>NZ_JBQBFC010000001.1:0-2110000 GCF_051919235.1 Aeromonas sp. 95A
GATGCCGCTCGCAACCGTCTCACCGAGATGGGCATCGTGCTGGAAGACAGCGCCGGCAAGACCAGCTGGCGCCGTGCCTAAGGCCGGTTGGCCTTGTTGGCGTCTGGTGCCAACAGGTTGAGCCAATAAAAACCGCAGCCCTAGGGCTGCGGTTTTTGTTTGTCTTTTCCCTGAGACACCTTTTAAGCCTCGGTGGCCTAGGCTCTGATCCCCTCTCCCCTTGTGGGAGAGGGTTAGGGTGAGGGGGCTAACGTCATTTCTCGGCTGAATATCGTCCTACGCCTTAATGGCATGGCCTCGCCATGCAGGATGCGAGGGCGCTGCCCTCGAAGGTGTTTGCCCGCCCTTCGGGCTGGGGCGAGTGACTTTTGAAAGACCAAAAGTCACCAAAAGTCTTTTCCCCCGGTAAACCGCCCGCTTCGCGGGTTCCCTCGTCTCGTCCAACGGGTCGCCGCAGACTGCACTTTGTCCTACGCCATCCCTGGCTTCGACCAAAGCCCGCTTCGAACCTCCTTGTTCTCGCGCCAAATCGGGGACGAGCAGTGCTCGCCCTGATCCGATTTGGCCCATATGCCGACTGCGGCTGCGCCATCATCCCTGATGGCGCTCCTGACCCGTTGAACTCGACCAAGCGGCTTGAAGGGGGAACCAATACCGTGCCCGCCCGTGGTTTTATTTTTCTGGTCGATGGTTTATTACTCCGCAGGGGAAGAGCGGTGCAAGGGGTTGACGAAATAGTTTTTTAGTGGGGGTAGAAGCGTGTTTGGCGAATTCAATCGCCATAGGTTATGAATTTTTCCATGGTTCAATTTTTTTGAAAATTTTATTTAGACCACCTTCTATTTCATTAATGTCATCTAAATAAAGAACCCATAAATTTTTAATCGCCCTTGAGCACGCAACATAAATTAAATTTCTAGTATTGAAAATGTCATCATCATCAGGGGTGGGCAAGGTAGTTTCATCTGTTGATGCTCTGTATAAGAAAAATTTTTTAAATTTATCCCTCCCTTTACTATTTCGACCAAAGCTATGTTCCATAATAATAGCTACATTACTATATTCTTCACCTTTCGTTCCGTGGTATGTGTGATATCTTATAGGGCCAGGAATAGTTTCGTTAATATAATTGACCCAGAGGGCCCATGTTTCGAGTCTGATATTTAGAATGTTGTCGACTCTTGCTATCTCTAGGTCATCATTTTCATGCCCGCCTTCACTACGGGGCAACATTAGTTCTTTCAGTAAATACTTTATAAATGATTGAATATTTTTATGTTTCAGTACATCATCAAAATTTGAACCCAAAAAAGAATTTATAAAAATATTTAAAGGGGGGGGATTGGGACTATCAATATAGTAGTTTGAAATTTCAGATAGGAAGTCACCTAATGTTATGGCTTTAAATGCACGCATCTTTTTTAGAAAATCATTAGCTTCCGAAAACTTAACTATTCTGCCCTTATCACCAAAAAGTTCGTAGTATGTTGAATTATGATTATTAACCAATAAATAAAGATTGACTATCTTATATATGATTCGTATGGTGGGGTCTAATTTATCAAGTTCATTGGATAATAATTTTGTGTTCAAATCATCATAATATATATTCTCTGCCAGTTTAAATGCATGATAAATATCACCAAATCCATTCATCTCAGCCATTAATTTGTTTGTTAGTACCAAACAGTCAATACCATCATCATCTCCGACTTGAACTATATACTTCTCTATAAATTTCTTTGCTATATCAACTCTAGCCTTATCATTTTCAGGTGGTGCGTAATAAAATATGACATTTCCTTGGTTCCTGCCATCATTGATTGGGACTTGAGATATATCATCATTTCTTATTGCGTTAGCTGTATCGATGATTTGTAGATGTGAACGGCGATTATATATTTTGGTTATGGTTTTTAAATCGCTATAAATAGTTTCAAGTTTAATGCCTATGCCATCAGGATAGATGGTCTGAGCAGTATCACCAAAATATCCTACTAACCAATCCCTTTTATTATTGATAGAGAAGTCATATATTAGCCTTATCAAATTCACTACATGTTTATTAGTGTCTTGGTATTCATCAATGAAAAAATATGGATATTTGTCAATAATCAATCTACTTAGCAATGGATAAGTATTAATGAGGCTATAGGAATACTCTAATAAAGTATCGTGACTAAATCTCATTTTATCTAATCTATCTGCGTTAAACTTATTATCGTAAATGACCGCTGTATAGCCATTTTTATATGACTTTATATTTTCAATGCACTGAGTATATCGATCTTTTCTATATATGCGCTTTGCTACTTCTTGAAATACCTTGTAGTTCCTTAGCCATGAATGGATTTTACTTTTACCGTACTTATCTTCAAAAGGTGTATAAGCGGCTTTGAAAGTTGCTGAATTTGAGTTCTGATGTGCATAATAAATTTCTTTGGTATTTCTGATTAGTTCGATACAAGAATTTTGCTCTTCTAGTGATAAAAAAGTAAAAAAACCAAGTTTGTCATTTGGATCACTCGATAACTCCGCATCTAGTTTCTCTAGTTCGCTACTGATCTTGCTAAGATGAATCAAGACAAGCTCTGACTGAAATCTTTGAATAATTGACCAGAGCATCTCATGTATTGTTGAAACTATAACAGTATCTGAATTTCCGAGTCGAGTTCTTATTTCATTTACAGCAACGTTAGTATATGTAATACATACCATTTGTTGATTATTATTGCGAAGGCGTTCAAAGTTATTCCTTAGTATATATTTCAAACATTCTATCAATGCGTAGGTTTTTCCTGAACCTGCACCGGCACTAAATATGAAACTATCATTTCTGTCTATGGTATCAAATAAGGTCTGAGTGACTTGAGCTTCATCTATTAATTTATTGGACATTGCCAACCTCATATAAGGCTATTCTGATAATTTATTTTTTACCCAAGCAAATCCATCCAAAATATATCTAGGTAGTGTTGGGTAGCTATTGTCGTCTGAAATGATAGATTGATAGAGTAACTCACCAGAAAAGTCACTTTTACTATCTGAAAGTGCACGTTGAATTTCAAACGACCTGTGTTTCAATGCCTCGAAATTTTTAGTGCTTTTAGCTTTTACAATCTGATGATATGTACGTGGCTTGCAGGACTCTAGAGCTGAATTTAGGATTGAGTTATTAAAGTTTTCAAGTATAAATGCTTCTTCCAAGCTAGTTGCATAATAATCATTGATTATGTCTTTCTGAAAAACAACAAAAATATTTTCATCATTAATATAGTCTATGTTTTTCAGATCTTTTTCTGTAGATACAGAAGGTTTTTTGCTCATGAAAAATTTTATAGTTGCATTTGTAGTCTGGAATCCATCCAAATCTTTTATCTGAGAGTAATTTATTTTTTCTTTAATTTCAGGGGTGTCAGCAATGTCTTTCTTATGCCCACAAATTATACAATCGTCATCAGATATATTATGGGGCTTGTTTTTTTGACAGGGAGACCTTTTAATGTCTAAGTCCGTGATAATTAAACATGGGATTTTTAACTTTTTTGCTAATGGGAAATAAACTTTCCCATGCGCTCCATTTATATTAAAAATAGATATGTAGCTATTTTTTAAAATCGGGTCTTTATCTATGTAAAACTGAAGAAGGGTTTCTTCAGTTGCACCTTCAACAAAAATAATTGCATCAGCGAAAAATAGCTCGGAAACTTTATATTTTATATGTTTTTTAATAAACTTAAGATCTTTGCTATCATCTAAATCAGCTGATATAACATCATCATTTAAATTTATAACGTTGGCTGATTTATCTATAATGTTGAGATAGTTAATATTATTAAACGAGTTGCTGCTATGTATCTTACTATTGACAATGTGAGATGAGTGGGTAGTTATAGCTATTTGGCAATTTAATATTTTGCTATCCTCATCAGAGCCTTTAGAAATTTCCAAAGCCTTTTGTACTGCATTATCAATTCTGTTGATGAAAAACTCTTGCATCTGAGGATGCATAAATGCTTCTGGCTCTTCTATAAACAGTAAATTAATAGAACTGTTTTGGCTATCTTTTTTATAACTATCAACATAGTAAATAATCTCGCCGATAATGTTTAAAAGATTGATGTAGCCTAGTCCAAACTGACTTTCAGGTATGTAATCGCCATTATCAGAAAAATTATACTTTATTAGTTCTTTCACGACTTTATCATAAGTAACGTTGCCACTTAAATTCAAGTCGACATGGTTTTTATCCTCTATTTGTGTGAGCACAGATGAAACATTATCACTTTTTGCCTTTATTTTTTCTGTTAATACTTGGTTTATACCACTGACTTCCGTTTTCAAAATCCCTTTGTTAGTTAAATCATTGTCAAACTGGAATTTAATAATTTTATTGAAAACCTCACTTAAAACACCATCTTTTAAATGCCTGTTAGCTTTAATTTCTCTAAGGTTAATTAGTTCTTTTAATGAAAACTTTTTTGCCTCATGTCCATTAGAATTGTAGTATTTTATAGTGAAAAGTTTTTTCTCAGAGTCCTGATTTAGAAAATCAGATGATTGATCTAATAACTCGTAAAATAATTGAATGCTTTCATTGCGGCTTAAACTATGCCTCTTGGAGTATTCAACCAGTTTTATTATTGCATCTTTATAAACTGATGCTTCAGTAATCTCTATTCTTATTTTTATTAAAATACTGTTCAATCCATCAGTGCGAGCTTGTGTATGGGCAAATTCTATTAAGCCAGACATAAGGTCGTTTTTATCCATGTCGACCACGACTTTAATAGTAAAAGCTAACTCTGGCAGGCTAATGTTTACATCGTCTGTAGTAAGGTATTGATCGTGTAGTTCTGATAAGTAGTTATTATTGAAATCGGTAGAGCGGGGTTGCCGATTCTCGTGTATTAGTTTTAATGCATTGGCTATAGTTGTCTTGCCAGCATTATTTTTACCAATGATAAGCGTTGTAGATGGGCCAATAACTGATTTGGGGTTATCTACATTTTGTTGCGTAGTAGTAATGTTACTTGGCTCTACAAATCTCACAAGATTGTTTTCGTTTCGAAACTTTCTGTAGTTTTCAATTTTAAGGCTCTCTAAATACACTGTAATCTCTCCTAATATATTGTTATATATTATTTCAGGGTCGTAGGTTCGATTAGAACGTTCGAGAAATAAGGTCGTTATCACTACTAAACACTCACTATCGGGCCTTCAATAAAAACTGTTTCCCGATAGAGATGTATGCCACTTGTACTGTACCCAATATGATTTTTCACCTATGCAATCATGTCGATGGTGCTTGTTGCATAGCTGCGACAATCTGCTCTCGCCATGGGGTGGGCTAGGGGTTGGCTGCGAGATAACAACCCGCCCGATCTTTGCCCCGAATAGGCAGGGAAGTGTTAGCGCGGTGCAATGCGCTGCGCTTATTGCACCCTACGCTTGTTAACTGGCCTCGGTGCTGCGGGTTGGGTGTTGCCCCCTGTTGTTCGCCGAGGTGAGGGCACAAGGTCAGGAGCGCCGTCATGGACGACGGCGCAGACGCAGGCGGTACAGGGATGTACCGTCTGTGTCGTTCCGCCAACCTTTTGCCTGAACCGAGGGAACCCGCCGTAGGAGGGCGAACAAGTGGGGGTGGCCTTTCTTTTGGTGACTTTTCTTTGGCCACGCAAAGAAAAGTCACTCGCCAAGCCGCGCAGCGGCGGCGAAACCCCATCGAGGACGGAGTCCTCGTGTCCTGCATGGCGAAGCCATGCCATTTAGGCTGGCGATATTCCGCCATGTAATGACGTTACCGACCCCCCTCACCCTAGCCCTCTCCCGCAAGGGGAGAGGGGACGGTTACCGCGGACGATTACGCTTCGCTAATCGACCCTACGTTAAAGTGGCTACCGCCCCTGACTCTCGCTACCAGATTGCGCCGTTGACCATTGATCTCGGAAAAGGGGTCAACAGACGCCCGTCGCCATATTACGGAGCCAGAGTGGTCTTATCTATGGTTTTGATGAGCTAACTATCAGAAAAGAGTGATTTTTTGCGCTGGCACAAACTTTTATTAATTCGCGATTAGTTGATGATTGTCGGGGTTTGGTCGTAGCGGGGCGGTGGGATGACGCCGCGAGGGGGACGCAAAAGGTAAAAAGAGGGGAGCGCAAACGGAAAAAGCGAAGGGGCCCGCAATGGGCCCCTTGTTGTTGGCGCTCGACTCCGCGCCGCTATTTGGCGGTAGGGGTTGGGAAGTATTTGCTGTGCAGAAGCGGGTATTCGCTGCTCGCCAGCACCTGGGTCAAGCCGGTCTGGAACTCCTTGACCAGCTCGTCGCTCACCGGATGGCTAAAGGCGAAGCAGAACTGCTCCGAGCTCAGTACCCACTGCTCCTTGAAGCGGGCGGGATCGAGTTTTTGTTCGACGATCAGCTGCTCCATGGTGGTCTTGTTGGTGGAGACCAGATCGACCCGGCCTGAGGTGAGCATCTTGAGCGCCTGTGCCAGCCGGTTGGCGGCCATCAGTTTGGTCTCGTCAAAGCCGTTGTTGAGCAGCAGTTGCTCCCCCACATCGGCTCGCACCGCCCCGATATTGAACGCCTTGGCATCGTCGAGCTTGGTGATGGTGATATTGCGATCGGCCAGCCCCACCAGCACGATCTCGGCATACCCGATGGGGCAGGCCCACTTGAACAGGGGATCCCGCGCCTGGGTGCGGGCGGTGGAGAAGAGCACCGCATTGGGCTTTTGGGTCAGCAGGTAGTAGCCGCGCGCCCAGGGCATGATGGTGATGGGCTGCGCCGGCGTATTGGTCTTTTTCCACACCAGTTGCAGCAGCTCGACCGCGAGGCCGGTGGGGGCACCGCTGGCATCGGCGTAGTTGTAGGGTTTGTACTCTTCGGTGATGTAGTGCAGTTTGCCGAGCTCAGGACTCGCCTGTGCGAGGGTGGCCAGCAGCGCCCCGGCCAATCCAATCCATGGTTTCATTTTTGCCATCCTGATCAAGGGAATATCTGCTCAAGTGTGACCAAGCTGGCCGATTTCGCCAAGGCGATGGAGCATGTTTGGCAAAAAAGCGCGAGGGGCGGCCGCCATCTTGCGCCCTGTGTCGGCGGCGATCAGGGCGTTAGCGCAGTGGCAGGTATTTGGCTTGCAGGGCCGAGAAATCTGCCGAGGCGACGACCTGGGTCAGCGCCTGCTGAAAGAGGGCGACCTCGCTGTCGGGCACCTGACGGCTGAAGGCGTAGCAGAGCGGTCTGGCATCCAGCACGAAGGCGACATGAAAGTCATCCGGCTTGAAGCCGAGCTGCTGCAGGGTTTGATAGCCCGCGAGCTTGTTGGTCGCAAAGAGATCGGCGCGACCTGAGGTGAGCATTTTGGCCGCCTGGGTGAGGCGGTTGGCCAGCATCAGCTGGCGCTCATCGATACCGCGTTCGAGCAGCAGCTGTCTGGAGACGGTAGAGCGCACCACGCCGACCTTGTAGCGGCTGATCTCGGCCACGGAGCCTAGGGTGATGTTGTCCGCCTTGCGCCCCAGCAGCACAAACTCCGAGTGATCGATGGGGCAGGCCCACTTGAAAAGCGCCTCCCGCTGCGGGGTGCGGGCGGTGGAGAAGAGCACCACATTGGGTTTTTGTTGCAGCAGGTTGTAGCCCCGGGCCCAGGGCAGAATGCGGATGGGCTGGGGCGATACGCCCCGCGCTTTCCAGATAAGCTGCATCAGCTCCACCGACAATCCGGTCGGCATCCCTTGTTGGTCGCTGAAATTAAACGGGGGAGAGATTTCGCTCAGATACTCAAGCTTGCCCGGATCGGCCTGCGCGAAGGTGGCCCACAAGAGCAGTAGCAGATGAGGTAGGTGCCATGTCCGCACGGGAAAGATCCTTCGCAATCAACTATGTAGCCCAGTTTGACTGCTTGCGGCGGGAATAGCTAGCCACCTCTATTGCATCTTTCATCAATAAAATGGGCAGCGAACTGCTGCCCATCGGGTGAGTGCTCAGCGCACCGGCAGGTATTTGGCCTGCAATTTGCGAAACTCCTCCGAAGCGAGGGCGCGGGTCAGGCCCTGCTGAAAGAGGGTGATCTCGCTGTCTGGCACCTGACGGCTGAAGGCGTAGCAGAGCTGCTCGGCGCTCAGCACCATGGCCACGTTGAAGTCGTCGCTATTGAGCTTCAGTTCGCGGATGGCGTCATATCCCGCCAGCTTGCTGGTGGCGAGCAGGTCGGCGCGGCCGGAGAGCAGCATCTTCAACCCCTGCGACAGGCGGTTGGCCGGGATGATGTTGTTGTCATCCATGCCGTTGTTGAGCAGCAACTGCTCGGCGGCGTCCGAGCGCACCGCGCTGATCTTGTACTGGCTCATCTGTTCGAAGGCGGTCAGGGTGATGTTTTGCGCTTTGCGGCCGAGCAGTATGTACTCCGAGTAGCCGATGGGGCAGACCCACTTGAAGAGATCCTCCCGCGCCTGGGTGCGGGCGGTGGAGAAGAGCACCACGTTGGGCTTCTGGGTTAGCAAGTAATAACCTCGCGCCCAGGGCAGGATGCGCACCGGCTGGGGTGTCATGCCGCTGTGTTGCCAGATCATCTGCAGCAGATCGACCGCAAGGCCGGTGGGCTGGCCTTGCGGATCGCTGAAGTTGTAGGGGGGGTACTCTTCGGTGAGGTACTCGAGCTTGCCCAGATCAGCCCGGGCCGTCGAGGCCCAGCAGAGCAGCAACAGATGACAGATCAGCCATATCCTCATTGGGAACATCCTTAGCGATCAACCTTCTCTTGAGTGTGACCATGAACAGCGTAAATAGCCACTCACTGCCGTTACCAGCGGGCGCGGATCTGCCCGATGGGTTGGTAGGCCTCATCCCGCAGCCCCACCAGCAGGGTCTTGCCATCCGCCTGCAGCCGGAACTCGCCGTAGCGGGCTCTTTCGTACTGCCCCCCCGTGCCCTCTTCAAAGAAGTAGGCATCGGGGCCAATCTGCCACTGCCGCTCGCTCTGGTGCACCTGCAATAGCCGCTCATCGCTGGCGAGTCGATCCGGTTTGCCAGCGGCCACCAGAGTGGCTACCTGATGGGCATCGAGGCGGATCACCAGGGTATCGCTGCCCTTGTTTTGAGTCGCACGGGCATCGCGGCTGGTCAGCTCGCGGGCAATCTCGTAGTTCAGCCGCATGTAATCCCCCTGCATCAGAGAGCGGGGATCGACCGGAGCGAGCCGCAGCAGCACCACTTCGCCGCTGCTCATGGCGTGCTCATAGCGCCAGACGGTGGCATTGATGCCTGCCAGGATGGCGAGGCCGCTCAGCAACAGGGCGAGTTGTCGGGTGACAGGTTTCATGAGTCGCTCCTTGCCGCAAAGGTGGTGAGCAGTTGGCGGGCCCCCAGCAGCAGGATGCCGGAGCCCAGCAGCAGCCAGGATTTGGTCATCAGGGTGAGCCCCAGATCGTAGTAATAGAGCGAACCATAACCGAGCAGCAGCAGGGCCGAGAGGGTCATCAGCCCCAGACTGCCGGCATAAAACCCGAGGATCAGCACCAGTGCGCCTGCCCCCATGCCGGGGATAACGGCGCTGATCAGCACCAGTGGCAGGCCAAACAGCAGGGGGAGCTTGAGTTTCACCATCACCGCCAGCAGCAGGGCGGCGCAGAGCAGGGGATTGAGCCAGAGCGGCAGGCGGGACAGCCCCAGTTCGTCCAGCATGCTGCTGCCGCCGTCCCAGAGCGGGTGGTGCAGACGGCCCAGCACCAGCAGGGAGAGGGCGAGCCCCAACGTGATGGAGTGGTAGAGCTGGTGACGCTCTGGATCCCTATCTGCCCGCAGCCAGCAGAAGGTGATGGCCGCCATCACCAGCGGCAGGGCCAGCAGTTGCAGCCCGAGGCAGGCGAGGCCAAGGGTGAGCAGCAGGGCCGCCGCCACGCTGTGAAACAGCCGCACCAGCCAGTGATCGAACAGCACGGCGATGGCAAGGGACAGCAGGCACAACCCAAACCAGAGCAGGGCGTGATGAAGGTCCAGCTGATCGAGCAGGCCATAGAGCAGCCAGGCATCAGCCGCCAGGGTGAGGGCCAGCACGAACTGATCCCAGAGATCGCCGCTTTGGCTGCGATTGAGGGCGTAGGCCCCCGCCAGCAGCACGGCCCCCAGCAGCAGGGCGCTGTTGGCCTCGCGGGTCAGCTGTTCGAAGGTAAGAAACAGGAAAAAGAGCAGGAACAGGGCGGCAATCCAGCCCACCAGCCCCAGCAGAAAGCGGCTCGACCAGTGGGGCTGGTTGTTGCGGGGCATCTCCCCTTCTACCAGATTGGCCTGTTGCAGTGCTTGCCAAAAGGTCAGATCACTCATGAGACCTCCGTTGTTGTTGCAGCCAGCGGGCGGCGGTGACCGAAAGGCCGATGGCAATCAGGCTCAGCAGCAAGAAGCCGTTGATGTCGGGCTCCATCCACTTGCCCAGCGCCGCGAGGATGACGGCAATCAGACTGAGGCACCCCATGGCGAGTCCGGCGATAAATTTGTGGTGCCACAGGGCATAGGCCGCAGCGAGCCAGCCAAACCAGAGCGGCCACACCAGCGGGGAGGCGGCATCAAACAGCGCCAGCAGGGTGAGCAGGGTGGCCCCCAGACCGGCAGCCAGACCCGCCAGCCAGCTTGGCATCAGGCGCCAGCGGTTTGGCGCCAGCAGAAGCAGACCCCAGAGGGCGGCGTTGAGCAGGGTAAGGCACCAGCCCAATCCCTCTTCATCAAAGGTAAAGAAGAGCGTGAACAAACCGAGCCGCCAGTAGAGCACCAGCGCCAGCTGGCCGAGCAGCCAGCTTAAGGTCCAGAGCAGGGGGCTTTGGCCAAATACCGCCAGCGGCACCAGCATCAGCGCCCAGGTGGCGAACAGCTGCCAGGGATCGGCGCCGGTCTGGTAGGTCTGACCCACCAGCGCCAGCAGGGCGCCGATATTGAGGGCGATGGCGAGCAGCAGCGCCTGACGGGGGGTATCCCCCAGCGGTTTGCGCCACAGCAGAAGCAGCATGGCGAGCAGCGGTGCCTCCAGCAGGGCGAGGCGGGAGACCCGGCCCAGCTCTTGCCAGTTGAAGGCGACGAAGAAGATGAGGCCAGCCCCGATACAGATGGCGCCGAGCCAGAGCAGCAGCCGGTCAAACAGCCACTGCCAGCGCGCCGGATGGGGGGAAGATCGGCGAGGGTCAGGGCGTCCGCCAGCTTCTCTGGCGCCAGCCGTCCCTGTTTGACCCATTCGAGAAGCGTCTCTCTTGATACGTTGTGCATGGGGGGACTCCACGAGGTTTGCCCCATTATGGCATGAGGCACCCGCAACCGTGCACTGTCCCTTGGCTCTGCGGCTGGTGGTTGCGACAGCGGATTACGTAGCAAACAAAGCAGCAAACAAAAAAGCCCTCCACAGGGGAGGGCTTGAGCAGCGGAAAAGGCGATCAGGCAAAGATCAGAGTGCTCACCCCGAGGCCGACGAAGAGGATGGCGCAGGCGATGCGGATCCCCTTGAGCGGCAGCTTGTCTGCCCCCAGCTTGCCGATCAGCACCACAGGCACGTTGGCCAGCATCATGCCGAGGGTGGTCCCGGTAATGACCTGCACCAGCGAGTCATATTTGGCGGCCAGCAGCACGGTGGCAATCTGGGTCTTGTCGCCAATTTCGGCAATAAAGAAGAGCACGAAGGTGGCCATAAAGGGGCCGTATTTATCCAGCGAGCTCTCCTCGTCATCCATCTTGTCCGGCACCAAAATCCAGATAGCCATGGCGATAAAGGCGATGGCGACCAGCCAGGTCATTATCTTGGGATCGAGCCAGCGGCTGATGAACTCACCAATCCAGGCGGCGCCCGCATGGTTGAGCAGGGTAGCCGCCAGCATGCCGGCGATGATGGGCCAGGGCTTGCGAAAACGGCAGATGAGCAGCAACGCCAACAGCTGGGTTTTATCGCCGATTTCGGCAATAGCGACGCTGAGGGTTGAGGTTAACAAGGCTTCCATAAAAATGACCGGGGGACGGAATTGTTATAAACCAAAGACAAGCCTGCGCCATCCGTCCCCGGTATTGGCACTGGCCCGTCAAAGGTCTTGTCAAATCCATGGTTGGCATGGATCACCCTGACCATGGTGATTTGGCACCAAGTATGTTGATCAGGGTCGCAAACCGGTATTCATGCAATGGATGGCACCGGCGTGCGAGACTACTCCCCCTCGATGGGAGCGGGCATTCTAGGGAAAAACCGCATGAGTGACAAGGGGATCAGCCACCCACCAGCTTGACGCTGAAACCGGCTTTCTCCAGCTCGGTTTTGATCAGGTCCCGTTTATCCCCCTGGATTTCGATCACTCCCTCCTTGATACCACCTCCGGTGCCGCACTTTTTCTTGAGCAGGGTGGCCAGGGATTTTTGCTGATCGGCGGGTACGCCATGAATGGTGATCACCCCGGCGCCCTTGCGCCCCTTGGTCTCGCGGCGAATGCGCACGGTGCCGTCGGTGGGGAAGGGGGAGGCGGATTGGGGAGCGCTCTGCTCCTTGATCATGCCGCCATCTGTGCTGTAAACGAGGCGGCTGTTGTTGTCGTGACTCATGGCAATACTTTATGGGTTAGCTAAGCGGAGTTTGATTTTACTCAAATAAAAGTTGAAGACACAGCTTATAATGCCCCAAGTAAAAGCGAATTATTATTGTTTAACTTCAGGAGTCAGTCATGGTACTCACGCAGTTGTCACCGGGACAGAGTGCTCGCATCAAGAATATGAATCAGCTCGCCCGGCCGCTGCGCCGCAAACTGATGGTGATGGGCCTGTTGCCCCAGACTGAAGTCATCTATCTGCGCTCCGCCCCCCTGGGGGACCCGCTCCAGATCCAGTGCCAGGGGATCTGTCTCTCCATGCAAAAGAGTCTGGCCCAGCAAATAGAAGTCGAGCCGGTATAACCCCCTGCTCGGCTACCGCTCCGGTCAAGAAACGTCACCGGGAGCGGTTCAGAGACAAGAAGTCGAACCTGCAAAGCGGCTTGCCACACACGCGGCGGGTTCAGAAGAAAATAGAGGTAGAGCTGGTATGAATTATTCTCTGGTAACGGTAGGTAACCCCAATAGCGGCAAGACCTCCCTGTTCAACGCCCTGACCGGCGCCCGCCAGCAGGTAGGCAACTGGAGTGGCGTCACCGTCGACAAGAAGATGGGTGAGTTCAGCGCGGGTGAGCATCACTTCAAGCTGATGGATCTGCCCGGCATCTATAGCCTGGCCAGTCAGGATGGCAGTCTGGACGAGCAGATCGCCAGCCGCTTTGCCCAGGGCCAACAACCCGACCTGCTGCTCAACGTCATCGACGCCGCCAATCTGGAGCGCTCCCTCTACCTCACGCTGCAACTGCGCGAACTGGGCCTGCCCATGGTGGTGGTGCTCAACAAGCTGGATATCCTGCAAAAGCGCCGCATCGTCATCGACGAGAGCAAGCTAGGCAAATCCCTCGGTTGCCCGGTGGTGGCCCTCTCTGCCCACAACAGCAAGCAGGTTGCCGCCTTCAAGCAGCAGATCCGGCAGTTTATCGGTCAGCCGCAAGCCGCCTTGCAGCTCGATTACGGCCACGCGCTTGAAACCGATTTGGCGGAGCTGGAAACCCTGCTCGCCCCGCATCACCTCACTACCCGTGGCCGCGCCCTGCGCCTGCTGGAAGAGGATGCGGTGATGCAGGAGACCCTGCTGCCCGGTCAGCAGGCGGCCGCAGCTAATGTAGTGGCTCGCGCCCATCAGGGACAGGATATCGACCTGCAACTGGCGGATATTCGCTACGGCCATATCCACCAGTGGGTACAACAGGCTCGTCAGCAGAAGGGCAAGCTCACCGAGGCCCAGAGCGAGTGGCTGGATCGGGTGCTGCTCAATCGCTGGATTGGCATCCCCTTCTTCCTGTTTGTCATGTACCTGATGTTCCTGTTTGCCATCAACGTCGGCAGCGCCTTTATCGACTTCTTCGACATCATGGGTGGCGCCCTGTTTGTCGATGGGGTGCATCACCTGCTGGGGCTGGTCAATGCCCCCGAATGGCTGGGCGCCATTCTGGCTGATGGCTTTGGCGTTGGCTTGCAGACCGTGGCCACCTTTATTCCGGTGATTGGCTGCCTCTATCTCTTCCTCGCGGTGCTGGAGAGCTCCGGCTATCTGGCCCGTGCCGCCTTCGTGGTGGATGCCCTGATGCGCCGCCTCGGCCTGCCGGGCAAGGCGTTCGTGCCGATGCTGATGGGCTTTGGTTGTACCGTCCCCTCGGTGATGGCGACCCGTACCCTCAACTCCGAGCGGGAGCGGCTGATGACCTCCGCCATGGCGCCTTTCATGTCGTGCGGTGCCCGTCTGCCGGTTTACGCCCTGTTTGCGGTGGCTTTCTTCCCCGAGTCTGGCCAGAACCTGGTGTTCGGTCTCTACCTCATCGGCATTCTGGTGGCGGTGCTCACCGGCCTGTTGCTGCGTAGCACCCTGCTGCCGGGCAAGAGCGACTCCATGCTGATGGAGATGCCGGATTACGAGTGGCCGCGTCCGGTCAACGTTGCCATCAAGACCTGGCAGAAGCTCAAATCCTTCGTCTTTGGCGCCGGTAAAACCATCGTACTGGTGGTTGCCGTGCTGAGCGTGCTCAATTCGCTCGGCACCGATGGCAGCTTTGGCCATCAGGAGCAGGAGAGCTCGGTGCTGAGCAAAATCAGCCAGGCCGTCACGCCGGTGCTGCACCCCATCGGTGTGCGCGATGACAACTGGCAAGCCACGGTCGGTATTGTCACTGGTATCTTCGCCAAAGAGGCGGTGGTCGGTACCCTCAACAGCCTCTACGCCGGTGGTGGCGCAGATGAAGAGGAGGCGAGCGAGTTCTCGCTGGTGGCCAGTTTCCACGAGGCGATCGATGCCGTGGCGGCCAATCTGGCGGAGATCAACCCGAGCGACCCCATGGGGCTTGATGTTGGCAACCTCGACGATCAGAAAGCTGCCGCCGAGGCGCAGGAGGTGGATGTCTCCACCTACGGCAATATGCAGACTCACTTCGACGGGGCGGCCGGTGCCTTTGCCTACCTCTTGTTCGTGCTGCTCTACATGCCCTGCGCCGCCGCCATGGGCGCGCTGGTGCGGGAAACCGGTCGCCAGTGGGCGCTGATGACGGCGGTATGGTGCAACTACATGGCCTTTATGTGCGCCACCCTCTTCTATCAGATCGCGACCTTTGCCGCTCATCCGGAGCAGAGCCTGTTCTGGATCGTCAGCTACGGCCTCTCTCTGGTACTGCTCTGGTGGGCCGGTCGCCGTCACGGTGACATCGTCGCCCGCAAGGTGGTGACCTTATGATCCTGCGCGAGCTGGGGGATTACCTCGCCGCGCAGCAGAAGGTGAGCCGGCGTGATCTGGCTCGCCACTTCCACACCTCGGAAGATGCGGTGGAGGCCATGCTCGGCGTCTGGATGCGCAAGGGGCGGGTCATCAAGCGCGAGAGTCGGGTTTGTGGTGGCAGTTGCTGCGGCAAGAGCGAGGAGGTGATGTTCGAGTGGTGTGACGCGGGCCAGATTGGCATCAAGATCCGCTAAACGACTACCAGACCTCATCACCAAAGAGCGAACAATAAAAAACGGCAGGCCCTGCATTAAATGAGGGTCTGCCGTTTTTATTGCTGAAGACAGGCGGGATCAGGCGCTCTGGCGGGCCTCGCCCAGCAGTGCCAGCGCCGGTTGGGCGTTGTCTGGCATCAGCCGGTAGGCCTTGTGATGTTTGACCAGGGTGGTCTTCTTGTTGCCCTGGCTCAGCAGCAGGCCGTGCTTGAAGGCCGCCTCAGCCAGCACCTTCTCGTCACCGCGCACATAGAGGGTGAGGGGTTTGACAAGCTCACCGTCCTCGATATGGCCTTCATATTCGCTATGGCTTACCACCAGACTCGCCTGACCGCCCGATTGCAGGCGCAGCTTGGCGTTCACCTCGCTCTCGGTCAGCACCAGCCAGCCTGCCGCTGAGAGCTCCTCCAGCAGCGCCGCCAGCTTGGCCCCCAGTTGCTGCGGATTGGTCATGGCGCACTGGTATTGGAAGGCGATGCGCTCCAGCAATCCCTTGAGATCGGCGCCCGCACCCAGAGTGCGGCCAAGCTGCACCCAAGCTTTCAAATCTTCCATCACCAGACGGGAGAAGCGCTTCTCCTTGAGGGAGTCGGCCATCCAGGTGCAGAGAAAGTGGCTCTCTTGCGCCGGAGTGCGCTTGCCCGCCTTTTGCTCGGCGGTGCGGGCCAGTTCGGCCAGGCTCTGGGTGGCCATCTCGAGCAGGGCCTGATTGTAGGTAGGAGAGGTCATAAGCAATCCTTGAGTTGACCACCTGGGGCCAACACCGATGACAGAGATGGCAAAGGCGCCAGTGGCGCCTTTGCGGTTCAATAGAGCAACGGCCCGCCTTATTTCGGCTGACGGGGCTTCTTGGCTGCAGCCAGACGCTTGAGGCGCTGACCCTGCAGCTTGGCTTCGGCCATCACCTGGGCCACGGCGTTATCTTCACGCTGCGGGCGCTTGCCAAAGCGACGACGCTCCTGCAATTGCTTGATCAGCTCGTCACGGCTGCTCACCTCATAGCCAGGCACCATGATGCGGCGGATCTTCTGGCCGATCAGGGCCTCGATCTCCAGCAGGGTACGCTCCTCTTCACGGCTGACGAAGGAGATGGCCATGCCGCGCTTGCCGGCACGACCGGTACGACCGATGCGGTGCACGTAATCTTCCGCCAGGAACGGCAGATCATAGTTGATCACGTATTCCAGGCTCGGGATATCCAGACCACGGGCGGCCACTTCGGTGGCGACCAGTACCCGTACCTTGCCTTCCATGAATTCGCGCAGGGCGCGGCGACGGTTGCCCTGGGCCTTCTCGCCATGGACAACGGCGGACTTGATGCCGTCGAGGTTCAGCTCCTCGACCAGCACATCACAGCTCTCGCGGGTACTGGCGAATACCAGCACCTGCTGCCAGTTCTGCTTGCCAATCAGCTCTGAGAGCAGCGCGCTTGCGCTTCTGCTCGACCGGATAGACGGTGTGGCTGACGGTGTCGGCGGTGGAGTTTTGCTTGTTGACGCTGACGATCTGCGGGCGATCCAGCATCAGGTTGGCCAGCTTCTTCACCGCGTCGGAGAAGGTGGCGGAGAAGAGCAGGTTTTGACGGGTCTTGTTGACCGCTTGCAGGATCTTCTGCACATCGGCACTGAAGCCCATGTCGAGGATGCGATCCGCTTCATCCATCACCAGACACTCGACGCCAGAGAGGCTGAGGTTGCAGGCGGTGAGGTGCTCCAGCAGACGGCCCGGGGTGGCCACAATGATGTGAGCGCCCGCTTTGAGCTTCTTGGCCTGCACGTCCTGCTTGCCACCGCCGACGATGGTGATGGTGGTGATATCGAGATACTTGGCGAAGTCATTGATGTTGCTCGCCACCTGAGCCGCCAGCTCGCGGGTCGGGGTCAGGATCAGCACACGGGCGTTGGAAGGCTGGACCGGAGCCGGATTGTCTACCAGACGCTGCAAGATGGGCAGGGCGAAGGCGGCGGTCTTGCCGGTACCGGTCTGGGCGCTGGCCAGCACATCGCGGCCACGGCGAATGGCCGGGATCGCCTGTTGCTGCACAGGGGTCATCTCCTGATAACCGCAATCTGAGACAGCACGCAAAATCTCGGGGGCAAAATCGAACGATTCAAATCTCATAATGGGTTCCTGTGTTCCAGCTGGGCTGTGTTTGGCTTGGTTAGCTCGGCATGAGCGAGACGGAGGTTGTAACCACCGACGGCTGCGCCTGACATCAAGTCAGAGAGTGAGCCGGAAAATGGCGGGCGCGAAGTGTAACAGATAGACGTCACAAATTCTGCCTCAAATGGTTGTCCTTTTCTCATCCTTTGTGGTGTGAATGGCGGTTGAAAGCAATCATTTGACTCCCAAATGCCAAGCTTGGAGGTGTGGGCTAACGGTTTTGGGCAAGGACGAGAGGGATATCAATGGAACTGGAACAGTTAAAACGCCAGCTGGAGCAGCTTGGCGAGCGCAATGACAGCATGCAGCAGGCACGCCACCGCAAGCTGCTCAATATCACCCGCGACACGGGGGAGTTGCTGTCAGTGCTGGTGCAGACCCGTGGGGCGCAGGCGGTGCTGGAGATCGGCACCTCCAATGGTTACTCCACACTCTGGCTGGCAGAAGCGGTGCGTCGGCTGGAGGGGCACGTTACAACCATTGAGCTGGATGAGGATAAGCGCGTGCTGGCCCATGACAACTTTCAGCAGGCAGAGTTGGCCCCCTGGGTAACCTTGCTGGCAGGGGATGCGGGCGAGTTGCTACCGACCTTGCCGCAAGGCGGCTATCAGCTCATCTTCCTCGATTCGGATCGTCAGCACTACCGGGCATGGTGGCCGCAGATCCGCCGCCTGCTGGCACCCCGTGGCCTGCTGGTGGTCGACAACGCCATCTCCCATCGCAGCGAGATGGTGGAGTGGATGAACGAGGTCGGGCAGGATCCGGCCTTTGCCACCTCGCTGGTGCCGGTCGGCAAGGGGGAGTGGCTGGTGGTGCGTGTGTAGGGAGAGTGAGTATGGAATTGAACACCATGGAGCCAAAAGCAGTGGTAGAGGCCTATTGGCAGGAGATGCAGAGCAATGACTTTGCGAAGGCGGCAAGCTGGCTGGGAGATGATTTTTTCTGTGACTGGCCCCAATCGGGAGAACGGATTGTGGGGCGAGAGAACTTCATCAAGATCAATCGTCGCTACCCCGCAGCTGGCCTGTGGCGCTTCGAGATTGTCCGTCTTCTGGCACAAGGGAGTGAGGTGGTCAGTGAGGTGCTGGTCAGCGATGGGGTCGTAAATGCTCGCGCCATCACATTTCACCATGTTGCGGAAGGTAAAATTCAACAGCAGACCGAGTATTGGCCCGATGAGTATGCCGCGCCAGAATGGCGCAGTTCTTGGGTTTGTCCGATGCCAAAGAGTTAGCCATCGCTATTCACTGGCGGCATGTCAAAGAAATCAGCCCCGCATTGGCGGGGCTGATAGTGAAAGTGCATCACGGTCTTGGCCGGTCGGATCAGACCGCCAGATAGTCCATGATCCCTTCGGCCGCCTTGCGCCCTTCGTAGATGGCGGTCACCACCAGATCGGAGCCACGTACCGCGTCGCCACCGGCGAACACCTTGGGGTTGCTGGTCTGGAAGGCATACTCCGCCTGCTCGCGGGCCTTGATGCGATCCCGGTTGTCGAGCTCGATGCCGAACTCCGCCATCCAGGGCTGGGGGTTGGGCTGGAAGCCAAACGCCATCACCACCGCATCGGCAGCCAGCACCTGCTCGGAGCCCTCGATGATCACCGGATTGCGGCGGCCATTGGCGTCGGGTTCACCCAGCTCGGTGCTCACCACCTTGATGCCGACGGTGCGACCATGGGCATCCAGCTCGACAGCTACCGGTTGCAGGTTGAACATGAATTCAACCCCCTCCTCGCGGGCGTTTTTCACCTCCCGCTTGGAACCCGGCATGTTCTCCTCGTCGCGGCGATAGGCACAGATCACCTTGGCGGCCCCCTGACGGATGGCGGTACGTACACAGTCCATGGCGGTATCGCCACCGCCCAGCACCACCACCTGCTTGCCGGCGAAGTCGATATAGTCGGCTTGCGCCTTCTCGAACCCCAGCAACCGGTTGGCGTTGGCGATGAGGTAGGGCAGGGCATCATAGACGCCCGGCGCCTCTTCGTTGGCAAAGCCGCCCTTCATGTACTTGTAGGTGCCTACCCCGAGGAAGACCGCATCGAACTCGCCGAGCAGATCGGCGAAGGTGACATCACGGCCCACCTCGGTCTCGAGACGAAACTCCACGCCCATCCCTTGGAATATCTCGCGGCGACGCTGCATCACCTCTTTTTCCAGCTTGAAGGAGGGGATGCCGAAGGTGAGCAGGCCACCGATCTCCGGATACTTGTCAAACACCACCGGGGTGACGCCGTTGCGTGCCAGTACGTCGGCGCAGGCGAGACCCGCGGGGCCGGCACCAATGACGGCGACCCGCTTGCCGGTCTTGACCACGTTCGAGAGATCGGGCTTCCAGCCCATCTCGAACGCCTTGTCGGTGATGTATTTTTCGATGTTGCCGATGGTCACCGCGCCGAAGCGATCGTTGAGGGTGCAGGAGCCCTCGCAGAGGCGATCCTGCGGGCAGACCCGACCGCACACTTCCGGCAGGCTGTTGGTCTGGTGGGAGAGCTCCACCGCCTCCAGAATGCGCCCCTCTTTGGCCAGTTTCAGCCAGTTGGGGATGTAGTTGTGGACCGGACACTTCCACTCGCAGTAGGGGTTGCCGCACTCGAGGCAGCGATCAGCCTGCATCTGTACCTGCGGCTGATTGAAGGACTCGTAGATCTCCACAAACTGGATTTTGCGGATCTTGAGCGGCTTCTTGGGCGGGTCGACCCGCTGGACATCGATAAACTGAAATACGTTCTGGCTCATAGGGTTCCCTCCTTATTGCGCCTGGATTCTGAGTTCTGCACTGGAACGGCTGGTGTGACCCAGCAGCGATTTCACGTCGCTGGACTTGGGTTTGATCAGCCTGAACTTGGGCACATAGGAGTCAAAGTTGGCCAGGATCTCCTCGGCGCGCGAGCTGCCGGTCTCATTGAGGTGCGCCGTGATGATGCCGCGCAGGTGCTCCTGATGGATGGCGAGATCCGCCACGTCCAGCAGTTCCACCAGCTCGGGGTTGGTGCGCTTGGCGAAGTTGCCGCACTCGTCGAGCACGTAGGCAAAGCCGCCGGTCATGCCCGCCGCGAAGTTGACGCCAGTCTGACCGAGCACGGTGACGATGCCGCCGGTCATGTATTCACAACCGTTGTCGCCAATTCCCTCGACCACCGCCAGGGCGCCTGAGTTGCGCACCGCGAAACGCTCGCCGGCAGTGCCCGCGGCGTAGAGTTTGCCGCCGGTGGCGCCGTAGAGGCAGGTGTTGCCGATGATGGCCGCTTCATGGGATTTGAACGCCACGCCGACATGGGGCTTGATCACCAGCTTGCCGCCGGTCATCCCCTTGCCCACGTAGTCGTTGGCGTCACCGGTGAGGATCATCTCAAGGCCACCCGCGTTCCAGACGCCGAAGCTCTGGCCCGCGGTACCGTTGAAGTGCACCTTGACCGGATCCGCCGCCATCCCCTGATTGCCGTGACGTTTGACGATCTCGCCCGAGAGGCGCGCACCCACCGAGCGGTCGGTGTTGCGAATGTCGTAGCGGAACTCGCCACCGCTTGAGGTTTCCACCGCTTCCAGCAGATCTTCCACCATCTTGAGGTTGAGCGGCCCCTTGTCGAAGGTGGGGTTGTGCTGCTGGCTGAACAGGCTGGAGCCTGCTGGTGCTACCGGACGGGCCAGAATGCCAGAGAGATCCAGCTTGGCCTGACGAGCGGTGAGGCCGGGCAGGGCTTCCAGCAGATCGGTGCGGCCAATCAGGTCGGTCAGCTGGGTGACGCCGAGCTGGGCCATCAGCTCGCGGGTCTCTTCGGCGATGAACTTGAAGTAGTTCATCACCATCTCCGGCAGGCCGGTGAAGTGCTCGCGACGCAGCTTCTCATCCTGAGTGGCAACGCCGGTGGCGCAGTTGTTCAGGTGGCAAATACGCAGGTATTTGCAACCGAGCGCCACCATGGGGCCGGTGCCAAAGCCGAAGCTCTCGGCGCCGAGGATGGCCGCCTTGATGATGTCGAGGCCGGTTTTGAGACCGCCATCCACCTGCAGCCGCACCTTGTGGCGCAGACCGTTGGCGACCAGCGCCTGCTGGGTTTCAGCCAGACCCAACTCCCACGGGGAGCCGGCATATTTGACCGAGGTGAGGGGGCTCGCGCCAGTGCCGCCGTCATAACCGGAGATGGTGATGAAGTCGGCATAGGCCTTGGCCACGCCGCAGGCGATGGTGCCGACGCCAGGCTCGGAGACCAGTTTCACCGACACCAGACAGCTCGGGTTGATCTGCTTGATGTCGAAGATGAGCTGGGCCAGATCCTCGATGGAGTAGATATCGTGGTGCGGCGGCGGCGAGATCAGGGTCACGCCGGGCACGGAATAGCGCAGCTGGGCGATCTGGGCGGTGACCTTGTCACCGGGAAGTTGGCCACCCTCGCCGGGCTTGGCCCCCTGCGCCACCTTGATCTGCACCACATCTGCGTTCATCAGGTAGTGGGGGGTGACACCGAAGCGGCCGGAAGCCACCTGCTTGATGCGGGAGTTCTTCTCCGTACCGAAGCGCTTGGGATCTTCGCCCCCTTCGCCGGAGTTGCTCTGACCACCGAGGCGGTTCATGGCGACAGCCAGCGCCTCGTGGGCCTCAGGGCCGAGGGCACCGATGGACATGGCGGCGGAGTCGAAGCGGGGGAACAGCTTGTCGGCCGGCTCCACTTGATCCAGCGCGACCGGATTGTCGACTTTCTTCAGGGCCAGCAGATCGCGCAGGGTGGCAACCGGGCGCTCGTTCACCAGACGGGCGTACTCCTTGTAATCGGCATAGTTGCCGGAGCGCACCGCGGTTTGCAGGGTCTGCACCACATCCGGGTTGTAGGTGTGGTACTCGCCGCCGTGGACGAACTTGAGCAGGCCGCCATGGGGGAGGGGCTTGCGCACCAGCCATGCCTGACGGGCCAGATTGTGCTGATCCTGCTGGATGTCTGCAAAATCGGCACCCTGAATACGGCTCGATACGCCGCGGAAGCAGGTATCGACCACCGATTTGGCCAGACCCACTGCTTCGAACAGCTGGGAGCAGCGGTAGCTGGCGACCGTGCTGATGCCCATCTTGGACATCACCTTGTAGAGCCCCTTGTTGATGCCGCTGCGGTAGTTGACCATGGCTTGGCGCAGGGACATGGTGAGCACGCCCTCTTCAACCTGTTTGGCCAGGGTTTCGTAGGCCAGATAGGGGTAGATGGCGGTCGCGCCAAAGCCCAGCAGCACCGAGAAGTGGTGCGGATCGCGGCAGCTTGCAGTCTCCACCAGAATGTTGGCGTCGCAGCGCAGGTTGTTGTCCACCAGGGTGCGCTGCACTGCACCCACCGCCATGGCGGCCGGGATCGGCAGGGTGTCGGCGCTGATATCGCGATCCGACAGCACCAGCAGCACGGTGCCACTCCTGGCAGCGGTTTTGGCCTCGTTGCAGATGCGCACGATGGCCGCTTCCAGCCCCTCTTCGGGCTTGAAGTTGAGGCTGATCACCTGATGACGGTAGTACTCACCTTCCAGTGCCAGCAGCTGGTGGAAGTCGGAGTAGAGCAGAATCGGCGACTGGAACAGCACCCGGTGGGCGTGGCCGAAGGTCTCGTTGAAGACGTTCTGCTCGCGACCGATACAGGTGGCCAGCGACATCACGTGGTTTTCCCGCAGCGGATCGATGGGCGGGTTGGTCACCTGGGCAAACATCTGGCGGAAGTAGTCATAGAGGGTACGCGGGCCGGAGGAGAGCACCGCCATCGGGGTATCATCCCCCATGGAGCCCACCGCTTCCTGACCATTTTCACCGAGCACCCGGATGATCTGATCCAGCTCCTCGAAGGAGTAGCCAAACAGCTTCTGATAGGTTTTCAGCTGGTCGTCGGAGAACTCGCGGCTACCGGTCTGGCTGTCGTCCATCTGCTCGAAGGGGACCAGTCGGCGGCAATGTTTATCCATCCACTGCTTGTAGGTGTGGCGGTTTTTGAGATCGTCATCGATCTCGAAGCTGGTCCACACCTTGCCGTTGCTGGTATCCACCACGAACAGCTCGCCCGGGCCGACCCGGCCCTTCTCCAGCACTTCGTCCGGGGTGTAGTCCCAGGTGCCGACCTCGGAGGCGAGGGTGATGAACTTGTCCTTGGTGATGACGTAGCGGGCCGGACGCAGACCGTTGCGATCAAGTGCGCAGGTGGCGTAGCGACCGTCGGTCATGACGATACCAGCGGGGCCATCCCACGGCTCCATGTGCATGGAGTTGAAGTCGTAGAAGGCGCGCAGGTCGTCATCCATGTTCGGGTGTTTTTGCCATGCAGGCGGGATCAACAGGCGCATGGCGCGGAACAGGTCCATACCACCGGCGAGGAAGAGATCCAGCATGTTGTCGAGGCTGGAGGAGTCAGAGCCGGTGGTGTTGACGAAGGGAGCCGCTTCCTGCAAATCGGGGATCAGCGGCGTCGCAAACTTGTAGCTGCGTGCCTTGGCCCACTGGCGGTTGCCGGCGATGGTGTTGATCTCGCCGTTGTGGGCCAGATAGCGGAACGGCTGGGCCAGCGGCCAGCGCGGGCTGGTGTTGGTGGAGAAACGCTGGTGGAAGACGCAGATGGCCGCCTGCATACGGATGTCGGCGA
Organism: Aeromonas sp. 95A; assembly: GCF_051919235.1. NCBI lineage: Bacteria > Pseudomonadati > Pseudomonadota > Gammaproteobacteria > Aeromonadales > Aeromonadaceae > Aeromonas > Aeromonas sp. 95A. The sequence continues at coordinate 24,347 of NZ_JBQBFC010000001.1, forward strand.
GATCCAGATAGAAGCGCGGCAAGTCCACCGGCATGCACAGTCCTTTATAGACGGTGACCAGGTTGGAGAGGCTGACCACATAGAAGTAGTCGTCGTTGACTCGCTTTTCGATGCGGCGGCGCACGATATAGAGGCGGCGCTCGAGATCCTTGTCGACCCAGCCGGGCGGGGCGTTGACAAAGACCTGTTCAATGCTGGGCAGGGAGGCTTTTGCGATAGTACCCAGTACGTTGGTATCGACGGGCACCTTGCGCCAGCCGACCAGACTCAGGGTCTCTTTTTCCAGCTCTTCGTCGATGATGTCGCGGGTCTGCTGGGCCAATACGGGGTCAGGGTTGAGAAACAGCATGCCGACCGCATAGTTGCGGCCAAGGTGCCATCCCTTCTCCTCGGCGACAGCTCTGAAGAAGCTGTCCGGTTTTTGCAGCAGCAGACCGCAACCATCGCCGGTCTTGCCATCGGCGGAGATCCCGCCGCGGTGCTGCATGCGAGCCAATGCTGACATCGCGAGACGGACAAGCTTGTGGCTGGCTTCCCCTTCCATGTGGGCCAACAGGCCGAAGCCACAGTTATCCCTCTCCAGCTTTGGATCATATAGTGACATTGCATTTCTCCCTTGCTCGGCCTTGCATCGCACAGTCATCACCTGACTGCATAAATTGCGATTGGCTCTTGTGGTTCCGTCTGCCTGACGTGGCGAATCTCCAAACTAATGGGATTTTCTGGCGAGGTCAATCGCAGGTCAGGTTTGTCTTCATGGTTACATTCGCATAACAAAATGTCGGGTTAGGGGGATTCGCTCGCAGTTATGGAGTATTTATTCTGTGTTGCTTGATTTTGTTGGTTAAATATATCGCCATTGACGGGCTCAATGGTGCGCTCGGCGACGATGGGCGAATGTAGTAATTTTACCAACCCGATGTGGCCGACAGCGGAAGGGATCACATTTTCAATATCCCATGCTTGCAATTGTGTGCTGTCGGGTCTCTTTGAATTTTTCATTGTTCAACAGTGGGTTATCAGGTCTCATTTTCATATGGATGTTTACTGTTTGAATCGTCAAAGAACTGTAAAAATCCTTTTTTTGCGCTTTTTCTCTATATTTATTCAAAATTGGTCGGGTATTTATATGTTTTCCCCTCTCCGCTAGCTTGATCCAGCTCAGCCCCTGTTTTGCGCAAGCTCGTACAATGGCGCTCCTTTAGCGGAGGTGTCATGCAGTTACACGAACTCGTCAATACATTCGGTCAGGATCTCAAGCAGCGTCATGGTCAGAAGATCCACAAACTCTCCATCCACGGGGCCTTCACCTGCCCGAACCGTGACGGCACCCTGGGCCGTGGTGGCTGCACCTTCTGCAACGTATCCTCTTTTGCTGACGAGTCGGCTCAGCAACTCTCCGTGGTGCAACAACTGCTGGCTCGCCGGGACGAAGTCACCCGTGCCAAGCGCTATCTTGCCTATTTTCAGGCCTATACCAGCACCTATGCCGAGGTCGAATATCTGCAGCGGATGTATGAAGAGGCGCTGTCAGTGAGCGATATGGTGGGGCTCTGTGTGGGCACTCGTCCCGATTGCGTGCCGGATGCGGTGCTGGATCTGTTGGCGGGCTATCAGGCCCGGGGTTACGAGGTGTGGCTGGAGCTCGGGCTGCAAAGCGCCAACGACAAGACTCTGCAACGGATCAACCGCGGCCATGGTTATGCCGCCTATGAGGATGCGGTAAGACGTGCCCATCAGCGCGGCATCAAGGTATGTGCTCATCTGATCGTCGGCCTGCCGGGCGAAGTGCCGATGGACAGCCTCGATACCCTGCATCGCATCGTTGAGACCGGTGTTGAGGGGATCAAGTTGCATCCGCTTCATGTGGTAGAGGGCAGTACTCTCGGCAAGGCGTGGCAGGCGGGGCGCCTTGAGGTATTGACGCTGGAGCAGTATGTGGAAGCCGCTGTCGCCATGATCCAGCACACGCCGCCCGAGGTGGTGTATCACCGGATTTCGGCCTCCGCGCGCCGTCCAACTCTGTTGGCGCCAGCCTGGTGTGAAAATCGCTGGACGGCCATGGCGGATATTGCCAAAGCACTCTCATTGAGCGGCCCGCAAGGTCACGCGTTGGGCAGACCCTTCATACTTCCTGACCTATAATTGAGCACCAGATTATTATTTTCACGTAAAACATAGGGTTATATAAAAAACTTCATACCCTAAACTATAGTTTTGGTACGTGCCGGTTGATATAGTGGTGCGCCATAATAAATGTCATTATCAATTAACTCCGACATTCACCCTGATTGCAGTGTTAGCATGGTATTGATGAGCCGATTATTTTTACCAATAACGAATCATGCCGCCATTGCTGCTGTGCCGGGAAATTGGCGATGAGTGTCGCGATCTATCTGGACAGGTTTATCCCCTGATCAGTCTCATCAGCGGGAAGGCCACTCGGTTTTAGCGTGGCTATAGCAGGGAAATATGAGCGATGAACGCTCTTATCTACCTCATTTATGCAGTGACAGGATGCTATGCAAGCAGAAACAAGTCGTATTGATGAGTTATTGGAGTGTCTGGTCTTCTTGACCCGTTTTTATGGTGTGCCCAACAGTCAGGATGCCCTGACGACCGGGTTGCCACTGGTCTCCGGACGCCTGACAACCGCACTCTTTTGCCGTGCTGCCGAGCGGGGCGGGTTATCCGCCCGTGAAGTGATACAGCCACTGGCTGATATCTCTCCCTTGCTGCTGCCTTGTGTATTGCAGATGCGCAGTGGTGGCGCCTGCATTTTGCTGGAGTGGAACGAAGATCGCAGCCAGGGGAAAGTGATTTTCCCGCAGGCCGGTGATGCCGCGCAATGGCTGACTTCAGCCCAGTTGGGTGATGAGTATCTGGGGCGCCTCTTCTATGTAAAGAAGCAGTTCAAGTTTGACGAACGCTCGCCCAAGGTGCTTGAAACCCGTGATGGACACTGGTTCTGGAGCACCTTGTTCGAATCCCGCGGCATCTATCGCGATGTGCTGATCGCCTCCATTCTGATCAACCTGTTTGCCATCGCCAGCCCTCTTTTCACCATGAACGTCTATGACAAGATTGTGCCCAATCTGGCGTTTGATTCACTCTGGGTGCTGGCGGTCGGGGCTATGGTGGTCTTTACCTTTGATTTTGTGATGCGGCAGTTGCGCAGTTACTTTATCGATATCGCTGGCAAAAAGTCTGATGTGCTACTGTCCGCCAAGATTTTCGCCAAGGTGATGGGCATGAGGATGGAGTCTCGTCCCGCTTCCACTGGCGCGTTCGCAAAACATCTGCAGGAATTTGAATCGGTGCGGGAGTTTTTCACCTCCGCAACGGTTTCTACTCTTATCGATCTGCCCTTTGCCGTCTTCTTCCTTTTTATTATCTGGATGTTTGCAGGCGTAATGGTGGTGGTTCCCATCGTCGCCATGCTGATCCTCATCGCCTACAGCTTTTATATTCAGGAGCCCCTCAAGCAGTCCATCGAAGAAGGGTCGCGCCTTGCGTCCCAGAAGAACGCCAACCTGATTGAAAGTATTTCCGGGCTGGAAACCGTCAAGATTTTCGGCGCCGAGAGCATGTTCCAGCATCGCTGGGAACAGGCCGTTTCCCATATTTCCACCTGGGGCGTACAGACCCGCCGCATTACCAACTCCATGTCCTCGCTAGCCAGTTATATCCAGCAGGTGGTGACGGTCGGTCTGGTGATCGTCGGTGTTTACCAGATCTCAGAAGGTTTGGTCACCATGGGGGGCATGATTGCCGCCGTGATGCTCTCCAGCCGCGCCATTGCGCCCATGGTGCAACTCTCCGTGTTGTCGACCCGTTATAACCAGGCCAAGTCAGCACTGGATATTCTGGAAAAAATCATGCAAACCCCGGGGGAGCAGGAGGAGGGCAAGCAATATATCCATCATCCGGTGATTGCCGGTCGCATTGAATTTGAAAATGTATCCTTCAAATATCCGGGAATGGAAACCAGCACTCTGCACAATATCAATTTGCGCATTCAGCCGGGCGAAAAGGTGGCGATTATCGGCCGGATTGGGGCGGGTAAAACGACCCTCGAGAAGTTGTTGATGGGACTGTATCGACCGACCGATGGCTCGGTACGTATCGACGGCTTTGAACTCGATCAACTGCCACCTGCGGTGATCCGTCGCAATATCGGCTGTGTTCCGCAAGATGTCATTCTCTTTTTCGGATCGGTGCGGGACAACATCATGCTGGGTAATCCGCTGGTGGATGATGTGAGAGTCTTGCGCGCAGCCAAGCGGGCGGGTGTCACCAACTTTACCAACCGGGATCCTAACGGGCTGGATCGGCAGATAGGCGAGGGTGGCCGTCAGCTATCCGGTGGCCAGCGTCAGTCGATCCTGCTGGCACGCGCCCTGCTCAATGATCCCCCCATTCTGGTGATGGATGAGCCGACCTCCAACATGGACAACCAGTCCGAGATGCAGGTCAAACAGGAGCTCGCCAGACTGGGCCCGGAAACCACATTGATCCTCATCACTCACAAAACCTCGATGCTGGATGTGGCATCGCGAGTGATCGTTATCGAGCAGGGGCAGATCGTTGCTGATGGCCCCAAAGAGGTGGTGTTGCAGCAGTTGAAGGAAGGCAAGGTGCGCGTGCAGGAGGTGTCCCATGGTTAAGGGGCTCATGGACTGGTTCAAGCGCAGCAAAAAGATGCCTTCCGGCGAGGTATTGCCAGCACCCGAGCATCTGGAGTTTGTCGATGACGGCGCGGCAGCTGTACTGCTGACCACGCCGACCGGAGCTCGCATCCTGTTGTGGTGCTGTTTCCTCTTTTTCATGAGTGCCATCGTCTGGGCGGCCTGGGCCGAACTGGATGAAGTCACCGTGGGTCAGGGCAAGGTTATTCCATCCCGTCAGCTGCAGGTGATCCAGAACCTGGAAGGGGGGATCGTCAAAGAGATCTTCGTCAAAGAGGGAGATATCGTCGAAAAGGGGCAGCCGCTGCTGCGCATTGATGACACCCGTTTCCGCTCCGACTTTAGAGAACGGGAGCAAGAGGTCGTCACCCTGAAGGGGGATGTGGCCCGTCTGCGCGCCGAGATGGCCAGCGTCGAGGTGAAAAACGACCCGGCACTGGGGTGGCGTGAACAGGTCGTGGTAGGTGAAGCGCCAATCCAGTTTCCCGATGGTTATGAAACCGTCTTTGCCGAATACGCACACCGTGAGCGGTCTGTACAGCGGGATCGCCTCAATAACCTGAAGAACCAGCTCTATATTCTTGGTCAGCAAATCGAACAGAAAGAGCAGGAGCTGATTGAACTGAATGCCAAGATCCGCACCGTGAATCGCAGTGTGGATCTGGCCAGACAGGAACTGAATATTAGCCGCCCGTTGGCGAAAGAAGGTATAGTGCCTCAAGTGGAGCTAATCAAGCTGGAGCGGCAGGTCAACGAGATGCAGGGGGAGCTGGAGAGCAACCGTCTGCTGATCCCAAAACTCAATTCGGTACTGCGTGAGACCATCTCCAAGCGTAATGATATTGCGCTAAAATTCAGAGCAGACTCCCAGACTGAACTGAACGAGAAGCAGGGGCGACTTGGCCAGTTGTCAGAAGGGCAGGTTGGCTTGCGAGACAGGGTCGACAGGACCAGCGTGATTGCACCGCTCAAGGGCACCATCAAGAAGCTCAAGATCAACACCCTGGGCGGCGTGGTTCAGCCCGGCATGGATCTGATGGAGATTGTGCCGCTGGAGGATACTTTGCTGGTAGAAGCCAAGGTGTCACCGAAAGATATCGCCTTCCTGCGACCGGGGCTGGATGCCATCGTCAAGATTACTGCCTACGACTTTACAATCTATGGAGGATTGCATGGCAAGGTTGAACAGATAAGTGCGGATTCTATCCAGGATGAGGAGGGGAACTCCTTTTATCTGGTTCGTGTTCGAACAGAGAAGAGTTACTTGGGCGATGAGCTTAACGCACTTCCCATCATCCCCGGTATGTTAGCCAGTGCTGATATCATTACTGGTAAAAAAAGTGTCCTAGACTATTTGCTTAAGCCGATTTTACGGGCAAAGCAGTCGGCACTGAGAGAACGATAAGCCAACAATCTAAAAACAAAACATGACTGGAGATAACATGAAAAAAACGATTGTTGCCATGCTGGTCAGTGGCTGCATCCTGATCCCGAGTTTGGGTCAGGCCCAGACTCTGGAAGAGTCGGTGGCACAGACACTTGCTACGCATCCCAAGATAAAGGAAGCGTTTGATCTGTATCAGGCACGACTCTATCAGCATGATGGAGCCAAGGGTGGCTATTATCCTACGATCGATCTGCGTGGCGGCGTAGGCTATGAAAAAACTGATAGCCCTTCAACGCGTCGTGATCCAACTAGTGATGACTCGTTGACTCGCAAAGAGGCTGGACTCAGCCTGCGGCAAATGTTGTTTGATGGCTTTGATGTCAGCAACAACGTCTCCAGAACCGAAGCAGAAGCCAATGCCCAGCGTCTGGCGATGATCTCTGAAGCAGAGAATACCGCGCTTCGAGTAGCTGAGGTCTACCTCAATATGCTGCGTCAGCAGGAGATCCTGGAGCTTTCCAAACAGAACCTGGAAACCCACGAACAGATCCGCAGCGACATCAGCAAGCGGACTGATTCAGGGCTTGGCTCTACTGCGGATCAGACCCAGATTGAAGGTCGTGTTGCCAGGGCCTATTCAAATCAGGCTGCGGCTGAAAACAACTATCGCGACGCAGAGAGTGAATTTATTCGTGTCGTGAACGAGGTGCCCAAAGATCTGGTTCAGCCGGTTCCCAATACCGAACTTATCCCGACCAGCCTCGATAGTGCGCTGAAAACGGCGACCGAAGTCCACCCGACCCTGCTCTCTTCCCTGCAGGATATCGAAGCGGCCAAGTATCAACATGAAGGCGCCAAATCCGGTTTCTACCCGAATGTAACATTCGAGGTCGATCAGAACTGGAATGAGGATATCGATGCGGTAAAAGGGCGCAACGATGATCTGACCGCAATGGTGCGGATGCGTTACAACCTGTTCCGTGGCGGTTCTGATGTGGCAGAGAGCAATGCAACATCGGCGCTCTATTCTCAGGCGAAAGACATTCATTTGAATGCGTTCCGCCAAGTGGAGGAAGGCACTCGTCTGGCCTGGAACGCGAAAGAGTCGTTGGCCAAGCAAAAGACCTTCCTGAAAGAGCATGTTGACGCCAGCTATGACACCGTACAGGCGTACAAGAAGCAGTTTGGGTTGGGTCAACGGACATTGCTGGACGTATTGAACACCGAGAACGAACTGTTTGAGGCGCGTCGCAGCTATATCACTGCCGAGTATGATGCACTGCTGGCGGACTATCGCATTCTCAACGCGACAGGCAGCTTGCTCAATGCATTTAGCGTCAAACAACCCGCTGAATGGCAGGCCAGGCAATAACCGTTTGTTCATGATCCCGCAGGGATCATGAACGCCAACATGGTGACTGCTGCTGGCAGTCACCATGTTTGGCTAACGCAGGTTGTTGTACGGGCTTTGAGGAGTGCAGTAGTAATAATGCAGCAGGAATATGACGTGACACTCCAGCGTGGTACCGGTAGCCGATGGTGTTATCTTCTCAATGAATGGAGATACCGATCGCTACGCGCTTTGCGCCACTCCTTATGGATCCTGCTGTTACCCTTCTCACTTCTGCTCTGTGCCAGTCAGCCTCTGCCACAGGAAGATCTCAACTTGATCAAGCGGGCGGAGCAGACCTATGGCGCCAGAGCCGGCAAGCGTGTAACCAGTTGGCGTATGTTGGTCATGGAGACGAAGGGCAGGGCCCTGAGCGAAGAAAAAAAGCTTGAGCGGGTTAATAATTTTTTCAATCGGATGCGTTTTATTGACGATATCAAGTTGTGGCGCAAAAAGGATTATTGGGCAACCCCGCTGGAATTTTTGGGAGCCGCCGGGGGAGACTGTGAAGATTTCAGTATCGCCAAATACTCTACGCTGCTCGAGCTTGGGATCCCGGATGATAAAATGCGGATGGTGTACGTCAAGGCTCTTGATTACAACCAGTTTCACATGGTGGTGGCATATTATGAGACACCCTCTTCCGTTCCGGTGATTTTGGATAATTTGATAGGCTCGATTCGCCCTGCCACACAGCGGCGTGATCTGGTGCCTATTTACAGTTTTAACGGTAGTCACTTGTGGTTGATGAAGGCACGAGGCCAAGGGGAACTGGCTGGTCAATCATCCCGCTTGGGATTATGGAATGATTTACGCAATCGCATGACCTCGGGGCGATTGGCTCGGCCAGTGGTGAATTTGGATGATTAACCTATGACGCTCTATCGACAGTTATTAGCCACTATGCTGCTGCTGTTTGGATTGTTATTTGCGGCCACATACTGGGTGCAATTCAATTCAACCCGCACTTATCTGGCGCAGCAACAGGAAACAACGGTCATCAATACGGCAACCTCACTGGGGCTTGCGCTCACCCCCTATCTGGAAAACGGTGACAAGGTTGGTGCCGAGTCGGTGATCCAGGCCATTTTTGATGGTGGCTATTATCGACTGGTTCGCCTTGATCTGCTGGCATCAAAGGATGTCATCGAGCAGGAAAATACCAACAATATTCAGGGGGTGCCGCAGTGGTTTGTGAAATTGGGACTGTTTCCTGAGGTATCTAACGAGTCAATTCTGACGTCTGGCTGGTTGCAGCTTGGAAAATTAAAAGTAGTGGGTCACCCCGGCCAGGCTTATTACGAGTTGTGGCGTGGGATGAGTGAGCTGGCGAGCTGGTTTCTGGTCGGCTTTTTGATCACCACCATTTTGTTGATGAGAGCACTCAACTACTTGCTCAAGCCACTCAAACAGATCTGTGATCAAGCCGTAGAGATCGAGCTGCACCATTTCGGTCATACGATCCCGGAGCCTAAAACTCATGAATTGAAGCAGGTCGTTCAGGCGATCAACACCCTCTCAAGCAAGTTGGCGTTGCAGTTCAAAGAGCAAGCCGATGAGGCCGAGAAATTGCGTGAGCGGGTTTATGTCGATGCCGTGTCGGGGCTTGGCAACCGAGCCTATTTTGTGGGTCAGGTAAACGCATGGATAGCGGAGGCTGGCCAAGGTGGCGTCATGCTGGTTGCGGTCGACATGCTGGATGATATCTATCGCGATGAAGGCTTTGCTGCCCGTGACAACATGGTCAAATCGATAGCTCAGGCTTTGAAAGAGCAATTAAAAGGGTGGGATGGCGCCGCCTTGGCACGGATCTCCGCGACGGAATATGCGCTGCTCTGTCCAACTGACGATCTGACTCAGCTAAAAGAGTTGGCTGAAGTGATTAATAGCCGCATTGCTGATCTGGTGGTGAATCCAATGGGCGAAGGGGATGCGCTCTCCGTCATTGGTATTGCCGGTCGTGATGGCAATGATGATCTCTCTGCCTTGTTGACCAAAGCCGATAATGCGCTTGGCAAGGCGCGCAATGAACGCCGCGGTGCTGTGGTGATGGAAGGGGGGACTGAGCAAGGTTTGATGGGGCGTTTGGCCTGGCGAGATCTGGTACAAGATGCCATTTCACGTCAACTTTGGCGCTTCAAAGCCCAACCAGCTTGCCGGTTTGATAATGGAGCAAGGTTGCATGCCGAGCTGTTTGCTTCTATCTCTCGGGATGGCACAGATTATTTTGCCGGTCAGTTCTTGCCCGCGATTGAACAGTTCAAATTGGGGGGCGAGTTTGACCAGGCGGTGCTTGATGCTTGCGTTCCATTACTGCAAAAACAGTCTGATCTGGTACTGGCGATCAACATCACTGCTGGCTCGCTCTGCTCGGATGAGTTTTTAACCTGGCTGACGCGCTATCTGACCGAACATGCAGAGCTCAAAGAGCGGTTGTTATTTGAAATACCTGAAGCTGCCATCATGAAACATAAAGACAACGTGGCTGCGTTGGTGGGCACCTTGCAAGCTCATGGCTTCCAGTGGGGGGTTGACCACTATGGTCGTCACTTCCAGTCTCTGGGCTATCTGGAGGAGTTGTCGCCTGCTTATGTCAAGGTCGATCACGGTTATACCAGTCAGGTCATGGAGCCGGGGGCAGACACCTCATTCCTGGCAGCAGTGTGTCGCGCCGCACACAATGCCGGTGTGACCACCATTGCGACCCGTGTCGAGGATCAACATCAAGTGGAACTGCTTTCCAAGTTGCATATCGATGGTTACCAGGGATTTGTTCATCCTGCCTTCCCATTATCTTGAACTAAATGCTGAAAATGGCCCCGATAGGGGCCTTTTTATCCATTCAGGCGAGATCGACAGTCTTCACGGATGTATTAAGTTGGCGCTTTTAGGGACCAGAGTGATATCAGTAATGACAAGGGGGCTTTCAAGCCCCCTCGATATTTTAGATATAGATGCAGACATCAAAGTGGTTTCGTATTTTCCATCATTTGCCTATTTTGGCTGCTGTTCGGCCCCTGACAGCTCGATCTGCACATTCACCCCTTCGCTCTTGAGCTTGGTGGCGATGGCGTTGAGATCGGTGCCCGATTTGGCCTCCAGCAGGGCGATGCCGCCGCTGCTCTGCTTGAAGTTCAAGCCGTGGCGAGTCGCCAGCGCCTTGGCGCTGGCATCGTCAGCTTCCACCAGCAGGGTGCCGCTTACAGTCAGCTCCGGGCTGGCGGCCCCTTGCATCAACACGTCACCGCGGCGCAGGGTCTGTTGCGGGACCTTGCTGTCAAGGCTGCGGGCGACCCGCTTCTTGCTGCCGTTGTCAGGAATGAGGTAGGTCTGGCCGTTCACCTCTATGGTGCTGTACTGCTTGCCATCCATGGTGATGGACTCCTGTGCGCAGAGCTGTCCCGAGAGGGGGGCCAGCAGGGTTGCCAGAAGCAAGGTAACAGGTTTGTTCATGGTAATACTCCTAGCGTGTTAGCTGCGGTTGGCATCGTGACCCAGGACCCGCAGGGACCATGAGATCAGCTTGCCCGGTTGGCGATTGTTGCGCTCGGTCAGGGTGGTACGCTCACGAGTCTCGCGATTGAGCAGAGAGACCTGACGGGTACCGTTGGCAACATCGGTTACTTCCAGTCGCCATGTGCCTTGCGCCGATTCGCCGTAGAACTTGTTGGATAGCATCCGCATGTCGCGCAATCCCTTGGTTCGTACAAAGCCCAGCTGCTGCTGGTCGAGAGATTGGCCGACCAGGCTGTTGAAGGGGCTCAGCAGGATGCTGCGGGTGCCGGCGGGGGAGACCAGTTCGATCAGCAGATCGGGCAGACGCTGGTGATCCAGGCTCACCATCACCTGAACCGCTTCTACCGTCAATGGTGTCGCGATGCGGGTTGTTGAGCTGGTCGGGCTGTTGCCCACATCCGCAATGGCGGCGGCACTGCCGGTGACATTGATCTTCTGCCATGGCAGCTGTACCAGCGGGGGCAGGGGCTGGTGATTGGCAGCCAGCTCAAGGGCCTTGTTGACGTCGATCAGACCAAAACCGTAAGTGGGGCTGAACCACATGCCGGCGGCATTGCGCTCCCACCCTTCCAGCCCTTTCACATCACGCACCTTGCCGGTGCTGCTGGTGTAGCTGACCATCACAGGTTTCTGTGTGGCATCGACCCGGGTTGCGCTGCGCGCCAGCAGATCCCGCAGGTCACGTACCGACAGATCCGGGTAGGCGGACATCAGCAGCGCCATGGCGCCGGAGGTGCTGGGGGTGGCGGAGGAGGTGCCGTTCATCACGCCGTTGTAGTCGCAGCTGGCATCCAGTTGCGGGTTGCCGTGCAGCCGGTTGGTGCTGGGATCGTCGGTGCGGTTGTAACCCATGTCGCAGCCGGGCAGATCCGTGGTCACCATCGCCGGAGAGTCGGTACCGTACTCGCCGCCGGTCGCGCTCAGGAAGATGTTGCTGCCGACGCTGGAGTAGGAGGATCTGACGCCATCGGCGTTGAGAGCGCTTACCACCAGGTTCCAGAAGTTGCTGTTGGAGGGATCGAGGTTGCTGTTTTCAAACGGCAATTTGGGGCCATTGCCGGTGCGGTTAAGCACATAGCCGCCCGCCGCTATCTTGTTGAAGCCGTTGCCGGCAGCCTTGATATAGGCCGCGCCCTGCGCCTTGAGGGTCTGCTGTTCAAACAGGCGATCAAGCTGGGATTGATCCAGAGAGTTGGCAGAGCGGGGATCCACCACACTCATGCCGTAGCTCTGGTTGAACACCCGGTTGTCGCGGCTGGCATCGCTGTCGCCAAGGGCGTAGAGCCAATCTTTCTGCAACTGTTGGCTGTTGTCATCCAGCAGGTTGAAACCCTGCAACTGGGCTCGCGGGGCAATCCCCTTGGTCCCGATGGCGTTGTCCACCGCCGCAATAATGCCGGAGACCGAGGTGCCGTGGGCCGTATCCGGATCGGTCGGTGTCGGGTCATCGCTGCCGGTCACCACGTTTTTCGAACCCGGACGCACGTTGTCCGCCAGATCCGGATGGGCGATGGCCAGACCATCATCCACCACGGCCACATTGACTCCCTGGCCCAGCACGCCGGTGCGATGAGCCCACCAGAGGTTGAGATCATTGCCCGCTATACCGCCACGGGCGCTGAATCCATCCTGGCCGCTGTTGAGCAGATACCACTGCTGATCCTGCAGGGGATTGGCACCTGGCAGGCAGCGCTCGGTGCTGCTGCGTCCGATATCCATGCCGCTCTCCTTGCCGGTGAGCGGCGCACAACCTTCATTTGCCTGAACGAGCGCACTGGGCAGGGTCGACAGCAGTGCTGTGATCGCCAGTGCTAACGATGTTTGCTTCATTATTTTTTTAACTCCATCTTGGATCGCACCATCCTGAGTGCGACGGAAATCTATACACGGGTGGCAGGGGTTCAAAAAGAGCCATTTTCAAAAAACGCAATGAGGTTCAAAGAAATCCGATCTGGTTTATGGTAGGTATTCCAATGACGCTGGTTATGTGTTCTATTGAGAATGGTTCTCACCGCCCACTACTGATCTTTTTATCTGTAATTCACTCCTCTCGCGACTCTCCTTCGCCGCAGCCATCCCGATTCGGGACAATCCCGAGGGGAGCTCGTGCGCTCTTGAACGTGAGCGGCATGGTTGTGTGTGCCAACGTGAGAGCCGCTATGCATTCGGGGATGACAGCAAGGGTGATGAGGTGGAACCAGCAGTTTATTGCTTGGCGGCGGTGGATGGCTCTGTTATGGTAATTGAAATGGCCGTTTGGATGGCTAGATTGCTGCGGTGTGAAGGGCGTTACTTCTGAGGGCGGCCCCGCCGCAGGCCCATAGCTTGATGCGTACCTGACAGGGAGTCCCTATGCCGTTTCGTTCCTTCTTACCTTCTTCTTGCACTGCTTCCTTGCGTGCCACTGCTGGCGCCAGCACCTTTATTGCCGCGATGGCGGTCGGGAGCCTCTCTTTTTCCGCGGTTGCCGCCGATGCGTCCTTGCCGACCAAACAGGAGATTGTGATTGGTACTACGGTGGGGGATTTTGCCGACATGGTGACCGACTCCATCAAGCCGCAGCTGGAGGCCAAGGGGTATAAGGTCAAGCTGGTGGAGTTCACCGACTATGTGACTCCCAATATTGCTCTGGCTGACGGATCACTGGATGTGAACTGCTTCCAGCACAAACCTTATCTGGAGAGTTTTGCCAAAGATCGCGGCTTGTCGCTGGCACCCATTACCCAAGTGCCAACTGGCCCGATGGGGCTCTACTCCGGCAAGCTGGCGGCACTCGACAAGGTGAAAAAGGGGAGCACGGTGGCCATCCCCAACGATCCCACCAATCAGGCGCGGGCTCTGCTGATGTTGCAGGATCTCGGTTGGCTGACCCTCAAGGAGGGGATCAACCCGCTCAAGGCGAGCGAGTTTGATGTGGTGAACAATCCGCACAATCTCAAGCTGGTGTTGCTGGAGGCGGCGCAACTGCCCCGCTCGCGCGAGGATGTGGACTTCTCGGTGATCAACGGTAATTTTGCCGCCTCCAGCGGAATCCCGTTCACTGAAGGACTGTTTCTGGAGCGCAGCTACGATTTTATCAATTGGGTGGTGGTGAAAAGCGCAGATGCGGATCAGCCGTTTGCCAAAGATGTGGCGGCAGCCTACAACTCGGCGGCTTTCAAAGCCTATGCAGCCAAGCGTTTCGTCGGCTACAAGTACCCGCAAGGGTGGGGTGGCTAACTGTCGTGAACGTGGCCGGCTATACAACGAAAAACGCCCCGAATTCGGGGCGTTTTTTATGGTATCAAGCCATCAACGGGCGCTTCACTGGTTGCGATAGAAGCGGTTCAGCTCGTTCATCACCTGGATCATGGCGCCCATATCCGGGGTGCCGTGCTTGATCGGGCGATAGCTGTTGCGCTCCAGCAGTTCGAAGTCACCTTGCTTGTTGAAGTGGGTGATGGTCTCCCCTTCATAGATGGCGAAGTCATTCTGATCCCCGGCCAGCAGCCAGTTGCGCGGGCTGGTATCAAACAGCGAGCGGCCAACGCTGTAATCGCGCGCCGGATTGCGCACGCCCAGCATCCCCTGCATCAGGGTCGGCGCCAGATCGAAATGGCTGCTCGGTTGCTCCCGAACGTCACTGCCGCGCCCCGGCCAGGCCAGTACCAGCGGTACCTGCACCTGATAGGGTGAGTAGTTGCTGCCTGCGCCCCAGCTGTTGCTGCGGGTGTCGTTGAACTCCTGACCGTGGTTGGAGGTGATGACGACGATGGTGTTGCTGTCCATCCCCTGCGACTGCAATTTGGTCAGCATCTGTTCAAGCAACTGGTCGGTATAGAAGACCGAGTTCTTGTAGCGGTTCTCGAGTTTTTGCAGGTTCTCCGCCCGATAGGCGGTCGCCGGATTGAAGTTGGCGAGCTCCGGTTGGAACGGCCCCTTCATGGTGGCGGGTAACTGGTAGTCGCCTGGGCTCGAGAGATAGACCAGCGAGAACCAGGGACGCTCGGGAGAGCGCTTCTCCAGCCACTGTTGCCAGTCGGTCAGCAGCTTGCCATCGTCACTCTGCTCTGAGACAAACACCTGTTTGCGCAGACCGGCGAGGATGCTCTTGCGATACTTCTGGGCATCTTCCATCGCGCCGAACAGCCCGAACTGGTAATCCTGGCGCAGCATCTCATCGAACAGCACCGGCGGACGCTTGTCGCTGCTGATGTCCTTGTAGTAGTGACCGGGCAACCCGTAGAAGAGGCTGAACATGCCCATCAGGTCGTCGTTGCTGCCACTCAGGTGATTGCGGAACGTCAGATGCTGATCCGCATAGCGCTGCAGATTGGGCATGTTGATGTTGTTGAGCATGTCAAAGCGCAGCGAATCGACCACCACAATCAGCAGATTGTTGTGAGTCAGGGGGGCGTTGACGTTGAGCGGGCGCAGCGGATAGTGCATCCGGCTGTCGCTGTTATCCCCCTGGGAGGCCGCCTGCTTCTCGTACTGATCCAGATCCAGCCAGCCATGTTTGGCCAGGAAGGAGCGGGCCGTCATGGGGTAGGAGAGGGGGAAGTTGGCTCTCTGCATGGTGATCGGCTGATAGAGGGTCGCATCCGCCCAGCTGTTGACCACGTGGGTTAGAATAAAGCAGATCAGCAGGGCCAGCCCCACCTGATTGCCGTACTGGCGGCGCTTGCGCTTGTTGATCTTGCGCCAGACATAGGCCGACAGCAGCAGTTGCAGCAGGAAGATGGTGGGCACGGCAACGAAGATGATGCTCCAGATTGAGCCCTCTTCGGTTTGCGCCTGATCCAGCAGCAACTGCCATACCTGACTGTTGAGGTGGAACTTGAACAGCCGGAATACCTGGGTGTCGATCAGCAGCAGCACCAGCGCCAGGGTGGCGATGATGGCCGAGATGAACCGCAACGACTTCTCCTTGGGCAGCACGAAGCTGAGCGGGAAGATCGTCAACAGGTAGGTGACAAAACTCAGAAACGAAAAGTGGCCAATCCAGCTTACAACGAGGTAGATCACGCCAAGCGTGGTCGATGGCCAGCTGATGGCACCCAGATAACGGGTGGCGATGAGCATGGCCAGAATAATGTTGAAGAAGGAGAACCAATGCCCCCAGGTGATCAGGCGAGAGACATTATCACGATAGGGGTTACCGGTTTCGACCATAGTGATCCATCTGCGTTGAGAAACGTCAAATCAACAGAGTCGGGGACTCAGTGTGCGTCGTGGCGATTATCGACCGATGCGGTCAGGGCCTGGACAAACTTTTCAGTGATGGCCTGGCGCTGGGCCGGTGCCATACCGTTGATGATATTGGTGGTCAGATTGCCAAGCACCATAAGGCTGAGATCTACCGGCGCTTTATGCTTTTCCAGCGCGGTGATCAGGTCGTTCATCAGGGCGTCAAATTGCTCGTTATTGTACTTTGATACGATAGGCATAATCTTCAGTTCATCTCGGTTCAAAGCGCCTTATAATACTTCACCCTTTCGGCTAACACTATGGCTTTGTGACATGAGTCTCGATATCGACAAGATCATTCTTCACTCCTTGCGCCAGGGCGGCGATGGTCAACCCCACGCCGATACCCGCAGCCAGACCCTGCTCCCTGATGAGGCGGTACAGGGACTGATGGCGGAACTGCATCGGATCTACAACGGCAAGGGTGGCAAGGGCTTTGGCTTCTTTGCTGACCCCGAGGCCGCCGTCGCCGAGCTGGCCGACGGTGAAGAGGCTCCCAAGCAGCCTTCACCCGCGTTTCGTATCGCCCTCGAACAGCTGCTCGACGAGCAGACCGAATTCGTTCCCTTCTCGGTCACCGTGACCCAGATGCTGGTCAAGCAGCTGGTGGAGCACGCCCTCGATGAGCAAGGGGTGCTGCTGTTTGCCAAATATAACTACGTCGGGGTCGATTATCTGCTGATTGCCCTGCTGGAGGGCAAGGAGAGCGTCACCGTCAGCGAAGCGCTGGAATTGCGCCATATCCAGTATCTGGATATCGGCAAACTCAATCTGGTGGCCCGCATTGATTTGACCGAATGGAAAACCCAACCTGATTCGCGCCGTTATATCACCTTCAGCAAGGGGCGCATTGGTCGCAAACTGGGCGACTTCTTTATGGATCTGCTGGGCGCCCGCGAGGGCATGGATGCCAAGGTACAAAATAAAGGCTTGCTGCAGGCGGTCGAAGATTATTGCGACAGTCGTCAGCTCGAACCGACCGAGCGCAATGACTATAAAAAGCAGGTCTTCAAATATTGCACCGAACAGGCGAGTGCCGGTGAAGAGATCGAAATCAAGGAGTTGTCTGCAGAATTGCCTGGCGACGGTGACCTCGATTTTTACAGCTTTATCGGTCAGGAGTATGAGCTGGAAGAGCGCTTCCCGGCGGATCGCTCTACCCTGCGTGGTTTGACCAAGTTTGTTGGCTCCGGCGGCGGTCTGACTCTGAGCTTTGAGCAGAAGCTGCTGAACAGCCGGATCTTTTACGACCCTCAGACCGACACCCTGACCATCAAGGGTGTGCCGCCCAATCTTAAGGATCAGCTGCTGCGCCAGTCGTAGTCATGCTCCCGAGTGTGATCAGGTCGTCATTTCTCGCAAAAAGAGACTCCGCCCCGGCGGGGTCTCTTTTTTTATTGCGCCCGGGCAGACCTCGAAACTGGCGCGGTACTTTGTTAACAAATCAAACAAAATAAACCATCTGAAAGGGTTTTCATTGAGGTGAAAACCCTTTCACTCGTGAAATTTTATTTCATTTTGGTAATTATTATTCTGTGGTTGTCTGGAATTAAGCCGATAAATGGCCGTAATTCCCTGAAATAAGAAAATGTTTTCAAAACTTTCTGGAAGGAAATACGTAATTGCATTTCAAAAATGCGAGTTGCGTCATGTGAGCCGTTTGCCGCTTGGGATAATATTCATCTCGCACACAATGCTCTTACAGCGCGGAACTAATACAAGGAAAGGCTCATGAAAAAGAAATTGCTGTCATCCCTGATCGGTCTGGCCACTCTTGGCGTCGCTTGCTCTGCTACTGCTGCCATCGATGAAGGCCAGCTGACCATCTGGATCAACGGTGACAAGGGATACAACGGTCTGGCTGAAGTGGGTAAGAAGTTTGAAGCAGAAACCGGCATCAAGGTTACTGTGGCTCACCCGGATCAGGTTGAAGTGAAATTCCAGCAAGCCGCCGCCACTGGCAACGGCCCGGACATCTTCTTCTGGGCTCACGACCGTTACGGTGAGTGGGTCAAAGCCGGTTTGCTGGTTCCGGTAACGCCGAACGCTGCCACCAAAGGCAAATTTGAACAGCTGGCATGGGATGCCATGACTGTTGATGGCAAAACCTATGGTTACCCGGTTGCCATGGAAGCTGTCAGCCTGATTTATAACAAGGACCTGCTGCCCGAGCCGCCGAAAACCTTCGAAGAGATCGCCAAGATTGACGAGACTCTGAAGAAAAACGGCAAGCGCGCCATCATGTGGGCTTATGACACCCCGTACTTCAGCTATCCGCTGGTGGCTGCCAACGGTGGTTACGCCTTCAAGAAAACCGCTACCGGTTATGACGTCAAAGATACCGGCGTGAACAACGCAGGTGCCAAGATGGGCGTGGGCTACATCTCCGAGATGATCAAGTCCGGTCACCTGGAAAAAGGCATCGACTACGGTGTGATGGACGCCAAGTTCAACAAGGGCGAAGTGGCCATGATGATCAACGGTCCCTGGGCCTGGAGCAACCTGGACAAGAGCGGCATCAAGTACGGCGTAGCGCCGCTGCCGACCCTGAACGGCAAGCCGGCCAAAGCCTTCGTTGGCGTACTGGGTGCCACCATCAACGCCGCCAGCCCGAACAAGGATCTGGCTATCGAGTTCCTGGAAAACTACCTGCTGACCGATGCCGGTCTGGCGCCGGTTAACGCCGACAAGCCGCTGGGTGCCGTTGCGCTGAAATCCTTCCAGAAGACCCTGGAATCCGATCCGCACATCAAGGCCACCATGCTGAACGCCCAGGCTGGCGAGCCGATGCCATCCGTTCCCGAGATGAGCCGTTTCTGGTCTTCCTTCGAAACTGCCCTCAAGAACGTGACCTCCGGCCGTCAGGGTGTTGACGAAGCTCTGGATACCGCTGCCAAGCGTATCGTTCAGTAAGCACGCACTACCCGGGAGGCCGTCATGGCCTCCCACTCTCTCAAATCTCTCTTGGCGTTATAAAGGTTAATTGGCATGGAAGTAGTACCTTCTGTTGAGTCCTATGCCGGTCCGAAGGATAAGCACACCTGGCTTAAGTGGACCATAGCGGCCCTGGTTGCCATCCTCAACGGCTACGCAGCCGTGATGATGTACGCCAGTGGCGAGTGGGTATTCGCGCTGCTGGATCTGGTGGTGGTTTCCGTCGGTCTGTATGTCTTCATGAACAAGAAGACCTATGCCCATCGCTACATCTTTCCGGGTGTTGCGGGCATGGTTGTGTTTATCATCTTCCCTCTTGCCTACACCATTGGCATTGCCTTCACCAACTATTCGGGGTCCAACTTGCTCTCCGTGGAGCAGGCGCGGGACTACCACCTGAAGAAAACCTACAAGGTGGCGGGCGGTGAATTCGATTTTACCCTGCTGGGTGGCGACAATGGCCAGTTCCAGCTGCTGCTGACACAGGATGATCAATCCTTTATCAGCCAACCTGTTTCCCTGATGACCAACAAGGCCCGTGAGCTGGCGTCCCGCGAGGGCCGTGTGCAGAACACCCAGCAAGTGGTCGAGCTGCAGCCCTTCACTGGCGAAGCTGCCAGCAAGGCCGCACCGATCCGCGCCATTGTTGAGCATCGTACTCATCTGAGTGACCTTGATCTGGTACTGCCGGATGGCGGTACCCACCTGACCCTGAGCAGTCTGCGCAAGTTTGCCGCCCAGAAGCAGCACTACACCCGTCTGATGGATGGTGCCGTGCTCAAGTCCGGCGTGGTGATCAAAGACAGCAACCTGCTGCGTGATACCCAGAATGGCGAGCTGATGCTGCCCAATGGTGAGACCGGCTTCTATCAGTACATCGACGAACAGGGTCAGTTTGTCGGCAAGGGCATTGCTCCGGGCTTTGTGGTGAGCGTCGGTTGGAAGAATTTCGCGCGCATCGTCACCGATCCGGGCATCCAGTCACCCTTCCTGCAGATCTTCATCTGGACCGTGATCTTCTCAACCTGCTCCGTCGCTTTCACCTTGGCTATCGGCATGGTGCTGGCCTGTCTGGTGCAGTGGGAAGAGCTCAAGGGGCGCGGTTTCTATCGGGTCATGTTGATCCTGCCCTATGCGATTCCGGCGTTTATCTCCATCCTGGTGTTCAAGGGGTTGTTCAACCAGAACTTCGGTGAGATCAACATGTTCCTGGAAGCTGCGTTTGGCATCAAACCGGACTGGTATACCAACCCCTTCCTGGCCAAGGTGATGATCCTGATTGTCAACACCTGGCTCGGCTACCCCTACATGATGATCCTCTGCATGGGCCTGCTCAAAGCCATTCCGGAAGATCTCTATGAAGCGTCCGCCATGGATGGTGCCGGTCCGGTACAGAACTTCTTCAAGATCACCGTGCCGCTGCTGATGAAGCCGCTGACCCCCCTGTTGATTGCCTCGTTCGCCTTCAACTTCAACAACTTCGTGCTTATCCAGTTGTTGACCAACGGTGCGCCCGACATCATCGGCGCCAGCACCCCTGCCGGTACCACCGACTTGCTGGTGAGTTATACCTACCGGATTGCGTTCCAGGGATCGGGTGGTCAGGACTACGGTCTGGCCAGTGCCATCGCCACAGCTATCTTCCTCATCGTAGGTGCGCTGGCGCTGCTCAACCTGAAATTGTCCAAAGCCGACAAGCAGCTGTAAGGAGGCTTCAACATGGCAATCGTACAACCCAAATCAGTCAAATACCGGGTGTGGGCAACCCACCTGGTCATGTGGGGCTTCTTGGCGTTGATCATCTTCCCGTTGATCATGGTTATCGCCATCTCGTTCCGTAACGGTAACTTCGCGGTAGGGGAGATCATCCCCTCCAATCCGACGCTGGATCACTGGAAGCTGGCGCTGGGCATGTCCATCACCAACGCCGACGGCAGCATCACGCCGCCGCCGTTCCCGGTGCTGACCTGGTTGTGGAACTCCATCAAGATCGCCGGCATCACTGCCCTGATGATCGTGACGCTCTCCACCACCTGTGCTTACGCCTTTGCCCGCCTGCGTTTTCGTGGCAAGTCCACCATCCTGCAGGGCATGCTGATTTTCCAGATGTTCCCGGCAGTGCTGGCGCTGGTAGCTATCTACGCGCTCTTTAACAAGATTGGTGACTATATTCCCTGGCTGGGTCTCAACACCCACGGTGGCCTGATCCTGGCGTATATGGGAGGGATTGCCCTCCACGTCTGGACCATCAAAGGCTACTTCGAGACCATCGACTCCTCTCTGGAGGAGGCGGCAGCCATCGACGGTGCAACCCCGTGGCAGGCATTCCGTCTGATCCTGTTGCCCCTGTCGGTGCCCATCCTGGCGGTAGTGTTTATTCTGGCCTTTATCGGCTCCATTACCGAGGTGCCCATGGCCTCCATCCTGCTGCAGGATGTGAACAATCTGACCCTGGCGGTCGGGGCCCAGCAGTACCTCTATCCGCAGAACTATCTGTGGGGTGATTTCGCGGCGGCTGCAGTGCTCTCCGGTTTCCCCATCACAGTGGTCTTCCTGTTGGCACAGCGCTGGTTGGTTGGCGGTCTGACCGCCGGTGGTGTGAAAGGTTAAGTTTATGGCCGGGGGAGCTGACTCCCCCCGCTATCACGATTTGCAAAGATTCAAGAGCGGAGCTCGTCATGGCTGAAGTAGTACTCAACAACGTTCGCAAAAATTACGATCCGGCTGTTCACAAGGACACCCTGCGCAACATCAACCTCTCCATCAAGGAAGGGGAGTTCATTGTCTTCGTCGGCCCGTCCGGCTGTGGCAAATCCACCCTGCTGCGGATGATCGCGGGTCTGGAAGACATCACCAGCGGTGAGCTGACCATCGGCGGTCGCTACATGAACGACGTGCCGCCGGTAGAGCGCAACGTCGGCATGGTGTTCCAGTCCTACGCCCTTTATCCACACATGAACATCTACGAGAACATGGCCTTTGGTCTGAAGCTCAAGAAGATGGACAAAGAGAACATCCACAAGCGGGTGATGCGCGCCGCCGAGATCCTGGGTCTTGAGCCGCTGCTGGACAGAAAGCCCAAGGCGCTCTCCGGTGGTCAGCGTCAGCGTGTCGCCATCGGTCGCTCCATCGTGCAGCAGCCGCAGGTGTTCCTGTTTGACGAGCCGCTCTCCAACCTGGATGCCGCGCTGCGGGTCAAGATGCGGATCGAGATCGCCAAGCTGCACAAAGAGCTTAACTCCACCATCATCTACGTGACCCACGATCAGGTGGAAGCGATGACCCTGGCCGACAAGATTGTGGTGCTGAGCCCGCTCAAGGCCGAAGCTGCCACCAACCTGGAACAGTTCGGTTCACCGCTGGATCTCTACCACAACCCGGACAACAAGTTCGTGGCGGGCTTTATCGGCTCTCCCAAGATGAACTTCCTGGCGGGCGAGTTGCTGGAGATTGGCGAGCAGGAGTGCCTGGTCAAGTTGACCTCTGGCGATACCGTGCGTGCCCGGGTCGATGCCCGCAGTGGCGCTGTGGGTGACAAGGTGGAGCTGGGTATTCGCCCCGAGCACCTGATGCCGCTGGATCACCCCCATGCGCACAGCAAGGTGAGCGGGATCGTGCAGGTGGCCGAGCACCTGGGCGCCGAGTCCTTCGTTTATATGGATGTGGATGGTCACGACTTTACCGTCAAGGCTACCTCGGATGTGGATGTGGCGACCGGTCAGACCTACAGCGTGGGTATCCCGGCCGAAGCCTGCTACCTGTTCGATGCCAAGGAGCAGGCGTTCCCCCGTACCGCCAAATATATCCGTACCTGATTTTTGTTGTGCTGGTTTTCCTTTCTTAATAATCAATGCCTTTTTGCCGGTCGTCAGACCGGCTTTTTATTGCCTGCGATTTGAACATGCAGATAGGCAAGGTAACCCGGTTCAGGCCTCGAGTTCGGCGGTAATATCGGGCACAAAGGTCTGGCTGGCCAGCGGCGGGCGCTCATACCCTTCGGTCTTGATGGGGGGAGCTTGATAGGCTCGTAGTGGATCGCCTCGTAGGGCACCTTGCTCAGCAGATGGGCGATGCAGTTGAGGCGAGCACGGCGTTTGTCATCTGCCTCCACCACGAACCAGGGGCAATCCTCGGTGTCGGTGTAGGTGAACATGTCATCCTTGGCGCGGGAGTACTCGACCCAACGAGAACGGGACTGCAAATCCATCGGGCTGAATTTCCAGCGCTTGATGGGAGTGTTGATCCGCTCCTTGAAGCGCTTCTCCTGCTCCTCATCGCTGACCGAGAACCAGTATTTGATCAAGGTGATGCCGGAGCGGATCAGCATCCGCTCAAACTCGGGGCAGGCGCGCAGAAACTCGCGATACTCGGCATCGCTGCAAAATCCCATCACCCGCTCGACTCCGGCCCGGTTGTACCAGGATCGGTCAAACAGCACCATCTCGCCAGCGGCGGGCAGGTGGGCCACATAACGCTGAAAGTACCACTGGGATCGCTCCCGATCGGAGGGGGCGGGCAGCGCCGTGACCCGGCAGACCCGGGGGTTGAGCGGTTCGGTAATCGCCTTGATGACGCCCCCTTTACCGGCGGCGTCCCGTCCCTCGAACAGTACCACTACCTTTAACCCCTCCTGCTTGACCCACTCCTGCAGCTTGACCAGCTCCTCCTGCAGATGGGCAAGGTGGTGCTCGTAGCACTTCTTGTCCAGACGTGGCCGCTTCTTGCTCTTCTCCTTCGCCATGGGCTTCTCCTTTTGGCATCCTTTCATGGGTGACTTCTTTGAGTCACTGTCAGCTTGCACCAGGGAGGCGTCACCTGCCAAGGGGGACGTGATACACTGCCCGCCCATCGCTGGCAACAGGAGATAACATGAAGCATTTTATGGAGATAGCGGGCCGCCGGATGGCCTATCTGGACGAAGGGCAAGGGCCGGTACTGCTGTTTGGTCACAGCTATCTGTGGGACAGCGCCATGTGGGCGCCGCAAATCGAGGCGCTCAAGGGCAGCTATCGCTGCATCGTTCCCGAGCTGTGGGGCCACGGCGATTCCGACCTGCTCCCCGAAGGTGGCTGCACCCTGGCGACTTTGGCGCGGGATCACCTGGCGCTGCTCGATGCCCTCGGCATTGAGGAGTTCGTGTTGGTGGGCCTCTCCATCGGTGGCATGTGGGGTGTGGAGCTGGCGCGCATGGTGCCAAACCGCCTCAAGGGTCTGGTGCTGATGGACAGTTTTGTCGGCCTGGAACCGCAGATCACCTGCGAGCGCTACCTCGGCATGCTGGCGATGATCGAGCAGCTCGGCACCGTGCCGGCGCCCATCATCGAACAGGTGGCGCCTATCTTCTTTGCGAACCAGCCCGATGCCGACTTGCTGGCCGATTTCAAGGCGCGTCTGGCCGCCTGGCCAAACGAGAAGATTGCCGCCATGGTGGCGGTGGGCCGCAGCTTTGTGACCCGCGAAGATCGTATCGAGTGGCTGGAGGAGATCACTACTCCCGCACTGGTGATGACCGGCTGCGAGGACAAGGCCCGTCCGGTGCTGGAGGGCTATCTGATGGCTGAGGTGCTGGGTTGCCCGTTCAGGGAGATCCCGATGGCTGGCCACATCTCGTCGCTGGAAAATCCGGCCTTCGTCAATCAGCAGCTGATCGATTTTCTGGCGGCGCTGTAAGCCTGAATTGGCGCTTGAGCAGGCTGTACTACCAGCCTGATGATAGCAGTGAAAAAGGGAGCCGAGGGCTCCCTTTTGTTTGGTCGTGTCTCACGGTTCAAGACTCATAACCGTTACCAGATATAGCCCAGCGCAAAACCCGCATAGAGCTCGCCATCGTGCTGGACGATGGGGCTGTTTTTGATGTCCCGATCATACCATTCGTAGTTCATGGCAAACATGCCAATCCAGTTGGGGCTGAAGCGGTAGCTGGTGATGAGGGCCGCCATCGGGGAGAGGGTGGTGCCGGTATCCCAGGCGGGCCGCTGGGCAGTCGCCTCGCTCTCGGAGATGCCGCCGAAGTAGTAGTTGGCCATCTTGTTGCTGCGCAGCATCAGTCCCATGCTGGGCATGATCAGCAGGTTGTCGCGCAGGATGGGGAAGTCGGCCCACAGCAGCAGCTCCTGCCCCTTGCTGCGGCCGGTGACATCGCTGTTGGCACGCACGGTCAGCAGGGCGTAGGGGGTGATGATGTTGCCACCGATCCCGCCTTCCAGCTGCCATTTTCGCTGCTCCATGCCAGTAAAGGCCGGAGAGTCCTCGGGATCCAGATTGCCAAAACGGACCCGGCCATAGCCGTAGAGGGCCACGTTCTCATCCTTGTGGAAGTAGTAGCGGGCTCGATCCCCCAGAAACATGAACTGGTCGCCAAAATAGATAAAGCCGGGGATGGCGTAGAGGCTGTTATCTTGTGCTTCATAACGGGCCTGCCCCCCGATGAGCGCCGCACCGGCGACAAAGCCTTGTGGCACCGGACTGGTTGGACTGTCGCTGGTGAGCAGATCCATGGCACCAAGATCGATATCGGCACGCGCTGGGAGGGCTGCAGCGAGGAGCAGGGCCGTCAGCCCTGCCGCTCTGATTTGACGAAAAAAGGTCATGGACACTCCGTTGTCACGATTGCAGGGGGAAGCAGGTTATTTTGCGGCACTGGGCATCTCTTCACGTTTTGGCCAGGCATTGATCACCGCCTTGACCAGGGTGGCGAGGGGAATGGCGAAGAAGACTCCCCAGAATCCCCACAAGCCGCCGAAGACCAGCACGGCGATGATGATGGCCACCGGATGGAGGTTGACCGCTTCCGAGAAGAGCACCGGCACCAGCAGGTTGCCATCGAGGGCCTGAATGACCAGATAGGCCACCATCAGCCAGGCGAACTCGGGAGTGAGCCCCCACTGGAACAGGGCCACCATGGCGACCGGAACCGTCACCACGGCGGCGCCGATATAAGGGATCAGCACCGAGAAGCCGACCGCGACCGCCAGCAGCACCGAGTAGCGCAGTCCCATCAGGGCGAAGGGGACATAGGTGGCGATGCCGACGATCAGGATCTCGATCACCTTGCCGCGGATGTAGTTGATGATCTGGTTGTTCATCTCCACCCACACCCGGTTGACCAGGGTGCGGTTGCGCGGCAGGAAACGGCGCAGGCTGCCCATCAGTACCCGCTTGTCCTTGAGCATAAAGAAGACCATCAGCGGTACCAGAATGAGGTAGATCATGATGGCGACCACGTTCACCAGCGAGCTGAGGGAGGCGCTTACCAGATGCTCGCCGCCACTGAGGATGCGCTGGCGAATATTGTCGATGACGGTCTCCACCAGACTGACGTCGATGAGCTCGGGGTATTTGTCAGGCAGGGTGCGGACATAATCCTGAGCGTGGGTCAGCATGGCCGGCGCCTCTTTGGCCAGATTGATCCCCTGACTGACCAGCGTCGGGATAAGACCCAGCAAGGAGGCGACTGCTACTGCAATAAAGAGGATCAGAATGACGCTGGTGGCCAGGGTGCGCGACAGCCCCGCTTTTTGCAGCCGGGCGACCGGCCACTCCAGCAGATAGGCCATTACCAGTGCCACCAGCAGGGGGGCCAGCAGATCGCCAAACAGCCAGATGATGGCAAAGCAGAACACCAGCAACAGG
The DNA here is from genome assembly GCF_051919235.1 of Aeromonas sp. 95A. NCBI lineage: Bacteria > Pseudomonadati > Pseudomonadota > Gammaproteobacteria > Aeromonadales > Aeromonadaceae > Aeromonas > Aeromonas sp. 95A. The sequence continues at coordinate 51,123 of NZ_JBQBFC010000001.1, forward strand.
AAAAGGGTAACGGCATCGGGATCGGAAAAACGGGTCTGATACCAGCGCTTCAATACTTCTAACATGACTGCATCCTTACATCACTGGAGCTCAAGATGGTTGCTTCGCCCCGACAACCAACTGCAAAGAGAGGGTATTGTCCGGTTGTTGCTGCATCTCGACATGGTGGCCCTGACGGTGCAGATAGGCCGGAATATCCTGCCGGGAGCCCGCATCGGCCAGCCGGATGGTGACGGTTTGACCGCTTTTGGCCCCCCTTAACCAGAGCTTGAGCCGGATCAGCGGCTCGGGGCAGCGCCAAGGGGTCAGGTCGAGAATTTCCATGGGGGCTCCATCAAGCAGGTGGCCGCTATTATGGCCGTGATAAGAGCATGAAACAACGCTTGTAGCCCTTGATGGGCAAGGGTATTCTGCCGAGGCCCTTTCTGATGGAGATAGAGATAACGTGGCACGTTTTTCCCCCCTGATGGCATCGCTTCCCCTGCTGGCTTCCCTGATGGGCGCCACGTTTCATGCCGAGGCCAACAATCAGCTTCCCGACATCGGCACGGCCGGGGTTGCTGCCCTGCCCATCGAGCAGGAAGTGCGTTACGGCAACGCTTTTATGCGCTTTGCCCGTGCGGGTCTGCCGATCATCGATGATCCGGTGCTGAGCCAGTACATTGACGATCTGGGTCAGCGATTGCTGACCAACGCCGATGGGGTACGTTTCCCGTTTACCTTCTTCCTCATCAATGATCCCAGCATCAACGCGGCCGCCTTCCTCGGCGGGCGAGTCAAGGTGCACACTGGCCTCTTCCTCTACGCAGACAGCGAGAGCGAGCTGGCCTCGGTACTGGCCCACGAAATCACCCACGTGACCCAGCGCCATATCGCCCGTTATATGGAGGCGCAGGCGAGCAGCTCGGCGGTGACCCTGGCCGGCCTGGTGGGCTCCATCGCGCTGGCGGTGATCAACCCGACCGCCGGTATCGCTGCGTTGCAGACTACGCTGGGCCTCTCCATGCAGTCGGCCATCAACTACACCCGCGACAACGAATATGAAGCGGATCGCATCGGCATGAAGACGCTTTATGATGCCGGTTTCGACCCCATGGGGATGGCCAACTTCTTTCAGAAACTGGCTGCCGAATACCGTTACGCCAGCAAGCCGCCGGAAATGCTGCTCACTCACCCGCTGCCGGAGACCCGGATCAGCGAGGCCCGCGCTCGGGCGGGCAGCTATGGTCGCCGCGATTTGCCGCCCAGTCTCGACTTCTGGCTGGCCAAGGTGCGGATTCAGGTGCGTTTTGGTACCGATACCCCGCAGGGGCTGCTGAGCTACTTCGATAGCCGGATCCAGAAGGGGGATTATCCGCTCAAGGATGCCGCCATCTATGGCAAGGCGCTGGCGCTGATCCAGCTCAAGCGCACCGAGGAGGCTGATACCCTGATGCAGGAGCTGGCGGCCCGTCATCCGGAAGATCTCTTTATCGTCGATGCCCAGACCGACATCGATCTGGCCAAGGGGCGCAGTGCCCAGGCCATCGCGCGCCTCGAGAAGTTCCGCAGCCGGATGCCGGACAACGAAGTGGTGGTGGTCAACCTCGGCAACGCCTACCTCGAGAGCGGCAACTACAAGAAGTCCATCGCCATCCTCGACCCCTATGCCCGTGCCCATGAGGAGAACAATCTGGCCTGGAACCTGCTGGCCGATGCCTATCGCAAGGCAGGCAGAATGACCGAGCTGCATATGGCGCGGGCCGAGATGCTCGCACTGCGCGGGGATTATCAGGCGGCCATCGACGAGCTGATCGTGGCACGCGGTACCACCAGCGACCGGATGACCCTGGCTCGTCTGGAGGCGCGCATCACCGAGCTGGAGCGGGCCAAGAAGGATCTCGACAGCCTCAAGGGCTAACGAAACCTATCAAACAAGGGCGCACTCTGGTGCGCCCTTGTTGTTTATGGCGGTGGCGTTGAGGTGGGGGACGGTGATAGCAGCGATGGGCTAGTGACTCAGGCTGCTGGCGGTCGCCTTGAGCATCTCGATCTGCTGCTGGTCGAGCTCGCCGACCAGCGTCTGCTTGAGCTTGCCCTCGCTATCGAGCAGATAGCTGGTGGGCAGGCCGCTTGGGCGAGGGAAGGGGAGCCTGGCATCTTCATTGGCAATAAGGAGCGGCACCTTGATGTGATACTGCGCAGCCAGCTTGTTCAGCTCTGCTGGCGTGGTCGGGTCGTAGTTGATGGCCACCACTGTGATCTGGCCCTCCGCAGCCAGCCCGTTGAGGCGCGGCATCTCCCGCAGGCAGGGGGCGCACCAGGGGGCGAAGTAGTTGATCAGCAGCGGCTTGCCGGCAAAGTGGCGCAGGCTGACCGACTTCCCTGTTGCATCGGTAAATTCGGGGGCGGGTGTGCAGGCGCCCAGCAGGCCAGCCACAATCAGCCAACAAATTCGTTTCAATTCCTTTCCACTGCCGCTTACCCTGACCATCACTTTCCCCTACAATAGCGCCGTTTCTAATCCCATCTTGCGATTAATCAGGGAGTTACCATGAGCGAGACCCAAATCTACCACAATCCGCGCTGCTCCAAGAGTCGCGAAACCCTGGCCCTGCTGGAACAGCACGGGATCGCCCCTGATGTGGTGCTCTATCTGGAGCAGGCCCCGAGCGAAGATGAGATCCGCAACCTGCTCTCTCTGCTCGGTTTTAGCGATCCCCGCCAGCTGATGCGCACCAAGGAGGATCTCTACAAGGAGCTGGGATTGGCCGATGTCAGCGGTGATGCCCTTATTCGCGCCATGCACCAGCATCCCAAGCTGATCGAGCGCCCAATTGTCATCAAGAATGGTCAGGCCCGCATTGGTCGCCCGCCGGAGCAGGTGCTGGAGATCCTCAAGTGAGCACCCGCTTTGCCCGTCTGCTGACTCTGGTCGGCTTCTTCGGCCTGCTGGGCTGGGTCATCCTCTGGCATCTGTGGCTGTCACCCCATCCGGACCTCAATCCCTGGTTGCTGCCGGTGATCTGGACGGTGCCGCTGCTCTTCCCCCTCAAGGGAATCGTGCAGGGCAACCCCTACACCCACGCCTGGGGCAACTTCGTGTTGATGCCCTATTTCCTGCACGCCCTCACCCTGATCACCACGGATGAGGGGGAGCGGTGGCTGGCGGTGGTGGAGCTGGTCTTCACCACTATCGCCTTTGTCGGCACCATCTATTACGCCCGACTGCGTGGTCGGGAACTTGGCTTAAGCATTCGCAAAAAGAAAGATGAAGCCAACTGATGACAAACGCCCCGCAAGGGGCGTTTTTTATGGGGAAGCGGCTCTATCCAGAGGGATCACTGTGCCCCTTGGGCTGCCCGATATTGGGCAAGTTGCTGCTGGCTAAAGTCCATCAGCGCGGGATAGAAGCGCAGAAATCCCGCCTCGCATGTTTGCCACTGCGACTCATCAAGGGTCAGCAGCGCCTCTCCCAGTTGTACCGGGCGACGCAGTCGGCGGCCGATGCCATTTAGCGCTTGCCCCAGCCCCTCCCTGTGGCGGTAGGAGGCGATCCAGTTCTGCTCGGCCATCCGTTTGAGGGGGAGTGGCAGTCCGTCCGGCAGGCGTGGGTGATCCGCCAATAGCTGCTCATAACTGCGTTGCAGGAAGCGGGGCAGGGGTTCGGTGCTGAACAGTCCCCAGTGCAGGCTCAGCCAGTGGTCGTAGATCATATCCACCACTATGGCGCCAAAGCGGCGCCAGGGGGCCTCGAAACAGGCGACGGCCGCCTTGTGCTCGGGGTGGCTGTCGGTGAAAGCGTCAATTTTGCGGTGTAGCCAGATCCCCTCATCGAAGTGGGCGGCAAGCCCAGTGGGCAGCGTGCCTTTGACGAAATCGCCGAGCAGATTGCCGGTGAGAGAGCTTCGGGTGTGGGCAGCCAGATGGAGATGGGCCAGAAAATTCATCGGTCGCTGTGGGTCTGTTATGGGATGGCAAGGTGCTTCGAGCCTAACGGATCCCGCCTGCCTTGACCATGATCGGGATTTTGCTACTGCCTGGCGGCTGCCTCTTGCCGGGCAAAATTCGGGCGTGCTAAGGTGATTGCCATCTTTGTCACAGGACGCGACAAACCACCATGATGCGCAAAGCCAGAGGCTTTTTTCTGGCCTTCTACTTCAAGCCTTTCTATCTCTCCGAGTGGTTCGACGAATAGATCGAACCTCTGGAGCAGTTCACTGACGCCCGCTCGGGCGTGATCTCGCTCATCCAGATTTTGCCGCTTTTGGTCATCGCATGCATTCGCCTGCGGTGCCTTGTCCGCGCCTGTGCGCTTTTTATGTAATGGAGTACTCAAGATGAAGATCAGACTGACCCTCTCAGCCCTGTTTGTTGCCAGCCTGCTGGCTACCCCCGCCATGGCCAAGGAGTGGAAAACCGTGCGCTTCGGGGTGGAGGGGGCCTACCCGCCCTTCTCCTGGACCGATGCGTCGGGCGAGATCAAGGGGTTTGATATCGATCTCGCCAACGCCCTGTGTCAGCAGATGGCGGTCAAGTGCGAGCTGGTGGCGCAGGATTGGGACGGCATGATCCCGGCCCTGCTGTCGCGCAAATACGACGCCATCATCGCCGCCATGTCGATCACCGACGAGCGGCGCCAGAAGGTCGATTTCACCGAGAAATATGCCCATATTCCCAATCGCTTTGTGGCGGCCAAGGGAACCGAGCTGACGCTGACCCCGGAAGGCATGGCGGGCAAGCGCATCGGGGTGCAGCGTGCCACCACCCACGACAAGTACCTGACCGACAATTTTGGCTCGAATGTCACCATAGTCCGCTACGGCAATGCCGATGAGGCCTATCTCGATCTGAAAGCGGGTCGGGTGCTGGCCCTGCTGGCCGATGCCTCTGCCATCGAGCAGGGGCTCCTTGGCAAGGAGGGGGGCGACAAGTTCGACTATGTGGGGCCCGCCCTGACCGATCGCCAGTGGTTTGGTGATGGCATGGGGATCGCCGTGCGCAAGAGCGATAAGGAGCTCAAGGGCAAGCTGGACGAGGCGATCAAGGCCCTGCGTGCCAACGGCACCTATCAGCAGATCAACCAGAAGTACTTCAAGTACGATATATATGGTGGTTGACGGGGGGAGGGAGCTTGCTCCCTCTCTTTTCATTGGGCAAGCGACAATCGTGCAAGGAGGATCGCCATGTTGACCCTGATCGAGGGAGCCGAGATCTTCAGCCCCACCCACCTTGGCCAGCAAGATCTGCTGGTGGCGGATGGCCGCATCGCCTGGATGGGCAAGGGAATGAGCGTGCCCGCCGACTGGCCACTGATGTGTGTCGATGGACGGGGTCACTATCTGGTGCCCGGCATGGTGGACCCGCTGGCCCATATTACGGGAGGCGGCGGTGAGGGGGGCTTTGCCTTTCGTACCCCTGAACTGGCGGCGAGCGAGGCGCTCAAGGCCGGAGTGACCACGCTGGTGGCGGCGCTTGGTACCGACAGCCTGACCCGCACTCCCACGCAGGTGCTCGGCAAGGTGCGCGAGTTTCGCGCCGCCGGGGTGAGCGCGTTTATGTATACCGGCTCCTACCATCTGCCGGTCAAGACCCTGACCGGCACGGTGGAGTCGGACATCATCCTGATCCCCGAGGTGTTGGGGGTGGGGGAGGTGGCCATCAGCGACCACAGATCCAGTGCGCCCACCCACGACGAGCTGGCCAGGCTTGCCAGCGAGGCGCGGGTGGCCGGGCTGCTTGCGGGCAAGAGCGGGGTCAGCTTCTTCCATGTCGGGGATGGCAAGGGGGCATTGGCCCCCCTGAGGGCTCTTCGCGATGAGACCGATATTCCGCTGAGCCAGCTCTATCCCACTCACTGCAACCGCAACCCCTGGCTCTTTGCCGAGGCCATTGAGTGGGGCAAGGCGGGAGGTTGGGTCGACCTCACCACCTCGAGCTTTCCCGATCTGCTGGAGGATGGCGAGCGGCTTGCTGCCGATGCGCTTCTCGAGCTGCTGGCCGCCAATGTGCCAGCCGAGCGCATCACCTTCAGCTCGGATGCAAACGCCAGCCTGCCGCGCTTTGATGGCGAGGGGCGGCTAATCGAGATGCGCTGCGGCCAGATTGCCAGCCTGTGGCAGCAGTGCGTGCGCGCGACCCGGCTCGGTGTCTCGCTGGAGAGGGCGTTGGCCGTGGTGACGAGCAATCCGGCACAGGCGCTGGGGCTCTGCAGCAAGGGCCATATCGGGGTCGGACAGGATGCGGATCTGCTGCTGGTGCACGCCCGGACGTTTGCTATCGAGAGGGTGATGAGTGGCGGGCTGTGGCGCGAATAAGGCTGCGGGCAATATCGCAGCTAGAGCGAGTGCGTGGTGGCTCCAAGCAGCAAAAGCCCGACAACAAGGTCGGGCTTTTTTTGTCTGCAGTGTCCCATCCTGAATATGGTTTACACCTTTCCCCCCAATAAATGGAGAACCCAATGGGACAAGGTGTGAAACGGACACAGCGCGATTACTCGCTGACTTTTAAACTGGCGCTGGTCGAGCAGATTGAAAAAGGCGAGCTCACCTACAAACAGGCTCAGGTGCGTTATGGCATTCAGGGCCGCTCCACCGTTCTGGTATGGTTGCGTAAACATGGTCGGCAAGATTGGAGCCAGGGGGCTTCTGTTCGTGCCGGCAGGAGCATCACCATGCCTGACCCCGACAACCAGACGCCCGAACAGCGCATCAAGGAACTCGAGCAACAGCTGGCGCTGATGAGCCAGAAAGCCCAGTTCTTTGAGGCCGTCGTCGATGTGCTGAAGAATGACTACGGCGTCTCCATCGTAAAAAAGCGACCCGGCAAGTCCTCTCGCAGCGGCAAGTCGAGAGGCTGACCATTGTCAGGGCTTGCCTGTTTCTAGGGATAAGCCGGCAGGCTTACTACAAGCGCAATCGGGTCGCCGACGAGCGCCATGCACAAGGATTGCAGGTGGTGCGCTTCGTGCGTCAGGTTCGACTGCGACAACCTCGGGTCGGCACCCGCAAGCTACATTATCTGCTGCAGGGTCAGGATGATGGCGGGCTCAAGGTCGGGCGGGACAGGCTGTTTCGGATATTGGCCGAGCACCGCTTGCTGGTGCAGCCCAGACGGGCGTATCACAAGACCACCCACAGTTTTCACCGTTTCTACCGTCATCCCAACTTGCTCAAGGCGGGGCCAGAGCAGGTCACACCGGTGGCTCCGGAGCAGGTCTGGGTTGCTGATATCACCTATCTGCCAGCCAGGAGCGGACCGCTGTACCTGAGCCTGGTGACGGATGCGTACTCACGCAAGATAGTGGGCCATCACGTGCACGAAGGGATGCACGCCGAATCGGTGGCGATGGCGTTTAAGAAAGCACTGAAGCAACGGCGTGGCGGCGGTGAACTCATCCATCACTCGGACCGCGGCGTGCAGTATTGCTCTGTGCTGTATCAGTCATTACATGAACGGTACGGGGTGAAATGCTCGATGACGGATGGGTATGACTGTTACCAGAATGCGTTGGCGGAGCGGGTGAACGGGATTTTGAAAGGAGAGTTGTTGTTGCAAAGCCCGCAGGATTTGACGCAAGCGCGGGAAATGGTGCGTGAAGCAGTGGATATTTACAACGCGGAGCGGCCGCATCATGCGTTGAAATACAGAACCCCCGATGCGGTCCATAGGGGGTTCTGAGTAGAGAAATGCTAGTTGAAAATGTGTAAACCTATTTCAGGACTAGACACAGTGGGGAAATAAGGCTTAGATCGCCAGAAACCCGAGGATCAGAATGGGGCCGAGCAGGCTCAGGATAAAGCCGGAGACGATGGCTACCGGTACCACCTGAATGCCCCCTGATTTCTGGATGACCGGCAGGGTGAAGTCCAGCGCCGTGGCGCCGCCGTAACCGATGGCCGCCGAGGGGTGGCGACGCATCAGGACCGGGATGATCAGAATGGCGATAAGCTCGCGCCCAAGATCGTTGATAAAGGCAGCAGAACCGAGCACCGGCCCCAGTTTGTCGGCCACCAGAATGCCGGAGAGCGAATACCAGCCGAAGCTCGAGCTCATCGCCAGACCATGGGCAAAGGGCATGCCCAGCAACTGGGCCGCCAGCAGGCTGCCCAGCCAGCTGCTGAGGATGACAGTGGCGGCTATCTTCATCCCCCAGGGGTTGAGCAGGATCTGGCGCAGCCGCATGCCGGAGTTGCGCATCTGCACCCCGATGAGAAACAGCAGCAGCATCAGGGCCCACTCGCTCCACTTGTCGATGGGCAGTGCGCGCAGATCCACCAGCAGCCCGAGCAGCACGCCGCCGAGCACCACAAAGCAGAGCTGCAGGGATTCCCACAGCAGGTGCAGCTTGCTCGGCATCTTGGTATCACTCGCCTCATGGGTCGGCGGTGTGCGCTTGTCGAGCCACCAGAGGGCCAGCAGGTTGCAGACCGTGATCGCGGTCAGCATCACCCCGGCGACCTTGAAGATCACCGCCAGATTGCTGCCCAGGTTCTCCACATAGGCAAGCCCGAGCCCCATCAGAAACAGAATGAGGTAGACCATCTTGCCCAGACTCTGGTTGACCAGCTTGATCAGCCGGGCAGAGGAGAGGGGAATCAGATAGCCGATTGCCAGTGGCAACAGGATCAGCAACACATTGAGCAGCATCGAGGCCTCGATCACAAAAACTGATAAAAACACCACCTTATCATTACTTATTGGCTCTGTGTCACATATCTATCGCTTTCATGGCCGAAAACAGCCCTTTTGGGGGCAGATTGTTACTTTTTTGCCACAACCTCTCTGTTTGATAAGGTTCTGTGCGAGCCCGAGTGCACCAATGAAATCAAGTTGATCCAATCGGGGGACCGATATTTCGCTCGGCAAGGGGGTGCATAAAGCCATTTTGGTGCCGGTTTGGCACACATCACGCTTTTCTCTTGCCACTGATATGATTGGGGTATAAAAAGGCGTTATCGGAATAGCCATTGAAACGGCTGTTTATGCAAACAAAGTGCTGAAAAATACGCAAAGAGCGAATAAAAATAGAGCGAATCCCCTGAAGACCCTCGTTCTGTATTGTTTTTTCACTATCCGGGTGATATTTTCGCTGAAGGTTGCCATCGGTTAACTTTTTGTTAAATGGACGATGGTTGAGTCACGCCCCCTGCGGCGTCTAGGGACAGACAAGGTTGTAATGGATGAGCGACGTTGCCGCACTGGAAGTACGTGATCTGCACAAATATTTTGGCACCCACGAAGTGCTCAAGGGCATCGACATGACCGCCCACAAGGGGGATGTGATCTCCCTTATCGGCTCCTCCGGCTCGGGGAAGTCGACCTTTCTTCGCTGTATCAATCTGCTCGAAACCCCCTCATCCGGCACCGTCTCGCTCCATGGCGAGTTGATCCGGATGAAAACCAGCCGCGCCGGCGAGCGGTTGCCCGAGGATATGCGTCAGGTGGAGCGGATCCGCAGCCGGCTGGCCATGGTGTTTCAAAGTTTCAATCTCTGGTCACACATGACCATCATGCAGAACATCATCGAAGTGCCGATCCAGGTGCTCAAGGTGCCTCGCGCCGAAGCACTGGCCAAGGCGGAGCAACTGCTCAACCGGGTTGGACTCTGGGAGCGGCGTGACTACTATCCCGGCCACCTCTCCGGTGGTCAGCAGCAGCGGGCCGCCATTGCCCGTGCGCTGGCGGTAGAGCCCGAGGTGATGCTGTTTGACGAACCCACCTCGGCGCTGGATCCCGAGCTGGTAGGGGAGGTGCTCGGCCTGATGCGCGAGCTGGCCGAAGAGGGGCGCACCATGCTGGTGGTGACCCACGAGATGTCGTTTGCCCGGGATGTATCGAACAAGGTGATGTTTCTGCATCAGGGGCGGGTGGAAGAGGAGGGCAACCCCAAGGAGATTTTCGCCCATCCCAAATCCGAGCGGTTCAAGCAATTCATCTCCTCCATCTACTGATGGCGGGATGCCTGGTTACCCAATCAACTGTTTTATCAAGGAGTGATACATGAACAAGCTGATGCTGGCGACAGCCGTAGTTACTGCCCTCGCGTCCGGTAGCCTGATGGCCAAGGAGTGGAAAGAGGTCCGGATCGGGGTTGAGGGTGCCTATCCCCCCTTCTCCTGGACCGAGCCCAGTGGCGAGGTGAAAGGTTTTGATATCGACATCGCCAACGCCCTGTGCGAAGAGATGAAAGTGAAGTGCACCCTGGTCAAGCAGGACTGGGACGGCATCATTCCGGCGCTGTTGTCGCGCAAGTTTGACGCCATCATCGCCACCATGGACATCACCGAAGAGCGCAAGAAGAAGGTGGACTTCACCCAGAAGTACCAGCACATTCCGGCCCGCTTTGCCGCCAAGAAGGGCACTGATGTGCAGCTCGACAAAGCCTTTATGGAAGGCAAGTCCGTCGCGGTGCAGCGTGCAACCTCCATGGATACCTTTATTACCGACAACTTCCCCAATGCCACCATCAAGCGTTACGGCACCGCCGATGAAGCCTATCTCGATCTGAAATCCGGTCGTGTGGACTATGTGCTGGCCGACTCTGCCGCCATCACCGACGGTCTGCTGAAGAAAGAGGGGGGTGATGCCTTCGAATTCGTCGGCCCGAAACTGACCGATCCCAAGTGGTTTGGCGAGGGTGCCGGTATTGCGGTGCGCAAGGCTGACAAGGATCTGAAAGAGAAATTCAACGCCGCCATTCTGGCGCTGCGTGCCAACGGCAAGTACAAGGAAATCAACGACAAGTACTTCGAGTTCGACGTTTACGGAGAGTAAAACAAAGAGACGTTTACGGCGAGTAAGTCCAAAGACGTCTACGGCAAGTAACGACAGGTTGATCCCGTCAGTAGTCATCGGGCCCGTCACCTCCCTGAGGGAGTTTACGGGCCCGCATTGATTGCAATGGAGCTGCACATATTTCATTCGGACTGCTATGGAGCCTTCTGGTTAGCAGGTGCGTGAAGATTCAGTGGCGATGGAGCTGCATATGTTTGATTTGAAAGGATACGAAGCCTCGCTGCTGGAGGGCGCCTGGGTCACCCTGGAAGTGGCGCTGGCCTCCCTGCTGCTGGCGTTGCTGCTGGGGATGTTGGGGGCGCTGGCTAAACTCTCTCCCTACAAGTGGGCCCGGGCCATCGCCACCGGCTACACCACCATTATTCGCGGCATCCCCGATCTGGTGCTGATGATGCTGCTCTTCTTTGGTGGCCAGGTGCTGATCAACGGCATCTGCACCTGGGTCAACGAGGCTTACAACAACTGGTTGCTGGAAAGCAATCCCAATCAGGAGTGGGTCTCCCTGCTTCCGGACTATATCGACATCAGCCCCTTTGTGGCCGGTGTCGCGACCATCGGCTTTATCTTCGGCGCCTACATGACCGAGACCTTTCGCGGCGCCATTCTGGCAGTGGACAAAGGCGAACTGGAGGCCGCACGGGCCTTTGGCATGCGGGCAACCCAGGTGTTTGTCCGGATCCTCTTCCCCCAGATGATGCGCCACGCCCTGCCGGGGTTTGGCAACAACTGGCTGGTGCTGCTGAAAACCACCGCGCTGGTCTCCATCATCGGCCTTGATGACATGGTGCGCAAAGCCTCGCTGGCGGCGGGCTCGACCCAGCAACCCTTCACCTTCTACATGGCGGTGGCGCTGATCTTCCTGATCTTCACCGCAGTCTCCACCTCGGCGCTCAAGTGGGCCGAGCGTCATTACGCCATCAAGACGAGGTAAGCCATGGATTTCTCAATCATTCTCAAAGAGTGGCCCACCTACTGGGAGGGGCTCTATACCACCGTCTGGCTGGTGGCCCTCTCTCTGATCCTTGGGTTGATGCTGGCGGTGCCCATGGGCATTCTGCGCAACAGCCGCAACTGGCTGATCAAGGGGCCGATCTGGGCCTATATCTACTTCTTTCGCGGCACCCCGCTGCTGGTGCAGCTCTTTATCATCTACTACGGCGCCGCTCAGTGGGAGTGGCTGAAGAACAGTGCCGCCTGGTCGCTCTTCTCCGAAGCCTGGTTCTGCGCCCTGCTGGCCTTCACCCTCAATACTGCCGCCTATACCGCCGAGATCGTGCGCGGGGCGGTGCACAATATGCCGCGCGGCCAGATTGAGGCTGCCAACGCCTTTGGCATGACTCGCTGGCAGACCCTGACCCGGATCATTTTGCCCAACTCGTTTCGTCGGGCACTGCCGGCTTACAGCAACGAGGTGATCTTCATGCTGCAGGGCTCGGCGGTGGCGGGCATCATCACCATCGTCGATCTGACCGGCGCGGCGCGGATCATCAACTCTCGCTACTACAGTCCGTTCGAGGCGTTTTTGACCGCAGGGCTGCTCTATATGCTGCTCACCTTTGTCATCGTCTGGCTGTTCAAGAAGTGGGAAGCGCGCTGGCACGCTCACCTGCGCCCGCGCAATGTGTAAGGTGTGAGCTGCCAAGATGAGCGAAAATGGCTCCGCCTGTTGCAGGCGGGGCCATTTTTTATCTTTATCCTCTGCCCGCCCGGTTTGCCAAATAGTGCCCGAGCAGGGAGAATGCAGCACTCCCGAGCGCCGCCAGTCGTTGGTTGTGAGCCTTATTCCCCAGTTCCCGAGGTTTTATGTACCGGATATTGTTTGAGCATCCCGCTTTCCTGGTTATCGACAAGCAGCCCGGCATAGGCATGCACGACGAGAAGGGCGACGGGGAGTCGGTCATTCCGGGGCTGGTCAATCGCGTGAAGGCCGATACAGGGCTCACCCTCTATCCGGTGCACCGGCTCGACAAGATGACATCCGGCTTGGTGCTGCTGGCCCGCACCACGGAGGCGAACCGTGAGCTGAGCATGGCTTTTGCGGCCCGTGAGGTGAGCAAGCAGTATCTGGCGCTCTCCGATCGCAAACCGAAGAAGAAGCAGGGCTGGGTGAAAGGGGATATGCAAAAGGGGCGTGGCGGCAGCTGGATGCTGGCGCGCACGCTGGATAACCCCGCCATCAGCTGGTTTGATTCGGTGTCGGTGCGCGAGGGGCTGCGGCTCTATCGTATCAAGCCCCAGACCGGCAAAACCCACCAGATCCGGGTTGCCCTCAAAAGTATCGGCGCCCCCATTCTCGGGGATGAGCGCTATGGCGGTACGCCCTCCGATCGCGGCTATCTGCACGCCTGGCGACTGAGTTTTACCCTGGCGGGCGAGCCGTTCGACTTTGTCTGTCCGCCCGATGTGGGGAGTGAATTTGTTACTCCCGAGCTCATGGCCGCCATCGCGACCCTTGCGCCCTGATGCTTATGCGCCCAGCGTCTGACGTCATGATCCATTCATCGATAAAGCGTGAGCCTGATGAGCGCGCGCCGCGCTGGATCCTGGCCGACTTTGACGACACCCTGGCCCCCGGCGACAGTCATGCCGGTCTGCTGCGCTATATTCTGCGCCGCCGGATCTGGCCGCTGCTGCTGTTGCCGGTGATTGCGCTGGGTGGGGGGGTCTATTTGCTGCCCAGCCAGCGGCGGCGAGGTATCTCCCTTATCTGGTGGGCCATCACCTTTGGGCTCTCCCCTTTGGGCTGGCGTAAGCTGGTGCGCGCCTATTGCCGCACCAGGCCGGGGTTGTATTGTCAGGCTCGCGAATTGCTGCAAAGCGAGGGGGCGCGCTGCTGGGTGATCTCCGCCAGTCCTTGCGCGCTGGTGCGAGCCCAGCTCTATCAGCAACTGCCCGGCCAGTTGCCCCACCGGATCATTGGCTCGCAGATGCACTACCGTTTTGGCGGCCTGATGCCGCGCTTCTATTGCCACGGCCAGCACAAGCTGCTGCCGGAGATCTGCGCCCTCGATGCCGAGCTGGCCCTGAGCGACAGCCTGCACGATCTGCCGCTGCTGGGGTTGGGGAAAGAGGCGTGGTTGATCAATCCAACGCCTGTGCGACTGCAAAAGGCCCGGGCCTGCTTGCCCCATCTGATGGTCAAAAACTGGCAACTGTAAGCCAAAGCTGACAGCCATACTGGTCGTCACCGTTTGATCCGCAGGGCTGCCGCTTGAATGTCACAATCTATTTACATCTTTTGTTGCCAGCTGCGAAAAACTATCTGCAACCCGCCTCTTCTCTTCCTGCTACGCCCTGCTTCTAATGAAACAAGTTGTTAACACTTGCCGCGCCGCTGGGTGCTGCAATCCGTTTTAACCGAATCAAGAGCAAGGAGCGCCCGATGAATGCCACCTCTTCCGCCACCCACACCATCAATCCGTTAGGCACTGACGGTTTCGAGTTTGTCGAGTACACGGCCCCCGATGCCAAGGGGATTGCCGCTCTCAAGAGCCTGTTTGTTTCGCTCGGGTTTGCCGAGGTCGCCAAGCACAAACACAAACAGTGCTGGCTCTACCGGCAGGGGGATATCAACTTTGTGGTCAATGCCGAGCCCCACTCCCAGGCGGAGCAGTTTGCCAGCCTGCACGGACCGAGCGTTTGCGGCATGGCATTTCGGGTGAGCGATGCGGGTAAAGCCCAGCAGTACGCCATCGCCAAGGGGGCCAAGCCTTTTGTCGGCAAGATTGGCCCGATGGAGCTCAATATTCCCGCCATCTACGGTATCGGCGAGAGCACGCTCTCCTTTGTCGACCTCTACGGCGACAAAGGCTCCATCTATGACGTGGATTTTGTCTTCTACCCCGACTGGCAGGCCCGGATGGCGGAGGTGGATGCCGGTCTTATGGAGATCGATCACCTGACCCACAACGTGCATCGCGGCAATATGGATGTCTGGTCCAACTTCTATGAGCGGATCGGCAACTTCCGCGAAATTCGCTACTTCGATATCGAGGGCAAGCTGACCGGGCTGCATTCACGCGCCATGACCGCCCCCTGCGGCAAGATCCGCATCCCCATCAACGAGTCGGCGGATGACAAGTCCCAGATTGAGGAGTACCTGCGTCAGTACAAGGGGGAGGGGATCCAGCACATCGCCATGGCCTCCAGCGATATCTACCACACCATCCGCACCCTGCGCAGCCGCGGTACCGGCTTTATGCCGACCCCGGATACCTACTACGAGAAGGTGAACAGTCGGGTCGAGGGGCATCAGGAGGATCTGGCGGCCCTCAAAGAGCTGCGCATCCTCATCGACGGCTCCCCTACCAAGGATGGCATCCTGTTGCAGATCTTTACCGATACCGTGATTGGCCCGGTTTTCTTCGAGATCATCCAGCGCAAGGGCAACGAAGGGTTTGGTGAGGGCAATTTCAAGGCGCTGTTTGAATCGATCGAGCTGGACCAGATCCGCCGTGGCGTGCTGGATGGCGGCGAGGATGACAAGGGTGCCCGCAAAGAGGGAGCGAGCGATGCGTAACTGGATTAACTTCCCCCATCGGGAGGGAACCCACTCCCGGCAGGCCCATGCCGACCTGCCGGAACAGGCCATCTATGAGCGCGAACTGGGGCGCAGCGGTTTTTTCGGCCCCGCCACCCACATGCACCACAAGCATGCCCCTACCGACTGGAGCAGTTGGGAGGGGCCGCTGCGGCCACGGCTGTTTGACCTCAATGCCCTGCAAGAGGAGGTAAGCTCGCTCTCCCCTTGGGTGGCTCCCGACATTCTTAGCAACCCCCACTGCCGCTATCGCATCTGGCGGCTCTCCGAGGCAATGCCGTTTCTGGTGCGCAACGCCGACGGTGACGAGCTGCTCTTTATCCACGAGGGGGGCGGCGAGTTTTTCTGCGATTACGGCCACCTGAGCCTGCGGGACGGCGACTATGTGGTGATCCCCCGTGGCACCATGTGGCGCATCGAGCCGACGGCGCCCCTGTTCATCCTGATGATCGAGGCGACCAACGACAGCTACCAGCTGCCGGACAAGGGGCTGGTGGGCAATCACGCCATCTTCGACCCGGCGGCGCTCGATGTGCCCGCCATCAACGAGCGCTTTTTAGCCCAGCAGGATGAGAATCCCTGGTCGCTGCAGGTCAAGCGCCACGACGAGATTAGCGTTATCACCTGGCCGTTCAACCCGCTGGATGCGCAAGGGTGGCACGGGGATTTGTGCGTTGTGCGCCTCAACTGGCGGGATATCCGCCCGCTGATGAGCCACCGCTACCATCTGCCGCCGTCGGCTCATTCGACCTTTGTGGCGAGCCGCTTCGTGATCTGTACCTTCGTGCCACGCCCCATCGAGAGCGATCCCGGCGCCCTCAAGGTGCCCTTCTATCACAGCAATGACGATTACGACGAGGTGCTCTTTTACCACGCGGGGGATTTCTTTAGCCGGGACAACATCGAGCGGGGCATGGTCACCTTCCATCCCGCCGGTTTCACCCATGGCCCCCATCCCAAGGCGTTTGCGGCAGGGCAGGCCTATGCCAAGAAGTTCACCGACGAGGTGGCGGTGATGTTAGATACCCGCGATGCGCTGAATGTCGGCAGTCTGTGCGAAGGGATCGAGAACACCCGGTATGTCTCCAGCTGGCAGCGCTCGGACGCTGCTGCCGGCAAATAAGGAATCGCTTATGAAATTGGCAACATTGAACAATGGCAAGCGCGATGGCGCTTTGGTGGTGGTGAGCCGGGATCTGACCCGTGCGGTACGGGTGAGCGAGATTGCTCCCACCCTGCAGGCCGCCCTCGACGAGTGGGCCGAGGTTGCCCCCAGGCTGGAGGCTATCTATCAGCAGCTTAACGAGGGCCGTGTGGCCGAGGCGTTCCCCTTTGACGAAGCGTCTTGCCTCTCTCCGCTGCCGCGCGCCTATCAGTGGGCCGATGGCAGCGCCTACGTCAACCATGTGGAGCTGGTGCGCAAGGCGCGCGGCGCCGAGATGCCGGAGAGCTTCTGGCACGATCCGCTGATGTATCAGGGGGGCTCCGACAGTTTTCTCGCCCCCCGTGGGCCGATTGTCATGGGCTCCGAGGAGTGGGGGATCGATTTCGAGTCGGAAGTGGCCATCATCACCGACGACGTGCCGATGGGGGTGAGCGCGCAGGGGGCCGCCAGTCACGTCAAGCTGCTGATGCTGGTCAACGACGTGAGCCTGCGTAACCTCATTCCGGCGGAGCTGGCCAAGGGCTTTGGTTTCTTCCAGTCCAAACCGTCGAGCGCCTTCTCGCCGGTGGCCATCACCCCGGACGAGCTCGGCGATGACTGGCGCGATGGCAAGGTGCTGCTGCCCCTGCACACCCATCTGAATGGCGCCCTGTTTGGCGCACCTGATGCCGGGGTGGACATGACCTTCAGCTTCTTCGAGCTGATTGCCCATGCGGCCAAGACCCGCCCCCTTGGTGCGGGCTGCATCATCGGCTCCGGCACCGTCTCCAACTACGATCGCAGCGCCGGTTCATCCTGCATTGCCGAGCGCCGCATGCTGGAAATTCTTGATTGTGATCAAGCTATAACCCCCTATTTGCAGTTTGGTGATAGAGTGTCGATCGCGATGGAGGATCGCTCTGGCCAAAACCTGTTTGGCACCATCTCTCAACAGGTGGTGCCAGCGAGCGGTCAGGGAGGTTGATGGCCAGCGCCGGTTGGCGGCAAACCTATTCGGGATATGTCCGGATCACGACGAGCCCTCAACCGGTGCCGGATACACAAGGAGGCAGGTGGTGAGCACCTGCCGGGCTTCGGGCCCAGATAAGATGCAGGGACAGATTATGTTGCAGTTGTTTGGCTATTGGCGTTCGTCGGCAAGTTTTCGGGTGCGGATCGTGTTGCAGCTCAAGGGGCTCGCCTATGAGCAGCACCCCATCAATTTGCGGCAAGGCGAGCAGAGCGAGAAGGCTTATCGCCGGATCAACCCGCAAGGGCTGGTGCCGTTTCTGGTGGATGGCGATGTGCAGATCGGTCAGTCGGTCGCCATCATGGAGTACCTTGACGAGACCTATCCAGCCTACTCACTGATGCCCTCTTCCCCCGACGCGCGGGCCCGGGTGCGCCAGATCGTCAACATGATCGCCTGCGATATCCACCCGCTCAACAATCTGCGGGTGCTCAACTATCTGGAAGAACACTTCAGGGCCAACAACGAGCAGGAGGCTCGCTGGTATCGCCACTGGATTGACGAGACCTTCACCGCCCTCGAACAGCTGTTGATGACCACCGCCGGTGTCTACTGTGTTGGCAACGAAGTGACCTTGGCCGACTGCATGCTGGTGCCCCAGGTCTACAACGCCCGCCGCTACGACATGACCCTGGACGATTACCCCACTATCCGCCGCATCGTCGCCAACTGCGAACAGTTGCAAGCCTTTATCAAAGCCGCCCCCGCCAACCAGCCGGATGCGCAGTGACCTACTGACTTGAATCGCGGGATGGCGTCAGCACGCCATCCCGCGCGTTATATCTCCTCATCTCTTTATTTCCCTTCTGTATGCGCCTTGCGTGCCTCGTGTTGACGGCTGAATGTCGCCAAGGATCCTGCGCTTGTCACACTTATCAACATTTTGCATCGATTGAGTCTTTATTGTTGGTGTTTTGGGCTGTCAGTCACACTCAAGTCAGTTGATTGGGCCTAGTATCGCCACGCCAGCGGAACAGCTGAAAGCAGAAATGCGTACAGGTCGCCTATCAGGGGGCCTTGGCTACCTCCTTGGTTTCCATGGTTTATTCGCACTGCTCTTTTTCGTGTTTACGGTTTGATGGCCCGCACTGTCCGGCCCGTGTCACCGCGCAGATCCCTTGTGACAGCGGCAGGTTGACTGGCGCGCCACCGCTTATTTGCAACCACTCTGTGCAACAAGGAGATCTCATGTATTCCTTCAAAAAGTGCGTCGTCGCACTCTCCATCAACCTTGCTCTCTTCTCGTCGGCGTTCGCCTGTACCACCTTGCTGGTCGGCAGTGAAGCCAGCGCCGATGGCTCCATGATGGTGGCCCGCAGCGCCGACAGCGATGCCCTGAAAGCCCAGCATTTCGTGATCCATCCGGCCAAGCAGGGGCAGAGCGGTATGCACAGCTCCAAGGCTCACAATGGCGCCAATGATTTCAGCTACCCCTTGCCGAAAAACTCCCTGCGCTATACCACGGTACCGAACTGGAAGACCCAGCTGCATGGCGCCACCGGGTTCAACGAGAAGGGAGTCGGGGTGAGCGGCACCGAGTCCATTTTTGCCTCACCCGAAGCGCTCGCCTTTGACCCCTATGTGGAAGATAAGGGGATCACCGAGGATGACATTCCCGATGTGTTGCTCTCCCGGTCCACATCGGCCCGCGAGGCGGTCGCCCTGCTGGGCAACATCATAGAGACCCTGGGGGCGGGGGAGGGGTTTGGCGTCGCCGTGGTGGATGACAACGAGCTCTGGTATCTGGAGACAGCCACTGGTCACCACTGGATGGCGCAGCGTCTGCCCAAGGACCAGTATTTTGCTTCTGGCAATCAGGGTCGCTTGCAGCACTACGATCCCAAGAGTGCCGACATGATGGGCTCGAAAAATCTGGTCGAGTTTGCCACCGAGAAGGGGCTCTACCAGCCACAAAAGGATGGGACGTTCAATTTCTCGAAAGCCTATACCCGCGACGACGAGCGGGATCGTACCTATAACGATCCCCGGGTCTGGACCATACAGCAGATGTTCAACCCCTCGCTCAAGCAAACGGTGGATGCCGGTCGCCAATTCCCGGTCACCCTGACCCCCGAGAAGAAGATGACTCTGGAGGAGGTCAAGGCGGTGCTGCGCAATCACTATGACGGCACCGAGCACGACCCTTACGGCAAAGGGTTGAACGGCCAGGAGCCGTGGCGCCCCATCAGCGTGCTTCGCACCTACGAGGCCCATGTGATGCAGGTGCGCCCCTGGATGCCGCGCGAGGTGGGGGAGGTGACCTATGTGGGCCTCGGCATGGCGGACTTGACCGCCTTCGTTCCCTACTACAGCAGTCTGGAAGCCTATCCGGCCCACTATGCCATGGGTAGCGACAAGGCCGACAGCGACTCCATCTACTGGAAATATCGCAAGCTGCAGACCCTGGTGATGACCGATTACCCCAAATTGGCCCCCATGGTGAAGCATGCGTACCAGAGCTGGGAGGCTAAGATCGCCAAAGAGCAGAAAGAGATGGAAGCCAACTACCTGAAAACGGTCAAGACCGACAAGGTTGCCGCCAACAGCATGCTCAACGACTTCAATCTGCGGGTGATGCAGGAGGCCGAAACGCTGACCGAGGATCTGACCAACCAGATCTTCACGGTGCGCACCCAGGATATTCAGGCCGATATCTTCTTCGCCAACAAGGCGAAGAAGGATTAACCGCGACGCACTTATCATGCAGAAGGGGGGCGGTCGGTTTGAGCAGCCGCCGGGTTGACCGGCCCCCAGCTCACTTTTCCTCTATCGATGCCGGAGCCTGTGCTCCGGCATTTTTCCTTTATGACATCCCGCCAATGTGTCTGGCCCGGGCAGTGGATTTCGCTACCCGATACGAAAGCAGAGACTTTCATTCAGGTTTTTATTTCGCCTTTCAGCATATCAGGCATGTGATCAGCTACCCACTTTTGGTTATCTGATGGCTTTTATGCAGCTTTTCTGTGTTATTTATCACTACCCATTGATTCGACTGTGATGGGCACTCTCTTTATCCATCTCATTTTTTCTCGTTAATCCAAGGCGTTATCGCTTCATCAGACGGCTGCTTTCTGAATAAGGCGACCGCGCCGCCGGATCTCGTCACGGCATCATATCCGTCACTACTCACAGGACTACCGCAATGCATATTGTCGACAGATTTTTGGGATACACCGCCATCAATACCACCACCAATCGTGAAGCGGGCGCCGCCGGGGTAATGCCCTCCTCCCCGGGGCAACGGGTGCTGGCTGACAAGGTGGCGCAGGAGCTGATCGCCCTGGGGTTGACCGTGGAGGTGGCGGATAACGCCATCCTGACCGCCACACTTCCTGCCAATGTGGCGGGGGATCTGCCCACCGTGGCCTTCTTTGCTCATCTCGATACCAGTGCTGAACACACCAACGATACCCATGCCCAAGTAGTGGCCTATGAAGGGGGCGATATCTGCCTCAATGCCGACCAGCAGGTCACCCTGCGTCTGAGCGAGTTCCCCGAGCTGGCCAACTATGTCGGCGATCGGATCATCGTGACCGACGGCACCAGCCTGCTGGGGGCCGATGACAAGGCGGCCATCGCCGCCATCGTCAATGCGGTTGCCTATCTGCAGGCACACCCGGAGATCCCTCACGGCACCATCAAAATTGGTCTGGTACCGGACGAGGAGCAGGGGCTGCGCGGGGCCAAGGCGTTCGATACCGAACGTTTTGGCGCTGACTTTGCCTACACCCTCGACTGCTGCGGGATTGGCGAGCTGGTCTATGAGAACTGGAATGCGGGGGATGCGGAGTTTGTCTTTCACGGTGCCTCGGCCCACCCCATGTCGGCCAAGGGCAAGCTGAAGAACTCCCTGCTGATGGCCCACAAGTTCATCGCCATGCTGCCGGGGGGCGAGGCGCCTGAATATACCGAAGGGCGTGAGGGCTACTACTGGGTCAAGCAGATGCAGGGCAACAGCGCCAACACAGTGCTCAAGCTGGATGTGCGCGACTTCACCGAGCAGGGGTATCAGCAACGAATGACCCTGCTCGATACCCTCGGCAAGAGCTGTCAGGCCCTGTGGGGTGAGCAGAGCGTGAGTTACCACTTGAGCGATCGCTACAGCAATGTCTTCAACAGCCTGCAGGGGGAGAACCGCTACCCCATCGAGCTGGCGCTGGCCGCTTACGAGACGCTGGGGATCACCCCCAAGCCTATCCCGATGCGCGGTGGTTATGATGGCGCTGTGCTCTCCCAGAAGGGATTGCCCTGCCCGAACCTCTTTACCGGTGCCCACAACTTTCACTCCATCTACGAGTACCTGCCGGTTAAATCCCTCGAGGCGGCCAGTGCCGTGGTGATCGAGATCATCAAGTTCACCCACGCCCGTTTCAGCCGCTAAGGAGTCGTCATGTTTCAGGTAGTTATTGCAGTGCTGGTCATCGTGCTGGTGGCCAGACTGATTCTCAAAGGCTATCGGGCCGAGCCGGTGCTGTTTGCCGCCGGTCTGGTGCTGATGATGGCAAGCCAGCTGGCAGGGTGGGGGAGTGTGCTGCCCAAAGGGGTCGAGAGCACCGGAATTGCCCTGTTCGATCCCTTCGAGGTGATGCGGGATCTCTTCAGCTCGCGGGCGGCCGATCTTGGCTTGATGATCATGGCGCTGATGGGCTTTGCCCATTACATGGATCATATCGGTGCCAACGATGCGGTGGTGTGCATTGCGATTCGTCCACTGCGCCGGTTGCGCTCCCCCTATGTGTTGCTGTTCTTCTCCTACCTGCTGGCCAGCGCGCTGCAACTGGCGATCCCCTCGGCGACTGGTCTGGCGGTACTGTTGATGGCGACCCTGTTCCCCATCATGGTAGGGCTTGGCCTCTCTGCGGCCTCGTCGGCCGGGGTGATTGCTACCTCCCTCGGGGTGGCTTATACCCCGACCGCTATCGACGCCATCCGTGCAACCGATGCGGTGGGCATGGGCCACAACGTGATCGAGTATGTCTATACCTATCAGGGCCCTGCCGCGCTGGCGACAGTGCTGGTGGTGGGCTTGATGCACGTATTTTGGCAACGTCGTTGCGATCTGCAGGATGGACACCCGCATCAGGGCGCGGCTACGGTGGATGAGTCGGCGCAACAGGTCGGAGTCCCCGGCTTTTATGCCATTTTGCCGATGCTGCCCATCATCATGGCGGTGGGCTTCTCTTCACTGTTTGTCGATCACATCAAGCTCAACGTCATCACCATAGTGATGATCTCGATGTTTATCAGCATGGTGGTCGAGGCAGCCAGAACCCGTGACATGAAACAGGTGTGTGGTGGTTTCAGCCACTTCCTCAACGGCATGGGGTCAGCGTTCAGCAACGTGGTGGGGCTGCTGGTGGCGGCGGGGATCTTCGCTCACGGCATCAAGGTGCTGGGGGTGATCGATATCCTGATCGTCGGCGCCGAACATGTGGGACTGCCCGCCTTTGCCATGGCGATCGTTTTTGCTCTGGTGACGCTGGTTGCCGCCATCATCATGGGCTCTGGCAATGCGCCCTTCCTTGCCTTTGTCGAGCTGATCCCGCAGATCGCCGCCAGCATGGGGGTCAATACCGCCGCCATGATCCTGCCGATGCAGCAGGCCTCCCACATGGGGCGAGCCATGTCGCCAGTCTCCGGGGTGATTATCGCCGTCTCCAGCGGTGCCAAGCTGACCCCATTCGCGGTGATCAAGCGCACCTCGGTACCACTGATGGTCGGTTTTGTCTTCCATACCCTGATCGTGGGGATCTTCTATCTGTAACGATGGATAGTGTGCACATGACGAAAAGCCTTCACGAGAGTGAAGGCTTTTTTTTGTCTAACGGTTTCGATAACGGTTGAGCCTGCTTGGCTAAAAACGGTACTCGATGTGGAGGGTATAGCTGTCCAGCCCCGGGTTCTTGTCATACATATAGGCGTTGGACATGTGCTCATACTGATAGCCGATCAGCCAATTCTTGGTGATGGCGTAACCGAGGCCGATACCCAGGGCGAACTGGAAGGGGCCGCCGTAATCCTTGTAGCCGTTGCCGCGAGTGCCAAATTGGTACTGATCGAGCCAGACCATTTCGCCGGGGAGCCAGGTTACCCAGTTACCCCATTGGCATTCGATACGGGCGCAGCCCCCCAGTCTGGCGCTCTTTTCATCTTCTACCTTGAGCATACCGCCACGTACCCCCAGCCCAAATTGGCAGCCTGAGTCTCCCCAACGCCAGAATATGTGTGTAGTGGTCAACTAAATCCGGACACTTGGTTAGGCCGAACCTCGGCTTTTGCTGGCGGTATCCCGTCATTGTATTGATGTGGACGCCGCCAGTTGTAGTAATCCATCAGGTAATAACTGATATCCCGCTTTGCCTCCCGCACGCTCATGTATCCCATAGCCGGAACCCACTCCGTTTTAAGACTTCTGAACAATCGCTCCATCGGGGCATTATCCCAGCAGTTGCCACGCCGACTCATGCTCTGGGTCATGCGATAGCGCCACAGTCGTTGCCGAAATGCCCTACTGCCATATTGGCTGCCCTGGTCAGAGTGAAATAGCACACCGGATGGGCAACCACGCTGCTGATAGGCCATCTCCAGTGCTTTGATTGCCAATTCTGCATCAGGTTTATCAGACATCGCCCAGCCCACGACCCGCCGGGTGTGCAGGTCAAGCACCGCTGCCAGGTAATGCCAGCGTCCACCTGCCCAGACGTAGGTGATATCGCCACACCACACCTGATTGGGTTGCTGGACATCAAATTCGCGAGCCAGCAGATTGGAAATGTCCGGTCGCTCAGACTGGGCGACCTGATAACGATGAGCGCCCGGCTGTTTGGATACCAGCCCGGCTTCCTTCATCAGGTTACGTACTTTGAATCGACCAATCTGATACCCCAACTCCCGCATCATCGACATCAAGGCGCGGCTGCCTGCAGAGCTCCTGCTCTCTTTGAACAACCGGCGCAACTCACTGCGTTGCTGTATCCGCTCACGGTTAATCGCCCGTCTGCGGGCCAGATAGTCGTAAAAGCAGGATGTTGGAACATCGAAAGCGCAGCAGACCAAGGTGATGGGGGCTTGCTCCCTTAATCGGTCTATCAGCGCGTACGTGTGAACTCGTCCGCCATCAAGAGAGCAGTAGCCTTTTTTAGAATGTCCTTTTCACGTTCGAGCCGGTTGATACGGGCTTCCAGCTCCTGAATTTTTTGCTGCTCCGGAGTCAGTGCTTTGCCGATTGGGGTTGTGCCAGTTCGTTCGGATTGCAGTTGCTGAACCCAGCGGCGAAGTACGGTTTCACCGACATCCAGTGAACGGCTGGCTTCAGGGACAGAATATCCCTGGTCGAGCACCAGGGATGCGGCTTCGAGTTTGAATTCGGCAGTAAATGAGCGACGTAATCTTGTCATTGAACACCTCAGGTCATGGTGGCGACTGTACCACCTAAAATGGTGTCCGGGATGATTAGACCATATATGGACGCCCCCGGGTTGTGCAAGAACTGAACTGATACGGTTTGCGACCATATATCCGGCGTTATGATGGGATTAACTCCCTCGCCATGATGTCATCCGAGCCTTGCTTCCTTATCACTACACCGGTATATGCATACCCAGGTCTAATTCAGGCTGTTACAAGGACGGTACCCGTTTCTTCATCAGTGCCTGCAAACTCAGTAACGTAGATTTTCTAAGCAAATATCAAATTAACTTCCTGCAAAAGCTCTGTTCATACTGAAATCAACCGAGTCAGTTAGTACACGCCAGATGATCCGAGTTAACTTATTTGCCAGGGCGACAGTGGCTTTCAAGAAGCCACGCCGCAATTCAATTGCCTTAACCCATCTCCCTAAACTGTCATCCCGTTTTTGCACACAACGCATCACCGCTCGAGCGCCATGGATGATCAAGGTCCTCAAGTTACGATTACCGTTCTTGGTCATGGATGAAAGCCGTTGTTTTCCACCTGAACTGTGCTGTCGAGGGACTAAGCCACACCAAGCAGAAAGCTCACGGCCGCTGGAAAACTGGGTGGCATCAACCTCACTGACCACCGCAGCGGCAATCAGTGGCCCGACACCAGGAATGGTCAATAAGTGGTGATAGGCAACCTGCTGGCTGGACAGTTCAGCTAGTTCCTTATCCAAGACATCAATCCGTTCAGTGAGCATCTGCATATCTTCTCGTAACAGGCTCAGTAGTCGGCGAAGCGTGAAGGTTATCGTATTGTCTCCGTCTTCAAGCACTTCTGGCAGTTGTCGTTGCAGGCGTTGTAACCCGGCTGGAATAATGACTCCGTACTCGGCAAGTAATGCCCGTAGTTGGTTAGCCAGAGCGGTTCGCTGCTCAACTATGAGCTGGCGAGCACTACGTAACGCCTTGATATCTTGTTGTTCTGTAGTTTTAACTGAGACGAAGTGGATCCCTGGTCGGCAAGCTGTTTCACAAATAGCTAATGCATCGTTGGCATCATTCTTCTGGTGTCTTGCAAAGGCTTTGACATGCTGTGTGGGAATGAGCTTTACGTCATAGCCCATCGATATCAGTGCTCGTCCCCAGAAATGAGATGTTGAGCAAGCTTCCATAGCAATCAGTGTTTGCGGTGGAAACTGGCGCAACGTGTGGAGCAGTTTCTGGCGAGATATTTTACGATTCCAGGCAACAGAACCATCAGCCATCCATACACACACCTGAAAAACAGACTTAGCAATATCGATTCCAACTACTTTGATCGTGTTCATGTGGTGATCCCCCAAGTTGAACGCTGTCAGCCTAAGTATGAAACTGACCGCGCAGGGAGGGGGCGTCCATCACATCACTACAGTGTGCCCTGACAGGGCATATCGCAGCAATAAAAAAACCGGCTTGCGCCGGTTTTTTTATCTGTCTGCTCGAAGGCTGGCTTATTTGGCCAGAGACTCCGGCAGCTCTTCACGGATCTTGCCCAGCATCTCTTTCAGGACGCGCGGGTTGGCAACCACGATGTTGCCGGAGTTTTCGTAGTTGTGACCACCTACGAAGTCAGTGACGATGGCGCCAGCTTCTTTGGCCAGCAGTTCACCGGCAGCGGTGTCCCAGGGCTTGAGGCCGATTTCCCAGAAACCGTCGACGCGACCGGCAGCCACGTAGGCCAGATCCAGTGCGGCAGAGCCGGAGCGACGGATGTCGGCACATTCGATGAACATGCTCTGGAACATCTTCAGGTAGGACTCGATGTGGTGCTTTTGCTTGTAGGGGAAACCTGTGGCCAGTACGGTGCCAGCCAGCTCTTTGGCTTTGCCGACACGGATGCGGTAGCCGTTCAGCTGGGCGCCGCTACCACGGGTAGCAGTAAACAGTTCGTCACGGATGGGATCGTAAACAACGGCTTGTTCGGTTTTGCCTTTTACGCGCAGGGCGATGGAAACGGCAAAGTGCGGAATGCCTTTGACAAGGTTGGTCGTGCCATCCAGTGGGTCAATGATCCATTGGTAGTCCGGATTGGTACCGGCAATCTCACCAGACTCTTCAGCAACAATGCTGTGCTCCGGGTAAGATTTTTTGATGGTGTGAATGATGGCCGCTTCGGCTTCACGGTCAACGTTGGTCACGAAGTCATTGCTGCCTTTTTGGATAGCCTCAATGTTCTCGGGCTGGGAGAAGGCTTTTACTACAACTTGACCGGCGTTGCGCGCAGCGCGCACGGCGATATTCAGCATCGGATGCATAGGTTCACCACTGGATGTTAAAGAACGGGGATAAAAGGACACGGTATGATACCAGTATTTTGTGCGATGGCAACTGTTATCCCCCTACGACCAATTGATTACCACTGCCAGATTTGACGGCTCCAATATAGACCAGATCTGCGCTAGTCTTATCCCAGCAGCCGGATACAGGCTGTCATGAGCATAGGGATGTGAACCATGAATTTGTCATTAGTGAGTCAAAATGTGTCTACTGCCAGCGAGGGACTGCTGGCCATTTTACGATCGTCACCCGAGTACGGTGATCACTTTGCCCACATCACCGTGACCCCCTGGCCCAGTGGCAACCGGCCAAGACGGAGGCGGCGATCCTGCTGATCGACGGTGATGCGCCCTGGCAGGATGCCGGATTTGCCCGGGGAGAGGATGAGACGATCGGTTTGCCGGTCTTGCCGCTGCTGATCCGCAAGGGGGACAAGGAGCTGACGGTCTGCGGGCCGGATGTGCGTGACCCCCGTTTCTATTTTGTCTCAAACGGCATCGTGCTGGATGAGTCGGAGCTGGCCGAGCCTGCCTGCAGCCGGGTGCTGTTGCGCAAGCTGGAGTCCTACTTCCCGCTGCTTTCCCGCCTGATCATGCTGCGCCAGCGCAAGCCGGTCGCCGTGATCAACTAATATCTACCATTGCCAGAGCGCACCAGCGGCGCACCGTGGCCTTATTTGGCCTATGGTGCGCCGCTTTTTAATGGTCTGGAGCCGGTCACTTGTTGCAAGATGAGGTGGCTATGGTGTTGCACCCTGTTAAAACTGTGCAATCTGGCTATGACCAACAAGGAGTGAATCATGATCGATTTTTACACCGCCGCGACCCCCAATGGTTTCAAAGTGGCGATCGCTCTCGAAGAGCTGGGTTTGCCCTATCGGGTCATTCCCCTCGATTTGTCGGCACTGGATCAGAAGAAGCCCGAGTTTCTTGCCATCAACCCAAATGGCCGCATTCCGGCTATCGTCGATCGGGATAACGACGATTTTGCCGTATTCGAGTCGGGCGCCATCCTCATCTATCTGGCGGAGAAAGCAGGCAAATTGTTGCCGGCCGATC
Organism: Aeromonas sp. 95A; assembly: GCF_051919235.1. Lineage (NCBI taxonomy): Bacteria > Pseudomonadati > Pseudomonadota > Gammaproteobacteria > Aeromonadales > Aeromonadaceae > Aeromonas > Aeromonas sp. 95A. Next base: position 79,387 of record NZ_JBQBFC010000001.1, read on the forward strand.
CTAAACGACGCTCTCAGGCCATCCAGTGGCTGATGTTCCAGATGGGCGGGGTAGGACCCATGATGGGGCAGGCCAACGTCTTCTACCGCTATTTCCCCGAGAAGATCCCCGCCGCCATCGAACGCTACCAGAAGGAGGGGCGCCGCCTGTTCGAGGTGCTCGACAGCCATCTGGCTCATCACGAATATCTGGCGGACGAGTACAGCATCGCCGATATCGCCACCTGGCCCTGGGTGCGGATTTATGACTGGAGCGGCATCTCCATCGAGGGGTTACCCCATCTGCAAGCCTGGATGGATCGGATGGCCGAGAAACCTGCCTGCCAGAAGGGGATCACCATACCGCCACGCAAGGAGCAGCCCGATGAGCTGATCAAGCAGGCGCAGCAGATGGTAACCCGTTGATTTTTAACTGCTGATGGGGCGTAAAGCCCCGTAATATTAGAAAAACTAAGGCAAGCCGATTATAAAGATTCGTTCGTTTTCTGTGAGCTGAATCACTATGATGCCCCCATACCACCAAGCGTCCTGTGCGGTGGTCTGGCGGGCTCCCCGCCTACTGTTTCCAACACTGTTTTTGATTGCATCACAGCCTCTGTGATCAGATTCCTCTGGGCCATTTTGTGCCAGAGGGGCGGCAGCATTTTTCGATTTTTTGGGACTGATATGGATCGGCACAGTTTTTATCCGTTGTTTTTACTGACCATTCTGATGGTCGCTGTGGGCCAGATGACCCAGACCCTCTATGTCCCCTCCATTCCCATGATGGCGGGGGACTTCAATGTGGCCTCGGGCCAGTTGCAGGCGGTGATGGCCTGTTACCTGATCCCCTATGGCCTCTCCCAGTTTGTCTACGGGCCGTTGTCGGATCGCATTGGTCGTCGTCCGGTGCTGATCGTCGGCATGATGGTGTTTCTGGTAGGCACCCTGATCATTCAGGTCATCCCCCATTTTTCCGCCCTGCTGGTGGGCAGCTTTATTCAGGGGCTGGGCACCGGTGCCGGTGGCGCCATGAGCCGCACCGTGATGCGCGATCGCTACAACGGCGCCGAGCTCAACCGCGCCAACAGTCTGGTGAGCATGGGGGTGATCTTCTCCCCGCTGCTGGCGCCTGTGCTTGGGGGCTGGCTGACCGAGCTGTTCAACTGGCGCGCCGGTTACTGGTTCCTGTTCGGTTTTGGTGCCGTAGCCACTCTGGCGATCATGGCCTGGTTTGGTGAAACTCTGCCTGCTGCTGCCCGTCAGCCACTGCGCGTCGGTGCTGCCTATCGCCACGTGCTGGGCAACCCCAAGTTTCAGGGCAACCTGCTTTGCCTGATGGCGACCTTTGCTGGACTCGCGGTATTTGAAGCGGCGGCCGGTGTGCTGCTGGGCGATGTGCTGAAACTGAGCGCCCGTACCGTGAGCGTGCTGTTCGTGCTGCCGCTGCCCGGCTATCTGTTCGGTGCCTGGCTCTCTGCCAAGCTGAGCTTCCGTTTGACTCAGGGCAAACTGATGCGCCTTGGCATCGCCTTTCTGGCGCTCGGCTCCCTCATCATTCTGGTGCCGGGGCTGTTCGGGGTGGTGAGTGCCGCCTCGCTGGTCGGTGGTGCGGCCGTCTACTTCATCGGTAGCGGCATTCTCTACCCGACCGCCACTTCCTGTGCCATCGAGCCCTTCCCGGGTCAGGCCGGCACCGCGGGGGCCATTCTCGGCGGGATGCAGAATCTGGGGGCGGGCGTGGTGACCCTGCTGGCCGCCGGTTTCCCGATGACTGGACAGGTGACCCTGGGGGCCATCATGACCCTGATGGTGCTGATCGTGGCGCTGAGCTTTGTCTGGTTGCGCCACCATGGCTCCCCCCACGAGCAGATGGCCATCTAAACGTGCTTGCCTGCTGCAAAACAAAGCCCGCCTTTTGGCGGGCTTTGTCGTTATGGTAGTGTCCGTTTCACACCTTGTCCCATCGGGTTCTCCATTTATTGGGGGGAAAGGTGTAAACCATATTCAGGACGGGACAGTTCGTTGATCATCAGGCAAAGAAAAAGCCCGTCACGCTGGTGACGGGCTTTTGCTGTTGGTACCCCGAGATGCCGTTGCCGGTTTGGGCCCTTGAACCGTCGGTTCAAGGCGGGGATCGGATCTGACCGCAGGCTTCTCGGTCGTGCCGAGCATGCGCAATAGCCAGAAGGCAGATCCCCTGTTTGGTATGAATATCGGCTCGGGGACTTGAACCGGCTGACAAACATCCCAGGGAATTTTAAAACGGTTTGCGATTAGGGCTGTTGCCCCTCTTCGCTGGAATCACCATATTGTCCGTGCTCGATCAGGGCCGCTTCGATGGTGCGCTGCAGCATCTTGATCCGCTTGTCCATGGTCTCAGAGTATTGGTGGTTTTTCTCTTTTTCAAGGCAGAGCTCATGACAGAAATTAAGCGCCGCCATGATAGCCAATTGCTCGTTGCTGGAGACTTTGGAGCGTTGACGCAGGTCGATCAACTTGTCGGTCAGCTGCTCGGCGGCCTGGCGCAGGGCATCCTGCTGTCCCAAGGGACAGGATACCTTGTAGGGACGTCCCAAAATGACGATTTCTACGGCCTCTGTGCTCATGCCTTCCTCAATACGGCGGAGCTGATTTCCGCCTTTATCCACGTGGACAACTGGGCGGGACTATATAGCGCAGATGCATAAGTTTCAAGGCCTTGCTGGCTCTGCAAGAGGGAGAATGCTAGGATCCTGACCATTAATTCTGCAAATTTGACTGAACTTTGAGCGGATCCTCGATGAGCAAAACGAACCCCCTTAAATATGCGGCAGTGGCCGACATCATGGAACAACATGAACTGATGGCCAGCGCAGTAGAGGCCCATGGTGTGATCTGCGGTCTGGTGTGCGGCGGAGTGGCACTGGACGACAAGAGTTGGCTGCCCCATTTCAACGATCTGGTGAACGACGGTTTCGGCTTGCCGGCCCCGGTGCGCCAGGTGATGACCGATCTTTATCACAATGTGGTCGAGAGCCTGATGGCCCAGAAGGGCGTCGAGCTGTTGCTGCCAAGCGATGATGCTCCCCTCGACGAGCGCATCGATTCGCTGGTGGACTGGTCACAGGCATTTCTGGCCGGTTTCGGCGTGGTGCAGCAGGAGCTCTCCCGCGCGTCGGAAGAGCTGCAGGAGATGATCCAGGATATTGCCAGCATCACTCAGGTCTCCGCCGAGTTCGATCAGGAAGATGACGAGAACGAAGCCTCTTTCCTGGTGCTCTACGAACACGTCAAACTGGGTGTCATGATGGCCTTCGAAGAGTTTGGCAAGCGCCCCGATACCCCGAGCGCGCCGCCGACCCTTCATTGAGGTGCGGGTCAACGCGACCCTTACTGAATCTGCAAGAGCGCCTGATGGCGCTCTTTTTTATTTCCTTGTGGTGGCTAACCCTGTGAGGCGCAACCGGTTTTTTGCCGGTGACCTCGCATTCGGCCAGCGGCTTTGTGATAGCATGAGGCCACCTTTTTCACTTCTTCCTCTCTGCTTATGTCTCAATCTGATGTGCGACAGGTCGATGTCACCCTGGTCGGCGGTGGAATGAGCGGTGCCGTGCTGGCGCTCTCGCTGGCGGCTCTGCTTCGATCCGATGGCTCCCCCCTCGAGATCCTTCTGCTGGAGGCAAGCGTCCCCGAACAGCACACCCATTCAGGGTTCGACGCCCGCGCCATTGCGCTTTCGGCCGGTACCTGTGATGCGCTGTTGCGACGCGGACTCTGGCCGCTGTTTGCCCCCCATTGCGCCCCCATTACCCAGATCTATGTCTCGGATCGGGGCCACTTCGGTCAGGCTCGCCTGTCGGCGGCCGAATACGGTCTGCCCGCGCTGGGCCAGGTGATCGAGCTTGCCGCTGCCGGTCATGAGCTGCAACGGGCGATGGCGGCCTCTCCCAATATCCGGGTCTGCTGTCCGGCTCGGGTGAGCGAGATTGCGCCCGATGAGGAGAAGGTGACCCTCACCCTCGAGAGCGGTGAACAGATTGAGACCCGCCTGCTGGTGGCGGCAGACGGCGGCAACTCCTTTGTGCGTCAGCACTTCAAGTTGCCGGTGACCCGCCACGACTTTGAACAACACGCCATCATCGCCACGGTCAAAACGGCGCAAGACCCTGAGGGACGCGCCTTCGAGCGTTTTACCGAAGGGGGGCCGCTGGCCCTGCTGCCGATGCAGGAGGGGCTCTCCTCGCTGGTGTGGAGCGTAGGGCAGCATGAGGTGGATGAGCTGACGGCCCTCGATGAGGCGGCGTTTCTTGCCCGTCTGCAGCAGGCCTTTGGCTGGCGGCTTGGTCGCTTCGAGCGATGCGGCGTGCGTAACGTCTATCCGCTCATTCTGACCGCCTGCGACTACCCGCTGGCCCAGCGCACCGTGCTGGTCGGTAATGCCGCCCACGCCCTGCACCCGATTGCCGGACAGGGCTTCAACCTCGGGATGCGGGATCTCGACCTGCTTACCGGCGCCGTAGCCAAGGCGTTGGCAGAGGGGGAGGATATCGGCAGCTTCAAGGTACTGAGTGGCTACTGGCAGCAGCGCAAGCAGGATCAGGAGCAGACCGTCTGGCTCACCTCTTCGCTGGCCCAGCTCTTCTCCAATGGTCACGATCCGCTGGTGGCGGGGCGCAATCTGGCGCTCACCCTGATGGGGCGATTCCCGTGCCTCAAGGCGCCGCTTGCCTCGCGCACCCTGGGTTTTGTCGCCGATGTGTGCGGCAACTAGCCAGCACTTGTTGAGTGGAACCTGTTGACCGGAAGATGGTGACCGCCATTCGTTGATCAAAACCTATTGAATAAAGAGGTGATGCCTGCGGGTGTCCCCTCGCTGGCCAGCCGGTCAGCCCTGAAAGGATGAGATGATGCAGATGCAAAATGTGGATGTGGTGATTGTCGGTGGCGGCATGGTGGGGCTGGGGCTCGCTGCGGCCCTGAAACATAGCGCCCTCAAGGTGCTGGTGGTGGAGGGGCAATTGCCCGATCCGCAGCTGGGGGAGGTGGCCGATAACCGGGTCAGCGCCCTGAGTCTGGCCAGCCAGCAGATCCTGCGTCATGTTGGCGCCTGGGACGGCATTGAAGCGCGCCGCTTGCAGGCCTACGACAAGATGGCGGTGTGGGAGCAGGACAGTTTTGGCCATATCGACTTCGATGCCGCCAGCCTGCGTCAGGCCAACCTCGGCCACATCGTCGAGAATCGGGTGATCCAGCAGGCGCTGTTTGAGGCGATTGAAGGTGCCAGCAATATCCAGTTGCTGACCCCTGCCAGAGCCAAGAGCCTGCAGAGCGGCCCGGCGGGCGCCCTGCTGCTCCTTGAAGATGGTCAGGCCATCTCGGCCAAACTGGTGGTGGCTGCCGATGGCGCCCACTCCTGGGTGCGCCGTCAGGCTGATATCCCGCTTACCAGCTGGGATTATGGCCACCACGCGCTGGTGGCGACGGTGCGCTGCGCCGAACCCCATGAGGCGGTGGCACGCCAGATCTTCACCCCGGATGGCCCGCTCGCCTTTTTGCCGCTGTGGCAGGAGAACCTCTGTTCCATCGTCTGGTCACTGCCTGCGGCCCGCGCCGAGGCGCTCTGCACCTGCGATGACGAGCAGTTCAATCGCCAGCTTACCGCCGCCTTCGATGCCCGGCTCGGTCTGTGCAAGGTGGAGGGGCCGCGCAGCGCGATTCCGCTCACCGCCCGCTATGCCCGCGACTTTGCCCGCGAGCGGCTGGTGCTGGTGGGAGATGCCGCCCACACCATCCACCCGCTGGCGGGGCAGGGGGTCAACCTTGGCCTGCTGGATGCTGCCGCGCTGGCGGAGCAGATCTTGCAAAATCATGCCGCGGGTGAGGATATCGGCCTGCTTGCCAACCTGCGTAGCTACGAGCGCTGGCGCAAGAGCGAAGCGGCTCGCATGCTGGCTGCGATGGAAGGGCTCAAGCGGCTGTTCAGCGGGGCCAACCCGCTCAAGAAGCTGGTGCGGGGCGTGGGATTGCGCGCGGCCAACCTGCTGACTCCGTTCAAGGAGGGGGTGATCCGCGCCGCCATGGGGCTGGAGGGCGAGTTGCCCGCATTGGCCCGGCCTGACTGGACTGTTGCTGCGACCAAGGGCAGTGCCATGCAGGCCAAGGGTGAAAAAAACTAATATTACTCGCCGTTTTTGACAACAAAAGTAATCCGACAAGGCTGATGACCCGTTTTGGGTGTCAGCCTTTAATTTTGCTCTGGAGCGAAACGTTTTTCTGCAAATTGTGACGAAACGGTAAAAATCAAAATTTAATCTCGCCTGAGTCGGCTTATGGCTGTTTTTATCACTGCATTTATCTTAGTGTCTGGAGTCAGTTTTACGGGAGGGGATTAGTTTTTTTTGAGCGGCACGCTCGCCTGCTTGTCATATAATCCGCTCCGTTCAAGGAATCCCTCTTGCCTGGCAAGGGCAGGAGCGAGCACACACTTTTGGATCCGGTCGCTTTTTGCTGTACGTATTGCAGTCAGAGCGGTGGCGCGGGTCGCAAGGGTGGTCGCCAAAGCGAAAAGGCTTTTTGCTAAGGAAAGAATGCGATGATCCAGACTACTGTACTGCATCCCAAACACCTGGAAGCCGGCGCCAAGATGGTGGACTTCCACGGTTGGGAAATGCCCATCAACTACGGCTCCCAGCTGGAAGAGCACCACGCGGTGCGCAGCGATGCCGGTATGTTCGATGTCTCCCACATGACCATCGTCGATTTGACCGGCGAACGGGTCAAAGCCTTTCTGCAACACCTGCTGGCCAACGACGTGGCCAAACTCACTGCCCCCGGCAAGGCCCTCTACAGCGGCATGCTCAATCCGGAAGGCGGCGTGATCGATGACCTCATCACCTATTACCTGACCGATACCTTCTACCGGCTGGTGGTCAACTCCGCTACCCGCGAGAAGGATCTGGCCTGGATCCGCCATCACGCCATCGATTTCGACATCACAGTGACCGAGCGTCCCGAGCTTGCGATGATTGCGGTGCAGGGCCCCAACGCCAAGGTCAAGGCTGCTGCTGTGCTGAGCGCCGCTCAGCGTACCGCCGTGGTGGGGATGAAACCCTTCTTCGGCGTGCAGGCTGGCGATCTCTTTATCGCCACTACCGGCTACACCGGCGAAGATGGTTATGAAATCGTGGTGCCGCAAGAGAAAGCCTGCGAGCTGTGGCAAGCGCTGCTGGATAACGGCGTCGCCCCGTGCGGCCTCGGTGCCCGCGATACCCTGCGCCTCGAGGCGGGGATGAACCTCTACGGTCAGGATATGGACGAGTCAATCTCTCCACTCGCCGCCAACATGGCCTGGACCATCGCCTGGGAGCCGAGCGATCGCAACTTCATCGGCCGTGACGTGCTGGAAGCGCAGAAAGCGGCGGGCAACCAGCCCAAGCTGGTGGGTCTGGTGATGGAAGAGAAAGGGGTGCTGCGTGCCGGTATGCCGGTCACCTTCACCGCGGCAAACGGTGAGAAGCGGGAAGGTGTGATCACCTCCGGCTCTTTCTCCCCCACCCTGGGCTACAGTATTGCCCTGGCGCGGGTGCCCCGCGATATCGGTGAGCTGGCCGAGGTGGAGATCCGCAAGAAGCTGGTCACCGTGAAGGTCACCAAGCCCGCTTTCGTCCGTAACGGCCAGAAGCTGGTTTAATACCGTCTTGGGGGAGGGCAGTGCCTCCCCTATCCCTTTTCATATTCGTTTTTAAACGCGACTCAAAGATCAAAGGAAGCACAAATGAGCCATATCCCGAGCGAACTGAAATATGCCACTTCCCACGAGTGGATCCGTGTTGAAGCCAACGGCGAGGCCGTGGTCGGTATCACCGAACACGCCCAGGAGCTGCTGGGTGACATGGTGTTTGTCGAGCTGCCGGAAGTGGGTAAGCAGGTCAGTGCCGGTGACGACTGCGCCGTGGCCGAGTCGGTCAAGGCGGCCTCCGACATCTACAGCCCGGTGAGCGGCGAGATCATCGCCGTCAACGACGAGCTGGAAGGGAGCCCCGAGCTGGTCAACTCCGACCCCTACAGCGCTGGCTGGTTGTTCCGCATCAAGCTCGATGACGAGAGCGAGCTGGCCAACCTGCTGGATGCCGAAGGCTACCAGAACGTGGTGGACGAAGAGTAATGCCCCCGGGCCCTGCCAATACAGCAGGGCCCCTTTGTATGACCGCCAGCCGGGCAAGCACCGGCCGGTGGAAAGGTGAAGTCGCCCGCGCCTGCCGTTTGCTTGCCTGCTTTTGCCAGGGCAAACGGGCCGGTTCGCAACAAGGCGATCCCCTCTTGATGCTGCCGCAGCATCCGGTGCCGCACCCTGTCTGCGGGACCCAGAACATGAGTGGCGTCGGTATCAGCCGACGATCAGGAACATCAGGTCTTGGTTATCAGGATGTCATGCCAGGACTTATTTATCAGGAAATAGGGAAATGACCCAGTCACTGTTTGAACTCGAGCAAAAAAACGATTTTGTCCGCCGCCATATCGGCCCGGGCGAGGAAGAGCTGCGCCAGCTGCTGGCGACCGTAGGGGCCGAAAGCCTGGACGATCTGATTGCCCAGACCGTGCCCGCCGCCATTCGCCTGCCGGGTCCGCTGGGGATCGGTGCCGGCATGACCGAAGTGGAGGCGCTGGCCAAGCTCAAGGGCTATGCCGCCCAGAACAAGATTGCCAAGAGCTACATCGGCATGGGTTATCACGATACCCATGTGCCCCACGTTATTTTGCGCAATGTGCTGGAAAATCCGGGCTGGTATACCGCCTACACCCCGTACCAGCCCGAGCTGGCGCAGGGCCGTCTCGAAGCCCTGCTCAACTTCCAGCAGCTGACGCTGGATCTCACAGGCATGGATCTGGCAAGCGCCTCCCTGCTGGATGAAGCGACCGCCGCCGCCGAGGCGATGGCGCTGGCCAAACGGATGGCCAAGTCCAAATCCAACCTGTTCTTTGTTGCCGATGACGTGCACCCGCAGGTGATCGACGTGGTCAAGGAGCGCGCGGTTCACTTCGGTTTCGACGTGGCGGTTGGCGCTGCGAGCGATGCAGTGAGCGAAGAGGTGTTCGGGGCCCTGTTCCAGTACCCCACCACCACAGGTGAGGTGAAAGATCTGCGTGCCCTGATTGCCGCGGTACAGGCCCAGAAAGGGCTGGCCTGCGTCAGCGCCGATCTGCTCTCCCTGCTGCTGCTCAAATCCCCGGGCGAGCTGGGTGCCGACGTGGTGTTGGGCTCCGCCCAGCGCTTTGGTGTGCCCATGGGTTACGGTGGCCCCCACGCCGCCTTCTTCGCCACCCGCGATGCCTACAAGCGTTCGATGCCGGGCCGCATTATCGGCGTCTCCAAGGATGCCCGTGGCAAGGCCGCGCTGCGTATGGCGATGCAGACCCGCGAGCAGCATATCCGCCGCGAAAAGGCCAACTCCAACATCTGTACCGCTCAGGTGCTGCTGGCCAACATGGCGAGCTTCTACGCCGTCTATCACGGCCCGGTAGGACTGAAAACCATCGCCTCCCGCGTGCACCGTCTCACTACCATTCTGGCGCTTGGCCTCAAGGCTAAGGGGGTTGCCCTCAAGCATGCCAGCTGGTTCGATACCCTGACCGTGCTGACGGCAGATAAAGCAGCACTTATTGCCAAGGCTGAAGCTAATGGCATCAACCTGCGTGCAGACCTCGACGGTGCGGTAGGGATCTCCCTCTCTGAAACCACCACTCGCGGCGATGTGGCCGAGCTGTTCGATCTCTTCCTCGGCCAAGGCCATGGCCTCGACATCGAGGCCCTCGACAAGGCGGCGCAGACCCATCACGCCATCCCGCAGGATCTGCTGCGCACCGATGCCGTGTTGACCCACGAGGTGTTCAACAAGTACCACTCCGAAACCGAGATGCTGCGTTATATCCACCGTCTCGAAGCCAAAGATCTGGCGCTCAACTACGCCATGATTTCACTCGGCTCCTGCACCATGAAGCTCAACGCCACCGCCGAGATGATCCCGGTGACCTGGCCCGAGTTCGGCAAGTTGCACCCGTTCGCCCCGCTGGCACAGGCCAAGGGCTACCAACTGCTGCTGGCCGACCTCGAAAACTGGCTGGTGAAAGTGACCGGTTACGATGCGGTCTGCATGCAGCCCAACTCAGGTGCGCAGGGTGAATACGCAGGTCTGCTCGCCATCAAGAAATATCACGAGTCTCGTGGTGAAGGGCATCGCGACATCTGCCTTATCCCAGCTTCTGCCCACGGTACCAACCCGGCCTCTGCCCAGATGGCGGGGCTCAAGGTGATCGTCACCGCCTGTGACAAGTCCGGCAACGTGGATCTCGACGACTTGCGCGCCAAGGCCGCCGAGGCGGGGGATCAACTCTCCTGTCTGATGGTGACCTACCCCTCCACCCACGGGGTGTATGAGGAGACCATCAAGGAGGTGTGCGACATCGTTCACCAGCACGGTGGTCAGGTCTATCTGGACGGCGCCAACATGAACGCGCAAGTTGGATTGACGGCACCGGGCTTTATCGGGGCAGACGTCTCTCACCTCAACCTGCACAAGACCTTCGCCATTCCTCACGGCGGTGGCGGCCCGGGCATGGGCCCCATCGGCGTGAAGAAACATCTGGCACCGTTCGTGGCTGGTCATGCCGTGGTCAAGACCGACAAGGAGAGCCGTGACAATGGCGCCGTGTCGGCTGCACCATTCGGTTCGGCCAGCATCCTGCCCATCAGCTGGATGTATATCGCCATGCTGGGTGACGAGGGGCTGAAGAGATCCACTCAGGTCGCCATCCTCAACGCCAACTATCTGGCCAAGAAGCTGGGTGAATCCTTCCCGGTGCTCTACTCTGGCCGCAACGGTCGGGTGGCCCACGAGTGCATTCTGGATATCCGTCCGCTCAAGGAGGCTTCCGGCATCAGCGAGATGGACGTGGCCAAGCGGCTGATGGACTACGGCTTCCACGCGCCGACCATGAGCTTCCCGGTAGCGGGCACCCTGATGGTCGAGCCGACCGAGTCGGAATCCAAGCGCGAACTGGATCGCTTCGTCGAGGCGATGACGTCCATCCGCGCCGAGATTGCCAAGGTGCAGGAGGGGCAGTGGAGCCTCGCCGACAACCCGCTGGTCCATGCGCCGCACACGCAGGATGATGTGATGGATGCAGAGTGGTCCCGTGGCTACAGCCGCGCCGAGGCGGTCTTCCCGTCCGACGCCGTGCGCGCTGCCAAGTTGTGGCCCTCTGTGAACCGCATCGACGACGTCTACGGCGATCGCAACCTGTTCTGCTCCTGTATCCCGACTGAGGATTACGCCAAGTAAGTGGCGTTTAGGAGCTACAGTTAAGCCTTATAAACAACAGGGCCACCCAGACGGGTGGCCCTTCGTTTACATGGACTTTATTTGCATGTTGCTATCCGAATGTCCGGCTTAAGTCCTTGAGCTGGCTAGCTTTGCTCTGCAAGTTGGCACTGGTTTCACTCACCTGATCGATTTTGAGACTGTTATCGTGAGAGAGCGAGGATATCTGGTTGATATTGCGACTGATCTCCTCGATGACCGCTTGTTGCTCGGTGGCTGCGGCGGTGATCTGGTTGGAAAAATCAGAGACCTTGTCTATCTCGACCACAACCTGATTCAGGTTGCCGGTGCTTGCCCGGGTGGTGGCGAGGCAGGCGTTGGTTCTGGTCACATTGAGATGCATCATCTCTTTCCATCCCCCAAGGGTTTGCTGGATATGGCCAATGCTGTTCTGGATCTGCTCTGTCGCCTTGTGGGTTCTGGTCGACAGGCTGCGAACCTCGTCCGCCACCACTGCAAAGCCGCGCCCCTGATCGCCGGCCCGTGCGGCTTCGATGGAGGCATTGAGCGCCAGCAGGTTGGTTTGATCTGCAATGCCGCGAATTTCGCTCATGATGGTGCCGATCCGCTCGGACTCGCTCGCCAGCTCAACGGCTGACTGAAAGGCTTGCTCCGCCTGGGTGGCCAGCGCAGACATCTCTTCTCCTGCTTCCGAAAGCTGGGTGCTGGTGGTGATGCAGTGGCTGCGGGCCTCTTCAATCTGGCTGTTGCTGTCTTGAATATTGCGGTTGATCTCCTCGGCGGCCGAAGCCATCTGGGTGACGGCGGTGGCAATCTGCTGGATCTGCGTGTCTTGCGAAGAGATATCCTGGCTGGCCAGCGAGGCGGAGCCGCGCAGGTCATTGGCCATGGCATTGAGCGAAGCCGTGGTGTCATCCACCCGGCCGAGTACGGTACGGATCTTCGCTTGCCCGAGTTTGATATGGAAATCGGCAATGCTGTGGGGGGCATCCCCCGAGAAGATAAGGCGGCTGATGCTGTCGTAATCCTGCTCGAGCTGCTGCAAGAATCGCGGTGTGAGGAAGAGAGGATGGCGATTGAACCAGATGGCTGCCAAGAGAGGAATGATGACCCAGAGCGCCAGCAGCGGTGAGAGCAGCCAGAGCGCGCTGATCACGCTGACGAGCAGCAGAGGTATGGTCATCATGGCCGGTGTGAGTTGACGCAGGCCCATGTGAATGGCAGAGCCGGTTTCACGGGCTTTAAGGGTTTTGTACATCTTGCTGGCACGCGCTTTGTGCTCTGCGGCGGGACGGCAGCGGACGGATTGGTAGCCCACCATCTTGCCATCTTCATAAATCGGGGTGACATAGGCATCAACCCAATAATAGCGACCATCTTTGCAGCGGTTTTTTACCATGCCTCGCCATGGTTTTCCTGCCTGCAGGTGGGCCCAGAGATCGGCAAACGCTGCCTTGGGCATGTCGGGATGGCGCACCAGATTGTGATGCTGCCCCAACATCTCTTCCAGGCGATAGCCTGCCACCTGACAAAACGCCGGATTGGCGTAGGTGATGTCCCCTTTGAGGTCGGTCGTCGATACCAACTGGATATCGTCGGCAAATTCAACCTCGGTATCTGTGGTGTGAAGCGAGCTGGTTACCATGATCAGGCTCCGGTTTCGGCGTAACGGAATACTTCGTTTGAGTATGGCAGAGGATGTTCATTTATTGTGTTGTTGCACATTAACTCTTGTGCTACTGCGTGGGGACGGGATGGGTCTCACATTTTTACAGCACAGTTCGGCGAGGGGAGGCAGGCCAAGTCACATGGCCCGGAGAGCAGCAAACCCCTCATCCTTTGGCTGTCTCAAATTGATTGCCGTACGGAATAGACAAACGCCGATCATCCGATCGGAGTTTGTCTAGGGTAAGCCTGATGGTTTCACACTCTGCTGGCTTAACACCCTGTCTGTTTAAAGATGGGCGACTTAAAACAGCAGTTGCGTCAGGTAGCCCATCAGGATCGCCATGCCGAGGATCACGGTAAGGAAGGCCACAATCATCGGGGTTCTGAACATCGATTTGAGCAGGATCACCTCGGTCAGGCTGGCACCGGCACTGCCGATGATCAGCGCCATGACGGCGCCCATTCCCATCCCTTTACCCAGTAGTACCGACGCCAGCGGGATCACGGCCTCGGCGCGGATGTAGAGCGGGATCCCGACGATGGCGCTGAAGGGGATGGCCATCGGGTTGTCGGCGCCGGCATGGGCGGCGATCCACTCGGCCGGAATAAAACCGTAAATAAACGAGCCGATGAGCACCCCCAGCAGCAGGAAGGGCAATACCGCTTTGAACTGCTGCCAAGCATCGATGCGAGCTTTGACCCAGGCGGTGGGGAGCTGTGGCGCTCTGGTCAGGGCAGCCGTGCCATCGCCGCAGCAGGGGAGGGTGGCCTGTTCTGCCATCTCTGGTTGCGGAGCCGGGCAGCACGCTGCCCCGTTGAGGGGTTTGATTGCGCGAATGGCACTGCGTTGGTTGTCACTGCAATTTCTTTGAGTTGTGGCGCGGGTCGCCGGGCCACAGTCGCTACCGCAAGAGGGGGTGGCCTCTTTGGGGTCGATGACATGGCGCTCGAATCCCAATCTGTGGAGCAGCATGCTCGCCATGACGGAGACGCTGGCGGCGATCACGGCGTAGAGCAGGGTCACTTTCCAGCCAAAGGTGGCCCACATCAAGCCGACGATGATGGGGTTCAGCAGTGGCGAGATAAACAGGAAGGTGAGGGTGGGGCCAAAGCCAGCCTTGGCCGAGAGCAATCCTCTCAGCATGGGGATGGTGGAGCAGCTGCAAAAGGGGGTGACGGCACCGAGCAGGGCCGAGAGCAGATAGCCCTTGCCATGGCGCGCCCCCAGCATCCGCTGGATCTTCTCGTCGGGGATCTTCTGGCGGATCAGGCTGACCCCGGCGCTAATGACCAGAAACAGCACCGACAGCTCGACAGCCAGAAACAGGAACATCTGGGCTGCATTGGTCAGCATGGTTAACCACTCATTCATTGTCGTATCCTCACTTGATTTCTATATTTCCAAAATAATCGAAATGAATGGCCGGTCAAGATATTTCTGGTATTATCGAAATATCAAATTTGTGGAGGGCGCAGAGATGCAACTGGAAGAGGTCGCCAAGGCATTGAAAGAGCTGGGTCATCCGACCCGGCTGTTTATCTTCAAGCATCTGGTCAAGGCGGGAGAGCAGGGGCTGCCGGTGGGTGAGCTGCAAAAGCAGCTGGCGATCCCCGCTTCCACCCTCAGCCACCATATTGCGGCGCTGGTCTCGGTGGGGCTGGTGAAGCAAAACCGGGAGAGTCGCACCCTGCTTTGCGTCTCTCAATACGCGGTGTTGGAGGAGATCATCGCCTTTTTCCGCGATGAGTGTTGCGTCAACAGCCCAGAGCATCGGCAAGATCAAAGGCAAGAGCTGCCTTCCTGAGGGCTATGGCTGCTAGTAGTGCGGTCAGTTGCGCTGCGCGCAATAAAAAAACGCCGATCATGTGATCGGCGTTTTGCATTGATGTCGCTAGATTCGGGCATTAACCCAGATTGGCTGCGACCTTGCTTTGAGCTTGTCCTTTGCGCTTGATGACAAAGCCAATACCCAGTACCACCAGCCAGGCGGGGATCAGTTCGACCGAGATGCGAAAATCCGGGGTCATATACATGATCACCAGAATACCGGCCATGAACGCGAGGCAGAGGTAGTTGCCGAAGGGATACCAGAACGCCTTAAACTTGGGCTGGACACCTTCTGCGACCTTGGCCTTGCGGAACTTCAGATGCGCGAGGCTGATCATCGCCCAGTTGATCACCAGTGCGGAGACCACCAGCGCCATCAGCAGACCGAAGGCCTTGCCCGGCATCAGGTAGTTGATCAGCACGCAGAGCAGGGTAGCGATGGCAGAGACCGAGAGGGCAACCAGCGGTACACCGCTCTTGTTGGTCTTGAGCAGCACTTTCGGGCCGTTGCCCTGTTTGGCCAGACCGAACAGCATGCGGCTGTTGCAGTAGACGCAGCTGTTGTAGACCGACAGCGCCGCCGTCAGCACCACGATGTTGAGCACGGTGGCGACCAGATTGCTGTCCAGTGCATGGAAGATCATCACGAACGGGCTACCGCCTTCCACCACTTTACCCCAAGGGTAGAGGGACATCAGGATAGCCAGAGCACCGATGTAGAAGATTAGGATGCGGTAGATCACCTGATTGGTGGCCTTGGGAATGCTCTTCTCGGGGTTGTCCGCTTCCGCGGCGGTAATGCCCACCAGCTCCAGACCGCCGAAGGAGAACATGATCACCGCCATCGCCATCACCAGGCCGCTGATGCCGTTGGGGAAGAAGCCGCCCTGAGCCCACAGGTTGGTGACGCTTGCCTCGGGGCCGCCGGCACCGGAGAGGAGCAGATAGCCGCCAAAGCCAATCATGCCGATGATGGCAACCACCTTGATGATGGCGAACCAGAACTCCATCTCGCCAAACGCTTTGACGTTGGAGAGGTTGATGGCGTTGATCAGCACGAAGAAGAAGGCGGCCGACATCCAGGTCGGGATCTCGGGCCACCAGTACTGGACATAGATGCCCACCGCGGTCAGCTCGGCCATGCTCACCAGCACGTAGAGCACCCAGTAGTTCCAGCCGGACGCAAAACCGGCAAACTCACCCCAGTATTTGTAGGCAAAGTGGCTGAATGAACCGGCTACCGGCTCTTCCACCACCATTTCACCGAGCTGGCGCATGATCAGGAAGGCGATAAAGCCGCCGATGGCATAACCCAGCAGGACTGAGGGGCCTGCCATCTTGATGGTTTGGGCAATGCCCAGAAAGAGGCCGGTGCCGATGGCGCCGCCCAAAGCAATCAACTGAATGTGGCGGTTTTTAAGGCCGCGCTTCAGCTCCTCACCGTCTTGTTTCAAATCCATGGGTCTGTCCTTACGTCTCTGTTGTATCTGGTCGGTGTTGGGCTCATCCTGAGCAGGCCGCAGTGCGTAGCCAAAACCTGACGAAAGCTGTATTTATTTCGTTACACCATGCCATTTGCAATTTTTAGTGTTGGCTGGCAACCGAAGCAGAATAGTGATAATCCGCCATGAATGCACCTGTTTTCCATCTCTAATGGCCGTGTTTTGTACCAAAGGCAGCTTTTTCATGATCTGAAGAGGCTTCTTGGTAGTTTTTGGTTAATGTTTGTGCAATCGAATTCTGTTTGATTGACATTTTGTCTTGTTGGTGTGCTTTTGTGGTGCCAAGCCACAAATGGATGCAAATGATGCCAAACAAGCGAGAGTACAGGGAAGAGTGCAGGGAGTTGGAGTACAGAAAGCGCGAAAGCGTGCTGCAACAAGGGGTTGCCCGGGGTGTACAGGTGGCGCTCTGGTTAGGGATTGCCGCCAGTCCGCTGTTGTTGCTGCTGGCCGCGATTATGTTGCTGGGTTGGTTGTTACTCGGTGATCAGGAGTTGCTGCACTACTGGCAGCCGCTGTTGCTGGTTGGTGGGGTAACGGGGGCGCTCGTTGGCGGCTGGCTGGCGGAGCGGGTTCGCCTGCGCCACGGTTTGCTGGCCTTCTATGCCCGGTTGATGAACAACCCTGAGCTCAATCGTTAGTTAACGCTGGCTGTTTGCCGAGCGCAGCAGAACGGAATCGAATAGCGGCTAACTGGCAGCGGGTGACAAGGGCACAACGCTAAGGTCGACAAGAAGAGGGATAAGCATTTGTGGTGCTTATCCCTTTTTTATCCACGCTTTTCACTGTCATCTATGTGAATTGCAGTTCGCCACAGCTGACTTTCGCCGCGACACTGTAATTTTTATCTTTTGTTGATGCCGATAGCTGTCAAGCTGTCTTAACAGAGCTGGCGGCGCAGACCGGTCGCCTCGAGGACCTTGGCGCTGATCTCCTCCACCGAGTGGGAGCTGGTATCGAGGAAGCGGATCGCCTCCTGGCGAAACAGTCGCTCCACGCAGGCCAGCTCCTGCTCGCACTGTTCGATGGAGGAGTAGCGGCTGTTGGCACGGCGCTGGTTACGGATCTCGTGCAGCCGCTGCGGCGCTATGGTGAGGCCAAACAGCTTGTGACGGTTGGCCTTGAGGGGGGCCGGCAGCTCCAGCATCCCCATGTCCTGCTCGATAAAGGGGTAGTTGGCGGCGCGAATGCCGAACTGCAGCGCCAGATAGAGGCTGGTGGGGGTCTTGCCGCAGCGGGAGACCCCGATCAGGATGATGTCCGCCTCATCGTACTCCCTGGTGGTGATGCCATCGTCGTTGGCCAGTGCGAAGTTGACTGCCTCGATGCGATCGTCATAGAGCTTGCGATTCTCCATGCCGTGGGTGCGATGGAGGCGGGGCTCGGCTTTTACCCCCAGCTCCTGCTCCAGCGGGCTGACGAAGGTATTGAGAAAGTCGTGGCCGCACGCTTCCGATTTCAGTACCTCTTCCCGTACCAGCGGGTCGACGATGGTGTGAAACAGGATGGGGCGTACCCCGGTCTGGCGGAACTGCTCGTCGATCCGCATCCGTACCTGACGGGCTTTCTCCAGTGTCTCCACAAAGGGGATAGTGATCTGCTCGAAGGCCAGCGGAAACTGGCTCAATACCGCGTGACCGAACACTTCGGCGGTGATGGCGGTTCCGTCTGAAACATAAAATACGGTGTGCACGTAGGGCTCCTGTGATACCGCGGGTGGGGTCGCATGGGGTAAAGGGTGAGAAGTATCTCCCGAAACCATACCAGTTTTGTCAACCGGTCTGCTGTGCCCAAGTTGTGAAGTGGCTTGCAAACCTGAATCGTTATCTTTTTGTGTCGCCATTGTAGAATGTTCCGGTCATTCGACTATCCCCAACTCTTGCTCGGGGATTTTTTTGAAAACCAGCAGAAAACGTTTTCATGGTCGTTGGCAACAAAAGAAACAGACAATAACGCACCTGACTTACCCATAACCTCATCGATTAAATCGGGCGCACGAGGTGCTATGGCACCGGTGCCCACCAACCTGGAGACATCCAAGTGCAACAGTACGTGCTCTGGTACGAACAACTCGGAATGCAGGACGTAGAACGAGTTGGCGGCAAGAACGCATCCCTTGGCGAGATGATCAGCAACCTCTCTGGCGCCGGTGTATCCGTGCCGGGGGGCTTTGCTACCACCGCCTTTGCGTTTAACGAGTTTCTGGAGTCAAGCGGCCTCAACGGCAAGATCCACCATCTGCTCGACAATCTGGATGTGGACGATATCGCCGCCCTCAACCGGGCCGGTCAGCAGATCCGCGACTGGGTGATCGAAGCCCCATTCCAGCCCGAGCTGGAGCAGGCGATCCGGGTTGCCTATGAAAAGTTGAGTGCCGGTGTCGAGGCCTCGTTTGCGGTGCGCTCCTCCGCCACCGCCGAGGATATGCCGGACGCCTCCTTTGCCGGTCAGCAGGAGACCTTCCTCAACGTACGTGGCATCGATGCCGTCATGACGGCGGTCAAGCATGTGTTTGCTTCTCTGTTCAACGATCGCGCCATCT
Organism: Aeromonas sp. 95A; assembly: GCF_051919235.1. NCBI lineage: Bacteria > Pseudomonadati > Pseudomonadota > Gammaproteobacteria > Aeromonadales > Aeromonadaceae > Aeromonas > Aeromonas sp. 95A. The sequence goes on from NZ_JBQBFC010000001.1 coordinate 98,226, forward strand.
CCTATCGGGTGCATCAGGGCTACGACCACAAGGGTGTTGCCCTCTCGGCAGGGGTGCAGCGGATGGTGCGCTCGGATCTCGCCGCCTCCGGCGTCATGTTTACTCTGGATACCGAGTCCGGCTTCAACGACGTGGTCTTTATCACCGGCGCCCATGGTCTTGGCGAGATGGTGGTGCAGGGGGCGGTCAACCCGGATGAATTCTATGTGCACAAGCCTACTCTCAAGGGGGGCCGCCCGGCGGTGGTGCGCAAGACCCTCGGCTCCAAGCTTATCAAGATGACCTACTCGGACGATGCCGGTCACGGCCGTCAGGTGAAGATTGTCGACACCAATGAGGCCGAGCGCAGCCGCTTCTGCATCAGCGATGAGGAGGTGATGGCGCTGGCGAAACAGGCCCTTATCATCGAGCAGCACTATGGCCGCCCGATGGACATCGAGTGGGCCAAGGATGGGCAGGATGGCCAGCTCTACATCGTGCAGGCACGCCCGGAAACCGTGCGCAGCCGCCAGGAGGCCAACACCCTCGAGCGTTTTGCCCTCAAGCAAGCGGGCAAGGTGCTGATCGAGGGGCGGGCCATCGGTCACAAGATTGGCGCGGGCCCGGCGCGGGTCATCTCCTCCATCAGTCAGATGGACGAAGTACAGCCCGGCGATGTGCTGGTCACCGACATGACCGACCCGGACTGGGAGCCCATCATGAAGCGGGCCTCCGCCATCGTCACCAACCGGGGCGGCCGTACCTGTCACGCCGCCATCATCGCCCGCGAGCTGGGCATTCCGGCGGTAGTGGGCTGTGGCAATGCCACCGATAGCATCGAGGCTGGCCAGCTTATCACCGTCTCCTGCGCGGAAGGGGATACCGGTTTTATCTATGACGGCGAGCTGGACTTCGACGTGGCGGTCACCGAGGTGGGCAACATGCCGCGTCTGCCCATCAAGATCATGATGAACGTTGGCAACCCGGACAGGGCGTTCGATTTTGCCCTGCTGCCAAACGCCGGTGTCGGTCTGGCCCGTCTCGAGTTCATCATCAACCGGATGATCGGGGTGCACCCCAAGGCGCTGCTGGAGTTCGACAGCCAGAGCCCCGAACTCAAGGCCACCATCGGCAAGATGATCGCCGGTTACGACAGCCCGCGGGAGTTCTACGTCGCCAAGCTGACCGAGGGCATCGCCACCCTAGCCGCCGCCTTCTGGCCGGAGCGGGTGATCGTGCGGATGTCGGACTTCAAGTCCAACGAGTACGCCAACCTGGTGGGCGGCCGTGGCTACGAGCCTCACGAAGAGAACCCGATGATCGGTTTTCGTGGCGCGTCGCGCTACATCGCCGACAGCTTCCGCCCCTGTTTTGCCCTCGAGTGCGAGGCGATCAAGCGGGTGCGTGATGTCATGGGGCTGACCAACGTCGAGGTGATGATCCCCTTCGTGCGCACCGTGAGCGAGGCGGAGCAGGTGATCGACATCCTGGCAGAGAACGGTCTGCGCCGTGGCGAGCGGGGGCTCAAGGTGATCATGATGTGCGAGATCCCGAGCAATGCCCTGTTGGCAGACAAGTTCCTCGAGCACGTGGACGGCTTCTCCATCGGTTCCAACGACATGACCCAGCTCACCCTTGGGCTGGATCGGGATTCAGGGCTAATCGCCCATCTGTTCGACGAGCGCAACGAGGCGGTCAAGGCACTGCTGGCCATGGCGATTCAGGCCGCGCGCAAGGCGGGCAAGTACGTGGGGATCTGTGGCCAGGGGCCATCCGATCACCCGGACTTTGCCGCTTGGCTGGTGGAGCAGGGGATCGATTCGGTGTCGCTCAACCCCGATACCGTGGTCGATACCTGGCTTTATCTGGCGGAGCAGTATGACGGTAAATTAAAGTAGTGAAACGTGGCCGCTAGTTTGTACAGTCGTTAATTAGAACAGCAGTTACGGCTTTAATATCATGATGCAACAATGCCAGTCAGGTCTATCTGACTGGCATTGTTTTTAGCCATTTTCTGTACCTAGTGAAACATCTATTTGGTTGTCATAGCTTGAGTTTCAGTTGAGCGACATTGATGTCGTGATGTCGGTGGATTGCTTTTTTATAACTTCCGTTGTTTTTAAACCATATCTATTGAATGAATATCTTATATAGCCTCAATTGGGGTGTCTTTAAGTTGTTGATATTTAAGTTAAAGAAGTTCCTTTCGATTTAATTCAATAGTGTCGGGTATTCACCTTCCAGCAGATACATTTTTGCAACAGTTGTTCTCTCCGATGAGCTCTATGTTCTATCCATTAAGATCTGTCACCTTGGAGCAATGGATATGCGTACCCAAATCATCGACAAGTCCGTGGTTGTCTCAGCTATAGAAGGCAATGTGGAGATTGTGATGGCTGATGGAAGCAGCCGCCCTCTGCAAAAAGGGGAAATTCTCCAACCCGGAGCAAAATTGGCCATAGCTGATGACGCCAAGCTGGCTCTTTCCCCTTATGACGATACTCCAGCATCGGATGTTCCGGCCGGTTCCGAGTCCGCTGAACCTGCTCAACCGCAAGTGGCGGCCAGCCAGGAAGGCGCACCTTCAGATATTGCCGCATTGCAAGAATCGATTCTGCAGGGTGTTGACCCGACTCAAAACTTTGAGGCTTCTGCTGCTGGTGGGGCTCCAGCGGCCGGTGGTGGTGGCGGTATTGGTGGGGTTGCGGGGGCCAGTGGTAATGGTGGTTTCGTCACAATTGATCGAACTGGCGATGCCACGATAGCGGCTGCAGGGTTTGATACCACCTACGATACGGCCGCTGTCATCAATGAAAATCAGGCCGAAGATTTGATTCTTGAAAATCAGCTTGATGATTTGGGCGAAACCGCCGTAACCCTGGAAGACACTCAGGTCAGTGGGAATTTGCTCGACAATAGTACCAATCCAGATGGACCCGCTGATGCCTCCATCGTTTCATATGACTGGGGTATCAATATCGGAGTCCCTGCCGGTGTTGCTGCCACCATTACCGGAGTGGGCACGCTGATCATCAATCCGGATGGGAGCTATACCTTTACTCCGGCTCCTAACTATGATGGTGCAGTTCCCCCGGTGAACTATCAGGTAACTGATGGCCAGGACACAGTGACTTCAACACTCGTTATCTCCATTACTCCGGTAGATGAGGAGGTAAGTCTTGATGGGCTTACTCAGGAAGGGGGAGAGGTGTTGGTCAGTGATGCCAACTTGGCCGACGGTTCGGCTCCCAACGCAGCAGATCTGACTCAAAGTGGAGTGTTTACCTTCAATGCTCCTGACGGCGTGCAAAGCCTTACGCTGGGCGGCGTGCTACTCGTCAGCAACGGCCAGCTCATCACCGGATTCCCTCAGGCGATCCCCAGCCAGTTGGGTAATCAGCTGATTGTGACAGGGATTAACTTCAACGTTGTCACCGGAACAGGAAGTGTTAGCTACAGCTACACCCTGAATGACAACGAGGCGCACCCGACGGCGAATGGCAACAACAGCCTGTTTGAAGACTTTGCGGTGAGCCTGATAGACAGCGATGGGGACTCAGCGACGAACACCCTGAGCGTGCAGATAGTGGATGATGTGCCGACGGCGGTGAACGACACCAATGGTACGGCGAGCGAAAACAGCGGCACCCTCACCGGCAACGTCATTACCAACGACGTGCAGGGGGCGGATGGTGCGGCGGTGAGTGCGGGCACTCTGCCCGGGATCTACGGCAGCCTGGTGCTCAATGCCAACGGCAGCTACACCTACACCCTCGACCCGACAGACCCGCAATTTGTGGCGCTGCCGGGCGGGGCGACGGGGAGTGAAGTGTTCACCTACACCCTGACCGATGCGGACGGGGATGTGAGTACGGCGACCCTGACCCTGGCCATCAGGAACGACGATGACGGGGTGACCATCACCAATCTCATTCCGCAAGGGGCGGGTGGCGATGCCATCGTGTACGAAGATGATCTGCTGGCAGGGCGCGGCGAGAACGAATCGGCGGGGTCGGACAGCAGCAAGGAGCCGACCACTGTGCCCGGCAGCTTCACCATCAGCGCGCCGGACGGGGTACAGACCCTGAGCGTGGGTGGCATCAACATCGTGGTGAACGGGGTGGTGGCGGGCTTCCCGCTGAGCGGGGTGACCACGCCGCTGGGCAACACTCTGACCATCACCGGGTACAACCCGGCGACGGGGTTGGTGAGCTACAGCTACACCCTGAACGACAACGTAGCGCACGCCAATGCTGACGGCAACAACAGCTTGTTTGAAGACTTTGCGGTGAGCCTGATAGACAGCGATGGGGACTCGGCGACGAACACCCTGAGCGTGCAGATAGTGGATGATGTGCCGACGGCGGTGAACGACACCAATGGTACGGCGAGCGAAAACAGCGGCACCCTCACCGGCAACGTCATTACCAACGACGTGCAGGGGGCGGATGGTGCGGCGGTGAGTGCGGGCACTCTGCCCGGGATCTACGGCAGCCTGGTGCTCAATGCCAACGGCAGCTACACCTACACCCTCGACCCGACAGACCCGCAATTTGTGGCGCTGCCGGGCGGGGCGACGGGGAGTGAAGTGTTCACCTACACCCTGACCGATGCAGACGGGGATGTGAGTACGGCGACCCTGACCCTGGCCATCAGGAACGACGATGACGGGGTGACCATCACCAATCTCATTCCGCAAGGGGCGGGTGGCGATGCCATCGTGTACGAAGATGATCTGCTGGCAGGGCGCGGCGAGAACGAATCGGCGGGGTCGGACAGCAGCAAGGAGCCGACCACTGTGCCCGGCAGCTTCACCATCAGCGCGCCGGACGGGGTACAGACCCTGAGCGTGGGTGGCATCAACATCGTGGTGAACGGGGTGGTGGCGGGCTTCCCGCTGAGCGGGGTGACCACGCCGCTGGGCAACACCCTGACCATCACCGGGTACAACCCGGCGACGGGGTTGGTGAGCTACAGCTACACCCTGAACGACAACGTAGCGCACGCCAATGCTGACGGCAACAACAGCTTGTTTGAAGACTTTGCGGTGAGCCTGATAGACAGCGATGGGGACTCGGCGACGAACACCCTGAGCGTGCAGATAGTGGATGATGTGCCGACGGCGGTGAACGACACCAATGGTACGGCGAGCGAAAACAGCGGCACCCTCACCGGCAACGTCATTACCAACGACGTGCAGGGGGCGGATGGTGCGGCGGTGAGTGCGGGCACTCTGCCCGGGATCTACGGCAGCCTGGTGCTCAATGCCAACGGCAGCTACACCTACACCCTCGACCCGACAGACCCGCAATTTGTGGCGCTGCCGGGCGGGGCGACGGGGAGTGAAGTGTTCACCTACACCCTGACCGATGCGGACGGGGATGTGAGTACGGCGACCCTGACCCTGGCCATCAGGAACGACGATGACGGGGTGACCATCACCAATCTCATTCCGCAAGGGGCGGGTGGTGATGCCACCGTGTACGAAGATGACCTGTTGTCGGGTCGCGGCGAGAACGAATCGGCGGGGTCGGACAGCAGCAAGGAGCCGACCACTGTGCCCGGCAGCTTCACCATCAGCGCGCCGGACGGGGTACAGACCCTGAGCGTGGGTGGCATCAACATCGTGGTGAACGGGGTGGTGGCGGGCTTCCCGCTGAGCGGGGTGACCACGCCGCTGGGCAACACCCTGACCATCACCGGGTACAACCCGGCGACGGGGTTGGTGAGCTACAGCTACACCCTGAACGACAACGTAGCGCACGCCAATGCTGACGGCAACAACAGCTTGTTTGAAGACTTTGCGGTGAGCCTGATAGACAGCGATGGGGACTCGGCGACGAACACCCTGAGCGTGCAGATAGTGGATGATGTGCCGACGGCGGTGAACGACACCAATGGTACGGCGAGCGAAAACAGCGGCACCCTCACCGGCAACGTCATTACCAACGACGTGCAGGGGGCGGATGGTGCGGCGGTGAGTGCGGGCACTCTGCCCGGGATCTACGGCAGCCTGGTGCTCAATGCCAACGGCAGCTACACCTACACCCTCGACCCGACAGACCCGCAATTTGTGGCGCTGCCGGGCGGGGCGACGGGGAGTGAAGTGTTCACCTACACCCTGACCGATGCGGACGGGGATGTGAGTACGGCGACCCTGACCCTGGCCATCAGGAACGACGATGACGGGGTGACCATCACCAATCTCATTCCGCAAGGGGCGGGTGGTGATGCCACCGTGTACGAAGATGACCTGTTGTCGGGTCGCGGCGAGAACGAATCGGCGGGGTCGGACAGCAGCAAGGAGCCGACCACTGTGCCCGGCAGCTTCACCATCAGCGCGCCGGACGGGGTACAGACCCTGAGCGTGGGTGGCATCAACATCGTGGTGAACGGGGTGGTGGCGGGCTTCCCGCTGAGCGGGGTGACCACGCCGCTGGGCAACACTCTGACCATCACCGGGTACAACCCGGCGACGGGGTTGGTGAGCTACAGCTACACCCTGAACGACAACGTAGCGCACGCCAATGCTGACGGCAACAACAGCTTGTTTGAAGACTTTGCGGTGAGCCTGATAGACAGCGATGGGGACTCGGCGACGAACACCCTGAGCGTGCAGATAGTGGATGATGTGCCGACGGCGGTGAACGACACCAATGGTACGGCGAGCGAAAACAGCGGCACCCTCACCGGCAACGTCATTACCAACGACGTGCAGGGGGCGGATGGTGCGGCGGTGAGTGCGGGCACTCTGCCCGGGATCTACGGCAGCCTGGTGCTCAATGCCAACGGCAGCTACACCTACACCCTCGACCCGACAGACCCGCAATTTGTGGCGCTGCCGGGCGGGGCGACGGGGAGTGAAGTGTTCACCTACACCCTGACCGATGCAGACGGGGATGTGAGTACGGCGACCCTGACCCTGGCCATCAGGAACGACGATGACGGGGTGACCATCACCAATCTCATTCCGCAAGGGGCGGGTGGCGATGCCATCGTGTACGAAGATGATCTGCTGGCAGGGCGCGGCGAGAACGAATCGGCGGGGTCGGACAGCAGCAAGGAGCCGACCACTGTGCCCGGCAGCTTCACCATCAGCGCGCCGGACGGGGTACAGACCCTGAGCGTGGGTGGCATCAACATCGTGGTGAACGGGGTGGTGGCGGGCTTCCCGCTGAGCGGGGTGACCACGCCGCTGGGCAACACCCTGACCATCACCGGGTACAACCCGGCGACGGGGTTGGTGAGCTACAGCTACACCCTGAACGACAACGTAGCGCACGCCAATGCTGACGGCAACAACAGCTTGTTTGAAGACTTTGCGGTGAGCCTGATAGACAGCGATGGGGACTCGGCGACGAACACCCTGAGCGTGCAGATAGTGGATGATGTGCCGACGGCGGTGAACGACACCAATGGTACGGCGAGCGAAAACAGCGGCACCCTCACCGGCAACGTCATTACCAACGACGTGCAGGGGGCGGATGGTGCGGCGGTGAGTGCGGGCACTCTGCCCGGGATCTACGGCAGCCTGGTGCTCAATGCCAACGGCAGCTACACCTACACCCTCGACCCGACAGACCCGCAATTTGTGGCGCTGCCGGGCGGGGCGACGGGGAGTGAAGTGTTCACCTACACCCTGACCGATGCGGACGGGGATGTGAGTACGGCGACCCTGACCCTGGCCATCAGGAACGACGATGACGGGGTGACCATCACCAATCTCATTCCGCAAGGGGCGGGTGGCGATGCCATCGTGTACGAAGATGATCTGCTGGCAGGGCGCGGCGAGAACGAATCGGCGGGGTCGGACAGCAGCAAGGAGCCGACCACTGTGCCCGGCAGCTTCACCATCAGCGCGCCGGACGGGGTACAGACCCTGAGCGTGGGTGGCATCAACATCGTGGTGAACGGGGTGGTGGCGGGCTTCCCGCTGAGCGGGGTGACCACGCCGCTGGGCAACACTCTGACCATCACCGGGTACAACCCGGCGACGGGGTTGGTGAGCTACAGCTACACCCTGAACGACAACGTAGCGCACGCCAATGCTGACGGCAACAACAGCTTGTTTGAAGACTTTGCGGTGAGCCTGATAGACAGCGATGGGGACTCGGCGACGAACACCCTGAGCGTGCAGATAGTGGATGATGTGCCGACGGCGGTGAACGACACCAATGGTACGGCGAGCGAAAACAGCGGCACCCTCACCGGCAACGTCATTACCAACGACGTGCAGGGGGCGGATGGTGCGGCGGTGAGTGCGGGCACTCTGCCCGGGATCTACGGCAGCCTGGTGCTCAATGCCAACGGCAGCTACACCTACACCCTCGACCCGACAGACCCGCAATTTGTGGCGCTGCCGGGCGGGGCGACGGGGAGTGAAGTGTTCACCTACACCCTGACCGATGCAGACGGGGATGTGAGTACGGCGACCCTGACCCTGGCCATCAGGAACGACGATGACGGGGTGACCATCACCAATCTCATTCCGCAAGGGGCGGGTGGCGATGCCATCGTGTACGAAGATGATCTGCTGGCAGGGCGCGGCGAGAACGAATCGGCGGGGTCGGACAGCAGCAAGGAGCCGACCACTGTGCCCGGCAGCTTCACCATCAGCGCGCCGGACGGGGTACAGACCCTGAGCGTGGGTGGCATCAACATCGTGGTGAACGGGGTGGTGGCGGGCTTCCCGCTGAGCGGGGTGACCACGCCGCTGGGCAACACCCTGACCATCACCGGGTACAACCCGGCGACGGGGTTGGTGAGCTACAGCTACACCCTGAACGACAACGTAGCGCACGCCAATGCTGACGGCAACAACAGCTTGTTTGAAGACTTTGCGGTGAGCCTGATAGACAGCGATGGGGACTCGGCGACGAACACCCTGAGCGTGCAGATAGTGGATGATGTGCCGACGGCGGTGAACGACACCAATGGTACGGCGAGCGAAAACAGCGGCACCCTCACCGGCAACGTCATTACCAACGACGTGCAGGGGGCGGATGGTGCGGCGGTGAGTGCGGGCACTCTGCCCGGGATCTACGGCAGCCTGGTGCTCAATGCCAACGGCAGCTACACCTACACCCTCGACCCGACAGACCCGCAATTTGTGGCGCTGCCGGGCGGGGCGACGGGGAGTGAAGTGTTCACCTACACCCTGACCGATGCGGACGGGGATGTGAGTACGGCGACCCTGACCCTGGCCATCAGGAACGACGATGACGGGGTGACCATCACCAATCTCATTCCGCAAGGGGCGGGTGGTGATGCCACCGTGTACGAAGATGACCTGTTGTCGGGTCGCGGCGAGAACGAATCGGCGGGGTCGGACAGCAGCAAGGAGCCGACCACTGTGCCCGGCAGCTTCACCATCAGCGCGCCGGACGGGGTACAGACCCTGAGCGTGGGTGGCATCAACATCGTGGTGAACGGGGTGGTGGCGGGCTTCCCGCTGAGCGGGGTGACCACGCCGCTGGGCAACACCCTGACCATCACCGGGTACAACCCGGCGACGGGGTTGGTGAGCTACAGCTACACCCTGAACGACAACGTAGCGCACGCCAATGCTGACGGCAACAACAGCTTGTTTGAAGACTTTGCGGTGAGCCTGATAGACAGCGATGGGGACTCGGCGACGAACACCCTGAGCGTGCAGATAGTGGATGATGTGCCGACGGCGGTGAACGACACCAATGGTACGGCGAGCGAAAACAGCGGCACCCTCACCGGCAACGTCATTACCAACGACGTGCAGGGGGCGGATGGTGCGGCGGTGAGTGCGGGCACTCTGCCCGGGATCTACGGCAGCCTGGTGCTCAATGCCAACGGCAGCTACACCTACACCCTCGACCCGACAGACCCGCAATTTGTGGCGCTGCCGGGCGGGGCGACGGGGAGTGAAGTGTTCACCTACACCCTGACCGATGCGGACGGGGATGTGAGTACGGCGACCCTGACCCTGGCCATCAGGAACGACGATGACGGGGTGACCATCACCAATCTCATTCCGCAAGGGGCGGGTGGTGATGCCACCGTGTACGAAGATGACCTGTTGTCGGGTCGCGGCGAGAACGAATCGGCGGGGTCGGACAGCAGCAAGGAGCCGACCACTGTGCCCGGCAGCTTCACCATCAGCGCGCCGGACGGGGTACAGACCCTGAGCGTGGGTGGCATCAACATCGTGGTGAACGGGGTGGTGGCGGGCTTCCCGCTGAGCGGGGTGACCACGCCGCTGGGCAACACTCTGACCATCACCGGGTACAACCCGGCGACGGGGTTGGTGAGCTACAGCTACACCCTGAACGACAACGTAGCGCACGCCAATGCTGACGGCAACAACAGCTTGTTTGAAGACTTTGCGGTGAGCCTGATAGACAGCGATGGGGACTCGGCGACGAACACCCTGAGCGTGCAGATAGTGGATGATGTGCCGACGGCGGTGAACGACACCAATGGTACGGCGAGCGAAAACAGCGGCACCCTCACCGGCAACGTCATTACCAACGACGTGCAGGGGGCGGATGGTGCGGCGGTGAGTGCGGGCACTCTGCCCGGGATCTACGGCAGCCTGGTGCTCAATGCCAACGGCAGCTACACCTACACCCTCGACCCGACAGACCCGCAATTTGTGGCGCTGCCGGGCGGGGCGACGGGGAGTGAAGTGTTCACCTACACCCTGACCGATGCAGACGGGGATGTGAGTACGGCGACCCTGACCCTGGCCATCAGGAACGACGATGACGGGGTGACCATCACCAATCTCATTCCGCAAGGGGCGGGTGGCGATGCCATCGTGTACGAAGATGATCTGCTGGCAGGGCGCGGCGAGAACGAATCGGCGGGGTCGGACAGCAGCAAGGAGCCGACCACTGTGCCCGGCAGCTTCACCATCAGCGCGCCGGACGGGGTACAGACCCTGAGCGTGGGTGGCATCAACATCGTGGTGAACGGGGTGGTGGCGGGCTTCCCGCTGAGCGGGGTGACCACGCCGCTGGGCAACACCCTGACCATCACCGGGTACAACCCGGCGACGGGGTTGGTGAGCTACAGCTACACCCTGAACGACAACGTAGCGCACGCCAATGCTGACGGCAACAACAGCTTGTTTGAAGACTTTGCGGTGAGCCTGATAGACAGCGATGGGGACTCGGCGACGAACACCCTGAGCGTGCAGATAGTGGATGATGTGCCGACGGCGGTGAACGACACCAATGGTACGGCGAGCGAAAACAGCGGCACCCTCACCGGCAACGTCATTACCAACGACGTGCAGGGGGCGGATGGTGCGGCGGTGAGTGCGGGCACTCTGCCCGGGATCTACGGCAGCCTGGTGCTCAATGCCAACGGCAGCTACACCTACACCCTCGACCCGACAGACCCGCAATTTGTGGCGCTGCCGGGCGGGGCGACGGGGAGTGAAGTGTTCACCTACACCCTGACCGATGCGGACGGGGATGTGAGTACGGCGACCCTGACCCTGGCCATCAGGAACGACGATGACGGGGTGACCATCACCAATCTCATTCCGCAAGGGGCGGGTGGTGATGCCACCGTGTACGAAGATGACCTGTTGTCGGGTCGCGGCGAGAACGAATCGGCGGGGTCGGACAGCAGCAAGGAGCCGACCACTGTGCCCGGCAGCTTCACCATCAGCGCGCCGGACGGGGTACAGACCCTGAGCGTGGGTGGCATCAACATCGTGGTGAACGGGGTGGTGGCGGGCTTCCCGCTGAGCGGGGTGACCACGCCGCTGGGCAACACTCTGACCATCACCGGGTACAACCCGGCGACGGGGTTGGTGAGCTACAGCTACACCCTGAACGACAACGTAGCGCACGCCAATGCTGACGGCAACAACAGCTTGTTTGAAGACTTTGCGGTGAGCCTGATAGACAGCGATGGGGACTCGGCGACGAACACCCTGAGCGTGCAGATAGTGGATGATGTGCCGACGGCGGTGAACGACACCAATGGTACGGCGAGCGAAAACAGCGGCACCCTCACCGGCAACGTCATTACCAACGACGTGCAGGGGGCGGATGGTGCGGCGGTGAGTGCGGGCACTCTGCCCGGGATCTACGGCAGCCTGGTGCTCAATGCCAACGGCAGCTACACCTACACCCTCGACCCGACAGACCCGCAATTTGTGGCGCTGCCGGGCGGGGCGACGGGGAGTGAAGTGTTCACCTACACCCTGACCGATGCGGACGGGGATGTGAGTACGGCGACCCTGACCCTGGCCATCAGGAACGACGATGACGGGGTGACCATCACCAACCTCATTCCGCAAGGGGCGGGTGGTGATGCCACCGTGTACGAAGATGACCTGTTGTCGGGTCGCGGCGAGAACGAATCGGCGGGGTCGGACAGCAGCAAGGAGCCGACCACTGTGCCCGGCAGCTTCACCATCAGCGCGCCGGACGGGGTACAGACCCTGAGCGTGGGTGGCATCAACATCGTGGTGAACGGGGTGGTGGCGGGCTTCCCGCTGAGCGGGGTGACCACGCCGCTGGGCAACACCCTGACCATCACCGGGTACAACCCGGCGACGGGGTTGGTGAGCTACAGCTACACCCTGAACGACAACGTAGCGCACGCCAATGCTGACGGCAACAACAGCTTGTTTGAAGACTTTGCGGTGAGCCTGATAGACAGCGATGGGGACTCGGCGACGAACACCCTGAGCGTGCAGATAGTGGATGATGTGCCGACGGCGGTGAACGACACCAATGGTACGGCGAGCGAAAACAGCGGCACCCTCACCGGCAACGTCATTACCAACGACGTGCAGGGGGCGGATGGTGCGGCGGTGAGTGCGGGCACTCTGCCCGGGATCTACGGCAGCCTGGTGCTCAATGCCAACGGCAGCTACACCTACACCCTCGACCCGACAGACCCGCAATTTGTGGCGCTGCCGGGCGGGGCGACGGGGAGTGAAGTGTTCACCTACACCCTGACCGATGCGGACGGGGATGTGAGTACGGCGACCCTGACCCTGGCCATCAGGAACGACGATGACGGGGTGACCATCACCAATCTCATTCCGCAAGGGGCGGGTGGTGATGCCACCGTGTACGAAGATGACCTGTTGTCGGGTCGCGGCGAGAACGAATCGGCGGGGTCGGACAGCAGCAAGGAGCCGACCACTGTGCCCGGCAGCTTCACCATCAGCGCGCCGGACGGGGTACAGACCCTGAGCGTGGGTGGCATCAACATCGTGGTGAACGGGGTGGTGGCGGGCTTCCCGCTGAGCGGGGTGACCACGCCGCTGGGCAACACCCTGACCATCACCGGGTACAACCCGGCGACGGGGTTGGTGAGCTACAGCTACACCCTGAACGACAACGTAGCGCACGCCAATGCTGACGGCAACAACAGCTTGTTTGAAGACTTTGCGGTGAGCCTGATAGACAGCGATGGGGACTCGGCGACGAACACCCTGAGCGTGCAGATAGTGGATGATGTGCCGGCACAGCCTGTTGACCTTAATACCCGTGTCGAGGAGTTTTCGAATCCAGGCACCAATCTTATGATCATCCTGGATACATCAGGCAGCATGGATTACGCCTCGGGAGTGGCTGGATTTGCTACCCGCATGGCCATTGCCAAGGCATCCGTTCTGCAGCTCATTAGTGATTATGACGATGTAGGAGACGTAATGGTGCGTCTGGTTGGTTTTGCCAGCTCGGCAACCACTAACTTCTTGGGATCTGGCGATGTCTGGCTGACAGCCACTCAGGCTTTGAATGTCATTAATGGTGTTACCGACTATTTGGGTAATGGCGGGACTGATTATGACGATGCTCTGATCAAGGCTATGTCAGCTTACAACTCGGCAGGAAAAATCATCGGTGGTCAGAGTGTGCTGTATTTCCTCTCTGATGGGGAACCCACCGAAAGTACCAATTGGCCAGGTGTTAGCGGTACCGGAAGTACGGGCATCAACACAGCGGAACAAACCGCTTGGGAAGCTTTCCTTAACAGTAATGATATCAATGCTTATGCCCTGGGCATGGGTACCGGCGCAACCGCTGGCGCGCTGACGCCGATAGCTTACAACGGAAGCTCTGGTCAACAGCAACCTGCTATCATTGTCACGGATCTGAGTCAGCTGGCTTCGACCCTGTCCGGGACAGTACAGGTTCCAACCACAGGGAATTTGCTGACTGATGCTGGGGTTGTATTCGGTGCTGATGGTCCGGCGGACTTGCCCATCACCAGTATCTCTCATGATGCAGATGGCAACCCGGAAACCCCGGATGTGGTGTATACCACGACGTATTCCGGCTACAACGCAATAACGCATGTGCTAACTATTCCCACTCATGGTGGGGGAACTTTCTCGGTCAATTTGTTGACAGGGGCATATAGCTATAGCTTGTCGCTGGACGTGGCAAATGACTATACAGAGACCTTCCGCTACACCATCAGCGATGCGGATGGGGACGTGAAGACCGGCGTACTCAACATGATCACGACAGATTCCAGTGATGTTATCGCCTATGACAACGGTGATGAAGCGCTGGTAACCCAGATCATGATCCCGGGGGCCACGACCAGCACCACACTGGCAGACTTTGGGGATACGACCAATTCTGCGAACAGTGGTGCCGGGTACAATCCCTGGATCTATGACACTTCTGGCACTGGTCGGAGTGTGATGTACTTGAGCTCCAGTTCCATTGGCGATGCCGTGGCGAGCAATGGCAACAAGTGGATTGTCAGTACGCTAGATACTTCAACCCTGGACGGCCGTGTTAGTGGAGGCATATTACAACTCGTTGATAGAAATGATGATGGCGCAGGTGCTGCACAGCTTTTGACCCCAGAGTTCGTCACTGGGCTGGCAGATACAACCACACTTAGCTTCCAATACGATAGAGCTAACGTACATGCCAGCGATACAGTGACTTGGAATCTGTACAAATTCGATGGTTCAAGCTGGGTTCAACTCTCTGGCGTTGGCTTTAGCGGTAATCTATCCGGTGATCCGGGTTCGTTGTCGACTATCACGACGTCTACCCTGGATGCAGGGACACGCTACCGGGTTTATTTCTCGGTGAATGATGGTTCTGGTAACTCTGACTCCACTTTGCAGCTGGATAATATCAAACTCAACGTGACGGCTGCGATTGCCTTGACGGCTGCACATGGCAATCTGTTAACCGAGCCCAACCACGACATGATGAGTGGCGATCCTTGGGGAAGTGTTGATGCCATCGGAGCGGAGAGCACTGTGCTCAAGATCTGGAATGGCAGCAGCTATACCGCAGTTACCACGAGCCAAACAGTAGTTGGGCTTTATGGCTCACTCGAAGTCTACAGTGATGGTACCTACACCTATACACCGAACCCGGATCTCAACAATGTGGGCAAGGCGGATGTGTTCAACTATCAACTGGCACAAAGTGATGGAGATCAGGATACAGCTCAGCTGACCATCAATATTGCTTCCAGTGCCACGGTGGCACCGATAGTAATGGAAGGTACCAATGCCAATGATGCCCTCGTAGGCACCAGCGGAGATGACGTATTACTCGGCCATGCAGGTGCTGATGTGCTTAATGGCAATGATGGCAATGACCGTCTGGAAGGAGGGGCGGGCAATGACACTTTGATTGGTGGTCTGGGTGATGACATTTTGATCGGCGGTCTTGGTAGTGACACCTTCAAGTGGTTGGCGGGGGATGCTGATGGCAGTACCGACAGCATAACTGACTTCACTCTGGGTAAAACGGCCAGCGGTGGCGATGTGCTGGATCTGTCTGATCTGCTGGTTGGCGTACCAGCGCTGGGGGACAACGAAGACTTGGCAGCCGTGCTGATCAACTATCTGCAGTTCAACACGACGACCAAGACGTTGACGATAGATCCTGCCGGGGCCGGTGGGAGCCCGGAACTGACCATCCAGTTCCAGAACTCACTCGACCTTGCCTCACTGGGCTCCAATCAGGAGATCATCAAGCACTTGCTGGATGACGGTAACTTGAAGGTTGATCCGTAACCTTGTCTCGGGGCCGGGCTTGCCTGGCCCCTGTTTTTTCCTCAAGGGGATGGATAAGATAGCGGCAGTAGAGGAGAGGGGTAATCATGCAGTCATTCAACTGGGTCGACATTGATGGCATCCGTTATAGCTGGGATGGGCAGGGGAACATTACCTGCGCAGGCCAGTTTGGCTATCAGGCTTCGATCGCGGGGGATCGGCTGGATGGGATGGAGATTGAGAATGAGGCCGGTGATGTAGCGGGCTCGCTCTATGTTGACTTCGCTACGGCCTCTATCACTTATGTGCCGGTCATGGATACCGAGTCTGCCCATAACATGATTTTGGTTGGCCATCATCAGGGGCAGCAGGAGTATCCGCTGGCCAGTTTTCACTCTCCGTTGTTGCAAGATTTGCTAGGACCATCTGATACCATCCCTTGGTCTGCGATGGAGGAGGATAGTGGTGGCACCAATATCGGACAGGCGGTGCAAGGACACGTTCTGTCGTGGGACTCGTTCCATTTCGATGATGAGGTGTTGGTCTGTGGCGCGGCTCCTGCGCTGGATATGGCAAACCAGAACCAGGATCCCGGCAGCATGGTCACCATTAGTCTCGATCTGACCAATCAGATACTGGATCAGCTCCCCCCCTTGCACGATATATGAATCCTGTAGCTGCACGGGCATAATGGCCTCAATCTTTCCGATTGAGGTTTTTTTCTATGTGGCGTCCCCTTCTTACTCTTTCCGCTCTGGTTGTCAGTGCTCCGCTGCTGGCGATTGAAGTGCCGCAAGCGCCCCATCTGGTGGTGAGCGGTTATGCCGAGCAGAAGACCGAACCCGATATGCTCACCCTCAATGTGGCGGTGAGTGCACTGGATAAGCAGGGCCTCAAGGCCAAGCAGCAGGTCGATACCAAGGTCGCAGCCTTTTTCAGCCAACTGGAAGGGTTGGGGATCAAGCGCAGCGATGTTGAGGCTGGCAACCTGATGGTCTCTCCGGAATATCAGTATGGCGAGAACAAGAAGCCGGTATTGCTGGGATACCGTGCCCAGCGGCAATTGGCGGTCAAACTCTATCAACTGGATAAATTGAGCCCCCTGATGGATACCGCACTCAAAGCCGGGCTGGAGTCCGTATCCCAGATTGAGTACGGGTTGAAATCGCCGCAGGTCATCAAGGAGCAGGCCCGTCTGAATGCCGTTGAGGATGCCAAAACCAAGGCTGAATCTCTGGCCAAGGCGTTCGGGATGAAGCTTGGCAAGGTCTACAGTGTGGAGTACCGCAATGCTTCGCCCATTACCGCCTACAGCCGCAACCTGAAGGTGGTGCAGGCCATGGCGATGGCTGCTCCTGCGGCGGATATGGCGGACAACAGTTATCAACAACAGCAGATCACGGTAAGCGATAATATCGAGGCTGTTTTCTTGCTGGAGTGATGCCCGTCGTTGAAGTCCAGTCATGAACAACCCCGCTATTTGCTGCGGGGTTTTTATTGCGCATCGATGCAGATATAAAAAAGCCGACGCTCGTGTTTACTTAATCGAGCGTCGGCTTTTTGTTGGCGGGGCTTATCAGGCGGTCAAAGCATCAGCCTGGGTCGCTTCAGGAGCCGGGTTGCGGATGAGGTAATCAAACGCACCCAGTGCGGCGGTGGCGCCAGCACCCATGGAGATGATGATCTGCTTGAACGGTACCGTGGTGGCATCCCCTGCGGCGTAGACGCCGGGCAGGGAGGTCGCCCCTTTGGTATCGATCTCGATCTCGCCAAAGCGGGTCAGGGCAATCTCGCTCCCTTTCAGGAACTCGGTGTTCGGTACCAGGCCGATCTGGACGAAGATACCCGCCACCGCCAGGTGTTTGATCTCACCGGTGGTGCGATCTTCGTAGTCCATACCGACCACCTTGCTGCCATCACCGATCACTTCGGTGGTGCGAGCGCTCATGATGATGTCGATATTGCCCATGGAGCGAGCCTTCTTCTGCAGCACTTCATCGGCACGCAGGGTATCGGCAAATTCCACTACGGTGACGTGTTCGACGATGCCAGCCAAGTCGATCGCTGCCTCGATGCCGGAGTTACCGCCACCGATTACCGCCACTCGCTTGCCCTTGAAGAAGGGGCCATCGCAGTGCGGGCAGTAGGCCACGCCCTTGGTGCGGTACTCGATCTCACCCGGCACGTTCAGGTCACGCCAGCGCGCACCGGTAGCCAGGATCACGGCGCGGCTCTTCAAGGTGGCGCCAGAGGCGAGATTCACGTTCACATATCCATCTTTGCTGATGGCGGCGGCGCGCTGTTCGGTTATCACTTCCACGCCGTACTCTTTGACGTGCTGCTCCAGGCTGGCGGCCAGCTTGGGGCCTTCGGTATAGGGCACGGAGATAAAGTTCTCGATGCCGACGGTGTCCATCACCTGACCACCAAAGCGCTCGGCAACGATGGCGGTGCGAATGCCTTTACGAGCGGCATAGATGGCCGCTGCGGCGCCCGCCGGGCCACCGCCCACGACCAGTACGTCGTAGGGAGCTTTCTCATTCAGCTCGGCAGCCTTGCGCTCGGCAGCACCTGTGTCGAGTTTGGCGACGATCTCTTCCAGCGAGATACGGCCCTGGCTGAACGGTTGGCCGTTCAGGTAGACATTCGGTACCGCCATGATTTGACGCTCGGCAACCTCTTCCTGGAACAGGGCGCCGTCGATCATGGTGTGGGTGATGCCGGGGTTCAGGGTCGCCATCAGGTTGAGGGCCTGTACTACGTCCGGGCAGTTGTGGCAGGAGAGGGAGATATAGGTCTCGAAGTGGAACTCACCTTTGAGATTGCGGATCTGCTCCTGCACGGCCGCATCGGCCTTGGAGGGGTGGCCGCCGCTTTGCAGCAGGGCGAGCACCAGAGAGGTAAATTCATGACCCATGGGGATGCCGGCAAAGTGAACGCGCGGGGCTTGGCCCTGCGGCGCGACACTCATGGAAGGCTTGCGAGCGGCAGTGCCAGAGGTCTGGGTGATCTTGGGGGACATCTCGGCGATCTCGCTGGCCAGTGCCAGCAGCTCTGCAGATTTGTCGCTGTCGTTGCCGGACACGCTGATCTCGATGGGATTGACGATGTACTGCAGATAGGTGTTCAGCTGTTGTTTGAGGTTGGTATCCAACATCTTCGAATTCCTTCTTGTGATTGCGGGTCGGCGTGAGATGTAAGCCGGAAAGCAGACCGGCGCCTTTGCTTGGGGCCGGAAACAAAACCGGCCCTTATACGGGCCGGTCTTGGAAGCGGGAGGCTTAGATCTTGCCTACCAGGTCCAGGGACGGGGCCAGAGTGGCTTCGCCTTCTTTCCATTTAGCCGGGCACACTTCACCCGGGTGGGAAGCAACATACTGGGCCGCTTTGACTTTGCGCAGCAGTTCCAGTGCGTCACGGCCGATGCCGCCAGCATTGATCTCGACGATCTGGATGATGCCCTGCGGGTCAATTACGAAGGTACCGCGGTCAGCCAGACCAGCTTCTTCGATCATCACGCCGAAGTTGCGGGTGATGGTACCAGTCGGGTCACCAATCATCGGGTACTGGATCTTCTGAATGGTGTCAGAAGTGTCGTGCCATGCTTTGTGAGTGAAGTGGGTATCGGTAGAGACAGAGTAGATCTCGACGCCCAGCTTCTGGAATTCAGCGTAGTTGTCAGCCAGGTCGCCCAGCTCGGTCGGGCAAACGAAGGTGAAGTCAGCCGGGTAGAAGAAGACCACGGACCACTTGCCTTTCAGGTCAGCGTCAGACACCTGAACGAATTTGCCATTGTGGTAGGCGGTAGCATTGAACGGCTTGATTTCAGTGTTGATGTAGGTAGACATGTAATTGCTCCTTGGTGATGTACATATGCCGGTCTGGTGTTGAAGAGTCTTGCCAGACGAGGCGCTTAACTTTCGATGGATTCATCATAGGGGCTTCCGTTAATCGATAAAAGCCGCAATTTTGAATCGCTTAAATCTACTTATTAGATAGCTCACTATGGCTGTACCTAACATGAATATCTCTGACCTACTGAGATAACTCCTTGTCGTGGTTCAATGTCTGTGCGCTACATCGCCTTTTCAAGGCATAAGAAGGGGTGTGCAGAGCCACGATGACGCGATGAGATAAACGGTGGTGCAAACAGGTGGCGAGGAGGTTGAGGCCGTTGGTCGCAGCGATGGGGATGTGCTGGCAAGGGGAGGCCGAAAGGCGCAGATAAAAAAATCCCGGCGCTATCGCAACGACAGGGCCGGGTCATCAAACAAGGAATGGCTATATAAACAAATGCTTTACAGCAAAGACTAACTACGGGGTGTGCAAACTTGCAGACATATGAGAGGAAGATAATGGGTGCACAATCCCTCGTCTCCCCCTCGGCAACTATTGCATGAGAGGATGATAGTGTGACGCAGATCACAAGGCAAGCATTTGGTGTAATTTTTCAATCAAAATGAAAGTGTTTCATCGTTTCAGCTTATTTTGACGACTGAAAACGCTTTTATTGTAATTTAATTACAGGTGGTTCTGTCAAAAGTCGATAGGTGGTTCCTGCTCTTCCATCAATTCCAGCAGGTTGATGGCCACGGCAATAAAGTCCGACTCGGTGACAATGCCGATTAGCTTGCGTCCTTTGAGTACCGGCAGGCAGCCATATCTGTGCCGCTGCAGGTAAAGTGCCGCCTCCTTGATGCCGGCGTGAGGATCTACGCTCGCCACTTGCCGTGTCATGATCTCGTCGAGTTGCACGCTGTCGGTAAATTCGGCTTCCCGCTCCGGGCTGATGAGCAGCAGCTTGGATTCCCGGGTGGCCAGGATATCGGTGAGGGTTACCAACCCCAGCAGGTGGTGCTGCTCGTCGACGATGGGAATGTGGCGGATCCGCTCCTGCTGCATCAGGTCCATCGCCTGTTTGACACTGTTTGACGGACCCAGAGTGAAGGGGTGTTCGGTCATGATTTCGGATAGGGTCATCATGGTGGGCCTCCTTGTGTATCTGCTTTCACCCTAGCCCAGCGCCCATTGGCAAAACATGATCAGGGTCAATACAGAACATTAAAGAATCATTAACCGGAGGTGTGTCTCAATATTGCTCGCTACCCCTTGTCTCTCTTGGGTTTTTGGTCTTTTGGGTTGCCTTGGAAGATGGGGATAACTAGACTAGCCGCCGATTCCCCCCGAGGTGAAAGATGCAAGTATCCGATTTTCATTTTGATCTGCCAGACGAGCTGATTGCCCGCTATCCGATGGCAGAGCGTACTGCCAGCCGCCTGTTGCAGCTCGATGGTCAAACTGGCGCCCTGCGCCACGGTCAATTTGTGGATGTGCTGGATCAGCTCAATCCGGGTGACCTGCTGGTATTCAATAACACCCGTGTCATTCCGGCGCGCATGTTTGGCCAGAAGGCCAGCGGCGGCAAGCTGGAGGTACTGGTCGAGCGCATTCTGGACGAGCACAGCGTGCTGGCCCATGTCCGTGCCTCCAAGGCGCCTAAGCCCGGCACCCGGATGATCATGGATGGTGGCGTTGAAGCCGAGATGCGCGCCCGCCACGACGCTCTGTTCGAGATCCACTTCCTCGACCCGCGTCCGGTGCTGGAAATTTTGGAGGCCATCGGCCACATGCCGCTGCCCCCCTATATCGACCGTCCCGACGAGGATGCCGACAAGGAGCGCTACCAGACCGTTTACAATCAAAAGCCGGGCGCCGTCGCCGCGCCGACCGCCGGCCTGCACTTTGATGAGCCGCTGCTTGAGAAAATTCGGGCCAAAGGGGTTGAAACGGCCTTCGTCACCCTGCATGTAGGGGCGGGGACCTTCCAGCCGGTGCGGGTTGAGAAGATTGAAGATCACCACATGCACTCCGAGTATGCGGAAGTGCCGCAAGAGGTGGTAGATGCCATCGCGGCCACCCGTGCCCGTGGTGGTCGGGTGATTGCCGTTGGCACCACCTCGGTCCGTTCGCTGGAGAGCGCGGCCAAGGTCACCCTGGCGCAGGGCAAACCGCTGGCGCCCTTCTTTAGTGACACCGATATCTTCATCTTCCCTGGCTATCAGTTCCAGATTGTCGATGCCATGGTCACCAACTTCCATCTGCCGGAGTCGACCCTGATCATGCTGGTCAGCGCCTTTGCCGGTTATGACAACGTGATGGCGGCCTATCAGGCAGCCGTGGCCGGGCAGTACCGTTTCTTCAGCTACGGGGACGCCATGTTCGTCACCCGTCGCCAGGTTGAAGCATAAGCTTCAGCTTATTTACCGGGCCGTGAGCGGCCCTCCTATTGTCAGACTGTTTATCTGACGCAGCCGAGGTAGCAATGAAATTTGAACTGAAAACCACCGACGGCCGTGCCCGTCGCGGTCAACTGGTCTTCGAACGTGGTGTGGTACAAACGCCGGCCTTTATGCCGGTCGGGACTTACGGCACCGTCAAGGGGATGACCCCGGAAGAAGTGCGTGAAACCGGCGCTCAGATCCTGCTGGGTAACACCTTCCACCTCTGGTTGCGTCCGGGTCAGGAAGTGATGCGTGCCCACGGCGATCTGCATGACTTCATGAACTGGCAGGGCCCGATCCTGACCGACTCCGGTGGTTTCCAGGTGTTCAGCCTGGGCCATATTCGCAAGATCACCGAAGCGGGCGTCCACTTCCGTCACCCCATCAATGGCGAGAAGATCTTCCTCGACCCCGAGAAGTCCATGGAGATCCAGTACGATCTGGGCTCCGACATCGTGATGATCTTCGACGAGTGCACCCCGTACCCGGCCACTTATGAAGAAGCGCGCAAGTCCATGGAGATGTCCCTGCGCTGGGGCAAGCGCTCCCGCGACAAGTTTGATGCGCTGGGCAACAAGAACGCCCTGTTCGGCATCATTCAGGGCTCGGTCTACGAAGATCTGCGGGATGTCTCCCTCAAGGGGCTGCTGGAGATCGGTTTCGACGGTTATGCAGTCGGTGGTCTGGCCGTGGGCGAACCGAAAGAGGACATGCACCGAATCCTCGAGCACGTCTGCCCGAAAATTCCGGCTGACAAGCCACGCTACCTGATGGGGGTCGGCAAGCCGGAAGACTTGGTGGAAGGGGTGCGCCGTGGTATCGACATGTTCGACTGCGTCATGCCGACTCGCAACGCCCGCAACGGCCACCTGTTCACCACCGATGGCGTAGTGAAGATCCGCAATGCCCAGCACCGCAACGACACCAGCACCCTGGATGCCGAATGCGATTGCTACACCTGCAAGAACTACAGCCGCAGCTACCTGCACCATCTGGACAAGTGCAACGAGATCCTCGGTGCCCGTCTGAATACGATTCATAACCTGCGTTACTACCAGCGTGTGATGCAGGGTTTGCGGGACGCGATCGAGCAGGGTAAATTAGACGACTTTGTAACAGAGTTTTACCGTCGGCAAGGGAAGCCTGTGCCTCCGTTAGCTGAAAATGACGTTAAATAACAACAACATATAATTTTGTTTTTTTAAATCTACATCAATAAGAGGTTGTTAAATGAGCATTATCTCCAAGGCGTATGCAGAAGGCGCAGCACCGGGTGCACAGGGTGGTGGTATGGAAATGATCATCATGCTGGCCGTATTCGGCCTGATCTTCTACTTCATGATCTATCGTCCCCAGGCCAAGCGTGCCAAGGATCACCGCAATCTGATGAGCTCCTTGTCCAAGGGTGATGAAGTGCTCACTTCCGGTGGCCTGGTTGGCAAAATTGCCAAAGTGGCTGCAGACAGCGATTACCTGGTGATCGCCCTGAACGACCAGACTCAAGTCACCATCAAAAAGGACTTCGTCTCTGCCGTTCTGCCCAAGGGTTCTATCCAGTCCCTTTAATCTCCCAAGGAGCACAGCGTGTTGAATCGCTATCCGCTGTGGAAATACCTGATGGTGATCCTGGTGATCGCCATCGGTTTTCTATATGCAGCCCCCAATCTTTACGGCGAAGATCCGGCTTTGCAGGTTTCTGCCAGCCGTGGTGCCGAAGTCAAGCTAGATACTCTTGATCTGGTGAAAGAGACCCTTGAAGCGGCCAAGATCCCGGTCAAACATGCTGCATTCGAGCACGGTTTTATCCTGATCCGTTTCAAGAACACCGAAGACCAGCTGAAGGCGCGCGATATCGTTGCCAACAAGCTGGGCGACAACTTCATTACCGCACTCAACCTGGCACCTTCCACTCCCGCCTGGCTCGAAGCCATCGGTGCGGCGCCTCTGAAGCTGGGTCTTGATCTGCGCGGTGGTGTGCACTTCCTGATGGAAGTGGACATGGCCGAAGCACTGACCAAGCAGCAAGAGCAGATGGTGCAGGATTTCCGCTCTGAGCTGCGCACCCAGAAGATCCGTTACTCCGGCGTGCGCCGGGTCGGTGATCAGGTGCAGGTGATCTTCCGTGACGAAGCCGATCAGGAACGCGCCGTTTCTCATCTGCGTCGTCAGAACCCTGATTTGACTTTCACTACCGAGCAGAAAGGGGATGAGTTCATCCTGCTGGCGGGTCTGAGCGAAGCCAAGATCAAGGAAGTGAAGAAGTACGCCCTCGAGCAGAACATCACCATCATCCGTAACCGGGTCAACGAACTGGGCGTGGCCGAGCCGCTGGTACAACAGCAAGGCGCCGAGCGCATTGTCGTTGAACTGCCCGGTATTCAGGATACCGCCCGCGCCAAGGAGATCCTGGGTGCAACCGCGACCCTGGAATTCCACATGGTCGATGAGACTGCCGACATCCAGGCTGCGGCCGATGGCCGTGTCCCGCCCAGCTCCAAGGTCTACAACGATCGCAATGGTCGTCCCGTGGTGCTGCAAAAGCGGGTGATCCTGACCGGTGACCACATCGTGGGTGCCCAGTCCGGTTTCGACGAGTACAGCCGTCCCCAGGTCAACATCAAGCTGGATGGCCAGGGTGGCAACAAGATGGCCAACTTTACCAAGGATAACGTCGGTAAAGGGATGGCGACCGTCTTCATCGAGTACAAGCCGGTCGGTCAACCGGGTCCGGATGGCAAGCGCAAGTTCCGCAAGCAGGAGGAGGTGATCAACGTCGCCACCATCCAGTCGCGTCTTGGCAGCCAGTTCCGTATCACAGGTATCGACAACGCCAACGAAGCCCACAACCTGGCGCTGCTGCTGCGTGCCGGTGCCCTGATCGCCCCGATCCAGATCGTGGAAGAGCGCACCATTGGCCCGAGCCTGGGTCAACAGAACATCGACAGCGGTATGGAAGCCATCGGCTGGGCCATGCTGGTGATCGTGCTGTTCATGGGGATCTACTACCGCGCGTTCGGCTGGGTTGCCAACCTGGCGCTCTGTATGAACCTGGTGTTGATTGTCGGCATCATGTCGATGATTCCGGGGGCCACCATGACATTGCCGGGTATCGCCGGTATCGTCTTGACGCTGGGTATGGCGGTGGATGCCAACGTGCTGATCTACGAGCGTATTCGTGAAGAGATCCGCAACGGTCGGGGTGTTCAGCAAGCCATCCATCTGGGCTTTGATCGAGCATTCTCCACCATCGCCGACTCCAACGTGACCTCGCTGATCACCTGTGTGATCCTGTTCGGAATCGGTACTGGCGCCATCAAGGGCTTTGCCCTGACGCTGGGCATTGGTCTGACCGCCTCCATGTTTACTGCCATCACAGTTTCCCGTGCCATTATCAACCTGGCTTGGGGTGGACGGCGTATCGACAAGCTGCCCATCTGAGGATAGAGAGATGTTTCAGATTCTACATTTTGAAAAACCGATCCCGTTTATGCGCTATGCCAAGCCGGGTGTGGTTTTCTCTTCCGTGCTGATGGTGGTAGCCCTGTTCTTCCTGTTTGATCGGGGTCTGAACTGGGGTCTGGACTTTACCGGTGGTACCACCATCGAGGTGGGGTTCCAGCAGTCGGTGAGCCTGGACAAGATCCACGACGCTCTGGAAGAGCAGAAGATTGAAGGGGCAACCCTGCAACACTTTGGCTCCAGCCGTGACGTGCTGTTCCGCCTGACCCCGAAAGAGGGGGTCAAGGTAGAACAACAGGGTAACGAAGTGCTGGCGGCGGCCAAGCAGCTCGACGAGGGCGCAGTGCTCAAACGCGTCGAGTTCGTCGGCCCTTCCGTGGGTGATGAACTGGCGACAGACGGTGCGCTGGCCATGCTGGCCTCCATCCTCTGTATCTTGGCCTACGTGGCAGTGCGTTTCGAATGGCGTCTGGCGCTGGGGGGCATTCTCTCCCTGGTGCACGACGTGGTGATCACGCTGGGTGTCTTTGCCTACTTCCAGTACGAGTTCGACCTGACTGTACTGGCGGCACTGATGACCCTGGTGGGTTACTCCCTGAACGATACTATCGTGGTGTTCGACCGCTTGCGGGAGAACTTCCGCAAGGTGCGTAAAGGGGATACCGAGTACATTCTGGATCTCTCCATGACCGAGACCCTGAGTCGTACCATCATCACCTCCGGCCTTACCTTTATCGTGGTGCTGGCGCTGCTGCTCAAGGGTGGTGCGCTGATCCACGGTTTTGCCGTGGCCATGGTGATCGGTGTGGCGTTCGGTACCTACTCTTCCATCTATGTGGCGAGTGCGTTTGCCATGTTCCTCGGCGTCAAGCGCGAGCACATGCTGCCCACCCAGGTAGAGAAAGAGGGTGCGGACCAACAGGAAATCCTGCCGTAACAGTGAAGAGCGCCTCATGGCGCTCTTTTCTTATCTCTGCGTGTCGTTTGCTGACGCACATGATTTAAACAACAGGAGTTTGTCATGCATCACAATCCCCGTTTTTTGGCGCTGGTTGACGGGATCCGCTCCCGCATCACCGAAACCGATGTTCACCAGATCAAGCGCTGGCAGGACGAAGGGCGCACGTTTCACCTGATTGACGTGCGGGAAGAGAGCGAGTGGGCCAGGGGCCATCTGCCCGGTGCCCGATATCTGGGTCGTGGCGTGATTGAGCGGGATATCGAGACCCAGTTCCCGGATCTCGAGACCGAGCTCTACCTCTATTGTGGTGGTGGTTTTCGCTCCATTCTGGCTGCGGACAACCTGCAACAGATGGGTTATCGCAAGGTGATCAGCGTCGACGGCGGCTTTCGCGGTTGGTGCGATGCCGGATACCCTGTCGAATCCTGATTTATTTGAGGTAGAGGGGCACAGCTACATGACAAAGCGGCAGTTGACCTTTACCATATGCGGGGTCAAGCGTAAGCGTCGGAGTGTTCATTGAACGTCAGGAAAGGGATTGGATACCTCCTCGGTATCCTGTTGTTGCTTCCCATGTGGGGTTGCAGCAGTAGCAGTCAGGTTAACACCCCCAAGGTTCCCAAGCCGCAGCCTGCTTCACTGGTGTTGGCGACCCCCCTGCAGGTCTCCTACCAGAGTGAGCTGGCGCTCGCCCGACTCGGGCAGATGCTCAGTGAAATGGAACTGACCACCGAGCAACGGGCAGAGTTGTTCTATGAGCGTGCCGTGGTGTTTGATCGGGTTGGTCTGCGTTCCCTCGCGCGGCTCGATTTCAACCGTGCCCTGCGGGAGAAACCGGATTTCGCCGAAGCCTACAACTTCATCGGCGTCTATCTGGTACAGCAGCAGAATTACGACGAAGCCTATGATGCCTTCGATTCTGCCCTCGAGCTGGCGCCGGATTATGACTATGCCTATCTGAACCGTGGCATCGCCCTCTATTACGGTAACCGTCCCGAACTGGCCGCGGCCGATATGAAGCGTTTCTACGAGGCGCAGCCGGAAGACCCCTATCGGGTGATCTGGCTCTATCTGGCCGAGCAGAAACTCGACCCGTCGGCCGCAATGAGCCGGATGCGCGAGCGTCTCAACAAGTACGATGACGATGCCTGGAACTGGGATCTGGTTCGCCTCTATACCGGCGAGATCAACGCTTCCCAGCTGATGGGCAACGTGGTGAAAGGGGTGAAGGATAACCGGGAGCTTGCCGAGCGCCTGTGTGAAACCTACTTCTATCTGGGCAAGTTCGAGCTGGGCAAAGGCAACCGCAAGGAGGCCATCAGTTACTTCAAGCTGGCCTTATCTAACAACGTCTATGATTTCATCGAGCACCGCTATGCGCTGCTGGAGCTGGAGTTGATGGCGCGCAAGCCCTTGCCGCCAGGTGCCCAGAGCGCTCGTAACAAGGGTGATCAGCCCTCCTGATCTACTGCCAGATAGTGGTAAAAAAGGCCTCGCGATGAGGCCTTTTTGTTGGGCGAATGGCGGGTTTACTCCACCAGGCTCATGCCGGGGATCTGGCGCCAGTAGCCGTTACAGTCGCTTCCTTGCTGCAAGGGGAGGGGAGCCTGGCCCTGCCGGTTGGCTTTGAAGCGGGCCACCATCTCCAGCGTCTCCATCCCTTGCGGTGAAAGTCTGACCACATCCACCAGACCTTCCATACCAGCCAGCTCGTTACCCAAGTTGTAGCAGTAACCGGACTGGGTCTGGATCCCGTTGAGATTGAACACCCGCTGCCCCTCGCGGCTGTTGGCCAGTCGTCCGGTGGGGTAGTTGATGCAGGCGAGCTCGCAGTTGTCCTTGGGCTTGTCGAGGGATCGGGCGGTGAAGCAGCGCGCCGAATAGGCGAGCGGCAGATGGCCGTAGGCAAACACCTCCACCTCAAATTGGTCGCGCAGGGGGCCCAGATCCTGATTGAGCTGGATCAGCCAGTCACGGGAGAGCTCCACCGGCATGACCCAGCGTTTCATCCCCTGTTTGAGCAACATGCGCAGCACATCGGCGTTATAGGCGTTGATGGCGGGGCCACAGACGAAGGGGATCCCTGCCTCCCAGGCGAGTTGCACCGTACCGAGATCGTTGGCTTCGACCATCAGATCGCCATTGTCGACCAGCCGCTTCACCTCCTTGAGCTCGGAGGGGGCGGAGATAAGGGCGAGGGTTGAGAGCACCACCTGCTTGCCGGAGCTGGCGACCTGACGGGCCAGCGCAATCCAGTCATCGACTTTGAGTTCGCGTCGCTTGCTGCAGACGGTCTCTCCCAGATAGATGATGTCGGCCTGACTGTCGGCCGCAGCATGGTAAAAGGCTTCGGTATCGGCTTTGGGCCAGTAGAAGAGCAGAGGCCCGAGAGAAAATTGCATGGGTGGACTCCTTATTGCCACTGACGATGGTAGGCGCCGAGGGTAGTCTGGCTACCTTCTGAGACGCGGGCGAGCTGGGCATCCCACTCAGCTTTGACCTGATAGGCCTCGGGATTGGCCTGATAGGCATCGATGGCCGCACGCCATACCCGGGTCACTTGCTCCACATAGGCGGGGCTGCGCTGGCGCCCTTCAATCTTGACCGACTGGATCCCGGTCTTGAACAGCTCGGGCAACAGACCGAGGGTATTGAGACTGGTGGGCTCTTCCAGCGCGTGGTAGGTCTGGCCATCCACGTCGAAACGCCCCTTGCACAGGGTCGGATAGCCGGCATTTTCGCCCGGGCCGTAGCGGTCGATCAGCACTTCGTTGAGCCGCGACTCGAGACCATTAGGGGTCTCTTCCCAACGGACGAACTTGGCCGGTGAGCAGGCGCCGACGGTGTTGGGACTCTCGCCAGTCATGTAGGAGGAGAGATAGCAGCGCCCCTCGGCCATGATGCAGAGGCTGCCAAAGGCGAATACCTCGAGGCCGACATCGGTCTCGCGGG
The DNA here is from genome assembly GCF_051919235.1 of Aeromonas sp. 95A. Classification (NCBI taxonomy): domain Bacteria; kingdom Pseudomonadati; phylum Pseudomonadota; class Gammaproteobacteria; order Aeromonadales; family Aeromonadaceae; genus Aeromonas; species Aeromonas sp. 95A. The sequence goes on from NZ_JBQBFC010000001.1 coordinate 127,840, forward strand.
CCAACTGCTTGACCTGATGCATGGAGAGCACCCGGGGCAGCACCACCCGTGTGACATTGAATTGCTGCTGATAGAAGCGAATGGCGGCGGCATTGGTGGCGCTGGCCTGCACCGAGACATGGAGTTCCATCTCTGGGTAGTGGCGGCTGGCATATTCCAGCACGGCGAGATCGGCGATGATTAACGCATCGGCGCCGAGGGCTACCCCGCGATCAACCGCCTGTTTCCATCGCGCATCGGCCCCGGGATGGGCAAAGGTATTGATGGCAATATGCAGCTTGCGACCATGTTGATGCACATAATCCACCGCCTTCTCCAGTTTGCTGTCGGTAAAGTTGAGACCGGCAAAGTGGCGGGCATTGGTGTCATCCTTGAAACCGATATAAACGGCATCGGCCCCGTTATCCACGGCGGTTTTCAGTGCCGGCAAACTGCCTGCCGGACAGAGTAATTCCATTGGTACGCTCCGAGAGTGCATATGAAGGGCAAACGAGCCCTGATTGTATGCAGCCATGCACTCCCGCTTTTTGACCTGAGGCAGCTTTGTGTGGCTTTACCCTTCTTGAGGTAACCCTGCACAAGTTTGATTTCCAACAGGATCTTGCCACTCTCCCTGTGTTTGAATGCGCAAAAAAGGGAGTCTATCGTGTTTCAACAACTGCAACGCCGCCTGGTCGAACAGGCTCCGCGCTTCTTGCGCCATCCCCTCAAGCTGGTTCCGTTCAATCTGCAAAAGCAGCTGATGGAGAGTTTGCTGGCCCGGGTTTTCAAAGAGGCTATCGAAGATGGCGATTTCGAGTTTCTGGCAGACAAGTGGCTGAAAGTCGAAGTCTCTGATCTGGAGCTGTGCTGGTTTATCAGTGAGCAGAATGGCCAGCTGGTGGTGGCTCGCGAGTGTGACAAGGCCGATGTCTGCTTCAGCGGTACCGCCAACGACCTGATCCTGATTGCCGGTCGCAAAGAGGATCCGGATTCGCTCTTTTTCCAGCGCAAGCTGAAGATAGAAGGGGATACCGAACTGGGTCTTGAGGTGAAAAACCTGATGGACAGTCTGGATCTCGATGGTTTGCCAAGCCTGATGAAGTATCCCCTGATGGATCTGGCGACGTTTATCGAACGCGCCCGCACCGAGTCAGCGCAGGCTCCGGTGCAGACGGCGCCGGGCGGGATCCCGTCTTAAGTGGACAATCACCCCATGGGCATGGCGACGATAATGGTGCCGTGCCCAGAGGCAACGACAGGCCCACAGACAGGGCACCAAGGCGATGAGTGCCGCAGGGGCGGGCAGCTGTGACATGGCCAGCCCCGCAGCCAGCCAGATAAAGGGTTGCGCTTCATACAGCCACTCCGGCTGTAGCCAGCGTTTGCTCGGAAAGATAATCAGATCGGTACGTCGGTAGCTGGAGCGCATCATCCAGGTCACCGCTCCGGCGATAAACAGCAAGGCGCCTGCAAACCAGAGCAGGGGCTGTTCACTCAACGTAATAATGGCAATGGCTGCCAGCAGGTAGAGGCTGGGCAATCTCTCATAGATAAAGGGAGGAAGCATGGCGCGGTGTCTCCTGTGCCGTTTATCGGATATCCATCAAGTTTAGTCCCCCCCTCTCACTTCCCTCATGCTGGTTTGTTATACAAACGGGTAGTTTTGTTCTGAAATGGCTCGGCTTTTACGGTGCCAACATTGTGTTCTCTTATGTTACAATTGCGCGCCATTTTTGACTGAAGATTGACTGGGCATGTTGGATCAGATTCGTATCGTTTTGGTAAACACCTCTCATACCGGCAACATGGGGTCTGCGGCTCGCGCCATGAAGACCATGGGGTTGACCCAGCTGGTATTGGTTGATCCGCAAGCCTTGCCGGATGACAATGCCTTCGCCCTGGCGGCTGGTGCCAGCGATGTGCTTGCCAATGCCCGTATCGTCCCGACACTGGACGACGCGATCGCCGATTGTGGTCTGGTGATTGGCACCAGCGCTCGTTCTCGAACCCTTAGCTGGCCCATGCTCGATCCCCGTGAGGCCGGCGAAAAGTCGGTGGTTGAGGGGATGCAGCACCCGGTCGCGCTGGTGTTTGGCCGTGAACGCACCGGTCTCACCAACGACGAATTGCAAAAGTGCCACTACCACGTGGCCATTCCGGCCAATCCTGATTACAGCTCCCTCAATCTGGCCATGGCGGTGCAGACTCTCTGCTACGAAGTGCGGATGCGCTGGCTGCAGGGGCAGGCCGCCGAGCCTGAAGATGAGATGGTCTATCCGAGTGCCGCCCAGCTGGAAGGGTTTTATCAGCACCTGGAACAAACCCTGATGAAGACCGGTTTTATTGCTGATGACCATCCGGGTCATGTGATGAGCAAGCTGCGTCGCCTGTTCAATCGGGCTCGGCCGGAAGCAGCTGAGCTCAACATTCTGCGCGGTATTCTGACCTCGGTGCAGAAAGCGCGCGTACCGGATTAATCCGACTGATTTACTCAACCATATACTTGACTGATTTGGTCGGGTATGTGACCATGTGCCCCATTAAATTGCTTCGCAAGACGGTAAGGCACATGAGACTGACTTCAAAAGGACGTTACGCTGTAACCGCCATGCTCGACGTGGCGCTGCATGCAGAGCAGGGGCCCGTCCCCCTTGCCGATATTTCCGAGCGCCAGGGCATCTCGTTGTCCTATCTCGAGCAGCTCTTTGCCCGCCTGCGTAAACATGGTCTGGTGAGCAGCGTGCGTGGCCCGGGTGGTGGTTATCGCCTCGGGTTGGCCCCAGGCGAGATTTCGGTTGGTCAGGTGATCACCGCGGTCGATGAGTCGGTCGATGCAACCAAGTGCCTCGGCAAGGGCGGTTGCCACGGCGGTACCCAGTGCCTGACTCACTCCCTGTGGCGCGACCTCAGTGAAAGGATCTCCAGCTTCCTCGGGGATATCACGCTGGCCGAGCTGGTACGCCAGGCCGATGTGCGCCGCATTGCCGGCAAGCAAGATGAACAAATGAAGACCGTGTTGTCCCTGGTTGATCGGGCAGAACACGGCGATGTGAGCTTGAAAGTCCAACTATAAACGTGCTTTCCACAGCGGGACTCTGTATGACCCGGACTGTGACGGAGAAAAACATGAAACTGCCTATTTACCTTGATTATTCGGCAACCTGTCCGGTGGACCCGCGTGTCGCAGAAAAAATGATGCAGTGTCTCACCATGGATGGCCTGTTCGGCAATCCGGCTTCCCGTTCTCACCGCTTTGGCTGGCAAGCCGAAGAGGCGGTGGATCTGGCCCGTAATCAAGTGGCAGATCTGATCGGTGCCGATCCCCGCGAGATCGTCTTCACTTCCGGTGCAACCGAATCCAATAACCTGGCCATCAAGGGTGTTGCCCACTTCTATGCCAGCAAGGGCAAACACATCATCACCTCCAAGACCGAACACAAGGCGGTGCTCGATACCTGTCGCCAGCTGGAGCGTGAAGGGTTCGAGGTGACCTATCTTGAGCCGATGCCCAACGGCCTGTTCACTATCGAGATGATCGAGAATGCCATGCGTGATGACACCATCCTGGTCAGCATCATGCATGTGAACAACGAAATCGGCGTGGTTCAGAACATTGCCGCCATCGGCGAGTTGTGCCGTTCCCGCAAGATCCTGCTGCACGTGGATGCCGTTCAGAGTGTGGGCAAGATCCCGGTAGATGTGGAAGCACTGAAAGTGGACCTGCTCTCCGTCTCTGCGCACAAGGTGTATGGTCCGAAAGGGATCGGTGCACTGTTTGTTCGCCGCAAACCCCGCGTTCGTCTGGAAGCCCAGATGCACGGTGGCGGCCACGAGCGCGGCATGCGTTCCGGTACTCTGCCGACCCACCAGATCGTCGGGATGGGCGAAGCTTTCCGCATCGCCAAAGAAGAGATGGTGAGTGAAGGCGAGCGCATCTTGGCTCTGCGCCAGCGTCTGTGGAATGGCATCAAGGATATTGAAGCCGTCTACATCAATGGCGATCTGGATCAGCGTGTTCCGGGCAACCTCAACGTCAGCTTTGCCTATGTGGAAGGGGAATCCCTCATCATGGCGCTGAAAGATTTGGCAGTCTCTTCCGGTTCGGCCTGTACCTCCGCCAGCCTGGAACCCTCCTATGTGCTGCGCGCACTGGGCCTGAACGACGAGCTGGCACACAGCTCCATCCGTTTCAGCATGGGTCGCTTCACAACCGAGGAAGAGATTGACTACGCGGTCAAGCTTATTCGTGACTCCATCGGTCGTCTGCGCGAGATGTCCCCTCTGTGGGAGATGTACAAAGACGGCGTCGATCTGAACACGGTCGAATGGGCTCATCACTGATCTATTTGGTCAGTGAGCAACAGAATTAGCAGGAGTGAGATATGGCTTACAGTGAAAAAGTAATCGACCACTACGAGAATCCTCGCAACGTCGGTGGTTTCGACAAGAATGATCCCAGCGTTGCAACCGGCATGGTCGGTGCGCCCGCCTGTGGCGACGTGATGAAGCTGCAATTGAAGATCAGCGACGAAGGCATCATCGAAGATGCCAAGTTCAAGACCTACGGCTGCGGTTCCGCCATCGCCTCCAGCTCCCTGGTGACCGAATGGGTCAAGGGCAAGACCCTGGACGAAGCGGCTGGCATCAAGAACACCGATATCGCTGAAGAGTTGGCCCTGCCACCGGTGAAGATCCACTGCTCCATTCTGGCTGAGGACGCCATCAAGGCCGCCATCGCCGATTACAAGCAGAAGAAAGGTCTCTAAGCGCCGGAGAGCAGTATGGCTATTACCATGACAGATGCCGCCGCGGCACGGGTTTCCTCTTTTCTGGCTAACCGGGGCAAGGGCATTGGCCTGCGCCTCGGCGTCAAAACCACCGGCTGCTCCGGTCTGGCCTACGTGCTTGAGTTCGTTGATGAACTGACCGATGAGGATCAGGTGTTCGAGCAGCAGGGCGTCAAGATTATTGTCGATGCCAAGAGCCTGATCCATCTGGATGGCACCGAGCTGGATTTCGTCAAGGAGGGCCTCAACGAGGGCTTCCAGTTCAACAATCCCAACGCCAAAGGCGAGTGTGGTTGCGGCGAAAGCTTCAGTGTCTGAGATGTTTGACGTCAATGATCCTTCGTCTGTGGTTGAGCGGGTCGCCCATGACCCGTTCAACCACATCTCATTTGCCAGGGGCGAGTGAGGTTGTGGCGAACGTTTCCAAGAGGTTTGCATGAATCATTTCGAGCTGTTTGGGCTGGTTGAAGGCTTCGAGCTCGATACCCGTCAGTTGGCTGATACCTACCGCCAGCTGCAAACCCAATTCCATCCTGATCGTTTTGCCACCGCCCCCGAACGGGAGCAGCTGGCTGCGGTGCAACGTGCCGCCCAGATCAACGAAGCATTCACCACCCTCAAGGCGCCGCTGCGCCGTGCCGAATATCTGCTCTCCCTGCGTGGCACCGATATCCGTGGTGAACAGCAGACTCTGCAAGATACCGCGTTTCTGATGCAGCAGCTGGAGTGGCGCGAGCGTCTGGCCGATCTGAAAGATGACGCCGACCCTGAGCGCGCCATCAAGGATTTTCGCAGCGAGATCAGGCATGATCACCAGATGTTGATGCAGCAGCTGACCGAGTCTCTTGCCGCCGGCAGAGATCTCGTTGCCGCTGATTGCGTTCGCAAACTCAAGTTTGTCGACAAGCTCCTCGAAGAGCTGGAACGATTCGAAGACTCGCTTCTCGAGTCTTGATCCTTTAACGCTGGAAGTTTCATTACCCATGGCATTACTGCAAATCGCCGAACCCGGCCAGAGCGCTGTTCCTCATCAGCACAAACGTGCCGTCGGCATCGATCTCGGCACCACCAACTCTCTCGTCGCTGCGGTTCGCAGTGGTCACGCCGATACCCTTTGCGATGAGCAAGGGCGCGACCTGCTCCCGTCAGTGGTGCACTATCAAAGCGACGCCATTCGAGTGGGGATTGATGCCAAGCGCGAAGCGGCGCTCGATCCTCACAACACCATCGTCTCGGTCAAACGGATGATGGGCAAGGCGCTGGCCGATATCGATACCCGCCAGCAGCCTTACCAGTTTGTTGCCGCCGACAATGGCATGCCGCAACTGCAAACCCGTCAGGGGCTGGTCAATCCGGTGCAGGTATCGGCCGAAATTCTCAAAAAGCTGGCCGAGCGTGGCGCCCAGACCCTGGGTGGCGATCTAGATGGCGTGGTCATTACCGTGCCAGCCTATTTCGATGATGCCCAGCGTCAGGGGACCAAGGATGCGGCCCGTCTGGCCGGTCTGCACGTACTGCGTCTGCTCAACGAGCCGACCGCGGCCGCGATTGCCTATGGCCTTGACTCCGGTCAGGAAGGGGTGATCGCGGTTTACGATCTGGGGGGCGGTACCTTCGATATCTCTATCCTGCGTCTGCACCGCGGTGTGTTTGAAGTGATGGCGACCGGCGGCGATTCCGCCCTCGGCGGTGATGATTTTGATCACCTGCTGGCGGACTGGATCAAGGAGCAAGCGGGCCTCTCCGGCGAGCTGGATGCCCATCTGCAGCGCGAGCTGCTGGATGTGGCCGCTGCCGTCAAACACGGCCTGACCGATGCCGAGCAGGTGGCGTGCACCTTTGCGGGCTGGCAGGGATCAGTGAGCCGCAGCCAGTTTGATGAACTCATCACCCCGCTGGTGAAACGGACCTTGCTGGCTTGTCGCCGCGCCCTGCGCGATGCCGGTCTCGAACAGGTGGAAGTGCTGGAAGTGGTGATGGTCGGTGGTTCCACCCGGGTGCCGCTGGTGCGTGAACTGGTGGGCGATTTCTTCCAGCGTGCGCCGCTGACCAGCATCGATCCGGACAAGGTGGTCGCCATTGGCGCCGCCATCCAGGCCGATATTCTGGTGGGCAACAAGCCCGATGCCGAGATGCTGTTGCTGGACGTTATCCCCTTGTCGCTGGGTCTGGAGACCATGGGTGGCCTCGCCGAGAAGGTGATCCCGCGCAACACCACCATCCCGGTTGCCCGCGCCCAGGAGTTCACCACCTTCAAGGATGGTCAGACCGCCATGGCCATTCACGTGGTACAGGGTGAACGCGAGTTGGTGGCCGATTGCCGCTCCCTGGCCCGCTTTACCCTGACCGGTATTCCGCCGATGGCAGCCGGCGCCGCCCATATTCGCGTCACCTTCCAGGTGGATGCGGATGGTCTGCTCTCGGTCAGTGCCATGGAGAAATCCTCCGGCGTGCAGGCCGAGATCCAGGTCAAGCCCTCTTACGGGCTGGCGGAGCAGGATATCCTCAACATGCTGAGTGCCTCCATCGAGAACGCCCAGCAGGATATGGATGCCCGCATGCTGGCCGAGCAGCAGGTTGAAGCCGACCGGGTGGTCGAGAGTCTCAATGCGGCGCTGGCCGCCGATGGCGATGCCCTGCTCAATGCTGCCGAGCGTGCCGAGATTGATGCCGCCATCGCCCATCTGCTGACCATGCGCAACAGCGGCGCAACTCATCAAATCAAAGAAGCCATTGAGGCAGCCGATGCTGTCAGTGGCGAGTTTGCAGCCCGCCGGATGGACGCTTCCATCCGCAAGGTGCTGACCGGACAAAACGTCAACAAGGTGTAATATGCCAAAACTGATCATTCTTCCTCATCCCGTACTCTGTCCGGATGGCGCCGCCCTCGAGGGGCAAAGCGGCGAGACCATTCTGGATGTGGCGCTGCGCAACGGCATCGAAATCGAGCACGCCTGCGAGAAATCCTGTGCCTGCACCACCTGCCACTGCGTGGTGCGCGAGGGCTTTGACTCGCTCGAGCCAAGCGACGAGCTGGAAGACGACATGCTGGACAAGGCGTGGGGGCTAGAGCCGGAATCCCGTCTTAGTTGCCAGGCAAAACTGGCGGACGAGGATCTGGTGGTGGAACTGCCCAAGTACACCCTGAACCTTGCCTCTGAACGCCATTAATTACACATGAGTGAATTGCACGTGCAGCATCCTGTGGTGCTTCAGTGATATGGTGGAAGGCCGTGACCCTCGGGGGCACGGCCTTTTTTGTATTCGTTATTCTCTCTTTGCCAATAAGCTCTTTCCCATAAAGAGTGCTTATACATAGTGCCAGTAAAAAGGAAGCAAACACGATGGCTGACATGATGAAGGTAGCGTTATCCACCCAGGCTGCGGCCGCCTATTGGGGCGAGGGCGCCCAGCTCAGTTTCAATGGCGACGAGGCACTGATCCATCTTGGTGCCGCCGGTCAGGAGAAGGATGTTCTGCGCACCGTTCAGCGCGCCGCCCGTCGCCTCGAATCGAGCGGGATCAAGCGGGTGACGCTGGTCGGTGAAGGCTGGGATCTGGAGCGTCGCTACGCGTTCGCCCAGGGGTTCTACGCCGCCAAGGGAGCGCGTGAACTGGATTTTGGCCAGCAGAGCGACGCGGAAGCCCGTGAACTGGATGCGCTGCTCAAGGCGGCTCGCTGGGTACGTGACATCACCAATGGCTGTCCGGAAGAGATCTACCCCATGAGTTTGGCGGAATCGGCCCTGTTGCTCATTCGTGGTCTGGCCGGGGATCAGGTTACTGCCCGCATCACCGCCGGTGAAGCGCTGCGCGAGTCCGGCCATATCGGGATCTGGTCGGTTGGCCGTGGCAGCGAGCGCGAGCCTGTGCTGCTGGAGCTAGACTACAACCCGACCGGTGATCGCAATGCGCCCGTGGTGGCGGCGCTGGTGGGCAAGGGGATCACTTTCGATTCCGGTGGCTACTCCATGAAGTCCTCTGACAACATGCTGCCGATGAAGTCCGATATGGGCGGTGCCGCCATGGTGACCGGCGCGTTGGCGCTGGCTATCAGCCGCGGTCTGAACCAGCGGGTGAAGCTCATTCTCTGCTGCGCCGAGAACCTGGTCTCCGGCCACGCCTTCAAGCTGGGCGACATCCTCACTTACAAGAATGGGGTTTCGGTCGAGATCCAGAACACCGATGCGGAAGGTCGTCTGGTGCTGGCCGATGGCCTGATGGCGGCCTCCGACAGCGGTGCGGCTTATATCCTTGACGCAGCCACCCTGACCGGCGCCGCCAAGATGGCGCTGGGGCGTGACTACAATGCGGTGTTTGCCCTCGATGAGACAGAACAGCTGCGTGCGCTGGCCGCCGCCAAGGTGGAAAACGAGCAGGCGTGGGCGCTTCCGCTGGAACCCTGGCATGCCAGCCAGCTCACCTCGGCCTTTGCCGATCTGGGCAACGTCGCCTCGGCAGAGGGCACAGCCGGTGCCACCACGGCTGCTGCGTTCCTTTCCCGTTTCGTACGTGATGAGGGCAAGGGTTGGGTGCACCTGGATCTGGCCGCCTCTTATCAGAAATCGGGCAATGATCTCTGGGCGACCGGCGCCAAGGGTCACGGTCTGCGCACCATCGCCCGCTGGCTGCAGGAGGTGACCGCATGAATGTCTGGCTGAGTCGTGAATTTGCACCGGCCGAGTGGGGGGAGGGGGCGCTGCTCTCTCACCGTGCCGACGGCATGGTGATCCATCTGGTGACGGCCAATCCGCTGCTCGATATCCAGCAGGCGGCCCGTCGCCTCTGCCAGCAGGGGATCCAGAAAGTGACCCTGGCTGGTCACTGGGAGCGTGAACAGCAGTGGGCTTTTGCCCAAGGGCTGCAAACCCCCAAGGCGGAGGTGCAACTGCAGTGGGCCATGTCCTCGGAAGAGGACAGAGAGGAGCTGGAAGCGCGTTGGCTCTGCGGTCGCTGGGTGCGCGAGATGACCAATGCCACCCCGGAGCAGTTGGGCCCGCTGGAGCTGGCGGTGGAAGCGGCCTCCTTTATTACCGAGGTGGCGCCGGACAAGGTGAGTCATCGTATTTTGAAAGGCGAAGCGCTGCAACAGGCGGGCTGGGTCGGCCTCTATCAGGTGGGCCGCGGCAGTGCGCGCGAACCGGTATTGCTGGAGCTCGACTTCAACCCGGGGCGTGACCCCAAGGCGCCGGTGGCGGCTGCGCTGGTGGGCAAGGGGATCACCTTTGACTCCGGCGGCTACTCCATGAAGAGCTCCGAGGGGATGCTCACCATGAAGTGCGACATGGGGGGGGCGGCGATTGTCACCGGTGCGCTGGCGCTGGCCATGCTGCGCGGGCTCGACAAGCGGGTGAAGCTGATCCTCTGCTGCGCCGAGAACCTGGTCTCCGGCCACGCCTACAAGCTGGGCGACATCCTCACCTACAAGAACGGCACCACGGTCGAGATTGTGAATACCGATGCCGAGGGGCGGCTGGTGCTGGCCGACGGCCTGCAACTGGCGAGCGAGTCCGGCGCACCGCTGATCATCGATGCCGCGACCCTGACCGGCGCTGCTGTGATGGCGCTGGGTGGGCGCTACAATGCCCTGTTTGGCCTCGATAAAGGACTGGTAAGTCGGGCCATGACCTATGCCGATGCCGAGCATGAGCCTGCCTGGCCGCTGCCGCTGGAGCCCTGGCACCGCCAGCAGTGCCCCTCCCATTACGCCGACACGGCCAACAGCCGTCCGGTGAAGGGGGGCGGGCCGGGTGGCGCCTCCAACGCGGCGGGTTTCCTCTCCCGTTTCGTTGCCAACGAAGGGATGGGCTGGTTGCATATCGATCTGGCAGCTTGCTTCAGTGACAACGGCGATGCCCTCTGGGCGCCGGGAGCTAATACCCTGGGGATGCGCACCATAGCGCGGGCCCTGCTGGCGGAAGCCAAATAGGCGAGACAAGGCACCTTCGGGTGCCTTTTTCATGCTGTTCGAATTGTGAACAAAAGATGGGGTTTTGGCGGCTTAAGGTAACTATCGTGCGCAAGCGCACATATTTTCCGGCTCTGCTCGGTCAAGATGAGTGTGGATGTTGATTGCAAGGGGGTGATGTTTAATAAAAAGTTGCTTGTTTGTGTGTTTTTCCGGTTTTTGTTTACGTATAATCGCCAGCGAACATGGATTCTAACAATAAAACTCTGTAGTTAAGGAAAGATATCAATGGCCATCGAACGTACCTTCTCTATCGTTAAACCGGATGCTGTCAGCAAGAACCTGATCGGTGCCATCTATAGCCGTTTCGAAAGCGCAGGCTTGAAAGTGGTGGCATCCAAAATGCTGCACATGAGCAGTGAACAGGCTGCCGGTTTTTATGCCGAGCATCAGGGCAAGCCTTTTTATGACAATCTGGTCAGCTTCATGACCTCTGGCCCTGTCATGGTGCAGGTGCTGGAAGGGGAAGACGCCATCCGTCGTAATCGCGAGATCATGGGCGCTACCAACCCGAAAGAGGCGCTGGCTGGTACCTTGCGTGCCTGTTATGCCGAGAGCATCGATCGCAACGCAGTGCATGGCTCCGATGCACCGGCATCCGCTGCCCGCGAAATTGCCTACTTCTTCTCTGACAACGAGATCTGCCCGCGCGGCTGATTTTTGTGGATGATGACCCAAGGGAGCCTCGGCTCCCTTTGTTGTTTTCGCCGTTTACGCAATATCCCTCTATTCTCCAGGTGGAAAGCCAGACCCATTATTTGTACAATGCCGCCCCCTGACGTCGTCAGCCAATAATTGATGAAGTGTTTGAACTGAGGCCATTGATGAGCGAAACAAAAATCAACCTGCTGGATCTTGATCGGGATGCCATGCGTGCCTTTTTCGTCGAACTGGGCGAGAAGCCATTCCGGGCAGATCAGGTCATGAAGTGGATCTATCACTTTGGGTGTGATGATTTCGATCAGATGACCAACGTCAACAAGGTGCTCAAAGAGCGCCTCAAGGCGATCGCCGAGATCAAGGCGCCCGAGATCAGCCGTGAGCAGCGCTCTGCCGATGGCACCATCAAGTGGGCTCTGCAGGTGGGCGATCAGGAGGTAGAGACCGTCTACATCCCGGAAGATGACCGCGCGACCCTCTGCGTCTCCTCTCAAGTTGGCTGTGCGCTGGAGTGCAAGTTCTGCTCCACGGCTCAACAAGGCTTCAACCGCAATCTGAAAGTCTCCGAGATCATCGGTCAGGTGTGGCGTGCGGCCCGCGTGGTCGGTGGCAAGCGTCCCATCACCAACGTGGTGATGATGGGGATGGGCGAGCCGCTGCTCAACCTCGCCAACGTGGTGCCCGCCATGCGTCTGATGATGGATGACTACGGCTTTGGCATCTCCAAGCGCCGGGTGACCATCTCCACCTCTGGCGTGGTACCTGCGCTGGACAAGCTGGGTGACCAGATCGACGTGGCGCTGGCTATCTCCCTGCACGCCCCGAACGACAAGTTGCGTTCAGAGATCATGCCGATCAACGACAAGTACAACATCGAGGAGTTCCTCGCCGGTGTCCGTCGTTACCTGGCCAAATCCAATGCCAACGGTGGTCGGGTGACCGTCGAATATGTGCTGCTCGATCATATCAATGACGATATGCAGCATGCTCACGAGCTGGCCAAGGTGCTCAAGGACACTCCGAGCAAGATCAACCTGATCCCGTTCAACCCCTTCCCGGGCAACCCTTACGGCAAGCCGAGCAATAGCCGTATCGATCGCTTCTCCAAGGTGCTGATGGAGTACGGTTTCACCGTGATTGTCCGCAAGACCCGTGGTGATGACATCGATGCTGCCTGTGGTCAGCTGGTGGGTGACGTGATTGACCGTACCAAGCGAACTATCAAAAATCGGATGCAACAGGATGGGATTTCCGTCAAAATGGTTTAAATGCTAAGCCATTGTATAGACAGGGAATGGATACACGTACATTGATCGTAGTGGCAGCGCTCTGCGCGCTGCCAGGCTGTGTGACCGAGACCACTTACGCTGGCCAGAATTCGACCCAGCGTGAAGTGGGTCCTGACCTCAAGGCGGCTGCCCAAACCCGCCTCGACCTGGGTATCCAGTACCTGCGTCAGGGCAATGCCGAGCAGGCCAAGTTCAATCTTGACCGCGCCCTCCAGTATGACCCCTCCAACCCCCAGATCCAGATCGGTTTTGCCTACTTTTACCAGAAGGTAGGAGATTTCAAGGCAGCCGAGACCCATTACAAGAACGCCCTTGCCATGGATCCGTCCAATGCTGACGCAATGAACAACTATGGTGCCTTCCTCTGTGATCGCGGCAGGTATGCCGAGGCAGATCAGGCGTTCAACCAGGCTGTTATTCAGCCAGGCTACGTAAAAATTGCCGATACCTATGAAAATGCGGCACTTTGTGCGCTGCAAAATCGCAGAAATGATAAAGCAGGCGAGTACTATCGCCTGGCCTTGGGGTATAATCCCCGCAATCCAGGGTTATTGCTGGACTTGGCCGAGCTTTCCATGAAAGATGGCAAGCTGCCTGATGTGCAGTCCTACCTCGCCCGTTTTGCCGATGTGTCAGACGAGAACGAGGAGAGTCTCTGGTTGAGACTTCGGCTGGCACAGGCGATGGACAAGCCGGCATTACTTCACCAATTCGGGACTGAGCTGGTAAGGCAATATCCCACTTCGCAACAAGCCAAGCGTTATTTAGCCAATGACTATTGAACAGCAACACGATTTCCAAGACGACTCCCAGGCAGTAGGCCCAGGCCAATTGCTGCGCAACGCCCGTGAACAGCTTGGCTGGACACGAGAACAGGTTGCGTCCCGCATTCACCTTCGTCTGACCCTGATCGCCGCTATCGAATCGGATACCTACGACAAGCACACCTCCCATACCTTTATTCGGGGCTATCTGCGTACCTATGCCAAGCTGGTCGGGATCCCCGACGAGACCATTCTGGCTGCTTACGACAAGCTGGGTCTGACTCCTCCCGACAATATCGACATGCAGAGCTTCTCCCGTCGCTCCCGCCAGCAAGCCAACGACAGTCGGCTCAAGGTGGTGACCTGGCTGGTGATCCTGGTGTTGATTGCGCTCTCGGTCGCCTGGTGGTGGCAGAGTACTTCACGCCGCTCCGCCGGTGATGAAGCGCTGGCAGCCACCGAGATGAGTGCAACCAGTTCGACTCCGGCTGAACCTGCTATCACGCCGCCCGATGCGATCAACACCGCTCCGGTGGAAGGCGCAGCCAACGCACCGGCAGCCACGGACGTGATTGCCCCTGCGGTGATCTCCGATGCGACTGCTACCCTGGCGCCTGCTTCTGCGGCTGTTGCCCCGACCGATGTCAGCGCGGCTGTCGGCACTGCGACCGATGCAGCGGTATCCGGCGCCAATGGCACCGAATCTGAAGAGGCTGTCGTTGATCCGGCGACTGCGCCGCAACTGAAGATGAGCTTCACCGCCGATTGCTGGCTGGATGTGAAGGATGCCAACGGCAAGACCCTGTTCAGTGGTCTGAAGAAGGCCAACGACGAGCTGGTGCTGGAAGGCGCCGAGCCCCTGAAGTTCATCATTGGCGCGCCCATGGCCGTCAAGCTTGACTACAAGGGGCAGTCGTTTGATATGAGCCGTTACAACAACGGTCGTACAGCCCGCTTCTCACTGCCGCAGGAGTAATCTGTTTCCCATGTCTTCTCACGAATCTCCCATCATTCGTCGTAAATCCAGACAGATCATGGTTGGTAATGTACCGGTTGGGGGCGATGCCCCCATTACCGTGCAGACCATGACCAACACCAAGACCACAGATGTCGCCGCCACCATCGAGCAGATCCAGCGGATCGAGCGGGTCGGTGCCGATATCGTCCGTGTCTCCGTGCCCACCATGGAGGCGGCGGAAGCCTTCCGGCTCATCAAACAGCAGACCCGCATCCCCATCGTCGCCGATATCCACTTCGACTATCGCATCGCCTTGAAAGTGGCCGAGTACGGTGCCGACTGCCTGCGTATCAACCCGGGCAACATCGGCAACGAGCAGCGGGTGCGCTCGGTGGTCGATTGCGCGCGCGACCTCAATATCCCGATCCGTATCGGGGTCAATGGCGGGTCGCTGGAGAAAGATATTCAGGAGAAGTACGGCGAGCCGACCCCCGAAGCGCTGGTGGAGTCCGCCATGCGTCACGTGGACTACCTCGATCGCCTCGATTTCCAGGACTTCAAGGTGAGTGTCAAGGCCTCTGATGTGTTCCTGGCAGTCGGTGCCTATCGCCTGCTGGCCAAGCAGATCGATCAGCCGCTGCACCTTGGCATCACCGAAGCGGGCGGTTTCCGTGCCGGCGCGGTGAAGTCTGCCATCGGTCTGGGCATGCTGCTCACCGACGGCATCGGCGATACCCTGCGTATCTCGCTGGCGGCGGATCCGGTGGAGGAGGTGAAGGTCGGTTTCGATATCCTCAAATCCCTGCGTATTCGCTCCCGTGGCATCAACTTTATCGCTTGCCCATCCTGCTCACGGCAGGAGTTCGATGTGATCGCCACCGTCAATGCGCTGGAAGAGCGGCTCGAAGACATCATCACACCGATGGATGTTTCCATCATCGGCTGTGTGGTGAACGGGCCGGGTGAAGCGCTGGTCTCCGACCTTGGTCTGGCGGGTGCCGCCAACAAGAGTGCCTTCTATGAAGGGGGCCAGCGGGTCGATCGGCTCGACAACAAGGATCTCATTCCAACTCTGGAGCGCCGCATTCGCGCCCGCGCCGCCATGCTGGATCCCGCCAACCGGATCCCGATGGACAAGGAGTGAGCGAAACAGGGCCACATTGGGTGGCCCTTTTTCCAGGTGACTGATTTTAAATCCCGCATCCGGATTCCCTGATTTTACCTTGGGGGGAAAATCCCTATAATGCGGCCAAATTTTACCTCTTTTTCTCGAGTATCAACGTGGCAAAACAGATCCAAGCTATTCGCGGTATGAATGATTGCCTGCCGGAGCAGAGCCCGGTATGGCAGAAGGTTGAACAGATCCTGCGCCAGGTCGTTGCCAGCTATGGCTACAGCGAAGTGCGCATGCCGATTGTCGAGCAGACTCATCTGTTCAAGCGCGCCATCGGTGAAGTGACCGACGTGGTCGAAAAAGAGATGTACACCTTTGAAGACCGTAACGGCGACAGCCTGAGCCTGCGTCCGGAAGGGACCGCCAGCTGCGTCCGTGCCGGTATCGAGCACGGTCTGCTCTATAACCAGGAACGCCGGATGTGGTACATGGGCCCCATGTTCCGTCACGAGCGTCCCCAGAAGGGCCGTTACCGCCAGTTCCATCAGTTCGGTGTCGAGCTGTTTGGCATCAACGGGCCGGACATTGACGCCGAGCTGATCATGCTGACCCACCGCCTGTGGCGTCTGTTTGGCATCAGTGAGCATGTCACCCTGCAGCTCAACACCCTGGGCCAGAGCGCCGAGCGTGCCGCTTACCGCGATGCGCTGGTGGCCTATCTGGAGCAGTACAAGGATCAGCTGGACGAAGAGAGCCAGCGCCGCATGTACAGCAACCCGCTGCGGGTGCTCGACTCCAAGGATGAAAAGGTACAGGCCATTTTGGCGGGTGCCCCGCGTCTGTTCGACCATCTGGGCGAAGAGAGCCTGGCCCACTTCGAGGGGCTCAAGCGCCTGCTCGAGTCTGCCGGTATCAAATACGAAGTGAACGAGCGTCTGGTGCGTGGTCTTGACTACTACAACCTGACCGTGTTCGAGTGGGTCACCAGCAGTCTGGGTGCTCAGGGCACCGTCTGTGCCGGTGGCCGCTACGATGGTCTGGTAGAGCAGCTGGGCGGTCAACCGACCCCGGCCGTGGGCTTTGCCATGGGTATGGAGCGTCTGGTGCTGATGCTGGAAACCCTCGAGCTCAACGCCGATATCCGCCCGGCGGTGGATGTCTATCTGGCGATGGTGGGCGAGGGGACCGAACAGGCTGGCTTCCAGCTGGCCGAGCGTCTGCGCGATGCCCTGCCGGACCTGCGCCTGATGAGCCACTGCGGTGGTGGCAACTTCAAGAAACAACTCAAACGTGCCGACAAGAGCGGCGCGGCAATCGCCCTGATCCTTGGTGAGACCGAGGTGCAAAACGGGGAGATCACTATCAAATATCTGCGTGGTCAGGCCGAGCAACAGACCGTCAAGGTTGACGCCGCCATTGCCCTGCTGGCAGCCAAAGGAGAGTAAGCTGTGGAAGTCTATACCACCGAAGAACAACAGGTTGAGGTTATCAAGGAGTGGTGGAAAGAGAACGGAACCTCGGTGATTGCCGGGACCGTGATCGGTCTGGTCGGTCTGTTCGGCTGGCGCTATTACAACCAGCACCAGCAAGAGACCATGGAGGCCTCCTCCCACTCTTACAACCAGGTGATTGAGCAGCTGGCCAAGGGCGATGCCACCGGTTTCGAGCAGGCACAGCAGTTTGTCACCGCCAACAAGGGTGACTCCTACGGTGAACTGGCCGCGTTGCAACTGGCTGCCGCTGCCGTCAAGGCGGGCAAGCTGGATCTGGCTGCCGAGCAGCTGGAGCTGGTGGCGACCACGGGTGACGAGAGCATTCGTCCCATCGCGGCGCTGCGTCTGGCCCGTGTGCTGAATGATCAGGGCAAGGCAGATGAAGCGCTGGCCAAGCTGGCGACCATCCAGAATGAAGCCTTCAAGGCGCAGGTAGCCGAAGCCCGTGGTGATGTGCTGCAAAAGCAGGGCAAGACCGAAGAGGCTCGTGATGCCTATCAGGCGGCGGCGGATGCCGGCGGCCTGCAGGGTAGCGCCGAGCTCAAGCTGAAAATGGACGATCTGGCCCTGCCGGCCGTTGCGACTGGTGAGGCACCGGATGCGTAATCTATTCAAGATGGTGGCGCTGGGGGCTGCGGTCTCCTTCGCTCTGCAGGGTTGCTCCCTGTTCAGTTCCGAAGAGGATCTCAACCCGATGGCGCCGCTGCCCAAGGTTGAATCTGCCTTCACTGCCGACACCGCATGGTCATCCACTGTGGGTGATGGTATCGGTGACTTCTACTCCCAGCTCAAGCCGGTGGTGGAAGAGGATCGTATCTATGCGGCGGCCCGTGACGGCGATGTTAGCGCCTTTGACCGTGCCAGTGGCGATCGCCTCTGGAGTGTCGATCTGGCCGACCTGCCGGTCAACGCCGACAAGCGCAGCGCCCGCCTTTCCGGCGGTCTGGTCTCCCGTTACGGCAAGCTGTTCCTCGGTTCCGAGAACGGGGTGGTCTACGCCCTGAACGAAGAGAACGGTGAAGTGCTGTGGCAGACCAATGTGCCCGGCGAAGTGGTGGCAAGCCCTGCGGTGGAAGATGGCCGCGTGGTGGTGTTGACCACCTCCGGTCGCCTGATCGCCCTCGACACTGATGAAGGCAAGATGCAGTGGTCGCTCTCCGAAGAGCAGCCGCCGCTGACCCTGCGCAGTGCCGGTGCACCGGTGATCACCAACGGCGCCGTGATTTACGGTCGTGCCGATGGCAAGGTGGGCATCGCCCTGCTGAGCAATGGCCAGCCTGTGCGCCAGTCCAAGGTGGCTGATCCGCGCGGTGCCACCGAGCTGGACCGCATGGTTGACGTCGATGCCAGCCCGCTGATTGCCGGTGATGAGCTCTATGCCATCGCCTACAACGGTCAGTTGATGGCGCGCAAACTGATGACCGGCGATGAAGTGTGGAAGCGTAAGTATTCCGGCTATCGCGATCTGGCGATGACCGGTAATGCCATCGTGCTGACCGATAGCCGCAGCCATCTGTTTGCCATCGACCGTCGCAACGGTCTGGAGCTGTGGTCCAACACCCAGCTGGAAAATCGTACCGTCACTGCACCTGTCATCTTCGGTGACTATGTGGTGGTGGGTGATGTGGAAGGATACCTGTATTGGCTTGATCGTACCGACGGTACCATCAAGGCGATGCAGCAGCTCGATAGCAGTGGTCTCTACGCCGCCCCGCTGGTGGATGGCGAGACCCTGTATGTGCAGAGCCGTGACGGCAAGTTGTACGCCCTCAAGCGTCCTTGATCGTCCGATAATGTGAATATCCGGCTCCTGGTCTTCGGACCCGGAGCCTTTGTCGTCTTGAGAATGAGGCTTTTATGACTCCTGTAGTAGCCCTGGTGGGCCGCCCCAACGTGGGGAAATCCACCCTGTTTAACCGCTTGACCCGTACTCGGGATGCCCTGGTTGCCGATTTTCCCGGTCTGACCCGGGACCGTAAATACGGTCAGGCGAAGTTGGGCGAGCTGGAATTTATCGTGGTCGATACCGGCGGTATCGATGGCACCGAAGAGGGGATCGAGCTGAAGATGGCCGAGCAATCCCTGCTGGCCATCGAAGAAGCAGACGTCGTGCTGTTCATGGTGGATGCCCGTGCCGGTCTGACCGCAGCGGATCAAGCCATCGCCGAGCACTTGCGCAAGGCCCACAAGAAGGTATTTCTGGTGGCCAACAAGACCGACGGTATCGACGGTGATTCCGCGGTCTCCGAGTTCTACGGTCTGGCGCTGGGCGAGGTCTACCAGATCGCGGCCGCTCACGGTCGTGGCGTGCTGAGCCTGCTGGAACTGGCCCTGGCTCCCCATCTGGAGACCCTGGTCGACGCCACTACCGATGAAGATGCGCAGGATGAGGAAGAGGAGGACTTCGACGAAGAAGCCCTGCTGCGCATGGTGGCTGCCGGTGAACTCGATACCAAAGAGGACACCAAGGAGACCCCGTTCGCCGACCTGCCCATCAAGTTCGCCATCGTTGGTCGTCCCAACGTCGGTAAATCTACCCTGACCAACCGCATGCTGGGTGAAGATCGGGTCATCGTCTATGACATGCCCGGCACCACTCGTGACTCCGTTTACATTCCGATGGAGCGTGACGAGCAGAAGTATGTAGTCATCGACACCGCCGGTGTGCGTCGTCGTGGCAAGGTGCACGAGACGGTGGAGAAGTTCTCCGTTATCAAGACCCTGAAAGCCATTGAAGATGCCAACGTCTGCCTGCTGGTGATCGACGCCCAGGAGACCATCACCGATCAGGACTTGAGCATCCTTGGCTATGTGCTCCACGCCGGTCGCTCCGTGGTGCTGGTGGTGAACAAGTGGGATGGTCTGGATCAGAAGGTGAAAGAGGATGTGAAGAACGAGCTGGATCGTCGCTTGGGCTTCATCGACTTCGCTCGCGTCCACTTCATCTCCGCCCTGCACGGCAGCGGTGTTGGCCATCTGTTTGAATCCATTCAGGAGGCTTACCAGTCCGCCACCCGTCGTACCAGCACGGCCATGCTGACCCGCATCATGCAGATGGCGCAGGAAGATCACCAGCCGCCGATGGTCAATGGTCGCCGCGTCAAGCTCAAGTATGCCCACGCCGGTGGCTACAACCCGCCGCGCATCGTGATCCACGGCAATCAGCTGAACGACTTGCCGGACTCCTACAAGCGGTATCTGATCAACTATTTCCGCAAGTCCCTCAAGATCATGGGCTCGCCGATCCGGGTCGAGTTCCAGGAGTCGGTCAACCCGTTTGAAGGCAAGAAGAACACCATGACCCTGAGTCAGGAACGTCAGCGCAAACGCCTGCTGAAAATGAAGAAGAAATAAGTCCTTGCGGCTGCCCTCACCGGCAGCCGCTTTGTTATCCTCGCAATGTTAAGGTGAGGAATAAGGGGAGGGGGATCTGCCATGGAATAAGACCATGGCAGATCCACTTTTCGAGGAGTCGACTATGGAAGCCCTGCTTTGTCCATCATGCCAGGCTGAACTGGATACCCGCAGCAAGGAGCAAACCTGTGGCCAGTGCCAGGCCCCTGTTCGGGTTACTGCCATCTGCCCCACCTGCCAGCAGGAGCTGGAGCGTCTCAAGGCGTGCGGCGCAGTGGATTACTTCTGCAACCACTGCAACTCGCTGATCTCCAAGCGGACGGTACAGTTCAAGGCGGCACTGGTGTAAGACAGTATTCAGGTGAGAAAGAAGATAAAAAAACCCGGCGAATGCCGGGTTTATGCTGTGTGCTCTGCAATAAGCAGGGTATAGGATCGATTTCTGCGCCACAGGTTGCGCTTGATGTCATTAAGCTTGAGTTTGCGTCTGGGGCTCCAGTTGCACTTCGCTTTTCTGACCAGACTGATTTTTCTACGTTTTTGCATCTTGGTCTCCTCCCAACTAAGTTGGCCATCCCGGCCTTGGGTCATTGATGGAGCCCATCCGAAATTGCTGTTATTTAATCTCTCAACATAATGAAAACAATGCGATTTCGGATAGGCTCCGATATGAATCGATGGTAACAGAGAAGTTTGTGTGAAAACAGCCGAATAATGGCTGGTTAGCGCATGGTGATCTGATTGACCACTTCGGCGATGGCGGTGGGGCGCTCGGCCAGCTCGGGCTCGCTGTCGTTGTCGAGACTCTCCCGCTGATGTGCCTTCTGTTGCTCGTTGTCGAGCCAGAGCAGACTCTGGTAATACTGGCGCACGTTGTTGACATAGTTGCGCGCCTCGCTGCCACGGGCATAGCCGTAACGTACCTTGCGGTGCCAGCGCGCCTGTTGCAGCAGCGGCAGCACCTCTTTCACGTCGCTCCAGGCGTCGGGATTCTTGCCGAGCTCTTTGGTCAGGCGGCGGGCGTCCATCATGTGGCCGTAACCGATGTTGTAGGCGGTGAGGGCAAACCACACCTTCTCGTCATCGGGCACCGAATCCGGCACCTTCTCCATCATCTGTTGCAGATAGAGGGAGCCACCCTTGATGCTCTCTTCCGGATGAAGCCGGTCGTTGACTCCCATCGCCTTGGCTGTGGGCTCGGTCAGCATCATCATGCCGCGCACGCCGGTGTAGGAGCGGGCCTGCGGGTCCCAGTGGGACTCCTGATAGCTGATGGCGGCGAGCAGACGCCAGTCGATATTCTTGGCGTGAGTCTGGAACAGCGGTTGGTACTTGGGCAGCAGGCTCTTGGCGCGTTTGAGGAAGGTACGGGTATCGACAAAGTCGAAGTTTTGCACATGACCGAAGTACTTCTCGTCCAGTTTGGCGATGGCACCATCCATAAAGCGCTGACCGAAGAAGTCGATCACGCTGGCATAGAGGCTGTCATCGGGCAGCTTGCTCATGGCCCAGGCAACGGTCTGCTTCTGGGCCAGGGTCAGCCCCTCGGTGAGCTCCGGGTAGTAGCGCTGGGTACGGGCCAGCACGGTATCCTGCACCACCGTGTAGTCAATCTTGCCATCCACCACCTGCTTGAGCAGCTCCTCCACATCGGCGTTGTCGCTGGTGCTCCAGGCTAGTTTCGGATTTTCTTTGCTCATCTCTTTGAGCAGATCTTCCCCGGTGGAGCCGGCGGCCACCACCAGCTTGCCCTTGATATCGTTCAATGAGGCCGGCTTGGGTTTGCCGTTGCGGTAGACCAGTTTGGGGGAGACCTGGTAGAAGCCCGGGCCGAAGCGAAACAGCTCGCGCCGTTCGGGGGTGACCATGATGGCGGCAGCCGCCAGATCGAGTTTGCCCTTTTTCAGCAGGGTGACCAGTTGGTCAGTGGTGTCGACCGGGATGATGGTGAGTTTCACCCCCAACCAGTCGGCATAATTTTGCGCCAGCTCGTAATCGAACCCCTGAGCGAGGTCGTCACGCTGGTAATAGGAGGTGGGACCATAGATGGTGCCAACCCGGATCTCGCCTCGCTGGCGGATCTGCTCCAGCTGGCTGGAGGGGCTATAGAAGTCGCAGCCAACCAGTGTCAGCGTCAACAACAGCCCGATAAACAGTCGAAAAATGCAGCGCAAGTAGGTGAGTACCTTTGTTGAAAAAATCGGCATTTGTCAAAAAAGAGGCACCTTTATACCAGAGAGTGTGCGCAGAGTCACACTGCACGAAGTGAGAAAAACGTTTGTCCGCTGTGAGCCAGATCCCTATAATACGCGCGTCTCAATTCCCCCCCCACTTTAAAACTTGGTGAGAAAGGTCATATGGATATCTTGCGTGGTGCCCCAGCACTGTCTGATTTTCGTGTCCAAAAACTGCTGCAACGCTTCGCACAGATGAGAAACGAGAGTGGAGTAGAGAGCGGAGTAGAGATAGAGGATGTCTATGCCGAGTATGTGCACTTTGCCGAGCTGACAAACCCCCTCTCTCCCCCCGAGCGAGCGACCTTGGGCCAGCTCTTGCGCTACGGCCCGACCATCCCCGAACACACCCCCAGCGGTCAGCTGTTTCTTGTTACCCCCCGCCCCGGCACTATCTCCCCCTGGTCTTCCAAAGCAACCGACATCGCCCACAACTGCGGCCTGAAACAGGTCAAGCGGCTGGAGCGTGGTATTGCCTATTACCTGACCATCAAGGGGCAGGGTGAGCTGAGTGCCGCCCAGCGCAGCGCCATTGCCGCCGTGCTCCATGATCGGATGATGGAAGTAGTGTTTGCCGAGATGAGCGAAGCTGCCGCCCTGTTTGCTCACCACGAGCCGCGCCCCTTCACCCAGGTGGATGTGCTGGGCGGTGGTCGCGCAGCCCTGGCCGAAGCCAACGTGGCGCTCGGTCTGGCGCTGGCCGACGACGAAATCGACTATCTGGTAGAGAACTTCACCAAGTTGGGTCGCAACCCTAACGACATCGAGCTCTACATGTTCGCCCAGGCAAACTCCGAACACTGCCGTCACAAGATCTTCAATGCCGACTGGACCATCGATGGCGAACAGCAGCCCAAGTCGCTGTTCAAGATGATCAAGAACACCTTCGAGCAGACGCCGGATCATGTCCTCTCTGCTTATAAAGACAACGCCGCCGTGATGGAAGGGAGCCTGGGTGGCCGCTTCTTCCCGAGCCCGGCCAACGGCGAATACCAGTATCACCAGGAACAGGTCGACATCCTGATGAAGGTGGAGACCCACAACCACCCGACCGCCATCTCCCCGTTCCCGGGCGCAGCCACCGGCTCCGGCGGCGAAATCCGCGACGAGGGAGCCACCGGTCGCGGTGCCAAGCCCAAGGCGGGTCTGGTCGGTTTCTCCGTCTCCAACCTGCGCATTCCCGGCTTCGAGCAGCCCTGGGAGCAGGATTTCGGCAAGCCGAGCCGTATCGTCAGTGCCTTCGACATCATGCAGGAGGGGCCGCTCGGCGGCGCCGCGTTTAACAACGAGTTCGGCCGTCCGGCCATTCTCGGCTATTTCCGTACCTTCGAAGAGGAGGTGCCGAGCCACAACGGCGTCGAGGTGCGTGGCTACCACAAACCCATCATGCTGGCAGGCGGCATCGGCAACATCCGCACCGAACATGTCCAGAAAGGGGATATCCCGGTCGGTGCGGCGCTGATCGTGCTGGGCGGCCCTGCCATGAACATCGGTCTGGGTGGCGGTGCTGCATCCTCCATGGCCTCCGGCCAGTCAGCCGAAGATCTCGACTTTGCCTCGGTGCAGCGTGACAACCCCGAGATGGAGCGCCGTTGCCAGGAGGTGATCGATCGCTGCTGGCAGCTGGGTGACGACAACCCTATCGTCTTTATCCACGATGTGGGGGCGGGCGGTCTCTCCAACGCCATGCCGGAGCTGGTCAACGACGGTGAGCGCGGCGGTCGTTTCGATTTGCGCGCCATCCAGAGCGACGAGCCGGGCATGAGTCCGCTGGAGATCTGGTGCAACGAATCCCAGGAGCGTTACGTGCTGGCGGTAGCGCAGGACAAGTTGCCGCTGTTCAAGGCGCTGTGCGAGCGTGAGCGCGCCCCCTATGCCGTCATCGGTACCGCGACCGAAGAGAAGCATCTGACCCTCTCTGACAGCCACTTTGACAATCAGCCCATCGATCTGCCGCTGGATGTGCTGCTCGGCAAGGCGCCCAAGATGCACCGCGATGTTGCAAGCCTGCCTGCCCAAGGCAAAGCGCTCCAACTCGATGGCATCACCCTGGGCGAGGCTGCAGAGCGGGTGCTGCGTCTGCCCACCGTAGCGGAGAAGTCCTTCCTTATCACCATCGGCGATCGCAGCGTGACCGGTCTGGTCAATCGCGACCAGATGGTTGGCCCCTGGCAGATCCCGGTGGCCGATTGTGCCGTCACCGCTGCCACCTACGACAGCTATCACGGCGAAGCCATGTCCATGGGCGAGCGTACCCCGGTGGCGCTGCTCTCCCACGCCGCCTCCGCTCGCATGGCGGTAGCGGAAGCGCTCACCAACCTGGCGCCGGCTCATATCGGGTCGCTGAAGCGGGTCAAGCTCTCCGCCAACTGGATGGCCGCTGCCGGTCACCCGGGAGAAGATGCCGGGCTCTATGAGGCGGTCAAGGCGGTGGGCGAGGAGCTCTGCCCGGCCCTTGGCATCACCATTCCTGTGGGCAAGGACTCCATGTCCATGAAGACCCGCTGGCAGCAGGATGGCAAGGAGCACAGCGTCACCTCGCCGCTCTCCCTGCTCATCTCCGCCTTTGCCCGGGTCGAGGATGTGCGCAACACGGTTACTCCGCAGCTGCGTACCGATCTCGGTGAAACCGACCTTATCCTCATCGACCTTGGCAACGGCAAACAGCGCCTCGGCGCCTCGGCGCTGGCGCAGGTCTATCGCCAGCTGGGCGACAAGGCGCCGGATCTTGACAATCCGGTCCAGCTCAAAGGCTTCTTCAACGCCATTCAGGCACTGGTAGCCGATCGCAAACTGATCGCCTATCACGACCGCTCCGACGGTGGCCTGTTCGTCACCCTGACCGAGATGGCGTTTGCCGGCCACTGCGGCCTCGACATCCAGCTCGATCGCATCGGCGGCGAGCTGCTGCCGGCGCTGTTCAACGAAGAGCTGGGCGCCGTCATTCAGGTGCGTCGTGAAGATAAAGAGGCGGTGATGACCCTGCTGGCCGGTCACGGTCTGGCAGCCTGCTCCCATGTGCTCGGCACCGTGCGCGAAGGGGATCTCATCACCCTGCAGCGGGGCGGTCAGGAGGTCTATCGCGCCAGCCGTACCGCACTTCGCACCATTTGGGGCGAGACCAGCTGGCAGATGCAGCGCCTGCGCGACAATCCCGAGTGCGCCGACAGTGAGCACGCGGCCCGTCAGGACGCCACCGATCCGGGTCTGCATGCCAAGCTGACTTACAACCCGTCCGAGGATGTGGCTGCACCTTACATTGCCCGCGGGGCCTCCCCCCGTCTGGCGGTGCTGCGCGAGCAGGGAGTCAACTCCCATGTGGAGATGGCGGCGGCGTTCGATCGTGCCGGTTTCGCGGCGGTCGATGTCCATATGAGCGATATTCTCTCCGGTCGCATCAAGCTGGAGGAGTTCCAGACCCTGGTGGCCTGTGGCGGCTTCTCCTACGGTGACGTGTTGGGTGCCGGTGAAGGCTGGGCCAAGTCCATCCTGTTCAATGACAACGCCCGCGAGCAGTTCCAGCGCTTCTTCGAGCGCGGCGATACCCTCTCTCTGGGTGTCTGCAACGGTTGCCAGATGATGTCCAACCTGCGGGATCTCATTCCGGGTGCTGAGCTGTGGCCGCGCTTTGTACGCAACCGCTCCGAGCGCTTCGAGGCCCGCTTCAGTCTGGTTGAGGTGCAGGAGTCCCCGTCGGCCTTCTTCGCCGGCATGGCAGGCTCCGTGATGCCCATCGCCGTTTCCCACGGGGAAGGGCGGGTGGAAGTGCGCGATGCCGCTCACCTGAGCGCACTGCAGCAGAGCGGTCTGGTAGGGCTGCGCTTTGTCGACAACCGTGGCAACGTGACCGAGCAGTACCCGGCCAACCCGAATGGCTCGCCGGAGGGCATCACCGCTGTGACCACCACCGATGGCCGTGCCACCATCATGATGCCGCACCCGGAGCGGGTGTTCCGCACCGTGGCCAACTCCTGGCACCCAGACAACTGGGGCGAGGACGGTGCCTGGATGCGGATGTTCCGCAACGCCCGGGTTCGTCTGGGTTAATAGAGACAGCACCAGTGCATAAAAACAGAAACCGGCCAATTGGCCGGTTTTTTTATCCGTGTCGTTACGGCTTGCCGAGCGGTTGGGGGATAAAGTCTCCCCGGTCGAGGATCCGCAGACAGGCATCCACCACATCCGCATCGAGCTGATGGCCGCGCATCTGGATGATCTGCTCCCTGGCCTGGGGAATGCCGAGGGCGGCGCGATAGGGGCGATCCGAGGACATGGATTCGACGATATCGGCGACGGTGAGGATGCGGGCCTCCAGCAGGATCTCATCCCCCTTGAGCCCCTGCGGATAGCCGGAGCCATCGAGATACTCGTGGTGCTGGTGGATCATCCGGGCGATGGGCCAGGGGAAGTCGATATCCTTGAGCACCAGATAGCCGATGGCGGGGTGCTCCTTGACCAGCTCGAACTCCAGCGGCGTGAGGCGTTCCGGTTTGGTGAGAATTTCGGCCGGTACCTGGATCTTGCCGATATCGTGCACCATGGCGCCCAGATAGATCCCTCGCAGCCGCTTCTCTTCCAGCCTGAGCTCCCGGCCGATGGCTTGGGCCAGCTTGGCCACATGTTTCTGATGGCCAGCGGTATAGGGATCGCGCTGCTCCAGCACGGCGGCGATGGCACCCAGCGCATCTTCCAGTGCCAGCTCCAGCTGGCGGGCATGGAAGATTTTCTCCTGTTGCGAGCGCAGATAAGCCTGCTGGGTATGGCGCGCCTGCAGGCCATAGGTGAGGTAGTCGGTCAGCTGGATGAAGAGTTGCTCCTCCTCCTGGCTGAACAACCGTGGCTGGTCGCTGTGAATGATCAGCGCGCCGGCCAGATCATCCTGCAGTGGCAAGGGGATCAGCAGGCGGGAACGCAACGGGTGGTGGCCGGTATGGTGCCGCTCGTGGAAGATCACCTGATTGAGACGCCGCTGGTGGAGGATGGCCTGGGTGAGGGCCTCATCGTTCAACCACAGCGTTTGCTCCGAGGCATCGGCACTGCCTGCCTGTGCCACGATCCTCGGCGGTTGGGCGAGTTCGGGCTGGCCTTGCAGCACTGCGACCAGCGGAAAACGGTCATCGACGGCGATGGCATCGCAGATATCCTGCAGCAGTTGTGGCTCATCGCCCGGTTTGAGCAGGGCGTGGTGGGCGCGGCTGATCGCCTGCTGGGTCCAGCTGTACTGTTGCAGTTTCTCCTGCTGCCACTTCTGCTCGGTAATGTCTTCGAAGAAGACGCCGACCCCCACGATGACCCCCGCCTCATCACGCAGGGGAAACTTGGTGGTGCTGAGCCAGCGGGCTTCTCCCCCCTTCAGATAGGGCTCTTCGATGTGCTGGTGTATCCCCTCGCGCATGACTCGGGTGTCATCCTCCCGATAGCGCTGTACCAGTTCGGGGGGAAAAAAGTCGCAGTCATTCTTGCCCACCAGTGCCTCTGGGGAGAGGGCGAGATCCGCCGCCAGCAGGCGGTTGCCCGCGATGTAGCTGAATCGGGTGTCTTTGAGCAGCACCCGATAGGGAAGCTGATCCATCACTTGGGTCAGCAACAGCGCCGAGGAGGGGAGTGCATCGGTCAGTGGGTGGGGGAGTGCACAGGAGGTGAGGAGTTCGGACATCTTATCCCGCCTTGTCTGCAAGTTGACTGATGGGAGGGCCGAAGTGGTAGCCGGTCTGCCAGAGCACGATACAGCTGTTGACCACTTTTTCATCGTAATGGATCCCGGCATAGCGGGTCAGTTCGGCAATGGCGTCACTCAGAGGCATGGCCCGGCGGAACGGGCGATGGGAGGTCATGGCGATCAGCGAGTCGGCCACCCGGATAATGCGCGCCTCCAGGGTAATGGCGTTGCCCGCCAGCCCCTGCGGATAGCCGCTGCCATCAAGGTTTTCGTGGTGCTGCAGCACTATGGTGGCGATGGGCCAGGGGAAGTCGATCTGTTTGAGAATATCGTGGCCGGCCTGGGGGTGCTGCTTGATCAGTTCGAACTCCACCGGCCGCAATTCACGTGGGCGGGTGATGATCTCGGTGGGGATCTGCAGCAGGCCGATATTGTGCACCATGGCCGCCAGTCCCAGCGCATCCAGCCGCTCTTGCCGCAGTTGCATGGCCTGCCCGATGGCCAGTGCCAAATCGCGCACCCTCAGCTCATGGCCCGCACTGTTGCGATCCTTGTGGCTGATAGCGCTGGCGAGGGCACTGATGGTCTGGAACAGCAGCTCACGCTGGTGACGCTCGCTATCCTTGAGGCGGGTGATGTCGACCAGGGTGCCGATGATGCCGGCAACCATCCCCTGATGGTCATAGAAGAGATCCTTGAAACAGATGACCTGATAGCGCATGCCATTGCGATCATGCAACTGCTGTTCGATGCACTGGGGCTGGCGACTTCGCAGCAACTCGGCTTCTCGCATGCTGTAGGCCTCGGCAAGCCCAACTGGCAGCAGCTCCTCGACCCGTCGACCCAGCAGCGCCTCCTTGCCGATGCCGATCACCTGATTGAAGGCCTGGTTGCAGCCCAGAAATCGCCCTTCGATATCTTTGTAGAACACCGGGATCGGGATGGCCTTGAGCAGGGATTCGTTGAAGTGTTTCAGATCCTTCAGTTCGGCCTGCTGACGCAGGGCGAGCAGCTCGCTGTCCTTGCAGAGGGAAATGGCGCGGGCCAGGTTGCCGAGCACCGGGCTGAACAGATGGCAGACCGGTACGATCTGCTGATGTGGCTGGGGGGCGAGCAGCAAGATGAGATAACCCCCTTCAACCTTGAGCCGATAGGCAAACTGGTAGGGGCGGCTGCCCGGCAGGGGGAGCGTCTGTTGCAGCAGGCAGTGTTCCTCCTCGCTGACCCACCCAGGCAGTGGCAGGGTGGTGCCGGTGTGCTGGCGCAGCTGCTCGTCGCCGATCACCTTGAGCAGCTTGTATCCCTCCCGTTGTTGCTGCAATACCGCGCCAACCGGCGTGGCGCAGTGATGCATAAAACGTTGCAGTACCTTGGTGAGCAGCGCATCCAGCGTGACTTCACGCCCGATGCAGAGCGCCAGATCGCAGACGATGGCCATGGCATGGTCGTTGTTCATATCAATGCCCCGTTACAGAGAATGGCGCCGTTATGAAATTGGGGGTAATCCCCATGGCGCACGCTGCCAATTTCGCCAAGGGAGAGGGCTCCTGCCAGATCGCCGGCCCCCGAGTGGGTCAACAGGGTGTGCAGCTCGGTCACCGTCTGCTGGTCGAAGTGCAGCTGGCGTCCCGCGCAGTAGTAGACCTCCAGCAAGTGTGCCCGGGTGAGGGTTTGTTGCTGGTTGAGGCGCCTGGCCAGTGAGCAGGCATGTTCGGTGGCACTCTCTGGCGCCTTCAGCAGGGTGAGGATGCTGTGCTCCGCGACCTCGCCGGCGCAGAGCAGGGCGCCGTCATCGTTTGCCTCGACGGGGATCCTGACAATCACATCCCCGTTGGCCCGCAGCAGGCCCAGTGGCATGTGCACCACAAAACGGTAGAGCTCCTCGCGCACCATAGTGTGCTGGAATTGCTGGCGGATCAGCCCCTGATATTTTTGAAAGGCCGGTTGCCAATCGATGTAGGCAATCTTGTTCGCTTCACTGCTGGTGGCCAGCATCGGTTGGGCCGAGAGTTGGTAACCATGTTCCAGAAAGGGGAAGCTGTTGCTGGGCAGCAGCGTGCAGGTGACCCCGTAGGCAAGTTGCCGTTGATTGTCGAACAGGCAGGCAAGGGGGGTGAAGCTGCCGTTGATTGTCGAACAGGCAGGCAAGGGGGGTGAAGCTGCCGCTGCCTGCGTTGGCGCCGGCATAGTTGACGCGATTGGCCAGTTGCAGATAAAGCGCATCCAGAATGGAGGCGATATTGGGAATGAGGTTGTCGAAGGTCAGAAACAGGGTTGGTGGCGGCGAAGGGGTTGGCCAGGTGGCCAGCATGTTCTCCACCTGTTCCGCAATCCGGTGGGCAAGGGATACTGCGCTGGCCTGCGGTGTCAGGGGCAGCAGTATGGCGTGATAGGGGTTGGCTCTGGGCAGTAGCCAGGCCCCTTGCGGCAACAATCCTTGCGCACCGATCAACTGGGGGAAAATGGCGCCATCCAGGGCGATGTTGAAGTCGCGGCACAACTGCTGCAACAGGGGGACCTGAGCGCAATCCTGTTCGGCCAGCAGTATGGTCAGCTTGCCTCCTTGCAAGGGTGCCAGCGTGGCAGCCAGTTCTGTCGGGTTAAATTGGCAAACGTAGTGTTGCTTCATCAATCTGAACTCCATTCCAGAATATAACCAATATATCAATAAGGAATTCAAGAGGGTATGAGGATCTCGCCCGGTTCTGGTTGTATGGCAAAAACCATGATGGGCATCACCCTCGCTGATTGATCTGTCATTTGCTGGCTCGCGGAGTGCGCGATGCTGTCGGTCCGCAAATAGAAAACCGGCAGCCAAGGCTGCCGGTTTTGCGGGTAATGAGGGGTAGCGACGGTAAAGGTTACTGCAATACCACGTGCTGGAACCCTTGTACCAGGCTGATGACTGGCTGGGGATAGAGCCCCAGCAACACCACCAGCACGGCAGAGAGCAGTACCACCACACCACCGGAGGAGAGCGCCCAGTCGGCGCTGGCATCGCGCTGCTGCATGCCCGGTTCGCGCAGATAGAGGGTCACCATCACCTTGAGGTAGTAGTAGAGACCCAGTGCGCTGCCGAGCACGATGGCACCGGAGAGCCACCAGAGCTGCGCCTCGACGGTGACGCCGATGAGGTAGAACTTGCCGATAAAGCCGAGGGTCATCGGGATGCCCGCGAGTGACAACATCATCACCGTCAGCACGGCTGTGAGGTAAGGACGCTTCCAAAACAGACCGCGATAGCTGTGCAGGGAGTCTGCATCCTTGCCGCGATAGGGGCTCGACATCATGCTCACCACCCCAAAGGCACCCAGGCTGGTGAACAGATACATCAACAGGTAGACCCCGGCTGCTTCCACCGGCATCTGGCCGAATCGGCTCGCCACGATTACCGCCAGCAGGTAACCGAAGTGGGAGATGGAGGAGTAACCCAGCATCCGTTTGACGTTGGTCTGCACCAGGGCCAGCAGGTTGCCGACCAGGATGGAGATGACCGCCATGGCTGCCAGCAGCCAGTGGATCATGGGATCGCTCGCCGCCGGTACCGCCAGATAGAAGCGCAGCAGCACGGCAAAGACCGCCACCTTGCTGACGGTGGCGAGGAAGGTGGCGACCGGTGCCGGGGCACCTTCGTAGACATCCGGGGTCCAGAGGTGGAAGGGGGCCAGGGAGAGTTTAAAGGCAAAGCCGACCAGCATTAACCCCAAACCGCCCATCAGCAGCGGATGGTGAGCCGGGCTCTCGGCCAGGGTCTGCCCCAGGGCTGCAAAGCTCAGGCTGCCTGCCTGCGCATAGAGCAGCGCCATGCCAAACAACAGGAAGGCGGTGGCGGCGGCAGAGAGCACCATGTATTTCACCGCGGCTTCCAGCGAGTGGCGCTCGCGGTAGGCGTAACCCACCAGACCGAACATTGGCAGGGTCAGCATCTCGATCCCGATAAAGAGAGAGGCGAGGTGACGGGAGCTGGCCAGCACCAGACCACCAGCGGTGGCGATCAGCAGCAGCAGGAAGAACTCCTCCCGGTTGTCCGGGTAGGCTTTCAGCCACGATTGACCGAAGGTGCAGGTGGCCAGGGCGCCGATCAGTACGAGACCCATGTAGAAGACGGCGTAACTGTCCACTTGTAGCAGCGGGGTGACCCCCTGATCCCCTTGCGCCATCACGATGGGCAGCGAGAACAGAGCAAGGTTGAGGCCAACAATGGTCACGGTAAAGGCGGTAGTGACACAGCGGCGCCAGGCGATGGCCAGCATCAGGGCCGCCATGGCCCCGGTGGTCAACAGCAGGGGAAGCAGTGCCAGCAGTTGGGAAGCGGAGAAAGTCATTGCAGGGCTCCAGCAGTCGGCAGCAGATACCAGTGCAGCACGTTGATAAGGCTGCTGCTGGCGGTGTCAATCACGGGTTGGGGATAGAGGCCAAGCAGAACCAGCAGGCCCGCGATCACCATCATCATGGTCAGCTCGCGGCGATCCAGCCCCTTGAGCATGCTCTCATCCTTGGCGGGGCCAAAGCAGGCACGCTGCAACATGATGAGAGAGTAGACCGAGGCCAGCACCAGACCGAAGGTGGCGACCGCCGTGATGACAGGGGCAACCTGGAAGCTGCCGACCAGGATCAGGAACTCGCCGACAAAGTTGCCGGTGCCCGGCATGCCGAGCGACGCAACCGAGAAGAAGAGCATCACGCCGGGCAGATAGCGCAGGCGTCCCCACAGGCCGCCCATCTGGCGCAGATCCCGGGTGTGCAACCGCTCGTAGAGCTGACCGCAGAGGATAAAGAGGCCGGCAGCCGAGAGACCGTGGGCGATCATCTGCACCACGGCGCCCTGCAGGGCCAGCTCGCTACCCGAGTAGATAGCGATCATCACAAAACCCATGTGGGAGATGCTGGTGTAGGCTACCAGCCGTTTGATGTCGGTCTGGGCAAAGGCCACGATGGCACCGTAGACGATACCGATCAGGCCAAGCACCATGGCGTAGGGGGCAAACTCGGCGGACGCCTCGGGGAAGAGCGGCAAGGCAAAACGCAGCAGACCGTAGGCGGCGGTTTTGAGCAAAATACCGGCGAGATCCACCGAACCTGCGGTCGGCGCCTGACTGTGGGCATCCGGCAGCCAGCCGTGCAGCGGCACCAGTGGCATCTTGACCGCGAAGGCGATAAAGAAGCCCAGCATCAGCAGCCACTGAACGCCCTTGCTCATCGGGGTATTGAGCAGATCCAGATAGTTGAAGGTGAAGACTCCGGTGGCATGCTGGTGGGTCAGCACCAGCCCGATGATGGCCACCAGCATGATAAGGCCGCTCACCTGGGTGTAGATGAAGAACTTGGTCGCGGCGTTGATCCGTGATTTGCCGTCAGTGACTGAATGGCCCCAGAGCGCAATCAGGAAGTACATGGGAACCAGCATCATCTCCCAGAAGAAGAAGAAGAGGAACAGGTCCAGCGCCATAAAGACACCGAGCACGCCGCCCAGGATCCAGAGCAGGTTGAGGTGGAAGAAGCCGATGCGCTGCACGATCTCTTTCCACGAACAGAGAATGGCCAGTACCCCGATAAAGCAGGTGAGGATCACCATCAAGAGCGACAGGCCATCCACCGCCAGATGCAAAGAGATGCCAAAGCGCGGGATCCACGGCAGGCGCCACTCAGCGGCCCAGGCGGAGGCAGCACCGGAGACACCCGCGCTGTCGAGGCCGGTCGTGGCAAGGGAGAAATCACCACTTAGCCAGATGGCACAGGAGAGCAGCAGGCTGGCGCTCATGGAGAGCAGGGCAACCCAGCGGACAAACTGCCCGCCGAGACGCTCCATCTGCCAGCAGAGCAAGCCGCCGATAAAAGGAATTAGCAAGATCCAGAGTAAGGTCACGGTATCAGCTCTCGTTCAAGTTCATATGAGATTGCGCTCCCTGTTCCATCAGGGAGAGCAAACAGCCTGGCTGTATGATTGTCCGGTTGTTCATCGCGTTATCCCAGCAGCAACAGCGCCAGCACCAGCACGGCGCCGATCCCCATGGAGGCGGCATACCAGCGCAACTTGCCGGTCACGGTCCAGGCCAGCAGCTGGTTGCCACGCAGGGCAAACCAGGCGGGCAGGCCCATCATCCAGTCCAGCGGGTCTCGGGCCAGCAGCCGGGTCGCCAGCAGATAGGGTTTGACCCACAGCTGGTCGTAGAGCCAGTCAAAGCCCCAGGCGTTGAACCAGAGGGTGCTGAGCAGCCGGCCTGGCGCGCTGTTGGCAATGGAGGTGGCCAGACGGCGCTCACCAAGGAACAGAAATGCGGCCAGCGCGATGCCAGCAATGGCAATGATGCCAGAGGCTACCTCCAGCGCATGGCGACCCTCTTCGATATGGTCACCAGGGCCTGCGGGTAGTACACCTGCCAGTGGCGGGGTGATCAGCGCGCCTATGCCGGTAGAAAGCACCAGCAATACCAGCAGCGGCAGATGGTGAGCCAGGCCGTGGCCCGCATGGGCTTTGGTCTGCTCTTTGCCATGGAAGGCGATAAAGATCAGCCGGAAGGTGTAGAGCGAGGTGAGGAATGCCCCTACCAGACCGGCCCACAGCAGCGCGCTTTGGCCAGAGGCTTCTACTTGCCACAGGATGGCGTCCTTACTGTAGAAACCGGAAGTGACCAGCGGCAACGCCGCCAGCGCCGAGCCCCCCACCAGGAAGCAGGCATAGACCAGCGGCAAACTCTTGCGCAGGCCACCCATCTTGAAGATGTTCTGCTCATGGTGGCAGGCAACGATAACGGCACCGGCGGAGAGGAATAGCAGCGCCTTGAAGAAGGCGTGGGTCATCAGGTGGAAGATGGCCCCTTCCCATGCGCCGACACCGAGAGCCAGAAACATGTAGCCAATCTGGCTCATGGTGGAGTAGGCAAGGATCCGCTTGATATCGGTCTGAACCAGCGCGGCAAAGCCTGCCAGCACTAGGGTGATGGCGCCAACCAGCCCGACCAGATGGAGGATCTCTGGCGCCAGCAGGAACAGGCCGTGGGTACGGGCAATCAGGTAGACACCGGCGGTCACCATGGTGGCGGCGTGGATCAGCGCAGAGACCGGGGTCGGGCCTGCCATCGCATCTGCCAGCCAGGTTTGCAGCGGCAGCTGGGCCGATTTACCGACCGCGCCGCCCAGGAGCATCAGGCAGGCCAGCGACAGGGCAGGGGAGCCCTCGGCAAACAGGGTCGGGGCACGAACCAGCAGCTCGTGGATATTGAGGGTGCCCAGCTCCCGATAGAGGATAAACAGACCGATGGCGAGGAAGACATCACCCACCCGGGTCACGATAAATGCCTTGAGGGCCGCCGCTCCGTTCTTGCGATCCTTGTAGTAGAAGCCGATCAGCAGATAGCTGCACAGCCCCACCCCTTCCCAGCCAAGGTAGACAAACAGCAGGTCATCGGCCAGCACCAGGAACAGCATGCTGGCGATAAAGAGGTTGGTGTAGGTGAAGAAGCGGGAGTAACCCTCTTCCCCGCGCATATACCAGGAGGCGAACAGGTGGATAAAGAAACCCACCCCGGTCACCACCCCCAGCATGGTCAGCGACAGGCCATCCAGTGCCAGCGAGAAGCTCGGGGTAAAGTTGCCCACCGCCATCCATTGCCACAGGCGCTGGACATAGACGCCCCCCTCGGGCGGGTTGCCCAGAAAGTCGATGCCCACCCACAGGGTAGTGAGGGCCGACAGGCCAATGGAGCCTACCCCGATCAGCGCCGAGGTACGCTCACCAAACCGGCCGAGGGAGAAGGCCAACACCAGCCATCCCAGCAGCGGAAATAGAAAAGTCAGATATAAGAGGCTCATCCGCGCATCTCGCTCACAGTGTCCACGTTCAGGGTGTGGTAACGACGATAGAGCAGCAGTAACAGGGCAAGGCCGATACTGGCCTCCGCTGCCGCCAGAGAAATCACCAGGATATACATGATCTGGCCATCGGCCTGGGCCCAGCGGCTACCCGCCACCACAAACGCCAGTGCCGAGGCATTCATCATGATTTCGATACTCATCAGGATGTAGAGCAGGTTGCGCCGGATCAGCAGACCGCACAAGCCGATGCAGAAGAGCACCGCGGCCAGCAGGAGGCCGTGCTCCATGGGGATTCCATTCATTGCTGACCTCCTTCTTGTGCAGAGCGGGATGCTGTGCGGGGGACGGAGAGCACTTCACCGCTCTTCTCTTCCCGACCCAGGTGATAGGCGGTTACCAGACCCGCCAGCAGCAGGATGGAGGCAAGCTCCACCGCCAGCACATAGGGGCCAAAGAGTTCGACACCCACCTGCTTGGCGGTCACCTCGGTCACTCCGATCAGGCCCCCGGTCACCCCGAGAATGCCGTGGGCCAGAAAGCCCAGCAGAATCAGCGAGAGCAGGGCTGGGCCCCCCCAGGTCATGGGGGTGAGCCACTTTTTCTCCTGCGCCTGGGCACTCCCCAGGTTCAGCATCATCACCACGAACACGAACAGCACCATGATGGCGCCGGCGTAGACGATCACCTGCAGGGCGCCCGCAAAGGCGGCACCCAGGCAGAAGAAGATCATGGCCACGGCGATGAGGGAGATGATGAGATTGAGCAGCGCATGCATGGGATTGCTGGTGCTGATTACCCGCAGCGTGCTGTAAATGGCCACCAGGGCCGAGGCATAAAATGCCAGTTCCATGATTGACTCCTCAGGGCAGCAGGCTCTTGACATCGATGGGCTTGGCTTCGTTTTCGGCATCCCCTTTCGGCTTGCCGTCGATGGCCATCCCGCTCATGCGATAGAAGTTGTAGTCCGGGTATTTGCCGGGCCCGCTGATCAGCAGATCCTCCTTCTCGTACACCAGATCCTGGCGGCGATACTCACCCATCTCGAAATCCGGTGTCAGCTGTATGGCGGTGGTGGGGCAAGCCTCTTCACACAGGCCGCAGAAGATGCAGCGAGAGAAGTTGATGCGAAAGAACTCCGGATACCAGCGACCATCTTCCCGCTCGGATTTTTGCAGCGAGATGCAGCCGACCGGGCAGGCAACTGCGCAGAGGTTGCAGGCCACGCAGCGCTCGTCCCCATCGGGGTCACGGGTCAGCACGATGCGACCGCGGTAGCGGGGGGCCGCATAGACTGCCTGCTCCGGATAGTTGAGGGTTTCACGGGGCCGCCAGGCATGGGAGAAGACCATGGCCAGACTGCGTAACTGGGTGCCGACACCCTGAATAATGCTAACAATTTTCATATTGAGTGCCTCACTGCGTACTTATCAGTACAACTGCCGCGGTGACCAGCATATTGATCAGGGTCAGCGGCAAGCAGACTTTCCAGCCAAACGACATCACCTGGTCAAAGCGCGGGCGAGGCAGGGAGGCCCGCAGCAGGATGAAGAACACCATGAAACAGGCGGTCTTCAGGGCAAACCAGATGAAGGGGGGCAGCCAGGGGCCGTGCCAGCCACCGAAGAAGAGGGTCACAATGAGCGAGGAGATCAGCACGATGCCGATATATTCGCCCACGAAGAAGAGACCCCACTTCATCCCCGCATACTCGATGTGATAGCCGTCGGCGAGCTCCTGCTCGGCTTCCGGCTGGTCAAACGGGTGACGGTGGGTGACGGCGACACCGGCAAACAGGAAGGTGACAAAGCCCAGGATCTGGGGCACCACGTTCCACAAGTCTGCCTGTGCCTCGACGATATCCCGCAGGTTGAAACTGCCGGTCTGGATCACAATCCCCATCAGGGATAGCCCGAGAAACACCTCGTAGGAGAGGGTCTGGGCCGAGGCGCGCAAGCTGCCGAGCAATGAGTATTTGTTGTTGCTCGACCAGCCGGCGAACAGCACCGCATAGACAGCCAGCCCCGCGATGGCCAGGATGTAGAGCAGCCCCACGTTGAGATCCGCCACGCCCCAGGTGGGGGTGATCGGCACCACCGCAAACGCCAGAATAAAGGCGGTGAAGGCGATGATGGGGGCCAGGATAAAGATCCGGCGATCGGCGAAGGGTGGGATCCAGTCCTCCTTGAAGAACATCTTGATCATGTCGGCGGCCAGCTGGAGCAGACCAAACGGCCCCACCCGGTTGGGGCCGTAGCGATCCTGCCACAGGGCCAGCAGACGGCGCTCGATGAAGCTCATGAAGGCGCCAGCCCCCACGATCCCCACCAGCACGATCAGTGCCTTGCCCACCTCCAGCAACAGATCGATCAGCGACTCGCTCATGCGATCACCTCCTGCAGGTTAGTGATTGAGGCTTGTTGCAGGGCCGTCGGCAGGCCGTTCACCCCAAGGGGGAGCCCCACCAGACCGGCGCTCAGCTGCTCGCTAAGCCGCAGACGCAGTTGCCAGTGGCTACCGCCCCAGGAGAAGGAGACCTGACTGCCCCCGTGGAGGGCCAGACGCTGCGCATCAAGGGGATTGAGCACCAGCTCGGGTTC
The DNA here is from genome assembly GCF_051919235.1 of Aeromonas sp. 95A. Lineage (NCBI taxonomy): Bacteria > Pseudomonadati > Pseudomonadota > Gammaproteobacteria > Aeromonadales > Aeromonadaceae > Aeromonas > Aeromonas sp. 95A. The sequence goes on from NZ_JBQBFC010000001.1 coordinate 166,514, forward strand.
GTTCATCCGGGCCTGAATGACCGGGCTGCGAGCGGAGAGCTCCTCGCCGCCAAACAGCTGGGCATAATTGACCACTTGCAGCGCCTCTGCGGCCTTGAAGGGGGCAGGGATGGTGGTGAACCAGCCGAGCAGCTCCTTGCCTTCTGCCTGCGGGTCTGTTGCTTCCAGCAGACGGCGACCCGGATCGCCAGCACGCAGTTTGCCACCCACTTCATCCTGGAACTTGTTCCAGGCGGAGGGAGAGTTCCAGCCCGGCGCCCAGGCGAACGGTACTTGCGGCAGCGGCTGACGGGCTCCGGCATACCCTTCCATGGAGAAGTTGAAGGGGGAGTCGGGATCTTGCGCTACCCGCGGTTCGCTGACGTTCTGATCCGCCAGCATGGAGGTGCGACCACTGTAGCGGTGTGGCTCGCGGGCCAACCGCATGCCACGGATCCGCAAGCCTGCGTTGGGCGCCGCTTCCAGCATGGTAGCGAGCAGCGGGTGGCTGCTGGCGCAAGCGTGGTTGATCTGGTCGAAGTTCTGCCAGCGCAGCGGCTTGCGTTCGATCGCCCCTTGCAGCGCCGCCAGCCAGCGCCACCCTTCACGCACCTGAATATCGGCGTTGTAGAAGGCGGGCGCATAGACCTGGAAGAAGCGCTGGGCGCGCCCTTCCATGTTCACTAGGGTGCCATCGGCCTCGGCAAAACTGGCCGCTGGCAGCACCAGATCTGCCTTGTTGGCGGTCGGGGTTGCCTGATGGTCGATGACCAGCAGGTGCTGCAGCCGTGCCAGCGCAGCATCCACCCGGTTGCGCGGCGCGCGGCGGTAGAGATCGTTCTCCAGGGTGACCAGCGCCAACCCCTCTTCGGCCTCGATACGCGCAAGGGCGGCTTCGAGCGGCTTGTCTGACAAGGTTTGAGCGCCCAGCATGGCCAGACCCAGCGAGTTGGCCTCCTGGCCAACCAGCGCGATGCTGGCTTCCAGTCCTCGGCCTTTCAGGGCGCGGGCAATGTTGCTGGCCGCCTCAAGCAGCGCCACATCGCGGGCAGTGGAGCCTGCAATGATGAGCGGCTTCCTGGCGTTGCCGAGCAGCTCGGCCCAGCGAGCCGCTTGTGCCTGCTGTTCGGGGCAGAGGTCGGCCACGGCCGGTGCTACTGGGTCGAGCAGATTGGCGATGGCAAAGCCAAGGCGCGCCTGATCAGCATAGGGGGCGTGCAGCTTGTCGGCCGCCACATCATCAAGACGGGTGGTGTCGAGACTGGTGATGAGCAGCGGGTAGCGCTCGTTCTGACCCAGGGTCTGAACGGCGGCGACTTGCCACAGATCGACCTTCATCTTGCGAGCCAGCTCGCGAGCCTTGCCCTTGACCGCTTGGCGCAGCGCCAACGCGATACGGGCGGCGCTCATGGTGACATCTTCGCCGAGCAGCAGAATGGCATCAGCCTCTTCCATGTCCCGCAGGCTCGGAGTCGGCACGCCGCCCTGTTGCAGGATCTGCAGCATCTTCAGCTGACAGGCCCATTCGGCCTGCTCGACGCCTGCGTAGAAGTTGGCTTCACCCACCAACTCGCGCAGGGCAAAGTTGCTCTCCAGCGAGGCGCGGGGCGAGCCGATGCCGATGAGGTCGCGGGCCGTGCGCAGGGCATCGGCGGCTCGGTTGAGGGCGCCATCGACCGTGATGGTAAGCTGGTCGTTGCCATCTTTGAGCAGCGGTTGGCGCGGGCGGTCGGCCAGATTGACATAGCCATAGCCAAAGCGGCCACGGTCACAAAGGAAGTAGTGGTTGACGCTGCCGTGGAAGCGGTTTTCGATGCGGCGCAGTTCGCCATAACGCTCGCCCGGGCTGATGTTGCAACCCACGGAGCATTGCTGGCAGATGCTGGGGGCAAACTGCATGTCCCACTTGCGGTTGTAACGTTCGGAGTGGGTCTTGTCGGTGAAGACGCCGGTGGGGCAGACCTCCACCAGGTTGCCGGAAAATTCACTCTCCAGGGTGCCATCCTCGACCCGCCCGAAATAGACGTTGTCGTGGGCACCATAGACCCCGAGATCCTCGCCACCGGCATAATCCTTGTAGTAACGGACGCAGCGGTAGCAGGCGATGCAGCGGTTCATCTCGTGACCGATGAAGGGGCCCAGCTCCTGATTCTGGTGGGTGCGTTTGGTGAAGCGGTAGCGACGGCTGTTGTGGCCAGTCATCACCGTCATGTCCTGCAGGTGGCAGGCGCTGCCCTCTTCACACACCGGGCAGTCGTGAGGGTGGTTGGTCATCAGCCACTCCACCACGCTCTTGCGAAATTCTTTAGCCTCTTCATCCTCGATGGCGATGTAGCTGCCATCGGTGGCCGGGGTCATGCAAGACATGACCAGACGACCGCGTTTGTCATCGGCATTCTGATACTGTTTGACTGCACACTGGCGGCAGGCGCCAACGCTACCCAGCGCCGGATGCCAGCAGAAATAGGGGACGTCCAGACCCAGCGACAGACAGGCTTGCAGCAGGTTATCTGCTCCGTCTACCTCGTACTCTTTGCCGTCTACATAAATGGTTGCCATACAACTTCCCTGAAACCTGTTTTGTGAAATCTGTGGTGTCGTTACCAGCGCTCGCCCAGCAGATTGGGCTGGATCCCTTTGACCGGCTTGCGGTTATCACCGCTGCCTTTGATCCCGGCCTCGAATTCGGAGCGGAAATATTTGATGGCGCTGGCCAGCGGCTCGACGGCGCCCGGTGCGTGGGCGCAGAAGGTCTTGCCCGGGCCAAGGAAACCGCAGAGTTGTTCCAGAGTCGCCAGATCGCCGGATTGCCCTTCGCCACGTTCCAGTGCCCGTAGCAGCTTGACGCTCCAGGGCAGGCCATCGCGACAGGGCGTGCACCAGCCACACGACTCGCGGGCGAAGAACTCCTCCATGTTGCGCAGCAGGGAGACCATGCTGATGGAGTCATCCACCGCCATGGCGAGGCCAGTCCCCATCCGGGTACCGACCTTGCCGATACCGGCGGTATACATCTGGGCATCGAGGTGCTCCGGCAGCAGGAAGCCGGTGCCTGCGCCGCCCGGTTGCCAGGCTTTCAGGCGATAGCCGCTCTTCATGCCGCCGGCGTAATTTTCAAACAGCTCGCGGGCGGTGATGCCAAACGGCAGCTCCCAGACCCCGGGGTTGTTCACCTTGCCGGAGAAGCCCATCAGCTTGGTGCCGTGATCTTCCGAGCCCGGCAGCGCCAGCCCGTGATACCAGGCGACCCCGTTGCCGATAATGGCGGGGACGTTGCAGAGGGTCTCGACGTTGTTGACGCAGGTGGGTTTGCCCCAGACGCCGGAAACGGCGGGGAAGGGGGGTTTGGCGCGCGGGTTGGCACGGCGCCCTTCCAGCGAGTTGATCAACGCCGTCTCTTCACCACAGATGTAGCGGCCGGCGCCGGTGTGGACGAACAGCTCGAAGTCAAAACCGGATCCCAGAATGTTCTTGCCCAGCAGACCGGCGGCCTTGGCCTCTTCCACCGCACGGCGCAGGTGGATGGCGGCATCAACGTATTCGCCACGCAGGAAGATGTAGCCGCGATAGGCTTTGAGCGCCCGGGCACTGATGATCATCCCCTCGATCAGCAGATGGGGCAGTTGCTCCATCAGCAGGCGATCTTTCCAGGTGTTGGGCTCCATCTCGTCGGCGTTGCAGAGCAGGTAACGAATGTTCATGCTCTCGTCTTTGGGCATCAGCCCCCACTTCACGCCAGTGGGGAAGCCTGCACCGCCGCGCCCCTTGAGACCGGCATCCTTGACGGTACTGACAATCTCGTCCGGGCTCATCTGGCCGAGCGCCTTGCGCACCGCTTCATAGCCCTGTTTGGCCTGATACTCCTCCAGCCACACCGGCTGGCCGTCATCCCGCAGCCGCCAGGTGAGCGGGTGGGTCTCGGGGGCTCGCGGGGTGCGATTGGCGGTGCCAAGAGAGGCGAGGAGTTTGTTCTGCGGCAGGCTCATGGGTAAGCCTCCAGCGTTTTCAGCAAGGTCACCGGATCGAGGCCGCCATAGGTGTCGTCATCGATCATGATCGCTGGCCCCTTGTCGCAGTTGCCAAGGCAGCAGACCGGCAGCAGGGTGAAGCGGCCATCCGGGGTGGTTTGACCGGGGCCGAGGTTCATCACCTCCTTGAGACCGGCCAGCAGATCTTCATGGCCATTGATGTAGCAGACCATGCTGTCGCAGACGCGGATGATGTGACGCCCTACCGGCTGGCGGAAGATCTGGCTATAGAAGGTGGCAACCCCCTCCACGTCGCTGGCGGGAATGCCGAGCTCGGCCGCGATGGCGTGAATGGCGCCGTCAGGTACCCAGCCTCTGGCCTGCTGCACGATCTTGAGCGCTTCGATGCTGGCGGCGCGGGGATCTTCGTAGTGGTGTTTCTCGTGTTCGATGGCATCGCGTTCAGCCTGGCTCAGAACGAAGTCGTCCTGTTTGCTGCTGCATGCCCCTTGCCCCTGTGGGGTCTGATTATTGTGACACTGACATTGCTGGCTCATGACTTGACCTTTGGTGGCTTGTCCTTTTACTGCTCGTCCGGCGATCCCGATTCCCGGCCATGGCCGGGATGGCGGATCACTTAACGGTCCACATCCGACATAACAAAATCGATACTGCCCAGATAGACGATGAGGTCCGACACCATGCTGCCCTTGATCACCGAGGGGATCTGCTGCAGGTGAGCAAAGCTCGGGGTGCGGATCCGGGTCCGGTAGCTCATGGTGGAGCCGTCACTGGTCAGGTAGTAACTGTTGACCCCCTTGGTCGCCTCAATCATCTGGAACGACTCGGCAGCGGGCATCACCGGGCCCCAAGACACTTGCAGGAAGTGGTTGATCAGGGTCTCGATGTGCTGCAGGGTGCGCTCTTTCGGCGGCGGCGTGGTGAGGGGGTGATCCGCCTTGAAGGGGCCCTCCGGCATGTTCTTCATGCACTGCTCGATGATCGACATGCTTTGGCGGATCTCCTCGATCCGCACGGTGGCTCTGTCGTAGGCATCGCCATTGCTGCCGACCGGCACTTCAAAGTCGAACTGGTCATAGCCCGAATAGGGGCGCCACTTGCGCACGTCGAAGTTGAGGCCGGTGGCGCGCAATCCGGCCCCCGTGGTGCCCCAGGACAACGCCTGCTCGGTGGTGTAGGCAGAGACGCCTATGGTTCGACCCCGCAGTATGCTGTTGCGCATCGCCGCTTTTTCGTAATCCATCAGCCGCTTGGGCAGCCAGCTCAGCAGGTTGTCCTGCACCAGCCGTTGCCATCCCTTCGGCAGGTCGTGGGCCACACCGCCGATGCGGAACCAGGCCGGGTGCATGCGGGCACCGGTGATCGCTTCGATGATGGTGTAGATCTTCTGCCGATCGGTGAAGGTGAAGAAGACCGGGGTCATGGCCCCCACGTCCTGAATATAGGTTCCGAGGAACAAGAGGTGGCTCTGGATGCGGAACAGCTCCGCCATCATCACCCGGATCATGTCGACCCGCTGCGGCACCTTGATGCCGGCCAGCTTCTCGACCGCCAGCACATAGGGGAGGTTGTTCATCACCCCGCCCAGATACTCGACCCGGTCGGTATAGGGGATGTAGCTGTGCCAGGACTGGCGCTCACCCATCTTCTCGGCACCGCGATGGTGATAGCCGATGTCAGGCACGCAGTTGCGGATCTCCTCGCCATCGAGCTGCAACACCAACCGGAAGGCGCCGTGAGCAGAGGGGTGGTTGGGGCCGAGGTTGAGGAACATGTAGTCCTCGTTCTCGTTGCCGCGGGCCAGCCCCCACTCTTCCGGTTTGAACAGCAGGTTCTCCTGCTCCATGTCCTGTTTGGCGGCATCGAGCATGAAGGGATCGAATTCGGTGGCGCGCGCCGGGTAATCCTTGCGCAGCGGGTGACCCTGCCAGCTCTTGGGCATCATGATGCGGGTCAGATGGGGGTGGCCATCGAAGGTGATGCCCATCAGATCCCACACTTCCCGCTCGTACCAATTGGCATTGGGGAAGTGGTTGGTGATGGTGGGAAGATGCAGGTCACTTTCGGCCAGCGCCACTTTCAACATCACATCGGCGTTACGGTCGATGGAGATGAGGTGATAGAAGACGGTGAAATCGCTCTGGGGCAGACCGTCGCGATGGCTGCGCAGCCGCTCATCGGTGGCGCTGAGATCAAACAGCATCACAAACGGGGAGGGCACCTTGCGCAAAAAGCCCATCACATCCTGCAGCAGTTCGCGGGGGAGCCAGACCACCGGCACGCCGGTGCGTGTGGTCTGCACGGTGAAGTGCTCGGCCCCGAAGTGGGCAAACAGTTCGCCAATGACTTTGGCATCCTTGTGGTCGCTGGGCTGCCACTGGGCCATGGCGTAATTGCTGGGAAAATCACGAGTCAGTTTCATGGTCAGATCTCATCCGGCGTGCGCAGGTTGGTCACATTGATCCGTTCGCCGCGCTTGCGCTCTTTTTCGGCCTGCATCTGGGGACGGTAGATCCCCTGATCGCCCACCACCCAGGAGAGGGGGCGGCGCTCTTTGCCGATGGAGTCCTGCAGCAGCATCAGGGCTTGCAAAAAGGCTTCGGGACGGGGCGGGCAACCCGGAATGTAGACGTCGACCGGCAGGAACTTGTCCACCCCCTGCACCACGGAATAGATGTCATACATGCCGCCGGAGTTGGCACAGGCGCCCATGGAGATCACCCACTTGGGTTCGAGCAACTGTTCATACAGGCGCTGGATGACTGGCGCCATCTTGATGAAGGGGGTCCCTGCAATCACCATGAAATCGGCCTGACGGGGCGAAGCGCGGATAACTTCGGCGCCGAAGCGGGCCACATCGTGGGGGGAGGTGAAGGCGGTACACATCTCCACGTAGCAGCAGGAGATGCCGAAGTTGTAAGGCCAGAGGGAGTTTTTGCGGCCCCAGTTGACTGTGTCTTGCAGCACCTCCTCGAGACGGCCCATCATGATGCCGCGCGTCGCTTCTTGCGCCAGTGGGTCATCGACGGTCTGGCGCTGCTCCTGGGGGTAGCGCTCAACGGGTGCATCCGGGTCAATCCGGGTCAGGGTGTACTTCATGGTGCAACCTCAAGGAAAGGGTCTGTGGTTCAATCACTGTTTTTGTTGTTCAACTGCGGTTTGCGCGGTGACCAGTCCAGTGCGCCGATGCGCCAGAGGTAGATCAGGCCGATAAGCAGCAGTCCGATGAAAATGGTGGCTTCAATAAAGCCGACCCAGCCACTCTCCCGCACGGAGACAGACCAGGCAAACAGGTAGAGCGCCTCGACGTCGAAGATGACGAAGAACATGGCGACCAGATAGAACTTGGCGGAAAAACGCAGGCGGGCACTGCCGACCGAGTCGACACCAGATTCAAATGGCTTGTTCTTGGTGCGGCCGTAGGCACGACCTCCCAGCAGGGCGGCGAGGCCTATCATCACCAGACAGATGGTGATGGCACCGATGACATAAATGGCAAAAGCCCAATGTTGAGCAGAAATATCAGCAAACATAGAGGTTTTTCCTAACCAAATTAATCAAGCGACTTAACAATAATGTTACGCATTATGACACTTTCGCACTGATTTACATGTCATTTTTACGGGTTAATTATTAATCGGTTAACCGGTAATTAAATTTTGTTAAGAAGCGCACTTTTTTGCTGGTTATGGCGGGTGGGAAAGGCCTGGAAAGCGCAGAGAGCTGCTCCTCGTCATCACCTGAAAGGGGTAAATGCCGCGTGCGAAGCCGGATCAGGTCGGTATCGCGGGCAGGGGGCACTGGCGGGAGAAGAGCGTGATGGCGGGTGAGCTAGGGGGGCAAGAACAATAAAAAGAGAGGCTTTCAAGCCTCTCCTGTCATCGCGTTCCGGTTTCGAGCGTGGGGCGGTCAGGGTTTATTGGCGACCAGCAAGACCTGATCCGGGTAGGCGCCAATGGAGCGAAGACCGATATCTCCCGAGGTGATATCCAGATACGCCCGCTGACCATTGGCGGAGGTTACCGTGCTGCTCATCAGATAGACATAGCCCTCATTGACCTCTTTACCGCCCCCCGCCATGGCGCGCGGGAAAATGGCTTCATTGAGAGAGGGCTTGTAGCAGGCATGCTCGACCAGGGTCGCCAGCTCCTTGATGTCGGGCAGGCGCCACTGGCTGATACCGCCGAAGTGATAGAGAGCATGGCTGCTGTCACTGCGGATCCGCTCCGCCACTTGCAGCCCCTGCTGCCAGTAGTAAACGGTCGGTTCCCCCAGGCAACTGCTGCCACTCCATGTCTGTCCCAGTTTGCAGCGCATCCAGGTGAGGCCGGTGTGTTGATCCGTGACAGTGCCGTTGCCATGGTCAAGAAAACGGGCAGAGGGGGCGGTGCGATCCATGGTGTCATCACAGATGGCAGCACCGTGGGCCAGGGGGGCCATCAGTGCCAGCATGGCGAACGAAAAGCGATAAAGGCTCATGATATTCCTCGGATTATTGGGGAGTGGCGACCAGTCGTACCTGCATCAGCTCGATATAGGTATCTTGCTGCACCAGCGCGGGATAGGTGGTGCCCGCATCTTCTCCCAAGAGCAGGACTGTGCGTTTGCTGATGGGGCCACCGGAGAAGCGCTGGGCGGTGTTGCTGGTGGCGCTCCAGTAGTAGCCATCGTAGGTGTCATCTTCCGAGGGGGCGATATCCGGGAAGTAACGGGTGTCCACGATGATGCGCTGACCCAGCGGGTCCTTGGCCAGGCTACCGTAGTGCATCAGTGACATCAGCTCACCCATGGTGGGCAGCCGCCACTGGCTGATGCCGCAGCGCTGCTCGCCATTGAGCCACTGTTGATACGCGCGGGTGGTCAGCATGGTGGTCAGCGCCTGTGCCCGGGCGAGGGCCGCCAGATCTCCTTCGGCGGTGAGCTGTTCGATCCTGTTATGAATATGCTGGTAGGCCGCTTGCTGCTCGCCTGCGGTCGCCTTGAACTGCTCATCCTCATAGGCAAAGGGTCTGCTTTTCCAGTCCGGACTCAAGGGATCATCCGATTTGACCTCCCACACCAGACCGGTATTGAGATCCTTGACGCACTGCCAGCTCGGCGCGTTGTCGGGGAGCACCTGACCGCGATCATCGAGCTTGCGATAGGCAAGCTGGGGACGAGTGCGATTCCAGCTGGCATCTTGTCCCGGATAGTCGTCGGGCTCCTGTTCCAGCAGCGGATCGTTGCCATCGCTGAAGGTGGTGACGCCGGTGACGGTCAGCAGGTTGCGTGGCTGCTGCTGCACCAGCAGGGTCAGCAGCTCGCTTTGGCTCTCTTCAGCAAACTGGCCGTTGCGCTGCCACTCCTGAGCCAATTGCGCCAGCATCAGGCTGATGGCGCGATAGCTGGTGGTGAGCAACTGGGTCTCCTTGGTGGTGGCAAGGCGTGTGCGGGCCTGTTGCTGCAAGCTGATCGCCACCTGTTGTAGCGCCTGATCAAACTGGCCGAGACCTGCGAGGGCCGCGCGGTCGCTGCCCGGTTGCAGCGGCGCGAGATCGGCCAGCAGCTGCGTCAGTGCGCGATCGGCGGCCACCCCTTCGGCAATGCGGCTCTGCCACAGGGTGCTGAGCAGGGTCGGTTGTAGCCGTTGTGGATCCCCTTTGGCGGCCGGATGTGCCAGCAGCAGTCCTCCGCTCCTCGGTACGAACAGCAGGGGCGAGTTGACGATGTTGGCCGAACGGCTGACCAGGGCCACAACTCCTTCGCCGCTGACGGCAGGGTCGGCAGGATCACATTGCCAGTTCTGATCCAGATCGGCGCACAGGGTACCGGCGGTTGGCAGGGCGACATCGACCCGGTAGTCCGGGATCGCCAGTGGTGCGTTATCTTCCCCGCCGCCACAGGCGCTGAGCAGGGCTGAGAGGGTTGCAATAACCAGTACGGATGGTTTCACTTCACATTCCTTGATTCGGTCACAGGTTCACGGGGGCGGTAACCCCCGTGGTACAGGATTCAACGGCGCGGGGTGCTCCGGCGCCAGAGGCGGGGCCAGAGGGCCAGCAACAGCAGCAGGGGGGAAGCCGTGCCGCCACCCCCTTCATCCTGCTCAAGGGGAATGATGCCGGTGTTGGGCAGGGCTTCATCCTTGTCACAGCGGGCGCCGACTTGCTGGGCTACCCGCCAGTTGCGCAACTGACCGGTGTCACCGGCGCTGGTGTCGTTGATCTCCAGCAGCCAGCGGCCAGCGAGCGGTTCGCCGTGCAGCTTGCCCAGCGATTCGAACGGTACCAGTTCACGGGGAAACTCCCCCTTAAGCCGGGTATGGCTGGCGTAGCCCTTGTTCCACAGGCTGATCCGGGTGCCGTAAGGGGAGGTGAGCCAGACCTCCAGCTGCTCCAGTTTGCTATGCTCCAGATCGAGGGCGACCACGAATCCGCTGTCGATGCGGGCCTTGCTCTCGGGCAGGGTGAGAGTGAAGCGGGACAGGCCGTGCCGTTCATCGCTCACCGCATCCTTGATCTGGCCACCCTGGCCGATGGCCCGCAGCCAGAGCGGTTCACCGATCGGCAGTTGCAGGTCAAGGCGGGTCTGGCGCTCGGTGGGGCTGGGCAGGGTGAGCTGGAACTGCAGCGGCAAGGTGACTGCCTCGCCACAGGTCAGGTTGCTCGCTGCTTCCAGCGGCAGGGTCCAGCGGGCGCTGCCATCGGCGTTGAGCTCTCCCTGCCAGTGACCGTCACCCATGAGCCCCTTGGTCGGGAGCTGGCTGGCGTCGGCCACGGTCAGGGGCCGGCCGCTCTGGTTGGTCAATTCGATGGCGAGGCTCTTTTTCTCCCCGGGCAGAATGTAGCTGTCATCGGCAAGGCGGGCCGCGATGGGCGTGGGCAGCAAGGCGTGGTGGCGGAAGGCCTGCTCCAGCAGCTTGCCATAGCTGCGATCCGGATAGAGGCGGTTGGCGGTATCCACGGTGACCCGCGCCAGCTGGGGCATCCGCACCTGCGGGCCGAGGCCGAAGTGGGATTCAATCAGCAGGGTATCGAACTCGTCACGGGCTACCTCGCCATATTGTTCAACGGTCTGGCGCAGCGCGGTGAAGAGCGGGGTGCCCCACAGCTGGTCGCCGTTGCTGCCGTTGATGGTGAGGTGAGCCGGATAGAGGAAGCCCGGATGATAGCGCGCCCGCAGATCATCGAGCTGACGGGGCGTCCGGCCGCTGATCCTGGCATCCCAGTTGAAGACCATGAAAGGCTCGAACTGGCGGGCTTCGGGACTGCGCTGGCGCCAGCTGGCGGCCAGATAGTCGCTAAAGCCCTCGCCGATGGCGCCCCAGTCCCCTTCTTCTCCCATGTCGGGCAGGATATGGTGCTGCACCGCATGGCCAAACTCGTGCCAGATCACCATGGGATCTTCCGCATCGGGCACCCCGATCCGGCCAATTTCCAACCGGCGCAGGAAGGGGTCATAGAGAGAGTTGTCCTGCTCCCCGGCATCGGTATCGATAGCCAGGGGGCCGCCCATCAGCGTCGGGTAGCCAAGGGATTCCACATGGCGCTGGGCCAGATCCAGATGGTAGTAGCCATTGATATCGAGGAAGGCGGGCTGCTGGTGATCCAGCTGGAAGCCATCGGCATCAGGGCTGCTAAAGGGGGCAGTTTCCGGCGCCGTGCCATCCACGACCCGCGCGCGAGGGCCATTTAGCTGGTAGGTGTCATCCACCTTTTGTACCGTGAGCGGCACGGTGCGATAGGCCCGGTTGTCCAGCACCAGATCGTGGCGCCACAGCAGGTTGCCATCTTGCAGCTGGGTGCGTGGGTCGAGGGCAAAGATGCGGGCCTGCACCGTAGCCGCTTCCCCTGCCTGCGGGACCGCTTCGGCACGGGTGTTGGCCTCTTGCAGCGTGCGCCCCAGCAGGGCGCTGCCATCGCAGGTGACAAACAGTTGCCAGTGGCTGCTTTTGCTGTTGCCCGGCTGGCTTTCCACCGCCAGCAGGCGCCAGGCCGCAGTCAGTGTGTCGCCATCCTGCCAGTACCAGGGCTGGGCTTCGTCACTGCCAGCGAATTTCCACACCGTACCATCCAGCGTGGCGGTATAGGCATCCACCCCGGCGCGGTTTGCCTCATCACATGGAGCCGCCTGTGCCTGCATCAGCCGGGTATTGTGATAAAGGCGCCACGGGCGACCCTGCTCATCGAGACTGACGGCGGCCATCAGGCCGGCGATCGGTGCGCCATTGAGCTGCTGGCGATAATGCAGATAGTGGCCCAGCTTGCCTTGGCGCTGATAGGCCGGGGCATCACTCAGGGTGACGCCGAGCTGCTGTTCGAGCCAGAGGCGGGTATCGGCCGGGGCGTCCTGTTCGACAAAACGCAGTTCGGCGGCCTGAGTGGAAAAGCCAGCCAGCCCCAGCAAGAGGGCGGGCAACAGGGGTTTCATAGTGGTACTCCCAATCAGCGGCAGGGTCATTGATTGATCCCCGCCAGATGCAACAAGAAGGCAAATTCACGAGCCCGATCGCCACCACCGGCGCGGTGGCCTCCCTCCAGTTCGGTCAGCAGCAGGTAGGGGCCGGAGCCCGTGCTGTGCTCCCGCAGGCGGGCCAGCCACTTGACCGGCTCCCAGTAGGGCACCTGGCTGTCGTGCAGGGCGGTAGTGACCAGCAGGGGCGGGTAGGGGGCGCGGTGCAGGTTGTCGTAGGGGCTGATGCGGCGCATCGCCTGATACTCTGCGGGCTTGGCCGGATTGCCCCACTCCTGATACTCCTGACGGGTCAAGGGGAGGGCAGGATCGCTCATGGTGCCGAGCATATCGACGAAGGGAACCTGCAACACGGCGCCGCTAAAGAGTGTCGGTTGCTGGTTGAGGGCCGCAGCAACCAGCGTGCCCCCCGCGCTGCCCCCCATGGCAAACAGAGGCAGGGGAGCAGAGTCGGGCGACCAGTGGCGCAGGGCGTTGCTGGCTGCGATAAAATCGCTGATGCCGTTCTGCTTGTTGATGCCCCGTCCGTCGCGGGTCCACTGCTGCCCCAGCATGCCGCCGCCGCGCACATGGGCGATGGCGTAGACAAAGCCGCGATCCAGCAGGCTTAACAGCTCTTTCTGGTAGTAGGGGCGCATCGGCGTGCCATAGGCGCCATAGCCATAGAGCAGCACGGCACGGGGGGCCAGATCTTTGCGCCACACCAGCGAGACAGGCACCCGGGTGCCATCGGCAGAGGTGATCCAGCGCCGCTCGCTCTGATAGGGCAATGCTTTATTGCCTGCGGTGTGCTGGTCGTTGATCCACTGGCCGCTGATCAAATCCAGCCAGCGCTGGCCGGGGGGCTGGCTCAAGCCCTGACTGCGCACCAAAATGCGGTCGCTGGCCGGGTCATGTTCTCCTTGCAGCCAGCCGGTACCGGCGCCACTGGCCAGCGGCAGGCGCTGGCGTTCATGGCCGTTGCGGTCGAGCAGGGCGAGCCAATCCTCCCCCTGCTGGCGAAACTGCACCACCAGATGGCGATCAAACAGTCGCCACTTGTCGGGATCGCCGAGATCCTCCTCTTTGGTGGGCCACAGGCGCTGCCACTCACCGAGCGGCGTGCTGGCTGAATAGAGGGCAAATGCCCCCTCCCGGTTGCTCTTGATCACCCAGCCGGATTGGCTGTCCAGATAGTATTCCACCCCGCGCTGGCGGGGTTTGACCTGCTGCGGCTTGCCCGAGTCGAGCAGGTACTGCTCCGAGCTATCGTGGTTGTTGCCCTGCAACACCAGATGTTGGCCATCCGTGGTGCGATAGAGGCTGAGCAGCCAGGCGGGATCCTGCTCCTCATAGAGAGTCTGCTCCTGGCCATTCTGCCAGCTGCGCAGCTGCCAGGGACGCAGGGTGTAGCGCTCGTTGGCGATGGTGTAAAGGGTGCGACCATCTTGTGACCAGGCGAGATCAGCGCTGCGCTGTGCCAAACTGGCCAGCGCCTTGCCGCTCTGGAGATCGAGCAGGGTGACCTGATAGTCGAGATCGCCGCGCCTGTCTTCGGCGATGGCCAGTGTGAGGTTATCCGGGCTCAGTGCCCAGCCGCCCGCTTCGTAATAGGCCTCACCCGCTCTGGCGGGAAGCCGCTGCTGCACCTTGCCCCCGTGGCGTTGCCAGAGTGAGCCATCCGGGCGCAGCAGCCATGCCTGATCGCCGCGGACAAGCCAGTTCTCTGGCACAGATTCCCCCGCCGGATGACGGGCAAACTCGGCGCGCAAGGTTGCTTCCAGCGGCTGCTGCGCGGCGAGCTGCTGCTCGCTCCAGCGATTTTGCTGCTTGAGCAGGGCGAGAATGGCCGGGTTGCTACGGCTCTCGTCCCGCAACCAGAAGTAGGGATCCTGGCGTACGGGATTGCCTGAAATCAGGTGCGATTGGGACGGGATCGGCGGTGGCAGGGCCTCTTGCGCCCACGCCAACGGGACGGCCAACAGGGCCGCCATGATTGCATGATGTTTCATCACATCCCCACGAAACGGTAGCTGAGGCTGGCTGACAGGTAGCGGCCGCTCTGGCTGTAGAGGGAGGTGTCGCTGCCAGCCGGGAGTCCGGCCACATCCTGATAGCGGACATAGCGGGTATCGAGCAGGTTGCCGATGGTGGCATTGACCTTGAGCGCCTCGGTGATCTGCCAGTCGCCGGTGAGATCCAGACTGAACCAGCCTGCGCTGCTCTGGCAGGCACCGTTGTAGCCAGTCTGCGCATTGGCGCATTGGGGCACCTTGGTCATGGCGGCGGCATAGTTGCCACTGAGCTCAACCCCCCAGTCGAGCTGTTGCCAGCGCAGGGTGGTGTTGCCTTCCAGCGGTGTCTGGGTGCGCAGCGGCTCACCGCGGTGATCCTTGCCATCCATCCAGGCCAGATTAGTCGAAAGCTCCCACTCGTCGCTCAGCCAGAGGCTGGCGGCCAGCTCGGCGCCCCAGGTTTCTGCTTTGGCAACGTTGCGATATTGGCGCAGGAAGACACCGTCATCGAGGCGAAAACCGGTCTGGCGCCAGTCGATGAAGTTGTAGTAGCGGTTGTAGAAAACGGCCGGTTTGACGCTCCAGTTGTCGCTTTGGCCATTCACTCCCCACTCCAGACTGTGGCTGGTCTCCTCCTTGAGGTTGGGGTTGGCAATGATCTCGAACGGCGGCATGGCAAAGTAGTGAGGAATGTTGCCGTAAACCTGATCGTAAGCGGGGGCGCGGAAGCCGTTGGCATAGCTGAGCCAGCTGCGCCATGTTTCGTTGAAGCGGTAACTGGCCGCCACACTGGGGGAGATGTGGTCGCTGTGGTTCTCGGCCAGATTGCTGTCCGGTGCGCGCAGGCGCTGGCGGTCAAAGCGCAGGGTCGGGGTAAACTGCCAGTTGCCCAGATCGATCACATCGCTCAGCCAGATGCCATCGCGGCGGGTCTCGGCCTTGCTGAAGGGGGCTTTCTGTCCCTGGGTGGTGATGCCATCTTCCAGGGTCAGATTGCTGACCGGCCGCTCGTGGTTGGCCTGCTCCAGCTCCACACCGTAGCTGAAGGTGTGATCCAGCGAGCCGGTGCTCAGCTTGCTCTGCAGCTCCAGCTCACTGCCAAGGCGCAGCTCCTCGAATGTGGAGAGGGTGCGCTGGCTGCGATATCTGGGATAGCCGCTCAGGGCATCGTTGCGCAGCAGCTGGCGCTGGTTGGCTTCGTTGCGTGACTGGTTGCCAAACAGGCTCCAGTTGAGGGTATCGACCATGCCCAGATCGCTGGCTTCCCAGCTGAACTTGCCGCCCTGGGTGCGCTGATCGCCATCTTCCTGAAAACCGACCACGTCCCAGCTGCCATCGGGTTGGGGCACCGCTTTGGGCCCCATCTGGCGTTTGGCGTGATCCTCGTAGTAGTCCAGCTCCAGCCGCAGAGCGTGATGGGCATTGAGGGGGAGGCGGCTGCTGGTGGAGGCGCTCATGCCATCCAGATCCGCCGGAATGCGGTTCTCTTCAAAGTTGGCGGTTTCGTTGCCGCGCCAGCCGGAGAGGCGCAACAAATGTTCGCTCTCCAGTGCCCGCACCGCGCTGGTCATGCTGAGCTTCTTCTTGTTGCTGTCGCCACCGTAGAGGGTTTTGGCCGCCAGATAGCTATCTTGCTGTTGCAGATAATCTTCCGGCTGCTTGGTATTCATCACCACGGTGCCGCCGATGGCATCGGAGCCATGCAGGGAGGAGCCGGCCCCCTTGGCCACCTCAATCTGCTTGATGTCATCAAGGTCGAAGTTGAAGCGACCCACCTTGTCATTGATGTTGTCGGCGCCAAAGCCGTCGCTGACGCGCACCCCATCCTTGATCAGCAGGATACGGTTGCCCCCGATGCCGCGCACGCTGATGTTTTGCGGTCGCCCGGCAGAGCCGGTGACCGAGACACCGGGGATCTTGCGAAACACATGAGTCAGCTCGCTGGCGACCTGACGGTCCAGCTCTTCCTGGGTGATGACGGTGATGGAGCCGGAAACATCGGAGAGTTTCTGTTGTACCCGTTGCCCGGTGACAATGATGGTGTCGTCGCTGCGAGCCTTCTCCACAGGGGGAGATCGGCCGCGCCAGCGGAGGCACAAAGGAGTGCCGGCCATGCCTGAAGCAGTTTGTTCATAATGATAATTGTTTTTATTTAAGCCTGAGGGGCGGCATTATTGCAGAGGCCTGACCACTTGACAATAAATGGCAATCATTATCATTAAGATCTTATGGTATTGATATTATTGAGTTATTTGTTTTTAAAAAAGAGGCTCCCGCGCGAAGCGGGAGCGGGGGGATCAGGGCTTGAGCAGTTGCAGTGACTCTTCTGCTGCCTTGCCTTGAGAGAGGGTGATATCGACCCGGCGGTTCGCCTGGCGATGTTCGGGGGTGTCATTGGCAAAGCGGGGTTGGGTGTCGGCAACACCCTGAGCGATGACTCGTCTGGCATCCAGCTGGGGGTTGGTCAGCATGGTCTGCACGATGGAAGAGGCCCGCAGCACCGAGAGCTCCCAGTTGTTGCGATAGAGCTCCACCGGCGCCTGGGAGTTGTCGGTATGACCGGTGACCACTACCTGCCCCGGGATATTGGCCAAAATGCCGGCGATCTTGTTGACCAGCGGGATGAACTGGGGCTGCAGGAACGCCGAATCGGCGGGAAACAGCGCCTTCTCGCCGATGCGGATCACCAGCTGGCTGCCAAGCTGCTCGACCTCCAGATCCTTCGATTCAATCTGGGCCTTTAGCTGCTGCTCCAGCTTCTGCTTGGTCACCTGCACCCACTCCTGCTCCTTGGTCTTGTGGGGCCAGGCTTCGGTGGCGCTCGGTTTTTCCGAGGCACCTATGGTCTCGTTGAAGGGGTCCGATGCCGCCATGGGGGCATCTTTCTCCAGCACAGTCTCCTCTTTCGGGCTGCTCGGCGTAGTTTTTGATTCTGGCTCGAGAATCCCTGTGCCCCCCTGCATCAAAGGTGATCCGGCAGGCGGGGAGATGAGGCCGATTTTACCCAGCGACTCGATAAAGCCCTGGATAAGCACCCGGGTTTCGGACTGCTTGGCCATAGCAAAGGAGTAGAGCACCACAAACAGGGCGAACAGCAGGGTCATGAAGTCGGCATAGGAGACCAGCCAGCGTTCATGGTTCTCCGGTGCTTCAGCCTTTTTCTTTTTGGCCACCGTGACCTCCCAGATAAGGTTCGAGGGTAACTTGCAGGCGTGCCTGCGACTCGCCATCCACGATGCAGAGAATGCCGGTCAGGGTCATCTCCTTGTAGTGGCGGATCTGGTGGGCAAACCCTTTGTAGCGGTTGCCGAACGGCAAGAAGATCAGGTTGGCGGCGGATACCCCGTAGATGGTGGCGATAAAGGCCACCGCGATGGCGCCGCCCAGCTTGTCGGGGGCATCCAGCAGACCCATGGCGTGGATCAGGCCAAATACCGCCCCGACGATCCCCATGGTCGGGCAGTAGCCGCCCATGGCTTCATAGAATTTGACCGTCTGTTCGAGATCTTCCTGTTCAAATTCGATCTCGTTCTCCAGCACCTCGTGGATTTTGGCCTTCTCGTAGCCATCGACCATCATCTGCACCCCTTTCTTCAGGAAGGGATCCTTGATCTCCTCGATCATCCCTTCCAGCGCCAGCATACCGCTGCGGCGCGCGTTGCCTGCCAGGGTCTCCAGTAACTGGGCCTGTTCCAGCAGGTCGAGTTTGAGGGGAGAGAGCAGCCATTTGAAACGCCTCATGGTGCTGCCGACGACGGAGAAAGGGAACTGGGTCAGCGCAGCACCTATGGTGCCACCTATCACGATAAGAAATGCGGGCAGATCGAGCAGTGCACTGGGATGACCACCCTCGATCATGTTGCCGCCAATGATGGCGATCAACGCCAGTACCAAGCCAATCAAGCTCATCTTTTACACGTCCCTGCATGTTGATAATGGCTAGTGTAGCTACTTAAGTATCAGTTTTTCAAAATGAAATCCAATCGCTGAGCAATTAATGGGCGCTGGGTAACGTCCATAAAAGAAGGCGTGTTGCGGCCATAAGATGGCATTGCAATCATCTTGTTGCTCCTGTTGTGACAGGAAGGAGCGCTTGTCGGGTGGGGCAATCACAAAAGCAAGGTAGGGGGCGGGTGCTGGCAATACGAAAAGCTGTGATGTTCCATCAGTGCTTTGCAAACCGGAGGGTGAGAGCGTGGATGACCCGCCGCTGCGTGGCTCTGGCTCACTTGTCGGCATAGGTGTTTGCGTTTGCCGGAAAGCAAAAAACCGACCCTGAGGTCGGTTTTTTTAAATTTGGCGGTGAGGGAGGGATTCGAACCCTCGATACGTTGCCGTATACACACTTTCCAGGCGTGCTCCTTCAGCCACTCGGACACCTCACCAAATTTTCGTTCGCTGCGCTGTTGCGCTGGAACGGGGCGTAATTTAGGGGAAAGGGCTGTGTGGGTCAACCTCTTTTCCCCTTATTTTTCATAATCTTTTCCGAATGCCTAACGCTTGCGCAGAATGCCTGTTTTTTAAACCGGATCAGGGCTTGTCGAGGATGATCAGGCTGTCCGGCAGCTCGTTTTGATCCCGGGTGGCCGGGAAGGCATCGGTCAGAATGGCGCTAACGCGCTCAACGCACTCCAGAAAACCTTGTTCGATCTCCTTGTTGCGCACTCGCGCCACGAAGTCGTCGATGATCTCCTGCCACTGGCCGTTGTCGATATGCTGGGCGATGCCGTCATCCACCAGTATTTCTACATAGTGCTCGGCGGCCGAGACGAAGATCAGCACCCCGAGCCGGTCGCGGGTGCGGTGCAGCCCCTGCTCGACAAATTGCAGGCGAGCCATCAGGGCCGCCCGGTGCTGGCGAACCTTCTTCGGGATGAGCCGCATCTTGATGGGGGTCCAGTGGAACAGCAGGCTCAGCAGCAGCCAGACCGACCACTGCACCAGCAGGATTTCGTACCAGCCGAGCCAGAAGCCGAGCTGGAACACCAGCAGCGGCGTGAGCATCGCCAGCAGCGCCGCCCAGAGGGTGGGAATGTAGCGATAGCCATCGCTGGCCGGGGCCAGCACGGTGACCAGTTCAGCATCAGTCTCTAGCTCCGCTTCGCGCACCTTGGCCTGAAGCGTGTGGAAGAACTGTTTAGAAATCATGATTTGTCTCTTTACTCCTGTTACCAGCCACCGGAGGCTCCGCCGCCGCCAAAGCTGCCGCCGCCACCGCTGAATCCGCCGCCGGAGCGACCACCAAAGGAGCCGGCACCCAATCCACCAGCCATGTAGGTCGACCGACGTCGTCCTCCCGGCCCACCGCCACCACCCCCGCGCAGGTTGTGGAGCACGATCATTGCAATCACCACCAGAATAAACAGCCAGGGGCCGCCACCGTTGTCACTCTTTGGCTGCTCGACCGGCTGATATTCCCCGGCGAGTGCCTTCATGATGCTCTGGCTGCCCGCCATGATCCCGGCCACCATATCGCCGCGCTTGAAGGCGGGCAGGATGCGGCCATGGATGATGTTGGCGGCGATGGCGTCGGGCAGGGCGCCTTCCAGCCCATATCCCACCTCGATCCGCACCTTGCGCTCATCCTGGGCGATCAGCAACAACACGCCATTGTTTTTGCCTTTCTGGCCGATCCCCCAGTGGCGACCGAGCTGGTAGCCGTACTCCTCGATAGTCTCCCCATCGAGGCTGTCGACAGAGACCACCACCAGCTGGATACCGCTGCGCTTTTCAAAAGCGGCCAGCTGTTGGGTCAGTTGATGGGCCTGTTTGCGGGACATCAGACTGGCTTCATCCACCACCCGTCCGCTCAGCGCCGGGAAGTCCGGTGCCGCTTGCAGGGCACTGGCCCAGAGCAGCAGACAGGGAAGAAACCAGCGCAGCATCATCTTCATTGGAAGCTGACCTTGGGCGCCTCATCGGCACCGGGTTTGGCACTGAAACTGGGTTTGGCCTCCAGATCCGAGTAGAGCAGCTTGGACCAGATAACGCAGGGGAAGGTGCGGATCTCGGTATTGAACTGGCGCACCGCCTCGATATAGTCGCGGCGAGCCACCGAGATGCGGTTCTCGGTTCCTTCCAGTTGGGCCTGCAGGGCAAGGAACTGCTGATCCGCTTTCAGCTCGGGGTAGCGTTCTACCACCACCATCAGGCGAGAGAGGGCGCTGGAGAGCTGGTTCTGCGCCGCTTCAAACTCCTTGAGCTGGGCAGGATCGCTCACCTGCACGCTGCCGACCCGGGCACGGGCATCGGTGACCGCCTTTAGGGTCTCCTGCTCATGGCTGGCGTAGCCCTTGACGGTTGCGACCAGATTGGGAATGAGGTCGGCGCGGCGCTGATACTGGTTCTCCACCTGCCCCCAGCTTGCTTTAACCTGCTCATCCAGGGTCGGAATGTTGTTCATGCCGCAGCCGGTCAGGCCGAGCAGCAGGGTCAGGGTCAACAGGCTCTGCGTGGTTCTGCGCCAGAGTGATGTGGCCATCTTGTTGTTCTCCTTTGGTATTTCGAGTCGATAGTGCGCCATGGATGGTGTACGACCAAGAGTGCACCACCATACCAGCTTGGGGTCAGTTGCCACAACGCGCAGGTAGCTCAGGTCGCTTGTTGATGCCGGATACCTTGGGCAGCTGGGGCTTGTCTTTTAGCCAGGATGCCAGCTCTTCCCCACAGCCATTGCCGGGCGGAATGGGAGCCTGGGGCTCGCAATCGGGGCTGCCCACCGGGCAGCGCAGCCGCACGTGGAAGTGACTGAAGTGGCCCACCCAGGGGCGCAGCTTGGCGACCCAGGGTTCGTTGCCTGCCTGTTGGCAGACCGCGGATTTGATCACCGGATTGACGAAGATGCGGGCCACCTCGGGTTTGCTGGCCGCCAGCCGCAGCAGGGTTAGCTGCTGGGGGCCAAAGCGACCCGGTAACATCTTGTAGCTGGGTTCGTCGATCAGTGCCCACTCCTTGGGGGCATCCTGCTCCCATTTGCTGATGGGGCGGTTGGCCATGCGAAACCAGATATCGGCATCAAGGCCAGTCTGGTGGCTGCGATGGCCGGAGGTAAAGGGGCCGCCACGGGCCATCGCCAGATCGGCGATATAGAGATCCGGCAGCCCGGCCATGCGGGTCTGGTTGGCCAGCGCTTGCAGGTAGTGGATAAGGTCGGGGTGGCCGTAGTAGCGCAGCCGTTTGGTGCGGATCACCTGATAACCCGGCCCTTCGAGGGGCAGGGATACGCCGTTTTTCAGGCAACCGGCGGCATAACCACCGATGGCTTCCGCTTGCAATACAGTCGCCAGCAACAGGGACGTCAGCATGTGCGTGCTCCTTGTCTTGCTTCGAGTCGGCTCAGCAATACGAACAGACTCAAACATATAAATAAATAGGCCGCGGCTACCAGCAGCCAGATCTCGTAGACCAGTCCGCTGGAGTTGGCCATCTCGGTACCGACGAAGGTGAGCTCCTGCACCGAGATAAGGGAAACAATGGCGGTATCCTTCACCAGCGCGATGAGCTGACCGGTGAGGGGGGGCAACATCAGCAGCATGGCCTGCGGCAGGATCACATGGCGCAGCCGCACCCAGGGGGAGAGTCCGAGGCTCTGCGCCGCCTCCCACTGGCCACGGGGGATGGCGGCAAGCCCGGCACGGACGATCTCGGCGACGAAGGCTGCGCTGATCATGCCAACGCAGAGGGTGCCTGAGATGAGGTTTTCCCAGCGGGCAGGTGGGCCAAACAGCGCCTCTTGCCACGGGGAGAGTGATACGGTGCCGAGCCAGCGGGAGAGGCCGCTCGCAGGCAGCAGCTGGTTGGCGATAAAGAAGTAGAAGATGAAGATAAAGACCAGCGGCGGCAGATTGCGGATCAGCTGGATAAACAGGGTCGCGGGCATCACCAGCCAGGGGCGGCGGCTGAAGGCGGCTACCCCCAGCGCAGTGCCGAGCAGCAGCGCCAGCACCATGCCGAGCAAGGCGATGCGCAAGGTGGTGAGCAGACCGCTGAAAAAGTAGGGCAACTCGCCGTGAGGGCCAGGGGTGAACAGCAGATCGAAGGCCTCATGCCAGCGCCACTGATAGGCCACCCCGATGTGCAAGCGGCTGGCCAGCCAGAGGCCAGCCAGCAGCAGGATCAGGGCGATCGCCCCATCCAGCCAGTTGATGTTCCGACATGCCCCACGGACGATGCGCCGGATGGTCTCTTTTAGAGCAATCAGCATCAGGGGTTAGCGACCTGCGCTTCCCAGGCCAGCGACTTGAACCAGTAGTCATGGCGCGCCTTGAGCCAGCCATCGGCCTGACGGGCGGCGATCCACTCGTTGAACTGCTCAGCCAGGGCATCATCCCCCTTGCGCAGGGCAAAGCCTTCATCGCCTTGTGCCAACGGCTCGGCAAACGGCATAAAGAGGGCATCGGGGTGGCGCAGCGCCTCTTGCTCGGGTTTCGGGGAAGATGAGAGGGCGCCGTGGGCGCGGCCGTTCAGCACCTCCTGAAATACCTGTGACTCGTCATCAAACTGGCGCAGGGTGGCCTTGGGGAAGTGTTCTTTTGCCACCTGTACCGGTGAGGCGCCACGACGTACCGCCAGGATCACCCCGCGCTGGTTGAAGTCCGCCACGGTTTTCTTCTCTTTGGCCATGGTGCTGGAGGCGGCCAGCTGCACCCCCGAATGGGAGTAGGCCTGGGTGAAGCGCACGCTCTTCTCCCGCTCGGGGGTGATGGTGAGGCCGCCGATGATGACGTCATATTTTTTCGCCAACAGGGAGGGGATGATGCCATCCCAGGCGGTAGGCACGAACTCTACCTGCCAGCCGTTATCTGTGGCGAGGCGACGGGCCACGTCAATCTCGAAACCGATCAGGGCCCCCTGCTTGTCGTGCATCGCCCAGGGGGCGAAGGTGGACATGCCGACCCGCAGGGTACCGCTCTGCTCGATCTGTGCCTGGGTGTCGGAGGGAGCAGTTTGTGCCAGTGCCGGAGTGAGCAGGCTTGTCAGTAGCAGGGCAGCGCCCGACAGGGTGGTCTTGAATGACAGATTCATGGTTAACGTCCTTGTTGATCCGGATTCAGGTGACGGGCCAGCGCCCGCGAACAGGCTGACAGCGTCAGGGTTAACAGCAAATAGAGGGCAGCTACGGTAAACCACACCTCAAAGGTCAGAAACGTATCGGCAACCAGAGTACGCCCTTCGTTGGTCAGATCGAAGATGGCGATCACACTCACCAGCGCCGAATGTTTGATAAGGGAGACCAGCTCGTTGGTCAGCGGCGGCAAGGTGATGCGCACCAGCTGGGGCAGGATCACCTTGCGCAGGGTGATGGCCCGTGAC
Source organism: Aeromonas sp. 95A (assembly GCF_051919235.1). Lineage (NCBI taxonomy): Bacteria > Pseudomonadati > Pseudomonadota > Gammaproteobacteria > Aeromonadales > Aeromonadaceae > Aeromonas > Aeromonas sp. 95A. Next base: position 190,239 of record NZ_JBQBFC010000001.1, read on the forward strand.
AAGCCAAGCGACTGGGCTGCCTCCCACTGTCCTTTGGGAATGGCCTGTACACCTGCACGCAGCACTTCGGCGGTGAAGGCCCCCTGATAGAGGGAGAGGCTCAACACGGCGCAGGCAAGGGGGGCCAATCCCAGCATGGGGCCCAGCAAGAAATAGAGAATATAGAGCTGCACCAGCTGGGGCGTGGTGCGCACCAGCGCCAGATAGGCGATGGCGAGCCAGGGGCCGAGCCGGGAGGGGAGCAGCCGCAGGCTGACCACGCACACCCCGACCGCCATCGTGCCCAACAGACTGAGCAGCGCCACCTGCAAAGTGACCAGCAGGCCGTTTAGCAAGGGGCCGGCATAAAAGGTTCCCTCGTCCCATTCGCCGAGAAAGGGCAACACCCGCGGCCACTGCCACTCATAGCCCATCTGGCGAGCGCCGCTATAGAGCGCCCAGCCCAGTAGCGCAGAGAGTATCACAGTGCCTGACAACCAGCCGAGCAGGCGGGGGCGATTGAGCCTAGCCATGATAGCTGAGCACCTGTTCGAGGAAGGCCCGGGTACGCGGGTGACGAGGGGCGTTGAACAGCTGGGCGGGCGGGGCCGACTCGATAATCTTCCCTTCATCCATAAAGAGCACCCGATCCGCCACCTGACGGGCAAAGCCCATCTCGTGGGTAACGCAGATCAGGGTCATCCCCTCGTCAGCCAGCTCGCGGATCACATCGAGCACTTCGCGGATCATCTCGGGGTCGAGGGCGGAGGTGGGCTCGTCAAACAGCATCAGCTCGGGTTGCATGCAGAGGGAGCGGGCGATGGCGACCCGCTGCTGCTGGCCGCCGGAGAGCTGGTGGGGGTACTTGTCGGCCTGTGCCTGAATGCGCACCCGCTCGAGCAGCCCGAGCGCCCGGGCTTTGGCCTCCTGAGGGCGCAACCCCAGGGTATGCACCGGCGCCACCATCAGGTTCTCCAGCACCGTCATATGGGGGAAGAGGTTGAACTGCTGAAACACCATGCCGACCCGACCTTGCAGGCGACGCAGGTAGGAAGGGGTCACCGGCTCGCCAAACAGGAATAGCTGGCCGCCATCGATCCCCTCCAGCCCGTTGATGGTGCGGATCAGGGTCGATTTTCCCGAGCCTGACGGGCCACAGATGACCCACTTCTCTCCCCGTTCAATGGTGAGTTCGATGTGATGAAGAGCCTGAAAGTCGCCATAGAATTTGTCGACGCCACAAAAGCGCACACAGGGTTGCGAGCTGGTCAAGAAGCGGGTTCCACTGAGAATCATTTACGTCATGGTATTGATTTTATAGGGGGATGACAAAGAAAACCCCCTTGTCAGCATCCTGATGGCTATTCACAATGGCGCCATTTCGTGATGACAGGAGCTTTTCATGCGTATTACATCCTTGCTTGCCGGTTCCCAGGTGCAGCTGTTGATGCCGCCAGCGGTTCGCTATCGCTGCGTCATTTTTCTGTTGTTGCTGGTGAGTTGGGGCGTGGTGGCGGCCTCCTTGTGGGATGGCTGGGGCGCCATGGCGCTGCTCAACTGGGTGGGCGTGGTCTTTGGTGGCATCACCGGGATCATGGTGTCGCTGCCCCGCAGCTGGCAGCCCTGGCGCCTGGCGGAGCTGGGGTGGGATGAACAGCATATCTATCTGCTCAATGGCAACAAGGATGAGGCGCTGGCACTGCCCCGCAGCCAGCTGGTGGCGCTCGAACGGGAGCGGCGAGTGGGTCACGACGGCCAGTGGCTCGACTTCAGCCTCGATCTGCAACTGAGTGAAGAGGAGCTGGCGGCGGCCATGGCCTTGCTGGATCTCAAGGCGGGGGAGCTGCATCTGGTGAGCCCGTCTGTCTATCGCTTCGGCTTTAAACGGGCCTGGCACGGTCGCCAGATGCTGGCGCAACGGTTGTCAGATCTGCAATCGGCCTGAGTCGACTATTTTCTCGACAATTCCCGGCAAAGCTCAGATACTGCCAGTGACTCGAATTGATCTTGTCTGCACTGTTAACCCAAGAGATCAATCACTTGACGACAGTGTGGAGAAGGCCACGGCATGAAGCCATGGCAGGTCCGGCATAGGGGTTGTGCCCTTACCGTTATGCTGGGAATTGCATAGAGAAGGCACCTTGAATCGAGAGTGGATGGCATGAAGATTTACGTAGGAAATCTGTCGTACCGGATGACGGCCGACGAACTGAAAACCCTGTTCAGCCAGTTTGGACAGGTCGACAAGGTTGATATCATCATCGACCGCGATACCGGCCAGTCAAAGGGGTTTGGTTTTATTGAAATGCCGGTCAATGGTGATGCCGAAAAGGCCATCGCTGGTCTGCATGGCACAGAAGTCGGTGGCCGTACCATCACCGTCAACCAAGCCAAACCGAAGACAGATGCTCCCCGTGGTCGCCCGCAACAGCGCCACCGCTAAGGTGCCTCGGCAATAAAAAAACGGCATGGGTTTCCCCCATGCCGTTTTTGTTTCTGAATGTTTTGCTGTTATCAGGGGACGTCGTAACCGAGCGCCGCCTTGCGGATGCGGAACCACTGCTGGCGATTGAGGACGATGGATTCGGTGGCCACGGCGGCAGCAATCCGCTCCCGTTTGCCGGAGCCAATCAATGGCAGCGGCTGGCTTGGCAGCATCATTACCCAGGCGTAGACCACCTGCTCGATAGTCTGGGCGCCCACTTCCTGACGGATCTGCTCCAGTTCGGCACGCAGCGGGGCATAGGCGTCATCGCTGAACAGTCGGCCGCCGCCGAGACATGACCAGGCCATCGGCTTGATGCCAAGCTGCTGGCACTGATCCAGGGTACCATCGAGGGTCCCTTCCTGATGAAGCGGCGAGATCTCCAGCTGGTTGGTGACCAGCGGGAAGGGGAGGCGCGATTGCAGTAGCTCGAACTGACGGGCGGTGAAGTTGGATACCCCGGCGTGCTTGATCTTGCCCGCCTGTTTCAGGGTGATAAAGGCGTCGGCCACTTCATCTGCGTTCATCAGGGGATCCGGGCGGTGGATCAGCAGCAGGTCCAGATGGTCGGTGCCGAGCTTGCGCAGCGAGGCCTCGGCGCTGGCGATGATATGGTCCTTGCCGGTGTTGTAGTGGTTGAGAGCATGCTCCGGCTTGGCGGTGAGGGCGATACCGCACTTGGTGACGATCTCCATCCGGCTGCGCAGGGAAGGCTCGAGGCGTAGGGCGTGACCAAAGGCCTCTTCGCACTGGTAACCACCATAGATATCGGCGTGATCGATGGTAGTGACCCCCAGATCTAGATGATATTTCATCAGATCGAGCAGAGCGGCCGGAGAGAGCTGCCACTCCATCAGGCGCCAGTAACCCATGATGAGGCGAGAGAAGGTGGGGCCTTGCGGATGCAGGGCGACACGGGATACAGACATGGTTGACTCCTTGAAAAACACGATGCGAAAACGATGTGCAACATAGATGACTGCGGGCATCTTGGCCTCATGTGGCTGGCAAAGCAATAATGGGCAGTGGCATGATTCGAACTTTGGTTCTGATCGCAGAGTAGGAGAGAGTTGGATGGAAGGATTTGCCGAGCGCTTGCAGAGCCTGATCGGGGAGATGAGCGTGAGCGCGTTTGCCCGCAAGGTGGGGCTCAGTGAAGCGCTGATCCGCAAATATTTAAAGGGAGCCGAGCCTGGCCTGACGCGGGCCAACCAGATCGCCATGGGGGCCAACTGCTCGCTGGAGTGGCTGGCAACCGGCTGCGGTTATCTCTACCGTCAGGCGGAAGTGGTAGACAGGGAGGCGCTGGCAGCGGCGCAACTACTGCTGGGCGAGCTGCAACCCGGGGTGGGGCTGCCCGATGAGGAGGCACTGGTCACCCTGCTCGCCTATTACCAGTTTTTGCGCACCCACAAGAAAGCCGACGGTTTTCTCGACTTGGCGCTGGCGCGGGAGTTTGGTCGCCATCTGGGGGAAGCGTGATGAGGGGCATATTACCCTTTGGTCGTGTCACGGCTGGTTGATTATTCTGATACGCTCTAAGCAAGATAACTCTCCATGGAATGGGCGATGAGCTACTTGATCCTCGGAAGCGGTGCGCTGGGCTCGGCGCTGGCAAGAGAGCTGATGGCAAGGGGGGAGTCCTTCCTTCTGGCCGGGCGCACCTATCCAAAAGGGATCGAGATGGGGGCTTTCTTCCCGCTGCAAGAGGTGGACGCCATCTCGTTCGACGCCCTGTTTACCCTCTACGACACCGATCCGCTTCCCACTGTGGTAATCAACACCATCGGCCTGTTGCACGATGTCAGCTTTATGCCAGAGCGGCGGGTCGAAGAGGTGCACCCCAAGTGGCTGTGCGACAGCCTGCTTGCCAATGCCTGGCCAACGCTGGCGCTGGCTGCCCGTTTCAGTCGGTTGATGGGCAATGACCATCCGCTGTGGCTCTGTGCCATCTCCGATCTGGCGGGCTCCATCACCGCCAATCTGGAGGGGGGCCGTTACAGCTACCGCATGAGCAAGGCGGCCCTCGACATGGGGGTGAAAACTCTGGCCCTCGAGTGGACGCAGCGTTTCCCGCAAGCGGGGGTGGTGGCGGTGGCGCCCGGCTTGATGGACTCCCCGATGAACACCCCCTTTCTGAGCGAGTTGCCTGCGGAGCAATTGCAGGAGCCTGCCGAGGTGGCTGTGAAACTGCTCAATCTCATCAAGGGGTTATCGTTGACTCAATCGGGCCAGCTGCTGGATCTCAACGGTCAGCCGCTGCCCTGGTAAATCCCGCCTGCGGGTTCTATGGACGTCTATTGGCTTCACATTCTGCTCATGCGCCCCTTGCCAAGCGAGGGGCGCATGGCTAACGTCACTCTCCTGTTTCAGGAGGGATCTCATGCGCTATATCGATTTACGAAGTGACACCGTCACCCAGCCTACTGACGCCATGCGTCAAGCCATGCTCCACGCCGAAGTCGGTGACGATGTCTATGGTGAAGATCCGGGCGTCAACGCGCTGGAGGCCTTTGGGGCCAGATTGCTGGGCAAACAGGCGGCGCTGTTTGTGCCGTCCGGCACCATGTCCAATCTGTTGGCGGTGATGAGCCACTGTCAGCGCGGTGAGGGGGCTATCCTCGGCAACGCCGCTCACATCTATCGCTATGAAGCGCAGGGGAGTGCCGTGCTGGGCTCCGTAGCCCTGCAACCCTTGCCGATGCAGCGCGATGGCACGCTGGCATTCGATGATATCAAGGCTGCGCTGGCCCCTGATGATGCCCACTTCGTCCAGACTCGCCTGATCTGCCTTGAGAACACCCACAACGGCAAGGTGCTGCCGCTCTCCTATCTGCAGGAGATGGGGGCATTCGTTGCCGATCGCGGCTTGAAGCTTCATCTCGATGGCGCCCGGCTCTTTAACGCCGCCGTGGCCAGCGAGACCCCGGTCGAGGTGATCGCTGCACCGTTTGACAGTATCTCGATTTGTCTCTCCAAGGGGTTGGGGGCACCGGTGGGCTCGCTGCTGGTGGGCAGCCACGATTTCATCGCCCGTGCGCGCCGCCTGCGCAAGATGCTGGGAGGTGGCATGCGTCAGGCGGGGATTCTGGCGCAAGCCGGTCTGTTTGCCCTCGAGCAGCATGTGACCCGTCTGGCCGATGATCACCGCCGTGCCAAACGGCTGGCCGAAGGGTTGGCGGCACTGCCGGGCATCGAGCTCGACCTCTCGCTGGTGCAGAGCAATATGGTGTTCCTGCGGCTGCATGAGGGGGAATCGGCCCCTCTACTCGCTTTTATGAAGGAGCGGGGGATCCTCTTCTCCGGTTACGGCGAGCTGCGGCTGGTGACCCATCTGCAAATCAACGATGACGATATTGAAGAGGTGATCGACGCCTTCACCGAGTATCTCGGGGCGCGTTGAGACGGCTGGTGAGGTAGAGGTTATACCGAGACCTGTTTATACCGAAATAACAGAGGGCGCCGCGGCGCCCTCTGTTATTTGGTTGTTTGCAGCAAACTTAAGCCTGCCGCTGGCCGCCCATCAGCATGGCCTCATCGGTGGCGTCGTAGATCATCACCGCGATATGGGTCACCTGACCGCCGAAATCGGCCAGTGGCACCAGCGTCAGGTTCTGGAACATGTGGGGGGCCGAGCCGGTAATGGGGCGATAGTTGGAGAAACGCAGCAGGTAGGGCTTCTGCTCCCAGGTGCTGAAGGCTCGGTTGTTGAGCTTGAAGACCATGTTGGCCTTGCGCTCGAACCAGGCTCTGTCCACATCGGGGAAGAGCTCGAACAGCACGCCGTCACGCACGTCACTGGCCAGTCGGCCGCTGTGGCTCTCCATAAAGCCGTTCCACACCTGTACCTTGTACTCCTTGTCGAGCACCACCAAGCCTACGTCCAAGTTCTGGACTATGTTCATCAGCCAATGAAATTCACGGATTTCCATAGTCACTCCTAGAGCATGTGCATGATTTTGTTGTTCATGGTGGCGATGGAATCTTCGGTAAACAGCAGCAGCAGATCACACTGCACCGCGTAGTCCTGGATCCGGTAGTTGATCTCGATGGCGAGCGTGCGGCGCCAGCGACTCTTGTTAGTGTTGATCAGCTCGTTGATGGGTCTGTGCTGGCCGAGCACCACCGGGTGCCCCTGACTGAAGGGAGTATCGAGCTGGTTGGCGTAGCCGCGCAGGAAGGCGCCGATCAGCACGTTGGCGGTATCCATCAGCAGCTCCAGTTCGGCGGTGCGATCCAGCGTCCCCTGATGGTTCATCAGCTTGGCCAAATCTTTGAAGCTGGAGTCATGGAACAGGATCAGCGCTTCGCCGGCGATCCCCGCCCCGATAAACCCCTGACAGACGGCGGAGAGGGTATCCGAATCCGCAGCCGCCGAGAGCGCCATATGCAGCTCGGAGACCTCCAGCACGTTGACGTTGGGGATTGGCAGCACCACGAAGGCGTAGAGCAGACGAGCCAGCAAGTCGGCGGCCTGACCCATGGAGACGTTGGCCAGCTCCTGATAGACATCGCGGATTTCGGGGGTGATCTTGACGCCTGCATCGGCTACCACGCCGCTTGGCAAGGGCTCGGCTGCACTCGGCTGATTACCCGATGAAGCACTCCAGAAGCCATGTTGTTTGAGCAGGGCTAGCAGGGTATCTGGGGCTGCGGGCTTCTTGATGAAATCGAGCGCCCCCAGCCCCATGACCCGCTGATAGGCCTCAGGCTGGATATCTCCGGAGACCACGAAAACCTTGCTGCGTAGTCCTTCCCGTTTCAGGGTCTCCAGCACACCGTAACCGTCCATCTCAGGCATAGTGAGATCGAGAAAGATGAGATCCCCATGGCCCATCAGCACCTGTTCGATCCCTTCAAGGCCATTCGCCGCATAGTGCAAATCGACTTTCCAGTCAGCCGGTAGCGCTCGTGCCAGCTGTTTGCGGGCGAACCCGGAGTCATCACATATCAATACATTCATGGCGTTAGGCAGGCTCTGTTGGCAAGGATTGCTATAAGTGTGGCCCGCTAACAGTCAGATGCAATGTGGGAGGTTGTCACCCTGTGAAAATTGGTTATCCCATTGCCGGTTACGATAGCGTGCGGAGTATTTCTCAACAAATTCAGCGAACATCTTAACACGCAACGGGGCGAACTGGTGCTGGCAACACAACATGTAGAAGGGGCGATTGCCGGTCTGCCAGTCGGTCAGTACCGGTACCAGCTGCTCGTCATGGAGGAAGCTGCTCAGATAGTGCAGCGGGGCGTTGACGATCCCCAGATGACGTCGGGCTGCGCGTACCGCGGCCTGGGTCTGGTTGACGGTCAGTTTGGCGCTGCGTTTGATGCAGACGCTCTGGCCATCCTTGTCGGTCAGCTGCCAGTGCTGGTGAGGCCAGCAGTAGATGAGATCGTGCTCTTCCAGCTGGTTGGGATGGGAGGGGGTGCCCTTCTTGGTCAAATAGAGTGGTGAGGCAAACAGGCCGTACTCGATATGGCCGAGACAGATCGCATTGGGCAGCGACTGGGGCAGCTCACCGTTGAAGAACACCAGATCCCGATCATTGTCAAACAGGTGCTGGTGATCATTAGTCTGGGTGATATCGAACTGTACCTCGGGATAGTGCAGCCCGAATTCGGCCAGCATATCGATGAGGATGGTGTTGGAGAGTGCGATCGGTGCAGCTATCCGGATAAGCCCGGTGATGTCGGCCTCTTGACCCTGGATCTCGCTGGTAGCCTGCTCGATTTGCGCGAGTGGCGTGCAGAGACGTTCGTAGTATCTGAGGCCATCATCGGTCAGGCGGAGCTTGCGGGTAGAGCGATGTAGCAGGGAGCAACCCAGTTGCTCTTCCAGCTGGGAAATGCGTCGACTGATGGTGCCTGTTGGCATGCCCAGTGCGGCTGCAGCGTGGGAGAATCCTCCCTCTTGCACCACCTTGACGAACAGGTAGAACTCTTCGATGTGCTTCATAAACGCTGTTCTGGGTGTAACAAGGGGGCAACCATAAAAAGAGCGTTCCGGGTTGGCAAGGGTAATTCAGCGTTTAATTGATCTGGATTCGATTTCTGTTGATACCAGTTCTCCACCCGCCCGTCATCTCAGTTTCCCCGAGCTGGTGATTATTCCGGCACGATGCCAAATGGTACTGCGGCAGTGATGTTTGCCATATTCCCTGATTTGTTCCGCTATAACCGCAGGCGAAGGCCGATATTGCAATCTGATGGAAGGAATCTGGGTTGCTCTGCGTACTCAGCCGGGGTGGTTTGCCATCCCCAGCCAATGTGATGCAGATCATATATTCGGATTTTGCTCATTGCCTGTTGAAAAATGAATTTGGGGTATATCAATTCCGCCTTAGTGAACTATTTTTGTCCGTTTTGGCGTTTTTTTGGCTGTTTATCCATCCGCTTGGTTAATTAATGGAAGCTTTGTGACAGAGAGTGATGACTATTTCCGCCATTGATTTGAATGTTAATAACAAATTTGTCGCAGCAAATATGCAATTGCTCTTTCAAGGTCTCGAGTGGATAGCTCTTAGTGCTTGTTTTTACTGGGGAAAAAAGTTAAAAATCGACTATATGATTTGCCTGGATTAACAGGGTCCTTGGCTGAGTCCTTTGTGGTATTGCCGTACAGGCTGCCCTGTTGTTGATATCTGAAATAGTTTTGTCCGCTCTTGGCTATGTGAAAAGGGATAATGGCCGAGAGGTATTTGCACCTTGCATTCTGCAGCTAGCGGTTTGCCAGATCTGTTTTCCGGTTAACCAGTGACCATCCAGCATGAATGACCTTGACCAGATGAATACGCTTGACGAACGGTTACTGAAGACGATGGATGTTCTGCATACCCCGATCTGGGTTTATGACATCGAGCATCACCATATTTTCTGGGCAAACAGCGCCGCGCTCTCCGTGTGGGAGGCGACGTCTCTCGACGAACTCTGTTCCCGCGACTTCTCTGCCGATATGGCAACCGCCATCGATCTGCTGCTACAGCGCTATCTGGGTGATTTTCAGCAGGGGCGCAGTTACAACGAGTGGTGGACCCTCTCCCCAAAGGGGGTCAAGAAGCAGATCTATCTACGCCTCTCCGGTATTCAACTGGCTGGCCGGCTGATGATGATGACCGAAGCGGTGCTCGACTCCGATACCCTCTATCAGGAGTCCTCGCTGGCAACCGGCGATACCCTTGCCTGCCTCTTCGATAGCCACGGTGTGTTCGAGAGTGGCAACTATCACTTCGAAATGTGTTTCGGCCACCAGATCGCCAAGCTCTCCCAGGTTTTCTCCGGCAATGATGACAGCTTCTACCAGAAGCTCTCCCGTCTCGATGAAGTGGTGACCGAGGGGGAGTGCCGTACCCTCAAGGGGATGCGCTGGTTCCAGTATCAGTTCCGCTATATCCAGCAGGGGGCCCGCATTCTGCTCACCATGCGGGATATTACCGATCGCAAACTCGAAGAGCTGGAGCATCGCCACCTCGCCTGGCACGACTCCCTGACCGGCCTGCTCAATCGGTATGGCTTAATGAAATCCCTCGAGGCCTATTGCGGGCTGGGGGAGCGTTTCGCGCTGGTGTTCATGGATCTGGACAACTTCAAGCTGGTCAACGACAACTACGGCCACAAGGCGGGAGATCGCCTGCTGGAGCGGGTCGCCGGTCGCCTCAAACAGATTTGCCCGCGGGATGTGGAGCTGGCTCGCCTCGGTGGCGATGAATTCACAGCACTGGTGCCGCTGGGCACTCAGGGGGATCGGGCGCAAGAGGTGGCCGATCAGATGCTCTCCCAGATGACCAAGCCGCTGCAACTGAGCGGGCTGCCGGAGGTGACCATCGGCGGCAGTATCGGTATCGCCATCTATCCCGATGATGCGGATGACGGGGACAACCTCATCACCCGTGCCGACATGGCCATGTATCAGGCCAAGCAGATGGGGCGGCTGCGCTGGCAGCGTTTCACCCCCAGCATGCAGCAGACCCTGCAGCGCAAGCTCAATCTCAAACAGTTTCTGGCCAAGGCCATCGGCCGCCAGGAGCTGAGCCTCTGTTACCAGCCGCAGGTCGATGCCGCCAAACGGCGTCTGATCGGTTACGAGGCGCTGCTGCGCTGGTACAACCCGGTGCTCGGCCATGTGTCGCCGGTGGAATTTATCCCGCTGGCCGAAGAGATGGGGCTGATCCGCGAGCTCGGCAGCTGGGTGCTCTCTACCGCGCTGGCACAGGTAGCCAGCTGGCAGAAGCGCTTCCATCAGCGGGTGCCGGTCTCCGTCAACCTCTCCGGTTTCCAGCTCTCGTCGGCGCTGCCCGGGCAAGTTCGCCAGCAGCTGGAGCTGCACGGGGTGGATGCCTCCCTGTTGACGCTGGAGCTGACCGAAACCGTGCTGATGCTCGATATGAAGGAGTGCCTCGGCATTCTCGACGATTTGAGCGAGCAGGGGATCAAGATTGCCATCGATGATTTCGGTACCGGCTACTCCTCGCTGGCCTATCTCAACCGGTTGCCGATCAACAACATCAAGCTGGATCGCTCCTTCGTGGTCGGTCTCAACTTGCCGGTGATCCGGGCGACTGCGGCCATGGCCACCAATCTGGGGTTGGGGATCATGGCGGAAGGGGTGGAGGAGCCTCACGAACTGGCCGCACTGCAGACCCAGGGGTGCCATGTGTTCCAGGGATATCTGTTCAGCAAGCCGCTGACTGTGGCGCAAGTCGAGGCGAGCGGTTTCGTGGTGGAGTGCCAGGTCGGGCGTTATCCACTGCTAGATGCCGTAATGGCAGAGTAACAAGTGTGCGTTAGGCCACAACTTGGGATTTTATTCCGCAATATTTAATCAAAATTAATCATTCTTTTGCGATCGGTCATGAGACGGATTGGCTGGAGTTGCTAGCATGCGCCCTCGTTTCTAGGGAAAGGAGTATCGCAATAATGAGTCATGCTGCTGTCAATGACCGTCCGGCCAGCCCTCCCAAAGGTTGGCTGAACCGTTTCCTCAATGGCGTCGAGAAAGCCGGGAACAAATTACCCGACCCCGCCATGCTGTTCCTCTATGCCTTGCTGATCGTCTGGGTCGGCTCCTGGGTGTTGTCACAATTCCAGTTTGATCTGGTCAACCCCCGTACCGGGGAGGCGGTAGTGGTCAACAACCTGCTGACCGGTGCCGGTCTGGCCGAGTTTCTCTCCACCATGGTGACCACCTTTACCGGCTTTGCCCCGCTCGGGATCGTGCTTGTGGCCATGCTCGGGGTCGGGGTGGCCGAGCAGTCCGGTTTTATCAATACCGGTCTGAAAAAGTTGCTCAAAGTGACGCCTGCCCGTTTTCTCACTCCCATGCTGATCCTGGTGGCGATCGTCAGCCACACCGCCGCAGATGCGGGTTATGTGCTGGTGATCCCCATCGGTGGCATCATCTTCCACGCTGCCGGACGCCATCCGCTGGCGGGGATCGCCGCTGCCTTTGCCGGCGTTTCCGGCGGTTTTGCCGCCAACTTCCTGCCCTCCGGCGGGGATGCGCTGCTGCAGGGTTTTACCCAGTCCGCCGCTCAGTTGCTCGATCCTGACTACATGGTCAACACCCTGTGCAACATCATCTTTACCGGTGCCTCTTCGTTGCTGATCATCTGCGTCGGCTGGTTCATCACCGAAAAGGTGGTGGAGCCGCGCCTCAAGCACGTGGCGCTCAACGAGGATCTGGAGAGTGCCGACGAGATGGGGCGCTACAGCGCGCAAGAGAGCCGGGCCTTCAACTGGGCTGGGTTTGCCATGCTGGCGGCTATCGTGCTGCTGGCGCTGGCGCTCTCCCCGAGCGATTCACCGCTGCGTGCTGCCGATGGCTCCCTGACCACCTTCGCCGCGCCGGTGATGAAGTCCATTGTGCCGCTCATCTTCTTGCTCTTTATCCTGCCCGGGATTGTCTACGGCTTTGTCGCAGGCAGCTTCAAGAGTGGCAAGGATGTGATCGATGCCATGTCGGCCACCATGAACAAGATGGGCTCCTACATGGTGATGGCCTTCTTCTGCGCGCTCTTTATCAAGGCGTTTGGTGACTCCAATCTGGGCACCCTGCTGGCCCTCTCCGGTGCCGAAGTGCTCCATGCGCTGGCGCTGCCCGGTGAGGTGACTATCGTCGGGATGATCCTGCTCACCGCCAGCGTCAATCTGGTAGTCGGCTCGGCCTCCGCCAAGTGGGCGCTGATCAGCCCGATCCTGGTACCCATGTTGATGGCGGTGGGGATCTCCCCCGAGCTGACCCAGGCGGCCTATCGGGTAGGGGATTCTGCTTCCAATATCATCACCCCGCTGATGGTATTCTTCCCGCTGGTGGTGGTCTATTGCCAGCAGTATGTGAAGAGCACCGGGATCGGTACTCTGGTCTCCATGATGCTGCCGTACTCGCTTGCCTTCTTGGTGAGCTGGACGATTTTCCTGCTGCTCTACTGGGCGCTCGGCTTCCCGCTCGGGTTGCAAGCCCCTTACGTCTATCCGGCCCCTTAAGCTGGGTGTGCGAGGGAGCCTTGGGCTCCCTCGTTTTTTTCGCTATGGTGTTACCTCATTTTGGAGGTGCCATGAATCAGACCATCGATCTTATCCTTTCCCATCGCTCCATTCGTCAGTTCACTGCCGAGCCGATCGCCCCGCAGCAGCTGGATGCCATTCTCGCCGCCGCCCAGTCCGCCTCAACCTCGAGCTTTTTGCAGGTGACCAGTATTGTGCGAGTCTGCGAGCCCGAGGCGCGTCAGCAGTTGGCCATGCTGGCGGGCAATCAACCCTATGTGGTGCAGGCGGCCGAGTTTCTGGTGTTCTGCGCCGATTACCACCGCCACACCCAGATCGTGCCCGAGGCCCAGACCGGCTATGCGGAGCAGTTGCTGATCGGAGCCATCGACGGCGCTCTGATGGCGCAAAACGCCTTGCTGGCGGCGCAGTCGCTGGGGCTGGGCGGGGTCTATATCGGCGGCATTCGCAACCATCCGGCCGAGGTGAGCGAACTGCTCGGCCTGCCCCATCAGGTGATCCCGCTGTTTGGCCTCTGCCTTGGTCATCCTGCCCAGCAGCCGGAACAGAAACCCCGTCTGCCCAGGGGATTGGTGGTGCATCAGGAGCGCTACCAGCACGAGCTGGATCGCGACCTGCTGGCCCGGTACGATCAGCAGATCGCGGACTACTATCAGGCCCGTAGCAGCAACAACAAACAGCAGACCTGGAGCGGCCAGATCCGCGCCATTCTGGGCAAGGAGTCCCGCCCTTTTATGCTGGGATTCCTGCAATCGCGGGGCTTTAACCTCAAGTAATGGCGCTGATGGGCGATACTATGGGGAGGTGACCGTCATGGTCATCATCCCCTGATCCTGCAATCTCTCCCTGAGACCGGGGGCACAGCTTGGTGACAAATCGTGGGCAAGGGGGGATCTGCAGGCTACCTTAAGTGGGTAAGCTGTTGTAGGATCACGCAATTGGATAGGAACAGGGGTTTGGACATCCTATGATTTTAACTTTGGTATTGCTGTCTATCGGCGCACTCCTGTTTTTGGTTATCGCCTATAACGTGGTGCAGCAATATAAGCAGAAGGCTGAGGCGGACAAGCGTCACGCCGTTGCCAGACACAAGACGGTGGCTGACGAGACCGAAGAGGTGTTGCTGAACGTCAATCTTGTGCCTTTCTCCAAGAACATGGTGTTGCTGTTGCAGCACCGGATCCTCGATGCCTATCGCGCCATCGCCCAGGTGATGCCGAACAATCAGATCAAGCAGCGCATCGTCGATGTGCAGACCCAGATCAAGAATGTGCAGGAGAACTACAGTGTTCAGGATGAGGGTCAGTTCAAGACCCCGGAGTCCGATCGTCAGGCGATCCAGATGCTGCAGTTGGTCAAGAAGATGCGGGCCGTGCTGCGGGTAGAGCACAACAAGGGCAAGATTGACCCTCAGGGGTTTGCCCAAGAAGAGCGCCGCCTTGAGCTGATGCAGCTCAAGATCAACATCTCCAATCTGGTCAAGCGGGCGATGGATGCCCGCATTCAGGGCCAATATGGTACTTGCCGCCAGCTCTATACCAAGGGACTCTCTGCCATGGCGAGCGTGGGCGACAAGGATCCCTATCTGCTGGCCCGTGAAGAAGATATGCGTCAGGGGCTCAAGGAGCTTGAAGAGCTGCAGCAGCAAAATAGCGCCCAGGATCTGCAAAACATCAAGGACAAGGAAGCCGACGAGCTCGATGTCCTGTTTCAACCCAAGAAGAAATGGTAAGCATGTCCCACCCACTCGATTCCACACTGGGGCCAATGGCCCCATTTGTTTCTCAGCTGTTGGCAGAACTGGCCGCCACTGGCGTCACAATTTCCCGGCCAACGGTCGATCACCTCTGTTATCGGGCGGCTACCCTGCAGGAGTACCGCGCGCTATGTGCTGTGCTGGCTGAGGCGGGCTCCTTGCTGGTGGAGGGTATGATTGGCGGGCGCCCCATCGCCACTTATCAGTTGCATCAGCCTCTGTTGGCTGGTGAGGTACAGGTACCCTGTATCGAGCTGGCTGCACCGAAACCGGGTCGCGTCCATCAGGCGGGGCTGGAACATATCGAGCTGGTGGTTACTTCACTGCAAGATCTGGTAGCGCGCTATCCCGAGCTGCCATTCAAAACCGGCAACATGCAGGATACCCGCAACCCCGATATTGGCCTGATGTTGCCTTCCGGCCAGATCAAGTTTCACCTGCGCCCGCTGGCTGAGGTGATCGCCGAAGAGGTGGCGACCGACGCTGTGGTCGCGGTGGCTGCGGATTATTTCGATCAGGAGTGATCCTGCGCTCAATGCGGTGCTAGCCTGACAGGCTCTTGAATAACGCAGCAAAAGGGGTCACCGGTGTGACCCCTTTTGTTATCTGGCGGTGCTTGGTTGCGAGAGCGCTATCTGCTCGTGGGTGACCCTGTTTGCGCTGAGCCTGTTACCGGTGTCGGTGGGGCTGCTGGGCGGGCAGTGGCGATTGGCTTCGCTGCTTGAGACGGCCGAGCCAGAGGCTCAAGCCTGCCGTCAGGATGAGGACCAGTTCAATTCCCATGACCAGACCGCCCAGCTCGCCTTGCTCCCAGAAGGGGTGCAGGTAAAGTCCCCCCAGACTCGCTCCCAGATAGTAGGCCACCAGATAGAGGGAGGAGGCGAGGGCGCGGTTGTGTTCGACATGATGACCGACCCAGGCGCTGGCGCAGGCGTGTGCCAGGAAAAAGCCGAAGCTGGAGATCAGCAAGCCACTCAGGATCCCGAGCAGACTGCCCTGCAGCAGCCACAGACTCCCGAGGGCCATCAGCGCGATCCCGACCAGCAGCATGCGTTGTGCCCCCCAGCGATTGGCAAAGCGACCGCTCAGAGAGGAGGCCACCGTCCCCGAGAGATAGGTGAGAAACAGCATGCCGAGCCACTGGGTGGGCAGGGAGAAGGGGGGCTTGGCCAGCAGGAAAGTGAGGTAGCTGAACTGGTTCAAAAACACCATAAAGTTGAGTCCCCCGATAAGGTAAGCCCCTACCAGCAAGGGATTGGTCAGGTGTTGCTGCAAGGCGCGAGCAAATTGGCCGCGAACGGGGGCGCTCGCCACAAAGCGGGTCTGATGGGGCAGCAGCCAGAAGACCAGCGGCAGCAGTGACAGGCTGATCACACCAATCCCCAGAAAGGTATGCTGCCAGTCGCCAAACCAGCCCGCCAACAGACCGCCGACCACCCGACCGGCAATGCCACCGAGGGAGTTGGCGGCAATATAGACCCCCACCGCCGAGAGCAGCGCCCGTTTGCTGAACTCTTCCCCCATATAGGCAATCGCGGTCGCGGGCAGCCCTGCCAGCAGCGCGCCCTGCAGGATGCGTAGCAGCAGCAGGGTGCCAAACTGCTCAACCAGCGGGATTAACAGTGAGAGCAGGATCGCCAGGGTGAGGGTACCCAGCATGACTTGCCGACGGCCATGGCGATCCGCCAGTCTGGCGCAGATCAGCAGGGAGGCGGCGAGGCCTGCAGTGCATCCTGCCAGGGTCCAGCTGGCCGAGAGGGAGTTGACCGAGAAGACCTCGGCGATCAGGGGTAACAGGGGATGGGTCTGGTAGAGGTTCAGAAACACCAGAAAAGAGCCCAGGCTGAGGGCCAGGGTTGCACGTATCCACTCGCGACTTCCAACTTCAATCATTGCGTATTGTCCTGACTACTTTTGGTCAGGGTAGAGTCCTTGCGGTTATAAATATAATATATTTAAGTTATCCATCTCATAAGATGAATTGATACATGGATCTGAAACAGCTCACCTATCTGCTGGCGGTCAGGGATGCCGGCTCATTTACCAAGGCAGCCAACAGTCTGCATGTGGCACAGCCGGCCATCAGCATGGCCATCGCCAAGCTGGAGCAGCAGCTCGAATTGCGGCTGTTTGATCGACAGGACCGGGCGGTACGGCTCACCCCGGAGGGAGAGGTGCTCTGTCGCCATGCCGAGCGCTTGTTGTTGCAGATGCATCAGGCCGAGGCCGAGATGGCCGAGCTCAAGGGGCTAGAGCGGGGGGAGGTGCGGATCGGGATCCCCTATATGATGGGCTCCTACTATTTTCCCCCTCGACTGATGGCCTTCAAGCATCGCTATCCCGGCCTCAAGATCCGGGTCGAAGAGGCCGGCACCCGTGAGCTGCTCAGCCGGATGGTGGATGGCTCCCTCGATCTGGCCATTCTCATCACCAGTGATCTTCCCCCCGCCATCGAGGGGGCACATCTGCTGAGCGAAGAGATGTTGATGGTGGTGGGGGACGATCACCCCTTGCGCGGCGAACCGGCCGTCACCCTCTCGCAGTTCTTTGCTCACGAGCTGGCGCTGTTTCGCCGTGGTTTTTACCACCGGGAGCATATGGAGGCGCTAGCCCAGAGCCTGGGCGTTGAACCCGATATCGCCTTCGAGAGCAATCTTATCCCTCTGCTCAAGGCGGTGGTGCGGCAAGGTTTTGCGGTGACCACCTTCTTGCGGATGGTGCTGGAAGAGGAGCCGGATCTGAGTGGCGTGCCCTTCGACCCGCCCATCTACCTCGACCTCTGTGTGGCGTGGCGGCGTGGCGATCCGCTATCTATGGCCAACCGTGCCTTGCGTGATTTTCTACTCAAGGAGCGCCCGGCCTGATGGCGGCGGGCCATTGCTGAAAGTTTGTTACTATTAACGGTGGGTTCGCTTGAGGGCTACACCATGAAATTGCAGCAATTGCGCTATATCGTCGAGGTGGCGAACCACAGGCTGAATCTGTCGGCCACCGCCGAGAGCCTCTTTACCTCCCAGCCTGGGATCAGCAAACAGGTGCGGATGCTGGAGGATGAGCTGGGGATCCAGATCTTCGAGCGCAGCGGCAAACACCTGACCCAGATCACCCCCATCGGTCGGGATGTGATCAAAGTGGCCGCCGAGGTGTTGGACAAGGTCGCCACCATCAAAGTGATGGCCAGGCAGCATGTGCATCCGGAGCAGGGAACCCTCACCATTGCGGCTACTCATCTGCAAGCCCGTTATATTCTGCCCGCCATCCTCAAGGGGTTCATGGCCCGCTTTCCCAAAGTTGCCGTAACTGTGATGCAGGGGAGTGCGGCGCAGTGCCGCGCAGCCGTGCATGATGGCGCGGCCGATCTGCTGCTGGCGGATGAACCGGAGGAGGGGAGCGATCTGCTCATGCTCCCCTCTTTTCAGTGGCAACGGGGCTTGGTGCTACCCAAGAATCATCCGTTGGCCAAAGCAACATCGCTGACCTCGGCCGAGCTGGTGGAGTTTGCGCTGGTGACTGACGGAAGGGCGCTCTCTGCCGCTCATGGCACTGATTGCGCTCATGCCGAGAGCCGGATCGCCTGCTGTGCGAGCGACAGCGATGTGCTCAAGACCTATGTCAGACAAGGGATGGGCATCGGGGTGATGGCAACTTTTGCCTGGGAGCCCCAGCGCGATGGCGATCTGGTGCTCAAAACGGCGCCCTGGCTACCAGGCTGTGTGGCCGCTATCGGGTTGCGCAGAGGGGCATTTTTATGCGGCTATCTCTACGATCTGATTGAACGTCTCGCGCCGCAATTGACCCGCGAGCGGGTCGATCAATACTGTGCTGCCCGCACTGGTGAAGAGCTTGAAGCTCTGCTGGCCAATCTGACCGTACCACAGCGATAGCCTGGGTCGTTCCAAGAAAAACGCCTCCGTTCGGGAGGCGTTTGACTATCTGGTATTCGTCAATGCAGGCTCATTTTTTGAGCATGTGATCCAGCTTGTTGGCCTTGGTCGACAGATAGAACTCGTTGTGGGGATTACGCCCTTCCTGCAAAGGTACCCGTTCGGCCACCGGAATACCGAAGGATTCCATCGCTTTCATCTTGCGGGGGTTGTTGGTCATCAGTTTGAGAGACTTGACCTCAAGCTGCTTGAGCATATCGGCGCAGATGGTGTAGTCGCGCATATCGGCGGCGAAACCAAGGGCCACGTTGGCTTCCACGGTATCGGCCCCCTGATCCTGCAGGTGATAGGCGCGGATCTTGTTGAGCAAGCCGATGCCACGGCCCTCTTGACGCACATACAGCAACACGCCACGACCGGCTTTGGCGATATTCTCCATGGCCGCCTGCAACTGGAAACCGCAGTCACAACGCAGGCTGAACAGGGCGTCGCCGGTCAGGCACTCTGAGTGGATCCGGCCCAGCACGGGCTCGTCACCTGTAATGTCGCCCATCACCAGTGCGGCGTGATCTTTGCCTGTGCCGGTTTCCTGAAAACCTACCAGCGTGAAGGTGCCCCAGGGGGTTGGCAATTTGGATTTGGCCACGAGGGTAACGCTGCTCATAGGTTGCTCCTTACTACTAACGGCTCAAAAAAGGGGGCCAGTTTAGCGCGCCTTGTCAGGAACGACCATAAGAACAAGTCCCTGCATTGCTTAATGAAATCTCCAAATGAGATACAAGCACAGCCGTCCGTCGGGGTTTTGGCCCTTTGTGCGGATTGATGACTGCCAGGCTCACCACATTCGGGTATAATCGGCGCCCATTAACCCACCCCTTCGGGATGGGAGCAACACAGTGCAGGAGAGAAGTTATGCCTCAGATGGCCCCCGTAATGACAATTGATGGCCCCAGTGGTGCAGGTAAAGGCACCTTGTGTCAGCTGCTTGCTGAGAAGCTGGGTTGGCACTTGCTGGACTCGGGCGCCATCTATCGGGTGTTGTCCCTGGCCGCCCTGCATCACGATGTAGAGCTGGACAGTGAAGCCTCACTGGTGCCGCTGGCTGCCAATCTGGATGTGCAATTTCAGGTTGAGGGCGATCTGGTCAAGGTGATCCTGGAAGGGGAAGATGTCTCCCGCACCATCCGCACCGAAGAAGTGGGTAATGCTGCCAGTAAAATCGCCGCCTTCCCCCGGGTGCGCGAAGCCTTGCTGCGCCGTCAGCGGGCATTTCGTCAGGCCCCGGGTCTGATTGCCGATGGTCGTGACATGGGTACAGTTGTTTTCCCCGAGGCCGAGGTGAAGATTTTCCTCGACGCCAGTGCCGAAGAACGGGCCCAGCGTCGCTATAAGCAGTTGCAAGATAAGGGCTTTGATGTTAACTTTGAGCGTCTTTTAACCGAGATTCGGGAACGTGACGATCGCGACAGAAATCGCGCTACTGCACCCCTGAAACCGGCAGAAGATGCTCTGGTGGTAGACTCTACCGCCATGACCATAGATGAAGTGCTGGCAACAGTACTCGCCTATGCAGAGCAACAACTTGGTGATGCCAGCGCAAGCTGACATCCGGTCGTCTGCACCAAGGATGGCGCAGATTATTTAAAACAGCCCCGCTTGTGCCGGATTGCAAGTGGATGTTTCATTTGTGACATAAACAATGATCGAATCTTTTGCTCAACTCTTTGAAGAGTCCCTGAACGCCGTTGAAACCCGTCAAGGTTCCATCGTCAAGGGTACTGTCGTTGCTATCGAGAACGGTTTCGTACTGGTTGACGCCGGTCTGAAATCCGAGTCCGCTATCCCGGCTGAAGAATTCAAGAACGCCATGGGCGAGCTGGAAATCAACGTCGGCGACACCGTTGACGTGGCTCTGGACTCTATCGAAGATGGTTTCGGCGAAACCAAGCTGTCCCGCGAAAAAGCCAAGCGCCACGAAGCCTGGCTGCAGCTTGAGAAGGCTTACGAAGAGCAAGCTACCGTTATCGGTATCATCAACGGCAAGGTCAAGGGTGGTTTCACCGTTGAACTGAACGGCATCCGTGCCTTCCTGCCGGGTTCTCTGGTTGACGTGCGTCCGATCCGTGACACCGCTCACCTGGAAAACAAAGAACTCGAGTTCAAAGTCATCAAGCTGGACCAGAAGCGCAACAACGTTGTTGTTTCCCGTCGTGCCGTGATCGAGACCGAGAACACCTCCGAGCGCGAAAGCCTGCTGGCTAACCTGCAAGAAGGTCAAGAAGTTAAGGGTATCGTCAAGAACCTGACCGATTACGGTGCATTCGTAGATCTGGGCGGTGTTGACGGCCTGCTGCACATCACCGACATGGCGTGGAAGCGCGTTAAGCATCCTTCCGAAATCGTCAACGTTGGCGACGAGATCGCTGTCAAGGTTCTGAAGTTCGACCGCGAGCGTACCCGTGTATCCCTGGGTCTGAAGCAGCTGGGCGAAGATCCCTGGGTTGCTATCGCTAAGCGTTACCCGGAGACCACCCGTCTGTCTGGCCGCGTGACCAACCTGACCGACTACGGCTGCTTCGTTGAAATCGAAGAAGGCGTTGAAGGCCTGGTACACGTATCCGAGATGGATTGGACCAACAAGAACATCCACCCGTCCAAAGTTGTTAACGTTGGCGACGTGGTTGACGTGATGGTTCTGGACATCGACGAAGAGCGTCGTCGTATCTCCCTGGGTCTGAAGCAGTGCAAATCCAACCCGTGGCAGCTGTTTGCCGAAACTCACGCCAAAGGCGACCGTGTTTCCGGCAAGATCAAGTCCATCACTGACTTCGGTATCTTCATCGGTCTGGATGGCGGCATCGACGGCCTGGTTCACCTGTCTGACATCTCCTGGAACAACCAGGGCGAAGAAGCCGTGCGTGAATTCAAGAAAGGCGACGAGATCGAAGCCGTTGTTCTGCAAGTGGACCCGGAGCGTGAGCGCATCTCCCTGGGTGTCAAGCAGATCGAAGAAGACCCGTTCAACAAGTACCTGTCTGACAACAAGAAAGGTGCTATTGTGAAGGGTAAGGTTACCGAGGTTGATGCCAAGGGTGCCGTAATCGAACTGGCTGACGGCGTAGAAGGCTACCTGCGTGCCTCCGACGCTGCTCGTGACCGTGTAGAAGACGCCACTCTGGTGCTGTCTGTTGGTGACGAAGTTGAAGCTAAATTCATGGGCGTTGATCGTAAGAACCGCACCGTAAGCCTGTCTGTCCGTGCTAAGGACGAGGCTGATGAGCGTGTTGCTATCGATAACCTGAACCAGCAAGAAGAAGTTGTGTTCAGCAATGCTATGATGGAAGCGTTCAAAGCCGCCAAGGGTGAGTAATCCTTGATGCAAGAAAAGGGCGGCATTGCGCCGCCCTTTTTTATCCTGGCAAAATGAATATTGCATGTGATCGGGGAAGGAGATTTAACGTTATGACCAAATCAGATCTCATCGAACAACTGGCAGCCAGCCGCATGCATATGCCGGCCAAGGATGTCGAAGCCGCCATCAAGGAGATCCTTGAGCAGATGGCGTCGACCTTGCAAAACGGCGACCGGATTGAAATCCGCGGATTTGGCAGTTTTTCACTGCACTATCGTGCGCCCCGTGTGGGCCGCAACCCCAAGACTGGGGACAAGGTTGAACTGACCGGGAAATATGTCCCGCACTTCAAACCTGGCAAAGAGTTGCGCGAGCGCGTCAACATCATTGAATAATGCAGAAATGGGCATACCTCGGGTATGCCTTTTTTCTTTTTGGCACCGATTCCTGTGCCAATCGTCTTGTTTCTTAAACTCTTTTCCCATTCACTCTAGAGTCTGCCTGCGATTTTAAGGATAATCAGCCTCTCATTAGATACTGACAGGGAGCTCTTATGAAGCGTATTTTGGCCCTCATTCCGCTGGTGCTGGTGTTTGTTCTGACCCTGGCGCTGGGCTCACAAAATGGCCAGCTGGTTCAGTTCAATTACTTGATCGCTCAGGGTGAGTTTTCACTTGCCATGCTGTTGGGCTTCTTCTTCGCTGGCGGTTTTTTGCTGGGCTGGCTGGTATTCGGCCTGCTGTTCCTGCGCCTGAAAATGCAAAACCGCACCCTCAACCGCACCATGCGTCGTCAATCCCGCGAGTTGGAGCTGGCCCGGTCACCGGGTAAGGAATAATGTTCCTCAATGCTTGAACTGCTTTTCCTGCTGTTACCCATCGCCGCCGGTTATGGCTGGTACATGGGTCGCAGGAGTGTTCGCCAGGACACCCAAAAACAGAGTAACCAGTTTTCCCGCCAGTATGTGGCGGGCCTCAACTATTTGCTGTCCGATGAATCCGACAAGGCGGTGGATCTCTTTATCCAGCTGCTTGAGGTGGACAGTGAAACCATCGAAACACACCTCTCCCTCGGCAACCTGTTTCGCCAGCGTGGGGAGGTCGATCGTGCCATCAAGATCCACCAGAACCTGGTAACCCGCCAACTGACCCGGGAGCAGCGACAGCTTGCCCTGCAGGAGCTTGCGCGCGACTTTTTGGCTGCTGGTCTGCTGGACCGGGCGGAAGCGCTCTGGAATGAGCTGTGTGACGACAGCGATTTTGAAGAGACGGCGCTGGCACAGCTGTTGATCATCCATCAGCAGTTGCGGGATTGGGATAAGGCCATCGATGTGGCGGTGCGTCTGCAAAAATTCCAGGGCAAGAAGCTGGCCGACCCCATCTCCCATTTCTATTGCGAACAAGCCGAGATCGCGCTGCGTGAGGGCAATAAAGGGGAGGGGCTGGCCAAGCTCAAACGGGCGCTCAGTATCAATCCGGCATGTGCCCGGGCCAGTTTGCGCCTCGCTGAGCTTGCCATGGCGGAAGGGGAGTATGAGCAGGCCAGCAAGGAGCTGCTGCGGGTGTTCGAGCAGGATATCGACTTTGCCTCCGAGGCGATGCCCAAATTGCTCGAGTGCTATCAGCAGTTGGGGCGCACGCCTGCGTTGATCCCGCTGCTTGAGAAGGCAGTGGAAGATCACGCCGGTGTCAGCGTGACCCTGGCCCTTGCCAAGCTGGTTGAAGAGCGTGATGGCCTGAGCCAGGCCCGTTCACTGGTGCTGCGTCAGCTGCGTCGTCATCCCTCGATGAAAGGTTTTTACCAGCTGGTGGGTTTTCAGCTGGCCAGTGCGGAAGAGGGGCCTGCCAAGGAGAGCCTCGAACTGCTGCAACAACTGGTCGGCGAGCAGATCAAAATCAAGTCAACCCACAAGTGTCGGCAGTGCGGCTTTGCCACTCACTCGCTGTTCTGGCAGTGCCCGTCTTGTCGCCAGTGGGGTTCCATCAAGCCGATCCGTGGTCTGGACGGTGAATAACAAGCAATAGGATGTGAGATGCAAGATCCCAAAGTACTGGTAGCGCTGGATTATCAGCACGAGGCAGATGCCTTAGCGTTCGTTGAACGTATCTCTCCGGCCCAGTGCCGTCTCAAGGTAGGCAAGGAGATGTTTACCCTGTTTGGCCCGCAGTTTGTACGCCAGCTGGTGGCCAAGGGATTCGATGTCTTTCTGGATCTGAAGTTTCACGATATTCCCAATACCGTTGCCAAAGCCGTGGCAGCCAGTGCCGAGCTCGGTGTCTGGATGGTCAACGTGCATGCCAGTGGTGGTGAGCGGATGATGCGTGCCGCCAAAGATGCGCTACTGCCTTATGGCGACAAGGCCCCCCTGCTTATCGGCGTGACCGTGTTGACCAGCATGGAGCAGTCCGACATGATCCCCCTCGGGTTGGATGTGAGCCCGGCCGAGCAGGTGATCCGGCTGGCTACCTTGACCAAAGCATCCGGTCTGGATGGGGTGGTCTGCTCTGCCAACGAGGCCCATGAGTTGAAAGCCTTGCTGGGTGATGAGTTCAAGCTGGTGACCCCGGGTATTCGCCCGACCGGTTCAGCGGCCGGGGATCAGCGCCGGGTGATGACACCGAAAGCGGCGGTCGAGGCGGGGTCCGATTATCTGGTTATCGGTCGCCCCATTACGCAGGCTGCCGATCCGGCCGCCATGCTGGCCAGCATCAATGCCGAGTTGGCTGGCGCGTAACAGGCTCACCCAGTGATATACGGTGCAGGCCGAGCAACAGGCCTGCACCGGCCCCGATAAGATGAGAGCCGATGTGTATCCTGGCATTGATCAGGGTAGCGATCGGGCTCTCTCCTGCGTTGTAGAAGTCCATCACCAGCTTGAGCCCCATCCCCGCTAGCAGCAGCCAGCCCGACGTGCGGCGTCCGTGGCGGATATCCTGCATTGCCCCCCAGACAAACAGGCCATGCAGCGAGCCTGATAGCCCCATGTACCATTGGGTCTGCGGGCACCACCACCAGATCCCCAAGCCCACTGCCAACCAGAGCAGCAACATCAGCAGCGGCAGGCGAGCCCCACCCAGATAGTCGCGAAACAGGCTATAGAGGATGGCGAGGCCGCCCAGATTGAGCAGCAGGTGCCACAGATTGGTATGAGCCAGATTGCCTGTTATGATCCGCCACCCTTCGCCCCCGGCGATCAAGGGCCGATCGAAGGAGAGCTGAAGATTGGGAACGGTAAAGAAGAGTAGCAAGCTGGTGAGAGAGAGCGTGATAACCCAGAGCAATCCAGATTTGTCTGACAACATGAAACAGTCCAACGACAAGAACAGTCGATACTGTACACGTTGCACCCGAGCCCTCAAAGCCTGCCTGTGCGATTATATTGTGCCGGTTGACAATCACACGCCCCTCTACATCTTGCAGCACCCCAACGAGGTGGCACATCCCAAGGGGACCGCGGCACTGCTGACGGCCTCTTTGCAACAGTGCGAGATCCATGTGGGGGAGGACTTTTCCCGCGATGAGTGGCTCAATATGCTGCTGGCTGACCAATCCCGTCGTTATTATTTGCTCTGGCCGGATGAGGATGCCATTTCGCTGACCGATCTTCGCCAACAGTGGGAGAGTGAATCCTCTAGCTCCGCATCCGTCGCCTTTATCTTGCTTGACGGCACCTGGCGCAAAGCCTATCGCATGTTGCAGAGCAACCCGACACTGGCCCGTTTGCCCCGCATCGGCATTGGTGCCATTGCCGGTCAATATGCCATTCGAAAGAAACCCTTTCCCGATGCCCTCTCTACCATAGAGGCGGGCTATCACCTCTTGTCCCGGTGGGAGGGGAGGCCGGAGCACTATGTGCCCTTGCTGACCCTGTTCAATCGGTTGAATACCCAGTGGCAGGACTTTGCCGAAGGCCGCCGCGCGTGACAATTCAAGGAGTTATCAAGATGAAAAAAGCAGTCGTGGTTTTCAGCGGTGGTCAGGACAGCACTACTTGTCTGGTGCAGGCATTGGCCCGGTATGATGAAGTGCACGCCATCACCTTTGACTATGGCCAGCGCCATCGGGAAGAGATCGACACCGCGCGCCGTCTGGGCAGTGCACTGGGGATTGCCGCCCACAAGGTGATGGATGTGACGCTGCTCAATGAGCTGGCGGTCTCTGCCCTGACCCGTGACGACATCCCGGTCAGCTGCGAGCTGCAGGATAACGGGCTGCCCAACACCTTCGTGCCGGGCCGCAATATCCTGTTCCTGACCCTGGCCTCCATCTATGCCTATCAGGTGGGTGCCGAAGCGGTGATCACCGGTGTGTGCGAGACGGACTTCTCCGGCTATCCCGATTGCCGTGACGAGTTCGTCAAGGCCCTCAATCAGGCGGTGTCGCTCGGGCTGGATCGCGGTATCCGTTTTGAAACTCCCTTGATGTGGCTCGACAAGGCCGAGACCTGGGCTCTGGCGGATCACTATGGTCACCTCGACACGGTGCGCCAGCAGACCCTGACCTGCTACAACGGCATTGCCGGTGACGGTTGCGGCACGTGTCCTGCGTGTGAACTGCGCAGTCGCGGCCTGAACAACTATCTGGCCGACAAGGCGGGCATCATGGCCAGACTGTTTGAGAAAACCGGGCTGGGTGAGAAAAGCGCAGAGTGAGCCTGCGTCTTGCCGTGGCTTGGGGTATAATCCGCGACTTTTGCAACAAGCCGTGATCGAGATGCACTACCCAATCAACGAGATTTTCCAGACCATCCAGGGGGAGGGTATCTTTACCGGCCTGCCCGCCATCTTTGTTCGCCTGCAGGGTTGCCCGGTGGGCTGCCCCTGGTGCGATACCCGTCATACCTGGGTTGTTGATCCGGCTCGTGAAGTGGGCAAGGCGGCGGTGCTGGATCTCTCCAACGAATCCGATTGCTGGAGCCAACTCAGCACCGCGCAGATTATCAAGAGCTTTACCGACCTGGGTTATCAGGCGCGCCATGTGGTGATCACCGGTGGCGAGCCCTGCCTCTACGATCTGCACGAACTCTCGTCAGCCCTGCTGGCGGCGGGTTATCAGGTGCAGATTGAAACCAGTGGCACCAGCGAGATCAAGACCCATGAGCAGACCTGGGTAACCGTCTCCCCCAAAATTGGTATGAAAGGGGGGCTGCCTGTGCTGGTCTCGGCGCTGGAGCGGGCCAACGAGATCAAGCATCCGGTGGCGACCGAGCACCATATTGAAGAGCTGGATGCGCTGCTCGCTACCGCGACCCTGCGCCCTGATGTGGTTATTGCCTTACAGCCGATTAGCCAGAAGCCAAGGGCCACCCAATTGGCGATGGATACCTGTATCGCGCGTAACTGGCGACTCTCAATCCAGACTCATAAATATCTGGATATCGATTAATATGGATTGGCTATCCGACGAACAGGTGCTGCTGACCCTGACCAACAAGATGCCTTACGGTAAATATCAGGGGCGGCGTATCATCGATATTCCCGAGCCCTATCTGGTGTGGATGGCGCGCAGCGGTTTTCCGGCGGGTAAATTGGGCCAGACGCTGGCGTTGGCTTACGAAATCAAACTCAATGGACTCGAATCCATGATTATTCCCATTATTAACAGGATGTCGGTATGAGAATATATACGAGGCAGGGCGACAAGGGCATGACCCGGCTGGCCGATGGTATCCAGTTGCCAAAGGATCATTTGCGGGTCGAGACCTACGGTTATATCGATGAGCTCAACTCCCATATTGGCTTGCTGATTTGTGACGTGCCGTCGCAAGAGATCGGTTTATTGGCTGATTTACAGCTGTTGCAACAGGAGTTGTTTGATCTGGGGGGGAGTTGGCATTCTCCAGTGACGCCCAGAATGAATCGATTTGGCAGGTTAATGCCGCTTGGACCACTCGCCTTGAACAGCAGATAGATCGTTATAGTGAGCCATTGCTACCGCTGCGCCAATTTATATTGCCCGGTGGTTCCCGTGCCGCGGCGCAAGCGCATGTGGTGCGTACTCTGGTGCGTCATTGCGAGCGCTTGCTGCTGACATTGAGCCGGGAAGAGCGGGTCAATCCCGAGGTGCTGCCCTATCTGAACCGGATGAGTGACTGGTTCTTTACCGTTGCCCGCTATCTCATCTGCGTAGCAGGGGATCGTGAAGTGCTGTGGGTCAAGGCAGCAGATCGCCCGCAATCGGCTATCTGATATGTCACATTTAAGCGGCAATAAAAAACCTCGCCTTGGCGAGGTTTTTTATTAGCAACGAGATTGAGATCAGATAGCAAAGTCTTCCAGTGATTTGCCTGCTGCCACTGCGCTGGCAATAGCCGAAGGCATACGGCCCTGGCCGGTCCAGGTTTTCTCTACGCCATTATCCTGATAGCGATATTTGGCAGGACGTGGCGCCCGCTTTGCTTTTTCTGATTTGCCGGGGTTGGTAGCGACAGCGCTTACCAATTCTGCCGGGTCAATACCGGCGGCTTTCAGCATTTCGCTATATTCGTTAATTTTCCGCAGATGCTCTTCACGGGCCTGACGCTCGGCAGCTTCATCCTGCTGACGTTCAGCAACGATAGTAGAGAGTTTTTCCAGTGCCTCTTCCAGTTGTTCCAGAGAAAGCTCGCGGCAGGTCGCACGCAGACTGCGGATATTAAGCAGTACCTTTAAAAATTCATTCATAGGAGTTACCACGTCGAGTCAGAGAAAAATATTATGTTCCAGCTGATTCTTGCTTGGTGATTTAAATAAGTCAAGCTGGGTTAAATATTATATCCGTGGGGAACATCAATACAGATATTTAATATGGCCAGCAATAGGCTTGGTGATTGGATGCCAATGAAACCGCAGTAGGTGAAAATAGCGTCAAAACAGGCGTTGTTGCATCATTTGACTACCATTTTACGACCTTGATATGTTTATCGTGACTATTTAATCAAAAAACTTGCTATAAGCTGCCATCTCGATAAAATGTGCGGCGAATACCTTTAAGTAGAGGCGCGCTGCCTATGAGTATTTGTGCGGAGGGTGATGCCTGTGATGCACAAGGAAAGGAGTCAGCGCCGAAGTGGCCAGGCCATCATACCGGGCTGCTGGTTCTGCATCTAATAGGTGCAGGACTGCCATAGTCATCCACTATGGAGCGCTACCTGAAGGGGCTGAGGAGTATGACCTCCCCATAGGTTTTGTTTCTTTAGATCCTCTCGGTAGATCTCCACCTGTAATCTTTAGGTGCAAAGAGATCATGGACATTAGTCATTTCGCCGACTCCGGTTGGTCCGTTCTTCCCCCCCTGTTGGCTGTCGCGCTGGCGATCATGACCCGCCGCGTGCTGCTGTCCCTTGGTGTGGGCATCGTCACCGGCAGTTTGCTGCTCAATCAGTTTTCACCCCTCGAATCCCTGCATTACATGTTGAATACCGTGCTCAAGATCTTCTGGGTCGATGGCGCGCTCAATCGTGACAACGTCAACATGATCCTGTTTATGCTGCTGCTGGGTGGCCTCATCAGCCTGATGAGCGTCTCCGGGGCGACCCGTGCCTTTGCCGAGTGGGCCGAGCGTCGTGCCAAGACCCGCAAGGGCGCCAAAGCGCTGACCGGCATGATGGTGTTTGCCTTCTTTATCGATGACTTCTTCCACAGCCTGTCGGTGGGTGCCATCTGCCGTCCGGTGACCGACCGCTTCCAGATCTCCCGTGCCAAATTGGCCTATCTGCTGGACTCCACCGCGGCGCCGGTCTGCGTGCTGATGCCCATCTCCTCCTGGGGGGCTTATATCATCGCCCTGGTTGGCGGCATCATGGCGGCCCACGGTCTGACCGAGCAGAGCCCCATCGCGGCATTTGTCGAGATGATCCCGATGAACCTCTACGCCGTCTTCACCCTGATCATGGTGCTGGTGGTGATTGCATTCCAACTCGACATCGGCCCGATGCGTCAACACGAAGCGTGGGCCTTGGAAGGCAAGCTGTGGGATGAGTCCAAGGGCCGCCCCATCGGTCTGGATATGGAAAGCCCGGAGGAGAGCAACGGCGGCATGATTGACATGGTTCTGCCGATCCTGACCCTGACCGCCGCCACCATCTATTTCATGATCGATTCCGGTGCTGCGGTGCTGAGCGAGAAAGGGCTGCCGTTCAGCGTGCTCGGTTCGTTCGAAAACACCAACGTCGGTTCCTCGCTGGTTTACGGTGCCCTGTGCAGTCTGGTGGTCTCCATCGGTCTGGCGATGCGCCTGAAGCTGGGTGCCAAGAACTGGATCAAGGCCGCGCCGCAAGGCGTCATGGCCATGCTGCCGGCCATCAACATCCTGCTGTTCGCCTGGACTATCGGTGCCGTGGTGCGCGACGTTGAGACCGGCAAGTACCTGGCTTCGCTGGCTAACGGCAACCTGCCGATCGAAGTGCTGCCTGCCGTGGTCTTTATCCTCTCCTGTGCCATGGCGTTTGCCACCGGCACCAGCTGGGGTACCTTCGGCATCATGCTGCCGCTGGCCGGTGACATGGCCGCCGCCAGCGACATCAGCCTGATGCTGCCGATGCTGGCAGCGGTACTGGCTGGCTCGGTGTTCGGGGATCACAGCTCACCCATCTCCAGCACCAGCATCCTCTCTGCTACCGGTGCCGGTTGCCATCACATCGATCACGTGATGACCCAGCTGCCCTATGCACTGGCCATCGCCTTCGGTGCGGCCATCGGTTACCTGGCGATGGGCTTGATGCACTCCAGCCTGGCCGGTTTCAGTGTCAGCGCACTCTGGTTCGTGCTCTTTACCGGTTATCACCTGAAAAAGGCCAAAGCGCGGCCAGTGCTGGCCACCGCGTAACATTTATAGAGCAAGGGGCCCGCGGGCCCCTTGGTTTTGTCAGGGGCTTTGGTTAGCATGCGCCCCATAAATTCAGTTTCGGAACAGTATCATGGCTTCACTGCACTACAAATTTGCCACCATGAATTCAGGCAAATCTACCCAGCTCATTCAGGCGCACTTCAACTATCTGGAGCGGGGCATGCATCCTCTGGCGATGACGCCAGCCATTGATGACCGTTTTGGGGTCGGGGTGATCAGTGCCCGGGTTGGCCTTGAGCTGAAGGTGGACGTGTTCAGCGACAGCTGTGATCTGTTTGAAATGGTGAAAGCGCGCCATGCGAAGAAACATATCGATGTCTTCATCGTGGACGAGGCCCAGTTCCTGACCCGTGAGCAGGTCTACCAGCTGGCTCGCATCGTCGATGAGCAGGATATTCCGGTGATGGCCTATGGTCTCAAGACCGATTTTCGCGGCGAGCTGTTCCCCGGTTCCTACCATCTGCTCTGTCTGGCCGACAAGTTTGAAGAGCTGAAGAGCATCTGCTGGTGTGGCAACAAGGCTCACATGAACTCCCGGGTCAACGAAGCGGGGCAGGTGATGCGTGATGGCGAGCAGGTGGAGATCGGCGGCAACGATCGCTATGTGTCACTCTGTCGCAAACACTATCTCGAAGGTCGGGCCTACAAGTAAGTCGGCTGCGATAATTGAATCGTCGAGAAGGGCGCCAATCTGGCGCCCTTTTTATTTTCCCCAACTTGTATCGCTGTGGTTCAGTCTATCTCGATATCCACCGGCGCAATGATGGGGTCGGCCACCGGCAGGCGTTGAAATAGCTGGCGAAAATGGTGCTGTACCCGGCCGATATCGACCAGCGACATGCCGGAGGCAAAACCGAACCAGACATAGAGGCCGGTGAGATCGCGAAACATCGGCGGCAAATAGCGGGGAGCGGCAATCAGCCCCTCCAGATAGTGCTGATAGAGCACCGGAATGTCATCCAGTGTCACCTTGCCGACAAACAGCATCGGCAGGATTTCGGGCACCCCTTCCAGTACGGCGCTGCGGATGAAGTTGACCGTCTCCACATAGCCACGCACGTAGGAGAGATCCTTGGTAAAGCAGGCACCGCCGCCCACCATGCCGCCACGAAAGACCCGCTGGGTGATCTTGTAGGCGTCGTGCTCGCTGGTGCCCTGCTGCACGAAATGCTGAAACACCTCGATAAAATCGGCGCCGCGCTCGGCCATGTCGATGGCCATCACCCGATCGGAGATGCGCTTGGCCCGATCCGGAAAGGAGCTGAAGGTGAGGGTCTCTATCAGGACAGCCAGCCCCTCCTGACAGGCGGTGATCCGCGGTGAACCGGCGCTCAGCCAGGTGGCATAGGGCTGCTGGCGACCGTTGAGGGTGGTGCCGACATGGACCCACCCCTCGTGTACCTCCAGCACCTGCAAGTCCAGCTCGGAGAAACGGGCGTGGGAGTTGAGCTTGATGTAGTCGCCACCGGCAGCGGCATCGGAGACGATGCCATCGCTCAGCTTCACCTGCACAGTGCCGTCACTGAAGTAGCTCGACAGCTTGCCCTGCAGTTTGGCGACCGCGGCTTCTCCTTCGAACTCCTTGGGGTAGGGGCGCACCAGATGGCGGGCGCCGGGCAGGGAGAATATATCGCACAGGCGGGAGCCCAGCTCCTTGAGAGTCTTGCGATCCCCACGCAGGTGATCGCTGGCAGAGCCATAAAGCAGCTGGCTGTAACGCTGAAAATCGGGTTGGCCGCGCTGGCGCAGCATCTCGATCACCACCATGTACTGATCGACCGTCTCTTGCAGGATCCGGCCAAGATCGTCCTGTGGCCCCAGTTTTCTGCGGATCCGGTCCCGCAGCTCCTTGAGCTCCAGATACTTGTTGCGCGGATCGAAGCCGAGGGGGAGGGCATCATAGAAGTGCCTGTCGATAGCGGGCAGCTCCCTGCCACCGCTTGCCAGAAAGCGATCCTGCAGATGGCGTGGCCATTTGATGGCATCCAGAATGCGGATGGGTTTTTGCAGGGTGAGCAGCTCATCCGAGAGTGATTTCAGATGAAGGCGATACTTTTCTTGGATAGTCATGGGGCCCCCTGTGGGGCAAGCGTCATCGTGGATTTGGCTGAGTATATGCATAGCGCTTGCCAAAAAGAAGCGAGGCGCAGGGTTATCGGGTTGGCGTGCTTTTTGTTGATAGCAAATTGGTTTAGACTGCGCCCCTTGATCCCAATCTTGTCGTGGAAATGATGAATATCCCCAGCTCCGAAATGATAATGCGTTGGTTGCAACAGGCTCGTATCGAGCACTATGTCTGCGACCAGTGTCACGGTATCCACATTGTCTCTTTGCAGTCGGTCGATGGTATTCAGGAAAGCCGGATCTTCGTGGAAGAGGAAGGCCTGCTGTTCTCCTCCGAGCTGGAAGTGCGCCCCTCCGCAATGCTGCCGCTGGTTGCCGAACTGGGCCGACTCAATATGCAGTACCCCTCCCTCAAGGTGTTCCTCGATATCATCGATGACAACCTGCCGCGGCTGGTGGTCGGCCACACCGTCTTTACCAAGGCCGGACTCAGCGTCGAGCAGTTCCTGCTGTTCGTGCAAAGCACCATCGCTGCCACCCACGAACTGGTTGCCGAATGCGAACGTTCTGGCTTCCTCAATCTGCCGGAAATCCAGGTCGCACCGGAATCTGTGCATTAAGTGTTCGAACGGTTCGCCAGGTGAAAAAAGCCGTTGACGCGGGCGGGGCTTTCCCCTAAATTACGCCCCGTTCCAGCGCAACAGCGTAGCGAACACCGTGTTGGCTGAACACGTTAAACCACAGACCAAAATTTGGTGAGGTGTCCGAGTGGCTGAAGGAGCACGCCTGGAAAGTGTGTATACGGCAACGTATCGAGGGTTCGAATCCCTCCCTCACCGCCAAATATAACCCGTTGAATTTCAACGGGTTTTTTCATTTCTAGACTTACGTGATTTTTTTCCTGGATCAACTGGGTGGAACAATCATGTATCTGAGTAAAAATGCCTCCGGCACCTACTACACTCGTCTCCCGCTGCCTAAGTCATTACGTGACCGTGGCTTGCCCTTCGCTATCCGTACTTCCCTTTGCACCAAAGATCGTCAGCTCGCAGTAGACCGAAACCTGGCTGTGGCAGCTCGTACTCGCGCACTTATCGCGGCTACCCCTGCTGATACTTCCCCTCGCAGTTTCTATCGCTGGATCCGCGCCGATCTAGACGCGTTCAAAGCTGCGGGGTTCATCCCTCCTCAAACACCTTCCACACCTCGTGAACCTTCTGTTAATGCCTCAGCTTGCCCTAGCAGTGGGATCACGCTCAGCCATGCACTGGCGAGATTCATCGAGACTAAAGCCAGTGAGGGGATCCAGCACAAGACGATGGGCCAGCTCCAACTTCGGATCAACGCCTTCGTCACCTGGGCCAAAGGGGTTAAAGTCGATGAGGTGACGCCCGCGCTGGCACAGGAGTATCGCAACATCTTGCTTCGCAAGAGCGACATCAGTTTCAAAACTAAGACCGATTATCTGGCTGCCCTGAAACAGTTCTTCCGTTGGTGCGTGGCACTGGACTATTGCAGTCGTAACCCATTCGATGGGCTGACGGCAGGTAAAAAGCCGAACAAACGGGCGGATGAGGAGCGAGTGCGTTGGTATCGCCCTCAACTGGCTCAGCTGTTTGCCAGCCTGCGCAGCAAACAATCTCAGAAAGGCAAAAAATTGAGGATCCAAGACTGGTGGGTACCCTTGCTGTGCCTGTATGCCGGGCTGCGACCCTCCGAGGCTTGCCAGCTCAAAACGCAAAATATCAAACAGGTCGAGGGGATTTGGTGTTTGGTAGTCGATGCGGGAGAAGCGGATCAGCAGCTCAAAACTGCCAATGCGTACCGTACCGTGCCACTGCACAGTGCGTTGATCGGACATCAATTCCTGGACTATGTGGAGAGTCGTCGCAGCCAAGGGAAGGTATTTTTGTTCGATGACCAACCATCAGGCAAAGACGACGACTGGGCGCATAACATCACCTGTCGCTTCCAACGCCACCTCAATGAGGCTGGCATCGTAGGTCAGGGCCGTCCCACGCTTTACGGGCTGCGGCATACCTTCATCGATGAGTTACAGCAGGCGGATGTCGCTGAGCATGTTGTAGCCGAACTTGCGGGACACAGTAAAAACGGCCTGACGTTTGGCCGCTATGGCAAACGTGTGAACATTAGGCTGCTGAATGAGAAAATCCAATCCCTTCCTACCGACCTGATACCCCACCACCTGCTGTCAGGGGGAAAATCACCGTAAAGATGACGCATATTTTTTGGGTAACAGGGCTGTCTACCCCCCATGAAAAAACCAATATGAGAGCATTTCTCGGCGGTTTAATGGGACGAGTAGCGCCCTATCCTCATGATTTATAATGATTTTAAGCGCACTGGAAAATATTTAAAAAACCTAATAAAAACATGTTGACATTTCTTTTTCTTTGTGAATTATTCACATTGACAGGTGGGCCTCAATCGTTGTAGTATGCTGATAAAGCTGCTAACAAGGACATAACAACGACAGTAAACACGAAGGATCGAAACGAAATGAATATGGCGTAGAACACACCGACACGTTTATCTCGTTCAAACAAGGGTTATCACCCCTTCAGATTTAAAAAATACCACCAATATCACAGCTATCTTCGATACGCTGAACGGGTTGTTATTACCCAAATTCGGGTGAAGTGAATAACACATGGTATTTGCTTGATGCAATGTTGAGTAAAAATCTGACGGGAACATTTGATTATATCGATTAAATGACATCAGCTATCGCTAATGTATACTTGGCATTTGACAAATTAACAGGATTTTGAGGTGAAACTTATCTGTTTATAGCGTCACAGAGTAATTTATATCGCTGTTTTTAGGTGCACTATTACCCTCTCGGTATCGATGCGTGAGCATCACGTTTTGCTATTGCTGTTTTTGTAATTGAAGGAGTATTTATAACTGTAATGAGGGTAATTATGAACAAACAAACCAATAAAAGGACCGTTCAAAAACAAAAAACTAAACACAACACTGTGCGTTCAGTCATTGTTGATGAGCATTCACTGGCGGCAGCCATTCGTCAGCACCTGGAAATCAAAAAATACCAGTATGCGCAGACAACCTATGACATTTCGAAGCGTAAAGCAGAACAGTTGATAAAATGGATTGGTGATAAACCGCTGACGTCATATCGTGCGAGTGACATTGAACTACTCGTAGTGAAATTTTGCAACAAAAAATATAAAGGAAATACCATTAACCAATATTTGGATATATTGAGACAAGTCTTTGCACGAGCTGTCAGCGATGGTGTTATTCATACCAGTCCAATGGATGGCATTAAAAAATGTAAATTTGAGGTGGACGAACCTGATCCATTTTATCAATACGAAATTAAGGCATTTCTCGCCCTGAAAAGCACCCATTTGCTGGAGGTGTCACTCATCCAACTCGGTATCTCTACGGGTCTGCGCATCAGTGAGTTAATGGCGGTCAGTGCGGAGGCGGTCAATCTCGACAAGAAGACCTTATTGGTTGACCTTGCGTTGGTTGATGGGCAGTACAAAACGCCCAAAACCAGGGGATCTATTCGCACGATAGAGCTGTCAGAACAGGCTGTTGGATCTCTCAAAACCTTGATGAGGCTAGCGGAGCATCGTAAGGCTAAGAAGATTACGGTCACGAGGTCGGACAATCGCACTCAGATGAGTGAACAACGCACCCTGCTGGCTTACTACAGCGCCAAAAGGCGCAGTTATGCCTCGGTTGATGAGTTCCGTGAGCGGTTTTTCAGGCCGTTCTGTCAGGCTGCTGGGGTGCGTTATCGGGGGCCATCTCAATTTCGGCACACCTATGCAAGCCAACTGCTCTCGGCGGGGATCAGCATCGAGTGGATAGCCCGTCAGATGGGGCACACCGGTACGGAAATGGTGGTACGCCATTATGGCAAGTGGTTGATGGAGGACGCCCCTGATTATAGGGGTAGGGCTGACACGGTATTTAATGCCTGTATGGCTGGTCAGCAGGCTCAAGTTACTGTGCCGAGCTGTAATCCAAAAACTGAAGATAAAAACACAGAAAGCGAATTCGATGTCGACGCATTACTGGCAACTCCTGCTGTCATGCAGAGATTGATGAGTGTTTTAATGCAGCGAATTTCTGTGGCGCAGTAAATCACTGTCTACATCACGCATTCAGCATTAATTTAAAACTAAATCGCACCTTTAATAAAGGGATCCACGTCGTGGGTGGGGAAATCCTGCCCACTATCTAAAGAAGGCGTTATTCAAGCGCTCTGGGAGATGACCGAATGGCTACACAGGCAACGGAAAAGGAATATGAAAGACTGGCAAAAAATCATTATGAAACCCTAAAGAAAAAGGGCCTCAATATCACAGCAAAAAACATTGCGGATGAATTGTTGGCTCGCGCTTCAGAATGCAGTCCTGGCTATTGGCGAAAACTGCGCTGTGCACTGGTATATCATCAACAATTGTTGAATTTTCCCGACGCGGCCGAGCGAATTCAAGCCCTGAGTAGGCCAGATATACCGGTTAAGGCAAAACAAAAAAGAGTTAAAAAGGTCGATAATGATGATCTCGTTGCACTGATTCAGTATTTTAAGGCGCGTAATGACAGCGCTATGTTGGCGGCCATATTGTTGTTTATGCGCGCGGGGATAAGACCTGCTGAACTAGCCACCATAACTGCGCAGGGTAATCGGCTCACCGTTATCGGAGCCAAAAAAAGTCATGATGGCAAACGTGGTGCAGATAGGGTCTTACAGTTTGACACGCTGTCGCCAGAGAAATTGCAACTCATGGTGACCGAGGCAAAGAAAGCAAAAATTGGCTCATTGCAGGACAAGCTGCGTGCGGCGGGCAAAAACCTCTGGCCGGCGCGAAAATCGCTGCCGACCTTTTACAGCTGGCGCCATCAGATGGGCTCTGAGCTCAAAGCGTCTGGGCTCGACCGGCAGCGCATTGCCTACATCATGGGTCATCAGGCAACGTCTTCTGTGGACAAATACGGCAATCGTAAATCCGCTAATGGTAACGTGTTACCCACTTGCCCAGCGGATGCTGACCTGAGCCATATCAGGACAACGCACGCCGAGCTTTCTGTGGATAACAAAACTTATCGCCAGGAAGCTACACCCACAAAAGTGGCTGAGCCTTCGCCGAGCGCAGATTCAACTGCCCCAACAACGCCGAGAGGCATGGCGGCATTCATCAATCGGCATCGCGATGCCGATGACGACTTATCCCGATAAGGGAGCGGCTACAGGGGGACTGCCTTGCTGCTATCACAGCATGGCAAATCCCCCTGGGGCGCAACCGTAAGAACGCCTTCGTCGCAACCGTAAGAACGCAGAGCCAACACAGTGTAAGAACGCGGGGTAAAACATTCTTACGAACGTAAGAATGTGGGTGTGGTGAGAGTAGCGAACCCGGAACCCCCGTAGGTTGCGCAGCGACCGGAGTGGGGTGGAGAACCCATTTTTATGGAGGGTATGAAGCGATTAATATGGCATGACAAAGGAGCCGAATATAGGGGTCAAGGTGGAGTCTGACGAGGCACGAGGAGGAACTACCTTGATGCCTATATATCGGTGACGGTCATCCATATTGATGGCGAAATACCAGACATAAAAAATGTTTAGATGATTATTTGTTATTACACAAAACGCAGCCATAACATCGCTTGGTGCTGATCAATCGAGGGCGTTTACATCACAACCAGTATCTAACCAGCAGAATTTATGACAGCCGAAAAGGCACCATATTGTTTAACAACATAGAGGAAATAGATGAAAATTCTAAACGAAATTTTGGCAATCATTTCAGAACACCCGCGCACCGGATCTAGCAGGGTGCTGGCTGCTGCGTTGGCATCGGCATGTAACACTCAATACACAGTGTCATTGCTCGATGTGTCTGTGAGGCTCGATGAAAGTGGCAGGCGGCTGGTTGAGCGCCTTGCTCGGATCACTCTGGAAGCCGATTATTCGAACGATGCACAGGATCGGGCGCTCCAACGCCTTCGGGCGCTCGGGCTCATTTGCTGATCGAGGACAGACGACCAATGCCACCATTGTTGGTGGCATTTTTATACCTGATTATCCATGCCCTTCATACTGATAGCGCAATATCAGACATAAAAACACTGTATCTGCAACAACACGGGGTAGTTAATTATACATATACGCATGATTAGCTTATGCATATATGTAAACGATGAGACATATCAACATAGTACTAAGTCACCACAATAATATAGGTATGTTTATGAATAATGAAAAACATTATAATTTCAGTCCTGCTGCTGGATTAATTTCCAGCCAGCAACGCCCTAATTGGGTGGTGGATAATCTGATTGAAAAAGGCGAACAGTGGATTATTAATGGCTCGCCCAAAACGGGTAAATCGTTGCTTGCAACGCAGTTGGGCTTGGCTGTAGCCAGCGGTAGTGTATTTTTAAATTGGGAAATTAAAAGGCCAGCGCTCGTATTGTATATGGATTTTGAGGTCAATGACAGATTGTTTTGGCAGCGGTACTACACCATGTCGGCACAGACCAACTTGGGAGATGCAAAAAACATTAAAACATTCTTGCGGTGCGGCGATTATAAATCGAGTGATGTATTAGATCCTATGGCATCACAGGCAATAATAGATATTGTCAACGACATTCAACCGGATTTGATCATCTGGGATGTCCTCGCTCGGATGCATAATGCAGAGGAAAACAACAATGGCGAAATGGGTCAGGTGATGCGAGCCATTCGAAAAATCAGCGGCTCAGCTGCACACATCATCGTTCATCACGCAAGAAAGGCTTCGCCTAATGCAGGCGGGGTTAACGCTGGCGTAATGAGCATGCGGGGAGCTTCTTCGATTCATGGTGAGGCCGATGGTGTCATCTCACTGGGGACGCGAGAGGGTCAGGGCGCTCGCTACAGCCTGACGTTCAGTGCGAGGGCGGTTGAAACACCTGACGAAATACTCCTTAATCGTATTGGGCTGACATTAGTCAGTGCCATCGGGGAGGAGCGCGACAAGCTGATGGATGGGCTGCTGGAGGCACTGGAAGGCCAGGAGGCGATTTCTGCCACCACATTGACCAAGAGGTTTTGCCAGTATTTCTCTGTAAAAGAACGGCAGGCAAAAAATTACATAAAAAAATGTGTCGATAATGGTTGGGTGACAAGGGGGGCGACATCTGAACGGACTGAATATGTATTAACAGATGGCATTGCTATCGCACATTTAGCAGATTCATCCACATCCTCCAATTAATTGGATGCAATGGTGCAATGAACTACATATATATAAGTATTGCATGTGATATATTGCACCCCCTTAACAATCCCCCGGCTCGATGAGGATAAATCTACTCTTATCCTCATCGATTGACATCTCGAAAATAAGTAGGTATGAAAGCATCAAACATTAATTTTAAAAAGCCTAGCCCCCCCGTTTGTTTTCAAATCCAAAAGGAATTTTTTCATGAAAACAAAAAACGTTTTTTATTTTACTGGCTGGAATTGAACTTCATGCTGCCTCTTTTTCAGTGCGTTATCCTCCTTATCGCCATTTGTAAAAATGCGTCTCATCGGAAGCCGTCTTTACTTTCATAAATTCCACATAGAACTGCGTTCTATGTGAATATACGATCCAGAGTTTAGCTACGCAGGTCAAGACGTGGCGTAGCAAGGGAGGCAGGGCCGGTGGGCACGGCACAATCAGAATTCATCTCAGAGTGTGAGCTATCCACTTTGAACCCGTTAGGAGAGACCCGTCGGCCAAGTTACTGACGCGGGATCAGTCCTGAACGGCTTCGAAGTGTCTAAAGAAGTCGGGGTGATTCACCCTGTAGCAAAGGGGCTGGGTGAGGGACATATCCGTATCCTCTGCTAACCAAACTACCAGTTTAACAAAGCAGTCGCTCACTAATTCATTGAGCCTGCTCATATTTTTATCCATTTCCTCTTTCCATGTCTCGAACTACTCCCTTAAGATAGCCAAACGACAATCCATCTCTCAGGGAAGCGTCATGGGAGCGATTCGTGACACCAGGTTGGTTAACAGCAGCGAGCTGAGGGCTGTAACTCAGGGGCGGTAGCCTTGCCTGATGAGATAGGTAAGCGAGTGGCTATTCGTTACTCAACATGGTGGCTGTACTAATTTTTTGGTTGTCAATCGGCAACACATTTCGTTCGGCGGCAAGCCGGGTGAGAAAAGCATTGACCTCAGCAGAATCGAGTTCCTGCGTGTGTCGCAGTTGATGAAAGCGTATGAAATTGAGGATCCAGTACAAGTAGGGCTTTTCAGTGCGGATGCTGTAGTGATGTAAACGCATCACTGTCCTGACCTGTTCACGCAGGCGGGGCTTGCTGGCGTCTTCCATGGCTGACCCCTATTCTGTTTTTATATACAGTAGTAATGATAGAGCAAAAAGAGGAGGTCAAGCGAATACGCTCAAGTATCAGAGACAGATTGGTAATGTTTTGTTTTGATTTAATTTTATTTTTGTGTGGTTACTATCAGGGCAGAGCGGAGTTATACGGAAGGCTCTGTTAACGGATTAGCACCGCTTTCCATCTAATCACTGTTAGAACTATGATCGAGCGTATGACTGAGCAAGGTACTCACTGCCATATCCAACGGCCCAAAGATTCCGGCCAAGTTGGCTTCGTATTTATCTGCCCCGGCCGCTTTGAGGAGAGTGAAGGACGGCCTTGTGCTGGCCAGACGGGAAGGGTGCTGGAGGACGGATTGTGTCACCTCGTACAAATGCGAGGCGACCTTTTTACTTCTCGAAATCGGTACGATTACCTGATCACAAATGCATGGCCACAAGTCGAATATAAGAAAAGTACAAAAAGGTCGGTGCCAAATTGTATTGAAGTTACGTCGAAACAGAACATTCAGCGGTTGTTCTCTGAAATTGATGGGCTCTCCCATGTCGTAGCATGCGGTGAACTGGCACACCTTGCTGTGCGCATTTGCGTTGAATTTTTGAACTTTTCGGGAAACGTCGCCTATGTCAAACACACATCTCGTCAGTCTATGGGCTGCCCAACGAAAGAGCAGTACGAAAGCACAGTCAGAGATTGGGCAAAAAGTGTTATTCAACAGTTCTAACAAGTGCAGGCACGGCGACGCCTACTACATTTCGCCTTCGGCTCCATTCCGTAGGCGCGCATGCTGCAAGCGTTAGCCATTAAGAAGGAAGTTTAAGTGAATATAATTGAAATAGAAGGCACTTCTGTAGTCGAAATAGATTCAAAAAATGTACTCCTCAAGCAAATTCAGTGTGAGTTGAATTTAGATCAAGAAACTAACATTACAGATATCTGGTCTGTGATGTCACCTCTGAAGTATTACGTTGCTTTAAATGGCGATATACCAGTCGGTGTACTAACGCTTGTTGGATGTGATGAAAGTCCTGAGATATACAAAATTTATGTTTGTAAGTCTTGCCGGCAGAAAAATGTTGGAATGGCACTATTCGCGCACGTCGAGAAAAAGTTGACACAGGATGGCATTACTAAAGTGTTTGTTGAAATAATCGACGGTTTTTCATTTTGGGAAAAGCTATCAATGAAATACTGTTTCGAATCGTTGAGCAGTGACAAGTATTTCATCAAGTTAAATGGCTAACAAACTATTCAAGAGGGATTCGCAAAGCGTGGCATTTTCACTATGCGTTGTTTTAAGTGATTAAGGTGGTATGCGGCGACTTCGGTATTGCGTTGCTCACACCTTAACAGGGCGTTAGCTGTATATCATAGGAATACTTATGACTGACAAAAACAAAAGGTCTGAAGAGGAAAATACTCGAACAACCGGAGCGGCAGTTGGTGGAGCCATTCTTGGTGCATCAATAGGAGGTCCAGTCGGCGCTATTATCGGGGGAATTGCCGGAGCTGTTCTGGGTGAATCTGTGAATGACAGTAAGCGAGGGTCAAAACCTCCATCTAATAACACACCTAAAGGGGGGCAGCGTCGTGGATAAAGTGATGCTAATTCCTTCGGCAATTTTAGGTCTAATTTTTATTGCGGTTTATAGCTGGCGTTGTTGGAAAACCAAGAATGAATTCAATCATGCCGTAATGATAAATGCTGTATTTCAAGCTAGTGGCATTGTGTGTGGTTTATTTCTGGTTGCTGGAATATTTTGGCCAGAAGCCAAGCAGATGATTTCCGGAATAGATATATACATCTTTGTCAGTGGGCTCGCGGTTTTTGCAGTATCCGCCCAAGGTTTTCATCGTGATGCTATTAAGACAACCTCAGATGAGGCAGAAACAGCTAACAATCAAATTCAGCCGATCGCTGACGCGTCGGCTGATTAGGGCGTTAGGTAAAGGGATAGAAATGACTAGGTTTATTGATCAGTCGACATTTAAGTTGATCAAAGAAATAATATCAGAGAAAGATCTATTCCGAATGTTTTCACAATGGGAATATCATAGAGCTTCATTGCATGGTGTTAGACTTCTAACAAATGTTGAAGGTTACGAATCGAAGCTATTACCTCTTCATTTAAAAAAGAAAACCTTTGAGGATAAATCAAGGGTTTTTCTTCAGGAATACTACGATAGCTCCAATATATTTGTTTTTAGTAATGAAATTCTTAGTGCTCACTTAGATTCTTCGAAAATTGAGGTCCCTTTAGATTATTCGCTACTTTTGGACTCAAACTACGTAGGAACTATAG
Organism: Aeromonas sp. 95A; assembly: GCF_051919235.1. Taxonomy (NCBI): domain Bacteria; kingdom Pseudomonadati; phylum Pseudomonadota; class Gammaproteobacteria; order Aeromonadales; family Aeromonadaceae; genus Aeromonas; species Aeromonas sp. 95A. Next base: position 233,780 of record NZ_JBQBFC010000001.1, read on the forward strand.
ATCTTTTTTTTCAAGGTAAGCCTTTAGGTAATAATCGTGGAGCATTTCTATCATCTCTTCAACATATTCGCGGTCACAATTTAAATACGGACGCTTTACCATACTTATTTGAGAACGCTGCACATGTCGAAGACCGATGGGACGATATAAGACGAACATTTTCAAATTTCCTACGGTTTTCAACTGCCGTACCAAAAAAAGATAAAGTTGAATGTATTGATGATATAGACATTAGAATTGGCCAGTCTGAAGCACTGAACATTGCAGATGAGAGGCTAAACAATTTCTATTTTGGCTCTGTGGAATCTAAGGCTCTTGAGGAGCAATTACTGAGACGGCAGCGCTTTTATTATATATTGCTATCTATTGTTCACATTGAGCACTGTGATAATGGCAATCTCAAAGAAAAGTTTACAAAGATAATTAAAATATTAGATGAAGAGATGGCGGGAATAGCTTTAAGAGAAGCTATCTTTGCGTATTTGTACTTTAAGAACAATGGGGCGGTGCCAATTCTTGCGAACCTGAGAAAATCAATAAGGCTTGCAGGAAGTTCTTCAGAAGCCTTAAGAAACATTAGCTGGGACATGTTCTTTTTTCGTCTGATGGAAACATGGGCATCAGACACCTCTAGAGGAAAGTTTTTCATTCCATTTTTTGTTACTTTTGATAAACGGTTGGCAGGGTTAAATGAAATATATCCAATAAAAACGGCATTGTTTCATGACTCTCAGAAAAAAATGGTAACGATACCTGTACGTGATGCAAGTGAAGTTATAGATAATGTTGAATGCAATAAAATTATAAAAAGAGCACTTTCAGAAGATAAGGTGAAATCAAGATTAGAAAGACGTATGCCTCCTACTGAAGAATTTAAGGATGAAATGAAAAGAAAGGAGTGTGAACTTGATGCTGTATTTTTATGTAATGCCTAACAATTGCGTTCACAGGAACTCGCTGACGCTAGTCCTGTGACGCTGGCGTTATGCATCATAAGGAGTTACGGTGAGTAGAACTATATTTTTCTTCGTGAAAGTATTTGATAAGAAAGAATATGCTGAAGATTTCATAAAAGGAAAATTGTTCTCGAATCGGCTTTCTTTTTTTAGAAAATATGAAGAAGACGAATCAGCCAATCGAGGTGATAAACATGAAGGTGTTGTTGACTGGCATCAACCAGATCAAATACGGCTAGAAATCAATGGCAGAGTCATTACCGATCTTGCTGGTCCAGTAATGACTCAGATGAACTGGCACGATCACCTAAATGTTTTTTGTATTTATGCAGCTCATAGTGGTGAGTTTGAAGAAATTTCTGAAGAAACGATAGAAGACTTCAAGAAGCAAATCTCTATCCCTGAAGAATGTGAGAATCTTGGCGAGTACGCCGTCATAGTAACCAATGTAACTAAATTTATTGAGCGAGTTAAAGCAGCAGTAAGTTCCAACAATTATGGGATTAATGCTGGGTTGGTTGAGTATTATGACCCTACCAGCTTCAATGGCTCTTTCTCAGAAGTGGAATCTATTTTTAGAAAGCGAGATGAATACAAACATCAAAAAGAATATAGATTTTTTTTTGATACAGGTGTTGCAGGAAATGATCCTCTGATATTAAACATTGGTGACATTAGTGATATTACAATGCAGTGTAAAGTGTCCGACATTAATGCACAGTTGGAAGTAAAACTTCCGAGTGATGAAAATGCATAACAAACGCAATCACATGGATAAAATTTCCGCTGCGCTCCAATTTTTCCGGTGTTGCGGGCGTTACAACCCAATAGGAACTTAGTCTCTAGATGGCAGATCATAAACTTCCGGCAGGAAAGCAGCTAATTCAAGGAATAGCGCAATTAGGTTCGGTTCTTGGCTATCATGTAGAGAAAGAATTCCCTGTAGATGAGCCCACATATGGTGAATCTCCGGCTGTTGATGTCGCTTGGTTTTCACAAAAAGGAAACCGTTTTCCACTTTTTATATTCGAGGTTGAAAGTAAAGCTACCAATGGAATGACTAACAACCCCTTGAAAGTGTATGCCCAAGAGAATAGGTCATTTGAAAAGCCACTATTTTTCTTTCATGTTGTTGCTCAAGGTGGTGGTAATTCTAGTCGCCCAAGAAATCTAGAGTCTCAGTACGGTAAAAACAACTATAGAATTTATCTTGTTGGTACTGATTCAGCTAACGACCTCATTAAAGATGCTCTCAGTCAACACGCCAGGGTTAGAAATGATGTTGATTATATTTCATTGTATCAATTGCTAATAACAGATCTATGGTTGCATAGAGTAGATCATGCCAAGCTTCTTATGCATGCAGCATCATTGGAACTATCAAAGAAAAATACAATATCTTCATTCGTTAGAATTAGCCGAAATGATATTGCAATGTTACCCCAATTGGTTGAGTTGGTGTCAAAAGATTCTGAAGCGGACTTTGCGAATACAGTTTTCGAATCATATCTTGGAAGTCAATGGGCAATCCCTATTATTACTAGTCTGTTATGTGGCTTAAGTAAAAATATTAGCGAGTCTAAGCATTGGTCTTCTCTTTTACTCAAATGGCAAAGAGAAAACACATATATGCCAATGATTACTCCTGCATTTGGACTATCTAGGGATTACGACGAATTCATTTTGGGGTGTGCGCCACAGTTAATAACATTTTGTATTGTAGCATCTTCTATTGATGAAGGTTTGTGTTTAGAATTTATTAATGTGCTTGACGAAATACTCGATAAAGTTGGTGTTTGTTGGGTTGGTTTGAACTCCGCAATCTACTTGCTCCATCTTGGCGCTGCCATCAATGATGCCGAATTCTTCGAAAAAGCAAAAAAGTATCTTTTGGAATTTAAGTTGTTATCGGAGGACGATATTTTTTCTCCACCATCATGTGTTTCAGTAATGGAGGGTGAGTTCGAAGATTACTTCAAAGGCGGAGAGTTAGTTGAAATTCAAAACCTTTTCGACTTCACAAATTTATGTAAGCAACGGTACTCGGAAAACTACACCAGTATTACAGAAATGGTGCTTAGAGCACTTGATGATGATTCGTACATTTATGAGTGGTCGTCCGAATTACTGGGCGCTCTTTGGTCATCAGTTGCTAACAAAGCATTGCAGCGGATAAGCCGCTGAATGCGGTGTTAAATACCTTGAGGAGGCTCGGTGGATTTCTTAAACAATAGAGAGATAGCTATTGCGTTATGGGGGGTAGCTATCGCTATTTATATTTTCTCGTCCAGAAAGATGAGGGATGTTAGGAAATCTTTTAGAAGCTTACTTTCCGGGAAAATGATTTTAGTCCTGATACTGATGACCATCTACATGGGAGTGGTCGTCTATTTGATGTTTGAGGCTGACCTATGGAACAGCGGACAAATAAAAAACACCATATTTTGGGCTGTAGCTGTTGGCTTCATGTCATTCTTTAAGCTGGAGTCAATCAAAAAAGATAAAAGCTTTTTCAAACACTCAGTCATTGATAACCTAAAAATTCTCGCAATCATCCAGTTTTTCGTTAGTGTCTATGCTTTCCCATTGTGGGTCGAACTACTATTAGTTCCTACATTGGCACTTACAGGTCGAATATCTGCCATTGCAGAGACAGACGAAAAATACAATCAAGTAAAGAAACTTTTTGATGGGCTAATGATATTTTTTGGCATAACGGTGATTGCATATACCGTCTACATGCTTATAACTAACTTTAACGAATTTAGCCAAGAAAGTACTGTATATGATTTTATCGTACCGCCGCTGCTAACCCTATTTTATCTTCCTTTTATTTTTATGATGATGGTTTACTCGGCATACGAGCAAGCGTTCGTTAGGCTAATTTTCGCGATAAAAGAAAATAAACTCAGGCTTACCGCGAAGATATATGCAATTATATTTTTTAATTTCCGCTTAGCTCTGCTTGAGCGCTGGCTGAACCACATATCTAGAGAGAAAATTACTTCGCATAAACAGCTAATCCACTCATTTAAGCATATCCGCAAGGTGACAAAACTCGAAAATAGCGTAAATGAAGTACCCTTTGAAGAAGGGTGGTCACCATACATCGCAAAAGATTTCCTCTCTAACGAAGGCCTTGCAACCGGACATTACAACAAGCGATTCGACAATGAATGGCATGCTTCATCCCCAATGGTGGAGCTTGGAAGCGAAATTATTCCTGACAACATTGCTTATTATGTTGAGGGAATAGAAGGCATAGCAAAAATCTTAAAAATCAAACTCAACATTAACGATTCAAGCAGATCCCACTCTTCAATAGAAATACTCTTAGCACTCGCCGAAACGCTGATTCAAAAAAGCTTAAACATGAATATCACCGAATCCACAAAAAATGCTTTGCTCGCCGGAAAACCGAACTGCGAGAGCTATGGCAGCAAGTCCGTATCTGTTGCTATAGATTTCTGGCACGGACACAAATTTAATGGGCATGACATAAAGCTTATCGTTTCCGGCATTTAACAATGCGCTCAAATCGCTCACTTCGTTCGCTCGGACCGGCTAAAACCGGCCCCTTAGCTTAATCGTTACATAGGCTGCCGTGCAAAGCCGCGTCTCAGAACTGATTATGAGAAAAACAATGACGTTTAAAAGAAGAATTCGGAAAGGGAAAGCAACAACCTCAAAAGACGACCTTGAAGACCGTCTTATTAATGTCCTCCAGAAATCCACAAAAACAAAGGAACCTCCCCCATCATGCGCTACAAAATATAGCACCATAGCAGCTAATTGTTCACAAGTAGCTATGCTAGCGATTGTCATATGGGGGTATTTTTATACTGTATTGCCCGTATTTCAAAAAGAGAAGCTCACTGAAGATTTAGCACGCTTGGAAATTGAAAGGTCGAGTTGGCAAGAAAAACTGGACAGCTATGCTCGAGATATTGAAGAGAGCAAAATTAACTTATCAAAGCTGGCTACAGAGAGCAAAGGACTAGAAGACAGATTAAACAGCATTAAATACGAAAAGGAACAAGCAGAGAAAGCACTAGAGATCTTGGCAAATAAAGAGCAAACCTCTAGAGAGCAACTTGCAGACACTGCCAAGGCGTTGCGTGAGGCTGAGAATCAACTTTATGAGCAGCAGCGACTCACCTTGCTAGGAAAAACCCCTATACCTATAGAGTCAATCTTTCTTATTAATAAAAGTCGCGACACATTTAATATTTTTGGGCGTGACGCACAGCAAGCAGTAGCAGAAAAACTACATGATACATTCGTTCAGCCCATTACATTTGTAGATAAAAAACTTGAAGAACTAACAACTCAAGCAAATTCAGCCTCAAGTAAAATATATAGAAATGTCCAGCTACGGCTTATAGAAGAATATAGAAAAGGCATCCAAAGCAGCGCTCCGATGTTGCAGTGTCCAGAACCTAATTTTGAATCCTGGCAAGCTGAGTTTAGTCGCGCGCTTGCACTAGGCGATTCAATGGTTGATGGGTGCGTTGACTATCACTTCAAGGCTAGAGAGAAAAAAGAGGGTTGGTCATCACGTGAAGTGGCGGAACTTAAGAACTCTGACTTTTGGGAAAAACAGAGGAAAATCTTTGCCCATAGCTGCTCAATAACAATCGACTATAAAGTTAGCGAGCTGTACCGTGAACGCTGGACGCACATAAGCGACCCATGCGAGGAGAGGTTGCATAAAATGAGCTCAATTGCCCTAGAGGATGGAGCTGCATTGAACCTAACTCCTTTTAGAGATACCGCACCACCAACTGAATCCCATATCAAGGCTCAGATTCAAGCCACCATTGATGGCTGGTACAAATCACCAGATCAGCGTATGTAACAATTGGTTCAAACCGTTCGCTGCGCTCACTGGGACGGGCTAAAGCCCGCCCCTTAACCAAACGTTACCGCAAAGCAGGAGTTCGCGAGGACGTGAATCGATTCGCCATTCAGAGGAAACGATAACATGATTCCGATAGTCAGAAATCATGTGCATGTGCTTGACATTTCAGAATTTCTCTTTATAAAAGATGTAAAAATCTCATGGCAATAGCTTGAGTCAATCGCGCTGCTTTTATGAACGATGTTGGTATCGTAAGTCATTGAATGTAAAGGTTATATTTGTGCTGTGATATACAAAAGTGAGGGTTCGAATCCCTCCCTCACCGCCAACTTGCAAAGCCCTGATGGAAACATCAGGGCTTTTGTTTTATGGCGCAATCCCGAGCAGTTGTCAGCATAGGACTGCAAATCCTCATTGTTGATTGCCCAGCATCTGGCTGAACCGCTTGGGCAATCGTAGTGAAAAGCCTCGGTGACTTTGACGCCACGGCCAACCTATTGGTCGATCCTTTTTAAAGTTTCCGCCCAATTCAGTACAAGGGCCTCTCGCAAGAGAGGCCCTTTTCATTGCTCGCTGATTTGCCCTGATCGGTACTTGAAAGGCATTCCGTGGTGATACCGATTAATGCTCCACAGTCAGCGGATCCGGGGGCAGGTTCAGAAGCTTGGTGATGGCCTGATAGAGCTGGGGGTAGTTATCGTCAAAATGGTGTCCTCCCGGCAGAGTGACGGTGGTGACGTTGGGCTGGTTGAGACGGGGGCAGAGGCGGTCGCCGTCATCGTCATCGGCTCCTTGCAGGCAGAGCATCGGCAGGTCACGGATGGTCTTCACCTGCGGTTCGGTCGGGTAGCTGCGGGCCTTGTGGGTCAGCATGTCGCTGACGTGGATCTCGAAATCCGAGCTGGTAGAGGGGGAGAGCATCACGGCCCCGACCAGTCCCTGACGATAGTGCTCCGGCAACCGGTTGATGACGAAGGGGGCAATCTCTGCACCAAACGAGAAACCGACCAGCAGCCAGCGGGGGCGCTGCCAGCGGGCTTGATAATCGTCGAGGATCCGCTCCAGATCGGCGGTCACCTGCTCCGGGGTTTTCTTCTTCCAGTAGTAGGTGAGGGAGCTCCAGCCCACGACCGGTATGCCGTGCAGCTGAAACTGGGCGCTCAACCCCTTGTCGAGGGCTGCCCAGCCGCCATCGCCGCTGAGAAAGATCACCATGGGGGCGTCGGATGGCTGCTTGACCGGCAGCTCAATCAGGCTCAGGTCATCCTTGACCGGGGCGGCGTGCGCCGCAAAAGACGAAACGGGCAGTACGAGACTGAGTAACAGCAATATCAGGGCTCTCATTGGCCATGCTCCTATTTCTTGATCAGCCCCAGCGGGCCGCGGCTAATCAGGGTGATCAGGTGAGTCAGGGTTCTGGGCAGTACCAGCTTGCTGCTGCAGAGCAGGTAGCGGGGTTCCCAGCGGGGCGAAAATTTCTCCTTGTAGCGTCTGAGCCCCTGGAAGTTGTAAAAGCGGCTGCCACGGACGAACAAGGTATTGCCAAGGCGGGCCCAGTAGCTGCCGAGCGGGTGATCGTTGAAGCCGGACATGGGGGCCATCCCCAGATTGAAGCTGGCGTACCCTTGCGCCTTGCCCCACAACAGCAGCTCGACAAAGAGAAAATCCATGATGGGAGCTGTGCCGGTATCTAGGCTGTAGCGCATCAGATCGATGGAGAGCGTCTCCTTGTTTTCGCTCACCCAGAGGTTGGCAAAGCCGACGATCTGCCCCTCGTGCCACACCAGCGCAGCCGGGCTCAAGGTCAGGTAGTCAGGCTCGAAGCGGCCGACCGAGAAGCCCTTCTCCTTGCCCATCTTGCTCTGCAGCCAGGTATCGGAGACGGTCTGCAATCTGGGCAGCAGGGGGGCCACGGCACTTGCCTCGACCACCTCGAAGGTCAACCCTTCCCGTTTGCCCTTGGCGTGGCTCTGGCGCAGGTTGCGCAGCCGGCTGCCCGCCAGATCGAAGGTGGCCAGATCGACCATCGCCTCTTCACCAAGCTTGAAGGGGATCAGCCCCAGCTCCAGATAGAGTGGAAGATAGCGGGCCGAGACCTGATAAAAGACCGGATTGGCGTCGTGCTCGTCGCACCGCTCGCGAAATTGCCAGAGCAGCTCTTCGATCTGCTCGGGGCGACCGACCGGATCCCCCATCACAATCCAGCTGTTGCCCTCGATGCCATACATCAGGAAGGCGTCGCCGGCGGAGTGGAACAGCAGGGACTTGTCCTGCAACTGGGCCAGATAGCCGTGGATCCCCCCTTCGCGTACCACCAGCTCGTGGGCGCGCGCCAGCGTCTCTTTGTCCGGCTTTTCACCGACTACGCGCAGCGGCGCAAGCAGCTGGGCAACCCCGGCCACGGCCAGCACGGCCACCACGCTCCCCATGGCGCGCAGGCCGCGGGCAGCCCCGCCGTGGGGCGAGAAGTGGAACCAGAGGGCGTGGTCATACTCCACCTGACGGTAGGAGAAGAGCAGCAGCCACAGCGCCCCCAGCAGCACGGCGCCGACCGAGATGAGCCAGCCCGGGGTGTACTGGGGATAGAGCAGCGACCCCTTGCGATAGAAGAGGGAGCGGCAGGGGGTCATGATGAGCAGGATGCTGCCGAGCAGCAGGGCAGACTCCCAGTCACCGCCCTTGAGCAGGGAGAAGGCGATACCCAGAGCCAGCAGCAGCTGGGTGATGCGAAACGCGGCGTCGTGACGGCGATAGAGGCTGCGCGCCAGCAGGATCAGGAGGATACCACTCACGCTGCCGAGCACGTGGGAGAGCTCCAGCAGATGGAGCGGTAACACCTGCAGCCACACTTCGATGTGGCTGCGCATGGTCGGGATCATCCCCGAGCAGAGCAGCAGGCTGCCGGCGGCGAAGGTTCCCATGCTGATGAGGGCTGGTAGAAATTCGCGCACCACGCTCATCAGCCCCTGTAGCCGTTGCCAGCGTGCTTTTTGTTGCAGCATCTCCTGACTCGCAAAGAGCAGCAGGGCACAGAGAAAGGGAAGCAGGTAATAGATGCAGCGATAGAGCAGCAGCGAGGCGAGCAGCTTGTCGGTTGGCAGGTAGTTAGCTAACAACAGGCTCATGCTCGCTTCGAACACCCCAATCCCGCCCGGCACGTGGGCCAGTACCCCGAGGAAGCTGGCCAGCACGAAGGCACTGAGCAGCACAGGGTAGGGGACGCTATCTGCAGGCAACAGCACAAACAGCACGGCGGCGGCGGCCATCCAGTCGGCCAGCGCGACCAACAGCTGCAACAGACGAACCTTGAAGCCGGGCAGGATCAGGCTGTGTTCGCGCCAGGAGAGACGGTGTGTGGGCCAGCAGAGGTAGCAGGCCACCAACAGCAGAGCCATGACGCCCGCCAGCCTGAGCAGGGTATCTGCCCATTGCGGCCAGTCAGGCAGCAACTGTGATACATCGCAGGTCAGTAGGGCGCCACCTCCCCACGCCAGCAGGCCGAGGAAAAAGGTGATGGAGCAGAACAGCACCACGCGGGCTACCTCACCGGTCGCCAGACCGAGGGCTGAGTAGAGCCGATAGCGTACCGAGGTGCCGGTCAGCAGGGCAAATCCCAGGGTGTTGGAGAAGGTGTAGGCGATAAAGGAGGTGATGCTGACCTGTTGCCAGGGAAGGCGCTTGCCCAGCGCATGGAGCGCCAGCATGTCATAGCTGCAGAGGCAACCATAACTGAGCAGGGTCAGCAACAGGGCGCCCGCCAGTCGCGGCAGGGGTTGGGACCAGATGGCCACACGAATATCGTGCCAGTGCCATGCCTGAGTCAGGTGATACAGCACGGTCAGTGCGGTGCCGAGCAGCAGCAAGCTACACAAGGGGCCGAGCCATTTAAGCAGATGACGCCACATGCCATGTTCCTGTGGTCATTGACCGTTTCCCGCAAAGGGGGAGCCGGGTCGTGGATCCGGTTGGACGAGGGAGGCGCTCGTCAGGAAAATTTCGGGAAGAGATGGAAAGGGAGGCGTCAGCCTCCCTCTGTGTTATCCAGTGACCGGTTGGATCACTTGGTTTTCGGTGCGACTTTGACGGCAGGGGTCTTGGCGTGGGTGGTTTTATGGTGTTTTTTCACCACCTTGGTCTGGGTCGCCTGCGGCGTGGCTGTCTTGGTCGGAGTGGCCGCCATGGTGAAACCGGAAGTGAGGGCGAAGACGGCAGCCAAGGTCAGGGGAATGATCTTTTTCATGTTCAATTTCCTTATTCGGGTTGATGTTATGGAGCGTTCTCCATGACAGTCATCCTATGACGGTTGCAGCGGCCCTTCAGTGAGCGGTTGGTGACGGTTTGTATCCAAATGTACAGGCAGGGTGAGGCAGAAGCGGGCGCCGTGGTCACTGGCAAGCAGCGCCACATCCCCCCCGTGATGACGGGCAATGCTGCGCACGATGGCCAGCCCCAACCCGGTGCCGCCGGTGCGACGATCCCGGCTCTGATCAAGGCGTACGAACGGCTCGAAGATCTGGGGCGCCAGCGCGGGATCGATCCCCGGCCCATCATCGCTAACCTCCAGCAGATAGTTCTCCTGCAGCCGCGAGATGGAGAGGGTAACCTCGCTCTCGGCGTAGCGCAGGGCATTGCCGATCAGGTTCTCTACCGCGCGCGTCAGCAGACGCTGATCGCCGCACCAGGGCATGTGACGTGGCGGCAGATCGAGGGTGAGCTTCTTTTTGGGGGCCAGCGCTTGCCAGTCGCCGAGATGCGCTTGTGCCCAGTGGCTGAGCTCAAGCTCGTCCTGTTGCAACGGCAACTCGGGTCTATCCAGCTTGGCGTAGGTGAGCATCTCTTCGATCAGAGCGTCCAGCGCTCCCAGATCTCGCTCCAGCGCCTGCTGCTCCTGCTCGGCAGGGGCAGGATCGAGCATGGCAAGCCGATAGCGCAACCGGACCAGCGGGGTGCGCAACTCGTGGGCGATGGCATCGGTCAGCTGCTTGCGGCTGGCAATCATGGCCTGCAATTGGGTCGCCATTTGATCGAAGGTGCGTCCCACCCGGGCCAGACTGCTGCCCGGTGGCAGATTGGTTCGGCAGGAGAGATCCCCATCACCTACGCGACGTGCGGTTTGCTCCAACTGTTGCAAGCCGCGCCAGTGGGGACGCAACCACAGAAGGATGGGCAGGCCGAGAGAGAGGCCGATCACCAGCAGCAGCCCCACATCGACCCAGTGCAGCTCGTGCAGGTAGGAGAGGTAGGGTACAGGGCCGACAATCAGCACCCGATCGGTATCGGGGATGCGCTGCAGGAAGGTGTCATCCTCCTCGACGATGACAATGTTGCCGGCGGCCAGAAAGGCTTGATCCTCGCTGGTCAGGGGCTGGCGCACCAGCTCGCCGATCTTGAGGGGGAGGGTAAACTGACTGCTCTGCTCGGCCAGCCGATCGGGCCAGCGCTCTGGCGGGGTTCTTGCCAACTCGCCGGTCAACAGGCCAAGAGAGCCCTGCATCATGCGTTCGAGATAGCGATCACTCGCCCGTTCGGCGGTCACCTGATAGACCACACCAACCAGCAGGATGGCGAGGGTGAAGCAGCCGATCAGTAACAGATAGAACTGGATAAAGAGGCGGCGCATGGCGGTGCTCCCGAAAGAGGGTTATTCCCAGGCGTGGGGGACGAAGAGGTAGCCTTTCTGGCGCACCGTCTTGATCCGGGTCGGGTTGTCAGGGTTATCACCCAGTTTTCGGCGCAGGCGGGAGATGGCCACATCCATGCTGCGATCCTGGCCGTCGTACTCCCGGCCGCGCAAGCTGCGAAAGAGGGCTTCCCGACTCAAGATTTGGCCCGCGTGACAGGCGAGCTCCCACAGCAGATCAAAGTCAGCGGTCGAGAGGGCAACGCTCTCGCCATTGAGCCGCACATCTCGCCCCGGGCCATCCACCCGCAGCCGACCAAATTGCAGTTGCTGTGGAACGCTGCTGGTGGCTGCCGGTTGGGTTGATGCTTGCTGGTGCTGGCGAAACTGCACCCGCAACCGGGCCAGCAGCACCGGCGGTGGCGTCGTTTTGAGAATGTAGTCGTTGGCGCCCAGCTCCAGACTCAGGATCTGGTTCATGTCGCTGTCCAGCGAGGTGAGCATTACGATGGGGCCGTCGAAGCGCGGCCGCAGATCCCGACAGAGGGACATGCCATCTTGCCCCGGCAACATGATATCGAGCAGCACCAGATCGGGCTGTTCGGCCTCGACCCGGGCCAGTGCCATGTCCCCTCTGGGCTCGAGGGTCACGTCCATATCGTGGCGACCGAGCCAACTGCTGATGAGCTGGCCAATCTCGGGATCATCTTCGACAAAAAGAATGCGTTGCATAGAAAAGCTCCAACGGAAAGCAGGAGAGAGGAAGAGCGATCAGCATATCAATGGCGCTTGGGAAATACAGAAAAAGAACCGAGCAGACTGATGTGCGGGGGAGTGTGGCTGTGTATCGACGGGGAGCGCGAATCGTGACAAATGGGCAGAGCCGCGTTTATCGAGCTGGAGGATGCCTTGCCGACAAGGCATGGCGCTGTCGAGTGCAAAACAAAAAACCGGCCTTGGCCGGTTTTTCGCGGAGCAGACCAGAAGGTCACTGCACCAAGTCGATGGACATCACCTTGCGGCGATTATCGACAGAATAATGGGGTGGCTGATGGGGCTCGAACCCACGACAACCGGAATCACAATCCGGGACTCTACCAACTGAGCTACAGCCACCACTGAAATTTTCATCAACGCTCGCCAATCCAGAAGGATTGGGGAACATCAATGGCGCGCCCTGCAGGATTCGAACCTGCGACCCACGGCTTAGAAGGCCGTTGCTCTATCCAACTGAGCTAAGGGCGCTTTGTATCAACACGTCTTAAGGACGAATCGATGAACATGGTCGGTGATAAAGGATTCGAACCTTTGACCCTCTGGTCCCAAACCAGATGCGCTACCGGACTGCGCTAATCACCGAAAATCCCTGACCAGCATATCGACATGAGTCGTACTGGGCAACGGGCGGGCATCATAGCCAAGCGTAAGGGCCAGCGTCAACGACTTTTTCCCCCAGTAAATTCAAGTGCCTACTTATTGCCCGCTACAGGTCTGGCGTGCGTCTGCCGCTAACATCCCGGCTAAAAAAATGCGACAATGCGCGGCAGTTGAACACATGGTGAGTGGAGAACGATGTCTGCCAAAATCATAGATGGAAAACAGGTTGCGCAAACGATTCGCAGCCAGGTCGCGGCGCAAGTCCAACAGCGGTTGGCGGCAGGGAAACGGGCTCCAGGGCTGGCAGTCATTCTGGTGGGGGCGGATCCCGCCTCTCAGGTCTATGTCGGCAGCAAACGCCGGGCGTGCGAGGAGGTGGGTTTTCTCTCCCGCTCCTATGACCTGAGTGCCACTGCCAGTCAGGAAGAGCTGCTGGCGCTGATTGATCAGCTGAATGCGGATAGCCACGTAGATGGCATTCTGGTTCAGCTGCCGTTGCCGGATCACTTTGATACCACTCAGGTGCTGGAGCGGATCCAGCCTGACAAGGATGTAGATGGATTTCACCCGTATAACGTCGGCCGTCTGGCCCAACGTATTCCGGCGCTGCGCCCCTGCACTCCGAAAGGGATCATGACGCTGATCGAGACCACCGGTGTCAAAACCCATGGTTTGCACGCCGTTGTGGTCGGTGCTTCCAACATCGTCGGGCGTCCCATGACCCTCGAATTGTTGCTGGCGGGCTGCACGACCACGACCTGTCACCGTTTTACCCGGGATCTGGAAGAGCAGGTACGCCGTGCCGATCTGCTGGTTGTTGCGGTCGGCAAGCCCAACTTCATCCCTGGGGAGTGGATCAAACCGGGGGCACTGGTGATCGATGTGGGCATCAACCGCCTGGCTGATGGCTCGCTGGTCGGGGATGTAGAGTTTGAGACGGCGCGCAGCCATGCCTCCTTCATTACTCCGGTACCCGGTGGTGTGGGCCCGATGACGGTCGCCAGCCTGATGGAAAATACCCTGATCGCCTGCAGTGAATATCACGACTGATCATGGCTGGTGATAACCCTGTGATCCCGTGAGGAGGCAGGATTCGCCAGAAATCTGACAATAAAAAACCGGTTGCTCAGAGAGGAACCGGTTTTTTATTTATCCAACGGGTGTTATTTACATATTTTGTGCTTCGTTTGGCACAATCACAGAGGCGTGATTTCCTTTCGGCCCCTGTTGCAGTTCAAAATTGACAGCCTGACCCGCTTTCAGGGTCTTGTAGCCCTCCATTTGAATCGTGGAGTAGTGAGCGAAGATATCCTCACCGCCGCCTTCCGGACAGATAAACCCAAATCCTTTTGCGTTGTTAAACCACTTAACTGTGCCGGTTGCCATACTTCTACATCCTTTTATTGATTACCCAGAAGTCGTTGAGTAACCTGCGCCAGCCCTTTATAACTAGGGACATGGGCCCATAGCAGACGGGCACAGATTAGCAAGTAACCAATCTAGTCTAACTTTTGAGCGAGTCAAGAAGTTGTTAACAGCTGATGTGATCTGGTTAACAAGTCTATTGACAACCTTGTGTTAGACGGTAGTAATCTAGAGGTACCAAAGCGCGATTATGAGCAAGCAGAAAGAACTCTTTGCTAATGAAGAGATTGCAGAAGCAGAGAAAACAAAGCTGCAGCCGCCACCCATGTATAAGGTTGTGTTGAACAACGATGACTACACGCCCATGGAGTTTGTGGTGGAGGTGCTGCAAAAGTTCTTTGGTATGGATTTGGACAAGGCGACTCAGGTCATGCTGAGTGTGCATTATAGTGGTAAGGGTGTCTGCGGCATGTTTACCGCAGAGATCGCCGAAACCAAGGTTGTCCAGGTCAACACCTATGCACGTAACAACGAACATCCACTGCTCTGTACTATGGAAAAGGCTTGAATCTGATGACGTGATGGCGAGTGTGACACCACATTGTAGCTGTACTAGGGGAGGTGCCTATGTTGAATAAAGATCTAGAAAAGACGCTGAACGAGGCTTTCAAACTGGCCCGTGACGAGCGCCACGAATTCATGACCGTCGAGCACCTGTTGTTAGCCCTTCTGGATAACAGTTCAGCCCATGAGGCGCTGAGCTCCTGTGGTGCCGATGTCGAGCAGATGCGCAAGGAGATCCGCGCATTCATCACCCAAACTACTCCGCTCATACCGCGCGACGATGAAGATCGTGAAACCCAGCCGACACTGGGCTTCCAGCGCGTGTTGCAGCGTGCCGTCTTCCATGTGCAATCCTCCGGCAATACCGAAGTCAGCGGCGCCAACGTGCTGGTCGCTATCTTCAGTGAGCAGGAGTCACAAGCTGCCTATTTCCTGAAAAAAGCCGAGATCAGCCGTCTCGACGTCGTCAATTTCCTCTCCCACGGGGTGCGCAAGGATAACAAGCCGGATCTCGGTAGCAATAACAATCCCGAGTCTGATGATGATGTTTCGGCCGCCCAGATCGAAAGCTTTGCCACCAACCTGAACCAGCTGGTGCTGGAAGGGCGCATCGATCCGCTGATTGGCCGTGATCAGGAGCTCAATCGTACCATTCAGGTGCTCTGCCGTCGTCGCAAGAACAACCCGCTGCTGGTGGGTGAAGCGGGTGTAGGCAAAACCGCTATTGCAGAAGGCTTGGCCTATCGCATCGTCAAGGGGGATGTCCCCGAGGTGATTGCGGGCAGTACCATCTATTCGCTGGATATGGGTTCTCTGCTGGCGGGCACCAAATACCGTGGGGATTTCGAGAAGCGCCTCAAGGTACTGCTCAAGCAAATTGAGCGTCAGGAAGGGGCCATCCTCTTTATCGACGAGATCCATACCATCATCGGTGCCGGTGCGGCATCCGGTGGTCAGCTGGATGCAGCCAACCTGATCAAGCCGCTGCTCTCCAATGGTTTGCTCCGCTGTGTGGGATCCACCACTTATCAGGAGTATGCCCAGATCTTCGAGAAAGACCGTGCGTTGGCCCGTCGCTTCCAGAAGATCGATATTGTCGAGCCGACTATCGATGACACCACTCGCATCCTGATGGGACTCAAGAGTCGCTACGAAGCCCACCACGGCGTACGCTATACCGCCAAGGCGATCCGTGCAGCTGCCGAGCTCTCTGCCAAGTACATCAATGATCGTCACCTACCCGACAAAGCGATCGATGTGATAGACGAGGCGGGCGCCGGTCAACGGTTATTGCCCGCGAGCAAGCGCAAGAAAGTGATCAATGTGCAGGAAATTGAGTCCATAGTGGCCAAGATCGCCCGCATTCCGGAGAAATCAGTTTCTTCCTCGGATAAAGAGGTACTGAAGAACCTGGAGCGCAATCTGAAGATGGTGGTCTTTGGTCAAGATAAAGCCATCGAGGTACTGACCGATGCGATTCGCCTCTCTCGTTCAGGACTTGGCAATGAGCGTCGCCCGGTTGGTTGCTTCCTGTTTGCCGGTCCTACCGGTGTTGGTAAAACAGAGGTGACCCAGCAGTTGGGCAAGGCGCTGGGTGTCGAGATGCTGCGCTTTGATATGTCCGAGTACATGGAACGCCATACCGTATCTCGCTTGATTGGCGCGCCTCCCGGTTATGTCGGTTTTGAACAGGGAGGGTTGCTGACCGATGCGGTGATCAAGCATCCTCATTCCGTTGTGTTGCTCGACGAAATTGAGAAAGCTCACCCGGACGTATTCAATCTGCTGTTGCAGGTGATGGACAACGGCACCTTGACCGATAACAACGGGCGCAAGGCGGATTTCCGTAACGTCATTTTGGTGATGACTACCAACGCCGGTGTGCAGGAGACCCAACGCAAATCGATTGGCTTCCAGCAACAGGATTTGAGCCACGATGCCATGGCGGTGATCAACAAGACCTTCAGTCCGGAGTTTCGTAACCGGCTTGATCACACCATCTGGTTCAACCATCTCGATATGACGGTGATCCATCAGGTGGTCGACAAGTTCATTGTCGAATTGCAGGTTCAACTGGATGCGAAGGGAGTCTCTCTCGAGGTGTCCGAGCGTGCCCGCCACTGGTTGGCAGAGAAGGGATATGACAGAGCCATGGGGGCCAGACCGATGGGTCGGGTTATCCAAGAGCACCTCAAGAAACCCCTGGCCAATGAGATCCTGTTCGGCTCACTGGTTGACGGGGGAATTGTGAAGGTTGAGTTGGTAAATGACAGCCTCAGCTTTGATTTTCAGGTCAATGTTGAAGCTGTTTCCCACTAAGCGTCAGTGATCAGAAAACGACAAAAAACCCCAACCGAAAGGTTGGGGTTTTTTGCTGAATTCCTGGCTTAGCGAGAGCGGAAAACAATACGTCCCTTGGAGAGATCGTAGGGAGTCAGTGCTACCGTTACTTTGTCTCCAGTCAGGATACGAATGTAGTTTTTGCGCATCTTGCCTGAAATATGAGCGATAACCACGTGACCATTCTCCAGTTCCACACGGAACATGGTATTGGGCAGGGTTTCGAGAATAGTGCCCTGCATCTCAATACTGTCTTCTTTAGCCATTGAATCCTCTTGATAAGCCACAACAAAAAACCGCTGGATCATGCCGGATTTAAGGCTATGTGTAAAGTTTACTCGGGCTTGGTGTCGATATTTTTCCATTCCCCCTGAATTAACAGCTCGTGAGGGAGATAATTGCGCTTGTAATTCATCTTGCGGCACGCCTCTACCAGATAGCCAAGATAGAGCCAGCTTCGCCCTGTTCGCCTGGCCAGATCGAGCTGGCAGAGGATTGCAAAGGTGCCCAGGGAGCGATCGGCATAGTCAGGATCGAAGAAGGTGTACATGGCGCTCAAGGAGTGGGGCAGCAGGTCTGTGGTGGCTACACCGATAAGGCGGCCCTCTTTGCGCATCTCCAGGTAGAGCGGCGGGTCCAGTCACAATGGAGAAACCCACGATACTGGCTGCGGTTGGGGGGATACATGCTGCCATCGTGGTGGCGTTCGCGGATATAACGTTCGTAGAGCAGGTAATACTCGGGCTTGTCGTCGTAGCTCAGGACGATCTCGATATCTTTGTTGAGCTGGCGGATCCGCTTCTGGCCACGGCTGGGACGAAAGCGCTCGCTGTGAATTCGAAGGGATTGGCAGGCATGGCACGCCGGGCAGTGGGGACGATAGATGTCGTTGCCACTGCGGCGAAAACCGGCAGTCAACAATCGCTCGTAACCGTTGGCGTTGAGCAGATTGTGTTCCATCAGCACCAGCAACTGCTCCTGTTCATGGTCCAGATAACTGCAGGGATGCTTGGGAGTCAGCCCTACTTTGAGGATCACTTCTTCAGTCATAAGCTGATCTCCCCCTCTTGCCAGCAGGAAGCCAACAGTGGTTGATGGCCAAGGCGCGCCAGCTCAGCCAGAAAACGGGCCCGTGGCCACTCCTCGATACCCAGGGTCGCCAGAAACGGGTTTTGCATCTGGCAATCGATGAGGGCGCCGTGATGGCGGGCGAAGTGGCGACAGAGTGCCACCATGGCAAGTTTGGCGCCGTTATCAATCCGGCTGAACATGGATTCACCGCAAAACAGTCGGCCGATAGAGAGGCCATACAGTCCCGCTTGCAGCTCTCCCTCCTGCCAGATCTCGATAGAGTGGGCATGACCCAGCCGATGCAACTGCTGGTAGGCCTCGATCATGGGTTGGCTGATCCAGGTGCCATCGGCAGTGCGACGAGGGGCGGCGCAGGCGGTAATGACTTCATTAAAGGCGCGATTGACGGAAATATCGAATGGGGTACGGCGGATAATCTTCTGCAGTGTCCGTCCCACATGGAGTTGGTCTGGGCGGATCACTCCGCGGGGATCCGGTGACCACCACAGGGTCGGCTGGTGGGGTTCATTCCACGGGAAGATCCCCTTGTGATAAGCTGCCAGCAATCTGGCAGGGGAGAGATCCCCGCCGATCGCCAGCAAGCCGTTGGGCTCTTCCAGCGCATGGCTGGGGTCGGGAAACCAGCAAAGCTCATCATCCAGTTGGGTAAGATAGCGAGACATAAGGCAACGAGGTTTATAGATGAAGGCCATTATCCTGATAGTATCCAGCTTGCTCTGCTTTGTCACGGCGCCTGCCGGGGCGGAGGTCTACCAGCGCAATACCGCGCGGCCCGTCAATCAGGTGGTGTTTGGTCAGGTCGAAACGGTGCGCAATATTACCCAGCGCCAGATCCTGGAGTCCGAGCACTCTGGCTGGAAGACGCTGGGTGGTGCCGTGTTGGGCGGTCTGCTGGGCAACCAGTTTGGCGGCGGTCATGGTCGTGAGATCGCCACCGCCGTCGGGGCGCTGGCGGGAGCTGCAGCTGCGCAACAATACCAGTCCGGGGGAACCGTGGTGGAAAACAAGTTGGTGGAGCTGCTGATCCGCAACGAGCAAAATGCCCTTATCAACGTGATCCAGGATTATGATCCCGCCATGGTCTTTGCCAATGGAGACAAGGTGCGCATTCTCTACTTCGATGATGGGGTGCGGGTCGACAAGACTTACTGACTTTCGATAGTCATGGTGATGGGGAGACTGTGGCAGGAAAGGAACCCGCAGACTCTCCTGTCGGAAAGTCTGTCGGGCGGTAATACACGGGACTGATGCCCTGAGGATTCAGATAGTTATCTCTTGAGAGACTATCTTGTCGCGACCGGTGTTCTTTGCCTGATAGAGCAGCCGATCCGCTACGCTCAGCGCCTCGTCCATGGATATCCGCCCGACGCTGATCACGCCGTAACTGGCGCGAACAAAGAGCGGGGTTTCCGGTGACAAAGGTTGCTGGCGCAGCTGCTGACGCAGCCCTTCAAGACGCTTGATCAACACGGGGACGGTACAGTGAGGCACCATCATGGCAAACTCCTCTCCGCCAAAGCGGGCGATCATGGCATCGGGGAAGAACTGGGTCAGTAGCCGGGTCAGATGGCAGAGCAGTTGATCGCCGATGGCATGGCCCCAGTGATCGTTGACCTGCTTGAAGTGATCCACATCGAGCACACAGAGTGCAAGAGGCGTCTGCAGGCGCTGATGCTCTTCAAACCATTTTTGCCCTTCGTTTAACCAGTAGCGCCGGTTGTAGAGACCGGTCAGGTAATCACGATTGGCTGACTCCTGAATGCTGTTGAACTGCTCGAGCGCTTCCAGATTGTGGCTGACCCGACACTGCAGTTCTTCCGGCTCGAACGGCTGGTTGAGAAAGTCGTTGGCGCCCTGCTTGAGGTAGCGAGCAGAGAGACCGCGCTTGTCCGAGACCGAGATCCCGATAATCGCGAGCTGCTGCTTGCTGTATCGCTCTCTCAGCATCCGCACCAGACTGATGCCATCGATATCCGGCATATAGTAGTCGACCAGTGCCAGCCGGATGTCCGGGTGTTGCTCCAGCATCGCCATCGCTTCACGGGCATGACTGGCCTCATGCACCTGCAACAACTGCTTGCGCAACTGGGCCATGGTGCGGTGACGGGAGGTGCGTGAGTCGTCGACTACCAGCACTTCGATCGACTGGTTGAGATAGAGGCGGTGCACCAGACTGACGGCATATTGCAGCGAGTGGCGCGAATCCTTCATCACATAGTCCAGCACGCCGGTTTCCAGCCAGGCGGCACGTTTATCCTCGCTGATGTCGGCAGTGAGGATCACCACCGGCAAACCTCGAGCCAGCAGCTCGTTGACCGCTTCGCCACGGGGCGCATCCGGCAAGGTCAGGTCCACCAGCGCGACCACATACTCCTCGCCCCGGCAGTGACGGGCACCTTCGAGGGTATCAAAGGCGTCAATCTCGAGGCCTGTCTGCTGGGCAATGGCCTGAGTCAGCATACGGCGGATGGTCAGGCTATCTTCGACAATCAATATCTTCTGTTTCATTAGACTCCTTTAAATAAAAAAGGCATACCGACTGGTATGCCTTATATCACATCTGTGTCCCATCCTGAATATGGTTTACACCTTTCCCCCCAATAAATGGAGAACCCAATGGGACAAGGTGTGAAACGGACACAGCGCGATTACTCGCTGACTTTTAAACTGGCGCTGGTCGAGCAGATTGAAAAAGGCGAGCTCACCTACAAACAGGCTCAGGTGCGTTATGGCATTCAGGGCCGCTCCACCGTTCTGGTATGGTTGCGTAAACATGGTCGGCAAGATTGGAGCCAGGGGGCTTCTGTTCGTGCCGGCAGGAGCATCACCATGCCTGACCCCGACAACCAGACGCCCGAACAGCGCATCAAGGAACTCGAGCAACAGCTGGCGCTGATGAGCCAGAAAGCCCAGTTCTTTGAGGCCGTCGTCGATGTGCTGAAGAATGACTACGGCGTCTCCATCGTAAAAAAGCGACCCGGCAAGTCCTCTCGCAGCGGCAAGTCGAGAGGCTGACCATTGTCAGGGCTTGCCTGTTTCTAGGGATAAGCCGGCAGGCTTACTACAAGCGCAATCGGGTCGCCGACGAGCGCCATGCACAAGGATTGCAGGTGGTGCGCTTCGTGCGTCAGGTTCGACTGCGACAACCTCGGGTCGGCACCCGCAAGCTACATTATCTGCTGCAGGGTCAGGATGATGGCGGGCTCAAGGTCGGGCGGGACAGGCTGTTTCGGATATTGGCCGAGCACCGCTTGCTGGTGCAGCCCAGACGGGCGTATCACAAGACCACCCACAGTTTTCACCGTTTCTACCGTCATCCCAACTTGCTCAAGGCGGGGCCAGAGCAGGTCACACCGGTGGCTCCGGAGCAGGTCTGGGTTGCTGATATCACCTATCTGCCAGCCAGGAGCGGACCGCTGTACCTGAGCCTGGTGACGGATGCGTACTCACGCAAGATAGTGGGCCATCACGTGCACGAAGGGATGCACGCCGAATCGGTGGCGATGGCGTTTAAGAAAGCACTGAAGCAACGGCGTGGCGGCGGTGAACTCATCCATCACTCGGACCGCGGCGTGCAGTATTGCTCTGTGCTGTATCAGTCATTACATGAACGGTACGGGGTGAAATGCTCGATGACGGATGGGTATGACTGTTACCAGAATGCGTTGGCGGAGCGGGTGAACGGGATTTTGAAAGGAGAGTTGTTGTTGCAAAGCCCGCAGGATTTGACGCAAGCGCGGGAAATGGTGCGTGAAGCAGTGGATATTTACAACGCGGAGCGGCCGCATCATGCGTTGAAATACAGAACCCCCGATGCGGTCCATAGGGGGTTCTGAGTAGAGAAATGCTAGTTGAAAATGTGTAAACCTATTTCAGGACTAGACACTGCGCTTGTTTATTGCGCGTCGAGGTAGCGTTCGGCATCGAGGGCTGCCATGCAGCCGGTACCAGCAGAGGTGATCGCCTGACGGTAGTTGTGGTCGGCCACATCGCCGGCAGCGAAGACACCTTCAATGCTGGTCTGGGTGGCAAAACCGTCGAGGCCGCCACGTACCTTCAGATAGCCGTTTTGCATCTCCAGCTGGCCATCGAAGATCTGGGTATTGGGCTGGTGGCCGATGGCGATGAAGACGCCCATCAGCGGCAGCTCGCTGGTGCTGTTGTCCTGAGTGTTGCGCAGGCGCACACCGGTGACCCCCATCTGATCCCCCAGCACTTCGTCCAGAGTCTGGTGGGTGTGCAGCACGATATTGCCGCTCGCGACCTTGTCGTGCAGACGCTTGATCAGGATCTTCTCGGCACGGAATTCGTCGCGGCGGTGGATCAGGTGCACCTTCTTGGCGATGTTGGCCAGATACAAGGCTTCTTCAACAGCGGTGTTGCCGCCGCCGATCACCGCCACTTCCTGATTGCGGTAGAAGAAACCGTCACAGGTGGCACAGGCGGAGACGCCGCGACCCTTGAAGGCCTCTTCGGAGGGCAGACCCAGATACTTGGCGGAGGCGCCGGTCGCGATGATCAGGGCATCGCAGGTGTACTCGCCGTTGTCGCCCTTGAGACGGAACGGGCGCTGAGTCAGTTCGACACTGTTGATGTGATCAAACAGGATGCGGGTATCGAACTTCTCTGCATGCTCTTTCATGCGCTCCATCAGGGCAGGGCCGGTCAGCCCTTCCGGATCACCTGGCCAGTTTTCCACTTCGGTGGTGGTGGTCAGCTGACCCCCTTGCTGCATGCCGGTGATGAGCAGGGGATTGAGGTTGGCGCGGGCGGCGTAGACGGCCGCGGTGTAACCGGCCGGGCCTGACCCTAAGATCAGCAATTTGCTGTGCGTGACTTGGCTCATGATGTCATTTCCGGGATGTGATGAGTTTGCGCGATTGTAGGTAATTCGTGATCCGGGGTCAAAGGCTGGTGAGTCGATTGCACTAATCGTGTTCACAAGGGGTGACATGCAAAATAAAGGAATAAAAAAACCGCCCATCGCGGGCGGATTTTCACTCATCTCCAACTGGCGCAGGCCAGCGCAGATCAGTTCAGCAGGGTCAGGGGATCCGTGTAGGCAAGGCCATGTGCCACGGCCACTTCCTTGCAGGTGAGCTTGCCCTCCATCACGTTGAGCCCGTGCAGCAGGTTGGGATCGTTCAGCAGTGCCTGACGATATCCTTGCTGGGCCAGCTTGATGATAAAGGGGAGGGTGGCATTGTTGAGCGCCACGGTCGAGGTGCGGGCCACCGCCCCCGGCATGTTGGCGACACAGTAGTGCACCACCTCATCGACGATATAGGTCGGATCCTGATGGGTGGTGGCGTGGGAGGTTTCCACACAGCCGCCCTGATCGATGGCCACATCGACGATGGCAGAACCCGGCTTCATGCGCGCAATGTGGTCACGGCGGACAAGTTTTGGCGCAGTGGCACCCGGCACCAGTACGCCGCCGATGACCAGATCGGCCGCCAGCAGATGTCGCTCCAGCGTCTCGCTGTTGGAGTAAACCACCTTGGCTGCTCCCTGGAACTCGTTATCAAGACGACGCAAGGTATCGATGTTGTTGTCGAGGATGGTGACATCCGCGCGCAGGCCAATGGCCATGCGGGCTGCATTGGAGCCGACCACGCCGCCGCCGATGATCACCACCTTGGCCGGTTCGACACCGGGTACGCCGCCGAGCAGCACACCGCTACCACCGCGCGATTTTTCCAGCGCTTGGGCACCCGCCTGAATAGACATGCGTCCGGCCACTTCCGACATGGGGGCCAGCAGGGGCAGGCCGCCACGGCCGTCGGTGACGGTTTCATAGGCGATACAGATGGCGCCGCTTTTAAGCAGGGCTTCGGTCTGGGGCAAGTCTGGCGCCAGATGCAGATAGGTGAACAGGGTCTGACCCGGACGCAGCATGGCACATTCGACAGGCTGAGGTTCCTTGACCTTGACGATCATCTCGGCTTTGGCGAAAACCTCTGCTGCAGAGGCCAAAATTTCGGCTCCAACAGCGATATAATCTGCATCGCTGAAGCCAATGCCGTTTCCGGCACCGCTTTGGACGAAAACAGTATGGTTTCGTGCTGTCAGTTCACGTACACTGGCCGGAACCATGCCTACGCGGTATTCATGGTTTTTTATCTCTTTAGGTACACCGATAATCATGCTATCCCTCGTCTATAGATTGGTGTTTCATGTTGCCAAAATGTTAACCAACATTTGCGCCTAGTATATTCAGGTATTGACAGGATTTGTGACCATAATTATAAAATGACTGGTGATTCTTACCAAAAAATAGCCAAAGGATGGAATAAAATGATGGAAGCTAAGAGTCGGCTAAAGGATTTGGACAGGATTGACCGCAACATTCTTAATGAACTGCAAAAGGATGGCAGGATTTCGAATGTTGAGTTGTCCAAGCGAGTTGGCCTGAGTCCTACACCGTGTCTGGAACGGGTTCGTCGCCTCGAGCGACAAGGTTATATCGAAGGATATGCCGCTATTCTGAACCCTCATTATCTGGACGCATCTCTGCTGGTGTTTGTAGAGATAACCCTCAATCGCGGGGCGCCTGATGTGTTTGAACAGTTCAACAAGGCTGTTCAGGTGCTCGAAGAGATCCAGGAGTGTCATCTGGTTTCCGGTGACTTCGACTATCTGCTCAAGACCCGAGTCAGCGACATGTCGGCTTACCGCCGTCTGTTGGGGGAAACCCTGTTGCGTCTGCCCGGTGTCAATGACACCCGCACCTACGTGGTGATGGAAGAGGTCAAGCAGAGCAGTCGTCTGGTGATCAGCACCCGATAAAGCAGGTTATGCCGTGGTGTCTTTTCCATATGAGACACCATGACAGTCAGAAACGAGCGGCCGGTCCGCTCGTTTCTTCTTGTAAAGATAATTGCAAATATGGCCCCGTCCCATCAGGCTCTGGCTGACAATCGATGGGCTTTTCGGGGATACTAGGCCCCCTTATTTCCTGCATTACATGTTTTCAGAAAGGAGCCGGAGTTTGGCCGATAAAAAGCTGTTTACTCCTTTATCAGGTACACAACGGATCTTCGAAGCCGTCTTGATCGCCATCACCCTGATGGCTGCTTATCTTCTGCTTGCCCTGTTGTCCTATCATCCCGCTGATCCCGGCTGGTCCCAGACCTCCTGGCAAGGGGAGGTGAAGAACCTCGCCGGTAGTGCCGGTGCCTGGCTCGCCGATATCACCATGTTTACCTTTGGTGCTTTCTCCTATCTGGTGCCGCCGCTGGTGGTACTGCTGGGCTGGAGTCTGTTCTGGCGCCCGAGCCGTCTGCTCGATGTGGATTACCTCACCCTGGGGGTGCGGATCATCGGCTTTATCCTGACTGTGCTCGGCATGTCGGCCATTGCCAGCATGAACTTCAACGATATGCAAAACTTCTCCGCCGGTGGTCTGGTGGGGGATGTGATCGCTTCTGCAGTGGTGCCGCTGTTTGGCGGCGTCGGGGCCAACCTGATGCTGCTCTGCTTCGTGGCAACCGGCATCACCCTGTTTACCGGCTGGTCCTGGCTCACCATCGTCGAGCAGATCGGCGCGGCCTGCACCGGTTCGGTCAGCGCTGTTTACCACTTTCCGACCACCCTCGGCCGCTGGCTGACCGGTGGCTGGCGTCAACCCCGCAACGAGGGGCCGGATCCCTTGCTGGAAGGCGGGGTAGGGGCCATCGCGTTTGATGATGAGGAAGATGAGCCACACACCAGCTGGACGCGCAAGCCCAAGGCCAAGAATCAGAAGGCTGCCGCCGAAGAGTGGCTGCCGGAACTCGACGACGATACCTTCGAGTTCGATCCCCAGTTTGATGATGAAGATGATGAGCCGGCTCCGGCTGCCAATCCTAAACGTGCGGTGGCGGCCGCCAATGGTCGCCGCCAGCCGGTACTGGCTGTGGCCGATGACGATGATGAGGACGATCTGGATCTGCCCTGGGCCGAAGGGGACGACGAGGTCGCCGCGCCGGTAGCCGTCGCACCGACCAAGCCCAAGCGTCGTCCGCAGTCAACAATGCCGCCGTTGCCGAGTATCGAACTGCTCGACAGACCGCCAGCCAAGACTCAGATGATGAGCAAGGATGAGCTGGATCGCATGGGCCGTCTGGTGGAGGCCAAACTTGCCGACTACAACGTGCAGGCCAAGGTGGTCGGTGTCTATCCGGGTCCGGTCATTACCCGTTTTGAACTGGATCTGGCTCCGGGCATGAAGGCGAGCAAGATCACCAACCTCTCGCGTGATCTGGCCCGTTCCCTCTCTGCCAGCAGCGTGCGGGTGGTGGAAGTGATCCCGGGGAAAACCTATGTCGGTATCGAGCTGCCCAACCGGGTGCGCCAGACCGTTTACCTGCGTGAAACCCTCGACTGCGATGCTTTCCGCGATAGCCGCAACCCGCTCACCATGGGCCTGGGTCAGGACATCGCCGGCGAGCCGGTGGTGGTGAACCTGGCCAAGATGCCGCACCTGCTGGTGGCCGGTACCACAGGTTCCGGTAAGTCGGTGGGGGTCAACACCATGATCATCTCGATGCTCTACAAGTCCTCCCCCGATGATCTGCGCTTTATCATGATCGACCCCAAGATGCTGGAACTCTCGGTCTACGAAGGGATCCCGCACCTGCTGACCGAGGTGGTGACCGACATGAAGGATGCCGCCAACGCCCTGCGCTGGTGTGTGGGCGAGATGGAACGCCGTTACAAGCTGATGTCGGCAGTCGGGGTGCGCAACCTCAAGGGCTACAACGACAAGGTACTGGCCGCCATCGAGGAGGGGGAACCCCTGCTGGATCCGTTGTGGCGCCCGGGTGACTCCATGGATCAGATGCCGCCAGAGCTGGAGAAACTGCCCCACATCGTGGTGGTGGTGGATGAATTTGCCGACATGATGATGATCGTTGGCAAGAAGGTGGAAGAGCTGATCGCCCGTATCGCCCAGAAGGCGCGGGCCGCCGGTATTCACCTTATTCTGGCGACCCAGCGTCCGTCGGTGGATGTCATTACCGGTCTTATCAAGGCCAACATCCCGACCCGGATCTCATTCCAGGTGTCGAGCAAGATCGACTCGCGCACCATCATTGATCAGGGCGGCGCCGAATCTCTGCTCGGTATGGGCGACATGCTCTACATGCCGGCCGGTACCTCCAACCCGACCCGGGTACACGGTGCCTTTGTCGATGACCACGAAGTGCACAAGGTGGTGGCGGACTGGAAACTGCGCGGCGAGCCGAACTACATCGAGGAGATCCTCTCCGGTGAGTCGGGTGGCGAAGGTGGCAGCGGCGAATATGGCGGTGGTGGCGATGAAGAGCTCGACCCCTTGTTCGACGAAGCGGTCGCTTTCGTGGTGGAGTCCCGCCGTGGCTCGACCTCCAGCGTCCAGCGCAAGTTCAAGATTGGTTACAACCGGGCAGCCCGTCTCATTGAGCAGATGGAGAATCAGGGTATCGTCAGCTCACCGGGTGGCAATGGTCAGCGCGACGTGCTGGCACCGCCGCCGGTGCGGGACTAAGCCTCACCGTTTCATACTATCCCTGGCCATGCCCTCCGCGGGCGTGGCCTTTTATCGAGAGCGTCTTTATGAAGAGCGTGATGAAAAAACAACTGTTGATAGGTACCGTGCTGCTGATGGCCAGCAGCCAGGTGTGGGCCGATGCGGCCAGCGATCTCAAACAGAAGCTGGCGGGGGTGAGCCTCTTCTCCGCCAAATTTGCCCAGACCGTCTATGACAGCAAGGGCAAGGAGCTGCAAAAGGCCAGCGGCGACCTGCTGGTGCAGCGGCCAAACCGTTTCAACTGGCACACCACCTCGCCGGACGAGAGCCTGATCGTGGCCGATGGTCAGGATGTCTGGGTCTATGATCCCTTCGTCGAGCAGGTGACCGCCCTCAAGCTGAAAGATGCGGTGCTCAACACCCCCTTTATTCTGATCGCCGGCAATGACGACAAGTTCTGGAAGAACTATGACGTGACCCAGCAGGGTGATGTCTACACCGTCACCAGCCGTAACAAGGATGAGCTGATCGCCTCCTTCCGTGTCACCTTCGACAGACAAGACAACATCAGTCGTTTCGATGTGAAAGAGGCGCAAGGGCAGTGGAGTGAATTCACCCTGAGCAGCTTCAACCGCAAGCCGGTGCTCAAGGGCAACGAATTTGTTTTCAAGATCCCGAAGGGGGTCGAGCTGGACGACCAGCGCTAATGAGCAAGCGGTCGTTGGATTGCTCGCCACTACGCCAGTCAAAGGCGAGTGGCGTGACGCTGGGTGGTCAATACAGATGAGTAACTTGTCGCTGGATTTTTCATCGGACTTTCGTCCGCTGGCGGCCCGGATGCGGCCGCAAAACCTCGACCAGTATATCGGTCAGCAACATATCCTGGGGGCTGACAAGCCCCTGCGCAAAGCGATTCTGGCGGGTCACTGCCACTCGATGATCCTGTGGGGGCCGCCCGGTACCGGCAAGACCACGCTGGCGGAGTTGATGGCTCACTACTGTCAGGCGGAAGTGGAGCGACTCTCTGCGGTCACCTCCGGTATCAAGGAGATCCGCGCCGCCATCGACAAGGCGAAGGAGAACAGCTGGCGCGGAGTGCGCACCATCCTGTTTGTGGATGAGGTGCACCGCTTCAACAAGAGTCAGCAGGATGTGTTCCTGCCTCACATCGAGGATGGCACCATCACCTTTATCGGTGCCACCACTGAAAACCCCTCGTTCGAACTCAACAACGCACTGCTCTCCAGGGCCCGAGTCTATCTGCTCAAGCGACTGGAGGAGAGCGATATTCTCGCCATGCTCGATCAGGCGATGACTGATCCCCGTGGTCTCAATGATCCGGCACTCACCTTTGCCCCGGGCGTCAAAGAGGCGTTGGCCAAGGCGGTGGATGGAGACGGGCGTAAATCCCTCAACTATCTGGAGCTGTTGGCCGACATGGCCGAAACCGACAGCACAGGGGCGCGGGTGATCGACAGTGCCCTGCTCGCTGCCGTGGTGGGGGAGCACGTGGCCCGCTTCGACAAGGGGGGCGATCACTTCTACGACCTCATCTCGGCGGTGCACAAATCCATTCGCGGCTCGGCGCCGGATGCGGCGCTCTACTGGTATGCCCGTATGGTAAGCGCCGGTTGCGATCCCCTCTATATAGCCCGCCGCTTGCTGGCGATTGCCTCGGAAGATGTGGGCAATGCCGATCCCCGCGCCATGCAGGTCGCCCTGTCGGCCTGGGATTGTTTCCATCGGATCGGGCCGGCGGAAGGGGAGCGGGCCATCGCCCAGGCGATCGTCTATCTCGCCTGTGCCCCGAAAAGCAATGCGGTCTATACCGCCTGGAAGGCAGCGCTCCATGATGCCAAAAACCTCCCTGACTTCGAGGTGCCGGTGCACCTGCGCAATGCGCCGACCAAACTGATGAGCGATCTGGGCTATGGCGCCGAGTATCGCTATGCCCATGACGAGCCGGGCGCCTATGCTGCGGGCGAGCAGTATTTCCCGCCCGAGCTTGCCGGCAAGCAGTACTACCAGCCCACCGATCGCGGCCTTGAAAAGCAGATTGGTCAGAAGCTCGATTACCTCCATGAACTGGACAGGCAAAGTCCGCAGCAACGGGGCAAATAGCCCCTTTGTTACCCCGCGTGGCTGAAAATTGGTCAGGCGTTTGAATATGCAGGACGGCTTGCGTGCCAAAGTCGGTAAAAACGACACAAATAGTCCCTGTTCGGGCGGGGGGGCGGTCTGCTACACTGCCCGTCTGACCCCGCTTGTCTTGGCCTTGCGCCATCTTCTTGATCTCGAAGGCCTGATAGTTAAGGCCCGATTCTGAAGACGATTGGGGTGCGCCAACCGATGTTAACTTCCGGATCTGTTTCCCAGCCCGTCATGACGACTCAGGCCCAGATCCCATTTTAAAAAAGTAGGTAAACCATGCTGGATCCCAAATATCTGCGCAGCGATATCGAAGAGGCTGCCGCTCGTCTGGCGACACGTGGCTACGTTCTGGACGTAGCGGCTGTCAACGCTCTGGAAGAGAAACGCAAGGATCTGCAGTCCCGTACCCAGGAGCTGCAGGCCGAGCGCAACGCCCGCTCCAAATCCATCGGTGAAGCTGCCCGTCGTGGTGAAGATGTTGCCCCGCTCAAGGCCGAAGTGACCAAGATCAACGACGAGCTGGAAACCAGCAAGGTCGAGCTGGATGCCCTGCTGGCCCAGCTGAAAGCCATTGCCGACGCCATCCCCAACCTGCCGAGCGAGACCACGCCGGTGGGCCGTGACGAGAACGACAACGTGGAAGTGCGCCGCTGGGGTACCCCGCGCGAGTTCAGCTTCCCGGTACGCGATCACATCGATCTGGGCGAAGCGGCCAAGGGCGTTGACTTCAAGAACGGCGTCAAACTATCCGGTACCCGTTTCGTAGTGATGAAGGGTCAGATTGCCCGTCTGCACCGTGCCCTGG
The DNA here is from genome assembly GCF_051919235.1 of Aeromonas sp. 95A. Classification (NCBI taxonomy): domain Bacteria; kingdom Pseudomonadati; phylum Pseudomonadota; class Gammaproteobacteria; order Aeromonadales; family Aeromonadaceae; genus Aeromonas; species Aeromonas sp. 95A. The sequence goes on from NZ_JBQBFC010000001.1 coordinate 264,401, forward strand.
CTCAGTTCATGCTGGATCTGCACACCCAGCAGCACGGTTACACCGAGTGCTATGTACCCTATCTGGTGAACCCGGACAGCCTCTATGGCACCGGTCAGTTGCCGAAATTTGCCCAGGACCTGTTCAATACCGGTATCGAAGGTGAAGGGGAAGAAGAGGGCAAGGTGCGCAAGTTCTCCCTGATCCCGACCTCCGAAGTGCCGCTCACCAATATGGCCCGTGACGAGATCTTTGACGCCCAAGAGCTGCCAATCAAGATGACCGCTCACAGCCCCTGCTTCCGCTCTGAAGCCGGTTCCTACGGTCGTGATACCCGTGGCCTCATCCGTATGCACCAGTTCGACAAGGTTGAAATGGTTCAGCTGGTTCACCCGGAGAAATCCTGGGATGCACTGGAAGAGATGGTGGGTCACGCCGAGAAGGTGCTGCAACTGCTGGAGCTGCCGTATCGCGTGATGGCGCTCTCTACCGGTGACATGGGCTTCTGCGCTTCCAAGACCTACGATCTGGAAGTGTGGCTGCCGGCCCAGAACACTTACCGCGAGATCTCCTCTGTCTCCAACTGCACCGACTTCCAGGCGCGCCGCATGCAGGCTCGGGTGCGTATCGACGGCAAGCCGCAGCTGCTGCACACCCTGAACGGCTCCGGTCTGGCGGTGGGTCGTACCCTGGTTGCCGTGATGGAGAACTACCAGCAGGAAGATGGCCGCATCGCCATCCCGGCTGCGCTGCAATCCTACATGGGTGGCCTGACCCACATCGGGTAAGCTCACACCGCAGACCACAACGCCATGGCATTGCCATGGCGTTGTGCATTCTGGCGCCGATCAACCGTTTTAGTGCTGAAAAAATGCGGCTTTTCGGCGTCGCTTTGAACAGTTAACACATTTTTATCAAGCAATGCGCAATCGTTTTTGTTAGACTGCGCCGCAATTTCGCAGGACATCTTTTTCTATGGTCTGGATTGATTACGCCATCATCGGCATCGTCGGTTTCTCTGCTCTCATCAGCCTGGTGCGCGGCTTCGTCAAGGAGGCCATGTCTCTTGTCACCTGGTTCGTCGCCTTCTTTATTGCCAGCCATTTCTATCCCGATCTCGCCGTCTATTTCACCTCCTTCTCCGACGCGCTGGTTCGCAACGGTCTGGCCATCGCGGCGCTGTTTGTGGCAACCCTGATCCTCGGCAGCGTGGTCAACTATGTGGTGGGCCTGTTGGTGGACAAGACGGGTCTCTCCGGTACCGATCGGGTGCTGGGGGTCTGCTTCGGTGCAATTCGCGGGGTGCTGATCGTCAGTGCCCTGCTTTTTTTCATGGATACCTTCACCAACCTCTCCCAGAGCGACTGGTGGGTGGCGTCCAAGCTGGTGCCGGAGTTCAAGCCGGTGATCCAGTGGTTTTTCGGGTTCATGTTGAACTCATCCAGTTTTCTTAAACAGGTATAGTGACTTCGAGGTAGCAAAGACATGTGTGGTATTGTCGGTATAGTTGGCACCACCCCCGTCAATCAGGCCCTCTACGACGCCTTGACGGTGTTGCAGCACAGGGGACAGGATGCCGCCGGGATCGTGACCATTGATAGTGGAAACTTCCGGCAACGCAAGGCCAATGGCCTGGTGAAGGACGTGTTTGAAGTGCGCCACATGCAGCGTTTGCAAGGGAACATCGGCATAGGTCATGTCAGATATCCCACCGCAGGTAGCTCAAGTGCCGCTGAAGCCCAACCTTTTTATGTGAACTCGCCCTACGGCATGGTGCTGGCCCATAACGGCAACCTCACCAACGCCAAGGAGCTCAAGGAGCAGCAGTTCAAGGTCGCCCGCCGTCACATCAACACCACCTCCGACTCGGAAGTGCTGCTGAACGTGCTGGCCCACGAGTTGGATCGTTGTGACAAGATGGCCCTGCGCCCCGAAGATATCTTCGCCGCGGTGCGCAGAACCCATCAGCAGATCCGCGGCGCTTATGCGGTGGTCTCGCTGGTGATTGGTCATGGTCTCATCGGTTTTCGCGATCCCAACGGCATTCGCCCGCTGATCCTCGGTCGTCGTCAGGACGAGCAGGGCCAGGTGGAGTACATGCTCGCCTCCGAGAGCGTGGCGCTCGACGCCATCGGTTTCGAGACGGTGCGGGATATTGCGCCGGGTGAAGCCATCTACATCACCGAGCAGGGCCAGCTCTTCTCCGAGCAGTGTGCGGAGAACCCGCAGATGAGCTCCTGCATCTTCGAATATGTCTACTTCGCTCGTCCCGATTCGTGCATCGACAAGGTCTCGGTCTACGCCGCCCGCCTCAACATGGGTCGCAAGCTGGGTCAGAAGATTGCCCGCGAGTGGGAAGATCTCGACGTCGATGTGGTCATTCCCATCCCCGAGACCTCCTGTGACGTGGCGCTGGAGATTGCTCACACCCTCGACCTGCCATACCGTCAGGGCTTCGTGAAGAACCGCTACATCGGTCGTACCTTCATCATGCCGGGCCAGACCCAGCGCAAGAAGTCGGTGCGTCGCAAGCTCAACGCCATCAGTTCCGAATTCAAGGGCAAGAAGGTGTTGCTGGTGGACGATTCCATCGTGCGTGGTACCACGTCCGAGCAGATCATCCAAATGGCCCGTGAAGCGGGGGCAGCCAAGGTCTACTTCGCCTCGGCGGCGCCGGAAATTCGCTTCCCCAACGTCTATGGCATCGACATGCCCACCGCCAACGAGCTGATCGCCCACGGCCGTGAAGTGGAAGAGGTGTGCAAGCTGATTGGCGCTGACGGTCTGATTTTCCAGGATCTGGAAGATCTGGAAGCCGCCGTGCGGGAGATCAACCCGGATCTGCGTCACTTCGAGACCTCGGTCTTCAATGGTCACTACGTCACCTCCGACGTGGACCAGTCCTACCTGGATCACCTCAACGCCCTGCGCAACGATGACACCAAAGCGGTGCGTGAATGGCAGGAAGGCACCAGCAATCTGGAAATTTTTAACGAAGGCAGTTAAACGTTTGCGGTTTTGCCGGATGGGATAGCGAGATGGGGGCCAGTGGCCCCCATTGTCGTTTTTGCCTCACACCGGCAGAAGGGGGAGGAGATATCTGTTTGAAAAATATCCGCTTATCTTGCCGGATATGGGCATGGCCAGCGGGATCCGCTAGCATAGGCGGCAACATATATGACCGATACGCTTTTAAGAGACGAGAGTTCAGATGGATGATCTGCTAGCCCCAGTGCGCCAGTTTTTGCAGTGCGAGACCCCGGATGAGTGGGTAGAGATGGCGCGGGATCCGGCCCGTTTACCGACCCTGCTCATCGATCACGCCAACTGCGAGACCAAGGCCGCACTCACTGCCCACAGTCTGGTGCGCCGCTACTGCCTGCCCAAGGGCAAGCGCCATCTGTTGCCCAAGCTGGAGTTTTATCGCGAGCTGGATGCCATTCCGGAGAAGGCCGAGATCCTGGGCAAACGCAGCATGGGGGAGTCTGATCGCACCGTCTTTGCCGAGCTGGAACGCAATCCGCTGCTGTTTCCCATGGTGAGACTCATTCAGGAGGAGCTGCATCACTTCGAACAGGTGCTGGAGATCATGCAGGCCCGCGGCATCGAATACGGCCGGTGACGGCCTCCCGCTATGCCCGCCAATTGATGCAGCATGTGCGCACCCATGAGCCGGCCACCATAGTCGACAAGATGATCATCGGCGCCTATATCGAGGCCCGCTCCTGCGAGCGGTTTGCCAAGCTGGCGCCCCATCTGGACGAGGAGCTGAGCCGCTTCTATGTCTCTTTGCTGCGTTCCGAGGCGCGTCACTATCAGGATTACCTGAGCCTGGCCGAACAGTACGCAGGGGAGGATATCAGCGAGCGGGTGGCCTTCTTTGGCAAGCTGGAAGCCGAGCTAATCTGCTCGCCGGATCCGCAGTTCCGGTTCCATAGCGGCCTGCCTGTTACATCTGACAGTTGTTGACGCACAGGGGGCAAACTACTATTGCCCTGTTCCTACTACGAGCGACAAGTAGTTACTTTTGAGCACAATTCCCGGCCCTGAGCCGGGATCTTTTTTTCTGCCGTACCTCCTTCCTGCATTTGGCGCTCTATGCTGAATCCTTGGCTATTTTTGCGTCTTCCCCTTGCGATGAAATCCTGTTCGATCAGCCGGTTATTGTGGTGATAAAGTGCTCATTCAAGTGGCTCACCCTTGTAGAAACGGGCGAAACCGTGTACTTTTTTGCCTTCGCAAGATTTGAATAACCAATCAATAGGAGCGTGTATGCGCATTGTTCTGTTGGGGGCTCCGGGCGCCGGCAAAGGTACCCAGGCTCAGTTCATCATGGAAAAATACGGTATTCCCCAGATCTCCACCGGCGACATGCTGCGTGCGGCGATCAAAGCGGGCACCGAGCTCGGTCTGAAAGCCAAAGCTGTGATGGACGCAGGTCAGCTGGTCTCTGACGACATCATCATCGGTCTGGTCAAAGAGCGCATCGCTCAGCCGGACTGCGCCAAAGGCTTCCTGTTGGACGGTTTCCCGCGCACCATTCCCCAGGCGCAAGCCATGAAGGACGCCGGTGTCGTGGTTGATTTCGTGCTGGAGTTCGATGTGCCGGACGAAGAGATCGTCAAGCGCATGAGCGGCCGTCGCGTTCACTCCGGCTCCGGCCGTACCTACCATGTTGTGTTCAACCCGCCGAAAGTGGAAGGCAAGGATGACGTGACCGGTGAAGATCTGGTGATCCGCGCCGACGACGAAGAGACCACAGTACGCAAGCGTCTGGATGTATATCATCAGCAGACCGCGCCGCTGATCGGTTTCTACGGCAAAGAGGCGGAAGCGGGCCACACCCGTTATGTCAAGATCGACGGCACCCAGCCGGTTGATCTGGTCAGCAAGCAGCTTGCCACCATTCTGGGCTGATCTTTGCTGCCGGCACAGTTTCCCGTGCCATCAGATAAATAAAGAGAAGGGCCCTGTCGGGCCCTTTTTGCATAATGACAGATAGACAGGAAGCCAACGTGACCACGAAAACCGGAATATTGCTGGTCAATCTGGGTACCCCAGCCGCACCGACCACCGCTGCCGTCAAAGCGTTCCTCAGCCAGTTCCTGCACGATCCCCGTGTGGTGGACCTGCCCCGTTACCTCTGGTGCCCGCTGCTCCACTTCATCATCTTGCCGACGCGCTCGCCCAAAGTGGCCAAGCTCTATCAGCAGGTGTGGACCGAGCAGGGCTCGCCGCTGATGGTGATAAGCAAGCAGCAGCGTGCTGCGCTGGAGCAGGAGCTCAAGCGGGAGGGGGTCGATGTGCCGGTGGAGCTGGCGATGACCTATGGTTCCCCGTCAGTGAATGATGGCTGGCAGGCGCTCAAGGCCAAAGGGGTCACCCGGGTGATCCTGTTGCCGCTCTATCCGCAATATTCGGTCAGTACCACCGCCTCGGTCTTCGATGCCTGGGGCAAGGCGATGAAGAGAGAACGCAATCTGCCGGTGGTACGGCTCATTCGTGATTATCACGCCCACCCCGAATACATTCAGGCGCTGGCCATGAGCGTGCGCCGTCACTGGGAGCAGCAGGGCCAGGGTGATCACCTGCTGATGTCGTTCCACGGTATTCCCGAGCGCTATGAGAACGAAGGGGACCCCTATGGTCACCAGTGTCGCCATACCGCCAGCTTGCTGGCCGAGGCGCTCGGGCTGGAGTCCGGGCAGTGGACGGCCAGTTTCCAGTCTCGCTTTGGCAAGGAGGAGTGGCTCAAGCCCTACACAGACGTGACCATCGCCGGTATGCCTGCTGCGGGCATCAAGCGGCTCGATGTAATTTGTCCTGCCTTTGCGGCCGATTGCCTCGAAACCCTTGAGGAAATTCAGGTACAGAATCGGGAGATCTTCATGGAGGCCGGTGGCGAGCGGTTTGAATATATTCCGGCCCTCAACAGCGATCAGGCCCACATCAGGATGATGGTCTCTCTCATCTGCCGCGAATTGGCATGAGTGACCGGCAGTCAGTCAAACAAGGAGTCGAGTCATGGTACATATCACGCTGATCTACGCAGGCCTGCTGGGGCTGCTGTTTCTGGGGCTCTCCTTCTGGGTGGTCAAACGCCGCGCCCAGTTCGGGGTGATGATAGGGCAGGGGGAGGCCCCCGAGCTGCTGGCGGCGATCCGGGCCCACGGCAATTTTGCCGAGTATGTGCCGCTGACCCTGCTGCTGATGGCGCTGTGCGAGCTATCCGGTGCCGGTGCGCTCTGGCTGCATGCCGGTGGCGCAATGCTGTTGGTCGGCCGCATCCTGCATGCCATCGGCATCCAGATCCCCAAAGCCCCCAATGTGCCCCGTTTTCTGGGCACCTTGCTGTTCTGGCTCGCCCTCGGCCTCTTTTCGGTACTGGCACTGTTGCAGGGCATGGCAGCCGCCTGAAAACAGGCGCTTTTTTATGCTAGGGAACCACCCCGGACGGGGTGGTTTTTTTATGGTGAAAAGGCAAACGTTTTTCCTTGCAAGCCTTGTCTATACTGACTCCATTATTTAAACAGGGCGACTTTTCGGGGCGGCGGATTGTGTTAAAATCCCGCCCCTCTTTCCCCCAGAGCACAGAACATTGCCATGAAATTTCCCGGTCAGCGCAAGTCCAAACACTACTTCCCTGTCGACAGACGCGATCCCCTGGTTCCGCAAAATCCCCTGTTAACCGAGCTGGGTAAAGCCTACGTCGTCGGGATTGATCAGACCCTGGTTGATATCGAAGCCCATGTGGATGAAGACTTTCTGACCCGCTATGGTCTGAGCAAGGGGCACTCCGTCGTTATCAATGACGATGTAGCCGAACGGATTTATGACGAGCTCAAGGCCAACAACATGGTAGTGAGCGAGTTTGCCGGTGGCACCATTGGCAACACGGTACACAACTACTCGGTACTGGCCGATTCCCACTCCATCCTGCTGGGTGTGATGAGTCAGGATATTCGCATCGGCTGCTACGCCTACCGTTATCTGTGCAACACCTCTTCCCGCGTCAATCTGGACTATCTGCAGCCGGTGGATGGCCCCATCGGCCGTTGCTTCACCTTCATTACCGAGTGCGGCGAGCGCAGCTTCGGCATCAACGCCGGCAAGATGAACCAGCTGGATGTGCAGCATATTCCGGAGGATGTGATCAAAGGGGCGTCTGCCCTGGTGATCACCGCCTATCTGGTACGCGGTGACGATGGTGATCCGATGAAAGAGGCGGCCATGACCGCGGTGCGTTATGCCCGTGAGGCCGGTATTCCCGTGGTGCTGACCCTGGGGACCCGTTTCGTCATCGACGAAAACCCCCAGTGGTGGCGCGACTTCATTGCCGAGAACGTGACTGTGCTGGCGATGAACGAAGACGAAGGTGAAGCCCTGACCGGCATCGCAGATCCGCTCGGTGCTGCCGACAAGGCGCTCGACTGGGCCGACATGGTGCTCTGTACTGCTGGCCCCATCGGCCTTTACATGGCGAGTTATACCGATGAGGACTACAAGCGCGAGACCACCCATACCCTGTTGCCCGGCGTTATCCCCGAGTTCAACATGTATGAGTTCAGCCGCCCGATGGCCCGGGTCAAGTGCCGCAAACCGGCCCGTATCTACTCCACATCTCCCCGTATATGGGTGGCCCGGAGAAGATCAAGAACACCAACGGGGCAGGGGATGGCGCCCTTTCCGCCGTGCTGCACGACATGGTGGCCAACTCCTATCACCGGATGAATGTGCCCAACTCCGCCAAGCACATCTCCGAGTTCCTGACCTACTCCTCACTGGCCCAGGTGTGCAAATACGCCAACCGCGTCAGCTACGAGGTGTTGGCCCAGAGCAGTCCCCGTCTCTCCCGCGGTTTGCCGGAGAAAGAGGACAGTCTGGAAGAGGTTTACTGGGAGCGTTGATCTCCTGAATCTGCAAGACGCCTCCATCGGGAGGCGTTTTTGCAGGCAAATATGAGTTATCCCGGCTTTTTTCCCGGAATAACCCCAATATGCTTGAGTCCATGTCACTTTTACGACACCATTTGGCCATCGTATTGTCGCCCGACAATGCCGCAGCACCCGAAAGAAAGAGAGAACCCCATGAGCATGCTTAACGACAACCTTGACGCCAATTTCCAACTGTTTATCGAACAAGTCCGCGAGTCCGGTCAGGTGTGGGGTCTGCGCTATGGGGAAGACTGGGTCGTCTGCCGCTCCGCCGAATTTGAAGATGCCGACGTGATGCCGCTCTGGTCTGCCGAAGAGGACGCCCGTCTGCACTGTGTTGACGAGTGGGCCGATTACGAGCCGGAAGTGATCGATCTGGAAGAGTTTCTCGATATCTGGATCAACGATCTGGATGAAGACGATGTACTGGTCGGCCCGAACTGGAACGCCGACCTGGAAGGCCAGGAGCTCGAACCCATCGAGCTGGCCAAGGCACTGGTTGAACTGGACGCCTGAAAGCGCCTCCATTGATGGCCTGAACGCACAGGCCATCGGGACAAAGACCGGCATCCGTGAGGGTGCCGGTCTTTTTTATGGTCGAATGGCCCGATTGATGAGTTAAAAGCCGATTTGCCTTTGCACCTGTCAGGGGGATGGTCCATCATCAACCTTTTGCCAAGGGAGGAGCGCCATGTTTGTATTCGACGTAACGGGAGCTGCGGGTGAGAAGGCCAGCATTCGGGTGCAGGCGCTGGATTGGGCGCAAGCCGGACCTGTGACCTTCCAGTGCGATGATGATCAGCTGGCGGTCGTGCTTCTGAGCGGTTGTCGTTGCGACGCGGTGGGCTTTTTCAACCTGTTGGCGGGGTGTAAACCTCTCTATATCGAACAGTGGCTCAGCTATCTGCAGGAGAGTGGTCGCATTGGCAAGTGGAGTCACCAGACCGAGAGTCCCGCCGATGGGGACTATCTGGCCAGAGCCGGTCTGGAGCACGATGAGCTCAATACCCTGCTTGGCCAGGTCTATCAGGTGGCGGGGTTCAATCGCCTGCAAATCAACCGTTACCTCAAGAACCGCCACAACCCCACCACGCTGGCGACCCGTTACGATCAGAAAGAGCTGGAGCGCTATCGCCAGCTCAATGACATCATTCTAACCCTTTTAAAGCTGAAGCATCCTCAGTAAAGAGCCCCAGCTGGCTGATATCCGGTCGCAGCGGTTGCGGCCGGGCGATCAGATAGCCCTGCAAGCCATCGACGTACATCCCCTGCAGCAGCTGTTTCTGACCAAGCTGTTCTACCCCCTCTGCAATCACCTGACACCCCATCCGATGCGATACATCGACGATCATCCGCACGAACTGCTGGTTGGTCTGATCCTGCTCCAGTCCGGTGATCAGGGCAGGGTCCAGCTTGATGTAGTCGGGCTTGAGCTCGCGAAACAGGGTAAAGGAGCCGATCCCCTTGCCGAAATTGGCGATGGCCGAGCGACTGCCGTTGCGACGCAGCAGTTCAAACACCCGCTTGGCGCCTGTCAGGTTGCGTTCCAGATGCTCTTCATCCAGTTCGAACACCAGATTGGCGCTGGTATTGGGATCTTTGAGCAGCTGGCGGTCAAGCCAGATCAGGAAGGCGCTGTTTTGCAGCAGGTTGGGGGAGAGGTTGATTCCCCAGCGACTCTGGTTGGCACCAAAGGCCCGATACTGGCGCATGATGTGGGTAATGACCAGCTGCTCCAGCCGCATCACCATATCCAGCCGCTGGGCCATGGCAAACAGGGTGTCGGTGGGCAGGGCGGTGCCGTCATTGCCGCTGAAGCGGGTGTAGATCTCGTTGTAAGCCAGCATGCTACGGTGCAGGGGCTGGATCGGCTGGTAGGTAAAGCTGAGGCGCTCCTGCGCCAGCACTTCGGTCAGCACGTCGCGCCAGTGGTGTTGCCCCTGTAGCTCGGAGGCGCTGTCATCCTGCTGGATGGCCCAGCCGTTGATGGTTTCGGTCTGGGCGCGAGCCAGCGCCAGATCCGCTCTGGCCAGCACGGCTTCAATTTTCTGGCCGCTGCTGAGCTTGGTCAGACCCGAGTAACCGGTGCTTTCCAGCTCGTGCTGATCCTGATAGTGATCGAAGGCCACCTTCAAATCCTGCCCCAGCAGATGGGGAGGAATATTGGCCACCGGTTGCACCAGCACGGCGAAATCGGCCCCCGAAATGCGGTAGACCTGATTGCCCGGGAAGCGGCTTACCACCCGCTTGATAAGGGCTGCCATGTCCTTGATGTAGGCATCACCAGATTGGAAGCCGCGCTGGGCGTTGATCTTGCCAAGCTCGGTGGCACGGATCAGCACCAGGGTCGCGGTCTGGGTGTCCTGATCCCTCTGCAGCAACTCGGTCATGTCGCGGCGAAACGCGTGGCGGTTGAGTAGCTGGGTCAGCTCGTCGGTGGTGGCCAGATTGCTGAGCTCGGTCAGCTGGCGATGAGCGCTCTGCTCGGCACTTTCGAACTGTTCCAGCAGCTGTTGCAGCACCTCCTGGGAGGCGGGCTCATCGAGTTGTAAGGGATCCCGCCCTCTGATCGCCTTGACCCAGGTGAGCTCCTGATGCTGGAGCATGCCATCCATGGTGCGGATGGCCAGCATCAACAGCAGGATCATGCCAAGCAGTGTGGTGGTCAGAATAATGGCCAAAGTGAGCGGTGTGCTCTGAAGGGCCAACCAAACTGCTTGCAGGAGCAGCAGGGGTATGGTCACTATGGTGGCGATCAGAAAGAGGGTACGTCCGAGCTTGTGAACCATCTTGTCATCCTTGAAGTGGCTGCTTTGTGGGGGAATTTTAACCAAGCTGGCGGAGCAAAGCATGCTATTCCTCGCAACTCGGTGAAAAGGGTCAATTGAGATCGGTTAAATGTGAGTGAAACCACTTTCACAGGTGCCGAAACAGGCGAAGATGAGTTGAAAATAGATCAAACAAGGCAGAGGTAAATCATGTTGTTAGAGCCCGAAAATAGTGCCAAAGCACGACAATTATTGAACCAGAGTATGGCACTGGTGCTGGCGGGTGGACGTGGTAGTCGCCTGAAGCAGTTGACTGACAACCGCGCCAAGCCTGCCGTCCATTTCGGTGGCAAATTCCGGATCATTGATTTTGTGCTCTCCAACTGTATCAACTCGGGGATCCGCCGCGTTGGTGTAGTCACCCAATACAAGTCTCACAGTCTGCTGCGTCACCTGCAATCGGGCTGGTCCTTCCTGCGTTACCAGATGAACGAATTCATCGACCTGCTCCCTGCCCAGCAACGGGTGGACGAGGTGCACTGGTATCGCGGCACCGCCGATGCCATCTATCAGAACGTCGATATCATCCGTGACTACGGCCCCAAATACCTGGTGGTGCTGGCGGGGGATCACATCTACAAGATGGATTACGCTGCCATGCTGCTCGACCATGTGCGCCTTGGCGCCAAGGTGACTGTGGCTTGTATCGAGGTGCCGCGGGCTGAGGCATCCGCCTTCGGGATCATGGATATCGACGAGCAGCGCAAGATCCGCGCCTTCGTCGAAAAACCGGCCAATCCGCCCGCCATGCCAGGTTGCGAAGATCGCTCGCTGGCCTCCATGGGGATCTATATCTTCGAGGCGGAGTACCTCTATCAACTGCTGGAGGAGGATATTCACAATCAGGACTCCAAACACGACTTCGGGATGGATGTGATCCCCCGCATCGTGGAGGAGGGGATGGCATTTGCTCACCCCTTCAACATGTCCTGTGTCGGGGCGCGCGAGGGGCAAAAGCCCTACTGGCGTGACGTGGGAACGCTGGACTCCTTCTGGGAAGCGAACATGGATCTCGCCTCCGTGCTGCCCGAGCTCGATATCTACGATCAGAACTGGCCCATCTGGACCAGCCAGACCCTGACGCCACCGGCCAAGTTTGTGCAGGACCGCAATGGTCAGCACGGCATGACCATCAACTCCATGTTCTCGGGCGGTACCATCGTCAGTGGGTCATTTGTGCTCAACTCGGTGCTCTTTACCAATGTGCGGGTGCACTCCTTCTGCACCTTGGATCAGGCCATCATCTTCCCCGGGGTAGAGATTGGTGCCGGTTGCCGTCTGCGCCGGGTGGTGGTGGATAAAGGGTGTGTGCTACCCGATGGGCTGGTGGTGGGCGAGAATGCCGATGAGGATAGCCGCCGCTTCTACCGCTCCGAGCAGGGGATTGTGCTGGTGACCAAGGAGATGCTGGACAAGCTGGCTTGAGGAAGGCCCTTGAAACTGTGTCAGACGCTGTAATGCAAAGGGAGCCAACTTGGCTCCCTTTTTCATGCTGGTGAATGGCGAGGATTATTCGCTAACCACTGCTTTGGCGGCCATCACCATGGCGGTGCCGTGCTTGCCACCGGCGGCGGTCACTTGCGGTACGCCATCTTCGTCGGTATCGCTGCCGGCACCTTCGATGATGTTTTCGCCGGAGTCACCGATCCACTCAGCCATCTGCATGCCACCGTTGACGGTGCCACGGAACCAGCTGACGTACTGACCGGTCAGCTTGGCTAGCTCCAGCTCGGGCGCCTTCTCGGCCCCTTCGTTGCGCAGGTTCAGCATGGCAGAGCGCAGGGCGCCGGAGATGGCGGCCTGGGTCCAGGGGGTGTATTCACCCTGTTTACCCGCCAGCCAGGTGCCCGCTTTGGCATTGAAGTAGGCCTTGTCGGCAGCGATAAACAGCTCGCGGGCGGCAGTGCGGTACTTGGCATCGGAGGTAGCGAGGAACGCAGCGGTCAGACCACGGATGGCGGCGAACTGTGCATCGATGGAGTGGCCGGCATCGAGCTTGCCACCCAGCGTGATGCCGTCATGCACCAGACCATTTTTGCCCTTGAGGTTGGCAAGGATGAAATCGGCCTGCTTGCGGATAAGCTCAAGCGCTTGCTGACCCTGCTTGGTCTTGAGGTTCAGCTCGCCATTGTCACCGGCGGCGTAACCGACCGGCAGCGCGTCCTGAGCGCGCTGGAAGATCTGCAGGGCGACCAGTGCGTAAGCGGCGTCAAAGGTGGTGACGTGCTTGCCCTGTTTGCCTGCCTGCCAGCTGTCGACCAGGGTGCCAGCCTTGGCATCAAAGTGCAGGGCTGCCAGGTTCTTGAAGGTGAGGTTGGAGAGATTGATCGCCAGCGAGAAGGCATCGCTGCCCGCGACGGCCTTGCCCAGGTCATTGGCCTGGTTGGCAGCCGGTGCGGCGGCAAACGGCGCACCGTCAAACACGGCGTGGAAGGCCGGGTTCTGGTTGGTGTTGGCGCTGCGCTGATCGCTGAAGGCATAGAACTCGGAGAGCGGCCACAGCATCATCCAGGCATCGCGCAGCTGGGCGGAACCATCCACCACCTCCAGCTTGCCGATGGCACCGGCATCGTTGTTGCTGGTTTCGGTCACTTTCACCTGATGGGGGAAGTAAATCACGCCCTTGGCCGGATCGTACTGCGGGGTGATTTTGGCGCCCAGTTGCTTGCCATCGAAGCCGAGCTGGTTCTGCATGATGGCCAGCTTGTCGATGGATTGCTCGGTCAGCATCATGCCGTTGAAGCCATCGGCGGCAGAGACGCCCAGCTTGTGCTTGCCATCCTGATCCATGGTGGCGGAGGCGGCTTCTACCTCTTCATCGGTCTCGGCCACGTGCATGCCGCCGAGGAAGTCTTGCGACCACATCACCTCTTTGAGCAGGATACCGCCCACGGCTGCGGGCACCAGCAGGTTGTCACTGCCACTCCAGCGCAGGGTGCTGTAGTCACGGAAGTAGGCGGGGACCTGGGTCTTGACGGTTTTCTCGGTCCCTTTGGCGGTCTTGATGGTGATCTGGTCGCCATTGACCGGGGTGGCGTTGACGGCCTGGGCAAACTCCGGATTGGCGGAGGCGTAGGGCAGGGAGAGGGGATACATGCCCTGCGGCACTTCATCAGCCGGGAAGCCAACGGCATCGGCCATGGCCAACACCCGTTGCCCCAGAGATGCCATGGTGCCGCCACGGGCCAGGTTTTGCGGCCCGTTCACCAGATGCGGGCCCATGCCGGATTGGTAGTTGAGGGCGTACATCGCCTCTTCGGAGTATTCGTAGGATTCGATGCCGGCAGCGAAGTCGAACGGGGTCGGCTCATCGGCACGGTTGGCATCCAGCACATCCAGATCCAGCCCCAGCGCTTCGGCCAGCGGCTCACCGGAGAGCTCGAATTCGGTATAGGCCAGCATGTTGGCGGCGGTATTGAATGTCTTGTCTTCGACTTTGACGGCAGCGTGTGCGGCGCCGCTGATCAGTGCGCAGGCAATCGCCTGAACCAGTACGGTTTTTCTCATGTCCCTTCTCACCATTGGTTTTATTATTGACGCTTCTCATAACGAATCTAAATGAGAATGGTCTGCATTATGCTGTGTTGCAGGGGACTTGAGAAGTAAAAAACCGCCCCATTCGGCTGCACGTTAAACCGGATGTGTGCTGTCGAAGAGGACGGTTATCTGTTTATTGCGATGAAAGTGCCGGTGCGACGGCGATCAGAGCAGCTTGAACGGGATGACCAGACGGCCCGGCTCTACCTTGAGGGCTTCTACCTTCTCCTTGATCCTGGCTTCGTTCTTGCGGCTGCTGTCGAGGCGGTAGACCGGCGTCTGCGACAGGAACAGGGAGAGCGACTGATTGAAGGTGGGCAGCAGCGGGGTGAGGGCGGCCCCGATATCGGCCGGCTCGGTCTTGACCGAGAGCAGCTCAAGGTCGCGCAGATAGATGGCACCCTGATCGGCCACATAGTCCGGGCGTGCGCTCAGGGCAAATCGGATCTTCATCTGCTGGCTGCCAAGGGGGCTGCTCACCTGCAGGTCGCCAGCGGCGTCCAGCTCGATGCGATCTGCTTGTTTGCGGCCGATACGGCTCTGCATCTCATCCAGACGGATCTTGCTCGACATGATACCGGGGATCCCCAGCTGTTTTTCAAAAGAGACCTGATCTTTGAGGTACTGGTTGATTTCGGCCTCGCTGACGTTGTATTGGGTCAGCGAGCAGGCCCCCAGCAGCAGGGCGAGGGGGAGTAACAACAGCTGTTTCAACATGATGGATTCCGCTTGGGCAACTATGATGGCGCTATCTTACGCGATAACGGGCGTGTAATGAGAGCCTCATACCGTGGGAAATCACGGAGTTGCTGCATTCCCGACTGTTTTTTGGCAACCGCCGGGTTCATCATCGACGGGTGAACGAAATAGGGCTGAGCTGTTGGCTGCGGGCGTAGGTCTACGCCTTAAGCAGAGAGAAGAGAACAGAGAGCGAGAAGAGCACAGAGAACGAGGAGAGCGTAATGGTTCGGATGGGCAAGGTTGGCCGCAGGGCGCTGCTGTGGCTTGGCTGCATGATGGGACTGTGGAGCCCGTCGCTGTGGGCCGAGGTGAAAGTGATCCCGGTCTTCGAGGCGCAGGCGGCGGTGCAGACCCTCAAGGAGATCTATCCCCAGCTAGGGGTGAGTGCCATGGGTAATCAGCTGGTGCTGAGCGGGACGCCAGCCCAGCTGCAGGAGGCCGAAGCCACACTGGCACAGATCAACCAGCCACCGCAAAGCCTGCTTATCGAGTGGCGGGTGGAGGGGGCCGCCAGCGGTCAGCAACTGGGGGGCTCAATCAGTCGCGACGAGGTCAAGCGGCAGTGGTTGCTCGATGGCAGCGCACAGCAGTACCAGCGCAGCCAGAACGACAGCTGGCAGGTGCGCGGGCTGTCGGGCCGTCCCGTGCTGCTGCAGATGGGCTCCTATCAGCCGGTCACCTTCTATCAGTGGAACGGGGGCGCCGTGGTGGGGATGATGCCGCTGGTGAACGGCCTCTATGCCACGGCCACCTTGATTGGGGATCGGGTGCAGATTGCGCTGAGCAGCGAACAGGCGCGGCTGGATCAGGGCACCATCAATCGTGGTCAGAGTGCCACCGAGGTGAGCGGGGCCCCGGGCCAGTGGCTGACGGTGGGAGAGCTCTCGACCAGCTCAGCGGATCAGGGGAGTAGCCTCGGCACCCAGCTACAGGGGGGGCGAGGCAGCCAGAGCGAGCGCCAGACCCTGCAGATCCGGGTCACTCGCCAATAGGTGTCAGCCCCGTCAGTGGGGCTGATCTGCGGCATATTCCCGTAGCTGGCGACTGCGCAGCAGATACCAGAGCGCCCAGAGGCTGGCGACCAGCACCAGTGCGGTGGGCCAGCTGAATGACCATTTCTGCAGATTGAGGCTGTGCAGTTGCATCAGCAGACCGCTGACGGCAGAGCAGAGCAGCAGCAGCGGGCTGTGGCGCCGGAGTCTGGCGCGAATACTCTGGGTCTGCTGATAGGTGCCCCCGCAGGCGAGCAACGCCAGCATGGCGGGGACGTCGGTCAGCAGGCTGATGTAGAGGGTGATCTTGTCCGGATAAAAGAGGGTAAGGATCTCGCTGCCGCTCTCGCGGGTCACTCCCGCCATCAGAAAGAGCCAGACCGAGCGGGTCAGCAACAGGGCGATGGGCCAGAACCAGAGAGGCGGGCGCAACTGGCCGTGATCGTCATATCGGTGTTCGGGGTAGAGGGTCATGGTTGCCCGTTATCCACTTGAATTGAGTGATGAAGGGGATATGGGGCGACGAAGCGCCCTTTGCAAGGCGTTGGGGGTGGCGCAAATTAATCGGGGGGCCATGCCCCCCAATCCGTTTCTTCAGATATCGCAGCGCGCGTCGGCGGCGTTACAGCCAGCCTTTGCGTTTGAAGAATAGGCCGGTGCCGAGCGATGACATCACCATCAGCACCAGTGACATGGGATAACCATACTCCCAGGCGAGCTCCGGCATGCGGCCGAAGTTCATGCCGTAGATACTGGCGATCAGGGTCGGCGGCAGGAAGATCACGGCGGCTACCGAGAAGATCTTGATCACCTTGTTCTGCTCCAGATTGGTCACTCCCATGGAGGCCTCCAGCTGGAAGTTGATCTTGTCGAACAGGAACTGGGTGTGGGGCAAGAGAGACTCCACGTCGTGCAGCATCTCGTCGATCCACTTGTTCTGCTCAAGGCTCATGCGTTGGCGCAGGCTGCGTTTGAGGAAACGCAGGGCGCGGCGGGTATCGTGCAGAGAGAGACGGATCTGGCCGTTGGCCTCTTCCTGTGCCATCAACTCTTTTAGCATGGGGTTGATCTGATCCGGCTCGAAGATCTGATCGGCGGTGTTTTCCAAGGTCTTGTAACCATCTTCGATAAGGTCGGAGAGGTACTCCACCTTGAGGTTCTGCACCTCCAGCAGGATGTCGAGGGCATCCTCCACCTCCAGCCGATCCTGGCGCATATAGTGGCGCAGCAGGCGCACCAGCCCGATGTCATCTTCGCGAATGCTGATCAGCAGGTTGTTGCGCAGGGTGAAGGAGACGTGGACACCCTTGGTGTCACGACCGATCCGCTGGGGAAACAGGGAGTGAATGTGCAGACCATCGGTATCCCAGTAAAAACGGGCGGATGCTTCGATGTCGTCGAGCTCTTCCTTGTCGGGGACCTCTTCCAGGAACAGGCCCGTCAACCATTCTCGCTCTGCCGTGTCCGGCTTGTAGGCATCCAGCCAGACCGTGTTGTCAGGTACTATGTCGTCAGGCCCGAGCGTGACTATGTCCAGCACCTTGTTGTTGAGAATGTAGGCGGTGATCATCTGTCCCCCCTTAAAAAGTCATGGGTAATCAGGGATGGTTGCACAGGTCATGCGGCCTTAGATCGCTGCAGAAGGCGATCCCGTGGATAAGCAGATCGGGCCGATGGAAAACCTGAATGCGGCGAACTATACAGGGGCGGGCCGCGCTTGTCAGGGGCTATTCATCAGGGATTCAGCTTGTTTGTTCAAAAAAACAGCGAGGTCGGATCACCTGAGCGGCTATGCGGGGTAGAACCCAGCCTTTGGCTGGAGGAGGGCTAGCTGGGGCTGCTTGTTGCCGCTGCCCCGCTTCATCACATATTGGGATAATTGGGCCCGGAGCCTCCCTGTGGCGGTGTCCAGACGATATTTTGACTGGGATCTTTAATGTCACAGGTCTTGCAGTGGATGCAGTTGGCGGAGTTGATCTGCAGTTTGGCCGCGCCTTCCATTTCCAGTACCTCAAACACCCCGGCCGGACAGTAGCGTTGGGCGGGTTCGGCCCAGGTGGGCAGATTGACCTCGACCGGAATGCGCTCGTCCTGCAGCTTGAGGTGGCAAGGCTGATCCTCGTCGTGACTGGTGTTGGCCAGATACACAGACGAGAGCTTGTCAAAGCTCAGCTTGCCATCGGGTTTGGGATAATGGATGGGCTCGCAGCGGCTGGCAACGCGCAGCTGACGGTAATCGTGAGCCTTATCGAGCAGCTTGAAGGGCGAGTTTGCGCCAAACAGCCGTTGCTCCAGCCAGTTGAAGGCACCGCCTAACCAGGGACCATAGCGGTGAAGCGCCGCGCCGAAGTTGCGCGCCGCCTTGAG
Source organism: Aeromonas sp. 95A (assembly GCF_051919235.1). Taxonomy (NCBI): domain Bacteria; kingdom Pseudomonadati; phylum Pseudomonadota; class Gammaproteobacteria; order Aeromonadales; family Aeromonadaceae; genus Aeromonas; species Aeromonas sp. 95A. Next base: position 282,779 of record NZ_JBQBFC010000001.1, read on the forward strand.
TTCGCGGGCCAGCCAGCTCTGGTGCAGCTCGTCACCATACTGGGCCAGATCCCGGCCCCCTTCATCGCCCCCCCGCAGGGCCATCGCGACGGTTTTTGCCGCCAGCATGCCGGACTTCATGGCGGTGTGGATCCCCTTGATGCGGGAAAAGTCGAGAGTGCCCGCATTACAACCGATCAGCAGGCCGCCCGGGAAGTGCATGCGGGGCAGGGCGTGCCAGCCCCCCTTGGTGATGGCGCGGGCGCCATAGCTGATGCGCTCACCTCCTTGCAACACGCCAGCGATAAGCGGGTGATGTTTGAGGCGCTGGAATTCGTCGAACGGGCTGAGCCAGGGATTCTGGTAGTTGAGATCGACAATCAGCCCGACCGCGACCTGATCCCCCTCCATGTGATAGAGATAGAAACCGCCGTGACTATTGCCGCCCCCCTGCTTGCCGAGGGGCCAGCCACTGCCGTGCAGTACCTGTCCCGCTTTGCCTTGGCCAGCAGGCAGTTGCCACAGCTCCTTGAAGCCGATGGCATAGTGCTGGGGCTGGGCAGGGCTTGCCAGATTGAATGCGGCGATCAGCTGTTTGCCGAGATGACCGCGGGCCCCCTCGGCAAAGAGGGTGTAGCGGCCGAGCAGCGCCATGCCGGGCACATGATCAGCTTTTGGATTGCCCGCCCGATCCAGCCCCAGATCGCCGGTGATGACCCCCTTGACCCGGCCCGCTTCCATGATAAGTTCGCTGGCGGTAAATCCCGGGTATATTTCGACTCCCAGTTTTTCCGCCTGCTGGCCAAGCCAGCGGCAGAGATTGCCCAGACTGACCACATGGCAACCCTGATTGTGCATCCGGGGTGGCACCGCCCAGGCGGGGAGTTGCAGGGAGCGTTGCTCGCTTTGCAGCAGATGAACCTGATCGTCGCTGACCTGCACGCCGAGCGGTGCTTGCTGCCAGCAATCCGGCAGCAGCTCTTGCAAGGCGACGGGATCAAACAGGGCGCCGGAGAGCAGATGGGCGCCAATTTCCGCCCCCTTCTCCAGCAGACAGACAGAGAGAGTGGCATCCTGCTGTTTCAGGGCGATGGCTGCACTGAGCCCCGCCGGACCGCCGCCGACGATGACGACATCAAATTCCATTGCTTCCCGTTCCATCTTGCCTCTGCGCTCTGGTTGGCCTAGGGTAATGCTGGTAGTTTACGTAAACGTAAAGCAGTTGTAAGCAAAACTGAGCAAGAAAAAGCAAAAAATCAGGGAAGGGCGTACTGCAACAAACGCAGAGGCACACTAATGAATTCAATCCAAAGAGACGAGGCATGACCCCATGAAGCTGCTGGTCGCAATCAAACGGGTAGTCGACTACAACGTCAAGATCCGGGTGAAGGGAGACGGCTCCGACGTGGAGCTCGCCAATGTGAAGATGGGGATCAACCCCTTTTGTGAAATTGCGGTGGAGGAGGGGGTCAGGCTGCGGGAAGCCGGGGTTGCCAGCGAGCTGGTGGTGGTGACCTTTGGCCCTGACGCTGCCGCCGAGCAACTGCGCCATGGGCTGGCGCTGGGGGCGGATCGGGCGCTGCATTATGTCACCGATCAGACGCTCGCCCCGCTGACTGTCGCCCGCGCCTTGCACAAGGTGTGCGAGCAGGAGCAGCCGGATCTGGTGCTGCTCGGCAAGCAGTCCATCGATTCAGACAACAATCAGGTGGCCCAGATGCTGGCTGCCCTCAATGATTGGCCGCTGGCGACCTGCGCGTCCGCCCTCAAGGTGGAAGCGGGAGAATTGCTGGTGACTCGCGAAATTGACGGTGGCCTAGAGACCCTGGGCATGCCGTTGCCTGCTGTGGTGAGCACCGATCTGCGTTTGAATGAACCGCGTTTTGCCTCGCTACCCAACATCATGAAGGCCAAGCGCAAGCCGCTTGATAGCGCTCCGTTTTCGACACTCGCCGTTGAGGTGGCCAACCAGACCCGTTTGCTCGGGGTGATGGCGCCGCCAGCCCGCAGCGCAGGGATCAAGGTGGGCTCGGTGGACGAGCTGGTGGACAAACTCAAACACGAAGCGAAGGTGCTGCCATGAGCGTGCTGATCATTGCCGAACATCATCAGGGCCATCTGGCCGACAACGTGGCACAACTGGTGACCGCTGCCGTCTCCATCGGCGGTCAGGTTGACCTGCTGTTGCTCGGGCAGGGACTGACCGAGGCGGGTGAACAGGCGGCAGCTCTCGGCGGCGTCGACAAGGTGTTGCTTGCCGAACATCCCCGCTTGGCTGACGGGCTGCTGGATGGGGTGGACAAGCTGCTGGCCAGCTGGTGCGAAGGTTACAGCCACTGCCTGATGGCGGCGAGTGCCATGGGCAAGGCGTTGCTGCCACAGGTGGCGGCCCGGCTCGGGGTGGAGATGCTCTCCGAGGTGACGGCTATCGAGAGCAGCGACATCTTCCTGCGCCCCATCTATGCGGGCAATGCCATTGCCAGAGTGGCAAGCTCGGCACCCGTCAAAGTGATGACGGTGCGTGCCACCGCGTTTGCCAAGGCGTCGACAGGCGGGCAGGCTCCCATCGAGCACTTGGCCGTGCCCGAATTCGCTGGTCGTACCCGGCTGGTCGAGCGCCGCGCGGTGCGCTCAAGCAGGCCCGAACTGACCGCCGCTCGGGTGGTGGTCTCCGGTGGCCGAGCCCTTGGTTCCAAGGCGCAGTTTGCCCTGATTGAGGCGCTGGCCGACAAGCTGGGCGGTGCCGTGGGGGCATCGCGAGCCGCCGTTGATGCGGGATATGTCGCCAACGATCTGCAAGTGGGACAGACCGGCAAGGTGGTGGCGCCCGAGCTCTATATCGCGGTCGGTATTTCGGGCGCCATCCAGCATCTGGCGGGGATGAAGGAGTCGAAAGTGATCGTGGCCATCAACAAGGACAGCGACGCCCCCATCTTTCAGGTGGCGGACTACGGGTTGGTGGGGGATCTCTTCACCCTGCTGCCTGAGCTCACCGCCAAACTGTAAATTTGTCAGAAATGGCTGGGCTGTGGTCGTTTATGCGCTCTGCCCGCCATTTCTGTGCATGTTCCCTGCAAGCCCTGACCCGTTCAGGGCTTTTTCTACTGTAAGGGGGACGCAGAGTGACGGTAAAAGGTTGAGCCAGCTCCCAAAAAGCCTTTGATCCGCTGGCTGCTCTTGTGTAAAACCTGACAAGTCATCGATTACTCTCATCCACTCACGGAAAGCGTCATGAGCAAACAGATTTACAACTTCTGCGCCGGCCCCGCCATGCTGCCGGTTGAAGTCATGGAGCGCGCCCAGCGCGAATTTTGTAATTTTCAGGGGCTGGGAGCCTCGGTCATGGAGCTTTCCCATCGCGGCAAGCCCTACATGGCGGTGGCCGAGAAGGCCGAAGCGGATCTGCGCGAGCTGCTGGCGGTGCCGGACAACTACAAGGTGCTCTTCATGCATGGTGGCGGCCGCGGTCAGTTCTCCGCCGTGCCCATGAACCTGCTGGGCGGCGCCAACAAGAAGGCGGACTTCCTGCTGACCGGCGTCTGGTCCCAGAGCGCGGTGGATGAAGCCAAAAAGTATGGCGATATCCAGACCTTCCAGGGGGTTGCCAAGAACGAGCAGGGGATCTCTCACCTGCTGCCGACCCCGGCGTTTCGCGCCGATGCGGCTTATGTTCACTTCTGTCCGAACGAAACCATTGACGGCATCGAGATGTTTGACATCCCGGCTACCGGCGAGGTGCCGCTGGTGGCGGATCTCTCCTCCACCATTCTCTCCCGTCCTCTCGAGGTGAGCCGCTTTGGCATCATCTATGCCGGTGCCCAGAAAAATATCGGGCCGTCCGGGCTTGCCATTGCCATCGTGCGCGATGATCTGCTGGATCAGGCGAGAGCCGATGTGCCCTCGATTTTCGACTACAAGCTGACTGCCAAGAACGACTCCATGTTCAACACGCCGCCCACCTACGCCTGGTATCTGGCCGGTCTGGTGTTCGAGTGGCTGAAAGAACAGGGTGGCCTCGAGGCGATGGAAGCGCGCAACAAGGAGAAGGCAGACTTCCTGTATGACTATCTCGATCAGTCGAGCTTCTACGGCAATCAGGTGGATGTCAGCTGCCGTTCGCGGATGAACATCCCGTTCCAGCTGAAAAATGCCGAGCTGGACAAGCAGTTCCTGGCCGAATCGGAAGCCGCTGGCTTGCTGGCCCTCAAAGGGCACCGCATCGTCGGTGGCATGCGCGCCAGCATCTACAACGCCATGCCGCTGGAGGGAGTGAAGGCCCTGGTGAGCTTTATGGATGGCTTTGCCAAGCGCAACGGCTGAGAAGAGTGCCCCTATGTGTTTGCTGGTGGCCTCTCGTGACAACCAGTGAGCCGCTTCCAGCTATTGCAGTGATTCAAGACGCCGGGGATACCCCGGCGTCTTTTTTTCAACAGAACCAGCGCGCTGGCGTTTGCCGTGCGATTTCCCCTGAAAGTGCCCTTGCCGAGCGGGACGCAGGCTGTTAACGTCCGGACAGGCGTTTATTTTTGAGATAGCACAGGAAGTCTATGAATTCGTTGCGTTTGGAACCCATTTCTCGTGTGGCTGGTGAGGTCAATCTGCCCGGCTCCAAGAGTGTCTCTAACCGTGCGTTGCTGTTGGCGGCGCTGGCTCGTGGCACCACCCGTCTGACCAACCTGCTCGACAGCGATGACATTCGTCATATGCTGGCTGCGCTGACCCAGCTCGGGGTCAAGTACAAGCTCTCCGCCGACAAGACCGAGTGTACCGTGCAGGGTCTGGGTCGCAGCTTTGCGGTGAAAGAGCCGGTCAATCTGTTCCTCGGCAACGCCGGTACCGCCATGCGACCGCTGTGCGCCGCCCTGTGCCTCGGCTCCGGTGAATATACCCTGGGCGGCGAGCCGCGCATGGAAGAGCGTCCCATCGGCCATCTGGTGGATGCCCTGCGTGAAGCGGGTGCCCATATCCAGTACCTGAAACACGATGGTTATCCGCCGCTGGTGGTGGATGCCAAGGGGCTGTGGGGCGGCGATGTGCACGTCGACGGCTCCGTCTCCAGCCAGTTCCTGACCGCGTTTTTGATGGCAGCGCCGATGGCGGCCGGTGATACCCGGATCCACATCAAGGGGGAGCTGGTCTCCAAGCCCTACATCGACATCACCCTGCACATCATGAAGCAGTTCGGGGTGGTCATCGAGCACGACAACTACAAGCTGTTCTATATCAAGGGCAACCAGACCTATATCAGCCCGGGTGATTTTCTAGTGGAAGGGGATGCCTCCAGCGCCTCCTACTTCCTCGCGGCGGGCGCCATCAAGGGCAAGGTGCGGGTCACCGGTATCGGCAAGCACAGCATTCAGGGTGATATCCACTTCGCTGACGTGCTGGAGAAGATGGGCGCGCGCATCACCTGGGGTGATGATTTCATCGAGGCGGAGCAGGCGCCGTTGCACGGAGTGGATATGGACATGAACCATATTCCCGATGCGGCCATGACCATCGCGGTTGCCGCGCTGTTTGCCGAGGGGCCGACCTCCATTCGCAATATCTACAACTGGCGGGTGAAGGAGACCGATCGTCTGCACGCAATGGCGACCGAGTTGCGCAAGCTGGGCGTCGAAGTGGAGGAGGGGCATGACTTTATCACCGTGACCCCGCCGACCCAGCTCAAGCATGCCGAGATCGATACCTACAACGATCACCGTATCGCCATGTGCTTCTCGCTGGTGGCGCTGTCGGATACCCCGGTCACCATCAATGATCCCAAGTGCACCTCGAAGACCTTCCCGGATTACTTCGACAAGCTGGCCAGTATCAGCCAGCGTGGCTGATCACTGACAAACCCGTCATCACCGACGCTTCGGGCCCGCGCTGAGCGGGCCTTTTTGCCTTCCTTATCCGCACTTCCATTTCGCCTAGCATCATTTCAATAACTTGCAAGATTGTCATATAAAATAGTTTTGTGATTGCTGTAATTTCCTATTTACACATGCGCTGTCGCGGGCTATGTTGAGATTTCCTAATCGCAGTCATCTAGCAGGAAGCCTTGTCATGCAGCATCAAACCGACGACGTTCGTATCAGTGAAATCAAAGAGTTATTACCCCCGGTTGCGGTGCTTGAGAAGTTTCCGGCTACCGAGGTTGCCTCGTCCACCGTTTTTGAATCCCGTCAGGCCATTCACAACATCCTGGCCGGCGAAGATGATCGTCTGCTGGTGGTGATTGGCCCATGCTCCATCCATGATCCGGTTGCCGCGCTGGAGTACGGCAAGCGCCTCAAAGCGTTGCGCGACGAGCTGAAAGGTCAGCTGGAGATCGTGATGCGGGTCTATTTCGAAAAACCGCGCACCACAGTGGGCTGGAAGGGGCTGATCAACGATCCGTACCTCGACAATAGCTGCAAGATCAACGATGGTCTGCGCATTGGTCGCAAGCTGTTACTGGATCTCAACGACATGGGGCTGCCGACTGCCTCCGAGTTCCTCGACATGATCACCCCGCAATATGTGGCGGACCTGATGAGCTGGGGCGCTATCGGTGCCCGAACCACCGAATCCCAGGTACACCGCGAGCTGGCCTCCGGTCTCTCCTGTCCGGTGGGCTTCAAGAACGGCACAGACGGTACCATCAAGGTTGCCATCGATGCCATCGGTGCCGCCAGTGCGCCGCACCACTTCCTGTCGGTCACCAAATACGGTCACTCCGCCATCGTGGCGACCCGCGGCAACCCGGACTGTCACATCATTCTGCGTGGTGGTCGTGAGCCGAACTACAGCGCGGCCCATGTCAGCGAAGTTGTGAAGGGGCTGGAGAAGGCTGGTCTGCCACAGAAGGTGATGATCGACTTTAGTCACGCCAACAGCAGCAAACAGTTCAAGAACCAGATGGTGGTGGCTGAAGATGTGGCCAGCCAACTGCGTGCCGGTAGCAAGGCGGTGTTTGGGGTAATGGTGGAGAGCCATCTGGTAGAAGGCCGTCAGGATCTGGTGGAAGGGTGTGAACTCACCGTCGGCCAGAGCATCACCGATGCCTGCATCGGTTGGGCCGATACCGAAGTGCTGCTGCGCAATCTGGCGGATGCCGTCGCAACCCGTAACGCCCGTTAAAGCTATCCTGGCGGCGCTGTTAATAGTCAGCGCGCCGCTGGAGTAGCAACGCGACCGTTCGGCCAAATCGAATCCATAAAGCAAAAGCGCGACCCTCGGGTCGCGCTTTTTCATATGTGAAGTGGATTACCAGCGGTAGGTTTTCAGCAGCGCCTCCAGTTTCTGACACTGCTCCACCAACTGGATGCTGGCGAGGTTGGCGGCGTGCGCCTGACCCAGTGTGTCGTTGGAGGTGTTGCGGATGTCACTCACCGAGCTGTCTACCTCATGGCAGACCCTGTCCTGCTCTTCGGCCGACTGGGCCATTTGGGCGTTGAGGTCGTTGATGCGGGCGATGCGCTCGATGATGTTCTGCATGGCTGCCAGGGTCGCTTCGGTCTTGCTGATGCTCTCATCGGCTTTGCTTTTTGCATCCCCGATCACCGTAACTGCGCTCTGGGCCTCATTTTGCAGGGCGGCGATCATCTGGGAGATCTCTTCGCTGGCGGCGCGGCTGCGGTTGGAGAGGGCTCGAACTTCATCGGCCACCACCGCAAAGCCACGGCCTTGCTCACCTGCCCGGGCCGCTTCAATTGCAGCGTTAAGGGCCAGCAGGTTGGTCTGATCGGCAATCCCCTTGATCACCTCGAGTACGCCGTCTACCGCTAGGCAGCGGCTGTCGAGTTGCTGGATCACCTGATCCACCCGATCGATCTCTGCCGACATCTCGCCCATGTCGGTGATGGAGTGCTGGGCGAGACGGCTGGTGTCGGCGGCATCCTGATTGGTGAGGGCGGAGAGCTCGGCGCTGTGACGGGCATGTTCGCGCACTTCATGAGAGCTGGCGGCCAGTTCGCTGACGGCGGCGGCGACCTGGGTGGTCATCCCCTCTTGCTGACGGGCCGAGTTTTCGGTCTGGGTCGCGACCTGACGGATCTGGTTTGATTCCTGATAGAGCTGGTGGGTCGCTCCTTCCACCTCCTGCAGGCTGTGGCGGAATCCCTGCACCATGTCATTGACGGCGCGGGTCATCTGGCCCAGTTCATCCCGGCTGTGATTGACCAGGGGGAGGGCGAGGTCGCGCTCTTTGGCCATCCGGATCATGGTGAGCTGCAGCTGGCGCAGTGGGTGTTTCACGTAGCGTTGCAATACCCACCAGAGCAAGCCGAAGCCAATGCTGAAGACGGCGGCCAGGCTGCCGCTCAGGATCAGGTTGTTGTGGCGGATCTCGCCGAAGGTGTGGCTGAGGTCATAACTGATCCGCACTGCCCCCATCACGGTTCCTTCATTGACCTGGTGACAGGTGAGGCACTGGGTGCCGCGATACTCCTTGTAGGCTTTGAACGGTTTGATCAGGGTGAGCCGGTTGCCCTGCTGCTCCAGGATGGCTTCGCCCTGATTGATGGCACGCTCATCGAGGGGATCCTGCGCTTTCTGATCCGGATAACCCGGGCCAAACAGGTTGCTGACGGCCGGCGCTCGCACCAGACGGGCCTCAACGATGCCCGCTTCACTCTTGAGTTTGGTCTGCACTATCTGCCGGTTGGCCATGCCACCGGTCATCATCAGCACGTTCACCTGATCCATATAGGTGTTGGCCATGCTCTCAACTTTCTCCTCTGCCAGCCGGATGGCGAGATCCCGTTGCAGCCAGGCGGAGAGTTCGAAGCAGAGGCCAAAGGTGGTGCTGATGACCAGCGCAAGAGGGAGGAATATTTTCCAGTTCAAGGAGAGGTTATGCATTTTGGGCAAGTTCCATGCGCTTGGTGTTGTTATGTGATCCCGTATCATCTTGATCGTAGACGAAGAAACGGCGGGAGATGGTTCTCTATCGGCACACGATAACCACTCTTGAGTAAATAATCTGTTAAGCAGATCGGTAATGCAGGTTGCCAAAATGCCTTTCGGGAGGGGGGCTGCTCCTCGGGTTGATCCAGAACAAATTGCCAGTAACGATAATCGTTATCATTGTCATTATTTGCTGATAATAGTGACCATCATGAATCTGACCCCTTCCATGACCGGTATTGCCACGCCGGATCCCCTCAAGTTTGCTTTTAGCGCCAAGACCTCGGCTCACGCCAGTCGGGGAGGGATGCGCCCCTTCCCGCTGGATGAGGCTGGCTGGCAGAGCTGGTGGCAGCGAGAGAGTGAAGCTGAGGATCGCGCCCTTTACATCCATATTCCGTTTTGCCGAAAGCGCTGCAGCTTCTGCAATTTCTTTGAAAATGGCGCCAACCCGGCGCGGATCAACCGCTATGTCAACGCCTTGTGCGCCTCCCTTGCGCAGGCGGCTGACACCCCGCTGGCGCAGAGCATGCCGTTTTCAGCCGTCTATGTGGGGGGCGGTACGCCGACCGACATGAGCGCCGACGAGCTGGCCATGCTGGCCGCCGTGATCCGCCGTTTTCCGCTGGCGGCGGATGCCGAGGTGACGCTGGAGGGACGCCTCAACGGCTTTGATGATGAGAAATGGCAGGTGGCGTTGGCGGGGGGCTTCAACCGCTTCTCCTTCGGGGTGCAGAGCTTTGATACCCGGGTGCGTCAGCAGGCGGCCCGTTTCGATGACAGGGAGACCTTGCTGACCCGTCTGGGTGAGCTGACCCGGGATGATGCGGCTGTGATCGTGGCGGATCTCATCTTTGGTCTGCCCGGTCAGGATGATGCCGTGTGGCAGCAGGATATCCGCGATGTGATGGCAAGCGGGGTGCACGGGGTCGATCTCTACCAGCTCATCGCCATGCAAGGCACCAATCTGGAGCGAGCGCAGGAGAAGGGCACCCTGGATTGGCTCGCCGATGGTCAGCAGCGGGCGGCTATGTATGCCTATGGCGGGGCGCAACTGGAAGCCCACGGCTGGGAGCGTCTCTCTTGCAGCCACTGGCGGCGCAGTCCGGCCGAGCAGAGTCGTTATAACCAGATGGCCAAGCGCGGTGCGGAGATCCTCCCCTTTGGTGCCGGTGCTGGGGGCAGCATTCTTGGCCATGGCTTGATGTATGGACGGGATCTGGCCCCCTGGCACGATGCACTGGCCAGTGGCAAGCGGGCGCCCGGGATGGTGATGGGACGCAATCCCAATGCAAGGATGGACGGTCTGCTCCGTGGATCCCTCGACAGCGGTGTGCTGGCGCTGGATCGTCTGCCAGCGCCTTTGCTGACCCATCTGATGCCGCTTTTTGCCGCCTGGCAGCAGCACGGGCTGGCCGAGACCAAGAACGCACGGTTGCAACTCACCCTCGCCGGACGCTTCTGGAACGTCAATATGCAGGCTGGCTTGTTCGAGTTCTTGCAGCTCAATCCGCTCGATGGTTCAGCGCCGCCCAGCCATGGTACTGCCCCGGTACGCCATTCGCTGGTTTGAGCCCGAGCGGAGCATTTGCATGGCTCCGAGTGAACCATAACGAAAGAGGGAGCCTTGCAGGCTCCCTCTTTTGGCTTGGCAGTTAGCGTCGCGCGAGCTTACTCGTCGCTGCTCTCCTGATAGCTGTCGCGCATTGCTTTGGGCAAGCGGCGCATTGGCGCAAAGCCGATATCCTCGCCCACCACTTCCCGCTTGCGGGCCGGTGCAGTTTTTTTGCTGGCGTCACCCTTGGCTTTGCCCTTGCCCGCGGCTGGCTTGCCCTTGGCATTGCTGCTCTTGGCGTTAGCATGACCGCGAGCCCGAGGCGGGTTCTGCACCGGCTTGCTGCCGGGCAGAGTCTGGCGACTCGGCTTGCCGCTGGGCTCATACCCTTCCAGGGTCTCTACGGACAGGGATTGGCCGATCAGGGCTTCGATCGCCTTGAGCTGACCCAGCTCGTCCTGGCTGACCAGCGAGATGGCCTCGCCGCCACGACCGGCGCGGCCGGTACGGCCGATACGGTGGATGTAATCTTCCGCCATCTGGGGCAGTTCAAAGTTGATCACGTAGGGCAGTTGATCGATGTCCAGACCGCGGGCGGCGATATCGGTCGCTACCAGCACCCGCACCTCGCCACTGCGAAAATCGGCCAGCGCCCGGTTGCGGGCACCCTGGCTCTTGTCACCGTGGATCGCCACGGTATTGAGGCCATCTTTTTGCATCTGCTGGGCGAGGCGGTCGGCGATCTGCTTGGTGCGAACAAACACCAGCACCCGTTGCCAGTTGCCACGGCCAATCATGTGGGAGAGCAGCTCGCGGCGGCGTTCCCGATCCACCTGAATGATGCGTTGGGTCACCTGCTCGGCGGCAGTATTGCTGGGGTCCACCTCGATCAGGGTGGGGTCGTTCAGCAGGTCATCCGCCAGCGCCTTGATGTCGTTTGAGAAGGTGGCAGAGAAGAGCAGGGTTTGCCGCTCTGCAGGCAGCGCCTTCATGATGCGGCGGATGTCGACGATAAAGCCCATGTCGAGCATGCGATCCGCTTCATCCAGCACCAGCACTTCCAGCTGGCTCAGGGTCAGGGCGCCCTGGGTCAGCAGATCCAGCAGACGGCCCGGGGTGGCGACCAGAATGTCTACCCCCAGCTTGATGGCGTCCAGATTGGGCTTGATGCTGACACCGCCATAGGCGATCAGCGTCTTGAACGGTAGGTGGTGGGCATACTTGATGATGCTCTCGCCCACCTGTGCCGCCAGTTCGCGGGTCGGGGTCAGTACCAGTGCGCGCACCTGACGACGGCCACGACCGTGGTTGGCCAGCAGACGCTGCAACATCGGCAGGGTGAAACCGGCCGTTTTGCCTGTGCCTGTCTGAGCGCCGCCGAGCACATCCTGACCGGCCAGAATGGCCGGAATCGCTTGCTGCTGGATGGGGGTTGGCTGTTCGTAACCCAGCTCCTTGACGGCCCCCAGAATATGCGGAGACAGACCCAGTTCGTTGAATGACATGTTCGAGAGAAACTCCTGAGATGAGCCTTTGGCTCAACGGGCAGCCAGCATGTTGGGGCCAGCCACGATATGGAAAAGATAGTGGGGCCGTAATATAGCAAAAGAGCGGCCGCTGCGCAGTAGCTGTCGCACCGGCCGCCATACAATCGTTCAACGCAGTGGCGTAAAACGGTGCGGGAGCATCAGAGCATCTCTCGGATCTGCTCGGCCAGACTCTCCGGTTTGGCCTGGGGGGCGAAACGCTCTACCACATTGCCATCGCGGTCGATCAGGAACTTGGTGAAGTTCCATTTGACGTTTTCCAGCCCAAGAAAGCCCGGTTTCTGTTGCTTGAGCCACTGATAGAAGGGGTGGGCATGCTCACCGTTGACATCGCACTTGGCCATGATGGGGAAGGTGACCGGATAGTCGAGGGAGCAGAAGCGGGCGATCTCGTCCGCATCCCCCGGCTCCTGATTGCCAAACTGGTTGCAGGGGAAGCCCAAAATCACCAGCCCCTTGGGGCCGAGCTCCTGATAGAGCGTTTCCAGCCCTTCATATTGGGGAGTAAAACCGCAGCGACTGGCCACATTGACCACCAGCACCACCTTGCCCGCCAGTTGAGTCAGCGGGTAGGGGGTACCATCCAGTCGTTGCAAAGTGAGATCGGGCAGAGGCATAAGAAGATCCTTTCGTGGGTGATGCGCGGGTTGTGCCGTGAGTGGTTCGGTCGGTGACAGAGACAAGCGCCGGATGAACAGCAACATGGCGATGCGGATACGGTATCGGCTGGCTCTTGGCACCGCAAGGAGGCCGCGGCGCCTCCTCGTCCCGATTGCAAGGGCCATCACAGTTTCGACAGCCAATACGCTCTTTGGCAGGGCGGGATCACAACTGGCGACAAAAATGCGGGGAGGCGGGCAGCAACTCGCGTATTGATGTTGGGACTTCTCAAGAGAAGCAAACCGGTTTGTGACTTTGCCGGTAAGTCGCTACAAAGCGCCCTCTCTCCACTCATTGTGAGCCAATCTTGGACTATCAAGCTGCCATGGATGCCATTTACACCCGGGGATGGGTGATAGTGGATGATTTTTTGACTGCCGCCGAAGTGGATGCCCTCAAAGCCTGTTTGCCAGGCGAATGGCAACCGGCCGGGATCGGCCGTGACGCCCTGCATCAGGGCAATCCCGACATTCGCCGTGACCAGATCCACTGGCTGGAGCCCTCCCTAGGTGCGCCGGTGGCTGACTACCTCGCCCGGATGGAGTCCCTGCGTCTTGCCGCCAACCGGATGTTGATGCTGGGGCTGTTCGACTACGAGGCCCACTTCGCCCGCTATCGCAGCGGGGATTTTTACGCCACCCATCGGGATGCCTTTGCCGGTCGCTCCAACCGCCGTCTTACCACTGTGTTTTACCTCAACAACGACTGGCTGCCCGAAGCGGGTGGAGTGCTGCGCATGTATGACGACAAGGAGCAGTTTCTGATGGATGTCAGCCCCAAGGGGGGGCGGCTGGTCATGTTTCTCTCCGAGGAGTTTCCCCACGAGGTACTGCCTGCCAATCAGGAGCGCTACAGTATTGCCGGCTGGTTTAGGGTCAATGGTAACGGCATGGGAAGGGTCGATCCCCCGCGCTGAGGGGCAATGTGTCCCGATTTTGACACAGGGGAGACTTTTCACTGCAAGAAGTGGGGTCATGGGTCTCCCATCAGCTGACAAGGGTTGATCTCCCTTGCTACACTGGCGCGCACTTATGTTCGTATCTGGCTTCGTCCGGTTTTTATGGTGGTTGGCTTATCAAATGGTCATGACGAGGCCGCTTTTCCCAAGGGATCACATCTAATGAAGAACATGCATGTCTTGCTGCTGTGCGGCGGCGGTGGCTCCGAGCACGAGGTTTCTCTGCGCAGCGCCAATTTCCTCGAGCAACAACTGGGCCTTCTGCCCGGTGTCGAAGTGACCCGCGTCGAGATGTTCGCCGATCGCTGGCTCAGTGCCGATGGCCGCGAGTGCAAGCTGGGGCTCGACAAGCTGCTCTCGTTCGACAGCGTGGCCCGTCCGGTGGATTACGTGGTGCCCTGCATCCACGGCTACCCGGGTGAGACCGGCGATCTGCAATCCTTCCTCGAGCTGGCCGGATTGCCTTATCTCGGTTGCGATGCCGAGGCGAGCAAGATCTGCTTCAACAAGATCAGCACCAAGCTGTGGCTCTCCGCCATCGGCATTCCCAACACCCCGTACCTGTTCCTGACCGAGCAAAATGAGGCGGCGCTTGCCGAGGCCAAAGCCGCGCTGGCCAAGTGGGGCAAGGTCTTTATCAAGGCGGCTTCCCAGGGCTCTTCCGTTGGCTGCTACTCCGCTAGTAACGAAGCGGATCTGGTAAAAGGTATTGCCGATGCCTTCGGTTACTCCGAACAGGTACTGATCGAGAAAGCGGTCAAGCCGCGCGAGCTGGAAGTAGCGGTTTACCAGTACGGTGACGAGCTGGTGGCGACTTATCCGGGCGAGATCTGCGTGCCGCAGGACAAGTTCTACACCTATGAAGAGAAGTACAGCAGCGCCAGCCATACCGAGACGGCACTGCGTGCCGAGGGGCTGACCCAGGCGCAGGCCGATGCGATTCACGACTATGCCCTCAAGGCGTTCCGTCAGCTGAAACTGACCCATCTCTCGCGCATCGACTTCTTCCTGACTGAGGAGGGGGAGATCCTGCTGAATGAAATCAACACCTTCCCGGGCATGACCTCCATCTCCATGTTCCCGAAACTGCTGGAGCATCACGGTCACCGCTTCGCTGACTACCTTGAGCAGATCCTGCGCAAGGCCAGCTAAGCGGATCGCTCTCGCTGACGGGGGCTAATACCGTTCCAATAAAAATCCCCGCCAATTGGCGGGGATTTTTTTATGCCTTTATCAAGCGGGGCAGGCCAGCTTGAAGGGATAAACAGGCGGGGAGGGGATGACTCTTCCCCGCCTGTTGCTACCTGTCGGTGTTACCGGCGGTTAGCCGCGAGCCACCCGAAAGCGCACGCTGCGGGAGTGGCAGGGCGCCAGCTCGCCAAACTCGCCAGCAGCCAGCTCAAGGGGCAGGGGCTGCTCGTCCATTCGCACCGCTTGCCAGTCGCTCAGGGCGTGTTCGCTGCTCACTTTGCCTCCCTCCAGTATCGCCTGCTCGCTCGGGTTGTAGACCCGGATCACCAGCGCTTCTTCATCCTCGGCTTTTTTCAGGGCGCTCAGCACCGGACCGGAGGGATCCATGGTGAGCAGACTGAAGTGGAGCGGGGTAGTGAAGCTTGCCTTGTTGACCTTCATGGCATCGAACGGGATCTTGTTGTAGCAGCGCACCGGGGTGAGGTAGCTGCGCGCCGCCTGCATCACGTTGGCGCTGATGTGATCGCCAGCAAACGCCAGCAGGCTGAAACGGCAGCTGAGTTTGCCACGCACCTGGGAGTCCGGGGTGGGCAGTTTGATGCCGGAGGGGCGACCCGGGCGCAGCAGCAGCTCCTCTTTACCGAGTACGCCGACCCCGCGCAGCAAGGTGAGAGCCAGGGTGTCGCACTGCTCGCCGATCACTTCAAACTCGCGCAGGCCATCGCTCAGCACCGCCAGCCCCTGCTTGCCATCTTGCAGGGCGACGAAGTTCATCAGCTGCCAGACCGGAATGGGGGCCTCTTTCCACCCTTCAGCCTCCCAGTTCGCCATGGCTCTGTCGCGAGTGGGGCGGGTGATACAGCCAAACTGGTTGTCGGAGACCACTGTATCGCTCGGGAAGGGGGTGGGGATCAGTACCCGTACTCGGTGATCATCAGCCTGATTGTCGAGCTCCAGCTCGATGTCGATGCGTGGGCTCTGATGCGCCAGCGTGATGCGGCAGATGACATCAAGGTGGCCGCTGCACTGGCGGTTGGCGCGCTCGGCGAGGTTGGCAGGCAATGCCATACGCAGTTTGAGCGTAGCGATGCTCTGCCACGCCTGATGGGTGACCTCACGGGTCACCGCAAACTCGGTGGAGTAGCGCAGCCACTCTTCGCGCGACGGCGAGTAGTCATACTCGTCACCATCATCGGAGCCCTCTTCCAGCGTGAGCACCTGATCGAAGGCGGTGCCGCGCAGCTTGTCCAGGATCTGCAAAGTGCCGTTGTCGTTGAGGGCGATGCGGTAAAAATCGTTCTCCAGCAGCTCGCCGCTGGCCGTCACCGGCTGTTCCAGTCCCGGTTGGTTGCCCTCGATATGGAGAGTGCAGTAGCCCATGGCTGGCAGCGGATGGCAGAGCTGGATGTCGTACTCCATAAAGGGGTCGTAGTTGCCGTAGTGCACGATCTGTCTGTCTACCAGTCCCGGGTCAATCTCGCGTCTGGCGCGGATGAAGTAGGGAACCGGCTGGCCCGCTTCATCGCGCAGGGCAAAGGATTGGGCGCGAATGCGGATGCTGGTATTGATCACCTCCTGACGGGGGAAGGGCATCAGGTTGAACAGGCAGAGCTTGTCGGCCACCTGTACCCCGTCTTCACACAACGCCACCGGCATGTTGTCGACAATCTTGCGCATGTAGAAGCGGATCAGGTTCTCGGCCATGTCGTCGGCCAGAATGAAGCGGGTCATCACCTCCTGATGCACCTTGTCGCTGCAGCAGCAGCCGATGCTGTCATGGGCGTGGTTCTTCATGATCTCCTTCCACATCTTCTCCAAAAGCCCATGGTGGTACTCAAAGCCGAGCGCCCAGGCGATGCTCGCCAGCGGCTCGAGGATGTTGACGATCTTGTTCTCGATGGCGGCGTGGGCCAGCTTGATATCCATCCGGGTGGAGGAGATGGTGCGGTGTACCCGCATGTATTTGCCGTCGTTGAACTCCCCCTTGAGGGTGGCCAGCTGGTCGCGGCACGCCTCGATGCGCTCGAAGACCTGCTCGAAGCGGCTCATGTGGAATTCACGCTGGGGGTAGATCTCCCGCAGCTTGTCGATAATGGCGAAGATGTTCTGTTGCAGCGGCATCTGGTCGTGGCCGTTGGGCAGCAGGATATCCTTGGTCACCGAGGCCTTTTCCAGCACCTCGAAGTAGGATTCGAGCCGCTTGCGCAGGCCCGCTTCATCTTCCGGCAGGTACTTGCCGATGGCGTAGCCGAGCGGCAGTACCTGGGCGGTCACCTCGCTGCCGTCGTTGCTCTGCCAGAGGAACTCGGTCTTGTCAGTGCCGTGGCGCTCGGAGCAGCCGCGCCAGAACATGGCACGGTCAATCCCGAAGCCGTTGAAGATGTGGGGCAGTTGGGAAGACATGCCGAACGAGTCGGGCAGGTAACCGATCTTCATCGGCTCGCCAAGGCTGAGGCAGTCGCGCATCCCGTAGAGCAGGTTGCGCAGGATGGACTCGCCGCTCACCTGCATGGTGTCGGTCTGGGTGTACCAGGGGCCGATGATGAGCTTGCCCGCCTCCACCAGTGCCTTCACCCGGGCCTTGTTCTCGGGCTGGATGGCGAAGTAATCCTCCAGCACCGCAGTCTGGCCGTCCAGCACGTAGAACTTGTAGTCGGGGTCGGATTCAAGCCGCGCCAGGATCTCCGCCATGTTGTTGACCAGCAGGATGCGGGACTCCTCGGTGGTGAAGTACCACTCCCGATCCCAGTGCATGTGCGGGGTGATGTGAACTCGTGAAACTGTCATGACAATGATCCTTTGCTGACGCACAGCGGCCCTTGCCTGCCGTGCGGAAAAATAGTCTGTTGAAAAAGCGGTTGTGCAGATGAGCCTTACTCTGTGGCGACCACCTGATAGGTGCCGCGCTGCATGGCGTGACGGCGCCAGCCGATCAGCACCACAGTGGAGATAAGGGTGCCCACCAGCGCCGCACCGAGCCAGACGGCAGCAGCCATCAGGGCGCCGTGGCCGCCATCGTGGAGCAGGAACAGGGAGAAGATGCCGGCCCCCGGGGTGGAGAGACCAATCCCCATGGCACCCACCATGGCGCCGGTGACCACCGAGCCTGCGAGGAAGGAGCCGATCACCCGGATCGGATCTTCGATGGCCATCGGAATGGCGCCCTCGGTGATCCCTGCCAGCCCCAGCAGCCAGGTCGACTTGCCGGTCTCGATCTCGAAGGTCTGGAACAGGCGCGGTGCCAGCATGGTGGAGAAGGTGACGGTAAAGGCCGAGACCATCTTGACCGCGCCGAAGATGGCGTAGGGGCCGTAGACCCCGTTGGCCATGGCGCCGAGGCAGAAAGCGTAGGCTGCCTTGTTGACCGGGCCACCCAGGTCAAACGAGCACATAAAGCCGAGCAAGGCGCCCAGCACCAGCGCATTGGTGCCGGAGAGGCCGTTGAGCCATTCGGTGAGGCTGTTGTTGAGCCAGGCCACCGGCTGGCCGATGACAAACAGCATCAGGCTGCCCGCCACCAGAGTGCCGATCACCGGATAGAGGTAAAAGGTGAGAAAGCCGTTGAAGTTGGGGCTAAGGCGCACATGCTGCTTGACCCAGCGCATCAGGTAACCGGCGATAAGACCACCGACCACGCCGCCGAGAAAACCGGAGCCAATCATGTTGGCGGCCAGTCCCGCCGCAAAGCCCGGGCCCAGCGCCGGTTTGTCTGCCAGCGAGTAGGCTGTATAGGCCGCCAGCACCGGCACCATCAGGGTGCCCAGCATGCCGCCGCCGAGTTTTCGGTACATCCAGAGCCAGGAGTTCTCGGTATCAAACAGATGTTGCAGGCCGAAGATCTGGGCCAGCAGCACAGAGACGGCGAGCACGGTACCGCCTGCCACGATCAGCGGCACGGCAAAGGAGATGCCGCTCAGCAGCGCCTGCTTGAGCTCGGTCTTGAGGCCCACCTTCTTGCCGGTCTGCGCGTCGCTCTGGCTGGTGCTGGGGGTCGGGGCGGTGCGCCCTGCCTTGGCCGCTTCCAGCGCATCATTGAGGATCCGCTCGGCATGGCGGATGGGCTCGGCCACCGGCGTCTCGATCCGGGGGATGCCGGCAAAACGCTCCTGCTCCTTGATGGCCACCTCGGCGGCGAAGATGCAGGCCACCGCAGTATCGAGTGCCTCTTGCGGCAGGCGATCCTCGATGCCGTTGGCACCCTGCTTCTCGACCAGTACCCGAATACCCAGCTTGCGCCCCGCCTTTTCCAGATACTCGGCAGCCATATATGTGTGGGCGATCCCAGCCGGGCAGGCGGTGACACAGACCACTGTGGGTTGATTTGTATCTGATTTGTCTTCTTTTTCTGGTTGCTTGCCACTATCCCCCTCACCATCGAGCAGTGCCATCAGTTGCTCGGCACTTTGAGCTGCCAGCACCGCCTCGCGGGTATCGTCATCCACCAGGGCGGTGGTGAGGGTGGTGAGCAGCTGCATATGGGTGGAGCCCGCCTGATCGGTCGGGATCGCCAGCATGAAGATCAGGTTGACCGGCTCGGGGCCGTCGATCCCCTCCCAGCCCAGCTCCTGGCTCAAGGTAGCGACAGCAAAGGCCGCTTCGCGCACCGCATCGCACTTGCCGTGGGGCACCGCCAGCCCTTCGCCAAGGGCGGTGGGGCCCTGCGCCTCGCGGGCCATGACCGCGGCCAGAAAGGCGGCCTTGTCGTGCAGCTTGCCGGCCTGATCGAGCCGATCAGCCAGGGCATGAATGGCCGCATCCCGATCGGCAAACCGGGTTTGCAGCGTGATGAGATGGGGGCCGGTAAGACTGGTCAGATTCATGATGATCCTCTGTCAGGTTGGCTTGCCAGCAAGCCGTCATGGTGAAAGTGACAGCGATGCTAACAAACCGGCCGACTGATTTTTGTGAGTAGTATCATACAATTCGCTATTTGTATTGTTTTTGTATTGCTTGGTCAAGGTGATTTGTTAGGTCAAATGGGGCTGAGCCGTTTTGTCTGCCAGGCAACTGGGGTAGAATGGCGCCTCTTCCATTTATCATGGCGCAGAGCCGACGAGGTGGCCTTTCGTGTCGAAAAAACCCATGTATCGCCAGATAGCCGACACCATCCAGCAGTGGATTGCGCAAGGGGAGCTGGCCCCCGGCGATGCCCTGCCCACCGAAGCCGAGCTGCGCGAGCAGTTCGGGGTGAGCCGGGTGACGGTGCGTCAGGCCCTCAAGCAGCTGACCGAACTCAACGTCATCGAGAGCATTCAGGGCAGCGGCAGCTACGTGCGGCAGGAGAAGGTGAACTACGACATCTATCAGCTCACCAGCCTCTATGAGAAGGTGACCGATCCGGCGGCCGAGACCCACAGCGACATTCTCGCCTTCGAGGTGATCAAGGCGAGCAGTGAGTTGGCTGAGCGGCTCAATCTGGTGAAGGGGGCGCTGGTCTACTACGTCAAGCGGGTGCGCTTTATTCGCCAGATTGCAGTGACGCTGGAGGAGACCTGGATGCCGCTCGCTCTCTTTCCCGATCTCAGTTATGCGGTGATGCAGGGCTCCAAGTACCACTACATCGAAGAGGTGAAGCAGCTGGTGATCGACCGCAGCGAGCAGGAGATCATTCCGGTGCTCCCTTCGGCGCAGGTGGTGGAGGCGCTCGGTATCGATCCTGCCAAGCCAATCATCGAGAAGGTCTCCCGCGGCTTCTTGCAAGATGGCACCGTGTTCGAGTTCAGTCGCAACTTCTTCAAGAGCGATGACTACAAGTTCACCCTGGTCGCCCGCCGCGCCAAGGGGTGAGCAGGCGACAGCACCCGAGATAAAAAAGGCTATGTTCCAATTATGTGTTGCATGGAGTGCCCCAGCGCCTCATGCAAACATGCTTTGATATTTACGCCCCTCCCGTAACGTTCCAGCATCCTGCGCCAACCCAGATAATTCCTCAGATAATGAGTTGCCACTCCATGAAAGCGCACCATCCATTCTTTCAATCAATAGTGATATCCGTTTACATGTTGGATGTGGAATGCCCCTACCACCCTCTCACCCTGACGATTGCGCACTACTTGATGAGTCACTCCCTGCACTTTACTGAAACTGGCATACACGCCCGCGCCATCGCTACACAACACCGAATCGGGTGACACCAACGGCTTCAACACCGCGATGACCGTCTCGGCATCAATTTTCTCCAACCTGATGGGTCGCCATCGCGCGCAAGAAGTGGTGACGCCAGAGGAACGCGGTGTTTTTGCTGACCCACAGCGCCGCGCGGCCTGGCGGACGGTCAGTCCTTCGATGGGGGCTTGCGCGTAGTCTTCCCAGCACCGGGCTTTGCGCAACCGCGCCAAAGGCGTCTTGGTCAGCGCGAAACTGGTGCGTAGGAACACTTTGCAACGGTAGCGGCGCAGTCCCCGACTCCACATGCTCGTAACTGAGTATTGAGAGAGGTAATGGTGTGGGGTGCAGCAAGCTCCTGCTGAGCAATACGGCGCTGGCGCAGGGTTAACTGGGGAAATAGTGACAACAGGTTTTGAAAGGCTGGGGTATCCATGATGGTAGACCTCAATGTGATGGCCTATGTCTAGTCCTGAAATAGGTTTACACATTTTCAACTAGCATTTCTCTACTCAGAACCCCCTATGTACCGCATCGGGGGTTCTGTATTTCAACGCATGATGCGGCCGCTCCACGTTGTAAATATCCACCGCTTCACGCACCATTTCCCGCGCTTGCGTCAAATCCTGCGGGCTTTGCAACAATAACTCTCCTTTCAAAATCCCGTTCACCCGCTCCGCCAACGCATTCTGGTAACAGTCATACCCATCCGTCATCGAGCATTTCACCCCGTACCGTTCATGTAATGACTGATACAGCCCAAAGCAATACTGCACGCCGCGGTCCGAGTGATGGATTAGCTCCCCGCCGCCACGTCGTTGCTTCAGCGCTTTCTTGAACGCCATCGCCACCGACTCCGCGTGCATTCCTTCGTGTACGTGGTGGCCTACTATCTTGCGTGAGTAGGCATCCGTCACCAGGCTCAGGTACAGCGGTCCGCTCCTGGCGGGCAGATAGGTGATATCTGCGACCCAGACCTGCTCCGGGGCCACCGGCGTGACCTGCTCTGGCCCCGTCTTGAGCAAGTTGGGATGACGGTAGAAACGGTGAAAACTGTGGGTGGTCTTGTGATACGCCCGCCTGGGCAGCACCAGCAGGCGGTGCTCGGCCAATATCCGAAACAGCCTGTCCCGCCCGACCTTGAGCCCGCCATCATCCTGACCCTGCAGCAGATAATGCAGCTTGCGGGTGCCGACCCGCGGTTGTCGCAGTCGAACTGTAGTGATGTGATGGACGCCCCCTCCCTGCGCGGTCAGTTTCATACTTAGGCTGACAGCGTTCAACTTGGGGGATCACCACATGAACACGATCAAAGTAGTTGGAATCGATATTGCTAAGTCTGTTTTTCAGGTGTGTGTATGGATGGCTGATGGTTCTGTTGCCTGGAATCGTAAAATATCTCGCCAGAAACTGCTCCACACGTTGCGCCAGTTTCCACCGCAAACACTGATTGCTATGGAAGCTTGCTCAACATCTCATTTCTGGGGACGAGCACTGATATCGATGGGCTATGACGTAAAGCTCATTCCCACACAGCATGTCAAAGCCTTTGCAAGACACCAGAAGAATGATGCCAACGATGCATTAGCTATTTGTGAAACAGCTTGCCGACCAGGGATCCACTTCGTCTCAGTTAAAACTACAGAACAACAAGATATCAAGGCGTTACGTAGTGCTCGCCAGCTCATAGTTGAGCAGCGAACCGCTCTGGCTAACCAACTACGGGCATTACTTGCCGAGTACGGAGTCATTATTCCAGCCGGGTTACAACGCCTGCAACGACAACTGCCAGAAGTGCTTGAAGACGGAGACAATACGATAACCTTCACGCTTCGCCGACTACTGAGCCTGTTACGAGAAGATATGCAGATGCTCACTGAACGGATTGATGTCTTGGATAAGGAACTAGCTGAACTGTCCAGCCAGCAGGTTGCCTATCACCACTTATTGACCATTCCTGGTGTCGGGCCACTGATTGCCGCTGCGGTGGTCAGTGAGGTTGATGCCACCCAGTTTTCCAGCGGCCGTGAGCTTTCTGCTTGGTGTGGCTTAGTCCCTCGACAGCACAGTTCAGGTGGAAAACAACGGCTTTCATCCATGACCAAGAACGGTAATCGTAACTTGAGGACCTTGATCATCCATGGCGCTCGAGCGGTGATGCGTTGTGTGCAAAAACGGGATGACAGTTTAGGGAGATGGGTTAAGGCAATTGAATTGCGGCGTGGCTTCTTGAAAGCCACTGTCGCCCTGGCAAATAAGTTAACTCGGATCATCTGGCGTGTACTAACTGACTCGGTTGATTTCAGTATGAACAGAGCTTTTGCAGGAAGTTAATTTGATATTTGCTTAGAAAATCTACGTTACTGAGTTTGCAGGCACTGATGAAGAAACGGGTACCGTCCTTGTAACAGCCTGAATTAGACCTGGGTATGCATATACCGGTGTAGTGATAAGGAAGCAAGGCTCGGATGACATCATGGCGAGGGAGTTAATCCCATCATAACGCCGGATATATGGTCGCAAACCGTATCAGTTCAGTTCTTGCACAACCCGGGGGCGTCCATATATGGTCTAATCATCCCGGACACCATTTTAGGTGGTACAGTCGCCACCATGACCTGAGGTGTTCAATGACAAGATTACGTCGCTCATTTACTGCCGAATTCAAACTCGAAGCCGCATCCCTGGTGCTCGACCAGGGATATTCTGTCCCTGAAGCCAGCCGTTCACTGGATGTCGGTGAAACCGTACTTCGCCGCTGGGTTCAGCAACTGCAATCCGAACGAACTGGCACAACCCCAATCGGCAAAGCACTGACTCCGGAGCAGCAAAAAATTCAGGAGCTGGAAGCCCGCATCAACCGGCTCGAACGTGAAAAGGACATTCTAAAAAAGGCTACGGCTCTCTTGATGACGGACGAGTTCACACGTACGCGCTGATAGACCGATTAAGGGAGCAAGCCCCCATCACCTTGGTCTGCTGCGCTTTCGATGTTCCAACATCCTGCTTTTACGACTATCTGGCCCGCAGACGGGCGATTAACCGTGAGCGGATACAGCAACGCAGTGAGTTGCGCCGGTTGTTCAAAGAGAGCAGGAGCTCTGCAGGCAGCCGCGCCTTGATGTCGATGATGCGGGAGTTGGGGTATCAGATTGGTCGATTCAAAGTACGTAACCTGATGAAGGAAGCCGGGCTGGTATCCAAACAGCCGGGCGCTCATCGTTATCAGGTCGCCCAGTCTGAGCGACCGGACATTTCCAATCTGCTGGCTCGCGAATTTGATGTCCAGCAACCCAATCAGGTGTGGTGTGGCGATATCACCTACGTCTGGGCAGGTGGACGCTGGCATTACCTGGCAGCGGTGCTTGACCTGCACACCCGGCGGGTCGTGGGCTGGGCGATGTCTGATAAACCTGATGCAGAATTGGCAATCAAAGCACTGGAGATGGCCTATCAGCAGCGGGGTTGCCCATCCGGTGTGCTATTTCACTCTGACCAGGGCAGCCAATATGGCAGTAGGGCATTTCGGCAACGACTGTGGCGCTATCGCATGACCCAGAGCATGAGTCGGCGTGGCAACTGCTGGGATACTCAGTTCATTATGCTCAAGAACATCAGCCCAATCTGACCCGTGCTGGGATTGGCGAACATAATGCCTTTGCGTTGACCTGTCGATTGGATGCTGATGTTCCCTGGCATTGCTGGGCCCAGCGTCTGTGACCTAATAGGAGCCTTGTGCTGCATCTTGAGTGTCCTGTCCTGCGTATGGGGTTGGTAGTGCATATTCCTTGGAGGAATGAGCCATGAACAATTCCAGAAACAAAGCTGAAGTTATCCTTGGTGTAGACACCCATATGGATACCCATGTCGGGGTTTTGCTTAATGCACAAGGGCACCAGTTGGGATGCTTGATGGTCACGACCAATACCAGCGGATATGAGAGACTCGTGACCTGGGCAAACTCTTTCGGGTGCTTGAAGAGAGCAGGCGTTGAAGGCACAGGCACGTATGGTGCTGGCTTGGCCAGTGTACTGCGCAAGCATGGTATCGAAGTGTTCGAAGTTAATCGCCCTGACCGCTCCAAACGCAGGCTTCAGGGGAAATCGGATCCTACTGATGCTGAAAGTGCAGCGAGATCCGTTCTTTCCGGTAGTGCTAACGCGATAGCAAAGACCCAGTCAGGCGCGGCAGAAATGATGCGAGTGGTATCAGTAGCCAGACGCAGCGCCGTCAAAGCCAAAACTCAGGCAATGAATCAACTCAGATCATTGCTTGTCAGTGCCCCCCAGGATGTTCGTGAACGACTCTGGAAAAGCAAGCCCGCTGACTGTGCAAAGGGATGCGCACGAGTGAGGTCATTGGGTACCACTGAACTCCTTCATACGTTAACGACTACCCTGTGTCTGCTGGCCAAGCGTTGGCTGCTATTGGCAGACGAAGTTGAAAAACTTGATGCCATGTTGGATGCCTTGACCCATCAACATGCTCGTCGTCTGCGCGAGCAATTTGGCGTCGGCCCTCAAACCGCAGCGGTGCTGCTTTCAACGGCTGGCGATAACCCGGAACGGTTAAGAAATGAAGCATCGCTTGCGGCACTTTGTGGGGTTAACCCTTTACCCGCCTCCTCTGGAAAGACCGTACGACATCGCTTAAACCGAGGTGGTAACCGTGCAGCAAATAATGCGTTATGGACGATTGCAATGGTCCGGATGCGGGGAGATCCACAAACCCAATCTTACGTCGCACGACGTAGCGCCCAAGGCTTATCTTCGAAAGAGATCCAGCGTTGTTTGAAACGCTATATCGTCAGGGAACTCTACCCTTTGATCTTGGCCGATTTAGCTGACTCAGCGCGAGCCTGTTGACATAGGAGCGTCAATGCCCCGATGGAGCGATTGTTCAGAAGTCTTAAAACGGAGTGGGTTCCGGCTATGGGATACATGAGCGTGCGGGAGGCAAAGCGGGATATCAGTTATTACCTGATGGATTACTACAACTGGCGGCGTCCACATCAATACAATGACGGGATACCGCCAGCAAAAGCCGAGGTTCGGCCTAACCAAGTGTCCGGATTTAGTTGACCACTACAAACCTGACGCACGAAGCGCACCACCTGCAGCCCTTGTGCATGGTGCTCGTCGGCGACCCGATTGCGCTTGTAGTAAGCCTGCCGGCTTATCCCCAGAAACAGGCAAGCCCTGACAATGGTCAGCCTCTCGACTTGCCGCTGCGAGAGGACTTGCCGGGTCGCTTTTTTACGATGGAGACGCCGTAGTCATTCTTCAGTACATCGACGACGGCCTCAAAGAACTGGGCCTTCTGGCTCATCAGCACCAACTGCTGCTCGAGTTCCTTGATACGCTGTTCGGGCGTCTGGTTGTCGGGGTCAGGCATGGTGATACTCCTGCCGGCACGCACAGAAGCCCCCTGGCTCCAATCTTGCCGACCATGTTTACGCAACCATACCAGAACGGTGGAGCGGCCCTGAATGCCATAACGCACCTGAGCCTGTTTGTAGGTGAGCTCGCCTTTTTCAATCTGCTCGACCAGTGCCTGCTTAAAAGTCAGCGAGTAATCGCGCTGTGTCCGTTTCACACCTTGTCCCATCGGGTTCTCCATTTATTGGGGGGAAAGGTGTAAACCCTATTCAGGACGGGATACTACTTCAAGATTAGCCTTTCGACACGTAATTGGGACAGAGCCTTATTTAGGCGACCATGGGCCTTTCAACATATCACCGAGATAGCATTTTTATCTGGGTGCGAGGGTGCGAGGGTGCGAGGGTGCGAGGGTGCGAGGGGGTGCTCAAGCTCAGTTCTCTGCTATCTACTGTTTTCGCTTTGCCTGTGGCGTGTATTCACACCGCGGTTATATGCCATCTCAGTCGTCCAAAAACGGGATATAAAAAAACCGGCACCTGAGTGCCGGCTTTGCATTGCGCACTTGCGCAGGAGCGGGGTTATACCACGCCCTGGGTGCGCAGGTAATCCTCGTAGGTGCCGCCGAAGTCGCGGATACCATCTTCGCTCAGCTCCAGGATGCGGGTCGCCAGAGAGGAGACGAATTCGCGGTCGTGGGAGACGAAGATCAGGGTGCCCTTATACATCTCGAGGGCCAGGTTCAAGGATTCGATAGATTCCATGTCCAGGTGGTTGGTCGGCTCATCCATGATCAGGATGTTGGGACGCTGCATCATCAGCTTGCCGAACAGCATACGGCCCTGTTCACCACCGGAGAGCACCTTGACCGGCTTCTTGATGTCGTCCTGAGAGAACAGCAGACGACCCAATACGGAGCGCACAGCCTGCTCGTCTTCGTTCTCCTGTTTCCACTGGGCCATCCAGTCGAACACGTTGAGATCGGTGTCGAAATCTTCGGCGTGATCCTGAGCGTAGTAACCGATCTGGGCGTTCTCGGACCACTTGATGGTACCGGTATCCGGTGCCAGATCCCCGACCAGCGTCTTGATCAGGGTGGACTTACCGATTCCGTTGGTACCCAGAATGGCGACCTTCTCACCCACTTCCAGCATCATGTTGAGGCCCTTGAACAGGGGCGCCTCGCCATAACCTTTGGACAGGCCTTCGATCTCCAGAATGTTGCGGTAGAGCTTCTTCTCCTGCTCGAAGCGGATGAAGGGGTTCTGACGGCTGGAGACCTTCACTTCCTCAATCTTGATCTTGTCGATCTGCTTGAGGCGGGAGGTCGCCTGGCTGGACTTGGAGGCGTTGGCACTGAAACGGGAGACGAAGGATTGCAGATCGGCGATCTGGGCCTTCTTCTTGGCGTTGTCGGCCAGCAGACGTTCGCGCGCCTGAGTGGCGGCCAGCATGTAGTCATCGTAGTTGCCCGGATAGACGCGCAGCTCGCCGTAGTCCAGATCCGCCATGTGGGTACAGACGGAGTTCAGGAAGTGACGGTCGTGAGAGATGATGATCATGGTGCTTTCACGTTCGTTGAGCACCTGCTCCAGCCAGCGAATGGTGTTGATATCCAGGTTGTTGGTCGGTTCGTCCAGCAGCAGGATGTCAGGGTTTGAGAACAGCGCCTGTGCCAGCAGCACACGCAGTTTCCAGCCCGGGGCCACTTCGCTCATTGGACCGTTGTGCTGCTCGATTGGAATACCGGCACCCAGCAGCAGTTCGCCTGCGCGAGATTCGGCGGTATAGCCGTCATACTCGGCGACCAGACCTTCCAGCTCGGCGGCCTTCATGTAGTCGTCGTCGGTCGCTTCGAGGTTGGCGTAGATGGCATCGCGCTCGGCGATGGCCGCCCACAGCTCGGTGTGACCCATCATGACCACGTCCAGTACGCGCATATCTTCGTAGGCGAACTGATCCTGACGCAGCTTCCCGATGCGCTCGTTGACGTCCAGGCTCACATTACCGCCAGTGGGCTCCAGATCACCGCCGAGGATCTTCATAAAGGTGGACTTGCCACAGCCGTTGGCGCCGATAAGGCCATAGCGGTTGCCGCCGCCAAACTTGACGTTGATGTTCTCAAACAGCGGCTTGGCGCCGAACTGCATGGTGATGTTGTTGCTACTAAGCATAGTGTGTTAAAAAATTCCTTAATTATCAGCGCATTATTGCACTGGTTGAAAATTCGGGGGCGCTATTGGGGCAAATGCCCATTTTTTTGCATCGAACTCCAGATAGAATCGACCTCACTTCGGCTGGCCGATTCGATCCATTTTCCATAGACCTCTTGCAACATTCTTGCAGAGTTGTGACCCATCTGTTCAGCTATGAACGCAAGGTTTCCGTGAGCGGTGATGTTCCAACTGGCATAAGTATGCCTAAGTTGGTAGGCCCAGCGATAACGAACCCCAGACTTCTTGATTGCTGCCTGC
The DNA here is from genome assembly GCF_051919235.1 of Aeromonas sp. 95A. Taxonomy (NCBI): domain Bacteria; kingdom Pseudomonadati; phylum Pseudomonadota; class Gammaproteobacteria; order Aeromonadales; family Aeromonadaceae; genus Aeromonas; species Aeromonas sp. 95A. Next base: position 311,500 of record NZ_JBQBFC010000001.1, read on the forward strand.
CATGGGGCCACCAGGAAAACACCAGAGTAAAAAGGTGGCCTGTCCGGCACAACTTTGGTTGGTCGGAAGACTGGGCGCAATGTTTGGCGCACGATCATGCCACCAGCTAGGTGCATGTCAATCTCTGCGTCCAAAAGTACCCCAGTTATCTTGAATTGATCCTGCAGCGCGTTCAGCGCAGGGGGCAAAAGATGAACTGTTCTCGTCCTGTTTGTCTTCGGTAGCTTGAATTTGTAGTGATGTGATGGACGCCCCCTCCCTGCGCGGTCAGTTTCATACTTAGGCTGACAGCGTTCAACTTGGGGGATCACCACATGAACACGATCAAAGTAGTTGGAATCGATATTGCTAAGTCTGTTTTTCAGGTGTGTGTATGGATGGCTGATGGTTCTGTTGCCTGGAATCGTAAAATATCTCGCCAGAAACTGCTCCACACGTTGCGCCAGTTTCCACCGCAAACACTGATTGCTATGGAAGCTTGCTCAACATCTCATTTCTGGGGACGAGCACTGATATCGATGGGCTATGACGTAAAGCTCATTCCCACACAGCATGTCAAAGCCTTTGCAAGACACCAGAAGAATGATGCCAACGATGCATTAGCTATTTGTGAAACAGCTTGCCGACCAGGGATCCACTTCGTCTCAGTTAAAACTACAGAACAACAAGATATCAAGGCGTTACGTAGTGCTCGCCAGCTCATAGTTGAGCAGCGAACCGCTCTGGCTAACCAACTACGGGCATTACTTGCCGAGTACGGAGTCATTATTCCAGCCGGGTTACAACGCCTGCAACGACAACTGCCAGAAGTGCTTGAAGACGGAGACAATACGATAACCTTCACGCTTCGCCGACTACTGAGCCTGTTACGAGAAGATATGCAGATGCTCACTGAACGGATTGATGTCTTGGATAAGGAACTAGCTGAACTGTCCAGCCAGCAGGTTGCCTATCACCACTTATTGACCATTCCTGGTGTCGGGCCACTGATTGCCGCTGCGGTGGTCAGTGAGGTTGATGCCACCCAGTTTTCCAGCGGCCGTGAGCTTTCTGCTTGGTGTGGCTTAGTCCCTCGACAGCACAGTTCAGGTGGAAAACAACGGCTTTCATCCATGACCAAGAACGGTAATCGTAACTTGAGGACCTTGATCATCCATGGCGCTCGAGCGGTGATGCGTTGTGTGCAAAAACGGGATGACAGTTTAGGGAGATGGGTTAAGGCAATTGAATTGCGGCGTGGCTTCTTGAAAGCCACTGTCGCCCTGGCAAATAAGTTAACTCGGATCATCTGGCGTGTACTAACTGACTCGGTTGATTTCAGTATGAACAGAGCTTTTGCAGGAAGTTAATTTGATATTTGCTTAGAAAATCTACGTTACTGAGTTTGCAGGCACTGATGAAGAAACGGGTACCGTCCTTGTAACAGCCTGAATTAGACCTGGGTATGCATATACCGGTGTAGTGATAAGGAAGCAAGGCTCGGATGACATCATGGCGAGGGAGTTAATCCCATCATAACGCCGGATATATGGTCGCAAACCGTATCAGTTCAGTTCTTGCACAACCCGGGGGCGTCCATATATGGTCTAATCATCCCGGACACCATTTTAGGTGGTACAGTCGCCACCATGACCTGAGGTGTTTAATGACAAGATTACGTCGCTCATTTACTGCCGAATTCAAACTCGAAGCTGCATCCCTGGTGCTCGACCAAGGATATTCTGTCCCTGAAGCCAGCCGTTCACTGGATGTCGGTGAAACAGTGCTCCGTCGCTGGGTTCAGCAACTGCAATCCGAACGAACTGGCACAACCCCAATCGGCAAAGCACTGACTCCGGAGCAGCAAAAAATTCAGGAGCTGGAAGCCCGTATCAACCGGCTCGAACGTGAAAAGGACATTCTAAAAAAGGCTACTGCTCTCTTGATGGCGGACGAGTTCACACGTACGCGCTGATAGACCGATTAAGGGAGCAAGCCCCCATCACCCTGGTCTGCTGCGCTTTCGATGTTCCCACCTCCTGTTTTTACGATTATCTGGCCCGCAGACGGGCGATTAACCGTGAGCGGATACAGCAACGCAGTGAGTTGCGCCGTTTGTTCAAAGAGAGCAGGGATTCGGCTGGCAGCCACGCCTTGATGTCGATGATGCGAGAGTTGGGGTATCAGATTGGCCGATGCAAAGTACGTAACCTGATGAAGGAAGCCGGGCTGGCATCCAAACAGCCGGGCGCACACCGTTATAAGGTGGCACGGTCAGAACGACCGGATATTCCCAATCTGCTGGCTCGCGAATTTGATGTCCAGCAACCCAATCAGGTGTGGTGTGGCGATATCACCTACGTCTGGGCCGGTGGTCGCAGGCATTACCTGGCAGCGGTTCTTGACCTGCACACCCGGCGGGTCGTGGGCTGGGCGATGTCTGATAAACCTGATGCAGAATTGGCAATCAAAGCACTGGAGATGGCCTATCAGCAGCGTGGTTGCCCATCTGGTGTGCTGTTTCACTCTGACCAGGGCAGCCAATATGGTAGCCGGGCATTTCGGCAACGACTGTGGCGCTATCGCATGACCCAGAGCATGAGTCGGCGTGGCAACTGCTGGGATAATGCCCCGATGGAGCGATTGTTCAGAAGTCTTAAAACGGAGTGGGTTCCGGCTATGGGATACATGAGCGTGCGGGAGGCAAAGCGGGATATCAGTTATTACCTGATGGATTACTACAACTGGCGGCGTCCACATCAATACAATGACGGGATACCGCCAGCAAAAGCCGAGGTTCGGCCTAACCAAGTGTCCGGATTTAGTTGACCACTACAGTACACGAAGGTGTAGCACTATTAGGATCAGTTATTTAGCTCTGTACAATAATAGCGAGCGTTCTAATATAGTTGTCTCTGATTTCTGTTGATTTCTAACCATAAATAGTTCTAGGTGTAAATTATAACTTTATGAAGTATCCAATAGGACGCCACTCACCACTATTTCTACTCAATGTGACTGTTTCAATAATAGCATTAGACATTTCAAATTTAGTATTGAATTCTATAGTGATATATTCGCCTCTTGGCCACCCAGGAATACTATTCATTTCTTTACGTTTAATTTCAGAACGCCAAACAACACGCCCAAAAGGAAGTCGAATGTTATTCAATGCATCTTCCCATTGGGGCGCAGTTAGAACATATTTAAAAGCATTGTCTGTTAGTTGATAGCTTTGAAAGTAATTTTCAGCATCAACGATCTCAAGCCACGCTCTCGCTACTGATGATGATGCATGGTCATCTTGTGCAACCGCAAAACATGAAAATAAAACTGTCACCGCAATGACCCATTGTTTCACCTTGAACTCCTTTATTGGGTTTGCTCACTCTGTACAACGAATAGCTCAGGATGCCCCACGCAGCTCCGCACTCCGGTTGCGCTTGAAGTAAACCAGAAGCTGATCCCAATGAGCAGGGAAGCAATGAGTCACTCTTTAGACCTGCGGCGGTGAGAGGGATTGCCAGGCCGGTCTTTTGCTATGGAGATGCCGAAGTCCTTCTTGAGCACACCGACCATTGCCTCATAAAAATCAGCCTTAAGCCTCATTTGCTCCAACTGTTGCTCGAGCTCCTTGATGCGATCTTCAGGTGCCAGGTTATCGGGGTCAGACATAATGATGTCTCCTGCTGGGTTACCTCGAATGCCACAACGGGCCTAGTGCTCGCTGTCAGGCCAACCTCATTCGATCTGTTCGACCTACGCTAGTTTAATAATCAGGATGGGATATCGACTGAAAAAAGGGAAGTCATAAGGGGTTGAAACAGATAACAGGACAGTCTCTCCCTGCTGTGTTATCTGACTCCGCCTTATGACCACCAAGGGAACACCAGACGAAACAAACTCAGTCAACTTCTCGGACATGCCATGTCCGAGTTCCACAAACACACAAAATAAAAGCCTACAAAACCGGGGAACTAGTGGCGATCGCCTGGGTCATCATATCTATGAGCAATTTTCCCCTCGATGTAAGGCCTATGTCAGGTAATAACCAGATCTCTACAATATCCATGGAGATAGGTTTTTCTGACAGTTACCAAAAAAGTGGTCATAGGACTACGAGCCGGATAAAAGAGCAGCTTCCCTACCGTATCTATCTGGAACACCCCTATGACCACCAAAGCCGTCACTACGAAAAATGCCTAATTACCAGACCAGAGGAACCAAGGGTAGGTTCGACAAATAACGTAGTAGCAAGGGACGGCACAACTTGCATATCGAGCACAGGTACGGACTCGATATCAGCAAAGCTGTTCTTTACGCTAACTGGAAAGACTCCAGCTTAGGCTTATCAACTTTTACATTAGGCCGTGCGATGCACTGGCCGGTTATGTTTTGACATAACCTTTTTAAAATCCTTCATATCATCTTCATGAAGTGTCAAAGCCCAGTGGGCTCGCTGCTCACCATAATCCAGCCTATCAGTGTAGATGATGGTGTTATTCTGAATACGCAGCTGATTTCGGTGGGCCTCCATCTGTAGGCCTATCTCAGGAAACCAAATATGTAATATTCCAGATGTAGTTAAAGTAAATTGAGCAACTTGTTCACTTTCTCCTGCAAGCCTGAATGTTTTTTCAATAACTTGGATTTGCATAGCAGCCCCTCGTTGTTGCAAACATTATTTGATTTGCATTCTAGACATTGGCCACAAAGGAATCTAGTCATTACGTACAGCAGCCCTTCATTATCAGAATATTCTTATCTTGAATGGGCTGAAGTGGCGCTGTTTCCCAAATCAACCATCAAGCCACAACTGCCCCAGCCCCAAGTGACCGTTACACTCGCGGCTTTCTGACAGGCAGACCCAGGGTATTGAGTTTGTTTATGGCGCTGACATACGCCATCACCTCTCCCACTTGGCCGTGGTAGTTACGTAAACTGACTTTCCCCGCTAACAACTGTTTGAACCGATACATCGCTGTCTCTGCAAGTGAGCGACGGTGATACCCCGATATCTTCTTCCAGTGCGCCAGCCCTTCCTTACGCATCACCAGCACAGCGTCATTTCTTGGGTGCCCCTTTTTCCATAACCCCGCGTTCTTGCGAGGCGGGATACAGGCTGTCGCCCCTTTGCGTGAGATAAGCTGATGGCTGGCTTTGCTGTCATAGGCGCCATCCGCATAAACACGTCCCAGATTGCGCCGCAGTGGGTTGAGCAAGGTCGGCAGCACCTCGGCATCATGGACATTTTCCAACGACACTTCCGCTGCCACGATATCGTGAGTGGCCGGGTCCACAGCCAGATGCAACTTGCGCCAGACTCGCCGCTTCTCGGCGCCGTGTTTTCTGACCTTCCACTCGCCTTCACCAAATACCTTCAGGCCCGTCGAATCGATAACCAAGTCAGTGATGCGCCCCTTAGAGGGCTGTCGATAAGCCACCGTCACCGTGTGTGCTCGCTTGCTGACACAGCTGTAATCGGGGGCACAAAGCGGTACGTTCATCAACTCGAACAGGGAGTCGAGTAGTCCCTGGGTGGCCCGCAGAGTGAGGTTAAAAATCCCCTTGAGCATCAGGAAGGTACAGATGGTCTGGTCAGTGTAAAGCTGGCTGCGGCCCCGCCGCCCATGATGGTCGTGGTGAAACCAGTTGCTCATGGCCTCGGCATCAACCCAGAAGGTGAGTGAACCACGGTTAATCAAAGACTTGTTGTATTTAGGCCAGTTGGTGATGGGGTGAAGCGACGTGCCCATGATGCAGACTTGAAGAGGGTGGTGGTGATCAGATCACCGAGTCCTCAGTTAGTTCCATTCAAGCTGCATCGATTTGGGCAACAACGCCGCGTTGAAATACAGAACCCCCGATGCGGTACATAGGGGGTTCTGAGTAGAAAAATGCTAGTTGAAAATGTGTAAACCTATTTCAGGACTAGACACGACCATAAAAAAAGCCGGCGCGAGGCCGGCTTGGAAGTATGAACTTGATCTGTTAGTGGGAGGTGGCGCCAGAGGCACCCAGCCCGGTTTGGGATCGAACGAACTGCGGCAAGAACTTGGCATGTTCGTCGGCGGCGTTCTGGGAGCTGTCGGTGATGGAGAAGAACCAGATCCCGACGAAGGCCAACCCCATGGAGAAGAGGGCAGGGTATTCGTAGGGGAAGATGGCCTGGGCATGGCCCAGCACTTTCACCCACACTGTCGGGCCCAGGATCATCAGGGTCACGGCGCTCACCAGTCCCAGCCAGCCACCGTAAACGGCGCCACGGGTGGTCAGGCGTGACCAGAACATGGAGAGGAACAGTACCGGGAAGTTGCAGCTGGCGGCGATGGAGAAGGCCAGACCTACCATGAAGGCGATGTTCTGCTTCTCGAACAGGATCCCAAGACCAATGGCAACCACACCCAGCACCAGAGTCGTCATCTTGGAGACGCGCAGTTCATCGGTCTCGTTGGCCTTGCCCTTCTTCAACACGCTGGCATAGAGGTCATGGGAGACCGCAGAGGCTCCGGCCAGGGTCAATCCGGCAACTACCGCCAGGATGGTGGCAAATGCCACGGCGGAGATGAAGCCGAGGAACAGGCTGCCACCGACCGCATTGGCCAGATGGACTGCCGCCATGTTGGTGCCGCCCAGCAGGGCGCCGGTGGCGTCCTTGAAGGCCGGGTTGGTGCTCACCAGCAAGATGGCGCCAAAGCCGATGATGAAGGTGAGGATGTAGAAGTAGCCGATAAAGCCGGTGGCGTAGAACACAGATTTACGCGCTTCCTTGGCATCGCTCACGGTGAAGAAACGCATCAGGATATGGGGCAGACCGGCGGTACCGAACATCAATGCCAGACCGAGCGAGATGGCGGAGATGGGGTCAGCAACCAGGCCACCCGGGCTCATGATGGCGATCCCTTTCTCGTGCACCTTGACCGCTTCGCTAAACAGGGCACCGATATCGAAGTTGACCGATTTCATGACCATGATGGCCATGAAGCTGGCACCGGAGAGCAGCATCACAGCCTTGATGATCTGCACCCAGGTTGTGGCCAGCATGCCGCCAAACAGCACGTAGAGCACCATCAGGATACCGACCAGCACCACGGCCACATGGTATTGCAGGCCAAACAGCAGCTCGATCAGTTTGCCGGCACCGACCATCTGGGCGATCAGGTAGAGGGCGACCACCACCAGCGAACCGCAGGCGGAGAGGGTGCGGACTTCAGTCTGCTTGAGACGATAGGAGGCGACATCGGCGAAGGTGTATTTGCCGAGGTTGCGCAGCCGCTCGGCGATCAGGAACAGAATGATGGGCCAGCCCACCAGAAAGCCGATGGAGTAGATGAGGCCGTCATAACCGGAGGTGTAGACCAGCGCGGAGATCCCGAGGAAGGAGGCGGCGGACATATAGTCACCGGCGATTGCCAGACCGTTCTGGAAGCCGGTGATACGGCCACCGGCCGCATAGTAGTCGGAAGCCGAGCGGTTGCGCTTGGAGGCCCAGTAGGTGATGAACAAGGTGGCGGCTACAAAGACCACGAACATCACGATGGCCGATACATTGAGGGGTTGGCGTTGTACTTCGCCGGTCAGCGCATCCGCTGCCAGCAGGGGGGAGGAGGCCAGTGAGGCCAACAGCAGCCACTTGCCTTTCATGCTTTTTGCGCTCATGACTGCACTCCCTTGAGGATCTTCTGATTCAGCTCGTCAAACTCGCCGTTGGCCCGAAACACATAGATGCCGGTCAACACGAAGGAGGAGAGGATCAGTCCCACCCCGACCGGAATGCCACGGGTGACGGTGGTGCTGTCGCTGAGCGGGGTGCCGAGCCAACCGGGGGCAAAGGCGATGAGCAGAATAAACGCCAGGTAGAGTCCCAGCATCAGAGCCGAGAGGGCCCAGGCAAAACGCTGGCGCTTGGCGACCAGCTCCTGGAAGTTGGGATCTTGCTGGATCCTCAGATAGCTTTGCTGTTCCATTGCAGTTCTCCATGACATGAGTGTCAGCGGTGGATGGGGTAACCCCGACGAGCAGGCAATCTGCTCATGTAAGCAAAATGTGAATTAAATGTTATTTCTCGACAATTAGACTTTGGGATAAGTGAGCGGCGAGCCGCAGGTCAGGCGCAGGTAGATGAGCGCGGCCGTGGTGGCATCGGCAAGGGCATCGTGGGCGGGCAGGGATGGCAGTTCAAGGTGGCTGCATATGGCACTTAAATGGAGGTCAATCGCCGCATCGGGGTAGCGGCGATAGAGGTGGTCGTGATAGAGCTGGCTTACCTCGATCCCTCGCTGGGGCAGGGTCAATCCCCACAATTTCTGGCAGGCAAGATTGAGAATGCGCAGGTCGTAGGCGATGTGATAGCCCACCAGTTCGCGCGGGCCGATATAGTCGAGTAGCAGGCGCAGCGCGGCTTCCAGCTCCATCCCCTGTTGCAGATCCTGATGGCGCAGACCATGGATCACCACAGATTGGCTGGTCAGGCTGGCCGGTGGCTGTACTTTGATGGCGAGGGCCTCACCGGTCAGCAGCCGGTTGCCCTGAATGCGCACCGCCCCGATGGAGACGATCTCTGCCTGCTCGGGATCGAGACTGGTGGTCTCGAAATCGAGGGCGATCCGTTCATCTTCCAGTGGGGTGGCAAAGAGCGGCGCGAACTCGCCCGTTCGGAACGTGCGGCCATACCAGTAGCGTCGAGCGCGGCTCAACATGGCTATTGTCTCAGACGAAAGTGCAAGGTGAGCCACTGCTGGAACTTTTTCACCTGATGCAGCGCCTGGCGCAACAGATCCCGCTCGCTGTGGCTGAGCTCGCTTGTCTGCACCCGACTACCGCTCCCCTTGAGCTGGCTGCGTAGCCTCAGCCGGATAAAGAGCCGGAACGCCTCCGCCAGATTGCTGCCATAGTCGGCGCTGAGCCGCTCGGCGGCCACCAGCGCATCGATACGCCCAAGGGTTGAAGTCTCCAGAATGCCTGCCTCAAGGGCCAACATGCGGATACCGTGTACCAGCGGGAACAGGCCGCCCCGCTTCAGATCCAGCCCTTCCGGTGGCTGCTCCAGCCTGCCAAACAGGGTGAGCGGAGCATGAAAGGCCACCGCCGGTCGCACCATCTCTGCCAGCAGATCCCGCCTGTCCGCCAACTGCTCGCGCAGCGCTCTGGCAACCGGCAGATGGAGCTGACGATCCCCTGCTATGGGGTGAGCATCGGCCAGGGTGGCGAGCCAGAGCAGCTCATCCTCATTTGCCGTGGTACAGGCGCTGGCAATGGCGCTTTGCCACTCGCTGCCTGTTTTTACCCAGGCCGGATTGTTCACCATCACCTGCCCGGGGCACAGCGGGTAGCCGAGGCGCTCCAGCAGGGCGCTGAATTCGACCAGATCGGCTGTCTGGGTGGGCCATGTCAGCCCCTCTGGCAGGATCAGGGCGTTGTCCTGATCGGTTTTGAGGATCTGCTCGCCGCGCCCCTCCGAGCCCAGCATCAACAGGCAGACTCTATCCTGCACCTCGGGGGGATCACCAGCGCAAAGGCTTTGGCGATCAGCTGTTCATTGATGGTGGCGATGAGCTTCATCAAAAAGGCGGTGTGGATCCCCTGGGCAAACAGCGAGCGAGTCAATTGTTGCTGCTCGCGGGCGACCGCCTCCAGCGCCGGTAGGCTGTCGGCGCGGGCGATACGCAACGTCAGCACGTGGGAGTGGGTAGAGAAGAGCCCCAGCACCTGAGTCAGTTGCAGGATCCCCGCCACTTCATTGCCGCGCCACACCACCAGTCGCTTGATGCGATGGCGGGTCATCAGCAGTAGGGCATCAAACAGATAGCTCTCCAGCGGCAGACCAATCAGGGGCGTGGGGGTCAGCACCGAGAGGGGGGCCGTCAGCGGCAATCCCTTGAGGGTCAGGGCGTGGAGCAAGGTCTTGCGGGTTGCCAGCGTGAGGGAGCCATCGTGGGCCGGGTAGAGCAGGCAATCGGTACCCTTGCTCACCATGGCTTCTGTGGCCGCGAGCAGTGAGAGCTTGCTGTCGACGATAAGCGGTGCCTGCAGGTGGCCGGGTTCGATGCGGGTCAGGATAAATTCCGCCAGATTCTTCTGACCCAGTTGTTCGCGTTGCTCCTGCTGGCGCTGGCGCTCGGCCAGATTGGCGGTGAAGTAGCTGGCAAACTGCGGATCCTGCTCACAGAGCGCCAGAAAGGTGTGGCGAGGAATGAGCTGGCAGAGGCTATCTTCCAGCGCGGTGAAGCGGTGGCGGCAGCGGCCGTCAAACTGGGCGCGCACGTCGAACAGATCATCGACCCCGTAATCACCAAACTGGTGGTGAGGGGCAGACTCTTCCACCGCCCCCTTGATGATGAGATAGAGGCCGGGAGGCTCTTCCCCCTCCTTGAGCAGAATATCGCCAGCGCGAAAATAGCAGAGCGAGAGGTGACGGGATAGCCGCTCGCGCGCCTCCTCATCCAGTCGGTCGAACGGTGGTCTGGCAAAATTGAACAGGGTTGACATGACAGCGTCCTCTGCTGGCTTGCGGCACTCATGCTGCTCCCAGTGTGACAAAGGGAGGGGGAGGCGACCAGCCGACTTTAGTCTCAGCTGTACCGCCTGTTCACACTCTGATAACGTGGTGGTATGACCAGTGAGTCAGTTTCAGGTATCAAGGAGAGGACAAGGGAGATGGAAAAACCAAGGGTCAAGTGCGAGATCCACGACGGGATTGCCGAAGTGATGCTGACGCGGGGGGACAAACTCAATGCGCTGGACCGCGCCATGTTCAGTGCTATCGACGAGACGCTGACACAGCTCGCCCGGCACAAGGGGCTGCGGGCGGTGATCCTGCACGGCGAGGGGCGGGCCTTCTGCGCCGGACTGGATGTGAAATCCATGCTCAAGCAGCCGGTAGCGGCGCTCGATATTCTCAAGCGTGAAGCAGACGAAGCGACCAATCTGGCCCAGCGGGTCGCCTATGGCTGGCATCAGCTGCCTGTGCCGGTGATTGCGGTGACCCAGGGAGTCTGTTTTGGCGGTGGCTTGCAGATTGCGCTCGGCGCCGATTTTCGCTTCAGTACCCCCGATTGCCGCTTCTCGGTGATGGAGATCAAATGGGGGATCATTCCCGACATGAGTGGCAGCGTCACCATGCGCAACCTGATGGGGCTGGATACCGCCATGGAGCTGGCCATGAGCGGGCGCGAGCTGGATGCCGTCGAGGCCAAATCCCTCGGGCTGGTAAGCCGGGTCTGCGCCGATCCGCTGGTGGAGGCGCGAGAGTTTGCCCGCACCCTCATCACCAAGTCGCCGGATGCACTGGCGGGGATCAAGCAGCTCTACAGCCAGGCCTGGGCCCGCAGTGACGAGGCGATGCTCAAAGAGGAGACCCGGTTGCAAATGCAGATCCTGGGGCGACCCAATCAGTGGCGGGCCACCCTTAACAGCCTGTTTCGCTGGCGTCTGCCATTCGGGCCGCGCCGCAATCCGCTCTGAGATGAGGTGACAGGAAAAAGAAATGGCAGTCGAGGCTGCCATTTTTATTGATGTCTTATGTCGTTCTGATTCAGGAGGTCTTGCGATCCTGATCCGGTTCGAACTGATGGCCTGATTTCTCCCGCTCCAGGTTCTCTTCGGAGCGTTTGCCCACCCAGTAATCGGCGTTCTTGATGCCGAGCTTCTCCGGGTGGAATACGGGGTCAATCCCTTGTGCCTGCTGCGCTTCATAATCCTTCAGACAGGTGAAGGCGGTCTTTTGCAGCAGCAGAATGGCGATGATGTTGAGCCATGCCATCAGGCCGACCCCGATATCACCCATGCCCCACGCCAGATCCGCCGTCTTGACGGTGCCGTAGACGGTGGCAGCCATCAGCGCAATCTTCAGCAAGAAGGTGAGCCAGGGGCGATTAATCTTGCGGTTGATGTAGGCGATGTTGGTTTCTGCGATGTAGTAGTAGGCAACGATGGTGGTGAACGCGAAGAAGAACAACGCGATGGCCACGAAAATGCTGCCAAAGCCCGGCATCATGCTCTCCATGGCGGTCTGCACATAGCCCGGGCCTGCTGCGATACCGGCAATACCCGTGTAGATGGCTGCGCCGTCCGGCCCTTGTACGTTATAGAGGCCGGTGATCAGCAGCATAAAGCCGGTGGCGGAGCAGACGAACAGGGTGTCGATATAGACGGAGAACGCCTGCACCAGACCCTGCTTGGCCGGGTGGCTCACTGCCGCAGCAGAGGAGGCGTGCGGCCCGGTACCCTGGCCCGCTTCGTTGGAGTAGACCCCGCGTTTTACCCCCCACATGATGGCCAGACCCAAAATGGCACCGAAACCGGCATCCAGACCGAAGGCGCTCTTCCAGATCAGCAGGATCACGCTCGGCAGCTGGCCGATATTGAGGGCGATGATGACGCAAGCCACGATGATGTAGCCCAGCGCCATAAAGGGCACCACGGTACTGGCAAAGCTGGCGATACGCTTGACGCCGCCGAAGATAATAAAGCCGAGCAGCAGCGCCAGACCGGCGGCGGTGACGTTCGGATCGATATTAAAGGCGGTCTGCAGGCTGGAGCCGATGGAGTTGGCCTGCACGCCCGGCAGCAGCACGCCGCAGGCGAAGACGGTAGCGATGGCGAAGGTCCAGGCGTACCACTTCATGCCAAGCCCTTTCTCGATGTAGAAGGCCGGGCCGCCGCGGTATTCACCGTTGATCTTCTCTTTGTAAACCTGACCCAGGGTGGACTCCACGAAGGCGGAGCTGGCGCCGAGGAAGGCGACCATCCACATCCAGAACAGGGCGCCCGGGCCACCGAAGGTGATGGCGGTGGCCACACCGGCGATGTTACCGGTACCCACGCGACCGGCCAGGGTCATGGCCAGCGCCTGGAAGGAGGAGACACCGGCATCGGTGCTCTTGCCATCAAACATCAGGCGCACCATCTCTTTGATATGACGCAGTTGTAAAAAACGGGTGCGCAGGGAGAAGTAAAGACCGACCCCCAGACACAGGTAGATGAGCGCAGGGCTCCAGATTACACCATTGATGGCATTGACGATTTCATTCATGTACAACAACTCCTTTGTTGTGTTTGTGGCGCTGTCTTGGCGAGATCTTGGCCTCGCTCTCTGTCACTGTCTTCGGCCCTGTTTGTTAACAATCCAGTTAACAAATGAGCACGAGGTTGAGGGGTTAAGCAGAGCGCAAACACGCGCCATGCATGGCTTGTAACATATCGAGTTGTATCGGTGCTTCCCAGCGAAAAATGTTGCCTTGTTGCAAATTTGTGAATTGACAAGGGTGGGGGGATAATGGCAGGCAGCGTTTTCTATGAGTAAAGATGAGATCCTCCTTGTTGATCTGCGCCGGACAATGTGACGGGCGTAACACAATGGAAAGCAAACATGAGGCCAACAATGAAAAATGACCCTGAGACGTTGACGATCCGTCCCCCCGAGGCCGACGACGGGAGCGCCATCGCCCACCTGTTCACCCAATTGGGGTATCCTGCCGAAGGCGCTGACGTGACGGCGCGCCTGTTGGTGCCGGATCCCGCGAGCGTTGTGCTGCTGGCATCCCTGGCCGACAAGGTGGTCGGCGTGTTGGTGTGGCACAAGCTGGCACCGCTGCATGTTGCACCAGCTTGGGGCCTGATCTCGGCGCTGGTTGTCGATGAAGGGGCAAGAGGGGCGGGAGTGGGCGCAGCCCTGCTCAAGGGAGCCGAAGCGATGGCGCGGGCCGCAGGTTGCGCCCAGCTGGAGCTATCCAGCAGTCTCAAGCGCGAGGCGGCCCACCGTTTCTATCTGGCGCAGGATTATCTGGAGCGGCCGAAACGGTTCGTCAAACTGCTGTGACCTGTTGTTTGCATCAAAAGAAGGAGTAGGCGTGCTGGGATGGTTCAAATGGCTGGGTGGTCGCCCGCAAACGTCCATGAGTGAGGATGAGTTGGCATTGTGGCGTCAGGCGCTGGCGGCAGTGCCCATCTTGCAAGGGCTCAGCGATGCCGAGCAGACGACGCTTATCGGCTTGGGGCAACAGCTACTCAAGCGCAAGACTCTGACCCTGATCGGGGTCGAGCTCAGCCCCCGCCAACAGGCGGTGCTGGCGCTGCAGGCTGCGTTGCCCATCTTGCACCTTGGCCTTGACTGGTATCGCGGCTTTCACGAAATCATCATCATTCCCGAGCCCGTCACCCGGCGTCAGGAGGTGCAGGATGAGTTCGGGCTGGTGAGCGAGTTTGAAGAGGAGAACGCCGGCGAATCCTGGCCGCAAGGGCCGCTGGTGCTGGCCTGGAGCGAACTGCAGCAAGATGGCGACTGGGACGGCTTTAATCTGGTGATCCACGAGCTGGCTCACAAGCTCGATATGCTGGGCGGTGAGGCGGACGGTGCGCCGCCGTTGCCGGGGCCGATGAGCAGCCAGCTGTGGCAGCAGGCCTTTCAGGCTGCCTTCGATGAGCTGTGCCAGCAGCTTGATCGGGACGAAGTGACCGATATCGATCCCTATGCTGCTGAACATCCCGCCGAGTTTTTTGCCGTCAGCTGCGAGTGTTTCTTTACCGATCCGCTTCGGCTGCAGCAGGTCTATCCCGCGGTATACCGGCAACTGAGCCAGTTCTTTAGCCAGGATCCCGCGCAGCGTTTTCCCGCGACCCGCTTGCTGGCGGGGGAGGGGGTTGCAGGATCCCGTGCCATAAATACAAATCACCAATTGTAAAACAGTGAAAAAGCACCATTAATATCGGTTTGCTTTTTCGCTATATGCCCAGAGCTAGCGCGCTCTGGGCATATAATTTTGCTGCGCTCGATTTTTGCAATAGCCTTCTAAACGAAAGCGGCAGGCAGTAGTTGATTTCGTGGCAAACCTCTTTCTATTACATCACAACAACCAGTATTTGTTTTCGTTTTTTGTCTTAATGATTGAGATAGATATCTTGCTCTGCATAGGCCAGCAGAGGTGTGCCGAGGTTAGTCCGTTTCGCGCCAAAGAAGCGGGTGAGTACGCCAGATTGCTGTCCCAGTCGTTGCAGCTTGACGTGATCCAGCTCGATCTGCTCAGGCAGCCAGGTAAATACAGCGGCGCAGTGACCATTGCCCAGACTGCGCTCCAGGGTTTGCTGCCAGTTCTTGATTTTGGGGCTATGTACCACCAGCACTCTCTTGGGATCGATACCTCGCTCTTCCAGACGGCTGACTGTGGGGCGTCCCGGCGGGGCGATCAACAAGATCCAGCCGGTATGAGCCTCCCCAAGCTTTG
Organism: Aeromonas sp. 95A; assembly: GCF_051919235.1. NCBI lineage: Bacteria > Pseudomonadati > Pseudomonadota > Gammaproteobacteria > Aeromonadales > Aeromonadaceae > Aeromonas > Aeromonas sp. 95A. Next base: position 326,700 of record NZ_JBQBFC010000001.1, read on the forward strand.
TCAGCTCGCTCAGAAACTGATCATCAGACTGGATAGTCACACCATAATGAGCCAACTCCGCTTTGCAGGCGGTTCTGGTTGGCCAGGGCTTGCTCATGACACGATTCATCGCAAAGGGCAGTGAGTGCAGGGGCTGGTTCATATATGGGGTTCCTGTATGAATATCCAAGCTGTATACGCATACAGTAGTTCTATCCTGTGGCAGTGACAAGGTGTTTTTGCTGAAAAATGTGATGGTGTTGGCATGTGTCGTTAGTAAGGTTATGTTTTTAAACACTATTTAATATAAAGCTGGCTGGGTGTTTTTCGTACTATGGACAAACCTTGCGTCACCGCCCATGGTTATACAGGTCATTTACAGGAGGTGCCGCCATGGATATCAGTACCTTGCAACGTCTTGATGCCAACATCTTGCTGGGCATCATCAATGAGAAGCTAAGGCTTGAGTGCGACGGATTGGAGGAGTTGCTGGCCTATTATGATATGAGTGAAGAGCAGTTGGCAGGGCGTCTGGATCAGATTGGGAACCATTACGATCCATTGAGTAATCAGTTCAAGGCACATCTTTAAGGGTGCAATGATTGCTTCATATTTATACGGTAATTTTTCAGGCACATTGAAACCGGTTTCAATGTGCCGTCTTGCTGCCTATTTTCAGGGATTTTCAAGGCTTGGCAATCTCTGAAAACCTATTCATGCCAGAATATTTTTATTATTTCATTAAGTTTATGATAATAAAGGGAATGTTTGTTTTTGTGTGATCAATTAAAGGAAAGGGTTTTCAAGCTTTTCAGGCTGTTTTTATCGGTTAAAGTGTGACTTGCGTTAACTTTTAATTCTGCCGCTTTAGTTAGTATTCTCACGCCGGTACATATTTTGAGATAACAACAGCGCCGGTCCCGCAAGCGGGATAACAATTTTATTTGTAACGAAGGAATATGGTTTATGGCTACCAAGAAGAAGACAGACCAGGATCTCCAACTGGATAAAGATCAGCTCAAGGCGAGTATCGTGCGTCACCTGCGTTCTACCTTGGGAACAAGCGAACAGAAAGCCTCTCCCGAAGCGTGGTGGAAAGCCACTGCTGCGGCTGTCAATGAACAGGTGTACGAGCGCCTGACCCGCACTCAGCAGACTCATTTCAAGAAAGATACTCGTGCGATTCACTATCTCTCTGCTGAATTCCTGATGGGACGATTGACTTCCAACAACCTGCACAACCTCTCCCTCTACAAGACTTGCGAAGAGGCGCTGGGCGAACTCGGTCTGGAACTGACCGACCTGTGCGAACAAGAGCCGGACATGGCACTTGGCAACGGCGGCCTGGGTCGTCTGGCTGCCTGCTTTATCGACTCGCTGGCCACTCTGAACTATCCGGCGGTTGGTTACGGTATCCACTACGAACACGGTCTGTTCCGTCAGGAAATCCAGGATGGCCGCCAGATCGAGCGTCCGGACTCTTGGCGTGAATATGGCAACCCCTGGGAGATCTGCCGCCCCGAGTCGGTGCAAGAAGTGCCGCTCTATGGCTACGTCGAGACCGTGTTTGGTGACAATGGCGGCCTGAAGAAGGTATGGCACGCCGGTCGCAAGATTAAAGGGGTGCCTTGGGATATTCCGGTGGTCGGTTTTGGCGGTCACACCGTCAACATCCTGCGTTTGTGGGAATCCCGCGCCTCCGAGTTTTTCGACTGGGACGTGTTCAACGCCGGTGGTTACATCGACTCCCAGGCTGAGAAAGCCCAGGCCGAGACCATCTCCAAGGTGCTGTATCCGAACGATGAGACCGATGCAGGTAAAGAGCTGCGTCTGATCCAGCAGTACTTCTTCTGTGCTTGCTCCATCAAGGACATCATGCGCCGCTACAAGCGGGTCCATGGCAGTGACTTCAGCAACTTTGCCTCGCAAATTGCCATTCAGCTCAACGATACTCACCCGACTGTCGCCATCCCGGAACTGATGCGGGTGCTGGTTGACGAGGAAGATCTGAACTGGGATGCCGCTTGGGCTATCTGCTATCAGGTCTTCTCTTATACCAACCACACTCTGCTGCCGGAAGCGCTGGAGAAGTGGTCGGTCAGCCTGTTCGAGAAAGTACTGCCTCGCCATCTGGAGGTGATTTACGAGATCAACGCCCGCTTCCTGAACGAGTTGGTGGAGCCCAAGTGGCCGGGCAACGATGCTATCAAAGCCAAGCTCTCCATCATCGAAGAGGGAGATGTGCGCAAGGTTCGCATGGGCAACCTGTGCGTGATCGGTTCGTCCAAAGTGAACGGTGTGGCCGAGATCCACTCCAAGCTGGTGAAGGAAGATCTCTTCCCCGAGTATGCCGAGCTGTGGCCGGAAAAAATGTGCAACGTGACCAACGGGGTGACCCCGCGTCGCTGGCTGCTGGCGTGCAACCCGGAACTGGCTGGCCTCTACAACGAAGTAGTGGGCAAGGAGTGGCCGCTGCAACTGGACAAACTGCGTGGCGTGGTGAAGTTTGCAGACGACAAGGCGTTCCAGCAGCAGTTCATGACCATCAAGCGTCACAACAAAGAGAAGCTGGTCAAGGTCATCAAAGACGAAACAGGTATCGATGTCAGTGCCGAGGCGATCTTTGACGTTCAGATCAAGCGTCTGCACGAGTACAAGCGCCAGCAGCTGAACCTCATTCACATCATGGCACTCTATCGTCGTCTGCTGGCCAACCCGGACTATGACATGCATCCGCGCGTGTTTATCTTCGGCTCCAAAGCAGCGCCCGGTTACAAGCTGGCCAAAGACATCATCTATGCCATAAACAAGCTGGCGGATCGGGTCAATAACGATGCTCGTATCCAGGGCAAGCTGAAAGTGGTGTTCATGCCGAACTACCGCGTGAGTCTGGCCGAGAAGCTGATCCCGGCGGCAGATGTCTCCGAGCAGATCTCTACTGCAGGTTATGAAGCATCCGGTACCGGCAACATGAAGATGGCGCTCAACGGTGCAATCACCATCGGGACGCTGGATGGAGCCAACATCGAGATCGCGGAAGAGGCGGGTGCCGAAAACTGTGCCATCTTCGGTCTGAACGTGGACGAAGTGAAGTCGCTGAAGGCGCGTGGTTACAACCCGTACGACTTCTACTATGCCAACTCCGAGCTCAAAGCCGTGCTGGACTGGTTTGATACCGACTACTTCACGCCTGGTCGTCCGGGTGAGCTGGCCTCCATCAAGCGCTCCTTGCTGGAAGGGGGAGACCCTTACCTGACCCTGGCGGACTTCCAGTCCTACTCGGATGCACACAAGCTGATCGATACCTGGTATCGGGATCCGGCACTGTGGGCGAAGAAGGCCATCATCAACTCGGCCACCATGGGCAAGTTCAACTCCGACCGCTCTATTCAGGACTATGTAGATCGGATCTGGGATCTGAAGGCCTGCAACATCGGCTAATCGGATTCATAAATGAGAAAACCCCCGCAATGCGGGGGTTTTTGTTTATTGGGGGGAGCTGGATCAGAGGATATCGCCAACAAAGTAGGCCAGCAGGGCGAGCAACACGGTAAAGACAACGTTCAGAGCCATACCGGCTTTCATCATCTCCCTTTGGCGGATGTGGCCACTAGCAAAGACGATGGCATTGGGCGGCGTGGCGACCGGCAGCATAAAGGCACAGGAGGCACCGATAGCGATCAACACCGACATCACCACTGGTGATACACCCAGCGCCTCGGCGACACCGGCAAACAGGGGAACCAACAGCGCGGCGGTAGCTGTGTTGGAAACCAGTTCGGTCAGGAATACCACGAAGGCGGCCAGCATAAGCAACACGACAAAAATGTTGGCGTTGGAGAGCACGGCCGACAGATGGCTGGCCAGGAACGCGCTGGTACCGGTGGCCTTGAGAATGGCGCTCAGGGTCAGACCGCCGCCAAACAGCATCAGCACGCCCCAGTCGGTGTTCTGGTTGACGTCATCCCAGCTGGCGACACGGCTGACCACAATGGCCACGATGGCGCCCATGGCAATCAGGGTGTCGAGTTGCGGAATACCGCCAAAGGCGTTGGAGATGGGTTGTGAGCCGATCCAGAGCACAACTGTGGTCAGGAAGATTGCCAGCGTCACTTTACGCTCGCGGGTCCAGTTGATGGTGACATCCTGGATCTCGACGCGGTGGCTGAGACGCGGGCGGGTTACCAGATAGAGCAGGGCAATGCCGCAGGGCATCAGGATCAGCACTACTGGAACACCGAATTTCATCCAGTCAGTGAAGCCAATCCCCATCTGGGCGGCTGCGATGGCGTTGGGTGGGCTACCCACCAGGGTACCGATGCCGCCGATACTGGCGCTGTAGGCGATCCCCAGCAATACGAAGACGAAGGTGGCGCGCTCTTTTTTGCTATCGAGGCGTGCCAGCATACCGATCGCCAGTGGCAGCATCATGGCGGTGGTAGCGGTGTTGCTGATCCACATCGACATGGCGGCTGTGATGGTAAAGAGCAGGATGACGCCCCAACCCAGATGACCATTGGCCAGGTGCATCACCTTGCCTGCCATCAGGGTATCCAGTCCCTGTTTTGAGAGGGCTGCCGCGAGGGCGAAACCGCCAAAAAAGAGGAACAGGATCGGGTTGGCAAAATCGGTGAGGGATTTGCTCATGTCAAACACCCCGAGCACGGTAGCCAGCAGGGGTACCAGCAGTGCGGTGATGGTGACGTGCAGTGCTTCGGTCAGCCAGAGGATGGCGATAAAGACCAGAATGCCCAGCCCCTTGTTGACCATGGGGTCAAACGGGAGCCAGGCGAGCATGGCACAAAGTAGCAAAACATCCAGGATGACGATCCCTGATTTGATGTCCAGCCAGCGAGATGGAGCAGAGGGTACAGCTGATGTGTGCATAATGTTCTCTCGGTTAATTTATGGTTGTTTTTGTGTTGCCGAGATTACATCCATTCACTTGTTTGAAACAGACTCACATGTTGAAAATCAGCCTCTACTCACATACTCATTGATAAAAATGAGGAAATGAACACATAAATAAAACATGTGCGAAATATAAATCAAACATCCATGAACTGTTCCAGCCATTGCTTGAACATGCTCTTGGGCAAGGAGCCATTTATCTGGTTCACCAGTTTGCCCTGTTTGAAGACCATCAGGGTGGGGATGCTGCGAATGGCGTAACGGGCGGCAATGGTGCTCTGTTGCTCGGTATCGACTTTGGCAAAGCGCATCCGTGGTTCGAGTTCATGGGCAACCTCATGAAATACCGGAGCAAACTGCTGGCAGGGGCCGCACCAGCTGGCCCAGAAATCGACCACGACCGGGATATCTGAGTTGATCAGGGTATCGAAGTTATCCGTCTTCCCGAGGCAAGGGGTCTGGCTGAACAGGGGGGCTTTGCAGCGCCCGCATTTGGCAGATGTATCGATATGGGTAATGGGCAGGCGGTTCCTGGTAAAGCAGTGGCTACAATAAGTAGTGATAAATGACATAATTGGTTCCTTCTAAATCAGCTCTGGCCGGGGATATGATGAGAAGCCAGAATGAAGCAATCGCGAAACAATAGCGAAATATCAGAGCAATAACGGTAACACAGTGCCCAGCGGGAGTGGATAATTCCCCCAGGGGTCATTGCCTGACCGGATAATTCAGCGACCACCAGATGAGAGTCGAGACGGGATGAATAAAGGATCACGGAAAAACCGTGCTGTGCCAGGGCTGATCGTTGCCTTGCTGCTCGCCTTTTCGGGCTACTGCTGGCAGTCGCTCAGTCAGCAGCAACAGGCCCACGACCTGAACGACGCGGCCGAGGTGGTGCTGAACCGGATCAACGCCGATACCGTCTATCTGCTTGGGCGGGAGCAGGCCAATGACAGCAATGTCCAGCAGCGCCTGAACCAGTTATCCATCACCCTTGACGGTTTTGTACGGGAAGTCAGAAGCGATCCCGAGCTGGTGCAAGACGATCTCTCCCAGGCACTGCTTGAGGACATGGACACCTATCTGATGGCGCTGGCCAGGCTTCATGCCATTGAGATGGCTATCGAGTATCTCAATGCGCCCCTGCAGGCCCAGATTCAAAAGGTGCGGGGGATAAGCCCGTCAGACAGTGCGCTTCATCGCGACCTGGAGGAGCTGGCGCAACTGAGCAACTATCTGCAGCGCAGTTGGGACAAACGTGAACAGACTACGCTGGACCAGCTGCAACAGCAGTTGCAATCCCGTTATGGCAACTTGCCGGAGATCGCGACCCTGATCCGCCTGAGCAAGGAGATGAGCCAGCAGGTGGTTGCCTATCACACCTTGCGTTACCAGCTCATCGACATGCATGTGATCGAGAGTCTGGTGCGCTGGAAACTCGACAAGCTGGAGCGCGCTTCCTCTTTGATGAACCGCTTCTATCTGATGGTGTTGTGCGGGGCTTTGATCTGCTTTGCGCTGGTGGCCTTCACCCTGTGGCGCCGCAACCAGAAGCTGAGCGAACTGTCGCGCCAGACCGGCTTGCTGGCCCAGGCTAAAAGCGATTTTCTGGCCAACATGAGCCACGAGATCCGCACCCCCATGAATGCCATCATAGGTTTTAGCTCGCTGGCACTGCAGACTGAACTGGATCAACAACAGCGGGACTATTTGGGCAAGATCAAATCCTCATCCGATACCCTGCTGCTGCTGATCAACGACATCCTTGATTTGACCAAGGTGGAGTCAGGCAAGCTGACGTTGGAGGAGATCGACTTCGATCTCAGCGAGCAGCTCGATTCGCTGGCGGGCATGTTTGCCGATCTGGCGGAGCGCAAACACGTGGAAGTGGTTATTCGCAAGTCACCGGAGGTGCCGGTCTTCTTGCGTGGGGATCCCCTGCGGTTGGGACAAGTGCTGGTCAATCTGGTGAACAACGCCATCAAGTTTACCGAACGCGGTGAAGTCGAAGTCTGCATCGAGCTGGCCAATCCTCACCCAATGCGGATCCGCTTCAGTGTGCGCGATACCGGCATCGGCATTGCCGAAGAGAAGCAGACCCAACTGTTTCAGGCGTTTACTCAGCTGGAGGCGGGTAATACCCGCAAATATGGCGGCTCGGGTCTTGGGCTCAATATCTCCCAGCGTCTGGTGGAGCTGATGGGGGGGCGGATCACCGTAGAGAGCAAGCCTGGCGTCGGCTCTCTGTTCAAGTTTGATATTCCGATGGCGCAGGCGGTCTACGGCGTGGCTGGACGGAAAGTCTTCTTCGAAAACCAGCCGCTGGTGATGGTGATGGATGACAACGAACTGGTGCTGGATCTGGCCCGGGACATTCTGACTCGGGCGGGAGTGCGAGTGCTGCCGGTTAACTCCCTTTCCCGCGCCCGTCAGCTGCTCCGTGAAGAGGGACCGAATCTGCGGTTGGCGATCCTCGACTGGCGCATGGGTCAGGAGGACGGGCTCGATCTGGCGCTGGAGATGTATCAGCACAGCCAGTGGCGGCGGATCCCCATCCTGATGATCAGTGCCTGGGCCAGAGAGGGGCTACACGCCCGGATGGATAGCATGGGGCTGCCCCATTTTCTGCCCAAACCGATGACCGAAAATGCCCTGCTGGCCAAGGTGGACGAACTGCTCAACGGCAGCTCCTACGAGCTCAACCTGCGCAAGGCAGAGGCACAGGGGGATCAGCAACACTTCAAATCCCTGTTGCAGGGTACCCGAGTGCTGTTGGCGGAAGATAACCGGGTCAATCAGCAGCTCATCATCGAGTATCTGCGGCGCGTCGATGCGGTAGTGTGTGTGGTCAGCAATGGTCGGGAGGCGGTGGAGCGGGTCGCCGAGCAGCCTTTTGACGTGATCCTGATGGATTTGCAGATGCCGGTGCTGGACGGACTCGATGCCACCCGCCAGATCCGCAAGATGGTCGACAAACACGATGTGCCCATCATTGCCCTCACCGCCAGTGCCATGCCCGGTGACAAGGAGCGTTGTCTGGGGGTGGGGATGAATGGCTATGTCACCAAGCCGGTGAGCAAGCTGGATCTCTACAACAACCTGCTGCAGTGGGTAAAGCCGCAAGGGGTGGAGCAGGCGGGGATCATGGAGGTGAAACCGCCGGATATGATCGGGATCCTCGATCTGCAGGATGCCCTCAAGCGGCTGGAGCAGGACAAGGAGGCATTGCAGATCCTGTTCAAGCTGTTCATGTCGGAGCACAAGGACGATCTGTGGGAGATCCGCTCCGCCCTGCGCCGTCAGCAGCCCGAGGTGGCAAGCAAGCTGCTGCACACCCTCAAGGGGGTGTCTGCCAATATCTCGGCGGCCCGTCTGCAATTGGTGGCTGGCGAGCTGGAGTGGCGCTTGCGGCAAAACGAGGTGCTGAGCGAGACGGATCTGGAGCAGTTGCAACAGGTGTTCAGCCAGACCCGGGAAGAGGTGTCACACTTCCTGTTGACCGGTGAGCAGCATGAAAATTCGTATAATCCCTATTCATCAGGGGATGATCGCATGTCACAGTGAATTAAATAGTAATTATTCTCAACCATCCCGGTTCGGGATATGATGAGCTTTCGTTCGAATCGCCTCCAGCCGGAGGCGATTGTTTTCATTCTTCTATTTCTGCGTGGCTTCTCTGATGGCCGCTCCTTGGAGCGGTCACGGGCAGAGAGCGCTAAAGGTTGGTAGTGTGAGCGTATTTCTACGATTGAGCTGGTTTTTCAAGGAGCAGTGGCCCCGTTATCTGGCTGCCATCTCCCTGCTGCTGATGGTGGCCCTGTTGACCGTTATTCCGCCCAAAGTGGTGGGCTGGGTGGTTGATGGCATCACCAAGGGCGGTCTCGACAATGGCACCCTGATGCGCTATCTGGCGGGGCTGTTTGGTCTGGGTGTGCTGATTTATCTGCTGCGCTACGTCTGGCGGGTGATGCTGTTCGGTGCCTCTTACCGTCTGGCCTATGTGTTGCGCAATCGCCTGTTCAGTCATTTCACCCGGATGAGCCCAGATTTTTATCAGCGCCACCGTACTGGCGATTTGATGGCCCATGCCACCAATGACATTCAGGCGGTGGAGATGACCGCTGGCGAAGGGGTGCTGACTCTGGTGGACTCCATCATGGTCGGGGTATTGGTGCTCTCCATCATGTGCAGCCAGTACTCCTGGCAGTTGACGCTGGTCTCCTTGCTGCCGCTGCCGGTGATGGCCTATTTCATGAACCGCTTCGGCACCCAGATCTACACCCAGTTCAAGGCGGCGCAAGGGGCCTTCTCCAGGCTCAACAACAAGACCCAGGAGGCCCTTTCCGGCGTACGGGTGTTGAAATCCTATGCGGTTGAATCGCTGGAAGATGAAGGCTTTGCCGAGCTGACCAAACAGGCGGGGGAGCGCAATATGGCGGTGGCCCGCATCGATGCCAAATTCGATCCGGTCATCTATCTCTGTATCGGTTGCTCCTACTTCCTCGCGGTGGCGGGGGGCAGTGTGCTGGTGCTGCAGGGTGAGTTGACTCTGGGTGAGCTCACCAGCTTCACCATGTACCTTGGCCAGCTGATCTGGCCGATGTTTGCCATCGCCTGGCTGTTCAACATCATCGAGCGGGGCAGCGCCGCCTACTCCCGTATCGAGAGCCTGCTTGGGGAGCGCAGCGATATCGAAGAGCCCGCCCAGCCGGCCGCGTTTACCTCTGCCTTTCCTTTGCAGATCAAAGGGGTGAGCTATCAACTTGAGCAGCGCACCCTGCTTGCGGATATCGACGTTACCCTCAAGCAAGGGGGGATGCTCGGGGTGGTGGGGCGCACCGGGGCAGGCAAGAGCTCCCTGCTCAAGCTGTTGATGCGCCTTGTCAATCCGACTCACGGTTCGATTGTCATGGGTGGCGTTCCGATTGACCTGCTGCCGCTCGCCACACTGCGCAGCCAGTTTGCCTATGTGCCGCAGGAGCCATTCCTGTTTTCCACCACTATCGCCGCCAATATCGCCCTGGGCAAACCCGATGCGAGCCGCGAGGAGGTCGAACGGGTGGCGCGCATTGCCTGTGTCCACGATGATATCGTGCGTTTCCCCAAGGGCTATGAGACCGAGGTGGGGGAGAAAGGGGTGACCCTCTCCGGCGGCCAGAAACAGCGGCTGGCCATTGCCCGCGCCCTGCTGCTGGATGCGCCCATTCTGGTGCTCGATGATGCGCTCTCGGCGGTGGATGCCCACACCGAGCAGCAAATTCTGCACGCTCTCAAAGCCCATCGTCGCACCCTGATCCTGGTCAGCCATCGCATGACAGCGGTGGAGCAGGCCGACGAGATCCTGGTGCTGGAGCAGGGGACCGTTAGCGAGTGGGGTCATCACGGTGCCCTGATGGCGCACAATGGCTGGTACGCAGATATGGTGCGTTATCAGCGTCTCGAAGAAGCGGTGGAGGAGAGCCTGTGAATCCGACCATTAAACGACTGCTCGCCTACTGCGCCCAGTATCCTCGCTGGCTGATCCAGGCGGGGATTTGCCTGCTGCTTGCGACCGGCGCCGAAGTGGCCGGGCCGCTGCTGATCAAGCTCTTTATCGATGACTATCTGGCGCCTCGCAATATCGTGCTGCCCACCATAGCCCTGATTGCAGCGGGCTATCTGGGCTTGCAGGTACTCTCGGCGGCGGGCTTCTATTTGCAATCCCTGCGCTTTAACCGTATCGCCCAGGCGGTGGTGCAAACCTTGCGCGAGCAGGTGTTTGCCACCGCCATCCGCTTGCCGGCCCGCTACTTTGACAAGCATCGATCCGGCTCGCTGATTTCCCGCATCACCAACGACACCGAAGCGATCATGAACCTCTATGTGCAGGTGATCGGCTTGCTGGTGCAAAAGGTGGTGCTCTTGTGCGGCATCCTCATCTCGATGGCGCTGCTGGATCTGCGGCTGATGCTGGTCTGCTCCCTGTTGCTGCCCGCTGTGGGCGGGGTGATGTGGCTCTACCAGAAACTGAGCGTGCCGGTGGTGCGAGCGACCCGCAGTCTGCTCTCCGACATCAACAGCCGCCTCAACGAGTCGCTGCAGGGGATGCCGGTGATCCAGGCGATGGTGCAGGAGCGCCACTTTGCCAACGCCTTTGCCGAGGTGAACCAGCAGCACTGGTCGGCACGGATCAAGAGCCTCAAGATCAACGGCATTTTGCTGCGTCCGCTCATCGATCTCTTCTACATGATGGTGCTGATCGGTCTGTTGGCGCTGTTCGCCCACGAGGGGGGGAGCCACGCCGGTGCCATTCAGGTGGGGGTGCTCTACGCCTTTATCAGCTATCTGGGGCGGATGATCGAGCCGCTCATCGAGATGACCAACCAGCTTAACCAGTTGCAGCAGGCGATGGTGGCGGGGGAGCGGGTCTTTGCCCTGCTTGATGAACCCCGCGAGAGCACCGAGGGCGAGCTGCTCCCGCTGGAAGGGCGGGTCAGTTTCGAACGGGTGAGCTTCTCCTACGATGGCGAGCAGCAGGTGCTGCGCGAGGTCAGCTTTGCCGCAAAACCGGGCCAGATGCTGGCGCTGGTGGGCCATACCGGCAGCGGCAAGTCCACCATTATCAGCTTGCTGATGGGCTTCTATCCGCTGGATCAGGGGCAGATCCGCTTCGATGATCACGCACTGGATACCCTGTCGCTGGCGGCGGTGCGCCGCAGCATCGGGCTGGTGCAGCAAGATCCCTTTATCTTCGTCGGCACCCTGGCGGAGAACCTGCGTCTCGGCCGCGCCGGCATAGATGACGCGCGGCTCTGGCAGGCGCTGAGCGAGGTGCAGCTGGCCGAGTTTGTGCGCAGCTTGCCACAGGGGATCAACACCCTGATGGAGGAGGGTGGCAAGAACCTCTCCGCCGGTCAGCGGCAACTGCTCTCCTTTGCCCGTGCACTGGTGGGAGATCCGCGCATCCTCATTCTGGATGAAGCGACGGCCAGCGTGGACTCCCAGACCGAGTTGGCGCTGTCGCAGGCGATCTCTGCTGCCCGTCGTGGCCGCACCACCATCGCCATCGCCCACCGCCTCTCGACCATCGTCGATGCGGACGAGATCCTGCTGCTCTCCCGCGGTCAGGTGAGCGAGCGGGGTACCCATGGTGAGTTGATGGCCCTCGGCGGTCACTATGCCCAGCTGTTCGAGATGCAGAGTCAGGGGGCTTGGCTGGAAGAGAAGCGCGCCTGATCGGCACATTTGCTGTAACAGCGACATGAGTGAAAAGAGGGAACCGGTGCGGTTCCCTCTGTTTTTTTGGGTTGGGCAAAAGGTCGTAACCGTGATCCCTGTGCTTGTCGAATGGCGCAGATGCAGGCAACATGTTGTTTACATTAACTCATCGGATCAGTTCGCATATGGATTTGCAACGCTTCAAAGCCAATCTGGCACTTCGGCTGTTTGCCTGGCGCTATATTCCCGTCATCGGGTTTTGTGCCCCGATCATCGAAGAGATGAACGCCAAGGCGCTGCGCATTCGCATTCCCCTTGGCTGGCGTACCCGCAACCACCTGGGCAGCATGTATTTTGGCGCGCTGGCAACCGGCGCCGATCTGGTGGGCGGTCTGCTGGTGATGGAGAAGGGGCTGCAGCGGCGCAAGAAGGTGCACTTCGCCTTCAAGGATGTGCAGGGGGAGTTTTTGAAACGACCGGAGGGGGATGTGCAGTTCGACTGCGCAGCAGGGGAGGAGATTGACGCCATGATCGACGAATCGTTGGCAAGCGGTCAGCGCATCAATCGCCCCATCCGGGTGGTGGCAACCTGTCCGTCATTGAACGGGGATGAGGCGATGGCGCGTTTTGTGCTGACCCTGTCGATCAAGGCCAGCTAGCGGGTTGCCGGCGAGTGGCTCCCCGAAACGGGTTTAGCCAATCTCCGGGCTGATGCCCTCTTTCACCACGACCTTCATGCCGTTGAAGTTGACCACCTGTTCGGCCACGATCTTGCAGCGCTTGCGAGTCTCGACCTGACCGTCCACCTCGACCAGCCCTTCGGCAACGAGGGCTTTGGCGGCGCCGCCACAATCGGCCCACCCCTGATGTTTGATAAGGTCACACAAGGCAACGAAGGGGTGACCTTCGAGCAGAAACGTCTCCATGGGAAATCCTCTAGATGGATGAATGCCGGATACAGCAGGGCGACTATTTTAGGCAGTTCGCTCAGGCAAAGAAAGGAAGAGGGGCCACTCGCTGCGAAAAAGTGGCCGATTGTCCTTGAGGTGGCGCTTTCGCAAGTCCTGATGGAGAGGTGAGAGGGCCACCCGTGACGTATCGTGACGCACCTCGTCCCTGCTGGTGTGCCCACACTCTCCCCTGACTGTTAGGATCGGGCCACTCTCAATGGCCCAAGGAACTTTCCATGACACTCTCCCGCCTGCTGCTGGCATGCAGCGCCCTTACTCTGTGCGGTGTCGCGCAGGCCAGTACTCCGGTGCAGGTCTCGCTGCCTGGGGTCAATTTGCCCGCGTCCCATCAGGTGGAAGGGGCGCGCGCCTCGCTGCTCTACGGTCGGACCGGTCAGGTGAAGGGCATTGATCTACCGATCTTCGCCCTCTCCGATGTGGATCAGTTCAGCGGCCTGCAGCTCGGGGTATTCCTGGGTGCTGGTCGAGTGCGCCACCAGTTTGGCGGGGTCGCCATCAACGCCATCAACTGGCACGAAGGGCAGGATACCGGCGTCAATCTGGGGCTGGTCAACCTGACCAACAATGTGCAGGGGCTCAACTGGGGGGCGGTCAATATCGCCAGGGGCAATGCGTTGGCCAACGTCGGCTTCGTCAACTATGCCGAGCGTACCACCTTCCAGATCGGCTTTATCAATGCGACCAAGCACCTCGATGGCTTGCAGATCGGGCTGGCCAACTACGCCGCCAACGGCGTGTTTCCCATTTTGCCACTGGTGAACTTCCAGAAATCGTTCTGAGTGGGCGGTTCGCTTTGCGTTAAGGGCCTCTGCTGATTACCCTGTGCCTCTTGCAACTTGTGACAGGCAAACAGAGGTAATTGATGACGGCAGGGCAGATGAGTGCAATCGGGATCGGCTGGGATGTGCGTGGCTGGCAGGGCAGTGCCCAGGCGGTGGCCGTGGTGGGCTGGCAGGCCGAATCCAACCGCCTGCACTGGCTCGGGGTGTCGCCGCTGTTTCGCCTGAGCTCGCGGGTGGCACCGGATCTGGCCGCCCTGCTGCGTCCGGCCCTGCAAAACGAGCTGACCCTGATGCAGGTAGAAGCCTGCCCGCAACTGGCACTCGGTATCGATGCGCCGCTCGCCTTTCCCCGCGCCTTGCGGGATCTGCTCAACGGTCAGCCACATAGCTGCGCCGCTCCCGAGCGGGAGATAGACAACCCCTACGCCTATCGCGACTGCGAGCGCTGGCTGTATCAGCAGTACGGCAAGAAGCCGCTGTCGGCCACCTTCGATCGGCTCGGTAACAACGCCACTCTGGCGCTCTCCATGCTGCCGCGGCTCTCGGATCTGCAACTGGTGCCGACCGTTGCCCCGAAGGCCAGTCGTGCCGTGCTGGAGGTCTATCCGGCATTGGCCAAAGTGGGCGGCAAGGCCTCCCCGGCACGGCCCGAGCTGGCGGCGCAGCTGCCTGCGGATGTGCTGGTCGGCACTGATCGCTACGATGCGGCGCTCTGTGCCCTGATGGCGCTGCAATATGCCGCTGGTGGCAAGGTGACGGTATTGCCTGAGCTGATTTCGCCACCCAGTGACATGCCGTGTGATGAGGGATGGGTCTATCACTTTGCCCGTCATGCTGTAGAGCAGAGCGGCATGTGACGACGGGGACGCGGCACATCATGGCGCCGCTCACCCTGTGGACGCGGGCCAAATGGCGCAAAAAACCTATCTTTAGTCAGGAAATTGCCTGTTCATCTCGCGCCAAGGTGGCGCATCGTTATCTTCATCCGATATATTGCCCACCTTGCTGATCCTTTGCTGTGGTATTCCCGATGAAATCCGTTCTCTCTATTCAGTCCCACGTGGTCTTTGGTTGTGCCGGCAACAGCGCGGCCGTCTTCCCCATGCGCCGCCTCGGCATGGATGTATGGCCCATCAACACGGTGCAGTTTTCCAACCACACCCAATATGCCCAGGGGTGGCAGGGGATGGCGATGCCGGCGGGTCATATCAGTGCGCTGGTGAAAGGATTGGGCAATATCGAGGTGTTGAGCCACTGTGACGCCGTGCTGAGCGGCTACCTTGGCTCCGCCGAGCAGGGGGACGAGATCCTGACCGTGGTCAACGCCGTCAAGGCGGCCAACCCCGATGCCATCTACTTCTGCGACCCTGTGATGGGTCACCCGGAGAAGGGGTGCATCGTTGCCCCCGGCGTCACCCGTTTCCTGACCGAGCAGGCGCTGCCGGTGGCCGACATGATGGCCCCCAACCTGCTGGAGCTGGAGACCCTCTGTGATACCCATCTGGCTGATCTGGATCAGACCCGCGCGGCTGCCCATCAGCTGCTGGCCCGCGGCGTCAAGCTGGTGCTGGTCAAGCATCTCGGTCGTGCGGCAGAGGACTCCAGCCGCTTCGAGATGCTGCTGGCGACCCCGCAAGGGGATTACCTGATTGCCCGTCCGCTCTATGACTTTGCCCGCCAGCCGGTGGGGGTTGGCGATCTTATCAGCGCCCTGATGCTGGCGAATTTGCTGGCCGGTCACGATGCGGTCAGCGCGTTCGAGCGCACCAACGCCTCGGTGGATGCGGTGCTGCAGGAGACCTGGCGCCAGCAGGCTTACGAGCTGCAACTCATCGCCGCGCAAGATGCCTTCGCCCTGCCAGAGGTTGAAGTGCGAGCGGTGAAACTCCCCTGAGTCAACGCGGACTTTCGTCTATCCCGACAAGAGGGTGGGATGCAGATTAAAAAGGCTTGCCAATGGGCAAGCCTTTTTACTGTTTGCCTGTTTAGTGCGGCAAGCAATCAGATGCGGGGATGGCGGAGGCGATAACGCTCAGCCATAGCATTAGCTGCCACCATGGCGGCGTAGACATCCTGTTCACTCACTGTCATCGGCATGTTGCCCATGGTATCGAGGGGATCGCAGGCCAGCTGCGCTACCTTGCGCCACTCGCTTTCATCAAAGTGGGAGAGCCCCAGCTCTTGCAGCGTCATGGGCAGACCTGCACAGTCTATGATGCGAAACACCTCATCAAGCTCATGTTGCGGGGCGCGCTCAAGCACGAGTTGGGTCAGCAGGCCGAAGACCACCTTCTCGCCATGCTGGGCGCGATGGAGCTCCGGGATCAGTGACATGCCGTTGTTGACGGCATGAGCGGCGGCCAGTCCACCGGCTTCTGCGCCGACCCCGCTGAGGTAGATGGTGGCCTCGATGACCTGCTCCAGCGCCGGAGTCGAGACATGGTGGCGTATCGCATCCATGGCCAGCTCGATGTTCTCACCAAGCAGCTCGTAACAGAGCTGTGCCAGACCAAGGCCCGTGCGTGAAGGACGCTTGCCGACCAGATTGAGCCCGTCCGACCGATAGCAGGCGCGCGCCTCGAAATAGGTGGCCAGGGCATCACCAACGCCAGCGGAAAAGAAGCGGGGAGGGGCGGCGGCAATGATGGCCGTGTCAGCCAGCACCACGTCCGGATTTTGCGGCAGGAACAGATAGCGCTCAAATTCCCCCGCCTGGTTGTAGATCACCGCCAGTGCCGTGCAGGGGGCATCTGTGGAGGCAATCGTCGGGAACAGCACAACCGGACGGCGCAGATAGAAGGCCACGGCCTTGGCGACATCCAGCGTCTTGCCGCCGCCGATCCCGACAATCACGTTCGCACCATATTGCTCTGCAAGGTGGGTCAGGCGGTGGATCTCCTGTTCGGTGCATTCGTAGCGAAACTTGTCGACCACTCCCCTGAGGCCTGCCTGCAGGAGCCCCGCCAAAGCTTCTTCCCGTACCCGCTCCAGAATGAACTCATCGCTGATGAGCAACGCATAGTCACCAAAATCTTTAACGTGCTCATGGAGTTGCGGGAGAAGGTGTTGACCGATGATGAACTTTTTGGGGGAGGTAACTGTACGGGGCAAAGTGGGCATCCATTATTCCTCAAGGCAGTGAACAACATAGATTTGATTATCTAATGGGTCTCTCACGATACGCCTGATGAGGCAATAGATGAAGAAGAAAAGGGGGACGTTTTAATCATTAATTAATCTTTCTGTTTGTTTGGTTGTATTTTGGGGCGAACGATTGGCGGTGTTGAGGCATACAGGAGCAATGGCTCTATCGTGGCAATCCGTCGCAAGCCATATTGCTGCAACAAACAGTCACGCTGGCAACAAGCAGGGCCGCTTGGTGCGGCCCTGCTGTATTTGGATAAGGGATAGGGGATGGTCAGAGCGGTTTGTAGAAGATGACGGTCGCAGCAAGGGAGCCATCGGCGTTGCGTGCAAAGCTCGGGATCTGGCCCGCTTCCAGATAGCCGAGTTGACGATAGAGGTGGGAGGCCACATCACCGGCGCGAGTATCCAGCACCAGCAGCGAACGGCCCGCGGCATGGGCGCCTTGTTCCAAGGCCTGCATCAGCGCACGACCGACACCTTTACCTCTCGCCGTTTGCAGTACCATCAGTTTTTCCACTTCGGCCCGGTGGCGACCGTTGGCCTTGCCACAGAGCGCGAGCTGAATCGCTCCCACGAGCTGTTGTTGCTCAAGGGCAAGCCACAGCTTTCGGTGACCTGCCGCTAGATCCGCTTCAATTCCTTGCCAGTAGCGGGCAGATTCCTCCGTGGTCAGCGGTGGTAAAAAACCGACCGAGGCGCCGCTATCGACACAATCTTGCAGCAGGGTGATGAGCGCTCTTTGATAGGTCGCTGCGCTATTAACTTCCACAATGTCCATCTGACATCCTTGTCGTTGCGCTGTTATGTGGCTGATTGCCACCGTTGGTGAATTTGAGGTGGATACGTATGCTTGCCGCAAGCACGGCTTGTCAGCGATCAGCCCCTGCTCAACCAGCCAGGTAAACAGCAAGCGGGAGACGGGGGAGAGCTCATCGAGGTGAGAGCTGTCGAGCCAGCGCAGCTCGGCAATTTCTGCCGAGGCGATCGGGGTGCCGCTTGTTTCGCCGGTGTAACAGCGCAGTCTCACCTCGACTCCTGCCGGTTTGCCATCGGCCTGAGCGCTGAACTCGCAGACAAAGCGCAGGGTATCGGGTTGCAGGGTGACAGCCAGCTCCTCTTCAATCTCGCGGATCAGTGCCGCCTCGTCGCTCTCGCCCGGTTCCCGCTTGCCGCCTGGGATGTAATAGATGTCCTTGCCGTGGGAGCGGGCGCAGAGCAGCTGCTGATCTTTAAAGGTGAGCCAGGCGAGTTTGTCGATCATTGAGTTGCATCCTCTGGTTGTGTGGTGTGTATTGCCTGCATGTGCAGGGTGCGGTAGGAGCGAGGCTCCTGCGCATCGGGAGAAAGTCCCAACTGATCTGCCAGCGCGAGCAGTTGCTGGCGAAATTCAGGCAGGCGTGCCTCGTCATCGGTCATGATGGCGAGCTCGGCAAAATCCCCGATCTCGGCCAGATGATCCAGGGTGACGTGAAACGGGCCAATGAAGTAGATGCTGCGCCTTTTGGTGATCACGAGTATCTGCCGGTAGTTCATGGTGAGGAGCATGTTGGCAACCTTGTCCGCATCATTGATATTGACCGCCTCGCAGCGATCCGACTCGGGCCCCTTGACGATCCAGAGCTGGATGCCGGAGGGCTGCATGGTGCGGATAGCCAGACTTTTGCCAGCTCGGGCAAGGGCATCATCCGGGGTGTCGAAGTAGCGATCCTGCTCCAGATTATCCTCCAGCATGATCTCCGGATTGAGGGCGAGCAGTGCCTTGAGGAAGGCGGGGCGATCCGTCAGCTGATATTTGAACTCGACTTCGAAGCGGCCCTGAAAGTGCGCCTGTGACATCAAGAAGATCCCTCTGTGAGCCTGTGTGGCAGGCAGCCTAACAAAGATGAAGTTGAGTCCCAAGGAGAAAGAGGGGAGATGCCGGAAACGCACTGTTTCCAGCGCGGTGACCGCGTATCTGAATGAGTGCGCAATGGCTGGTTCGCCACAGCCTTCTCGTCCCTAAAAAAGCGGACTGGCGCACATCACGACAGGGCCGGACTGGGCGAAGGCGGGGTCCTTGTGGTTTAATCTTGCCACTTTAGCGGTAGTAGGCGACGAGCCTGCTACCTTGCGTTGGCAAGATGCAGGTGAGCAAGATGCAGATAGCAGCAGAGAGCAAGTTTATCGGACTCGGGGTCGCGGGCAATTTCGCCGGTCATCTGGAGCAGGCGGGTGAAGCGTCGGACTTCGTAGCGGTAGTCGTGCGCGACACCACGGCGCCCAAGGCGCTGTTTCCCTTTTTCGTGCCGGGCCATCCGGGTCAGCTCGGGGTATTCCCGTTGAGCGACAAGGCGATCTTCCTGCCGGAAGCGGCGGTCAGCGGTGACGAGAAGGTGCAGATCGAGCCGGAAGTAGCCCTCTGGTGCGAGCTGGAGTATGCCGACAAGCAGGTGGTGGCGATCCATCCCCGTGCCTTTGGTGCCTATAACGACTGCTCCATCCGTCGTCCCAACGCCAAGAAGATCAGCGAGAAGAAGAACTGGGGCGAAGAGAGCAAGGGGCTGGCGGACAAGCTGCTGCCGCTTTCCGGTTTTGCCGCCGGTTGCGAGCTTGATGACTATCGTATCGCCTGCTATCTGGAGCGGGACGGTGAGCTGCACGCCTACGGGGTAGACAGCGCCGCCATCGACTACAGCTACTTCCACGGCAAGCTGCTCGACTGGGCCATCGACAAGTTCAATCATCAGCAGGATGAAGGGCCGGCGGAGCACATTCAGGGACTGCTGGCGCAGGCGGGACATCCTCCCCATGCGCTCATCAGTATCGGTGCCACCCGCTATACCCCGTTTGGCGAGACCCACTTCCTCAAACCGGGCGACACCTCCTGCGTAGTGGTCTACCCGGGCAGCCGTTATAGCGAAGCGGATATTCGCGAAGCGATCCGCAGCCGCAACTTTGGCGCTGATATGTCGGTGCTGTTGCAGGCGGTGCAGGCGCGCTAATCACCGTTGTCAGCGGGAAGGTGTCTCTTCCCGCTGGTTATCATATCGAGTCATTTCATGACGATTGTTCCGGTATCCCGGGCCGATTATCCGGCCATGATCGATCTGTGGGAGGCCTCTGTTCGGGCGACCCACCACTTCCTGCCCGAGGCCGAGATCCTCGCGCTTAAACCGCTTATTCTGGAGCACTACTTCGATGCGGTGACACTGCACAGTGCCCGCACAAAAGAGGGGCAGATTACGGGTTTTAGCGGAGTGTACGAGGGCAAGCTGGAGATGCTGTTTGTGGCTCCCGGGGCGCGCGGTAGTGGCGTGGGGCGTTTGCTGGTGGCCCATGCCATCACGCAGGGCGGCGCGACGCAGGTTGACGTCAACGAGCAGAACGAACAGGCGGTGGGCTTCTATCTGAAGATGGGATTCACCGTGACGGGTCGCTCGCCGCTGGATGATCAGGGCAAGCCCTATCCGCTGCTGCATATGGCGCTGGCGCCGACCTGATCGTGCCTGATGAGGCGCAGTACCCATAAACCAACGGGGGATGGCATCAGCCATCCCCCGTTTTTTTGATCGTGTTTGTTACTTGCTGGCGACCTTGTTCACTACCTTGATCAGCTGATAGCGCACGGAGGGGGCATCGGCCGGCACATCGGTGAGCTGCTCCTTGCTGACTGTGAGCTGATAGCGATAGCCCGGCTCGAACTGGAAACCTTCAATATTCTGGTAGAACAGCGTCCAGGGCTGCTGCTCATCACTGCGAACCTGCATGCACTGCATCGGGCCAACTCCGACGCAATCGACCAGCTGGCTGTTGATATAGAGGGTCTCCCCCTGTGACGATACGGGGGCGCTCTGGCAGGCGGTCAGCAGCAAGGCTGCGCTGATAAACAGTGGTTTCATAATGGACTCCTTAACGCGAAAGGGGGCATTAGAGCGGCAAACAAAAAGGCGGTCAATGACCGCCTTTGTAACAAACCATATCAGCGCAGTGGTTAGCGCTGCTCGAGTGGAGTGAACTCGCGCAGCGGGTGGCCTACGTAGAGCTGGCGTGGACGACCAATCTTGCTGTCCGGGTCTGAGTGGAACTCGTTCCAGTGTGCAATCCAGCCGATGGTGCGGGAGATGGCGAAGATCACGGTGAACATGCTCATCGGGATGCCGATCGCCTTCATGATGATGCCGGAGTAGAAGTCTACGTTCGGGTAGAGTTTCTTCTCGACGAAGTAGGGGTCGGAGAGCGCAATACGCTCCAGCTCCATGGCCACGTCCAGCAGCGGATCCTTGATCTGCAGCTCGGTCAGTACTTCGTGGCAGGTTTCGCGCATCACGGTGGCACGAGGGTCGTGGTTTTTGTAGACACGGTGACCGAAGCCCATCAGACGGAACGGATCATTCTTGTCCTTGGCCTTGGCGATGTACTCGGGGATGCGATCCACCGAGCCGATCTCTTCCAGCATGCGCAGGCAGGCTTCGTTGGCACCACCGTGGGCCGGTCCCCACAGGGAGGCGATCCCCGCGGCGATACAGGCGAACGGGTTGGCACCGGAGGAGCCAGCCAGACGAACGGTGGAGGTGGAGGCGTTCTGCTCGTGATCCGCATGGAGGGTAAAGATACGATCCATGGCGCGTTCAACGATAGGATTGACCTTGTACTCTTCGGTCGGCACGCCAAACATCATGTGCAGGAAGTTACCGGCATAGGAGAGGGCGTTACGCGGCTGCATGAACGGCTGGCCGATGGAGTACTTGTAACACATGGCGGCCAGAGTCGGCATCTTGGAGAGCAGACGGAAGGCACAGATCTCGCGATGCTGCTCGTTATTGATGTCGAGGGCATCATGATAGAAGGCGGAGAGGGCGCTGACCACACCGCACATGATGGCCATGGGGTGGGAGTCGCGACGGAAGCCGCGGAAGAAGAAGGCGATCTGCTCGTGCACCATGGTGTGGCGGGTGACCAGGCGTTCGAATTCGGCATATTGCGCCTTGGTCGGCGCTTCGCCGTACAACAGGATATAGCAGACTTCCAGATAGGTGGCCTGAGTGGCCAACTGGGCGATGGGGTAACCACGGTGCAGCAAGACACCCTGATCCCCGTCAATGTAGGTAATGGCAGATTTGCAAGAACCGGTGGCCATAAAACCGGGGTCAAAGGTGAAATACCCCTGTGATCCCAATTTTCTGACATCGATGACATCCGGGCCGATGGTGCCGGAGAGGATCGGCAGTTCGACCGGATCTTTTCCGGGCAGGTGTAGGGTGGCTATCTTATCAGCCATAGCACGTCTCCTTTGCTCTTTATAATTTGGTTCCAGTCCTACTCTATTACGACTTTTATGACGCTGGCAAAGGTTGTTACCCATACCGAAGTGGCTGGAGCGCCTTATTTGAAACAGAGTTCCTTATCAATGTCAATTTTGCTGGAACCCCATTAATGGCATTAATGAAATGTTAAATTAAATATGCGATCGAGTTTGCGGTTTTGTGTTTTCTTTGTAGCTAATTGATTGTCTTCGGTTAAGGCCGCCGATATACTGCGCCACGTGGGTCATGGCTGCGGGTGTTTGAAACGCTTTGGCAAAGCCTGATGTGAAACCGAAAACTCGCGTTTTGGCTTTTTCAGAGTGTTTTGGTAACAAAAAACCAACAATCACCATTCCGTGCCCTCAAGTGTGAGTTAAAACAATAACTAACGTGCTCAATGGAGCTGAGTGGGCAAGCGTGAAAAACAAACAGAGACCGGTCAACCTCGACCTACAGACGATCAGCTTTCCTGTCACTGCCATTGCATCCATCCTGCACCGTGTTTCAGGGGTCATTACCTTTGTTGCACTGGGCATCTTGCTGTGGATGCTTGGTACTTCACTCGCCTCTCCCGAAGGGTTTGCAACCGTGGTTGCCATCATGGACAACTTCCTGGTCAAACTCGTGCTGTGGGGGATCCTGACTGCGCTGGCATACCACATTGTGGGCGGCTTGCGTCATCTGGTCATGGATATGGGCTATTGGGAAGAGCTGGAATCCGGCAATCAGAGCGCCCGCGTGGCCTTCGTGATCACCGCGATCCTGGCTGTATTGGCGGGAGTGCTTGTATGGTAACCAATTCTGCAACCTTCGGGCGCAGCGGCGTTCATGATTACATCCTGATCCGCGCCACCGCCCTCATCATGACCTGTTATGTCCTCTATCTGGTGGGCTTTGTCGCGTTCAACGACATCACCTACGATGTGTGGGCAGGCTTCTTCGCCAAAACATTCACCAAGGTATTCACCCTGTTGACCCTGCTCTGCGTACTGATCCATGCCTGGATTGGTCTGTGGCAGGTGCTGACTGACTATATCAAGCCGGTAGGGCTGCGCGGGGCGCTGCAATTTGCCCTGGTCGTGGTGCTGTTTGTCTATCTGATGACGGGTTTCGTCGTGCTGTGGGGTGTGTAAGGTGACTATTCCAACTCGTGAATTTGATGCGGTGGTGATTGGTGCCGGTGGTGCCGGTATGCGCGCCGCGCTGCAGATTGCCCAGTCCGGCAAGAGCTGCGCTCTGTTGTCCAAGGTTTTTCCAACCCGTTCTCACACTGTCTCCGCCCAGGGCGGGATCACGGTTGCGCTGGGCAATGCCCACGATGACAACTGGCAGTGGCATATGTATGACACGGTAAAAGGTTCCGATTACATCGGTGATCAGGAAGCCATCGAGTACATGTGCAAAACCGGCCCCGAGGCTATCTATGAGCTGGAGAACATGGGGCTGCCCTTCTCCCGTTTCGACAACGGGTCTGTCTACCAGCGTCCGTTTGGTGGTCAGTCCAAGAATTTCGGTGGCGAGCAGGCTGCCCGTACTGCGGCTGCGGCCGACCGTACCGGTCACGCCCTGCTGCACACCCTTTACCAACAGAACGTCAAGAACAAGACCACCGTCTTCTCCGAGTGGTATGCGCTGGATCTGGTGAAGAACCAGGATGGCCATGTGGTGGGTTGTACCGCCATCGATATGGAGAGCGGCGAGGTCGTCTACTTCAAGGCCAAGGCCACCGTGCTGGCCACCGGCGGTGCCGGTCGTATCTACCAGTCCACCACCAACGCCCACATCAATACAGGTGACGGTGTCGGTATGGCGCTGCGTGCCGGCGTCGGCGTGCAGGACATGGAGATGTGGCAGTTCCACCCGACCGGCATCGCCGGGGCAGGGGTGCTGGTAACCGAAGGCTGCCGTGGTGAAGGTGGCTATCTGCTCAATAAAGATGGCGAGCGCTTCATGGAGCGTTACGCGCCAAATGCCAAGGACTTGGCCGGTCGCGACGTGGTGGCCCGCTCCATCATGATCGAGATCCGTGAAGGCCGTGGCTGCGATGGTCCCTGGGGCCCGCACATCAAGCTCAAGCTGGATCACCTCGGCAAAGAGGTGCTGGAATCCCGTCTGCCGGGCATCTGCGAACTCTCCCGCACCTTCGCCCACGTGGATCCGGTCAAAGAGCCGATCCCGATCATCCCGACCTGCCACTACATGATGGGCGGCGTGCCGACCAACGTGAATGGCCAGTGCCTGACCCAGGACAAGAACGGCAACGACGTGCCGGTGGTCGGTCTGTTTGCGGTGGGTGAAATTGCCTGCGTCTCGGTGCACGGAGCCAACCGTCTGGGCGGCAACTCCCTGCTGGATCTGGTGGTGTTCGGCCGCGCGGCCGGCATGCATCTGGTCAACACCCTGGGCGAGATGGATCACGGCCGCGATGCCTCCGAGTCGGATCTCGATGCTGCACTGGCCCGCTTCAACCGCTGGGAAAATACCCGTAACGGCGAAGACCCGGTGCAGATCCGCAAAGACCTGCAGCGCTGCATGCAGAACAACTTCTCCGTATTCCGCGAAGGTGCGGCGATGGCAGAAGGGTTGGCCGAGCTCAAGGTTATCCGCGAGCGCCTCAAGTCAGCCCGTCTGGATGACACCTCCAAAGAGTTCAACACCCAGCGCATCGAGTGCCTGGAGCTGGACAACCTGATGGAGACGGCGTTTGCCACGGCGGTTGCCGCCAACTTCCGTACCGAGAGTCGCGGTGCTCACTGCCGTTTCGACTTCCCGGATCGCGACGATGAGAACTGGCTGTGCCACAGCCTCTATCATCCGGACACCGAGTCCATGACCCGTCGCGCTGTCAACATGTCACCCAAGACCCGTGAGGCGTTCCCGCCCAAGGTCCGGACTTACTGATTGCGGAGCCAGCCCAATGAACGTCACATTCTCTGTCTACAGATACAATCCGGATGTTGATAACGTCCCCCATATGAAGGAATATCGTCTTGATATTCCTGAAGGTTCCGACATGATGGTGCTCGACGCACTGATCCAGTTGAAAGAGCTGGATCCCACGCTCGCCTTCCGCCGCTCTTGCCGCGAAGGGGTCTGTGGATCAGATGGTCTCAACATGAATGGCAAGAACGGTCTTGCCTGTATCACCCCGCTCTCCGACCTGCTGAAGAAGGGCAATAACGTCGTTATCCGCCCCTTGCCCGGCCTGCCGGTGATCCGTGATCTGGTGATCGACATGACCCAGTTCTACACCCAGTGGGAGAAGGTCAAACCCTTCCTCATCAATGATGACAAGTTGCCGCCGGTGCGTGAGCACCTGCAATCCCCCGAAGAGCGCGCCAAGCTTGACGGCCTGTACGAGTGCATTCTCTGTGCCTGCTGCTCCACTTCGTGCCCCTCCTTCTGGTGGAATCCCGACAAGTTCATCGGTCCGGCCGGGCTACTCGCCGCCTACCGCTGGCTGGCTGACAGCCGCGACACCGCGACCACCGAACGATTGGGGAATCTGGACGACGCATTCAGCGTGTTCCGCTGCCATGGCATCATGAACTGCGTGAACGTCTGTCCGAAAGGCTTGAACCCGACCAAGGCGATTGGCCAGATCAAGTCGATGTTGCTCAATCGGGCTGTTTAGTATCAGGGCCGGCCAGGTGCTGGCCCGACCTCTGGATAGCCATCCGACCCGTGGCAGGATGGCTATTTGACCCCTACAAGCTGCGCAGCAGTAACAAGAAGTACAAGGGATAGAAATGCATAACGGCGTGATGAAGGCCTGGTTGGAGTCATCTCACCTGGCTGGTGCGAATGCAAGCTATATCGAGGATTTGTACGAATCCTTCCTGGAAAATCCTGACTCCGTGTCCGACGAGTGGCGCAGCCTGTTTAGCGAGCTGCCCCAGGTCAATGGCCATGCGGTTGAACAACCCCACTCCCAGGTCCGCGATTATTTCCGTCGTCTGGCCAAGGATCCCTCTCGCTACAGTGCCCCCGTCTCCGATCCGCAAGTGGATGCCAAGCAGGTGCGGGTATTGCAGCTGATCAACGCCTTCCGTTTCCGTGGTCACCAGAATGCCAATCTGGACCCGCTGGGCCTGTGGCAGCGTGAAACCGTTGCCGAACTGGATCCTGCGTTCCACAACCTGCAGGGCGCAGATATGGAGGCCACCTTCAATGTGGGCTCCTACGCCATCGGTCGCGAGACCATGGTGCTCTCCGACCTCTACGCCTCGCTGAAGAAGACCTATTGCGGCAGCATAGGCGCCGACTACATGCACCTCACCTCCACGGAAGAGAAGCGCTGGCTGCAACAGCGTCTCGAATCCATTGAAGGGAAGGGGAGCTACACCCTCGAAGAGAAGACCCGTTTCCTCGAGAGCCTGACCGCCGCCGAAGGGCTGGAGAAATATCTGGGCGCCAAGTTCCCGGGAGCCAAGCGCTTCTCGCTGGAAGGTGGCGACGCCATGATCCCCATGCTCAAGGAGCTGATCCGTCGCGCCGGTGAGCAGGGCTGCAAAGAGGCCGTTATCGGTATGGCACACCGCGGTCGCCTCAACGTGCTGATCAACGTGCTCGGTAAACGGGCGCAGGACCTGTTCGACGAGTTTGCCGGTAAGCATGGCGAATCCTGGGGCACCGGTGATGTGAAGTACCATATGGGCTTCTCCTCCGACTTCGCCACCCCGGGTGGCAACGTCCACCTTGCGCTGGCGTTCAACCCCTCTCACCTCGAGATTGTCAACCCTGTGGTTATCGGCTCAGTCCGTGCCCGGATGGATCGTCGCGGTGACAAGGATGGCTCCAGCGTGTTGCCCATCACCATTCACGGTGACTCGGCCATGGCCGGTCAGGGCGTGGTGGCCGAGACCTTCAACATGTCCCAGACCCGCGCCTATGGTGTCGGCGGGACGGTGCGCATCGTCATCAACAACCAGGTTGGTTTCACCACCTCCTATATCCGTGACCTGCGCTCCACCGAATATTGCACCGACATCGCCAAGGCGGTGCAGGCGCCGGTGCTGCACGTCAACGGGGATGATCCGGAAGCCGTGGTGCTGGTGACCCAGATTGCACTGGATTACCGCAATACCTTCAAACGCGACGTGGTGATCGAACTGGTCTGCTACCGTCGTCACGGTCACAACGAAGCGGACGAGCCGAGCGCGACTCAGCCGCTGATGTACCAGAAGATCAAGCAGCACCCGACCCCGCGCAAGATCTACGCCGATCAGCTGGTGGCCGAGGGGAGCCTCGCTCAGGAGCGGGCGACCGAACTGGTCAACGAGTATCGCGAAGCGCTGGATCGCGGCGAGCGGGTGAGCAAGGAGTGGCGGCCGATGGAGTTGCACTCCGTCGACTGGACCCCTTATCTGGGCCACGACTGGAACATGGCCTATGAGAGTGCAGTGCCGATGGATCACCTCAAGAGCCTCGGCGAGCGGGTGAGCCAGTATCCGGCGACCCACGTGCTGCAGCGTCAGGTCGAGAAGATTTACGAAGACCGCCGTCTGATGGCCGCTGGCGAGAAGCTGGTGGATTGGGGCTTTGCCGAGACCCTGGCCTACGCCACTCTGGTGGACAAGGGGTCCCGCATCCGCTTTACCGGTGAAGATTCCGGCCGTGGCACCTTCTTCCACCGCCACGCCGTGCTGCACAGCCAGACCGATGCCAGCACCTACACCCCGCTGTGCAACCTGCACGACGAGCAGGGCCCGTTCGAGGTGTATGACTCTGTGCTGACCGAGAACGCGGTACTGGCCTTTGAATATGGTTACGCCAGCGCCGAGCCGGCTGGCCTCACCATCTGGGAAGCCCAGTTCGGCGATTTCGCCAACTGTGCCCAGGTAGTGGTGGATCAGTTCCTCTCCTCCGGTGAGCAGAAGTGGGGCCGGATGTGCGGCCTGACCATGTTGCTGCCGCACGGTTACGAGGGGCAGGGGCCGGAGCACTCCTCCGCCCGTCTGGAGCGTTATCTGCAGATGTGTGCCCAGCACAACATGCAGGTGTGCGTGCCCTCTACCCCGGCGCAGGTGTTCCATATGCTGCGCCGTCAGGTCGTGCGCCCGATGCGCCGTCCGCTTATCGTGATGACGCCAAAATCCCTGCTGCGCCATCCGCTGGCGGTGAGCAAGCTCGAAGAGCTGGCGGAAGGTACTTTCCAGAACGCCATCGGCGAGATCGATGCGCTGGATCCGAAAGCAGTCAAGCGCGTGGTCTTCTGCTCTGGCAAGGTCTACTACGACCTGCTCGATGCCCGTCGCAAGGCCGAGCAGCAAGATGTGGCACTGGTGCGAATTGAGCAGCTCTACCCCTTCCCGGAAGAGGAAGTGCGCGCCATTCTGGCCGATTACAGCCACGTCACCGACTTTGTCTGGTGTCAGGAAGAGCCGCAGAACCAGGGCGCCTGGTACTGCACCCGTCACCACTACGATGGCGTGCTGCCAGCCGGAGCTACCCTGCGTTATGCCGGTCGCCCCGCGTCAGCCTCACCGGCCGTCGGTTACATGTCTGTCCACGCCAAGCAGCAAAAAGCCTTGGTGGAAGATGCCCTTACCCTGTAAAGCCTCTGGCATAGAAGTAAAAAGGAACTGATTGGATGACTATCGAAATCAAGGTACCGGATCTGCCGGAATCAGTGGCCGATGCCACTATCGCCACCTGGCACAAAAAACCGGGCGATCTGGTCGCCCGTGACGAAGTGCTGGTCGACATCGAGACCGACAAGGTGGTGCTGGAAGTGCCGGCACCGCAAGCCGGTGTGCTGGGGGATATTCTGCAAGGGGAAGGGGCGACTGTGTTGTCCCGTCAACTGATTGCCATCCTCACCGCCGCCCCGGTGGCCGGTGAAGAGACCAAAGAGAAACCCGCTGAAGCGGTGGCCGATGATGGTGCCGATGGCTTGAGCCCCTCGGTGCGCCGCCTGATTGGTGAGCACGACATCGATGTGACCAAGCTGACCGGTACCGGCAAGGGCGGTCGCATCACCAAGGATGATGTGGAAGCCTTCATCAAGGCCAAGAGCCAGCCTGCGGCAGCCGCACCGGTCGCCGCTGCCGCTCCGGCAGCCAAGGTTACTCCGCTGGGTGGTCGTACCGACAAGCGGGTACCGATGACCCGTCTGCGCAAGCGCATTGCCGAGCGTCTGCTGGAAGCGAAAAATACCACCGCCATGCTGACCACCTTCAACGAGGTCAACATGAAGCCCATCATGGATCTGCGCAAGCAGTACGGCGAGATCTTCGAGAAGAAGCACGGCATCAAGCTCGGCTTTATGTCCTTCTATGTGAAAGCGGTAGTGGAGTCCCTCAAGCGCTATCCGGAAGTGAATGCGGCACTCGATGGTGATGACGTGGTTTACCACAACTACTTCGACGTCAGTATCGCCGTCTCCACCCCCCGTGGTCTGGTGACGCCGGTGCTGCGCGACTGCGACAACATGAGCCTGGCGGACATCGAGAAGGCCATAAAGGATCTGGCGGGCAAGGGCCGTGACGGAAAGCTGACCGTGGATGAACTGACTGGCGGCAACTTCACCATCACCAACGGTGGCGTGTTCGGCTCCCTGATGTCCACCCCGATCATCAACCCGCCCCAGAGCGCCATTCTGGGGATGCACAAGATCCAGGATCGCCCGATGGCCGTTGACGGCAAGGTCGAGATCCTGCCGATGATGTATCTGGCGCTCTCCTACGATCACCGCCTCATCGACGGACGCGAATCGGTAGGCTTCCTGGTCTCCGTCAAGGAGCTGCTGGAAGACCCGACCCGTCTGTTGCTGGACGTCTAAGCCTGTGGCACCCGGGCAAGGGGTTTGCGCCCCGAGCAGGATGTGCTGCTGGACGTTTGAGTAATACCCGAGCGATTGAAAGATAACGAGGGGCCGCCCAGGCCCCCATTCACAGGGGATTGAGAAACACCAGCCCCGGACGGAAATACCTACAACACGGATAGAGCATCTATGAATCTGCATGAATATCAGGCAAAACAGCTGTTTGCCGAGTATGGCCTGCCGGTCTCCGAAGGTTATGCCTGTGCTACCCCACAAGAAGCGGCCGAAGCGGCCGACAAGATTGGCGGCAATACCTGGGTCGTCAAATGCCAGGTACACGCCGGTGGCCGCGGTAAAGCGGGCGGCGTGAAAGTGGCCAAGAGCAAGGATGAGATCCGTGCTTTTGCCCAAAACTGGCTTGGCAAAAATCTGGTGACCTACCAGACCGACGCCAACGGCCAGCCGGTCACCAAGATCCTGGTTGAATCTTGCACCGACATCGCCAAAGAGCTCTACCTGGGCGCCGTGGTTGACCGTGGTTCGCGCCGCGTGGTCTTCATGGCCTCGACCGAAGGTGGCGTGGATATCGAGAAGATTGCCCACGAAACCCCCCATCTGATCCACAAAGCGGCCATCGATCCGCTGGTGGGTCCGCAGGCTTATCAGGCTCGCGAACTGGCCTTCAAACTGGGTCTGGTCGGCGATCAGATCAAACAGTTCACCAAGATCTTCATGGGTCTGGGCCAGATGTTCCTGGATTGCGATTTCGCGCTGCTGGAGATCAACCCGCTGGTGATCACCGCGCAGGGCAACCTGCACTGCCTGGATGGCAAGATCAACATCGACGCCAACGCCCTCTATCGTCAGCCCAAGTTGCGCGAGATGCACGACCCGTCACAGGATGACCCCCGCGAAGCGCACGCCGCCCAGTGGGAGCTCAACTATGTGGCCCTCGATGGCAACATCGGCTGCATGGTCAACGGCGCGGGTCTGGCCATGGGCACCATGGATATCGTCAACCTGCACGGCGGCAAGCCGGCCAACTTCCTTGACGTCGGCGGCGGCGCCACCAAGGAGCGCGTAACCGAGGCGTTCAAGATCATCCTCTCCGACAGCAACGTCAAAGCGGTGCTGGTCAACATCTTTGGCGGCATCGTGCGCTGCGACATGATCGCGGAAGGCATTATCGGTGCGGTCAAGGAAGTGGGGGTCAAGGTGCCCGTCGTGGTCCGTCTGGAAGGCAACAACGCCGAGCTGGGTGGTATCAAGCTGGCCGAGAGCGGCCTCAACATCATTGCGGCCAAGAGTCTGACCGATGCCGCGCAGCAAGTCGTCAAAGCAGCGGAGGCCAACTGATGAGCGTACTGATCAACAAGGACACCCGAGTCATCTGCCAGGGCTTTACCGGCGGTCAGGGTACTTTCCACTCCGAGCAGGCGCTCTCCTACGGCACCCAGTTGGTCGGCGGCGTCTCCCCGGGCAAGGGTGGCACCACCCATCTGGGCCTGCCGGTGTTCAACACCGTTCGTGACGCAGTCGAAGCGACCGGCGCCACCGCCTCCGTCATCTATGTGCCGGCACCGTTCTGCAAGGACGCGATCCTGGAAGCGATCGACGCGGGCATCAAGCTCATCGTCACCATCACCGAAGGCATCCCGACCCTGGATATGCTGGACGTCAAAGTGAAGCTGCAAGAGACCGGTGTGCGGATGATCGGCCCCAACTGCCCGGGTGTGATCACCCCGGGTGAGTGCAAGATCGGCATCATGCCGGGCCACATTCACAAGCCGGGCAAGGTGGGCATCGTCTCCCGCTCCGGCACCCTGACCTACGAAGCGGTCAAGCAGACCACTGACGAGGGCTTTGGCCAGTCCACCTGCGTCGGTATCGGCGGCGACCCCATCCCGGGCTCCAACTTTATCGACATTCTGGAGATGTTCCAGAACGACCCGCAGACCGAAGCGATCGTGATGATTGGCGAGATCGGCGGCAACGCCGAGGAAGACGCGGCCGCCTATATCAAGGCCCACGTCACCAAGCCGGTGGTCTCCTATATCGCCGGTGTTACTGCACCTCCCGGCAAGCGGATGGGCCACGCTGGCGCCATCATCTCCGGTGGCAAGGGTACCGCAGCCGAGAAGTTTGCCGCGCTGGAAGATGCTGGCGTGAAAACCGTCCGCTCCTTGGCCGATATCGGCAAGGCCCTGCGCGAAGTGACCGGCTGGTAATTCTGTTTAGCCCGTTATCTCTAATAAAAGTGCCGCCCGATGGGCGGCTTTTTTATGGCTATAGTCATCTTTTCTGAATATCAAAAATTAATTATTCGAACTCATGCTGGTTATTTTTAAATACTATCCTTTCTAAAACCATCCATATAATAAACGGTTGAGTGCCCTCCGTTTTGTGTTCGGTATACCTTAACACCTTTTTCTACTATAACAGAGACTGATGATGCCCCATATAAACTAGGAAGTATAAAGTCTTGGTCGGCGAATCTAACATTATGGCTATGACGGATTACAGCATCGTCATAATTATTTTTTGCACCATTAATCCAAGTCTGAATTTCGGCTTGAGTTGCTGGTTTTGTTTTTTCCATAAACTGAGAATAAATGAGAGACTCATATTCAACCATTTTTTGGCGTAAGTCATTTACTTCATGTTTTAAATGAAATAACTCGCCTTCTGCTCGACGAAATTCTTGACTAACTTCTTGTGTATTTTGAAAGTCACCACGTACCCAACCTACGGTCGGATAGCTGTCCACTGCTTGATGTAAACTTGTCATTGCTTGATAGCCAAGCTGATCTTTATTGCTCCAAAACTTTACTATACGACCCTGTGTCGCCTTGCACCTAAAGGCATCCAGTTTTTCTCTAAGCACGGGATCTTTGTCTATTACCTTAGCAGTGAAACTATCAGGTGATTCATGTACAAATGCTAAAACGACTTTGTTTTTTAATATGGCATAATCATATTCTTTCTCTGTAAAACTAATTCCATCGGTAGTCAGTGAACCATAACGGCCACCAATTACTAAAATATAGTAATCGCTATCGTCGATTACTTTTTGAATATATCCAAATTGCTCTTCATTTGTCGCTGGAAACGACTCCATACCAAGTGGTATATAGCCCATGTCTATGACAAGCTTTCTAATGGTTTCACGTTCATCCTCGAGGTCAATAAAAGTAGAGCTTATAAATACAGAGTACTTCTTTTTCATCGCAAAAACACCTCGAGAATATTTGTGTGAAATAGTTTGTTCGAATAGAGAAGCGTATTCGGACGTCTGTGCGATGTATTATGCCACAGACATTTTTTGCTACCAGTGACAAGCCCCTCAATATGGTTGTTTTGATACAATCAATCTCGTATGTTGGGCTAAAAAGGTAGGTTGGTGCTGAACGAAGTGAAGCCCAACGTTTACCGTGAAATATGCTTGTCAATCAGTCTTATGGCTTAGCCACGTCCTTGTTTATTCCGCCCTGGTTGGCGTAATCATGCTCGTCTGTTGGGCTTCGCTACGCTCTGCGCCAACCTACAAATCACGCTATCTCAACCCTGCCGCCGCTGGGGCCCATCAGCGGATCACGCTTAGCGATAATGCCCCTCAGAGTTCACCTGTAAAAATGCCGACCCTCGGGTCGGCATTTTCAAGAAATAGGGTGTGGGGCGAAATAGTATGGGAAATGGTTGCCCTCTATCGCCGAACTATTTATCCGCCTTGCCCGCCGCATCGGCAAGTTTGGCCAGCTGTTTGTCATACCAGGCCACCGGACGGTTCTCATCTTCCGCCCGCTCCTTGCGCCGGATGGCATTGCGTACCGCCATGGCACCCAGCCAGCGGAATGGCTCGGGCGGGAAGTAGCCACGCGGGCCGCTGACCAGCGCGCAGTCGCGCCACGGCTTGTCCTCCTCCCGCACTTCATCGCGCACCAAAGTTGCCAGGATCTGGCCACCCATCCAGCTCTGCGCCACCCCGTTGCCGGAGTAGCCGAGGCCATAGACGATATTGGGCTGCCCTCGCCAGTGGCCGAAGAAGGGGAGGCCATCCACCGAGCGGTCGGAGGCGCCGCACCAGCTGGCGGCGATGGGCACCTCTTTAAGCGCCGGAAAGAAGCGGCGCAGGGTGCGGGTGAGGGGGGCAAGATAGCGGCTCGGCGCATCAAACTCGGCTAGATGGCGGTTGGCAAAGGCGAAGGTGTTGCCCCCCTTGCCCAGCATCAGCCGTCCTTGCGGGGTGGAGCGGTAGTAATGGACAAAGGTGCGGCCATCCACCACGGAGCGGCCGTGCTCAAGCTGCTGGGCGGCCAGTGCATCCGGCGCGGGATCGGTTATCACCATATCGGAGGAGACCAGCACTATGCTGCGGCGAAACTCGCGAAAGTGCTGCACCATGGCGCTGTTGAGGGCCAGTACCACCTTGCGGGCACGTACCTCCCCCTGCGGCGTTTGCACCCGCGCTGGCTGGCCTGCCTCAAGGCGCTGCATGGGGGAGTGCTCATAGACCTCGACCCCCAGTTCCCGCGCTACCCGCAGCAGGCCGCGCACCAACAGTGCCGGTTGCACCGAACCGGCGTGGGGGCTGTAGAGCCCCTCCAGATGAACGTGGGAGCCGCTCTGGCTCGCCAGTTCACCCTCCGCAATCGCCTGCCACTGGTTAAGATCGGCTCGCTGTAGCTCCCGCAATACCGGCTCCATCAGGCCACGCTGGGCCTCGCTGGTGGCTGTGTAGCAGGTGCCCTCGACCCTCAGCTCTGCTTCTATGCTGTACGTTTCGCAGAAGTGGGCGATCTCGTGTACCGCCTGCTCGGATCTTTGTACCAGCCAGGCGGCCTGCTGCTCGCCAAAGAGGCGCTTTAACGTCAGGTATTTGGCCGACCAGGTGAGCAAACAGCCGCCGTTGCGCCCGGAGGCGCCGCTGCCGCAGCGATCTTTTTCCAGCACCATGATGCGCAAGTGTGGCTCGGCCTGTTTAAGGGCGATGGCGCTCCACAGCCCGGTAAAGCCGCCACCGACGATGCAGACATCGGCCTCGTGGTGGCTGACTAGGGGCGTGGGCAGCGCGGGCTGTTCGGCGGCGAGCGCTTCGGCTAGCCAGAAGGGGAGAGTGGACATGATGACTCCTCGATAAGGTTATTGGTGGCGCCAGCGCTGGGTGCGATCCAGCAGGGCGCGGCTCAAAAAGAGCTGGAGCAGCTTGACGGTGGCGGCGGCCAGCAGGATCAGGGTGGCCATGGCGGCGGCCGCGGCGGTATCGCCGGAATCCTCCATGTTCAGCACGGCGATGGAGGCGAGCACGCTGTCGCTCGAATAGAGGAAGATCACCGCCGAGGTGGTGGTCATGGCGTTGACGAACAGATAGATAAAGATCTCCAGCAGTGCGGGCAGGGAGGCGGGCAGGGTGACTCGCCAGAACGCCTTCCAGAGCGGAATGCGCAATGAGATGGCCACCAGCTCCAGCTCCTTGGGCAACTGCTTGAGGCTGGTCAGCGCCGTCATATGGCCCACCGTGTAGTAGTGGATGACGCAGGAGAGCACCATCAGCGGCAGAGTGCCATAGAGGCTGCCAAAGAGCGGATTGCCGTTGAAAAAGAAGATGTAACCCAGCCCCAGCACCATGCCGGGTACTGCCAGCGACAGCATGGCAAGCAGATGCAACAGCTGGCGCAGCGGCGCAAAGTGGCGCCCCTTCTCCTGTGCCCAGGCCAGCACCATCACCAGCACGGTACCGATAAGCGCGGTATAGAGGCCCAGCTGCAAGGTGTTGGTAAAGGGCTGCCAGCCATAGACGCTGTTGCTGTCAAAAGCGTAGTGATCCAGCGTCAGCCCGAGGTTGTAGGGCCAGAACTGCACCAGCGAGCCGTAGACTGCCATGCCCACCAGCGCCAGAAACAGCAGGGCCCAGAGGGTACACCAGCCGAGCGCCAGCAGATCCCGCAGCCGATGGGGCTTGGGCTGATAGGGCACCGCCTTGGTGCTGCTCTGCTCCTGCATCTTGCTGCGTACCCTGTGCTCCAGCGCAAAGCTCAACAGTGCCGGCAGCAGCAGGGTGACGCTGGCAACGGCGCCGAGGGAGAAGTTCTGCATCCCGATCACCTGCCGGTAGATATCGGTAGCCAGCACGCTGTACTGGCCGCCAATCACCTTGGCAACCCCGAAGTCGCAGATGGTGAGGGTGAAGACCGCGATGGCGGCGCTGAGCAGGCCATAACGGGCGGTAGGCAGGGTGACGGTGACAAAGGTGCGCCAGCCGCTGCTGCCGAGTACCCGGGAGGCTTCATAGAGGCGGGCATCGCTCTGACCCAGCGCCGTGATAAGGATCATCAGGGCGTGAGGGAAGCACCAGAAGCCAAGACCGATGACGATGCCGATGGGGCCGTAGATGCTCTCGCCGCCGAGCAGCCCCTTGGCGATCCCCTGATTGCCAAACCAGTAGACCAGACTGATGGCGGGCAACAGGGAGGGCATCAACAGCGGGATCAAACCGATGAGGCGAAACAGGGGCTTGCCCGGCATACAGGTGCGGGTGAGGGCGTAGGCGTAGCCAAAGGCGATGGTCACCACCAGCGCGGTGATCAGCACCCCGAGCCAGAGGGTGTTGCCGATGGTGCGCCCCAGATGGGGGGAGTCGAAGTAGGCGCTGAAATTGGCAAGGCCTATCCAGAGGCCGTTCTCATCCTGCAGGCTTTTTTGCAACATGGTGAGCAGCGGCAGCAGCAGACCGCCGGTGAGCAGAGCGATGCCGAGCACCAGCAGGATCAGTTGCAGCAGCTGATCCCGGCTCCAGCCGCGACAGAGCCGCTGCCAGCGAGAGTCTTGGCGGGCTGTCGCTGGCGGCAACAGGGAGGAGGTCGCGAAGGGGGCTGTCATGGGCGATCTCCTTCAAACAGCTGCATCGCACCGGCGGGCCAGTGCAGCGAGCAGCGCATGCCGCTGCGCCAGCCCCCTTGTTCGTGGCGGGGCAACTCGTGGGTCGGGCGCTCCACCAGAATTTGCTGTGGGCCCAGATAGGTGTCGGCGGTGCAGATCAGTCGCTGGGCGGCGCCGAGAAACTCCACCTGATCGATGGTTGCTTCAACGCCATGTTGCCCAAGGTGCGGCTCGTTCGGCGCGCTTAGCGTGATTGCCTCGGGGCGGATCGCCACCTGCAATTTGCTGCCGGCAGCGGCCTGGTTGGCAAGTGTCAGCGGTTGTTCGTTGAGGCGCACCTGATTGGGGCTCAGCACCAGGGTCTCGAGGAAGTTCATGGTACCGACAAAGCTTGCCACGAAACGGCTGGCAGGCTGGTGGTAGATCTCCTGCGGGGTGCCCACCTGTACGATGCGGCCGCCCTCCATCACCACGATGCGGTCGGCCATGGTCAGCGCCTCTTCCTGATCGTGGGTCACCATGATGGTGGTGATGCCAAGGCGCTGCTGCAGGGCGCGGATCTCGCTACGAAGATGGGTGCGTACCAGTGCATCCAGCGCGCTGAGCGGCTCGTCCAGCAGCAGCAGGCCGGGGGAGAGGGCCAAGGCCCGGGCCAGCGCCACCCGCTGCTGCTGGCCGCCGGAGATCTGGCTCGGGTATTTGTGGGACTGGGCAGTGAGATCCACCAGCCCCAGCCAGTGATCGACCCGCTCCTTGATGAGATCCCGCGCCAGCCCCTGATTCTCAAGGCCGAAGGCGATGTTCTGGGCCACCGTCAGGTTGGGGAAGAGAGCATAGGACTGAAACACGATGCCAAAATCGCGCTCCTGGGGCGGCAGGCGGGAGATATTGCGCCCTCCTTGCCAGATCTCGCCGCTGTCTGGTAGATCCAGCCCGGCGATGGCTCTGAGCAGGGTAGTTTTGCCGCAGCCGGAGGGGCCGAGAAAGCAGATAAACTCCCCCGGCTCAATGGTCAGAGAGATCCCCTTGAGGGCCTGAAAAGCACCGAACTGCTTGTTGAGATGTTGAATGTCCAGATAGGGCTGGGTCATGGTTCGACTCGCTACTGATTTGGTATATACCAGTTTGCGGGTAAAGTGTGACGGTCAGGTGATCGGGAGATGACAGCTTGATGACAGTCAAATGACATCGGGTCGCCAGCAAGTGACTGGGCACTGTGCGAATGGACTAAGCATCGCTAATTGAAGGCAATGCAAACTCGGGAAGTTAAAACCAAAAAGCGAAGGCCAACAGCTGTTGGCCTTCGACTGGCAGTTTATTGGCAGCGGTGTGTCTGGCGTGAACAAACCGCCGCCCTTCACGCTTACTGTTTGGCTTCGGTCTTGCCGTCGAAGCTGGCGCTCCACTGGGCCAGGATGGCGTTACGTTCGCGGGCTGCCCAGCTAAAGTCGTTGTCGATCATCTGGCCTTTGATATCCGCCGGATAGCCCGCTCTCGGTTGGGCTACATCGGGGATGGCGACCACGGCGAACGACTTGTTGTAGAGGGCGTTGGCCTGTTCGGTGGCGGCAAAGTCGAGCAGCTGTTTGGCTGCTTCCAGCTTGGGGGTGCCCTTGATGATGGCGGCGGCTTCCATATCCCAGCCCGACCCCTCTTTCGGGAACACCACCTCGATGGGGGCACCCTTGGCCTTGAGGCTGGTAGCCGGGAAGTCGAAGGAGATACCGATCACCGTTTCACCGCTGGCGGCCAGCTTGCAGGGGGCGGAGCCCGAGTGGGTGTAACGGTCGATGTTCTGGTGCAGGCCGTTCATGAATTGCCAGCCCTGCTGCTCGCCCATGGTCTGCAGCCAGCCAGCAACGCTCAGGTAACCGGTGCCGGAGGAGCTGGGGTTGGGCATGATCACCTTGCCCTTGTAGATGGGCTTGGTGAGGTCGGCCCAGCGGGTGGGGGCCGGGATCCCCTGTTTCTCCGCCTCTACCTTATTGAAGCAGATGGCGCTGAAGAAGGCGTCCAGACCGATCCAGTGCGGCTCGGCCTTGCTGTCGCGAAAGCGGCTGTCGAGCTTCTCCAGTCCTTTCGGTGCATAGGCATTGAGCATCTGCTGCTGATCGAGCTGCATCAGGCTGGTGGCGGCCAGTCCCCACACCACATCCGCTTTGGGCTGCGCTTTTTCTGCCAGCAAGCGGGCGGTGACCACGCCGGTGGAGTCACGCACCCACTTGATGTTGATGTCCGGATGCTGGCGCTCGAACGCGGTTTTCAGCTCGTTGAGCTGCTCCGGTTCGAAGGCGGTGTAGACGGTGAGATCGGTCGCGGCCAGTGCCGGGGCGGTCATGGCAGCCAGCACGGCGGCGGCCAGCAGATGGGTTCCCTGTTTCATCCTCTTCTCCAGTTAAATTGGTTTGGTATAAACCAGATTGGTCGAGAGAGAGGCTAGGGGATCTTTATGACGTGACCGTGACAGCCCCGTGACGTTTTGCCGTTCCTGATTTGTTCGTGACTAATCCTGGGTATCCACCTCGATCTCCAGACTGTCGTGGCGCCAGTACTCCAGATCGAAGTCGAGCACCCGGCCGTGCTGATCGAAGTTGAGTCGCTCGAGGCGCAGGGCGGGTAGACCGGCGGTGGCTCCCAGCGCCTTGGCCACCTCGTCCGGTAGGGCGGTGGGAAAAAAGCGCACCTGCATGCGGGCGTAGTGGAGATCGTAATGGGCCTGGTAGATCTCGGTCAGGCTGCCGTTGAGATCCAGCGCCAGCAGGCCGGGCACTCGCTCAGGCAGGCAGTGGTTCTCGCAGTAGCAGATGGCGCGCCCGTTGGCGTAGCGCAACCGTTTTAGCAGAAACAGGCTGTCGAACGGCTTGAGCTGCAGCTGCGCCATCAACGCGGGCGGTACCGCCTGACGGCTTTTCTCCAGCAGCTCGGTGTGCGGCTCACCCCCTTGCTCCCGCACTATCTGGTGAAAGTTGGAGGTGCGTCTGGGGTTCAAGCGAAAGCGTGGCGGGGTGACGAACCAGCCGCGGCGATCCTCCCGATAGATAAGGCCGTTCGCCTCCAGCTGAACCAGTGCCTCGCGAATGGTAACCCGGGTGGTGCCATAGAGTTCCCCCAGCAGCCGCTCGGAGGGGAGCTTGTCGTTGGGGGCCAGACCCCCCGCCAGGATCTGGTTGGCGAGGGCATCCTTGATCTGCAGATATTGCGGTTTGCTCATGAAAATCCCTGGTTTTGCAATAAGTTGTGCAATGAGTTGGGCAATGGACTGGGCACTGGGCTGGTCATCTGCCCGGTGGCTAAACGGCGACATCAACATGCATTGGTAGATACCAGAATCGCCCCTGCTGTTCAGGCTTCCTAGATTATCGCGATCCCGACGCTGAAAATGAATTTTTTGTTGCACGTAGCCCCACCCCTTTGACCTTGGCGGGGCAGTTACCCACAATGCGCTCATTCTGGTATATACCAAAAGGAGCGAAGTCATGACCCATATTCCTGCGGCCCCTGCTGCCGTCGATTACCTGCTGCTGACCCCGGGCCCCCTCTCGACCACCGCCACGGTGCGTGCCGCCATGCTGCAAGACAGCTGTACCTGGGATGCGGACTACAACCAGGGGGTGGTGGAGCCCATCCGCCGCGAGCTGGTGCGCCTCGCCACTGGCCCGGAATATCAAAGTGACTACAGTGCCGTCTTGCTGCAGGGGAGCGGCAGCTATGTGGTGGAGAGTGTGCTGGGCTCGGCGATCGGCGTCGATGAGTGTCTGCTGATCATCAACAACGGCGCCTATGGTGCCCGCATGGGGGAGATGGCCCGCTGCCTTGGCCTGCGCCACCACGAGCTGGATTGCGGCGAGACGACCCGCCCGGAGCCCGCCGCCATCGAGGCGATGCTGGCGCGCCACCCCGAGATCACCCATCTGGCCATGGTGCACTGCGAGACCACCACCGGCATGCTCAACCCCCTTGAGGAGGTAGCTGAGCTCTGCCAGCGCCGCGGCATCCGCCTGATCGTCGATGCCATGAGCAGCTTTGGCGGCATCCCCATCGACATGGGGCGCCTTGGCATCGAGTTTCTCATCAGCTCGGCCAACAAGTGCATTCAGGGGGTGCCGGGTTTTGGCTTTGTCATCGCTCGCCGCGCCGCGCTGGCGGCCTGCGCCGGTCGTGCTCGCTCGGTCTCCCTCGACCTGCACGCCCAGTGGCAGACCATGGAGCAGCAGGGGGGCAAGTGGCGCTTTACCTCGCCCACCCATACCGTGCTCGCCTTTGCCCAGGCCCTGCGCGAGCTGGACGAGGAGGGGGGCATCGCCGCCCGCCATCAGCGTTACAGTGAAAATCAGCGCACGCTGGTGGCGGGGATGGCTGCCCTCGGCTTTGCGCCACTGCTGCCAGAACAGTGGCAATCTCCCATCATCACCGCCTTCTACTCTCCGACCCACCCTGACTACCGCTTCGCCGACTTCTACCAGCGGCTCAAGGCGCAGGGCTTTGTCATCTATCCGGGCAAGGTCTCCCAGGCCGATTGCTTCCGTATCGGCAATATCGGCGACGTGACCCCTGAGCGGGTGCGCGATCTGCTCGCCGCCATGGCCAGCGCCTGCTACTGGCAAGGGGACGCGCGATGACCAGCATGCTGGCTCAGGGTCGTGATCTGCGTGGCCGCGATTTGCATGACCATAAGCTGCACGGCAGCGGCCGCGCCGACAGCGAAGGGGATATCAACCTCGGCGAGGGGCGGGCGCGTTGGTGGGCTGACCAGAGCGAGGCGGTGCAGGCGGGATTGGCGGAGGATAGCCGCTACTTCCTCCATCAGGCACTCTCCACCCCCTGTCTGGATTTGATCGAGGGGGCGCAGGGGAGCTGGTTGACCAGCGTATCGGGCAAGCGTTACCTCGATTTTCACGGCAACAGCGTCCATCAGCTGGGCCACGGCCACCCCAGGGTGGTGGCCGCGGTGCAACAGCAACTCGCCGATCTGCCGTTTGCGCCCCGCCGCTACACCCATCAGGTTGCCATCGACTGTGCCCGCACCTTGGCCGAGCTGGCCCCCGGCGATCTCAACCGGGTGCTGTTCGCCCCCGGCGGCAGCGAGGTGGTGGGGATTGCTCTAAAGCTCGCCCGTTTTATCACCGGCAACAGCAAGGTGGTATCCCTGTGGGATGCCTTTCACGGCGCCTCCCTCGATGCCATCTCGGTCGGCGGCGAGGCCTGTTTTCGCGCCGGTATGGGCCCGCTGATGGCCGGAGTGGAGCGCATCCCGCCGCCCACCCGTTATCGCGGCGTCTGGTATCGCGGGGAGGGGGATGACCTGCACTACGCCGATTATCTGGAGTACGTCATCGAGAAGGAGGGAGGGATCGGCGCCTTTATCGCCGAACCTATTCGCAACACCGATGTGCAGGTGCCCTCGAAGGCCTACTGGCAGCGGGTGCGGGAGATCTGCGATCGCCACAAAGTGCTGCTGATCGTCGACGAGATCCCCAATGCCCTGGGGCGCACCGGCCACTGGTTCAGCTTTGAAGAGTTCGGCATCGAGCCCGACATCATCTGTCTGGGCAAGGGGCTGGGGGGCGGGGTGGTACCGTTTGCCGCGCTCATTACCCGCGACCGGTTCAATCAGGCGGCGGCCATCTCGCTCGGTCACTACACCCACGAGAAGAGCCCTATCGGCTGCGCGGCGGCCCTCGCCACTATAGAGACAATCCGCGAAGCTGGATTGCTGGCAAAAGCGCAGGAGGATGGCCGTTTTATGGCGGCCGAGCTCGGCAAGTTGGCTAAGCGTCACCCGCTGATCGGGCAGGTGCGCGGTATCGGTTTGCTCTGGGCGCTCGATCTGGTGGTCGATCACCAGAGTCGCACCCGCAACAGCCAGGCCACCGAGCGGCTGCTCTACCGCTGTCTGGAGCTGGGGCTCAGCTTCAAGGTCTCCCAGGGCAATGTCATCCAGCTCTCGCCGCCGCTCAATATCGCCCGCGCCGATCTGGTGCGCGCCATCACCATTCTCGATCGCGCCCTCGGCGAGATCGCACTTTCACCGAAACAGGAACACCACCATGACTGACTTGCAGACTGCCATCGACCCGACCACCGACGTGGAGGCGCTGATCCTCGACTGGGCCGGCACCGTCGTCGATTTCGGCTCCTTCGCCCCCACCTCCATCTTCGTCGAGGCCTTCGCCCGCGCCTATGACTTTGCTGTGACCCTGGACGAAGCACGCCAGCCCATGGGCCTTGGCAAGTGGGATCATATCGCCGCGCTGGGCCGTCTGCCCTCGGTGGATGCGCGCTGGCAGGCCCGCTTCGGCCATCCTATGAGCCACGCCGAGGTGGACCACATTTATCACACCTTTATGCCGCTGCAGATTGCCGCGGTGACCCGCTTTGCCGCCCCCATCCCCGGTGTGCTGCCGGTGCTGGACGCTCTGCGGGTGCAGGGGATGAAAATCGGCTCCTGCTCCGGTTATCCCCGTCCGGTGATGGAGGCGCTGGTACCTGCTGCGGCCGATCACGGCTACCGCCCGGATCACTGGGTCGCCACCGACGATCTAAAGGCTGGTGGTCGCCCCGGTCCTTGGATGGCGCTGGCCAACGTAATTGAGCTGGGAGTGAGCGCGGTGCATCGCTGCATCAAGGTGGATGACGCCGTGCCCGGTATCAGCGAAGGGTTGAACGCGGGCATGTGGACGGTGGGGCTGTCGGTTTCCGGCAACGAATTTGGTGCCACCTGGGACGAGTTTGCCTCCATGAGCGAGGCGGAGATCGCCGCCCGGCGTGCACCGGCCGAGGCCAAACTGCGGGCGGCGGGGGCACACTACGTGATTGATACCCTTGCTGACATCGCCCCGGTTATCGCCGATATCAACCGCCGTCTGGCCGCTGGCGAGCGGCCGTAGGCCATCTGCTTGGTCTAACAAAAGCGCTTGGCTGGCTTTAGATACAACACGCCCCCATCCGGGGGCGTGTTGCATTTACAGGGGGAAGCCGTGCGCGGTCAGCGGATATCGACCCGCATCAGGGGAGAGGGGGCGTTGTCGACAAAATGGTGCCAGATATGGTCGTAGAGCGCCTTCTGGCCGGGGAAACTCACCAGCGCCTTGGCCTCGGCCAGGGAACACCAGCGATATTCGGTGTGCTCGTCGTTGAGGGTCACCGCCTGATTGGCCGGGCAATAGACCACAAAGACCGGCACCACCTCTATCGTATTCAGGCTCGCCTCGTAAAACTGCTCCAGATACTGGCCGTTGTAGAGCTCGGTGACCCGGATCCCCGTCTCTTCGCCAAATTCCCGAATAATGGTCTGCCAGCCGGTTTCACCCGCCTCCACCGTGCCCGCCACATGGCACCAGAAGCCCCCCTTGACCCGTTTCATCACCAGCAATCTGGTTTCGCCATCGACAGTGGTAAGGGCAACGCCGGAGACGGCTTTGCAGCGAATGGGGATCATGATCTTCTCTCCGGATTTGGGCTCTGTGATAGCCACGAACAGTGTGAAGGCGTATTAATTGAAATACGCCTCGGCGGGTAGTCCCATGACCTCTATTTCATTCAGTCCATTTTTGGCCAGATAGTTGGTCACCAGATTGAACCCCACCCAGTAACCGGCATATTTGGGAAATGGCCGGTTATCACGGCAGTAGAAAAAGTCTAAATAGTTGAACTGCTTGCTGGATAGATGGGGTGTCATCTCTGCCAGGAGCGATTGCCAGTCATGGTGATGAGACTCCTTGAACAGCGAGGGGAGTGTGCCACCATTGAACCTCTGCTCAAAGTAGCAGGCCAGCCCTTCAAAAATCAGGTTTTCGGCCAGTGTTTCTGCTTCCACCTTGTTCTTCTTTTGCACGATATGGTGGACTTCGTGGGCCAGTACGGCAGGCAATTCGGTGATGATCACCTCTTTGATATCAGGCCGTTCCAGATCAATCTGGAGTTCTATTCGATACATGTTGATGGCCCAGCCACCGATACCCGAGTCGGGAGCATCCCCCTCGGCAAAAGGGCTGAAGGTGACATCCAGTTGGGAGAGATCGAACAAGGCATTCAATTTGTGCGCCGTCTCGGCAAAAACGTGCCTAATGGTGTCATCGAGCCC
Organism: Aeromonas sp. 95A; assembly: GCF_051919235.1. Taxonomy (NCBI): domain Bacteria; kingdom Pseudomonadati; phylum Pseudomonadota; class Gammaproteobacteria; order Aeromonadales; family Aeromonadaceae; genus Aeromonas; species Aeromonas sp. 95A. The sequence goes on from NZ_JBQBFC010000001.1 coordinate 371,693, forward strand.
ATCGAATTTGCCCGTGTCGTTTAACAGGGTGAGTTGCATCCAGACATCCTTGTCTATTGAAAGAGAGTGCTGAGCCACTTGCGTGGTCGCGGCGCCATATCACCACGATTACCCTCCTTCAATCAAGGGGTTACCCGCCCATTATGCTTGCCGTCTGGATCGCCTCGATCAGTGCAGCCCGGTTGATGCGAGGGCGCTCGCCATCGAGCAGTTGTTGCCACAGGGCAATGGCCTGGCTGTAGCGGCCATGCAGGAAGTGATCGGAGGCGAGCAGCATCAGGGCGCTCACTTCCCCCGCGTCCTGCTTGAGGGCGCTATCGAGCAGGTGCAGTGCCTCCGGGGTCAGCTGCTGGCCCGCCTGATAGTAGAGCACGGTGGCTTGGGCGGATTGAGTCGCCGCGCTGGCGCCCCCCTCCAGCAGAGCGAGACGTTGGTAGGCGAGCAGGGCGTTGTCATATTCACCCCGATAGAGATAGAGCTGGCCGAGCGCCGCCCAAGCGTCGAGATCGGCAGGGCTGCGCTGAAGCTTCTGATGCAGACTCCCCAGCTCCTTGTCCTGCAGATCCCGCGGGCTCAACCCCGCCAGCGGATCGGGACGGGATGCATAATCCTGCCATGCCTGATAGCGGCCGGTGCTGAGATACACAGCGGCAACGGCCGCGATGGCCAGGAGGCCAAGCAGCAACAAGGCCCGCCCGTGCTGGTTATTGCGGCCGCGATTGTCACGTTGGCTGGCCAGTTGCGCGCGCAGGGCCAGCTCAGCCGCCGGGTTGGCGTTGGCCAGGCGGGCGGCGCTCAGCTCCCTGTAGAGTGGTTGGTCGGGGGAGAGGCCTGCTTGCTCCCCGTGCATGATCAGCAAATTCAATTCGCTGCGCGGGTCGGCCGCGGGTTGAGGGGGAGCCTCAACGATGGCCTTAACGACAGGGTTGGGTTGCGCCATTGTGCGCGTCAGGCGGCGAAACAGAGTCAACAGCGCCAGCCCCAACAGCAGCAGGGGACCGCCCCACAGCAGCGCCGTGCTGGCCCAGAACGGTGGAGCTCTCGTGGGGCAGAGCGGTGCTGATATAGACCTGACTGGACGCTTCATCTTTACCGACCTCGATCCCTCGAGCGTGGAGGAGATCGACTATCTGGTGATCAACCTGCCGGTGTTGAACGGTGGTGCAGGCGATCAGTTCGTGGTGGTTGGCGGTATCAACAACGGTAACGGCAGCTGGATCGTGCCGGCGGGCAATCTCGGTAGCTTCAAGCTGCATGCGCCGGACGGGTTTGTCGGCAAGGTCGAACCGATCCGCATCGATGCCATGGTGATCGACCGGGGCGATGATGGCGATGCCAGCGCCCATGTCAAAGTGAGCCTGGAAACCAGTGCCGAATTTGAAAACAAGCCAGTGACGCCCAAGACGCCGGCGGCGACTGTCGATATCGACGACAACGCCGTGCTGGTGGGCAAGGAGGATATCCGGGTTGATTTTGGTCAGCAGCTCAAAGGCGTGATCCATATCGGCGCCGCCGATCAGGCCAGCGACGAGGTGACCATTGTCCTCAAGGGGTTGCCAGCAGGCGTCACCATCAGCGGCGCCGAGTACAACATCTCGACCGGTGAGTACGTCATCAAGGTGCCGCCGTCACTGGCGGGCCTGGAAGGGTTGACCCTCGGCTTGCCACAGGACTTTGCCGGTTCGCTCAATATCGAGGTGAAGGTGGTGAATACCGATACCGCCAGTGGCGATATCAAGGTCGACAGCAGCACGGTTAGGGTCGATGTGGCCCCCGTAGTCGATGTGAATGGTGGTCGTGGCGAGCATCCGGAACTGACACTGACCGTGCAGGACACCAATCAGGACGGGCAGCCGGACAATCTGGAAGATAGCGAGATCCACCTCGATCTCTCGGTGAAACTGGCCGATATCAGCCCCTCCATCGCGGGCGGCGGTCTCGAAACCGTTGAGCGGGTCACCATCACGGTGGATGCGAAATATGGTTACTTCCTCGATGGCAGCGGCAAGCCGGTCAACACCCTGGTGATCAACGATGTAGCTGCCCTCAAGGACTTGGTGTTTGTGCCCAAAGAGCACTACAGCGGTCAGGTACCGCTCGACATCAAGGTCGCTATCGTCGATACCGCGCTGGTCGGTGGCCAACAGGTGAGCGACAGCGGCAGTTGGAGCGGCCAGGTCGGCTTTGAGGTGAGACCGGTCAACGATCCGGCCCAGCTCTCGGTGCACAGCGTCACGGGGAGCGAGGATGGCACGGTCAACCTTGCCGGATTTGGCGCAACCCTTATCGACAATGATGGCTCGGAGCAGATCGTCGCGCTGCAGATCAAGGGGGTACCGGATGGCTTCACGCTGTAGGCTCCGGCGGTCAACAATGGTGGCGGCGTCTGGCAGGTACCCGTGGGGACCGATTTCTCCAAGCTGACCCTGATCCCGCCAGCTGATTTCAGCGGCACCGTGGAGCTGTCACTCAGCGCCTTTACCCTGGACAAGGGGCTCACCATCCCGCTCGAAACCAGTGGCAGCTTTACCGTTACCGTCAATCCGGTGGGGGATGCCCTTATCGCCGACATTCAGGGTCAGGCGAGCGGTACCGAAGGGGATGTGATTACTCTGGATCTGGGGCTGGAGACCCGGGATACCCAGCCAACCGGCGGCAGTGCGGGTAATGTGCATGAGAACAAGCCCGAGCAGGTGCGGGTCACCATAGAAGGGGTGCCTGATGGTGCCGAGATCCGCTTGCCAAATGGCGTGGCGGGGACGGTTGTTGATCTGGGTGGCGGTCGCTGGCAGGTCACTACCGAGGGCGGCAAGCTGGGCGCTGTCGAGCTGGTGACCAATAATGCCAACGGTGCACTGGATCTCAAGATCACCGCCCAGAGCCTCGACAACGGCGCCTTGGCCCCGAGGTCAATGGCACCATCCATGTGGATGTAAGCCCGGTCAACGATGCGCCAATCAGCGTATTGCCAACGACCCCTCAGGTCGCGCAGGAAGATCAGCCCTTCGTCATCCACGGTTTGCAGGTGAAAGATGTGGATGCGGGCAACAGTCCCATCAAGATCACCCTGTCGGTGGAGCATGGCACCCTGACGCTACCTGCTGGCAGCGGCGTGACGGTAGTCGGCAACGGCACCGGTTCGCTGGTGCTGACCGGCACGCTGGCCGATCTCAATGCCTTGCTCTCTGGTGGGGTCACCTATCAGGGCAACAGTGATTTCTACGGCAATGACGCCCTGACCATGGTAACCAACGATCAGGGGAACACGGGTAGTGGCGGGGCACTCAGCGATACCGATGTGCTGCCCATCGAGGTGCAGCCGGTCAACGATGCGCCGGTCAATCAGCTGCCTGGCAGCATGACGGTGAAGGAAGATGGCTCCCTGTCGCTCTCCGGCGTCAGCGTGAAGGATGTGGATGCAGGCAGTGCGCCTGTCTCCATGGTGCTGCGGGTCGAACATGGTGTACTGACCTTGCTGGGTGCAACCGGTGCCGTGATGGTGCAGGGAGCGGGTACCAGCGAGATCACCCTGGTGGGGTCGCTGGCCGATCTCAACCAGTTGCTGGCAAGTAACCTGCATTATGAACCGGCCAAAGATTTCTGGGGAGAAGATACCCTTACCGTCACTACCTCCGATCAGGGCAACAGCGGTGCGGGCGGTTCTCTGAGCGACACCGATCAGGTGACCATCACGGTCACTCCCGAGCCGGATATGCCGGGTCTGACGGTGGATCAGCATGCGTTCCATGCCTTGCAGAGGGCCGTTATCCCCCTTGGCATCAATGCCAGCGTGGTCAATCCGGCCACCGGTGAACTCTCCATCCGCATCAGCGGCCTGAATGGGGCGCAGGTGCAGGATGAGCATGGTCAGATCGTGGGTCATGCCGATGGCAATGGCGACTGGCTGATCCCGGCCGATCACTCGGTTCCGCTCTACTTCAGCGGTTTTGGCGACGGTGACCATGTGCTGGGGATCAGTGCCGAGTCGAGTGTCGGCGGCTCAACCGTCAGCACGCCCCTTGAGACCATCACGGTACACGGCCAGAGTGGTCATGAGCTTGTCGGTTCCGATCAGGGGGATTGGCTGTTTGGCTCCTCCGGCGATGACCGTCTATTGGGGGGGCATGGTAACGACATCCTCACCGGCGGGGCTGGCAGCGATCTCTTCGTCTGGCAGCACGGGGACGAGGGGAGTCAGGGGCAGCCCGCCATCGATACCATCACCGACTTCCATCCGGAACAGGGGGACAAGATCGATCTGGCTGACATGCTGCAAGGGTTCACTGGCAATGGTGTCGATGATCTGCTCAAGCATCTCTCCGCCTCGGTGACCACGGGAAGCAATGGCCTGAGCGATGTGAACCTCTCGGTGGCGCCAGCTGGGGATGGTCATGTGACCCAGCAGATCACCCTGAAGGATGTGGACCTGACCAGCTGGAATCTCACCAGCACCTCGTCCCACGATATCCTGCAGAGCATGCTGGAAGATCAACATAGCCTGATCATCCAGCACCCCTGATAGCGGGCGTGAAGCGTAAAAAGAAGAGCCGGCAACTGCCGGCTCTTTGTCTATCCCTGCGTGGATTGTTTTTATGCGGCCGCAAGGGCCGGGGGATTCAGGCCAGCGCCTGGGCCAGCAGGTGGATCGGATGTTCACAGCGGAAGCTGGTGCTCATCTCGATCTGCCATTTGCAGGTCTCGCAGTCGGTGATCACCAGATCGGGGGAGAGGCGGTTGATCTGATCAAACAGCCCCTCGCCGATGGTCTGGCTGGTCTGGTAGTTCTCCGACTTGAAGCCGTAGGTGCCGGCGATACCACAACACTGGGACTCCAGCACCGTCACCTTGACCCCGGGAATGGCGCGCAGCAATTCGAGGGTGTAGATGACGCCCCCCATTTTTTCCATGTGGCAGGGGGTGTGGTAGGCGATGTGCAGATTGAGCGGCTTCATCGCCGGTTTGTTGCCCTTGTAGAACTCATTCCACAGGAAGCGGGTCACCAGCGAGATGCGATCCCGTACCTTGTGGTTGTCCTGCTCCAGCAGGTGGGGGTATTCATCGCGCAGGGTAAAGCCGCAGGTGGAGGAGGTGGCCAGCAGCGGCATCTCGTTGCCCAGCAGGGAGTTTTCCATCTGCTTGATATTAAAGGCCGCCTGCTGCTTGGCCTTGTCCATAAAGCCGTTGGCAATGAGCGGCACGCCGCAGCACTTCTCCCGCTCCAGCAACTGCATACCGATGTTCATGGCGTTGAGCACCTGTACCAGCTCCTTGCCAAGCTGCGGGTGGTTGTAGTTGACGTAGCAGCCGTGGAAGTAGGCGATTTGGCGCTCATAACGAGCCTGAGCTTCTTTTTGCTTCTTGTACCAGCCGCGGAAGGTGCCCTGAGAGTATTTGGGCAGGTCGCGGTGGGATGAGACCCCCAGCGCCTTGTCCAGCACCAGCTTCATCGGCTTGAGGCCGGTGGTGAAGTTGACCACCGGGGCCATCATGGTAGACATGCTGCCCATCAGATCGGTGTGGGAGAGCACGAACTCGCGGATCCCCGGTTTGAAGCCGCTGTACTGATGCTTGGCCTTGGCGATGATATCGCCGATGCGCACCCCGCTCGGGCAGGCTACTTCGCAGCGTTTGCAGTTGGTGCAGTGCTTGAGGGCGCTGTCAAAGAGCTCGGGGCTCTTGATCCGCAGCCGCTCCCCATCCGGGCCCGCCTGTTTCGGGCCGGGGTAGGCGGGGTTGGCCTTGGCCACCGGGCAGTAGGCGGTACAGACGGTGCATTTGATGCACTGATCGAAAGTTTGGTTGGCGTGATCCAGTAGCATGTCAGTTCTCCTCCCGGCGATGATGAAGACACGGGATATGGGACGTAGTAATCATTGGGCCGCGCCCAGAATATGGCCGGCAGCCTGCCAGCCGGTGGCAACGGCAACGCCGGAGCCGGAACCTTCACGAATTGGGTCGTAATGGGCCAAGACACTGCCCGCGCCATAGAGGTTGGTGAGCGGCTTGCCGCCACGCAGCACTCTGAGTTTGTCGTCGGTCTTGACCCCGAAGCCCATGAAGGGGTGATGGTCAAACAGGCGACGACCGGCCCAGGCATCACGTTCCTCCAGACTCAACACATCGGCATCGAAGATGGGTTCGCGAATGCCACGCAGACGGGATTCCAGCCCGCGGCTGAAGAAGCTGCCGGAGGCAAGCACGAAGTTGTCCGCCTCGAACAGCTGATCATCGCCATTCTGGGTATGTACGCCGACTACCCGGTCACCTTCGTAGCGGGCGCCCAGCACCCGCTCGCTGGTGAGGAAGGTGCCGCCAAGGGCCATAAAGCGGCGCTTGAGCGCCTCCTGCATCCGCATGCCGATCAGTGACGGCGGCATGGTGGCCACCTCCTTGATGGTGCAGCCGGTACGCTGTTCCAGCTCCGCCAGACGCGGGCCAACCAGCCCCAGCGACAGGCAGGCGGGCAGCACGATATGGCGGCAGCCGGGTACGCCGCTCTCCTGCACCATGCGACTGATCTCGCGGGCCAGATCGGCCACCAGATGATGCTTGTCACAGAGGCGCGCGATGTCGGCTGAGCGAAACTCGTGGGGATTGCGGCTGAATTCGGCCAGCTGGGGCAGGCGGATTTCGCCGGTCAGAATGCGGCAGTGGGCAAAGCGCGGATGGGTCGCCAGATTGGCCGCCGCCAGTGCCGGATGAAAGTCACGAAAGCCCTCGAGGGTGGCCAGCAGCAGTACATCCGGGATCGGCGCATCGGTGACGCAGGCACAGGTATCGGGGGAGAGCCAGGTACGCTTGAGGGTGCCGATGGGGGTCAGGCGCTGGTGGTTGGTGTCGTGGCGCACTAGCGGCAATCCCTGTTCGGCGCAGTGGCGCTGCAGATCGGCCAGGCTCGCTTCGATATTCTGCATTCCGACTTTGCGGTAGGGGTGATCCGGATGGGCAGCCATAAAGGCGGGCAGGGCGGCGCGGGGATCTCCCTCGCTTTCGAGCAGATCGACTGAGCCGGAGGAGAAGTGCAGGGCACTCTGGCCGGAGGCCATCAGCAGAGTCTTCTGGCCCGCCTCCACCAGCCGCAGGGCGGCCGAGAGTCCCGCCATGCCACCGCCGATAACGATATTGTCAAACTTCATGACGGCTCTCCTTGTGAGTGGTCTCGCTGGTTGGGTCGCGTGGGGTATCGGCAACCAGCTGCGGCGCCGTCCACTCCCCCAAGCCAAACAGCCCTTCGTAGATCCAGTAGGTGAACTCGGCCTCGCGCAGGGCATCGCCCCACAGGACGGGGCGGGTCCCCTTGTAGCGCTCCTCCAGGAACTGGCGCAGCATGACGCAGGCCTGACGGCCGTCAGCTTTGCCATACTCCTGCATCAGACCGGCGGCGCGGTAGGCGCACAGCTCGCCCTGGCAGGGCCCCATTCCCAGACGGGTGCGGCGGCGCAGGTCGATGAGGTTGTCCACATCCAGCTCGCGCAGGGCGTATTCGATTTCACCCGCGGTGACCATTTCGCACTCGCAGATCAGGGCGTTGGCCTTGGGATTGTCACGGAAGAAGGCGATGACCCGCTCGCCGTGGCGGTATTGGGCTGAGCCTTCGACCGGCACCGAGAGACCGGGGGCGGAGACCTTTTCCGGATCCCGCGAACCGGGCAGGCTCAGTTCGGCGGTTTGGCAAGGTTTGCTGTTGCCGAGTTTCTTGGCCAGCAGATCGGTGGCCCACTCCGCCATCAGGCGGTAGGTCATCAGCTTGCCGCCGGTGATGGTGTTGAAGCCCTTGAGGCCGTCGCGCTCGGCGTGATCCAGCAGCACGATGCCGCGACTGATGTTGCGGCCGGTGTCGTCACCGTCCACCGCTACCAGCGGGCGCACCCCGGCGTAGGCGCGCAGCAGTCGGGTGCGCGCCATGATGGGAGCGAGCTTGATACCTTCGCGCAGCAACACTTCGACCTCTTCGGGTTCGACGGTGAGCTGGTCAATCTTGTTGTAATCGATGCGACTGGAGGTGGTGCCGATGAGGGAGATGGTATCGCCCGGCACCAGAATGTCCGCATCCGCCGGTTTGCGGGCGCGGTTGAGCACCAGCTGGTTGATCCGGTAATCCATGATGAGCAGGGAGCCCTTGGCCGGGAACATGCGGATGCCGAGATCGGCGTATTCGCAAATTTGCTGGCCCCAGATGCCGGCGGCGTTGATCACCTCCTGACACTCCACCTCGAACGCTTCGCCGGTGCGGATATTGATCGCCTTGACCCCGTGTACCCGATCTTGCGTGCGCAGCAGCCCCAGCACCTTGCAGTGGGTGAAAATGCGGGCGCCGTGCTCTTTCGCGTCCAGCACGTTGGCGGCGGCGAGGCGGAACGGATCGACCGTGCCATCCGGCACATGGATGGCGCCGATCATCGCCGGGTTGGCGTTGGGCTCCATGCGCAGGGCTTCACCGGGATCAAGTTGGCGAGTTTCGATACCGGCCAGGGCGCAGGCATCCATAAAGGTGGTTTGGAAATTGATGTCATCTTCCGGCAGGGTGAGGAAGAGGCCGCCCGTGTCCTCGACACAGTGGCTGGCAATCCGCTTGAGGATGCGGTTTTCCTGGATGCATTCGCGGGCGGACTCCTGATCCGTTACCGCGTAGCGGGCACCGGAGTGGAGCAGGCCGTGGTTGCGGCCGGTGGTGCCGGCGGCGATATCATCGCGCTCGAGCAGGATGCAGTCGATGCCGCGCAGTGCGCAATCGCGCATGATGCCGGCCCCTGTGGCACCGCCGCCTATGATGACGACTTGTGTAGTTATTCTTTTCATTGTTGCCCGTCTCATCTCTTCCAGATGAGGCCAGTGTGGCCTACTTCTGAGTGGAAATGTTTGATATGGGCCAAATTTGCGTTCGCAAACGCTCATTTGCTCGCGCGTTAATGAGCATTATGTGACATTTGTCACGCTTGTTATCGCAGCGGTTAATGGGCTGGTGGCGAATGGCAGGTACAAAAAAGGGGGCATCGGATGCCCCTTGTCACTGTTTGACGAGTCTGGTGGGTGTGTGATGCGTCAGCCGCAGCACTTCTTGTGCTTTTTGCCGCTGCCACAGGGGCAGGGATCGTTGCGTCCCGCCTTGAGTGGGGCCGGATCCTGCTCTCCATCGGTGTAGACCCAGCGGCCCTGATAACGCACGAAGCGGGAACGCTCATGGAGGCAGTGACGCTCATCCCCTTCCAGAAACCAGGCTTTGAACTCCACCATCCCGGTTTCATCCTCCGGGCCGCCCTGGCTGGCGATGATCTCGAGACCATCCCAGCGGGTGTCGATGCGTGAAAGCTCTTCGGCGGTGAGGCCGCCAAGGTGGGCCGGGTGCCAGCTATGGACCAGATACTCCCCCAGACCGAGCACAAAAGCGCTGTAGCGAGAGCGCATCAGCTGTTCCGGGGTGTCAGCCACAGCGCCACTGTGACGTGAGCCACAGCACAATTCGAGAGAAAGGGTTGAGCCGCAAGGACAAAGATTCATGATTTTCACGTTCTGGCCGATTTGTTTAAGGGAATTGTAACGAAAGCTGGGCTCGCCCTGCCAGCACCTATACTGATGAGTAAGCAAGGAATTCCAATAAAAACAGCTGCAAGGATGTGAAAGATGACGCTAAAGCAGAAAATCCTGTTACTGGGTGCAGTCCCCGTACTGTTGATGGCCCTGGTGGTCAATCTCAGTAACTACATGGTCTCCAAGCGCGATCTGGAGTCTGATCTGGTGGTGGCGAGGGAAAATGCCATCAAGGAGCGTAAAGCGCTGCTCAGCAGTTACATCATGATGGCCAAAACCGCTGTCGATGCCGTGTATTCTCTGCCGGATTCACCGGAAAATCGTCAAAAGGTCAAAGAGTTGCTCAGGCCGCTGCGTTACAGCAGTGATGGCTACTTCTTTGTCTATGACTTCGAGGGCAACACCATACTGTTGCCGGTGCGTACTGAGCTGGAGGGGAAAAACCGCTGGAACGACAAGGATGCCAAGGGCAAATTGCTGATCCAGGAGATCCTTAAATCGGCCCGTCAGGGGGATGGTTTTACCGAATACTGGACGGCCAAGCCCTCCATCGGTCGCGATGCCCCCAAACTTGCCTTTACTCTGGTGCTGGACAAATACCAGTGGGCCATTGGCACCGGTTTTTATATCGATGATATCGACAACGAGCTGGCAGCCCTGCGGGCAGAGCGCGAGAGCAACATGCATGCCTCGTTGCAGAGCAGTGTGCTGGTGATCCTGTTGATCCTCGGTATCACCCTGGCGGCGACCGTTATTGTGGGCAATCGGGTCACCAAGCCGCTGGCGGATGCGGTGCTGGCATTGAACGATATCGCCAACGGCGACGGGGATCTGACTCAGCGCCTCAAGGTGCAAAGCGAGGACGAGATTGGCCAACTGGCCAGCGCTTTCAACCGCTTTGTCGAGCGGATCCAGTCGGTGGTGAGTCAGGTGGGCGAGACCAGCAACCACCTCTTCAGCGCGGTCGACAAGTTGCACCATCTGAGCGAGCACTATGACCATCAGATGCAGGGTCACAGTCGCGAGACCGATCAGGTGGTCACCGCGGTGACCGAAATGAGCTCCACCGCGCAGGAGGTGGCGGCCAGTGCCTCCAATGCCGCGACGGCAACCAGCGATGCGGCTCGTGAATCGGACGCCGCCCGGGGTGTGGTGAGCGGGGCCATCAACAGTATCAACCGGCTGGTGGGGGAGGTACATACTGCTTCCGGCGTTATCGAACAATTGGCGCAAGAGACTGCCAAGATTGGCTCGGTGGTGGAGGTCATTCGCGGCATTGCCGAGCAGACCAACCTGCTGGCGCTGAACGCTGCCATCGAGGCGGCCCGCGCCGGTGAGCAGGGGCGGGGTTTTGCGGTGGTGGCGGACGAAGTGCGTTCGCTGGCCGGTCGTACCCAACAGAGTACCAAGGAGATCAACGAGATGCTGCAACGTCTGCAGGGCGGGGTGAAGCAGGCGGTGGAGGTGATGCAGGCGAGCGAGGATCGCAGCCAGGAGACGGTGCAGGAGGCGAGCCATATCGCCAGCTCCCTCGACAGCATGGTGATGGCGGTCAGTACCATCAACGACATGAACATCCAGATCGCCACCGCCGCCGAGGAGCAGCACGCAGTCTCCGAGGAGATCAACAAGAACCTGGTGGCCATTCAGCAGATTGTCAGCGAGCTGACCAGCGCGGCGGTGGAATCCAACAGCACCACCCGCGATCTGGCCAGTACCGGCGACAAATTGCGCAAACTGGTCTCGCAATTCCGTTATTGATCTTGTAATGGTCCGTGACGGCAACCACAAGATGCGGCCTGACCCCTTGTTCAGGCCGCACTTTATTTGGGGATTGACCAATAATGTGTGAAAATTGCCAGCCTCTTTTTTTCAGCCTTTGCCCCATACCCTATGAATGAGATCGTGAAAGGTAGTATCGATTTGATCCGGCAGCTCAACTACGGCCTGGTCTATGCCAGCCTGGAAGAGCACAAGGAGCTGTCGCGCACCGATCTCTCCCGCCTGACCGGCCTCTCGCCTGCTAGTATCACCAAGATCACCAGGGAACTGCTCGATGGGGGTCTGGTGGTCACCTGTGGTGAAAGTTCGGTGGGGCGCGGCCGTCGTCAGACCTTGCTGCGCATTAACGAGCGCCGCTTCCAGTTTCTCTCCATGCGTCTTGGCCGTGGCTACGTGGATATGGCGCTGTTTGACTTCTCCGGTCGCTCGCTGGCCCGCCAGCGCCACCTCTTTACCGAGGAGGAGCGCGCCGATCTGCTGGGCAGTCTGGTGCATGCCATCAAGGTGTTTTTGCCGAGAAAGTCCCTCAGTCTGGCCTGCATCGCCCTCTGTCTGCCGGGTCAGGTAGAGCGCCACTCCGGCATGGTCAAGCACTTCCCCTTCTACGATCTGCGCAACTGGCCCCTTGGCCCGACTCTGCAACAGGCGTTCTCGGTACCCGTGCTGGTGAGCGGTGACGTGCGCACCTGGATCCAGGCCGAGCGGGAGTGGGGGGCCGCCAAGAATTGCGCCGATGCGGTGCTGGTGTTCGTTCACAACGACATCGGGGTCGGCATGGTGGTCAATGGTCAACTCATCGAGAGCGAAAATGCGCTGCTCGGGGATCTCAGCCACCTGCAGCTCGAACCCTATGGCCAGCGCTGCTACTGCGGCGGCTTTGGCTGCGCCTGCACCCTGGTGACCAATCAGGCACTGGAGGCGCAATACCGGGATCTGCGTGAGCGGATGCAGGAGCACGACTTGCCAGAGAGCGTCACCATTCGCGAGCTGTGCGAGCTGGCGCTGGCGGGCAACAGCCTTTGCCAGGATATTCTCCATCAGGCGGCGGGTCGCCTCTCCAAGGTGCTCTCCAACCTCATCTGCCTGCTCAATCCGGGCAAGCTGCTGCTGGGGGGGAAATCACCCGTGCCGATCGGCTGCTCTTCCCCATGTTGCACCAGTCGCTGGCCAGCCAGTTGCCCGCCGAATATCTGGTGCGGCTGCAGATTGAATCCACCCACTTCTACGAAGATCCCACCAAGCCCACCTCGGTGCAGGTGCACAAGGCACTGCGCGATGGCAGCCTGTTGCTGGAGCTGCTGCGCAGCTGTCAGGAGTCGTAAGACAAGAGGGGTTGGCACTGCGTCTGGCGAAAGGGGCAGGGATTGCTGTTCCGCCAGCGCGTAACTCGGTACAATCTTGCCCTTTTCCGGCAGCCCTCTGTTATCGCGCCCTGTGGCGCCGTGACTTGTTGGCACCGCTGCCGTTCCTGTTTTGACTCCAGTTGTGAACCTAGATGAAGCCTGTTCCTGATCACGCCGTCAACCGCCTGCGGGCCTGGCGCAAGAGTATCTCTACCCGACCGTTTCTTGCCCGTGGCGGCACCCTGGCCCGCTGTCCGGCCTGTCAGCTGCGCGAGGACTGGTGTGCCTGCGAGTGGCGCCCCGAGCTCAAAGCGGAGGCCGGTTTCTGCCTGCTGATGTATGACAGCGAGCCGATGAAGCCCTCCAACACCGGTCGCCTGATCGCCGATGTGTTGCCGGATACCACCTGGGCGTTTCTCTGGTCGCGCACCCAGCCCCATCCCGAGTTACTGGCCCTGCTGGCCGATCCCGCTTGGCAGCCCTATGTAGTCTTTCCCGCTTGCGAGAAGGAGCCTGCCCGCCTGATCGGTGAGGTGACGCTGGCACCGGGTAAAAAACCGCTCTTTATCCTGCTCGATGGCACCTGGCCGGAGGCGCGCAAGATGTTCAACAAGAGCCCCTATCTGGACGGTTTTCCGGTGCTCGCCATCAAACCCGATACGCTCTCCACCTACGGCATGCGGGTGGCCAACTGCGACGAGCACCTCTGCACCGCCGAAGTGGCGGCCTGCGTGCTGGAAGTGGCGGGGGAGCTCAAGGCGGGGCAGGCACTGCAGCACTGGTTCAATCTGTTCAGCAGCCGCTACATGGCCGGGCGGGTCAGCCGTTTCCCCGGTGCCGATGAGGATCATCTCTGTGAGGCGCTGGCGGCCATCAAGGAAGCGAACGTTGCTTCAACGGCTTGCTAACTGGCCTTCTGAGGGGGGGCAGGGGCATGGCCGCTCAAATCAATGAAAATCAGGAATCAATTGGCTGCCACTGTTTCGTTAGATTCATGTACAGGGGCCCGCTAGGATAGCGGACAGCCTGTGCAGCCCCCCGCACAACGTCGTTTTGGTTATCTCCGGTTGCTCGACTCTTCGGGCAACCCACTCTCGTGAGGTCTATGGATGGAATTGGAACTGGTTACCCTGTTTGCCCTGTTCGGTGTGGCGCTTGTCGCCGGCTTTATCGATGCCATCGCCGGTGGCGGCGGCTTGCTGACGGTGCCAGCGTTGCTTGCCACCGGCATGCCGCCCGCGCTGGTGCTCGGTACCAACAAGCTGCAGAGCAGTTTTGGCTCCTTCTCCGCCACCTGGTTCTATGCCCGCAAGGGGCTGCTGGAGTGGGCCATGATCTGGCCTGCGGTGATCTGCACTTTTATCGGTGCGGCTATCGGCACGCTGGCGGTGCAGACCATAGACGCCGCCATTCTCGAGCGCCTGCTCCCTTTCCTGCTGATGGCCTTTGCCTGCTACTTCTACTTCTCGCCGCGGGTAAGCGATGCCGAGAGCTCCCGCCGTCTGACTCCCATGCTGTTTGCGCTGTTGGTGGGGGGCGGGGTCGGCTTTTATGACGGGTTTTTCGGGCCGGGCACAGGTTCGTTTTTTGCCATCGGTTTCGTGGCGCTGGCAGGCTTTGGCATGGCGCGCGCCACCGCCCATACCAAGCTGCTCAACTTCACCTCGAATATTGCCTCCCTGCTGTTCTTTGCTCTTGGTGGCAAGGTGGTGTGGAGTGTCGGTTTTTGCATGGCGTTGGGGCAGTTTATCGGCGCCCGCTTTGGCTCCAAGATGGTGCTGAAAAAAGGGGTGAAGCTGATCAAGCCGCTGCTGGTGACCGTCTCCTTGCTGATGTCCGCCAAGCTGGTGTGGAGCCAGTATCCGGAGCTGTTTGCCTGGATCTGATGTGCGCCTTGCTTGCCGCATCGCAATTGTTAACGGGGCCCTCGGGCCCCGTTGTCATATCTGGTGTTTTACAGCGCTAGCGCGGTGTGTCGCTGCAGTGGCGAAAGTGTTGGTGCAGGGCGCTGACCAGTCTGGCGATCCGCTCTCTCTTTAGGCTGTTTGGCCGGTAGACCAGATGCAGGGGGCGGCCCAGCCCGGGCAGTGGACGCGCCATTTCTCCCTGCTCTTCCACCAGCCCCAGCAGGCCAGCGGGGAGCAGCACAGGGCCAATACCTGCCTTGGCGAGTTCGATGAGCGCAAGATAGGAGTCGAGCTCCATGGCGGGCTCCAGCCCCAAATAAGCCAGCGGTTCGCGCAGGTAACGGTTGGAGGGGTTCTCCAGATCCATGGTGAGGATCTTGCACCTGCTTTCTGCGCTGGCTGGCGGCAGGCTCTGCTGCGTTTCGCCCACCAGATAGAAGGGCTCCTCAAGCAGCAGATCGGCGCCGAGGCCATGGCCGGGTGGGAGCCGACCGGCGCAGATGCCGAGCAGGGCATCACCGCTGCGCACCCGAGCCAGAATGACCGGCGTGTGGTGGGTAGAGAGGGCAAGATGGGGATCGCGCTCCAGATAGTCGCGCATAAAGTGGGCGAGATAACCCGCCAGCAGGGTTTCAGAGCAGGCGATGGGGAGGGGGCTCTGATCCGCCAGATCCTGACTATCGGCCAGCACCCCCTTCATTTCGGCCAGACTCGGGGCAACTCGTTCCAGCAGCTCCTTGGCCTGCGGGGTGAGGCGGATCTGGCGCCCCTCCGGCTCGATCAACTTCTTGCCAAGGCGTTGCTCCAGCTGGGCAATCCGCTTGCTCACCGCCGACTGGCTGATATAGAGGCGACTGGCCACCTTGGCCATGGTTCCTTCACTTGCCAGCAGGCTCAGCGTCTCCAGCCCTTCCAGTAACATCTCGCCCCCTTGTTTATCGCCATCAGAGTCGTCACAGATTGGATCAGCGTTACCTTAGGGGCTGACTGGCTCAGGAGCAAGGGTCGTTTGCTGCCTTGGCCGGTCGAATGCGCCATTCGCTTAAGGGCGGCGCGAAGATCACCAGATTGCCGATGAGGCTGATCACCACTCCGGCCACCGAGACCGGCTGCCAGACAAAGCCTTCATAAAAGGTGGATAGGGTAAGCGCCACTAGCGGAAAGAGCACGGTGGCGTAGGAGGCCTTGCTGGCACCGATGCGCCCCACCAGCGTCAGATAGGCGGTAAAGGCGATCACCGAGAAACAGGGCGAGGTAGACCATGGCCGCCAGATAGTGGCCATCGGTCGGCACCACCAGTTGCTGCCCGAGCAATATGACCCAGCCCAGCAACAGCACCACGCCGTAAACCATGCCCCAGGGCACCAGTTGCAGTACGTGGTAGCCGTGGCGCTGGCCCCGGGCCGAGACCAGATTGCCCAGCGAAAAGCAGAGGGTGCCGCCGCAGGCGAGCAGCAGCCCCTTCCAGCCGTTTGCACCCAGTTGCGCATCTGCCAGCACCGGCCAGAACAGTAACAGGGTGCCAAAGAGCCCCAGCAAGGAGCCTTGCAACCAGCGCAGGGTGGGGCGCTTGTTCTCGAACAGCCAGAGGTTGAGGCCGTTGAAGATGCTGGCACTGGCGAAGATCACCGCCGACATGCCGCTCGGGATATAGCGTGTGGCGTGGTAGAAGCAGAGAAAGTTGGTGGAAAAGAGCAGGGCACCGAGCAGCGCCGCATAGCGCTGGCCATGCCACGGCAGGCGCGGAAAGCGGCCGCTGGCGGTGAGCAGTGCAAACAGTGCCACCGCTGCCAGCAGGAAGCGATAGAGCACCGAGACCTCGATGGGGATGGGGCCAAGTTGCCAGGCGATGGCAATCCAGGTGCTGCCCCAGATAAGCACGGTGGCAAGATAGAGCATCAGATTCATCACAGTTCCGGTGAGTCAGGGAGAGATGACCCACTATGGGGCGAGCCCTGATGGCTGGATTGCACCATCTTGCGGTTTTTCATCGCCCTGCGCTGTCATCTGCGGGCGCGGTCGGTAAGATGGATGGCAGCGGGATAACCCGTACACATAACCGGAACAGGCGGCAGGGGCGAATGAAAACAGCAGGGGTATTTGATGCACTGGTCAGCACCGGCGCCCGGCTGGAGGACGCCTGCTGGCTCGAACCCGGGCTTGGCGTCGCCAGTTGGCGCAACTGCTATGACCAGACCCGCTATCACAAGCCGGGCCACCACACCCTGAGCGTCTATCTGCAAGGAGGCGAGCAGACCGAGCGACTCGATGGGCCGGGTGGCCACGGCGGCACCGGCAAGGTGTGCATCATGCCGGATCACCACAGATCCGAGTGGCTGGTGCGCGAAGAGTTTCGCTTCTTTCATCTCTACTTCACCCCGGCTCACCTCACCCGTATCGCCGAGGAGGTGTGTGACAAGGAGGGGCGCCACCTGCAACTGGTGGACAAGACCTTTATCGACGATCCGCAGGCGGCCGGACTGGTGCAGCGCTAGGTGATGCAACTGCAGTGGCAGCACGGGGTCGATCGGCTGGCGCTTTCCCACGGCGCCTGGATGTTGATCCTCCACGCCTACCGCCACCACACCGAGGAGGCTCCCGGTCTGCCGCCTCTGCGCGGCGGGCTGGCGCCCGTGGTGATCAAGCGGGTGCAGGAGTATCTGCAGGCCCATCTGGCCGATTCGGTCACGCTGGCAGAGCTGGCCCAGCAGGCGGGGCTGAGCGAGTATCACTTTGCCCGCATGTTCGGCCAGAGTCTCGGCTGCCCGCCCCACCGCTATCTGCTGGGGCTGCGGCTCAAACGGGCCAAGCAGCTGTTGGCTGGCCCCGAGCCACTGGCCAGTATCGCCAGTCAGTGTGGCTTCTCTTCCCAGGCCCATTTCGGTAATCGTTTTCGCGAGGCGTTTGGTTTGACGCCGGGGCAGTGGCGGGCACAATTGTCATCTTCCCGTCACAGATAACCCTGAGACTTTGGGCAAAAGAGGTGTACTCTCTACCACTTATCCATTGAAAGGAATGCCCATTGAATTATCGCAAACGTCAAATCCGTACCCGTCATCTCTGGTTCAGCCACTGGAATGCCCCGCAAGATCGCACCGCTGTCGTTACCCCTCCCGAACCTGCAGTGCCTCACAGTTCACGTTGAAAAAGCCCCGCCTGCGATAGGATTTTTCCGGTAACTTTGCCACTATTGCCCCATCACAATGATGTGGACATGGCTGGATGTTTCTGGAACGTATTGAAGTAAAAGGTTTTCGCGGGATTAATCGCCTGTCGCTCGGGCTGGATCACACCACAGTGCTGATTGGTGAAAATACCTGGGGCAAATCAAGCCTGCTGCGCGCCCTCTGGTGTCTGCTGGGGCAGGATGCCGAGCCCTATCAGTTCACCGCCGAGGATTTTCACCAACCGGAAGATCCCGAATTGGCCCCGGCGCGCCACCTGCAACTGGTGCTCACCTTCAGTGAGCACAGACCCCAGATGTGTCAGCACTCCCGTCGGCTGGCCCGTCTTTGCCCCTCCTGGGTGCTGCACAAGGACAAATTCCACCGCATTCACTATCGCGCCAGCGCCGAGCTGCAGGCGGATGGCTCTGTGCTCACCATTCACGACTTTCTCGACGGGGTAGGCAAGAGCTTGCCCATCGCCAACACCCACGAGCTTGTCTGCATGCTCATCACCATGAACCCGGTGTTCCGGCTGCGGGACGCCCGTACCGCTCGCAACGGGGTGGAGACATTGCAGTGGGGAGATCTCTCCGAGCATCGCTTGAGCGAGCTGGCGGACAAGCTGATCGACGAACCCCAGCGGATCGGCGAGCCGGAGCTCAAAGAGGCGTTGCAGGCGGTGCGCCAGCTGATGGATCACTATTTCAACGCCCTGGCCCCCATCAAGAACAAGCCGCGCAGTCAGCGCGACATCATCAATCGCCCCATGACATTGCGCAATCCGGGCAACCTGCATACCCTGCTGCGCCGCGCCGATAACCGTGCGCTGCAGTTGGCGATGGCGGGGATGGCGGCTACCTTGTTGCAGGCGCGTGGCAACCGCGAGCTGGAGGAGGGGGCCCGTCCCATCATGATCCTGGAGGACCCGGAGAGCCGGCTGCACCCGACCATGCTGGCGCTGGCGTGGGGGCTGCTGGAACAACTGCCGGGCCAGAAGCTGCTCACCACCAACTCGGGGGACTTGCTCTCTTCCCTGCCGCTCAATCAGGTGCGGCGGCTGGTGCGCCGTCAGCAGGATATCCTCTGTCACCAGCTGGGGGGGGAGCGTTACAGCAGCGACGATCTGCGCAAGATCGCCTTCCATGTGCGGATCAACCGCCCCATGTCGCTGTTTGCCCGTTGCTGGCTGCTGGTGGAGGGGGAGACCGAGATCTGGCTGCTCTCCGAGCTGGCCCAGATCTGCGGTTACAGTCTGCGGGCCGAAGGGGTGCGGATCATCGAGTTTGCCCAGTGCGGCCAGTCGCCGCTCATCAAGGTGGCGCGGGATTTTGGCATCGAGTGGCACCTGCTGACCGATGGCGACGAGGCGGGGCTCAAGTATGCCACCTCGGCCCGTGGCCAGCTCAAGGGAGAGCGGGAGCGGGACCGACTGACCCAGCTCCCTGCCGCCGACATCGAGCACTACCTCTATCACAACGGTTTTGAAGCGGTGTTTCGCCGCGAGGCGGGGGTGGGCGGGCGCGCCATGTGGAGCGCCAGTCACATCATCAACAAGGCGATCCATCACCGCAGCAAGCCGGGAATGGCGCTGGCGGTGGTGGAAGAGGCGGAGCGGCTAGGCGCCGAGCATATTCCGCCGGTGATCCGCCAGATGTTTGCCCGGGTGGTGGCGCTGGCCCGCGGTCAGGGCTAACGCCAGCGCCGTATCCCGTCCCTATGGACATGGCTGCCAGCAGGGCGCCCCTCAAGGTGAGCCCTGCTGGCGACAAATTGCCCCTGATTGTTTGCCCACGATTGTTTGTCGCGATTGGGGATAGCCGCCGGTTTGGGTATACTCGCCCCTCTCTGGCGCCCCGGTGGCGCACCTCGAATCTTTACTGCTGGAGGCGTCGTGTTCGTCCAACTCCCTTTTTGGCTCTTTCCTCTCACCGGATTGATGGCGCTTGGCGCCCTGATCGCCCTCGGCATCGTGCTGTGGCGCGGTGATATCTGCCCTGGCCAGCGCTCGCGCATCACTCAGCAGCTCTTCTCCATCTGGGTCATTACCGCGCTCTCCCTGATGCTGGCGGTAGAGGCCAAGGCGGCCAGCTGGCTCATCTGGAGTGGTGGGGGCGCACTGGTGCTCGGAGTCGGCTTGTCACTGGCCCAGTCACGGCTGGAGGGCAAGCGTTCAGTCCCCTCGACACTGCTCTGGCTACCAGCGTTGCCGCTCGCTCTCTATGGCTTCGGGCTGCTGCAACTGCAGGGCTGGGTGAGCGGCCTGCTGCAGATGGCGATTCTGGGGGCTGCCTTTGCCCACCTGATGCTGCTGCGGGCCCGTCATCGTCTCAAGGCATTCAACACCCTGTTGCCACTGGCCGGTCTGATGGGGGCGATGGCCAGCCTTGTCTGGCTGGCAGTGCTGGTGGGCTGGCAAGGGGGTGAGGCCAATCTCGATGCCCTGATCCCGGCGGTGGTGACCCAGGCAGCGCTGCTGGTGGCCTCTCTGCTGCTCTGGTTCAGCCCGCTCTACTTGCAGCGTGATACCGCGCCTGTGGTGGTCTCCACCTCCCTGTGTGGCCTGCTGATCGCCCAGATTGCCGCTACCAGTGTGTTGCACCAGCTGATCTGACACTGGCGCTGAAAAGAGAAAGCCCCGAGCCAACACTCGGGGCTTTTGCATATCTGGCTTGCAGGTATCGCTGCTATCAATTCACAGCAATCGATCAATAGAAATCGTCGGCCCCGCAGATAAAGAGGCAACTGCTGCGCGGCTGGGCGAGATACTCCCGGGTCAATCCCTCCAGCGGCATGCCGAAGGTGCAGATATCTTGCGGCGAGGGGAGGGCGGTATCGAGGATCCGCCGCCAGTAGCCGCCGACCCCCTTGGGGGGGCTCGGCAGGTTAAAGGTGAGGGGTTCCCAGTAGGCGTTGAACAGCACATAGAGCGCCAGCTTGGTTTCGCTCGACAGCGCTGACATGGCGATGGCGTGGGAGTGGGGGCTGAAATCCGGTTGCCCGGCGTTGACCCCGTGCCAGCAGATCTCGCTGTGGCGCAGGATCTCGGTGAGCGACAGCGGCATGCTCTCCTGCTCCGGGCGCTGGAACAGGTGTTTGCGGTACTGGATCAGCTCCTTCATAAAGCGGAACATCTCCTGACTGCGGGCATTGGGCAGCCAGTTCATCCAGCAGGTGGCATTGTCCTGACAGTAGCCGTTGTTGTTGCCCCGCTGGGTGCGCAGCAGCTCATCCCCCATCAGCAGCATGGGGGAGCCCACCGAGAGCAGGGTCGCCACCATCATGTTTTTGGCCTGGCGCATCCGCAGGGCGTTGATCTGGGAATCTTCCGTTACCCCTTCATGGCCGTGGTTCCAGCTGAAGTTGTGATCGCAGCCGTCACGGTTCTCCTCCCCGTTGGCCTCGTTGTGCTTGCTGTTGTAACTGGCCCAGTCCCACAGGGTAAAACCGTCGTGGCAGGTAACGAAGTTGATGCTCTTCTCGGGATCGGCGTGGTGATAGTGGTAGATGTCGGGGCTGCCGCAGAGCCGCTCGACAAAGGCGGTGACGCTGTTGTCATCCCCGCGCAGAAAGCGGCGCACATCATCCCGGAACTGGCCGTTCCACTCACGCCAGCGGGCGCCGGCCAGTGACCCCACCTGATAGAGCCCCCCCGCGTCCCAGGCTTCGGCAATTAGCTTGATGTCGGCGATGTTGGGGTCGGTATCTATAGTGCGCAGGGTCGGCGCATTGGCCTGCGGCTGACCCGATTCATCCCGCGACAGAATGGCGGCCAGATCAAACCGAAAGCCATCGACGTGCATCTCCTGACGCCAGAAGTGGAGGCTGTCCATGATCATCCGCAGCACCACCGGATGGGCGCCGTTGAAGGTGTTGCCGCAGCCCGAATAGTTGGTGTCCTTCTGGTTGTTGTCGAGGATGTAGTAGGCCTCGTTGTCGATGCCGCGAAACGAGAAGGTGGGGCCATCATCACCCCCTTCGGCGGTGTGGTTGTAAACCACGTCCAGGATCACCTCGATATTGGCCTTGTGCAGCGCCTTGACCATGTCGCGAAATTCGGTCAGCGGATCATCGCCGCAGGCGTATTGGGCGTGGGGGGCGAAAAAGGACATGGGGCTGTAACCCCAGTAGTTGGAGAGTCCTTTGGGCGCATCCTGAGGATCGAACTGGAACACCGGCAGCAGCTCGACGGCGGTGACGCCGAGAGATTGCAGATAGGGGATCTTCTCAATCAGCCCGAGATAGGTGCCACGTAGCGCCGGATCGACCCCGGAGCTCGGGGACTTGGTAAAGCCCCCCAGATGCAGTTCGTAGATCACCGAGCGGGAGAGGGAGTGAGCGGGCAGTTTGTCCCCTTCCCAGTCGTAGTGGCGAGTATCGACCACCTTGTTTTTGGCGCAACAAGCCAGATTGCTGCCTGGACGGGCCGCCGCCCATCGATCGTAATTGGCGCCAAGCTCGATGCTGCGGCCGTAAGGGTCGAGCAACACTTTCTCGGCATCGAAGCGGGTGCCGCCATATGGGCGCCACGGGCCCTGAATGCGATAGGCGTAACGCTGCCCGACCGAGATCCCCTCCACATGGATATGCCAGTAGTAGGCGGTGCGGTTGAGGCGCGGGGAGAGGGGGATCACCTCGGGGGTCGCATCGTCTGCGCTTGCGAAGAGCAGCAGTTCGACCCGGCTGGCGAGGCGTGCCCAGATCGCAAAGTTGACGCCGTTACTGTCGGGTGTGGCCCCCAACTGACGGCAGTGACCGGCGGAGATGCGCATATTCTACCTACCCAAAATGAGGAGTGTTCACCTTATTGAGTGTAGTGCCGGATGCCTGGCAAGGACTCGATTGCCTGAAAAAACAGCATGATGCTGCTAATGACCGCACTATTTGTCCGATTAATCTACGAATAAACTTTTTTTGAGATATTTACTTGCAATCTGTGCGCTGGCGCCTATTATTGGCGACCTCAGACGCGGGGTGGAGCAGCCCGGTAGCTCGTCGGGCTCATAACCCGAAGGTCGTCAGTTCAAATCTGGCCCCCGCAACCATCTGAGATCCTGACCAGTCAAGCCGGTGTAACCGGTTGGTGGGAAAGGAGAAATCGAACTGGCTACTGCTCGGCCACTTCGAGAAAAAAATCGGACGCGGGGTGGAGCAGCTCGGTAGCTCGTCGGGCTCATAACCCGAAGGTCGTCGGTTCAAATCCGGCCCCCGCAACCAACTCTTTCGTCAGCTTGCGATTGTGTAAACAGTCGAAAGCAGGCAAACGCCACCAAGCCACTGCTCGGCTTGAGGGTGACAATTCGGACGCGGGGTGGAGCAGCTCGGTAGCTCGTCGGGCTCATAACCCGAAGGTCGTCGGTTCAAATCCGGCCCCCGCAACCAACTTTTCGTCAGCCTGCGATTGTGTAAACAGTCGAAAGCAGACAAACGCCACCAAGCTACTGCTCGGCTTGAAGGTGACAATTCGGACGCGGGGTGGAGCAGCTCGGTAGCTCGTCGGGCTCATAACCCGAAGGTCGTCGGTTCAAATCCGGCCCCCGCAACCAACTTTTTCGTCAGCCTGCGATTGTGTAAACAGTCGAAAGCAGACAAACGCCACCAAGCTACTGCTCGGCTTGAAGGTGACAATTCGGACGCGGGGTGGAGCAGCTCGGTAGCTCGTCGGGCTCATAACCCGAAGGTCGTCGGTTCAAATCCGGCCCCCGCAACCAACTTTTTCGTCAGCCTGCGATTGCGTAAACAGTCGAAAGCTGACAAACGCCATCAAGCTACTGCTCGGCTTGAGGGTGACAATTCGGACGCGGGGTGGAGCAGCTCGGTAGCTCGTCGGGCTCATAACCCGAAGGTCGTCGGTTCAAATCCGGCCCCCGCAACCAACTCTTTCGTCAGCTTGCGATTGTGTAAACAGTCGAAAGCAGACAAACGCCACCAGGCTACTGCTCGGCTGAGGGTGACAATTCGGACGCGGGGTGGAGCAGCTCGGTAGCTCGTCGGGCTCATAACCCGAAGGTCGTCGGTTCAAATCCGGCCCCCGCAACCAACTTTCTGTACGTTCCCTTCCTGTATTGCAAATCATTGAACAATCCGTCTTGATGCTCGTCATCGTCTGGTGATTGCTGCTATTTCTGACGCTTTTTCAAGACCAAAACTGGTCGTATCAACCATTTGTTGGGTATCATCAGGTATCTCTTCATGGATGAGGCACGCGCCTGTGATCACTCCCTTCACCTATCTTCCTCCTGCTATTGAAAGCCGGGATGCCACGCTGGCCGAAGCCCTTGCCCAAGGGCTGCCGTTGCAACTGCTGCTGATCGCCGAAGAGCAGAAGGAGTCCTTGCTTTCGCTCCCCGCCCTTGCGGGAGTCAAGACCCAGCTTGCGCTGGGGAAAAAAGCGCCCTTTACCCTGATACATGGCAATACCCTGTTGCAGGTGATGTTTGTGGCCGGCAGTGTGACGCGGGATCACCGCCTCTATAAACAGATCCGAGGCTGGATTGCTCCTCTTTCTGGGCTCAATGTGGAGCGGCTCGGGCTGCATCTGGAAGGTTTTTCTCCCTCCGAGCGAGTGATGCTGGCCGAAGTGATGTTGTCGGCCCTGCTGGCCGCCAATATTTCGTTGCCCACCAGCAAGCGCCGCAGTGAAAGCAGCTGGAGCTATCAGCAGATCAAGGTTTCACCCGCGGTGGTGCTGGACTTGGCACGCCTTTACAGCGAAGCGGGGGGCAACGGGCTGGCTCGCCATCTGGCGGTGTTGCCTGCCTCCGAGTTGACGGCCGCCAGCTATCGCGAGTTTGTCAGCAAGCTGGCGCAAGATGAGGGGTGGCAGTGCCATCACTATGATCAGGCGCAGCTGGCCGAGCTGGGGGCGGGGGCGTTTCTGGCTGTTGCTCGTGGCTCGGAAGACAATCAGGGGGCCATGGTCAAGCTCAGCTACTATCCACCCAAGCCGGTGCGCCGCATTGCGTTGGTGGGCAAGGGGATCTGCCACGACTCTGGCGGTTACAACCTCAAGGTCTCCGGCAGCATGTATGGCATGCATCTGGACATGGGGGGGAGTGCAGTGGCGCTCGGCACCCTCTACGCTATCAGCCGAGCTCAGCTACCGTACGAGGTACACTGCTGGCTGGCCATTGCCGAGAACCATATCGGCCCTCACGCCTATCGCCCTGGCGAGGTGGTGACCGCCATCAATGGCACCTCCATCGAGGTGGTCGATACCGATGCTGAAGGGCGGATGGTATTGGCCGACACCCTGGCGATGGCGGTGCAGGATACTCCGGATCTGCTGCTCGATTACGCGACCCTGACCGGGGCCTGCAAACGGGCGCTGGGTAGCCGCTACAGCGGCGTCTTTACCAATCGCAGCGAATGGATGACATCGCTGGTCAATCTGGGTCAGCGCAGCGGTGAGCGGATCTGGCCCTTCCCGCTTGATGACGATTACGACGACAACATCGAGAGCGAGTGGGCCGATCTGTTGCAGTGTGCACCGGGCAGTTCGCCGGATCACATTGATGCGGCCCGTTTCCTCGCCCACTTCGTGCCCGAGCAGACCCCCTGGCTGCACTTCGACCTGAGCGGATTTCGCAACAAGGGGGGCAATGGGGTAGTCTCCAGCGAAGTGACCGGCTTTGGCGTGCGTCTCACGCTGGATCTGCTGGCCAGCCCGCTTGGCAGAGTTGGTCGCCAAGCCTCTGAACAATCTGAATGATAACAAGGAGTTCTGTGAAAAAACCAAGCTATGACTGGGTGCTGTTCGATTTGGATGAAACCCTGCTCGATTTTCCGGTCGCCTCTGCGCTGACGCACACCCTGCAGATCTATGGCGTACAGGCTGATGACGCCAGCATGGCGCAGTACCACGCCCTCAACCACGGGCTCTGGCAGCAGTACAACGACGGCGAGATCGATGCAACGGCGTTGCAGCAGACCCGCTTCTCCCTCTTTGCCCAGCAGGTTGCCGCCGATCCCATGGCGATGAACAACACCTTTCTGGAGCAAATCATTGCCCTTAGCATGCCTCTCGAAGGGGTGGTCGAGACCCTGCAGCAACTGCGCAGCAAGGTGCGGATGGGGATCATCACCAATGGTTTCAGTGTGCCTCAGCGGGGGCGGCTCGGCAAACTGGGCTGGAGCGAGTGGTTCGAGCCGCTGGTGATCTCCGACGAGATCCGGGTGACCAAGCCGGCGCCAGCCATTTTCCAGCACACTCTTTCCTTGATGGGACAGCCAGATCCGGCCCGGGTGCTGATGGTGGGGGATAACCCGAAAACCGATATTGCCGGGGCGGCGGCGCAGGGGCTGGCAACCTGCTGGTACAACCCGGCGCGGCAAGCGGGCGAGTGCGATGCCACACACGAAATCCACCACTTCGCCCACCTTGCCGACATTGTGCTGGGACGCTGATAGCCAGGCTTAGCCATCACGTTATCGGTGACCAAAACGTCCTGGCAAGTTGCAACCAGGGTTGTTTGAGACAGGATTGGGTTTGCTTGAGACAGTAAGGGGAGCTGATGCTCCCCTTACTTATGAGTGTTTTCCTGTGAATGCAGGGATCTGAACTGATAGCGATCGAGGATCTGCTGATAGTCGGGGCTCTGTTTCAATTGATCGATAGCCTGATTGATCCGCTGCAGTTGCGCTTCTGTGGTGCTCTCTTTGCTAAGCATCAGGTGAACCGGTGTCTGTTCGATATGCAGCAGAATATACAGCTTGTCCTGCACGCCATCCTTACCCTGCCACTCCTGCAGTCCGTGGGGATCCAGAATAAACCCTTGGATCCGTCCCCCTTGCAACATCTTCAGCAGCTGATCCAGCCGCAGGCGCATCTGCAAACGGGGCTGCAGCTCGGGCCTTGCCATCAACTGGCGGAAGGTATTGCCGTAATCAAAGCCCTTGAGCACCCCGATATGGAAGTCAGGGGTGTTGATCAACTGCTCCAGGGTGTTGATCCCGCGCCAGCGATCGGCATCTTGCCGACGGATGACGATGGCCGTCTCCTCTTCCCGATAGGGGTGGCTGAAGCGGGCATATTGCTGCCGCTCGGCGGTGATATTGGCTGACATGGCCAGTTGAACCGTGCCGAATTTCAGCTCGTGCAGCACGCGAGCCCAGGGCATTTCACTGAATTTGGCCTGATAACCGGCCCGCAGAAAGATGGCATTGAGCAGCTCCACATCCAGTCCGCGGAGCTGTTGCTGTTCATTGCGATAACTGAAGGGCTGCCAGTCGACCCAGCCCACGACCAATGACTCTTGTGCCGTAGCCTGGCAACACAAACACCATAACAACAAGAGTCTGTACACAACGCATACCCTCGAACAGGCTGATACGGTGAGTATTGGACAGGAACGACGGAGTAACCAGTGCTGAGGGTTGAGCGGATGCACAGATGTGCATCCCTCACAGTTCGTGGGCGTGGAATCCCTTGCGATAGCGGGCTTCGCAGCGCGGGCAGCGTTGCAGGGTCGGATCCTGTTCCAGCTGTTCGATGGAAAGCGGCTCTTCACAATCGGAGCAGAGGCCATAGAGGCCGAGATCCATCTGGCAGAGTGCCGCATCGATCCGCTTGAGGCGGGCCACGCTCTGCTCAACCTTCGGCAGATCCAGCCGGCTGGTCAGTTCCACCAGTTGATCCTGCTCGCAGTGACCGACCTGTTCGGCCCACTCGTCACGGCGGCAGGCTTTGAGCTGACCGATCAGCGTTTCTCGTACTTGGGCCCAGTCTGACAGCAGGCGATTACGCCAGACAGTCAACTGTGCTTGCGTCATTTCACACACATTATCCCCCACAGGACAGACGACAGATTTGGGGCAGTATAGGGATCCGATAACTCTATCAAGATGATATGCGTCAAGTTAAACGTGGTTAGCCGTGGCTTTTGGCTGCTTGCAGCAGGGCATCGCGGATCGGATCCGTCTCTTTGAGCACCCGGATCTCCTGAAACAGCTGGTCCGCTTCGGGATATTCCCGCTTGAGATAGCTGAACCACTGTTTGATGCGGCTGGGGTAGTAGTCGGCTTTTTCGCTGGCCAGATCCTGCTCGGTATAGCTCACCATCAACTGCAGCACCTCGGCCCAGCTCATGTGCGGGCAGCCGGTTTTCATCACGTTGGCCAGATTGGGCAGGGAGATGGCGCCGCGCCCGACCATCAGGGCATCACAACCCGAGGCCTTGGCGCAGGCGAGGGCATCTTTGTGATCCCAAATCTCGCCGTTGGCGGTGACGGGGATGGGCAGGGCGCGGCGAATGGCGTCCACATACTCCCAGTGGGCGGGGGCCTTGTACCCTTCGCGCTTGGTGCGCGCATGAACGGCCAGCTCGTTGGCGCCCCCCTGGAAGACCGCCTGAGCGTTCTCCAGATAGAGATCCTTGTCATCGTAACCGAGGCGAATTTTGGCGCTCACCGGCAGATGGGCGGGCACCGCCTCGCGCACCGCCTTGACGATGCGGTAGATGGTCTCGGGCTCTTTGAGCAGCACAGCGCCACCCTTGCTCTTGTTGACCGTTGGGGCTGGACAGCCGAAGTTGAGATCGACGCCGGGGGAGCCCAGCTCGATGGCGCGCACGGCGTTCTCGGCCAGCCACTCGGGGTGTTGCCCCAGCAGTTGTACCCGCACCGGGGTACCTGCGCGGGTTTTGCCATCTTGCAGCAGTTCAGGGCAGAGGCGGTAGAACACCTTGGCGGGCAGCAGCTGATCGACGACCCGGATAAACTCGCTCACGCAGAGATCGTAATTATTGACGGAGGTGAGTACCTCCCGCATCAGGTGATCCAGTACCCCCTGCATGGGGGCCAAAATAACGCGCATAACGGCTTTCCGACGAGAGTGGCAAGAAAAAAGAGCGCAGATTGTAGTGGGGTTGCGGCCCGCTGTCAGCACCCGCTCAAACTCTGTTAGGCTAGAGGGAGATAAATCACGCAAGGAGACGGAATGAAGCGTTGGTGTCTGATGGCGCTCGGGTGGCTGGCATTTGCCACCGGTATTGTGGGCATTGTGCTGCCGCTCTTGCCGACTACCCCCTTCATGTTGCTGGCTGCCGCTTTGTTTGCCCGCTCGTCGCCCCGTTTTCATCGCTGGCTGTTGACCCATCCCTGGTTTGGCCCGCCCATCGTGGATTGGCAACAGTATCGCGGCATTCGTCGTCAGGCCAGACGGCGCGCCATTATCTTCATTTTGCTCACCTTTTCGGTGTCGCTGGCGGTGGTGCCACTGCTGTGGGTCAAGGGGTTGCTGGTTATCATAATGGTGATCCTGCTCACCTGGTTAATGCGCCTGCCGGTGCTGGAGCCAGTTGCAATGGTGAAGTGAAGTCCCTAAGCTATTGCAGCAATAATGCTATGGAGTCGGCCTGTCATTTTTGCGTGACAGGCTTTTTTATTTCCCGCAGAAGGGAATTGAGAAAAAATGGCCACCCCTGGGTCAAAAAAATAAGCGGTCAACACATGAATCCGGAAACCCTGAAATTTATCGAAGCAAGCATCAAGACCATTCCCGACTATCCGAAGCCGGGCATTCTGTTTCGTGACATCACCAGCCTGATCGAGAACGCCGAGGCCTTCAAGGCCACCATCGATCTGCTGGCCAATCATTATCGTGATCAAGGGATCACCAAGATTGTTGGCACCGAAGCCCGCGGCTTCATCTTTGGCGCACCGGTTGCCTATGCCATGGGGCTGGGCTTCGTGCCGGTCCGCAAGCCGGGCAAGCTGCCGCGCGAAGTGATCGAGGAGTCCTATGCCCTCGAGTACGGCACCGACACCCTGCAACTGCACACCGATGCCATCGTGCCCGGTGACAAGGTGCTGGTCGTGGACGATCTGCTGGCGACCGGCGGTACCGTCGATGCGACCGTCAAGCTAATCCGCCGTGCTGGTGGTGAAGTTGCCGATGCGGCCTTTATCATCTCCCTGCCGTCTCTGGGTGGCGATGCCCGCCTGACTGCCGCTGGCATCAAGGTGGTCTCACTGGTCGAGCTGGCCGGCGAGTAATGCCTCTTCGGCCCGATCCTCTGCATCGGGCCTGCATTGAACCGGTGCCCTTGCGGGCATCGGTTTGAAAATCAAGCGATCCCTCCCGCTCTGACCGATAGCCGATACAGCCAGCCCGCCATTTGTGTTAGCATCCGGCCTCAATGCCCTGTCTTCCCTGCATGATGGATTTATGAGCTATCAGGTTCTGGCGCGTAAATGGCGCCCCCATACGTTTGAACAAGTGGTAGGCCAGCAACATGTGCTGACCGCCTTGACCAACGCCCTGGATCAGGGACGGCTGCATCACGCCTATCTGCTGAGCGGTACCCGCGGGGTCGGCAAGACCACCATCGCCCGTATTCTGGCCAAGAGCCTCAACTGCGAGCAGGGGATCAGCAGCCACCCGTGCGGTGTCTGTGATACCTGCCGTGAGATCGATCAGGGTAACTTTGTCGACTTGCTGGAGATTGACGCGGCGTCCCGTACCAAGGTGGAAGATACCCGCGAGCTGCTCGACAACGTGCAATACCGTCCGGCCCGTGGCCGCTTCAAGGTCTACCTCATCGATGAAGTGCACATGTTGTCGCGCCACAGCTTCAACGCGCTGCTGAAAACCCTGGAAGAGCCCCCCCCCTATGTGAAGTTTCTGCTGGCCACCACGGATCCGCAGAAGTTGCCCATTACCATTCTCTCGCGCTGCCTGCAGTTTCATCTGAAGAGTCTGGATCAGACCCAGATCGCCAAGCAGCTCGAATGGGTGCTGGATCAGGAGGGGCAGCCCTTCGAACCACGCGCCCTGCTGGCCCTGGCCAAAGCCGCCGACGGCAGTATGCGAGATGCCCTGAGCCTGACCGATCAGGCGCTGGCCCACGGCAATGGCAGCGTGCGCCTCGAGAGCGTGCTGGCGATGCTGGGCACGCTCGATCACCGCCATCTGCACCAGCTGCTGGAAGCCATTTTGCGGCAAGATGCCCCCGCGACTATGGCCAAGATCACCGAGATCGCCACCCTGGGCCCCGATTTTGATCAGCTCCACGCCGAGCTGGAAGGTTTGCTCCATCGCATCGCCATGGCGCAACTGCTGCCTGCCAGTGTGCAGGAGCAGGGGGCGGATGCTGATTCCCTGCTGCAACTGGCCAAGGCGATGAGCCCGGAAGAGGTGCAGCTCTGCTACCAGATCGTGCTGGGTGGCCGTAAAGATCTGCCCTGGGCTCCCGATGGCCGCACCGCGCTGGAGATGACCTGCCTGCGGATGCTCGCCTTCTCCCCAAGGCGTGATGCCCTGCATCCGGCCAGCCTCACTGCGTTGCCCCCGTCAATGACGAGCAGTGCGGCGAGCAGTGCCACTCCGGTAGCCTCCTTGCCGGGAAAGCGCCCGGCCGCTGAATCGGCCGCACTGGCACCGATCAGCGGCGCCGTGCCTGCACCGCTAGCCAGCCCTGTTGCCACCAGTGTCGTGCCCGCGGTTGATGTCTCCCTGCCTTCGATGACGGATGACATCGGCAACCCCGCCGACAGCGAGGAGGAGGCGCAAGCTGCCGAGCTGTTCAGCCAGCAGGATGAGCTGCTGCGCGAGGCTGCGGGCATGGGGTATCAACCCGAGCCCGCGTTGCCA
This sequence comes from Aeromonas sp. 95A, assembly GCF_051919235.1. Lineage (NCBI taxonomy): Bacteria > Pseudomonadati > Pseudomonadota > Gammaproteobacteria > Aeromonadales > Aeromonadaceae > Aeromonas > Aeromonas sp. 95A. Next base: position 403,008 of record NZ_JBQBFC010000001.1, read on the forward strand.
CATGCGCAGCCCGATGTGCCAGCGCACTCAGCCGAACAATCTGCTGATGCTGATGATCGAGCGCCTGCCGCAGCCGATATGGACTATTCCCGTAGCGAGCCGCTGACCGCCCCCTTCGAGCCCGCGCTCGAACCGACAACCGAGCCGGTTGCCGCACCTGAAGCCGTGTCTGCGGTATCGAGCATGCAGAGCCTGCTTGGCAAGCGAAACATGTTGCGCAGCCGCCAGCGAGGTCAGGATGCCCCGGCGGCGCCTGCGCCGCGCGCAGTACCGGTTGCGCCAGCTCGCCCTGCTGCGCCCGCTACTGCACCGGCCGTCACCCAACAGCCAGCTCCGGTCAGCCAATCGGCCGGGCAGGGGATGGCGGCGATGGGTCACTATGATGATCTGCCGCCAGTGGATCTCTATGGCGACAGTTACGAGCCGCAGGTTGATAACGGCGATTACGAAGAGTACCTCAATCAGGGATTTGCCGAGCAGACTCAGGTGATGAGCCACGCTCCCGTCACGGCACCGGCCCAGCCAACCGATCTGCCACCCTGGGATCTCGACGGGCAGCCGAGCTATCGACCCGGTGAGCGCAGCGCTGCGGCGCCAGCGGTGACGCCCACCCCAGCGACCCAGCCGCCCGTTGCCACTACGGCGGTGGCTGCAGCCCCTGTAACGCAGGATGAACCCCCTCAGCCGGTGATGGAGACCATCGACTGGGATGAGCTCGAGAGCGACAGCGAGCCGCAAGAGGGGGAGGCGACTCGCCTTATCCCCTCCTCGCTACTCAATGGTTGCGGCGATGCTTGGGCCGAGTTGATTGCCCATACTCAGGTGGGGGGTCGGCTGCGTCAGCTGGCCATCAACTCGGTGATGACGCGGGAAGGGGACAAGGTACTGCTAACCCTCAAGCCAGAGCAGCGCCATCTGGTGAGCGACAAGGCGCGCGCCGATCTGGCCGAGATCATCGGGCCAGCGCTGGGTCAACCGGTGCAGGTCGAGGTGACGCTCGGTGTGGTACCTGACAAGGAGACCCCCCTTGAGATCGAACATCGCCTTTATCTCGGGGTGCGCGAGCAGGTGACCCGGGACCTGGAGCAGGATCCCAACGTGCAGTTTTTAGTTCAGCGGTTTGGTGCCGTGCTCCATCACGAGAGCATCGAGCCCCTCAACCGCTAAATTCCGTGGCCGGGAGCTTGCTTCCGGTTGAAAAGCCGTTTGGCTGTCCCCATCTAGGACAGACAAGCCCACAGCCCGGCGCTGGATGCCGGATTTCAAGACGAGAGACGACATATGTTTGGTAAAGGTGGAATGGGGAACCTGATGAAACAGGCCCAACAGATGCAAGAGCGTATGCAGAAGGCGCAGGAGCAGCTGGCTCAGATGGAAGTGACCGGTGAAGCCGGCGCAGGCATGGTCAAGGTCACCATGACCGGTAGCCACAGCGTCCGTCGCATCGAGATCGACCCCTCCCTGATGGAAGATGACAAGGAGCTGCTGGAAGATCTGGTTGCCGCCGCTTGCAACGATGCCGTACGTCGTGTGGAAGAGCAGAACAAGGCCAAGATGGGCGAACTGACCGGTGGCATGCAACTGCCGCCGGGCTTCAAAATGCCCTTCTAAGGCGACTCTCCCCGCGCATTCTTGCTCCCTTGTCGCTGGCCATTCGGGCCACGGCAAGGGGGACGGCCGAGAGACCCAAAGACGCAGCGTTTTTGCTCAGGCGATACGCTGCGTTTTTTTATGGGCGCCATGTTGGTGTGGACGGGCTCTAACTATCCCTTCTGCGGAGCGGTTGCTAAAGTGCAGGCCGATTACGCCATGAACCGCAGTGCTTCGATTCGCCAAGGTGGCGCTATTTGTCGATACCCGCTATCGGATATCCCGGTTTGGCGTGGCCGGGCTGGATCGGCATAATGGCGGCTTGCCGTATCGAGGAGATTGTATGAAATATATTGGAGCCCACGTCAGTGCGGCCGGCGGGGTGGAGAATACCATCGCCCGCGCCCAGGCCATCGGGGCCAACGCGTTTGCCCTCTTTACCAAGAATCAACGTCAGTGGCAGGCGGCCCCCTTGTCGGATGCCACCATCCGTGCCTTCAAGGCGGCCTGTGACAAGGCCGGTTTTCTGCCGGAGCAGATCCTGCCTCACGACAGTTACCTCATCAATCTGGGCCACCCGGATCCCGATGGTCTGGCCAAATCCCGCGATGCGTTTCTCGACGAGATGAAGCGCTGCGAGCAGCTGGGGCTTTGCTATCTGAACTTCCACCCCGGTAGCCATCTCAAGCAGATCCCTGAGGCGACCAGCCTCAAGTTGGTGAGCGAGTCCATCAACTGGGCGTTGGAGCGCAGTGAAGGGGTGACGGCGGTGATCGAGAATACCGCCGGGCAGGGGACCAACCTCGGCTGGTCGTTCGAGCACCTCGCCACCATCATCGAGGGGGTGGAGGACAAGAGCCGGGTCGGGATCTGTTTCGATACCTGCCACGCCTTTGCCGCCGGCTACGATCTGCGCACCGCCGAGAGCTGCGCTGCCGTCTTTGCCGAGTTCGACCGCACGGTGGGTTTTCATTATCTCAAGGGGATGCATATCAACGGCGCCAAGTGCACTTTCGGCAGTCGGGTCGACCGCCATCACAGCTTGCGGGAGGGCAATCTGGGGGAGGCTGTTTTCCACCACATCATGAATGATGATCGCTTCGATCGCATTCCGCTGATCCTCGAGACCATAGACGAGTCCATCTGGGGCGAGGAGATCAGCTGGTTGCGCAGTCTGGCGAAGTGATACCGAGCAATCGAATCAAAGAGGGGGGGCCGCGGCTCCCTCTCTGCTTTTTCCGTTATTGGCGGGCGAGCCTGCCAGTGGCGCTCCGAGCGGGCGTTACTCTGGGCAGCTCACCTCGGCATCCTTCACTTGAGCCCGGCAGAAGTGGATAAAGTGGCGCAGGGAGGTGGAGTGGTACTTCTGCTTGTGCCAGATAAGGGAGAGCTGGCGCGGGAAGCGACGGGAGAGGGGCAGGGCGATCAGCCGCCCATCTGCCAGGCGATCCGAGGCTGCCAGCCGGGAGATAAAGGAGATGCCAAGCCCCTTCTCCACCGCCAGCATCACCGCCTCCAGGGTGTTGAGTTCAAGCCCTGGTTGCCAGCGGGGCAGCTCGGGCTGGATCTGCTGGATAAATTGCTCGCGGCTGCCCGATTGCGCTTCACGCAATACCCAGGTCTCGCCCCCCAGACGGGAGAGGGAGAGCTCCTTCTTGTTGGCAAGCGGGTGACCGGGTGGGGCCACCACCAGCATCTCGTCCTGCAGCCAGGGTTCGGCGAGCAGGTCGGGGTGGTGGTTCTCCCCCTCGATCAGTGCCATATCCAGCTCGAAGTTGGCCAGCGCATGGCAGAGCAGGTGAGTGTTGTTGATGGTCACCTTGGGGGGGAGTCCCAGCTCCTGTTTGCTGCTGGCGAGCAGGGTGGGGAGCAGGTAGTTGCCGATGGTCTGGCTGGCACCAAGGCGCAGCTGGCCGCTCGGTTCGGCATCGGGACTGAACAGGTTCTCGATATCCTGCATCCGGGTCAGCAGCTCTTCGGCGGCCGGTTGCAGCAGGCGCCCCTCGTTGTTGAGCTGCAATCTGGGGTGAATGCGGTCAAACAACGGGGTGGAGAGCTGGCGCTCCAGCTCCTGCAGCGACTGGGAGACGGCCCCCTTGCTCAGGCAGAGCTCGTTGGCGGCAAGGCCAAGGTTTCCATAGCGGGCAATGGTGGCGAACACTTTCAGCTGCTGCAGGGTCAGTTTCATCGTGTTTGGTTTTCCTGAATGATTGATTTAATTCATTTAGATATCGTAAACGATAAGGGGGCATTATCCTATCGCCATAGTCATCAATAGAAAGGTGTCATCATGATCGCAAGAACCCGTAAATCACTGGCTGCCGCCCCAACCCCCATGGCGGGTCTGGCGCTGGGCATCGCCAGCCTTGGTTGGTGTTGGGAAAATGCCGGTCACTTCGATGGCCGGATGCAACTGCTGGGCGCTGCCATTGCGGCCGTGCTGCTGGTGATCCTGACCTTCAAGTTTCTGCTTCACCCCCGCCTGCTGTTGCAGGATCTCGCTCACCCCGTGGTGGGCAGTGTGGTTCCGACCTATGCCATGGGCACCATGGTGGTCTCCAAAGCGCTCGGTATGATTGCGCCGCAAGCGGGCGAGGCACTCTGGCTGTTTGCCGTGGCGGTTCATCTGCTGTTCCTGGCCACCTTTATCTGGCATCGCGCCAAAGAGTTTGAAATCCACCACATGGTGCCGAGCTGGTTCGTGCCGCCGGTGGGCATCATCGTTGCTGACGTCGCCTTCCCGGGTGGTCAGTTTGCCCCGCTGGCTAACGGCTTGCTCTGGTTCGGGATCATATGCTACGGCCTGATGCTGCCGCTGATGCTCTATCGCCTGATCTTCAGCCATGAAGTGCCGGATGCCGCCAAACCGACCATCGCCATTCTGGCTGCCCCTGCCAGCCTCTCTCTGGCCGGTTACCTGACCGTCAGCCAGGAGCCGTCACTGCTGCTGGTGGCCGTGCTGTTGGGGATCGCCATCCTGATGACCGGTATCATCTATCTGGCCTTCATCAAACTGCTGCGTCTGCCCTTCTCGCCGGGTTATGCCGCCTTCACCTTCCCGCTGGTGATCGGTGCCACCGCCCTGTTCAAAGTGGCTCATCTGGTGGAAGGGTTTGCGCAAGGGAGTCACTACGTCGAGCAGATCAGACTGCTGGCCCACTTCGAGCTGGGGGTGGCTACCGTGATCGTCGGGTATGTGGCACTGCGTTACCTGATGTTTTTTCTGCCGCAGCGTAATACCGAAATGAATAACGGCATGGCCCGCCAGGGTGCTCACCGTTAAATCTTGAAGAAGATGTGACATCGGGAAATGGATAAGCAGTGCGCTCCGAGAGCGACGGGATAAACGACCAGTCATACGATGGATGGACAAAGAGCCTCCACCCTGGTTGTGTAACGAGCAAAATGCCCCGCAGTGCGGGGCATTTTTTTATGGTTTTTTGATGTGGCACCTGTGGCGGGCTATTTGCCATGGATTTAACTGGTATTACCTGTCAGGACGACTACAATGCAGCACCACTTTTTCGCTCGACCCCAATACATGTCGTCCCAAGATCCCGTATTTGACTCCTCTTTTGAAGCTCGTTTTCTGCATCCCCGCTACTGGTTCAGCTGGCTGGCGCTCGGCGTGCTGATGTTGCTCGCCTTTGTGCCGGTGCGATTGCGCGACCGTTTGGCCGAAGCCTTGGCACCGCTGGTGTTTCGTATCTCGAAAAAACAGATCTATATCGCCAGAACCAATCTGGAGATATGTTTTCCGGACAAGAGCCCGGAAGAGCGGGATGCGATTGCACTGACCTCGATCCGGGTTGGCCTCAAGAGTCTGTTGGGATTTGGCGAGTTCACCATGCGCAGTCAGCGTTATCTGATGAGCCGGATGCAGGTGATCGGTTGGGAGCATATCGAGGCGGAGCGGACGGCCGGCCGTCCGGTGATCCTGGTGGTGCCCCATACCTGGCCGGTGGATGCCGCCGGTTACTGCTTCACCCAGCGCGGGGTGCCCATGTGTACCATGATGAAGCGGGCGCGCAATCCGGTGTTTGACTGGCACCTCAACCGTGCACGAGCCAAGAACGGTTGCCGCGTCTATGAGCGCAGCGCCGGGATCAAGGCGGTGATCAGAACCATCAAGAGCGGTCGCAGCTTCTTCTATCTGCCGGATCAGGATCATGGCCGCGAGAAGAGCATCTTCGCCCCCTTCTTTGGCTATCCCAAAGCGACCCTGCCTGCCTTGCCCCGTCTGGTGCAGGTCAGTGGCGCCAAGGCGGTGCCGCTGCTCGCCTGCTATGACGAAGCGAACCACTGCTACCGGCTGGAGATTGAGGCACCGTTCGACAACTATCCCACCGAGGATGTGATGGCCGATACCTGTCGGATGAACGACATGGTGCAACAGCAGCTGATGCGCCATCCGGGCCAGTACATGTGGTTCCTCAAGATCTTCGATACCCGTCAGGATCAGGAGGGGCTGGATGGCCTTTACGAGGCGGGGATCCAGCGGATCCGCAAGGGATTGTCGCCCCACGGCTGACCCAGAATTTGCGTTGATTGAAATGGCCCCAGGTGGGCCATTTTTTATGATAACTAGTCTGATCAGTGCCTTGCAGGTCGATGGCCAGCCTCCCCAGGGTAGAAAAAAATGTCAGGATAACTACAATAACCGTTTGTTTTTGATGACTTGATGGCCGCCATGTCTGCGTTAGATCCGGTATTTGATACCTCATTTCATAGCCGCCTGCTGCATCCCAAATGGTGGGGCAGCTGGTGTGCGCTGGGCCTGCTTTCCCTGCTGGCATTTACCCCCGCGAGACTGAGGGATCGCTTTGCCGATATGGTCTCTCCAACCCTGCTGCGTTTTTCGAAAAAGCAGGCCTATATCGCCGATACCAACCTCAAAGATCTGCTTTCCCGAGCTGGATGCCGCAGCACGTCAGGCGCTGCTGCTCAAATCGATCCGGGTCGGGCTCAAGACCTTTATGGGCTTTGGCGAGCTCAGCTGGCGCAGCAAGGCGCGGCTGACCCGCCGCATCAAGGTCACCGGCTGGGAGCATGTGCAAGCGGAGCAGGCTGCGGACCGCCCGGTGATCCTGGTGGTGCCTCATACCTGGGCGGTCGACATGATTGGCCGCTACTTCTCCATGATGGGCATTGAGATGTGCACCATGATGAAGAGCCCGAAAGATCAGGTGTTCGACTGGTACATCAACCGCGAGCGGGCCAAAGGGGGCAAGGTGTATGAGCGCAGCGCCGGGATCAAGCCGGCGATCAAGTCGATCCGCGCTGGTGCCAGTTTCTTCTACCTGCCAGATCAGGATCACGGCCGCGAGGCGAGTGTGTTTGTTCCCTTCTTTGGCCGCCCCAAGGCAACCCTGCCTGCGTTGCCCAAGCTGGTGAAGCTGACCGGTGCCAGAGCGGTGCCCATCTTCGCCAGCTATGACGAGGATGAGGGGCGCTATCTGCTGGAGATCGAGCCGCCGTTTGACCCTTATCCCACCGCCGATCTGCTGGCAGACGTCAATGCCATGAACCGGGTGGTGGAGATGCAGGTGGCACGCCATCCCGAGCAGTACATGTGGTTTCTCAAGATCTTCGAAACCCTGGAGCATCAGGAGGGGGATGACGGACTCTATGAAGCGGGGATCCAGCGCATTCGTCAGGGCTTGCCGCCCGAACCTTGAAAATTGGCCCGCTTGCGGGCCATTTTTGTTGGCACAGGGGCCTTTCGTATTTGGTCTGCTGCTGGTGGTTTTTAAGGCGAACGGGTGGACAAAAACAGCGCAAACAGGGGATAACAGGGTGTCTTATGAAAGGGAGAGGCAGGTGAGCGTGCGCGGAGCTATCTTCGAGAGCGGAAATAGGGTAAAAGGGCGGCCATGAAAATTCCAAATCGAATCCAACCTCTGGTTGATGACGGCCTGGTCGATGAGGTCGTCAGCCGGTTGATGAGCGGCAAAGAGGCCGACGTCTATGTGGTGCGCTGCGGCGACGAGATCCGCTGCGCCAAAGTCTATAAAGAGGCGTCCAAGCGCAGCTTCAAGCAGGCCGTGGTCTATCAGGAGGGGCGCAAGGTGCGTAACAGCCGCAGCGCTCGCGCCATGGAGAAGGGCTCCAAGTACGGCCGCAAGCAGCATGAAGAGGTGTGGCAGAACACCGAGGTCGACGCCCTGTTCAAGCTGGCGGCGGCCGGTGTGCGGGTGCCGCAGCCCTATGTCTGCCTCGATGGTGTCCTCTTGATGGAACTTATCACCGATGAGGATGGCAATGTCGCGCCGCGCCTCAACGATGTGGCACTCACCCCCGAGCAGGCGGTTATTGATCACCACAAGGTGATCCGCTATGTGGTGCGGATGCTCTGCGCCGGTCTTATCCACGGCGATCTCTCCGAGTTCAATGTGCTGGTGGATGAACAGGGCCCCGTCATCATCGACCTGCCCCAGGTGGTGGATGCCGCCGCCAACAACCAGGCCAAGGCGATGCTGGAGCGGGACGTCAACAACATGCGCAACTACTACGGTATGTATGCCCCCGAGCTGCTCAAGACCCGTTATGCCCAGGAGATGTGGGCGCTGTTTGAAGATGGCAAACTCACCCCCGAGAGCGAGCTGACCGGTCACTTTGAAGAGAGCCGCGCCGCCATCGATCTCGATTCGGTGCTGCAGGAGATTGAGAGCGCCGAGGAGGAGGCCTATGCCCGTCAGGCCCGGATGAAGGCGGAGCAGGAAGACAGCTACTAACGGTCTTGCCACGTTCGCAAAAAGAGCGCCTTCGGGGCGCTCTTTTTGTTGGAGTCTCGGTTGAGGTCATCATACCTGTAACTGATCACTGGCTGCTGTAGTCAATAGACCTGATGTTGTCGGGCCGTGCAGGGGGCTAGCTGATACATCTCCAGCCAGTTGCGATCCCCCGGATGGAAGCGCCGCCCCAGCAACACGCCACCGGCGGCCGTAATGACCTTGCGGGAAGCCAGATTGTCTTGGTCACAGCAGATCAGCACCGGTGCTGCCAGCACCTGTTGTTGCACCCAGCGCAGCAGCACGGTCGCGGCCCCTTCGCCACGGCGAGAGGGGCGGGTTTCGTAACCGATATGACCCAGCCACTGGCGGGTTGCCTCATTGTCACCGTGACGCAGGCGCAGGGTGGCGATGATCTCCTCGCCATCGAGGGCAAAATAGGTGGTGGTCGGCAGGTATCCACTGGGCAAGTTGCACCCTTCTGCGTGATCCAGCAGGCTCTGTAGCCAGCCGTCCGGGTCAAATTGCGCCACCTGATAGAGCGGCTGTCCGTCCTCGGCGCATTCGGTGACATAGCGCCAGTAAGCCGGGGCATCTGCCAGTCTGGCCGGTCGGCACTGCAGAGCGAGAACTGCGCTCATGACAGGAGCGCGCAGGGCGGCAGCGGCTGCGGCTCGTTGTGGTGGAGCTCCTGCACGCAGGCCCGTTGCCTCCCAGCCTGTTTGGCGGCGTAAAGGGCCTGATCCGCGCGCAGGTAGGCCGCTTCAAACCCCTCGTCAGGGGGCAGCGAGGTGAGGCCGATGCTGAGGCTGATGGGGCCACCGGCCAGCGCCTGGGTCGCCTCGGCGATCTGCTGTTGCAGGCTGTGATAGTAGTCGGGCAGGGTCTGCGGGTCCGCCATCAACAGCAGGGCCAGCTCATCGCCGCCAAGCCGACCGGCCATGCCCTCGGCAGGCAGGGTATTGGCGATCACCCGACCCACGGCCCGCAGCATGGCATCACCGGCGGGGTGGCCGTGGCGGTCGTTGATCTGTTTGAAGTTGTCCAGATCGATCAGTAGCAGCTGGCTAGGGCTAGCCATCTCGCGTGCACGCAGGGCCACCTGGCGCTCGAAATAGTGGCGGCTGAACAGGCCGGTCAGCTCATCCTGATTGGCGCGCCGCTCCAGCTTGCGCTGGGTGGCCAGCAGGGCTTGCTGCTGGCGGGTGTGGACCAGGCTCAGCAGCAGATAACTGCGGGCGATGGTAAAGAGCAGGCTGAGCAGGATCACAGGCCCGAGCAGCGGGTCGGTGAAGGAGTTGGCCGCCAGCTCCGGCTGCCAGAGATGTTTGACGATCCGCAGCAGTTGCAACAGCAGTTGCAGGCCGAGCAGCAGAATGGCAAAGCGCAGCACCCGATAGACGGGGCCAGCCGCTGGTAGCGCCAGAGCTGCCAGATAAGCAGCGCAATCTGTAGCGAAAGCACGCCGGAGAGCACGATGATCCGGCTGTGCACATCAAAGAGGGGTTGCTGCAGGGCGGTCAGGGCAAACAGGACGAAACCGCCGAGGGTAACGGTGGGCAGCAGCCAGCCCAGTTGGTCGGCTTCACGGCGAAAGAAGTGGCGCATCCCCCGTTCATAGAGCAGGGTGGTCGACATCAACAGCAGGTTGGTGCAGAGAATATTGGCAAGGGATGCATTTCCCTCAAGGGGGCGCAGCAGCAGGCAGCAAAAAGCCCCTGCGATCACCAGTTCCCCCGCTGACCAGTAGATCAATGCCCTGATCTGGCGATGGGTGTGCCACATGGCGGCGAAAATGGTGGCGACCCCCACATGTGACAGCGTGACGAACAGCACCAGACTCAACAACTGGGCTGAGGAAAACAGACTTGGCATCAAGGGGCTCTCTGGGAAGTCACCTGTGAACGAACAGGCGATGGGGTATCGCCCGCTGGCAGTGGCCGATCACAACATGAATCCAGCCTATTATCAATTGGTTAAATGGCCGAATGTGCTCACCTCCGACTTCTTGCACGATGGCAATTGCTGACTCGATTTATCCGCGCACAAGGAGCCATTTTATTGTCTTATCAGTCAATTTCGATGCGTGAGAGGTGGTTGTGTTGGCGGCAGGGTGAACCCAACCGCCAGCCGTTGTGCTAATCGCAGGTTGCAGCAGGCAAGCGCATTACGATGGCCTCCCTGTCCAGATGGGTCAGCAGACGGCGCACGTCGTTGAGGCGGATGATCAGGGTAGCGGTGTTGACCAGCGGATGGCACTGCACCTGTTCGGCCTGCCAGATGGCCTCGTCCACCACCAGCTCTACCGCTTTTTCCCTGTCGCGCACCATGGCGAGCAGGGTCACCGAGCCCGGGGTAAGGTCGAGCACCGCATCGAGCCGCTCGGGGGAGCCAAAGCTCAGCCGCTTGACGCCGAGCATGGTTGCCAGCGCCTTGAGGTCGACCCGGTGATCCTCCGGACTCACCACCAGAAACAGTCGCTCGCTTTTCGGATCGCGCAAAAAGAGGTTCTTGGTCTTGGCGGCGGGCAGGTCGGGCAGCAATTTGCTCGCCTCCTCACAGGTAAACACCGGGGGATGGTCAAAGCTCTGGTAGGGGATAGCCAGCTGATCCAGCAGGGAATAGATTGCCACAGAGACTCCTTTCGTCGGCGAAGAGTGGTCAGAACGGGATGGGCGGGAATAACGACCGGATCGAGCTTACCAGTTTGACTCCCGCCTCGCAGCCAGCGTGACGATTGCGAGCAGGCACTGTATGAACGTACAATAGTCCCATTCTCGGACAGCCCCTTTACGCTTCATGACTGCAACCCAGCCCACCGTACCCGCCACTCCGCCGCTCGACGGTTTTATCCTGACCCGCCACGGTCGGGACGTGCGCGGTCGCAACGGGCAGGCTGCAACCACCGAAATCGTGATGTGGCTCTGGAGCGCGCAGGGGCCGGTGCGGGTGGTGGTGCCGGGGCAGGAGCCGGTGTTCTTTTTGCCACAGAGCCATATGGCAGAAGCCGCCGAGCTATTCAAAGGGGCCGGGGTGAGCGGGCGGTTTCGCCGCCTGCCGATGCACACTTTCGATGGCCGCCCTGTGGTGGGCTGCTATTTCGCCACCCTGAGTGCCTTTCACCGCGCCATCGAGCTGCTGCTTATTCGCGGGTTGGAGCACTTTGAGGCGGATATCCGGCTGCCGGAGCGGTTTCTGATGGAGCGTTTCATCACAGCTGGTGTGCGTTTCGATGGCCGGGCGGTGAAGAAGGGAGGCAAGCAGGGCTACTGGGAGGTGAACGAGGCGCGCTGCGCGCCGCAGGCGGTGACGCCAACCCTCTCCTGGGTGTCCCTCGACGTGGAGTGCGCCATGGACGGTGCCCTCTTCTCGGTCGGCCTTTACAGCGAACAGGATGCGCGGGTCATCATGATCGGCACCCCGGAATCGGATGCCGAGAGCTGGGGCACTCAGGTCCAGTGGGTAGAGGACGAGAGCGCCCTGCTGAGTGCGCTGGAGAACTGGTTCAGCCTGCATGACCCCGACCTGGTGATTGGTTGGAACGTGGTCAATTTTGACTTTCGCCTGCTGCTACGCCGCGCCGAGCTTAACAAGCGGCGGCTGCGGCTCGGGCGGGGGCGCGAGCTCTGCTTCTGGCGCTCGTCACGGGGCGATCCCCAGACTGGCAACGTCATTATCCCCGGGCGCATGGTGCTCGATGGCATCGATACCCTGAAAAGCGCCACCTGGCAGTTTGCCAGCTATAGCCTGGATGCGGTGGCGAGCGAACTGCTCGGCCGTGGCAAGGATATCGAAGATGTGGCCAATCGGGGGGAGAAGATCACCGAACTGTTCCACTCCGACAAGGAGGCGCTGGCCCGCTACAACCTGGAAGATTGCAAGCTGGTGTGGGAGATCTTCGATTTCTGCCACCTCATCCCGTTTGCCATTGAACGCGCCTCCCTCACCGGCCTGGAGCTGGACAGGGTGGGGGGCTCGGTGGCGGCCTTTACCAACCTCTATCTGCCGCGGCTCCATCGCGGCGGATACGTGGCCCCCAATCTGCCAGCCGACGGTGGGCTCGCAAGCCCAGGTGGCTATGTGATGGACTCCAAACCCGGTCTCTATCGCCATGTGCTGGTACTCGATTTCAAGAGCCTCTATCCCAGCATCATCCGCACCTTCTGCATCGACCCCATGGGGCTCATCGAGGGGCTGCAGCATCCCGAGCACGCTATTCCGGGCTTTCGCGGCGCCATGTTCTCCCGCGAGCGGCACTTCTTGCCGGAGCTCATCGCTACCTTGTGGGCGGCGCGGGATCGGGCCAAGGCCGCCAGCAACAAGGCGCTCTCCCAGGCCATCAAGATCATCATGAACTCTTTCTACGGCGTGCTGGGGTCGGGGGGCTGCCGTTTCTATGATCCGCGCCTTGCCTCATCTATCACCCTGCGTGGCCACAGCATCATGCAGCAGACCCGCGAGTGGATTGAGGCGAAGGGGTTCGAGGTGATCTATGGCGATACCGACTCCACTTTCGTTCATCTGGGGCGCGAGACCAGCCCCGATGAGGCGGACGAGATGGGCCAGCGACTGGCGCAAATGATCAACGATAACTGGGCTGCACTGATCAAGCGCGAGTTCGATCTGCCGAGCTATCTGGAGATCCAGTACGAGACCCACTACCGCCGCTTTCTGATGCCCACCATCCGCGGCTTGGAGAAGGGCAGCAAGAAGCGCTATGCGGGACTGGTTGGCAAGGCCAGCGAGGGGAGTGAACAGCTGGTGTTCAAGGGGCTCGAATCGGTGCGTACCGACTGGACCATGCTGGCCAAGCAATTCCAGACCCGCCTCTATGAGCTGGTGTTTCACGATGAAGATCCCAGCGGCTATGTGCGCACCATGGTGGATGAGACTCGCGCCGGTCGTCACGACGATCTGCTCATCTACCGCAAACGGCTGCGCCAGAAGCTCGAGGAGTATCAGAAGAACGTGCCACCCCATGTGCGGGCGGCGCGGCTGGCCGATGGGGAGAACCTGCGTCGCGGTTTGCCCCTGCGTTATCAGCATCGGGGCTCCATCGCCTATCTGATGACCCTCAATGGCCCCGAACCGCTGGAGTACCGGCGCAGCGCCATCGATTACGAACACTACATAGACAAGCAGTTGCGGCCCATTGCCGATGCCATTCTGCCCTTTATCGGCGAGTCGTTCGACCGGATCTGTGGTCAGCAGCTGGATCTTTTCTGATTGGTGCAAGATGGCACTTTACTTCCCATAAATGCTGTATAAAAATACAGTTATAAATCATGGAGAAGTTTCCTATGCGTCTTGAAATCATCATCGACAGAAAACATCAGATCCCGACCTCGACCATGGAGGCGCTGCGTCAGGAGCTGCTCAAGCAGCTTGGTGAAAAATTCCCCGACATCCATGTGCGGGTCGCGCCGGGCAGTGCCATGGCTCTGACCGTCAGCCGTGCCAGTAAGGAAGACAAAGAGCTGGCCGAAGCCATGGTGCAGGACGTGTGGGAGAACGCCGAGAGCTGGATGCCGGAAGAGAATGTCGCATCCTGATCCCGCTCGGTCAGTGGATAACACGGGCGTTGGATACATGGGCGGCGTATAAACGTGCATGCCCGATAACGCACCGTTGATCCTCGGATAACAAAAAACGCAGCCAGGTGGCTGCGTTTTTTGTGGGTGGTGAGAGGTTCGCGGTGGCTTGTCTGGCTCTGGGGTGAGCCAGGCCCGTTACAACCCCGCCCAGCTTTTCAGGCTCTGCTGCTGCACCCGGCGATTGGCTTCGCGGATCTCCCCTTTGGCGCGCAGATCCTTGATTGCGAGCGGCAGGGCTGCGCGTACCTCATCGCTGCTCATCCCAGCCTTGAGGGCTGGGTGATAGGCTAGTTTGAGCAGCACATAGTCGAGGCCGGTCAGGAAACTGTCGATGCTGTTGTCATTGAAGATGGAGGGAAACACCTTGTCAGAGTCGTTGGGCAGCCCCATCACCTGGGTGAACTCCTCCACCACACAGTCGAGAAAGCGACCCTTGGCCCGGCTGTAGTCTACCGGAATGATGATGGTGGCACGGCTGATCTCGTGTTTTGCATTGGTTGCGAAGTTGGCAAGGCAGAGCCCCTCCTTGAGCGCCATCTTGACCGATGGATCGCCCCCCATAGTACGGTTGGCCCAGCTCTTCATCTTGTTGTAGTCGGTCATGATCAGGGTGAGGTTGGGCTTTGCGGCCACCATGCTGATGGAGTGGCCGGTGATGCGAGCCAGATGGGCCGCCTGTACCTTCACCACGTCGGCCTGCAGCGGCTTGTCACCCGACTCGTTGATAAGTTGCAGCCGGATCGGCTGCTGCCAGCGGGCAAAACGGGTCTGCCTGGCTTCGCCATACTCCCGCTCCATGGCGATGGCCATAAAGCTCTCGACCAGATAGCTGTCGCTCTGCCAGCGCTCATCGGCACGGGCGCTGTGGCCCGCGAGCAGAAGCAGCAGCGCCAGCAGCCCACGTGACGCGCGGCGGGGACGGGCAGCGCGGCCCAAGCTGGCCATTACCAAAGTGGCAATAAAGCGGGTGGCACCAAAGGGGGTTGCGGCAAATGACATGTTTCCTCCCTGAAACGGTTGTCAGCCTAGCGGTTGGCCTTGTCGATATCGCGCCAGGTGAGCCAGAGCCTGAGATCAAACTCCAGTTGATGATAGTCGGGCTCCATGTGCTGGCAGAGCTGATAGAAGCTCTTGTTGTGATCCTTCTCTTTGATGTGGGCCAGCTCGTGCACCACGATCATTTTCAGGAACGGGGGCGGCGCCTCCTTGAACAGGGCGGCGATGCGGATCTCGTTCTTGGTCTTGAGCTTGCTGCCCTGCACCCGGCTGACGTAGGTGTGCAGGCCGAGGGCATCCTTGATCACGTTGATCTTGCCATCGAACACCACCTTTGACAGGGGCGCCGAGCTCTTGAGGTAGCGGTTCTTCAGCTCCATGGTGTAGGCGAGCAGCGCCTTGTCGCTCTGGATCTGGTGGCTCTCCGGATAGCGTTTGGCCAGCATCTCCCCAAGCTTGCCCGCCGCAATCAGCTGTTGTACCTGTGCCTTGAGAGGGTCGGGATAGCCGCCCAGATAAGTCAGTTCCGCCATGGTGTCACTCGTTACATCAAAAAGAGCGTCATTGTAGTTATCTCGGGCGGGCTTGCCTACTGCGGGCCGCTGCTGCAAGGGGGCTCTGGCGCAAGAAAAAGGGCGGCCATTGCAACAATGGCCGCCCTGCGGGGCGTATTGACGGTCAGCGTCGGCGATAGAGACCCGGATCCACCTCTTCATAGTGGCTGGTCAGGTATAGATAGAAGGCGAGATGGGAAGGAGAGCTGGGTTTTTTCAGCTCCTCGCTCACCCGATCCGGCTTGGCGATGATGAACTTCGGATTCTGGCGCTGGATATCGGCCAGCACCCGCTCGCGCACGTCATAGGGCGGATTGACGTTGGCAAAGAAGAGGTAGGCGGATGCCGGCTGGCGATCGGTCCAGAGATAATATTGCGGCTGGATGCCATCGACCCAGATCTTGTCGCTCGGGACTGTCTCGGCCTTGATGCGATCAACTCGTACCTGCGCGGCCGGATTGAAAGGGCGACCCTTGAGGGTGCCTTCCCAGGCGTTGTTGATCATCAGCAGCATGGCCAGCGTTGCCAGCCAGGGGGTGGCACTGCGCACATCCCAGGCGCGCCAGAGGGGGATGAGGATCAGCACCGGCAGCGCCCACAGCAGGCTGGTGCCGAGCACCTCGTTGACCCGCTCGAGGGACCACTCCTTGGTGCTCCAGCCAAAGGCGAGCTGCTGGGCCAGCAGCCAGCTGGCGGTGAGTACCACCAGCGAGATGCAGAGCAGGCCGATCGCATCAGCCTGCTGTTCGCTGCGATCCAGCAATACCGCCAGCGGCAGCACTGCCAGTTGCAGATAGAGCACGTCGTAGTGATCGAACACATGGCCGGAGACCGAGTTGGCGATCAGGGTGAACAGCACCCCAAACAGGGTCGCCAGCAGGGCGGGCAGATACCACTCCTGACGGCGGCTCAGCATCAGAATGATGAAGGCGGGCAGCAGCATCACAAGGCCGGTGCGCAGCAGGCCGACGGCGCCCACCATGGGGGAGAAGCCGTTGCCATAGCTCCCTTCGAAGAAGATGTCGAAGGCGTAGTATTTGAAGGCCGCCAGCAGATCATGCTGCTGGAAGTAGGCGTAAAGCGGGCCGCCAATCAGCGTTAGCCCCAGCAGGCTGGAGATGAGCAGCAAGATGGCGTCACGCCACTTTTCGTGCAGGCACCAGTGGCAGAACAGCACCAGATACCAGGCGCCCCAGAAGGCGCCGTTGTTGGTGCGCATCCAGGCGACGATGGCGAAGGTAAGAGCCGCTACCAGTGCCGGCCACCAGCGAAATCCCTTGTCCAGCAGCAGGGTGATGAAGGCCCACTGGGCGATGAGGGCGAGGTGGAAGGTCCAGTCCTCAGTCATGTTGCCGTAGTAGTAACGGGTGCCGTAGAGAGCCAGCACCGCCAGCATGGCGCCGAGCCGCGCCTTGAACGAGAGTCCGAGCTGGGCAAAGGCCTGCCAGCTGGCCAGCAGTCCGAGCCAGCAGAGCACCCACTCCAGCGCCCAGATCCCGACAAAACCCCCCATTCGATAGCCCAGCGCGTCGAGGGCGAAGATCATCGGCCCCTTGATGTCGATCATGTCGCGATAGAGCACGCCCCCTTCGCTCCACATCTTGCCCATCACCGCGAACAGCGAGGCATCAAAGCCCGGCGCCATGGCGTGGAAGAGCGGGTTGCGCAGACAGAAGAGCAGCGCCAGCAAGGCGGTCAGCAGCACAATGGCTGGCTTGATACCCGGGTTGACGCGAGGGGGAGTGAAACGGATGGAGTGATTCATGAAGTCGCCTGTTCCTGCAGCTGGTCTTGAAAGCGGGCCTATCTTGCCGAGCTAGTGAGTGCGATGCAATGGGGCGGGCCCGTGTGGGGCAAATATTCTCGAAAAAGCCCGGTTCTTGCAGGGAACCGGGCGCTGGCTGCGGCAATTTTGGCCGTCAGGGGATGTGGTAAAGGCATCCCCCGGATATCAACTGAAGTACTCAAGCACGGGCGGCTGCGCTTCCAGTGTCGGAAGGTGACGGGCCCAGCGGATAAAGGCATCGGCCAGGGTGATGCCGAGCTCCTGATTGTGCTGGGTCAGGGTCCGCGCCAGTGCGGTGTAGCCCTCCTTGCCGGAGGCGGTATAGGCGCTCGACACTCCGCGATAGACCTGTTCGGCATTGACCGCTTGCCACTGGCCGGGGGCGGCTTCCCACTCCAGTCGGGTGATGCGCTGACCCTTGGGCCGATCGGCCTGATAGGTGAATCGCACCCCTGCGGTGTAGGGGAAGCTGCCGTTGCCATTGCCGACCACGCCGTTGTTGGTGGCGTTGTCGATGGCATTCTCCAGCGCCTCCGCCAACTCGTGACCGTGCACCCGATAGAGGGTGAGGGGAATAGCAAACGGCAGCAGGCGACCGGCGATATCCGCTTCGCTCAGGGGGCCCGGCTCCAGCGAGCAGCGCACGCCGCCGGCGTTGTGCAGGGCAAAGTCCACCTCGCCTACCTGTTCACGGGCGGCGGTCAGCATGGCGCTGGCCACCAGCGGGGCGAGCTGGCTGCCGTGGGGCAGGGTGGCATCCGGCAGCCGCTGATGGGGAAGTGGCGCCGCCAGTCGGGTGACGATGCGCTGGCTCATGGTTTCAATCTCCGGCCGATAGCGTTTGGCCAGATGTTGTTCCAGTTGTGGATCCGGCTCGCAGAAGGTGAGCCCGACAGGTGGCGTGGAGGCAAACGGCCAGGGTTGCCAGGGGAGCCACTCCAGCTGCCCCTCACTTTGCACGACGCGGCCCGCCTCATCGAAGGTGAGCTCGCACACACCGAGGCAGAAGGCGCTGTGGCCAGCGTGCAAAATGGCTACCCCGTTGTTCATCAGCGGATAGCTGCCTTCGCTTGGCAGACCCAGCGGCGCGAGATCACCGAGCAGGCTGTGGGTGTGGCCACCGATGATGAGGCTGAGCTCGGGGAAGCGCTCGGCCAGCAGCTTGTCCTGATCCAGCCCGAGGTGGCTCAGCAGCACGATATGGTGGATCCCTTCGCGCTTGATCTCCCGCAGCACCCGGGTGAGGGTGTCGGCGACCGCGTGGAAACGGGTGTGGGGATCCGGGTTGGCGATGGCAGCCATCTGGGCGAGGGTGATGCCGAGCAGCGCAAAGGGAACCCCGTCGATCACCCGACGATGCCAGGGCTGATGGGCGTCGTAGAGGTGGGGAATATCCCACAGCCCAAGCGGCGTGTCAGCTGGCTCCTGACTGTTGTCCAGATTGGCGGCCAGCACCGGAAAATCGAGCTGGCGCAAGAACTCCACCAGCGGGCCGTTGCCCAGATCGAACTCGTGGTTGCCGAGCACCATGGCATCGGGGGCCAGCATGGCGAGCAGGTCGGCGTTGGCGCGCCCTTTGAAGCGGTTGAAATAGAGAGAGCCCTGAAAGGAGTCGCCACCGTGCAGAAACAGAAAACGCTGGCCGGCTGCTGCGGCTTTGGCACGCAGTTGGGTCAGTCGGGTCAGGATCCGGGCATAACCGCCGCACTGGGTGCGCCATTGGCCTTCACCGACAGGGGAGAAGCTCATGGGCGCGCCATCGAAGTGGGAGTGGCAATCACTGAAATGGGCAAGTTGAACCGTAATACTCATCTCGGTCCTCCTTAGGGGGAAAATGAGCACCGAGTCTACTGCAAAGGGGGGGGAGGATACCAGCCCGGCAGGGTGCCGGGCTGGTCAATGATCAGGCGGGTACCATGATCTGGGTGGCGACGATCACCACCAGCAGGCCGACGGCGACCGGCATACTGGTGCGCTTGACCACCTCGAACGGCGAGAGCTTGCCCATCCCGGCACAGGCGACCACCACCCCGGAGACTGGAGAAATGGTGCGACCCAGGTTGGAGGCTTGCAGCATCGGGATCACCAGATAGGCCGGGTTGATGCCAAGGCTGCTGGCCAGGTTAGGGATCAGCTCCACGAAAGCGTAGAAGGGGGCATTACCCGAACCGGTGGTGAAGGCGGCCAGGGTGGTGATCACCACCAGCGACAGCATCATGATCAGGCCGCCGGAGCCGAGATCCTGCGCGTGAGCCAGCAGGGTGTCGATAAAGCCGATGGTCATCAGACCCTGGGCGAAGACGCCGGCACCAACCAGCAGCATGACCACACCGGCAAAGGCATCAGCCATGTTGCGCCAGCAGACCTGCAGACCGTCCAGCAGCTCCTTGCCATTGCGGATCCGCACCAGCTCCAGCAGGCTGGCCAGCACCATGCACATGACGATGATGGTGACGATATCCAGCTGCGGACCCCATTTGCCGTCAAACACCAGCACCCCGATGATGGGGGTAAAGGGCAGGATGGCGTAGAAGGCAGGCGCAGTCGTCACCAGATCACCCGGTGCGACCGGCTCGTTGTGCTCACCGGATTTCTGGTCAAGGTAGCGCTGCCAGAAGAAGTGGGTCACCGCCATACAGGCGATCGCCACCAGCGAGATGGGCAGGGTCAGCTTGAAGGCAAAATCCAGCAGCGGCATGTTGGCGGCCTGAGCGGCCATCACCACGTCCCCTGAGGTCGGTGCCAGAATGATAGCGGCTGGCGAGGCGCACACGGCAGCAGCCGCGCCACGGGAGATCCCCATGTTGACCATCAGCGGGAACAGGGTGGCCATCAGCAGCACGCCGAGGCCGGTAGCGGAGCTGACCGCCAGCGACATGGCGCAGGCCACCAGATAGGCAGCCACCAGCAGGATATAGGGGGACTTGATGATGCCGAGCGGTTTGCTGGCCAGCTTGACCAGAATGGTGTTGGCGCCGATATGGCTCATGTAGCCGGCGAAGCCGCACAGCACCATGATCAGCATCCCCAGTCCACCGCCACGGTCATTGAGCAGGAAGCGGACGTATTCGAAGATATCGGTGGCGATATAGCCGGTGCTGACCACCTTGCTCGGCAGTACCGGCTTGCCCATCATGGCGGTGATGACCAGCAGCAGCAAGCCGCCGCTCAGCAGCACCCCGGTCGCGGAGTATCCTTTGAAAATGGCACGGCCCACCACCAGGGTGACCAGGGTGCCAACGATGAGTTCCAGCATATGTTGCCTTCTGATTGGATGAGAGTGGAGGGAGTCTATTCCGATAGGGGTAGAGTGGCGACTGGAAACAGGATGTTGTGTGAGCTAAATCAACGTTTAACCCCATGAACAGAATTAAAGAAAGGTAAAGGTACTTTACCCAGCGGGTTTGGCTACCTACCCTTGCCAGCCTTGGTTGTCTTTTGAGGCTTTTATATGGTGACTGGTGATTTTTTAGGCATTAAACGCTCTATTTTCCTGCTTGCGATGCTATTTTCACCTACTTACGTGTTTGCGGTAACCAATGACGGTTTTCATCAAACCGGTCCTCATCAGGCGGTCGCCATGCGGCGTCTCATGGCTCCTCACTCTTACGGCGTACTGGTGGTTGCCGAGGGGAACAAACCCCGTTTTGCCGCGCTGGCATCCAAAACCACCGAAGCAAACTGTCTGGCCCGTCATGCCATCCGGGTAGATGGGGTCGCGCTGCTGGTCACTCCGAGATTCTATGCCAAAGAGGGAAAACGGGGACTTTGCGAGCTGTGGCTCAATGAGGGGGCAGATCAGGACTTTTTTGCCAACCGTCTTAAAAATGATCATTTTATTCAGATAGATGGTCATGACATCAATGTGAAAAACTATCACCTCGACTGGCAGCGCATCAGCCGTCATGCTCAATAAAAATACAGTTTTGGCCTTGTGCCATACTCTGCTCACGCAACCTGTGAGCGTGCTCTGATTTCTGGGCGCATCATTGTGTTGCGCCGCCTCGTCGTCACACATAGGCTATACCCGTCATCTGTGTGGCGGTGGGGTTCACCAAGGTTGGTACTCCGCCCGTGCAATCAAGGAAGGTAGTCTGGCATGGTCAGCAAGGTTTATGGAGTAGTGGGGGTCGGGTTGTTGCTGTTGCCCCTGATGAGTCAGGCTCAGCCGAGCCGGCCGCAAGTGGTGCCAGAGTCCCGCATCAATGTCCGTTTTTATGAGGTCAATGCAACCAGTCCGGAGCAGCTTGCCCGGGCGATTGCCCAAAGTGCCCCCAAGGTGAATGGCAAGCCCGTACTCGGCAAGGCGAGTTATCAGGTGGACTGGCAGCTGGATACCGAGCAGTTGCCGGGGCGCTGCCAGCTCAACCGGGTGACGGTGACCACCAACGCCACCGTGTTGCTGCCCCGCTGGCGTCAGAGTGCGAACAGTAACGAGCCTGCCCGCCAGCGCTGGGGGCGGCTGCTATCCAGCATGTTTGACTACGAATCCCGCTTCAAGGAGATGGTGCTGCAAGGGGCCAATCAGGTGGGCGGTGCGATTGCGGGATTACCCGGTCATGCAGATTGTCAGGCACTGCGCTATGCCGCGTGGGCAGCAGGTAGTGGCGAGCTGAGCAAGGTCAAGGGACGGCTCGACGGATTCCAGCGTCAGACAGGTTACGGCGAACAGCTCGGGGTGCACTGGCCCAAGTGAGCGCTATCTCAAGACGCAATATCCAGCATCGCACGATTTGATAAATAGAATGGCCGCCCGATGGGCGGCCATTCTATTTGCTTGCAGAGTCCGGTTCAGACCAGCGCCTTGCCTTTGAGCAGTTTGCGCACCCAGTAACGGGCTGGGTGGAGCGCTTCCAGCAGATCGGCGGCCAGCGGTAGGGGATCGCCGCAGATCTCGCTGGCGAGCAGCTCGCCACAGAGCGGCGCCGAGCAGAGGCCCCGCGAACCGAGCGCCCCCAGCATATAGAGGCCGGGGTGAAGGGGGAGCGGCTGGGCGTTGTGTTGATCATGCTGCAGCTGCGCATAGTGATCCGCCAGACCTTGCAATCTGGCCACTGGCCCTACCACCGGCAGGTGATCCCGACTGGCGCAACGCACCCCCACGCGCGCCTCGTTGCCGCTCACATCCACCTCGGCGGGCCAGGTTTGTTCCGGCAGGCAGGCTTGCAACCGCACCTGATTCTGGATTTGCTCCTCGGCACGAAACTCAAGGCTGCTCTGGTTACGGCCATAGCTGGCACCAATACAGTGTTGATCGTTGTGCATAGGTGTGAGGTAGCCATCGTAGCAGAGCACCGTGTTGAGCTGACTCAAGCTGGCTGAGGTTGGCACATGACTCACCTGACCGCGCACCGGATAGAGCGGCAGCTCGGCAAAGGGGAGCAGTGCTGGCAACTGGTGACCGGCGGCGACCACCAGATTGGGGGCCTGCCAGTGGCGGCCATCCTGGCTCTCTATGTGCCAAGCATCTGTCTGCTCGGCAATGGCAACCACCTCGGTGTTGAACACCACCTCAAGCAGGCCGCTGGCTTGCGCCTCTTTCAGGGCGGCTCGGGTGAGATCGGCCGGACAGAGCCAGCCCCCCAGCGGGTAACTGACGCCGCTGTGGCCGCAGGGCAGGCCAACCACCTGCTCTACCTCTGATGTAGAGAGGGGATGCATCAGCTCGGACGGGAAGGGGCCCTGACTCATCTTGGCCAGCTTGGCTGCCGATTTGTCGTCATAACCGAGCTGGGTCACTCCGCATAATTCGAAAGCGATAGGATGGCGTTCGGCCAACGCCAGCAGCCGTTGACGGGCATAGCCAAAGGCGAGCGAATAGAAGCGTGACAGGGCATCGTGCTCGCCGTTGAGCAGTGGATAGAGGGCTCCTTGGCGGTTGCCCGAGGCGCCGGTGGCCGGTTCGCCATCTGCACACAGCAACGTCACCTTGCGACCCCGCTCCACCAGAGAGAGCGCCGTCATGGCCGAGGCGATGCCGCCGCCGATGATCACTACCTCGCCAGCGCGTCCGGCAGGACGGGCATACCAAGGGGCGATGGTCTGCTGCGGCTGCTTGTCGGTGCGATCCCCCACCAGCATCTCCCGCTTGCTACCGTGGCCCTTCACCTTCTTCATGGCAAAACCGGCGGCAATTAGGCCGCGACGGACAAAACCGGCACAGGTAAAGGTGGCAATGGAGCAATCGGGACGGGCGAGGCGAGCGAGACCATCAAACAGCTCCTGTGTCCACATCTCCGGGTTCTTGGCCGGGGAGAAACCATCCAGATACCAGGCATCCACCAGACCTTCTGCCCGATGAGGCACCTGCGGCAGCATATCCTTGATATCGCCAAACCAGAGATCGAGGCGAATGCGGCCACCCGCAAAATGCAGGCGGTGGCAACCGGAAACCGGCAGCGGCCATTGGGCGACAAGATCCTGACTCAAGTGGCCAAGTTCAGGCCAGGCGGCCAGCGCCTTGCGCAGATCGTCTTGGGTCAGGGGGTATTTCTCGAAACTGATGAAGTGCAGACGGGAGCCGTTGCCGGATTGAGGCGCCTGTTCCAGGAAGGCTTGCATTGTCGCCAGAAAGTTAAGGCCTGTGCCGAAACCTGTTTCACCTATCACGAAACTGTCACTATCGTGGTGCGAAAATCGCGCAGGTAGCCGGTTTTGCTGCAAAAAGACGTAGCGGGTTTCACTTAGACCGTTATCATTGGAAAAGTACACATCCCCGAAGTCACTGGAGACAGGAGTTCCCGCTTCATTCCAGTCCAATCGGGCATGATGTAAGGATGTTTGACTCACGTTTTCCTCGGCTCGCGTCACAAAATCGCGGGCATTCTACGTGAAAGCAGACCAGTTTGGCAGCCGAAAGCGGGTAGACTTGGCGCCAGTTTTTCCAGACGAGATGAATTAATGAGAAGAGCAGTGATCACCGGTATCGGCGTCATCTCCAGTATCGGCAACAACAAGGAAGAAGTGCTGGCCTCCCTGAAAGCAGGTAAATCCGGCATCACCTATTCCGAGCAGTTCGAGCAGCACAACCTGCGCAGCCGTGTCTGGGGTAACATCAAACTCGATCCGTCTGAACTGATCGACCGTAAAGTCATGCGTTTCATGGGCGACGCTGCGGCCTACGCCTACCTCTCCATGCAGCAGGCCATTGAAGATGCCGGTCTGGCGGAAGATCAGGTCTCCAACGAGCGTACCGGCCTGGTGGTCGGTTCAGGTGGTGCCTCCGGCAAGAACACCTCGGAATCTGTGGACATCGCCCGTGAGAAAGGGGTCAAGCGTGTGGGCCCTTACATGGTGCCGCGCACCATGTCCTCCACCACCTCTGCTTGCCTGGCGACCCCGTTCCAGATCAAGGGTGTCAACTACTCCATCAGCTCAGCTTGCGCCACCTCTGCGCACTGCATCGGTCACGCACTTGAGCTGATCCAGCTTGGCAAACAGGATGTGGTCTTCGCCGGTGGTGGTGAAGAGCTGGACTGGTCCTCTACCATCCAGTTTGACGCCATGGGCGCCCTCTCCACCAAGTACAACGACACGCCGGAAAAAGCGTCCCGTACCTATGATGCGAACCGCGACGGTTTCGTTATCTCCGGTGGTGGCGGCATTCTGGTGATCGAAGAGCTGGAACATGCGCTGGCGCGTGGCGCTCACATCTATGCTGAGCTGACTGGCTATGGTGCTACCTCCGATGGCTATGACATGGTCGCGCCGAGCGGTGAAGGCGCGGTGCGTTGCATGAAGATGGCGATGCAGGGTGTGGGCAAGGTTGATTACATCAACACCCACGGCACCTCCACTCCGGTGGGTGATACCAAAGAGCTGGAAGCTATCCAGACTCTGTTTGGCGCCAACGGTCCCAAGATCTCTGCCACCAAGGCGATGACCGGCCATGCGCTGGGCGCTGCGGGCGTGCACGAGGCTGTCTACTCCCTGCTGATGATGGAACACGGCTTTATCGCTCCCAGCATCAACATCGAGACTCTGGACGAGAAGGCCGAAGGTCTGCCCATCGTGCGTGAGTACGAAGTGGCCGAACTCAACACCGTCATGTCCAACAGCTTCGGCTTTGGCGGTACCAACGCTTCTCTGGTGTTCAGCAAGTTCAAAGGCTGATTATCCGGTTGATATAAAAAAGCGCCTCAGGGCGCTTTTTTTGTTTCCGTGATCTGCCATCACTCATTGCAGAGCAGAGCAGAGCAGAGCAGAGCAGAGCAGAGCAGAGCAGAGCAGAGCAGAGCAGAGCAGAGCAGAGCAGAGCAGAGCAGAGCAGAGCAGAGCAGAGATCGCCTATTGTGGAATAGGGGGGCAGATTTCAGCGCAGATGGTGGGGGGAGGTGACGCCACATCAATGAGCCTGATCTACATCTCTCTAGCGGGGCAGATAGCAAGAAGGGAGCATGAGGCTCCCTTCTTTGTTAGCGGTAATGTGATGGCTGCTAGAACCAGAAGCCGATGATAAAGGAGCCCGCCAGGGTCAGCATCACGTTGGCCACCGCATAGGTACCGGCATAGCCGAGCGCTGGAATGGAGCTGTTGGCTGCCTCGTTGACCACATCCATCGCCGGGGCACAGGTACGGGCACCTGTGATGGCACCGAGCAGCAGCGCCGGGTTCATCTTGAGCACCCAGACCCCGAACAGATAGCCTACCAGCACCGGCAAGGTGGTCACCAGCATGCCGGAGAAGAGCACTACCGTACCCACCTCGCTGAGGTGGTCGAGGATGCCGCCACCGGCTTTCAGGCCCGTGCTTACCATAAAGACCGCCAGACCGAGATCCTTGGCCAATCTGAGCGCGCCGGGCGGCACATAGCCGACCGTCGGGTGGTTGGCCCGCAGGTAACCCATCAGAATGCCTGCCAGCAGCAGGCCGACGGCGTTGCCGAGACCGAATTCGATCTGACCGAACACCAGCGAAACGGAGCCGATCAGCAGGCCGAGTACAAAGAAGGTGGTGAAGGCCACCAGATCCGTGGTCTGGCTGTGGATGCTGATAAAGCCGATCTTGTTGGCCAGCAGTTTGACCCGCTGCTTCTCGCCGCTGATCTGCAACACGTCGCCCTTTTGCAGCATGATGTTGCGATCGAACGGCATCTCGATCTGGGAGCGCACTACCCGGTTGAGGAAGCACCCTTTCTCGGTGAGGTTGAGCTCCACCAGATGGCGGCCTACCACAGAGTCATTCTTTACCACTATCTCTTCGGTGACGATCTGCAGGTCGAGCAGGTTGCGGTCGAACACCTCTTTACCGTTGCGGTAGTTGACGTCCAGTTTCTCGTGGCTCTCGGGATAGCCCACCAGAGCGATCTCATCCCCTTCCTGAATAACGGCATCGCCGTCGGGGCTGGCCAGAATGCCGTTGCGGCGGATCCGCTCTACATAGCAACCGGTATGGGGATAGATGCCGGTCTCTCGCAGGGTACGACCACCTATCCATGCTGCCAGTTCGGGGCCAACCCGATAGGCGCGGATGATGGGCAGATAGGTCTTGCGACTCTCGCTGTCGGAGAGCCCCCGCTCACGGGCGATTTTTTGCGCTTCGGTATTGAGGTCGAGGCGTGCCAGCGATGGGAGATAGCGCACCACCAGCATCAGGCCCACCAGACCCACCAGATAGGTCAGGGCGTAGCCGATGCCCATATTGTCGAGCACAGCCTGCATATCGGTCTGATGGGGCAGGTTGAGCAGACCACTGCGCAAGGCATCCTGAGCACCCACCAGTGCCGGGGTCGAGGTGAGGGAACCCGCCAGGATCCCCGCCGCCATGCCCGGTCCCAGATTGAAGAACTTGGCCAGCCCCACCGTCAGCAACAGGGCGGTCAGCAAGATCACCAGGGTCAGGGTGATGTAGTGGATGCCGTCGCGCAGGAAGACGCTGAAGAAGTGAGGGCCCGCCTCGATCCCTACACAGAAGATGAACAGCATAAAGCCGACGTTTTCAGTGGTGGCCGCAAATTCGAAGCCCATCTGGCCGAACAGCAGGGCGGTAAACAGCACACCTATGGTGTTGCCAATCTGAAAGTTGCCAATTCGCACCTTGCCAAGCAGCAGGCCGAAGGCCAATACCACGAACAGCAGCAGGGAGTCGCTTTGATGTAGCAGTGTCACGAAATCTATGGTCATGCCCGGAAAAACCGAGGAAAAAAGTGGGGTCGATATTGTGCCGGATCTATCCCCAATAAAGAAGCGCAAGGGAGCGATTAATCGGACGTTATCGGACGCTATTTGTGGAACCGGCGGCGTGATAGGGAGACAAGCGGATGAAATCTGGCAATTTTTGCTGTAACCGTCGTTGTCAATTAGTGAAATCTGCTGCCCGCGACCGAAGTGCTCTGGCGCAGGCCGATATTTTAGATTCTGCTGTTCAGCCGCTTGGCGGGGATCAGTTTCAGCAGATTCAACCGATGGCCGCCATGGTGGATAGAGGGGCAAATCAGCTTGATATTTGCCCGTTCGCCCACGGGAAAAGGGTTGGCAAAAAGATGCCTCTGAAAAGTGCCAATAGAGCCTGTCACCCCGCTGTTCCTGAGGGAGCAAAAAAACAGCATAAAATCAGGTTGGCCAGCAAAATGACTCTTCGCCGGGGGCCATCAAGGGCAATCCCGCGTCCTGACAGGGCTTGCTGCACTTACCCACAGAATCTGTGGATAACCCTGTTTATGAAACTTGTTCATCGCCCTGAAAGCCGCGCCAGCACTGGGATTCAAGGGCTGTTCAAAAAATACCGGAAGAAAAATGTTTGTATAAAAATCAAATAGTTATACGCGACAGGAGAAAACTCTGT
Source organism: Aeromonas sp. 95A (assembly GCF_051919235.1). NCBI lineage: Bacteria > Pseudomonadati > Pseudomonadota > Gammaproteobacteria > Aeromonadales > Aeromonadaceae > Aeromonas > Aeromonas sp. 95A. The sequence goes on from NZ_JBQBFC010000001.1 coordinate 431,041, forward strand.
CGAGCTGGGACGGGTAACAAAAGGGAGCGTCAGCAGCAAGAAGGATCTTGTGCATTAAAATTGGCAAGAGAGGGCACTAAAGTGGATAACTTGCACCGAGATGGTGAGGAATTGGCTCCCCCGACTGGACTTGAACCAGTGACATACGGATTAACAGTCCGCCGTTCTACCGACTGAACTACGGGGGAACATCAGGCAAGGAGGAGCATCATACAGAAGGTGTCCTGGGTGGTCAAGCCATTCGCGGGATGATGGCACGGGTGTACCGCTGCTAAACCCTCGGTTACACTGCTCCTCTGCTGTTTTGTGTCGGGAGTGTTCATGAGCAAATTGTTCAAGTTAGCCAGCCAGTTTCAACCCGCCGGGGATCAGCCCACGGCGATTGCCCAACTGCTGGATGGCATCGAGTCAGGGCTGGCCCATCAGACCCTGCTCGGGGTGACCGGTTCGGGCAAGACCTTCACCATGGCCAACGTCATCGCCACCCTGAACCGCCCGACCATGATCCTGGCTCCCAACAAGACCCTGGCCGCCCAGCTCTATGGTGAGATGAAGGAGTTCTTCCCCGACAACGCGGTAGAGTATTTCGTCTCCTACTACGACTATTACCAGCCCGAAGCCTATGTGCCGACCACCGACACCTTTATAGAGAAGGATGCCTCGATCAACGATCACATCGAGCAGATGCGATTGTCCGCCACCAAGGCACTGCTGGAGCGGCGCGACGTGGTGATCGTCGCTTCGGTGTCGGCCATCTATGGTTTGGGGGATCCCCAAGCTTATCTGAGCATGATGCTGCACCTGAAAGTGGGGGATGTGATTAACCAGCGGGATATCCTGCGTCGCCTCGCCGAGCTGCAGTACACCCGCAACGACATGGCGTTTCAACGCGGTACCTTCCGGGTGCGCGGTGAAGTCATCGATATTTACCCTGCCGAATCTGACAAGTTGGCCCTGCGGGTAGAGCTGTTTGATGAAGAGGTGGAGCGCCTCTCCCAGTTCGATCCTCTGACCGGTGCCATCGAGCAGACAGTAGTGCGCTACACCATCTACCCCAAGACCCACTACGCCACCCCGCGCGAGACCATTCTGGGGGCTATCGAGCATATCAAGGAGGAGCTGCGCAGTCGCCGCGAGCAGCTGTTGTCCCTCAACAAGCTGGTTGAAGAGCAGCGCATCAGCCAGCGCACCCAGTTCGACATGGAGATGATGCAGGAACTGGGTTACTGCTCCGGCATCGAGAACTACAGCCGCTACCTCTCCGGCCGTGCGCCGGGGGAGCCACCGCCCACCCTTTTTGACTACCTGCCGGGGGATGGCCTGCTCATCATCGACGAGTCCCACGTCACGGTGCCGCAGATCGGCGCTATGTTCAAAGGGGACCGCTCCCGCAAGGAGACCCTGGTGGAGTACGGCTTCCGGCTCCCCTCTGCGCTGGACAACCGGCCACTCAAGTTCGACGAATTTGAAGCGCTGATGCCGCAGACGGTGTTTGTCTCGGCCACCCCGGGCCCCTACGAGCTGGAGAAGTCCGGCGGCGATGTGGTGCAGCAGGTGGTGCGCCCTACCGGCCTGCTCGATCCGGAGATCGAGGTGCGTCCTGTGACCACGCAGGTGGACGACCTGCTTTCCGAGATCCGCAAGCGGGTCGCGGTGGAGGAGCGGGTGCTGGTCACGACCCTGACCAAGCGGATGGCGGAAGACTTGACCGAGTATCTGGCGGAGCACGACGTCAAGGTGCGCTACCTCCACTCCGATATCGATACGGTCGAGCGGGTGGAGATCATTCGCGATCTGCGCCTCGGCAAGTTCGATGTGCTGGTGGGCATCAACCTGCTGCGGGAAGGTCTCGATATGCCGGAAGTGTCGCTGGTGGCGATTCTGGATGCGGATAAAGAGGGCTTCCTGCGCTCGACCCGCTCGCTGATCCAGACCATCGGCCGGGCGGCGCGTAACCTCAACGGCAAGGTCATTCTCTACGGCGATACCATCACCAACTCGATGAAGGTAGCCATTGAGGAGACCGAGCGGCGCCGCGCCTTGCAGCATGCCCATAACCTCAAGCATGGCATCACCCCCAAAGGGCTCAACAAATCCATTGGCGATGTGATGGACATGGGGGGCAGCCGCACGGCAGGCAAACCAGGCAAGGGGATGCGCAAAGCGGCTGAGTCGCAAGGGGAGTACCATGTCCGCTCAGCCAGCGAGATTGCCAAAGAGATCAAGCGGATGGAGGAACAGATGTTCCAGCATGCGCGGGATCTGGAGTTCGAGCAGGCGGCGGCACTGCGGGATCAGATCCAGCGGCTGCGTGGCGAGTTGATCGAATCATGAGCCGCAAACGCTGGCTTGTTTGGCAACGACTTCGTCGTCTCTATCAGGGCTTTCGCCATCCCGGTACTCCCTGGTGGGCGAGGGGCCTGGTGATCCTTATCCTGCTCTATGGCATCAGTCCGGTGGATCTTATCCCCGACGTGTTGCCCTTGCTGGGTTGGTTCGATGATGTGACCCTGCTGCTGGTGTTGCTATGGGGCTGGGAGCGTTGTTTGCCCTCCGCAGTGCGCAGCGATCTGGAACAGGCCTCCTAGTTCACCTTTTCAACACGGCGCTCGGCATATCTCTTTGTACTCCCACCCTCGAAGGAAGCGGAAAAACGGTTTCATTTGAAGGTGGGCACTGCAGGATGAAAAAGAGGCTGGCCCAGTGATTGTCGCCCGGATGGCATTGGCGTAGACTCCACGCCGTTCACTTTATGGGTATGGAAAAAATGGATCTGATCCTCTTTGCAATCGACTTTATCCTGCACGTTGACGTGCATTTGAAAGAGCTGTTCGAGAACTATGGTGTCTGGGTTTACGCCATCCTGTTTCTCATCATCTTCTGTGAAACCGGGTTGGTAGTGACGCCGTTCCTGCCGGGTGACTCCCTGCTGTTTGCCGCCGGTGCGCTTACCGTGGGCAGCGTGCTGGATGTCCATACCCTGGCGGCCGTGCTGATCATCGCTGCCGTGCTGGGCAACGTGGTCAACTACACCATAGGCCACTTCTTCGGCGAGCAGCTGTTCCGCAACCCGGACTCCAAAATCTTCCGCCGCGACTATCTGGAGAAGACCCACGCCTTCTACGCCAAGCATGGCGGCAAGACCATCATCATCACCCGCTTCCTGCCCATCGTGCGTACCTTTGCGCCGTTCGTGGCAGGGATGGGGGCCATGACCTATCCGCGCTTCCTGGCGTTCAACCTGGTTGGCGGTCTGCTGTGGGTACTCTCTTTCGTCTATGCCGGCCACTTCTTTGGCAATCTGCCGGTGGTGCGTCACAACTTTACCCTGCTGATCTTCGGCATCATCGGCATCTCCCTGTTGCCCATGGTGATTGGCGCGGTCAAGGCCAAGATGGGTACTGCCAAGGCGTAACCAGAAATACGGTCAGCCAGAACGAGAAAGGGGGAGCCATTATGGCTCCCCCTTTTTATCTCCACGCGGGCATTACACTCAGTTGCAGCAGCGCCCTTTCACCAGATTGCCGATGGCCACTACGGTGAAGACCAACAGGTAAGCGGCGAAGATGACGACCAGCCACTGGGGCATGGAGTAACCGAGGAACTGCCAGGTGATCTGGGCACAATCCCCTTCCGGCATAAAGAGCCAGGGGAGCCACTGATCGAGTGGAGCCCAGCTCGGGAAGTCGGCAAACGGGCTGCAGACGTTGAACGGGGAGGGGTTGACCTGATAGTCCACATGCTTGAGGGCCAGCTGGAAGCCGCGGAAGGCACTGTAGCCCCATAGCAACATGGCACTCCAGCGAACATACCACTTATCCGGCGCCACTATGCCGAGCAGACCGGCGGCCAGCACACCCAGGGTCGCCAACCGTTCGTAAACACACATCACGCACGGGGAGAGGCCTAGCACATGCTGGAAGAAGAGGGCGCACAACTCGAGGAACAGGGCTGATGCTGCCAACAGACCCCAGGCCAGCCGATGGGCGGCGATACGGCGGAGAAACTCGATCATCTCATTGATCTCTCAGAAAAAACAGTGGCTGAATTAGAGCAGAGCGGGGCAGAAAAGAAAAGGGCCCTGAAAGGGCCCTCGGGTTCCGTTGCAGCGGATTAATGCAGCGCCGGCTGTACCGCTGGCAGCGCACTCTCCATCACCAGCCATCCATGCTGATAGAACCACTCGGTGGCAGGACCAAGCAGCAATTCGACAGAGAAAAAGCCGATCAGCCCCAGCACCAGGGTGTAGGGCAGCGCCATCCAGACCATGCGGCCATAGGAGAGACGCAGCAGCGGCGCCAATGCCGAGGTGAGCATAAACAGGAAGGCGGCCTGACCATTGGGGGTGGCGACTGACGGCAGATTGGTACCTGTGTTGATGGCTACCGCCAGCAGATCGAACTGGGCGCGGTCGATGGCACCATTGAGCATGGCCGTCTTCACCTCATTGATGTAGACGGTGCCGACAAAGACGTTGTCACTGACCATGGAGAGCACCCCGTTGGCCAGATAGAAGAGGGCCAGCTGGTTCTCCGGTTTGGCTGCCAGTACCAGCTGGATCACCGGCTTGAACAGCTGCTGATCGATGATGACGGCGACCACGCTGAAGAAGACCGCCAGCAGGGCGGTGAAGGGGAGTGCCTCCTGGAAGGCTTTACCCAGCGAGTGCTCCTCGGTGATCCCGGTCAGGGAGGTGGCCAGCACGATGACCGAGAGACCAATCAGGCCAACGGCTGCCAGGTGCATGGCCAGACCGACGATCAGCCAGACCGCAATCAATGCCTGAACGATCAGCTTCGCCTTATCTTGCGGGCTGCGTTTTGCCTCTTCGTAGCGGTTGTACTCCTCCATGATGGCGCGCACAGTGTCCGGCAGGCGGGCACCATAGCCAAACCAGCGGAACTGCTCCACCAGCACGCAGGTCAGCAGACCGCAGATAAAGACGGGGACGGTGACGGGGGACATGCGAATGGCAAATTCGGCGAAGTTCCAGCTCGCTTGCTCGCCGATGATGAGGTTTTGCGGCTCGCCCACCAGGGTGCAGACCCCACCCAGCGCGGTGCCGATGGCGGCATGCATCATCAGGCTGCGCAGGAAGGCGCGAAAATCGTCGAGATCCTGGCGATTGAGCTCGGCGACTTCCTTATCATCGGTATGGTCATGGCTGTGACCAAACTCCTTGCCGGACGAGACCTTGTGATAGATAGCGTAAAAGCCGGTGGCGACGCTGATCACCACGGCAATCACGGTCAGGGCATCGAGAAAAGCTGACAGGAAGGCGGAGACCAGACAGAAGGAGAGGGAGAGCAGGATCTTGGAGCGTACGCCGATCAGCAGCTTGGTGAAGACATAGAGCAGCAGCTGCTTCATGAAATAGATGCCTGCCACCATGAACACCAGCAACAGCAGCACCTCGATATTGGCGACCAGCTCGTGTTTGACCTGATCGGCGGAGGTCATGCCGATCAACACGGCTTCGATCGCGAGCAGACCACCCGGTTGCAGGGGGTAGCACTTGAGGGCCATGGCCAGGGTGAAGATAAATTCAACGACCAGTAACCAGCCCGCAATGAAAGGATCAAGGTGGAAGGCAATCGGATTGATCACCAGAAATAGCAAGATGGCGCTTTTATACCACTGTGGTGCATTGCCCAAGAAGTTCTTGGCGAATGCCTGCCCTAGGCTTATTGGCATGATAATGGGTCTCAACTTTGTTGTTAGGATCTGCTTCTATGCAGTCAAGGATGATTCGACCTGTGCCTCCGGATGTTGGCCTTTATCTGTCTGATTCCTCGTGATTTTAATCAAAAAGCGTGACGATTATAAATGATAGCCGATGGATCTCTGCCCATCTGTCTGTTTTATAACCACCTTGTCGGGGTTGGCTGGCTCCCTCGTGGCGATTAGATACATATTCCCAACACTATATTTGCCATATGTGAGCAGAGGACTGACCTTATGCTTGCCAGCCATCATCGCTTTGATATCATTCGTCAGCCTTTTTACGCATTACAACAGAGTCAATTCATGGTTATAAAAGCGCAGAGCCCAGCTGGGTTTGCCGAGGAATACATCATCGAGTCCATCTGGAACAATCGCTTTCCTCCCGGATCTATTCTGCCCGCCGAGCGTGAATTATCCGAGTTGATCGGGGTGACGCGGACTACCTTGCGCGAAGTGCTGCAGCGACTGGCCCGTGATGGCTGGTTGACCATACAGCATGGCAAGCCGACCAAGGTGAACAATTTTTGGGAAACCTCCGGCCTCAATATTCTGGAGACGTTGGCCCGTCTGGATCAGGATAAGGTACCTGATCTGATAGCTCAGCTGCTCTCCGCCCGTACCCATATCTGCACCATCTTTATCCGCGGGGCGATCCGTCACAATCCGGAGCAGGCCGCCGAGATCCTGCGTGGCGCCGATGGGGTCGAGAACAACGCCCAGGCTTATGCCGAGTTCGATTATCGCCTGCACCACCAGCTGGCGTTTGCTTCCGGCAATCCGATCTACGCTTTGATCCTGAACGGTTTCAAAGGATTGTACAGCCGGGTCGGCAGCTACTACTTCTCCGACAAGCAGGCCCGCGAGACCGCAGATGCCTACTACAAGACCCTGCTCAATCTGGCGGAGACCAAGAACCACGAAGCCGTGTTCATGACGGTGCGTCAGTACGGTATCGAGTCCGGCAAGCTGTGGACCCGCCTGCGTCAGGACATGCCAAGCGATCTGTGCGACAACTGATCCCTTGCTGTGCTGTCCAAGAAACGCGCCATCCGGCGCGTTTTTTTTATTCTGCCGTGTTTGTGTCTATCCTAGATTGGTGATGGTAATTGCTTGAACTGCATGGATATTTGGCCAAAAAGCTTGATCCAGCGCAAATGAACCCTGCATTTATCACTTTGGTGGCATAGGACCCAACCGCTGATTGAGGTCAAATGGAGGCATCAAGAGCGGAGCCAATATCCGCCAGAAGGAACACACCTTTCACCGGATGAAGGACACAACAATGAGTCTTCTTGAACACACCATCTGGACAGTACTGGGATACGGGGCCATGCCCTTTATCTTTCTGAGCGGATTCGTGGCGGTGGCAGTGACCTGTTGCATGCTGCTGAATGCGTTCGGGGTACAGTCCGCCGAGAAGTGAGTCGCTTCTCCATGCCGCCAAATGCCAGTCTTCGGACTGGCATTTGTTTTTTGTGTCTTTTAAAGCACTTATCCCGGCAGGGAAGGGGAAATCTTTGGTCAGGATGGTCGAACCTGCTGCCGATTTTGATTACACTGGCGCCCGTATTTCCCACTCACCCTTCTCTTATCAGGGGTTCAAGGTTTTCTATGGCTCTCAAGGCAACCGTATTCAAGGCCCAGATCAGTTTGTCTGATATGGATCGCAATCTGTATCAGGACTTCTCCCTCACGCTGGCGCGCCACCCCTCCGAAACCGATGAGCGGATGATGATCCGGCTGGCGGCCTTTGCCTGGCACGCCGCCGAGCGACTGGAGTTCACCAAGGGATTGAGCGCCGATGATGAACCCGAGCTCTGGTGCAAGAACTACTCGGACGAAATAGAGCTCTGGATCGAGCTGGGCCAACCCGATGAAAAACGGCTCAAAAAAGCCTGCAACCGCGCCCGTCAGGTGGTGCTCTATCTCTACGGTGGTCGTGGCACCAGCGTTTGGTGGAAGCAGAACCAGGGCAAGCTGAGCCAGCATGACAACCTCAGCATCATCGAACTCTCCGACAGCCAGACTCTGCCGCTGACCGCCATGGTCGAGCGTACCATGCAGCTCACCTGCACTATCTCCGATGGTCAGCTCTGGGTCAGTAACGGCGCACTGGAAGTGACGCTGGATCCGGTGGTGCTGATGGGCAAACCGGCCCGCGAACTGTAACGGACGCCGCCCATGTTCAGCGCCCTGCTCAATATCGTCATTCCGGTGTTCGGTGTGGTCGGGCTCGGCGCCCTCTATGGTCGATTGCGACCGGGGGCCGCGCTCGGTTACGTCAATCGGGCCAATATCGAGCTGTTTACCCCGGCGCTGGTCTTCTCCGCGCTGGTCAAGTACCCGCTGGCGCTGGCGGAGCATATGCCGCTGATTGCGGCGGGGGCGCTGGTTATTCTGTTACCCGGTCTGCTGCTCGCACTGCTCAAACTCAAAGGAATTGAGAGGGCAGCGCTGATCTTGCCCGCCATGTTCCGAAATACCGGCAATCTCGGTATCCCCTTGATGGTGCTGGCGTTTGGCGAGCAGCAACTGGGGGCCATCGTGATCCTTTTTGTGCTCTCCAATCTGCTGCACTTCTCGATCGGTATGTTTATCCTCTCGGCCAATACCTCCCGCTGGCTGTGGCTGCGCAGCCCTGTGTTGTGGGCCGCGCTGGCCGGTTTGCTGGTGGCCAACTTGCACATTACGCTGCCGGAATATGTGGTGACCACGGCCTCGCTGCTCGGCCAGATCTCGGTGCCCCTGATGCTCTTTGCGCTGGGTATTCGCCTGATGGAGGGAGAACTCGATCACCTGGGCCTCGCGCTCAAGTGCAACCTGCTCTATCTGCTGGCGGGGGGATTGTCGCTGCTGCTGGCGATCTGGCTGTTGCCGCTCAAGACGGAGTGGATCCCGCTGTTGATGTTGTCTGTTTCCTTGCCCCCTGCGGTGTTGAATTACATGCTCTGCGAGCAGTATCAATGCCAGCCGGACAAGGTGGCCAGTATCGTGCTCGGCGGCAATGCCCTCTCTGTGCTGGTGATCCCGCTGGCGGTTTGGTTGGCACTTCATCTGCCCAGTTAAGCCAGATTGCATTGGTGCGACTCACTGGCCAATTGCTTGATCGAACCGAGTCACAGTCGTTCGCATCTCATCCTTGCAGGGGAAAGTTAGCCTATCAGGATCAGCAAGCTCTTCCATGCCATCTCTGTCCATCATTGCCTCCGTAATATATCTGTCGTCCCCGTATCCGGCCCTGAGCCCCGGGCCTAACGGCGACAGCTATAGTATGAAAAAGAGCTGACTGACACTGTTTAACCAATGCCAGTGAGGGAAACCGGATGGACACAAGTGAGCAATCTGATCCTGTGGGGCAGGCAAAATCGCGCTATGACCCGGCATTGCCTACCGGTTATGACTGGCGCAGACACCGCCGTTTTATCCTTAGTGGCGGTGGTTACAAGGCGGAATGTCGCCGTCGCAACTGGTTTCTGGAGTTGCTCAATCCGGTGCCCTATGTGGTGGTGCGAGACATAGCCATCGGCGGCATCGGCATTCTTGGGGCCATACGGTTGAAAGAGGGGGATGAGTTGGTGATTGCCATTCCCTCTGGCGAGAAGCTGCGCGGTCTGGTCGTGAGATCCCAGCCAGACCCACTCTTTCCCAAACTCTATCGCACCGGTATTCGTCTGCATCGTTATCCGACGGCCGAGCTGTTTGCCCGCTGGCAAAGGTACATTCAGCCGCAAGATAAAGCGGATTTCGACCATGAGTGCCAAGTCTTGAAACAGGTACGTGGCGCGTGAGCCAAATGCCATTTCAGTGGTTGTTTTCCTCATATTTAGCATGATCTGTCGATGGACTTTGCGGATCAGCAGGCTTGGCTGGTCTGAGTGGTTTATCTTGCTGCATGTGTTTTCATCTCTATGTTTTTATTGAATTTTATCTGTACCTCGGAAGTTGCGGAGGATGCAAATCATTTTCCCTTTTCGTGATCCCCCACGAAGTAGTTCCCCCTGATATCCCTTAGTATCTGGCCAGCATGACTCCCTTTAGGGGGAGGATAACAAGAACAAAAAGGAATGATGGATGAGATCCGTGAGCAACCAGTGTCTGTTGATGCAGATCCAGCCGACCATCTTGCGCTTTGCCAAGATGCTGGCGAGTGTGCTGCAGCTTGAGGTCGAGATTGTGGATGCCGATATGGTTCGGGTGGCTGGCACCGGGCCCTATGGCAAGTTCTTCGGACGTCAGCTAGAGGGCGACTCCCGCCTGCTGCGCTATGTGATTGATAACCAGCGGGAGAAGATCGTTACCCACACCAGCGATGATCCAGTGTGTGACGGTTGTACCTGCAAGGAGAGCTGCCGTGAGCGCGCCTTCCTCGGGGTGCCCATCATGGTGGACGAGCGCTGCATCGGGGTGATCAGTCTGGTGGCTTTCAGCGACGAGCAGCAGGCGCGCCTCAACAACAATCTGCAGGATGTGTGCGACTATGTGCGCCACATCTCCACCATATTTGTGGCCAAGTTGCTCGATTCGCGCGGGCTGTCGGACGGGGTCAACAAGGTGTTCCTCAATCTGATGACCAACATGGATCAGGGTTGCCTGCTGCTCGATGACAAGAGTCAACTGCTCTACGCCAACGAGGCGGCACTCCATCATCTGGGTTGCCAGCAGGAACAGCTGCAGGGGCGCGAAGTGGGGATCCGCCCGCTCACCTTCTCCCAACAGGGGCTGAGTGGTCATCTCCAGCACATCATCACCTTTGAAGGTCGTCAGGAGCTGATCATCGGTCAATTGCACCATGTGCAGGGCCAGCAGCTCTTTCTGATGGCGTTTCACCAGTCCCACTCCGGCCAGGTTCAGGAGCCGGATCTGGATGTGCGGATCGATCAGCTGATCGGCGAGAGCAAGCCGATGCGCACCCTCAAGCGGCTACTGCACCGCATCGCCCAGAGCCCCTCCAGCGTGCTGATTTGCGGCGAGAGCGGCACCGGTAAAGAGGTGGTGGCCCGCGCCGTCCATCGCCTGAGTCCGCGGCAGGACAAGCCGTTCATCGCCATCAACTGTGCCGCTATTCCCGAACAACTGCTGGAGAGCGAGCTGTTTGGCTATGTGAAGGGCTCCTTTACCGGTGCCTCCAGCGGCGGCAAGCAGGGCCTTATTCAGGCGGCCCATCAGGGCACCCTGTTCCTTGACGAGATTGGCGACATGCCACTCACCATGCAGGCCAAGCTGCTGCGGGTGCTGGAGCTGCGGGAGGTGACCCCCATCGGTGCCAGCCGACCGGTGCCGGTGGATATCCGCATCATCGCCGCTACTCACCAGCATCTCGATCAATACATCGCCGAAGGGAAGTTTCGTGAAGATCTCTACTACCGCATCAACGTCATCCCCCTCAACCTGCCGCCACTGCGGGAGCGGGAAGGGGACGTGGAGCTGCTGACCCACTACTTCCTCAACCTGCACACCAGCCGGATCGGTATCGTCTATCCCGGTCTGGCGCCCGAGGTGATGGCGCTGCTCAAGGGGTATCGCTGGCCGGGCAACGTGCGCGAGCTCAGCAACCTCATCGAATATCTGGTCAACGTCAGCCAGGCGGGCGAAGTGATTGACGCCGGCCTGCTGCCCCCCAACATTATCCGCAATCAGGAGCCCCATCGCGTCACCGCCCAGTCGATCCCGGTGACCAATCTGGATGCGGCGTTCAATGTCCCTGCCACTGCTCCGCTCGCTGCCACGCCGGAGAAACTGCCTGAGCCCGTTCCGGGTGAGAGCGGCCTTGAGAGCATGGAAAAACAGATGATTGAAGAGACCCTGCAGCGGCTTGGCAACAAGAAATTGGCTGCACAGGCGCTGGGGATAGGGATTGCCACCCTCTATCGCAAGATAAAGAAGTACGAGATTGCCGTGCAGAACTGAAAATCTGGCGGCATCTATCCGGCCCGTGTCGTTCATCGGATGACACGGGCTTTTTATGGGAACAAGGCTCTGCGCTATTGCCCGGTCGGTACTGAACGGATTGGCGGGGCAGGGGAGTGGCTGGACAGAATGCAAAAAGCCCGCTCGATGAGCGGGCTTTTTTAATCTGGTGCGTCCTAGTGGATTCGAACCACCGACCCCCACCATGTCAAGGTGATGCTCTAACCAGCTGAGCTAAGGACGCAGGGTGCGCAATGCGACTTTTATTTCTTTATTCAGAAGTGGTGGGTTTAATTGGATTCGAACCAACGACCCCTACCATGTCAAGGTAGTGCTCTAACCAACTGAGCTATAAACCCACATCTGCATTTCTTTCAAACTGAATGGTGCGTCCTAGTGGATTCGAACCACCGACCCCCACCATGTCAAGGTGATGCTCTAACCAGCTGAGCTAAGGACGCATAATCAGTGTTGTGTGATGGTGCGTCCTAGTGGATTCGAACCACCGACCCCCACCATGTCAAGGTGGTGCTCTAACCAGCTGAGCTAAGGACGCATCACAGAAAAGTGGTGGGTTTAATTGGATTCGAACCAACGACCCCTACCATGTCAAGGTAGTGCTCTAACCAACTGAGCTATAAACCCACTTTCTATCACTTCACTACGCCAGCGCTGCTGACGTGGTCGGCATACTACCCATGCCCCCCAAGGCTGTCAACAGGCCATATGCACAAAGGAGACTGTTTGCCCAGTTCTTGCGCAGCCTGTTGATTTTGCAGGCGAGTTGTCGCTTGCCAAGCCTGTTACTGAGATCGCGACAGGGTAGTGCAGGCCTCCGGAGTGGCAAAACGGCCATAGATGTAGCGCAATCTCGCCCCCAGCATCAGGGCCGCACTGGTGAGGCCGACGATAAAGCCGATCCAGAAACCCTGCGGCCCCATCCGCGGCACCAGCCAGTCGGTGAGCCCCAGGATCATGCCGGTGGGCAGCCCCAGTCCCCAGTAGGCGACGATGGTGACGTAGAAGATCGCCTGGGTATCCTTGTAACCGCGCAGTGCGGCGGCCGCGACCACCTGCACCGAGTCGGAGATTTGATAGATGGCGGCGAAGAACAGCAAAATGGCCGCCAGGACGATCACCTGCTGATCATCGGTATAGATGGAGGCGATCTGCTCGCGCAGCAGCACCGTCATGGCGGCAGTGGCAGCAGCGATGGCCATTCCCAGCATCAAGCCGGTGCGAGCAGCCACTCGGGCGTGATGGGGTTGCCCTTCGCCGATGCTGTGACCGACCCGGATGGTGACACCCACCCCGATGGAGAGGGGCAGCATAAAGACCAGGCTGGAGAAGTTGAGCGCAATCTGGTGGCTCGCCACCGTTTCGGCGCCGAAGGGGGCCAGCATCAGGGCCACCACGGTAAACAGGGTCACCTCGCAGAAGATCGCCATGGCGATGGGGAACCCCAGGCGGAACAAGCGCCAGATCCGGCTGCCGTTGGGGCGAGCCAGTTGGGAAAAGAGGCGGATCTCGGTGAAGTGACGGGAGAGCTTCACATAGAGGATCATCGCCAGCAGCATGGCCCACAGCACGATGGCAGTAGCCACGCCACAGCCCACCCCGCCCAGTTTCGGCATGCCGAAGTGGCCGTGAATGAAGATGTAGTTGGCGGGAATATTGACCGCCAGCCCGACAAAGCCGATCACCATGGTAGGCATGGTGTGGGAGAGCCCCTCACTGAAGTTGCGCAGCACCTGGAACAGTACGAACGCGGGAAGACCCCATAGGATGGCATGCAGATAGCCAGTGGTCTTGGCCGCCATCACCGGTTCCACATCCATGAACTGCAACGCCAGCGGGCTGTAATAGAGGGCGATCATCGCCAGCGGGGTGACGATCAGTGCCAGCCAGAAGCCCTGATGGACGGCCGGGCGAATTGCCTCCCGTTTACGGGCGCCATTGAGCTGGGAGACGATGGGGGTGAGCGCCATGATGATCCCCTGCACCAGCAGGATCACCGGTAGCCAGAAGCTGGACGCCACCGACACGGCGGCCAGATCGACCGCACTCACCTGACCCGCCATCACGGTATCGACGAAGTTCATGGCGACCTGGGCCACCTGGGCGACCAGAATGGGGCTGGCTAGACGGACGAGCTGCTTCGCCTCGGACCAATAACGTTGCACTGACACCTCCGAGTGGATCAGATAAGAGTAAAAAAGAGCGGAAATCGGGAAGAGCCTTTGCACTTTCGGACGAAAGTGCAAAGGGTGGGGGAGGCATTCTAGCCTGAAATTCAGCCAGGACGAAATAGTTGCCGCCCCGGGGGCAGGATCAAGCGTCTTCGTGATCGCTGATCAGCAGGTTGGCAGCGGCATAGGCTGCCTGTTCGCGCAGCTCGGCGGGTACCCGCTCATCGGCGGCGACCGCGTTGAGGGCGCGAATAGTGGCGGCAATGGCGTTTGGCACATAGCCCTGTTCGCCGGAGCCAATCTGGTTATAGGCGATACGGATCGCTTCACAGCACTCATAAACCATCATGATTTGCTTCCTTGAAAGTAAAAGGGCGAGCAAATATAGCGGTTTTGCTCCCATTTTGTCAGTCTTGCGGTTGTAATTTACGGCAAGCCCGTTAGTTTGTTTACCCCCTTTTCCTGTTTCGGCCTCTTTGATGCTGTTCTCTTCGCGCAACTCACTGGCGATCTTTCTGACGCTGTTTGCACTTCTCGCCCTGACGCTTAAGGATGGCGCAGACAAATATCTGGTACTCCATGGCTACTCCGTGATGGAGATGGTCTGGTTTCGCTTCTTTGTTCCTTTCCTCGGTCTGCTGCTGTTGTTGCCAAGGCGCACCATGTCGGCGCTGCTGGCTGTGGATCGCTGGCTATTGTTGCGCTCGCTGCTGTTTCTGGTCTGTGCGCTGGTCTCGGTGATTGCACTGGCCCATGTACCGCTCAACGTCTACACCATCATTTGCCAGCTCGGTTCGCTGGCCTTCGTGGTGGCGGGCGTGATCTTTTTCAGGGAGCGTCTGACCCGGACCAAGGTGGCGGCCGTGCTGCTGGGGTTGTTTGGCGTGCTGGTGGTGACCCATCCTGACGGGGGCGACGCGAACCTCTACTATCTGCTGCCACTGGTCATTGTACTGGCCAACACCGGCTACAACCTTATCACCAAGCTGGTGGATCCACGTTTGACCACCCTCGATATCCTGATCGTCACCTGCTTCATGCTGGGGATGGTGGCAATGGTCGCACTCTGCTGGCAGCCTGCACTGTGGCGCAACCCTGGGCTTGCTGACTTGCCCTATCTGCTGGCGCTACCGGTGGTGACCCTGCTCTCCCAATATTGCCTTATCAAGGCGATGCAGTATGCGCAGGCCTCTACTCTGGCACCCTTCTTCTATTTCCAGATCTTTTTTTCTACCCTCTGCGGCTATCTGATGTTTGGTGAAATGCCGACCCTCAGTAGTATGGCGGGGTGTCTGCTTATCGTACTGGCTGGCATAGTGGTCATCTATTCCCAGCGCCGGGCTCGAGTGCTGGCGCGGTCTGAGGCGGCGGAGCAGGTGTGACAGTTTGTACCAAACGAATTGTGTAAAAAACGGATTATGTAAAAGAAGCGGCCACAGGCCGCGATAAAAAACAGAGCGTGTTACCAGAAACAAAGAGGTGATGATGTTTACCGGAATTGTGCAAGGTGTGGCCGAGCTGGTCGCCATCGAAGAGAGTGCTTCATTTCGTACCCACGTGATCCGCATGCCCAGCCGGGAGTGGGGGGAAGGGCTGGCCCTCGGCGCTTCGGTCGCCCACAACGGCTGCTGCTTGACCGTTACCCGGGTAGAGGGTGAGCTGGTCAGCTTCGATTTGATGCAGGAGACCCTGCGCCTGACCAACCTCGGCAAGCTGCAGGTGGGGGACAAGGTCAATGTGGAGCGGGCCGCCCGCTTTGGCGACGAGATCGGCGGTCACGCCATGTCCGGCCACATTATCGGCATGGCGGAAGTGACCTCGGTGATCGACACCCCCAACAACCGTCAGGTGTGGTATCGCCTCGCCCCCGAGCTGATGAAATATGTGCTGACCAAGGGGTATATCGGCATCGACGGCATCAGCCTGACCATCGGCGAGGTGCGCGAGCGGGAGTTTTGCGTTCACCTGATCCCTGAGACCCTGGCCCGCACCAACCTGGGTTGGGTCAAGGCTGGCTGGCAGACCAATATCGAGATCGATCCCCAGACCCAGGCCATCGTCGATACCGTGGAGCGGGTGTTGGCGGCACGCGCGGGTCACTGAAAGGAAACGGCTCGGTTTCAATCGCCTCATAAGCAAGGGCCTGCAGTGTGCAGGCCCTTGTTTTTTACATGGTGAAAATATCCACTCAACCTTCTATGACTCGCAGTCACAACATCTGCTCAGCTCTTTGCGACTTGCAGGCAAAACAGCTGCTCGGCCTTTTGTGACTCGCAATCAAAACAGTTGCTCGTCGTCGGCATCCACAAAGAGTTGCAGGCAGTCGCGAGCTTCGTCGCGGTGAAGCCGCAGGTGGATCGGATTGCAACAGGCCATGCAATCTTCGTAAAACTCCTGATCACCCTGACTGGCATCCAGCTCGACCCGGGTATGGTGGCCACAGTGAGGGCAGACGATGCGCTTGCTGGTGTACTCGATCATGATAACCTCCTCGGGCCCTGGGGCCGCCTATCTATCCTGATTCTAGTCGGGCTGCTGGGGGTTAACCGCGAGCAAACGCACGTTTATGACAGAGATCAAGCCTGAGGGATGGCAAGGTGCAACCGGTTGGACTGGTCGTGTGCGAGAGGAACAATCTGGTTGAGAATGACAGGTGAAAAGAGGGAAATTGCCAACGGTTGTTTGGCAATCACAGGGGGCTGGAGCCCCCTGCGGATATGAGAACGCGAGCGCAACAAGGCGCCGATAGGCGCTACTTGACCCAGCTGGCCAATATGTCGGCATTCAGCTCGGCCAGCGAGCCGAGCTGGTAGTTGGCGATGGCCAAGCGTGGGTCACCCACTAAAGCGGGATCCGGCACGATCAGCGCAGTCATGGAGGCCGCCTTGGCCGCCAGCAAACCGGTAAAGCTGTCTTCGATGGCCAGGCAGTGCACCGGCTCAACCCCCAGCTTTTCTGCGGCGTGGATATAGACATCCGGGTGCGGTTTGCCGAAACGCTCGATTTCAGCGGAGTGGACCGCCATAAAGCGATCGCGAATGCCGAGTTTGCCGAGCACAGCTTCTACCATCGCAAAGGGGGAGGAGGTGGCCAGACCCACTTTCAGGCCGCGGGCCTCGATAAGCTCGAGCGCTTCCAGCACACCGGCTTTGGCCTGACCTTCGGAGAGGATCAGGGCGTTGACCTGATCCAGAATGCGCTGCACCACCTCTTCCTGGCTCGGGCCGCTCCACGGGCGCAGGCGATACCAGTGGGCAACCAGCTGATCGATGCGCACGCCGATGGTCGACTCACAATCCTCTACCGTGTGGGGGTGACCCAGTTCGGAGAAAACGGCGATTTGGGCCCGTTGCCAAAAGGGTTCCGAGTCGATCAGAACACCATCCATATCGAAGATCACGGCAGCTAACATCTTGTACTCCTGACAAATTTGAAGAGGGGATTATAAGCCTGACGGGGAAATGCAAAAGGGGCATTGCCATGCCCCTTGCGCCCGATCACATCGGCAAACGTTTGTTTTGCTATGGCAAAAAAGCCCTTAGAACAGTACATCGACCTTGGCGGCCACGGCTTTGGCTTTCTCTACCGCATCCTGGCAATCCTCTGCGCGGGCCAGCGCCACGCCAAGACGGCGGCGACCGGCGATCTCCGGCTTGCCAAACAGCCGCAGCTGGGCACCCGGCACCAGCGCCAATGCCTCACCAATCCCCTGATAGCGGATATTCTGGCTGTGCCCTTCGCGCAGCACCACGGCAGAGGCGCTCGGCCCGTACTGGGTGATGGTGCCGACCGGCAGCCCCAGAATGGCGCGCACGTGCAGGGCGAACTCGGAGAGATCCTGGGAGATCAGGGTCACCATGCCGGTATCGTGGGGACGCGGCGAGACTTCGCTGAACCACACTTCATCGCCTTTTATAAAGAGCTCGACTCCGAACAGGCCGTAACCACCGAGGGCCTCGACCACCTTGGCGGCCACCTCTTTGGAGCGGGCCAGCGCCAGCTCGCTCATCACCTGCGGCTGCCAGGATTCGCGGTAGTCGCCATCTTCCTGACGGTGGCCGATCGGCTCGCAGAAGTGAATGCCATCGACGGCGCGGACCGTGAGCAGGGTGATCTCGTACTCGAAGGGGACGAAGCCCTCGACGATCACCTTGCCACGACCGGCGCGGCCGCCTTCCTGGGCGTAGGTCCAGCTCTCATCGAGCTTGGCGAGATCGCGCAGTATACTCTGCCCCTTGCCGGACGAACTCATCACAGGTTTCACCACACATGGCAGGCCGATAGCCTCGACTGCGGCGACAAACTCCTCTTTGCTTTGGGCAAAACGGTAGGGTGAGGTGGGCAGACTCAGGGTCTCGGCGGCGAGGCGGCGGATCCCTTCCCGGTTCATGGTGAGCTGGGTAGCGCGGGCGTTGGGCACTACCTTGACCCCTTCTTGCTCAAGGGCAGCAAGGGTATCGGTGGCAATCGCTTCAATCTCGGGGATGATGAGGTCGGGTTTAACCTCGGCGACCAGGGCACGCAGGGCGTTGCCATCGAGCATGTCCAGCACGTGGGCAGCGTGGGCCACCTGCATGGCGGGGGCATTGGGGTAGCGGTCGGCGGCGATCACTTCGATCCCGAATCGTTGCAACTCGATGGCGACCTCCTTGCCAAGTTCGCCGGAGCCCAGCAGCAGGGCACGGGTGGCGCCGGGGCGGGTTGCGGTTCCAAACATACGATCTCTCCTGATGTCGATGGTCACTGTTAATGGCCGCTACTGCATGAATAGCGGACAAAAAAAGAGGCACGCATGGCGTACCTCAGGAAACGGGTTTGTGAGCGCGCTGCTCCAGATGGGTCAGCAAGGTAATGGCGCCAATGATGATGGCAGCGCCAAGCCACAGACGGCCGGGGGGCGCCCAGCCAAATACCAGCCAGCCCGCCAGCACGTTCATCGGCAGCTTGGCAAAATCGAAAGGCTGCACGAAGGAGGCCTCCGCCACGCTGTAAGCGCGGGCGATGGACATCTGGGCCAGCGCCGTCAGCACGCCGGAAGCGGCTACCAGCAGCCACTGGCTCTCGCTTGGCCACTGCCACTCCGGCAGAGCCAGCATGACGTTGAACGGGGTACTGAAGATAAGCAGATACACCACTATGGTGTGGGATGATTCGTTGGCGGCCTGATAGCGCACCATCAGGGAGTAGCCGGCCCAGAACAGCGCCGCTGCCACCGGCAGCAGGGAGGCCCAGTTGAATTCGTCAGTCCAGGGGGCGAGGATCAGCATGGCGCCGGCAAAGCCCGCCAGGGTGGCCAGAATGCGGGCGCGGCTCACCTGCTCCTTGAGCAGCAGGGCGGAGCCCAGAGTGGCAAACAGCGGTGAGGTCATCAGCAGAGCGATCCCCTGCCAGATAGGTACAGGGTACGCCAGTGCCCAGAGCCAGAGCTGGATGCCGATCACTGCCAGCAATACCCGCAACAGGTGCAACCGGAACTGATTGGTCATCAGGGATTGGCGCAAGCCATGACGAACCAGCCAGGGCAACAGGCAGATCAGGGCGATCAGGTATTGATGGAAGGCGACCTGGGTAGAGGCAAGGCCGAGTTTGAAGCTGACATACTGGCTCAGGCTGTTGACGGCGGCGAAGCAGAGTCCTGCCACCATCATCCAGACTGCACCAGCCAGAGGAGAGTGCCTGCGCGAGGGTATCATGGGATCCGGGTCGCTGGAAAAAAGTGCGGCGGATCATAACGGCAATCGTTTGTTCTGCCAAGGGTTGAAGCGCGGCCGCGAGGTTGGCTGGCGAGGAAGTGGCCTTTAATCAAAAATTTTGAACAAGTTGAGCATCTATTTTCGCTATCAGCAAATAAGCACAATGTTTAGAGTGACCTCCATCGACAGCAAGGCTGTTCAACCGATAACCAAATGGAGTTTCACCATGGCCAATATCCTCGTACTCAAATCCAGCATCCTGGGTCAATATTCCCAATCCAACGCCCTGATAGACGGTTTCCTGGCTGACCATCAGGATGATGCCGTCACCGTGCGTGATCTGGCGGCCCTCAACTTGCCGGTGCTGGATGGCGAGTTGGCCTCCGGCCTGCGCGGTGGTGACAACCTCAATGAGCGTCAACTGGCGGTGATCGCCCAGTCCGACGAGCTGATTGCCGAACTCAAAGCGAGCGACTTGGTGGTGATTGCGGCCCCCATGTACAACTTTAACATCCCGACCCAGCTGAAAAACTGGATCGATCTGGTGGCTCGCGCTGGCGTCACCTTCCGCTATACCGAGACCGGCCCGGTGGGTATGGTTGAAAATACCCGTGCGCTGGTGATCAGCCCCCGTGGCGGCATGCACGTTGGCAGTGCCACCGATCTGGTCACTCCCTACATGCGTACCGTGCTCGGTTTCATCGGTATCAAAGAGGTGGATTTCATCTACGCCGAGGGGATGGGTATGGGCCCGGATGCCCAGAGCAAGGGGATGGAAGCGGCCAAAGCGCAGCTTGAGGCTCTGGCTATCTAAGGGCTCTCTCTATAAGGGCGATCTATCCCGTTAGGGGTTATCTCTTCAAGGGGTTGCCCCGCCAGATACAAGAACGCAGCCATCAGGCTGCGTTTGTTTTTTGGCTAGATGTGATTGCGACAGACGTTACTGCTACAGAGAGTATCGCGGCAAGCGGTCGGTATAGACGTTCCGGCGGAGTCACTACTCCATCATAAAGCGGCGACAACCGCGCACCAGCAGCAATGCCACCGTGACCAGCAGGCCAAGCAAGAGGGTGGTCAGCCACTGTTCGGTACTTTGTGGCAAGTGGGGCGTGAAGAGGCTGATCATCAACAGGGTACAGAGCGTGATCAACAGGCTCTGTCGGGTCATCAATATCATGGGGTCATCCTTGGTTTGCTCACCTGAAACGATTTTAATGCCCTCTTGTGACAGGGTGATGTATCCGTGCATCACCCTGTTGGGGCTCTTCAGACCATATCAGGTTTTTACCGCAGAGCCAGCGCCATCACTGGCGCTGTGATCCCGATCCCGCTAGCTCTCTTTATCTGAACTGTTTCTGTGCTGGCTGGTAGTGAAAATCGCCGCCAGCGAGCCGCGCTTCCAGTGCAGCCTGATCGATCTCCTGCGCCTTGCAGAGATCATCCAGATCGTCATAGCGATCACGCAGCTGCATATTGACGACGCTCAGCAGCATGTTGATGTCCATGGTGGCGAACTTTTTCAAATCCATGATTATTTCTCCCGATCCAGTGATTGCAGCTGCTCGATGGCGGCGCTGACGCTGTGCAGATGCTGGCGGATAGCCTCGCGGGATTCGCTAGGCAGATAGTCGGTCAGGGTATGTTGCCAGCTGCCCGCTTCACTCTTGAGCTGCAGGAAGAGGGCGAGCCCGGCATTGGTGAGGGAGACTAGGCTGATGCGTTTATCCTGCTCGCTGCTCTCGGTAAAGATGATCCCTTTTTCGACCAGACGGCGGATCTCGCGGGAGATGCGCACCTTGTCCATGCCGCTCGCCTCGACCAGCTCTTTCTGGCTGATGGGGTAGTTGGGGCCGAGCACCATCATCAGGCGCCATTGCGGCACGGTCAGCTGGTAACGCTGTTCATAAAACTGTTCGAAGGTATCCCGTAGCATCTCGGCGGCATGTACCAACTGATAGGGCGGGTAGTGAGCGAGTAACGCTATGATTTTTGACATATTACACCCTGCTGTGACGGCTGCATCAGATGCAGTTTCTTTTGATACTTTGACATTGATGATACGAAACTCAAGCTGATTTGTCTGACCCGGTTGCGATGAAATGTGCGGTGGCGCACGCCCTCAAGGAAAAACCGGGTCTGACCGACGGGATTTTAAGCCAACGCTGTTCAGCCTTTACGCAACCAGATGAGGGCGTTCTGCTTGAGCCAAGCCTCACGAGTGTGGATGGCGTAGAGCGCGGCCTCGTCGCGGCTGCCCGCTTGCCAGCTTTGTGGCTCCTGTTTGGGCAGCTTGCGCTGACCCAGCAGGCAGGCCGGAATGTGCGGGTTGGCCTCGATGGCGACCAGCAGATGGGGCTTGGCTGCCTCGGCACCCTCGGTAGCAAAGAGCATCAGCGCCTTGTTATAGAGCAACCAGCTGGAGGCTTCATCGAAGCGCACCAGCAGGGCGGCCAACGCCTGCCAATCCCCTTGCAGTGCATAGAGGGTGGAGAGGTTGTAGCGGCAACCCAGCTCATCGGCCATGCAGATTGTCAGCAGCGCCAGATACTCCGCTTTGGCTTCACCCAGCTTGCCAAGGCGCAGCAGGCAGTCGGCGCGCCCGGCTCTGGCGGCCAGCAGAGGGCGCAGTTCGGGGGCACTCCAGCCGTGGCCGGCGATTTGCTGCCAGAAGGCGTCGTCAAACAGCGGAGTGGCATCGGCGATGATCTTCTCGAACCAGCCGAGGCGGGCCTGATGATCGCGGCAGCTGTCGGCCAGCTCGAACCAGGTCTGCCACTGTTGGGCCTGCTCGCCATTGAGGGCCACATCAGCGCTGGGGGCGGCCTGATACTGGTCGAGGTTGAGCAACTGGTTGAGGGCGGTTTTCATATTCTGGCGCTGGCGTTTGCAGAACTCGACAAAGGGGAGTTCGCTGGCGGCTGCGCTATAGAGCATCTGGGCCATCTGCTTGTCGCGAAACAGGCTCAGCTCTGCGGCCAGACTGAAGCGGTACTGGGTGGTCGGGTCGTTCAAATCCTTCGGCTTGGGCCAGGTGGCAAAACCCATGCTGAAGCCATAACACCATTGACCGAGGGGGTGGCTCTGTTCGAACACCTGCTCGGGGTTATCGCTGGGCAGGCGGCACTGGCTGGGCAGGGCCAGCTGGGCGTCGTCGGCTTGGGATTCCAGCTCGGCGATCAGGTGGTTGAGGGCTTCTGCGCTTTTTTCATCCAACTCGGCATCCTGTTCCAGCAGACCAGCCAGCGGGTGTTGCCAGTCAGGGGTCTCTGGCCCCACCAGACGAGCACAGAGAAAACCGTGCAGGGCCGGGTAGGTCATGTCCTGATCGCTGTGGCTCTGGATCCATTGATTAAGATGGCGGGTACGAGTGGATGGGTTCATCGACAGTTCCTCTGGATTTGAACAGCCGCGAAGTCTACCTAAAAGTGGGGTTATTTGCAGTAAATGGCCGCCTGTTTGGCGATTTAATCACCATTGGCGGATAAGATAGGGGCGAAAGGGCGGTTCGTGGTGGCTTGGGGACTAGGCCGGATCACCGCTCTTGAGGTAACATGCGCGCCCATAGGGGCCATGATCAATTGGCCCATCCGGGTAATGAGAAAAGAGAGCACCATGATACAGATTGGCAAGATGAACACCCTCACCGTTGTTGAACTCGAAGACCGTGGCGCCTGGCTTGCGGCCGATGAGTACGGTGAACTGCTGCTGCCCAAACGTCAACTGCAGGAAGGGGTGAAAGAGGGGGATAGCGTGCAGGTCTTCCTCTATCTGGATGCCGATTGCGAGCCGGTGATCACCACCGACAAGCCATTTGCCATGGTGGACGAATTTGCCGGTCTGAAAGTGGTCAATGCCAACAAGATTGGTGCTTTCCTCGACTGGGGCATGAAAAAGGATCTGTTCGTGCCCAGCCGTGAGCAGAACAAGCCGATGCAGGTGGGCCACGTTTATCTGGTGCGTCTGCAACTGGATAACGAAGGGCGCATGGTCGGCACCAGCCGCATCGAGCGTTTCCTGACCCCGGCCGGCAGCAACTTCAAGGTCGGTGACGAAGTGACCGCGCTGCCGGGGGAGCACTCGCCCTTGGGCATCAAGGTGATCGTCAACGGTCAGTATCCTGGCATGCTGTTCAAGAACGAGGTGTTTGGCCGGGTGATGACCGGTCGGCCGCAAACCGCCTGGGTCAAGCAGGTGCGCGAAGATGGCAAGCTCGATCTGACCCTGCAAAAGCCGGGTCTGGCGCGGGTTGATGATGCCGGTGAACGCATTCTGAGCCGGATGAAAAAGCAGGGCGGCAGTCTGGCGGTGGGTGACAAGAGCGAACCCGAGCTCATCTACAAGTTGTTCAGCATGAGCAAGGGCACCTTCAAGAAGGCGATCGGCGGCCTCTACAAGCAGGGCAAGATCGTCATCGAAGATAACGCCATCACTCTGGTGGCCACAGAGACCGACTCGGCCGTGGATAGCGAATAAGATGCCGAGTCCCTGTGTTGGCCTCTGCAAGGCGAAAGATGGGCTTTGCCTTGGTTGTGGCCGCACCTTGACCGAGATCGGCCACTGGTCGGCGATGGATAGCAAGGCCCAGCTGGCGGTGATGGCCGAGCTGAATGGCTCGAAAAGCACCCACCGCTGTCCGGGTTGTGGCGAACCGGCCCATTGCGCCGTCTCTGCCGGTCAGACCATTGCGCAGTGCTGGTGCAGCCAGTTGCCGGTATTGCCGATGCAGGAGGCCAGCGCTTGCTGGTGCCGCCGCTGTCTGGCCAAGGCCATCGCGGCGCAGGATTAGCAGAGAACAGCAATAAGAGTGCACAGAAACAAGAAAGGCGCCGATGGCGCCTTTTTTATGCCTGCTGCTGGCGATGCCAGCGCACATGCACTTGATCTTCGGTCAACAGACGGGGCAGTAGGAAGGTGGCGAAGATCACCTCAAACTCATCCTGATGATCCAGCAAACCGACCCACACTTCGACCCAGCGCTCCATATCGACCGGCTCACCAAGCTCGGTCGACCAGTCGGCATTGGGCAGAGTCGCCTCCACGGCGCCACGCTGCTCAAACTCCAGGGTGATGTCGACTATTTGTTCGGGGGCCAGCATATCGGCGGCCTGCTCAAGAAACTGATCATAGGCCCATTCGACCAGCTGATCCGGGGTACGCTGTTCCATGAAATCACTCCAGATACATCGAGGTTCGCTACTGTAACAATTATTGGCTGTGGCGGCCAGACCAGTGCGCCGGGCGTGGCTGGCCTGTCCAAGTTGCCGTTGGGGGAGTATGGTTAAGGCGCGGATCATCTGGCAGGGAGTAAGGGGATGAAACAGCGGGGACGGCGCCAACAGATCAAGCGACGGCGCGAGGCCTGGTGGTGGCACTATCTGCCACTCCACCGCGAGACGGTGGGCGGCCATCTGGGCCCACCGGAGAAATCCGATGAGCCCTGAGGATCAGTCGGCCTGATGCACCCGATTGAGGGTGATCTGACCCAGTTGCCCCATCTGGCGGCGGATCCAGACCGAGCGCTTCTGCACATAGGGTGACGGGGGCTTGACCCGATAGCGCCACGGATTGGGCAGGGCAGCAGCCAGCAGGGATGACTCGTAGCGGGTCAAGCGGCTGGCCGGTTTGCCAAAGTAGGTGCGGGCAGCGGCTTCGGCGCCATAGATGCCGGGTCCGAACTCCACGATATTGAGATAGACCTCGAGAATGCGGGCCTTGTCCCAGCCCAGCTCCATCAGCAGGGTAAACCAGGCCTCCAGCCCCTTGCGCAGGAAGCTGCGATCACTCCACATAAAGAGGTTCTTGGCGGTCTGCTGGCTGAGGGTGCTGGCGCCGCGCACCCGTTCGCTGTGCTGGTTGTGCTTGAGCGCGGCGTTGATGGCATCCATGTCAAAACCGTTATGGTCGGCAAAGCGCTGATCCTCGGCGGCGATCACCGCCAGCTGCAGCTCCTTGGAGATGGACGCCAGATCTACCCATTGATGGCGCACCTGGGTGATCTTGGCGGGCGGAAACAGAGCTCGCTCGATACGCCAGCTCCACATCGGCGGATCGATAAAACGCAGCAAGGCGACCGAGCCGACCGAGCAGAGCAGCCCGGCCAGCGCAATCTTGCCTGCCCACCTCAACACCCGGCGCCCAAGCGATACAGATGGACGTTCAGGGGCCACAGAGTCAGGGTCAGACTCCCACTGATAGTGGCTGGGATCATCGGGATCCGGAATTATTGGGGCAGCCATTCGATGTGGCAGAACTTCTCGTCAACACGGCGGGAGAGCAGCATGCGGGCAAACAGGTGCTCATACTCTTGTTCTTCATTGCCAAGGCCAACCCAGATCTCGGCATAGTTGGTATCGCTCACGGCAAAACCCACGTCCGCTTCCCAGTCATCGGCCGGGTCGGTTTCGGCCAGCAGGCCGCGATCGTTGAACTCCTGATTGAAACGGGCGATCTCCTGCTCCGGCAGGTTGTCAGAGGCCAGCTCCATAAAGAGTTCGAGGGCGGTATCGAGCAGTTCCTCGACGCTGTGCATTTCGTCATTCATAGACATAAGCGGTCTGTTCCAGAAAAGAGAAAAAGGTGCCGGCGCAGATCACTGCCTGCGGGGCGGCGCTATTCTAGCGGTCGGCAGACCCCTTGGCGAGATGAGGCGAACCGCTGTGGCCTGTTTTTGTGCCAATAAAAAACCGGATCCAGTGACAGGATCCGGTCTTCATTGGGGGAAGGGGTCACGCATAGGGCGTCAGCTCATCCCTTCTTGTCATCGGCGAAGGTGATGTTGAGCTCCAGTACCGACAGCTCATCACTCTTCTGATCCAGTTGGACTGTTATCTTCTCCGGATCAATGTTGACGTATTTGCGGATCACATCGAGGATGTCCTGCTTGAGCTGGGGCAGGTAATCCGGCCCCCCTCTGGATGAACGCTCGTGAGCAACAATGATCTGCAACCGCTCTTTGGCCAGTTGTGCGGTGTTCTGTTTCTTGTTGGAACGAAAATAATCCAATAATGACATGTTTAACTCCCGAACAGTCGGCTAAAGAAGCCCTTCTTCTCTTCTTCCAGAAAACGAAATTCCTTGGCATCGCCCAGCAGGCGGGACACCGCATCTTCGTAGGCCTGACCGGCATCGGACTCCTTGTCCAGAATGACCGGTTCGCCTGAGTTGGAGGCGCGCAGCACCGCCTGGGACTCCGGGATCACCCCGAGCAGAGGAATGGCCAGGATCTCCTGCACATCCTGCACGCTCAGCATGTCGCCGCGGTTGACGCGGGTCGGGCAGTAGCGGGTCAGCAGCAGGTGCTCCTTGATGGGGTCTTCGCCACGCTCGGCGCGACGGGACTTGGAGGCCAGGATGCCAAGGATGCGGTCGGAGTCACGCACGGAAGAGACTTCCGGGTTGGTGGTGACGATCGCTTCATCGGCAAAATAGAGTGCCATCAGTGCGCCCGCCTCGATCCCTGCCGGGGAGTCGCAGACGATGTAATCGAACTTCATCTCCGCCAGCTGATCCAGGATCTTCTCGACCCCCTCACGGGTGAGGGCATCTTTGTCCCGGGTCTGGGAGGCGGGCAGGATAAACAGATTTTCCGAGCGTTTGTCCTTGATCAGCGCCTGATTGAGGTTTGCTTCCCCATTGATGACGTTGACGAAGTCATACACCACGCGCCGCTCGCAGCCCATGATGAGATCCAGGTTTCTCAGACCGATGTCAAAGTCAATGACCACTGTCTTGTGACCACGCTGGGCTAAGCCGGTGCTCAGGGCCGCACTGGTAGTGGTCTTGCCAACGCCACCTTTACCCGATGTAACGACTATGATTCGCGCCATTCTCGCTTCCTTGTAACTCTATTTGATACGGTCTATTCGGAGTTGTTCGTTGTCCAGCCGGACGTGTACCGGTTGCTGGATCAGGCCTGCTGGCAATGCATCGCTCAGCTGGAATGTGCCCGCGATGGAGAGCAGCTCGGCCTGTAATTGCTGGCAATAGATCCGGGCCTGGGTGTTTCCCCGGGCACCGGCAATGGCTCTGCCACGCAGGGTGCCATAAATATGAATGCTGTCGTCGGCGAGCACTTCAGCTCCCGGACTGACGGACCCCAGCACCACCAGCGAGGTGCCGGCGGCGTAAATTTGCTGGCCGGAACGAACCGGCCCCACATGTACCTTGCTCGGGATCAAGGGGGCGGGTTCGGGCTCGGGAACCACCTCAGGGGCGGCTGGCGCGGGGGCAGGCTCGGGTTCCGGTTCGCTCTTGCGACTCTTGCCCGAGGCCATCACGGCCAGTCCCACCGCCTTGGCGGCTGTCTTCATCTCTTCACTGCGCGCCCCCGTGATGCCGACCAGCACAAACTCTTCGGACTCCACCAGCTCCTTGAGCTGTTCGAAATCGGGAATATGTTCCAGTCGGGAAACATTGATCACCAGCGGCGCACAATTAAAAAAGTAGGGTGCCTGGGCCACTTTTTCTGCCAACAACTGACGTATCCGCTCAGGCTCGCCATCGCTGATATGCAACACAGAAATAGTGAAGGTGGTCCCTTTCAATTCGTTATCGCGCTCAACCATGAATCTTCCCCGAGGCAGAGATGCTAATCCGTTATTGTTATTCAATTCCTGATGTTATAGTTTGCCCCCATCAGAGGCAATAAACTCGTCGGATTATATCAATTTCCATGTTGTGTGCAGTCTATAAAAGTCGCAAAAAAGCCGAGACCTACCTTTTTGTTGAAAAAAGAGAGGATTTTTCCCGCGTTCCCGAGCCATTGCTGAGCGCATTCGGGCGTCCCGAGCTGGTGCTGATGACCAAGCTGGATCCGGCCAAGCCCTTGGGGCTGGCTGATGTCGGCAAGGTGATGGCCGCGCTGACCAACCAGGGCTTCTACCTGCAGGTACCGCCGCCCCCCGAGAATTTGCTGGCGCAGCACAAGGCCAGCCTGAAACAGCCATCCTGAATATCCAGCCCCGTTGTGTGTTCTGCCCAGCGGGGCTAATTCTTTGTGACTCTGCATGACGCCTTCCGGCCCCGGAGAGGTGGCCTGCGATAATCCCGTGACAGGATCTGGCCAAATTAAACCCTCCCTTTGGTGATATTCACTTTTCGCTGTTTAAATAGAAAGTCAATCTACTCCCAACACCATATCGTCAACCTTTGCTGGCGCTCACAAAAATAGCGAGCGGCGTGCTCTCATATCCTCCATTTCAACGGCTATTGGCCCATTCATCGATTATTTTCAGCCGCTTCTTTGGGCGCTTTTTTGGCCTCCACTGCTCGATGCGTTTTACATCAAATAGGGCGTAAAGAGGGCGGTGATAACGGTGCTAAAACCAGTTTGCCCGATGCGCTGTGGCCAAAATGATGAACTAACCCCCTGTTTGTGTACTTGATTGTTTGCCCTGATCACGAAAGTGCCACATAGGAGGCAATCAATGTGGCGGCGTGATAATCCGCAGGGTGAGCGGTAACCGCGTCTTGCCAAACAAGGGTATGACCAAAGGAGGGATATTGAGCTGAGGGGGCATCTCGATATCGATTAGTTGTGGAATCGTGACCGGGGCAAGATAGCGGGTAAATGTTACTGGCAGGGGCAGAACGTCGCTTCCAATCCACTGAGACGAGTTAATCAAGGTATCTCATCAGAGAGGCATTCAGAAAAAGCAATCCGCATTGCGGTGGCGTAGTAGGGTATATCCGCGACGCCCAACAGTGAAATGGTCGGTATGCCGGTATAAGTGCCCGGCATTCCATTCGGGCAATAAAAAAGGCGGGATATCCCGCCTTTGTTCAGATGAGGGTCGTAACCCTTATTTATTCGCAGGCAACCTGCATCACCTTGATGGCCAGACCGCCACGGGAGGTTTCACGGTACTTGGAGTCCATGTCCTTGCCGGTGATGTACATGGTTTCGATCACCTTGTCCAGGGAGACGCGCGGCTTGGAGGTACGACGCAGGGCCATACGGGAGGCGTTGACTGCCTTCATGGCTGCGATGGCGTTACGCTCGATGCAAGGCACCTGTACCTGACCGGCAACCGGATCACAGGTCAGACCCAGGTTGTGCTCCATGCCGATTTCGGCAGCTTCGCAGACGTGCTCCGGGCTACCGCCCATCAGCTCGGTCAGACCGGCAGCGGCCATGGAGCAGGAGACACCTACTTCACCCTGACAGCCCACTTCGGCGCCGGAGATGGAGGCGTTCATCTTATAGAGGATGCCGACGGCACCGGCAGCCAGATAGAAACGGGTGTACTCGTCGCGGCCAACCGGCTGGATGAACTTGTCGTAGTAAGCCAGTACGGCCGGGATGATACCGGCAGCGCCGTTGGTCGGGGCAGTGACCACGCGGCCACCGGCAGCATTCTCTTCACTCACGGCCAGAGCGAACATGTTGACCCAGTCAACGATGTTCATCGGGTCGCTCGAGAGGTTCTCGTTGGTGTTGAGCTGACGGTAGAGCGGTGCGGCACGACGGGGTACGCGCAGCGGGCCGGAGAGAACGCCTTCGGTACGGCAGCCGCGCTCGATACCTTCACGCATGGTGTTCCAGATCTTGCCGAACTTCTTGTAGATCTCTTCCGGAGTGTTGAAGCACTTCTCGTTTTCCATCATCAGGGCAGAGATGGAGAGACCGGTCTGGCTGCAGTGGGCAACCAGCTCAGCGGCGCTCTTGAACGGATAGCGTACGGACATGTCGCCGCTGTCAGCCTTGCCGAAGTTCTCTTCGTCAACGATGAAACCGCCACCGATGGAGTAGTAGGTCTTGCTGTAGACCACTTCATCTTCGATCAGCGCAGTCAGCTTCATGCCGTTTTCGTGCAGCGGCAGGGCTTCGTCGTGGAATACCATGGCGTCGCGCGGGAAGCTGACGGTGTGGCAGTGCAGGCCGATCGGCAGGCGCTCGGTCTGCTCAACACGGGAGATAAACTCGGGGATGGCATCGATATCGACATTTTCCGGCAGGTTGCCAGCCAAGCCCATGATGATGGCAGTGTCGGTATGGTGGCCTTTGCCGGTCCAGGAGAGGGAGCCGTAGACATCGACATTGATCCGGGTTACATCGCGGATCTTGCCGCCCGCGCGCAGCTCGTCAACAAACTGTTTGGCCGCTTTCATCGGGCCAACAGTGTGGGAAGAAGAGGGGCCTACACCGATTTTGAAGATATCAAAAACGCTGATCATGTCACTATTACCTCAGGGTAGAAGGGGGCGGCATGCCCACTCACAGAAATTTGGGAGATCCATGGAGCGCGCTTGTCAGCGCAGGTCACAGAACCAGATAACCGTAGTGTAACGGCTCCAGACCTAAAAAAAGTTGAA
Organism: Aeromonas sp. 95A; assembly: GCF_051919235.1. Classification (NCBI taxonomy): domain Bacteria; kingdom Pseudomonadati; phylum Pseudomonadota; class Gammaproteobacteria; order Aeromonadales; family Aeromonadaceae; genus Aeromonas; species Aeromonas sp. 95A. The sequence continues at coordinate 461,867 of NZ_JBQBFC010000001.1, forward strand.
ATAGATCTATTTTTGTTGAATCTGAGGCGCGAGTATAAAATTTATTTTTGTGCTTATCCATTTTGTTAAGCGTTTGCCCATAAAAATACCCGGCGATGCCGGGCATTTCGGAACCAAATGGAGTCATTTGCCGTTTTTTAACATTCGGTAATGTTAACGGCGAGGCCGCCACGGGCCGTCTCCTTGTATTTGGTCTTCATGTCGTTGCCGGTCTCCCACATGGTCTTGATCACCTTGTCGAGCGACACCTTGTGCTCACCGGTGCCGCGCAGGGCGAGGCGGGCGGCATTGATCGCCTTGACCGCCCCCATGGCGTTGCGCTCGATGCAGGGCACCTGCACCAGTCCGCCGATGGGATCGCAGGTGAGGCCGAGATTGTGCTCCATGCCTATTTCGGCGGCGTTCTCCACCATGGCCGGACTACCCCCCAGCAGTTCGGTCAGCGCGCCAGCCGCCATGGAGCAGGCAACCCCAACTTCACCCTGACAGCCCACTTCGGCCCCGGAGAGGGAGGCGTTCTTCTTATATAAGATGCCGATGGCAGCCGCGGTGAGGAAGTAGCGGATCAGCGTCTCGTCATCCACCTTGTGAACGAAGCGATCGTAGTAGTGCAGCACGGCGGGAATGATGCCCGCGGCGCCATTGGTGGGGGCGGTCACCACCCGGCCACCGGCGGCGTTCTCTTCGTTGACCGCCAGCGCAAAGAGATCGACCCACTCCATCACCATCAGCGGATCCTTGTTGAAGTTGGTCTCGCAGCTTAACTGGCGGAACAGCCCCGGGGCGCGGCGCCGAACCTTGAGGCCGCCCGGCAGCACCCCTTCGCTTTTGCAGCCTCGCTCGACGCAGCCCTGCATCGCCTGCCAGATCTTGCGAAGCCCCGTTTTTATCTGTTCATCGCTGCGAAATACCCGCTCATTGGCGAGGATCAGCCCCGAGATGGAGAGGCCGCTCTCCTGACAGTGGGCCAGCAGTTGGGCACCGCTGTCGAACGGGTAGGGGACAGGGTGTTCGGCATCAGACTTGGCAGCCTCTTCCTTGGCGGTGGCAAAGTGGCTCTCTTCAATGATGAAGCCGCCCCCGATGGAGTAGTAGGTCTGGCTGAAGCGCAGGTTTTCCTCTTTATCAAAGGCCCGCAGAGTCATGCCATTGGTGTGGGCCGGCAGGGTTTTGCGGCGGTTGAAGATGATGGCACCGGTGCGGGGAAAATGGCTTGGTTGTTCGCCTGCCAGCTGCAGGTTCTGTTCCTTTTCCACTCGAGCCAGAATGGCGGGAATCGCATCGATATCGACCGACTCCGGTTCAAAGCCCGACAACCCAAGAATGATCGCCTTGCCGGTACCGTGCCCTTTGCCGGTCTGGCCCAGTGAGCCGTAACACTCAACTTCGACCCGCGTGACCAGTGGCAGATGCCCTTGCAGCTTGAGCTGCTGGACGAAGGTATAAGAGGCACGCATGGGGCCGACGGTATGGGAAGAGGAGGGGCCAATTCCGATGGAAAACAGGTCAAACACGCTGATCATGACATCAATCCGGTGATGGTTTATGTCTGTTTATTCTAGGATTTTTGCCATGGATAGGAAGCGGGGATGTGCGGTGCTGTGACATGGACACAGATAATAGGGCTGGGGGGACCAAGGAAGTTGAAGGGGCTGATCCCCTTCAACCGGCCTGATCAGTCGAGAAATTCGCATAGATAAGCTGTGGGGGTTTTCACTTCCAGTTTGAAGGAAGAGTGACCGGCCACCAGGAAGGATTCACCCTGGCTGTAGGTGTGCCACTCATCTTCATCAGCCAGCTGGATGGTGAGGGCGCCTTTGATCACTGTCATCCGTTCGGGGGCGGCGGTGTTGAACAGGTAGTCACCGGCGTTCATCACCCCGACGGTTGATTTATCGCCTTTTTGTTCGAAACCGATGGATTTTACATTTCCGTCGAAATACTCGTTAACTTTCAGCATCTTTACATCCCTGTGTGTACGTTTGTGCAGCCAAACTAGCACAATCTTTTGCCAGTTGTCATGGGGGATGAGGTAAAAATCGCCGAGACCGCTTTGAATCTTCACTTTTTCGCAAACTTATTAATAGCCAAGGTTAATGATTTGCTGATTTAAAACAGCAATTAAATGTGAGATAACACGCGCAAACAGGGGAATGGGCAGCCGCTCATTCCCCTGTTTGGTTAATTGCACTGGGAAAAGTGTGAATTTTGCTACATAAAGGAACGTATTGTGTTAACTAAAGGACTCATTAAAAACATCGGCTTCCAGGTTGTGGTCGCCATGGTACTGGGCGCAGTGGTCGGCGCGTTCATGGGTGAACAAGCCACCGTGTTTGCACCGCTCGGTACCCTGTTTATCCAGCTGATCAAGATGCTGGTGATCCCGCTGGTGGCGGTAGCCATCCTCTCCGGCGCCGCCAATCTGGGCGCCAGCCCGGCTGCGGGCAAGATCGGTGCAGCGACGCTGGCTTTCTTCCTCGTGACCTCCGCGTTGGCCGTGTTGCTGGCGCTGGTGATGGGGCAGATCTTCAAGCCGGGTGTCGGGGTCGATTTCGCTTCCGTTGCCTCCATGTTTGGCGGTGACTACGCCGATAAAGGGGCGCTGCCGGATGCTGTCGCCACCTTGCTTGGCATGATCCCCACCAACGTCTTCAACTCCCTCAACGAAGCGAACATCCTGCAGATCCTGGTGTTCTGCATGTTCCTCGGCATTGCGCTGGCCAAACAACCACGCGAGCGGGCCAAGCCACTGGTCGATGGGCTCAATACTCTGGTGGATGCCTTCGTCTGGATGATTAACAAGGTGATGATCATCGCACCGCTCGGGGTGTTCGGTCTGATGGCGGAAGCCATCGGTACCTATGGTTTCGACGTGCTGACCCTTGTACTCAAGCTGTTCGTGGTTTATGTGGCAGCCATCCTCATCTTCGGCTTCGTGGTCTATCCGCTGCTGGTGATGATGTTCTCCAACACGCCGGTGATGAAGTACCTCTCTGCCATGAAGAAGCCGCAGATCGTGGCCTTCTCCACCGCCTCTTCCATGGCGACCCTGCCGGTCAATATGGAGACCTGCGAGCATGATCTGAAAGTGACCAACGCGACCGCCTCCTTCGTGTTGCCGCTGGGTGCCACCATCAACATGAGCGGCAACGCCATCTATTACGGTCTGGTCGCCATCTTCTTCGCGCAGGTTTACAACATCGATCTGAGCGTCGGTGCCTGGGCGGCCATCATTGTGACCTCCACTCTGGGGGCAATCGGCCAGGCCGGTGTGCCGGGCCCAAGCTTCCTGGTGGTTGCCGTGCTGCTGGCGGCCGGGATCCCCATCGAAGGGTTGCCGCTGCTGTTCGCGCTGGATCGTCTGTTCGACATGATCCGCACCTCCCTCAATATCACCGGCGATGCGGCCTGTGCTGTCATTGTTGACCGCTTCAGCCCGGAATATGACCCAGAGCGTTGGAACAAGGCATAATTGCTTTGAGCTGGACTGAGATATAACAGCCCTAAGCTGACACTGCGTAACGCGAGCCCCTGCCATGATGGCGGGGGCTTTTTTATATCTGCCGGACAAGTATCAGAGCAAAGGTGTGCACAAGAGATTGCTGACGGATTTAGCTGTGTTGAATGGAGAGTACAGGAGAGGAAAACATCAGTTGTGGGCATGGGCCGTGTGGCGTCAACCGGCCTGTTGTAGATGCTGGGGTAGGGGATTGTCAAACGGCGGGTAACAAAAAGGGGAGCCTTGCTCCCCTCGGATATGATCTGCTGCTGGTTCTACTCCATCGGGCCATATGGTTAAACCATCCTAGTTACACCCTTGTGGCGAAAGAAACAGCGTCAACGTGATGAAATCATATCTATGTTGACCATCTCGGCATTATTACTGAAAAGCGCCAGTTGGTGGCGATTAAACAGACATGGCAAAGAGGGTCGGTCCGGATTGATGCCTCTCTATCCGGCTCAGAACTGTGACAGTGAGGGCAGAGAGACAGCAACCAGGGTGAAAAACACCGTGAAAACGGCAGTAACGACAAACTCTTTCATTTTTCTCTCCCTAAGTTGTTGGTTGATGTAGTCAAGATACCATAACAAGGGGGTAAAACAAGGTGTAAATTGATAAAACAGCTTCTTTTCTTGTTAAGTTGGTTGAGATGGCTATTTTTGTCATATTGAGCTGATTTTATCACCTGCTCTGGCATGATAGGCATTCAAGACTCTGCTTTTATGATTATGTCATTTAAATTCAATTAGTTGGTGAGCTGTTGGCTGGTTTGGTGAAGGGTTTTGTATGGAGCTCAAGTGGGCGTTTTATAAGTTTTCACCCTCGTAATAGTGTCATTGAGGCCATAAAAAGTGCGCAAGGCAATGATTTGACGATTCCTGACGTAGATAGCCCATCCAAAAGAAGTTTATGGAGAGAGTCTGGTTGCCAACCCTTGTCGCAAAATGACTTTATCAGGCCGATGTCTCCGCATTTTTACAGCAACACTTCGCTTTACAGGGGGGAGAACCATGGATTGGGGGGATACGGATTGGCAGCTGGCTGTTTTATCACCGCCAATTTCCCCGTTGGCCTCGGAATAGACATGGCTGCAGCAAGAGTGAGGTGCGCAATAGAGCAGAGGCGTACTCTCTGGCTGGGCTGGGCTGGGCTGGGCTGGGCTGGGCTGGGCGCGAGTAGCGATTTGCGTGGCCGGTGCATCTGCGTGAGTCATGTGAGTGCAATACGAGCGCAGCGCCGGAGCATGGTTGGGTAAGATATCTGAATCCCTTCTACAAGATTGAGATATAAAAAGCGGTGTATGACGAGGAGGCTGAACAAGCTCGTTTCAGGGTCGACAGAGCGCAGTTCAACGCAATCCGGTTCGCAGTGATAAAACATCTACGACAATACCGGAACTCTGTTCGTAGGCTGAAGCCGGTTGCTGTGAGGAGGGGAAGGCTGTGATCAGTCAGATGGCGCAAGGGTTGGGGATCAGGCAACCCGTATGGTGAGGGGCACACAGCGTGCCGATGCACCGGTTTTTGTAATATATTAAAAAACCCTCCGATGGAGGGTTTTTGTCATCAACAGCCGGTTAAAAGCCGCGAGGCTTAGAACAGGGTGGTGGAGAGGTTGTACAGCTCCTGATCAAACGGACGCTTCATGTTCTCGATGCAGTCGATGATGTCGTGGTGGACCAGCTCGTTGCGCTGGATACCGACGCAGCGACCACCGTGACCAGCCAGCAGCTGCTCAACGGCGTAAGCACCCATACGGCTGGACATGATGCGGTCACGGGCAGTCGGGGCACCGCCACGCTGGATATGACCCAGGATGGTGGCGCGGGTTTCACGACCGGTCAGTGCTTCGATATCTTTGGCCAGTGCGTTCACGTCGGTAACGTGCTCGCAGATGGTGATGATGGCGTGCTTCTTGCCCTTGGCTTCGCCTTCCTTAATCTGCTTGAGCAGCTTCTCTTTGTCAAAAGCCACTTCCGGCACGATCACATATTCGGCACCACCGGCAACGGCGGCGGACATGGCCAGATCGCCACAGTGGCGGCCCATGATCTCGACCACGGAGATACGGTGGTGGGAGCTGCAGGTGTCGCGCAGACGGTCGATGGCGTCAACCACCACGTTCAGAGCGGTATCAAAACCGATGGTGAAGTCGGTACCGGCGATATCGTTGTCGATGGTGCCCGGCAGGCCGATGCAGGGGAAACCCTCTTCGGTCAGCTTCTTGGCACCCATGTAGGAGCCGTCACCACCGATGACGACCAGCGCATCGATACCGTGCTTTTTCAGGTTTTCGATCGCTTCGGCGCGCACTGCGGGGTCTTTGAAGGCAGGGAAACGGGCGGAGCCGAGGAAAGTACCACCACGGTTCACCACGTCGGAGACGCTGTGACGCTCCAGCTTGACGATGCGATCCTGGTGCAGACCGAGGTAGCCATCATAAATACCGTAAACTTCCAGGCCATGATGCAAACCGGCGCGAACCACGGCGCGAATGGCTGCGTTCATACCGGGTGCGTCGCCACCACTGGTCAAAACACCAATACGTTTGATTTGTTTGGTCATGAGTGCCTCTGGATCTGAGTTGTCAAATACGAATGTTTAAATAGACAAGCCACTTTTACTATATCGGCTTTCATATGGGATGCGGGGGCCACCATAGGAAAAGCGATACAAGAGAGGGGACGAGCCCCCCTCTTTGCCGTAATCAGCGATTACTTGGCAGCGCCAGCGATGATCTGGGAGAAGTCGTCCACTTTCAGGGACGCACCACCGACCAGGCCACCGTCGATGTCCGGCTGACCGAACAGGTCGGCTGCAGTGGCGCCAGTGACGGAACCGCCGTACAGGATCTGTACTTTGGCAGCAACGGCGGCATCAAAACCGGCCAGGTACTGACGGATGTGAGCGTGAACGGACTGAGCGATCTCCGGAGTGGCAGTCTTGCCAGTACCGATGGCCCATACCGGCTCGTAAGCGATAACGGCGTTGTTGAAGGAGGCGATGCCGCAACGGTCGATAACGGCTTTCAGCTGGGTCTCAACCACGTTCTTGGTCACGCCGGCTTCGAACTGCTCCAGAGTTTCACCGATGCACAGAACCGGGATCAGGCCGCCTTTCTGGATCGCTTCGTACTTGGCAGCAACCACGTCGTCAGTCTCTGCGTGCAGGGTACGACGCTCGCTGTGGCCGACCAGAGAGTAGGTGCAACCAAAGGCTTTCAGCATGGAGGGGGCGTTTTCGCCGGTGAAGGCACCAGACTCATGAACGTCAGCGTTCTGGGCACCGTAGGCAATCTTGCTGCCAGCGGTCAGTTGCTCAACCAGACCCAAAAAGATAACCGGCGGGCAGACGGCGACTTGTACAGAAGGATGAGCGGCAGCAGCCGGGGTCAGTCCTTTGATCAGAGCTTCTACAGAAGCTTTGGTGCCGTTCAGTTTCCAGTTACCCATTACCAGGTGCTGTCTCATCTTGTATATCTCCTAGGCATTTGATTGCGCGACATTATATGAATTGAACCGAGCCCAAGATAGCTGACCCGGCGGCAAATGACGTAATTTTTTTTCGCTTTCCTGATCCAAATCAGGAATGAAACGCTTGATCGCTCATTCGTTAACCTGCCCCCGCAAGCGAGCCCACCATACCCCAATCCATTCGTGGATGGCAGCTTCGGAATACATCAGATAACGCCCTTTGGGTAAATAACTGTAGAGGGGCTGGGGTACCTGGCTCTGCTTGGCGGTGTAATCGGTGGGGGCCGGCACGGCATTGAGTCCCTGACCCTGATAGAGAGCCATGGCCCGGGGTAAATGGGTGGCCGAACTGACTAGCGCCACCTCTTTTCCCTTGAGGTGACGACTGATACTGACCGCCTCATCATGAGTGTCTTTGTTGTTTTCAAACAACGTCATCCGCGAACGGGATATGCCGAGGCTCTCGGCCATCCGGGCATTGACCTCGGCATTGGAGAGGGGATCCCCCGATACATAGCCGGAGAAAACCAGCTCGGCGTCGGGATAGGCCTGGGCGAGGCGAACCCCTTCGAGAGTCCGTGCCAGCGAGATATTGTTCTGCCAACTGCGCATCGGCACCGCCGGGTCGCTGACATGGCCGTTGCCGAGCACCACTATGGCCTCGATGTTGGGATGCTGGCTCACCTCGAACGGCGGGTAGGTCTGCTCCAGCCCGCGGGCCAGTTCATAGCTCACCGGCCGCATCCCCATCAGCGCCACAATGAGCAGCGAGAGAGTGGCCAGCAGTTTGCCGGTTTTCTGAAAACGGGTGAACCAGAGTAGCAGCAGGGCGACCAGCAGCAGGGAGAGGGAGAAGGGGAGCGGCATCAACAGCTGACCCAGCCACTTTTTGAGCACAAACACGACAGACACTTCCTTGAGTTTTCAGCAAATTCGGGATGTGACAGAATACCTCTCTTTTTTGGGATGGCCACAACCCTGTGGCGCTAATGTTGAGTTTCTCCTTGAAGCACGATCAGAGTTTTGACGGGCGCGCCGACAAGTTCGCCCGCAACATTTACGACTCCACTAAGGGGCGCATCCGCACCACCATTGTCTGGAGCGACATCGAAGCCTGTCTGGCCCGCCTTGGCAACCGTCCGCTGCGCATCCTCGATGCGGGGGGCGGCTTTGGCTATTTCGCCCAGAAGCTGGCGGCCATGGGCCATCAGGTGGAGCTGTGCGATCTGTCAGCAGAAATGCTGGAACTGGCCCGCAGCCAGATCGCCGAAAAGGGGCTGGAAGACAAAATCCGTCTCATCCATTGCCCCATTCAGGATCTGAAGCAACACGTAACCGGGACCTTTGATCTGGTGCTCTGCCATGCGGTGCTGGAGTGGCTCGCCGAGCCGCGCCAGACCTTGCTGGGTCTGTTCCCTTTCGTCAATGCCGGGGGCATACTGTCGCTGCTTTTCTACAACCGTCATGGTTTGCTGTTCCAGAGCTTGGTGGTGGGCAATTTTGACTATGTGCGCCTTGGTCTTCGCAAGAAGCGCCAGACTGCGCTTACGCCCACCAATCCCCAGCTGCCGGAGCAGGTCTATGACTGGATTGGTCGCGGGGGGCTGCGCATCATCGGCAAGACCGGGGTGCGGGTGATCCACGACTATATGCGTCACAAGCAGGATCAGGTGGAGAAGTTCGACGATCTGCTGGCAATGGAGCAGCAATATTGCCGTCAGGAGCCTTTTGTTTCCCTCGGCCGCTATATCCATGTGATGGCCCAGAAGCCGGCCAGCTGATTGCTCGCTGTTCACGTCGATGTGAACCATGTTTTCGATGCTACCGGATGTAGCCGCGCGCACGATTTTGCGCCCAATACAACAACGAGATGACAACATCATGATGAGTACATCCCGTACCCTGCCAGAGCGTTCTTTGCCGGAGCTAGTAGGGTGGGTCAGGCAGGAGGGGTTGGCGTTGAGCCTGCCGACCGACCGGCTGGCCTTTCTGATTGCAATCAAGACCCTGTCCGAAGATGAGTCGGACCTGTCGGAAGCGGCGCTGCACGATGCCTTCGGCTATGTCAGCAGCGCCTTCGGCCAGATGGACGAGACCCTCACTGGTCGCGCCAACAACGCCATCAACGATCTCATTCGCCAGCAGCTGCTGTCGCGCTTCAACACCGACATGGTGGCGGGGGAGAGCCTCTACCGCCTGTCTCGCCTGGGTGTGAGCATCGTCGACTTCTTTATGGATCAGCGTCAGGTTGACTCCATCAAGCTCTCCATTCTGCTCGAACACCTGGCTGCCGAGCTCGACACCGCCCGCAAGGCGGCGCTGGAGACCAACACCCGCGAGCAGTGGGATGCGGAGGTGCTGCCGCGCCTCACCTTCTCGCTGGAAGAGACTCTGGGGCGGATCGATCTCACCCAGCGTGCCATGGATGAGCAGCAGAATCAGGTCAAGAGCGAGATCGCGGCCCTGCTGACCCAGAACTGGGTCGATGCCATTCACAGCTGCGAAAAGCTGCTGCACGAGACCGGCCAGACCCTGCGCGAGCTGCAGGATACCCTGGACGCTGCCGGCCACCGCTTGCAGGCGGGGCTGCTCAACATTCAGGAGGCGGCGCAGGGGCGAGACGATCTGTTCCACGTCGAGGAGCTGACTCACGCCTTGCAAGGGCGCCTTGATGTCATCACCAGCTGGGGTCAGCAGTGCATCGAGCTCTGGTCCCGCTACGACAGACACGTCCACAAATTTATCCGCAACGCCATCGACATGGACAAGAACCGCGCCTTCAGCCAGCGGCTGCGCGAGTCCATCCGCAATTTCGAGCAGCACAACTGGCAGCTGCGGGTGGCCGAAGAGCCCCGTCTGCTGGAGTTGCGCGACGAAACCATCGCTATCCACGACGAGGAGGTGACCGGTGAGGTGCCCCTCGAGATGGAGTACGTCGAGATGGTGGACATCAACCAGGAGCTGGCCGAGCGCATCGAGCGCTATCTGGCCCGCTACCCCGAGCAGGGCCAGCAGCTGGACTTGGCCGATGTGCTGCGGGAATACCTGCTGGACTACCCGGCTCATGCCCACTTCGATGTGGCGCGTCTTCTGATCGACCAGGCCGTGCGCCTGGGCCATGCCAGCGGCGAGCGCGAACTGCATCGCCAACCCGCATGGAAACCCATTAACCAAGCTGGATCCAAGGTTCAGGCCTATGTCATTGATCAATACTGAGTTTCCCTTGCCGCTGCGGCTCGCAGAGGCGATTGCCAACCCCTTGTTTCCGCGCATCGACACCGCCTTGCGCTCCGGCCGCCACATCAGTGCCGACGAGTTCGAGCAGCATTCGGCGCTGGTCGAATATCACAGCGAGCTGGAGATCTTCTACGGCCGCTATCAGGTGGAGCTGATCAAGGCGCCGGAAGGCTTCTTCTACCTGCGCCCGCGCCCGAGCTCCGACATCGGCACCACTGTGCTCTCCGAGCTCGATATGCTGGTGGGCAAGGTGCTCTGTTACCTCTACCTGAGCCCGGATCGTCTCGCCTCGGAAGGGGTATTCGCCATGGCCGAGCTGCAGGAGGAGGTGCTGAGCCTCGCCGACGAGAAGCAGCTGCTGCGGATGGTCAACAGCCGCTCCGGCGGTACCGATCTCGACAAGAAGAAGTTGCTCGAAAAGATCCGTACCTCCATGCGCCGTCTGCGCCGCCTTGGCATGATCACCGCCCTTGGCAACGGGGATAAATTCCGGGTCAACGAATCGGTGTTCCGTTTCGCCGCCGACGTGCGCTCCGATGAAGATCCGCGTGCCGTTCAGCTGCGGATGATCCAGGAGGGTGAAGCCATCTTCCACGACGACGAAATGCCGAGCAGCGACTCGCTCTTTGATGACATCGAGGCGGATCTCGATGAAGAACAACTGGATCTGGAGGTATAACCGGTGCGAGGCAAGTTCAAATCCCTGACCATGGTCAACTGGAACGGCTTCTTTGCCCGGACCTTCGATCTCGACCAGCTGGTCACCACCCTTTCCGGCGGCAACGGCGCGGGCAAGTCCACCACCATGGCGGCCTTTATCGCGGCGCTCATCCCCGACCAGTCATTGCTCCATTTCCGCAATACCACGGAAGCGGGATCGAGCAGCGCCTCCCGTGACAAAGGGCTCTACGGCAAGCTGCAGCGCGGCCACTGCTATTCCCTGCTGGAAGTGATGAACAGCCGCGAACAGCGGATCTGGGTCGGCGTCCATCTCGAACAGGTGGCCAACCGTGACAACAAGGTCAACATCACCCCGTTTGCGCTGGTGGATGTGCCGGAGAATCTGGCTCCGACCGATCTGCTGCTGGAGAAGCTCGATGGCGGCAAGGGGCGGGTACGCGCCTTTACCGATCTGAAAGGGGCGGCCGCCGAGCTGGGGGCGCTGAAAGTCGCCAAATTCAATACGGTGACCGACTATCACAACTTCATGTTCGAGTTCGGCATCACCCCGAAGAAACTGCGTGATCAAAAAGATCGCGGCAAGTTCTATCGCCTGATCGAGGCTTCCCTCTACGGCGGCATCTCCTCGTCCATCAGCCGTTCCCTGCGCGAATACCTGCTGCCGGAGAACACCGGGGTGCGCAAGGCGTTTGCAGACATGGAGGCTGCCATCTATGAAAACCGCCGCACGCTGGAAGCGATCAAGGAGACGCAAGGTCAGCGGGATCTGTTCAAGAACCTGATCACCGAGACCACCCACTATGTGGCCGCGGACTATGTACGCAACGCCGCCGAGAAGAGTCGCCTCTCCGAGCTGGCCCTCAAGGCGCGTCAGGAGCTGGCCGACAAGCGCCGCATTCTGGCCGAAGAGAAGCAGCGCGCCATCTATCTGGCCGACGAGGTGGAGCAGCTCACCAACCGCGAGAAACTGCTGACCGACGAGCTGGAGTCTGCCTCCGAGCATCTGGCCAAGGTTATGGCGGCGGTTTCTCTGCAGAAGAAGATCGAGATGTACCGCGCCGATCTGGCGGATCTCTCTGACAAACTCGAGCAGCAGCAGGCGGTGGTGGAGGAGATCCATGGCCAGTTGCTGGAAGTGGAAGAGCGCAAGGAGTTGGCGCAGGCAGAAGTCGACAGCCTCAAGACCCAGCTGGCCGACTACCAGCAGGCGCTCGATATTCAGCAGACCCGCGCCATCCAGTACCGTCAGGCGGTGCAGGCTCTCGATGCTGCCCGCGAGCAGTGCGAGCTGCCGGGGCTGACCGCCGAGCAGGCGAGCGACACCCTGCACCAGTTCCGTTCAGCCGAGCAGAGTCTCACCAGCCGGGTGCTGGGGGCCGAGCAGCAACTGGCGCTGGCCAAGGCGGCGGTGGCCGAGCACGAAGCGGCGCTGGCGCTGCTGCTCAGCATCGCTCCGGAAACAGTGCGCGAGGCCGCCTGGCCCACCGCGCAGGCGCTGCTCAAGCGTCACATCGAAGACAAGGCTCGCATTGCCCAGGGGCAGGGGCTGCGCGCCGCGCTGGCTCGCCTCGAGAAAGAGAGCGAAAGCCAGAAGAGTCTCTTCAAGCTGCGCGACGAGCTGCAGCAGGCCTCTGGCCAGCTGATTGCCAGCAGCGATGAGCTGGAGATCTTCCTCGAAGCCCAACGCACCCGTCAGGAGGAACTCTCCGAGCAGCAGGCGGAGGTGAACCAGCGCCGCGCCAGCCTCGAGCATCAGGGCACCCAGCTGGGCCGCGATATCAGCGATCTCACCAAGCTGGCGCCGCGCTGGCTGAAATCCTTTGAAAAACTCGAGCAGCTGCGCGAGCAGAGCGGTCTGCCGCTGACTACTGCCGAGGAGCTTTCGGCCGGTATGCAGACAGTGCTCGACAAGGAGCGGGAGTTCGAGCAGGAGAGCAATCGCATTGCGGCGCAGAAACAGGCGCTGGAGCTGCAAATTCGCAACCTGCAGCTGGGTGCTGGCGAGGCGGATCCACGTCTTGCCCGTATCGCCGAGCAGGTGGGGGGCGTGCTGCTCTCCGATGTCTATGACGACATCTCCATCGACGATGCCCCTTACTACTCGGCGCTCTATGGCCCGGCTCGCAGCGCTTTGGTGGTGCTCGACCTTGAGGGCGCCATCGAGCGGCTGAAAAAGCTGGAAGATTGCCCGGAAGATATTTACCTGATTCAGGGCAACCCCGACTCCTTTGACGAGGATCTGGTGGAAGCGGATGAGCTGGGGGACGCCGTGCTGGTGCGTACCAGCAAGCGTCAGGTGCGCTTCTCCCGCTACCCCGAGCTGCCGCTGTTTGGTCGCGCCGCCCGGGAAAAACGGATCGAGCAGCTCGACCTTGAGCGCGAAGGTCTGATCGAGGGTTACGCCAAGGCCGCTTTCGAGCAGCAGAAGTACCACCGTCTCTACGGTCACTTTCGCGACTTTATCGGTCAGCATCTGGATATCGTCTTCCGCCCCGACCCCGAAGCCGAAGTGCAGGCCAAACAGGCCGAACTGCGCACGCTGCAAGCAGCCATCGGTGAGTGTGACAAGCAGCTGAGTGATGCCAAAGCGGCGGCCGCCCAGCTGACTCGCCATATCCAGCTGGTGCAGGGGATGCTGCCCTTTGCCCACCTGTTTGCCGAGACAGACCTGGCGGCCCGCCTCGAGGCGGCTCATGCCGATGTGGACGCCCTGAAACAGGCCGAAGCCTTTATCGCCAAACACGGCAAATCGCTGGAAAAACTGGAAACCATGGTGCAGGTACTGCGTCAGGATCCGCAGGATCTTGCCGCGTTGCAGGCAGCTTACGATGAGGTGAGCGACCTGCTGGCCGAGCAGAAGCGCCGTTGCTACGCCCTCGATCAGCTGGTGGCCCGTCTGCCGCACTTTGCCTATCTGGATGCACAAGACCTGCTGGGCAAGGCGTCCGAGATGAGCGAGCGACTCAAAGAGAAGCTCAAGGCGGCGGAGCTGGCGGCCCGCACCGCTGGCGAGCAGCACAAGCAGATTGCCCAGCGCCACACCGAGGCGTTGCAGCTGCGCACTGCGCTCAACTCCAGCGTCGAAGCCAAGCGCCAGACCCTGACCGAGTTTGAGCAGGAGCTGGCAGCCATGGGCCTGACCCTCTCTGACGATATGGAAGAGAAGGCGCGCGCCCACAAGAAAGAGATTGAAGAGCTGCTGATCCGCACCCGTTCCCGTCGTACCAGCGCCGAGGCCCAGTTGCAGGTCACCAAGCGAGAGATCGAATCCCTTGGCGGCCGTCTCAAGCTGGAGGGCAAGGATTACTACAGCGCCCGTAAATCTCTGGTGGGTCACAAGGCGAGCTGGTCACGGGTGGTGCGACTGGCGCGGGAGACCGACGTCGAGAAGCGCCTCAACAAGCGTGAACTGGCGTACCTTGACAGCGACGAGCTGCGCTCCATGTCGGACAAGGCCCTCGGCGCCCTGCGGGTGGCGGTGGCCCACGACGAAGCCCTGCGCGATGCGCTGCGCCTCTCCGAGGGCAACCGCAGCACCGAGCAGAAGGTCGCTTTCTATGTGCAGGTCTACCGTTACCTCAAAGATCGCATCCGCAACGACATCATCCGCTCCGATGATCCGGTGGAGGCGATCGAGGAGATGGAGATCGAGCTGGCCCGTCTCGCCGACGAGCTCAAGCAGCGGGAAACCCATCTGTCGCTCTCCTCCCACGAGGTGGCGGCCAAGATCACCAACATCATCCGCCGCGAGCAGAACCGCATCCGGGTGCTCAACCAGGGCTTGCAGAACATCGCCTTCGGTCTGGTGCGCGGGGTGCGTCTCAACGTCAATATCCGCGAGGCCCATACCCGTCTGCTGACGGCGCTGGCCGATCAAACCGCCATGCACAACGATCTGTTCGCCGACAAGGAGCTCAGCTTCTCCGAGGCGATGGCCAAGCTGTTCCAGCGCCTGAACCCGCAGATCGAGCAGGGGGATCGCAGCTATCAGGTGATGGGCGACGTGCTGCTCGACTATCGCAACTATCTGGAGCTGGAGATCGAGGTGCAGCGCGGGGCCGATGGCTGGCTGCGTGCCGAGAGCGGCGCGCTTTCCACCGGTGAGGCGATCGGTACCGGTCAGGCCATCCTCTTGATGGTGCTGATCAGCTGGGAGGAGGAGTCCCGCCGTCTGCGCGGCAAGGATATCGCCCCCTGCCGTCTGTTGTTCCTCGACGAAGCGGCCCGTCTGGATGGCAAATCCATCGCCACCCTGTTCGAGCTGTGCGAGCGGCAGGATATGCAGCTGCTTATCGCGGCGCCCGAGAACATCAGCCCGGAGAAGGGCACCACCTACAAGCTCATCCGCAAGGTGCAGGGCAAGCACGAGCACGTGCATGTGGTGGGTTTGCGTGGCTTCGGCTTTGCCGACGACAAGCTGATTGCCTGAGATGTCTCTGGCCCATCCGACACGGGATGACCGGTAACTAGTTGAAAGGGAGGCATTTGCCTCCCTTTTTACATGGAAGATATGGCAAAGTAGCCGCACCGTCGCTGCGGCCTGACAATAAGGCGAGAAGTTGCTTGCGAACATGCCGCCAGTGTCACCGGCCGCATCGAAGATGCAAAAATAGCGCAAAGCGAAAAGAAGAAGAGAGGAGAGGGGAAAGGTGCAACATATCCAGAAAGGGCTGCTGTTATCTCTTTGCCTGCTGCTGGCCGCCTGTAGCAGCCGTTATGACGAGAGTCACGGCGGTAGCTGGCGCGGCTATAGCGAGACCGGTTACGCCAGCTATTATGCCGACCGTTATCATGGCAAAAAGACCGCCAGCGGCGAGATCTATCGCAACAACCTCAATAGCGCCGCCCATATGGAATTGCCCTTTGGCTCCATGGTGCGGGTCACCAACCTCGCCAACGGCAAGAGCGTAGTGGTCAAGGTCAATGACCGTGGCGCCTTTAAAAAAGGGCGTATTATCGATCTCTCCAAATCTGCCTTTAGCGCCATCGGCAATATTCGCGACGGGATTATCAAAGTAAAAATAGAGGTGCTCTAGGCTGGGTGAACCCGTTTATATACGAAAATGGATGTTGATGAATGATATTGGAAGGCTGACATCGACCAGTCAGCCTTTCGGTAGATAAAGATATAACATTGACATGGATCAATATTTAATTCAGCTAAAAATGGATTTGTTATCAATGGAAAAAATCGATGATCGTGATTGATATTTATTTTAGCTTATCTCGCCTGTTCGGCCTTACTATGGGGCAAACGGAGGGATTAGTGATGATTATCTATGGTAAATATGGTGGTGCAGCGCTGAGAGCTGTTCATCTGATGGTGCAGAATAATTATGGGCATGCCACCGCCTGGGATATGGCTATTGCTGAAGCATTTGGTGGTGATATCAGTACAGGAAAATTCAAAAATAATCCAAAGGTAACTTTTTTGACTCTTTGCAGTCTTGGTTGTATCAGTTGCATCATGCCAGTTCATTATGTAGCTGCGACCAAAACCAGAGCATATGTGTTGGCTGCCATTGATTTATTGTCACACAAGGATATTACCAAACCGATTAATCCCGAGCAGTTATGGCTGGAGGTGATCTCGGCCTGTAAGAGCGGCAAGGTTGTGAAGCATAACAATCAGATGGATGTCATTCTGACACTCTGGTATGCCGGTGTGCTCAATCCCGAGTGGGATAGGGATGCCATCAGGATAGACTATCGACGAATATAAAAAAGCCAAGGTAATGAATACCTTGGCTATGAAACATCAATTGGTTCTGGTCAGGGATGCACTATCGGAGTGTGCGAATGGCTTGCCATACACCATCAGGTTGGTGGTTTGACTGTATTTGAGGAGATCTTTCTCTGAGAAGTCCAGAGTCATCGAGAAATCCGTGGTGGAATCATTAATGGTCATATAATTGCTTTCCGCAATACCGCGCTTGCCCGTCTTGAACTCGATTTTGTTACCCGCTTTGCCTTCAGTGACCACACAGACTGCACGGGGTATACAATATGAGTTGTAAACAAGCTGATTAGTCTTGTCATAAATCAGATAGCCGCGTTGGTCATGAAATTTCCCATTATCGCTTTTTCTGAATACTTCCTGTTTGTAATACATGGCTACCAGATATTGTTCGCTAGCATTTTTTGCATCGGCCGCCGGTTCAAAGGTAATGACTTCGTAAAAGGGTTCAACTGCTGGCCCCCCTTTGCCAACTTTGCTGCCCTCCTGGCCGGGTGCTACATCTACACCACCAGCATCGGTGCTTTTCCATGTGCCAGCCAACTGAGCTAATGGACCAAAATCCAGACCATTGATAATAGTGCTGGACTCTGCGTGAGCGAGCGTGGCACAGGTAATTAATGCTATGGGTAAGATAACTTTATTCATTGTGATAACTCCATCACTAATAATGACTTGCGAATAAATATGTTCAGCAAAGTAATTGTTATAACGGACCAAGGATGTGGTCAATGATATTGAGTGATGGTGGTTAGTTTTTGTGAGTTATGATTTGTTTTTTCGGGGCTAAATAAATTGAATTTGATATAAGACAATATTGTATTTTTTCATCGCGCTTCCTCAGATATATCGTGGTAGCGAGAAAGGAACATTGACATGATGCGATGATTATTATGTCAACGGCGTGAATATTTCACTCAGCCCCATCAATTGAAGGCGATAGTCACTAACTCTGCGGCACCCTGACCCCTTTATCGAGATAGAGGCTGCTGTAGTGGGCGCGGTGGGTGACAAACATCACCTGATGGCGGCTGCCGTCGGAGAGGATAATAAAATCCCCCGCCTGAGCGGGGCTCTGCAAGGTGATCTCCTGCTCGGGGGCGGTCAGGCGATCGACATCTTCCTTGAAGGTGAGGGTGTAAGAGTACATATGGCGCTCCACTGCTGGCTCATATCAAACACTCCGTTGAAGGTAGTTGCTGGCATGGGCACGCGCGGCGCCCGATTGGCGCTGTTAGACCAAATATCAGCGGTGAGAACGTGCGTGGCTTCAGTCGGGTTGTTCTGCTGAGGTGCGCTTGAGGCGTTTACATCAAGGCCATTGGTATCAAAACGATGGTAAAGGGGCGAAAGGGGGATGAAAAAACCGCCTTTTGGCGGTTTCTCTTATGCGATGGGCCCTACTTCAGGGCCTTCTTTAGCTTCTTGATCTTGCCTTCATGCTTGGCAATTTTCTCAAGACGAGCGGCGATCTTCTTCTTGATCTCTTTCTTGCTTGCTTTGGCCATCGGTGGCGCTCCTTTGCAGTGAGGACACATGAGGTGTCAGTGTGGGTCTTCCCTTTGACGTCCCAGAGTGCCACAGGGCTCCTTTGTGAACCAGCACTCTGTTGCTTTAATAGCCAGCTCGCTATAACTGCAAGGGGCTGAGCCAGCGCAGCAGTTGCTGGCCAACCTGCGGGTTGGCGAGCAGGGCCATATGACTGGTGCGATAGACAATCAGGGTATGGGCGGGCAGAAAGGCCAGCTGATGGAGCGCTTCGTTGTGCTGACCGAGGGCGCTGCGTAGCGGCACCAGTCCATCGCCAATCAGCCGGTCGGCCAGCAGGCTGCGCTTGGCGGCAGTGGTTGCGGCGATGGCATAGCAGTTGACGCTGCAGGGCAAGGGGAGTGGGACGCGGGGATCGCGCAAGGGCGCGGCGGGGTCGGGTTGGGCCACTTCATCGATCACCTTGCCGTGGCGCAGATCCTTGATGCCTGCACTGCGCAGCCGTGCCAGCCTGACGAAGGGTTCGCTGTAGGCGGTAGCGGGCAGCAACTGTTCCAGCCAGTGACCGGCATGTTCGAGCGGCGCGCCGTGGTGTGGTGTGCCGAGAAATATCAGGTTGGCAAGGTGCGCAGGCCAGGTGAGCCCGGCCACGCTGGCATGGTGGCAGGCGCTGCGGGCAACCAGTCCACCCATGCTGTAGCCCATTATCGTTATCTCTTTGAGCTCTCCCGGCCAGTGGGCGAGCAACTGCTCCAGCAACAGGGCAAGTTGCTGCCCGTTTTGTGCGATGGGCAGGCCCGAGTTGTAGCGCAAATAAAGAGGCAGATAGCCAAGCGCGGCGGCAAGTTGCTCTCCGTGATTGACCGGTTTGCCTTGATGCTCGGTCTGCCACTGCAGATCGTTCATGCAGAGGCCATGGATCATCAGCAGCACCCGTCCCTCGCGGGGTAGATCCTTTGGCATCGCCTGCCAATCGAGGGGCTTGCCCTGATAGCGCAGTGTCATGGGGGTGGCGAGGGCATTGTGGTGTTCGACCAGCTTGTCCCCCAACACGCCGTTGAGCGTGGCGATCAGGGCCGCACGTTTCGGGGTTTCGGGGATCTGGTGGGGCGGCGGTGTGGCTGGCAGGCGGTTGAGCAGATGGTTGATGCCGCTGCCCAGGGTGTTGGCGGTGCCATGTACCCCCTTGTAGACCAGCCCGGTGATCCCGGCTGTTTTTCCCTCATCCCGTCCCTTGAGCCCCATACCGCTCAGTACCGCCTGATGCACTGCTTCGGTGATCTCTACCGCGGCGGGCAGCGCCAGAGTCAGCAGGTGCGCCAGCTCGCGGATATCCGAAAGATGCCAGGAAGAG
The DNA here is from genome assembly GCF_051919235.1 of Aeromonas sp. 95A. Lineage (NCBI taxonomy): Bacteria > Pseudomonadati > Pseudomonadota > Gammaproteobacteria > Aeromonadales > Aeromonadaceae > Aeromonas > Aeromonas sp. 95A. The sequence continues at coordinate 481,338 of NZ_JBQBFC010000001.1, forward strand.
GATGGCGATGGGTCTGTGGCGTCGGTCATGGCAAGCCCTTGTGAAAGCGGGTATCGCGTTGTCGTGCCGCGAAGAGCGCAGCGTATCTCTATATCAAACCAGCTTGCTCCCTTTGTGGCGGGTTTACCAGTAACGGGCCATGCATGGCGGGGCTGATAAGAACCGCTTGCGAAGCCGGTCACGGTAATGACAGGGAAAATCACCTCTACTTCGTCATGTGAAGCCACATGGAGAGGTGAGGATGTCGCTGTTTGATGAGGTGCGGGTACAGGATTTGTGTGCACGGTTGCTCGATAGCCAGAACGGAAAGGGGTGCCCCCTTGAGAGTCGGCATGGCCGCGAGTTGAAGGATCTGTTGCAGGCAGTTGGCGGGATCACGCCGGTTGGCCGTGGTGCTCCTTATGCGTTGACCGACGCGGGGCGGACTTTTCTGACCGAACAACTGGCACGGGCAGAGCACCCCGAACCGAACAAGGGCGAGCAGCTGCAACGTCTGGGAGTGAGTTTGCCTGCACGGCTCAATCAGGCCTGCTTTTATGCCCTCTGGCATGGGGACAGCAAGCATCCGCGATCAGCATCCCTTGCCGCGCCACAGCTTGCGGACTTGTCGCTCACGCAAGATGAGGTGATCCGCATCCGTACCCTCGAACCGCTCTCACTGGTCGATCGGCAGGGTCAGCAGCACGATATGACGGCAATGATGGCACTGCTGGAGGAATTGGCGTTGCCGGAGCGGACTCTGGGCACGCTGGCGGCCATCGGCTGGCAAGGGGAGCGGGTTATTACGGTGGAGAATAAGGGGGCCTTCGTCGACTACCCGCTGCAACCCGGGCAACTGCTGCTCTTTGCCCCCGGTCGCAATACCACCCTGGCCAAACAGCTAATCCCGCTGCTGCCTGTAAGCGTGCAGTGGCCCATTTTGGCGATCTCGATCAACGGGGTATCGATATTGCCATCGAGCTGGCGCGTGAGCTAAATCGACCGGCCATGCTCTGGCTTCCCTGTGAGCTGCAGCCTTATCTGGATCACTACGCCCGTCCGGTACGCACCTTTGCAACGGGCAGTGGCAAGGTGCCCTGGCGTGTGACGAAGCAGGCTGATCAGGTCGATGATCATGGCACGCCGGCAGGCGTTCCCTGGCTTGAGAAACTGATCACAGACGGGACTTGGCTGGAACAGGAGGTATTGATTCTGGCCCCTCACTGGCGGAGCTGGTCATTGGAAGAGATGGGCAATCAGGGGTGAAACGGGGAGCCCGCGCTCCCCGTCATTTCGTGGTCAGCTGCTTACTTGGCGTTGATGGGCCCCTTGGTGCCGGCATCATTATCGACCCAGCCATCTTCACCCTTGATGCGGCGATCCCCCTGAATGGTGTAGATGACCATGCCATCCTTGAACACCAGCGCGCCATCGGATTTCTTGGCATTGACCTTCTTGTCGTTGACCCACACCTGATCCTTGCCATCGATGCGGATATTGGCCACGGTGGCGCCGGTTTGAGGGAAGGTGGCGATCCAGTTGCCTTCATAGGGGCTGGTGCTGGTTGCCGCGGCCGGAGCATTGCCAACGCCGGCAGCCGCGTTCTCAGCCTTGGTTTTGTTGATATCGCAGCCATTGAGCTCGCTTACCTGAGTGCAGCCCGAACGCTCCAGCTTCTGCTCATAGCTCAGATTCAGACCGCCCTCCGCGGCAGGGGCGGCCGCGCCAAATCCCGCCTTGGCATTTTCCGCTTTGGTTTTGTGAATGTCACAGCCCTGCGCCTCGGTAACCTGGGTGCAGCCGGATCGCTCCAGTTGCTCGGCATATTTGGCACTGATGGCGTGGGCAGGGGTGATCCCGAGCAGGGTCAGGGTGATGAGCAGAGCAGCATTCCTGGACATAGATAATCCCTCAAAGATGTAAGTCATGCAGGTTCTTCCGCGCAGTTGCGGCAGTGAACGTCGGCCTCTTCTGAGCATCCGAGACAGATGCGCAGCTGGCGTATTCACGTTAGCACCTTGGGCCAACCGCGCCCAGCGATGTGGCCGGAAGATAAGGCGAGAGGTGATACGGGAGTGCAGGGGAGGCGAGATAGCAGCAGTGTCAACGCTGGAGAGATCATTCCAAGAGAAAAGGTGCTGCGGGCATTATCATAATGATAACGACAGCCCCACTGATATCATTTCAGCCCCTGAAACTGACCTTTGATGATAATTCTCACCGATGCCGAGATATCGCCTCTGATTATTATCACTCGGCTATTTTATGGCTTGGCCACCCTATCCATCCTTTTATGGAATAAACCGCTTAAATAGCCGCTGATTTTGTGGGTGGCATCACACACTTTCGCCATTTATTAATATCCGCCTGCATTTTATTGGTTTGGCACGGTTATTGATTGCCTCATATCGACGCTAACCAACGCGCTCACCCACAACCGGGATGCTGGTGACATCGTGAGTGAAAGGGGAGCTATCCATATCTCATCCAATGATTGGGGCGAACGATGAAAGCAGTTAACGAATTAATCAAAGAGATCAGAGCACTCAAATCCAACCTGCATGAAAAAGATTTTCTGCTGACCTGGGAGCAAACACCTCAGGAGCTGGAGCTGGTATTGAAACTGGCCGAATCCCTCAAGACCCTGCGCGCCGAAAATATCTCTACCAAACTGTTTAACAGCGGGCTCGGTATCTCGGTTTTCCGCGATAACTCCACCCGAACCCGCTTCTCTTACGCCTCTGCCCTGAACCTGCTCGGCCTGGCCCAGCAGGATCTGGACGAGGGCAAATCCCAGATCGCCCACGGTGAGACCGTCCGTGAAACCGCCAATATGATCTCGTTTTGCGCCGATGCCATCGGGATCCGTGACGACATGTTCCTCGGTGCCGGTAACGCCTATATGCGCGAGGTGGGTGCGGCGCTGGATGAAGGGTTCGAGAAGGGGGTGCTGCCCCAGCGTCCGGCGCTGGTCAACCTGCAGTGCGACATTGATCACCCGACCCAGTCCATGGCTGATCTCGCCTGGTTACAGGAGCACTTCGGCAGTCTGGAGAGCCTCAAGGGCAAAAAGATTGCCATGACCTGGGCCTACTCCCCGAGCTACGGCAAGCCGCTCTCCGTGCCCCAGGGCATCATCGGCTTGATGACCCGCTTTGGTATGGACGTGACCCTGGCCCATCCGGAAGGCTATGACCTGATCCCGGACGTGATCGAAGTGGCCAAAGAGAATGCCAAGGCCTCCGGCGGCAGCTTCCGTCAGGTCACCTCCATGGAAGAAGCCTTCAAGGATGCCGATATCGTCTATCCCAAGTCCTGGGCCCCCTACAAGGTGATGGAGCAGCGCACCGAGTTGCTGCGGGCCAATGACCACGCTGGCCTCAAGGAGCTGGAGAAATATTGCCTTGAGCAGAACGCCAGGCACAAGGATTGGCACTGCACCGAGGAGATGATGAAGCTGACCAAGGGGGGCGAAGCGCTCTATATGCACTGCCTGCCGGCCGATATTTCCGGTGTCTCCTGCAAAGAGGGCGAAGTGACCGAAGGGGTATTCGAGAAATATCGTATCGCCACTTATAAAGAGGCGAGCTGGAAGCCCTATATTATCGCCGCCATGATCATGGCCCGTAAATTCTCCGCCCCGGCAGAAACGCTGGAAAATCTGATTAAAGAGGCGCAAAAACGGGTGAAATAAATAACGGCAGGGCAGGGTGAATGTTCATCCTGCCCACACTGTCGAATTTATTATTTCGAGTTTTCTCCCCGCGGCATCTGAATAACGGATCTCCCGGCGAGGCAGCTCTTTGTCAGGTAACGCCTAGTGAGGTAAGCATGTCCCAATTTTCTTTGAAGATGGATATTGCCGATAACCGCTTTTTTACCGCCGAGCCATCACCGCTGTTTTCCCGTGTTGAAGCACAAAAGGCTCGCGCTTTTCATAAAAAACTGGCCGGTTATGAGCCGACCCCATTGTGCGACCTGAAAGATCTAGCCGCCTATATCGGGGTGAAAAATATATTGGTCAAGGACGAGTCAAAGCGTTTTGGCCTCAATGCCTTCAAGATGCTGGGTGGCGTTTATGCCATCGCCAACCTGCTCTGTGAAAAATACGGGGTGGCCATCGAGGATTTCTCCTTCGATCTCATCAAACGCACCATCAAGGAGCCGATGACCTTCGCCACCACCACAGATGGCAACCACGGTCGTGGCGTCGCCTGGGCCGCCAAGCAGGTGGGCCAGCATGCGGTGGTCTACATGCCCAAGGGCTCGGCCCAGGAGCGGGTGGACCACATTCTCAATCTCGGTGCCGAGTGCATCGTCACCGACATGAACTACGACGACACCGTGCGCCTGACCATGAAGATGGCCGAAGAGCGCGGCTGGCACATAGTGCAGGACACCGCCTGGGAGGGTTACACCAAGATCCCGACCTGGATCATGCAGGGGTACTCCACCCTGGCCGACGAAGCGGTCGAGCAGATGCAGGATATGGGCATCAAGCAGCCGACCCACGTGCTGCTGCAGGCCGGGGTCGGGGCGCTGGCGGGCGGTGTGCTCGGCTATCTGGTGGACTGCTTCGGGGCGAAAAATCTGCACAGTATCGTGGTCGAGCCGGATCAGGCCGACTGCATCTACCGCTCCGGCGTGGCGGGGGAGATGGTCAACGTGGGGGGCGACATGCACACCATCATGGCAGGTCTCGCCTGTGGTGAACCCAACCCCCTCGGTTGGCCATTGCTCAGAAGCTGCACCACCCAGTTTATCTCCTGCCACGACAAGGTGTCGGCGCTGGGCATGCGGGTGCTGGGCAACCCCCTTGGCAATGATCCACGCATCATCTCCGGCGAATCCGGCTCGGTCGGCACCGGCGTGTTGGCGGCGGTGCGTCACCACCCGGATCGCGCGGCGCTGATGGCGCGCCTCGGGCTGGATAGCAACTCGGTCGTACTCATCATCAACACCGAAGGGGACACCGATGTGACCCACTACCGGGAAGTGGTGTGGGAAGGCAAACATCCTGCCTGCGACTAACTCTCCCGCCAGAGCAGAGACACGAATTGAAGAACTGATCGCGCCTCGTCAACGGGGCGCGGTAACGGGCACAGGGCGCTGCCGACGAACAGGCCGCGCATTCTCGAATGTTTGGAGAATCACAATGAGCAAGCAAATTCCGTTTGAAATGGTGTTGGAGAAGGCCTACCAGTACAAGGCCGAGATGAGTCAGTTCCTGCGCGACATGATCGCTATCCCGAGCGAGAGCTGCGATGAAGAGCGGGTGGTGCTGCGCATCAAGCAGGAGATGGAGAAGGTTGGCTTTGACAAGGTCGAGATCGACCCCATGGGTAACGTGCTGGGCTATATCGGCCACGGCCCGCACCTGATCGCCATGGATGCCCACATCGATACCGTCGGGGTCGGCAACATGGCCAACTGGAAGTTCGACCCCTATGAGGGGATGGAAGATCACGAGATCATCGGTGGCCGCGGTGCATCCGATCAGGAAGGGGGCATGGCCTCCATGGTCTATGCGGGCAAGATCATCAAGGATCTGGGGCTGGAAGATCAGTACACCCTGCTGGTGACCGGTACCGTACAGGAGGAGGATTGCGATGGTCTCTGCTGGCAGTACATCATCGAGCAGAGCAAGATCCGCCCCGAGTTCGTGGTCAGTACCGAACCGACCGACTGCCAGATCTACCGTGGCCAGCGTGGCCGCATGGAGATCCGTGTGGAAGTGCAGGGGGTGAGCTGCCACGGCTCTGCGCCTGAGCGCGGTGACAACGCCATCTTCAAGATGGGCCCCATTCTTGGCGAATTGCAGGAGCTCAGCCACAACCTCGGTCATGACGACTTCCTCGGCAAGGGTACCCTGACCGTCTCCGAGATCTTCTTCACTTCGCCAAGCCGCTGCGCCGTGGCGGACAGCTGCGCCGTCTCCATCGACCGCCGCCTCACCTGGGGCGAGACCTGGCAAGGGGCGCTCGACGAGATCCGTGCCCTGCCAGCGGTACAAGCCGCCGGTGCCGAGGTCTCCATGTATCAGTACGACCGTCCGGCCTATACCGGTCTGGTCTACCCGACCGAGTGCTACTTCCCGACCTGGAAGGTGGAAGAGGATCACATCACCGTCAAAACCCTCTCCAAGGCTTATCGCGAGCTGTTCAACAAGGAGCCGGTGGTGGACAAGTGGACCTTCTCGACTAACGGGGTATCCATCATGGGTCGCCACGGTATTCCGGTCATCGGTTTTGGCCCGGGTAAAGAGCCGGAAGCCCACGCCCCGAACGAGAAGACCTGGAAAGAGCATCTGGTCAAGTGCGCCGCCATGTACGCCGTGATCCCCATGCTTTATCTGGCGGAGCTGGACAAGTAAGGGGGCTGCCGGGTGGTGACTCTCATCACCGCCCGGCTGTTGCAAGTGTGGCAAGTGCCCCGTCTGTGTTGAGGCGGGGCCTTGCTGTTTGAAGTGATGTTCGAGGTGGTGGGGATGAAACGGCTGATCAAAAACGGTGTGTTGGTCGATGCGCAGGGTGAATATCGTCAGGATCTGCTGATCGAAAACGGGGTGATCCGCGCCCGTGCCGCCGATATCCAGCCCGATGGCGAAACCGAGGTGATCGATGCCAGCGGCTGCTATGTGATGCCGGGTGGCATCGATGTCCACACCCACTTCAACATCGATGTCGGGATTGCCCGCAGTTGCGATGACTTTTTCAGCGGTACCCGTGCCGCCGCCTGTGGCGGCACCACCACCATCATCGACCACATGGGATTTGGCCCGGCGGGGTGCAATCTGCATCACCAGCTGGCCCGCTATCACGATTACGCCGCCGATCAGGCGGTGATCGACTACAGCTTTCACGGCGTGATCCAGCATGTGGATGACGCCATCCTTAATGAGATGGCCGCCATGGTGCAGGAGGAGGGGATCAGCAGCTTCAAGCTCTATCTCACCTACCAGTACAAGCTGGGGGACCATGACGTGCTGCGCGCCCTGGCTCGCCTCAAAGAGGTGGGGGCGCTTGCCACCGTCCATCCCGAAAATGACGCCGCCATCGCGGCGCGCCGGGCGGCCCTATTGGCCGCCGGTCACCATGAGCCCTGGTATCACCCGCAAAGTCGCCCGCTGGAGTGCGAGGCGGAGGCGATCGCCCGGATGATCAACCTGGCGGGGCTCGCGGCAATGCCCCGCTCTATATCGTCCACCTCTCCAACGGACTGGGGCTGGAGTATCTGAAACTGGCGCGCCGTCAGGGGCAACCGGTCTGGGTGGAGACCTGCCCGCAATATCTGCTTTTGGATGATTCCTGCTACTACCGGGAGAACGGAGTCGACTATCTGCTCAGCCCACCGCTGCGCTCGCGCCGCGAGCAGGACAAGCTGTGGGTCGGTATCGCTGCTGGTGACATCGACACGGTGGCGACCGATCATTGCAACTTCTCCCACGCCCAGCGCACGACCCTCTCGGGCGGCGATTTCAGCCGCTGCCCCAACGGCTTGCCGGGCGTCGAGAACCGGATGCTGCTGCTGTTTGCCCACGGGGTGTTGGGCGGGCGCATCTCGCCATCGCGCTTCGTGGCTCTCACCAGCGCCAACCCGGCGCGCCTGTTTGGCCTCTGGCCGCGTAAGGGCAATTTGCAAGCGGGGGCCGACGCCGATCTGGTGCTGATGGATCCCCGTGGCGAGACCCTAATCCGTCACGCCGCGCTGCACGACAACGGCGACTACAGTCCCTACGAGGGGATGCGCTGCCCCGGCCAGATCAGAATGACCCTCAGTCGCGGCGAGATAGTCGCCCGCGATGGCGAGTTTCTGGGGCGGCGTGGCCAAGGCCGTTTTCTGGCCAGAGCGCCCTTTGATCCACTGCTGGGCGAAGCGGTCAGAGAACTGCAATTAGCACAGTGATAGACAGAACAACCGAGCCGGTATGACACCGGCCCACCCTTATCATCGGAGAGCACAAGATGAAACAGCGTATCGTACTGGCCCTGGGGGGTAACGCTTTGGGCAACAACCTGCCCGAGCAGATGAAGGCGGTGCAGAGCACGGCGCACACCATCGCCGACCTGATCGCCCAGGGGCACGAGGTGGTGGTCACCCACGGCAACGGGCCGCAGGTGGGGATGATCCAGCAGGCGTTCGAAGTGGCGGCCCGCTACGAGCCAAAATCCCCCCATCTGCCGATGTCGGTCTGCGTGGCCCTGAGTCAGGGCTACATCGGTTATGACCTGCAAAATGCTTTGCGCGAAGCCCTGCTGGAACGCGGCATCCACAAGCCGGTTGCTACTCTGGTGACCCAGGTTGAGGTGGATAAAAACGATCCCGCCTTCCTTGACCCGAGCAAGCCCATCGGCGGTTTCTTCAGCAAGGAGGAGGCCGAGGCATTGATGGCCAAGGGCGAGCGGCTCAAAGAGGACGCCGGTCGCGGCTATCGCCGGGTAGTGGCCTCTCCCAAACCCGTCGATATCATCGAGAAGGAGACCGTCTCTGCGATGCTGGCAGCCGGTCAGGTGGTGATCACCGTCGGTGGCGGCGGCATTCCGGTGCTGCGCGAAGGCAATCACCTGCGCGGTGCCAGCGCGGTGATCGACAAAGATTGGGCCAGTGCCAAGCTGGCGGAGCTTATCGATGCCGACATGCTGATCATCCTCACCGCGGTAGAGAAGGTCGCCATCAACTTCGGCAAACCCGATGTGCAGTGGCTCGATCAGCTGAGCGTGGGAGATGCCAACAGCTTTATCGCCCAGGGGCAGTTTGCCAAGGGATCCATGCTGCCCAAGGTGGAGGCGGCGCTCTCGTTTGCGACGTCCATGCCGGGACGCAAATCCCTGATCACCCTGTTGGAGAAGGCGGCCGAGGGGATCGCTGGCAAGACCGGTACCGTGATCAGCCTGTAATCATGCGTACTGATCCACAGGGGCATCCGGCCCCTGACAGAGTGTGGAGCCTTGGCTCCACACTCTGTTTTATTGGGATGGCGGTGACGGATCATCACTGTCGATCGTGTTCTGCAGGCCAGATGAACCGCTCTGTGCGAGTGGTAATGGGGCTAGTTGGAGTGGCAGCCGGTTTTTGTGGATGGCAGAAACCTGTAGAGGCCGATACCAGCGAGCAAACCAATCATCGCCAGCAGCAGCCAGATGACTGTGGTGGGGCGGCTGCCTGCGTCCCCCAGCATAAAACCGATGAGCAGGTTGCCAAAGAGCGCCATGCAGCCGCCAGCGCTGGCATAGAAGCCGTAGTAGCTGCCGAGCTGCTCGGGAGGGGCGTAGCGGGGTAGTTGGGCGGCAAAGAGCGGGAAGCAGAGAATGGATCCGAGCGATAGCAGGGCTACCTGCGTCAACACGCCTGCCGTCGGCCAAGGTGCCAGCAGCGGTAGAGCCAGGTAGCTCAAGCCCATTATCCCGATACCCAACCCCATGGCGAGCGGCACTCCCATGCGCCTCTCTACCAGACGGGAGGCTGGCAGCTGGAGCAGGACGCCGATCACCGCCGAGAGGGTAAAGACCCCGCCGAGCAGGTGGGTGGCGTCCGGCAGGCTCTGGATATGGGCGGGCAGGGCGAGATAGAGCTGGTGGAACAGGATCTGGTAGCTGCCCGCCAGCAGGGTAAACACGATAAAAGGGCGCTGGCGCACTATCTCTCTCCATTGGCGCAAAATGGCGCCACGCGGACTCTGGTGGCTAACCGGGCGTTTGGGCAGCACCCGGTATTGCAGCACGCCGAGCAGGGCGAACAGGCTGGCTGCCAACAAGCCGGTCAGGGTATAGCTCTGCTGGGTCAGTGTCAGTCCGACCAGGGGCCCGAGCAGCATGCCCGCCTCGCTGGCGAGATTGTGCAGGGCAAAGGCGCGCTGACGCTGGCTCGGGTTGTGGCATTCGCTGGCAAGATACGCCTGGGCGCAAGGGGTGAACAGGGCCCCCGCAAAGCCGGTGAGGGCGGCGGCCAGCAGCAGGATGGGCAGGGACTCGGCCCAGCCGAGCAACACGAAGCCTATGGAGCGCACCAGGCAGCCCCAGACGATGGCGGGGTGATAGCCGATGCGATCCCCAAGGGTGCCCCCCAAGAGAAAGAGCCCCTGCTGGCTGAAGACCCGCATCCCCATGACCAGGCCACAGGCCCAACCGGCGAGACCCAGCCCGCTACCCATGTGCTGGGCGAGGAAGGGCATCATCATGTAGAAGCCGAGGTTGAAGGCCAGCCCGTTGGTGATAAGCAGGCGGGCAGCCGGGCTCATGCCCTGCCAGTCCCGCCAGTAGGAGGCGCTGTTCATCTTCGCCACCCACTAGCATGCCGGGAGGGGGCCGCCGGGGTTGTACTGCGCTGTGTCATGACGCCTTTCGCACGGTTCTGAGGAAGGGGATGCCGCTCAGGTCGTGGCTTATCTCCACCGGCACATGGTAGAGGCGCTCGATAAGGGCCGCGTCGAGCACCCGGGCGGGGGGGCCGAAGGCCTGCAGATCGCCCCCTGCCAGCACGATAAGCTGATCGGCAAACTGGGCTGCGAGGTTGAGATCGTGCAGCACCACCAGGGTGATCCACTGCTGCTCGCGGGTCTGCTGACACAGGTGCTCCATCAGTTGCATCTGGTGGTGCAGATCCAGGGCGCTGACCGGCTCGTCCAGCATCATGATGCGGGGATCGCGCAGCAGAACCTGGGCGAACAGTACCATCTGTCGCTGGCCGCCGCTTAAGGAGTAGAGGGGGCGATCAGCCAGATGGGCGATGCCGAGCGCCTGCAGGGCGCGACCCGCCGCCAGGATGTCCTCGTCCGCCAGACGCATGGAGAGGCTGTCGAGGCGACCGAGTACCACCACTTCGATGACGCTCAAGTCCAGCTCCAGCTGGATGTTCTGGGGCATGTAGCCAAACTGCTGGCGCCACCTGGCCTGCGTCATCTGGCGGGCACTCTGGCCCCCCAGCCGGATATCGCCGCCATCCGGAGTCAGTTCACCAAACAGGGCGCGCATCAATGAGGTCTTGCCGGTCCCGTTCGGACCGATGATCACGTGGACCTGACCCGGGTGCAGGGTGAGGTTGAGCTCTCGCAGCAGGGTCTGCTGACCGAGGGAGAGGGTGAGTCGGGATATTTCAAGCACGTTTACGCCCCCTGCCGAGGATCAACCAGATGAAGAAGGGCACGCCAATCAGGGCGGTGACAATGCCGATGGGAAAGAGGGCCCCCGGAATGATGGACTTGGAGAGCACCGAGGCCGCCGAGAGCATGCAGGCGCCGCACAGGGCCGAGAGCGGGATAAGAAAACGCTGATCCTCCCCCACCAACATGCGAGCGATATGGGGCGCCACCAGTCCAACGAAGCCGATGACACCGACGAAACTGGTGGCAGTGGCGGTGAGCAGGGCGACCAGCACCAGAGTCTTCATGCGCAACCTGTCCACGTTGACCCCGAGGCTGCGGGCACGGGCTTCCCCCAAGCGCAGGCTGGTGAGGGCCCAGGCATCCCGGTAGATGAGCAGGGTGCAGATCAGGGTGACGGCGGCGGTGATGATCAGGGAGTCCCAGGTAGTGCGCATCAGGCTGCCAAACAGCCAGAACAGGATCTGCTGGTTGAGCTCGGGGGAGGAGAGAAACTGCAGCAGGGAGAGCAGGGACTGGAACAGGAACAGCAGGGCGATGCCCGCCAGGATCAGGGTCTGGCTGTTGACATGGCGCATCATGGCCAGGCCAAATAAAAGGCTCGCGGCAAACATGCAGAGGATGAAGGCGCCAGCCGGAATGGCAATCAGGGGAGGGAGCCCAAGACCGCCGGTATAGAGCGCCAGTGCGGCACCGAGCCCCGCTGCGGCAGCGAGCCCCAGGGTGTAGGGGCTGGCCAGCGGGTTATCCAGCAGAGTCTGCATCTGGACGCCGCCAAGACCCAGCGCAGCACCGACTACCAGCGCCATCAGGGCGATGGGCAGGCGCATGTCATGGACTATGGTGCGGGTCATGGGATCGGCCTGGGCGGGGGTGAGCAGGGCATCGACCACTTCGCCCAGTGGCAGCAGAGAGGGGCCGGTGGCGATGTCGAGCACCAGGGTAATGCACAGCACCAGGGTGAGCAGCAGGAGCCAGTGCCCGCGACGGCGCTCCCGTTGCCGCTGGCGGGCGAGGGTCTGCTGCAGGGCAGCCAAATCATTCATGATGACAATCCTGAAACGGGCGCCATGAGAGGCGCCCACAAGGGTGAAAGAGGGATGAAGAGGGCTCTGCCTAGACTGGCAGAGCCCGAACGACCAGATTCAGTTTGCCTTACCCGGCTTGATACCCAGCATAAAGGTGCCCTGGGGACGGATGGGCAGATAGCGCTGGTAAAAGCCCTGATAGGTGGCCAGGGGATCGAGATCCTGGAACAGATCCGGGTAGAGGGCCTTGGCCATGAACTCGATGAGAGCTGCATCCATGATGCTGCGGGTGGCACCGTGATAGACCGCATAGAGGCGCTCCTGCTGCACTGCGGGCAGCTCGCTCCAGCCCGGGCGGGCGGCAAAGCCTTGCAGACGCTGGCGCACCGTCTCGGCTGACACATCCTGGCCAACCTGCATCGCCTCTGCGCTGCTCACGCTCTCGTAGCCCGCCATCAGGATGACCTCGGGTTTGCTCGCCAGCAGTTGCTCAGGATGGATGGGGCCCCAGCGCTCGACGAAGGGAGCCGCGACGTTGTCACCCCCGGCCAGCAGGGCCATCGCGCCCCACATGTCCTTGCCATAGGTGTAGCTGTACTCGGCCGGGCCCTTGTCACCCAGCTCGATATAGACCCGAGGGGGCTGGCGCTTCGCGGCGGCGATGCGGGAGGTGATGATGTCAATCTTGGCCTTGTATTCGTCGGCCATCTGTTGGGCACGAGCTTCCTGACCTGTCACCTTGCCCAGCAGCAAGGTGCTCGCCATGTGGCGCTCCAGGGTCTGGGCGTTGTAGTCGATGACCACCACCGGGATCCCAGCCTGTTCGAAGCGTGGCAGATCCGGGCCGAGGGCCTCATATTGCCACTTCGCCAGGATCAGCAAATCGGGCTTGACCGCCAGGGTCTTCTCGATGGAGAAGCTCTGATCCTGCACATTGCCAAGGTCAGGCACCTTGGCCAGTTGCGACAGGCTAGCCACATAGAGCGACCAGATGGCGGGGCGGGATTTGACGAACCAGCCACGGGACATGCCCACCAGCCGATCGGCGCCGCCTTCACCGGCCACGGCCAGATAATCCTCGGGATAGAAACCGAGCACGATACGGCTGGCCGGCAGGCTGAGGGAGACCTTGCGGCCCATCACATCTTCTACTTCAACCGGGGGATTTGCCTGCGCCATCCAGCTCATCAGGGCGAGCTGACCGAGCAGCAGCAACTTTGCCAGGGGGTGACGAAACATCTTGTGAAAACCTTGAACGGATTTTGGGGTGAGAAGTATTAGCATTTGCGTTTAATGATGGCAATCGATTTTACCAGGGGTCACATAAGGGACGTATATAGCGTGTTGGTCGTTCGAGGCCCACCTTGGCAAGGTTCTCCGCCAACGCCCCTCTTCAGGGGGGCGTACACGTTTGGGCTGTCGGCCCCCACAAGAGTAAGATGGTCCTTTTCGGGGCTGGTTAGCCCGGCATGCAGGCGCACAGGCGCCAAAAAGGCAGAGTAATGAGCACAAAGATCAATATGGCGGCGCTGGGGGGACTGGTCCTGCTCACCGCCATCTGGAGTTACAGCTGGATCGTGATGAAGCAGGTGATGCTCTACGCGGGGGCCTTCGAGTTCACCGCCCTGCGCTGCCTGTGCGGATCTCTGGTTCTGCTGCTGGTATTGGCCCTGCGCGGGCGCCGTTATCTCAAGCCCACCCCGTTTCGCTATACCCTGGCCATCGCCCTGTTCCAGACTTGTGGCATGGTGGGGCTGGCCCAGTGGGCGCTGATCAGCGGCGGGGCGGGCAAGGTGGCCATTCTGAGTTACACCATGCCGTTTTGGGTGGTGATCTTCGCGGCGCTCTTTCTCGGCGAGCGGATGCGCAACCTGCACTATCTGGCTGTTGGGGTGGCGGCCTGCGGCCTGCTGTTGGTGATCCAGCCCTGGTTGCTGCATCTTGAATCCCTCAAGAGTGCGCTCTTGGCAATCCTCTCCGGCATCTGCTGGGGGATCAGCGCCATCATCGCCAAGCGGATGTATGCCCGCCACCCTTCGGTGGATCTGATGTCCCTCACCACCTGGCAGATGATCTACGCCACCCTGGTGATGACGCTGGTGGCGGCGCTGGTGCCGGAGCGCCCCATCGACTGGCAACCCTACGTGATGGGTGCGCTGGCCTATAGCGCCATCTTCGCCACCGCCATCGCCTGGAGTCTCTGGCTGTTTGTGCTGAAAAAGCTGCCTGCGGGGATTGCCAGCCTCAGCACCCTGGCGGTGCCGGTGACCGGTGTGCTGCTCTCCTGGTGGCTGCTCGGCGAAAATCCGGGGCCGGTGGAGGGGAGCGGTATTGCCCTTATCGTGCTGGCGCTTATCGTCATCAGCCGCAAGGGCAAGCGTTCCGTGGTATCGGTGGCGGGGGAGACCCGTATCAAACACGGCTGAGCCGATTGCCAGCGAAGAGATAAAAAGGGCCCGCCATCATGGCGGGCCCTTCTGGTTTTAATAACACTCTCTTATCTGCGCTGGGCCAGATGCATCATGGCTTCCAGCACGGCGCCGCCGATGGCGCGCGCCTTGTCAGAGACGGTGGTGGCATCGGCGCGCTCGCCACGCGGGTCGATATCGCCAATCTTGAAGCCGACCGGCACCTCGATGCCATCGCTGAGCAGCCCCCGCACCATGCCAGAGAGCGGCGCGATAATGGGGGCATCCCCTACATGGGCGATCACATCCCCTTCCTGCACCAGATCGCCGAGCTTGATAATGCTCTTCATCAGCCCGGGAGCGGGGGCGCGCACCACCCGGCGTGCGGAGTGCCCCTCGATCACCCCAGGAATGCCGGTATTGGGCTGGGCGGGGCCCTGATAGATGACCCGGCCCAGATGGTGACCGCGGTTGGTTTCGATCACTGCATCGCAGTCGCGTCCCGCCTCAAAGCCCGGGCCAAGGGCCACCGTAATGGGGGCCATCTCCTTGTGGGTGCCGAGGTTCTGCTTGGCGAGGATGGCATCCACCAGATAGCGGGGCTTGAGCTCGGCGAGGGTGGCGCACTCGGGATCAACCAGCAGCGGGATAATGCCCCGATCCAGCTGCTCGAACGCCTGCTCGACGTTCTCGACCCGCTTGGCGCGCACCCCTTCGACACAGGTTTCGCCGTCAAACATCCCCTGGGCGAATGCGACGGTGCGGCGGATCACCGTGGGCTTGTCGAGATCCAGCATCACCACCTTGAAGCCGGCATTGTGCAGGCGCAACGCGACGCCGGTAGCGATATCGCCGGAGCCGCGCATCACCACCAGTTGATCCCGCTTGAGGCGCACGTCATCCTGCATCAGCCCACCCGATTTGCCGTTTTTCACCTGCAGTAGCTCGGCGAGAATGCTGATGGCGATCTCCTCGGGGGTCTCGGCACCTATGTTGTAGCCGATGGGGGCGTGCAGCCGCTGCAACTGCTCCTGACTCACCCCTTGCTGGCGCAGGGCCTGGGTGAAGGTCTGTACCTTGCGCTTGCTGGCGAGCAGCCCCAGATAGGCGAGGGGACGGCTTATCAGCCGCTCCAGCGCCTCCTTGTCCTGATGGTTGGTGGCGATGATGACGAAGTTGGCGGGCTCGATGGCCAGTTTATCGATCACCGCGCTGATGGTATCGGCCTGCACCAGATGGGTACCGGCGGGGAAGTGATCGGGGTTGAGGCTCCCCTCGAAGCAATCCCCTACATGGACATCAAAGCCGAGCGGCGCCGCAGCATGGGCCACAGCCCGGTTGACGTGGCCGGCACCAATGAGCACCAGCCGTGGTCGCAGACCATAGACATCGATATAGACCGACATGGCACCACCGCAATCCGATCCGACCGCATGTTCGCCGTTGCGGGCCATCCGGCCGTGGAAGATGCGCGGCTTGCGCTCGGCAATGGCGGCCATCGCTTCCTCGATCACCAGCCGCTCGATCATGCCGCCGCCGATGGTGCCGAGGATCTGGCCATCGGCCATCACCAGCATCTGGGCCTGATGGCGGGGGGTGGAGCCCCGGCTCTCGATGATCTGGGCCATGGCAAACGGCGTGTTCTCCTGTTCCAGTCGGGCTGCGTGTGCAAACAGATTCATAAGGTACCTCTTCTTATCCTTAAACCATCATGGGCGAGGCGGCTGTGCCTCATCCTGAGCGAAGTAACCGAGTGCGAGGCGAATGGGTTGTGGTTCGCGAACCGCCCCCTGCCAGATGGCGTGGATCTCGGGGTGGCGGGTATGCAGCTTTATCAATTCCGCCAGCCACGACGCCTCATTTTGATAATCCCCATTGATAAACCAGATCCGGCGCGCCCTGGCCGGGGTGCCTTTGAACAGCCCCTCGGGGTGGGAGAGCAGCTGGTGAAACAGGGCCCAGTCGAGGGGGTCACCGGCCTCTATCCCGCACAGGGCCTGAAGCTCTGCCCAGCGGTGGATCTGCTGCGGGTCGGCCTTGGCCCCCACCATGGCGCCGCCCGTCAGGGCTATCACCCAATCACTGCTTTGGGGAATGCAAGGTTCGTGCAAAGCGGGCACTTTCAATAACTTGTGATTGGCGCCATCCGCTTCGACCAGGATGAGATCGAAGCGCTGCTGCCCCTTGATGAGATCAATCTGCTGGGGTGTGGGGCCCGCCACCTTGCCGCTGGCCTGATCGATATGGCTGAACAGGGCGACCAGAGTCGGCTCATCGGGCTGTTGCTGACAGCGGGTCAGCTGGCGGACGGGATCAGCTTCCAGGATCAATTCCCGATAGTGTGACGGGGCAGGCAGAAACATCCGGGTGGTGGTGGTAATTAGCACCCTTTTACCCTGTTGATAAAAATATTCCGCCAGCCAGAACAGGGTGCTGGTTTTTCCACCGGCGCCGCAGAGGCTAATTAAGGTGGTATGGCTATCAATATTTTTGGTGAGCGGGTTTAATA
Source organism: Aeromonas sp. 95A (assembly GCF_051919235.1). Taxonomy (NCBI): domain Bacteria; kingdom Pseudomonadati; phylum Pseudomonadota; class Gammaproteobacteria; order Aeromonadales; family Aeromonadaceae; genus Aeromonas; species Aeromonas sp. 95A. Next base: position 498,360 of record NZ_JBQBFC010000001.1, read on the forward strand.
GCGGATCTATATCTGGAAATACGACAGCAACAACGTGTGGTAGCGACATAATGACGACCAAAATAAATATCGAAGGGAGTGGAAAACAACGTTGCCAGGAACAAGTGCAGTGTGACTGTATAATAACGGCGGCGGGTTTATCTTCCCGAATGGGTGCCTGGAAAATGATGCTACCTTATTGCCAGGGGACAATGCTTGATGCAAGTCTCAAAAATGCCCTGGCCTTTTGTCAGCGGGTTATTCTGGTGGTGGGCCATCGTGGCGAGGAGCTTGAAGCGCGCTACGGATCACGGCCGGATATTGTTGTCGTCCACAACCCCGACTATCGGCAGGGGCTGGGCAGCTCCATCCGCTGCGCCCTGGCGGCCAGTGACGCTGACTACCTCTTTATCAGCCACGGGGATCTCCCCTGTATCCCGCGCGAGGTCTATCAACAGCTCTGGCAGGCTCGGGGCTGTGAGACACTCTTTCCCACCTGGCAGGGGGAGGCGGGCCATCCGGTGTTGCTGCCAAAATCCCTTGTCCGCGAGCTGGCAGCGGCCCCGGTGCAGTCGTTGGTACGGCGCTGGTTGCAAGGGCATCCGCACCGTATGGTGCCCGTCGACAGCCCCGCCATCTTGTTTGATGTGGATACCCCGGAGCGCTATCAGGCGCTGCTGGGTGGCATTCTTGAAAATGAGAGCGAGCCCATGAAATAACCCAGTTTAAAAAGATAATGGGGAGATAAATGGCGTATCAAAGTGATATTTCTCGCACTTGATCTGATAGGGCGAGTTCTTTTTGAACTGCTCATTAAGTAAATTCCAGAGTGATTGATAACTACTCGCAATACCCATAATGGTGGCATCGTAAATTCTCTCCATTAATTGGAGCTGCCTCACGCTTTTACCGTAAAGAATAGTTTTGTAACTGTAGTGGCCTGATTGTTGCTCTTCTCCTTGCCAAGGGGGAACACCCGTGCGGGATACCCCATTTATTCATGCTGCCAATGGGCAGAACAGCTGCAAGGAGATAGCCATGGGCGATATTATGCGACCCGTTCCGTTCAAGAACCTGCTGACCCGTATTTTTGCGGAATATAAAGAGAGTCAGAGCATTTTCGGTATTCCCGCCGCGCAATTCTATCGCAAGCAGGACGAGCGCAAGATCAAGGTGTTCGGTGAAACCTGCGAGACCCCCATTGGCCCGGCAGCCGGCCCCCATACCCAGTTGGCCCAGAATATCGTCACCTCCTGGCTGACCGGCGGGCGCTTTATCGAGCTCAAGACGGTGCAGATCCTGGACCGTCTCGAACTGGAAAAGCCCTGTATCGATGCCGAAGACGAGTGCTTCAACACCGAGTGGTCTACCGAGTTCACCCTGCCCAAGGCGTTTGACGAGTATCTGAAAGCCTGGTTTGCCCTCTATCTGCTGGAGGAGGTGTTTGACCCGCGGCTCGACGGAGAGGCCAAGTCCTTTATCTTCAACATGAGCGTGGGTTACAACCTCGATGGCATCAAACAGCCACCGATGCAGCAGTTTATCCACAGCCTGATGGATGCAAGCCAAAGTCCGAAGTTTGCCGAGTACCAGCAGGTGCTGCGCGAGTTGGTGGCCGACGGGCAGTTTATCGCCGAGCTGGGGCTGGGAGCGCGCCGCGATCGCCTGCAACAGCTGGTGGATCGCATCCCGGCCAATTTGGTGCACGGCGTCACCCTCTCCACCATGCACGGCTGCCCGCCCAACGAGATCGAGGCCATCTGCCGCTACATGCTGGAGGAGAAGGGACTCAACACCTTCGTCAAACTGAACCCGACCCTGCTGGGCTACCCGCGGGTGCGCGAGATCCTCGATACCTGCGGCTTTGATTACATTGGTCTGAGCGAAGAGTCGTTCGATCACGACCTCAAGCTGGATCAGGCCAAAGGGATGCTGGTTCGTCTGATGGCGCTGGGGGCCGAGAAGGGGCTCACCTTCGGGGTCAAGCTCACCAACACCCTCGGCACCATCAACCGCAAAGGGGCGCTGCCGGGGGATGAGATGTATATGTCCGGCCGTGCGCTGTTCCCGCTCTCCATCAACGTGGCTGCCGTGCTGTCTCGCGCCTTCGATGGCAAGCTGCCCATCTCCTACTCGGGTGGCGCCAGCAAGTTCAACATCGCCGAGATCTTCGAGACCGGCATTCGTCCCATCACCATGGCCACCGACCTGCTGAAACCGGGCGGCTACCTGCGCCAGATCGAGTGCCTCAAAGAGATCGACACTTCTGACAGCTGGGGCATGGCTCAGGTGGATGTGACCAAGCTGGAAGCGCTTGCCGCCAAGGCCCTCACCATGGATTACACCCAGAAGGAGTGGAAGTCCGACGATCGTATCGAAGTGGGCGGTGGTCTGCCGCTGACCGACTGCTACGTGGCACCCTGCGTCACCGCCTGCGCCGTGCATCAGGATATCCCCGAGTACATTCGCCTGATGGGCGAGGGGGAATATGTGGCAGCCCTTGAGCTGATCTATCAGCGCAACGCCCTGCCCGCCATCACCGGCCATATCTGCGATCACCAGTGTCAGTACAACTGCACCCGTCTCGACTACGACAGCCCTCTCAATATCCGCGAGCTGAAAAAAGTAGCGCTGGAGCGCGGCTGGGAAGGGTACAAGGCCCGCTGGCACAAGCCGGCAGGCAGCGGTGACAAGCACCCGGTTGCGGTGATTGGTGCAGGCCCGGCCGGTCTCTCCGCCGGTTACTTCCTGGCCCGCGCCGGTCACCCGGTCACCGTGTTCGAGCGCGAAGCGGATGCCGGTGGCGTGGTCAAACACATTATCCCCGAGTTCCGCATCCCGGCTGAGCTTATCCAGCACGATATCGACTTTGTCGCCGCCCACGGGGTCAAGTTCGAGTTTGGTTGCGATCCGGCGCTCACCGTCGACAAGCTGCACGCCCTGGGCTTTACCTATGTCTTCGTTGGTATCGGTGCCGACAAGAATGGCGGCATGCGTCTAGAAGGGGGGCATGATCGGGTCTACAAGTCCTTCAACTTCCTGCGCAGCTTTAATCAGGGCAAACCGCTGCCGCTGGGCCGCCATGTGGCGGTGATCGGCGCCGGTAACACCGCCATGGACTGCGCCCGCGCCGCCCTCAAGGTGCCCGGTGTCAGCGATGTCACCGTGATCTACCGTCGCAGCGAAAAAGAGATGCCCGCCTATCGTGAGGAGTTTCTGGAAGCGGTGGAGGATGGGGTGCGTTTTTGCTTCCTCACCAATCCGGAGCGCTTTGAGAAAGATGGCAAGCTCACCGTGCGGATGATGGCGCTGGGGGATCCTGACGAGCAGGGCCGCCGCCGTCCGGTGCCCACCGAGCAGACCGAAGTGATGCAGATGGATGCGCTGATCACCGCCATCGGCGAGCAGCCTGACTGCGAGGTGCTCAAAGCGATGGGCATTCCCTTGGGCAGCGATGGCTGGCCCGAGGTGGACAGCCAGACCGGCGAAACCAGCCGTCGCAACGTCTTCCTGATCGGTGACGTGCAGAGCGGCCCGTCCTCCATCGTCGGTGCCATCGGTGGTGCCCGCCGCGCCGCGGATCTGGTGCTCTCTCGCGAGCATATCGCCAGCCAGCAGAGTGCAGTGACCATCCAGCCATCGGGCAAGGATGAGATCTATCGCCGCAAGGGGAGCATCGCCGTCACCCTGGTCGACAAAAACGAGCGCGATGCCTTCGTGGCGCAAGAGGCGCACCGCTGCCTCGAGTGCAACTACCTCTGCAGCAAGTGCGTGGATGTCTGCCCCAACCGGGCCAACGTCGCCATCGCGGTGCCGGGCTTCAAGGATCAGTTCCAGACCCTGCACCTGGATGCCTACTGCAACGAATGTGGCAACTGCGCCCAGTTCTGCCCGTGGCAGGGCAAGCCCTATCAGGACAAGGTCACCATCTTCAGCCTGCCCGAGGATTTCGACAACAGCCGCAACCCCGGTTTCTATCTGGCGGATGGCGGTGAGCTGCGTGTGCGTCAGGATGGCGAGACCTATCGCCTGACCATAGACGCCCAGAGCCAGATCAAGGATGCGCCAGCGGCCCTTGGCGACATGTGCCGGATCATCAGCCATGTCCATGCTCATCACCACTACCTGCTGGGGGCCGTCGAGGCCTGAGCGAACCACGAATAAGCGAAGGAGCAAACCATGTTTATTCTGAAGAACGTCACCGCTGTCCAGCTGGAGCCGACCCGGGTGCTGGAAGGGGTGGATATCGCCATCGAAGGATCGTTTATCAAAGCGGTGGGGCCCAATCTGCGGGCCCTCTACCCGGAGGCCAACTATCGGGAGATGGGGGGCAAGTTGGTGATGCCGGGCATCGTCTGTGCCCACAACCACTTCTACTCCGGCCTGTCGCGGGGGATCATGGCCAACATCGCCCCCTGCCCGGACTTTATCTCCACCCTGAAAAACCTCTGGTGGCGGCTCGATCGGGCGCTCGATGAGGAGTCCCTCTACTACAGCGGCCTCATCTGCTCGCTGGAGGCGATCAAGAGCGGCTGCAGTGCGGTGATCGACCACCACGCCTCGCCCAACTTCATCAAGGGCTCCCTGAATGTGCTGCGCAAAGGGTTTGTGGAAGCGGGTCTGCGCGGTATGACCTGCTTCGAGACCACGGATCGCAACGGTGGCCTCGCCGAGCTGCAGGCCGGGGTGGAGGAGAACATCCTGTTCGCCCAACAGATCGATGCGGCCAAGGCCAAGGGGAACGAACCCTATCTGGTGGAGGCCCATATTGGCGCCCATGCCCCCTTCACCGTGCCCGACGAGGGGCTGGCCATGCTGCGCGAAGCGGTGCAGGTCACCGGTCGCGGCCTGCATATCCATGTGGCGGAAGATCGCTACGACATGGCCCACGGCCACCACCACTATGGCAAGGAGCCCATCGCCCGGCTGGACGCGTTTGGCCTGATCGACAGCAAGACCCTGATCGCCCACGGCATCTACCTGAGCCCGGCTGACATCGAGCTGCTCAACAGCCGCGATGCCTTCCTGGTGCACAACGCCCGCTCCAACATGAACAACCATGTGGGCTACAACATGCACCTGCCGGAGTATCGCAATCTGGCGCTCGGCACCGATGGCATCGGCTCCGACATGCTCGAAGAGCTCAAGTTTGCCTACTTCAAGCACAAGGATGCCGGCGGCGCGCTGTGGCCCGACAGCTTTGCCCGCTTCCTGTGGAACGGCAATACCCTGCTGGAGCGCAACTTCGGCGCCAAATTTGGCCGCCTGGAGCCGGGCTACAAGGCCGACCTCACCATCTGCGACTACGACGCGCCAACCCCGCTGGCGCCGCGCAACCTCGGTGGCCATCTCGCCTTCGGCATGGGATCTGCCAGCGTCAACAGCGTGATGGTGGAGGGGCGCATGGTCTATCAGGACCGCGAGTTTCCGTTCGATGTCGCGCCCCTTTATGAGCAGGCCAGCAAGGTGGCGAGCCGCCTGTGGCAACGGATGGATCAGCTGGCCTAAGGCCACCTTCCACAGTTTTGGACCGGATTGCCCGCCCTGTGGATCTCCCCGGCGGCGGGCAGCAAGAGTAAGGACGACACATGATTGAGCAATTCTTCCGACCCGAGCAACTGGGTCAGGCTTTGGAACTCAAGGCCAGCTTCGGCAACGACGCCGTCTACATGGGGGGCGGCAGCAAGCTTAACGCCGCCCCGACCCGCACCGACAAGAAAGTCGCCATCTCGCTGGAGAGGCTGGGGCTTGATCAGATTGAGCAGCAGCACGGCCAGCTCCATATCGGCGCCACCGTCACCCTGCAGACCCTGAAAGAGGATCCCCGTACCCCGGCCGCCCTGTGCGAGGCGCTGGGGTTTGTCTACTCCCGCCATCTGCGCAATCAAGCCACCATTGGCGGCGAACTTGCCTGCCAGCAACAGGACTCCCCCTTGCTGCCGGTGTTGCTGGTACTCGAAGCCGTGGTCGTGCTGGAGAACAACCTGCTGCAACCCATCGACGCCTACCTGGCGGGGCAGCGCAATGCCCTAGTGCTGGGAGTTGTGCTGCCGGAGCCTGAACTGCGCTGCGCCACTCGCCGCATCAGCCGCAATGCCGATGGCTTGGCGGTGATGACCGCCGCCGTGGCCCTCGACAGCATTGGCGAGATGCGGGTGGCCGTCGCTGGTGTCACCCCGCAGCCGATGCGCCTGCGGGATCTGGAGCGCCGCGATCTGCACGATGCCGCGCTGGAGGCCGCCGTGAGCGAGCTGATTGCGCCCCGTGAAGATCTGGCGGGCAGCATAAGTTACAAGCGGTATATCACCGGCGTGGTAGTGGCGGATCTGCTGGTGGATTGCCAGCAGCAGGAGGTGCAAGCATGATGGAACTCAACTTTACCCTGAACGGTGCCCTGCGTACCGTCATCTGCAAGGCCGGTGACAATGCCCAGCGGGTGCTGTTCAACCAGTGCCGGATGCACTCGGTGCGCAACAGTGACGACGGCTTCGGTTTTGCCGGCTCCGACGCCATTCTCTTCAACGGCAAGGTGATCAACGCCTCCCTGCTGATCGCCGCCCAGCTGGATGGATCAGAGGTGCGCACCGCCGAGTCGCTCGGCAGCTGGAACCAGCTCAGTCTGGTGCAGCAGGCGATGGTGGATGTGGGGGTGGTGCAGTCCGGCTACAACGATCCGGCCGCCGCGCTCATCGTCACTGACCTGCTTGATCGCCATCCCGAGCCTACCCGTGATCAAATCGACGATGCCCTCTCGGGCCTCTTTCACCGCGATGGCGGTTATCAGCAGTTCTATCAGGCCATCGAGCTCGCTTGCTCACGGATGAAGGATCCCGATTACCTGTGCCAGATCGCCCCGGAGTTTCGCGACGATCTGCGCCATATCGGCAAGAGCTGCCCGAAAGTGGACGCCGCCAAGATGGTGCAGGCCAAGCCCTGCTATGTGGAGGATCGGGTTACCGAGGATGCACTGATCATCAAGATGCTGCGCAGTCCCCATCCCCATGCGGTGATCACCAAACTCGATGTGAGTCGCGCCGAAGCGCTGCCGGGCGTCGTGCATGTCATCACCCACCTCAACTGCCCGGATGTGTTTTACACCCCGGGTGGCCAGAGTGCTCCCGAGCCATCACCGCTCGATCGCCGTATGTTCAGCCGCAAGGTACGCCACGTAGGTGACAGGGTCGCCGCCGTGGTGGCCGAGAGTGAAGCTGTCGCTCTGGCGGCCCTCAAACTCATCGAGGTCGAGTATCAGGTGCTGCCAGCGGTCATGAATATCGATGAGGCGATGGCCCCCAATGCCCCGCTGGTCCACGATGAACCCATTATCTACATGGCCGGTGCGCCTGCGGATCTCGAGCAGCAGAACGCCTGCTCGGTGCGTCGCGGCGACGAGCACATGATCATCAACTTCCCCATCGGTTCCCGTCCCCACGAGAACCTTGCCGCCAGCGTCCATGGCCAGATCGGCGATGTGGCCAAAGGCTTTGCCGAGGCGGACGAGATTGTCGAGCGCACCTACGAATCGACCCAGGCCCAGCAGTGCCCGACCGAGCCGCACATCTGCTTCACCTACATGGATGGGGAGCGTCTGGTCATTCACGCCTCTACTCAGGTGCCGTGGCACGTGCGCCGTCAGGTGGCGCGTATCGTCGGCCTCAAGCAACATCAGGTGCACGTGATCAAGGAGCGGGTAGGGGGCGGTTTTGGCTCCAAGCAGGATATCCTGCTGGAAGAGGTGTGCGCCTGGGCGACCAAGGTCACCGGCCGTCCCGTCACCTTCCGCTACACCCGTGAAGAGGAGTTCATCAGCAACACCTCCCGCCACGTGGCCAAGGTGAAGGTGAAAGTGGGGGCCAAGAAAGATGGCACCATCACCGCCATCGACATGGATTTTCGTGCCAACACCGGCCCTTACGGCAACCACTCATTGACGGTGCCAAGCAACGGCCCGGCGCTATCCCTGCCGCTCTATCCGTGCGACAACGTGCGCTTTACCGTCAATACCTACTACAGCAACATCTGCCCGACCGGCGCCTATCAGGGCTACGGCGCGCCCAAGGGCAACTTCGCGCTGACCATGGCCATTGCCGAACTTGCCGAGAAACTGGGTATCGATCAGCTCGACATGGTGGAGCACAACCGGGTGCATGAAGGGGACATCCTCAAGGTGCTGGGGGCCATCGGTGAGGGCAAGATGCCAACTTCTGTGCCCCACGCCGCCAGCTGCGCCCTCGAACCCATCCTCAAACAGGGCCGCGAACTTATCGCGTGGGATAGCCCCAAACCCGCTGACGGGGATTGGCGCATCGGTCGTGGCGTCGCCATCATCATGCAAAAATCGGGGATCCCGGATATCGATCAGGCCAACTGCATGGTCAAGCTGGAATCGGACGGCACCTTTATCGTCCACTCCGGTGGTGCCGATATCGGCACCGGCCTCGATACCGTGGTGGCCAAGCTGACCGCCGAGGTGCTCGGTTGCCCGCTCAGCGATGTGCACGTCATCTCTGGCGATACCGACCATGCGCTATTCGACAAGGGGGCCTACGCCTCGTCCGGTACCTGCTTCTCCGGCAATGCAGCCAAGATGGCGGCCGAGAACCTCAAGGCGAAGATCCTGTTTCACGGCGCCGCCATGCTGGGCGAGCCGGTCGAAGACGTAGAGCTGGTTCACCCGGGCATAGTGCGCGGTAAGCAGGGGGAGGTGAGCCTCGCCAAGCTGGCCCACAAGGCGGAGACAGGTACCGGCTTCGGTATCCTGGTGGGCACCGCCAGCTACATCACCTCGGAGCTTGCCTTCCCGTATGGGGCCAACTTCGCCGAGGTTGCGGTCAACGTCAGAACCGGCCAGATCCGCCTCGACAAGTTCTACGCCCTGCTCGACTGCGGCACCCCCATCAATCCGGAGCTGGCCCTCGGCCAGATCTACGGGGCGACCATGCGGGCCATCGGCCACACCATGACCGAGGAGATCTGCTACGACAGCAAGGGCATCCCGCTCACCCGGGATCTCAAGAGCTATGGCGCGCCCAAGATTGGCGATATTCCCCGCGACTTCCGGGCTTTCCTGGTACCGAGTGATGACAAGGTCGGCCCTTACGGCGCCAAGTCCATCTCGGAGATTGGGGTGAACGGCGCCGCGCCCGCCATCGCCACCGCCATCCACGACGCCTGCGGTGTCTGGCTGCGCAAGTGGCACTTCACGCCGGAGCAGATCCTGCGCGAACTGGGCAAGCTGGAGCAAAAAGTGTCGGCATAACAAAAGAAAAGGTGAGGGGCGGGCGCAAGCTCGCCCCCAGCGCCTGACGGCGGAATGAGTACTCCGCCTCCATTCTGTGTGATGGGACAAACACGATGTCTAAAACAACACGCAAGCACTCTGATCTTATTTACGAGCTGGAAGACAAACCCCCGTTTTATCAAACCCTGATGGGTGCAGTGACCCATCTGCTGGCCATTTTTGTCCCCATGGTAACCCCGGCGCTGATCGTCGGCGGCGCCCTGGGCCTCTCCACCGAGACCACCGCCTATCTGGTCTCCATGGCGATGATCGCCTCCGGTATCGGCACCTGGCTGCAGGTAAACCGCTATGGCCCCATAGGATCGGGGCTGCTCTCCATCCAGTCGGTCAACTTCTCCTTCGTCACCGTGATGATCGCGCTCGGCGGCGCCATGAAAAAAGATGGCATCCATGAGGAGCTGATCGTCTCGACCCTGCTCGGGGTCTCCTTTGTCGGCGCCTTTCTGGTGATGGGCTCCTCCTTTGTGCTGCCCTATCTCAAGCGGGTGATCACCCCGACCGTGAGCGGTGTGGTGGTACTGATGATTGGTCTGAGCCTTATCAAGGTGGGGATCATCGACTTTGGCGGCGGCTTCTCCGCCATGAGCAGCGGTACCTTCGGCAAATACGAGAACATCGGGCTGGGGCTTTTGGTGCTCTGCGTCATTGTCGCCTTCAACTGCAGCCGAAGCCCGCTGCTGCGGATGAGCGGCATCGCCATCGGCCTGATGGTGGGCTATGCGGTGGCCCTGATGCTCGGTATGGTGGATTTCTCCGCCCTTGAGGACCTGCCGCTCATTACGGTGCCGATCCCGTTCAAGTACGGTTTCTCCTTCGATTTTCACGCCTTTATGCTGGCGGGCACCATCTATCTGTTGAGCGTGCTGGAGGCGGTGGGGGACATCACCGCCACCGCCATGGTTTCCCACCGGGATATTCAGGGCCCCGAGTTTCAAAAACGGCTCTCCGGCGGCGTACTGGCGGACGGTCTGGTATCGGTGATCGCCTCGGCCCTCGGCTCTTTGCCACTCACCACCTTTGCCCAGAACAACGGCGTCATCCAGATGACCGGAGTGGCGTCACGCCATGTGGGCAAGTTTATCGCCGTCATCCTGGTGCTGCTGGGGCTTTTCCCCGTAGTAGGGCGCTTCTTCACTACTATCCCGTCACCTGTAATGGGGGGCGCCATGGTCATCATGTTCTCCATGATCGCCATCGCCGGTGGTCGCATCATCATCAGCCACGGTTTCGATCGGCGGGAGACCCTGATTGTCGCCACCTCGCTGGGTCTTGGGCTCGGCGTCTCCTATGACCCGAACGTCTTCAAGGTGCTGCCGGCGGGTATCTACATGCTGGTGGAGAACCCCATCTGCGCTGGCGGCATCACCGCCATCATCATGAATCTGGTGCTGCCGCAAAGCCGCAAACGCAAGGCGGCCGTCAGGGATGCCGAGGCGGTGGAGGTGATCCAGCTGAGCGACAAGCCGGATGTGATCTTTACCGCCCGCAGCGCGGGCCTGTCATCGGCCAGCAAGGGGGAGGGTTCACCAGAGCCAGTGCCCGGGCAGGCGGTGGCGCCACAAGTGGAACGGATCTGACGGTTAAACCGGCAAAAAACGTCAACAGAACAAGAAAAACAGGGAAACGGTTATGAAAAACGACAACTCTGTCAAAGCGGTACGCGGCAGCTTCTTCGATATCACCCGGGTGGTGGATCAGCCCGAGGAGATTGAGTCCAACGCCCGTCTTATCGAGGATGGTCTGCTGATCATTCGCAACGGTTGCATCGACTGGTTCGGTGAGTGGGAGGAGGGGAAGGCGCGTATTCCGGCCGAGGTGCGGGTGCGGGATTATCGCGGCAAGATGATAGTGCCCGGCTTTGTCGATACCCATATTCACTATCCCCAAAGTGAAATGGTGGGAGCCTATGGCGAGCAGCTGCTGGAGTGGCTCAACCGCCACACCTTCCCGGCCGAGCGGCGCTACAACGATCTCGAATATGCCCGCGAGATGTCCACCTTCTTTATCAAGCAGTTGCTGCGTAACGGCACTACCACTGCGCTGGTGTTTGGCACCGTTCACCCCGAGTCGGTGGATGCGCTGTTCGAGGCGGCCAGCCGCATCAATATGCGGATGATCGCCGGCAAGGTGATGATGGATCGCAATGCACCCGATTATCTGCTCGATACCGCCGAGAGCAGTTATGTGCAGAGCAAGCAGCTTATCGAGCGCTGGCACGGCAATGGTCGACTGCTCTATGCCATCACACCACGATTTGCACCCACTTCGACACCCGAGCAGCTGACGATGGCGCGGCGACTGCGCGAAGAGTTTCCCACCACCTATCTGCACACCCATCTGTGCGAGAACAAGGATGAGATCGCCTGGGTCAAATCTCTTTTCCCGGCGCACAAGGGTTATCTCGATGTCTATCACCAGCATGGGCTGACCGGCCACAACTGCGTGTTTGCCCACTGCGTCCATCTGGAAGAGCAGGAGTGGGATTGCCTGAAGGAGACCGGCTCCACCATCGCCTTCTGCCCCACATCGAATCTTTATCTGGGCAGCGGTCTCTTCAAATTGCACAAGGCGTGGCGCAAGCAGGTGAAGGTGGGGATGGGCACCGACATCGGTGCGGGCACCACCTTCAATATGCTGCAGACCCTCAACGAGGCCTACAAAGTGATGCAACTGCAGGGTGAGCGGCTCTCGGCCTATCAGGCCTTCTATCTGGCCACCCTGGGCGGCGCCCATTCGCTGGGGCTAGACGAGAAGATCGGCAGCTTTGCGGTGGGCAAGGAGGCGGACTTCGTGGTGCTCGACCCGGTCGCCACCCCGTTGCAGCAGCTGCGTTATGACAACTCCACCACCCTGCGGGACAAGCTCTTTGTGCTGTTGACCCTGGGGGATGACAGGTCCATCTACCGCACCTATGTGGATGGCCAACTGGTGCATGAACGGGGGTAGGGGCTGGAGGGGGCTGCCGCGGCGCAGCCCCAACGAATACGGCGGCTGGTGTACCCCACGGGGCGCCAGTCTTGCCGCACGACAGGGGATCTCCCCGCATAGAACGTGAAATGGCCCGGTTTTTTTGACCAGCAAGGCAAACGTTTGAGTCAAGGCTGCCTGCCCTGGTCTGTCTGTCGCATCCGCTGCCGCCATCGCCTGTTTTTTATCAAACTTGCGCTCGGCAGACCCGCAGATCCTGTCGCCATTTCGTCATGGAACATTCAGGCGCGTGTGAAGGAGTTGGGTATGACCCAAGCAAACAGCAGGACAAACAGCGTGGAACAGCTGGCCAATGATGACGCCAGCCAGAGCGCAGCAAAGCAACAGCCGCTCACGGCTCTTGATCGCTACTTTATGATCAGTGAGCGGGGCAGCAACGTCAGACAGGAGGTGCTGGCGGGCCTCACCACCTTCCTTGCCATGGTCTACTCGGTGATCGTGGTGCCAAGCATGCTCGGCAAGGCGGGCTTTCCTCCCGGCGCCGTGTTTGTCGCCACCTGTCTGGTGGCGGGATTCGGTTCGCTCTTGATGGGGCTCTGGGCCAAGTTGCCGATGGCCATCGGTTGCGCTATTTCCCTCACAGCGTTTACTGCCTTCAGTCTGGTGCTGGGGCAGCAGATCCCCATTCCGGTGGCGTTGGGCGCCGTCTTCCTGATGGGGGTACTCTTTACCGCCATCTCGGTGACCGGGGTGCGTAGCTGGATCCTCGACAACCTGCCCATGGGGATTGCCCACGGCACCGGCATCGGGATTGGTCTCTTCTTGCTGCTTATCGCCGCCAACGGGGTGGGGCTGGTGATCAAGAACCCGCTGGAGGGGCTGCCGGTGGCGCTGGGGGCCTTCACCTCGATGCCGGTCATCATGTCCCTGATCGGCCTTGCGGTGATCTTCGGGCTGGAGAAGCTGAGAGTACCGGGGGGGATCCTGCTGGTGATTATCGCCATCTCCATCTTCGGCCTGATTTTCGATCCTGCGGTGAAGTATCAGGGATTGTTCGCCCTGCCGAGCCTCTCGGACGATCAAGGCAAGTCCCTCATCTTCAGTCTGGATATCATGGGGGCCCTCTCGCCGCTGGTGTTGCCCAGCGTACTGGCGCTGGTGATGACAGCGGTATTCGATGCCACCGGCACCATCCGCGCCGTGGCGGGGCAGGCCAACCTGCTTGATAAGGATGGTCACATCATCAACAGCGGCAAGGCGCTCAGTGCCGACTCGGTCAGCAGCATCTTCTCCAGTCTGGTGGGGGCGGCCCCCGCTGCCGTCTATATCGAATCGGCGGCGGGCACGGCGGCGGGAGGCAAAACCGGCCTGACCGCGACCGTGGTCGGCGGCCTGTTCCTGCTGATGCTGTTCCTCTCGCCGCTCTCCTATCTGGTGCCCGCCTATGCCACGGCGCCGGCACTGATGTATGTGGGGCTCTTGATGCTGAGCAACGTCACCAAACTCGATTTCGATGACTTTGTCGGGGCCATGTCCGGGTTGGTGTGCGCCGTCTTTATCGTGCTCACCTGCAATATTGTCACCGGCATCATGCTTGGCTTCAGCTCGCTGGTGATCGGCCGCATCTGCTCGAAGGAGTGGCACAAGCTCAACGTCGGCACCGTGGTCATCGCCCTGGCGCTGGTGCTCTTTTATGCTGGAGGGTGGGCTATTTAGGGATAACCCGCCCGTTTGGGGTCGCTCTGGCGGCCCCATTTTTATATCTGCAGCGCTCTGACCGTCAACGCTGGTTACCATGCCTTAGCCGCTGGTGCCATCGCGATACCATTTTGATAAATCCCCCTACCAGATTGATAGGCTCCCACCCTTGCTCTCCTCGCTCTGCCGATTTTTTCACCGCTGATGTGCCCCATTTGCTCAGGGGCTGCCCTTGGCTTGTCGCTTCGGGCCAACAAAAGCGGGCTAGATGGGATCCCCTTCACACTTCTCCCCATTCTCCTGACGATGGCGGGAAACAGGCGCATATCTTGCTGTTTTTTATGCCGGTTCCAGATTTTTCCATTCGAAAAAGGACTTGCATATGTCCATAGGATTACCGCTCAAGCGGGTGGATGCCGAGGCCAAGGTGACCGGCAGCGCCCGCTATACCGATGACAACATCATGCTCGGGATGCGCCACGCCAAGTACGTGAGAAGCAATATTGCCCACGGCAAGGTGCTCGCCATCGACGCGACCGAGGCGCTGGCCTTGCACGGGGTTGAAGCCGTGTTTACCCATGAAGATGTGCCCACCACCTGTTTTCGCACCGCCGGTCACGCCTGGTCCCTCGATGAGGCGAAACGGGATGTGAAAGACCGCCGTCTGCTCACCGACCATGTACGCCACTTTGGCGATGGGGTCGCCATAGTCGTGGCCCGCGATCCACTGGTCGCCGAAAAAGCGGCTGCGCTGGTCAAGGTGACCTACGAACCGCTGCCGGTGATGACGGATGCCCAAAGCTCGCTGGCCGACGATGCCTATCCCATCCACCCGAGCGGCAATCTGCTGCGCCAAAGCCAGCTTCGCGCCAATGACCCGGAGCAGGCCATTGCCTCCGCTGACCTGCAATTTCAGGCGCACTACCGGACGCCGGTGGTGCAGCACTGCCATCTGGAGACGGTGACCTGCTACGCCTACATGGATCAACCGGACCACATCATCGTCGTCAGCAGTACCCAGATCCCCCAGATAGTGCGCAGCCGCGTGGCCAAATCCCTCGGTCTGCCCTGGTCCAGCGTGCGGGTGATCAAGCCCTATATGGGCGGCGGTTTTGGCAACAAGCAGGATGTGCTGGAAGAGCCGATGGCGGCGTTTTTGAGCTACAAGCTCGGCGGCGTGCCGGTCAAGGTGACTCTGAGCCGGGAGGAGTGCTTTTTTGCCTCCCGCACCCGCCACGGCTTTGCCATCGATGGCAAGATGGGCCTCAACCGCGACGGCACCCTCAAGGGCTATCAGCTCGACGTGCTCTCCAACACCGGCGGCTATGCCTCCCACGGCCACTCCATCGCCAGCGCCGGGGGCAACAAGATCAGCTACCTCTATCCGCGCAGCGCCTTCGGCTATGATGCCAAGACCTTCTACAGCAACCTGCCCACCGCCGGTGCCATGCGCGGTTACGGTGCGCCGCAGGTGATTTTTGCCCTCGAATGCATGCTGGATGACGCCTGCGCCGAGCTGGGGCTGGATCCGCTCGATGTGCGGATCGCCAACGTGGCGCGGGAAGGGGATGTCAATCAGGTCAACCAGAAGACCATCTACAGCGCCGGGTTGCCGGACTGCCTGCTGCGTGGTCGCGAGATGTTCGAGTGGGATCGGCTCAAGGTCGAGTGTCTGGGGCAGGATCCTGCAAGCCGGGTGCGGCGTGGCATCGGGGTAGCCTGTTTCAGCTACGGCTCCAACACCTATCCGGTGGGGGTCGAAATTGCCGGCGCCCGCATGCTGCTCAATCAGGATGGCACCGTCAATCTGCAGATCGGCGCCACCGAGATAGGGCAGGGGTCGGACACCGTCTTTGCCCAGATGGCGGCCCAGACATTGGGCATTCCGTTTGAGCAGATCCGGGTCATCTCGACTCAGGATACCGACATTACCGCCTACGATCCTGGCTCGTTCGCCTCGCGTCAGAGCTATGTAGCGGCCCCCGCCATCCATCAGGCGGCGCTGCAACTGCGGGCCCGCATCCTCTCGCTGGCAGCCCAGCTCTGCCATCAGGATGTGGGATCCCTCACCCTGATCGACGGCTACGTGGTGCTGGCCGGTGCGCCGGACAAGGTGCTGATCAGCGTCGCCGAGGTGTCGGTAAACGCCTACTACCACCTCACCATCGGCGGCCAGATTACCTCCGAGGTCTCCCACAAGACCACCACCAATCCGCCGAGCTTTGGTTGCACCTTTGTCGATCTCAGCGTCGATATCGATCTCTGCAAGGTGACCATCAATCGCATCATCAACCTGCACGATGCAGGCAAGATCCTCAATCCGCAGCTGGCGGAGGGACAGGTGCACGGCGGCATGGGGATGGGGATCGGCTGGTCGCTGTTCGAGGAGATGATCATCGATGCCAAGACTGGCGTGGTACGCAACCCCAACCTGCTCGACTACAAGTTCCCCACCATGCTGGATTTGCCGGAGCTTGAATGCGACTTCGTGCAGACCTACGAGCCCCAGTCGGTCTATGGTCACAAATCCCTGGGGGAACCGCCCATTATCTCGCCGGGCCCGGCGATCCGTAACGCCATTCGCATGGCGACCGGGGTGGCCATCAACGAGCTGCCCATCACCCCCAAAACCCTGTTCCGGGAGTTTGTCGCAGCGGGTTTGATTGGCGAGGGATCAGGGGAGGAGCAACACCATGTTTGATATTGCCCGTTACTACAAGGCGCACAGTGTGGCCGAGGCGGTCGCCCTGCGTCAGGCTGACCCCGAGGCGCGCCTGTTGGCTGGTGGCACCGATGTGATGATCCAGCTGCATCACCTCAACGCAGCCTATCGACATATCGTCGATATTCACGACTTGCCCGAACTCAAAGGGGTGTGCGAGTTGCCTGATGGGGCGATCCGCATCGGCTCTGGCACCACCTTTACCGAGCTCATCGAAAACGAACTGGTGCAGCGCCGCCTGCCGATGCTGGCCGAGGCGGCCGCTACCATCGCCGGCCCGCAGATCCGCAACGTCGCCACCTATGGCGGCAATATCTGCAATGGCGCCACCAGTGCAGACTCGGCAGCGCCTACAGTCGCGCTGGAAGCAGAGCTTGAAATTGCGGGGCCCGATGGCACACGCCGCATCCCCATCGCCGGTTTTCACACCGGCCCCGGCAAGGTGGCGCTGCAACCGGCAGAAATCCTGGTGGCGTTTCATTTCGCCCCGGATTCTCACCCCCATGTGGGCTCCCACTACTTCAAATACGCCATGCGCGATGCCATGGATATCGCCACCATCGGCTGCGCCGCCTACTGTCAGATTGAGGATGGCCACTTCAAGCGTCTACGGCTGGCCTACGGGGTGGCGGCCCCAACGCCGGTGCGCACGCCTCACGCAGAAGCTGCGGCCGAGGGGCAACCGCTGACTCGCGCCACACTGGCCGCCATTGCCGAGGCGGTGGTGGCCGATGTGGCGCCGCGCTCTTCCTGGCGGGCGGAGAAGGAGTTTCGCCTACACCTCATCAAAACCCTGGCGCAGCGGGTGGTCGCCTGCGCAGTCGAACGTGCCGGAGGCAAGATCCTATGATGCAACCGCAAAGCTGTCCCGCCGTGGAGATCCAGTGCGAGATCAACGGCAAGCCTTACTCCTATGCAGTGCCGCCCACCATGTCGCTGCTCCATTTCCTGCGTGGGCAGGGGCTTATCAGTGTGAAAGAGGGGTGCAGTGTCGGTGAGTGCGGCGCCTGTACCGTGCGGGTGAATGGCACCGCTATCGACAGCTGCCTCTATCTGGCGGTGTGGGCCGATGGCAAATCCATTCGTACCGTGGAGGGGGAGCGCAAAGGCAATGAGCTCTCCGACGTGCAGCAGGCCTTTATCGACGAGGGGGCGGTACAGTGCGGTTTTTGTACCCCGGGCCTTGTGATGGCGAGCGCCGCCCTGCTCGACAAGACCGAGCGTCGTCCGCTGACCGATGCGGAGATCCGCCGCGGGCTGTCGGGCAACCTCTGCCGCTGTACCGGTTATCAGAACGTGGTACGGGCGGTGAAGAAGTGCTGCAAAGGGTGATAGTTCGGGTGCCGTGAGTGGTGCGTGCCGTTGTTTGAGAAAGGAAACAAGCCGCCCAAAAACACAGGCCCGCCTCGAAAGAGGCGGGCCTGCTGCTGAGTGGAGTCAGGAGAAATCACACTTTTGGCTGGTCGATCACCAATTTGCCATCCTTGACCGGAATGGTGGCTCCGGGGGCTTGCTTCATGCGGATCACCCCCTCCTGACCTGCGAGGCGATAGGTCACGTCATAACCAATGGTGTTGACGCTCGTATCCTGCACGGTTTTGCAGCGCTGCTCGGTGGTGGTGTAAGTATCGCCCGCCTGCATATTGCCCTGCACCTGATTACCGGCATAACCCCCTGCGACCGCCCCGGCTGCGGTGGCTACCTTCTTGCCGCTGCCACCGCCAAACTGGTTGCCAACTACGCCCCCCAGCGCCGCGCCCACCACTGTGCCGAGGATCTTGTGCTCATCCTGTACCGGCTTGCGGTGAGTCACGGTGACGTTGCGACACTCCTGTCGTGGAGTCTTGATGGTCTCGGTGAGCGGCTTGCTGGCGATCACCTCGGCAAAGGTGGGTTGTGGTGTAAAGAGGGAGCCGCTGGCCGCCGCCGAGAGTGCCAGGGCCGAGGCGATGCCAATACCGATACCTGCCATCATGGATCTGTTCATTTTATGGTTCTCCTGCATACCCATACGGGCTCTTCCAATCTGGCGCCATCTTGTCACAACCGGTTGGCCGGACAAGGCGAGGGGGATGGGTCTGCGACAGGCGCTGGCAAGGTCAAAAAATAGCCGCCCCGAAAAAGTGTCTGGCTTTGGCGACAACGGACTAAAAGTGACCAGTTTCCGGCGTATGGTGGACTCTGCCAGTGTGATAAGGAGCAATTCGAGTCGCAATTTGCAAGGCGGGCGGTGAGCAGAATGCCAGAGTGGCAAAGTGCTGACGGGGGCAGGTCAAGGGAGGCCTTGAACAGGTGATCTGTTCTTTGAGATGGCCACGCAAGTGGTTGATAAATGGCTCCAGCTCCATCGGATGGATGCCGATAAGAGATCACGGCAAGCATTTTGCTTTGATTGGGTGAAGCAGAGGGTGAACGGGTCGGCAGACAACGGCGTAAGACCGAAATAAAGATGTTCACCCGATATCACCGGATCAACGAGGGGGAGATATGTCAATGTTACCCAGCTGGATCACCCCGGCCATCCAGGCCAACATCATCACGGCGCAGCAGGCTGAACGTCTGCTCTCATCCCTCTACCGGCCCCTGGCCGAGCAGGGAGAGGAGCTTCCCGCCGATATCGCCGACATCAGCCTCAAGCTCTACTGCTTCCACCAGCAGGGACGGGTTCGCCACTAAGGCTGACAAAAGAACACCCCGCGCCAGGCACGGGGTGTTGTCACTCATGTATCACAGGCCCATCAGGCCAACATCACTTGCGCCTCCAGCATCAGGGCGCCAAATCCCAGCACAAAGCCCACCATGGGCAGCACGAACTTGACCCACTTGTTGAACTGGATGCCGAGCATCTGCAGAGTGACCAGCACCAGTCCGGTGGGGGCCAGGAACAGCATGGCGTATTGGCCCCAGTTGTAGGCCGACACCACGATATAGCGCGGGATCATCACAGTATCCGCCAGCGGCGCCATGATGGGCATGGAGAGCACCGCGAGCCCCGAGGAGGAGGGCACCACCAGCCCCAGCAGGGTGAACACCAGCATCTGCGCCACCGCGAACACGGCGCCGTGCATGCCGGAGACCAGATCGGAGGCGTAGGCCAGAATGGTGTCCGAGATCATCCCCTGATCCAGCACCAGATTGACCCCCCGTGCCAGCCCGATGATGAGCGAGACCGCTACCAGCTCCGACGCCCCCTGAGTGAAGGCCTCGACCGCCTCTTTCTCTTTGAGACCCGAGATAAAAATGATGATGATGGCGATGGTCAGGAAGGAGGCTGCCATCTGCGGAAACCACCAACCGGCCATGGAGACGCCCCACACCATCAGCGGGAAGGCGAGGATAAACAGGGTCAGAATGATCTTGCGGCGCAGGGTGAAGGGCACCCCTTCGTCCATAGAGCCCTCTTTGAGAAAACGGGCGCGAAAACTCTCTCTGTCCTCATAGGTGTAGGAGAAGGCTGGATTGGCCTTGATCTTCTTGCAGTACCAGTAGAGATAGCCGATCACCGCCAGGGTGCCCACCAGACAGCCAATGGCGCGAAAGATCAGCCCCTCGGTAAAGGGAATGCCGGCGGCATTGGAGGCGATTACCACCGAGAAGGGATTGATGGTGGAGAAGGTGGTTCCCATGGAGGCGGCGAGGAAGATGGCCCCTACGCAGACGATGGAGTCATAGCCGAGCGCCAGAAAGATGGGCACCAGTATGGGGTAGAAGGCGACCGCCTCTTCCTCCAGTCCGCAGGTGGTGCCTCCCAGCGCCATCACGAAGCAGACCAGCGCCACAAACAGGAACTCGTTGCCCCGGGTCTTGTGTGAGAGGGCGACAAGACCCGCACTGAATGCGCCAGTCTTGTTGATGACGCCGATCAGCCCCCCCAGCACCAGAATGAAGACGATAATATCCGCCCCCTCTATGGTGCCCTTGACCATGCTGACTGCCACGTCACCGAGCCCCTTGGGCGCTTGCTCCAATCGGGCATAGGTGCCGGGAATGGCGATGGGTTTGCGGATGGTGCCGTTGGTAAATTGCTCCACCGCAATATTGATATTGAGTTTTGCCAGGGCATCCTGGGTTGCGGGAAGTCGGCTTATTTCCCCCTGTGGGCTATTGACCATCAGGCTTTCACTGGCAGGATTATAAGAGAGCTTGGCATAGACGCCCGCCGGAATTATCCAGGTCAGCGCAATGGCCAGTAACATAATAAGAAACAGAATGGTAAATGCAGTAGGGAATTGTCTGCGTGGTGTGGTATTCGGCACGGCACACATAAAATGCTCCTTGATAAAGCAGGTTTGGGCTCGGCGGAATATCGGGTCGATAGGGTTTCTGCGTCATGCATCCAAGGTACGCAAACTCACTGTGGATTGCGTAGTGATTGGCGAGAAATCTGGCCTGATATTGAACATCCGGTAGATTGTTTCACGTTGTAACCGTAACCCGTGTGCGGCTGGATGAACATGGTGCCATGCTCGCTTTATGGGATGGCTCACAAAATTTATTTTCCATGGATTTGACAGCTGATATGAAATAAAAGTTATTATGCAATAACTATTTCAGCTTTCGTTTTATGCGGTTTACCTTAAATAAAGGTCATGAAAATAATGCGCGCCGAGATGAATGGAATGACATATAAAGCAGTTTTGACAGAATAATATTCCATTATCGTCATTTTTCGTTATTCGCCAAAAACAGCCTGTGAAAAAAAATGGCACGCTTTCCCGTAATGAAATATTTTTTTTTGCAACGAAAACAGGAGGCCCCTGTTGGCAGCAGGCTGCCACTGTCTAAGACGTTTTGCTAATACCTGCCGCCACAGGCTCACTGCTAGGCTGTCATCCCCATAAGAGACCAGTGACGGGCAGGATGCCCATGTCGCTTGCTGATCTCTGAATCATCCCGAAACTGCCCGTTTTGTGCCACTTGTGAGGAAGGAATCCGATGACAGTGCAGAACATCTATGAGCGCAACCTTGCCAAAACCGCCGCCAATTTCGAGGCCCTGACCCCCATCAGCTTTTTGGGGCGGGCGGAGCGGGTCTATCCCGACTATCCGGCGCTGATCCACGGCCCGCTGCGCCAGAGCTGGGGCGAGACCGCCCGCCGTTGCCGCCAGCTGGCCTCGGCCCTGCGGCTTAGCGGTATCGGGGAGGGGGATACCGTCTCCATCGTTGCGCCCAATATCCCGGCGATGTTTGAAGCCCACTTCGGGGTGCCCATGAGCGGCGCCGTGCTGAACACCATTAATACCCGGCTCGATGCCGAGTCGATGGCTTTTATCTTTCAGCATGCCCAGAGCAAGGTGGTGCTGGTGGACAGGGAGTTTGGCCCTGTGGTGCGCAAGGCGCTGGATCTGCTGAAGATCCAACCGCTGGTCATCGCCATCGACGATCCCCTCTACCGGGAGGGGGCGCTTGTCAGTGAACTGACCTATGAGGCTTTTATTGCCACTGGTAACGGCGATGAACCCGGCTGGTTGCCAGAGGATGAGTGGCAGGCCATCTCCCTTAACTACACCTCCGGCACTACCGGCAATCCCAAGGGGGTGGTCTATCACCATCGCGGCGCCCACCTCAACGCCATCAACAACGTGCTCTCCTGGGAGCTGCCCAAACACCCCGTCTATCTCTGGACCTTGCCGATGTTTCACTGCAACGGTTGGTGCTTCCCCTGGACGCTGGCGGCCACCGCCGGGGTGAGCGTCTGCCTGCGCCATGTGCAGGCGGCCGCCATTTATGAGGCGCTGCACGAGCACAAGGTGAGCCACTTCTGCGCGGCGCCCATCGTGCTCAATATGCTCAACAATGCTGAACAGGCGCTCAAGCGGGGGCTGGATCACCCCATCAAGGTGATGACCGCTGGCGCTGCGCCCCCCGCCACCGTGATCGCCGGTATGGAAGCGATGGGGATCGCCGTGACCCATGTCTATGGCCTGACCGAAACCTATGGCCCCTGCGTGTTGTGCGAACCGCAAAGAAGCTGGCAGGGGCAGGATGCCACGGCGCTCTCCCGCCTCAAGGCGCGGCAGGGGGTTGCGTCACCTCTGCAGGGGGAGATGCGGGTCATCAATCCGGTCAGTGGCGAGCCGGTGGCCAAGGATGGCAAAACCATGGGGGAGATAGTGCTGCGCGGTAATGTGGTGATGAAGGGATATCTGAAAAATCCGGCGGCCAGCGCCGAGGCGATGGCGGAGGGGTGGTTTCGCAGTGGCGATCTGGCGGTATGGCACCCGGATGGTTATGTGGAGATCAAGGACAGATCCAAGGACATCATCATCTCCGGCGGGGAGAATATCTCCAGTCTGGAGGTGGAAGATGTGCTCTATCGCCATCCCGATGTGGACGAAGCGGCAGTGATCGCCATGCCCGATGAGAAGTGGGGGGAGGTGCCCTGCGCCTTCGTGAAACTGAAAGAGGGGCGAGAGACTACCCAGGCGGAGTTGATCGCCTTTTGCCGGGAGCAGATGGCCCACTTCAAGGCCCCCAAGCGCATCATCTTCACCCCGTTGCCCAAGACCTCGACCGGCAAGGTGCAAAAATTCGTGCTGCGCAAACAGCTGGGGTAGCGGCCTGTTCGCAAGGAGCGAGCACAGCCATTCATTGGAGGGAGATACAAGGGGTCTGGAGGGCTGCTGGCCCTCCCGTTGTGTGGCTAGGGAGCCTTGCAGGCGACGCAGTTGCGGCCGCTCTGTTTAGCCTGATAGAGCATCTGATCGGCGCGGGCGTAGAGGCTCTCCATCAGCTCCCCTTCGCCATTTTCCACCAGTCCGGCGCTGATGGTGATGACCAGCTTATCCCCATCGGGCAGGGGCAGCGGGCTTTGCATCACCTGCACGCGCAGCCGCTCGGCCAGGGACGCGGCGGCCGAGAGGGTGGTGTTGGGCAGCAAGATGGCAAACTCGTCACCGCCGATGCGGGCCAGCACATCTTCGCTGCGCAGCACCGATTGCATCACCCTGCCCAGATGCATCAGCGCGCTATCCCCAAGGGGATGACCGAAGCGATCGTTGATGCACTTGAACTGATCCACATCCAGCACGATCAGCACCGAGGTGAGGTGGTGGCGCATGTCCAGACTGAGGTTCTTCTCGCACATTTCGAAAAAGAAACGGCGGTTGTAGAGACCGGTGAGGCCATCGCGCACCGACTGCTGGTGTAGCTGCTCCTTGAGCTGGTGCAGTTCGGTAATGTCGGAGGAGATCCCGATCAGGGTCGGGGTGCCATCCCCCAGCAGAAAGGGCACCTTGACCGACCAGTAGTAGTGCTGATTGCCTTCGGGATCGGTCAGCATCTCTTCCCCGGCTTGCAGCTCGCCGGTTTCGAATACCCGGTTGTCCAGCCGCCACAGCTGGCAGGCGCTGGCAGCCGGGATCACCTCATCATCGCGCCGATTGATGATCTGCTCGGCAGGAAGGCCCAGCAGATCGGCGACCTTTTGGTTGACGTAGAGAAAGCGGTGCAGGCTGTCCTTCATATAGATATGGGCATCCACGTTGGCGAGGATGATTTCCAGCAGCTGATGCTGCTCCGCCATGCGGGCCTCAATCAGCTTGTGTTCGGTGATATCGGTGGAGATGCCGCACAGGCCGATCAGGTTGCCATCCTTGTCATGGATGGGCTTTTTAACGGTCCAGTAGCAGCGCTTTTCCCCGGTGGATTTGAGGTAGTTGATCTCCTCCTGGGCGATGGCGAGTTGCTGCTCCATTACCAACCGGTCGTTGCGTTGAATGGTGTCGGAGAATTCGAGATCAAAAAAGGCCCGATCATCCTGCCCCTGCAACTCGGCGAGGGTGCAACCAAAGAGATCCAGCACCGCCTGATTGGCATAGGTGTAACGGCCCGCCAGATCCTTGGTAAACATGTAGGCGTCCGTCTCGTTGAAGATGGCTTTGAGGTGATCCAGCTCATGCTGTAACTGGATAGAGAAGGGTTCATTCTTCATGGGGTTAACCATCCTTGGTCAATGGAGTCGTTGTATACCGCGCTAATATATGTACCAACGGTTTAAATTAAGCACTGAACAGGCCATATTTCGTGTTTATTTCCGCAAGTTCTGCGCCATGTCACACGATTGTCATCGTTGGTGTGGTCAAAGGAAATCAACTGAGTCCGTGGCTATGCAGATAACCGTCCCACCTATATCGGCCCGGCATCGTGGGCGAGCAGCAGAGCAATTGCCCGGCAGTTAAATACGCCAGCCCGAGCGGCAGAAAGGGCAACAAACAGGTCTTTAATCAAACAATTTTCACTGTGCCCCTGATATCATCCTCAGCAACGCAATATGGAGAGATTCGAGATGGCAGTGGCACCGTTTAATTGGGATGACGTTGTTCAGTGGGACGGGCCGGGGGCCATTGCGGGTAGCGAAGAGATCTTGAGTGCCGATCGGCTTGATCGTGCCCGCTATGCAGAGTTTCTGACCAACTACTTGGCCGCCGAAGGCAAGCAGCGCAACTATGTGCTCAACCTCAATGCCGAGTGGGGGGCGGGTAAAACCTGGTTTATCAAGCGCTGGTATATGGAGCTGAAAGCGCATTATCCCACCGTCTATATCGATGCCTGGCAGCAGGACTTTTCCGATGATCCTTTATTGACGGTTATTTCGTCGATTATCGATCAATTGAAAGATGCAACAGGAAATAAGGTTTCCATACCTGATGGCATCAAGCCCAAGCTATTGGGTTTGCTCAAGCTGGGCGGAAAATTGGTGCTCAAGTCTGCTATTAAAAAAGCTGGACTTGAAGATGGTGATTTTTCTGTGGAAGGCGAAGACGCAGATAAGCTGGTTGATACGCTTTGTAGCAATCATAAAGAGCGTTATGAATCTATCCATTATCTTAAACAAGAAATTCGGCAATGGGTTGAAGCTGCGGTTTCAGCAAACTTAGACCAATTGGATGGCCAAGGTCGATTGGACTATCCCGCCTTTATTCTGATTGATGAGCTGGATCGCTGTCGCCCCTCTTATGCTGGAGACTATCAAGCATATCTTTGATATTAAGCGCGTGGTGTTTGTACTGGCCACGGATACTGAGCAGTTGCAGCATGCCATAAAGGTAATATATGGCGAAGGATTTGATGCAGAAAGTTATCTTGGCCGATTTTTTCATAGACGATTTACGTTAGGCAGTATCTCTCGGCGAGAGTTTATTCAGCAG
The DNA here is from genome assembly GCF_051919235.1 of Aeromonas sp. 95A. Taxonomy (NCBI): domain Bacteria; kingdom Pseudomonadati; phylum Pseudomonadota; class Gammaproteobacteria; order Aeromonadales; family Aeromonadaceae; genus Aeromonas; species Aeromonas sp. 95A. The sequence continues at coordinate 524,138 of NZ_JBQBFC010000001.1, forward strand.
GCAATTGTAGATAAAAAATTGCATTTTGAGCATGTCAATGTATGGCCTGAGATCACTAATAGCCAAGTGTTGGTAAATGTATTGACAGCTGTCTGTGATCATTTTTCATTGAGCTTAAGAAAAACAGCTCAGAGATCCCCTCATTTTTAGAGACTCAAATAATTCCAAGTGTGCGGGTATATAAGCGGTGTTGCTTCAGGTAGTAGATAAATTTATCCATCAACAAGACCGCATTGGCTTCTTTCATTTTAGGTAACAACTGGTAATAGATGACCCCTTGCCGAAAGAACGAATAGGTTCGGCTCTTGCTGGTATTGACCTTGATCGTTCTCTCTAGACCGACACTGTCTCCAGCCTTACCCAGCAGCGTCAGCAAGACGATGGCCAGGGCACTGAATAAAAACAGTCGGTCGCGCCGGACCGGATTACTGATGTGCACATCTCCCATACCCATGCCGAATTTGTAATCTTTGATATCACGAAAACTGGTCTCGATACCCCAGCGCTGGCCGTATAGTTGCAACGCCTTGGCGGCGCTCAGGTCGGTCCGGTTACTGGCCAGAAACCACGCGTCTTTCATGCCACTCTTATGACAACAATAGACCCGTTCGACAGGCTGTCGCTGCCCAGTTAGCTCCACCGCTTTGAGGGTTCGGGTGCGCCCGGTCGGCGTTAGCCAGTCCCGAGCTGGAACCTGCTCTACACCAGGGTAACCAACCAAAACATTTCCTTTAAATCTAATGAGATAAGCAAAGCCTAGCTCTTGCTCCAGGCGTTCGAACAGCTCCATGTAACCAAAGCCGCGGTCAGCTACTACCGTCACGAAGATACCCTCTGGCAACGTCTGCTTGAGCTTGGTGAGCAGCTCTTTCTCATGGGCATTGCGTTGCCCTTTGAGCAACGATTTCCGATGGGTTTTCCACAGCAGCGGAGTACTGCGACCGTGGTTGGTTTGCAGGCTGATAACCAAGGTACTGTGATCATCGGCATCGAATTCGGTCCAGTCCATGGAGACTACGATCTCGGTACGTTCACCGACCACATAGGGCACCCAATCGTCAAAGAGGCTCCAGACATTGAGCTTGGTGTTAGTGAGCAGGCGATCCACCTGTTTAACCGCATGTTTACGTTCGAGACCGTTGGCCAAGGAGAGGCCACTACCGATGGCGTGGATGGCCAGTGAACCTGACTCGATAACCCCGAGGGTAGCATTGGCGAGGGAAAGAACACGCTTAGCATGCATGTCCTGTCCAAATATATCGTCGATGTGGTTGAGGATTAGTTCGTGGTTAAACATGGGGATAGTCTGTTGGGTATTAGCTGGTCAAGGATGGCGATCATACCTCAGAAGCCGCGCCACGCCTCGCTCATATGAGGGGATGGTTAAGGAAAAACAGAGCAAGTGTTGGATCGAACGATCGCGTCCATCGTCAATTACCAAGGTTGCACATTAAATCTGATTTTTCTTGTTTACCTGTTCTCTCTGTGCGAGAAAAATAATGGAGATTATCGCGCTGTAGCGGACGGCAAAATGCCTACGACAGATAACCATCCTAAGCTAAAAGGTTTCAATACACTGACAAGTGAGTATGAAGAACAACATTTTCAATGTTTTATAAAAGCAGGAAGTGCCATAGGAAGTTATATTGAGGATGTCGATTATGAACGATATCTAAATCCATTTATAGATGGCGAATATATGGTTTCATTGAGGAGTATTTTAGCCATTACTTATGGAAGTCTATTTGAATCGATGTTAGATGATAAATGTTCCTATCGTTTTATCACGTTAGCAACAGATTGTGTTAAGCGAATGCGGAATTTGACTGTAGAAGAAAATACTATTTTGGCAGAAAAAGAGCTGTCACAGTTGGAGCGAAGTTTAACAACGTATAAAAATTTAGTTGAGCTGGCCGTGCATCTTGACTAAATAAAGCCGGGGTAACCCGGCTTTATTATCAGTTTATTTATTATGCCGCTCATAAAGCCGCTGAACGACATCCTGTAATCCCAGCCCTTCATTTTGCAGCAGTACGGTCAGGTGGTAGAGCAGATCGGCGGATTCGTTGATGAGCTCCTCCCGATCCTTGGCCATGGCGGCCAGCGCCACTTCGACACCTTCCTCACCGACCTTCTGGGCGATGCGCTTGGTGCCTTTGCCATAGAGGCTGGCGGTGTAGCTGGTGGCCGGATCGGCCCCTTTGCGGGCGGCCAGCACCTGCTCCAGCTCCGCCAGAAAACCGAGGGGGGGCAGCGGGTGACCATTAAAGCAGGAGGTTGTGCCCTTGTGGCAGGTGGGACCGACGGGGTTGGCGGCAATCAGCAGGGAGTCCTGATCGCAGTCAGTGCTGATAGCCACGAGCTTGAGCACATTGCCCGAGCTTTCGCCCTTGGTCCAGAGCCGCTGTTTGCTGCGGCTAAAGAAGGTGACCTGACCGGTAGTCTGGGTCTTCTCCAGCGCCTCGCGGGTCATAAAGCCCTGCATCAGCACCTCGCCACTGACGGCGTGCTGGATGATGGCGGGGATCATGCCGTCGCATTTTTCCCAGTCGAGCTGTTCAATTAATAAGTTGGAATTATGCACGGGTATCGGCTCCTCTATTATCAGACCGGCACTCAGGGCGGGGGATCATGGCGCATTTACATTTTGCCCAATCGAGCTGCTCGGCAAGGGGGCGCGCGCTGGCGGTTGTTTGTGTGTTATCAGAAAAGTTATTCACGGATGGCGACTCCTTCGGTTTTCAGCCAGCGTTTTAATTCGGGAATGGGGATAAGGCCCTTGTGGAACACAGAAGCGGCCAGCGCCCCGTCCACATCGGCGAGGGTAAAGGCATCGCGAAAGTGCGCCATGGCACCGGCGCCGCCGGAGGCGATCAGCGGCACCTTGCAGACGCTGCGCACCAGCTTGAGCTGGTCGAGATCATAACCCTGACGCATGCCGTCCTGATTCATCACGTTCAGCACGATTTCGCCCGCGCCGCGCTTTTGCACCTCCTGCACCCAGTCGAGGGTGTGCCAGGCGGTGGTGCGGGTGCGACTCTCGTCGCCGGTAAACTGTTTGACCTGATAGTGGCCCGTGTCGGCGTCGAAGTAGGAGTCAATGCCCACCACCACGCACTGCACGCCAAAGCGCTCGGCCAGTCGGCTGATGAGGGTCGGGTCGGCAAGGGCCGGAGAGTTGATGGAGACCTTGTCGGCGCCAAATTCGAGGATCTGGCGGGCGTCTTCCACGCTTTTGATGCCACCGGCGACGCAGAAGGGGATATCGATCACCTCCGCCACCCGGCTCACCCAGCTCTTGTCTACCACCCGGGCATCGCTGGAGGCGGTGATATCGTAGAACACCAGCTCGTCAGCGCCCTCTTCGGCGTAGCGGCGCGCCAGCTCGACAATGCCGCCCATCACCTCGTGGTTGCGAAATTGCACCCCTTTGACCACCACGCCATCTTTCACGTCGAGGCAGGGGATAATGCGTCTTGCCAGCATCAGTTACCTCCTGTGGTATCGGCAGCGGGTGCTTGCCAGCAGGCGATGGCGTCACCTACCGAGAATTTGCCCTCCAGCAGGGCACGGCCAAGGATGATCCCCTTGACGCCGGAGCCCTTGAGCGCCTCGATATCCGCGATGCCGCCAATGCCGCCGGAGGCCTGAAAGGCGACGCTCGGGTAGCGGGCGCAGAGATCTCGATAGAGCTCGACATTGGTGCCAGCCAGGGTGCCGTCACGACTGATGTCGGTGCAGAGCACATGCTTGAGCCCGGCGGGGAGGAAGCGCTCGATCAGTGCTTCGATGGTCACGCCGCTGTTCTCCTGCCAGCCTGCCACCGCAATATGGCGATTGCCCTGCTCATCGATATTGACGTCCAGCGCCAGCACGATCTGCTCGGGGCCATATTTCTCCATCCAGCTCGCCACCAGATCCGGGGATTTGACTGCGGTGGAGCCAATCACCACCCGGCTGGCACCGGCGGCCAGCAGATCTGCCACATCCTGCTCGGTACGCACGCCGCCGCCGACCTGCACCGGTGCTTCGGTGGCTGACAGCAGTTGGGTCAGCAGGGGCAACTGGCGCGCCTTGGCATCCTTGGCACCGTCCAGATCCACCAGATGGAGCTGCACCGCTCCCTGGGAGACATATTCATCAAAGCGGGCCTGCGGGCTGCTGCTGTATTCGGTCTTCTGGTCGTAGTCCCCCTGATAGAGGCGAACCACCTGACCGTTGATAAGGTCAATTGCGGGAATGATCATTCATAGCTCCAGAAAGTTTTGCAGCAAACGGGCACCGGCTGCGCCTGAGCGCTCCGGGTGAAATTGGGCGCCAAAGAAGTTGTCACGGGCCACAATCGCGGTAAAAGGGTTGCCGTAGTCGCAGGTCGCCAGCGTCGCTTCTGTCACCTCCAGCGCATAGGAGTGGACGAAGTAGAAGTAGCTGCCGCTCGGGATCCCCTTGAGCAGAGGATGGGTCTCGTCATGCTCAATCTGGTTCCAGCCCATATGGGGCAGGCGCAGATTACCCACTTCCATCAGCCGGATCTTGCCCGGCACTATGCCAAGGCAGTCGATGAGATCGCCTTTACTGCCATCGGCACTCATGCTCTCTTCGGAGGCCTCCGCCAGCATCTGCATACCGAGGCAAAAGCCCAGCAGCGGCTGCTTGGCGGCGCGAATAAGGGGCACCAGCCCGCGTTCGTTGAGGTTTTTCATGGCGGCCACCGCAGTGCCGACACCGGGCAGGATCAGCTTGTCCGCCTGCTCGATATCGGCGGCCTGGCTTGAGACCAGCGGCTGCACGCCGAGGCGCTCGAAGGCCATTCTGACCGAGGCCAGATTGGCACAACCGGTATCGATGATGACCAGCTTCTGCTTGCTTACATCCATCACAGCACTCCCTTGCTGGAGGGAAGCTCGCTCCCTTCCACCCGAATAGCCTGACGCAGGGCGCGGCCAAAGCCTTTGAACAGTGCCTCCACCTGATGGTGGGTGTTGCCGCTGCCCACCTTCATCTGCAATGTGATAGCCATGGCGTCCGACAAAGAGCGGAAGAAGTGGGGCACCATCTCGGTGGCCATCTCGCCCACGTTGTCGCGGCCAAAGCCGCTCGGGCAGTCGAATACGAAGTAGGGGCGACCGCTGAGATCCAGCGCTGTGCTCACCTCCTGCTCGGTCAGCGGGCGCGCATCGATCACCGCCTGCACCTCGTCCATCGCCAGCACGAAGCCGAAACGGCCGATGCCGCGCTTGTTGCCAAGGGCTTGGCGCAGCGCCTGACCGAGGGCCAGACCGACGTCTTCCACCGTGTGGTGATCGTCGATATGCAGATCGCCGCTGACGTTCAGCTTGAGCTGGAAACCGGCGTGGGTGGCAATTTGATCCAGCATGTGATCAAAGAAGCCGATACCGGTGGCGATCTGGTTGCCGCCGCTCTTGTCTAAGTCCAGCGCCACCTGGATGCGGGTCTCCTTGGTGTAGCGTTCCACCGAGGCTACGCGGCCTTTGGATAACAGCTGATCACGGATGGCGAGCCAGTTGTGATCCTGCGGGTGATAGCGAATACCGCCAATGCCCATGTTGTCGGCAAGCTGCAGATCGGTCTGGCGATCGCCAATCACGAAGGCGTTGGCAAAGTCGATGCGACCGGAGGCGAGATAATCCTTTACCAGCCCAAGGTGAGGCTTGCGGCAGCTGCAGCCATCGGTGGGGAAGTGCGGGCAGATCAGCACCTGTTCCCACTTCACCCCTTGCGATTCAAACAGGTGCATCATCAGGTCGTGGGGTGGCTGGAAGTTCTCCAGCGGCAGGCTGGCGGTGCCCAGCCCATCCTGATTGGTCACCATCACCAGCACGTAGCCTGCGGCCTGCAACTCGCGCAGCACCGGAATGACCATGGGCTCGAAGCGCAGTTTGGCGAGGCTATCTACCTGCTTGTCGGTCACCGGCTCTTCAATCAGGGTGCCGTCGCGGTCGATAAACAAAAACGGGGTCTTCATCGCTACATCCTTGTCTTACAAAGTGGGAGAGGGCAGATCACGCAGTACCGCCAACACGGCATCCATCTCGCCCTGATAGCCGATGGTGACGCGAATGCTGTTATCAAGGCCGGGTTTGGTCGAGAAATCCCGCAAGATGATGCCGGCAGCCTTCATGGCGGCAAAGACGGCGGCGCCATCCACAAAGCGCACCAGCACGAAGTTGCCCTTGTCCTCGAATACTTCCTTCACGCAGGCAAGCTTTGTCAGCTCTGCCTTGAAAGCGGCTTTTTGCTTGTTGAGCTCCACCACTCGCTCCTGCATCAGCTCCAGCCCCATGGGGGAGAGGGCCTGCGCCGCGATCTGGGCGATGGGCTCGGGGATGGGATAGGGTGCGATCACCTTGGCCAGCATGGCGATCACCTCTGGGCTCGCAAGGGTAAAGCCGCAGCGGATCCCCGCCAGTGCAAAAGCCTTGGAGAGGGTGCGGGTCACCACCAGATTGGGGAAGCGGGCCAGCAAGTCCACTACGGACGCCTCGGGACAGAACTCGATATAGGCCTCGTCCACCACCACGATGGCGCGATTCCGGGCTTTTTCCAGCAAAGCGATGAGGCCGTCGCGACCCACCAGATCCCCGGTGGGGTTGTTGGGGGAGCAGAGACACACCAGCTTCACGTCACTGAGGCGATCGGCGATGGCGGGCCAGTCAGGTTGGCGGCTGGCGGTCAGCGGCTGCTCAACAATCCCCACGCCACAGGTCTCGGCGCTGATGGCGTACATGCCGTAGGTGGGCGGGCAGATGAGGATCTGATCTTCACCCGCTTCGCAGAAGGTGCGAATAAGCAGCTCGATGGCCTCGTCGGCGCCGCGGCTCACCAGCACCTGATCGGGATTAACCCCGGCATAGGCGGCATAGCCGTTCACCACCTCGGCCGGTTGGCACTCGGGGTAGCGGTTGAGGCGGCTTCCCTCGATGGTGAAGGGATAGGCCTGTGGCGCCTCGTTGGCGTTGAGCCAGACGTGGCCCTTGCCGCCGATGCGGCGGGCGGATTGATAAGGGGTGAGGGCCCGCACCACGCGGCGCGCCAGATTGGCAATGCTCATGACAAATCCTTTTGCTGTGCTGTTGGTTGGGGCGCGGCGGCCAGGGCGCTCAATCTGAGGGTGACGGCGTTCTTGTGGCCATCGAGCCCTTCGGCCTGAGCAATGCGCTCGACAATGGGGCCAAGGCCCTGAATACCGCGCTCACTCAGCTCCTGCACCGTGTAGCGGCGCTGATAATCGGCGAGGCCAAGGCTCGAGCAGGTGCGGGCATAGCCATAGGTGGGCAGGGTGTGGTTGGTGCCGCTGGCGTAATCGCCGACTGACTCGGGGGTCCATGCTCCCAGAAAGATGGAACCGGCATTCTCAAGCTGGTCCAGCAGCTCGCGCGGGGCGCGGGTCTGCACGATCAGGTGTTCCGGTGCATAGGCGTTGGAGATGGCGCAGGCTTCTGCCAGATCGTCACAGAGGATCACCAGACTTGAGCCCAGCGCCTGCGCGGCGATATCACGCCGGCTCAACTTGGCCAGCTGGCTCTTGATCTCCCCTGCGATGGCATCGGCCAGCAGGGGCGAGGTGGTCACCAGCACTACCTGGCTGTCGGGGCCGTGCTCGGCCTGGGAGAGCAGATCCGCCGCCACGAAGGCGGGGTTGGCGCTCTCGTCGGCAATCACCAGCACCTCGGAGGGGCCAGCGGGCATATCGATGGCGGCACCGCGCCAGTCGCGGGATACCTGCCCCTTGGCTTCGGTCACATAGGCGTTGCCCGGGCCGAAGATCTTGTCCACCTTGGGGATGCTCTCGGTGCCGTACGCCATGGCGGCGATGGCCTGGGCGCCGCCGATGGCGAACACCTTCTCGACGCCGCAGGCGCGGGCGGCAAACAGGATCTCGTCGCTGGCCGGAGACGGGGTGCAGAGCACCACTTCACGGCAACCAGCGATGGCGGCTGGAATAGCCAGCATCATCACGGTGGAGGGGAGCGGCGCGCTGCCCCCCGGCACATAGAGGCCGACCCGACTGATGGGCTGGGTGCGCAGCTCGCACACCACCCCGGGCTGGGTCTCGACTCGCACCACCAGCTGCACTTGCGCGGCGTGGAAGGTGCGAATGTTGGCAATCGCCGCTTCTATGGCGCTTTTGATCTCGTCATCCAGTTGTGCGCAGGCAGCTTCAATCTCGGACTCGCTGACGCGCAACTGCTCACGGGGGGCGCGCTCGAAGCGCTGGCTCAGCTCGCGCAGGGCCTCATCGCCGCGGCTACGCACCGCGGCGATGATATCACGCACCACGGCGCCGATATCGGCCTCGTCATTGAGGGCGGGCCGAGTCAGCACGTCGGCCTGCTGGGCGGGGGAGAGGGTCTTCCAGATCAGGGTCTGCATGATATCCCTTCCTTATTCCATCATTTTTTCGATGGGCAGCACCAGAATGGAGCTGGCACCGAGGGCCTTGAGCTGCTCCATGGTCTCCCAGAACAGGGTCTCGCTGGATACGACGTGCAGGGCCACCTGATTGGTGTCACCGGCCAGTTGCATGATGGTGGGGCGCTCGGCACCCGGTAGCAGATCAGTGATGGCATCGAGCTTGTCTTTGGGGGCGTGCAGCATGATGTATTTGCTCTCGCGGGCCTGCTGCATCCCCTGAATGCGGGGCAGCAGTTTGTCGATGAGCTGCTGCTTGGCATCGGACAAGGGGTTGGGGGCCTGTACCAGCACCGCTTTGGAGCGGTAGATCACCTCCACCTCTTTGAGGCCATTGGCTTCCAGGGTCGCGCCGGTGGAAACCAGATCGCAGATGGCATCGGCCAGACCCGCACGGGGTGCCACTTCCACCGAGCCGCCCAGCATCACGCTCTTGAAATTGAGCCCTTTTTCGTCAAAGAAGCGCTTGAGCAGCCCGGGGTAGGAGGTCGCGATGCGCTTGCCCGCCAGGCTTTCTGGCCCTGTATAGTTCACATCTTCCGGCACCGCCAGCGAGAGGCGGCAGCCACCGAAGTCCAGCTGCTTGAGGGTTTTGACCTCGAAGGGCAGTCCCTGTGAAGCGCGAATAAGCTGCACCTCTTCCAGCACGTTCTCGCCGATGATGCCAAGGTCGACCACCCCTTCCATCACCAGACCCGGGATATCGTCATCACGCACCCGCAGAATATCGATGGGCATGTTCTCGACATGGGCGATGAGGCGCTGCTCGCGCAGGTTGATTTTCAGGCCACAGCTCTTGAACAGGGCTTGGGAGTCCTGGCTCAGACGACCGGACTTTTGCATGGCGATACGAAGACGTTGTGTTTCCATTGCTCGATTTCCTTCTAGTCAAAAACGAAAAAACCCTCGGAAGTGGGTGCTTCCGAGGGTTTATGAATCTTGCGGTCCTTTTGGAAGTCACCAGTTAAGTGTCTTCCAGCAGTCAACCTCCTGAAAGACTAGTCGGGATGATGATGGTGGTGATGAGTCTTCAGGGTGGTGAACTGCATGTAATCAATCCTTTACAAAATAAGATGTCGTAATTGACGCCTGATTTAAACTACCTGCCTTGACAGAAAATGCAACCCGAAATTGTGATTTGATCGATTAAAGTGGCGAAAACGGCTTTCTGGTCGATAACTAGACAATAACCCCTGCAGGAGTCGCCATCATGCCCAGCCAGGACCTGTTGTTCCCCATTTTGCCCCGGGCGCCTGCCGCGCCCGGCAGCGAAGAGATCAAGCGGGAAGTGAACCAGATCAGCAAAAAGCACCAGCTGCGCAAGACCAGCACTGACAACAGTGACTCCCAGCAGCGCCAGCAGGCGTATAGCACGCCCGCCAAGCGTGATCAGCCCAAGGCGGAGGAGGACGATCACAAGCCGGACCCCGAGCATCAGATCGATCTGTTCGTCTAGGCAGATTATCTGTCCCGCTTTTGCCGCGCTTTTGGCATAATGGCCGCTTTTGCTGCGGGACGCCCTTTTGACCATCCAGACCCTGTTCAAGCCAGATGGCCCTCTGGCCAGCCATATCGACGGTTTCAAAGCCCGCGCTCCCCAACTGGAGATGGCCGAAGCGGTCGCGCGCGCCATCAAAAGTGGTGGCCGTCTGTTGGTGGAGGCAGGAACCGGTACCGGCAAGACCTACGCCTATCTGGTGCCTGCGCTGGAATCCGGCAAGCGGGTGGTGATCAGCACCGGCTCCAAGAACCTGCAGGAGCAGCTCTTCTATCGAGATCTCCCGACCATCACAGGGGCGCTCTCCTACACCCCGCCGGTGGCCTTGCTCAAGGGGCGCAGCAACTATCTCTGCATCGAGCGGATGAACCGGCTCTTGAGTGAATCCCATCTGCAAAAGCCTGAAATCCTGAACGATCTGGTGAAGGTCAAATCCTGGTCCACTGCTACCGATAACGGCGATGTGGGGGATATTCCGGGATTGCAGGAGAACGCCGAGATCCTCGCCCACGTCACCAGCACCAACGATAACTGTCTCGGTCGCGACTGCCCCTATTACGACGACTGCCATCTGGTGGTGGCCCGACGCCGTGCCATGGATGCCCAGGTGGTGGTGATCAACCATCACCTCTTCTTCGCTGATATGGCGGTGAAAGACACCGGATTTGGCGAGTTGGTGCCGGAGGCGCAAGTCTATGTGTTTGACGAGGCACACCAACTGCCGGAGATCGCCACCAACTACTTTGGCAAGTCGGTAGGCAGCCGAACGATTCAGGATCTGGCGCAGGATATCCAGCTGGCCTATCGGGCCGAGGCGCACGACATGGCCCAGCTCGGCAAGGCGGCGGACCGGCTCGCTATCGCCAGTCAGGACTTGCGTCTCGCCTTCGGGGTGGATGGCGGTCGCGGCAATACCCGCGACATGCTGCGCCAGCCGCTCTGGGGGCAGGCTCTGGCTCGTCTTAACGACGCCATCGGGCTCTGCTACGAGGTGCTGAAACTCGCGCTCGGCCGGGGTGAGCAGCTGGATCACGCCTTCGAGCGCATCAGTGAACTGCGCACCCGTCTTGGCGAGGTGATGGCGGTTAACCAGACCGGTTTCTCCTACTGGTACGATTGCTCACGGCTTCATTTCACCCTCAATCTGACGCCGCTGTCGGTGGCCGAGCGATTCAGTGCCGAGGTGCAAAGACCGGAAGTGGCCTGGGTCTTCACCTCCGCCACCCTGACGGTGGATATGCGGTTTGATCACTTCAAGGCCGAGCTGGGGCTGGCGGATAGCGCCGAGCTTATTCTCGACAGCCCGTTCGACTATGGCGAGCAGGCGCGGCTCTGTGTACCCCGTTATCTACCGGAGCCCAACGCCTTTGGCCGTGGCGAGCAGCTGGCCAATCTGATGATCCCCCTCATCAACAAGACGCCGGGGGGCTGTTTCTTCCTCTGCACCAGCCATCAGGTGATGCGTCAGGTGGCTGAGGTGCTGCGCCGGGAGATCGGTCGCACCGTCTTGTTGCAGGGGGAGGACAACAAGCAGCGGTTGCTCAAGGAGTTTGTCGAGAATGGCCGCGCTGTGCTGGTGGCGACCAGTAGCTTCTGGGAGGGGATCGACGTGCGAGGTGCGGCGTTGTCGTGTGTTATCATCGACAAACTGCCGTTTGCCAGCCCCGATGATCCGCTGCTCAAGGCGCGGGTGGATGATTGCAAGCTCAAGGGGGGTGATCCCTTCGCCGAGCTGCAGTTGCCCAAGGCGGTGATTGCCCTCAAGCAGGGGGTGGGGCGGCTTATTCGTGATCGCACTGATCACGGGGTGCTGGTGATCTGTGATCCACGAATGGTCAACAAACCTTACGGCGCCACCTTTATCAAGAGTCTACCCGCCATCCCCCGTACCCGGGAGTTGGGAACGTTGGGGAGTTTTTTCGATCGCACTGAACGTGGTGAATAAGGGTGCCGCCAGCTAACAGATTTGAACAACGGGTGAGCATATCTCGCTTGCCGGTTATGTAATTGACTGATTTTATAGAGATTGGAAAGCATGAACGAGTTGAAGATCCTGGCCGTTGATACCGCCACCGAAGCCTGCTCCGCCGCCTTGCTGGTGGGTGACAAGCTGTTCTCCCGCTGGGAGGAGGCGCCACGGGATCACACCCGAAAAATCCTGCCCATGGTTCAGGCTGTGTTAGAGGATGCCGGGATAAGTTTGAGTGACCTCGATGCCATCGCGTTTGGCCGCGGCCCAGGCTCCTTTACCGGCGTGCGGATCGGCATCAGTGTGGCGCAAGGTCTGGCGTTTGGTGCGGGTGTGCCGCTGATTGGGATCTCGACCCTTGCCGCCATGGCGCAAGGCGCCTATCGACTGGATGGCGCCCAGCAGGTGCTGACCGCCATCGATGCGCGGATGAACGAGGTCTATTTCGGCCGCTATGAGCTGATCGATGGCCGCATGCAGCTGGTGGGGGATGAGGTGGTGAGCGAGCCCGCGGCGCTGGTTGACGCCCGTGGCAAGCTGGCGGGCCCCGTGACCTGCGTCGGCACCGGTTTTGAAACCTATGGCGAGACCCTGAGTGGTTTGGCCGATGAGCTGGCGGTGAGCCAGGTGCGTTTCCCGGCGGCAGAAGACATGTTGCCGCTGGCCCGCGCGGCTTGGTTGGCGGGGGAGGCTGTGCCGGTTGAACAGGCGACGCCGGTCTATTTGCGTGACAAGGTGACCTGGAAAAAACTGCCGGGTCGCGAATAAGGGCAGGAGCACTGACGTCATGTCGCTCTTGCCGCTCATCAGCTGCAATATAAGCGGGTGGCCCGACGGGCCACGCCGGCAACAGGAGAGTGACATGATGCGTAATAGCAGAAGCGACATGATGAAACGCACTATGGTGGTCGGGGCGCTGGCTCTGCTGCTCGGGGCCTGCAGCTCGGTCCCCAAGGAGCTGGCCTATGAGCCAGAAAACCAGCTGGTGGCCTATCAGCCCGCCCTTGGCGGAATGGAGGGCAAACCGGCCCGCTGGAGTGGCGTTATCTCGGCGGTGCACAACAAGGCGGATCAGAGCGTTATTGAAGTGGTCTATCTGCCGCTCAAGTCCAACGGTGTGCCTGAGCAGACCGAGCAGAGCCCGGGCCGTTTTCTGGCCATCATGAAGGGCTTTGTCGACCCGACCCTCTATGCCAAGGGGCGCAGCCTGACGGTGCTTGGCACCATAGGCCAACCGGTGGATAGCCAGATTGGCGAGCACAAGTACCGCTTCTCGGTGCTCAATGTGACGGGCAGCAAGCTGTGGCCGCCAGTCAAGGAGGTGGAGGTGCGCTATATGGACCCCTACTTCTACGACCCCTTCTATGATCCCTTCTGGCCGAGACGGCCGCTGCGTCGCTAAGGCTTGCCATGATCAAGAGCATCAAAAGCACTCTGCACGAACGTCTGCTCACCTTGGCAGATGGTCGGCAGGTGGCCCTGCTTGAGAATCAACTCGCGGATCAGGCTCAGCAGGGCAAACCCCTGCTGATCGCCCTGCACGGCTGGCTCGACAACAGTGCCAGCTTCTTGCCGCTGGCGCCGCATCTGGGGGATTTTCACCTCATCTGTGTCGATCTGCCGGGACATGGTCACTCCGATCACAAAACCACCCCTTATGTATTTGTCGACTGGCTGGACGATCTCTACCAGATCGTGCGGGCGGCCGGCTGGTCGCGTTTCACCCTGCTCGGTCACTCCCTCGGGGCGCTGATCGCCTCCGCCTATGCCGGGGTGTTTCCCGAACAGGTGGAGCGGTTGATCATGCTGGAGGGGTTGGGGCCGCTGAGCCAGCCCGATGAGGAGGTACCTGCCCAGCTGCGACGTGCGATTTTAAACCGCAGTCGCACCCGGGAGCGCAATGCCAACGGCTTTGCCTCCATCGATGAAGCAGTCGCCGCCCGTTGCAAGGTGGCGGATATCACGCAGCAGGCGGCGCGTCTTATCTGTGAGCGGCAGCTTGAGATGAGGGCAGGGCGCTGGCATTGGCGCAGCGATCCCCGCTTGCGGGATCTTTCACCTCTGAGAATGAGCGAAGGGCAAGCCCGGGCGCTGATGGCGGCTATCCGCTGTCCTGTGCTGTTGATTCAGGGGGAGCAGGGCTTTGCTGCGCTTGAAACCCAATGGCAGGCCCGTCAGGATGCCTTCCAGCAGATCGAGCGGGTCATATTGGGTGGAAACCACCATTTTCATATGGAAAATTCGGTTGATACGGCCGTTTGTATCGTAAAGTTTTGTCAAGTTCGGTAGAATCGCCAGCTTTCAATAATTCCAGGTTTGTTTTCTCCCTCACATTTTTCTGTTGTTAATTTGCTGTTAATTGATGTTGCACTGTGTAAATATGTGCGGCATTAGAGCATCAGCTTAAAACAACCGATTAAAATGGATGTGAACCGGGACGGAGGCAACACAGTGAGCGCACAGGTGCTAGTTATGCAGGAGAAGTTTGTGGAAAAAGTCTGGCTGAAACGTTATCCGGAAGGGGTCCCCGCCGAGATCAATCCAGACCAATACAGCTCCCTGGTCGAGATGTTCGAATCCTCGGTAACCCAGTTTGCCGATCAGCCCGCCTTCGTCAACATGGGCCAAACCATCACCTACCGCCGGCTGGAAGAGCAGTCCCGCGCCTTTGCTGCCTACCTGCAAAACGAGCTGAAGCTGGAGAAAGGGGATCGGGTTGCGGTGATGATGCCGAACCTGCTGCAATACCCCATCGCCGTATTCGGCATCCTGCGCGCCGGCATGATCGTGGTCAACGTCAACCCGCTCTATACCCCGCGCGAGCTGGAGCATCAGCTCAAAGACTCCGGTGCCAAGGCCATCGTCATCGTCTCCAACTTCGCCCATACCCTGGAAAAGGTGGTCTACGACACCCCGATCAAGCACGTTATCCTGACCCGGATGGGGGACAACCTGGGTCTGGCCAAGGGCACCCTGGTCAACTTCGTGGTCAAGTACGTCAAGAAGCTGGTGCCGAAATACAATCTGCCCCACGCCACCACCATGCGTCAGGCCCTCTCCAAGGGGCGTTTCCTGCAGTACATCAAGCCGGAGATCACCAACGACGATCTCGCCTTCCTGCAGTACACCGGTGGCACCACCGGCCTCTCCAAAGGGGCCATGCTGACTCATCGCAACATGATTGCCAACGTCGAGCAGTGCCTCGGCGTCTACGGCCCCATGCTGGAACGTGGCAAGGAGTTCGTGGTCACCGCGCTGCCGCTCTACCACGTCTTCGCCCTGACCGTGAACTGCCTGCTCTTTATGCGTATCGGCGGTTACAACCTGCTGATCAGCAACCCGCGCGACATTCCGGGCTTTGTCAAAGAGATCAAGAAGTATCCCTTCACCTGCATTACCGGGGTGAACACCCTGTTCAATGCGCTGGTCAACAACGAAGAGTTTCAGGGGATCGCCTTTGACAAGCTCAAGCTGACCATCGGCGGCGGCATGGCAGTGCAGCGCGCGGTCGCGGAGAAGTGGAAGACACTGACCGACACTCCGCTGCTGGAAGGCTATGGCCTGACCGAATGTTCGCCACTGGTGAGCGTCTGTCCCTACGATCTGACCGATTACAACGGCTCCATCGGTTTGCCGGTCTGCTCTACCGAGATCCGTCTGGTGGATGACAACGGTCAGGTGATCCACGCTCTCGGCACCCCCGGCGAAATGCAGGTGCGCGGCCCGCAGGTGATGGTGGGCTACTGGCAGCGCCCCGAGGCGACAGCCGAAGTGATGCAGGATGGCTGGCTCTGTACCGGTGATATCGCGGTGTGCGACGAGCAGGGCTTCTTCAAGATCGTTGACCGCAAGAAGGACATGATCCTGGTCTCAGGTTTCAACGTCTATCCGAACGAGATCGAAGATGTCGTCGCCCTGCACCCGAAAGTGCTGGAAGTGGCTGCCGTGGGTGTGCCACACAAGGTCTCTGGCGAGCTGGTGAAGATCTTTGTGGTCAAGAAAGATGCAAAATTGCAGGAGGACGAGATTATTGCCCACTGCCGCAAACATCTGACTGCCTATAAGGTGCCGAAACTGGTAGAATTTCGTGACGAACTTCCCAAGACCAATGTGGGCAAGATCCTGCGCCGCGTACTGCGCGACGAGGAGATTGCCAAGCAATAACCGGACTGCGGCTGCAGAATCTTCTGCAAACCAGCGCCGTCGTTATGCAAAACCGTGGGTCATCCCACGGTTTTTTCTTTTTGGCCCTGATCAACCGCGCAGGCACAGATGCACTATCAACTTATCACTCAGCAAGACGAACTTGAGCAGTATCTCGCTTCTCTGGCCGATGTTCCCCTGGCTATCGATACTGAATTCGTTCGCACCCGTACCTACTACCCCCAGCTTGGCCTGTTCCAGATCTATGACGGCGAGCATCTGGCGCTGCTGGATCCGCTGACCCTGGATCTCTCCGCCCTCTGGCAGCGACTGGGCCGGGAAGGGCAGATCGCCATCCTGCACGCCTCTGGCGAAGATCTGGAGCTTATCCAGCATCAGGCGGGCCACCTGCCCAACCAGATGCACGATACCCAGCTGGCTACCGCCTTTCTCGGTTACGGGGTCTCGGTCGGCTTTGGTGCGCTTGTGAATGAATTCCTCGGGGTCGAGCTGGAAAAAGATCAGGCGCGCACCGACTGGCTGGCACGCCCGCTTACACCGCGTCAGCTCGAATACGCGGCGGCGGATGTCTTCTACCTGATGCCGCTCTACGAGAAAGTGATGGCCAAACTGCGGGAAAGCGGCAAGTTTGCCTGGTTTGAGCAGGAGTGCCAGAACCACTCTGCCCGCAAGACCCAGGGTAGCGATCCCCGTCAGGCTTATCTTGAAATCGTCAACGCCTGGCAACTGGGTCGCCGCGAGCTCGCCATTCTGCGCGAGCTGGCCGCCTGGCGCCAGCAAGAGGCGGTGCGCCGGGACCTGGCCCTCAATTTTGTGGTGAAAGAGCTGCACCTGTTCAAGGTGGCGGAGCGCCGTCCTGCCTCTCTGCGGGATCTCAACGAGCTCGGCCTCTCGCCCATCGAGATCAAGATCCACGGCAAGCGGATGCTCGATATCGTCGCCAAGGCGCAGCAGAGCGATCCTGACAGCTGGCCCGAGCCCATTCGCCGACTGGTGGACTTCCCCCAGTACAAGGCCGAGCTCAAGCGCATCAAGGCCATGGTGGAAGAGAAGGCCAAGGCGAACAATATCCCGCCCGAGCTGATTGCCAGCAAGAAGATCATTCACCAGTACTTCACCTGGAGCTGGCGGATGAACGACGAAGAGCGGGCCCGCAGCGACAAGCCGATGCTGCTGCAAGGGTGGCGTCATGAGCTGGTCGGTCACCTGCTGGCACAATAAGCCACCAGACGGTTGCACCTATAAATCAATCCTCACCCTCGGGTGGGGATTTTTATTTTTAGGGGGAATTTATGATTTAAAATGTCAGAATATCTTGCGGTCGCTTATCAAATAATTGTGGCTCAAGAACAAGAGTTCGAAATAAACGAGCTTATTTTCCGTGACTGTGTTGGCAATAACAAGTTATATATCATTAATTGTCTTGTTAAATTTGATAGTGAAAATTCTTACAAGATAAATAGAGGTAAGTCCGCTACCAATAAGACTGCAAACATGTAGATAGGGTGATGCTTCAATAATTCCATTTCGTATGGCAGATGGGCATACTATAAAAATAGTCAACAAGAAGCACATGGGGATATTGATTGTATGCTGTCTATTTATTGCATTTCTATCATCTGGCCATATGAAAAAACCATATTTATATGCCATTACTAAAAAAATGGTGATCAACAATAGGTAGTATATAACTTGAGGCAGTACATAGGTTAGTAAGCTGCTGTAACTGGCCTGAATGGGGACAAACTCAGCTCTATATATTATTTCAAATGCAATATTAACGAGTAGTATTATTATCCCATGAATGACTGTTGGGCGTTTGTAATCTCTGATTCTATATCTGGCTCGTGACTTCTTCAGGAAAAAAATAAATAAAAATATGGCGATAGCTAAAGCAAGATACATTTTTGTTCCCAAGTTTGGATGGTCAGAGCCAAATCATGGTGAATTATAAAGACTCGCTTGTACCTATAGCAATGAGGACTTCAGAAAAAAAAGGAAAAAGGCAGCGGAACACCGCTGCCTTTTTTGATCACCAGATAGGCTGGGTCAGATAAGGGTTGCTCGCCTTCTCGCGGCCGAAGGTAGAGCTGGGGCCGTGGCCCGGGATAAAGACGATTTCGTCGCCCAGCGGCAGCAGGGTCTCGGTGATCGACTTGATAAGCGTGCCGTGATCGCCACGGGGAAAGTCGGTGCGGCCGATGCTGCCGGCAAACAGCACGTCGCCAACCCAGGCGAGCCGCTCGGATTGGCTGAGCAGCACGATATGGCCCGGGGTGTGGCCTGGGCAGAAGTAGATATCCAGTTCGCACTGGCCAAGCTGCACCTTGTCACCCTGCTCAAGCCAGCTATCCGGCGTGAAGGCGGGGGTATGGGCGAAGCCGAACATCTGGCTCTGCTGGGGCAGCATGTCGAGCCAGAAGGCGTCCTCCTTGTGGGGACCGGTAATGGCGACGCCGGTTTTTTCCCGCAGCTCGGCGGCGGCACCGACGTGATCCAGATGACCGTGGGTCAGCAGTATGTGGGTCAGGGTCAGGCCGCGCTTGGCGATGGCGGCCAGCAGTTTGTCCGCTTCGCCGCCCGGATCGATCAGGGCCGCCTGATGGGTCTCGTCACACCAGATGAGGGAGCAGTTCTGGGCGAACTGGGTGACCGGGATCACCTCGAATTTCAACATAGAGTTCCTCTCTTGGGATGGGTCAGCCGCGCAGCGCGCTGGCATGCTGCTCGGCGAAATAGTCGAGACAGGCCTGTTTGTCACCGCGGAATACGATGCGCTCCTGCTTGTTGCCAAGCTGGTAGAGATACATGGGGTCGTAGTAGCGGGTCAGCAGCAGGGTGATCCAGGCCAGATGCAGCGCGGTATCACCGCTCTTTTCCTGCTCGGTGAGAGCGGTCTGCATCAGGGCATCCAGCTCGCGGTGGGCCTGATCGCCAAGACGGCGCTTGAGACGGGCCAACGCATCGGTGAGATAGGCGGCAAACAGCGGCCATCCCTCTTCCTGGCCATACATGGCTTGATAGCGCAGCCAGAGATCGTGCACGTAATCTTCGCGGATCTGCTCGGCCCGATCGATTTGCGGAACATCCACCACCACCAGCGGTGCCTGACTCATGGCCTCATGGAGGGAGAGGGGTAGGCAACAGCGGCCGATCAGGCGGCTCTCATCCTCAACCACGAAGGCGTGTTCGCCGCGATGGCGGCGCTTGAGCAGCTCGATGGCGAGGTTGTTTTCAAAGTTGATGTTGCTGGGCTGGCCGCCGGGCAGCTGACCAAACGACGAGCCCCTGTGATGGGCGTGTCCTTCCAGATCGAGCGCCTGGGCCACATGGTCCAGCATATGGGTCTTGCCGGAGCCGGTCATGCCGGTCAGCACAGTCCAGCGGCACTCTGCAGAGGCCTTGTCCTGGGTGTCGATCAGGAAACGGCGCAGCTCCTTGTAGCCACCGGAGACGCGGGGGCGAGTTACCCCGGCATCCGCCAGCCACTGTTGTACGGTTTGCGAGCGCAGGCCGCCGCGAAAGCAGTAGAGCAGGGCATCGGGCTGCTTGCGCAACTGCGCCAGCCAGCCTTCGAGTCGTTCGGCACGCACTGCGCCCCCCACCAGCTTGTGTCCAAGCTCAATGGCGGCGGCCTGCCCCTGCTTCTTGAAGCAGGTCCCCACCTGGGCGCGCTCATCGTCTGTCATCAAGGGCAGGCTGGTCGAGCAGGGGAAGGCCCCCTCCTTGAACTCGATGGGGGCGCGCACATCAATCAACGGCACATCACCTAAAAAAATCTGGGCGTAGTCCGTGGCCAGTGGCAATTCACTCATTGGACAATCTCGATAAAGCGGGTGCCCTCAAGGGGCTTGATCTGGCCGATGGGCGAGAGTTCTAGCCCAGCGTCTTGCGCGATGGCGAGCAGCTCGGCTTCGCTCTCTTTACCCACGGCGACCAGCAGGCCGCCGCTGGTTTGTGGGTCGCACATGATGTTGCGGGTGCGATCGTCCATGGCATCCAGCTTGTGGCCGTAGGAGTCGTGGTTGCGCAGGGTCCCGCCCGGGACGCAGCCCTCGGCGAGGTAGTAATCCACCTCGTCCAGCAGCGGCAGCGCCTTGAAGTCGAGGCGGGCGCTGACATTGGATCCTTCGCACATCTCCAGCAGATGGCCAGCCAGACCAAAACCGGTGACGTCGGTCATGGCGTGGACACCCGGCAGCTCGGCAAAGCGCTGGCCAATCCTGTTGAGGGTGCACATGGCGTTGGGGGCCAGCTGCTCGTGTTCGGGTTTCAGCTTGCCCTTCTTCTGGGCGGTGGTGAGGATACCGATACCAAGGGGCTTGGTCAGATAGAGGGTGTCACCCACCTTGGCGGTGTCGTTCTGCTTGATGGCGTCCAGGGGCACGATACCGGTGACCGCGAGGCCGAAGATGGGCTCGGGGGCATCGATGCTGTGGCCACCGGCCAGTGAAATACCCGCTTCGTGGCACACCTGACGGCCGCCGTCGATCACCTGCTGGGCCACTTCGGCGGGCAGGGTATTGATGGGCCAGCCGAGGATGGCGATGGCAACGATAGGCTTGCCGCCCATGGCGTAGATATCGCTGATGGCGTTGGTGGCGGCGATGCGGCCAAAGGTGAAGGGGTCATCGACGATGGGCATGAAGAAGTCGGTGGTGGAGACAATGCCCTGACCGTTGCCGATATCGACCACGGCCGCGTCATCCTTGCTGCTGTTGCCAACGATCAGGGTCGGGTCGTTGAAGCCTGGGATCTGGCTCTTGAGTATGGTGTCGAGTACCTTGGGAGAGATTTTGCAGCCGCAGCCAGCGCCGTGGCTGTATTGGGTCAGACGAATGGAAGACATACTTACCCCTTTTATTTGCAAACAGAGCAGAGGCTCTGTGGAGCCGTCTTGGTCAATGGGCGGCCTTGTAGAGAGAAGGACAAGAAGCCGCAAATATGGGTGGCCTCGGTGCCAACAGGGGCAGCGATGACTGGCAGTTATGAAGGACCGCCAGGCCGGACGGGGAAGAATAGGGCGACAAGGTGCGCCAGCGCAGCCCCGCCAAGGGCCACAGGACGGGGCATTATGCCACATTTGCCCCTTGGGGTTCGAACAGGAATTCACATAAACAGCAGGGAATTGCCCGCACTTGCCTGTCATCGGGCTGGATCCGGTGCTGGCTGATTGATTGCAGTACAGATGCAGCAAAAAGAACGCCAAAGAGACCAACAGCACGCAACTGCCGATCTACAACAGGAGAGCTTAGTGACCACCACATTTTTGGTTAACTACCCCATCACCACGGCGCAGTTTGCGGCGCTACTGGCGAAGACCTCGCTCGGGGCGAGACGGCCGCTGGACCATCCGGCCACCCTGCAGGGCATGCTGGATCACGCAAATCTGCTGATCACCGCCTGGCAGGGCGAGACCCTGGTCGGGGTGGCCCGCTCGGTGACCGATTTTCATTTTTGTTGTTACCTCTCGGATCTGGCGGTAGCCGAGTCGGTGCAGGGGCAGGGGATTGGCAAAGCACTTATTCGCGAGACATTCTTGCAATTGCAGCCGGGCTGCAAGCTGATCCTGCTGGCCGCGCCGCAGGCGGTTGCATACTACCCCAAGCTTGGATTTAGCCAGCACCCGAGTGCCTGGGTGATGAGCAGTCTGGATGAACTGGTGCTGGATGAGTTGGCATAAGCCCGTCAACTCATCCAGACAGGGCGAGATTAATTTATCAGGCCCGCTCCAGCGCCGGTTGTCGTGACTTGCCCCAGCGGCGCAGGCGCCGTTGCAGTGGCCGCTCCAGCAGGTTGTAACTTAAAAAAGAGAGTCCGATCAGCACCGCCAGCATCAGCAAGGTTGCCACTACCCCCAACAGCGGGTTGGTTTGGGCATACCACCACTCGGTGAGCCCCGGTGCCAGATAGTGGATGAGCTCGCAGCCAGTGAGCAGCACCAGCGCATGGAGTAGATAGATGGAGTAGGAGAGATCCCCCAGCCAGTTGGTGAAGCGGTTATCCAGGAGGTGCAGCAGCGGGCTCTGGCGCTCCCCCTGTGCGGCGGCAATCCAGATCAGCAGTATGTAGGAGCCGATCAGCAACAGAGTCAGCTGTGGCGTCATGGTGAACTGCATCAGCGCGAAGGGCAGCACAAAGGCGATCAAGAGCGGCAGATCCCGCTTCATCATGGGGAAGTTTTTCGCAGCCTTGACCCTCGGCAGCAGCCAGAGGCCGAGCACAAATTCACTTACCCCGCGCCCCACCGCCAGCGCCCCGCTGGTGACATCCAGCGTGCCGCGACTGTGCACGATAAAGGCCAGCACCGTCAGTGTTAGCAGGGGGACGAGATGGCTCCAGCGACTGCGGGTCACCGCCAGCGGGATCAGCAGCGGGAATAGCAGGTAGCTAATCCACTCTACGCTCAGGGACCAGGCGGCGAAGTTCCAGGTCAACCCGTGATCGGTTACCACCTGCAGCAACAGTAAGGCGCTGGGCAGCGCTTCGGTTGGCGTGAAGGGCGAACCGAAAGGTGGCATCCCTTCCCACTCCCACATCTTGAACAAGGGGCCGGCGTAGAAGCCCACCCCGTGCCGCGCCTTGTAAAGCTCCCAGCAAACCAGCAACAGCAGGGTCACCAGGTATAGGGGGTAGACGCGGGTCAGCCGCAGCCAGAGAAAACGGCCATAGCTCACGGTGCGGGGCGTGCGGGTAAAGGCCTCCCCATAGACATGGGCCAGCACCACGCCGCTCAAAATAAAGAACAGGTCGACCCAGAGGTAGCCATTCTCGATGAGTTGGGTGTGGCCTGCGATCGGCTCCATCCACTGGGGAAAGAGCAATAATCGGGCATGGAACAGCACCACCATCAGGGCAGCGATGCCCCGCAGCGGCGTTAACAGCGGCAATGATTGATTCATAACGGGATCCCTTGTGATGTTCAGCTTGGCCTGACATCTATTTTGTTGTTGTGCCGCCCATCAATCCTGACGGGAGGGTTGCCCCGGCTCGGCTGCCGCAGGCGGGATCACACTACGGAAAAGAGAGTCATACGGGTGTGATTTGAATCATAAATGCGCAGTTATTGTGCAAAAAAATTTAAACAGATAAAGACGTGGGACGCAGGCAGGGAAAGAGGAGGAGAGAGAACACCCATAAAGCAGAGAGGTGGAATCGGGGCGAGCGTCAGGCTCAGGTTTATACGGCGCGATGCAAAACAATCAGGCCCACAAGGGGCCTGATTGATCACAAGGGAAGATGACGGCCGATCAGCGGGCGCGCACCACCAGACCCTTGAGGTAGAAGCCTTCCGGATAGGCGGTACCGATAGGGTGATCGGAGGCCTGGGAGAGCAGCTCCAGGATCTGGGCATCGCGACCGGCATCGAGCGCCGCATCGGCAACGATCTTCTGGAACAGGCTCTGCTCCATCAGGCCGGAGCAGGAGTAGGTCAAGAGCACGCCACCCGGCGCCAGCAGCTGGAACGCCAGCATGTTGATGTCCTTGTAGCCTCGGCAGGCGCCTAGCAGCTGGGCCTTGCTCTCGGCAAACTTGGGCGGATCCAGCACGATGACATCGAACTTCTCGCCCTTCTCGCGGTATTCACGCAGCAGCTTGAATACGTCGTGACGGACAAACTGGGTGTTGCTGGTATCCAGCCCGTTCAGCTCGGCGTTCTGGCGGGCGATATCCAGCGCATTCTGGGAGAGATCGACGTTGACCACTTCCTTGGCGCCGCCCTTGAGGGCATAAACGCCAAACCCGCCGGTGTAGCAGAAGCAGTTGAGCACCCGCTTGCCTTCGGTGTACTTGGCGGCAGCCTGACGGTTGTCCCGCTGATCCAGATAGAAACCGGTTTTGTGGCCGTTGCGAATGTCTACCAGGATCTTGACGCCACCGTTCTCTTCGATGACCACCGGCTCGTTCGGGGTCTCGCCATAGATGACGCCGGTGCGCTCTTTCAGCCCTTCCTTCTTGCGTACCGCCACGTCGGAGCGCTCATAGATGCTGCACTCTGGGTAGAGGGTACGCAGTGCTTGCGTTATCAGCTCACGCTGGAACTCGGCACCGGCAGAGAGGATCTGGCACACCAGAAAATCGGCATAACGGTCGATGGTCAGACCCGGCAGGCCGTCGGATTCGGCGGCGCAGAGGCGATAGCCGGTGAGGCCCTGACGCTTGATCAGCGGATCGCGAGACTCCTGCGCATATTTGAGACGACGGATAAAGAAGTCGAGATCGACGGTCTCATCCTTGTCGAAGGTCCAGACCCGGGTACGGATCTGGGAGCTGCCTGACCAGGCGCCACGGGCGAGCCACTTGCCATCGTTGGCATAGATCTCGACGGTATCGCCGTCAATGGGGTTGCCCTGAACCCGCTCAATCCCCTTGGAGAAGATCCAGGGGTGGCGACGCAGCAGGGATTTTTCGCGGCCTTTGACGAGATAGATGGAAGCGCTCATGAATGTTTGCCGATGGTAGAAAGAAAAGGGGCCACATTCTATGTGGCCCGCAGGTAAAACTCAAACAACCCTGTGTAATGGATGGGGTTGCCCTGATCTGACACCTCTATGGTCAGAGCTTAATCCCCTTGAGTGCCAGGGTCAGCTCGCTGGCGGTGGCTTTGAGCCCTTGCGTGCCAGCCACCGAAGCGCTGGCGGACTCTTCCACCTGCGCCGCCTCATGGCGCACCTGATCCAGATTGTGGGTGATCTCGGCGGCGACCGAGCTCTGCTCTTCGCTCGAGGTGGCGATCTGGGTGCTCATCTCCAGCACCGCATCGCTGTGGTTGCTCAGCTTCTCGATATCGAGCCCCACCTCGCTGATGAGCTGCTGGCTGCTGGCGGCGCGCCCTACAGTCTTTCCCATGATCTCGTTCAGCGCCCCGGTACCGGTCTGCAGCTCTTCGATCATCTGCTGGATCTCCACCGTCGCCTGCTGGGTACGGCTGGCGAGGGTACGCACTTCATCTGCCACCACCGCAAAGCCGCGTCCCTGCTCACCGGCACGGGCCGCTTCGATGGCGGCGTTGAGGGCCAGCAGGTTGGTCTGCTGGGAGATGGCGTTGATGACGTTGACCACCTCGTTGATCCGGTTGGCGTTGTGGGTCAAGCGCTCGACCGCGCCGGAGGCGTTGCCAATCTCGTCGGCCAGGGTGCGGATCGCTTCGATGGTGCGAGCCACCCGGTTGGCGCCATTGGCTGCCTCTTCGCTCGATTGACGGGTCTGCTGCAGGGTGTCGTTGGCATTGCGCGCCACTTCGCGAATGGCGGCTGACATCTGCTCCATGGCAGTGGCCAGTGAATCCATGTGCTGGCGCTGGGAACGCGCCATGGTCTCGCCTTCGCGTGCATGGTCACGAAACTCGTCGGCGGCCAGGGTCAGCGCTTCGGCAGACTCCTCCACCAGTTTGACGATCTGGTGCTGGCGGTCGGTAAAGCGGTCGATGCTACCCGCCAGGGTGGAGAACTCGTCCCGCACCGGGAAGAAGTTGAGTCGGAAGGTGAGATCCCCGTCCGCCACGGTTTGCAGCGCCTTATTGGTGGAGTAGAGCGCACCGGAGACAAAGGTCATCATGTAGTGGATCACCAGCGCCATCAGGGCGGCCAGCGCGCCGATCAGGAGCAGGGTCGAGCCCTGACCCTCCCACATGGAGAGGTTGCCGGTATCGAGATCACCGGTGACGTAGCCCGCCTGACCCGCTGGCGCGCTAAAGAGGTAGTGCTCTCCTTGTTGCTGCAACCCGCTGCTGCCTTGCCGGGTCAGACGCAGACCAGCAGGCAACACCAGAGTGGGCTGCTGGCTGACCAGCTGCGCCGTGGTTTCGACCCGTTGTTGCAACTGCGCTACCCGCAGGGAGATCTCCTGCTGATGGCTGGCCGCCAGCATATACCAGCTGAGAAAGGCGATGATGAAGAGAGGTAACCAGAACGCGATATGGAATTTTTCACTGATGGTGAGGTGAATGAGATAGCGGTCAACCCACCGGAATTTAACTTCTTTCATAATGGAGCTGCATCCTGCAGAGATAGAGTGTCGGGCACATTATCGTCTCGGGAATTTTTTTCTTAAGCGGAAGGTGTGAGAAATGGGAGAGCAATCGTTTGTCATTCGGGTGTGGGGGCAGGTGCAGGGGGTGGGATTTCGCTATTTCACCCGCGAGCGGGCGCTGCAACTGGGTTTGCGGGGCCATGCCTACAACCTGGAGGATGGCTCGGTGGAGATCCTCATCAGCGGCCCCGCGCAGGGGGTGCAGATGATGCTGGGTTGGCTGGAACATGGCCCGCGCACCGCCCGGGTGACTCGGATGGAGTATGAGGAGGCGCTGCCGCCCACCGGTCAGGGCTTTCACACCAACTGAAGGGGCGGAGACGAGATGGACGCTGACAAGGAAGGTCTGTTGCTGACTCAGGCAACAAGCTGGGTCGCCCGTTATCAGGAGGCGGCGCGGGCGGTGCGCGAAGAGGCCAGCGAACCGGCCGTGCATGGCTACCGTATCGCGGCGCGCCGCTTGCTGGCACTGCTCGCCCTGTGGCGACCACTCACCTATCATCCCGAGCTGGAGCGGCGTCTGCTGTGTTCGGTCGGGCGGCTTTCGGCGCTGCGGGATGCGCAGGTCTACGCCGAGCGTTTTGGCAAGCCGCCTGCCAGCACGGGCAATACCCACAAATCGGCCTGTCGCGTGCCCCTGTTGTCGAGGCGACTGGCCCGCTGGCTTGCAGCGGTGGCGCAGGTGCCGGATGCGCGGGCATTGGCGTTCCTCTATCAGCAGCATCTGGCCCTGCGCCTTGATGAGGCGCAGAGCGCTCTCGATGAACCTATTCCCTGCGTTGGGAAATCTGCCAGCTCCCGTCAGCAACAGTTGCGCCGCTGGCATCGGCTGCGCCTCGAGATCAAGCAGGCCCGTTATGGCGTGGAACTGTTGCTGGATCTGGGGAGTGGGGAGCCCGGTTGGTTGAGCACTCTGACTCACTGGCAGGAGCGACTCGGCCAGTTGCAGGATTGGCGGCAATGGCGGCGGAGGTTGCGAGCAGAGCAGGGGAACACCTGCAAGCAGATGAAACTGCGACAGCAGTTGAAGGGGAAGATCACCACCCGATTGCGTCAACTGGACTGCCAGCAGGCGGAGCTGGTGGCGCTCAAACTAGCGATGCAGGCAGGCCACAACATGGATGACATGGCAAGTCGGGTGGTCAGGTATTCAGAACAAAATGTATCGCCCGCGAATCCCGGTGGTGGATAGCCCCGAGACCGCAATCTGCGGACGTCATCCGCGACCAGCATCTACAAAAACTATCAAGGCCAAACAGGTGAGACAAAAAAGAGAGGCCGTTTGGCCTCTCTTCTCTATCTGGCTGTGGTCGCAGTCAGCGATACGCTTACTTGACGCGCATACCCGGCTGGGCGCCTTCCTGCGGCTCCAGGATCCAGAGATCCTTGCCGCCCGGGCCTGCGGCCAGCACCATGCCTTCGGACATGCCGAAACGCATCTTGCGTGGCGCCAGGTTGGCCACCATCACGGTCAGCTTGCCTTCCAGATCTTCCGGGTTGTAGGCGGACTTGATACCGGCAAACACCTGACGGGTCTCGCCGCCGATATCCAGTTGCAGCTTGAGCAGCTTCTCGGCTTCCGGTACCGCTTCGGCCTTCTTGATCAGCGCGACGCGCAGGTCAATCTTGGCAAAATCGTCATAGGTGATGGTTTCGCTGATGGGGTCATCAGCCAGCGGGCCGCTCACTTTCGGTGCCTGCTCTTTGGCCAAGTCTTCCTTGGATGCCTCGATCATGGCTTCAATCTTCGCCGGCTCGATGCGTGAGAAGAGGGCTTTGAACGGTGCCACGGTGTGATCGACCAGCGGCATCTCGATGCCATCCCAGCTGAGGGTTTCGGCCAGGAAGGCTTCGGCACGCTCGGCCAGCAGCGGCATGACGGGCTTGAGGTAGGCCATCAGTACGCGGAACAGGTTGATACCGACGGAGCAAACAGCTTGCAGCTCGGCGTCAGCCCCTTCCTGCTTGGCGATGACCCAAGGAGCCTTGTCATCCACATAGCGGTTGGCCTTGTCGGCCAGCGCCATGATTTCGCGGATGGCACGGCTGAACTCGCGGCTCTCATAGGCTTCCGCAATAGCGGTACGGGCGTTGGCGAATTCGGCGTAGAGTTCGGGTTCGGCGCAGGTGGCAGCCAGCTTGCCGCCAAAACGCTTGGCGATAAAGCCGGCGTTGCGCGACGCAAGGTTAACCAGCTTGTTGACCACGTCAGCGTTGACGCGCTGCACGAAATCTTCGAGGTTCAAGTCCAGATCGTCGATGCGGCTGTTGAGCTTGGCGGCGTAGTAGTAACGCAGGCACTCCGGATCCAGGTGGTTCAGGTAGGTGGATGCCTTGATAAAGGTGCCCTTGGACTTGGACATCTTGGCGCCGTTGACGGTCACATAGCCGTGCACGTTGACCTTGGTCGGCTTGCGGAAGTTGGCACCTTCCAGCATGGACGGCCAGAACAGGCAGTGGAAGTAGGCGATGTCCTTGCCGATGAAGTGGTAGAGCTCGGCGTCGGAGTCCGCTTTCCAGTAGCTGTCAAAGTCGATGTCGCCACGCTTGTTGCACAGGTTCTTGAAAGAGGCCATGTAACCGATGGGAGCATCGAGCCAGACGTAGAAGTACTTGCCCGGGGCGCCGGGAATTTCGAAACCGAAGTAGGGGGCGTCACGGGTGATGTCCCACTGCTGCAGGCCGCTCTCGAACCACTCCTGCATCTTGTTGGCCATCTCTTCCTGAATGGCGCCGGAGCCACGTACCCACTCAGAGAGCCATTTTTCAAACTGGGGCAGGTCGAAGAAGAAGTGCTCGGAGTCCTTCATTACCGGAGTCGCGCCGGAGACGGCAGATTTCGGATCGATCAGCTCAGTCGGGCTGTAGGTGGCGCCACAGCTGTCACAGTTGTCGCCATACTGCTCCGGAGACTTGCACTTGGGGCAGGTACCCTTGACGAAACGGTCCGGCAGGAACATGGATTTTTCCGGATCGAACAGCTGGGAGATGGTGCGGCTCTTGATAAAGCCACCATTTTTCAGGCGGCCGTAGATCAACTCCGCCAGCTCGCGGTTTTCGTCGCTGTGGGTAGAGTGATAGTTGTCAAAGCTGATGTTGAACCCGGCGAAATCGGCCTGGTGCTCCTTGGAGACAGCGGCAATCATCTCTTCCGGGGTGATCCCCATCTGCTGTGCCTTGAGCATGATCGGGGTGCCGTGGGCATCATCGGCACAGATGAAGTGCACCTGATGACCGCGCATTCGCTGATAACGAACCCAGATATCGGCCTGGATATGTTCCAGCATGTGGCCAAGATGGATGGAGCCATTGGCATAGGGGAGGGCGCAGGTTATCAGCATTTTACGAGGATCAGTTGCCATATTACGTTCTTGATGTGCTTGTTGGGATGATAGAGTGCCGTGCATGTTACCCGAATTGGGGGTAGCCTGCCTAGGGTTGTGGCTATGCCAACCTTGGCAGCACCTGCCGTTACGATGGCAGGCAAGCCACTGATTTGTGTGCGGTAACCGTTCACCTCAAGATAATGACAAGATAATGAGGAGTTAATGGTGATTGATTCAGTAAAACAGATCCTCGCCGAATTTAAGCCAGCTGGCTGGCACAAGGATCTGGTGGATGCCGGATTCGTTCGCGAGATCATCAATCAGGGTCAGGGGCTTACTATCCGGCTGGTCTTGCCGTTTGCCGGTCTCTCGCTGCTCGATCAGCTCAAAGAGAACTACGATGCCAGGCTGCGTAGTGCCACCGGCGCTGCCCGTATCGACTGGGCATTGGAGATTGACGTCGCCAGCATGCCGCGGGCGCAGGGCCTCAATGCCGTGCAGGGCATTCGCAACATCATCGTGGTTGCTTCCGGCAAGGGCGGGGTAGGCAAGTCCACCACCGCAGTCAATCTGGCGCTGGCCCTGCAAAAAGAGGGGGCGCGGGTCGCTATTCTCGATGCCGATATCTATGGCCCTTCCATTCCCACCATGATGGGCACCCTCAAGGAGCGCCCGGTCAGCCATGACGGCAAGCTGATGGAGCCGGTGATGGCCTGCGGCCTCAAGAGCAACAGCATCGGCTATCTGGTCTCCGAGCAGGATGCCACCATCTGGCGTGGCCCGATGGCGAGCAAGGCGCTGGCGCAGATCCTCCATGAGACCCGCTGGGGCGAGGTGGATTATCTGGTGGTAGACATGCCGCCGGGCACTGGCGATATCCAGCTCACTATGGCTCAGCAGGTGCCTACCTCGGCGGCAGTGATCGTCACCACCCCGCAGGATGTGGCGCTGGCCGATGCCCGCAAGGGGATCGCCATGTTCAACAAGGTCAATGTGCCAGTGCTCGGTATTATCGAGAACATGAGCTACCACGTCTGCAGCGCCTGTGGTCATCATGAGCCGCTGTTTGGTACCGGTGGCGGCCAGAAGATGGCAGAGCAGTATCAAGTGGCACTGCTTGGTCAATTACCGCTGCACATCGATATCCGCCAACACATGGATGATGGCTGTCCGACGGTGTTCGGCGCACCGGAAGGAAGCCTGGCTCAGGCCTATTTGAAGCTGGCGCGCAGGGTAGGGGCTGAACTCTTTTTCAGCGCAAAACCGATTGCGACCCCCCTCTATGCCATGGCGCTGGATGAATAATCGGCGGTCGGTCACTTGAAAGGGAATTGAGGGTGGGCATGACCCACCCTTTTTTATATAATGGATCGGTTTAAACCATCCCCACTGCTCTTCTCTTTTAGGTATTTGTCATGTCTGATACTCAACATTCGTGTGTGATCATCGGTATTGCGGGCGCATCTGCGTCTGGCAAAAGTCTTATAGCCCAGACCATTTATGAAGAGCTGGTGGCCGAACTGGGCGCAGGTCAGATTGGTGTGATCACCGAAGATTGCTACTACCGTGATCAGACCCACCTGACCATGGAAGAGCGGGTCAAGACCAACTATGACCACCCCAACGCGCTGGATCACGACCTGCTGGTACAGCACCTGAGCCAGCTGGTCAAAGGTGACGCGGTTGCCATTCCCCAGTACTCCTACACCGAACACACCCGGATGAGCGAAGTGACCCCGTTTGCCCCGCGCCGGGTGATCATTCTGGAAGGGATCCTGCTGCTGACCGACAGCCGTCTGCGGGATCTGATGGATGCCTCCATCTTCATGGATACCCCGCTCGACATCTGCCTGCTGCGCCGTCTGGTGCGTGATGTGCAGGAGCGTGGCCGTACCATGGACTCCGTGCTCAAGCAGTATCAGAAGACGGTGCGTCCGATGTTCCTGCAGTTTATCGAGCCGTCCAAACAGTATGCCGATGTGATCGTGCCCCGTGGTGGCAAGAACCGCATCGCCATCGACATGCTCAAGGCGCGTATTCGCCACATGTTGATTGGTTAAGATGAAACAAGCCGGGTGATGCCCGGCTTTTTTAAAAGCACAATTTGTCAGGAGAGTCGCCCAATGCGTCTGTGTGATACCGATATTGAACGCCATCTGGATGAAGGCAAGATCGTCATTGAGCCACGGCCCGGGGTAGAGCGGATCAGTGGTGTCAGTGTCGATGTGCTGCTGGGTAACGAGTTTCGGGTGTTTCGCGATCATACCGCGCCCTATATCGACCTGAGCGGCCCGAGCAGCGAGATGGCTGATGCCATCGATCGGGTGATGAGTGACGAGATCCACATCCCCGATGGCGAAGCCTTCTACCTTCACCCGGGTCAGCTGGCGCTGGCGGTGACCTACGAATCCGTTACTCTGCCTGCCGATATCGTTGGCTGGCTGGATGGCCGCTCTTCACTGGCGCGCCTGGGTTTGATGGTGCACGTGACGGCGCACCGGATCGATCCGGGTTGGTCCGGTCGCATCGTGCTGGAGTTCTACAACGGCGGCAAATTGCCGCTGGCGCTGCGTCCGAAGATGAAGATCGGCGCCTTGAACTTCGAGATGCTCTCCGGCGTCGCGGCCCGTCCCTACAACAAGCGGGAAAATGCCAAGTACAAGAGCCAGCAGGGCGCCGTTGCCAGCCGCATCAATCAGGATTGATAACTGGCAACACGGCAACGATTCAAGGGAGCACAAGGTGCTCCCTTTTTGCATCTGGAATCAAACGGATATGGGGTTGATGGTGCTGGTCGGATGAGATTGGCGGGGCAGGGACGTTTTATCACCACTTTCGCCCGTTTTTCTGTCATAAAAACGTCATAAAAATGAAATTATTGGCTTAATTGTCAGCTATTTTTGCCCTTTCCCGCAATCATTAGCGGCTTTAATTAATCGATGGCAAGCCGCATGAGGACTGGCTCTAGGATATTTTTTCCCAAAAAGCTCTTTTTTTTTATGGCTGAAATATTTCAATGGTGGCTATGGTGTTGGCCGCCATCTGGCATAATCCGCCGCAACTCATAAACAGGCTTTTTTTTATGTTTGAAATGTTTAGTGGTTTGGGTTTGTGGTGGTCAATCGGTTTGGTATTGGCCGTTTTTTTTGTGCTTGCCTATGAATTTATCAACGGCTTTCACGATACCGCCAACGCGGTAGCAACGGTTATCTATACCAAGGCGATGCCAGCTCACCTAGCGGTCGTTGCATCGGGGATCTTCAACTTTTTTGGCGTCATGTTCGGCGGTCTGGGTGTGGCCTATGCCATTGTCCATCTGCTGCCCATCGACCTGCTGCTTGGGATGGACTCCACCCAAGGGTTGATCATGGTCTTCTCCTTGCTGTTTTCCGCCATCGTGTGGAACCTGGGCACCTGGTTCTTCGGGATCCCGGCCTCCAGTTCACATACCTTGATCGGTTCCATTCTGGGGGTAGGTGGCGCCTATGCCTGGATCACCCATAAACCGGTGACAGAAGGGATCAACGTGGGCAAAGCGATCGACATCATGCTTTCCCTCATCATCTCTCCCACCATCGGCTTCATCATCGCGGCGCTGCTGCTGCTGGCGATGAAGCGCATCTGGACCAGCAACAAGATCCACAAAACGCCGGAAGAGCGCCAGCTGGTGGATGGCAAGAAACACCCGCCGTTCTGGGCGCGTCTGACCCTGGTGGCCTCGGCCATGGGCGTCAGCTTCGTGCACGGCTCCAACGATGGCCAGAAGGGTATCGGTCTGGTGATGCTGGTGCTGATCTGTATGGCTCCAGCCTATTTCGCACTGGACATGAACAGCCGCGCCTATGATCTGGACCGGACCCAGGATGCCAACCAGCGCATCATGGAGATCTACCAGCGCAACCAGTCCGCCCTCTCTGGCGTCATCAACTTCTCTGCACCGGCAACGGCTCAGGAAGAGCTGATGACTCACTGCTCCGCCGATGGCGTGCTGCAGGCGATGGCCACCCTGGATGCCCGTCTGGGTGCCGTGCGTACTTATGATCAGATGAGCCTGACCGACCGCCGCGAAGTGCGTCGTCTGCTGCTCTGTATCGATGACACCGCCCGCAAGGCTGCCAAGCTGCCGCTGCCAGCCAAGGAGCTGACCGATCTGGCCAAATGGCGCAAGGATCTGACCGCGACCGCTGAATACGCACCGACCTGGGTGATCGTTTCCATCGCGCTGGCGCTGGGTTGCGGCACCATGGTGGGCTGGCGTCGTATCGTCCATACCGTGGGCGAGAAGATCGGCACCACCGGCATGACCTACAGCCAGGGCATTGCGGCCCAGATCACTGCTGCAACCTCCATCGGGGTCGCCAGTCTGACCGGTATGCCGGTGTCCACCACCCACATCCTCTCTTCTGCGGTGGCGGGGACCATGGTAGCCAACAAATCCGGCCTGCAGAGCCAGACCATCAAGACCATCCTGATGGCCTGGGTGCTGACCCTGCCGCTGACCATGCTGCTCTCCGGCGGCCTGTTCATCGTCAGCCACCATCTGTTTGGTGGATAATATCGCTATTTTTCTAAGGGCCTGCGGGCCCTTTTTTCATATCTGCGATTGATTTTAATATGCCAACAGACAAAATATTGTATTGAAATTATCAATAGGCGTGATACTGAACATTAACGCTTTGAATAAACTTTCGCAGAAATATCCAAAGCGCGAACACAGGAGAAAACAGTAATGCCGATCAGTTAAGGATCCATTGACCGATCCTTCTGTTGTGTGAAAATCCGAAACCCGTTGATTGGTTTCGGATTTTTTATGCTTATCGCTCATGTTCTCGATTTCCTCCACGCCAGCAATGCAGCTCAGTTTGAGTGACTCTCAGACCTCATTGCTCCCGAGCTCATCACAACGCTGCTCGCCGAAGAGGGTGTCGCGACCCTGCGTCGCCGCCGTATGCCCATGGAGCGCCTGGTCTGGGCCATCATCGGCATGGCTATCTTCCGCCACATCCCCATGACCCTGCTCGTCAATCAGCTCGATATCCTGTTGCCCGGCGACCGCCCCTTCGTTGCCCCCAGCGCCTTCCTGCAAGCTCGCCAAAAACTGGGGGACAAGAGCATCGAACGCCTGTTTCACGAAACCGCCTCTCTCTGGCACCAGCAGGCCAACCACCCCGGTTGGGCCGGGCTGCAACTGCTCGCCGTTGATGGCGTGATGTGGCGCACACCCGATACCCCGGACAATGCCGCCGCGTTCGCCAAACCTGGCACCCGGCATGGCGAGACCGCTTATCCGCAGGTGCGCATGCTTTGTCAAATGGAGCTGACCAGTCACCTGCTTGTTCAGACGGTCATGGAGAGCTGCGCCGTCAGCGAGATGGTACTGGCCGAGCAACTCATCGCACGCACGCCGGACCACTCGCTCACCCTGTTCGACAAGGGGTTTTACTCTCTCGGTCTGCTCCACGCCTGGCAAACCACTGCCAGCGAGCGGCACTGGCTGCTGCCACTCAAAAAGGGCACGTAATACGAGGTGGTGCGCAAGCTGGGGCGCCAGGATGCACTGGTCTTGCTGAAAACCAGCCCACAGGCGAGGAAGAAGTGGCCGCACCTGCCGGACACAGTGGAAGCCCGCTTGCTGACCCGAAACATTAATGGCAAGGAGCGCCAAGTATTGACCTCAATGGTCGACCCGATGCGCTTTGTGGGCGCCGATATCGTCGACTTGTATGGTCATCGTTGGGAAATCGAGTTGGGCTATCGTGAGATGAAGCACAGCCTGCAACAACACAGGCTGACCCTGCGCAGCAAGAAGGCGGCGGGGATACGGCAAGAGCTGTGGGGCGTGCTGCTGGCGTATAACCTGCTGCGCAGCCAGATGGTAAAGATGGCAGCGAGTCTGAAGGGATACACGGCGAGCCAGCTGAGTTTTCACATGGCATCGGTGTACCTCATCCATGAACTGAGCTGCATGCCGTACCTGTCACCGGGGAGTATCCCGAAGCGGGTGGAGGAGCTGGATAAGCAGGCGGGGCAGTTTGTATTACCGGAGCGAAGGGAGCGGAGTTACCCCCGCAGTGTGAAGGCGAGGCCGCAGAAGTATGCCGTGAAAAAAGCCAATAAAAACAATATAGTGGTCAACTAAATCCGGACACTTGGTTAGGCCGTTCTTCGGCTTTTGCTGGCGGTATCCCGTCATTGTGTTGATGTGGACGCCGCCAGTTGTAGTAATCCATCAGGTAATAACTGATATCCCGCTTTGCCTCCCGCACGCTCATGTATCCCATAGCCGGAACCCACTCCGTTTTAAGACTTCTGAACAATCGCTCCATCGGGGCATTATCCCAGCAGTTGCCACGCCGACTCATGCTCTGGGTCATGCGATAGCGCCACAGTCGTTGCCGAAATGCCCTACTGCCATATTGGCTGCCCTGGTCAGAGTGAAACAGCACACCAGATGGGCAACCACGCTGCTGATAGGCCATCTCCAGTGCTTTGATTGCCAATTCTGCATCAGGTTTATCAGACATCGCCCAGCCCACGACCCGCCGGGTGTGCAGGTCAAGCACCGCTGCCAGGTAATGCCAGCGTCCACCTGCCCAGACGTAGGTGATATCGCCACACCACACCTGATTGGGTTGCTGGACATCAAATTCGCGAGCCAGCAGATTGGAAATGTCCGGTCGCTCAGACTGGGCGACCTGATAACGATGAGCGCCCGGCTGTTTGGATACCAGCCCGGCTTCCTTCATCAGGTTACGTACTTTGAATCGACCAATCTGATACCCCAACTCCCGCATCATCGACATCAAGGCGCGGCTGCCTGCAGAGCTCCTGCTCTCTTTGAACAACCGGCGCAACTCACTGCGTTGCTGTATCCGCTCACGGTTAATCGCCCGTCTGCGGGCCAGATAGTCGTAAAAGCAGGATGTTGGAACATCGAAAGCGCAGCAGACCAAGGTGATGGGGGCTTGCTCCCTTAATCGGTCTATCAGCGCGTACGTGTGAACTCGTCCGCCATCAAGAGAGCAGTAGCCTTTTTTAGAATGTCCTTTTCACGTTCGAGCCGGTTGATACGGGCTTCCAGCTCCTGAATTTTTTGCTGCTCCGGAGTCAGTGCTTTGCCGATTGGGGTTGTGCCAGTTCGTTCGGATTGCAGTTGCTGAACCCAGCGGCGAAGTACGGTTTCACCGACATCCAGTGAACGGCTGGCTTCAGGGACAGAATATCCCTGGTCGAGTACCAGGGATGCGGCTTCGAGTTTGAATGCGGCAGTAAATGAGCGACGTAATCTTGTCATTGAACACCTCAGGTCATGGTGGCGACTGTACCACCTAAAATGGTGTCCGGGATGATTAGACCATATATGGACGCCCCCGGGTTGTGCAAGAACTGAACTGATACGGTTTGCGACCATATATCCGGCGTTATGATGGGATTAACTCCCTCGCCATGATGTCATCCGAGCCTTGCTTCCTTATCACTACACCGGTATATGCATACCCAGGTCTAATTCAGGCTGTTACAAGGACGGTACCCGTTTCTTCATCAGTGCCTGCAAACTCAGTAACGTAGATTTTCTAAGCAAATATCAAATTAACTTCCTGCAAAAGCTCTGTTCATACTGAAATCAACCGAGTCAGTTAGTACACGCCAGATGATCCGAGTTAACTTATTTGCCAGGGCGACAGTGGCTTTCAAGAAGCCACGCCGCAATTCAATTGCCTTAACCCATCTCCCTAAACTGTCATCCCGTTTTTGCACACAACGCATCACCGCTCGAGCGCCATGGATGATCAAGGTCCTCAAGTTACGATTACCGTTCTTGGTCATGGATGAAAGCCGTTGTTTTCCACCTGAACTGTGCTGTCGAGGGACTAAGCCACACCAAGCAGAAAGCTCACGGCCGCTGGAAAACTGGGTGGCATCAACCTCACTGACCACCGCAGCGGCAATCAGTGGCCCGACACCAGGAATGGTCAATAAGTGGTGATAGGCAACCTGCTGGCTGGACAGTTCAGCTAGTTCCTTATCCAAGACATCAATCCGTTCAGTGAGCATCTGCATATCTTCTCGTAACAGGCTCAGTAGTCGGCGAAGCGTGAAGGTTATCGTATTGTCTCCGTCTTCAAGCACTTCTGGCAGTTGTCGTTGCAGGCGTTGTAACCCGGCTGGAATAATGACTCCGTACTCGGCAAGTAATGCCCGTAGTTGGTTAGCCAGAGCGGTTCGCTGCTCAACTATGAGCTGGCGAGCACTACGTAACGCCTTGATATCTTGTTGTTCTGTAGTTTTAACTGAGACGAAGTGGATCCCTGGTCGGCAAGCTGTTTCACAAATAGCTAATGCATCGTTGGCATCATTCTTCTGGTGTCTTGCAAAGGCTTTGACATGCTGTGTGGGAATGAGCTTTACGTCATAGCCCATCGATATCAGTGCTCGTCCCCAGAAATGAGATGTTGAGCAAGCTTCCATAGCAATCAGTGTTTGCGGTGGAAACTGGCGCAACGTGTGGAGCAGTTTCTGGCGAGATATTTTACGATTCCAGGCAACAGAACCATCAGCCATCCATACACACACCTGAAAAACAGACTTAGCAATATCGATTCCAACTACTTTGATCGTGTTCATGTGGTGATCCCCCAAGTTGAACGCTGTCAGCCTAAGTATGAAACTGACCGCGCAGGGAGGGGGCGTCCATCACATCACTACACCTGACCCTGCAGCAGATAATGCAGCTTGCGAGTACCCACCCGAGGTTGTCGCAGTCGAACCTGACGCACGAAGCGCACCACCTGCAATCCCTGTGCATGGCGCTCGTCGGCGACCCGATTGCGCTTGTAGTAAGCCTGCCGGCTTATCCCCAGAAACAGGCAAGCCCTGACAATGGTCAGCCTCTCGACTTGTCGCTGCGAGAGGACTTGCCGAGTCGCTTTTTTACGATGGAGACGCCGTAGTCATTCTTCTGTACATCGACGACGGCCTTAAAGAACTGGGCCTTCTGGCTCATCAGCGCCAGCTGCTGCTCGAGTTCCTTGATGCGCTGTTCGGGCGTCTGGTTGTCGGGGTCAGGCATGGTGATGCTCCTGCCGGCGCGCACAGAAGCCCCCTGGCTCCAATCTTGCCGACCATGTTTACGCAACCATACCAGAACGGTGGAGCGGCCCTGAATGCCATAACGCACCTGAGCCTGTTTGTAGGTGAGCTCGCCTTTTTCAATCTGCTCGACCAGTGCCAGTTTAAAAGTCAGCGAGTAATCGCGCTGTGTCCGTTTCACACCTTGTCCCATCGGGTTCTCCATTTATTGGGGGGGAAAGGTGTAAACCATATTCAGGATGGGAAAAGAGAAATAAAAAAGCCACACCGGTTGGTGTGGCTTTTGTTTAGGGGGTCAACCTGGGTTGTTTAGGGGCGACCGGCCGGGCAGGTGGCCACGTTGACGGCGGCAGTGCTGCCACCATGACGACCTGATGTGCTCACTTCGTTGCGTACCAGCGGCGGGTAGTTAACCGGCTCACGAACAGGCAGGGCAGGGGCTTCGGCAGGGGTTGCCATTGGGGCGGATGCTTTGCGGGCACGAGCCAGCAGGCCAGCACCGTGAGCTACCTGTTTGGTCACGACCGGAGTCTCTTCCACCGCAACCGCAGCGACAGGAGCCGGGGCTTCGACAACAGCAACTGGCATTTCGACTGCAGCCGGTGCAGCTTCCACGACAGGAGTGCTGACAGCCGGGGCTTCTTCAACAACTGAAGCAGTTTCAACGACTTCAGTGGCAGCCATGTCGACAGCCGGAGCGGCGACAACGACAACTTCCGGCTCTGCTGGCACCACGACCTCAGCGACAGCGTCAACAACCGGGCTAGCAGTCACATCGGCTTGAGTTGCTTCAACTTGGGCAGCAGCCTGCTCGGCAGCTTCTTCAGCAACGGCTTCGACAACCACATGCTCTGTCAGTGCCGCAGAGGCTTGCAGGGCAGCTGCGACGGCTTCAGCGCTCGGGATGGTAACAACAGGCACTACCGGCTCTTCAACCTGCGCTTTGGCAATATCTGCCTGAGCTGCGGTGGTCAGAGTGGTGGTATCTTGCTGTTCTTCGTCACGCTGGCTGCGGGCATCTTCGTTGATGCGCTTGCGGCGCTGACCTTCGATACGCTGGCTGCGCGGAGTGCGGCGTGAACGGCGCTGGCCTTCACTCTGCTCTTCCTGCTCGTTACCCACGGTAGCATCGATCACTTCAGCTTGCGCGGGTACTTCGTCAACCGGCAGGGCAGGGGTGTCTGCAGCGGCGACATCGACGCGGATCTGCTTGCGCAGTTGGCGACGTTCGCGGCGCTCGGCCACTTTCTGCTCTTTTTCCTGACGTGGCTGGGCGGCAGTTGCATCGACGGTATCTACCGCTTCAACAACGACTTCGGCGCGCGGCTCACGGGGCGCACGAGGTTCACGGGCCGGACGTGGTGCACGTTCCTGGCGCGGTTCGCGAGGCTCGCGCTCCTGACGGGGTTCACGTTCCATGCGCTGTTCGCTGCGCACTTCGCCACGAGCTTCACGCTCCTGACGAGGCTCGCGCTCTTTGCGGGGACGGCGATTGCGGTTTTCACCGGCTTCGCGGTTGCCACCTTCACGCTTCTCGCCTGCTTCCGCATTGTTGCGGTTGCCACGATTGTCATCACGACGAGGACGCTGACCACGGCCACGGCCTTCTTCGCGCTGGTGACGTTGACCTTCATCCTTGCGTGCTTCACGAGCTGCAGGTTTCTCGGCGGGCGCTTTTACGTCGGCAGGGGCTGCATCGCTGCTGAACAGGCCGGTAATGCCTTTGATCAGCTTGCTGAAGAAGCCGGCTTCGGCAGGCGCCGCAGCAACGGGTGCCGCCGCTTGTTGCGGTGCAACAGGGGCCGGTTGTGCCGGTTGGGCAAAGCCTTGCAGCAGCGGTTGCTCACGCTCGATCACCTGAGCTTGCTTCGGTTGGTAGACCGGCTTGGCAATCTCGGTTTTCAGCTCGTAGCTGGCCGCTTCCGGGATCTCGTTCTGACGAATACGAGTCACTTCGTAGTGCGGGGTTTCCAGATGCTGGTTCGGAATGATGTAAACACGCACATCATTGCGCTGTTCCAGACTGGCGATGGCGGCACGCTTTTCGTTAAGCAGATAGGCGGCAACATCCACCGGCACCTGGCCGTGAACCTGCTCGGTGTTGTCCTTCATGGCCTCTTCTTCGATGAGACGCAAGATGGACAGGGCGAGAGATTCGTTGTCACGGATCACGCCTTGGCCCTGGCAACGGGGGCAGATATGGCTGCTGGACTCGTTGAGGGAGGGGCGCAGACGCTGGCGAGACATCTCCAGCAGACCGAAACGGGAGATCCGGCCCAGCTGGATGCGGGCACGATCCTGATGCACCGCTTCACGCAGACGGTTTTCCACTTCACGCTGATGGCGAACCGGGGTCATGTCGATGAAGTCGATTACGATCAGTCCCCCTAAGTCGCGCAGACGCAATTGACGAGCAATTTCGTCGGCCGCTTCCAGGTTGGTTTGCAGCGCCGTCTCTTCGATATCGCCGCCCTTGGTGGCGCGGGAGGAGTTGATATCGATGGAGGTCAGGGCTTCGGTCGGATCGATAACGATACTGCCGCCGGAGGGGAGGCGCACTTCACGTTGGAAGGCCGATTCGATCTGGCTCTCAATCTGGAAGTGGTTGAACAGGGCAACTTCACCCTTGTATAGCTTCACACGGTTGAGGAAATCGGGACGTACCAGCTCGATATGGGCCTTGGCTCGTTCGAAAATCACCGGATTGTCTATCAGGATCTCGCCCACATCGCGACGCAGATAATCACGGATAGCTCGCACGATGACGTTGCTTTCCTGGTGGATCAGCACCGGCGCAGCGCGCTCCTGGGAGGCCTTGTGGATAGAGTCCCAGTGGTTGAGCAGAACGTTCAGATCCCACACCAGCTCTTCCGGAGACTTGCCCACACCGGCGGTACGCACGATCAAGCCCATGCCTTCCGGCACGGTCAATCCACTCAGGGCTTCTTTCAGTTCAGTCCGCTCATCACCCTCGATGCGGCGGGAGATACCACCGGCACGGGGGTTGTTGGGCATCAGTACCAGGTAGCTACCTGCCAAGCTGATAAAGGTGGTGAGGGCTGCACCCTTGGTGCCACGCTCTTCCTTGTCGATCTGGACGATAACTTCCTGACCTTCACGGACCACTTCTTTGATGTTGGGACGACCCTGATAGGAGTAACCGGAGGGGAAGTAATTGCGGGCGATCTCCTTCAACGGCAGGAAACCGTGGCGCTCGGCGCCGTAGTCGACAAAAGCAGCTTCAAGACTGGGTTCTACGCGGGTGATCTTACCCTTGTAAATGTTCGCTTTCTTCTGCTCGTGTCCCGGACTTTCAATATCCAAATCGTAGAGCTGTTGTCCGTCAACCAGCGCTACGCGCAACTCCTCTTCTTGAGTTGCGTTGATAAGCATTCTTTTCATTGAGTTCTCATTATTGTGTCATTTTGATTTCCTCCATCTGGGTCCTGCCAGCGCCGGCCTCGGGTCTTCAGCATACTGGGGCAACCTCCCGGTTGGGGTATGCATGAGGCGCAAACTAAGGGCGTTCTGGTCATCACTTCTCGAGAAGGAATGAATAAGGATGCCGAAATGGAGACAAATAAACGGTGATGTTTGTGTTCTCCATGCGTTGTACCTCGCACCCGGGAACCGTCATGTTCTTGTATACACGGTGTTTCGGGATTGGGTGGCATACTTTTTGGCCACTTAGTACAAGGCTTGAACACAATGACAAAACCTTGTTTATTATCCCATTTAAACCTCTTTTATAGCAAGGCGCCATTTTTCAACAAACCATGCAGCCAAGGGGCGCTGGCAGTGTTAAAATCCGCGCCATGACACAGATACAACAACAAGTGCAGCTGCTCACCATCGAAGCTGAGCATGACGGGCAGCGCATCGACAATTTTCTCAAGACTCAGCTAAAGGGCGTCCCCAAGAGCCTGATCTATCGCATCCTTCGTAAAGGCGAAGTGCGAGTAAACAAAAAGCGCATCAAACCGGAGTACAAACTCTGCGCAGGTGACGAGGTGCGGGTCCCCCCCGTGCGCGTTGCCGAAAAGAATGAGCTGCCTTCGGCAAACCTCGGGGTTATCCAGCGTCTGGAGAGCCAGATCCTGTTCGAAGACGATGCCATGATCGTGCTGAACAAGCCCTCCGGCATGGCAGTACACGGTGGCAGCGGCCTGAGCTTTGGCGTGATTGAAGGGCTGCGAGCCCTGCGGCCGGAAGCCCGTTTCCTCGAATTGGTTCATCGACTGGATCGCGACACCTCTGGTGTATTGCTGGTTGCCAAGAAGCGCAGCGCCCTGCGCAGCCTGCATGAGCAGTTGCGCGTCAAGACCATGCGCAAACAGTATCTGGCGCTGGTGCGTGGCAAGTGGCAGGCTCACGTCAAGGTGGTTAATGCGCCGCTGCGCAAAAACGATCTGCAATCCGGTGAACGGGTAGTACGGGTCAGTGCCGATGGCAAGCCCTCCGAAACCCGGTTCCGTATCGTGCGTCAATTTGCCGAAGCGACCCTGGTCGAGTGCAGCCCCATCACCGGTCGTACCCACCAGATCCGCGTGCATACCCTGCATGCCGGTCATCCGATCGCCTGTGACGATAAGTACGGTGAAGCGGCGTTTGACGAGAAAATGCGCAGCCAAGGGCTGAAACGGCTCTTTTTGCATGCTTGGAAGCTTAGCTTCACCCATCCGGCCGATGGTCGCGAGATGCAGGTCGAAGCGCCGCTTGCACCTGAGCTCGACAACTTCCTCAACGGCTTGCCACGCTGATGCAGGATATCCGGCTCGCCATTTTCGATTGGGACGGTACCCTGATGGATTCGGTGGGCCGGATTGTGGCCTGTGTGCAGGGGGCCGCCAGAGATTGTGAGCTGGCGGTTCCTGCTCCAGCCCAGATCCGGCAGATTATCGGGTTGAGCCTCGATGTCGCCATGTCCCGTCTGTTCCCCTTATGCAGTGGCAGTGGCGCCACCAGCGGTGAGCGCCAGATTGCCGCACTCATCGATCGCTATCGTCATCACTATCTGCACGATGCCACCCCCAGCCCGTTGTTTGCTGGGGCAGGGGAGTTGCTGCATGACTGGCAGTCACGAGGGCTGCAACTGGCCGTCGCTACCGGCAAATCGCGCCGTGGGCTGGATCGGGTATTGGATGAGACCGGGCTGCGCCCGTTGTTTGTGACCAGCCGTGGGGCCGATGAGGCCCGCTCCAAGCCTGATCCGCTGATGCTTGAGCAGATCCTGGATGAGCTGGGGCTGTCACCCTGGCAGGCCGTCATGATCGGCGACTCTGTTCACGATATGGCGATGGCCGAATCAATCGCCATGCCGCGCATTGGCGTTACTTGGGGTGTAGATAGCCGCGATGCCCTCAGTCGTCACGGGCCAGTGGCGGTGGTGGATTCTATGGCGGCTCTTCGCGGGCTGTTATAGATGCCTCTCTTTAAGAGACATCAATCTGATTGATAACAGAAGCCCGGTCTATTGATCGGGCTTTTTATATGCTCGATCTAGCTTATCTATTCGTCTCGTCCGCAATCAGGGCAGGGCAATACCGTGGCGCTCCAGCAGTTCGATCAGGCCGATCAGTGGCAGACCGATCAAGGCGTTAGGATCGCGCCCCTCCAGCCCCTTGAACAGAATGATCCCCATCCCTTCACATTTGAAGCTGCCCGCACAATCTAGGGGCAATTCTGCCTCTACATAGCGGCGAATGGCGGATTCGTCGAGATCGCGAAAGTGGACCGTAAACGGTTCAATCAATTGATGAATCTCATTGGTTGCAGCGTTAAGTACGCACAGCCCGGTGTAAAAGGTGACGCTGCGACCTTGAGCCGCCATCAGCTGGGCGATGGCATTGTCGATGGTGCCCGGTTTGCCGAGGATGTGATTATTGCAGACACACACCTGATCAGAGCCGATGATCAAGCCGTGATCACGATGTCGGGCGATGGCATCAGCCTTGGCACGAGCCAGTCTGGCCACCAGCGCCTCGGCGGATTCGCCAGCCAGTGGTTGCTCATCCACATCGGGGGCGGCACATTCAAAGGGG
Organism: Aeromonas sp. 95A; assembly: GCF_051919235.1. Lineage (NCBI taxonomy): Bacteria > Pseudomonadati > Pseudomonadota > Gammaproteobacteria > Aeromonadales > Aeromonadaceae > Aeromonas > Aeromonas sp. 95A. Next base: position 568,691 of record NZ_JBQBFC010000001.1, read on the forward strand.
AGTCCGAGCTTCTCCAGCAGGGCTTTGCGATAGCGAGAAGTTGAGGCGAGGATCAGATTCTGTGGCATAATCGAGTTACCGATGAAAGCAGGTACCGGCATTCTAGGGACTTGTGACGTTAAAATCATCGGCGGTAAGGACTTTTTCCTTTGACTATCAGTTGTTGGACCTATATTATTCGCGCCCTATGCAAAAGGTGAAGTTGCCCGTTAAGGTTGATCCAGTCCGTAGTGCCTTGAAGCTGCTCGATTACATCGGGATAGTGGAAAAGTCGCAGATGCCCAGGCTGGAGGAATCAACCGCTGGCTTGCAGAGTGATATCGATGTATCACTGCACTTTGGCAAAGATGTCCAGAAGTTGACCGTTATGAAAGGCACTGCCCATGCCAAGGTTGACCTGGTTTGCCAACGTTGCGGGGAGACATTCGAACACCTCTGTGAAGCTGAATTTATCTACACTCCGCTGTTCGAAAGAACAAACGAGGAAGAACTGCCGGAAGCTTATGAGCCCATTGAGTTGGATGAAAACGGCGAGATAGATCTTCATCAAATCCTGGAGGATGAACTCATCCTCTCGTTGCCTCAAGTCGCTATGCATTCTCTGGATGCATGCCCGAGAGGAAACATGGAGATGACCTGGGGTGAAATCGAACCTGCTGATGAGCGGCCGAATCCCTTTGCAGTTCTTGAAGAGCTTAAACGTAAGTGAATTTAGGAGTTAGCCTACAATGGCCGTACAACAGAACCGTAAAACCCGTGCCAAGCGTGGCATGCGTCGTTCCCACGATGCGCTGACCACCGCTGCCCTGACTGTTGATCAGACCAGTGGCGAAATTCATCGTCGTCACCACGTGACTGCCGATGGTTTCTACCGCGGTAAAAAGGTAATCGCTTAAGGATTGCCTTTGTCTACGCAAACTGTCGCGCTAGACATCATGGGGGGAGATATTGGCCCCTCGGAAACAGTGCCTGCCGCCGTGCAGGCACTGTCTCTTTTACCCCAGCTAAAACTGATCCTGGTCGGCGACCAGCACCAGACCTCTTCTTTGCTGCAGCAACATGGCTTGCTGAATCATCCCCGCGTTCGTTTCGTGCATGCATCCCAGGTGGTTGGCATGGGCGATAAACCGATCGTGGCGTTGCGTACTCTGAAAGACTCCTCCATGCGGGTGGTACTCAATCTGGTGAAAGCCGGTGAGGCCGATGCCTGCGTCAGTGCCGGCAATACCGGCGCGCTGATGGCGATGGCCAAGTGCGTGCTCAAATCCCTGCCAGGGGTAGACAGACCCGCCCTCATCAAGGCATTGCCGACATTGAGCGGCAAACGCACCGTGATGCTGGATCTCGGCGCCAATGTCAGTTGCGATGCGGATACCTTGCTGCAGTTTGCAGTGATGGGCTCCGTCGTGGCCGAAAAGGTCGAAGGCATTGCGTCACCTCGTGTTGCCTTGCTCAACATCGGCGAGGAGGAGATCAAGGGCAACGATCTGGTGCGCCACAGCGCCGAATTGTTGCGCCAGTGCCACGCGCTCAATTATGTCGGGTTCGTCGAAGGGGATCGCATCTTCAGCGGTGACAGTGATGTGATTGTCAGTGACGGTTTTGTCGGCAATGTCGCCCTCAAGACGGCAGAAGGGGTAGTGCGGATGATGGCCCAGCTGGCCGGATATCCCCGCAAGAAACGCACTTTTCTTGGTCGGATCGCCGGATTTATGTTCAAACGGCGTTTTTCTTACCTGAACCCCGACCAGTATAACGGGGCAAGTCTGTTAGGATTGCGCGGCATTGTGGTAAAAAGTCATGGGCGGGCCGAACGGCGCGCTCTGTGTAATGCGATCCTGCTGGCCGCACAAGAGGCCAAACATCAACTTCCACTGCAAATAGCAGATCGCCTTGAAGCTGTCTTCTCTGACAGGGATCTATAAGAACTCTATGCATAGCAAAATTCTAGGTACTGGCAGCTACCTGCCGAGTTCAGTGCGTACCAACGCCGATCTCGAGCAGATGGTTGAGACCAGTGATGAGTGGATCGTGGAACGCACCGGTATCCGTGAGCGCCGTATTGCCGGTGCTGACGAGACCGTTGCCACCCTCTCTTACCAGGCCGCCCTGCGCGCCCTGGAGGCTGCCGGTTTGACCGCTGCCGATCTCGATATGATAGTGCTGGCCACCACCAGTGCTGAAAATGCCTTCCCGGCTGCCGCCTGCGAGCTGCAGGGGCTGCTCGGTGTTCCGGGCATTCCTGCCTTTGACGTGGCTGCAGCCTGCGCAGGTTTCACCTACGCGCTCTCCATTGCCGATCAGTTCGTCAAATCCGGCGCCGCCCGCCATGTGCTGGTTGTCGGGGCCGATGTGCTCTCCCGCATGTGCGATCCGCAAGATCGCGGCACCATCATCCTGTTTGGTGATGGGGCTGGGGCTGTGATTGTCGGTGCCAGCGAGACGCCGGGCATCCTCTCTACCCATCTCCATGCCGATGGCCGTTATGGCGAGCTGCTCAAGCTGCCGCACCCTCGCCGCGGCATGCCGGGTGCCGAGCTCGAAGCCTACATGTATATGAAGGGCAACGATGTCTTCAAGGTCGCTGTTACCCGTCTGAGCGAGATCGTCACCGAAACGTTGGCCGCTGCTGGCATCGAGCCGAGCGAGCTGGACTGGCTGGTGCCGCATCAAGCCAACTTCCGCATCATCAGTGCCACCGCCAAGAAGCTGGGTATGAGCCTCGATAAAGTGGTGCTGACCCTCGACAAGCACGGCAATACCTCTGCCGCTTCCGTTCCGGTTGCCTTCGACGAAGGGGTGCGGGATGGCCGGATCAAACCGGGTCAGCTGGTACTGCTGGAAGCCTTTGGTGGCGGTTTCGCCTGGGGCTCGGCGCTGGTTCGCCTCTGATCTTCGGCGGGATGGTGTCTCCATCATCCCGTCACCGATTTCATTTTTGTCTTATCTAAAAGGAATCAATGATGACCCAATTTGCCATTGCCTTCCCGGGACAAGGTTCCCAGTCCGTTGGCATGCTGGCCGAGCTGGCCGAACAACATGCCGTGATCAAGGAGACCTTCGCCGAGGCGAGTCAGGTGCTGGGTTATGACCTGTTTGCCCTGGTGATGGATGGTCCGGTTGAAGATCTGAACAAAACCTGGCGCACCCAGCCTGCGCTGCTGACTGCCTCTGTCGCCCTGTGGCGCCTGTGGCAACAGCAGGGTGGGGCAACGCCTGCCATGATGGCGGGTCACAGCCTGGGTGAGTACTCTGCGCTGGTTTGCAGCGGCGCACTCGATTTTGCCGATGCGGTCAAACTGGTCGAGTTGCGTGGTCTGGCTATGCAGGAAGCGGTACCAGAAGGCACCGGCGCCATGGCGGCCATCATCGGTCTGGATAACGAATCCATCGCCGCCAACTGCGAAAAAGCGGCACAAGGGCAGGTGGTCTCTCCGGTCAACTTCAACTCCCCGGGCCAGGTGGTTATCGCCGGTCACAAAGAGGCCGTTGAGCGCGCCAACGTGCTGATGAAAGAGTCGGGCGCCAAGCGTGCGCTGCCGCTGCCGGTCTCCGTGCCGTCTCACTGCGCGCTGATGAAACCTGCCGCAGAAAAACTGGCAGCTGCGCTGGACGGGATCGAGATCAAGGTTCCAACCATCGCTGTCATCAATAATGTCGACGTATCCTGTGAACAGGATCCGGCCGCCATCAAGCAAGCGCTGGTACGTCAGCTGTTCAGCCCGGTTCGTTGGACCGAGACTGTCGAGCGGATGGCCAATGAGGGCGTTACTCTCGAGATCGAGATGGGACCGGGCAAAGTGTTGACCGGGCTCGCCAAGCGCATCGACAAGCGCGTGGAAGGTATTCACGCCAACGATGCCGCCTCTTTCGAGCAGGCGCTGGCCCAGATCAAGTAAACAGGAGCAAGTGATGAGCTTTACCGATAAGGTTGTGTTGGTGACCGGTGCCAGTCGTGGCATCGGCCGTGCGATTGCCGAAACATTCGTGGCCCGTGGCGCGAAAGTGGTCGGTACGGCGACCAGCGAGAGCGGTGCCGAGGCGATCAGCGCCTATCTGGGCGACAATGGCTGCGGCATGGCACTGAACGTGACCAGCCAGGAATCCATCGAAGCCGTCTTCGCCGCCATCAAGGCGCGCTTTGGCGACATCGACATCCTGATCAACAACGCGGGGATCACCCGTGACAACCTGTTGATGCGGATGAAAGATGACGAGTGGAACGAGATCATCGATACCAATCTGACCTCGCTTTACCGTCTGAGCAAACCGGTGTTGCGTGCCATGATGAAGAAACGTCACGGTCGCATCATCAGCATTGGCTCCGTGGTGGGAACCATGGGCAATGCCGGTCAGGTCAACTATGCTGCCGCCAAGGCCGGTCTGGTTGGTTTTACCAAATCGTTGGCGCGGGAAGTGGCATCCCGTGGTATCACAGTGAACGCGGTTGCTCCCGGTTTCATCGAAACCGACATGACCCGTGCCCTGAATGACGATCAACGTGCCGGCATCATGAGTCAGGTGCCTGCCGCCCGTTTGGGTGATCCAAAAGAAATTGCCGCAGCTGTGGTATTCTTGGCTTCTGATGAAGCAGCCTATATCACCGGCGAAACCCTGCATGTTAATGGCGGGATGTACATGGTGTAATCAATTTGTCGTGAGATCTGTTCAAATTTGCGATAGTACGCCGAAGTTTGGCACATTTCGTGGTTTGACCAGCGGCAAGCTACTTGCAAACTCACGTCAATTGAATAAACTACCCCAACCAGACGCAAATAGCGTATTTTTAAAGGAAAATTCAGGTCATGAGCAACATCGAAGAACGCGTAAAGAAAATCATCATCGAACAACTGGGTGTTAAAGAGGAAGACGTTAAGAACGCTGCCTCCTTCGTCGACGACCTGGGCGCTGACTCTTTGGATACCGTTGAACTGGTAATGGCGCTGGAAGAAGAATTCGATACCGAAATTCCTGATGAAGAAGCCGAGAAGATCACCACTGTTCAAGCGGCTATCGACTACATCACCGCTAATCAGGAATAAGTTCCTGTTCTAAGAGAAGCGGCCCAAGGGCCGCTTCTTTTGTATTTGTTCCCTTTCAAAACACCTCTCGGAGACTACCTCAGTGTCAAAACGCAGAGTCGTGGTGACCGGCTTGGGGATGCTTTCCCCGGTGGGTAACACTGCCGAATCCAGCTGGCAAGCACTGCTCAACGGGCAGAGCGGCATTTCCCTTATCGAACATTTTGATGCCAGCGAGTTTGCAACCCGCTTCGCAGGTCTGGTCAAGGATTTCGATCCCGAGCAATACGGCATCAACCGTAAAGACGCTCGCAAGATGGATCTCTTCATTCAATACGGCATCGCAGCCGGTATGCAGGCACTGGATGATTCCGGCCTGACCATCAATGAAGAGAATGCCGAACGTGTCGGCGTGGCGATTGGCTCCGGTATCGGCGGTCTGGGTCTGATTGAACAGAACCACGAAAGCTTGGTCAACGGCGGCCCGCGCAAGATCAGTCCCTTCTTCGTTCCGTCCACCATCATCAATATGGTGTCCGGTCATCTTTCCATCATGAAAGGTCTGCAAGGGCCGAACATCGCCGTGACTACGGCTTGTACCACGGGTACCCATGCCATCGGTATGGCTGGCCGGATGATCGCTTACGGTGATGCCGATGTGATGGTCGCTGGCGGTGCCGAGAAAGCCTCCACCGCGATGGGGATGGGTGGCTTCGCTGCCGCCAAGGCACTCTCCAACCGCAACGACGAGCCGCAAAAAGCGAGCCGTCCGTGGGATAAGGATCGCGACGGTTTTGTGCTGGGTGACGGTGCCGGTGTCCTGGTACTGGAAGAGTACGAACACGCCAAGGCCCGTGGCGCCAAGATCTACGCCGAGCTGGTCGGTTTTGGCATGAGCGGTGACGCGTACCACATGACTGCGCCTCCCGCAGATGGCAACGGTGGTGCTCGCGCCATGAAAAATGCCATCAAGGATGCCGGCATTGCCCCCGAGCAGATTGGTTACATCAACGCGCACGGTACCTCCACCCCGCTGGGTGATGTGGCCGAGCTGCGTGGCATGAAGTCGGTGTTTGGTGAGCACGCCAAATCCCTGATGGTGAGCTCCACCAAGTCCATGACAGGTCACCTGCTGGGCGCTGCCGGTGCCATCGAGGCGATCATCACTGTGTTGGCCCTGCGTGATCAGGTGGCTCCGCCCACCATCAACCTGGACAACCCGGATGAAGAGTGCGATCTGGATCTGGTACCCCATGTGGCCAAGCCAGGTAGCTTCGAGTACGCCCTTTCCAACTCGTTTGGTTTTGGCGGCACCAATGGCTCACTGATCTTCAAACGCGTATAATTTGCCGCAGGGCAAAGACACAGGCCCGATACTGCCGGTATCGGGCCTTTTTTATCGGAGGGATCCCTTTGCTTATCAATGGCATGAAGCTTGATACGATCTCGGCCCATGATCGGGGGCTGGCCTATGGTGACGGTCATTTCACCACCATGGCGGTCAGGGAGGGTCGCGTGTTGCAGTGGCCTGCCCATCTGGCACGGTTGCAGCTGGCCAACAACCGGCTGGGATTGGTTGAACCGGACTGGGATCTCTTGACCCGGGAGGTTGAAGAGATAGTAGCCGACCAGCCACACTGCGTGGCCAAGGTGACCCTGACCCGCGGCGAAGGGGGGCGGGGCTATGATGGCAGCGGATGTCAGCACACAACCCGGATTGTCACTCTGGCGCCATTTCCCACTCACTATGGCCAGTGGCAACAGGAGGGGATCGAGATGGTGGTGTGCCGCCAGCGGATCGGCGATGCCCCTATGCTGGCCGGGCTTAAAACCTTGAATCGTCTGGAGCAGGTATTGCTGAAAAGCGAACTTGTCAGCCGGAATGCAGTCGAAGGGATAGTACTTAACAGTCGCGGTTTTCTGATTGAAGGGGTCAGTGCCAATCTGTTTTGGCGTCGGGGCAAGACGGTGTTTACGCCCGATCTTGCCCGCGGTGGTGTCGATGGCATCATGCGTCGCCAGGTGATGGCGATGTTGAAACAGATGAGTATTGAGTTGCGTGTGGTAGAGGCTCCGCTGGAGTCACTATGGCAGGCGGAAGAGGTGTGGCTCACCAATACCCTGATGGGGGTCGTGCCGGTCAATGGCATCGAGGATATTCACTATCCCCCAGCGGTATTGAGTCGTCGTTTACAGGAGCGTTTGGTCATTGAAGTTTAATCGGCTTTACACCCTGCTCGCGGGGGCGGCACTGACGGTTGCCGCTGCCGGGGGCTATGTACATTACAAATGGCAACAGGTAGAGACGCTCACCAACAAGGGGCCGACCCGGCTCTTTACGGTAGAGAAGGGCGCCCATGCGGCGCGCCTCATCGCCGAACTGGGTGAGGGGGAAGCCAGCCCCTGGGCGGTGCGGCTCTGGCTGCGCAGCCATCCTGAACTGGTGGCCATCAAATCGGGCACCTATGAAATCATGGAAGGGGCCCCTCTCAAGGAGACCCTCTCCCTGTTCGCATCGGGCAAGGAGTTTCACTTCAGCCTCACCTTCGTCGAGGGTTCCCGCTTCGAGGATTGGCAGAAGCAGCTCTCCAGCGCCCCATACCTTGAGCGATTGACCGTCGAGCAATCCGAAGCCGACCTGGCGCAGGAGCTCGGCATCGAGAATGGCAAGCTGGAGGGGTGGTTCCTGCCGGAAACCTACGCCTATACCACCCATGCCAGCGATCTCTCGATCCTGCGTCGTGCCCATCAGGATATGGAGACTTTCCTGCAGCAGAGCTGGGAGAAACGTCAGGCCAACCTGCCTTACAAGACCCCCTACGAGGCGTTGATCATGGCCTCAATTATTGAAAAAGAGACCGGCCAGCCGGACGAGCGGGCACAGATAGCCTCGGTGTTTGTCAATCGTCTGCGTCTGGGCATGAAGTTGCAAACCGATCCCACCGTCATTTACGGGGTGAAAGATCGCTACGATGGCAACATTCGCCGCAGTGATCTGACCGACAAGAATCCCTACAACACTTATGTGATCGACGGTCTGCCGCCCACGCCCATCGCCATGCCGGGCAAGGCCTCAATCGAAGCAGCGCTCAACCCCAAATCGACCGACTATCTCTACTTTGTCGCCAAGGGGGGCGGTGCCCACTATTTCTCCAAGACCCTCGATGAACACAATCGGGCGGTTCGCGAATACATATTGAAGAAACCCTAATGTCTAAATTTATTGTGATCGAAGGATTGGAAGGGGCAGGGAAGAGCTCGGCTGTGCGTTATGTGACCGACTATCTGCAGCGTCACGGCATCGACCGGATCGAGTGCACCCGCGAGCCGGGTGGTACGCCACTGGCCGAGCGGATGCGGGCCATCGTCAAAGAGGTGCACGACGAGCGCCTCACCATCGAGGCGGAATTGCTGCTGATGTATGCCTCCCGGGTACAACTGGTGGAGACCCGCATCAAACCCGCACTGGCTGACGGTGTCTGGGTGGTGGGGGATCGCCACGATCTCTCCTCCCAGGCCTATCAGGGGGGGGGACGTGGCATCGATGCTGCTCTTATCGGTGCCATCAAGCAGGCGGTGCTCGGCAACTTCAAACCGGATCTCACCCTCTATCTCGATATCGATCCTGCCCTTGGCTTGCAGCGCGCGCGCCATCGCGGCGAGCTGGATCGCATCGAACTGGAGCAACTGAGCTTCTTCGAGCGTACCCGAACTCGTTATCTCGAACTGGCCGCCAAGGATGACTCCATTGTGGTGATCGATGCGGCGCAAACCCCGGAACAGGTCAAAGCTGCCATCGAGCTTGCATTGGATCACTATCTGTCGAACGAGTCGCTATGTATCCCTGGCTGATCTCAGACTGGCATGCCCTGAGCCAGACGGCCCAGTCCGGTCGTCTCGGCCACGCCTGGTTGTTGCTCGGCGATCCCGGTCTTGGCAAGGAGCAACTGGCCGAGCGGCTGGCACGTTTGCACCTTTGCCAGCAACCGGATCGCGGAGAGCCGTGCGGCCACTGCCACTCTTGCCAGCTGTTTGACAAGGGCAACCACCCGGATCTCGGCACCATAACTCGCGACAGCAAGACCATCGGGGTCGAGGCCATTCGCGAGATCTGCACCCGGCTGCAGGGCTCTGCCCAGCTCGGCCGTGGCAAGGTGGTGATCATTCCTGATGCGGAGCGGATGACCGAATCGGCAGCCAATGCCCTGCTGAAAACCCTGGAAGAGCCGGCCGGCGACAGCTTGCTGTTGCTGATCGCTTCCCAGGTTTCCCGGTTGCTTCCCACCATTCTCAGTCGCTGTCACAAACATGTCTGTCAGTTGCCTGCGGAAGGGGAAACAGTACGCTGGTTGGCCGAGCAGGGTCATCAGGCCACTCTGGCTCAGGTGCGGATCTGTCAGGGGGCCCCGCTGCGGGTACTCGACTATATCGAGCAGCAACAGGACGGCACGCGCCGCGAACTGCTGGAACAGTTTGTCGCCCTGAGTCAAAGTCCGGCCAAGGCGACGGCATTGTGCAGCCAGCTTGGTCAGGAGACGCAGGTCAGGTTGCACTGGTTGCAGCTCTTCTTGTGCGATGCCCTGAAAACCCAGGCCGGATGTGGTCACCATCAGCTGGCAATGCCTGATCTGGCCATCTTGAGTCAGCGGTTGGCGGAGCAGCACTCCAGCGAAAAACTGCTGGAGGCAGAACAAGATCTTGTTGCCCTGAAAGCGGCATGCCAGCCGGGTCAGCTCTCCAATCCCACCATCCATCTGATGAACTGGCTCAGTCGCTGGTTATAAGTACCGACAAGCAGAAAGGTTTTATATGTTACTCGTTGATTCCCACTGTCATCTCGATCGCCTCAGCTATGGCAGCAAGCAGACAAGCATGTCTGATGTACTGGCCAAGGCAGCGAAACTGGACGTGGGATATTTTCTCTGTGTCAGTGTGACTCAGGCACAGTTCCCGACCATGCTCGAGGCGATCGCGCCCTATCCCCAGGTATTTGCCTCTTGCGGGGTACACCCGCTCAATCAGGAACCCGGTGTCGATGCCGAGTTGCTGCTCAAGCAAACTGCCGATCCACGTGTGGTGGCCATCGGTGAGACCGGTCTCGATTACTTTTACTCGCCCGAGAACAAGGAAGTTCAGCAAGCCTCTTTCCGCGAACATATCCGGGTTGCGCGCGCGTTGAACAAGCCGCTGATCATCCATACCCGCGATGCCCAGCAAGATACCTTGCAGATCATGCGCGAAGAAGGCGCTGATCAGGTTGGCGGTGTGCTGCACTGCTTCACCGAATCCCTCGAAATGGCGCAAGCTGCGATGGCGATGGGGTTCTATATCTCCATCTCCGGGATCGCCACCTTCAAAAATGCGTCTGCATTGCAAGAGGTGGTCAAGGCACTTCCCCTCGACAGATTGCTGGTCGAGACCGACTCGCCTTATCTTGCCCCCGTGCCGCATCGGGGGAGGGAGAACGAGCCCGCCTTTGTACGAGACGTTGCCCAGTTTATTGCTGACCTGCGTCATATTCCGCTCAATGAATTGGCAGAAGCCACCAGCCGGAATTTCTTTGAACTATTCAAACTGGCGAAAAAATAACACAGAAGCCCCGTTGCTCGGGGCTTTTATATTTCAAATACCAAGCGATTTCCCACCTGAATATCAATACCGAACCTTGTTATCTCTAACATTTTCCAGCCAATGTAACCTGCTCATCTATACAAACCCGAGTAGAATCATATTCCGATGTTTCGTTTATCTAATGTGGTCAAAGGGTATAAAAACATCAGACTATAAGTATCGATAATATTCATTATCGATACTTGATGTATGGAAAGGATCCTGTAAGATCCTCTCAAACTTCATATGAATCATAGTGTTCCGTGGCATATCCATCCTTATCCAATCCGGCTCATCAGTCACTGCAGACTGTTTTCGATGCGCAGCTAAATAGTCGGGCACGCCGCTTTTTGCGCAGTGCAAAAGCGGATTCCACCCTCAATGCCTATCAGGCAGATACCCGTATTTTTGTCTTCTGGTGTCAATTGCACGGGCTGGATCCGCTACAAACCACTCATCACGACATCATGAATTTTCTCGCTGATCAGGCCGACGGCGTATTGGCCGACTGGATATGGCTGGATAAAGAGGAGGGGAAGGGAGAACTGCGTAATGGCGAGCCTCGAAAACCGGCAACCCTGGTGAGACGGCTGGCGGGGATCCGTTATGCCTTCAAGCAGAAAGGCATTCACCCCATGCCCACCGAACATCCTGAAATCAAGGAGATGATGCGCGGTATTGTCAGGTTGGGGGATAACCGTAAACGCAAAACCGGCGCCCTGACGCTGCAACCATTGACCCAGGTGCTCGATGGCATCGACACCAGTGACTTGGCGGGCTTGCGTGATCACACCCTGCTGCTGCTGATGTTTAGTGGCGCCTTGCGCCGCTCGGAAGCAGCCCGAATTGAGGTGAGCGATCTCGATTTTGTGGGGCAGGGGATCCGCCTTCGCCTCAAACCGAGCAAGCATCAGCTGCATGAAACCGAGATCGCCCTGATCCCGGGCAAGCACTATTGTCCTGTGTCGGCACTGCAAAACTGGCTGAGCCAAAGCCGGATCAGCGAGGGGCCGCTGTTTCGGCGCATGAACCGCTGGGGTCAACTGATGGCTGAACCACTCGGCCCCCAGGGCATCAATCTGATGATCAAGCGGCGAACTGGCCAAACCATCGACGATCTCTACGTCAGTGGCCACAGCCTGCGTCGCGGGTTCATCACCTCGGCGGTGACTGCCGGAAAGCCGATGAACAAGATCATTGAAGTCACTCGCCACAAGGATATGCGAACCCTGCAGGAGTACTTCGATGACGCCCACAAATTCTCCGATCATGCCCTTGATGGTTTGCTTTGACACAACTGCGTCACTTCATTTTTTATGTTAAATGATATCCTGTTGATCTGATGATATATTTGTCGCGCAGCCAGCAGCCCAAAGGGGAAGGGCCATCTTCCTATGGATAATGGCATGTAATGAGAGATAACAAATCCGAAAATGGAACATCGCAAGGACATATGAGCCAAGAAATGACAGTGCGTGAAGAGCAAGAGGCGGTGTCCCAAAACAATGCCGAGCGGCAGCGCCAACATGTAAAACGCAAGCAGGAGACCCATACCCGGCTGCAATGCTGGATCAGCAATCGCCACGCCGAACGATTGGCCGCACTGGGTCTTCATCTCGAAGACAGTCAGGCATCACTCATCGAGCAGGCGATCGATCTGCTCTACCAACATGAGCTGGGTAGAGAACCTCCGTTTGAAAACAGAGTCGCCACACAGGTCGAAGAGACCGTTGAATAGACACAAAAGTGAAGTAACAGCGATACGTGAAGAGATAAAAAAAGCCAGGTACGAATTCCTTGTACCTGGCATAGGGGAATTGGCTCCTTGCAGAGCCGTGCGCTAACTGGTGTTCGGATTGCCTTAAGCTTAGACAAGGCTCAAGGCTTTTCAAGATCCGAAGAAAAGTTCAACCAGAGTGTGGGTATTTCAGACTCGTTCAAGTGCCTATGCACCGAACGGCCCACTACGCATTGAACAGATTGTTGTCACGCACCAGCTCGCGGGGGAGGGCATTCTTGACCCGACTACCCACCCATTTCCCCATCCCCAGGGTATGTCCCTGATAGCGGACGATCACCTCGCCAGTGCCCGCATCCTGTTCTGGCCAGACGTCCCGCCCCATCATGAATTCCCGCGCATTGGCGCTATCCAGCTCAACCACGCCCTTGCTCGCTTTATCGCCATAGGCCAGTGCCCACTCATGAGTGAGGCGATAACCTTTCTTGAAGGTTTCGGCCAACTTGATGCCGATGCGGTCGAAACGCAGCTTGCCCTGCACCTGATCAAACCGCTGGGGGAAGAGCCAGATCTCGTCATTGCGGCCAAACAGCTGACCCTGCGGTGCTACCCCAAAGTTGGCTTCAATTTCGCGCAATATGGGTTCCGCCTCTTTGGCAGAAAGCGGCGCAAAAGGGAATTTACCCAGGCCCGGCTTGAACATGGTGTTAGGCACCGAGTGATGCTTGCACAATCTGGCGACGAAAAAGCCCTCACTGTCGAAGATCTGGGGCCAAACGTGTAGGTATCCTTCAGGTGTGCAGGCTTGCTCTGCATGGGGGAACAGGTCTGCCAACGAATCAAAACTCAAGGCATCGCCAAACTTGTCCAGCAGGGATTGGCAGACCGCCTGATTCTCCTGCTCACTCAAGGTACAGGTGGAGTAAACCAGCACACCACCCGGTTTCAAGGCATGGAAGGCGCTCTCCAGTAATCCTTGTTGCACCGCCGCAATCTCGTCGATGCTCTCGATGCTCCAGTTGCGCAGCGCATCTTCATCCTTGCGCACCGTCCCTTCACCGGAGCAGGGGGCATCGAGCAGGATGGCATCGAAGGTCTCCGGCAACCACTGGCCAAATACCTTGGCATCAAAATGAGTCATGCCCACATTGGTCACGCCGCAGCGCTGGATATTGGCGCTGAGCACTTTCAACCGGCTGCTGGAAAACTCGTTGGCAACCAGCATCCCCTGATTGTTCATCAGGGCGGCTATCTGGGTGGTCTTGGAGCCGGGGGCCGCCGCCGCATCCAGCAACATGCCATCCGCTTTGATCTTGTCGCTGGCAAAGAGTGCCGTCACCGGCAGCATGGAGCTCGCTTCCTGAATGTAGAAGAGCCCGCTCAAGTGCTCGGCGGTGTTGCCAAGGGGGACAGTTTCATCGCTGCGGGTCAACCAGAAGCCGGTATCACACCAGGGGACAGGGTCGAGCTGCCAACCCAGTGGCTCCATCAGGGCGACGAAATCCGAGACGGCGATCTTCAAGGTGTTGACCCGAATGCTGCGGCGCAGCGGACGTCGACAACTGGCCACAAACTCATCCATCGAGAGATGGGCCGGCATGATGGCCGCAATGTGGCGTAAAAAGTAATCGGGAAGGAAGGTGTTGTCGTGCACTGTGCCGTCTCGTTGACCGAAAAAGAGGGGCGATATCCTACCACAAGGCTAAGAATATTCTGAATCTGAACCCTATCAAGAGGCACCGGAATATAAAAAAGCCCGGCACTGTGCCGGGCTTGGATGAGATACAAAGGGAAGAGATCAGGGCTGGATACGCGGACTCCACTCCAGCCACTCTTTCTCGGCCTTGCCGTAAAGCGGATAGCTGTGGCCAGCCTTGACGGTTGACCCCATCTCTCTCTCCGGCGTATTGAAAGCAATGCCGCCGGCCAGCAGGCTCTGCACCGTCTCCACTTCGATAGTGCCGCCGGTCAGCCCGATATCCGCCTTGACCCCGGAGACATTCCAGAAACGGGAGTTGGCCCGCACCAGATGGGCATACTCCTGATCCACGTTGACATCGATCACCACCTCGCTGCCATCCCGAGCCAGCGCCACCTTGGTGACACTGCCCACCACCATCTTGCGAAACAGCAGCGGACTGCCGACGCTCAGGCCATTGACGGAGGGGCTCTTGAGGGTCAGGGCCAGACCCAGAGGACCGGTCTGACTCAAAGGGAAACGATCTTTGCCAGCGCCTTTACCGGGTTGTGCTTCTACAAACGCCCCCTTGATAAGGGTATCGAGGTGAGCGACACCGCCCAGCCCCAGCTTGGCCTGCACCAGAGTAAAGCGGGCGCCGGACTGCAGGAAACGCTCGGCGTAGTGGCCATCGAGTTCCGCCTTGAAGATCACCTGACCCAGTGACGGCTCCAGCTCGATCTCTTCAATTTTGCCGATATCGACACCGCGATAGCGGATCGGGCTGCCAATCCCGAGCCCCGGATTGCTCTCTGCCACCAATGACAGCTGGCGCACCTTGGCCTTGGCTTGCTCCCTGGAATCGAACAGTTGATGACTGCTGCGGCCATTGGCCAACCGATCGAACTCGATGGCACCGCGCAGCAAGGTACCGAGGTTGCCCACCTTGACCTGCACCCCATCGACCCGCACCTTGGTGTCGATGGCCGGTTTTTTCCAGAACTGGGGTTGCTGGGCGAGCAGAGGCGCATAGACCCCATCAATCTCGAGTTCGATCTCGACCCCCTCTTTGGCGGCGCGCAGCTGTTTGACCTTGCCCGCTTCCAACCCCAGATAGAGCACAGGTGAGCCAATGCCGATGCCATCGGCCTGATCTGCCTTGAGCAACCAGCGCTGGGGCTTGGCATCACGGGTACCGAGCAGTGCCAGCTCCTGACTGGGGTAGAGACGGTTAATCCGCTCGCCACTGCTGGCTTGTACCAGCTTGATCCCGCCTCCCAACCAGGCACTGGCCGGACTGGTTTCTACTTTTATGCCGCTCAGATCGGCATCGATCTGCAGCGGGGCAGCGCGATAGAAGCGGGCACGGTTGAGCAGATGACCATAGTTCGGCGCCATCACCAGCTCGACGCTGGCATTGCCGCGCGCATCCAGGGTGAGCTGGCTGATACGGCCCACCTGCAATCCCTTGTACCAGACAGGGGCATCCTGATTGAGCCCCGCCAGATCATCAGCCTGCAGCGTCACCTTGGTGCCGCTCTGGGGGGCGCGATCGGTCAGGGTCATCTTCTCTACCGGTTTGCCCGCCACATAGTCGAGGCGAATGGCCGGGCCTGAGAGCAGGCGATCTGCATGCTGCACGCCGGTCGCGGAGAGGGAGACGCTCTCCCACACCAGTTGACTCTTGTCGGTAATGCGATAAGCCTGCTCCGGGTTTATCAGCGCTGTGACCATCCGGCCTTTATCGGTAAGCCGAATGGGGTCGATACGACCAATCTCGATCCCCTCATAGAGGATGGGCATCCCCTCCTTGACCGGAAGATCGCCAGCCGCAATGTCTATACGCTCGCCACGCGCCGCTTCCGCCAGCCCTTTATAGAGGACGAAAGTCTGTCCCTTCTCAGGCTCCGGTGAATCTTTGGGTGAATCAAAGGCAATGCCGCCGCTCAGAATGGAGGTGAGGCTGCCAGCCTCCACGCTCACCCCGGCCAGACTGAAGGAGCCCTTGATGCCACTGATGTTCCAGAAGCGGGTATCAGCTTTGACCAGGTGTTCAAAACGCGGCTCGATCACCAGATCCAGAATGACGTTCTGGTTGTCCTGACCCAGGCGGGTATTGATGACGCTGCCCACCTCGATACCGCGGAAATAGAGCTTGGCGCCAATCCCAACCGATCCCAGCGAATCGGCAGTCAGGTGCAGCATCCGCCCCTGAGCCTGATAGCCGGGAGGAGGGCCCTCCAGTGCATCGAAGGTCTCCTCCAGCGGATTGCTTTCACGCCCCGGTTGCAGGTTGATGTAGTTGCCGGAGACCAGGGTATCGAGGCCGGAGATCTCGGTAAGCGACGCCTTGGGGCTCACCAGCCAGAAGTCGGATCCCTTGCGGATCAGCGGTCTGGCACGGCTGTCAATCTTGGCCATCACCGCAATCTTGCGGCCATCTTCAGCCAGCTCCAGCTCCTGCACCACACCGATGGCCACCCCCTGATAACGAACCTGGGTTTTACCCGGCAAGATGCCGTTGCCTTGCGCGAAGTTGATCTGGATAAGCTGGCCACGGCTCAATACCTGCTGATAGAGAAAGCCACCTGCCAGCAGCAGGGCTATCAGGGGTAACAGCCAGACCGGCGATAACCAGCGACGCTTTTCAATGACGGGTTCAGCCCCGATCATAGTGACTCCTTATTGGCTGGATTAAACAGCACATCAGACAAAAACAGAGAAATCATCAACGGGCCGCCTTGTCCCACAGTAAACGGGTATCGAGCATGCGGGCCGACATCATGGTCAGCACCACCACACCGGCAAAGGCGGTGGCACCGGGGCCTGCGCGGACACTCAGCAGTACACCCCGATCGACCAGTGCCACCATCAGCGAAATCACGAACAAGTCCAGCATCGACCAGCGACCGATAAAATCGATCACCCGATACATCACCAGCTGGCGCTTGCGCCGCACCGGCTTGGCTCGCTGCAACTGCCAGCAGATCCAGCCCAACCCCAATATCTTGCCCACCGGCACCAGTATGCTGGCGGTGAGAACTATGGTGGCAATCCCGCTCATTTTGCTGCGATAGAGCATCATGATACCGCTGAAGATGGTATCTGACTGCAGCAACCCCTTGTTGTAGAAATGGGTTATGGGCAACAGATTGGCAGGCAACAACATGAAGGTAGCGAGCGCCAGCAAGCCCCACGACCAGGCGAGGGAGCGGGGAATGCGCACCTGCAATTTGCTGCTGCAACGGGGGCAGACTGCCCCGGCTTGATAGCGCACCAGCAGACCGCAGGTATGGCAGCGGCAGAGCCCCATCTCACGGGCGCTGGTCATGTTCCGGCTCCTTTAACGGGATCCGCGCCCAGTAGGGGGCGGGGTCAAACAGGATCAGCAGGGTCATGTTGAGCAGCATCAAAATACCGAGGCTGAGCAACCCGCCACCGAGGCGCACATCGGCGATGTCGATCAGTTTGAACAGGGCAACCAGCAGGCTGACGATATAGACCTCCAGCATGGCCCAGTGGCGAAACACCTCGACCAGCTTCAAGGTGACGGGAAGAATGTGCCAACGTTTGGCCAGACCCGAAGCCAGCGCAAAGATCCCCGCCAATAACCCCACCGGCGCCAACACGGCGCACCAGAGCACCAGGCTGGCTACCCACCATTCACCTTCGCCAAACAGCACCAGGATACCGCGAAGCAGGTCGGCGTCGGTGTTGACCCCCGCCAGCCGCAGATAGATCAGCGGTTCAAAAAAGGCGGAGGGCAGCAGCAGAAATCCGGTGATGGTCAGGGCCATCAACTGGGAGGGACGAAAGGCATAACGGCCATAGAGATGTTGATGACATCGCGGGCAGTGGGCATGGCGACGCAGCGGCAGTGCTTTGCGCTGGATCAGCAAGTCGCACGCCGGACAGACAATTACGGAACCGGGCTCCATCATACAATTCAACCTGTTGAAGGAATTGGTAAAATTTACCCTAAAACCGGTTTCCTGTCTTGCCTGCGGCCGGAATGTTACGAAAGTATAATTGACGTTAACGTAAACGTGATATTAGATAGCCAGACTAGACAGGTGAAAGGAGTCATGATGTCCAGTTTGCCCCCCTCGGCAGGCCTGCGCTTTCGCACCGCCCTTGCCAATGAACATCCCCTGCAGATCGTCGGCACCATCAATGCCTATATGGCGCTGATGGCCGAGCGCAGTGGTTTTCAAGCCCTCTATCTCTCAGGCGCCGGAGTGGCCAATGCCTCCTACGGCTTGCCGGATCTCGGTATGACCTCCCTCAACGATGTGCTGATCGATGCTGAGCGGATCACTGCTGCTACCCGTGTACCGCTACTGGTCGATATCGATACCGGCTGGGGCGGGGCATTCAATATCGCCCGCACCATTCGCGCGTTCGAGCGGGCCGGGGTTGCCGCCGTCCATATGGAAGATCAGGTGGCTCAGAAGCGTTGTGGTCATCGCCCCAACAAGGCGGTGGTCACGCTGGAGGAGATGTGCGATCGCATCAAGGCGGCAGTAGATGCTCGCGAGAATAGCGAGTTCGTCATCATGGCCCGCACCGATGCACTGGCGGTGGAGGGGATGGAGTCGGCTCTTGAGCGCACCGCTGCCTATGTGGCCGCCGGTGCCGATATGATCTTCGCCGAGGCGGTGACCGAGCTTGCCCAGTACGACCAGTTCAAGCAGGCGGCCGAAGTGCCGATCCTCGCCAACATGACCGAGTTCGGTAAAACCGAGCTGTTTGACAAAGAGTTGCTCGCCGCCCACGGGGTCGACATGGTGCTCTACCCGTTAAGCGCCAACCGCGCAGCCAATCAGGCCGCCCTCAACGTCTATCAACATATTCGCCAGGATGGTCATCAAAGGGCCGTCGTGGAGACCATGCAGACCCGGGAGTCACTCTACGACTTCCTCGGATATCACCACTACGAGCAGACACTGGATCGTCTGTTTACAGCCAAGGAATAGGAGGCAGCTTATGGGACAGCAAAAACCGTTGGGCGGGGCCGGTCTGCGCGGTCAAAGCGCAGGGGAGACCAGTATCTGCACAGTAGGCAAGAGCGGCACCGGTCTTACCTATCGCGGCTATGACATCAAGGAGCTGGCCGACAGCGCTCAGTTCGAGGAGGTCGCCTATCTGCTGCTCAAGGGGGAATTGCCCGGTGAGCAGCAGCTTGACGCCTACAAGCGCGAACTGCGTCGCCTGCGCACCTTGCCCCTGCCGCTGCTGGAGGTACTGGAGCGCATTCCCGCCGATGCCCATCCCATGGATGTGCTGCGCACTGGCTGCTCCATGCTCGGCGATCTGGAGCCGGAAGATGGTTTCGAGCATGAGCATGAAGTGGCGGATCGGCTGCTGGCCGCCTTTCCGGGCATTCTGATCTACTGGTACAAGTTCAGTCACGAGGGCATTCGCATCGCCCTAGATACCGATGAAGAGTGTATCGGTGGCCATTTCCTCGCGCTGCTGCACCAGAAAGCGCCGAGCGAGCTGGAGCGTCGGGTGATGCATGTCTCCCTCATCCTCTACGCCGAGCATGAGTTCAACGCCTCCACCTTTGCGGCGCGGGTTTGCGCCTCGACGCTCTCTGACATGTTCTCCTGTATCACCGCCGCCATCGGCACCTTGCGTGGCCCGCTCCACGGCGGTGCCAACGAGGCGGCCATGGCGATGATTGAAGATTGGCAAGACGAGGCGCAGGCAAGGCGCGAACTGCTAGCCAAGCTGGCGGCCAAGGAGAAGATCATGGGCTTTGGCCACGCCATCTACCGCACTTCTGATCCGCGCAACGTCATCATCAAGGAGTGGTCGGCCAAGCTTGCCGAGGCTGTGGGTGATGATCGCCTCTATCGCGTCTCCTGCGAGGCGGAGAAGGTGATGTGGGAAGAGAAAGAGCTCTTTCCCAACGCCGACTTCTTCCACGCCAGCGCCTATCACTACATGGGGATCCCGACCAAGCTGTTCACGCCTATCTTCGTCTGCTCGCGGGTCACCGGCTGGTGCGCCCACGTGATGGAGCAGCGCGAGCACAACCGGATCATCCGTCCGAGCGCCGATTATGTCGGCCCGGCACCCCGTCACTTTGTCTCCCTACAACAACGATAAGGAAATCACGATGTCCGCCAACGTCGACGTCAACCACAGACCCGAGCCCGATCAGGTACTGGTAGATATTGCCGATTATGTCTGCAACCACCCCATTACCAGCTCTGCGGCTCTCGACACCGCCCGCTACTGCCTGATGGATACGCTCGGCTGTGGCCTGCTGGCCCTGCGCTTCCCCGAGTGCACCAAACACCTTGGCCCCATCGTCCCCGGCACGCTCGTACCCCATGGTGCCCGGGTGCCCGGTACCCAGCTTTGCCTCGATCCGGTCAAGGCGGCCTGGGATATCGGCGCCATCATCCGCTGGCTCGATTACAACGACACCTGGCTGGCCGCCGAGTGGGGTCACCCATCCGACAATCTGGGCGGTATTCTCGCCACCGCCGACTGGCTCTCCCGTACTCGCGTGGCCGAGGGCAAGGCGCCGCTCACCATGGCCGATGTGCTGGTGGCCATGGTCAAAGCCCACGAAATTCAGGGTGTGCTGGCGCTGGAGAACTCCTTCAACCGGGTGGGTCTCGATCACGTGGTGTTGGTCAAGGTCGCCAGCACCGCCGTGGTGACTCATATGCTGGGTGGCACCCGCGATCAGGTGATTGATGCGGTCTCCCAGGCCTGGGTCGATGGCCAGAGCCTGCGTACCTACCGTCATGCCCCCAATGCGGGGTCGCGCAAGAGCTGGGCAGCGGGGGATGCAACCTCGCGCGCGGTGCGCCTCGCCCTTATCACCATGAGCGGCGAGATGGGCTATCCAGGCGTACTGAGCGCCCCCAAGTGGGGCTTCTACGACGTGCTTTTCAAGGGCAATCAGTTCGCCCTGCATCAGGGGTACGGCAGCTATGTGATGGAGAACGTGCTGTTCAAGATTTCCTATCCCGCCGAGTTCCACGCCCAGACCGCGGTGGAGTGCGCCATGAAGCTGCATGGGCAGGTGAAGGGGCGGCTGGACGAGATCGACCGTATCGAACTCACCACCCATGAGTCGGCCATTCGCATCATCAGCAAGGTCGGCGCCCTCAACAACCCGGCCGATCGGGATCACTGCCTGCAGTACATGGTGGCAGTGCCGCTCATCTTCGGTCGCCTGATCGCCGAGGATTATGAGGACGATGTCGCCGCCGATCCCCGCATCGACGGGCTGCGCGGCAAGATGGTGGTGCAGGAGGATAAACGCTACAGCCGCGAATATCTGGAGGCAGACAAGCGATCCATTGCCAACGCCATCCAGATCTTCTTCAAGGACGGCACTCACACCGCCAAGGTGGAGGTGGAGTACCCAGTCGGCCATCGTCGCCGTCGGGAGGAGGGGATCCCGCTGCTGGTGGAAAAATTCCAGCACAATCTGGCGACTCGCTTCCCGGCCAAACGGGTCCGCGATATTCTGGCCCTCTGCCAGGATGGCAAGCAGCTGGCCAGCACACCGGTGCACGCCTTTATGGATCTGCTGGTGATCTGACCGGTCTTGTATTGGGCTACATATCGGCAAACAGTGATAAACGAAAAGCGGGCTCATCGGCCCGCTTGGTTATTCTGGCGGCTTATCCCTCACCGAAACACTACGCCAGCACACTGCTGTCGCCGTTAAAGAGCGCCGTCATGATGGCCGTCTCGCGACTGCCGATGGTCTCGAGAAACTCGTTGGCACGCCCCATCTGATGACACACCTGGTAACCACGCTCGACAAAGGAGAAGAGCTCGCCAAGCCCCGCCAGATGGGCGGGACCTGA
Organism: Aeromonas sp. 95A; assembly: GCF_051919235.1. Lineage (NCBI taxonomy): Bacteria > Pseudomonadati > Pseudomonadota > Gammaproteobacteria > Aeromonadales > Aeromonadaceae > Aeromonas > Aeromonas sp. 95A. The sequence continues at coordinate 590,579 of NZ_JBQBFC010000001.1, forward strand.
CACCAGTTTGAGGGTCGCCCCCAGCAGTGGCTTTCTCGCCAATCTGTCCAGCGTCATCCCAAGCTCGCTCACCAGCGCAATCTGATGTTCCCGGCGCGCCTGTTCACCTACGGCACGATAGGCGATGGTGTAATGATCCGGTGTGATGGGATCAATGCCATCAATGCGCCGCAGCGCCACCACCATCAGGTAGTCCAGCTCTTCGGAGAGAGCGTCGAGCTCGATCGCCTGCGCCAGCACCTTGAGACCGGACTCCGGCAACAGCCGCTCGGCGGTTGGCATCACCCGCATCACGTCCGCATCGCGGCGGGCACAATCCCCCGGTCCATAGAGATCGGTCAGGAAAAACTCGGCGGCAGGGCCGTAGCGGTCACTCTCCAGCAGGTCTCGATGGGTACGCCCCAACCTGTCGGCCTGCCACTGGCGTAGCCGATCCCGATCCTGCTGATCCTCCGGGTGAGCACGCATCTGCTCGCGCAAGGCTGCAACCCGCTTGAGCTGGCGGTAGAGCCGACCCAGGGTGCTATCGTCGTCGTGGGCATGTTCTTGATGCGTCATCTACAGCTCTCTGGCCTTGGGCCCATTGATGGGGATTCGGTGATACGAAGATACAAGTGAATGAAAAACAAGCAGCTTTTGCTGACCGTTCCGTGACAAGTGTAGCGCGCACGGGGGAGGGAATAAATGCCATGCCCCGCTGATGGCCTGCATCCCTCTCGACTCTGTTAAGTGAGTCCCATTTATGTGAACCATCCTTTCATTTGTTGTGAACATGTGTTTAATATCAATAACTAACTTATGACCCAGAGTAACGACCATGTTCTTCAACTCGCTCGCTGGCAGCAGCGCACTCTCTATCATCCAGATCAGCCGTCAGCATCCGCTGGGATTGGCCGCCGCACGGCTCGCGGCCGAAGCCATCGCTGCGGACATGAGCGAGAGCTATCAACTCGATTGCGAATGGGCAGATGAAGAAGAGACCGAGCTACACTTTCGCGGCTCAGGGGTACATGGCACTCTCACCCTGGACGATGAGAACCTGGAACTGGAAGTGCATCTTGGTTTGATGCTGTTGCCGGTACGCAGCGTACTGGAGCAAGAGATCCTCGATTATGTCGACAATCGCTTACCTTGCCCCAAACGTGTTTGAAACTCTTCGTTGCACTGCTTTTAAATAAATCAGCTGTAAACGATGGCTGTTTGAAATAAGTTTGCAAGCCATATGGTTTGTCATATTTATTATCCAGCGAGGTCTCGATTCTATTTTGTAAGTAATCTTTCATCTTTATTTCATATTTCGAGTCGGCACTCATTAATGTCATTCTGATTGCATCAAGCCTTCATCCGGATATGAGGGCAGAAGCAATTTGCCGCCTCGGTAAGTTCATTTTGTAGGGAAACAACCATGCCACTGAGTGAATTTATCTCCTGCGTCGATACCGCCTGGTTACGCATGGACAGACCCAACAACCTGATGCAGATCATCGGTGTCCTGATGTTTGAAGGAGAGCTTGATGAAACGCGTCTGCGGGCCGGATTGCGCCATACCATTTCGGTGCAACCCCGCTTCCACCAGCGGGCCGTGCTGGAGGGGGGCTCCTACTACTGGCGCCATGATCCCGATTTCGATCTCGATCAGCACCTCAAGCGAGTGATCCTGCCGGGTGAAGCAGGCAAGCTGGAGCTGGAGAAGCTGGTGGCCGATCTCGCCTCGACGCCGCTCAACCACCAGCGCCCCCTGTGGGATATGCACCTGACCGACACGTCGCTGGGTGGGCAAGCGCTGGTGGTGCGCATTCACCACGCTATGGGCGATGGCTTCTCGCTGGTGCGGGCCATGCTGACCATGATGGATAACACCCCGGAAGGGGAGCCGCGACCACCGTCACCGGAGCCACTGGATGACAGCGATGACGAGGATGAGGAGGATTGCCACCAGGGCAGCCGTCTGGTGCGGGCCGGTCTCAAACTGACCGGTAGCCTCTGGTCCAAATATGTCGAAGTGGTCACCCATCCCACCAAGGCGGTGGATTACCTCAAGACCGGGCGGGATGTGGCGAGCGAGCTGTGCAATATCGCTACCCTCGGTGATGACTCCCCCTGCCGCCTGCGGGGCAAGACCACCAGCACCAAGCGGGTGGCCTGGTCGGAACAAATTGATCTGCCGGATATCAAGGCCGTGGGCAAGGTACTGGGCTGCTCGGTCAACGATCTGCTGATCGCCGCCACCGCAGGGGCGTTTCGCCACTACCTGCAGGAGAAGGGGGATGATGCCAACAAGGTCAAGATCCGCGCCCTGGTGCCGGTCAATATGCGAGCACCGGATGATGAGGGGGCACTTGGCAACCGCTTCGGGCTGGTGGCACTGGACTTGCCACTGGATGTTGAACACCCGTTGCAGCGGCTCTATACCGTGCGTGACCGGATGCAGGCGCTGCGCACTTCTCTACAACCCGTGGTGGTGCTCAACCTGTTACATGCCCTTGGCATGGCCCCCAATGCGGTGCAGCAGCAGGCCGTCGAGCTGCTCACGGCCAAAGCCAGCGCGGTGATCACCAATGTGCCTGGCCCGCAGCAGACCCTCTATCTGGCTGGAGCAAAATTGCGTCAGCCGCTGTTCTGGGTGCCGCAATCGGGGGATATCGGCGTCGGCGTCTCCATCCTCTCTTACGATCACAAGGTGCAACTGGGCCTAATCACCGACAAGAAGCTGGTACCGGATCCGGATCGGGTGGTCGAGCGGTTTGCGGTGGAGTTCGAGCAACTGCTGTTGCTGGTTCTGATGGAGCCGGAGCTATTGTTTGACCCCAACGGACTGGATGCGCTGCTCGGTTGAGTGTGCACTTGAGCGACCGGTGACGGCGTAGCCAACCGGACTGCACCCATCATAAAAGAGGCCAACCCGCGGGTTGGCCTCTTGTTTTACTACCTCTTAGTGGCAGGAGTGGCGGTTAATCCTCGAGCTCTTCCCGCGCCGCCTCCACATCGAGGCGCTCCATGGCATCCATGGGTTCGCACTCGGCCGCTTCGGCATAGAGGGCTTCGGCGGCTTTCAGGCGGCTCTTGCCGTGCAGCATCACCTGAGCGTTGGCGTACTCCATGCGGGCGATAGCCGAGTCGGGGAGCAGCGCCAGCGCCTCCTTGAAGTGACGCTCGGACTCCTCCTTCTTGGCGCCATAGGTGAGGCCGCCGATCATGGCCCCCAACTTATCGACGATCTCCGCATGCCAGGCACCAAAGGCGATATGGGCCTCGGCGTGATCTGGCGCCAGCTCCAGCGCCTTCTCGAGGCTTGCCTTGATCTTGTCGCCAATTCCTTGCGAGAGGGCTTTGGAGATGGAAATGACCTGACTGTAGCGACCGAGGGCCAGCGCGTGGAAATACCAGGCGTTGGCGTTCTTGGGCTGACGCTTTTGCAGCTTCTCGGCATGGCTGGCCGCCCGCTCGAAGGCTGCGCGCTTGGCATACTTGTCCTCCAGCAGGTAGCTGGCGTGGATCACCAGCGCCTTGTTTGCCACATTGAGGCCAGCCTCACCGGCCGCTTCGCCAAGGGCGACGGCCCGGGCAAAATCCCCGGCATGATAGGCCCGCCAGGCATCCTGTACCTGTTCATCCTCGGGCCAGGGTTCGGCATCCCCCTGATGGAGACGATCCCAGTTTTCCGCCAGCTTCTGGCCGGCATAGTCATAGGCCGCATCCGCGTAGGGGAAGGGGACAAATTCGAGTTGTGAAGTGGTCATGCTTGTTCTCCCTGTAGCATGTGAATCAAACCTTGTCGGTGTAGTGGTGGGCGAGGGCGCCCAGATGAGCGCGGGCATCGGCCCGCAAATAGGGGGCGACCAGTTGCATCACCTGAAAGACGCCGAGGGCGATATCGGCGTCCGCCTTGGGGTGCAGTGCCCGCTGGTAAGAGATCCAGAATGTGCCAACCAGCGCCACATTGGCTGCCAGCGTGCGCATCTGTTGCGCCGTGCCCTCCATCAGCCCGACCGTTTGCAGATGGTTGCAAATGGCGATGGCGGTCTGCTCCTTGCGGCGCAGCAGGGCGGAAAAGCGCTGCTCCACCTGATGATAACCACTCATCAGGGTCGCGATATCGTAGTAGAGGAAACGATACTGCCAGATGGCTTCAAACATCAGGTGGAGAAAGAGCCAGATATCTTCGGGCTCATCGGACGGGGTGCTGACCGCCTCCAGCAGGCGATCCATCTGCTGTTCAAATTCGCAGAACAGGGCGTTGACGATCTCCTCCTTGTTGTGGAAGTGGTAGTAGAGATTGCCCTGGCTGATCTCCATCTCGGCCGCAATGGCCGAGGTGGTGACGCTGGGTTCCCCTTGTCGATTGAAGCAGGCGAGGGCAGTGGTCAGGATCCGCTCCCGGGTACGGCGTTTGGGTTTGCGATCCATGCTACTCCTTTGGTGATGAACGGCGCACGCCGTGGCGATAGCGTTTGGCAAGCCAGTGCTGCAACTGCTCCAGCGACTTGTCGAGGGCGGCGACCGAGCCAATGCCGGGGGCCAGCAGGGTGCGATCTTCATCGGCCAACGTGGCCAGATTGAGCTCGAGGCCATGTTTGGCCAGCACCGGCGCCAGCTCGTCACGGCGCTGCCAGAGATCGCGGCGGGTATGCTGGTAAGCGTGCTCGCAGAGGCGGCGACGATCCCGGTAACTGAACACATTGGTGAAGAACATCTCGCCATCAGCAGAAGAGGGCTCAAACAGCAGGGCGTCGGCGTCGGGATATTGGTGTTTGTAGCGATCCATCCCCACATGCATACGGGAGTGGATGATGGCGCGAAAAGTCTGGGCCAGCACCACCGGCAGACCGCTGTCCACCAGATTGGTCGGCGCGCCGGCGGCCATGTCCGCATCATAGGGCACCAGCGGATTGATGCAGAACACCAGATCCGCCCCCTCTTCCAGCGCTACCGAAGCGTGCAGAGTCTTAATCAGCGCCCCGTCCACATAGTAACGACCGTTGATCAATGAAGGGGGAAAGAGGCCGGGCAGGGCGGCTGACGCCTGTACCGCCGCAGAGATGGGCACGTCATCGAGCCCGGGGCTACCGAAGGCGACCGGATGACCGGTGTCGAGTTCGGTGGCCACCACAAACAGCCGGCTGCGCAGCTGGCGAAAATCGTTGCTGCGGCCGGGGCGAGAGAAAAACTGGGTCAGGGTGCGATCCACCCCGCGGTTGTCAAACAGTCCGGTCGGAATGGCCTTGGAAAGTCCCTGCAACGACTCAAACAGGCTGCGCTTCCAGGGGGCCGCCAGATAGTAGGTCAGACTCTGCCACGCCAGCGGCGGGATCGAGGTCAGGCGTTCGGCGTATTCCCGAAAGGCGGGGCGCAGCAAGGTCGCCGGGTCAAACATCTCCCCCGCATCATCGCTGAGCAGGATCCGCACCAGCTTCGCCGGGGAGATACCGTTGGCCAGTGCCGATGCCACCACGGCCCCCGAGCTCACGCCAACATAAATGTCGGCATGGTCGAGACGCAGACCGCTGATGCTGTCGGAGAGCGCCGCGCAGGCACCGATCTCGTAGATGCCACCGAGCGGCCCGCCGCCGGCAAGGGCAATTGCGATGGTACTCATAGCGTCGCCTCCCTATCCATGACTCTCTCCATGACAAGACCGGCCCAGCGAGGGGCATGGGCCGGTATCAACTACCTTATTTCACCGTGAGGGATCAGGGCAGGACGCTTTCCGCTTTGGCCTTCACCTCTTTCACCGCATCTTCGGCGGCGGAGAGCAGATCGGCGGCTTGCTCGACCACTGCCTCTTTAGCCTTGGCTACCGGCGCTTTTTTTACCGGCGGCTTGCGAGCGGCGGGCTTCTTGGCGGCTGCCGGCTTGGCTTCGGCTTCAGGGGCCTCTTCGTCCTGGGCATCCAGCAGTTGCTGCACCACATCGGTCAGCTCGGCCATGCGCTTGGAGAGCTTGTCGATATCCTTGCGGGTCGGGATGCCGAGGCTGGCCACGGCGCGGGCGACGCGATCTTCAAACACCTGCTCCAGACGGCCCCAGGTATTGGCGGTCTTGTCGGTCACAGCGGCAATCTTCTCATCGGCGCTCTGACGGGTTTTGGCCTGCAGCGCTTCCCCTTCCTGCACCAGGGCTTCAAAGATCTTGCCACCCTCTTCCTGTGCTTTGGCATAGGCACCCAGACCCGCCAACCAGATCTGCTGGGTGGACTCCTTGATGGTGGAGGTGAGTTGGTTGTCGGTCACTGACCCTGCCAGTGCTTTCAATTTCTTAGCCATGATCTTCTCCTTGAATAACGACAGTTAAACGTAATGGCGACAACGACAACTGCAATCCGGTTGTGGCATTACTGATTTTTCAACTCCAGTCTAGGGACAAAAAATAGAGGGTTCTACCTAATAACGAAATAGTGAATGGGTGGAAATAAGGGATGGCTCACGAACCGGCAATCGAATTGCAGATTTCCATATGAAGCGTGATATATCTAACGGTAAGTAACAGCCAAATCAGTAGCGGAACAATGACATGAACTATTTCATCACAGGCGGAAGTGGCTTTATCGGGCGCAGGTTGATCAAAAAATTGCTGGAACGCGCGCCCGAGAATCGGGTCTATTTTTTGATGCGTGCCTCTCATCAGGATAAATTGCCGGAGTTGTTTGCATTCTGGAATGTGGATGAGCAAAGAGCCGTGCCGATCATTGGCGACATGACGCTGCCACTGCTGGGGGTCTCAGCCACCGAGCAGGAGCAACTCCGCGGCCAGATCGATCACTTTTTCCATCTCGCGGCGATCTACGATCTCAACGCCAAGGCGGGCATCCAGCAACAGGTGAATACCGAAGGGACCCGTCAGGCGGTGCAACTAGCCGAGCGGTTGGGATCACAGCAGTTCCACCACTGCAGCTCCATCGCCGCAGCGGGCCTGTTTGACGGTCTGTTTCGGGAAGACATGTTCGACGAGGCCGAGCACCTCGATATGCCCTATTTCCAGACCAAGCACGAAGCGGAGGGGATTGTGCGGAGCGAGTGCACCGTTCCGTGGCGCATCTATCGGCCGGGCATCGTCGTCGGTGACGCCAATACCGGCGAGATGGACAAGATCGATGGCCCTTACTACTTCTTCAAGACCATTCAGAAGCTGCGCCGCCTGTTGCCACCCTGGATGCCGGCCATCGGGGTGGAAGGGGGCCGCATCAATATCGTGCCGGTCAACTTTGTGGTCGATGCCATGGCCCATATCGCCCATCAGGACGGCGAGGAGAACAAGACCTTCCACCTGACCGATCCCAATCCGATGCGGGTTGGCGACATGCTCAGCACCTTCTCCCGTGCCGCCCATGCACCGGAACCGGCCATTCGCATCAACGCCTCTTTGTTCAGCTTCATTCCCCGCCACCTGACGGCAATGCTGATGACCATGACGCCGGTGCGCCGCATTCGCGATGCCGCCATCGCCGACCTGGGGCTGCCCAAGGATATCTTCCGCCTCATCAACTACCCGACCCGTTTTGACAGCCGGGAGACCCAGCGTCTGCTGAAAGGCACCGGCATCGAAGTGCCGCCGCTGCACAGCTATGCCTGGCGGCTGTGGGATTACTGGGAACGCCATCTCGACCCCGAGCTCTTTATCGATCGCTCCCTGCGCGGTCGGGTCGAAGGAAAAGTGGTGCTGGTGACTGGTGCCACCTCCGGCATTGGCCGTGCAACCGCGCGCAAGCTGGCGGGGGCAGGGGCCATCGTGGTGACCATCGCCCGCGATGAGCAGAAAATTGCCGAAACCCAGGCCGAGTTTGCCGAACTGGGGCTCACCATGCAGGTCTATCAGGGCGATCTGGCCGATCTGGCGCAGGGTGAGGCGATCACCCGGCAGATTGTCGAGGAACACGGCGGGGTGGATATCCTGATCAACAACGCCGGCCGCTCAATCCGCCGCTCCATTGAGGACTCCTTCGAGCGCTTCCACGATCTGGAGCGTACCATGCAGCTCAACTACTTCGGGGCGCTCAAGGTGATCATGGGGGTACTGCCCACCATGATTGAGAAGAAAAAAGGGCACATCATCAACATCTCCTCCATCGGGGTGTTGACCAATGCGCCGCGCTTCTCCGCCTATGTTGCCTCCAAGTCGGCCCTCGATGCCTGGGTGCGCACCGCCGCCTCCGAGTTTGCCGACAAGGGGGTGAGCTTCTCCATCATCAATATGCCGCTGGTGAAAACGCCGATGGTCGCTCCGACCAAGGTCTATGAGCAGGTGCCGATGATGACGCCGGAAGAGGCTGCGGATCTGGTGTGCGATACCATCATCAACAAGCATGTGCGGCTGGCGACCCGCCTCGGGGTGTTCGGTCAGGTGGTTCATGCGCTGGCACCGCGGGTCGCCCAGGTGATCATGAACACCAGTTTCCGCACCTTTGCCGATCCCAAGGATGGTGACAAATCCAAAGCCACCGCCGATCAGGTCGCCGTCTCCACCCTGATCAAGGGGATCCACTTCTAACCGGATGATAGGATAAAGAGATCAACAGGGGCCTGAGCAATCAGGCCCCTGTTTTATTTGGCAAAACGATTAAGGAAGGTCAGGCCCGAGCCAGCAGATCAAGCAGCAGATCGGTGGTGCGGCGGGAGTAGAGCAGCGAAAGATGGCCGATGGCGGACAACTCGATATCGTCCATCCCCACCAACCGTTGCCGCTCCTGCGGCATCACCACGTTGTCATGGCTGGTGCGCACCGAGATGCCGGGCACGCAAAGCGGCACCGAAGCGAAACGCTGCAACCAGCCGGAACCGGGCTCCATCTCGCGGGCGTTGGCCCCCAGTCCAAGGGCGGCCAGCTGACTGCCCTGATGGGGGGTGGCCAGGGTGATCAGGCACGCAACCTTGTCACCGCCATGGAGAGCCAGATAGTCGCGACAGACCAGCCCGCCCATGCTGTGACCGACCAGCACCAGCTGGTCGGCCCCGGTCTGCGCCAGCACATCGTCAATCCGGGTGGCCAGCAGTGGCACCATCTCATCGATATGACCAAACGGCGGCATCAGGGTAATGGTGGCGACCACATGGCCTGCGGCTTCCAGTCGGGCACGCTGGGTACGCCAGATCCCGCGACTGCAACCGTAACCATGCACCAGCAATACGGGGCGCGGGCATGGGTGCAGCCGATCGGGTGCCATCAGTAAAGGCTCGAACGGCAGCAACCAGGTAAAGGTGTAGAGGTAGGCCAGCATCTCTTGGGCCATCATCTTCACCCTGCGCCAGGCGCCAATGGCCGGGGAGGGGTAGAAGCGGGTAAACAGCCAGCTGCCGAGCACCACCAGACAGCGCAGACCCAACAGGGCAAACACCACAAACAGCAGGGTCAGCAACCAGGGGAGCCCCACGACCAGGTGGGCGATGCTCCCGAGGAGCAGCACCTCAACCATCAGCAGGATAAACAGGTGTCGTACGATCGTCATAAGACCATGATCCGACCAGTCAGGCGTGGAAGTCAAATGGCACTTTGAGACAGCTTGATCCAGCGCCGCTTTTGCCGCTAAACCCCGGCGAACTCTTTTCCGGTGAGGTTACTTGCAATACTGTATATCCATACATACACTCTACCCATCATCACCAAGAGGAGGCCATCATGGCTGTCGAGATAAAATATGTGGTTGTTCGTGGGGGAGTGGAAAAAATGACCTTTGCCAGCAAAAAAGAGGCCGATGCCTATGACAAGCTGCTGGATACGGCCGACGAGTTGATGACCCTGTTGGCTGGTGCCCCGATCGAGCTGGCGCCAGAGCAGCAAGAGAGTCTGGCATTCTACCTGGCAGAGCAGCGTGATGTGCTGCAAACCCTGCTGCGTGGCGGCAAGATTCAGGCTGGCGCGAAAGAGGAAGAGGCTCCAGCTGCCAAGCGCAAAGAGAAGCCACTCAAACAGGTGGCCTGATTGCCCAGGCCTGCTATGTCTCGGGGTAGATAGCCAAGCCCATTCACTTAGTTTGCATTTAAAACCATTTTTGCGGCTATTTACCCCGAAAATTTTTTAACAACTGTGCATATCCCATGCATAACTAAATAGCGAGCGGCGATGAGCGACGTCAGCAAAATCAACGAGAAAATAACGAGCAAATAAGCGTGAGGGAGTCGTCCATCTCGCTCCAGACAGCCTCACTCCGCAGCAACAAGTGACAGTACAAACACCAACAGAAGTCGCCTTCATGCATTACGAGCCCTTTTCTATCTTCTATCGTCTCGGCTCACAGACTCATATCGATTCATCTCATCACCAACAAGCAACACCATGACTCAACACCCATTATCCTTGCCGCCCGCCATGCCGCTGTTTGACAGCCTGATCTATCTGGAAGCGGGCAACCCGCAGGTCAATCAGTACCTTGCCAACCTCAGCCTCAACGATGTGCCCGATGCCGGACTGGTTTACGAACTGGCGGTCGACTGGCTGCTGGAGCAGCGCAACAGCGAAAACAACTACAAAACCTATCGCAGCGAACTGACCACCTTTTTGCACTGGTGCTTTCGCGAGGCGGCCATCAGCCCGAAAGATCTCACTCGCCGCATCATGATCCGCTATCTCGATTACTGTCAGTCCCCACCTGACGAGTTGATCGCCTATCGCAACGTGGCGCAGTTTATCCTCGATAAGGAGTGGGGAGAGCGGTTGCCCAATCCGCAATGGCGACCGTTTCTCGGCAAGCGGGATCTGGGCCGCACCTTGCCCTATCGCCTGAGCGAGCAGGCGATGAAGACAAAGCTCGCCATCCTGTCGGCCTTCTTCCAGTTCCTGATCCAGGATGAGTACATGGACAGGAATCCCGCTCTGCTACTGCAGCGGGTCAAACGGCCGCAACAGCAGGAGACCGATGATCAGGTACAGGCCTTCAGCGAGTTGCAGTGGTCATACGTGATGCAAGCTGCCGATACCCTTGCCAACGACCATCCGGAGCAGCATGAGCGCAGCCGTTTTCTCACCATTCTGATGTACGCCTGCTATCTGCGGATCTCTGAGGTTGCTGCCCGGCCGGGATTTACACCTGTGATGGGGCAGTTCAGGCGGGATCGCAAAACCGGCGTCTGGGGCTACTTTATTCCGCAAAGCAAAGGGGGTAAACGGCGTACCGTAGCGGTATCCCAAGCGCTGTTGGCGGCACTCGAACGCTACCGCCGTTTCCTCGGTCTCTCTCCCTTGCCGACACCGGATGAACAGACGCCACTGTTCGTTCGTCATAAAGCGGCAGCCCACGGCCGCGAGCAGGGCGAGCTAAACGCCAATCTCGGTATTCGCCAGTTACGGGATTTGATCATGGTGATCATCGGTAAAGGCGCAGAATTGGCAGAGCAGGATGGATTTGTCCAGGATGCAGCCGAAATGCGGCAACTCTCTCCCCATGCGATCCGCCATACCGGGATCACCCATGACATCAACCTGCATGGGAGACCGCTTTCCCACGTACAGGCCGATGCAGGGCATGACAGCATCGACACCACTTCGAAATACCTGCACACCAGCAATAGTGAACGACATGAGAGCGCCCAGCAAAAGCCGCTGGACCGATTGAACCAACATATGAGAGATAACATTCACAAGAACTAACAAACAACGTGACATGACCCTGATTTGTATTGACTGCTCTTAGAACACAGAATGGCTTGTTTGGGATGTCATAGAAGTTGGTGCGGCGATTTTGTACTTCTCTGGATGGCAATCGGTTCAGGAAATATTTTTGGCTCACATGGATGATTCAGAACAGGCTCCTTGCCATCTGCGGCATACATATTTATCCCGTAGCAGAGAAGCAAAAAACGGAATTGTTTGCTGAAACACCGAGAACACCCGATGCCGAAAGCTAAGTAACATGCCGGAAGCAGTCATATTCGGTTGAACAGCGCCTTGTTATCACACTTGCATATCCAGTCATCATTGGTGATATTGATATCAATATTAACAAGATACCAAGGAGCGGGTATGCAAGTGGCAGTGGTGGAAAAGACCTTCAGGATCGTTGGCAAAGGGTCTCTCATAGCCCAGTTCACCTTTATCTCTTCAGGCACGCTGCATATCTGGTTTCCGGATGTGGGCCTGCAGATGGAGGCCCACTGCAAAGAGTTGCGTATCGAAGATTGCACCATTATCTATACCAATGGCCTCCATCACGGCCAGCCCCGAGCACTCTGGTCCTTAACCCTCCATCCCGATGATATGAACGAGCTCAAACGCATATTGCAGCAGTTCAACAGCAACCTCTACTTGACCTGCCAGCCATCCACATTGGCCATCGCCAAACGTGCCTTGAATATGAATTGACCCGACTTCCAAAAAAGTCGCAATCATGCCAGCCACAACAATAAACCGTGAGGATTAAGGGGAGGGGAATCTATCGCGATAGTCGGCATTTTTATGGCTGTTTTACAAGAAGGAGTATCAATATTTCCAGAGAGAGACCTCTCAAGTAGGGGACAGAGATTTCCAAGAATATTCACGGTAATGACGATAGTTATAACGGTGAAAATCAAACATAACGCTCAATAAGTGAGGGGGATTCCGCACAACGTATTGATTTAATAGTGAACTCTTGTCTCAAAATGGGACATTTCGGTGATGTGGGGCAGGGCGGTTGACTGTGTTATTCTGTTGTCGCTGCAAGAGCATCTGCAGGGGAATCAACCAGATATTGTCCTTCTGCTTTGGGCAGTCAGATCGCTGGAGGTCTGTGTGTAGCCTCGATCCTGATCCTTTAAGCTAAGGAAAATACTGCTTTCAACAAGTCTTGTTATCTCTCACAATGATGCCGATAACCCTATTTATCGGCGTCTTGTCCCTGACGAGGGATTTATGAACATTTTTGAGCTTAGGAAGCACGCTAGCGACTTTCGTCTGGCTTTGGAACGTTTAGACTGGGGTTCTATGCCAGCGAACTTCAGACAATTTCCGGCTGGGACGTGTGGGGATATCAGCGATATTCTCGCCGAATACCTTTATAAACAAGGAATCAATGACATCGATTACGTCAGCGGCTCAGCTGATAACCAGCAATCCCATGCTTGGTTAGAGGTCAGTGGATACATTATCGATATCACTGCAGACCAGTTTCCTGATTGTAGTGATCCGGTCATCGTGACTGATGACCACTCATGGCATCAACGCTTTGAAGAATCGGCAAGAAGACCGGCTGGTTTTCTAGATGGATTTAAATCAACCGACAATATGACCCTGAATATTACTCGAGATCTGCATATCGTCTATAAAGCAGCTCTCGCTTACCTATAAACATAGTTTTTGGCATAACAAGGAATGATGATGCAAAAATACCAATACTTCTATCCTGGGCAAGTCGTTACACTGTCGGGCGGTAGTTACCCCATGACCGTTAAACCTGCCGAAGATGAAGATGACAAAGGGATTGATGCTTGCTGTGTCTGGTTCAACACCGACATGGGCGGCGAACCTATAGAATGGACTTTCCCAAGCCGCATTCTGAAGTTGCAAGAAAATCAGGAGCAATATGGCTATTTGCATACTCGTTTTGAGCCTGGTGCAGCAGTAAGGCTTCGTAGTGGCGGGCCGTCGATGACAGTGAAGAATAGCCAAAGCCTTACCGGTGTGACCTTGGTGTTTTGCATCTGGCACGATAAGAAAAGCCGAGAACCTTTGATGTCTTCATTCCCATCGGAAATGCTCGTGGCAGTATAGATCATCAAGATCTGCTGTGACTTCGTATATAGGGGCCTCCGGCCCCTTTGTCATGTCCCTAAGCATGACTGCGCATAATGTATATTATGTTAAATCAAGTATCTTGTTTCCTGTCACCACTTATTGAACTGTGTATAATGGCAACAATTGATCCTATCTTCGACCGGATGTCTTAAGTGGCTGAATTAACATCAGAACAATTAAAACCCGCTTTTGCGATTGAACAGTTCCCCAAGCTTAGCGAGCTTGAACCTATCCCCTTTGCTTCGCTGCAACCCAGAGCCATTTCCGGCATCAAACGTCTTGCCAGTTTTGATGGTGACTGTCCGGTCATGCTGCTCAACGGATTCCCCGGCGCAGATTACGAAGGCGTTTGCCAGACGCTGATTGCCGACTCTAATGGCAAGGATGGTGACCTGTTTGATCTCTGCTACACCGAGAATCTGAACAACCCCTACAAACCTATCTGGCTGCGCCTGCAACCGGGCACCGGCGTCGAGTTTTGCGAAATGGTTGGCGAACTGCTCAAGCTGTTGAGCCACCATCTCGATGCCGAACGCATCGTGACCCGCATCATGCGCAAGCAGAACAATGATCCAAAAATCGATGATTTCCTCTCCGATCTGGCGGCTCACGTGGCATTGGGTCTGGAGTTTCAGCACCCCATTCTGATCAACCTGTTGATCCATCACGAAGCGCAGGAAGCGCCGGTGATTTATGGCCGTGATCTCAACTGGGATACCCTGTTTGGCTCCATCAACTACCAGACAGAGCAAGGCTCTGTCTATGCTAACCAGCACCTGTTGGAGCCTGGCTTGCTGCGCGAAGCCAACGGCGGCTACCTCATTTTGCAACTGGACGAGCTGCTGGATCAGCCGCACCTCTGGTTCAAACTGAAAAATGCCATGCAGAAAGGCGAGCTGGACTGGAACGCCTATCAGGAAGGGAAAACCCTGACCCCCTTCTTCGCGCCTGAAGCGACCCCCATCAAGCTCAAGCTGATCCTGGTCGGTGACCGACTCGACGTGGCCGAGTTCCAGATGCTGGATCGGGATATGTCCGAACGCATCTTCCTGCGCGCGGATCTGGTGTCAGAGGTGAATATTGAAGAGGATCTGCAGGAATTTCTGCAGTACCTGGCTTGGCTGCGCCAGCGTTGGAGTCTGCTGGACTTCACGCCAGCCGCCCTCGCCGCCCTTTGTCGTCATGCCAGCCGCCTCTGTGACCATCAGGAGTGGCTGTCGCTCTCCGAAGTGCAACTCTCCGCCATCATGCGGATGGCTGACAGTCTGGCCCGGGAGCTGGAATCTGATGTGGTCACCGACGAGCATATTCGCGGCGCACTGGAAGAGCAGGATTACCGCCTCAACTATCTGGTTGAGCAGTCCGATCAGGGGGTTATCGACGGTCAGATCCTGCTGCAAACCGATGGCGAAGAGATTGGCCAGATCAACGGCCTGTCTGTCATTCAGGTCTCCGGTCACCCTTATGACTTCGGCGAGCCGGTGCGCCTCACCGCGACCGTACACCTGGGTGATGGCGATGTGGCGGATATCGAGCGCAAAGCAGAGCTGGCCGGTCATATCCACGCCAAGGCGATGATGATTATCCACGGCTATCTTTCCAACAAATTTGGTGCAGAGAACCCCTCCCCCCTGTCGGCCAATCTGGTGTTCGAGCAGTCTTACCACGAAATTGATGGCGACAGTGCCTCACTGACCGGCTTGTGTGCCCTGCTCTCTGCCCTCGCCCGCCAGCCTATCTATCAGCACTTCGCCGTGACCGGTGCGGTCGATCAGTTTGGCAATGTGCAAGCCGTTGGTGGCGTCAACGAGAAGATTGAAGGCTTCTTCCGGGTGTGCAAAATCCACGGCATCACCGGCAAGCAAGGGATCATTTTGCCGGGCACCAACATCCAGCAGCTGAACCTCTCTGACGAGGTGATTGCAGCGGTTGAAGCGGGCCAGTTCCACATCCACCCGGTGGATCATGTGGAAGAGGCCATCGAGTTGCTCACTGGCTGTGTCGCCGGTGAGCCTGATATGCCCGATACCCTGTTTGGCCGTATTCAGGAGCGGTTGGACGAGTTGAACGGCTCCACTGCCAAAGTCGGACTGCTGCAATCCCTGCTGGGGCGCCTGTTTGGCCGCTGATGAAGTGATCGGAGTTGTTTAGCGAACAACTGTAAGCTAAATTGGCCCGGCTTTGACCCATTTGAAGGAAATACCGCGTGACCGTAGACAATACCACCATGGAAGCCCGCCTTTCCCTGTGCGAACAGGGCAAGAACTCTTTTACCCGTGAAGAGCTGCTGGCTTGCAGCCGTGGCGAACTGTTTGGTGAGGGTAACAGTCAGCTGCCTGCCCCCAACATGTTGATGATGGACCGCATCGTCAAGATCAATGACAACGGCGGCGAACACGGCAAGGGCGAGATCCTGGCTGAGCTCGACATTACTCCGGATCTCTGGTTCTTCGATTGCCACTTCCCGGGTGATCCCGTGATGCCTGGCTGTCTCGGTCTGGACGCCATGTGGCAGCTGGTTGGGTTCTTCCTGGGTTGGAAAGGCGGCCCCGGCAAGGGTCGTGCTCTGGGCGTAGGTGAAGTGAAATTCACCGGCCAGATCCTGCCGACTGCCAAGAAAGTGACCTACAAGATCACCTTCAAGCGCGTCATCAACCGCAAGCTGGTGATGGGGATTGCTGATGGTGTGGTCGAAGTCGACGGCCGTCCGATCTACAGCGCCACCGACCTGAAAGTGGGCCTGTTTAAAGATACCACCGCATTCTGATCTCTCTGATTGGTAGTAAAACAGCATTAACGCAAAGGGGCCACAACGGCCCCTTTCCTTTTGTAATGAGTGATGAAGTACCTGCTACTTCATGAAGAGGCCTGAGCCCCGCCCTTCCATGGCGTCACGCCAACCACCAAGCCAATGCCCTCGGGCATCCAGGCATTGATACGGACACGCTTCTTTCTGTTTGCCGACCACGCCAGCCTGATAACCACGAGCACGAGCTCTTTCCAGACGGTCCCGCTTCTGTCTCTTCATCATCTACGACCCTCTTCGTGGAACAAAAAAAGCGACCAATTCTGCATCGGTCGCTTTCATCTTTACTCCTGCGAGCGCACTCGGTCAAACAAAAACTTCCACCCTAACCGGGCTATGTGACACAAGGCACTGAACTGGATTAAGTTTTAATTACAGGGAACTTACTCCTGATTTTTGAGTCCTTCCAGCTCTTCCCAGCGAGCAAATGCCTGCTCCAGCGCGGCTTCAGCGGCATTGAGCGCATCCAGTTTCGGCTGGGTTTTATCTGCCGGCAGCGAGAAGAACCCGGGCTGGTTGATCTCGCTTTGCAGCGCATCCAGCTCGGCTTCCAGCTGCTCAAGAAGAGCAGGCAACCCTTCCAGTTCAAGCTGCAGCTTGTAGGAGAGCTTCTTGCTTTTCTTCGGCGCTTCTGGCGCGGCGGCAACGACCGGCTCGGGCGCCTTGACCGTTGCACTCCTGGCCTGTTGTTGAGCGTTCTGCTGTTCGCGGGTCGCCATCATGTCGGCGTAACCACCCACGTAATCGCTGATGCGGCCATCCCCTTCAAACAGCCAGCAGCCGGTCACTGTGTTGTCGATGAAGCGACGATCGTGACTGACCAGCAGCAGGGTGCCGGGGTAGTCGGAAAGCAGCTCTTCCAGCAGCTCCAGGGTTTCCACATCCAGATCGTTGGTCGGTTCATCGAGGATCAGCAGGTTGCTCGGCTTGAGGAACAGCTTGGCCAGCAGCAGCCGGTTCTTCTCGCCACCGGAGAGCGCCTTGACCGGCGTACGGGCCCGCTTGGGCTCGAACAGGAAGTCCTGCAGGTAACCGAGGATATGACGGGAGCGGCCACGCACCATCACCTCCTGCTTGCCCTCCCCGACGTTGTCCACCACTGTCTGCTCGGGGTCGAGCTGCTCGCGGTACTGATCGAAGTAGGCCACCTCCAGATTGGTGCCCCCCTTGACGGTGCCACGGGTTGGCTCAAGCTGACCCAGCAACAGCTTGATAAGGGTCGATTTGCCGCAGCCATTGGGGCCGACCAGCGCAATCTTGTCGCCGCGCAGCACCTGCAGATCGAGCCCCTTGAACAGGGTGCGATCGCCAAAATCCAGCCCCAGCCCTTCAGTCTCGAACACCAGCTTGCCGGAGCGATTGACCTCGTCCAGTTGCAGCTTGGCCTTGCCCTGCAACTCGCGACGCTGGGAACGCTCCATCCGCATCGCCTCAAGGGCGCGCACCCGACCTTCGTTACGGGTACGGCGAGCCTTGATACCCTGACGCACCCACACCTCTTCCTGGGCCAGTTTGCGGTCGAACTCGGCATTTTTCAGCTCTTCGACCCTCAGCCACTCCTCTTTCCCCTGCAGATACTCGTCGTAGTTGCCCGGCCAGGAGGTGATGGCGCCGCGATCGAGATCGATGATCCGGGTGGCCAACTTGTGGATGAACTCCCGATCGTGAGAGATAAAGACGATGGCGCCGCGAAAATCCTTGAGGAAATCTTCCAGCCAGTTGATGGCCTCGATATCCAGGTGGTTGGTCGGCTCATCGAGCAGCAACAAGTCGGGATCGCAAGCCAGCGCACGGGCTAGCGCCACCTTGCGCAGCCAGCCACCGGAGAGGCTATCGAGGGTCACATCGGGATCCAGCCCCAGCAGGGTCAACACCTGACTAATGCGGGTCTCGAATTGCCAGCCGTTCTGATAATCGAGCTGCTCTTGCAACTCGCTCATCTTGCGAATATTGGCATCTGACGGATCGCTCGCCAGCTCCATGGAGATGTGGTGGTACTGCTTGAGCAGCTCCCCCACCCCCGCCAGCCCTTCGGCGGCATAGTCAAACACCGTCAGCTCGCTGGAAGCAGGCGGATCCTGCTCAAGGCGGGTCACTTTCAAATCTTGTTGCAGCACCAGACGCCCGTCGTCCAGCGGCAATTCGCTGGCAATGACCTTCATCAGGGTGGACTTGCCCGCCCCGTTGCGGCCAACCAGACAGAGGCGCTCGCCCCGCTCGATGGTCAATTCGGCATTGTCGAGCAGCGGGAAATCACTGAACGACAGACATGCGCCGTGCAATGTTAAAAGAGCCATGTGTGTTCCTTATTTCATATGAAAAAAACGGGCAGCAGACTGGGTCTGCCCCCGTTTTATCGTCAAATCACTCTCACCCCTGACGGGCGGCCCAGCTTTTTAGCTCGGCCAGTGTGAAGGGCCAACCGAGCTCGCGGCCTGCTTCGTCACGCAGCACCGGAATGCGCACCCGATAGGCGGCAAGCCACAGCTCATCATCCATGATGTCGCACTGACGGGTGGTAGCGGCAAGGCCGGCCTCCTCCACCAGCGCCCAAGCCTGCTCGCACAGGTGGCAACCGTCGGTATGAAACAGGGTCAGCATCACGCCTCACCTTGCTCCGACGCATGGGTGATGATCCAGCAGTTGTGGATGTGCTGGTTGCGCTCGAAATCCTTCGGCCGCGTCTTCTGGGTGATATTCTGGGCCTTGAGACCTGTGGCCTCGAGACCGGCCAGATCCATCTTGAAGTGACGCTTGTTGTTGGAGAAGACCAGAGTGCCGTCCGCCGCCAGCAGGCGCTTCAGGTGCTGCATCAGCAGCAGGTGATCGCGCTGTACGTCGAAGCTCTCGTCCATCCGCTTGGAGTTGGAGAAGGTGGGCGGATCGATGAAGATAAGGTCGTACTTATCATCGGCTTCAGACAACCACTTCAGGCAATCGGCCTGGACAAACTTGTGCTGACGGCCCACCAGCGAGTTAAGACGCATGTTGTCCTGCGCCCAGTTCAGATAGGTGTGGGACATGTCCACCGTGGTGGTCTCGCTGGCACCGCCAAGACCTGCGTGCACGGTGGCACTGCCGGTATAGGCAAACAGGTTCAGGAACCGCTTTCCCTTGGCCATCTGACCCAGCATGCGTCGAGTCTGACGATGGTCGAGGAACAGGCCGGTATCCAGATAGTCGTAGAGGTTGACCCACAGCCTGGCACCGTACTCCTGCACTTCCATCCGGTGCTGCTCTTCGGAGAGCTTCTGATACTGCTGTTTCCCTTCCTGACGCTCGCGCACCTTCAGGATAACCTTCTCGCCGTCCATGCCGGTCACCTTGATGGCGGCCTGAACCATGTCGAGCAGACGCTGACGGGTCTTCTGGGCGGGGATGTCCTTGGGCGCGGCATACTCCTGCACCACCAGATAGTCCTGATAGCGGTCGATGGCGGCGTTGTATTCCGGCAAGTCGGCATCGTAGATGCGATAGCAATCGATGCCCTCTTTATTGGCCCACTTCTCGAGGGTTTTCAGATTCTTGCGCAGACGGTTGGCAAAGTCCTGCGCGACCTCTTTTTGGGAAGCCACGGAGTCCAGTGCGATTTGATAATTGCGCAGCTGACACTCGAGGGCGCCGTTGAACAGGCGATATTGCTTGTCGGCGCGCAGGCGCAGACAGCTGAGCAGCTCGGGCGATGCGGAAAGAATGGACACTCTCCACCCCTGGAAGCTGCGACGCAGGGCATCGCCGAGGGCCTGATGCACTTCCAGCAGCGCCGGAAACTCGCCAAGACGCTCGCCGTAAGGCGGGTTGGAGATAAGCATACCGACCTGGCGGGCCTCCCCTTCCACTGCCGGCATCGGCAGCGGGTTTTCCAGCTTGGTGACATCGGCCTGCTTGAAGGTAATCAGGTGAGCCACACCGGCCGCTTTGGCGTTATCCCGGGCTTTGAGCAGCACACGCTGGTCTGCATCGCAACCAAACAGCTTCACTTCGCAACGCTGCATGCCGCGTTTGGCGCGCACTTGCGCTTCCATCATCAGGCTCTGCCACAGCTCGCTATCGTGCTGCAGCCAGCGCTCGAAACCGAAGCGCTCGCGGCGCAGCGCCGGTGCCATGTCGGCGGCGATAAAGGCCGCTTCAATCAGCAAGGTACCGGAACCGCACATCGGGTCCATCATGGGCTCACCGGCCCAGCCGCTACGGGCAATCATGGCGCAGGCCAGGTTCTCTTTGAGCGGTGCTTCACCTGTTCCCTGACGATAGAAACGCTGGTGCAGTGCCGGGCCTGACAAGTCCAGCGTGATATTGGCCTTGCCCTTGCCCAGGTGCGCCATGATGCGAATATCCGGCGACTTCTTGTCCACGTCCGGACGCACGTGACCGCGCTTGGTGAAGCGGTCGACGATGGCATCCTTGATCTTCAGCGCGCCATATTGGGTATTGCGAATGGCGGGGTTGGTACCGGTAAAGTCCACCGCGATGGTAGAGGTACCGGAGAAGTGCTCTTCCCAGGGGATTGTGTGGGCGCCCAGATAGAGATCCAGATCGTCGTTCATCTGGAATTCGGAGAGCACCAGCACGATACGGGAGGCAAAACGGCTCCACAGGCAGGCCTTGTAGCCAATTGCCAGTTCGCCTTTGAAGTGAACGCCAGCCACGGTCTCACGGACCTGCTCTGCGCCCAGGGTGGTCAGCTCGTCGGCCAACAGGTTTTCCAGCCCCTTGGGGCAGGTTGCAAAAAATTCTTTCATCACGCTCACGGGGAACCCATAAAAATAGTGCCGCATTATACCTCATCAGGCGGGCTGGAGCATGCAAAAGTCGGCGCAAACAGCAGGATGGAAACAGATTGATAGGTGGTGAAAAGGTAAAAGGCCCCATGACTACCCGATGGCGAGATCATGGGGCCAGACATCATTTAGCGGATCACTTCATACGAGCCTTGAAACGGGGATTGCTTTTGCAAATCACGAACAATTTGCCCCGACGGCGCACCAACTGACAATCGGGATGACGCGCCCGTGCGGATTTGAGTGAACAGACGACCTGCATTCAGGACTCCTTCTTGCTTGAAAATGCGCCAAAGCGCTTGTTGAAACGGGCCACACTCCCCTCGCTCGATACCTGCTTCTGCTTGCCGGTATAGAACGAGTGCGACTGACTGGAAACATCGAGCGACACATAGGGATACTCCTTCCCGTCTTGCCACGTATAGCGGCGATTGCTCTTGATGGTTGAACCGACCAGGAAAAAGGCATCTGCCGCCGTGTCATGGAACAGCACCAAACGATAATCAGGATGAATATGAGGCTTCATGGCAACTCCATTTTGTTATGTTATAACAAAATGTAAGTGAGAATAGCTCTCGTTTCAAGCAAAAAATGTCGTATGAAGAACATCGCTGCAGTGAGTGATGTGTTGATAGTTAGGGGGAGACACTACGCAAGCAGAACGAAACAAGAGGAAGACACCATGCTTGCAGCACGAAAGACCAAGACACTGCGTGGGTTAGAACACAAGGTGCAAGTGGATGTAACAAGCCTCAAGAGAGGCTGGTTCACAACCATGAAGAGCAATCAGAATGGGCAAGATGTTCGCGGATCAATGAAGTATCAGAAACGATGCACTATGGAGGTGACAACAGTAAAAACAGGCAGCGGTGTAATCACAGAGATAAAAAGATTGATGAAAATATATCAACTGACCTGACGATATTGCTCGGTCACGGTAATACGCGGCTTCATCCGGTTATTCATCACCTTGATCACCCCGAAACGCGGCAAGGTTTTATTGGTGGTCAATACCAGATCGGCAGTGAGGTTCAAACAGACGCTAGCCTGATCCCCTGCCTCAATGACCATAAATTCGCCGTTGCCATGAGGTGTATTCATCAGGACCAGATCACCGTTTTGCGGGATCACTTGCGGATGCTGTTCACTAAAAAACCAGCTTTGCGGCATCAGAGGTTTATAAAAGCGACTGACCGCGATGGCATTAAGCACCAACTGAACCTGATGGGGAATACTCCACTCAAGTTCGGCTGCTTTATCCATCAACTGATAATAGAGGGCGGCATCATCGACACAAAAAGGTTGGGTCGTAAACGAGCTGGGCACCAATTGCCGCCCTTTATACTCGGTCGCAAATAACATGTTATCAGACAGGTCCAACATCAGACGGTCACTCTGGGCATCATAGTGCCATTGCCAGCTATCGGTCGGTTGGATAAACATGTTGGAGCCCTTACTTGATAATTACCAGTTGACTTTATTCCATATGCAGGAAATCAGCAACGTCAAATAAAGGGCTCCGCCATCTATTTCTTAAATATTGGTCACAATCTCTTTGACCAGCCCCGGCCCTTTATAAATAAAGCCGCTATAAATTTGTACCAGACTGGCACCGGCGGCCAATTTTTCACGGGCGGCCATGGCACTATCAATACCACCCACCCCGATAATTGGCAGAGCACCATTGAGCGCCTTGGCCAGATGACGGATCACCTCGGTACTCTTGTGCTGCAGAGGACGACCGCTCAGGCCACCCGCTTCACCGGCATGGGGCATGTCATAAATCATCTCGCGCTCGAGGGTGGTATTGGTGGCGATAACCCCATCAATACCATTACGCACCAGCGACGCGGCCACCTGATCTATTTCTTCAAGGCTTAAATCCGGGGCAATTTTAACCGCCAGCGGCACATACTTTTTATATTGGGCGGCCAGCTCTTGCTGACGTACCTTGAGGGCGGCCAGCAATTCATCCAGCGCCTCGCCATATTGCAGCGAACGCAACCCCGGTGTGTTGGGGGAAGAGATATTGACGGCAATATAACCGGCATGATCATAAACCTTGTCCATGCAGATCAGGTAATCATCCTTGCCCTGTTCGATGGGAGTATCTTTGTTCTTGCCGATATTAATGCCGATGACCCCCTGATATTTGGCCTCTTTTACCTTGGCCACCAGATGATCCACCCCCTTGTTGTTGAATCCCATCCGGTTGATGATCCCCTCTGCCGGAATAACCCGGAACAGGCGAGGCTTGTCATTGCCGCTTTGGGGTCTGGGGGTGACGGTACCGACTTCGATAAAACCAAATCCCATGGCGCCCAGCGCGTCAATGCACTCACCATCTTTATCCAGACCAGCCGCCAATCCCACCGGATTGGCAAAAGAAAGCCCCATGACAGTGACGGGGCGTTTCGGCAAATTCTGGCGGAAGAAACAATCGAGTGGCGTACCGAGAAGGCGGGGCAAATATTTCATGGAGAGATCGTGAGCCTGTTCCGGATTGAGTTTGAACAGGAAATGCCTGGCGATGGGGTACAACATCTTTGCTCCTTAAAGAAAGCCCCGGCAACTGGCCGGGGCTTTGGGTGTAATGTCGGTGTCATGCCTTAATCTGGCAATTAAAGTGCCCGACAATTCAACTGGAGCAGGTTCAACTCTCGCAAGGCCACCGAGAACTTGGCGAACTCGTGAGTGCTGGTGGTCTTGAAGTCGGCCAACATGTGGGTCCAACGGGACAAGAGTTGCTCATGCTCCGAAATCCAGTCGGCCAGTATGGTAGCGCATTCTCCCTGATCTTTGCACCCTTCCAGTACCACAGAAGTGAGACTGCGTTGCTGCCAGTCCAGATCTTCGCGGAAGGAGGCTCGCGCCATCGCCTGCCAGTGGTTGCCGACCGGCTGATGGTTGATCTGGTCGAGGAACCAGTGCAGATCCAGTTTGGCTCCGAGGCGATAGTAAACGTTGGCGGCACGCAGGATATCGGTCTTGTGCTCGGCGGCAATCTGCGCCAGATCCAGACTGGAAAAGAGGCTGCTCATATGGGCGACCTGACGGGCAATGGCTTCAGGCACCTGTTTCTCCATCCACTTGGCAACAGCCTGACGATGCTCGGCCACTTCGCTCTCATCCATCACCTCGTAGAGGTGCTTCCCTAAGGTCTCGAACGCTGGACGGAAGAAGGCGATGTTCTCGCTGATGCTCCAGCTGCGATTGCGGGCGCGCAGGAACCAGCGGGTGGCACGGCGCACAATGCGGCGGCTGTAGAACATCAGCTCGAGCTGAGTCTGGGCATCCACTAGGTTGTCGCACCCTTCGATATCGCGCCACAGCTGGTTCATGCCAAACACTTCGCGGGCCATGGCAAAGCAGCAGGCCACTTCGGCGACCGAGGCACCGGTTTCGTCCTTCATCCGGCTGGCGAAGTTGAGCCCCATGTCGTTAACCAGCATGTTGGCCACCCGGGTAGCGATGATCTCGCCGCGTAGCGGGTGATCGGCCAGCTGGGTACCAAACTGCTGCTGCACCTTGGCCGGAAAGCTGGTGACCAGCATGTTGGCGAGGAAGGGCTCGTCGGTCACTTCCGGGCAGTTGAGCTGCTCTTTCAGCACCATCTTGCCGTAAGCCACCAGCACCGCCAGTTCGGGGCGGGTCAGTCCCTGCCCTGCCGCCATCCGCTCGGAAAGCTCCTCATCGGATGGCAGGAACT
Source organism: Aeromonas sp. 95A (assembly GCF_051919235.1). Classification (NCBI taxonomy): domain Bacteria; kingdom Pseudomonadati; phylum Pseudomonadota; class Gammaproteobacteria; order Aeromonadales; family Aeromonadaceae; genus Aeromonas; species Aeromonas sp. 95A. Next base: position 615,573 of record NZ_JBQBFC010000001.1, read on the forward strand.
CCAACGCACGGTCCAGCTTGCCTTCCCGCTCCAGCCCCTGAATAAAGCGCTGTTGCTCTTTAAGTTGTTCAGAGCCGCGGAAGCTGGTGACCGAGATGGACTGGGACTGGCGATAGGCGTTGGTGATCACGATCTGCGCCACGTCGTCGGTCATCTCATAGAGCATCTGGTTACGCTGCTTGAGAGTCAGATCCCCTGCGGCCACCAATTGGTTGAGCAGGATCTTGATGTTCACCTCGTTGTCGGAGCAGTCCACCCCGCCCACGTTGTCGGTAAAATCGGTATTGATGCGACCGCCCTGACTGGCGTACTCCACCCGACCGAGCTGGGTGAAGCCGAGGTTGCCCCCCTCACCCACTATACGAGCCCGCAGATCGCGACCATTGACTCGCAGTGCGTCGTTGCTGCGATCGCCCACCTCGGCATCGCTCTCGCGAGCGCTCTTCACATAGGTGCCAATGCCGCCATTCCACAGCAGGTCGACATTGAGGCAAAGCAGCGCCTTGATCAGCTCGTTCGGCGCCATGCTGGCCTTGTCGGTGCCGAGCAGTGTCTGCATTTCCGGGCTCAGCTTGATGGACTTGGCCGAGCGCAGGAAGATGCCGCCCCCTTGTGATATCAGCTCACGGTTGTAGTCATCCCAGCTGGAGCCCGGCAGATCGAACAGGCGCTGGCGCTCGACAAAACTCTTGGCCGCATCCGGAGTGGGGTCAACGAAGATGTGCATGTGGTTGAACGCGCCCACCAGCCGGGTGTGCTCGGAGAGCAGCATACCGTTGCCGAACACGTCGCCGGCCATGTCCCCAATCCCCACGCAGGTGAAGTCGGTGGTCTGACAGTTGACGCCAATTTCACGAAAATGCCGCTTGACCGACTCCCAGGCGCCGCGGGCGGTGATACCCATCTTCTTGTGGTCGTAACCGACCGAGCCGCCGGAGGCGAACGCGTCGCCGAGCCAGTGACCGTATTCGAGACTGATCTCGTTGGCAATATCCGAGAAGGTGGCAGTCCCCTTGTCGGCAGCAACCACCAGGTAGTAGTCATCCTCATCGTGGCGCACCACGGATTTGGGCGGGATCACCTCGCCGCCGATGATGTTGTCAGTCACATCGAGTAGGCCGCGGATAAACAGGCGATAACAGGCCTTGCCCTCCTCCTGGATGATGGCACGGGGCGCCCCCACCGGCATCTGTTTGCAGTAGAAACCGCCCTTGGCCCCCACCGGCACAATGACGGTGTTCTTCACCTGCTGGGCTTTCACCAGACCCAGCACTTCGGTGCGGAAGTCCTCTTTGCGATCGGACCAGCGCAGACCGCCACGAGCCACTTTACCCCAGCGCAAATGTACCCCTTCCACCCGCGGCGAGTAGACGAAGATCTCGAATTTCGGCAGCGGCAGCGGCATGTCGGTGATGCTGGAGGGAGCCAGTTTGAAGGAGATGTAGGGCTTGATATTGCCCGCCTTGTCCAGCTGGTAGTAGTTGGTGCGCAGGGTAGCGTCGATCATCTCCACATAGCGGCGAATGATGCGATCGTCGTCCAGGTTGGCCACCTGATCCAGCTTGGCGGCAAGCTCCTCGTGCAGCTTGGCTTCTGCCTTGGCGTCCTGCTTGCCAGCCGGGTCGAGGCGCTGCTCAAACAGGGTAAACAGCAGTTGGGCGATATCGGGATAACGGGTCAGGGTCTCTTCGATATAGGACTGGCTGAAGGAGACGCCGGTCTGACGCATGTATTTGGCATAGGCGCGCAATACCGACACCTGGCGGCCGGTGAGACCCGCCCCCAGCACCAGCCGGTTGAAGCCATCATCTTCCAACTGCTTGTTCCAGATGGCGGCAAACGCCTGCTGGAAGCGCTGCTGGCTCTGGGCCAGATCAAAGGGCTGCTCGCCGTGCAGCAACATGGAGAAGTCGAGGATCCAGAACAGATCGCCCCCCGGAGTGCGTACCTGATACGGGGTCTCGCCGATCACCCGCAGTCCCATGTTCTCCAGCATCGGCAACACATCGGAGAGGTGAATGGGTTCGGTGCGATGGAACAGCTTGAGCCGTACCCGACGGTCGTTCTCCTCCTCCTGCGCGCGGTAAAACAGCATGCCCAGCGGCTCGGCTTCGCTCAGGTTATCGAGCGCCATGATGTCGGCCACGGCCGAGCCCGGCAGCACATCTTCCTTGTAAGCGCGGGGGAATGCGGTGCTGAAACGGCGGCGCAACTCGTTGCCACGGGCCTCGCCATAATGGGAAAGCAGCACGGAGTCGAGTCTGTCGTCCCAGCTGCGGGCCGCTTCAATCAGGTTGTTCTGTACTTCGTTCACATCCACATCCACGTTGTTGTTATTGACCCGCACTATGTAGTGGGTCCGCGCCAGCACGCCTTCGGTGAAGTAGACGTTGAACTCCACCTCTTCATTGCTGCCAAAATATTTCTGCAAAATTTGCTGGGTCTTGATCCGCAGCGCCGTGTTGTAGCGCTCCTTGGTGACATAGACCATGCAGGAGAAGAAACGGCCGTACACATCCCGGCGCACGAACAGCCGCAGCATGTCACGCTCCTGCATCTCCAGTACGCCAAGGCCGGTAGCCAGCAGTTCCTCTTCGCGGGCCTGGATCAGCTCATCGCGCGGGTAGGTTTCCAATACGTTCAGCAGCGCCTTGTAGGCGTGGGAGCCCTTCTCGTGACCGGAGGCAGCCATGATGCGTTCGAGACGATGGCTGATGAGCGGGATCTGGGTCGCGCTGGTGTTGTAGATGGAAGAGGCGTAGAGACCGATGAAGCGATCTTCCCCGATCACCTTGCCATGCTCGTCAAAGCGCTTGATGCCGATGTAATCCACATAAGCAGGACGGTGCACCCGGGACTTGCTGTTGGATTTGGTGAGGATCAGCATGTCAGAACTCAGGGCGGCGTGACGGGCACTGGCCGGCATGTTGCCAAGACGCTGGCCTACCTCCTTGATGGAGTTCTTCATCAGACCCAGACTGGAGCTAGCCTGCGGCAGGATCTCGTGATCCCCCTCCACCGTCTTGACGTCGTAACGGCGATACCCCATCAGGGTGAAGTTGTGGGCAGCCACCCATTTGAGGAAGGCAACGCAGGAGGCCACCTCCTCCTTGCTGACCGGGTGCTTGCGCTTGGGCAGTTCGTCGATGATCTCATTGAGCTTGGCCAGCATGGGCTGCCAGTCGCCGACTGCCAGCGCCACTTCACCGGCCACTGAGTTGAGCTCGGCAGCCAGCGCGGCCATCTGCTCCTCGCTGGTGAGGTGATCGATCTCGATAAGGAATGCCGTTTCAACCGAGGTCTGCCCGTCGGTGTTGTCGAGTTCCAGAATGGCATCAATCTTTCCATCCGCTCCACGAATGAGGTGCAGCGGTTGGTGCAGCATCATGTGGGCGGTGATATTGAGCCGTTTAAGCGCCATTCGGATGGAGTCCACCAGGAAGGGGGAGTCCTGCAGGATCACCTCGACGATGGTATGGGGCGATTGCCAGCCGTGACGGGTCAGCTCGGGATTGTAGACCCGGATGTAGGGATCGGTACCGCTGCGCTGATTGAGGGCATTCCACAGACTCAGGGCCGCGCCATAGAGATCGCTGTCATTGCGATCATGCAGATCGGAGCTCGCCATGTTGCCGTAGAACTTGGCAACGAAGCGCTCGACCAGAGAGGCACTGTTTTTGGGCAACTTCTGATGGATCAGACTGAGAACGTTTTCGAGCAGAACTGAGGTAGGGGCGTCTTTCAATGCCATTTTTATATTCCTTATCGGACGACATTAACCACCGACGCAGAGGCAACCACCCTGGTTACCCGCTGGTGCAGAGTTGTTGCGAAGTGTAATGGCTTGGATAAGGGAAGGCGAGGAAAGGTGCTAACGAGATGTTAAAAACAAGGTGCAGATCACGGCTTAAACTGTGAGAAATTTTGCAAATAACCAAAAATACAGAAATTCCCACTACCTTTGTGCCAGTTTACCGGATAGATAGTGACGCAAAGCAGATAAACAGTCGGTAATCTGTTCGATTTTTGTTAATTTATGCGTTCGAGGCTGATAAAGCGGTAATCGTCCTGGGTTTTCAGCCGAAAATAGCCATGCACACCATTGATGGCGACAAAGGGGCGTATTTTTTCTATGCCAAGCTCCAGGGTCAATCCCTGTTCGCTGCGCACCACCAGCCGTCTGGCATGGCCCTGATACATCAGCATCACCTCGTCACTGCTCAATGAGAGCCGAAAAGTAAACTGCTTCACGCTTGCTCCTGATCACACGGCAAATCACACAATGGGGGCAGGCGCATTCACGCCCCTGCCCCGTCGACAGTTACTGCTGCAGTGCCTTGCTGACCTTCTCGAACAGATCCCGTGCCAGCCCCTCAAGGTTGGCAAGACGGGTCAGCTCGGCGCGGATCAGCGCCTTGCGTGTTTCATCCAGTCGCTTGAACTGGATAAGCGGGGTAATGAGGCGGGAGGCCACCTGCGGATTCACCTCGTTGAGCTCGATCAGCAGATCGGTCAGGAAGCGGTAACCACTGCCATCCACCGCATGGAACTGCACCTGATTGCTCATGGCGAAGCTGCCGATCAGCGCCCGCAGCCGGTTCGGATTGCGAATGCTGAAAGTGGGGTGATTCATCGCCTGTTTCACTTCGCTCAGTACATCGGCAGCCGGTTTGCTGCCAATCAGCCGCAGCCAGTTGTCCAGCACCAGTCCATCCTTGGCCCACTTGCCCTCGAAATCGGCCAGCAGCGCGGCGCGGCATGGCAACAGATAGCCGTTGGCCACCTGCAGTGCCGCCAGGGTGTCGGTCATGTTGTCGGCAGTTGCATACTGCTCGCGCACCAGCGCATCGGCATGCTCCGCATCCAGTGCCGCCAGATAGCCGAGCACGACCCCTTTGAGGGCTCGCTTGGCCATATCGGCGTGCACCACCTGATAACCATTCAGACGCAGGCTCTGATAGGTTGCCGCCAAGCGCGCACCAAAGGCCTCGGCAAGACGGGTGTGGATCGCGTCGCGTACCTGATGGATGGCATCGATATCGGCCACCTCGAACAGCTCGGCCAGGGTCGTCTCACCGGGCAGCGCCAGGATCTCCGCCTTGAGGGCCAAATCGAGATCGCTGTCGTCCAGAATGGCGACGAAGGCGGCCAACAGGGTTTGGGAAAGCTCAACCCCCTGCCCATGCTGGACCCGTGCCACCCCATCGATGACCGCTTTGTTGATCAGCATCTGGGCCGCATCCCAGCGCGCAAACTCGTTGCGGGCAAAACGCATCAGGAAGGCGAGCGCTTCGTCGCTGTAGTCATAGTGCAGCTTGACCGGTGCGGAGAAGTCCCGCAGCAGAGAAGGAACCGGCTTGACCGGCACCCGATCGAATTCGAAGGTCTGCTCCGCTTCCAGCACGTCGAGCACGTTACCGATGGCCTTGCCCTGATACTGCAACGGGATGACGGCACCCTGCTCGTCATAGAGCTCGATATCGAGGGGGATATGCAGCGGCAGCTTCTGCGGTTGATCCTGGGTCGGCGGGGTGTGCTGGCTCACATGCAGACGGTAAACACCGCTGGCGGCATCATACTCATCGGTCACGGTCAGCTCGGGTGTGCCGGACTGGCTATACCAGCGGCGGAAACGACCGAGATCCACACCGGACGCATCCTCCATCGCCTGCACGAAATCATCGCAGGTGGCGGCCGAGCCGTCGTGACGTTCGAAGTAGAGACGCATACCAGCCTGGAAGGCATCTTCCCCCAGCAGGGTGTGCATCATGCGGATCACTTCCGACCCCTTCTCGTAGACGGTCAGGGTGTAGAAGTTGTTCATCTCGATCACCACATCCGGGCGGATCGGGTGCGCCATGGGGCCGGCATCTTCGGCAAACTGCGGGCCGCGGACGGTACGCACGTTGTTGATGCGGTTGACGCCACGGGAGCCCAGATCGGAGGAGAACTCCTGATCCCGGAATACCGTCAGCCCCTCTTTCAGGCTGAGCTGGAACCAGTCTCGACAGGTGACGCGGTTGCCGGTCCAGTTGTGGAAATATTCGTGGCCGATCACCCGTTCGATACCGTGGTAGTCGCTGTCAGTGGCGGTGGCCGGATTGGCCAGCACGAACTTGGAGTTGAAGATGTTGAGCCCCTTGTTCTCCATGGCGCCCATATTGAAGAAGTCCACCGCAACGATCATGTAGATGTCGAGATCATACTCGAGGCCAAAACGCTGTTCGTCCCAGCGCATGGAGTTGATGAGACTCTCCATGGCAAAACCGGCGCGATCGAGGTTGCCCTTGTCGACGAAGATCTCGAGGGACACCTTGCGGCCGCTTTTGGTGGTGTAGTGGCTGCGCTCCACATCGAAATCACCGGCCACCAGCGCAAACAGGTAGCTGGGTTTGGGGAAAGGATCCTGCCACTGTACGAAATGACGGCCGCCATCCAGATCACCGCTGTCGACCTTGTTGCCGTTGGAGAGCAGGAAGGGGAACTGGGCTTTGTCGGCGGTAATGCGGGTGCTGTAGCGCGCCAGAATGTCGGGGCGGTCCAGATAATAGGTAATGCGGCGAAAGCCTTCGGCTTCGCACTGGGTGCAGTAGGCATCGCCTGACTTGTAAAGCCCTTCCAGCGCGGTGTTGGCAGCCGGATCCAGTAGGGTGACGATGGTCAGCACACATTCGGCCGGCAGGTTGAACAGGGTCAGACTGCTCTCGCCTTGCTCGTAGTGGTCACAGGGAATGCCATCAATGGCAACGCTCTTGAGAGTCAGCTGTTCACCATCGAGGACGAGCGGCGCATTGTGCTCACCGTTGCGACGAATGCGGGTGATGGCGGTGACCTGAGTCTGCGGCTCCTGCAGTTGGAAATCGAGGTCGATGGTGTCGATCCAGTAGAGCGGCGCCTGATAATCCTGGCGATATTTGGCCGTCATGGCCTGGGAGTGATCGGTCATTATTGTCTGCTTCCACGCTTGTTAAAGGCGAGAAAGAGGCTGTCACAACCAACTGGCGGGGTCAAACAATTTGCATTACGTCAGATACGCCAGACAAAAAGAAAGGGCGACCGCAGTCGCCCTTGTGCATTGGAGGTCGCCTTGTCAGCTGCGTTTGCTGACCTTGGCCAGATCCGCCGTGATATTGGCCGCTTCGATGAGATACTCATCGGGCGCTTCAAAATCAGCGGGCAGTTCATCCAGACTCTTCACCGCCGGCTTGCCAAGACGTGCCAGACGCTCGTTGGTACGTTTGAGCGCTTTCTCATCCTGTTTCGCCTGCTCTGCAACACGCTCCGCCTCGTTGAGGGAGACCGACTTCTTGTCTTTCTCCTCCTTGTAGTCGGCGATGTCCTGCATCACATAGGCAAACTCGGGATCCTTGGCGATCCGGGCATCGTGCGCCGCCTGCAACTTGGGCAGTACGCTGGCGAAGTTGCCGAGTTTCTCGTAGTTGGCGGAAGCAATCTTGTCCCACGGCAACGCATTGAACTCACGGCTTTCGCCCGTCTCTTCCGGAGCAACCGGTGTCGGGAAGCTGATATCCGGCGCAACGCCCTTGTTCTGGGTGCTGCCACCGTCGATCCGGTAGAACTTGGCGATGGTGTACTGCACGTGACCCAGCGGCTGCTCGTAGAAGTCATAGACCTTGGCGAGACTGCGATGCTGCTGCACCGTCCCCTTGCCGAACGAGTTTTCACCCAGGATCAGGGCGCGGCCATAATCCTGCATGGCGGCAGCGAAGATCTCGGAGGCCGAGGCACTGTAGCGATCGATCATCACCGACATCGGGCCACCGTAGTAGACGTTGCCATCATCGTCACCGTTGACCGTGATACGGCCCATGTGATCACGAATTTGCACCACGGGACCACTGGCAAAGAAGAGACCGCTCAGGGCGGAAGCTTCGGTCAGGGCGCCGCCGCCGTTACCGCGCAGATCGATGATCAGACCATCGATCTTCTTCTTGTTCAGGCTGGAGAGCTCCTTGATCACGTCGTCGTGCAGATTGACGTAGAAACTCGGGATCTCGATGACGCCAATTTTCTTGCCTTCGGCGTTAATCACCTTGGACTTGGCAGCCCGGTCTTCAAGGCGCACCTTGTCGCGGGTCAGCTCGATCTGCTCGGTCTTGGCGGTTGCGCCCTTGCCGCGCTGGATCTCCAGCTTGACCTTGCTCCCTTTGGGCCCCTTGATGAGCTCGACCACGTCATCAAGACGCCAGCCGATCACATCGACAATCTTGCCATCTTCCTGCCCCACCCCGGTGATCTTGTCATCGGGTTTGAGGTGGTTGGATTTGGCAGCAGGGCCACCAGGCACCAGAGAACGGATGACGGTAAAGTCATCTTCCGCCTGCAACACGGCACCAATCCCCTCGAGCGAGAGGTTCATCTCGGTGTTGAAACGATCTGCACTTCGCGGTGAGAGGTAACTGGTGTGCGGTTCGATGGCGCGAGCGAAGGAGTTCATGAAGAGCTGGAAGACATCTTCGCTCTCGGTCTGGGACATCCGCTTGATGGCGTTGTTGTAACGCTTGCCAAGCAGCTCCTTGATCTCGGGCCACTCCTTGCCGCTGAGCTTGAGGCTCAGGGCATCGAACTTGACCCGCTGACGCCACAGCTCGTTGAGCTCTGCTTCATCTTTGGGCCAAGCCGCCCCTTCCCGATCAAACACATAGTTGTCGGTCTGGGTAAAATCGAAAGGAGTATCAAGCAGTTTGAGGGCGTATTCGAACCGCTCATAACGCCGCTGCTGACTCAGGTTGAACATCTCGTAGGCGGGAGCCAGACGGCCTCTTTCGAGGTCGGTGTCAAAACCGTTACGGTACTTTTCAAAACGGCTGATATCAGAGGCCAAAAACAGGTTGCGGCTGTAGTCCAGATTCTCCAGATATTTATCGAAAATCACGGAGGAAAAGGCATCGTCCAGCTTGAACTGTTTGTAGTGCGAGCGGGTAAACAGATTGGTAATTCGCTTGCTGGCCGTAGCATGTTGGCTCTCTTGAGCCAACACAGGCAAATCACTCTCCTTGAGCACCGGCTCGATGGCCTGTGCAAGCCCGGCAAGCGCCAGGCTACAGGCAACGAGGGAAAAACGAATTACGCCATGCTTCAACATTTGTCTCCTTAGAGAACCAAGTGCTCTGATTTGACCCGCACCATCATGCCGGTCTGCAGTTGGACCTGTACATCGTCCTTGGTTACTTCCTTGATGGTTGCCGGAACCGGGAATTTACCCATAACGACGCGCACATCCTGGCCCACTTTCAGCGTAGCGGCATCCACTTTAACCAGCGGAGCGTCAGCGACCGGTGCCTTGGCGGCAGCTTTTGGCTTGGCAGCTACATCAGCCTTCTCGGTTTTGCGCACAGCAGGACGACGGGGCTTCTTGGCCTTCTCATCCTTCTCTTTGGTATTGGTACGACGGCTGGCGAATACGCGCTCTTTGCTCTCTTTCAGAGCTTGCTTGGCGTGCTCGATGTGCTCTTCGGTCAGCAGCTCGCCCGGGTTGCCATCCAGATCAACGCGAGCCTGGCCAGCTTTGAGACCGTGCAGGTAGCGCCAGCTGGAGGTGTATTGACGCAGTGCGGAACGCAGCATGGTCTTGGAGACTCTGGCATCGTCAGCAAGACGCTCGGCCAAATCCTGGAAGATGCCAATCTTGAGCGGCTTGGCCTCTCCTTCAGCAACGAAGCAGGCCGGGAATTTCTCGACCAGGTAGGCAACGATCTCTTTACTGTTCTTCAGCTTCTCAGTGTTTTCCATGTATAACCTTGGCTTTCATATAAACGCACGGGCACGTCCCGAGCACAACAAAGGCCCCATTATAGAGAGCTTGGGGCCTTTTGCGAACCATCTAGCAATGACTTAGAGCATGCTTTCCAAAATTTGCACCGTTTCTTCGAGGCCAATCCGGTCTTGCTGGTCGAAACGGTTAAAAATCGGACTGTCGATATCGAGTACCCCGATGATCTCGCCACCACGGCGCACCGGGATCACGATTTCCGAGTTGCTCGCGCCATCGCAAGCGATGTGACCGTCGAACTGGTGGACATCGTCAATGAGCTGGGTTCTCCCCTCTGCCACTGCCGTACCACACACCCCACGGCCGACCGGGATCCGCACGCAGGCCGGTTTGCCCTGAAATGGCCCCAATACCAAGGTCTCGCCCTGCAACAGATAAAAACCGACCCAGTTGATCTCCTCCAGCTCCTGATTCAGCAGCGCGGAGAGGTTGGCAAGATTGGCAATCAGATCGGTTTCCCCCTCCAGCAGCGCCTTGGCCTGCTGGTTGAGGGTGCGATAAAACGGTTGTTTTTCAATCATGATTAAATGAACTTCACTCCCTGATGGTGTGGGGAAGGTAACGCCTGGCCGGGAAATTTCAAATATTTTTTCCACTCCCCACCTCTTGCGCCGTTATTCCCGGGCAACGGAAAGCGCCAATTGCTGGCGTTGACCATTACTCCACTCGATATTTAACAACCAGATCATGACGGGTGATGTACAGCTCCCCACTTGGGTTACCCCCTGCCACTGTCCGTCTATTTGTTCAAAACTCACCGGAATGGTGCCCATAAACATATCTTTGCCTTCGAGTGTCGCTTTCACCGGTTTGATGGCCGGATCGCCGCCGGTAATAGCGATGGCAAAGTCATGTTCGGCGCGCAGCGGTAATTCCTTGATGGCGACCGTCAGCGGCTTGTCACCAATCAGCGCGCTGCAAGGGGTGTGGGAAAGATCACAAATCTGATCTTTTTTCTGGTCAGCAGAGACGCTGTTATCGGCCGAAAACCAGGTGCGATAGGCCATCAGCGCCAATAACAGCGCCAATACCAGTACGAGGTGCAAAACTTTACGTGCGGTAAGTCTCTCTTTCATCAAAAACAGCCCGATTAAGATGCAATTAAAATGGTTTTTTGTGATCTCGAACAAGGTAAAAAACTGCCATATCGAGACCGGACGGAGCCAAATATATCACTGTTTATACTGTTATTTTACCTGTCACTTCAGTATCATTCCCATGCAGTTTTCATTTAGCCATCTTTTGCTTTTCCTTTCGTTAACAGATGTTAACAACTGGTCGGCGGTGGCTGATGAAGCCAGTCCGGTCCTCCGGATACAAAACCAAACAACAGCAGCATCGGAAGCGGAATATAACGATGAGCCATACAACTAACCATCCTGAGTACAACTACACCGTTGTTCGCCAGTTTACCGTCATGACGATTGTCTGGGGAATTGTCGGCATGTCGGTTGGCGTACTGATCGCAGCCCAATTGATCTGGCCTGCCCTCAACTTCGAGACGCCGTGGCTGACTTACAGTCGTCTGCGGCCCCTCCATACCAACGCAGTGATCTTCGCCTTCGGCGTCAGTGCACTGATGGCCACCTCCTTCTACGTGGTGCAGCGCACCTGTCAAACCAGACTGTTTGGTGGCCCGCTGGCAACCTTCGTCTTCTGGGGCTGGCAAGCAATCATCCTCTCTGCCGCCATCTCTCTGCCGCTGGGTTTCACCTCCGCCAAAGAGTATGCCGAGCTGGAGTGGCCGATTGATATCGCCATCACTGTGGTATGGGTCGCCTATGCCATCGTCTTCTTCGGCACCCTGATGAAGCGCACCACCTCCCACATCTATGTGGCGAACTGGTTCTTCGGCGCCTTCATTATCACCGTTGCGGTGCTGCACATTGTCAACAACATGGAAGTGCCCCTCTCCGGCATGAAGTCCTACTCCATGTACTCCGGCGCCATGGACGCCATGGTGCAGTGGTGGTATGGCCACAACGCGGTAGGCTTCCTGCTGACCGCCGGCTTCCTGGGGATGATGTACTACTTCGTGCCCAAGCAGGCCGGTCGTCCGGTTTACTCCTATCGCCTATCCATCGTCCACTTCTGGGCGCTGATCTCCCTCTATATCTGGGCCGGTCCGCACCACCTGCACTACACCGCACTGCCTGACTGGGCTCAGTCGCTGGGCATGGTGATGTCCCTGATCCTGTTCGTACCCTCCTGGGGCGGTATGATCAACGGCATCATGACTCTCTCCGGTGCCTGGCACAAACTGCGTTATGACCCCATCCTGCGCTTCCTGATCGTCTCCCTCTCTTTCTACGGCATGTCGACCTTCGAAGGCCCGATGATGGCGATCAAAACCGTCAACGCCCTCTCCCACTACACCGACTGGACCGTTGGTCACGTGCACTCCGGTGCGCTGGGCTGGGTTGCCATGGTCTCCATCGGTGCGGTCTATCACCTGATCCCGAACCTGTTCGGTCAGGGCCGGATGTACAGCGTCAAGCTGATCAACGTTCACTTCTGGCTGGCGACCGTGGGCACCGTGCTCTACATCGTTGCCATGTGGATTTCCGGCGTGATGCAGGGCCTGATGTGGCGTGCAGTCAACGAAGACGGCACCCTGACCTACAGCTTCGTTGAAGCGCTGCAGGCATCCTATCCCTTCTATTTCGTGCGCTTCCTGGGTGGCTGCTTCTTCGTCACCGGCATGTTGCTGATGGCTTACAACGCCTATCGCACCATCACTGCGCCCAAAGGTTCTCTGGAACCTGTCGCCCAGCCAGCATGATTGAAGAGGTCAACCCATGAGCAACAATAACCGTCACGAAATATTTGAAAAAAGCGTTCCCATGCTGGTGGTCGGCATCATCTTCGCCATCAGTCTGGGGGGCCTGGTTGAAATCACCCCGCTGTTCTTCCAGAAGCAAACCACCGAGCCGGTGGAGGGCCTCAAGCCCTACACCGCTCTGCAGATGGAAGGACGCGACATCTTCATTCGCGAAGGCTGCACCAACTGCCACAGCCAGATGATCCGTCCGTTCCGTGCCGAAACCGAGCGTTACGGTCACTACTCGGTCGCTGGCGAGAGCGTCTGGGAGCACCCCTTCCTGTGGGGTTCCAAGCGTACAGGTCCGGATCTGGCCCGTGTCGGTGGCCGCTACTCCGACGAGTGGCACAAGGTTCACCTGATCAACCCGCGCGATGTGGTACCGGAATCCAACATGCCCGCCTACCCCTGGCTTGATACCAATGTGCTGACTGGCGAGATGACCGGCAAAAAACTGGCGCTGTTCCGCGATCACTTCGGTGTGCCCTATACCGACGCCGATATTCAGGGTGCTGGCGAAGCCGTGAAGGGTAAAACCGAGCTGGATGCGCTGGTGGCCTATCTGCAATCACTGGGTCATGCCCTGAAATAAGGAGGCGAAGATGGACTACGGCACATTTCGCGGTCTGTATACCCTGCTGTTGATGGCCATCATGATTGGCATCATCGTCTGGGCCTACAGCAAACGCCGCAAGACCTCTTTCGACGAGGCTGCCAATCTGGTTTTTGCCGATGATGAGCAACCCGGTGCTGATAAAAAGAACGCAGGAGCGAAACAATAATGAGCACTCTGTTTAGCATTTTTGTGACTGTCATCAGTCTGGGAACCATCCTCGGCTGCTTCTTGCTGCTGATGTGGTGCCGCAAGGACAAGATGGGTGTTGAAGAAGGCAAATCGATGGGTCACTCCTTCGATGGCATCGAGGAGATCAACAACCCGCTGCCGAAGTGGTGGACTTACATGTTTCTCTTCTTCATCGTCACCGGTCTGGTCTATCTGATCGCCTTCCCGGGGCTTGGCAACTTCAAAGGCCTGCTTGGCTGGCAAAGTTCCAACCAGGACGTGCGCTCGCTGGCCGAGTCCAAGGCTGCAACCGAATCGGCCAAGGCCGAAGGTCGCGCGGTGGAGTACGACCGCGAGGTCGCCAAGGCTGACGAGATCTACGGCGCCAAGTTCCGTGAACTCACCTATGAAGCGGATGGCAAAACCTATCGTGCCATCACCGAGATCGCCAAGGATCCGGAAGCCCTGAAAGTGGGTCAGCGTCTGTTCCTGCAGAACTGCTCCCAGTGCCACGGCTCTGACGCCCGAGGTGGTCGCGGTTTCCCGAACCTGACCGACAGCGAATGGCAATGGGGCGGCCAGCCTGATCAAATAAAGACCACCATCATGGGCGGTCGTCAGGGGATCATGGCTGCTTGGGGTGAAATCCTCGGCAAAGATGGCGTTCAGGAAGTGGCCTCATATGTGCTAAGCCTCTCCGGTCGCAAGGTCGACTTGGTCGAAGCGAAGAAAGGTGAAGCACGCTTCGCTATCTGCGCTGCCTGCCACGGGGCCGATGCCAAGGGCGGTGTTGCCGTCGGTGCGCCAGATCTGACCAACAACACCTGGCTCTACGGTGGCTCCCGCGAAGTGGTGGTACAAACCATCACCCACGGTCGTCACGGCGTGATGCCAGCCTGGAAAGACATTCTGGGTGAGGACAAGGTTCACCTGCTGGCCTCCTACGTTTACAGCCTGTCTCATCAACAGCCTGCCAAGTAAGGTTCGCCCGTAACGTTGTAACATGTGATAAACACGTGATTACACAGCAAAAAGCCTCGACTCCTCGAGGCTTTTTGTTATCTTGTGTTGCGTAAAAACCATCTTCCACGTTAATCATTCGTTTCATGGCAGTAGCAATCATGACCCAACCTCTATCCAAACCGTGGTATCGCCAATTCTGGCCCTGGTTTATCATCGCCCTCCCCACTGCCGCCGTGGTCGGCAGTATCGCCACCGCCATCATCGCCAGCAAGGATGGGGTCAATCTGGTGGCCGAGGACTATTACAAACAAGGGAAAGAGATCAATCAGGACTTGAGCAAGTTTGACCGCTCCGAAGCGCTCAATATCCGCTTTGGGCTGGAGGTTGACGGCAACGAGCTGACCCTCAAACCCATCAGCGGCGACATTCCTGCCGGGCAAGCTCTCTATCTCTCATTGTTTCACCCGACCTTGGCCGGTCAGGACAGCGAACACATGATCACCGCCGATGCGAGCGGCACCTATCGCCTCCATTTCGACAAGCCGCTGGTCGGCAAGTGGCACATTCGGGTCGATGCCTTCGATCACCAGTGGCGATTGCAAGAGACCGTCCAGCTGCCCACCCTGGCCCCTGTCGAACTCGACCCGAAAGGACGCTAAGCCATGACCGGCTGTTCTCACTGTGGCGGGCCGGTGCTCGCCAGTGCCCCTGCTGCTTGCATTCTGCATTCAGGGGGGCATAACGCATGACCCCCTGCTTTCACTGTGGCGAGCCGGTACCCGCCAATAGTTGCTATGCCCTTGAGATAAAGGGGATTGTTCGCCCTATGTGCTGCCCCGGTTGTCAGGCGGTGGCAGAAACCATCATGGAGTGCGGCCTCGCCAGTTACTACGATCACCGCACCGCCCCCGGCACCAAGGGGGATCTGGTACCCGAAGAGCTGGCCGCCCTCACCCACTACGATCTGGCAGAAGTGCAACAGGATTTTGTCACCGACAGCGGTACCCTTCGCGAAATCCAGCTGACAGTAGAAGGGCTAACCTGCGCCGCCTGTGCCTGGCTTATCGAACGCCACTTGATGACACTGACGGGCCTGCGCTACATCAACGTCAACACCACCACCCACCGGGCCCGCATCAAGTGGGATCCGGACCAGCTCTCCCTGAGTGACATTCTCAAGGGATTCGCCCAGATCGGCTATCGCGCCTACCCGTTCCAGACCCATCAACAGGAGGCGCTCTACGCCAAAGAGGTGCGCAGCTATATGTTCCGGCTGGCACTGGCGGGGCTGGGCTCCATGCAGGTGATGATGTGCGCCGTGGCCCTCTATATGGACCTATTCATCAGTGTTGAAGATGAGTTCATGGTCTACTTCAAGTGGATAAGCCTGCTGCTCTCCACCCCCATCATGATCTACTCGGCCCAGCCTTTTTACGTGGGTGCCTGGCGCAGCCTGAAACAGGGTCACCTGTCGATGGATGTGTCGGTGTCGCTGGCGCTGATTGGTGCCTTTGTCGCCTCCATGTGGGCCACCGTGTTCAATACCGGTGAGGTCTATTACGACTCCATCACCATGTTCGTCTTCTTCCTGCTGCTGGGGCGCTTTCTCGAGTTGCGGGCCCGGCGCAAGGCGTCGGAATCGAGCTCCAACCTGGCGCGACTGGTGCCCATCATGGCGACCCGCATCGATGATGAAGGGGAGCATGAGGTAGCGGCCAAGACCTTGCAGGTCGGCGATCGGGTGCGGGTACTGGCCGGCGCCACCTTGCCGGCGGACGGCATCATTGTCGAAGGGCAAGCCAGCCTCAACGAATCCATGCTGACCGGTGAACAGCTGCCCCTGCTCAAACAGCGCGGTGATCAGGTCTATGCCGGCACCATCAACACAGATGCCCCGCTGCAGATCCGGGTCAGCCACCGTATTGAAGAGTCGCGGATCGCCCAGATCATGCGGCTGCAGGATCATGCTCTCGATGATAAACCGGCCATCGCCCAGATGGCGGATCAGCTGTCGCGCCACTTTATTCTGGTGCTGCTGATCATTGCCGCGGCGGTCTGGACCTTCTGGCACTTCCACCAACCGGAACAGGCATTCTGGATCGCGCTGGCCGTGCTGGTGGCCACCTGCCCCTGCGCCCTGTCACTGGCCACCCCGACAGCGCTGACCTCGGCGACCGCCAATCTGACCCGCAACGGCATCCTGCTGCGCCGTGGCCATGTGCTGGATATATTGACCAAGGCTAACCGGATCGTGATGGACAAGACTGGCACGCTCACCACAGGTGAGATCAGTCTGACCGGCATAACTACCTTGGCAGAGGTGGACGAGGCTCACTGCCTCGCCATCGCCCGGGCCATGGAGGCGCAATCCGAGCACCCCATAGCTCGCGCCTTCCAGCTACCTGCCGACAGTATCAGTGTGCTGCGATCCGCCCGCGAGATCACCCCGGTCATCGGTCACGGCATCACGGCGCTGGTGGATGGCGTACGCTACCGCATCGGCAGTGCCCGCTGGCTTGGGCTGGATACGGCGCAAGAGCGCGGCCGCGGTCTGGCTATCTATCTGGCCGACGAGCAGCAGGTCTTGGCCCGCTTCAATCTGGAAGATACCCTGCGCCCCGATGCCAGGGCGCTGATCGCGGCATTCAAGGCGGCAGGTCTGCAAACTACCGTGCTGACTGGTGACAGCTCTCTGCAAGCAGACGAGATTGCCCGGGAACTGGGGGTGGATGAGCTCGTCAAGGGGGTCTCACCCGATGGCAAGCTGGCCTACCTCAAGGCCCGGGAAGCCCAGGGGGATATCAGCATCATGGTGGGCGATGGCATCAACGACGCCCCGGTACTGGCAGGAGCTCACGCCTCGTTTGCCATGGCTGGTGGCACCGATCTGGCGAAAAACAGCGCCGACGCCATCCTGCTGGCCGATGACCTGAGCCGACTGCTCGAGGCCAGAGTGCTGGCAATGCGTACCCGCAAGATCATCATCGAGAACTTCGCCTGGTCCATCGGTTACAACCTGCTGGTGTTGCCGCTGGCGGCCTGCGGCTGGCTGCCCCCCTATCTGGCGGCGGCGGGCATGTCGCTCAGTTCACTCATCGTGGTGACCAACTCCATGCGCCTCAACCGATGAGGCTGGTGGCGGAAAATAGCTGAAAATGTGGCCTGCCTCCGATTCAGGCCACATTTCTCACTGATAGCGGCTGGCCCCCTGCCCGAACAGGGTTACCATAGGGGACGCTTGCCAAGGATGAACGCCAAGGTATCCCTCATGAATATAATTTTTGTCCTGATCCCCATCGCCATCCTGTTTGTGATCATCGCCGGGGTCGTCTTCTTCTGGGCCATTCGCTCCGAGCAGTTTGAAGATCTCGACCGGCAGGGTTCCAACATCCTGTTTGACGAAGAGCAACCTGCCCACAAACCCGTAAAGCCTGCTGACCATGACCCACAACCTTGATCTGGCCGGCGCCCTGCTGGTCGGACTGGCAGGCTCCGCCCACTGCATCGGCATGTGTGGGGGTGTCTCTGCCGCGCTCTCCATGGCGATCCCCGCCGACAAGCAGCACTTCTGGGGGCGGCTTGCCTATCTGCTCAACTACAACCTCGGCCGGATTCTGAGCTATGTCATTGCAGGTGCACTGGTGGGCGGCCTGCTCGCCACTACCAGTGAGCTGGGCGCAGGCAAACACGCCATCGCCGGGCTGCGGCTGGTAGCCGCATTGCTGATGATCGCCCTTGGTCTCTATCTGGCGGGCTGGTGGCAAGGGATCTTGCTCCTGGAGCGGCTCGGCGCCAGACTTTGGCCCCGTATCAAACCGCTGGCGGGCAAGTTTCTCCCCTTCACCTCACCTGTGCAGGCATTGCCCTTTGGCATGGTGTGGGGATGGCTGCCCTGCGGGCTGGTCTACTCCATGCTGACCTGGAGCGCGGCGGCGGGTTCGGCCTGTGGCGGGGCGCTCATCATGCTCTTTTTTGGTCTCGGCACCCTGCCCACCCTGTTTGCGTTGGGAGGGCTTGCCGATCGCCTGAGATACTGGCTCACCCTGCGCAGTTTGCGCCTTGGCGGTGCCCTGCTGCTCATTTTGTTCGGGGTGCATACCTTCTGGATTGGCATTGCTTCCTTTTGAAACCCTATCCAAAACGGATGAGTTGATGGTAAACTTGTTTGATATAAATCAATTATTCGTATGAGCCTATGATCCCGGAAAAGAAACCTGGCAGACGTATCCAGAGCGGTGGCTGTGCAATTCATTGCCAGGATTGCAGCATCAGTCAGCTCTGTATTCCCTTCACTCTGAACGACAACGAGCTTGATCAGCTGGACAGCATCATCGAGCGCAAGAAGCCGATCCAGAAGGGTGAAGAGCTGTTTAAGGCTGGCGATGAGTTCAAATCGCTCTATGCCATCCGTTCCGGGACCATCAAGTCTTACACCATCACCGAGCAAGGGGATGAGCAGATCACTGCGTTCCACCTCGCTGGCGATCTGGTCGGTTTTGATGCCATCAACAAGCAGGCCCACCCCTCCTTTGCCCAGGCGCTGGAAACGGCCATGGTGTGCGAGATCCCGTTTGAAGTGCTGGACGATCTCTCCGGCAAGATGCCCAAACTGCGCCAGCAGATCATGCGTCTGATGAGCAGCGAAATCATGGGCGATCAGGAGATGATCCTGCTGCTCTCCAAGAAGAATGCTGAAGAGCGCCTCGCCGCCTTCCTGCACAATCTGTCGGTACGCTTCTCCGAGCGCGGTTTCTCCGCCAAGGAGTTCCGTCTCTCCATGACCCGTGGTGACATTGGCAACTATCTGGGGCTGACCGTTGAGACCATCAGTCGTCTGCTCGGCCGCTTCCAGAAGTCCGGTCTCATCAGCGTCAAAGGCAAATACATTACCGTGCTGGATCAGGTCGCGCTGGGCATGATGGCCGGTGCCACTCGCCCGCCCTGCGGCTGATTTTTCCGCTACCCTCTCGCTTTTCTCCTGCTTTCCCTGCCGGATCCTTTCCTCTGGAATGTGATCCGGTACGTTCCCCATACCCTCCTCCTGCGCTAAGCTGTAATGGCTAAGATTCTGCTGTCATTGGACTTTTCCAAGGAGGAGAAGATGGTCAAATATCAGAATATTCTGGTGGTTATCAATCCAGAAGAGGAGCGTCAAATCGCCCTCGAACGGGCAGTCAAAGTCGCCGAGCTGGACGAAAACGCCCATCTGACCCTGCTGCTCACCATCTATGACTTCTCGTATGAAATGACCGCCATGCTCTCGGTGGACGAGCGGCAAGAGATGCGCGACGGCGTCATTTCACAGCGACGTGAGTGGCTGGACGAGATCCTGACCCCCTATCGGGCACAGGGGATAGAGTGCGAAGTGAAAGTGGTCTGGCACAATCGTCCCTTCGAGTGCGTCATTCAGGAGGTGCTGGAGCAGCGCCACGATCTGGTGGTCAAAGCCACTCACCATCACAGCTTCCTGCAAACCTTCATCTTTACCCCCACCGACTGGCACCTGCTGCGCAAATGCCCCTGTCCGGTGCTGCTGGTCAAGGAGGGTCACTGGCAACGGGGCGGCAACATCATCGCCGCCATCAACTGCTCAAGCGACGATCCGGATCAGAAAGTGCTCAACGAACGGATCACCCAGGAGGGAAGCGACATCGCCGAGCTGCTGGGCTCCAACCTCTATCTGGTCAACACCTACCCGGGCACCCCGGTCAACGTGGCCATCGAGCTGCCGGAGTTTGATCCCAACGCCTACAACGAAGCGATCCGCAAACATCACGAAAGCCTGCTGCTCAGCCATGCCGACAAGTTCGGGATCGGTCATCTCTGGACCCGGGTAGCAGAGGGGCTACCGGAAGAGGTGTTGCCAGATATGGCTGAAGAGCTCAAGGCGACCCTGATGATCATGGGCTGCGTCGGCCGTACCGGGCTTTCTGCTGCTCTGCTCGGCAATACTGCCGAACATGTGATTGACCGCCTCTCCTGCGACATCCTGATCCTCAAACCGGCGGACTACAGCTGCCCGGTCGACAGTCGTCGCAATCAATCATAAGGTGCCTGGCACCTTGCCTCCCCCGGGACATGGCTATAATAACGCGCTTATTTGTGTCCCGGGTTTTACGAGCATGCTAGAAGAGCTGAACGCCAAAGAAAAATACAGTTTTAACAAACTGCAGAAGCGCCTGCGGCGCAACGTGGGTCAGGCCATTGCCGACTTCAACATGATTGAAGAGGGCGACAAGGTCATGGTCTGCCTCTCCGGCGGCAAGGACAGCTTCGGTATGCTCGACATACTGATGAGCCTCAAAGCCAGCGCCCCCATCCATTTCGATCTGGTTGCCGTCAACCTGGATCAGAAGCAGCCCGGTTTCCCCGAGCATGTGCTGCCCGAGTATCTGGATTCCCTCGGCATCGAGTACAAGATCGTCGAAGAGGATACCTACTCCATCGTCAAAGAGAAGGTACCGGAAGGAAAAACCACCTGCTCTCTCTGCTCACGGCTGCGCCGCGGTATTCTCTACCGCACCGCCCAGGAGCTGGGTTGCACCAAGATTGCCCTTGGCCACCACCGCGACGACATCCTCGAGACCCTGTTCCTCAACATGTTCTACGGTGGCAAGCTCAAGTCCATGCCGCCCAAGCTGGTGAGCGACGATGGCAAGAACGTGGTGATCCGACCGCTAGCCTACTGCAAAGAGAAGGATCTGATCCGCTACGCCGACGTCAAAGCCTTCCCCATCATTCCGTGCAACCTGTGCGGCTCGCAGGAGAACCTGCAGCGTCAGGCCATCAAGCAGATGATGCAGGATTGGGATCGCCGCTTCCCCGGTCGTATCGAAACCATGTTCACCGCCATTCAGGACGTGATCCCGAGCCACCTGCTCGACCACAAGCTGTTTGACTTCAAGAGCATCAATCGCGACTCCGGCATCATCGATGGTGGCGACAAGGCGTTTGATCCGCCCGAGATGCCAAAGGCGCCGCTGCTGGATATCGACGAGATGGACATGCTGGATGTGATTGAAGTGCGCTAAGCCGCGCTCACAGGGCACACGCCACGCAATAAAAAAGGAGCGATGATCGCTCCTTTTTGCTTTCTGGATGGGCCTGTCACTGCGGTGACAGCGCAACCGATCTCACCCTTTATGCAGCCAGGGGGTCAGGCGCAACACGTCACCCTGCAGGCGCAGTTGCCCGGCGGCGAACGCGGCCAGTTGCTCATTGCTCAGCAGCAGGTGGCCTTCCTGCCAGGGCAGCGCCTCCTGACGGGCACCATCAATCAGATAAGCTGTTCCGCTCTGCTGCACCAGGGTAATGCGTACCCCTTCCATCTTCGGCAGGAAGTGCTTGCCGACCATGCCCGCCATCTTGTCGAGCAGCGACTGCATCTGCTGCTGACGGGCCGCCAGCTCGGCCAGCGGCAGCTCGGGCCCGTTCGGCGCATCGGCCATCACCTGTACCGTCATATCGCATGTGGCGTGCTCTTCTTTCAGGCCGACAGTCACGATCCCCTTGTCGAGGTTGAGATCCTCGTCAAAAGGCAGGCGCAGTTCGCTATCGACCGTTACCTCGCCCGCCACTTCCTTGCTGTCGGTTGCAACCCGGGCAAAAGTGAGGCCACAGCGCTGACCATCTTGCGGATCGGTCAGATAAAACCCCAGTCTGGCGTGACCAAACTCCCCTTTGGCAAAGGTCTTCATCTGGCTGTAGAAGGTGCTGTATTGCAGATCCAGTACCGGCTCAGCCAGCGCCAGCCCTGGCAGCAAGAGCGTGGCCAGCAGGCTCTGGCGCACAGCCTTGGTCACTCCATATCGACGGGTCATTCAACGTCCTTTTGCATCATGCATTGAAATGGTTGGGGCCTTCTGTCACCTCGTTAACCTCTACCCCCACCCCACAGAGATCCCGATAGAGGATCCCCTTGCAGTTGAAATAGAGCGGTGCCACCCAGATAAGCCCCAACCCCATGGGGATCAGAGCCAGGAAGAAGAGCGCGGTCATCACGCCGTGGAACAGCACAATGCTGGGCCAGCCGCGAGCAAAGAGTTTGAGAGAAACCAGAATGGCCTGGGGCGGCGTCAGGCCACGCTCCAGCACCAACGGGACGGTAAAGAGCAGCCCCATGCCGATCAGGGCCGAGGGAATGAATGAGAGTACGGCGGGCAATCCCAGCAGATCGAATAGCGGGCCAAACAGGCTGGTGAGCAGACTGCCAAGCAGGCTCAACATGCCGAGGCGTACAAAGTGGCGGAAGAAGTCGAACACCTGGTTGGCTCTAGCGCGCACCCCGACCGACTGCTGCAACCCCAGCATATCGAGGGAGCTGGTCATGGGGGCCATTACCACCGTCATCAGCAGGCTCAGCACCATGGCCACATTCATCTGGCTGTCATCCCCCAGATAGGGCAACAGCAGCACATTGCTGAGCAGGATCCAGATCGCCGTCACCCCGACAATCGCCAGCAGCAGGCCAAATCCGGTACGGCGGGTCTGTTGCCATCCCTCCTGGATGACCCCTTTCAGATCAAGGCGGTAGCCCTGGTTCAGAGACTGCTCAAGGGAGCCGCCAATACGCATTTTATTACTCAATTGACTATCCAATATCGAAAACGACCAAATCAGGTGGCACATTATAGCGATTTGGTCTGCTATTCGTAGCCGTTTTTCCTGCGCACTTGCGGCTAATTCGGGCCAAAAAGCCTTTAATTTCATGTGTCGGCTGCATAGAATGCGGCCCTCTTTCAACACGATGGCCACTGGCTGGGGTGAGACTGGCGGATGATGAACAATCCACAGGTAATTGTCGCGCTGAACAAGATCAGCAAAAAATACGATGGCAAGGTGATCCTGAGTGACCTTGACCTTGAAATCTATGACGGTGAATTTCTTACCCTGCTGGGCCCCTCCGGCTGTGGCAAGACCACCCTGCTGCGCCTGCTGGCCGGGCTCGAATCGGTCGATGGTGGCTCCATCCATCTGGCCGGTGACGAGATCACCCATATCCCCGCCGAACACAGGCACATCAACACCGTGTTCCAGAGCTATGCGCTCTTCCCCCATATGACGGTGTTTGAAAACGTCGCCTTTGGCCTCGAGATGCAGAAAGTACCGGCCAGCGAAATCCGTCAGCGGGTCGAGGAGACCCTCGCCATGGTGCAGCTCACCGAGCTGGCCAACCGCCGCCCGGATCAGCTCTCCGGCGGTCAGCAGCAACGGGTCGCCATCGCCCGCGCCGTGGTCAACAAGCCCCGCCTGCTGCTGCTTGACGAATCCCTCTCGGCGCTCGACTACAAGCTGCGCAAGCAGATGCAGAGCGAGCTCAAGGCGCTGCAGCGTCGCCTAGGCATCACCTTTGTCTTCGTTACCCATGATCAGGAAGAGGCGCTCACCATGTCTGATCGCATCCTGGTGATGGAGGGCGGCAAGATCATCCAGCGCGGCACCCCGCGCGATATCTACGAATCGCCAGCCAACCTGTTCGTGGCCCGCTTTATCGGCGAGATCAACGTAATGGATGGCAAGCTGATCAGCCAGCGCGAGCCCGGTATCTGGCAGGCCGAGGTGGAGGGGCGCGAATGCCTGCTCCATACTACCTTGCCGTTCCAGCCAGACGAGAAGGTACTGGTGCTGCTGCGCCCGGAAGATCTGCGCATTCTCGATCAGGATGACGATCAGAGCGGTGCGCTGCGGGGCAATATCCGCGAGCGCAACTACAAGGGGGCGACGCTGGATTCGGTGATCGAGCTCGAAAGCGGCAAACAGCTGCTTATCTCCGAGTTCTTCGACGAGGATGACCCCGACTTTGACTATCGCCTGGGTCAGGAGGTGGCGATCCACTGGGTCGACAGCTGGGAGGTGGTGCTGCCCTATGAGCCTCACTAATCTGCGGGTACCACACAGCTTTGCCCACAACGGCTTTCGCAACGGGGCCATCGCGCTGATCCTCGGCTGGCTGACGCTGTTTGTCTTCCTGCCCAACCTGATGATCATCGGCGTCAGCTTCCTGACCCGCGATGAGTCCGAGCTTATCGCGCCGCTCTTTACCCTGAGCAACTATGGCCGCCTGCTGGACCCGCTCTATTTCGAGGTGCTGCTCCACTCTCTCTGGCTGGCGCTGCTCGCCACAAGCATCTGCTTACTGGTGGGTTACCCCTTTGCCTGGCTGCTGGCCCATCTGCCAGCGCGTATCCGCCCTCTGCTGCTGTTTCTGGTGGTGGTGCCGTTTTGGACCAACTCCCTGATCCGCACCTATGCGCTGAAAGTGCTGCTCGGCACTCGGGGGCTGATCAACGGCTGGCTGCTGGATCTGGGGCTTATCGAGCGACCGCTGCAGATGATGTATACCGAGGTGGCCGTCATCATCGGGCTGGTCTACGTGCTGCTCCCCTTTATGGTGCTGCCGCTCTACTCCAGCATCGAGAAGCTGAATAGCCGTTTGCTGGAGGCGGCGCGGGATCTCGGCGCCAACGGCTGGCAGCGGCTGGTGCGGATCATTTTGCCCCTCACCCTGCCCGGCATCATCGCCGGTTGTCTGCTGGTGTTCCTGCCCGCCATGGGGATGTTCTACGTCTCCGACTTGCTGGGGGGCGCCAAGCACCTGCTGATCGGCAACCTGATCAAGACCCAGTTCCTCAACAGCCGTGACTGGCCCTTCGGCGCCGCCATCAGCGTGATGCTGACAGTGCTGATGGCGCTGTTGGTCTACTGCTACTGGCGGGCGGGCAAGCTGCTCAGCAAGAAGGGGGAGCTGGCATGATGCGCGCACTGAAGGCTCTGTTCTTGCTGCTGGTGTTTGGCTATCTCTATGTACCCATCGGGGTGCTGATCGCCAACTCCTTTAACCTGTCGAAATATGGCATCGACTGGCGCGGCTTTACCCTGGGTTGGTATGAGAAGCTGTTTGCCAGCGCCAGCCTGATGCAGGCGGCCCAGCACTCCCTGACCATCGCCGCCCTCACCGCCACCGCGGCCACCCTGATCGGCACTCTCACCGCCGTGGCGCTGTTTCGCTATCGCTTTCGCGGCAAACAGTACGTGAGCGGCATGCTGTTCGTGGTGATGATGTCCCCCGATATCGTGATGGCTATTTCGCTGCTGACCCTGTTTGTGGTCACCGGCATTGCGCTGGGCTTCTGGTCGCTGCTGATCGCCCACATCACCTTCTGCCTGCCGTTCGTGGTGATCACCGTTTACTCGCGGCTGTGCGGTTTTGATGTGCGGATGCTGGAAGCCGCGCGGGATCTGGGGGCTGGCGAGTGGATCATCCTGCGCCGCATCATACTGCCACTGGCACTGCCGGCGGTGATGGCGGGCTGGCTGCTCTCCTTTACCCTGTCGCTGGACGACGTGGTGGTGAGCTCCTTTGTTACCGGCCCGGCCTACGAGATCCTGCCGCTCAAGATCTACTCCATGGTCAAGGTGGGGGTCTCCCCCGAGGTCAACGCCCTAGCCACCCTGATGCTGGTCGCCTCCCTCGGGATGGTGCTGCTGGCGCAACTGTTACTGCGTAAACGGCAGGGTTGACCCTGCCCGTTTCGTCCCCGCCATCTTTGGCGAACTCTGTCACGGTGGGCCGCAAGGCCCCATAACCCCAAGGAGTTGTTGATGACAATCCAACACAAGGCCGGCGCCCTGCTGGCAGCCGCCCTCACCCTCACCACCCCGCTGCTGAGCCAGAGCGCTCACGCGGCCGACGACAAGGTGGTCTACTTCTACAACTGGTCGGAATATGTGCCGGATGGCCTGCTGGAGCAGTTCCAGCAAGAGACCGGCATCAAGGTGATCTACTCCACCTACGAATCCAACGAGACCCTCTACGCCAAGCTGAAAACCCATGGCGACGGCTATGACGTGGTGGTGCCCAGCACCTATTTCATTTCGAAAATGGCCAAAGAGGGGATGCTGCAGCCGCTGGATCGCGCCCAGCTGCCCAACTTCAAGCACCTCGACCCCACCCTGCTCAACCACGAGTACGACCCGGACAACCGCTACTCCATCCCCTATATCTGGGGCGCAACCGGGATCGGCACCAACACCGACATCATCGAGCAGCCGGTTACCAGCTGGAAGCAGCTCTGGGCACCGGAGTGGAAAGAGAGCCTGCTGCTGATGGACGATGCCCGCGAGGTGTTCCATATCGCGCTGGTGCAGCTGGGCTACAGCCCCAACACCCAAGACAAGGCGCAAATTGCCGAAGCGTTCGAATACCTGAAAAAGCTGATGCCCAACGTCAAGGCGTTCAACTCCGACAACCCGGCCGACCCCTTTATCGCCGGTGAGGTCAATATCGGCATGCTGTGGAACGGCTCGGCCTACGGCGCCCAGCGCGAATACCCCTCCATCCAGATGACCTATCCCGAAGAAGGGGCCGTGCTCTGGATGGACAACCTCGCCATCCCGGCCAAGGCCAATCATGTGAAGGAAGCCCACGCCCTGATCAACTTCCTGATGCGCCCCGATGTGGCCGCCAAGGTAGCCGAGGCGATTGGCTACCCCACCCCGGTCAAGGATGCCATTCCCCTGCTCACCCCAGCGTTTCGCAACAACCCCATGGTCTTCCCGAGCGACGAGATCAAACGCAAAGGCGAGTTCCAGTCCGATGTGGGTGATGCCTCCCGCCTCTACGAGCAGTACTTCCTGCAGCTGAAAGCCATGGTGGCCAAGGCCGGTTAAGGCAGCAGTTAATCGGCCCTTATGAGGTCATTTGATGAAGGGGGGCAATATTTGCCCCCCTTCTCTTTTTAATCGCCAACACGGCTTCTCGGCACAATAATTTTTAACTCCGAAAAACGCGGGGAGTTTCGATTAACGGCAACAAATATTGACCGTCACCTTAAGCCAGACATCTAACTTACGGCCCTAAGGATCGCCTCAAAGCCGAGGTCATCTAAGTAATAGCTTGTTACGATGTGAGGAGAGGCGTAACCGAGCAAGCATTTACGTATCCATTTTTAACAGTTTAATCAAACTTTTTGGTGAAAATATCTGCAATCTTCTTAAAGTTTATTTTCACCGCCCCCCATTTAAACTCACCCACAGTAATTGCACCATTGAAAATCTTTAACTCATCTTGATTTTTAATGCTTTTTAGCAATAGTAATTCACTATCTTTCTTCTGATTTTCAAAAACTAAGGAAGATATCGTTGCATCTTTAAGTTGAAGCATTGACTCTTTCATTTGAATTTGTAGTTTGAAATTCTCCACTTGATTATATAAAAGCTGAGACGTAGCTTTCTCAATATACGAAGAAGTATCCATGTCACGAGGTAGGTACTCCGAGTATGGAAGAGCGAGATACTGATAAAATAGCCTCTCAATTTCCTCTAGCAATTCAGGTGCATCATTCGGAGATACAATTATTGATGTCTTACCTTCTTGAATTTCAGTGGTCACATTTGCATTTATATTTAATGTGCTGAGGAGCTCACCAAACCAAAGGATATATTGGCTGCAGATTACTTCATACTCTTTTGGAAAGTTAAATATTTTTACGAATGAGCTTTGAGCATCACCTCTGACTAACTTTATCAACAATTGCTCATAAATGTTTTTCGCTTTGCGACTACTGGATATTACATGATCTATTAAACGGCCCTCTTCGATATAAAGAAAAACATTTACCGAAGCCCAAGAATCTATGGTTTCTTTAACTATTCCAGTTTTAAATCCAACGGCTTCCAATTCAGCACTATACAGTTCCAAGAACTTGCCAATGACAACAGGTTTATCCCAATCCTCCCAATTGAATGTTATTGATAACTCGATTTCAATAAATGTATTTTCACGTTTAAAATCAATCCAATTGATAATTTCGAATTCACTATTATTGTAAATAGAGTAAAACTGAAGTCCCATAGGGATTTCAGTTGCGTCACAAAGCAAAACTTTGGCTACAAGCTCTTCAGTGAAATCCTCAGAATAGTAAGCCAATTCAGATGAATTTTTATCTTGCTTTTCAATTTCTAGCAAAAGCACACCATTTTCAAAAATGGTTATATTATCACTTCCTTCTTTGAATTCAACTTTCACAAAAACCTCCAATAACGCATAATTATTTTTGTACAGAAATGTTCCACTTTATAACGAACGCCTGTTTTGTATATATCAAACTCATTTTTAATACATCTAAAAAAGCTGACATTGCAAAGCCCTACCCTAATCTACTTGGTTCATAATACAAATATGTAAAACCTTTACTTCTTCCTTTATTAGTGTCCATATTCTTCTCTTTCATCTTCTGGATGGCTACAGAAGGGGGGGCGCTCCTTGCACGCAGCTTTATAACCGGATTAAAGAAAAGGCTGGTCTCAAGCCATTAAAAACATAGAGATCCTGATAAATAGGGTATCAAACGCAAACCATTTCAGTCAGCAAAAATTTATCTGGCTGACTTCATTTATTTTTTATAAAAATCAGTCTTGTAGGACGAACGAAGAGAGGATATGTAGTAGTGACTGGAGCAGCGGGTATTGCTGATAACGATCGCATCGTTCAAGAACAGGAAAAGAACATGGCGACCAAAGCCGATTAATTCTGCGCTTTTTCATTACCCCTTAGGGGTGTAGATTGCTTAAGGGGGCAAACGTTGCCCCCTCTCTTTTTTCATGACTGCCCGTAGTGCTCCGCGAAGCAATCTTTCGCCAATATCGCGGGTGGCCTGAGCCAATCAGGAGTATTCATGTCCGATCTGACCCTCTATTTCGCTCCCGGCACCTGTGCCATGGCCGTGCAGATTGCCCTGCTGGAAGCAAATGCCCCGTTCCAACCCCGTCTCGTCAACCTCGCCGCAGGGGAGCAGCGTGATCCTGCGTATCTTGCCATCAACCCCAAAGGGCGGGTGCCTGCCCTTGTCACCGATCAGGGCACCCTGACCGAAACCCCGGCCCTGCTGCTCTATGTGGCGCAGCGCTTCCCCGATGCCAAGCTGGCGCCGCTGGACAACCCGTTCCTGCTGGCCCGCATGCAGGAGGTCAACAGCTTCCTCGCCTCCACTGTGCATGTCTCCCACGCCCACGGTCGCCGTGGCAGCCGCTGGGCCGATGACGAGCATGCCATTGCCGCCATGCAGCAGAAAGTCGCCAGCAATATGCGTGACGGCTTTGCCCAGATTGAGCAGCACTATCTGGCAGGCCCCTGGGTGCTGGGCGAGCAGTTCAGCGTGGCGGATATCTATCTGTTCGTGGTCGCGGGCTGGCTGAAAAGCGATGGGGTCGAGATCAGTGAATTCCCCAAGGTTGCCGATCATTATCAGCGCATGCTGAGCCGTCCGGCGGTCGCCAAGGCATTGGCCAACTAACCATAAAATCAATAGCTCGATGAATAACAAGGGTGTCAGGGCTCTGCTGACACCCTTCCTGCCGCCTCCCCTGCACTTCTTCTCCCGCCTTTGAGATCGTTTTCACATTTCCGTGGTTTTGCCATGGCTCTTCCATCCTAAAAAGCCTATCTTTGCGCCATGACGCAACCGGTTGCGTAACCGGTTGCCTAGCGGTTCACAGATTGACGGGCCAAGGCCTGATGAGGTGCTGTATGAAACGAGGCGTACTGCTCAATGCTCCCCTGAGTGCTCTGGTGGCACAGATGGGCCACACCGACGAGATCACCGTCTGCGATGCAGGCTTGCCCATTCCGGCAGGGCCGGAGCGGATCGATCTGGCGTTGATGGCGGGCACCCCCAGCCTCGAAACCGTACTGACCGCCCTGCTCACCGACCTGGTGGTGGAGAAGGTGATCATGGCAACCGAGATCAAGCAGATCAGCCCCGCCGCCCACCAGGCACTGGTCGATCAGCTTGAGGCCCACGCCGCCGCCCAGGGCAAGTCCATCGCCATCGAATACTGCCTGCACGAGGAGTTCAAAACCCGCTCCCGCCAGAGCAAGGCGATCGTGCGCAGCGGCGAGGTGACTCCCTACGCCAACCTGATCCTCTGCGCCGGTGTGGCGTTTTAAGCCTCTTCAAGGAAGCTGCAAATGAGCACAACCTCCCCCCTCTCACCCATTCTGGAGCTGACCGGGATCGTCAAGACCTTCCCCGGTGTACGCGCCCTCGATGAAGCGGGTCTGCGGGTCTATCCGGGCCAAGTGATGGCCCTGCTCGGTGAAAATGGCGCCGGCAAATCCACCCTGATGAAGGTGCTGACCGGCATCTATCAGGCCGATGCGGGCAGCGTCAGCTACCGCGGTCAACCGGTTCACTTCAAGGGGCCGCGCGATTCTCAGGATCAGGGGATCAGCATCATCCATCAGGAGCTGAACCTGCTGCCGGAGTTGTCGATTGCCGCCAACATCTTCCTCGGTCGTGAGCCCCGTACCCGTTTTGGCAGCATCGACCACAAACAGCTGCGCGAACGGGCGAGTGGCCTGCTGGCGCGACTTGGCGTCAAGCATGGCCCGGATACCCGACTCGGGGATCTCTCCATCGGCGAACAGCAGATGGTGGAGATTGCCAAGGCGCTGTCGTTCGATGCCAGCGTCATCATCATGGACGAGCCGACCGATGCGTTGACCGATACCGAAACCGAGCAGCTGTTCAAGGTTATCCGCGAGCTGCGTGAGCAGGGTTGCGGCATCGTCTATATCTCCCACCGCCTCAAGGAGATCTTCGAGATCTGCGATCGGGTCACTGTGCTGCGCGATGGCAAGTGGATTGGCGAGAAGGCGGTGAGCGATCTGGATGAAGACAGGATCATCGAGATGATGGTGGGTCGCCGTCTGGAAGAGCAGTATCCGCGCCTTGAACGCGAGCTCGGCCCCGTCAGCCTGCAGGTAAAAGATCTGGCCGGTCCCGGCGTGCGCGGGGTGAGCTTCTCCCTGCGTCAGGGGGAAATTCTGGGCTTCAGCGGCCTGATGGGCTCCGGTCGTACCGAGCTGATGAAGCTGATCTACGGTGCCAGCCCCATCAGCGCCGGTGAAGTGGCTGTGGACGGTCATGCGCTGGTGCCCAAAAGCCCAGCCGATGGTCTGGCCGCAGGCATCGCCTATATCTCTGAAGATCGCAAGGGCGATGGGCTGGTGCTGGAGCTGTCGGTGCGCGAAAACATGAGTCTGTGCGCCCTCGACGAGTTCATCAGCAACGGCAAGATCGACGGCAAGGCCGAACGGCAGGCGGTGAGCGACTATGTGCGCCTGTTCAACATCAAGACCCCGAGTCAGGATCAGCTGATAAAGCTGCTCTCCGGCGGCAACCAGCAGAAGGTGGCCATCGCCAAGGGGCTGCTGACCCGGCCCAAGGTGCTGATCCTAGACGAGCCGACCCGCGGCGTCGACGTGGGGGCGAAGAAGGAAATTTATCAGCTGATCAACCAGTTCAAGAAAGAGGGGATGAGCATCATTCTGGTCTCCTCCGAGATGCCGGAAGTGCTCGGCATGAGTGATCGCATCATGGTGATGCACGAAGGGCGCATCAGCGCAGAGTTCAACACCCGCGATGCCAATCAGGAGAAGCTGATGGCGGCGGCAGTCGGTAAACAGTGGCAAGCAGAGCAAGAGGCATCCCAATGACAACCCAAACCCTTTCCCGCCGTGGCGTCATGAGCAAGGCGTGGTGGATCGAGAACAAATCCCTGGTCGCGCTGCTGGTCCTGATTGGTGTGGTCTCCTTTCTGAGCCCCAACTTCTTCACCGCCGACAACCTCCTCAATATCCTGCGCCAGACCTCGGTCAACGCCATCATGGCGGTCGGTATGACGCTGGTTATCCTCACCGCCGGTATCGATCTGTCGGTCGGCTCTGTGCTCGCCCTGTGCGGCGCGCTGGCCGCCACCATGGTCGCCATGGAGCTGCCTATCTGGCTGGTGGTGCCCCTCACTCTGGGTGCCGGTGCCCTGCTGGGCGGCGTCAGCGGCCTCATCATTGCCAAGGGCAAGGTGCAGGCATTTATCGCCACCCTGGTCACCATGACTGCCCTGCGCGGTATCACCATGGTCTATACCGAGGGTCGTCCCATCTCCACCGGTTTCAGTGACGGCGCCGATCACTTTGCCTGGCTCGGTACCGGTTACCTGTTCGGTCTGCCGGTGCCCATCTGGCTGATGGCCATCGTCTTCCTGCTCGCCTGGTTCATGCTCAACCATACCCGTCTCGGTCGCTACATCTACGCGCTGGGCGGCAACGAGTCTGCCACCCGTCTCTCCGGCATCAATGTGGATCGGGTGAAGCTGGCGGTGTATGGTCTGTGCGGCGCGCTCTCGGCACTGGCAGGGCTTATCGTTACCTCTCGCCTCTCCTCTGCCCAGCCGACAGCGGGCATGGGTTACGAGCTGGATGCCATCGCCGCTGTGGTGCTGGGTGGTACCAGCCTGATGGGCGGCAAGGGCCGCATCATGGGGACCCTGATCGGTGCCTTGATCATCGGCTTCCTCAACAACGCCCTCAACCTGCTCGACGTATCCTCCTATTACCAGATGATCGCCAAGGCCAGCGTGATCTTGCTTGCCGTGATGATCGATAACAAAAGCAATCGTTGATAAGACAAGCCACACACAAGGAATGAAATGATGAAAAAGCTCAATACCCTGCTCGCTGCCGCCATCATGTCTGTGCTGGGCACCGCCCATGCCGCCGATCAAACCCTGGCCATGGTGGTCTCCACCCTCAACAACCCCTTCTTCGTCACCATGAAAGAGGGTGCCGAAGCCAAAGCCAAAGAGCTTGGCTACGAGCTGGTGGTACTGGACTCCCAGAATGACCCGGCCAAAGAGCTCTCCAACATGGAAGATCTCACCGTACGCAAGGTCGGCGCCATCCTGATCAACCCCACCGACTCCGAAGCGGTCGGCAACGCCATCCGTCTGGCCAACCGCGCCAGCATTCCGGTGCTGACCCTGGACCGCGGCGCCGCGCAGGGTGAGGTCAAGGCTCACATTGCCTCCGACAACGTGGCAGGCGGCAAGCTGGCCGGTGACTTCATCACCGAAAAACTGGGTACCGGCGCCAAGGTCATTCAGCTGGAAGGGATTGCCGGTACCTCCGCCGCCCGCGACCGTGGTGAAGGTTTTGCCCTGGCCGTGGCGGCCAACAAGCTGCAGGTACTGGCTTCCCAGCCTGCCGACTTTGACCGCACCAAGGGTCTGAACGTCATGGAAAACCTGCTGGCCGCCCATCCGACCGTACAGGCAGTGTTCGCCCAGAACGACGAGATGGCGCTGGGTGCCATCCGCGCGGTGCAGGCTGCCGGTAAAGAGGTAATGATCGTCGGCTTCGACGGCACTGACGATGGCAAAGCCGCCGTAGCCAAGGGTAAACTGGCCGCCACCGTGGCCCAGCAACCTGCCCTGATTGGTGCCATCGGCGTCGAGACTGCCGACAAGGTGCTCAAAGGTCAGCCGGTAGAGAAATCCATCCCGGTACCGCTGCAAGTAGTCAGCAAGTAAGTTCTCGAGGGGAGGTTCGCCTCCCCTTTTCCCTCTCGTTCAGGTGCCTCCCGGCTTGGGCTCACGCCATCACAGTGTTCAAGCCAAGATGCATCAGGAGTAGTCAACATGAATCGTCTCGTCGTTCTGGGCAGTGTCAATGCAGACCATGTGCTGCGCGTTCCCCACTTTCCTCGCCCGGGTGAAACCCTGACCGGCCACAGCTATCAGGTGGTCCCCGGTGGCAAGGGGGCTAATCAGGCGGTTGCGGCCGCCCGCCTTGGCGCCCCCGTCTCCTTTATCGCCCGCATCGGTGATGACGCCATCGGCCACCAGATGAAAACCGGCTTTGCCAAAGATGGCATCGACGTCAGCGCCGTCGAACTCGATCCCAAGCTCCCGACCGGTATCGCCATCATCTATGTGAGCGATGAGGGGGAGAACAGCATAGGTATCTCCGCCGAGGCGAACGGTGCCATCACCCCTGCTGTGGTGAAAAACCATGAAGCGATGATCGCCGACGCCCACACCCTGCTGTTGCAGCTGGAAGTACCGCTCGAGAGCGTCCATGAAGCTGCACGCCTGGCTCGCGCCAACGGCACCCGGGTGGTGCTCAACCCCGCCCCTGCCCGCCCGCTCTCAAGCGAACTGCTGGCGCTGGTCGACCTTATCACCCCCAACCAGACCGAGGCCGAGCTGTTGACCGGCGTCAAAGTCACCGACGAAGCGAGTGCCCGCGAGGCGGCAGCCCGCTTCCACCAGATGGGTATTGCGGATGTGATGATCACCCTGGGGTCGCAGGGGGTCTATTGCAGCAACGCACAGCAGCAACAGCTGATCCCGGGCTTTCGGGTCAAGGCGGTGGATACCACTGCCGCGGGCGATACCTTCAACGGCGCCCTGCTGGCGGCGGAACTGGCCGGAGCCGATTTCCACAGCGCGGTGCGCTTTGCCCACGGGGCGGCGGCGCTCTCCGTCACCCGCTTCGGTGCCCAGAGTTCCATCCCGAGCAAGCAGGAGGTCGACACCTTCCTGCTTGAGCAGACTGCACAGGGGCACTGATGGCCAATATCAAGGAGGTGGCGGCGCTGGCGGGGGTCTCGACCACCACCGTCTCCCATGTCATCAACGAGACCCGTTTCGTCGCCGAGGAGACCCGCGAACGGGTCTTTGCGGCCATGCGTGAGCTCAACTATGCCCCGAGTCTGGTGGCCCGCAGCCTCAAGGTGAAGGAAACCAACAGTATCGGCATGCTGGTCACCACCTCCAGCAACCCCTTCTTTGCCGAGGTGGTGCGCGGGGTGGAGCGCTACTGCTTCGAGCAGGGCTACAACCTGATGCTGGGCAACACCGAAGGGCAGGCGGAAACAGCCCTCTCCTACCTCAAGATGATGCTGCGCAAGCGGGTCGATGGCCTGCTGATCATGTGCAGCGAAGGACAGCAAGAGGTCTTCAATCAGCTCGACTGGCTCAAGAGCCTGCCGGTGGTGGTGATGGATTGGGGTCTGGTCAGCGAGGATGTGGATCTCATCGCCGACAACTCCTTCCACGGTGGTTATCTCGCGACCCGCCATCTGATTGAGCTGGGCCATACCGCCATCGGCTGTATCACAGGCCCCCACAGCCGCGCCCCCGCCAACCAGCGCCAAGCTGGCTTTGAACAGGCGTTGCAGGAGGCAGGTCTCACGATCAATCAAGAGTGGATCCAGGAGGGGGACTTTGACTGCGCCAGCGGCCATCAGGCGATGACTCGTCTGCTGGCATTGCCCGAGCGCCCCACCGCCCTCTTTGTCTGCAACGACATGATGGCGATGGGAGCCATCAGTGCCGCCCATCAGGCGGGGCTGGTGATCCCGCGGGATATCTCCATCGTTGGCTATGACAATGTGGCACTGGCAGAATTTATGTCGCCGCCGCTCACCACCGTCAACCAGCCCAAAGAAGAGCTGGGACGCCTCGCCGTCACCCGCCTGCTGGCGCGGATCAACGGCGAAGCGGTGGAGAATCACCTGATCACCGTCGACCCAGACCTGGTGATCAGACAATCTTGCGCGCCCCGCCCCTGATTTTCAGGGGCAACAAAAGAACAAGGCGACCCAGAGGTCGCCTTGTTTCGTTTTATCTCTGCCGTGCAATACCGCTTTTGCCCTCAGGCCAGCGACCGGGTCTCCCTGGCTGCCAGCACTTGCAGTGGCGCCAGCCCCAATCGTCTGGCCAGAGGTTGCAACAACTCGCCATCTTCATCACCCTGCGGCAGCCAGTAGCGGACAGGCCAGCCGGCTGCCAGCTGCGCCGAGGTGGCACTGCCAATCTCTCTGAGCGCCAGAGTGCAACCCTGCTGCCGCAATCCCGCCAGCAAGGCACCATCTGGCTGTAGCGTCGGTACCAGCAACACTAGCGGCGTACGGGAAGCCTCCGGCAAATAGGCCAGTAGATGGGTCAGCTGGGCCTGGTTGTCGAGCGGGACCAGCAGTGCCCGACCATCGGCATACTGCGCCTCGTGCGCTTGCAGCACACGGGCCAACACGGGCCCCAGTACGCCGCACTCCTGCAGCCAGCGCATGTGGCAGGGCACTCCCTGCTCACCCCACTCAAGCGCCAATTGCCACATCTCCTTACCCTGTCCGTCCGTCAGCGCCTGCAATGCCACTCGCAGCGGTGCAGGCTCGCGCCCCGCCAGCCACTCTCGCAGCTGATGAAGCTGCTGCTGACTCAACTGCAACTGCTGCAGCATGGCTGGCTCAAACCAGCTGATCGCCCCCTCCTGGCTACGCTTGGCCTGGTTGAGGGCCAGGATGGCCTGATCCAGCAGCCGGGCGGCATCCTGTTGCTGCGCCTTGGCGACCCCGAGCCGACAGGCCAGATCGAAGCTGCACTCCCGGGTCACGAACTCGAAATGGAGCAGATCCACCAGCTCATGAATGGCGGTTTCCAGCGCATCATTCGCCTTGGTCAGCACCACGGCAAATTCATCTCCGCCGAGCCGGTAAGCGTGGCTGCCATGGGCCTGCTGCAGCTTGTTGGCCACCATCTGCAACAGCCGATCACCGACCTGATAACCCAGCAGATCATTGACCTGCTTGAAGCGCTTGAGATCGAGCACCACCAAAGCGCTCACCTCGCCGGCATGCAGAGCGCGAGAGAGCTGCTCCTGCAGGGCACGGCGGTTGCCAAGCTGGGTCAGGGGATCGAGCAGGGCAAGCCGACGGTTCGCCAGATTGGCGCGAATGAGGGCAGCGACCAGAGCGCCACCGGTCAGCAACAGGATCAGTTGCCAGATCTGCAGCCAGAACAGGCTGTTGCGGATCTGGCTGATCGAATGCTCCCGCTCCTGGCCGGAGAGGATCCGATCCCCTATCTGTTCGACGAGACGGGTCTGGCTGGCGATCGCCTCCTGCAAGCGGGCAAGCTCAGCCCCCTCGCGCAGCGCACCAGCCTCCATCTGGGGTTCGAGCTGCTTGATCTGTTCGAACAGGGTGGCCAGCACCTTGCCGAGCCCGTGCCGCTGGCGCATCTCGGCGGTTTCACTGCTGATGAGGAAGATGTCGAGCCGGTTCCACAGCAGATCGTAATCGAGGCTCAGGGTCTCCATCGACAGTCTGCCAGCCCGATAGAGCTGCAGGTCGTAGAGGAAACGCTGGGATTCGAGCATTACCTGGCTGATGTTCCAGTGGACATTGCGGTAGAAGGTATCGACCAGCTGCTCCTGCCGATACTGCAGATAGAGGCTGCTGCCCGACGAGAGCAGAAACAGCAGCGACACCGCAACCAACAGCAGATTTTGGCGGGATAGCCCCATCAATCGACGATCTCGATGCGGGTCACCTGCCACACCATGCAGTTGTGAATGGCTGGCACGTCCAGCTTGGGATAGGTGGTGAACGGGATGAGCAGCCAGAGCGGCCCCTTGTTGCGCCGGGTCAGCGGTTTGCCGTCCTCCTGACGCACCAGGGTCAGCGGCACGCCGTCGAACAGGGCCAGATCCACCACCTGCTGATAGCCGTTGAGGGCCGAGACGGCGATCTTGCGGGCATCCGGGATCCCTTGCGCCGCCAGCACGGCTGACAGGGTCGGCCCGCGATAGTGGTGGGCGCCCTGAGTCCAGGGGGTAGTCGTGGTGAACTCGGTCTGTGGCAAGGCGGAGAGGGCCGCCTCATCGAGGCTCACCTGCTGGCCATCTGGCAGTACCAAGGTCATCAGGGGGATGGAGGCCGATGCGCTGGCACTGGCCAGCATCAGGAGAAAAAAAGCGATCCATTGCTTTACTGCGGTCATGGTAATTTGCGCCAACTGCGTCCCATTTTTTTAATGGTTGCCAGTGTGGCGATTTCACCGAACCATTGCAACTGTCCCGTCGCACAGTAGCTCAGGGACCGCGCATCTCCATCCAGTTGTGTCCCTCGACTTGCCTCGGTTGATGAATGCCGCACGCCTCCAGCAACTCATCGACATAGGCGGGCACCAGCAGGGAGGCTGGGCCATAACGTTTCTCGTCAAACTGGCTGCCCACCTCGCTCGGCTCGAGATTGAGCTCGATGGTGTGCGCCCCGTTCAATCCCGCTTCATGGACAAACCCGGCGGCAGGATAGACAGCGCCAGAGGTGCCGATGGAGATAAAGAGATCGCACTGGGCAAGCGCGCTGTAGATGCGATCCAGCCCGAGCGGCATTTCGCCAAACCAGACCACATGGGGACGCATCGGCTGGGGGAACTGGCAGCAGGAGCAGAGCTCGTCCTGATGGAGATCGCCACGCCACTCGATTACCTGACCGGACTCGGGGCAGCGGGCCTTGAGCAGCTCGCCGTGCATATGGATAAGGTTCTTGCTGCCAGCGCTCTCGTGCAGATTGTCGATGTTCTGGGTGACCAGAGTCACCGAACCGGGCAGCAGTCGTTCGAGGCGGGCCAGCGCATAGTGGGCCGGATTGGGGTGAACCTGGGGCTGTTGCAGCTGTTTGCGGCGGGAGTTGTAAAAGCGCAGCACCAGTTCGGGATCCCGGGCATACCCCTCGGGGGTCGCCACATCCTCGACCTTGTGCTCTTCCCACAAACCGTCGCAGGCACGAAAAGTCTTGATGCCGGATTCGGCAGAGATCCCCGCGCCGGTTAGGATCACGATATGTTTATATGACTGCGCCATAAGCTGCTCCGTCTATCCCCGCACAATAAATGTGACCTTAGCACAGGGAAAAAAGTGTCACTATTCGCCCTTGGTCTTAAGCGGCGCCGCTGGCGGCACGGGCAACCAGGCATCCAGTACTGACAGATCCAGCCTGACAAAGACCATCTCCCGTCCGGTCACCAGGGTCAGCGGCAAGCCAAGGCGCTTGAGCAGGGTCAGCATCGGCCGGTTCTGGGCCAGCACTTCCGCCGTCCACTCCCGGATCCCGTCCGCCCTGGCCAGCAGTGCCAGCGCCAGCAGAATCCGCCTCCCCGCCCCCTTGTGCTGAAAGTGATCCGCTACGATGCAAGAAAACTCCGCCCGATCGGGATGAAGGCGGCGGCGGATTGATTGCGCCTGAGCCAGCGGCTCACCGGCCAGATCGGTCAGCAACAGCGAGATCTGTTGTTCGGGATGGTAATTGAGAAATTGGGCTACCTGTTCCGGTGGCGGCGTCCGTTTCGGGCGCATAAAGCGCAGATAGATGCTCTCTTCACTCAATGCATCGTAAGCAGCCAGCATGCGGGCAGGCGCCACCCCATGCAGCTCGCGCAGCAGGCAAGGCACCCCGGAGACCTCCATAGCCAGTGGCAGCGCAGCCCGGGAAACCGGATGGGGCCAGCCCTCCAGCCCTTTGCCAAGGCGCTCCCGGTGCATGGGCCAGCAGAGGTAACGCGGCATGGCTTACCAGCGCCCCGTCATA
Source organism: Aeromonas sp. 95A (assembly GCF_051919235.1). NCBI lineage: Bacteria > Pseudomonadati > Pseudomonadota > Gammaproteobacteria > Aeromonadales > Aeromonadaceae > Aeromonas > Aeromonas sp. 95A. The sequence goes on from NZ_JBQBFC010000001.1 coordinate 655,145, forward strand.
CCGCGCTCTCGCCACACTTCGACGTCGAGCAGGTTGTAAGGATCATCCAGATAGACGGCGATCCCCAGCTCCCGAACCCTGGCCATAAAACGCCCCAGCAGGGAGTCACAGGTCAAGGACTCCATCTCCGGCAAGATCCCCTGCCCCAGCAGCAAGGCTTGCAGCGGCAAACGCTCCAGCAGATCGAATGGCAGATGCTGGCTGTTATCGAGCAGCAGCGCAAGCTTGCTCCCCGCCAGACTGGCTTGCAGCACCAGCGCGAAGCGATCGGCATTGCTAAGCAGGTGGTCACGACGGTGGATCAGCAGGGTCAGTTCGGCTGGGGTACGCGACTGCTCCGTCAGCCACTCCGAGCGCCTCCCAGCGGCTGGGTAAACCCGTTACCGCCAGCCAGACCGGATGAGGGGTCACGGGACTGGAGAGCAGCCCTAGCTGACCCTGCACCTCCCCCTGCCACCGGCGGATGGAGCGGCGCTGGCCGCTCAAGCGCTGCTGACGCAGCGGGCCCAGATAGAGTCGACGCAGCAACCTGAGCAGCTCGTCGCAATCGAGCGGCTTGGCCAGCGCCGCCAGAATATTGAAACCGGCATCGTGCAGCAGGCGGCGAGCACCGTCGATCAGCGTCTGCTCATGGGCCGAAAGCAGCACAATGGGCAACCCGGCCTCCTGCAACTGGGGCTGGTTCATCAGCAGACTAATGGCATCTTGCTCCACTAGGCTGAGATCGCACACCAGCAGGCTGATGTCGCCCGCCGACAATGCCGCAAGACAGGCCGATTCATCCTGTACCCACTGACAGGAGAGCCCCAACCCGGCGATGGTCTGTTGCAGTTGCATCCCCTGAAACGGGTGATCCTCGAGCAGCAGCACCTTGTTAGCGGCCAGCCAGTTGCACCAGTCACGATAACTGGCGGCAAGCCCCCCCAGCCAATCTTCGCCGATAGCGTAGATCCCCTCATGCTGCTGCAACTGGGAAAAGTAGTCCGCCTGCTGATGAGCGGCAGGGTCGTAAAGGGCAATGGCACCGGCAGCAAACAGCCCTTCCCACTGCCAGCAGGCATCCGGTCGGGTACGGTGCAGCGTGACATAGGAGGGCAATGTCATGGTGCTGGCCAACTCATGGGCGGTGCTGTCGAGGGCATAGAGCACAATGGGGCAAAATCCTGCCGCCTCATGCTCTTCCGAATCGAGCAACGCCAGTAATTCTTCATCAGTGATGATCATCTTGAGCCCTCTTTGAAAACTGCTGGCTGAACTCATCCAGTGCCCGGTTCAATCTGGCTTGCAGCATCGGATGGGGCGCCTGTTGCCACTCTTCAATGACCGCCACCAACGCAGTCGCCCCTACCATTCTGGCGGCCCCCTTCAACTTGTGTAAAGCAGCATTCACGCCAACTTCATCTTCTTCTGTGCTGCAGCGCTCAAGTTCGGCCAAATCATCACGGGTAGCCTTCAGATAAAGGGCGGCCAGTTCATCGGTCAGCAGTGAGGCAACCGGTGTCGGGGCGACAACATTGCTCCCCTCTTTGGCAATATGGCGCAGCAAGGTCGCCAGCTCCTTGAGAGCGACCGGCTTGTCCAGATGGCCATCGCAACCGCAGGATTGCAGCTCCCTTGCCGCCTGATCACTGAGATCTGCGGTGATCACATAGACCGGTAGACGGGCCCAACGGGCGGATTGGCGCAATTGCCTGCACAGCTCGGCCCCGTTCATCACCGGCATCTGCAGATCGGTCAGCACAAAATCCACCTCCTGCTGCGCCAGCATCTCCAGCGCCAGCTGCCCGTTGGCGGCAGTGATAACGCTGGCACCAAGTTGGCCTAGTTGCAGGCTGATCAGCTCGCGATTGACATCGTGATCTTCAACCAGCAGTACCCGCATGCCAAGCCCTGGCTGGGTGCCGGCGACCGGTTGATCCGGGGTCAAGCGTGGTTGCAGCAGGGTGATGATGGTCCCGGGCACCCAGGACTCCCCTTGCCAGGCCCAATAGTAGAGCCCCTTCTCGTCCACCTCCGCTTGCAGCGTATCAACGGCGTTGCTGACGGTGGCGATCCCCAATCGGCTGAGCCAGGGCGACAACGCTTGCGCCTCATCGTGGGGTAAAGAGAGCGCCAGCTGTCGCACATTGGGCTGCCAGTCCGGCTCCTGCTGCACCCGCTTCAGTGGCAACTCGCAATAGAAGCGGCTACCGCCGCCGACACGTCCCTCGACATCGATAAGCCCCCCCATCTGCTCAATCAGCTGCTTGCAGATCGCCAGACCAAGGCCGGTGCCCGGCGCCCGCAGCTGCCCTTCAACGGCAAACTGCTCGAACGGCATAAAGAGCGTGGTGCGCATCTTGGCGGTGATCCCCGGTCCCTGATCATCTACACCGAAGCGCAAGGTTGATGCGACCACCTCGGCCCACAGCACCACTTCCCCACGCAGGCTGAACTTGATGGCATTGGAGAGCAGGTTGTGGAGCACTTGCCGTACCCGGTGAGGATCGAGGGTCTGCAGGGCTGGCAGAGCCGGGTCCAACTTAAGGCGCAGTTGCAATCCCTTGGCCCGCGCCTTGGTCCAGTGCACTGCCGCCACGTGCTCACACAGTTCGGCAAAATCGGTGGGTTGCGGCGAGAGGGAGAGTTTGCTGTTTTCGTTGCGGCTAAAGTCGAGCACATCGTTGAGCAGGCCGAGCAACTCATCCCCCGCCTGACGCACCCGCGCCAGCGCCGAATCCTGCTCTCTCGACAAAGGAGTGCTGGCCAGCCACTCCAGCAAGCCGAGCATGGCGTTCATCGGCGTGCGGATCTCGTGGCTGATGGCGGCCAGAAAGCGCCCCTTGGCCAGAACTGCCTGTTGCGCCTGCTCATGGGAGTGCTGCAATGCCTGATCCTGCTCGACCCTGGCAGTGGCATCCTGCATCACCGCATAAATTCGCCAACCCTGCGGCTGACTGCGGCCACGGCCATAGAGCTGCAACCAGCGCAGACCCTTGGTCGGATGGTGGTAGCGCATGGTGAATGCGAAGGGTTTGCCAGCCTGCAACATGGCGAACATCTCACGGCGAACCCGGTGGCGATCCTCGCGCTCCAGCATAGTTAGCACCCGTTTGGGCTCACGACGGATCTGCTGACTCGCCAGCCCCAGCAGCTCGTAACAGCCCCGGCTGATAAACTCGATTCCCCCTACCCGTCCCCGCTCGAACATAAACTGCAGCACCACGCCGGGAACGGTATTGGTCAGGGCGCGCAGGCGGCGCTCTGCCTGACGCAGAAAACGGGCCTGCTCACGCAGCACACTGATATCCGACAGGGCGATGAGATCGGTGGCTGGTGCCTGCTTGTCCAGCCGCAGCGGATGCTGGGCATAGGCGAAAACCTGATCCCCCAGCACAAGCTCCCCTTCGCTCTTTTGCGGCTGAACCGGCGGCAGCATCAACTGCTGCGAATAGCGCAGGGCCAGACGTCGCCCCTGCTTGTTGGATTTGATCACCTTGCCCTGGCTATTGCGCAGATAGACGGGCACTGGCAACGCCTGAAACATGGTTTCCCGTAGCTCGCTCTCGATGGCCAGCGCCTTCTCGGCGGCGTGACGCTGGGCCACCTCCCGTGCCAGTTGCTGGCGGGAACGCCAGATCCCGCCGATGACAATACCGCTGATCAGCAGTGCCATGGCGATGGAGCCAAACCAGGCGGCGTAGCTCACACCGGGCTGCTGCACGACGAGCAAGCGGCGCCAGCGCTGGTTAAGTTCGTCAATCTGGGTGCTAGTCAGTGCCATCAGGTTGCGATCCATCACCCCGGCAAGCTCGGTCTGACTCTTGTTGATGGCAAAGCCAAGACTGAAGCGATCTTCCAGCTCCTCGATATCGAGCCCTTCCAGCAAGTTGGTACGCTGGGGATATTGCAGCTGATATAGCTCGCTCAGCATGGCGTCAGCCTTGCCCTGTTTGATCGCAGCAAGCCCCTGCTCGAGGCCGTCGGTGCGAAGCCACTCCTGATCACCGAGCAGGGCGAGCAAGGAGGGATCGTAGAGGGATTCCGGCACCAGAATACGCTGCCGCTTGAGTTGGGTGATGCGATCGGCAGCCAGCTTGCGCTTGCTGATCAAGGCAAACCGGTTGGTGGAGATCGTCCGACTGAAAATGAACTGATCCGTCAATGCCGGAGATTCCGGCAAGCCGGCCATCATATCCGCCTCACCACGGCGCAGCTTTTCTACGGCCTCCGCCTTGCTAGCGGCAGGCACCAGCTTGTATTTCAGGCCGGTCTCCTGGGTGACCCAGCGCAGCACATCCGCGCTCCACCCTTTCGCCTCCCCCAGATCATTGACGCCGCTATAGGGCATCAACTCGGGATTGACCACCAGGCGAATGGTGCGCCCGCGGCCGGATAACCAGGCCTGCTCGGTATCGCTGAAGTGGGGCTGGTTGACATAGAGCGACCCCTGATCGAGATAGCGAGCCAGATCGGTATAGATAGTACCGGCGGGCATATGACGGATCAGGGTGTCCACCAGATTGGCCAACTCAGGCTGATCGCGCATCATCAGGCGATAGCTGATGATCCGATCCTCACCAAACAGGCGGCGCAGGCGCAAACCATCGGCAGGAAACTCGCGCATCAGATAGCGCAGTTGCAGATAGTCCCCCAGATAGGCATCACCCTTGCCACTCTGCAGCGCGTCGTAGACCTTCTCTCCGCTCTTTAGGGAAATAATGCGCGCCTGAGGATAGAGCTCGTGCAGCAGGCGGGCAGAGTCTGCCACCGAGTAGACCAGAAAGCGGGCCTGTTTGAGATTTTCACCCTTGTAGAGGATGGCGGCATCGGTCTCCATCATCGGACGACTTAACCGCATGCCCTCCACGGCCTTCTTGCGGGTTCCGACATAGGGAATGATGTCACAGTTACCCTCTGCGAGCCCGTTGCGCAATGTCTGCCAATCGGGCAACTCTTTGAGCACAAGCGGAATCGGGAACAGCTCCTGCAACCGGGCGAGGCGATCCTTGAGCAGTCCCCCCTCGGTCATCAGGTATGGTGGAGGAAGCGTCGCAGGATAGCAGAGCGAAAGCTGACTCAGTGAATTTACATAAGCTTGGGTCGCCGGCGCCAACGGCAGCACTGTGGTCTGCAAAGGCTTGGCGTGCAATGGCAGTGCCAGTACGGCACCCAGAAGAAAAACGGGGAATTTGGTCATCTGAAAACAAAAGCCAGGCATCTGCCTGGCTTTTTATCACTCGTTGGGTTCAACATTTTCTACCCTGGCCTTGAGCTTCTGGCCAGGCCGGAAGGTCACCACGCGGCGGGCGCTGATAGGAATATCCTCGCCCGTCTTGGGGTTGCGTCCGGGACGCTGATTCTTCTCACGAAGGTCAAAGTTACCGAAGCCTGAAATCTTGACTTGTTCACCACGCTCAAGCGCCTGTCGGATTTCCTCAAAGAAGGCTTCCACCATATCTTTGGCTTCACGCTTGCTCATCCCGAGCTGGGTGAACAGGTGCTCTGCAATGTCGGCTTTGGTAAGCGCCATAGATCAATCCCTCAAGGATGCATTCAACTCTTCACCAAGGGCCCGCACGACATTGTCTACGGTCTCGGCAATCTCTTTCTCCTCCAGGGTGCGCTGGGTGTCTTGCAATACAAGACTGATGGCCAGGCTCTTCTTGTCCTCTGCCATACCAGCACCCTGGTATACGTCAAACAAGTTTATTCCAACTACCTGATTTCCGCCAACTTTTTTAATTACCGCAAGCACATCACCTGCCAGAACCTGACGACCGACCACCACGGCAATGTCGCGACGGTTCGCCGGGAACTTGGAAACTTCGGCTGCCACAGGCACCTTGGCCGGGGTCAGCTTGTCCAGCTCCAGCTCAAACATCACCGCGCGGCTCTTGAGGCCCAGCTTCTTCTCGAGGCTCGGGTGGATCACACCGATGTGGCCGATGATCTCGCCATTGCGCAGGATGGCTGCGCTCTGGCCCGGGTGCAGGGCGCTGTGCTCGGTGCGCTCGAAGGTAAAGGTGGCCCCTTCGGCGGTCAAGTCCAGCACCGCTTCCAGATCCCCTTTCAAATCAAAGAAGTCGGCTGCGCGGGTTTTGATGTCCCAGTGCTCGTCGCTCTGGTTGCCAGTGATGATACCGGCCAGCATCGGCTCCTGACGGATGCCATTCTCGGCGCTTTCATCCTTGATGAAACGCAGACCCTGTTCAAACAGACGCACACGCGGCTGCTGACGGTTCTGGTTGTAAACAACGGCCTGCACCAGCCCCGGGAACAAAGAGACACGCATGGCGGACATCTCGACCGAGATCGGGTTCGGCAGTACGATGGCATCGCTCTGCGGGAACAGGGTTTGCTGGGTTTTGGGATCAACGAAGCTGTAGGTGATCGCCTCCTGGAAACCGCGGTCAACCAGCAGGTCGCGTACGCGCTTCAAGGTCACCTGCCCTTCTGCCTGCTCAACCATCGCCAAGGAGGCAGCGGGTTTCAGGTTCGGGATGTTGTTGTAGCCGTAGATGCGAGCAACTTCCTCGATGAGGTCTTCCTCGATGGCGATATCGAAACGCCAGGAGGGTGCCAGCGCGGTCCAACCGTCAGCATCCACAGTGACTTGCATGCCGAGGCGAGTCAGGATCTCGACCACCTGAGCATCAGCCACGCTGATACCGATCACTTTGTCGAGCTTGGTCCGACGCAGCTTGATGGGTGCCGCTTTCGGCAGATGGGCATCGGATTTGACCTCGATGACCGGACCCGCTTCGCCGCCGCAGATATCCAGCAGCAGACGGGTGGCTCTGTCCATCACCTTGGCTTGCAGCTGCGGATCCACCCCGCGCTCGAAGCGGTGGGAGGAGTCGGTGTGCAGACCGTAAGCACGGGCACGGCCGGTGATGGAGAGCGGCGCGAAGAAGGCACACTCCAGCAAGATGTCGGTAGTGGTCTCGGATACACCGGTGCGGTTGCCGCCGAAGATACCGGCCATGCAGGCAGGACCTTTGGCATCGGCAATCACCAGGGTGGTCTCTTTGAGCTTCACTTCGTTGCCGTCGAGCAGGGTCATCGGCTCGTCAGCGTGGGCGCGACGTACCACCAGTTCCCCTTCCAGGGTAGCCAGATCGAAGGCGTGCATCGGCTGACCGTATTCCAGCAGCAGATAGTTGGTGATGTCGACGATGGCGTCGATGGAGCGAATGCCGCCACGGCGCAGCTTCTCTTGCATCCAGAGCGGGCTCTGGGCCTGCAAGTTCAGCCCCTTGATGACGCGGCCCAGATAACGGGGGCAATCAGCTGGTGCTTCAACCCGGATCGGGAAAGTTGCATCAATGGTGGCAACAGCTGGTGCCCAGGTCGGCTCGACCACGTCCACGCTGTTGAGCACGCCAATTTCACGAGCCAGACCCGCGATACCGAGGCAATCGGCACGGTTCGGAGTCAGATCCACGTCGATGGAGACGTCGTTCAGATTGAGGTAGTCACGAATATCGGTACCGATGGGGGCATCGGCCGGCAGCTCGATGATGCCATCGGCTTCAACGTCGATACCCAGCTCGCTGAAAGAGCAAAGCATGCCGTGAGACGGCTGGCCACGCAGCTTGGCTTTCTTGATGGTGAAATCACCCGGCAGGGTCGCCCCTACTTTGGCCACGCACACTTTCAAGCCCTGACGGCAGTTCGGCGCACCGCAGACGATATCCAGCAGCTCGGCCTCGCCCACGTTGACCTTGGTCACCCGCAGCTTGTCGGCGTCCGGATGCTGGGCACACTCGACCACTTCACCCACGACCACATTGTTGAACTGGCCAGCCACCGCTTCCACGGCGTCCACTTCCAGACCGGCCATGGTGATCTGCTCGGCCAGCGCGTTGTCACTCAACTCGGTGCGGACCCACTCCATCACCCAGGATTTACTGAATTTCATGTTCTCTCGCCCTTACTTGAACTGCTTGAGGAAGCGCAGGTCGTTTTCGAAGAAGGCACGCAGGTCGTTGACCCCGTAACGCAGCATGGTCAGGCGCTCAACGCCCATGCCGAAGGCAAAGCCGGAGTATTTTTCCGGATCGATGCCGACCGAACGCAGTACGTTCGGGTGCACCATGCCGCAGCCCAGCACTTCCAGCCACTTGCCGTTCTTGCCCATCACGTCTACTTCGGCGCTCGGTTCGGTGAACGGGAAATAGGAAGGACGGAAGCGAATGGTCAGATCTTCCTCGAAGTAATTGCGCAGGAAGTCGTGCAGAATGCCCTTCAGCTCGGTAAAGCTGGCATGCTCGTCAACCAGCAGGCCTTCAACCTGATGGAACATCGGGGTGTGGGTCATGTCGTAGTCGTTACGATAGACGCGGCCCGGTGCAATGATGCGGATCGGCGGCTGCTGATGCTCCATGGTACGGATCTGCACGCCCGAGGTGTGGGTACGCAGCATCAGATCAGGATTGAAGTAGAAGGTATCGTGATCGGTACGCGCCGGGTGATGAGCCGGAATGTTCAGCGCATCGAAGTTGTGGAAACCATCTTCAATCTCGGGACCACGGGCAACCTTGAAGCCCATCTCGCCAAACAGGCGCTCGATGCGCTCGATGGTGCGGGTTACAGGATGCAGACCGCCATTCTCGATGCGGCGACCCGGTAGGCTGACGTCGATGGTCTCGGCAGCCAGCTTCTGGTTCAGCACGGCAACTTCGAGCGCTTCACGACGCTCGTTTAGCGCATCCTGAACCTGCTGTTTGGCCTGGTTGATCACGGCGCCCGCGGCGGGACGCTCTTCGGCAGACAAGGCACCCAGGCCCTTCATCTGCTCGGTAAAAAAGCCCTTTTTACCCAGATATTTGACCCGGATTTCGTCGAGGGTAGCGATATCGCTCACGCCCTCAATTTCGGCTCTGGCTTGGCCGACTACTTCTTCAAGCTGTTGCATGTCTTCCTCGTCACCACTCCCGGTACAGGAGCCTTTAGGCTAAATAAGGTCAAGAGGGGAATAATACAAAAAAAGCCCCTTCGCTGACCATAGCTAAGGTTGGCTTTTCTCCCTACAAATCATTTTGTTATATCAAGCGAGTCTTATCGGTTCACCGTAAATCCTGAAATAATGGAACAAATATCTAGTTTGTTGGCATATGAACTATTTGTAGAACAGGTCATCTCGCACATATCACCTTGTGTGGAGAAATATGCAGCTCGTGTAAAACAGTGGACATAATATGGGCGGGAGAAAGGAAAAAGTAATGTAAAACAGAGAGTTATAGATACAAAAAAGGAGGCCTGAGCCTCCTTTTAGCGTTTATAACAGAACTGGATTAAACCAGAGCTGCTTTAGCTTTTTCAACCAGGGCGGTGAAAGCCATTTTGTCGTGAACGGCGATATCGGACAGGATCTTGCGATCGATCTCGATAGAAGCCTTCTTCAGACCGTTGATCAGACGGCTGTAAGACAGACCGTTCTGACGGGCTGCAGCGTTGATACGCGCAATCCACAGCTGACGGAACTGACGCTTTTTCTGGCGACGGTCACGGTAGGCATACTGACCAGCTTTGGTTACCGCTTGTACCGCTACGCGGTAAACACGGGAACGGGCGCCGTAGTAACCTTTGGCGGCTTTCATTACTTTCTTGTGACGAGCTCGAGCAGTCACTCCACGTTTAACTCTTGGCATTTTTCACATCCCCCCTTATGCGTACGGCAGACAAGCGACAACACGTTTGTGGTCGGCAGCAGAAACCATGAATTTCGGTCCCAGCTGACGCTTACGCTTGCTGCTCTTCTTGGTCAGGATGTGACGCAGGTGGTTGTGCTTGCACTTGAAGCGACCCGAGCCAGTCTTCTTGAAGCGCTTTGCAGCACCCCGGTTGGTTTTCATCTTCGGCATTTCATACTCCGCATTGTGAGTGACAACAAAATCGCAAGGCGAACCAACTCATGGGGCAGGCCCCATGAGTCAATTTCTTGTGGGCCTTAAGATTTCTTCTTAGGTGCGAGAACCATCACAGCTTGACGGCCTTCGACTTTCGGGAACGACTCGACTACGGCCAACTCTTCCAGATCGTTCTTGACGCGCTCCAGAACCTTGATACCAAGATCCTGGTGGGCCATTTCACGACCACGGAAGCGCAGGGTGACCTTAGCCTTGTCCCCGTCTTCCAGAAAGCGAACCAGGTTGCGTAGTTTTACCTGATAGTCGCCTTCGTCAGTGCCAGGACGGAATTTGATTTCCTTGACCTGGACGACTTTCTGCTTTTTCTTCTGTTCTTTGGTTGTTTTGCTCTTTTCGTAGAGGAATTTGCCGTAATCCATGATCCGGCAAACGGGCGGCTCAGCATTTGGACTGATCTCGACCAGATCAACTCCGGCCTCTGCGGCCAAGTTCAGAGCATCCTGAATGGAGGTGATGCCAATGGCTTCACCATCCAGACCAGTCAGACGAACTTCTTTCAGACGGATCTCTTCATTGATCCGGTGAGCGCGGGCTTGCGGTTGCTTGCCCAGTTTTTTTCCGCCTTTTATAGCTTATTCCTCCACTTTCTTTTGTCCGCGGGTCTGAACTTCCTGGGTCAACAGAGCGATGAACTCTTCAACAGGATAAGTGCCCAGGTCAGCCCCTTTACGAGTCCGTACTGCAATCTTACCGGCTTCAACTTCTTTATCGCCGCAGACCAGCATGAAAGGTACTCGCTTCAAAGTATGCTCGCGGATTTTAAAGCCAATCTTCTCATTTCTCAAGTCCGCTTTTGCGCGAAGGCCCGCATCATTCAATGCTTTGGCTACTTTCACCGCATAATCGGCCTGATTGTCCGTGATATTCATGACCACAGCCTGAGTCGGTGCCAACCAGGTCGGGAACAGACCGGCGTACTCTTCAGTCAGAATACCGATGAAGCGCTCGATAGAACCCAGGATGGCCCGGTGGATCATCACGGGTACGTGGCGATCGTTATTTTCGCCCACATAAGTGGCACCCAGACGACCAGGCAGGGCAAAGTCGAGCTGCACGGTACCACATTGCCACGCACGATCAAGGCAATCGTGCAGGGTAAATTCAATTTTGGGACCGTAGAACGCCCCTTCACCCGGCTGCAGATCGTACTTCAGACCGTTGAGCTCCAGCGCTTCGGCCAGGGCTTTCTCGGCGCGATCCCACATCTCGTCGGAGCCGATACGCTGCTCGGGACGAGTGGAGAGCTTGACCACGATGTTCTCGAAGCCAAAGGTACCGTAGACGTCATAGACCATACGAATACAGCCGGAGACCTCTTCCATGATCTGCTCTTCGGTACAGAAGATGTGCGCGTCATCCTGAGTAAAGCCGCGCACCCGCATCAGACCGTGCAGGGAACCGGACGGCTCGTTGCGGTGGCAAGAGCCAAACTCGGCCATACGCAGCGGCAGATCGCGGTAGGACTTCAGACCCTGATTGAAGATCTGGACGTGACCCGGGCAGTTCATCGGCTTGATGGCGTACTCGCGGTTTTCGGACTGGGTGGTGAACATAGCCTGGGCGTATTTCTCCCAGTGACCTGAACGCTCCCACAGAACGCGGTCCATCATGAACGGACCTTTCACCTCCTGATAGTCGTACTCTTTGAGCTTGCCGCGGATAAAGGTTTCCAGCTCACGGAAGATGGTCCAGCCATCGTTGTGCCAGAACACCATACCGGGTGCTTCTTCCTGCATGTGATACAGGTCGAGCTGCTTGCCGATCTTGCGGTGGTCGCGCTTGGCGGCCTCTTCCAGGCGCTGCAGATAGGCCTTGAGCTGCTTCTTGTCAGCCCAGGCGGTACCGTATATACGCTGCAGCATCTTGTTGTTGGAGTCGCCACGCCAGTAGGCGCCGGACATCTTCAGCAACTTGAAGTGGTGGCAGTGACGCATGTTGGGCACATGCGGGCCGCGACACATGTCGATGTACTCTTCGTGATGATAGAGACCTGGCTGGTCATCACGGGCAATGTTCTGATCCAGGATTTCGACTTTGTAAGACTCGCCGCGCGCCTCGAATACATCGCGCGCTTCTTGCCAGGAGACTTTCTTCTTGATGACGTCGTAATCCTTGGCTACCAGCGCCAGCATGCGCTCTTCCAGGGCAGCCAGATCTTCATCGGTCAGGGTACGGTCAAGATCAACGTCATAGTAGAAGCCGTTGTCGATGACAGGACCGATGGCCATCTTGGTCTGGGGCCAGAGTTGCTTGATAGCATGACCCAGCAAGTGGGCGCAGGAGTGGCGCAGGATGTCCAGACCTTCTTCGTCTTTGGCGGTGATGATGGCCAGCGCAGCATCGGCTTCGATCAGCTCGCACGCATCTACCAGTTCACCGTTTACCCGACCGGCAATGCACGCCTTGGCGAGACCGGGACCGATGTCCGCAGCCACATCCATGACGGAAACAGAGTGGGCAAATTGACGTTGGCTGCCGTCAGGCAGAGTAATGATTGGCATTATGTGTTTCCTTATACAGTGGTGACCCCTACCAAAGGTCACATGCGGGATGGAAAAGAGATTCAAAAAGGTGATGTTTTGGTTCTCCACAGCACTTTGCGAAGACGGCCTGACACGTAAACCACATGTCTAACGTGACAAACCAAGCCAAAACGGCCCCATGCTACCAGAAGTCGGGCGTGCTGTATCGGATTTGCAGATATTTTCTACAGTCAAATGAGTCGCCTGCCGACTATTCACCAAGCAGAGATTGCCAGTTGAAGTCAAAGTCACTGCTCCCCTCCTAGGCCAGCGCCAGCTCTTGCAGCACCTGAAGCGCCAGTTTGTTGCCCTTTTGTGCCGCCTGATAGAGCCACTGTTTCGCCTGAGGCAGATCGACCCTGCCGCTGACCCCCATCAGATGAAGGACGCCGACTTTCAGCATGGCCGGGACATCACCATTGCGGGCAGCCTGATCCATCCAGTGAAAGGCTTGGCGCAGATCCCGCGTCACCCCCGCCCCCCGCAAATAGGCATCCGCCAACCGGTACTGGCCAAAGGGATCGCCCGCTTGCGCCGACTGACGATAGAGCATGATGGCCTGGTTCATATCCTGCTCGCTCCCCTGCCCCACCTCATGGCTCCAACCCATGAGTGCCTGTGCCCGAGGTTGGCCTTGATCGGCCAGTGGCGACCAGATCCGGGTCGCCTCATCGAAGTGACCGGTACGCCAGGCACGGTTGGCGGCAGCCATCTCCTGCTCGGTGGAGAGCGGAAGCAGACGCCAGATAACGAGGGCAAGCAGACCGATAAACAGCCTGCGGGAAGTGGTGGGTCTCATGATAATTTCCGTGATCCAGTTCTCATTTCGTCTATGTAAACGAAATGTAGCGCCGCAATCAAGCAAGAGATCCCTGCAACAACCCTTTTTGCACCCGGTCGCTCAGCAGTTGTTGTCATTTATCCGGTGCACCAGCAAAATAACTGTATGTATAAACAGTGTAGGTGCACACCATGGCAGGACGAGGCAGCCCCCACAATATCGATCACCGTTTTAGCGGCCCCCTTGTCGAAGCAGTCGATGACGGCTGGCAATCGTCCGATTGGGATGCCACCTTCACTCCTTCTGTGCCTGGCACCGAGGTGCGGGAGATCGATGCACGCAGCATCATCAGCTACAACAGCTCGCCGGATGTCCCCTTTGGTCGCTCCATCAACCCCTATCAGGGGTGCGAACACGGCTGCATCTACTGCTATGCCAGACCCAGCCATGCCTATCTGGAGCTCTCCCCCGGTCTCGATTTCGAGAGCAAGCTGTTTGCCAAACGCAATGCAGCCGACCTGCTGCGCCGGGAGTTTGCCAAACCGGCCTATCAGCCACAGACCATCTTCATTGGCGCCAATACCGACCCCTATCAACCCATCGAGCAGCGCTATCGCCTCACCCGGCAGTTGCTGGAAGTGATGCTTGCCCACCGCCATCCGGTCGGGCTCATTACCAAGAGCGCCATGATCTTGCGCGACCTCGATCTGTTGACCGAGCTGGCCAGAGAGGGACTGTGTCAGGTGATGGTGTCGGTGACGACCTTGAACGAAACCCTGCGCCGACAGCTTGAACCCCGCGCCAGCACGGGCTCCGGCCGCTTGAAAGTGATCGAGAAGCTGGCCAACGCTGGTGTACAGGTGGGGGTATTGGCCGCCCCCATGATCCCGCGGCTCAATGAACCTGAGCTAGAGCAGATCATCAAATCGGCTGCCGGTGCAGGCGCCAGCTGCGCCGATTACATCCTGCTGCGGTTACCCCACGAGTTGGCGCCGCTATTTGGGGACTGGCTCGATACCCACTATCCGGGCCAGAAGGAAGCTATTTTGAATCAGTTGCGAGCCAGCCGCGGTGGCGGGCTCAACAGTACCGCCTTCGGTACCCGCATGCGCGGTGAGGGGCACTTTGCCGATCTGCTGGCCCAGCGCTTTCGCCTTATCTGCAAGCGCCTTGATCTGGGCAAACGCCATATTCAGCTCAGGCTTGATGGGTTTATCCGCCCAGGGGAGCAGCTGTCGCTCTTCTAATCCCCCCTTTTACGCCCTGCATACATCAGATGCACAACCCTTGCCTGCCAAGAGGTTGAGAGGAAAGCCTGTCGCGACAAGAAAGCGCTACCCGGTAAAGAGAGGGCTAACGCCTTAGCCTGCGCGCTGATCCCGACCCTGCTGCACCATTTCAACCGGTAGTCGCGAGGGTTCATGAGCCACTTCGTGCTCATCCTCTTCATACAGCGGCACCTCTGACTCGCCCCATACCCGGCTCCACCAAATTTCCCATGTGATCCAACTGGTCATATGCAGCTCCTGACGGTGAAGGTGATGGCAACAACGCACCACTCGCCAGGCAGGATAGCGGCTGGGAATGACAGGGAAATGACAAAAAAATCACTTGTAAAAAGGCAACTGGCGGTGGCGAGGAAAGCCGAAACAGTTCACATATTCGGCGAAATCATCCTGAAAGCGGTCACAAATCTGCAGGTTGTGGATTGCAGCTCACTCTGTTCCCGCCAAAGCTGGCTTGCCCATTCAGGCATCTATAAAAACAGGGACACAATAATGAAACACACAGCGGGAATATGGGCGATCGCAGGCATGCTGATCGCCCCCTTGGCGCACGCCGACGTCATACTGCACGCCTTCAACTGGAAGTACAGTGAAGTGACCGCCAAAGCCGATCTTATCAAGTCAGTCGGTTACAAACAGGTACTCATCTCACCACCTCTCAAGTCATCAGGCAACGAGTGGTGGGCTCGTTACCAGCCGCAGGATCTGCGTCTTGTCGACTCCCCTCTTGGCAACAAGCAGGATCTCGTGCAGCTGATCGCCGCCATGAAGGCGCGAGGTATCGCCGTCTATGCCGATGTGGTGCTCAACCACATGGCCAACGAAAGCTGGAAACGCAGCGATCTCAACTATCCCGGCAACGAGCTGCTGCAAAGCTACGCCAGCAACCCGGCCTATTTCGAGCGCCAGAAACTGTTTAGCGATCTGGGGCAAAACTTCCTCTCCGGTCAGGATTTTCATCCCGAAGGGTGCATCAGCGACTGGAGCGATCCGGGTCATGTCCAGTATTGGCGTCTCTGTGGCGGTGCCGGTGACAAGGGGCTGCCGGATCTGGATCCCAACAACTGGGTGGTAAGCCAGCAACAGGCCTATCTCAAGGCGCTCAAGGGGATGGGGATCAAGGGTTTTCGGGTCGATGCGGTCAAACACATGAGCGATTACCAGATAAACGCCGTGTTCACCCCCGAAATCAAACAGGGGATGCACGTGTTTGGCGAGGTGATCACCACAGGGGGTGCTGGCAGCACCGATTACGAGCGCTTTCTCAAACCCTACCTCGACAGCAGCGGTCAGGGAGCCTATGACTTTCCGCTCTTTGCCTCCCTGCGTGGCGCGCTGGGGTATGGCGGCAGCATGAACCTGCTAGCGGATCCGGGCGCCTATGGTCAGGCGCTGCCGGGCAGTCGTGCCGTCACCTTTGCCGTGACCCACGACATCCCCACCAACGACGGCTTCCGCTATCAGATCTTAAGCCAGACTGACGAGAAGCTGGCCTATGCCTATTTGCTCGGCCGCGATGGTGGCTCGCCACTGGTCTATTCGGATCACGGCGAGACCCAGGCCAAGGATGGACTGCGCTGGCAGGATTACTACCAGCGCGCCGATCTCAAGGGGATGATCCGCTTCCACAATGCGGTGCAGGGTCAACCGATGCAGTTGATCGGCAGCGGTGACTGCTTCGTGCTGTTCAAACGGGGCAAACAGGGGCTGGTCGGTATCAACAAGTGCGACTATGAGCAGGAGTATTGGCTCGATACCGCCAGGTTCGAGATGAACTGGTATCGCAACTATCGTGACGTGCTCGACCAAGGTGCCGTGGTCAACGTGCAGAGCCAGTGGGTACGGGTCGCCATTCCCGCCCGCAGCGCCAGAATGTGGCTGCAGGAATGATCCAGTCGTAAGAGCAGCGTAGAGTCATAAAAAGCAGACAAATAAAAAGAGCGACCACCAGGGTCGCTCTTTTTGATCAGAGACGTTGCTCGAATAACTGGTGACGATTACTCGTCGCCCGCTTCCCCAGCATCGACCGCATCAGTGCCGGTCGCGGTATCGGTACCTTCAGATACCTCACCGTCAACGGCCAAAGCGTCGTTCTCGTCTTCGTCGCTCTCGGCGATACGCTGCAGGCCAACCACGGTCTCGTCTTCACCGGTACGGATCAGACGGACACCGCCGGTGTTACGGCCAATGACGCTCACCTCGGCAACACGGGTACGCACCAGGGTGCCGCCGTTGGTGATCAGCATGATCTGGTCGGTATCTTCGACCTGGATCGCATCGATCACCTTGCCATTACGCTCATCCACCTTGATGGAGATAACGCCCTGGGTACCACGGCTCTTGGTCGGGTATTCGGCCAACGCAGTCCGCTTGCCGTAACCGTTCTCGGTGGCGGTGAGGATGGCACCTTCGCCGCGAGGAACGATGAGGGAAACCACCTTGTCGCCGGCGCCCAGCTTGATGCCACGGACCCCAGCCGCGGTACGACCCATCGGACGCACACCCTTGAAGGTGCCCTTGCTTTCGGTGCCTTCGCCGTTGTCGCTGCCATCATCGTCATTACCGGCATCGTCGTCGGTTTCAACGTCATCGCTGACATCGGCATCGGCGCGACCGCTGCCTTCCGCGAAGCGAACGACTTTGCCCGCGTCGGAGAAGAGCATGATCTCGTTGCTGCCATCGGTGATATCCACCCCGATCAGCTCATCGCCCTCTTTGAGGTTGATGGCGCGGATACCGGAGGAGAGCGGACGGCTGAAGTCAGAGAGGCTGGTCTTCTTCACGGTACCGTTGGCGGTGGCGAAGAAGACATACTTCTCGGCGTCATATTCCTTGACCGGCAGAATGGCGGTGATGCGCTCACCCTCTTCCAGTGGCAGCAGGTTGATGATCGGACGACCACGGGCGCCACGGGACGCTTCCGGCAGCTGGTAAACCTTGAGCCAGTAGACCTTGCCACGAGTGGAGAAGCACAGAATGGTGTCGTGGGTGTTGGCCACCAGCAGACGCTCCACAAAATCCTCTTCCTTGATCCGGGTGGCCGACTTGCCACGACCACCGCGGCGCTGGGCCTCGTAGTCGGAGAGCGGCTGATACTTCACATAACCCTGGTGAGACAGGGTAACCACCACGTCTTCCGGGGTGATCAGATCTTCGATGTTGATCTCGGCACTGGACATGCTGATCTCGGTGCGACGCTCGTCGCCATACTGCTCACGCACAGCCAACAGTTCATCGCGGATCACTTCCATCAGACGAGCCGGGCTCGCCAGGATGTGCAGCAGCTCGGCGATCAGATCCAGCAGAGATTGGTACTCTTCCAGGATCTTCTCGTGCTCGAGGCCGGTCAGCTTGTGCAGACGCAGGTCAAGGATGGCCTGGGCTTGCTGTTCGGTCAGGAAGTATTGACCTTCACGGATACCGAACTCGGGCTCCAGCCACTCTGGCCGTGCCGCGTCGTCGCCCGCTTTTTCCAGCATGGCGGCCACGTTGCCGAGTTCCCAGCCCTTGGCAACCAGGCCCGCTTTCGCGTCGGCCGGGGTCGCGCTGTGGCGGATCAGCTCGATGATGGGATCAATGTTGGCCAGCGCAACCGCCAGACCTTCCAAAATGTGCGCCCGATCCCGCGCTTTGCGCAGTTCGAACACGGTCCGGCGAGTCACCACTTCACGGCGGTGCAGCAGGAACGCATCCAGGATCTCTTTAAGGTTCATCACCTTGGGCTGGTTGTTATCGAGCGCCACCATGTTGATGCCGAACGTGGTCTGCATCTGGGTGTGCTTGTAGAGATTGTTCAGCACAATCTCGCCGGACTCGCCGCGCTTGATTTCGATAACGATGCGCATGCCGTCTTTGTCAGACTCATCGCGCAGGGCACTGATGCCCTCGATCTTCTTCTCTTTGACCAGCTCGGCGATCTTCTCGATCAGTCGAGCCTTGTTCACCTGATAGGGGATCTCGTGAACGATGATGGTCTCGCGACTGGTCTTCTCGTCCACTTCCACTTCAGCCTTGGCCCGCACATAGATGGAGCCACGACCGGTACGGTACGCCTGCACGATGCCGGAACGACCGTTGATAATGCCGCCGGTGGGGAAATCCGGGCCGGTGATGTAGGTCATCAGCTCGTCAATGGTGAGGTCGCCGTTTTCGATCAGCGCCAGACAGCCATTGACAATCTCGGTGAGGTTGTGAGGCGGAATGTTGGTCGCCATGCCCACCGCGATACCGGAGGAGCCGTTGACCAGCAGGTTGGGAACCTTGGTAGGCATGACCGCCGGGATCATCTCAGTGCCGTCATAGTTCGGCACCCAGTCCACGGTCTCTTTGTCCAGATCGGCCAGCAGCTCGTGGGAGATGCGGGCCATCCGCACTTCGGTATAACGCATCGCCGCGGCGCTGTCGCCGTCGACTGAACCGAAGTTGCCCTGACCATCGACCAGCATGTAACGCATGGAGAAATCCTGCGCCATCCGGACAATGGTGTCATACACAGCGATATCGCCGTGCGGGTGATATTTACCGATTACGTCACCGACCACACGGGCCGATTTTTTATAGGGCTTGTTCCAGTCGTTCCCCAACTCGTTCATAGCAAACAGAACGCGGCGGTGAACCGGTTTCAAGCCATCACGCACATCCGGCAGAGCTCGTCCTACGATCACGCTCATGGCGTAATCAAGATAGGAACTCTTGAGCTCTTCTTCGATGTTGACCGGCGTGATCTCTCTGGCCAGATCGCTCATAGAAAGCCTTAATCCCTAATTAGTTGTTCTTTGGCTTAAACAGCGCGACATGGTAACACACCAAGGCGGATTCCTTAAGCCACAAATCGGGCTGGTTTGACAAAGTCCGTCCGTTATAATGCCCGCCAGGACAATAGATTGCGCCCATGACTCAGAAGCGGGCGCCCTGCCACAGGATCTTCGAAAAATGAACAGTGATGCCAATGTCGATCTGACAGAAATCGCCAAGTTTGAAGCCATCGCCTCCCGCTGGTGGGACATGGAAGGTGAATTCAAACCCCTGCATCAAATCAATCCGGTACGCCTTGACTGGATCACCGACAAAAGTGGCGGTCTGTTTGGCAAGCGCGTGCTCGACATCGGCTGCGGCGGCGGCATCCTCGCCGAGAGCATGGCGCGCCGCGGGGCACAGGTCACCGGTATCGACATGGGCAAGGAGCCCCTTGGTGTGGCTCGCCTGCACGCCCTGGAGCAGGGGGTCGAGCTCGAGTACCGCCAGATCACTGCCGAAGCACACGCTGAAGAAGCACCCGGCCAGTATGATGTGGTCACCTGCATGGAGATGCTCGAGCACGTACCTGATCCCGCCTCGGTGCTGCGCGCCATCGCGACCCTGGTTCGCCCGGGTGGCCGGGTGTTCGTCTCCACCATCAATCGCAACCCCAAATCCTATCTGATGATGATCCTCGGCGCCGAATACCTGATGAAGATGGTGCCCAAGGGGACTCACGACCATAAAAAGTTCATCATGCCCGCCGAGCTGTGTCGCATGGGTGAAGCCGCGGGCCTGTTGGTGCGCGACATGAGCGGCGTCCACTACGCGCCGCTCTCCAACAGTTTCCGGCTCGGTCGCAACGTCGACGTCAACTATATGGTGGAGTTCATCCGCCCGGAGCACGGCTGATGAGCGTCTCTCACCCGCAGCCCCTTGGCTGTGTGCTGTTCGATCTGGACGGCACCCTGCTCGACACAGCCCCGGATCTGGGGGCCGCCGTCAACCATGTACTGATCAGCGAAGGCTTTGCGCCGCTCTCTGACGATATTATTCGTCAGACCACCTCCCACGGAGCGCTCGGGCTGCTGAAAGCGGGCCTCGGCGACGAACTGCTTGAAGAGCTGGGGGCCACCCGCCTGCGCAATGCCCTGCTCGACTACTACGCGGCCAATCTCTGCGTCGGTACCCGTCCCTATGAGGGAATGGTGGATCTTATCGAGTGGCTCGACGAGAAACAGCTCCCCTGGGGCATCGTCACCAACAAGCCGGGCTTTCTCACCGAGCCGCTGCTGGCGGCCCTGCCAGAGCTTGCCAGTTGCGGCGTCACCGTCAGCGCCGACACCCTGCCGGTACGCAAGCCCGACCCCGCCCCCATGTTCTTTGCTTGTGAGAAGCTGGGGGTCGAGGCGGCTCACTGCCTCTATGTGGGGGATCATGTGCGGGATATCGAAGCGGGCCGCAACGCCGGCATGCGCACTGCGGTCGCTGGCTGGGGCTATCTCAATGATGAGGAAGATCCCGCACAATGGGGCGCCGATCTGCACTTTGATACCGTGCAAGCCCTGCACCACTGGCTGCGCTATGAGTTGACGGCCAAGGCGTAACGCGCAGTGATAACGGGGCGAAGAGACTCTTCGCCCCTTGCATCTCTTCCTTTACGCTCCTGCGTCCTGCGCCACCATCACGCCTCTATTCATAGATAATAAAGGCAGCTTTCTGCCTATTGGATACCCATTTGACAAGCTCGCAACTGTTACAAAGCGGCCACAAACCACCGTCATCTGATGCAAAGCCCTTGCCACGCTGAGCCCGCGGCTGCGACAACTGGACAGCTTTTGACCCTTGTTGCATAAGGGATAATCAGCCGCCGTTTGCTAGTAAAAAGCCCCCCGTTTCGCAAGCAAAAAAAGTTATTTAAATTTTCCATCTTCGATCGGGAGACTTGCTTTTAGCGGAGCGGACTAATGAAAACCCGCTCACTGTGAGCGGTCACTAACTGATGGGGCAAGACTCACAATTTATCCACAGCTCGTCACTTATCCACACATTGCAATGGCGGGCTGACCTCACTATCTTGTAGCTCGAACTTAAAATAACACTACATCTTGTGATTCATCGCACAATCTCTACCCAACTCCCGCACACCGCCGGGGCCTGGGTGGCGCCATTGTGCGATGGTTTTTCGGGAATCAACTGAAGGTCATCAGCCAATGAACTTGTTTGTGACGAAGCGTAACGGACACAAAGAACCCATCGATCTGGATAAAATTCACCGCGTGCTGGACTGGGCCGCCGAAGGGCTCGACAACGTGTCGGTCTCCCAGGTAGAGCTCAAATCCCACATCCAGTTCTATGACGGTATCCGTACCGCCGACATTCACGAAACCATCATCAAGGCGACGGCTGACCTCATCTCCGAGCAGACCCCGGACTACCAGTACATGGCAGCCCGTCTGGCCATCTTCCACCTGCGCAAGAAGGCCTACGGCCAGTTCGAACCGCCCCACCTCTACCAGCACGTGGCTCGTCTGGTGGACATGGGCAAGTACGACAAGCACCTGCTGGAAGACTACACCCAGGCCGAATTCGAAGAGCTGAACACCCATCTGGATCACTGGCGCGACATGGATTTCTCCTACGCGGCAGTCAAACAGCTGGAAGGCAAATATCTGGTCCAGAACCGCGTTACCGGCGAGATCTACGAGAGCCCGCAGTTCCTCTATATGCTGGTTGCGGCCTGCCTCTTCTCCAAGTATCCGAAAGATACCCGTCTGGACTACATCAAGCGCTTCTATGATGCTGTCTCGACCTTCAAGATCTCCCTGCCGACCCCGATCATGAGCGGCGTGCGCACCCCAACCCGCCAGTTCAGCTCCTGCGTGCTGATCGAGTGCGACGACAGTCTGGATTCCATCAACGCCACCGCCAGCTCCATCGTGCGTTATGTCTCCCAGCGCGCCGGTATCGGCATCAACGCCGGTCGCATCCGCGGTCTGGGCAGCCCCATCCGTGGCGGCGAAGCATTCCACACCGGTTGCATCCCCTTCTACAAATACTTCCAGACTGCAGTGAAGTGCTGCTCCCAGGGCGGCGTGCGCGGCGGTGCGGCCACACTGTTCTACCCCCTGTGGCACACCGAAGTGGAAAGCCTGCTGGTGCTGAAGAACAACCGCGGCGTGGAAGAGAACCGTGTTCGTCACATGGACTACGGCGTGCAGATCAACAAGCTGATGTACCAGCGCCTCATCAAGGGCGGTGACATCACACTGTTCTCCCCGTCCGATGCGCCGGGCCTGTACGACGCCTTCTTCGCCGATCAGGACAAGTTCGAAGAGCTCTACGTCAAGTACGAGCAGGATCCGGCCATTCGCAAGAAGACTCTGAAAGCGGTAGACCTCTTCTCCCTGATGATGCAGGAGCGTGCCGGTACAGGTCGCATCTACATTCAGAACGTCGATCACTGCAACACCCACAGCCCGTTCGACCCGAGCGTGGCGCCGGTACGCCAGTCCAACCTCTGCCTCGAAATTGCGCTGCCGACCAAGCCGCTCAACAACATCGACGACGAGAGTGGCGAGATCGCCCTGTGCACCCTCTCCGCCTTCAACCTCGGTGCCATCGAGAAGCTGGAAGATCTGGAAGAGATGGCCGATCTGGCCGTGCGTGCCCTCGATGCCCTGCTCGACTATCAGGACTACCCGATTGCCGCCGCCAAGAAGGGCAGCATGGGTCGTCGTACCCTGGGGATCGGCGTCATCAACTACGCCTACTACCTGGCCAAAAACGGTGCCCGTTACTCCGACGGCTCCGGTCTGGCCCTGACTCACCGCACCTTCGAGGCCATTCAGTACTACCTGCTGAGAGCCTCCGTGCAGCTGGCCCGCGAGTTCGGCCCCTGCCCGCTGTTTGGCGAGACCACCTATGCCCAGGGCATCCTGCCCATCGACACCTACAAGAAGGATCTGGATGCGCTGTGCAACGAGCCGCTGCATCTGGATTGGGAAAGCCTGCGCGAAGAGATCAAGTCCGTGGGCTTGCGCAACTCAACCCTGACCGCCCTGATGCCGAGCGAGACCTCCAGCCAGATCTC
This sequence comes from Aeromonas sp. 95A, assembly GCF_051919235.1. Classification (NCBI taxonomy): domain Bacteria; kingdom Pseudomonadati; phylum Pseudomonadota; class Gammaproteobacteria; order Aeromonadales; family Aeromonadaceae; genus Aeromonas; species Aeromonas sp. 95A. The sequence goes on from NZ_JBQBFC010000001.1 coordinate 678,478, forward strand.
CAACGCCACCAACGGTATCGAGCCGCCGCGCGGTCTGGTGTCGGTCAAGGCCTCCAAAGATGGCATTCTCAAACAGGTGGTGCCCGAGTATGATCGCCTGAAAGATCAATACGAATTGCTCTGGAAGCAACCGAGCGTTGACGGCTACCTGCAGCTGGTCGGTATCATGCAGAAGTTTGTGGATCAGGCGATCTCCGCCAACACCAACTACGACCCTGCCCGTTTCGAAGGCAACAAGGTCCCGATGAAACAGCTGCTCAAGGACTTGCTGACCGCCTACAAATACGGCCTCAAGACCCTGTACTATCACAACACCCGTGATGGTGCAGACGATGCCCAGACCGATCTGCAAGATGACGGTTGCGCTGGCGGGGCTTGCAAAATCTAAGTCACGGCAAGAACTGATAACCGGGCGGGAGCATGAAGCTCCCGCTCTCCTGTTTTCTCTATTCACATATTCTGGTAACCATGGCCTATTCAACTTTCTGCCAAACCCAAAACGACCAGCTCAAAGAGCCGATGTTTTTTGGCCAATCGGTCAACGTAGCCCGTTATGATCAACAAAAGCACGAAGTGTTCGAGCGGCTTATCGAGAAGCAGCTCTCCTTCTTCTGGCGCCCGGAAGAGGTGGATGTCTCCCGTGATCGCATCGACTATCAGGCCCTGCCGCCCCACGAGCAGCATATCTTCATCTCCAACCTGAAGTACCAGACCCTGCTGGACTCCATTCAGGGTCGCAGCCCCAACGTGGCCCTGCTGCCGCTGGTCTCCATTCCAGAGCTGGAAACCTGGATTGAGACCTGGGCCTTCTCGGAGACCATCCACTCTCGCTCCTACACCCATATCATCCGCAATATCGTCAACACCCCCGCCCAGGTGTTCGACGACATCGTGACCAACGAGCAGATCTTGAAGCGCGCCGGCTCCATCAGTCACTTCTACGACGACCTGATCGAAGCGACCGCCCTCTACAACCTTCACGGTGAAGGGACCCACACCGTCGCGGGCCGCGAGGTGACCATCACCTTGCGCGAGCTTAAAAAGAAGCTCTATCTGTGCCTGATGAGCGTCAACGCGCTGGAAGCAATTCGCTTCTACGTCAGCTTCGCCTGCTCCTTTGCCTTCGCCGAGCGTGAACTGATGGAAGGCAACGCCAAGATCATCAAGATGATCGCCCGCGACGAAGCGCTGCACCTCACCGGCACCCAACACATGCTGAACCTGATGCGCACCGGCCAGGATGACCCGGAGATGGCCGAGATCGCTGCCGAGTGCGAACAGGCCTGCTTCGAGATCTTCAAGGAGGCGGCCATTCAGGAGAAAGAGTGGGCCGAGTACCTGTTCCAAGACGGCTCCATGATCGGCCTGAACAAGGACATCCTCTGCCAGTATGTGGAGTACATCACCAACCTGCGCATGAGCGCAGTCGGCCTGCAGCCAGCCTTTGCCGGCACCAAGCAAAACCCGATCCCCTGGATCAATACCTGGCTGTCATCCGACAACGTACAGGTCGCCCCGCAAGAGGTAGAGGTCAGCTCCTATCTGGTCGGTCAGATCGACAGCGAAGTCAATGCCGACGACCTGGGTGATTTCGAGCTGTGAGTGACGCCACCAACACGCTGACCCCTGCCCCGCACGCGCCTGCTGAACAGCATGCGGACGTGGCACCACGGGTACATACCCGGGATGGTGCCGTGCTGCACGCCCATCCCGGCGAAAGCGTGTTGGAAACCCTGGAGCGCCATGGTCATCATGTGGAGTTCCAGTGTCGCAGCGGCTATTGCGGCGCCTGCCGCACTCCGCTGATGGCTGGCAAGGTGCACTATCCTTCGGTGCCGCTGGCATTTGTCGCCCAAGGGGAGTGCCTCCCCTGCTGCTGCAAACCGGTCGGCGCCATCCGGCTGGATATCCAGAAGAGCTGACGCAGCCACAGACTGGCAACTCGCACAAAATAGAAAGCCGCCGGAGCAATCCGGCGGCTTTTTTTGTCTCTTCACATTGCTCGGGCGCCCGATTACAGACGCGCGAACCCTCAGAGGATTACAACCAGGGGGCGGCAGTCGGCCCGTGGTGCAGGCCCAGTTTCCAGACTCGGCCAAAGTGCTTGTAGTGACCGGCCGCGACACCGGCCTTCTCACCCATACCGTGGTAGAGATCGAGGTGCCCCTTCTTCACCGCCCCGCCCACATCCAGCGCAATCAACAGCCGCAGCTGGTGCTTGCCGGTCCAGTTGCCCTCTTTATCGAGCAGGGGAACTTCAGCGAGGATCGGGGTCCCCATCGGCAGCAGGGTCTTGTCGGCAGCGACGGCCGCCAACGGCAGCAGCGGGATACCGGCAGCGCCGATCACATCATTGGTGGGGCGACGCTCGAAGAAGACATAGGAGGGGTTCTGCTCCACCAGCTCCTTGACGCTCTCCTCCGGTTGACGGTTGGCCCACTCCTTGATGGCCTTCATCGACATCTGCTCTTTGGGCACTTCACCGCGGTCGATCAGTACCCGGCCGATACTGACGTAACCGTGGCCGTTCTTGCCGCTGTAGCCCAGATATTGCAGCCGATCGTCATCCCCGTAGTGGACAAAGCCCGAGCCCTGCACATCCATCAGGAAGTTGTCGATAAGGGATTTGCTGTAACCCAGCTCCAGTCCACGGTTGGCCAGGGCCCCCTGATGGATCTCGGCCCGGGTCGGACAGCGACCGCCACATTTGGGCATGGCATAGATGGGATATTTGTACTTGGCATCAGGGCGGTGGCGCACTTCCAGCACCGGCGAGTAGTAACCGGTAAAGAGCACGTTACCCATGCGATCGGCGCCGCCCAGCTGAGCGAGGCTGATACCGTAACGGGTGATGTCGGCAGGATTGCCACCGCCCGCTACCCAGCGGGAGAGCTGATGATAGAGCTCGCCATAACGGCGATTCATCTTGCCGGAGCGCTCCAATACCAGTCTGCTTTGCGGGCCAAATTTGCTGTAGTCGGCACGCGCACGGCTATTGACCCGCTCCACCCTCACCAGATCCTCTGGCAAGGTTCCGTCCAGATACTGCTTGCCCAGATTTTCCGGCACCTCGCAGTTCAGGAAACATCTGTTGTCGGTCTGTTTTTTGGGCACTTCTGCTTTGTCAGAGTTGCCCGCACAACCGGCCAGCCCCAGCACTGCGGCGGTCAGCCAGTACGCGTGTTTGTTCATATGTCCTCATATAACGCCAAGAGCCATGCTCGGCGGGGAAGATGCCAAATTTGCAGGGGGAAAGCAAACGACATCAATCACTTGAAGCAGGATTTCTCCAAAGGGGATCCGCTGGGTTATAACAAGGTGACAGGATGTGCGAGGTGATGGATGGAACAGCTCGAAATATTCCCGCTGCAGAGCCCCTGCATCGGGGTCTGCGAAGTGAACAACAAAGGCTACTGCAAGGGGTGCCTGCGCAATCGCGAAGAGCGTTTCAACTGGCTCACCATGACCCCTGCCCAGCAACAAGAGGTGATGCGCCTGTGCCGGGATCGCAAACGTCGGGTCGAGGCTGCGCGGCGCAAGGCTCGTGAAGGCGCTCCCAGTGAACTGCAAGCACAGCACGGCTGGGATTTTTAAACGCCTCCCATAGGCCACCCTACTCCCCGATACCCACCCCTGCGACCAGTGCCAGTTCGCTAAACGCCACAAACAGATGATAAAACGTGCTGGCTGGCGCATGAGAGGTCAGCGGCTTTCCCTCGTTATCCACTTGATCGACCCACTGTCCGGGCATCGCGGGCAACAGGTAGTAGTGGAAGATCCGCGCAACTACCTTGCTGATCTGGCAGGCGGTAGCCTCATCCCCCTGTTGCTCATAGGTCGCCAGGAGTGCTTTCAAATGTTCGGTCTGGCACCAGAGCCGGCTGGTATCGCGATAGGGTTGCCCATCATCGGTCAGCTCATCGATCACCAGCCCGGTTTGCCCGTGCCCGTGGCGGATGGCAAAGCGGGTCAATATCCCGATTGCCTCGTCAATCTCGGTGCTGGTTGGCTGGATTTCCCAGCTGCTGGCAAGAGTCCGGTAGCGTGCCAGCAGCCAGCACCACTCGTAGTGATGACCCGGGTCGATAAGACGGGAGTCGGCATGACGCGCCAGCAGCGCATCGTCGAAAAACTCGCGCAGTAAACCGGGTTCCAGAAAACGCTGACGAAACAGCCGATACAGCGCGGTTGCTCGCTGCTGCCATATCACATCATCAAAGCTGTCTGCCGCCACCAACAACGCCTCGAACAGATGCATATGGGGATTTTGGCTGCGCAGTGGGCCAGATGGCCAAGTGGAGTGAAATCCACCGTGCAGCGGGTCCGCAAAGAGTTGCTCAATGGTCTGATAGCGCGACTCGGCCTGTTGTTGCCAGCGTGGATCGCCACTCAGACGATAGAGCCAACACTCAGCCAGCAGGGCAAACGCGTATTCATAGCTGCAGACTGATGCGTCAGCAATCGAACCATCCCGATTAATGGAGAAAACGCTATGCCCCGCCCCATCGTCAAAATGACCCATACCGACCAAAGCAGAACGCTCGGCAAGGGTGCGCCCGTCGTACCACCCCAGCAGGGTGGCGTGGCTGAACACATAGATCTGGCGGCTCTGTACCCGAAAACGGGTCGGCTGCCACAAAGGCTGGCCAGCACTATCCAATCCCTCGGCAAACAGACCACGCTCGGGGTCAACCCCCTGCGCGCCCCAAAGGGGCAGCGCCTCGGAGACCAGCCAGCGATGGCAACGCTGTGCGGCCTCAATAACCTCGATATGCATGAATTACCTCTCGCAACGGCGATAAAAAGGGAGAGCCAAGCTCTCCCATTGTTGACCAAATGGCCTTGACCCCATCAGAACAGACCGATGGCGACCCCGAAAAAGGCCAGCACCAACAGCCCGAGCATCGCTTTGACCGGCGAAACGTTGCGCTTGGCCATCAGATACCAGGTACCCAGCACCACCACCAGCGGCATCAGTTTGGGGAAGATGCCATCCAGCATGCTCTGAACCTGGATATTGACCCCGTCCGAGGTGACAAAATCGAGCCCGGTGGAGAGGTTGACATAACTGGCCGCTACCCCGCCCATCACAAAGACCCCGAGCAGGGAGAGCGCCTCGCGCAGCTTGGCCGACTCGGAACTGACCAGAGACTCCACCGAACCAGTGCCCAGCTTGTAGCCCTTCATAAACAGCATGTAGGAGCCAGTAATGGCGATGGCGTTGAAGCTGATGACGTAAAACAGCGGCCCCAGCACACTCCCCCCTGCCGCCAGCGCCATACCGATACTGAGCAGAATGGGCACCAGCATACCGGGGATCATGGAATCACCTATGCCAGCGATGGGGCCCATCAGGCCAACCTTGAGGGTATTGATGGTCTCACCGTCGATCTTCTCGCCATTGGCCCGCTTCTCTTCAAGCCCGACTGCCAGCCCGTTGATAATGGCGCCGATCTGGGGCTCGGTGTTGTAGAAGGAGGCATGGCGTTTCATCGCCTCCATCCGTTCAGCCTTGCCGGGATAGAGCTTCTTGAGCGCCGGCATCATGCCGAGGCAAAATCCGAACGATTCGAGTCGCTCGAAGCTCATTGAGGAGAGGTTGTACATCATCCACGAACGCCAGCAGGCACGCAGATCCCGTGAGGTAAGAGCAACCGGCTGCTTGGCCGCCAGTTCCCCTGATTGCAGCTCTGTGTTCATCAGAATTCATCCTCATCATCGGTTTGGGTGGCAGCACGGGCAGCGACTGCAGGGCGTGGTTCCGGCTTGTAGTTATAGTGAATGAGCGCCAGCAGGGCCCCAATCATCACCAGCCCCACCATGTTGAGCTTGAGAAAAACGATGCCGACAAAACCCACCAGGAAGTAGATCAGCATGCTGTTCTGTTTGATGATCTGCTTGAGCAAGATGGCAATGCCGACTGCAGGCAGAATGCCGCCCACCACCGTCATGGTACGGATCACCAGCTCCGGCAGGCTGTTCATGAACCCTTCGATGTACTGGTTACCGAAGTAGACGGCAATGAAAGTCGGCACGAAACGCAGCACAAAGTTGCTGGCCTGCGGGAAGATGGCGCTGTTGAGGTAAACCCCCTGTTCATCGCCCTGCTCCAGCGCCACATCGGCCCTGTGGTTCCAGTAGGAGTTGAACACCATCATGAAGTTGAAGAGGATGGTCCCGGCGATGCCGATGGTGGCGGCAATCGCCACGGCAACCGACGGCTCCTTGCCCGACATGATGCCCAGCGCAATGGCCGGAAAGGCGACGAAGTTGAGATCCGCCGGCATGGAACCGCCCGGCGTCACCATGGCGATATAGACTGCCTGCACCGCCACCCCGATCAGGATACCGGTCTGAATATCCCCCAGAATGGCACCGACCAGCATGCCCGATACCAACGGGCGGGTAATGGTGTACCAGCCACCGGTCAAGCCCAGCAGCCAGGGGCTGCTGAGGGCACCGAGATAGCAGAGTATCCCGATGAGTGTTGCTTCCAGAAACATGATCTCTGCTCCCTATTTCAGCTTTTTCTGGGCATCTGCCCAGCTGTAATGACTGGCATCCGGTACCAGCCGAAAGTCGATCTCGTGACCAAGGTTGGCCAAGTAATCAAAGGCGGCGATCTCCTGCGCCGTCACCGACTGGTTGGGGCCTATGGTGGTAGTCTGCTCGCGGGCACTCATGGGCCCGACGTTGATCTTGCCGTTGAGATTATCCAGGGAGATCCCGGCGGCGCACAGGCGCTGCAGGGTGACCGGCGACTTGCCAATCACGAAGTAGCGCTTATCACTGGCGATCACCTTGGGCAACTTGGTAATGGCGGTTGCCACATCAAACAGCCACACCTTGGTGTCCGACACAGCCCCCGTCATCACCTGAGAGAGCAGCGGATCGGCCGCCACCTCATCATCGATCGCGACGATACCGTCACAAGGAAGCTCTCTGGCCCAGCGGGTCACCAACTGACCGTGGATCACCCGATCATCAATGCGTACAAATGAAATCGCCATCTCGCTCTCCTAGAAGTTGTCATCTTGCTGGTGTGCCGCCGGGGCCGCGATCACCATGGATTCCAGTGCCTGGGCCAGCAACTGGCGGGCCGCCTCGTGTACATCGGTCGCAGCAAGCCAGTCGGCACTCATCAGCAGCATGGGAAAATTAACCCCGGTCACCACGGCTACCGGCTGCGGCCATGCGGAATCAAATGCAAAGCGGCATGCCACGTTGTAGGGGGTGCCGCACTCCATGTCGCACAGCACCAACACCCCGTCAGCCCCGGCGCCATGACGGCGCAGGGTCTGTTCAAACTCGGCGCGAAACGCCTCTATTCCTCCCTCTTCGGTCAGAGAAACTGTGGCTACGGCGGGCAACTCGCCGTAGACCATATTGGCGCTGGCCAGCAGGGCCGGCGCCAGTGAACCATGGGTTGCGATAAGGATCCTCAGCATCTCCGGTTACCCCCTCACAAAGGCTTTGATGGTGGCAATGGTCTGCCCTTCACTCTCGCCACTCGGGCGGATACGATAGCGCCCTACCGACGCCGGTACGATGAAGGTCTCGGCATAGTGCACCACGAAGGGGGCGAAGGCGTTGTCGGGGCTATCTACCGTTGCCTCCCGACCCTCTATCAAGTTGAGCACTTGTACAGTGCCGCCGGTGTCGTGCTCTACCGGCACGCTGAACCAGTGGCGACGAGTCTCGATAAATTCACGCTCATGCAGTCCGGTGCGCTCTTCACGCCACCCTTCCCCTTCGGCGATGGGCTCAATGCAATTGACCAAATTTCGCTCGGTCCAGTCGGTATCCCGATCCCACTGGATCACCTTGCTGCCATGCTCCAGATGGATGGGGCGCGGAATGCCGTCGAGCCCGACCCGGCCCCAGTCCCACAGTTTGAAGGTGAAAATGTAGGGGGTGGCGCTGATCTCGAGCACCATGGCCCCCTCTCCCGAGCAGTGAACGGTTCCAGCCGGGATCAGGAAGTGGTCATGCTTGCGGGCTGGGAAGCGGTTGATGAAGCGCTCGTCGTCGAAGGGCTTCTCACCACGCTGGGCGGCAGCTAGCTCCGCCAGCATCGCCTGAGAGTCGATACCGTTGCGGGTGCCGAGGTAGACGCAGGAGTCCGGCTTGGCATCGAGCAGGTAGTAGCTCTCGTCCTGGGTGTAGTGCATGCCGAACTCCTGCTGGATGTATTCGGTCAGCGGATGCACCTGCAAACTGAGCGGCTGCCCCCCCACCGTATCGAGAAAATCGAACCTGATCGGGAACTCGGCGCCAAAGCGGGCGTGTACCCGCTCCCCCAGCAGAGCTTTTGGCTGGCACAGCACCAGGTTTTGCGACGGGATCTCTACCCGCACCTCGCCAAAGCGCAAGTAGAGGCTGTTCTCCTCGGGCACACAATCAAAGCACCAGGCGTAGTTGGGTTGGGCCGGGTCCAGATCACACACCTGCTTCATCCACTGCCCGCCCCAGACCCCAGGATCGAAGAAGGGAACAACCCGGAACGGCTGGCGCGCCGCCTGATGCAACCCTTGTTGCAGTGCCGCCCCCGTTACCATGGTCGGCTTGCCCCTCGTATTGGTGTCGAGCAGGAAATCGATGGTGTGCAGCTGGGCCAGTTTATGACGGTCAAACACCCGCCATTCTATGAAGAAGGCGCGCTTGTAGCGGCGCAATATGTCCTCTTCGGTGTTATCAGCGCCCCAGTTGCCAATCTCTTTACGGCGCAGACGCTGCTGGATCTCCCAGCGGGCAAGATCGGCATAGACCCGCACATCCCCTTTCGCCACCAACGAAGCGCCGCTGCCCATCACCACCACCAGACCTTCGGCTATCTCTGCGACCTGCTGTTGCAGGCGCGCCAAGGCGACCGGGTCAAAAAACTCTACCATCTTGTGGGGTGCCAGCACGCCAAAGACCCTGTCATCGGTGATGAAGCGATCCAGCATCGCCAGCACTTTGGGTTCGGGCAGGCGCGCCTGTTCCACATCAATGAGCGTGTGAGGCCCGAATCTGGTCAGCAGCTGGGTGCGTAGCTCGGTCTGATCCACACCGTGATAGCAGTCGATCACCAGTACCACTTTCGCCTTGTCTTGCCCGTTCACTTTGGCTTGCAACTGATGGGCAATCTCATCCCATCCCGCACAGGCGGCCCGCTCATATCCAACAACGGTCACTTCTGGATATTTGTCGTAGTTGGAAACGTAACTCGAATGAATCATTGGCTTGTTCTCTCGTTGACACCTACGACAGAGATAAATCGATTAACCCGTTAACCACAACCTGATAAACACGATTAACCTCAAACATTGGGATATATCATCGGCATGGGCGGTGAAATTCGTGATCAACCGCTCACTTGCAACCTTCTCTCATCCGAAATACAGATTAATCGATATATCTTGATGGCACGATCATGACTGGACCCACACCATGAGCAATGTGACTGTTGCAGATATTGCCCGCCACTTGGGCGTTTCCACCGCCACCGTCTCCATGACCCTGCGCAACAAGGGACGCATTTCCGACCACACTCGCCAGCGGGTACTCAAGGCCATCGACGAGCTCGGCTATGTTTACAACCAGACTGCCGCTAACCTGCGCAACAAGAGCAGCAATCAGGTTGGCCTGTTGCTGCACGACATTACCAACCCCTTCTATGCAGAGATGACAGCGGGCCTGAGCCGGGAGATGGAACACCACGACCTGATGCTGTTTCTCGCCAACAGCGAGGAGTCGGCGACAAGGCAGCAGCAGTTTATGGATTCGCTGCAACGCAACAGCGCCGCCGGCATGGTGATCTGCGCAGCCCAGCCTACGCCCCACAGCTTTTTCGAGAGCCTGCAACGTCGCCATATGCCCACCATTCTGGTGGTGCGACCGGTGCCGAATGTAGCGATAGACTTTGTCGGCACCGACAACTTTCTGGGCTGTCAGCTCGCGACCGAGCACCTGCTGAAACTCGGCCACCGTCATATCGCCTTTGTTGGGGGCTCCCCCACCTCCATCAGCCGATCCCAACGCCTCGGTGGTTATATGAGCAAGCTGCTCGAACACGGTATCACTGCCAAACCGGAGTGGATCATCAGCTGCGGCGCCAGCCGGGTAGAGGGCACCCGCGCCACGACGGCGCTGCTGGAGCAGCACCCCGAGGTGACGGCAGCGGTCTGCTATCAGGATGTGGTGGCGCTCGGCGCCATGCTGGCGCTGCGCAAGCAGGGGCGGCTCATCGGCCAGAACTTTGCACTGGTGGGCTTTGACGATCTGCCGGAGACAGCGCTGGTCGAACCGGCGCTCACCACCGTCTCGGTGGCTGCGCGGGAGATCGGCCGCAAGGCGGGCGAGCTGCTGCTTGAGCGGATGGCCGGCAACGACGAGCCGGCCAAAAGCATCATTCTGCCTCCTACTCTGGTGGTGCGCCAATCTTGCGGCAGCCCCTAGCGGGCCGCCGCCAGCTCCGATTTATATCCCTTGCTGATCGCTGGTCACAAGGTGGGGCGTACCATCTTCTCCGGCCAGCACCCGAACAGCAAAACCGCGCGTGCCCATCGCTTTGTAGTCGTGACCTGCGACAGCAGACCAGACCGCCAGCGCTGAGAGCTGCGTCTCGCCGGTGTTGACGAGTCGATGGGCCACATGGCCCGGAATATGGTGAACGCTGCCGGGAAAGACCTGCTCCAGCCGACAGACGCCAGCCATATCCTGCAACAGCAATAGCCCCCTTCCGCACAACCCGAAGTAGTATTCGGCCTGCTCGGCGCGAGCATGGATATGACCGCGGGTCATAAAAAACTCGCTCCCTATCCTGCCGGCCTCAAGATGGGTGACGCCCATGTTGAGATCCCCCTCGCCACCATTGCCGGGCAGCATGGCGACCCGATAGAGCAGGGTCTCGGGCGAGAGCGCGGCCTCGGCGTGCGGGTCGGCAAAAAGCCCCTGCAAGTCAGCCAGGGTGGTGCTCTTCTCAACCAGTTCTGCGCCACCGATCTTGCCGGTCGCAAAATTGAGCATGGGGGGGATCATGGGTGTCATCATCTGCTCCTGGGTATCGGGTTATCAGCGGGCGCAGGTGCGCCCCAAGCACCTCACGCTAGAGGGTTAATCTATTAACCACAAGCAAAACAACGCCTGCATTTTTCCCTGTATCCGGCAATAAAAAAGCGGCCCGCAGGCCGCTCTTGGTTATGACATGTTGCCGGGTGGCAAGGCTTATGCAGTGGCCAGTTTGGCCTGCTCTTCGCCGCGTTTGAGCATGGCGTAGGAGACACCGGTCAGCAGCGAGCCTGCCGCAATCGCCACGATATACATCATGACGTTGCTAATGGCGTGCGGAATGAACAGCACGAACAGACCGCCGTGGGGTGCCATCAGCTCACAGCCGAAAAGCATGGAGAGCGCACCGGTCAGGGCGCCGCCAACCATACAGGCCGGGATAACCCGCATCGGATCCTTGGCGGCAAACGGAATGGCCCCCTCGGAGATAAAGCACAGACCCAGCACGAAGGAGGCCTTGCCCGCTTCCTGCTCCGCCTTGATGAACTTGGTACGGGCCAGGAAGGTGGCAATACCCATGCCCAGTGCCGGCACCATACCGGCGGCCATCACGGCGGCCATCGGGGCGTATGTTTTGGAGGCCAGCAGGCCGACCCCGAAGGCGTAGGCCGCCTTGTTGACCGGGCCGCCCATGTCAAAGCACATCATGGCTCCGATGATCACACCCAGCAGCACGGCGTTGGCAGAGCCCATGTTGTTGAGGAACTCGGTCATGGCATTCATGATGCCGGCCACCGGGCCACCCACCACATAGATCATCACCAGGCCGGTAAAGAGGCTGGCAAAGAGCGGAATGATCAGGATGGGCTTGAGCGCTTCCAGAGTGGTCGGCAGGCGCACCTTGTCGCTCAGGTACTTGGCACTGTAACCGGCCAGGAAACCGGCCACGATGCCGCCAAGGAAACCGGCGCCCAGCGAGCTTGCCAGCATACCGCCGATCATGCCGGGGGCGAGACCCGGGCGGTCAGCGATGGAGTAGGCAATGTAACCGGCCAGCACCGGGATCATCAGGGCAAAGGCAGAGCCACCACCGATCTTCATCAGCGCGGCGGCCAGAGAGCCTTCCACCTTGAACGCTTCGATACCGAACACAAACGAGAGCGCGATGGTAAGACCGCCCGCCACCACCATGGGCAGCATGAAGGAGACACCGGTCAGCAGATGCTTGTAGGGGCCGGCTTTTTCCTCTTTCTTGGGCTGGCTGGCACCGCTGTGGCGATAGGTTTTCGCCTCGATCCACGCCTTGTCGAGTTCGGCGCGGGTTTTCTTCAGCGCAGCGCCCGTGCTGGTGCGATAGACCGGCTTGCCGTCAAAGCGCGCCATGTCCACTTCGATATCGGTGGCGAGGAATACCAGATCGGCAGATGCAATCTCCTCGGCAGTCAGGGCATTCTGGGCACCGACCGAGCCTTGGGTCTCAACGCGGATCTGATAACCCAGCTGTTTGGCCATAGTCTCCAGCGCTTCTGCCGACATAAAGGTGTGGGCAACGCCAGTCGGGCACGCTGTCACCGCCACGATGCGCTTGCCTGCGGCGGTCGGTTTGGCGGCAGCATTGGCAACGGCGGAGGCGGCTTGATGACGATAGACGCTGGCACCGCTGGTTGCGGCTTCCAGCAAGGCAGCGGGATCCTGCAGGGCGAGATCCATGCTGCCCTGATAGACTCGCTTGCCATCATAGGCGGCGAGATCCACCGGGGCACTGGCGACAACCAGCACCAAATCGGCGGCGGCAATCTGCTCCTTGCTCGGTACTTGGCGGGGCTGCACACTGGAGCCGACGTCGAGGGTGAGTTCCCAGCCAGCCAGTTTGGCCTGCTGTTCTATCCGTTTTGCAGCGAGAAAGCTGGTGGCAATGCCCGCCGGGCAAGCCGTAACCAAGATTGCTTTCATTGGGCATCTCCTGAGTTTTCCATTGAGGGGGTATTGCATTGAACAGGTGCCAGCTCATCCAGACGCTCTACGCGCACCTGTTCAAGTAAAGGGTTGAGCACATTGATATCGTCAAAGCCGACCGCCACCTGACTGACCGCCAGTGCCGAGACGGCAGTGGCCAGCCGCAGGGTCTGCTCCGGCGCCCAGCCAAGGCTCAGACCATGGGCAAGACCGGCCACCAGGGAATCGCCAGCACCGACCGTGCTGACCACCTGCATCCGCGGCGGAATGGCTTGCCAGACGGCATCCGGGGCAAACCAGATGAGGCCATCGGCGCCGTTGGAGATCACCACGTTGGGGATCCCGCTTGCCTGCAGCGCGCGGGCACACTCGGCCTGCTCGCTCAGGGTCTTGATGGGGCGGCCCGCCCACTGGCTCAGCTCCTCCAGATTGGGTTTGACCAGGGTCGGCGCAGCCTTGATACCTTCGCTTAAGGCCGCGCCGCTGCAATCGAAGATCACCTGCTTGCCCTTGGCCTTGAGCAGACGGATCAGATGGGCGCAGTAATCGGAGGCCACCCCTTTGGGCAGACTACCAGCCAGCACAAACCACTCTGCATGCTCAGCCAATTGGTCGATGGCCTGCTCCAGCGCGCTCACTTCCCTTTCATGGATGGTGAGCCCCGGCAAGTTGAGATCGGTGACCCGACCGGATTGCTCGGAGATCTTGACGTTGATGCGGGTGCTGCCCGCGACACGGACAAAGTGATCATCCAGCGCCCGCTCTGCAAACAGGGAGACAAAACTCTGTTCATTGTCAGCGCCCAGCCAGCCGGTGACGCCTACGTCGCGGCCCAGATCCTTGAGCACCATGGCGACGTTGATCCCTTTGCCCGCCGCACGCAGGTTGGCCTCACTCACCAGATTGACCTCGCCCAGGCTCATTGCCTCAAGGCGAGTAGTGAGATCAAGGGCAGGGTTAAGGGTAATGGTGACAATCTTCATCAATGCGCCCCCTCGCCGAGACCAGCGGCAATGGCCTCACCGATCCCCTTGAGAGCCGCTTCGGCATCTGCCCCTTCGGCGCGAAATGCCAGACGGTGACCGCACTTGACCCCAAGGCCGATCACCTTCATCAGGCTCTTGGCGGAAACCGCTTCGCCGCTGCCATCCAGATTGGCCACCCGGATGTCGGATGCAAACTCTTTGGCCACCTTGACCAGCATGGCGCCGGGACGGGCATGCAGGCCGTGAGGGTTGATGATGGTGAAGGTTTCGGAAAGACCGCTCGCGGGGCCCGCTTGCAGCATGGCCAGTCCCTCGCTGCCCGCCAGCGTCGCCAGCTGACCGGCAGCCGCCAGTTTGGCCAGATTCTCCAGCTGCGGCAGATGGCCGCTATCTGCGGCGCACAGCAGCAGCATGGCGCTGACCGACAGCTCCTCTGCCGTGAGGGCGCTACTCGGGGTGGCCAGCACCCACCCGGTCTGAGCCGCTTGCGCCCGGGCCAGCCAGATGCCCTCGCCCAGATAGGCAGGTTCGCTTGCCAGCAGGGCGCTCACCATGGCGGCATCGCCCCAACCGGCGGACTTGGCGCGGGCAGCGGCGCCCAGCAGCAGCTGGTCGCGATCATCGGCCGGGAAGTCGGCCAGGGTCAGGTATTGCACCTCTTTGGCGGCAGTGGCGCCGGTCAGGATATTGATGATGGTGTCGGCATCGGTGGCCTCTTTGAGCTGGGCTGCCGCCTGCTCATCACCCAGCACATGGGTGAGCTGGCGCAAAATGCCCAGATGCTCGTCGGACTTGGCGGCGATACCGATGGCGACGTAGGCGATCTGCCCCTCGTCCCACTCGATGCCATGAGGGAATTGGGCCACCATGACGCCGGTGCTCTTCACCAGATGACGGGTATCGGTGGTGCCGTGGGGAATGGCGATGCCGCTGCCAAGATAGGTGGCATGCTGCGCTTCACGGGCCAGCATCCCATCCACATAGCCCGCTTCCACCAGACCGGCTTCGGTCAGTTTGCCTGCCAGCAGGGCAATGGCGTCCGACTTGGTCGCCACCGACTGCCCCAGCAAGATCTGCTCTCGCGCCAACTTCAACATAGAGACTCTCCATCAGGTTCCGGCCGCGCCGGTACGTCACAATTGAACATTCGGATAACTCGCCAGCTGACAATAGACCCGAACACGGTTCACTGTGATCGGAGCCCGATTTTCAGGCTACTGGGTCTCTTCGTTGCTGACAGGCTGAATCGTTTCACTTACACTCAGACTGAATCGTTTCAGCGAATTGATCAAGTACCCACAAAGAGTGCTTTTCAATGATATGATCCCGCGCACACTTTTCGGTGCCCTCACCCGGCAGTGACCGTGGGCCTTGCAACTCAAACAGAGCCAATATGATGAAACTGGATGAAATCGCCGCCCTCGCCGGTGTCTCGCGCACCACGGCAAGCTATGTGATCAATGGCAAGGCCGACCAATACCGCATCAGCCAGGCCACCCGCGACAAGGTGATGGCCGTGGTCACCGCCCATAACTACCAGCCGGACAGCCGCGCCGC
This sequence comes from Aeromonas sp. 95A, assembly GCF_051919235.1. Taxonomy (NCBI): domain Bacteria; kingdom Pseudomonadati; phylum Pseudomonadota; class Gammaproteobacteria; order Aeromonadales; family Aeromonadaceae; genus Aeromonas; species Aeromonas sp. 95A. The sequence goes on from NZ_JBQBFC010000001.1 coordinate 693,969, forward strand.
CTCCCTGCGCGGCGGCCAGACCAAGACCCTCGGCTTTATCCTGCCCGACCTTGAGAACGCCAGTTACGCCAAGCTCGCCAAACGGCTGGAACAGGGGGCTCGGGCGCAGGGCTATCAGCTGCTCATTGTCTGCTCGGAAGATGAGCCCGCCACAGAAAAAGAGCTGGCCCAGATGCTGGTGAGCCGCCATGTGGACGCCCTGCTGGTGGCCAGTTGCCTGCCCCCAGACGACCCCTTCTACGGCAAATTGCAGGCGCAAGGCAGCCAGATCCTCGCCATCGACCGGGCGATGGCCGCCGACAAGTTCGTCACCGTCGCCAGTGAAAACGAGAAAGCGAGCTTTGATCTCACCAGCTCCCTGCTCACCCCGACTCTGCGCCATATCGCCTTGATCACCGCGCTGCCGGCACTCACGATCAGTCAGGAGCGAAAAGCCGGTTTCGAGCAGGCGGTCGCCAGTCACAGCGCGGCTCGCCACCTGTGCGAGGGGGATCACTTCTCCCGTCTTGAGGGGTATCGCCTGATCAAAGATCTGCACCAGCAGCTGGGTCAGCTGCCCGAAGCGCTGATCACTACTTCCTATATCCTGATGGAGGGGGTACTCGACTACCTGTTGGAGCAAGAGATCGATATGAGCCAGCTCGCCATGGCCACCTTCGGGGACGATCGCCTGCTTGACTTCCTCCCCTTTGGCATCAACTCCCTGCCCCAGCAGCACGACGCGCTGGCGAGCCAGGCGCTGGATCTGGCGCTCAAGGCGGTGAACGGCAACTACCAGAGCGGGCTGCACTATGTGAGCCGCACCCTCAAGCGCCGTCGCTAACCTGCTCGAAGCAGACCCGATTTGCTGTCAATGGGTGGGTAAAGAAAGCAGATGACAATAAGGCTGCCAGCATCGGCAGCCTTATTTTTTTCCCCACAACCCTACCCGCCCGCTTTGCTTTCTCTACCGTCTGGCCGACTAAACAACCGGCCTCCACACTCCTTTCACCCCGCAACTAAACGCCAACGCCACGCCAAGGCACTCCCCCATCCGTGCTGCAACCACTTGGCTGACCCGTATCAATGAGCCCCTGCCAGTCATTTTTTCGGTGCTTTTTTCTGCAATCAGCCATCACTGTCATCATTTATTTCCACTTGTTGCCACAAGCCAGCACAAGATCCGTATAAAAGAGGTTGTTTCCGCTATTTTGATCCGCTAACGTGGCAACCATCTTTTACAACTGACAGGTTTTAGGTACAGATGTTCCCGTTCCGATATTGCTAGCCTCCGGCCCTATCACCGGAGGCACCTTCTGATAACGCCAATTACTCCCCTCTTGTTGACGTCACTGCTGACATCGCCTGTTTGTACTGACACCGCTACGTTCGGATGGATAACATGAATACCAAAACTCTGGGTTGTACCCTGTTGATTGCCGGCACCACCATAGGTGCCGGCATGCTGGCCCTGCCGCTGGCCTCCTCCTCCCTCGGCGGCCCCGCCACCCTGATGTTGATGGTCGGCCTCTGGGCCCTGATGGCTTTCACCGCCATGCTGCAAGTAGAGGCAAGCCTCAACACCGGCAAGTGGTACCTGCACCAGCTGGCGGATCATCTGCTCGGCCCCTGGGGCAAGCGCATCGCCTCCTTCTGTATCCTGATGCTGTTCTACTCGCTGGCCTCCGCCTACATCAGCGGCGGCAGCAGCCTGCTGGCACAGGCGCTGGCCGATGCGGGCATGAATCTCAGCCAGGAGCAGGCTGCCTGGGCCTTTACTCTGCTGTTTGGCGGCATGGTCTGTGTCGGCACCCGCTCGGTGGATTACCTCAACCGGCTGATGTTCACCGTCAAACTGGTGATCATGGTGGTGGTGCTGGCGTTGCTGTTGCCCCGCACCGAAGGGCAGCATCTGCTCTCGATGCCGCTGGGTCAGGGCCTGTTGCTGGCGGGCCTGCCGGTCATCTTCACCTCGTTCGGCTTTCACGGCTCCATTCCGAGCGTGATGCTCTACCTCGGTGACTGCCCAAAACAGCTGCGTCGGGTCTTTGTCTGGGGCTCAGCCCTGCCGCTGATCCTCTACGTGCTGTGGCAGGTGGCGATCCTCGGTCTGCTCGGCCAGCAAGCCCTGCTGCAAACCGGCAGCGCGCTGGACAGCCTGCTGGCCAACGTCGGCAAGCTGGTGAGCTGGCCTGCGTTTAATCAGGCGATGCACCTGTTTGCCGATCTGGCACTCGCCACCTCCTTCCTCGGGGTAACGCTGGGGCTGTTCGACTTTATGGCCAAGGCAACCCGCCGCAAGGACAACTGGCAGGGCCGCACTCAGACTGGCCTCATCACCTTCGTGCCGCCATTGCTGTTTGCCCTCTACTTCCCGCAGGGCTTTATCATGGCGCTGGGCTACGCCGCCATTGCGCTGGCAATCCTCGCGGTACTGCTGCCGGTGGCGCTGGTATGGCAGAGCCGCAAACAGGCGCCTGCCCACCACTACCGCGCCCCGGGTGGCGTAGTGGCGCTGGGAGTAGCCGCCGCCATGGGGGTGCTGATTGTTGGCGTACAGATCAGCGTCAGCCTTGGAATGCTGCCAGCGCTGTAATCCCCGATACTGAATGCCCCAAATAGCCAAGCCCCGCCAATTAACTTGACGGGGCTTTTTGTTGGAAAAGAAATCAAGTTGGATACAGGTATCCGCCATTAATTAAGACAGCGACCCTTACCAAACAAACACCCAAACCTTCGGCTATATACCGACCTTTTTACTACCCAACCCTGAATAATCAGTTCAAAAACCGTTCATGCCTCTTCGCTACACTGCCCGCTCGTTTATCGCTATCAGGAGTTAGAAAACAATGATGTTGCACCTCAAGAAGAGCACCCTTGCCCTCGTCCTGCTTGCCGCCAGCGGCGCACTCAGCGCAGCCGAAATCGCCAACAACAATATTACCGAGGCGGAGATCAAGGCCGCGCAGGATGGTTGGGGCGCGGCGCTCATCAAGATCAGCGATGACTATCGCGCCGGTGGGATTGAGCGCGCCAAGGCGACTGCCGAGTCGGTGCTCGACAGCGCCTATGGCTACCAGCAGGGGCCAGTGCTGTTCAAACCCACCCTCGCCGGTGGCGAGCAGACCTTTCGCACCAACCGCGAGGGGGCGCTGGCCTACTTTGTCGGCAACAACAGCGCCTACCCCACCGACAAAGGGTTCGCCCTGAAAAACTGGCAGAGCTATCGCTATGACAATGCCGCCGTCTATATCAACGGCGACATGGCGCTGACCATGGGCAAGGTGCATCTGGTGGATCGCGACAACAAGGAAACTACAGTCGACAAGACCTGGGGTTTCAAGAAGGGGGATGATGGCAAGGTGCGCATCGTGCTGCACCACTCCTCCCTCCCTTATGAGGGGTAATGACGGGGCCCTGCTCTGCCCACCATCAATATGATCAAAAAACAGCCCTGCCACCTCGGCAGGGCTGTTTTTTTGCGCCTGCGCTTGGCAGATGGCAAGTGAATAGATGACGGTCGTGCTAAAGCAGTTTGCTGCTACCCTCAAGGTAAGCCATTGAGATGCCGAGCAATATCGCCTCTCTGAACACCAGCTACTCGATATCATCACACAAGGAGCCAGATACCATGACCATACTGCCTGTTTACGCGGCCCTGCTTGCGCTGCTTTTTGTGTTGCTGAGCATTCGTACCATTCGCACCCGCCATAGCCGCAAGGTGGCACTCGGCCATGGCGATGATCCCGCCATGCTGCGGGCCATGCGGGTACACGCCAACTTTGCCGAGTATGTCCCCCTCGCCCTACTGCTGGTCTATTTCGTTGAAACCGGCAGCCATGCCCCCTGGCTGGTTCATTTGCTGGGGAGTGCCTTGCTGCTTGGTCGCCTCTGCCACGCCTTTGGCATGAGCCGCACGCCGGAGAACTTCCGTTATCGGGTGGCGGGAATGGGGCTGACCTTCACAGTGATCCTGGTGAGCGCTGCCCATATCCTGATCACGGCGCTGCCCCCCTGACCCGGCCGTCACGAATAGCTGGCGAAGCGGTCTGGCAGCCATCCCAATCGGCTATTCTTCACTGCACAGATAGTCGCAACAGTTCTGCTTAAACAAGCCCGATTCAGGAGTGCGATATGAAGTGGATTGGCTGGTTACTGCTTGTCGGGCTGACTCCCGTTGCCCACGCAACCCCGCTAAAGCTGGCGGCAGCGGTCGAACACACTGCGATATTGCGCCCTTTTATTCATGACTGGTTTGGCCGGGCCGGCATCGACTTTCAGTTGATCCCCTGCACCTATGCCCGCTGCGAAAAGTTGATTGAGGCAGACCATGCCGTCGATGGCGATATGGCCCGGATCAAGGGCTTTGATCAGACCTATCCCCACTTGCTGCAGATCGGTGCCCCCATCTCGGAGGCGGCGATTTATGGTCAGGCACGGGATAACCCGAGCTGGCCCCCTGCCGAGGGTACCGTGATTGGCTGCCTGCGTGGCATCCAGTGGTGCGAGCGCTTCCTCGGCAACTATCAGGTCATCTGGTTGAACGATGAGAAGCAGGGGCTTGCCCAACTGCATCGAGGCAAAGTGGATTGGCTCATCAAGATGCGCCCCGCCTCTCAACCTGCACTGGCGTCCCCCTGGCAGAAGATCACCAAAGAGCAGGTCTTTCTCTACCTCGATAAAAAGCACCGCGCGGAAATTGCGGCCCTGCTCAAGGTACAGCTGGCGTTTATCAATAACGGCCGCTGGCTGGCGATGCAACAGCAGTACCTCTCCGCCATCTAGCGCGGTTCTCGCAGCACCACACAGTGCCGATTACATGGCTGAAAAAACAAAAAGCCCTGCCAGATTGGCAGGGCTTTTCAGTCAACCGCATAGCTGGGGAGTCAAGCTCCCGAGCCGCTTACTGGTTGTGGGTAGAGCGACGTGGACGACGGGCCTGAGCCGGTTTGCCAGCGCCATCAACAGGGCGCTGACCACCTTGCGGCTTGGGCTTGCCACCGTTACCGGTACGTGCACCACCCGCATTGCCATTGGAGGCGGAACGACCGGCCCCCTGACGCTGGCCTTGACCTTGCGGACGCGGCGCACGGCGCTGTTCGCTCGGATCACGAGGCTCTTTGCGAAGCGGCGCGCCGATACCACGGGCGATGTTGTCCAGGGTCTCGCGGGAGGCTTCAAAACCGGCCACCTGCTCGCACGGAATGTTCTGCTTGGTCAGACGCTCGATCGCCTTGATAAGCTTCCCTTCGTCGGCCGCCACCAGCGAGATGGCGTGACCGGCAGCACCGGCACGGCCGGTACGACCGATACGGTGCACGTAATCTTCCGCCACGTTCGGCAGCTCGAAGTTGACCACTTGCGGCAACTTGTCGATGTCCAGACCACGGGCGGCGATGTCGGTCGCCACCAGCACCTTGACACTACCATCCTTGAAACCGGCCAGCGCGCGAGTACGGGCACCCTGGCTCTTGTTGCCGTGGATGGCGGCGGCGCTGACGCCGTTCTTGTCAAGGGTTTCGGCAACGCGGTTGGCCATGTGCTTGGTACGGGTGAACACCAGTACCTGCTGCCAGTTGTTGCTGGTGACCAGATGACTCAGCAACGCGATCTTGTTGGCCTTGTCGCACGGATGCACCAGCTGCTCGATACGCTCGGCAGTACTGTTGCGCGGGGCCACTTCGATCACCGCCGGGTTATCCAGCAGACCGGTGGCCAGTTCGCGGATCTCGTCGGCGAAAGTCGCGGAGAAGAGCAGGTTCTGACGCTTCTTCGGCATCAGAGCCAGGATGCGGCGAATGTCGCGGATAAAGCCCATGTCGAGCATGCGATCCGCTTCGTCCAGTACCAGGATCTCCACTTCGTCGAACTTGACGGCGTTCTGGTTGTAAAGATCCATCAGGCGGCCGGGACAGGCCACCAGCACGTCCAGACCACGGCGAGTCGCCATCATCTGCGGATTGATGCTGACGCCGCCGAAGACCACGTGGCTGCGCATCGGCAGGTGTTTGCCGTAGTTACGTACGCTCTCGCCCACCTGGGCGGCCAGCTCGCGAGTCGGGGTCAGCACCAGCGCACGAATGCGGTTTGGAGAAACCTTGCGCTTGCTCTCCATCAGACGTTGCAGCATCGGCAGGGTAAAGCCTGCGGTCTTGCCGGTCCCTGTTTGGGCCGCCGCCATCAGATCGCGGCCAGCCAGAACGGCGGGGATCGCTTGCTGCTGAATGGGAGACGGGGTGTCGTAGCCTTGTTCGGCAACGGCACGCAACAAGGGTTCGGCCAGACCGAGGGAAGTAAAACTCATAATTACCTGCTAGAGATAGGGGCGCCGGGAATTTGTGGTGGGGCTCCTCTGCTGAGCCGATGCCATCTCACAAGATCTGGGCCTATTGAGAAAACAACGATTTCCCCGGGGAGCAGAGCAAAGGGGAAAGAATAGAGGCGCAGTCTAACGGAGTTGCCCGGGATAAACGAGAAAAATGTGATGCTCCTCCCAGCACGAACAGAAAATCCCCCTCCTGCCCCCCGAATAATCCCGTTGATTGATGTAGCACGCACCACACTATTAACTGACAACACAATATCAGCCCTCGCAGGCATGGCTCGCAGGGCAAAAGCACGGGATAGAAGAACACAATAACGAGGTTTAGCTATGACCACGCCATATCGTCCCCGCGGCAGCTGGCAGGCAAGGATTGGCCTGCTGCTTCTGCTGCTAAGCCCTGCGCTGCAGGCCAGTCAGACCCTGACCGTGGCCTGGAGTCACTGGCCCCCCTTCAGCCAAATCAACAACCGGGGTGAGCTGGATGGGCTGGATGTCAGCCTGACCCGCCAGATCCTCACCCAGGCGGGCTTTGCCCCCAAGTTTCGCGAGCTTCCCTGGGCGCGGGCACTGCATCTGGTAGAGCACGACCAGCTGGATGTGGCGATGGCCGCCCTCCCTCTGCCGGAGCGCCAGAGCTATGCCCGCTTCTCGACCCCCTACCGCCAGAGTGCCTATGTGCTGCTGAGCAATGACCCTATCCCCGGCCATCAGGATCGCTGGGCACAGCTCGATAATCTGCCCGCGCTGTGCAACGAGAAAGGACTCAAAATAGGCAAGTTGCGCGGCACCCGCCCCATGCATCAGATGGATAGCTGCCCGGCGCTTAAAATGGCGACCGAATACAACGCCGATGAGCGGATGATCGATCTGCTGCTGGCTCGCCGCCTCGATGGCATCATCATGGAGTGGCAATATGCCCGCTACCGGCTGGCCCAACTGGGGGCCGAAGAGTTTATCAGCTGCCAGCTGTTGCTACACCACCAGCCGGTCAGTCTGATGTTTGCCAAAAACAGCGTGAGCGAAGAACAGATTCTCAAAGTCAACGAGGCCATTCATGCCTTGCCCAAACCCCACAACAAGTTCTCGCCCCCCAGGTGTCGCCTCAATGCCGATCCGGGCGCCGCGGACCTGCTGACCCGCACTCTCCGCAAGCATTGACGGGATAAGCCGCCACCTGAAATAGCAAAGGCGACCCGAAGGTCGCCTTTTTGGTATTGTCGAACTTGATCTCCTGACTTATGGTGATCAGTCGATAAGTAGCAACAGCGATCAGCGTAGCTGCGGGGTATGGGTCAACACCCCCTGATTCTGGGCACGATGGCGCAGCAGGTGATCCATCAACACCAGCGCCAGCATAGCTTCGGCGATGGGCACGGCGCGGATGCCGACACAAGGATCGTGACGACCCTTGGTGATCATCTCGATTGCCTCGCCTTCGGTATTGATGGTCTTGCCCGGCACCGTAATACTGGAAGTCGGTTTGAGCGCCATGCTTACCACGATATCCTGACCTGACGAGATCCCACCCAGAATGCCGCCCGCATGGTTGCTGGCAAAGCCTGCCGGAGTCATCTCGTCGCGGTGCTCGGAGCCTTTTTGCTCCACTACCGCAAAGCCGTCACCGATCTCCACCCCTTTCACCGCATTGATACCCATCATGGCGTGGGCAATGTCGGCGTCGAGGCGATCAAATACCGGCTCACCGAGACCCACCGGCACATTGCGCGCAATGACCTGCACCTTGGCACCGATACTGTTGCCCTCTTTTTTCAGGTCGCGCATGTATTGATCCAGTTCTTCCAGCTTGCCCGCATCGGGGAAGAAGAAGGGATTCTGCTCAATCTGTGCCGCATCAAACGCCTCGGCCTTGATGGGGCCGAGCTGGGAGAGAAAACCGGTGATCTCGATGCCATGCACCTGTTTCAGGTACTTCTTGGCAATGGCCCCCGCCGCTACCCGCATCGCGGTCTCGCGTGCCGAGGAGCGACCGCCGCCGCGATAGTCCCGCTGACCATACTTCTGGTGGTAGGTGTAGTCAGCGTGACCCGGCCGGAACAGATCCTTGATGTCGGAGTAATCCTTGGAGCGCTGATCGGTATTCTCGATGAGCAGCCCGATGGAGGTGCCGGTGGTCTTGCCCTCGAACACCCCGGAGAGGATCTTCACCTCATCCGGCTCGCGGCGTGGCGTGGTGTAGCGAGAGGTGCCCGGCTTGCGCCGATCCAAGTCTCCCTGCAGATCCGCTTCGCTGATCTCCAGCCCAGGCGGGCAGCCATCAACCACGGCACCCAGCGCCAGGCCGTGGCTCTCGCCAAAGGTAGTGACCCGAAAGAGTTGACCAAAACTGTTCCCTGCCATGCGCGCTCCTGCTTAGTTCTTGTAGATGGCGAAATGATCCTGATACTGCACCAGCTCGTCACGGGTCATCACAAAGACGCCGTGACCGCCGTTTTCGAATTCAACCCAGGTAAAGGGGATCTCGGGGAACTGGGCTTCCAGATGGATCATGCTGTTGCCCACTTCGACCACCAGCACGCCGTTATCCTTGAGAAAATCTGCCGCATGGGCCAGCAGACGCTTGGTCAGCTTGAGACCATCGGAGCCGGACGCCAGCGCCAGCTCGGGCTCGTGACGGAACTCGTCCGGCAGATCCGACATATCTTCGGAGTCCACATAGGGCGGGTTGGAGACGATGAGATCGTACTTGTCGCCCGCCGGCAGATCGCGGAACAGATCGGAGCGGATCGGAATAACCTGCTGTTCCAGCCCGTGATCGTTAATATTGCGCTCGGCCACGTTCAGCGCATCGATGCTGATGTCGATGGCATCGACTTCCGCTTCCGGGAACTCGTGGGCCATGATGATGGCGATGCAACCGGAGCCAGTGCACAAGTCCATGATCCGGGTCGGTTCATGTTTGAGGAAGGGCGCGAAACGGTTGGCCACCATCTCGGCAATGGGGGAACGGGGAATGAGCACCCGCTCGTCCACGTAGAACTCCCAACCGGCATACCAGGCCTTGTTGGTCAGATAGGCGGCCGGTACCCGCTCCTGTACCCGGCGGATAATCAGCTCGGCGATGCGGTGACGCTCGCTGCTGGTGAGACGGGAGTGGCGCATGGCCGGGTCTACATCCGGTGGCAGATGTAACGCGGGCAGTACCAGCTGCACAGCCTCATCCCAGGCGTTGTCGGTTCCATGACCGTAAAAAATCCCGGCGTCGTTGAAACGACTCATGGCCCAACGCAACATGTCCTGGATGGTGTGCATCTCGGCAACCACCTCATCGATAAATATCTTGTCCAAATCCACCTCCAAGTCGAGTAATATCCGGCCCGAGCCCCGTTTACGTTGCGGGCAAGACGCATACCTAATACATGAGCATCTGATGAAAAAAACGCCCTCACCGACAGACGAGGAAACCCTGCTGTTCCGCGATGCGATAAAAGGTACCCGGAAAATCAAGCAAGATACCATAAGGGCCGAGTTACGCCCGGTCAAGCAGAAACGCGAATTGCGCGAAACCCGCGAAAAGCTTGGGGTTGACCACTATTTCAGCGATGAGTATCAGCCCCATCTCGACGATGATGGGCCGACCCGTTACGTGCGGGAAGATGTGTCAAAATTTGAGCTGAAAAAGCTCAAGCGGGGCATTTATCCGCCGGAGATCTACCTGGATCTGCACGGCATGAACCAGCAGCAGGCAAAACAGGAGCTGGCCGCCCTGCTCACCCTCTGCCAGAAAGAGAACATTCACGTCGCCTCGGTGATGCACGGCATCGGCAAACATATTCTCAAACAGCGCATTCCCAGTTGGCTGGCCCAGCACCCCAATGTGCGCGCCTTCCATCAGGCCCCCCGCGAATGGGGCGGCGACAGCGCCATTCTGGTGTTGCTGGATATCGAAGAGTAGTTAGCCAAACGACCACACTATACTGAATATCAATATGTTATTCGCCGTGGAGGTCGCATGTTTACACAGGGTTCCCATGCCGACATAAAGTCATCTCTCGACGCCATCGGCGCTGCCGTGGCGGTGTTCAGCCTAGACAAGGATGATCACTTTGTGCTGGTCTCTGCCAACGATACCTTTGCCAAGGCATTCGAGCTGGATGTCCTTGGCAGCATTGGCAAACAGCTGAGCGAGATGTTTCCCCGCTACATCACCAATACCATCGAGCCGCCAATGCACGAATGTGTGCGCATGCAGACCGGGCTCGAGAGCGAGCTGCCCATCGACAGCCTCTCGCGCACCAGTTGGTGGCGCTTTATTCTCTCCCCCATCATCCCCGAGCAGGCACGGATCAACCGGATCATCGTCACCGCCATTGATATCACTGCCAAAAAGCAGCTGGAAGAGGCGCTTACCACCAGTCGCCGCCGCTTCGAAGCGGTGGTCAACTCCGCCTATGACGGCATCATCAGTGTCAGCAGCGAGTCACGCATCGAGCTTATCAATACCGCCGCCTGCGAGATGTTCGGCATCGACGAGAGCTATCTCGGCAAGCGGCTGGAAACCCTGCTTCCCCAGCGTTTTCGCGCCAATCACGAAACCTATTTCAAAGCCTTCAGCAGCTCCCCCATCAATTCGCGCCCGATGCATGCCCGCGCCTCGGTGATGGGTCTGCGCCGAGACGGCAGCGAATTCCCGCTGGAGGTGACCATCGCCAAAATCAATTTGGGCCCGACCACCGAGATGACCGCCATCTTGCGGGATATCTCGGAGCGAGCCCGACTGGTGGAGGAGTTGAAGGTCGCGGCCACCACGGATCCCCTGACCGGCATTGCCAACCGGCGCCGCTTCAACGAGCTGGTCAACGCCGAGATGCAGCGCTGCCAGCGTTTCGGCCATACCATGAGCCTGCTGCTGATCGATATCGACCACTTCAAGGAAGTCAACGACACCTTTGGCCATCAGCAGGGAGATCTGGCGATCCTGAGTCTGGTGAAACGGATCAGCAAACAACTGCGGGAGGTGGACATGCTGGGTCGCTGGGGTGGCGAGGAGTTTATCGTACTGCTACCGGAAACCTCCCTCGAGCTCGCCTGGGCCAGCGCCGAGCGGATCAGGCTAGCCATCGAATCCCAGCACCATGCACTGGACGGGGCTCTTGAGATCTCCCTCACCATCAGTATCGGGATCAGCGCCAGCAAGGGCAGCCATGACACTGTAGAGAAGATGGTTAGACGAGCCGACACCGCCCTCTATTTGGCCAAGAAACAGGGGCGCAACTGCTGCCGCAAAGAGGAACCGGAGCCGACCTGATGGCGCACGCCCCTGCCCTCTGGTGACACTGCTAACCTTTGCCTGCAGAGATAACCAACCGCAACGAATACAAAAGACAGCGCTACTCTCTTCGGTAGCGCTTTTTCTCGTCATGCTTTTGGTGCACTTTTCAATCACAACCATCAAGGGGACGGCTAAAGCGCAGTGGGCCACCATCATCCAGAGAGAGCCTCACCGACAGCATGCCGCCGTTGGGCAATTGCCATTCAAAGAAGTCATCAAAACCGGCAATCGTTACGGCGCGGATCACCTTGGCGACCACACCGTGCGCCACCAGCAGTATCCGCTCCCCCTGCATGGTCGAAGCAAGTTCCGTAAGTCCCTGTGAGATCCGGGCTATCACCTCATCAATGGTTTCACCACCGGGAGGAGCTTCAGCCCAGCGCCGGGTGATATTGCGCGCCCACAGCTCGGGATAGCGTGTTCTTGCCTCTACCTGCGTTAGCCCTTCAAACAGGCCGACATCCCGCTCACGAAAGGCAGGCACAAGCTCCACAGGCAATCCCAGCTGACGAGACAAGATGGCAGCACTCTCCCTTGTTCGCAGCAGGGGGGACGCCAGCAGCCGATCGAACGGCGGCTCTGTCACAGCCACCTTCTCAGCCAGACAAGAGATCTGGCGCACGCCATCGTCATTAAGCCCGATATCCAGTGCACCTTGATACCGTCCTTCCGCATTGGCTTGCGTCTCACCATGGCGGATCACCACCAGTTCCATGGTGCACTCCTTTATTCCTACTATCTGCTTAGTGATTAAACCACAATCGACTTCCCATTCGGATAACGTGACGACAATCCCCATTCATCTGCGCACCTTAACGATTCTTTAAAATCGAGCAAGATTACCTTGCTTCCAGTGAAAATAATCTGCTGAACTACGCACGCTCATCCGTAAAAATAGCGAGCCGAGTGATGCCATGTGTTGATAGATGGGAAGAATAAACATCCTCATCATAAATACGAGAAGGATAGCATCATGGGTGTGCTCTTCGAATCCATCGTTTAGCAAAATATCACTCAACGCTTTTTAATATTACTAAGCAGCAATGTTAAAACATTAAATCCAGCCATCAATAAATTTGATATGTGCCGTTTACATCACTTTAAGCGGGAAATAAACGTTGGCCGAAAAATAAAGCTGCCCCTCCAGATAGATGGATCACTTTTTAATCTCTGCCACATATCTCCCCCAACGAAAAAATATATTACAAGGGGGCTAAGCCCTTAACCATCCCCTCATATGAGCGAGGCGTGGCGCGGCTTCTGAGGTATGATCGCCATCCTTGACCAGCTAATACCCAACAGACTATCCCCATGTTTAACCACGAACTAATCCTCAACCACATCGACGATATATTTGGACAGGACATGCATGCTAAGCGTGTTCTTTCCCTCGCCAATGCTACCCTCGGGGTTATCGAGTCAGGTTCACTGGCCATCCACGCCATCGGTAGTGGCCTCTCCTTGGCCAACGGTCTCGAACGTAAACATGCGGTTAAACAGGTGGATCGCCTGCTCACTAACACCAAGCTCAATGTCTGGAGCCTCTTTGACGATTGGGTGCCCTATGTGGTCGGTGAACGTACCGAGATCGTAGTCTCCATGGACTGGACCGAATTCGATGCCGATGATCACAGTACCTTGGTTATCAGCCTGCAAACCAACCACGGTCGCAGTACTCCGCTGCTGTGGAAAACCCATCGGAAATCGTTGCTCAAAGGGCAACGCAATGCCCATGAGAAAGAGCTGCTCACCAAGCTCAAGCAGACGTTGCCAGAGGGTATCTTCGTGACGGTAGTAGCTGACCGCGGCTTTGGTTACATGGAGCTGTTCGAACGCCTGGAGCAAGAGCTAGGCTTTGCTTATCTCATTAGATTTAAAGGAAATGTTTTGGTTGGTTACCCTGGTGTAGAGCAGGTTCCAGCTCGGGACTGGCTAACGCCGACCGGGCGCACCCGAACCCTCAAAGCGGTGGAGCTAACTGGGCAGCGACAGCCTGTCGAACGGGTCTATTGTTGTCATAAGAGTGGCATGAAAGACGCGTGGTTTCTGGCCAGTAACCGGACCGACCTGAGCGCCGCCAAGGCGTTGCAACTATACGGCCAGCGCTGGGGTATCGAGACCAGTTTTCGTGATATCAAAGATTACAAATTCGGCATGGGTATGGGAGATGTGCACATCAGTAATCCGGTCCGGCGCGACCGACTGTTTTTATTCAGTGCCCTGGCCATCGTCTTGCTGACGCTGCTGGGTAAGGCTGGAGACAGTGTCGGTCTAGAGAGAACGATCAAGGTCAATACCAGCAAGAGCCGAACCTATTCGTTCTTTCGGCAAGGGGTCATCTATTACCAGTTGTTACCTAAAATGAAAGAAGCCAATGCGGTCTTGTTGATGGATAAATTTATCTACTACCTGAAGCAACACCGCTTATATACCCGCACACTTGGAATTATTTGAGTCTCTAAAAATGAGGGGATCTCTGAGGGCTAAGCCCCCTCTCCTTATCAATCAATGGATGGACTGTCTCTTTATTGGGTCGTCACCAACGCCCAGGGGCCACCTTTGGCGGGATCATCCCCCTGGGTCCACCATTTTGCCTGATAGACGGCTCCCTTGTAGCTCACCTTGCTGCCAGCGGTATAGACCTTGCTGGCTTCCCAGGCCGGGTTGCCACCGATGGGGGGTTCGCTCGGATCGACCGGCGGTGGAGTCAGTTTGTCCACGATACGCACTTTCGGCCAGTTGGCGTGGGAGCCGTAGAAGTTGGTCACGCACTTCTCGTAATCACCCGGCACCAACGCAGAATAAGCGGTCTGAAAGCCCACCAGCTCGCACTCGAAGGAGTAACCGCCCGGGCGATCCGGATAGTATTTCCAGTTGCCATCCCAGTTGGTGTAGAGCACGTCGGTAGCGCCGTTAAGATTGAGGCTGCCATAGGGAGTCTGCTGCCAGCAGGTGTTCTTCTCATCCGCCTTGATCGGGATCTGGTAGTGGTTGGCCAGCCCTTCCCAATAGCGGATGCGATTGACCGGCTGCCCCTTGTCCTTGTTCTGTTCACCACACTCGATACCGCCGTTGATGACGTTGATGGTGGTACCGAAGCCATAGCCGATACCGGCGTCAGCTTCCCGTTTGGAGGGTACCCAGGTGCGATCAATCACGTGCAACATGGCCGGTTTCGGGGCCTGCGGGGTGAGGAAGAACCAGATGGCAGAAGCGAGGTTGAGCCAGGAGTCCGCCACCAGCCCCGGGTTGTTGAGCAGCACGGAGGCATCGCCATCGAACATCGCCTCGGAGAAGGCACCGTAGTTGAAGTGGTAAGAAAGCTGCTTGGCGCCGCGGCCGAAGTACCCCTGACCCGTGCTGCAGGGCCACTTCTTGTTTTGCCAGTCGTTCTGGCCACAGCCGGTGGTGTAGCCGGTCTGTCCCTCTGACCAGCCCATCTCCCGCACATGCACCAGCGCCTGTTGCCACTCCTCCAGCCCCAGCGGGTTGTCGGAGACGTTCTCCTTGGATATATGGCCACCGGTCTCCTGAGAGAAGTGGGCAAAAGCGGTCACGATGGATTTTTTACAGATCGCATCAGAATCACGCCCGTCAGTATATTCGCCACAGAACGCAGGGAATTTACCGATGGCTCGCAAGAAGCGGACATAAGTATATTCCGGCGCTGCCATCTGGGTTAAATATTCCCATTCAGATTGGGGAAATACCCGTTCAACCCGTTTTACGTTGTCAGGATTGCTTGCCAGACCCGGTTCAATGGCATCAACAATTTTATTTGACCGGGTCACCAATGCCTTGGCCCATATTGCATACATGGGATTGGCCGTCTTGGCTTTTTCCACGGCGGCCAGATCCGGGGCCGCAATCACATATCCTCCCGCATTTTGCGGATCGGGTTGAATATTCATGGCTGCACTCATTGCGGCATAGCTTGGCAATGCGCAGGCGGCAGCGATTAGCAAGGCACAACGCTTGGGTTTGAACATGTTTATCGTCCTTGTTTGAATTAATGCGTTCCAAGAGTAGGTGTTTCAACAACTAAATTCACGATGAGAATTAAGAAATAAGCAGAATTTGTGAGCCATTTCACCTTGTGATATTCAGTGCAGCTGAAACAAATAAAAGGAACCCAAACGAAAACGCCCCAGCGTGATCTGTCGCCTATTTTTAGAACAGTCGAGACGGCAAGGTGGCCTGCCATACGGTCATTGTTCGTGATGGAAAAAAATGGCTGACAAGCTCAAGCTGTCAGCCATCATCAATATTCAAGAAAAATGCTCAAAATAGCCGGATGTCAGACACGCACGGCACGGATCAGGATATTGCGCGGGGTCATGGGTTTGGCACAGAACTCCCCCACTTCGACCCGATAGCCCTGCTCTTGCAAAAAGAGCGCGCGATCCAGCGCCAGCCAGATCTCGAGGGGACGGCGAAACAAATGACGCACCAGCTCCATGCGGGCGACATCACCAAAGCGGCGCTCCCCGTGTTCCAACCAGGCGGGGTAGTCCAGCCCGGCGGGCAGCACAATCCCTTTGCGCTCGGAAGCCCAAACGCAGAATGCCTCGAAGGTGCCGGTCAGCAGGCTCTTTTGCATATTGGGCACCGGCAGATACTCATCTACCCCGCGCACCTGACGCTGCAGACAGTCAAACCCGAGCCGCCACACCACTTCCTGCTCGCGCAGACGGGCGATCCGCGCACCGCCGGTCACCGTCTCCTGCAACGGCAATTTGAGATCCGCCTTGCTCAACACCAGCTCGCTGGCGCTGGCCGCGGCTGACAGCGGGCGATAGTGGCTGGTACGGATCAGGTGGTAACAACAGGGAGAGATGGTCACGCCGCTGGCACTGCGCTCGGCCACCCGCTCCAGCAGATGGGTGTGCAGCTCGCCGCAGGCATGGAGTGCCATAGCGTGATGTTCGGGGGCGATCAGCGCCGCCGACTCGGGGGCAAAAGCATCGGCGCAGGTAAAGGTCATATTGGCGCCATCCCGCTCGGCCAGCAGCCGACCTTCGTCACAAAGCTGCCCTTGCAACTCCAGACTGAGGATCGGAGCATGTCGATGAAGTGACACCAGCCGCCCAAGGTGGCCCTTGCCAGCACACCACTCCAGATAGGGGCCCTGATGGGTAGGCAGACAGGCGGTGAACGACTCGATCTGGGCCTGCTTGCGCCCCGGCATATGCAGCGCCATCTCCTTGCTGCAGGTGATGGGCTCAGGGGTAAACGGGGCAAGCTGGCTGAGTTGCTGCAGCTCGGCTCCCTCGGCAATCCAGGGGGCAAGCAGACTGCTGAGTGCATCCATATCCGCATCGAGCTCCGCCAACTGGGCAAGGGTCAGCCCATTGAGCAGCGCCGCCAGTTCGGGCGCCTCATCGGCAAAGGCCATGGTCAGATGATGATATGGCTGATATTGCCACCAGCGTCGGTAGCGGGTGAGCAGTCGATCCAGTTGTTGAAAACGTTGAGCCAGCAAGAATGCCCCTGCCTTACAGTCAAAAAGGAGGCTCATTCTAGCGATCCCGCTTCAAATTGCACTCTCAATACCTGACGATCAACGCCGCAGAACAGCACCACCCACCCTGTGAGCCAGGGCAGACCTGACAAAGTGCGGGGTTTTATGCTATATTCCGCCCCCTCTTTCACGCGCCCCGCCCAACGCGGGTCGCTTTACACTAGCTATGGGACCTACAACATGACCATCAACGCCATTCTGCAAGCGCGCGCGGGCGCCAAGTGTGAACTGTGCAGCGCCGAGCAGGCGCTGACCGCCTTCGTGGTGCCTCACTCCCCCGCCAGCGACGATGATCACAGCGTTGCTATCTGTGACACCTGCCGTGGTCAGCTGGAACAACCGGATACCCTGGTGGTCAACCACTGGCGTTGCCTGAGTGACAGCATGTGGAGCCAGGTGCCTGCGGTGCAGGTGATGGCATGGCGCCAGCTGAAAGCACTCTCCGGCAAGGGTGAGGTGTGGGCTCAGGATCTGCTGGACATGATGTACATGGAGGACGAAGCCAAGGCCTGGGCTGAAGCTGGTATTGCTGACGAAGATGACGACAGCGTACCGACCGTTGACTCCAACGGCGCCGTGCTGCAAGAGGGCGACTCCGTCACCCTGATCAAGGATCTGGACGTGAAAGGCGCCGGTTTCACCGCCAAGCGCGGCACCCTGGTCAAGGGCATCCGTCTGACCAACAACCCGCTTCATATCGAAGGCAAAGTCAACGGCGTGCAGATCGTACTGGTTGCCGCCTACCTGAAAAAGGCCTAAGCCAAGGCCGATTGCTCGGCTGTCTACTGCCAGAGCACAAGTACGACGAAAAAGGATGGCGTCACGCCATCCTTTTTTATACCCGCTTGCCGCAAACGGCCAACCTGAGCCCATAACAAGCCAGCCAAAGCAAAAAGGCGCATCCGGATGGACGCGCCTTGTTTACATAGCCGATGCCGTTAACCGGCAGCGGAAACGGTCACTCAGGAGGAGAGTTTGCCATCCAGCTCTGCAATCTTGGCAGACCAGTAGGCCGGGCCGGTTTCGTGGATATTGTTGCCTTCGGAGTCGACCGCAACAGTCACCGGCATATCTTCCACTTCAAACTCGTAGATCGCTTCCATACCGAGATCGGCAAAGGCAACCACGCGGGCCTTCTTGATGGCCTTGGCCACCAGATAGGCGGCGCCACCAACGGCCATCAGATAAACAGCCTTGTGCTGCTTGATGCTCTCGACGGTTTTCGGGCCGCGTTCGGATTTGCCGATCATGCCGATCAGGCCAGTCTCACCCAGCATCATGTCGGTGAACTTGTCCATCCGGGTAGAGGTGGTGGGACCTGCCGGGCCAACCACTTCGTCGCGCACCGCATCGACCGGGCCAACGTAATAGATAAAGCGGTTGGTGAAATCGACCCCTTCCGGCAGCCCTTCGCCATTTTTCAGCATGTCGGCGATACGCTTGTGGGCGGCGTCGCGACCGGTGAGGATCTTGCCCGACAGCAGCACGGTATCACCGCTCTTCCAGCTGGCCAGCTCGGCCTTGGTGATGCCATCGACATTGACGCGGCGCACGTTGCCACCCGCTTCACGGGTGATCTCCGGCCAGTCGCTCAGTTTCGGCGGGGTCAGCTCGGCAGGGCCTGAACCATCCAGCTCGAAGTGAACGTGGCGGGTCGCGGCGCAGTTGGGGATCATCACCACCGGCTTGGAAGCGGCGTGAGTCGGCGCAGATTTCACCTTCACATCCAGCACGGTTGTGAGGCCGCCCAGACCCTGGGCACCGATCCCCAGCTTGTTGACCTTGTCGTAGAGCTCGACCCGCAACTTCTCTTCAGTGGTTTGCGGGCCACGGGCGATCAGCTCCTGAATGTCGATGTGCTCCATCAGGGCCTCTTTGGCCAGCACCGCCGCTTTCTCGGCGGTACCGCCGATGCCGATGCCCAGCATGCCGGGTGGGCACCAGCCTGCGCCCATGGTCGGCACTGTTTTCAGTACCCACTCGACGATATCGTCAGAGGGGTTGAGCATCACCATCTTGGATTTGTTCTCGGAGCCGCCGCCTTTGGCCGCGATGCTCACTTCCACCTTGTTGCCGGGGATCATGTCGATATGGACCACGGCAGGGGCGTTGTCTTTGGTATTTTTGCGACTGCCGGCCGGATCGGCCAGCACGGAGGCGCGCAGCGGGTTGTCAGGATTGGTGTAGGCACGACGGGTCCCTTCGTCCACCATCTCCTGCACTGTCATGTCGCTGTCCCACTGGACCTGCATGCCAATTTTGACGAAACAGGTCACGATGCCGGTGTCCTGGCAGAGCGGACGATGACCTTCGGCGGACATGCGGGAGTTGATCAGGATCTGGGCAAGCGCATCTTTGGCGGCCGGGTTGGCCTCGCGGTCATACGCCGCTTTGGCAGCCTGAACAAAATCCAACGGGTGGTAATAGGAGATGTACTGGAGGGCATCTGCGATAGAATCGATGAAATCCTGTTTTTTTATAATGCTCATATCATCCTCACTGGTCCTTGTCTCTGCCACGGAGCAGGGCAAGGGCTTCCATATGATGGGCCGTGCTGACGTGCTGGCTAAAAACTATCAACCAGCAAAAAGCGAACGACACGGCAGTTTTTTCTTAAGTCACCGACACCTATGATACGCTTGCCCACCAGCACCGACTAGGGTTCGGGAACCAAACTGTTGCCTGTGTAACATAAAATGACGCCAACACTTCATATCCATCATCTAGACCATAGTGCTGAACTCCATCAGCTTTTTGCCCGCCTGCAACATCAGCCGTGGGCCATGTTGCTGGAATCGGCGGGGCCACTCGGCGCCGATAACGGCTTTGATATCATCACTGCCGATCCGCTGGCGACCCTCGAAACCCGCGGCGAGGTGACCACTCTGCGTGTCGGGGCGGATATCAGCGAACACAGCGAAGATCCCCTCGCCCTGCTGGCCCATACCCAGCAACAGCTGCTGGGGGAGCTGGATCTGTGCGCCACTCACCTGCCCTTTATTGGCGGCGCCCTCGGCCTGTTTGGCTATGATCTCGGCCGTCGCTTCGAGCGACTGCCAGTGCAGGCCGCCGCCGATATCGCGGTGCCGGACATGGTGGTGGGCATCTACGACTGGGCGCTGCTGCGCAATGTGGCGACCGGCGACTGGCAGCTGGTGCACTGGGGGGATGAAGCAGGCCTTGCCAAGCGGCTGGCCTGGCTTGAACAGCAGCAGACCAAACCGGCCCCCGCTTTTGCCTTGCAGGGGTCGTGGCAGAGCAATATGAGCCGCGCCGAGTATGGCGAAAAGTTTGCCCGCATTCAGGAATACCTTGCCGCGGGGGATTGCTACCAGATCAACCTGACCCAGCGTTTCAGCGCCCCCTATCAAGGGGATGAGTGGCAGGCCTATTGCCTGCTGGCAACCGCCAACAAGGCCCCCTTCTCAGCCTTTATCCGTCTGCCGGAGAGCGCGCTGCTGAGCCTATCCCCCGAGCGGTTCCTGCTGCTCGATGGCCGCCATATCGAAACCAAACCCATCAAAGGCACTCGCCCTCGCCACCCCGATCCGGCGACCGATCGGCAAGTCGCGCTGGAGCTGGCGCAGGCGGAAAAGGACAGATCAGAGAATCTGATGATCGTTGATCTGCTGCGCAACGATATAGGTCGGGTCAGCCGGCCTGGCTCGGTCAGCGTGCCTCATCTCTTTGCGGTGGAGTCGTTTCCGGCGGTACATCATCTGGTCTCCACCATCCATGGTGAGCTGGATGCACGCTGGCAAGGGGTCGATCTGCTGCGGGCCTGTTTCCCGGGTGGCTCCATCACCGGCGCCCCCAAGATCCGCGCCATGGAGATCATCGAAGAGCTGGAGCCCCAGCGCCGCAATGCCTATTGCGGCAGCATCGGCTATCTCAGCCAGCATGGCCGGATGGATACCAGCATCTGCATTCGTACCCTGATCGCCGAAGCGGGTCGCCTGCACTGCTGGGCCGGTGGCGGCATCATCGCCGACTCCGATGCCGACAGCGAATACCAAGAGACTTATGACAAGGTCGCCCGCATCCTGCCGCCCCTCTCGGCGCTGTAACCGCCCCCACCGTCAAGGCAACACACAGGAGAGCTCCCCGCCATGGATCGCCACGAACTGCTGACCCGCTTCCAGTTGCAGCGACCCGCCCCGGCCCATCGCCTCGCCATTGGCGGGCTCAGTCCGGCGGCGGTGTTGATCCCGGTGGTGATGCGCGATGAGGGGCTCAGCGTGTTATTGACCCGGCGCAGCCCACGGCTGCGTCATCATGGGGGGCAGATCAGCTTCCCCGGCGGGCGACAGGATCCCGGTGACGAGAACCTGATTGCCACGGCGCTGCGGGAGACCGAAGAGGAGCTCGGCATTCCAGCCCGACTGGTTGAAGTGATCGGCACCCTCAACCCGCTCAATACGGTGTCACGATTCGAGGTACTGCCGGTGCTGGGGCTGCTCGATGGCAACTATCCCCTCATCCTGAGTCCGGATGAGGTGGATCACGCCTTTGAAGTGCCGCTGACCCATCTACTGGATCGGCGCAACCATATCCCCCTGACCCTTTACAGAGGAGGGAAACAGCACACCATCTACTGGATCCCCTGGCAACAGCACTTTATCTGGGGGGCTACCGCCAGCATGATCAACCAGCTAGCCCAGCATCTCGCAAAATAACAATTTACCTACATTTGGCTGAGCGAGATTTAATCATTAACACTAAAATAACGTGCCAATTGATAAACAATAATTGAATTTTTCTTGTTTTGATCACATTTCCATAAGAAAGTGCGGTTTTTCGTGCCGTAAAGATGAATTTGATCAACATTTTTGATTGGAAAAACCGTATCCTTGCGCCGACTTAATAAGAACCACACATTCGGGGTGAGATAGATGTCAAACACAGTCACTGGCACGCAGGGAGTTGCGGCGTCAACAGAGCAAGGGATCCGCTCTACTCAAACCACTCGTTGGGAAAAACGCGACTCTACCTGGGTCATCAGTCTGTTCGGGACCGCGGTTGGCGCGGGGATCCTGTTCCTGCCGATCAACGCGGGTATGGGCGGTTTCTGGCCGCTGGTCGTCATGGCGCTGCTGGTAGGTCCCATGACCTATCTGGCACACCGTGGTCTGGCCCGCTTCGTGCTCTCCTCCAAAAAGCCAAATGCAGACATCACCGAAGTGGTGGAAGAGCACTTTGGCGTGGGTGCCGGTAAATTAATCACCCTGCTCTACTTCTTCGCCATCTACCCCATCGTGCTGATCTATGGCGTGGGTATCACCAACACCGTGGAAAGCTTTATGGTCAACCAGCTGCAGATGAGTGCTCCGCCGCGCTGGATCCTCTCCATCGTGCTGATCATGGGCATGATGTCGGTGATGCTGGCCGGTGAAAAGCTGATGCTGAAAGTGACCGAGCTGCTGGTTTATCCGCTGATCGCCATTCTGGCCGGTATCTCCCTCTACCTGATCCCGGACTGGACCGGTGCCGCGCTGGAACAAGTGCCCTCTGCCAAGGATTTCGCCACTACCCTGTGGCTGACCATCCCGGTACTGGTCTTCTCCTTCAACCACAGCCCGGCCATCTCCAGCTTCTCCCTGGCCCAGCGCCGCGACCACGGTGATCAGGCTGTCGAGAAAGCCGATGCCATCCTCAAGCGTACCGCCATGGTGCTGCTGGGCTTCGTGATGTTCTTCGTCTTCTCCTGCGTCATGAGCCTAACTCCGGCCCAGCTGGCAGAAGCCAAGGCTCAGAACATCGCCGTGCTCTCCTATCTGGCCAACCAGCATGCCAGCCCCATCATCTCCTACTTTGGTCCGCTGGTTGCGTTCGTCGCCATCGTCTCCTCCTTCTTCGGCCACTATCTGGGTGCCCGTGAAGGTCTGAAAGGGATGATCGTGCAGAACATGCGCAAGTCCGGCAAAGAGCCGAACGCCAAGAAAGTCGAGATGTTCATCATCGCCTTCTTCATCCTGACCCTGTGGGGCACTGCCATTGCCAACCCCTCCATCCTGGGCATGATTGAATCTCTTGGCGGCCCGATCATCGCCACCATCCTGTTCATCATGCCGATGTACGCCATCAAGCGCGTACCGGCCATGGCGAAATATCAGGGCCATATCAGCAACGTATTTGTCGCTGTGATGGGGATGATCGCCATCTCCGCCATCCTCTATCAGCTGGTCGGTTAATCCCCTACCTGCCGCTGATAGCAAAAAGCCAGCCGAACAGTCGGCTGGCTTTTTTATCTCTGCAATCTGTGCCTCCGCGATTGCCCTGCTCTCTCCTTATTACTCTCCTCACCTTGTTGGATATCTGCATGCTCACCAGCGCCATGGCAGGCCCGCTGATCAATATCTGCCAACACGTTTACTCCTCCTCACCAAACCATGATGGCGTGTCTGATAGGACGGATTGGGTTCATCTGCCGCAGCCAGCCATCTTCGTTTTTCTGTGATGCTGTGATTGTCCTGAAGATCTGGGGTAAGCCATAGCAATCGGCTGTTAGCAGAACAGACAAAAATGTGTAGCGCACAACAGAAGGAGGAAGCACAACTCGAAGGGATAAAGATAAGGCAGCGCCCTGGACAAGGGCGACAGAATGTCCGGCACATCAGCCAATGAGATTGCTCAAAGAGGAAAAGAGAGCAAATCCGGCAATAAAAAGCGCCCTCCTAAGAGGGCGCAAGTGTGTTGCGAAACTGAGCGTTGCGGGATCAGGCTTCGCGGCTCGGTACCGGAGCCACATCCAGCAAGGTTTCATCTTCGGCCATGCAAGCAGCGGCGGTGAACAGCACGTCGGTGGAGCTGTTCAGCGCTGTCTCGGCAGAATCCTGCAACACGCCGATGATAAAGCCGACGGCCACCACCTGCATGGCGATGTCGTTGCTGATGCCAAACAGGCTGCAGGCCAGCGGGATCAGCAGCAAGGAGCCACCGGCGACACCGGATGCGCCACAGGCGCTGACGGTAGCTACCACAGAGAGCAGCACGGCCGTTGCCATGTCCACTTCCATCCCCAGGGTATGTACCGCCGCCATGGCCAGCACAGTGATGGTGATAGCGGCACCTGCCATGTTGATGGTGGCACCCAGCGGGATGGAGACCGCGTAGGTATCTTTGGGAAGACGCAGTTTTTCACACAGCGCCATGTTGACCGGAATGTTGGCGGCAGAGCTGCGGGTAAAGAAGGCGGTCACGCCGCTCTCTTTGAGGCAGGTCAGCACCAGCGGATAGGGGTTGCGCTTGATCTTCCAGAAGACGATCAATGGGTTGACCACAAAGGCGATAAACAGCATGCAGCCGATCAGCACCACCAGCAGTTGAGCATAGCCAAACAGGGCATCGAAGCCGGTCTCTGCCAGAGTGGAGGCAACCAGACCCAGGATCCCGAGGGGAGCACAGCGGATCACCGCTTTCACGATGGCGGATACACCGTGAGACAGGTCAGTGATCAGCGCCTTGGTGCTCTCGTTGGCATGGCGCATGGCGATACCCAGACCGATGGCCCACGCAAGGATCCCGATATAGTTGGCATCCATCAACGCCTTGACCGGGTTGGTCACCACGTTGAACAGCAGGGTCTGCAGTACCTCGGTGATCCCGCCGGGCGGGGTGATCTCGGCAGTATTGGCCACCAGATGGAGGTTGGAGGGGAACAGGAAGCTGGCAATCACCGCGACCACGGCCGCAGAGAAGGTACCAAACAGGTAGAGCGCCAGCAGCGGGCGAATATTGGTCTTCTGACCCTGCTTGTGACCAATGATGGCCGCCATCACCAGTACGAATACCAGCAGCGGAGCTACCGCTTTCAGTGCACCAACGAACAGACTGCCAAGCAGACCTGCCGTTTTCGCCCACTCGGGCGCAAACAGTGCCAGCAAGATACCGAATACCAGACCAACCAGGATCTGGCTGACCAGGCTGGTGCTATTGACCAGCCGAAGGAGGGGGTGTTGTTGTGTCATCAAAAAAGTCCCTAAGCACCGTAGTGCATGAATCATGAGTCCTGTCTGCAACCACTCATCGGGAGACCCCTGTCGCCCGAATGTGGTGTCTGTGGCCAGCCTTCTGTCGGGCCGATCCGCCAGTCACCGGATTGCATGACGGAATATCCCATTCGCCATCTTTTTTTTCCAGAGACTCACCAAAAAATATCCCGTTTCCATCACAAAAAACCGCAACAAAACCTTAACTACAGCGCAACCACCCATTTTTGTACGTTTTATCGACACTCTCTGCCCTTACCCTCACGACCATTCCTGTGTCACCCGTGACCGGCTCGCTGTGCTATCATCCCCCATTTGCCGCGGAGCCTTGCCATGATCCCATCCCTGCTCAACCAATATTTTGGTTTCTCCGCACTCAGGCCAGGTCAGGAGGCGGTGATCAGCCGGGTGCTGGCAGGTCAGAGTGCCGCCGCCATCTTTCCCACCGGCTCCGGCAAGTCCCTCTGTTATCAACTGCCGGCCCTCGCCCTGCCTCACCTGACCCTGGTGATCTCGCCGCTGCTGGCGCTGATGCACGATCAGCTCGCCTTCCTCAAAAGCAAGGGAATAAGCGCCGCCACCCTCGACTCAAGCCAGAGCCCGGAGGAGAGCCGACGAGTGATGCAGCAGGCGCTGGATGGCCAGCTCAAGATCCTGATGATCTCGGTGGAGCGACTCAAGAACGAGCGCTTTCGCCGCTTTATCCAGCAAGTGCCGCTCTCGCTGCTAGTCGTCGATGAGGCGCACTGTATCTCGGAGTGGGGCCACAACTTTCGCCCCGACTACCTCAAGCTGCCGAGCTATCGCCATGACCTGAAGATCCCGCAGGTGTTGTTGCTGACGGCCACCGCCACACCGGCGGTGATTCAGGATATGCAGACCAAATTCGGCATCGCGCCGGAGGGGGTCGTGGTCACCGGTTTCTATCGCCCCAATCTTGATCTGGCAGTCATTCCCCTGTCGCCCGACGCGCGGGATAGCTGGCTCGCACAGGAGCTGGCCAACGATCCGGCGGCCCCCACCATCGTCTACGTCACCTTGCAACACACCGCAGAAGCCTGTGCCGAGCAACTCATGAGAGAAGGGATCAACGCCCGCGCCTATCATGCCGGACTCGACTCGGCGCTGCGCAGTCAGATCCAGCACGATTTCATGGCGGGCAAGGTGGACTGCATCGTCGCCACCATCGCCTTTGGCATGGGGATCGATAAAGCGGATATCCGGCGGGTCATTCACTACGATCTGCCCAAGTCCATTGAAAACTACAGCCAGGAGATTGGCCGCGCCGGACGGGATGGCCAGCCATCGCGCTGTATCGTGCTGGCCAACCAGAGCCAGCTACCGGTGCTGGAGAACTTCGTCTACGGCGATACGCCGGATTTGAGTGCCATCCTCCAGCTCCTTGCCATCATCAAGCAGAGCGGGAGCGAGTGGGAATTCACCCTGCTGCGCCTCTCCAACGACACCAATATCCGCCAGTTGCCCCTTAAAACCCTGCTGGTCTATCTGGAGATGGCAGGCATCATCACCCCGGCCTACAGCTACTACGCAGATTACCGCTTCAAGTTTGTGCTGGATAAAGGCGAGATAGTGAGCCGCTTCAATCCGGAACGCCGCCAGTTTCTGGAGCAGCTGTTCGCCTGTGCCCCGCAAGCCCGCAGTTGGTGCACCATGGACTTTGACGCCCTCTGGCAGGGCTATCAGGGGGAGCGACAGCGGGCGGTTGCGGCGCTCGACTACCTGCAGCAGCAAGGCTGGATCGAGCTTGAAAGCAAGCAGATGACCGAGGTCTACCGGATCACCCGTCAGGAATGGGACAACGAGCAGGAAGCAAATGCCCTGCATGCCCTGTTCCTGCAAAAAGAGCAGAGTGAGCTGGCCAGACTGCAAGCCATGCTCGACTTTTTCACCTCAAGTGAGTGCCTGAGCCACCGCCTCGCCCGCTATTTTGCCGATGAGGTGGCGCCGGTTCATTGTGGCCACTGTTCGGTTTGTCGCGGCGAGGTGGCGCATCTCCCGCCCCTGCCCTCACTGACCATGCCAAACGAGGCGGGGATCCGCGCCTGGTGCGATCCGCTGATTACCAAAACCGGTTTCGTGGATGCTCGTGTTCTGGCCCGCTTCTTGTGCGGTATCGCCACACCGTTGACCAGCCGGGTTAAGGCCAAATCGCTGGCGGGCGCAGGCCAATTGGCCGCCCACCCGTTTGCCCGCGTCCTGGCGGCAGTGCAACAAGCCTACCCTTGATAGATGAGTGCTGGCGGCGTCAATAGCCACCAGCAGAAACAAGCGTTTACGGACGCAGAAAAAGAAGACCCTCGCGGTTGCGAGGGTCAAGCCAACGGAAACGTGCTTAAACAGAGCTTGGTGAGGCAACAGTCAACTCTCTTGCTAAAGCGTCTTGCTGCTCACACATCGCCAATCTAGGGCACTCAAAATGTAGCGTCAATGTAAAAATTAGAGCTAAAATTCCAAACAAGGTGATTTACGTTGACGTTCACGTAATGACATTCTCATCCATAACCCCGCCAACCCGCAGCCCCATTGACTTTCGTCAAACCCCTTAATCTTTTCGCAATAAGTTCCCTCTTTCCCATAAACATTTATTTTTTATGTCTTTGACATTTACCTCACTATCGTGGCAAAAATAATTTAACAGTCAGTAACATAGCGGTGTTGTTGACTGACCCTCCCCGCACAAGGATCGGGCAGGTTTCTTCAGAATTTAACCTATCAACCGTGATGGATTACTGGAGTCTGTTGACTAGGCTTTAAAAGCGCACAACACAAAAGCAGTCATCCACTTTTTTCAGGGTAAGCGACTATAACGAGGGCAAAGTTATGGGCATATTCGAGCATTACCAACAGCGATATGAAAAAGCGAGAGAAGAGGAATATACCATCCAGGAGTTCCTGGATATGTGTAAGCAGGACAAAGCCTGCTACGCCTCCGCAGCCGAACGTCTGCTGACCGCCATTGGTGAGCCGGAGATGGTAGACACCTCAGCCAACCCCAGACTGAGCCGACTCTTCTCCAACCGCGTCGTGGCACGCTATCCCGCCTTCAAGGATTTCTACGGGATGGAAGAGGCCATCGAACAGATCGTCTCCTACCTCAAACACTCCGCCCAAGGGCTGGAGGAGAAGAAACAGATCCTCTATCTGCTGGGCCCCGTTGGCGGCGGTAAATCCTCGCTGGCAGAGAAACTCAAATCCCTGATGCAGAAGGTGCCCATCTATCGCATCAAGGGCTCACCGGTCAACGATCACCCCTTCTGCCTGTTCGATATCGAAGAGGATGGGGAGATCCTGGAAAAAGAGTACGGCATCCCGCGCCGTTACCTGCGTCCCATCATGTCCCCCTGGGTGGCCAAACGCCTGCACGAGTTTGGCGGCGACATCACCAAGTTCAAGGTGGAGAAGGTCAACCCCTCCATCCTCGATCAGATTGCCATCGCCAAAACGGAACCGGGCGATGACAACAACCAGGATATCTCCTCACTGGTCGGCAAGGTCGACATCCGCATGCTGGAGCACTTCGCCCAGGATGACGCCGATGCTTACTCCTACTCAGGTGCGCTGTGTAAAGCGAACCAGGGGGTGATGGAGTTTGTGGAGATGTTCAAGGCGCCTATCAAGGTACTGCACCCGCTGCTAACTGCAACTCAGGAGGGTAACTACAACGGTACCGAAGGGCTCTCAGCCCTCCCCTTTGACGGCATCTTGCTGGCTCACTCCAACGAATCCGAGTGGCAGCAGTTCCGCAACAACAAGAACAACGAGGCCTTCCTCGACCGGGTCTACATCGTCAAGGTGCCTTACTGCCTGCGCGTCTCCGAAGAAGTGAAGATCTACGAGAAGCTGCTGGTCAACAGCGAGCTGACCGAGGCCAAGTGCGCCCCGGGAACCCTCGAGTTGCTGGGCCAGTTCTCGGTGTTGTCACGGCTAAAAGAACCCGAAAACTCCAGCATCTACTCCAAGATGCGGGTCTATGATGGCGAAAGCCTCAAAGACACCGATCCAAAGGCGAAGAGCTATCAGGAGTATCGCGACTACGCCGGTGTGGACGAGGGGATGAATGGTCTCTCTACCCGTTTTGCGTTCAAGATCCTTTCCCGCGTCTTCAACTTCGACCACGCGGAAGTGGCCGCCAACCCGGTGCACCTCTTCTATGTGCTGGAGCAGCAGATCGAGCGCGAGCAGTTCCCGCAAGAGCTGCACGATCGCTACCTTGAGTTCATCAAGGGTTATCTGACTCCCCGCTATGTGGAGTTCATCGGCAAGGAGATCCAGACCGCCTATCTCGAGTCCTACTCCGAGTACGGGCAGAACATCTTCGATCGCTACGTCACCTACGCCGACTTCTGGATCCAGGATCAGGAGTACCGTGACCCCGAAACCGGCCAGCTGTTTGATCGGGCTTCGCTCAACAGCGAGCTGGAGAAGATTGAAAAACCCGCCGGGATCAGCAACCCGAAAGATTTCCGTAACGAAATCGTCAACTTCGTGCTGCGTGCCCGGGCTAACAATGCAGGCCGTAACCCCAACTGGACCAGTTACGAGAAGCTGCGCACCGTGATCGAGAAGAAGATGTTCTCCAACACGGAAGAACTGCTGCCGGTTATCTCCTTCAACAGCAAAACCTCGGCCGAGGAGCAGAAGAAGCACGATAACTTTGTCGAACGGATGATGGAGAAAGGCTACACCCGCAAACAGGTGCGACTGCTCTCCGAATGGTATCTCAGGGTACGCAAGTCATCCTGACCCTGACTGTTCAAGGGGGAGTTATGGCGCATTTTATCGACCGCAGGCTCAACGGCAAAAACAAAAGCGCTGTCAATCGGCAGCGCTTCATCCGCCGTTACAAGAAGCAGATAAAACAAGCGGTCTCTGATGCTGTCTCCAAGCGCAGCATTCAGGACGTAGACAAGGGTGAGAGCATCAGCATCCCGACCAAGGATATCGGCGAGCCCCATTTTCATCAGGGGCTCGGTGGTAAACGGGAGATGGTGCATCCCGGCAATGACCAGTTCGTCTCCGGCGACAAGATTGACCGCCCCAAAGGAGGGGGCGGCGGACAGGGTTCCGGCGAGGGACAGGCATCCAATCAGGGTGAAGGGGCCGATGATTTCGTGTTCCAGATCTCCAAGGATGAGTATCTCGATCTGCTGTTTGAAGATCTGGAGCTACCCAGGCTGCAGAAAACCCAGCTCAATCAGCTGATGGAGGTCAAAACCTATCGGGCGGGCTACACCTCAAACGGGGTGCCCGCCAACATCAACGTGGTGCGTTCCCTGCAAAATTCGCTGGCGCGGCGCATGGCGCTGCAAGCGGGCAAGAAACACCAACTGCACGAACTGGAAGAGCGGCTGGCCCTGCTGGCCACCGATCCCAACGAGCACTTTGCCGAAATAGCCCTACTCGAGAAAGAGATCAGGGAGCTGAAACGGCGGATCGATGCGGTGCCGTTTATTGACACCTTCGATCTCAAGTTCAACAACTTCGTCAAACGGCCCGTCCCCTCCAGCCAGGCGGTGATGTTCTGTCTGATGGACGTCTCGGGCTCCATGGATCAGGCCACCAAGGAGATGGCCAAGCGTTTCTATATCCTGCTCTATCTGTTCCTGAGCCGGACCTACAAGAACGTCGAAGTGGTCTATATCCGCCACCACACCCAGGCCAAGGAGGTGGACGAGCACGAGTTCTTCTACTCCCAGGAGACTGGCGGCACCATCGTCTCCAGCGCCCTCAAGATGATGAACGACATCATCAACGAGCGTTACCCCGCCAACCAGTGGAACATCTATGCGGCGCAGGCATCGGATGGTGACAACTGGGCTGATGACTCACCGCAGTGCCGTGAAATTCTGGCGCGGGACATCATGCCAAGGGTGCGGTACTACTCCTACATTGAGATCACCACCCGTGCCCACCAGACCCTGTGGCACGAATATGAGTCGGTAGCCAGCCAGTTCCCCCACTTTGCGATGGAGCACATTCGCAAGGTCGAGGATATCTATCCGGTGTTCCGCGAGCTGTTCAAGAAACAAGCGGCGTGAGGAGGTCACATGATCGAAACAGAAAAACGTGTAGCGCCACTGGATGACGGACCAGACTGGAACTTCGATCTGCTGGAGACCTATCACCAGGAGATCGCCCGGGTCGCCCGTTTCTACAAGCTGGATACCTACCCCAACCAGATCGAGGTGATCACCGCCGAGCAGATGATGGATGCCTACTCCAGCGTTGGCATGCCTATCGGCTATCAGCACTGGTCGTTCGGCAAGCGCTTTATCCATACCGAGCGCAACTACAAGCGCGGCCAGATGGGGCTGGCCTACGAGATCGTCATCAATTCCGATCCCTGCATCGCCTACCTGATGGAGGAGAACACCATGCCGATGCAGGCGCTGGTGATGGCACACGCCTGCTACGGTCACAACTCCTTCTTCAAGAACAACTACCTGTTCAAGGCCTGGACCGATGCCTCCTCCATCATCGACTACCTGCTGTTCGCCAAGAACTACATCACCCAGTGCGAAGAGAAGCATGGCATCGAGGCGGTGGAACAGCTGCTCGACTCCTGCCATGCCCTGATGAACTTCGGGGTGGATCGCTACAAGCGTCCCCAGAAGATCTCGATGGCAGAGGAGAAGCGGCGTCAGAAGGCGCGGGAAGATTATCTGCAGACTCAGGTCAACGAGCTGTGGCGAACCCTGCCCAAACAGCATAAAGCGGCTGGCGTGGAGGACAGGCGCTACCCCGCCGAGCCCCAGGAGAACATTCTCTACTTCATCGAGAAGAATGCCCCCTTGCTGGAGCCCTGGCAGCGGGAAGTGGTGCGCATCGTGCGCAAAATCAGCCAGTATTTCTATCCGCAAAAGCAGACCCAGGTGATGAACGAGGGGTGGGCCACCTTCTGGCACTACACCATCCTCAATCACCTCTATGACGAGGGCAAGCTGAGCGATCGCTTCATGATGGAGGTGCTGCACAGCCACACCAACGTGGTTTATCAACCGGCTTACAACAGCCGCTACTACTCGGGGATCAACCCTTATGCGCTGGGGTTTGCCATGTTTACCGACCTGCGCCGCATCTGCGAGAACCCGACCGAGGAAGATAGATACTGGTTCCCCGACTATGCCGGCAGCAACTGGGTCGACACCCTCCACTTTGCCATGCAGAACTTCAAGGACGAGAGCTTTATCAGCCAGTTCTTAAGCCCGAAAGTGATGCGGGATATGAAGTTGTTCGCCATTGATGACGACGATCTGAAGAACTATCTGAAGGTCTCTGCCATCCACAATGACGAGGGGTACCGTCAGGTGCGCAATACCCTGTCAGCCCAGTACAACCTGAGCAATCTGGAGCCCAATATTCAGGTCTACAACGTTGCCGTGAAGGGGGATCGCTCCCTCACCCTGCGCTATGTACCCCACAACCGCATCCCCCTTGGCGACTCACGCCATGAGGTGCTCAAACACCTGCATCAGCTGTG
The DNA here is from genome assembly GCF_051919235.1 of Aeromonas sp. 95A. NCBI lineage: Bacteria > Pseudomonadati > Pseudomonadota > Gammaproteobacteria > Aeromonadales > Aeromonadaceae > Aeromonas > Aeromonas sp. 95A. Next base: position 726,573 of record NZ_JBQBFC010000001.1, read on the forward strand.
GGGATTCGACGTGGTGCTGGAACAGGATAACGGCGATCTGCCACCCGATATCATCGGCCGCTGCCCGGAGCGCAAACCTGGGCTCTGACCCGTAATCTGATATCTCTACGGCCCACTTCGGTGGGCCGTTTTTTAATCGGTTGCTTCTGCCAGCATGAGCGCTGCCCAAGCCGTACAACCCGAACAAACCACAACATAGAAAGAGGCCCGCATGGGGTGCGGGCCTCTTTGTCTTGCGGTCAATCTGCAGCGGTTATCAGTAGAAGGTCTGCTGCTCTGCGGCCATTGCCTTGAGGCGGGAACAGGGAGCAAACCGATCACCGTGGCGCTTCTGGTAATACTCCAGACGGCCAACCAGATGATCGATCCCGAGCGTGTCCATATAACGGAACGGGCCGCCAAGGAAAGGCGGGAAACCGATGCCGAAGATGGCGCCGATATCGCCATCACGGGCCGACGCCACCACACCGCTATCCAGCGCCATCGCCGCTTCGTTGAGCATCAACAATACGCAGCGCTCGGCGATCTCCTGACGGGCCAGCTTGGCAGAAGGCTTGATGCCGAGCACGCCATAGACGCTCTCGTCCACCGTCTTCTTGCCCTCTTTGCCGGTCAGCTTGTTGCGCGGTGCCGCCTTGCCATAGAGGTAGAAGCCCTTGCCGTTCTTGCGTCCCTTGCGATCGTTTTGCAGCAGCTTGTCGAACGCCTTGGGCGCCTGGAACTGCTCGCCGCCCAGCTCTTTCTCGAGAATGGGGGAGATCTTGGCCCCCACATCGATCCCCACCTCGTCCAGCAAGATGATGGGGCCAACCGGGAAGCCAAAGTCGAGCAGGGCGCTATCCAGAACTTCCACTGGCTCCCCTTCCAGCAACAGTCGCGCCGCTTCGTTCATGTAGGGGGCGAGGATGCGGTTAACGTAGAAACCGGCTTCGTCTTTCACCACGATAGGCGTTTTACCCTGAGCACGGGCAAAGGCCAGAGTGGTGGCGACCGTCTCGGCACTGGTGCCCGCATGGGGGATGATCTCCGCCAGCGGCATCTTGTCCACCGGGCTGAAGTAGTGCAGCCCCACGACCCGCTCCGGATGCGCCGCCTCTGCCGCAATCTGGCTAATGGGCAGGGAGGAGGTGTTGGAGGCAAACACTGTGTGCTCACCACACTCGCGCTCCACGTCTTTCACCATCTGGTGTTTGAGATTGAGATCTTCAAACACCGCCTCCACCACTATGTCCACCCGGTGAAAACCGGAGTAGTCGAGGGTGCCGGTCAGCAAGCTCATCTGCTTTTCCAGCTCGCTGCGCAGGATGTGACGGCGCTTGAGCTTCTTGGCCAGAATGTCATAGCTGTAGCGCATGGCATTGCCGATCCCGGCGCTTGCCACATCCTTGATCCGCACCGGCACGCCCGCCTTGGTAGCGGTGACAAATGCGATGCCGCCCCCCATCAGACCACCGCCCAGCACGGCGGCATGGGCCACCTTGCGCGGCTCGGCTCCCTGATAGGTGACCTCTTTCTTCATCTCGGTGGTGGCAAAGAAGATGGAACGCAGGGCGGCAGACTCAGCAGTCATCACCAGCTCGCCAAAGTGGCGGGATTCAGCGGCCAGACCGGCCTTCATCCCCTCCTCCACGCCGATGCGTACAACGTCCAGGATCCGCTCCGGCGCCGGGTAGTTGCCGCGGGTCTTGGCTTTCACCCCCTTGCTGGCCTGATCGAACAGCACCTTGCGGCCCAGCTTGTTGGTCTCAAGCACCTTGCCCTGCAGATCCCGTTTCAACTGATGGCGCGGTTTGCCCTTCTTGGCCAGCTTGATAGCAGCATCCAACAAGATTGACGGCGGCACCACATCGTCCACCAGCCCCAATTTCTTGGCTTGTTTGGCGCGAACCTGCTTGCCGGTCAGCATCAGATCCAGCGCCTTGGCCACCCCGATAAGGCGCGGCAGACGCTGGGTACCGCCAGAGCCCGGCAGCAGGCCGAGCTGCACTTCCGGCAATCCCAGCACAGATTTGCCATGATCAGTCACCACCCGGCCATGACAGGCCAGCGCCAGCTCCAGCCCGCCACCGAGGCAGGGGCCGTGAATGGCGGCGATCACCGGAATGGTCAGCCCCTCGATCTCGGCAAAGATCTCCTGCCCTTCTCGTGACAGGGTCTCGGCATCCTTGGCACTGGTGCAGGCGGCCAGCATGGTAATGTCAGCGCCGGCGATGAAGGAGTCCTTCTTGCCGGAGGTGATCACCAGCCCGATCAAATCCTTGTTGCGTTTTACCTCGTCCAGTACAGAGCGGATCTCCTCGACAAAGGCGGCCTTGAGGGTATTCATGCTCTCGCCCGGCACATCCATGGTGAGGATGCCGATGCCATCTTTGCGAACATCCAGGGAAAAAGTCTTAGCGCTCATCATTCAACCTCCAACACCATAGCCACGCCCAATCCACCCGCCGCACAGGCGGTGTTGAGCCCCAGTCCCCCGCCGCGACGACGCAGCTCGTGCAGGGTCTGGGTGATCATCCGCGCACCGGTCGCGGCAAAGGGGTGGCCATAGGCCAGCGAACCACCGAGGACGTTGAACTTCTCCATGTCCACCTCGCCGATGGCCTGATCGCGGCCCAGCTTGTCACGGGCAAACTCGTGGCTGGCAAACATCTTGAGGTTGGCCAGCGTCTGGGCGGCAAAGGCTTCGTGCATGTCGATCAGAGTCAGATCGCTGAGCGTGATACCGGCTCTGTCCAGCGCCAGCGGCGTGGCGTAGGAGGGCCCCATCAGCATGTCTTGCCAGACATCAATGGCCGAGAAGGCGAAGCTGCGGATATAACCAAGCGGCTCGAGGCCCAGCTCTTTCGCCCGACCTTCCCGCATCAGCAACACGGCAGCGGCGCCATCGGTCAGCGGCGTGGCGTTGGCTGCAGTGACTGTGCCATGAACCCGGTCAAACACCGGTTTGAGCTTGGCGTAGCTCACGAGATCCGAGCTTTCACGGATATTGTTGTCCCGCTCCAGCGGTGACTTGTAAGGCGGTACATGGGCAGTAAACACCTCGCCGCTGAGCTTGCCATCAGCCCAAGCCTGCGCGGCCAGGGTGTGGGAGCGATGAGCCAGCGCATCTTGCGCCTCGCGGCTGATCTGGTGGCTCTTGGCCATCTGCTCGGCGGTCTGTCCCATGGAGAGGCCAGTGGAGTATTCCGCCACGGCAGGCGGCACCGGCAGCAGATCCTTGACCCGCAGCTGACGCAGAATATTGAAGCGCTGCTGCAAATTGCGCGCCTTGTTGAGATCCACCAGGGCGCGGGCCAGCTTCTTGCTCACCCCGATGGGCAGCACGGAAGAGGAGTCAGCGCCGCCGGCGATGGCGATGTCTACCGTACCGGCCATGATGGATTCGGTGACGTTGGCCACTGCTTGAAAACTGGTGGCGCAGGCGCGGGAGACGCTATAGGCATCGGTATTGACGCTCATGCCGGTACCGAGCACGATCTCGCGAGCAATGTTGGGGGCTTCTGGCATCTGAACCACCTGACCAAACACCAGTTGGTCGATAAGCTTGGGATCGAGATCGGTACGGGCAAGCATCTCGCTCACCACCAGTTTGCCGAGGTCAACTGCAGGCACGCCATGAAAGGCGGTGGCCTGCTTGGCAAAGGGGGTACGCAGCCCCGCCACGACGGCAATCCGTTCGCCCTGGCGAGTCGTCAGTTTCAATGGCTGTTTCATCCTGGCTCCTTGGTTTAAAAGGCAGAGGTCTGACCTCATTGCGCCACATCTTAACAATCCAATCACAAGTTTCATACAGCTGATTGAAACTAAATTAAGCACGGCAAGACCCCTTTGCTCGCCCTTGGGAAGCAACTGGAGTATAAAAAGATCAACTTCCATAAAAACAACGGGTTTATCGCATGGCAGCGGCCGAGTTCAGAGCACTTAGGGACTATCTTGGCAGTCAGATCCTGGGGCAGGAGGAGCTAATAGAAGGGCTCCTGATTGCCCTGTTATGTGAAGGACATGTGTTAATCGAAGGGGCTCCCGGGCTGGCCAAAACCCGCGCCGTCAAGGCGCTCGCTGGCGCCGTCGAGGGGCGCTTTGCCCGTATCCAGTTCACCCCCGACCTGCTTCCCGCCGATCTCACCGGCAGCGAGGTGTTTCACCCGCAGGATGCCAGTTTTGTATTCCAACCCGGCCCCCTCTTCAACCATCTGGTGCTGGCGGACGAGATCAACCGGGCGCCGGCCAAGGTGCAATCAGCGCTGCTGGAGGCCATGGCCGAACACCAGATCACCGTGGGCAAAAAGAGCTGGCGGCTGCCACCCCTCTTTATGGTCGCCGCCACCCAGAATCCCATCGAGCAGGAGGGAACCTATCCCCTGCCGGAGGCCCAGCTCGACCGCTTTCTGCTCAAGCTGATGGTGGATTACCCGAGCCCTATGATGGAGCTCGCCATCTTGCAGCTCAATGCCAGCGGCGAACAGCTTGGTGCAGCGCCGGTGACCCTGAGCCAGACCACCTTGCAACGTGCCCGCAGCGAAGTGCTGGCGGTGACCATGCAAAGCAGACTGGAGCACTATCTGGTGGAGCTGGTCTGCGCCACTCGCCCAGGCAGTGGTCTTTGCCCTGCCCTTGAGCCATTGATTGCCGTGGGGGCCAGCCCTCGGGCTACGCTGGGGCTGGCTCGCTCCGCCCGCGCCCGAGCCTGGCTTGCCGGACGAGATTATGTGCTGCCGGAAGATATCCAGCTGCAAGCCTATCCGGTGCTGCGCCACCGCCTTATTCCCAGCTATCAGGCACTGGCCGACAATCTGGATAACGATATCCTGATCGCCCAACTGCTGGATCAGGTGCCATGTCCCTAGCGCCGGAGCTCCATCCCGATATCGCCCTGTCGCTGCCACGGCTGCTCAATATCCGGCTCTGGGCCAAGGCCAGGAAGCCACCTCACGCAGGCAGAAGCAGTAGCGAACGCGGCAAACCGGGCCGCTCTCCCGGACTCACGTTTCGCGAGCTGCGCGCCTATCAGGCTGGTGACGAGGTACGCCATATCGACTGGCGAGTGACGGCGCGCCTCGGTCGTCCCTATACCCGCCTCTATAGCGAGGAGCTGGATCAGGCGCACTGGCTGCTGCTTGATCTCTCCCCCGCCATGTATTTCGGCTCCACACGGCAGCTCAAGGCGCGTCTGGGATGCGAGCTGGCGGCCGCCCTCATCTGGCAAGGGGAGAAGCAGCACAACACCCTGATCTGCCACGGGCTTATCCCAAATCACCAGAGCCAGCGCGGCAGCGTGCTGCCCCTGCTCGAATCCCTCTGCCATCACTACCAGCAAGGGCTGGCACGTCGGGTACTATCCCATTCACTGGCCGACACCTTGGCCAGCGTGAAGCTGCCCCATGGTGCCAAACTGACGCTGATCACCGACCACAGACCCTGTGAGTCAGCGCTCTGTCAGCAGTTGCAGCTGCTCTCCCGCCGCCACGATATCCACTATTGGCAGATCCGCGATCCCCTTGAGGCTGCCCTTCCCCCTGACGGCCAGCTGCCGGTGGCCATCGATCGGCCAGGGCAACACTATCAGGGCTGGCTGGATGGGGGCCATGCCGGTTTCTCCCGCCGCTACCGGCATGCCGCCGAGCAGCAGCTGGCCCACGGCAAGCAGCAGTTGCTGCCGCTGGTGCAGCGCCTCTATCTACTCGATAACGGCCAGACGCTGCAACAACAGTGGCAGGAGGGGTTATGTCATCAGGGATGAGCTCGCCCACCGAACTCGACAGCGCCAGTCCCGCCTCCGAGGCCATCACTCCGCCGCTAGCCGCCCTGATGCGAGACATCCACCCGGGGCCGGATCTGATTGAACAGAGTCTTGACCCCAGAGTCCAGGCGCTATTGTGGCTGTTGATCACAGCGTTATTGCTACTGCTGATCGTCCTGATTGCCAAGAGGGTGATACGTTACCGCCGCTGGTGTCATCAGCTGGAGGGAGATCCGGCACTGCTGGTGGCACGCATACAGGAGGCCCTGCGTCATGAAGCATTGCAACGCTGGCCCGAGGCGCGCCAGCTGCAGGGAGAGGCGTGGCTCGCCTTCGTCGATCGCCACGGCGGCAGCGATTTCAGCCAGTTCGCCCCTCACTGGAGCAGTTGGCTCTATGGCAGCCAGAACCCGACTCGCGAGCAGTGCGAACAGCTTCGGCAACATTATCGCCGCTGGGGTCAGACCCTATTCTTGCAACGCTCCCCCCACTCGGGGCGTAAAGCCGTACGGAGGCATTCATGATCCTGGCCTGGCCCTGGTTCGCACTGGCGCTGGTGCTCCCCTTGCTGGTGCGCTTCGGCTTGCCGCCCCTTCGCCGCGGCTATCTGGCTCACCCCGGGTTTGCCCTGCTGCGTCCTCAGGCCGGATTGCCGCTCTGGCGCGCCATGCTGCTCTGGTGCGCCCTTATCCTCGCCCTCTGCCGCCCCCAGTGGTGGGGGGAACCGGTTATTCAATATGAAGGGAGTCGGGATCTGCTGCTGGCGGTGGATCTGTCAGACAGCATGCGCACCCCTGATATGCTCGATAACGGTGAGCAACAAGCACGCTTGACGGCGGTGCGCCTGCAGATCAAGGCGCTGATTGCCAAACGGGCCGGAGACAGGGTGGGCCTCATCGTATTTGCCGATCACGCCTACCTGCTCTCTCCCCTCACTCAGGAGATCCCGGCGCTGTTGACCTTGAGCGACGAGCTCGATTTTGATCTGGTCGGCCGAACCACCGCCCTTGGCGAGGCGATCCAGCTGGCACGTCAGCATGGGGATCCTGGTCGCCCCACCGCCTTGCTGCTGGTCACTGATGGCCGCAATACCGCAGGCAATGCCGACCCGCTGCAGGAGGCCAAACTCGCCGCAGCGCAGGGAATACGGATCTACACGCTGGGGGTCGGGGCCGATCCCGATACCTTTATCCAACCCTATGATGAGGCGGGCAGCGGTCAGGCCGATCCCAGCAGCGAACTGGACGAACAGCTCCTGAAAGAGCTGGCAAAAACAGGACAGGGGCGCTATTTCAGGGCGCGAACCCAAAGCGATCTCGATACCATCAACGCGGCTCTCAATGCCCTTGAACCTGCCCCTATGCCGATTGCCCAGTACCAGCCGGTGATCGAGCTCTACCCCTGGCCATTGGCACTGCTTTGTGGCTTGCTGCTTCTGCCATCAAGGCACGGCAGACTGGAGTTTCGCATGGTGCGTAACTGGCTGGCACGAGTCGCGCGCAGATGGAGCTGATCTTGCTCCGCCCTCTGTGGCTGATCGCACTCATCCCCTGGCTCTGGCAAGGGTGGCACCGTCGTCGCCAGCCCCCGCTGCTCGCACCTGCGATGCAGGCTTATCTGCTGCCAGCATCCCGTCCTCAACGTCCCTGGCTCTGGCTGGCAACCCTGCCCGTCATTTTGGCCCTGAGTGGACCGGCACTGCGCGGTGAGCTGCAACAGCAGCCTGCAGCACCGCTAGATATCTGGCTACTGGACTTGTCACGCTCGATGACCGCCACCGATCTCAAACCGGATCGGGCGACCCGGGTCAGATGGCAATTACAGCAGCTGCTGAGCCGCGCCAAGGGCGAGCGCATTGCGCTGATCCTCTACGCAGGCGACGCCTACCTCGCCATGCCGCCAACCCGGGATCATCAGGCCCTTTCGCTGCTACTGCCCGACTTGCGCCCCGATATCATGCCGTTGCAGGGCAGCAACCCGGCACGGGCGGTGGAACTTGCCATGAAGCAGCTGGCCCCTGGAGAACAAGCGCGTCTGCTGCTGATCACCGACGACCTCACCCAGAATCAGATGACCCAAATCGCCGCCCTGTGGCCCTGCCAGCAACGCCTTCTTTGCCGCGACACCCAGTCGGCACGCCTCGATATTCTGCTTGCCAGCAGCGGTCAACCGGCCCCCATGCCCGCCATTCCGGCCAATGAGTTGGGGTTTGCCGCCCGCATGCCCGCGCAGTTGCCCGCCCCCGATAGTCAGGCCATTGCCGCTCTGGCCAACCGTCTCGGCGGTGAGCTGCAGTGGCTTGGCAGCGACGCCCCCCGATTTGCGCCGCTGCCCACAACGACCTCGGCCCTCACCCCGGCACCACTGGATCTTGGCCCCTGGCTGCTGATCCCCTTGTTACCACTGGCCTTGCTGGCCAGAGTCGGCGCCCGGTTGATGATGGCGCTGATGGTGGGAGCTCAGCTGCTTGCGCCACAAGATCTGCAAGCAGCAGAGAAGGGAGATCTGCAAGCGATGCAGGCTTATCAAGAGGGGGATTTTCTGCGGGCCGCCCGCACTTTCGACGATCCGATCTGGCGCGGCAACGCCTGGTATCGGGCTGGTGCCTACCGGCCAGCCATCGCAGCCTATCAGGAAGCAGAGAGTGCCACCGCCCACTACAACCGCGGCAATGCCCTGCTGCAACTGGGGGAGTTTGCGGCCGCCAAAGAGGCCTATCTGGCCGCTCTGGCACTGGAGCCCGGCCATGAAGATGCGCTCTATAACCTCTCTCTGTTGCAAGGCGGTGCGGCCGCCGCTCCCGATACCAGCACCAGCAAGCAACCCGAACCATCGGCTGAACAGCAGGCAGCAGCAATGCCCCTGCCCCCCTCTCCCCCTGTGTTGCTGCTGGAGCAGCGACTGCGCAAAGAGGCACTACGCCGGGACCTGATCAAGGTGGAGGAGCCCTGGTGACACGGGCAGGATGGGGGCTGTTGCTCGCACTCGCGAGTCCACTTTGCTGGGCTTTGCCCCCTCGGGTAGAGCTGCTGCCGGGGGCCGACCCCAGCGATTGGCTGCTGATCATCGAAGCGGATGGCGAGCGCCAGAGCAGCGAACTGGAGATCACCCCCCTACTACGCCAGTTTGCAGTGGGCAGAGTGACCATGAGCCGGGTCACGACCCCGGTACAACAACTGACTCGCTGGCAGATCCCGCTGCACCAGAGCAATTCACCCGCAAATACAGAGGTGGTGATTGCCCCGCTCAAGCTCGGAAATGAGTTCACTCCCTCGCTCACATTGCCATTGAGATTGCCATTAAGAGAGGCGAAAACTGCCTCGCTGCCGCAACCCGCAGCCCCCTCGCCCCTCGAGATGCAGGCCAGCCTTGAACATCAGGGCCCGCTCTATCCCGGCCAGCCGGTGATCTACCGCCTGACTCTTTGGCTGCCCACCAGTATGCAAAACCCGGCGCTAAGCGAGCTTAGCTCTGCCCACTTCACCATCCGTCGCCTCGGTAGCGACGAGTGGATCGCCCCCGCTCAGGCAGGTCTGCCCGGCAGGCTCACCCGCAGCTGGCTCGTTCAGGCAAAAGCGCCGGGACTCTGGTACCTCGACTCACCCCGCTTGCAGGGGCAGCTCACGCAGCAAGGGAGCAAGCCGCAAAAACTCTCGGCCCGTGCGGCACCACTCGAGGTTCGGGTCGACAAAGCCCCCGCCACGCCGGTGGCCACCCGGCTGACCCTGAGTCAACGGCTTGAACCGGCCTCCACGGGGGAAGTGGGTGAACCACTGATCCGTATCCTCACCCTGACCATGGAAAATGGTGACAGCGGCCAGATACAGCTTGCCCCCCTGATGGCCCATCAACTGCCAAGCGGCATACAGGCACATCCCGATGGCGAGCAACAGCAGGAGCGTTACCGAGATGGCAAGCTGCTGTTTGAGCGACAGTGGCGCCAGACTCTGGTTGCAGAGCAGAGCGGCGACTATCAGCTGCCCCCCCTTGATCTGCCCTGGTTTAATACCCAAAGCGGCCGGATTGAGCAGGCCAGCCTCCCTGCCATCACGCTGACGTTTCAGGCAACGACAAATCGACAACCTGATCAGCAGACATCACAGATGGCACTGCGAGAGAGCCTTTGGTGGGTCGTGCTGGCCGTGGCGCTGCGTACGCTATGGCGCCACTGGCCCCGCTGGCGCGCCTTCTATCAACTGCAACGAGCCCTTGCCCGACACCAGCCGGATGCCAGTCGCAAGGCGCTGATCAAGTGGGCGACCATGCGCTGGCAGGTCTCCTATTATCAATTAGGCCAGTTGCCCGACGCTGGGCATAATCGGCTCGGCAACGCACTCGCCGCACTCGAGCGAGCCTGTTTTGCACGGCCCTCTTCTGGCCCGCCCATCGAGTGGTGCGCTCTGGCGCGTATCCTCAGGGCTGATGAAACGGCCGGTATTGCGCATCTGATTTACCTGCTGGCGCACGGGATTTCCCGCTCCCGCCGCCACGCCCCCTGACAAGGATTGCCCTATGGCACTGCTGTTTTTTAGAAAAAAACGTGCTCAGCAGCATATTGGTGGAAATGATCCGGCCACTTCGCCGGTCTCTGATCCCATGGCTGACAAACAAACCAAATTTGAAGCACTGGTTCATGCACTACATGGCGATCTCTACCGGTATGCCTACTGGCTGACCCGGGATCCCAACGTGGCGGAAGATCTGGTGCAAGAGACCTTCCTGCGTGCCTGGAAGGCTATCGACACCCTGCAGGATGACAAGGCGGCCAAAGGGTGGCTGATCACCATCCTCAGACGGGAGAACGCCCGCCGCTTTGAACGCAAACAGCTGGAGCTGGTGGATCTCGACGATCACCCTCAGCCCCAGCACGACGCGCTGCACAGCGAACAGGAAATGGAGAACGAGTGGTTGCACCGTCACATCGCCCGGTTGCCCGAGGAGTATCAGGAGCCACTGCTGCTGCAAGTCGTGGGAGGATTCAGTGGTGAGGAGATTGCCGAGATGCTCGGCCTCAACAAGAACACCGTCATGACCCGACTGTTTCGCGCCCGCAACCAGATCAAGGAGGCGATGGAGCAGAAGAACCAAGCAAGAGGACACGGACATGGATGAACTCGAATTTCGCCGCAACGCCATGATCCAGCCCAACGATAAACTGCCGGATTTTCTCAAAGCCGCTGAAGCAAGCCAGGCCAATCGGAACTATCTCGACGAGATGAAGCAGTTCGACAGAACTCTCAAGCACGCCATGCAGGTAGAGGTCCCCGCCGGACTGGCCGAGCGGATCCTGCTCAGGCAAGCCATGCTGCAAGACAGTGACGCGTCAGATGAGATGCCGCCATCCCGCCCCCTTGGCACGGTGCCAGTCAAGATCCGGACATCGACATCCTGGCGCCAGATCGCCCTGGCTGCATCGGTCGCCTTCCTGCTGGGAATAAGCACCCGCTGGATCACGCTGCCAGAAACGGCTCCTGCGGCCCTCTCGCTCGCACAGGTGGCGATGGCTCATGTCTATGGCGAAGAACCCTTTATTGAAGGTGTCGATGAGCAGGTCAATCTGCATAACATCAATGCCAAGATGGAGAAGTATGGCGCCACCTTAAGCGGGATGGATGGGCTCAAGGTGACCTATGTCAATCACTGCTCGTTTTATCAGGGACCAGCCTTGCACATGGTGATCCAGGGAAAGATGGGGCCTGTCACCCTCTTTTTAGTGCCCAAACATGTGCCATTAACCCTGCAACAGGCCACCTTTGAAGATGGCACCCTCAAAGGGGAGATTGTCCAGCTCAAAGGCGCCAATATGGTACTGATTGGCGAGATGAAAGAGCCACTTGCCCCCGTTGCCAACGCCCTGCAGTCACGTCTGCAGTGGGACATTTAACATCGCCGGTTAACAACCTCCGAACCATCCTCAATAGCAGGCTGCGGTCACGAGCCGCAGCCTGTTCCCTTCCTGTTTACTCCCCTTTGTCACTCATTTGCCTCAAGATTTCGAAAAATTGACAAAATTATTTTTGTGACGGAGATCGGCAATCCAGGTCAATAATCCATCTTTAGACCCTGAAAATGATGAATTAAACAGCAAGTTAAAACAAATGATTAACACATCGATCACTTTTATGTATTCTGCTGTCACTGGTCTGATTTCTTACCTCCTACCAGATCCATAGAATCACGCCAGAATTGATTGGGAAGAAGCTGAAATAAAAACGGATTTTGTCGAGGTTTGCATTGAACGTGCAGCCAATATCGGCAAAAAAATCTGCCTACAAGAGAGAACACCATGACGACAACTATTTTCAAGAAGAGCCTGATTGCCGCCACCATTGCGCTGGCCACCGGTCAAGTCCATGCTGCGGCATTCCAGTTGAACGAGCACTCGGCCTCCGGTCTGGGTCGCGCCTATGCCGGTGAAGCGGCTATCGCCGACAACGCCTCCGTGCTGGCCCGTAACCCGGCCGCTATGACCACCTTCGACAAGATGGCGGTCTCTGTCTCCGGCACCTATATCAAACCGGATGTGGATGTCGCTGGGGATATTAATTTGACTGAGAAAGAGTCCCCACACAAGAAGCTTATGACCTTAAGTCCAGGGGTCAGCGAATCTGGTATTGCTCCGGCAGCTTTTGTTCCCGCCACTTACTTTATCCAGCCCATCAACGATCAGCTAGCGTGGGGGCTCGCACTCTTCTCGAACTATGGTCTCTCGACTGAATACTCCAAGACCTTTGCAGCCGGCTCAGCTGGAGGCGATACCGAGTTGATGACCTTTAATATCAACCCCAATATTGCCTATCGCATCAACGAGCAGTTCAGTATCGGTGCTGGTATTAACGCTGTTTATGCAAAAGCCGAGCTGAATCGTTATGCTGGTATACTTTCAACTCAACCCCCTTTGAATAACGTCCCAGGTATTGGCTATGACACCAATATCAGTAGCTTGAAAGGTGATACGTGGGGCTTTGGCTGGAACGTTGGTACTCTCTATGAAGTCAATGAGAACAATCGTTTCGCACTCACCTACCGCTCTCAAGTAGATCTGAGCTTTGATGGCGACTTCCAAGGCACTGCAGCCGGTCTCAAAACAGTCCAAAATGGGAAACCTGTATTTAACACCGTTGATGGGAATTTGAAGCTGGATCTACCAGCTCAAGCTGAGTTCGCCGGTTATCATCGTCTGAACCAGCAGTTTGCCGTTCACTACTCGGTCAACTGGACCGACTGGAGCGCTTTCCAGGAACTGAAAGCTACTAGTGGGGCTTGTAATGATGGCACTCCAGGTCAGTGCCTGAAAAAAGATGAGAAGTTCAAGGATTCGATGCGCTACGCCATCGGCGGTACTTGGTATATCAACCCGGCATGGGAAGCCCGTATCGGCTTCGCATACGATAATACCGCGGTCGAGGCCGAGTACCGCAGCCTGAGCATTCCCGATACCGACCGCATCTGGTACAGCGCAGGAACCACCTACCATATCAACCCGGATATGAGCCTGGACTTCGGTATGGCCTACCTGAGTGGTAAAGAAGTGGATGTTAATGAAAGCTTAACACCTGATCACAATGGTCAGCTTCGCTGGCAGGGTACTTCCCAGGGCAACGCTTTCCTGGCATCTGCCCAGTTCAACATGAAGTTCTGATTGCTGAACGATTAAAAAGAGCGCCACCAGGCGCTCTTTTTTTATTCATAAAACACGTTTCAGCGCACAGCTGTAGCGCACACGTGTTTATTTTTCTTTTTTTATCAAGCTATTAGGGTGTACTCCCCCAGCATTAAATCTTGTTTTATCCTGATGCCGACCATTACCGTTGCCTTACTGGTCATACCATATAAAATCCTGCCTCCATTCATATGACCGATTGAACCTTCGGGTAACAGCAAGGATTTTGCCATGCATCCCATCATCAAACCGTCCGCCATCGCCCTGCTGGTGATCGCGGGTCAGACCCATGCCGCCGGGTTCCAATTGGCTGAACAGTCCGCTACAGGACTGGGACGCGCCTTTGCCGGTGAAGCCGCCATTGCCGACAACGCCTCCGTATTGGGCCGCAACCCGGGTGCCATTACCCGCTTCAAACAGACCGCCTTCTCCGGCGGCTTCATCTATATTCGCCCCCAGGTCGATATCGAAGGGCGTGTAAGCGATAAGTTCGTGACCCCAGTGGGTAGCCTGCCCACCGGCAACAAGTCCGCCGACGCCAGCGACGTGGCGGGCGATGCCTGGGTGCCCAACCTCTATGTCGTTACCCCCCTGAATGAACTGCTCAGCCTGGGGCTCTACCTCTCCTCCCAATACGGGCTCGGGATCGAGATGCCAAAAGGGTACAGCGCCGGCCACTTTGGCAATGTGTCCGATATCAAGACGGTCGAGCTCGGCACGGCCCTGGCCTATCATTTCGCCCCCTTCTTCTCCGCAGGCATGGGACTTTCCCTTATTCGTGGCGAGGGGGAAGTAGGTGGCACTTTCCCCCACCAGGACAAGATCGCCAAGCATCTCGAAGGCACTGGTAACGAGCTTGGCTGGAATATCGGTGTGCTGCTCACCCCAAGCGAGCGGACCCGTATCGGTCTCACCTATCGCAACGGGGTCGATCTCAAGCTCAAGGGGGATGCCGTCGGGGTAGATGACCAGGGACAGACATTCAAAGATACCGGCAATCTGGTGCTGCCACTGCCTGCCACCGCCGAACTTGCCCTCTTCCAGCAGCTCACAGACAAGCTCGCGCTCCATGGAAGCGTCAACTGGACTAACTGGAGCAAGTTTGTCGGTCTAGATGCCAGTCTGGATCATCAGGGGCCAATGCACATCAAGGATGAAAACTGGCAAGACAGCTGGCGCTATGCGCTCGGCATGACCTATCAAGTGGCGCCCAAGTGGCAACTGCGCTCCGGCATTGCCTACGATGAGAGTCCGGTCCCTGCGGCTAATCGCACCATTTCCATCCCCGACTCGGATCGCATCTGGTACAGCCTGGGAGTGGGATATCAGTACAGCAAGGCACTCTCGGTCGATGTGGGCGTCACCCTGATCGATGGCAAAAAAGTGGGGGTACATGAATCCTTCACGCAATCTGTTCGCCTGCCCAACGGCGTTCCGGCCCACTACCAGTCCAATTTTGACGGCACTTCCGAAGGAGATGCCTGGCTGGCTGGTGCACAATTGAGCTATCTCTTCTAAATTCCTTCCCTGCAAAAAACGCTATGCCAATTATTGCCTTACTCAATAAGGTGAACACTGGCATAGTGTTCTGCAACACCATAAAATCAACCCAGTACCTTTACTGGAGCAAGGCATGTATTCCTACGTAGCAAGACAGCCGATCCTCGACAGAGACCTCAAAACTCATGCCTATGAGCTGCTCTTTCGCGATAGTCTGAATAATGTCTTCCCGAGCATCTCCTCCCAGCAGGCGACGTCACGCCTGGTGGTCGAACAGTTCCTCCAACAAAATATCGATCAGCTGTTGGGGGGCCGCCCCTGCTTTATCAATTTCCCCCACTCACTGCTGCTGGAGGGATTGGCAGAGTGCCTGCCGCCCGAAAAAGTGGTGATTGAGATCCTGGAAGATTCCCCACCGGATGATGCCCTGCTGGAAAAGGTGAAACAGCTGCACAAGCTGGGATATCAACTGGCACTCGATGACTTCACCATGTCACCGGATTGGGAGCGCTTCCTCCCCTTTATCCACATCATCAAGTTTGATCTTCGTGCCACCCCCCTGATGCAGATCAAAGTGTTTATCCAGCGGCATCAGACCCTGGGGCTCACCTATCTGGCGGAAAAAGTAGAGGACAAGGCGGAGTTCGAGCGGGTCAAACAGCTGGGGATCCAGCTGTTCCAGGGCTTTTTCTTCAGCCGACCCGAGATGGTCAAGCAAGCCACCATGGAGCCGGCGCAAGTCGTGGTGATGCAGTTGCTCAACGTGGTCAACGAGGCAGAGCCTGATATCAACAAGATTGAGCAGCTACTCGGTCAGGATATCTCCCTCTCCCTCAAACTGCTGCGCTATGTCAACCATCTCAAAGGTCACACCAACCCTATTTCCTCATTTCGTCAGGCTGCCATCTATCTGGGCAACACCCAGCTAAAGCGCTTTGTTTCGCTGGTAGCCGCGACCAGCGCCGGCAAGGGCAAGAGCGCCGAGCTCTACCAGATGTCGATGATCCGTGCCCGATTCTGTGAACTGCTGGCCCACGCCCACGCCCCGAGCCAGCAGGCACAACAGGCCTTTATCACCGGTCTCTTCTCCCTGCTGGATGTACTAATGGAACAGCCGATGGACAAGCTGCTCGGCACTATCCCTCTCATCGACGATATTCGGCTGGCGCTGCTGGAGCGCAAAGGCAATCTGGGTTTCTACCTCGCGTTTTGTGAAGATTACGAAAGCGCCAACTGGTCACGGGTCACGGCCAGAACAGCCCGCCTGGGGCTGAGCGAGGATAAGGTGAGTCACCTCTATCTGGCCGCCACCACCTGGGTCACGGAACAACTGCTGGCGATGGAAGCAACCAATTAATTCATTTCGTCATTCACTTCGACCGCGATAGCGGTCGCCTCCCCGCCCCCGATACAGAGCGCGGCTACGCCTCGCCGCAAACCCCGTTGCCGCAGCGTGGCAATCAGCGTCACCAGAATGCGTGCGCCACTCGCCCCCAACGGATGACCGAGTGCACAGGCCCCTCCATGGACATTGACCTTGTGATGAGGGATGCCGACCCCGCTCATGGCCAGCATGGTGACCATGGCGAAGGCCTCGTTGATCTCAAATAGATCCACCTCTTCCACCGACCATGCAAGACGCGCCAGCAAGCGTGAAATGGCGCCAATGGGCGCAGAGGTAAACTCGGCGGGCAATGCTGCATGGCTCTGATAACCGACGATCCGTGCCAGCACTGGTACCTGCCAGGCTTGCGCCGTGGCGCCATCCATCAATATCAGCGCCGCCGCACCGTCCGAGATAGAGCTCGAATTTGCTGCCGTAATGGTGCCCTCCTTGCCAAACGCTGGCTTCAGGGTCGGGATCTTCTCCGGTCTGCCCTTGCCGGGCTGCTCGTCTTCGGCCAGTAACAAGCGATCACCGCGATAGACACTTGCCAGCTCGGATGCAAACGCGCCGGCTTGCTGCGCATCGCGGGCCCGCTGCAATGACGCCAGGGCAAACTCATCCATGGCACTGCGGGTCAAACCGGCCTGATCAGCGCTGCGCTGGGCATGTATCCCCATCAGCTGGCCATCATAGGCATCTTGCAAACCGTCGAGGAATAGGTGATCCAGCACCTTTTGATGCCCCATCCGAAAGCCGCTGCGGGCATTATCCAGCAGATAGGGGGCACGGCTCATACTCTCCATCCCCCCCGCGACCACTACCCTGTTGTCACCAAGGCGGATGGTATCCGCCGCCAGCATCACTGCTTTCATGCCGGATCCGCACACCTTGTTGACCGTGGTAGCAGGCACACTATCTGGCAACCCTGCTTTCAACAACGCCTGCCGGGCTGGCGCTTGCCCCACACCCGCCGCCAGCACATTGCCCATAAACACTTCATCGACCTGCTCCGGACTCAGCCCACTTTGCTGTAGTGCCGCCTCAATGGCACAGGCTCCCAACTCAGGCGCAGTGACCTCTGCCAATGCCCCCTGAAACGCCCCCATCGGAGTCCGCTTTGCCGCCACAATTGCAATATCCATTTGCCTGCCTCTGTTTGTTACATGGCCATAACATAGGGGTTCTGACGCGATGGAACAAGAGTTGCAGTGCAGTTTACGTTTAGGTAAGGTGCAGACAGGATTTAGTTCGCCAAGAAGTCTGTATGAACAACAAGGATGAAGGACGGCGCTTCAGCATCAGTGAGCTGGCCCGGGAATTTGATATTACGACGCGCAGTATCCGTTTCTACGAGGATCAGGGGTTGCTCAATCCCGCCAGAGAAGGACAGACCCGCATTTACAGCAAGCAGGATCGGGTTCGCCTCAAGCTCACCCTGCGCGGCAAGCGGCTCGGATTCAGCCTCGCCGAGATCCGCGAGCTGTTTGATCTATATGATGCCGACAAAAGCAGCCGCACCCAGTTACAGACCATGCTGGGACTGGTTGAGGAGAAACGGGAGACACTGCAACAGCAGATGGAAGATATCAGGATGGTACTACTGGAGCTTGATGCCGCCGAGCAGCGCTGCCAACAGGCCCTTAGCCAGCTGGGATAGCCACCTTGCTGGCTTATCAGGCAAAGTCCTTTCAGCCCGCTCACAAGATGCCAGATAGCAAAAAGCCACTCCTGAGAGTGGCTTTTCTTCGACCTGACGGTTCGCTATTAAACGCGAACGAAGTCCAGGTGGATCAGCTTGTAACGTACCGGGTGACGCTGGATAGCTTTCACTTTTACGTTAACTTCTTCACCGTTGATAACCAGAGTCAGTACAGACTCATAGAATTCCGGCTTCTCTTGAGCCAGGATCATTTTCTTGTGGTCAACAGTGATGGACAGGGCTTCTTTGCCTGCACCGTAAACGATGGCAGGAACTTGGTCAGCTTGACGCAGGCGGCGGCTCGCACCTTTCCCCAGGTCAGAACGGACTTCAGCTTGGAATACGAAAGACATAGTATGTATCTCTTTTGGATGAATTTATGGTGCTAACTGCGACCGGTCAACACCTCGCAAAACGAGCGCGAATACTACCACGGGCCAAATTCGGATACAAGGTACCGATTCTGCATTTAGCGCCCCTGCTCCAACCGGGCGAATTGCTGCTGACGCTGAGCCGGGCTCAGGGCATCAAACCGCGCCAGGGTCTCGGCGCGCGGACAGTAGAGACCCTCCCCCGTTCTGACTCGAATGCTCTTGCCAAGCCGTTGCTGATTCTCCGCCACCAGCGCCAGCAAATAGCTGTAGGTATCTGCTCCCTGGGCGCTGGATAACTGATTCGCTATACGCCACAGGGTCTCCCCTGCTGCGACCTGATGACACACTGTTTGTGGACCGCCAACCGCAGGAGCCGAGAGGGTAAGCATGGCGTCACTGCCTGCGGATAAGCTAGCCGTGTGGCTGGCGAGCGCCATATCGGTGCTCGCTACTCCCTCTTCTCCTTTGGCACCACTCATCCCCGCAGTGCGAAACGTCACTCCCAGCTGAGCCAGTAGAGGTTCGCTCTCGTCGGGGTCGATGGGCATATCAACGCCACCGAACGCCTCTTGAGGTGTGCGAAACTCGGCGATAAAGGGCGCGACAGGTTGCGCGTGATAAGCCGGGGACCCACTCCCCTGCTGCACGATTGCACCAGCCGCAACAGCCTGCCCGGGGACAACCCCGTAAGCCATCTCGTCGATGCGCCGCAGCCTTGCCAGATAGGTTTTGGAGAGCTGCGCCTCCCCCTCGAACAGATCGAAGGGGGGCACCAATCGGGCTGGAAAGAGGATCTGCCAGCGACCGTGCTTTTGCTTTTGGGCCAGCGGCGGAAACTGATTGCCACGCCAAGCCACAAACATCGCAGGCGGCGTGCGCGCCAGCGGGTAATATTCCGGGTTCAACTGCACCCAGGTTTGTTCCGCGATGGGTTGATAACCGCTGATCACCACCTGCGCCACACTCAACCAGATCCCCAGCATCCTTGCCTCCCTGACTTGCGGTTTGAAGGGGCTACCTGACCGGTAACCCCTTCTCAGCACCCGCTATCATGCTGTTAAAACAGTTAGATAGCAGCTTAGCACTGAGCGATGGCGTTAAGCACCCGTTTATCGGAGACCGGATAAGGGGTCCCCAGATTCTGGGCAAAAAACGACACCCGCAGCTCCTCGATCATCCAGCGAATATTGGCCACCTCGGTGGGAATGAGCTGGGATTTGGGGATCTTGGCCAGCAGCGCCTTGTACTCCGACTCCACGCTGTGCACTTTGAGCATGTAGACCCGATCCCGGTTGGGATCGATGGCGAGCTTCTCCAGGCGGCGCTCGATGGCGCGCAGATAGCGCAGCAAATCAGGCAACCGCTGCCAGCCGGTCTCGGTGACAAAACCTTTGTGAATAAGGTTGCCGAGCTGCTGCTGGATATCCGACATGGCAAAAGCGGTGTCGAGCTGCATCTTCCCCTTGAGCCGCTTCTTGATCTCATGGGACAGCGTCAGCACGGCTTCCACCTGCTTGGCCACCTCCACCACCGCATCGTTGAGCTCGGCACGGACAAACTCCTTGAGCGCCTCGAAACCGGCCTCGTCCCAAGCCAGCCCGCCATGCTGCTCGATCAGCTTGTCGCAGCCACAGGCGATACAGTCATCAATCAGCTCCGCCACCTTGCCAAACGGGTTGAAATAGAGCCCGAGCTTGGCCTTGTTCGGCAGCTTCTCCTGCAGATACTTGATGGGGGATGGCACGTTAAGTAGCACCAGCCGGCGCTGGCCCGCCCACATCAGCTGCTGCTGCACCACAGAGCTCTCCACCAGCTGAATGGCGACCGAATCCTTCTCGTCTACCAACGCCGGATAGGCTTTCACCTCGAAGCCGCCGCGCTTCTGGCTGTACTCCTGGGGCAGCTCGCCAAAGCTCCACAGGGTGAGACCGGACTGCTCGATGTCATCATCCGCCACTTGCGACAGGGTCTCCTGCACCTTGCCACGCAGCGACTCTTTCAAGGCTTCCAGATCTTTCCCTTCAGCCACCTTCTTGTGCTTATCATCCACCACGCGGAAGGTGAGTTTCAGGTGATCGGGCACAGCAGCCCAGTCCCAGGATTCACGGGGCACGGTCACGCCGGTCATGCGGCGCAGCTGGCGCTCCATTTCGTCCAAGAGCGGCCCCTGCTCGGGGTTGATGCTGGCAAGCAGCGCATCGGCATAGTTTGGCGCCGGCACGAAGTTCTTGCGCATCGGCTTGGGCATCGACTTGATGAGGGCCACCAACAGCTCATGGCGCAGCCCGGGGATCAACCACTCGAACCCCTTCACCTCCACTTGATTCAGGAGCGGAAGCGGAATATGCAGGGTCACACCATCCGCCGCCTCTCCCGGCTCGAACTGATAGGTCAGCTTGAGCTTGAGGCGCCCCTGCTGCCAGAAGTTGGGGTAGTCGAGATCGCTAATGTGGGCGGCATCCCCCTTCATCAACATCTCTTTCTCGAAGTTGAGCAGTTCGGGCTCCCGCTTTTGCGCCTCTTTCCACCACTTGTCGAAGTGACGGGAGGAGATCACCTCCTCCGGCAAACGAGCATCGTAGAAGCGGAACAGGTCCTCGTCATCCACCAGGATGTCGCGCCGACGGGACTTGTGCTCCAGCGCCTCCACCTCGGCCAGGAGCTTGCGGTTATCGCTGAAGAAGCGGTGACGGGTCTCGAAATCCCCCTCCACCAAGGCGCGGCGGATAAAGAGCTCGCGGCACAGCGCCGGATCGATACGGCTGAAGTTGATGGTGCGCTCGTTGACCAGAGTCAGACCATAGAGGGTCACCTTCTCCTTGGCCATTACAGCGCCGTTTTTCTTCGACCAATGTGGGTCGCTGTAGTGCAGCTTGATGAGGTGGCCTGCCAGCGGCTCCACCCACTCGGGCTCAATCTTGGCATTGATGCGAGCGTAGAGGCGCGAGGTCTCCACCAATTCTGCGGCCATCACCCACTTGGGCGGCTTCTTGAACAGACCCGAGGCCGGGAACAGGTGGAAACGGCCATTGCGGGCGCCGAGGAATTCGGGCTTTTCCAGATCCTTGTTGCCGATATGGCTCAAGAGGCCGGTCAGCAGCGCGCAGTGCACCGTCTTGAAATCTGCAGGTTCATGGTTGGCTTTAAAACCAAGCTCCTTGACAGTCTGGCGCAGCTGGAAGTGAATGTCCTGCCATTCACGCACCCGCAGGTAGGAGAGAAACTCCTTCTGGCACATGCGGCGGAATGGATTGCTGCCAAGGGCATCCTGCTGCTCTTTCAGGTAGTTCCACAGATTGACGAAGGCGAGGAAGTCGGAATCCTTGTCCTCAAAGCGCCTGTGTTGCTCGTCGGCGGCCTGCTTCTTCTCCATGGGACGCTCGCGGGGATCCTGAATGCTGAGGGCAGCGGTGATCACCATCACCTCGCTCAGACAGCCGGTCTGCGCTGCGCTGATCACCATCTTCGCCAGACGCGGATCAAGGGGGATGCGCGAGAGCTGGCGACCGGTTTCGGTCAGCTGCAGTTTGGCCTCGCGATCGCCGGTGGCGGGAAGCTCGCGCACCGCCTCCAGCTCTTTCAAGAGAGTCAGACCATCCTTGATATGGCGGGATTCCGGCGGCTCGACGAAGGGGAACGCCTCCATATTGCCAAGGCCGAGCGCCAGCATCTGCAGGATGACCGATGCCAAGTTGGTGCGCAGGATCTCGGGGTCGGTAAAGGCGGGACGGCTGTTGAAATCCTCCTCCGAGTAGAGGCGGATACAGATGCCGTCCGCCACCCGACCGCAGCGCCCTTTACGCTGGTTGGCACTGGCCTGGGAGACCGGTTCGATGGGCAGGCGCTGCACCTTGGTGCGCCAGGAGTAGCGGCTGATGCGGGCGGTGCCCGGGTCAATGACGTAGCGAATGCCCGGCACCGTCAGCGAGGTCTCCGCCACGTTGGTGGCGAGCACGATACGCCGTCCGGCATGTTGCTGGAACACCTTGTTCTGCTCGGCGTTGGAGAGACGGGCGTAGAGCGGCAACACCTCTGTATCGCGCAGATTGAGCTTGCGCAGGGCATCGGCAGTATCGCGGATCTCCCGCTCGCCGTTCATGAAGATAAGGATGTCCCCGAGCCCCTCGCGGGCCAGCTCTTCCACCGCGTCGAAGATCCCCTGCAGTTCGTCGCGCTCTTCAAGACCTTCGCTCTTGTCACTGCTTTTTTTATCAACAAATAGCGGACGGTAGCGCACCTCCACCGGATAAGTGCGGCCGGAGACCTCGATCACCGGCGCCTTGTTGAAATGGCGGGAGAAGCGCTGTGGGTCGATGGTGGCCGAGGTGATGATCACCTTGAGATCGGGGCGCTTGGGCAGCAGTTGCTTTAGATAGCCCAGGATGAAGTCGATATTGAGGCTGCGCTCGTGGGCCTCATCGATGATGATGGTGTCGTACTGGGTGAGCATCCGGTCGTTCTGGATCTCCGCCAGCAGGATACCGTCGGTCATCAGCTTGATGTGGGTCTGCTCGCTCACCTGATCGGTAAAGCGCACCTTGTAACCCACGTAGTGCCCAAGCTCGGACTCCATCTCCTCGGCAATACGGGCCGCGACGGTGCGGGCTGCCAAACGGCGTGG
Organism: Aeromonas sp. 95A; assembly: GCF_051919235.1. NCBI lineage: Bacteria > Pseudomonadati > Pseudomonadota > Gammaproteobacteria > Aeromonadales > Aeromonadaceae > Aeromonas > Aeromonas sp. 95A. Next base: position 749,557 of record NZ_JBQBFC010000001.1, read on the forward strand.
CTGGGTGTGGCCGATAAAGCCCTTCACTCCGCGCCCGAGCGCCAGACAGATCTTGGGGATCTGGGTGGTTTTGCCCGAGCCTGTTTCCCCTGCAATGATCACCACTTGATGCTCTTGAATGGCCTTGGCGATCTCAGCCTGCTTCTGGCTGACCGGCAGGTTGTCCGGATAGGTGACCTTGGGCACTCCGGCCAGACGGGTTTGATAACGCACTTGCGCGGCATCCAGATCGGCGGCGATGGTCTCCAGCACGGCGGCCTGTTTGCCTTCAGGCAGCTTCTTGACCCCGTGCAGACGGCTGGAAAGACGGCGGGCGTCGAGATTCATGCAGGCAGAGAGACGGCGGCGCAGCGCCTCGATAGAGAGAGACAAGGGACGAATTCCTTAAATAGGTGCCCAAAGGGGCCATATCGATTAGCTGGGAGCGATCCTAAAGAGCGAGCGGGAACGGTGCAAGCCTTAACGTAGCGTTATATATGGGAAGACAGAGAGATTGGCCAATCCCCAAACATGACAGAACAATCATTGTAAGATGGCATAACATGAATAAATGGCAGCATATGAAATAGCCAAGGCAAGCCGAAGCTTGCCTTGGGAGAGAGGAATACAGGGTTAACCGTGGGTGTGATGGACAAAACAGGTGGTGAGCTGGGCGTGAATGGCCTGCATGACGTTGTGGCGATTGATGACACCGAGCAGGCGTCCCTCCTCCACCACCGGATAGATCTTCGGCTTTTGTCCCATCATCATCTCCGCCAGGCTCAAAATGCTGGTATCGGGTCCCACCGACAACACCTCCTTGCGCATCACATCCTTGACCTGCGCCACCTGTTCGCAGTGATAGGCCTCCTTAAGCAGCACTGCGATGCAATCCTGCTCGGAGATCCAGCCAATCAGATGGCCCTGCCCATCCACCACCGGGCCACCGAGCTGATGACTGTTCAGAAATTTCTCGACCGCAGCTTGCACCATCATGTCGGCAGTGAAGGTGATGGGTCTGCTCTGCATATAATCCTTGGCTTTTAGCGATTCCATATCTGCTCCCCTACGGTAGTCCATCAAGCTGGCGTCTTGTGCGCCGGTACCGGCACCATGCTCGGCTTGTTCCAAGCATAGCTGGCTCACGGCAGTATGAGTCAGCGGCCAGCCCCTCCCTCAATTGATGGCATGATCCGGCTCGCGATCCGGAATGGCTGCCATCATCATCTGCGGCAGGTGATCGGCCAGCACCGCCACCACAGCGGGATCGACCCGCCCCTGATCCGCCAGTTGCTGCATAAAGGTCAATGCGTCACGGGCAGGCAGGCCGCGCCGATAGGGTCTGTCCTGCACCATTGCCTGAAAAATATCAGCGACCCGCAGGATCCGCGCTTCGAGCGCCATGGCGGATGCCGGCAGGTGGAACGGATAGCCCTCCCCGTCAGGCTCCTCATGGTGATAGGCCGCCCAACAGGCAATCTCTTCAAACCCTTCGATATGGCGCAGGATCTGGTAAGTCTCGAAGCTGTGGGTATTGATGATGGCCCGCTCCTCTTTCGTCAGACTGGCAGGCTTGTCGAGTATCTCGTCCGGCACCCTGAGCTTGCCCAGATCATGCAGCAAACCGGCGATCTCCAGCATGTCACAATGGATGGCACTGACTCCCATCAATTCTGCCAGTGCCCGAGACAACCTGCTCACACCGAGTGAATGCGTCATCGTGAATGGGCTTTTGGCGTCGACAATGCCGGAGAAGATCTGCGCCAGCGCTTTTAGCTCCCCGTTGAAGGTCAGGCAAGGCTCCCGCACCTGCAGCATCTCCAGCATGTAATCATTGATGGAGCGTGCTTCCAGCTGCAGCCAAAATGCCTCAGAGCGAGACGCCTTCAGGAAGGCATCCACCAGCTCGGGGGCAAAGAACTCGTCACGGAAATCCTGCAGGCGTGCGCGGATCTCGTTGGTATGCATCAACAATGAACCATCGCCATAGTAGGGCGCCGCCAACGCATCGCAGCGATCCACCAGAAAGATAAGGTTGGCCTGACGGGCTACATTGGGGTCCACATCGGCCATCTCGCGCAACAGGTGCCAGTGGGTATGGTGATAACGGATAGGCAGGGCCAGCGGGGCCAGCAAACGGAAATCCTTGAGCAGCTGATATCCCACCTCGCAGTGGCGCTGGGAGGACTCCCAATCGAACTCGCTGACAAGATGGTGATGGGTGATGGTCGAGGAGACACCGATATCATGCAGCACCCCCAACTCGAACAGCAGACAGCGTTCGGCCTCACTCATCCCCAGCTCCCGGCTGCACTCGGCAGCCATAATCCCGACCCGTTTACCGTGGGCCACATCGCCAATGCCCACCAGATCCAGCGAGGCTGACAGGGCATACACCACCTGCCTTAGATCCACTTGCAACGAAAAGGGGGCTGTGCCCTGCGCTCTGTCCATGATCCGGGTCCCATGCGATGTTGTCGTATCAAACTGGCGCTGTTTTATGCTTCGCCTTCTATCAACTTAGTCAATAGCCGAGCCTTTTACCTTGTTTTTATAGGCATTTATGACCCTAGCACCTTGAAAAGACAAAGATCACAGCTGGATTTATTTGGCCACTCCCATTCAAGTTATATTTATCCGTTCAAAAATATGCGAGCAGACTTTTTAAATCTCGCGTAGAGATTGTGAGCAATTTTAAAAACTCATATCTGAGCGAAACAATCAACACCCCAACTTTACTTAATTATGACTTAATCAGAATTAAAGAGTGCTCGGCTTGTCAGTAAGAATTTTGAATAAAGGCAGACCACAACGCCCATAACTGCCTCCATCCCCAAATTAATTAACCAAACTGTGAACTCCATCACCCATTTATTCGCCTTGTCGCCATCGATAGTGCTAGACACCTCACGCTTTCTGGACACAGCTTCCCATGCTCGCTCCAGCCCACCCGATAGCCTGCGACCGAAAGGTTGGAGAAAAAATATCGGATAACCAGCGGTTATATTCGCTATAAGGCGACAAGGATAAACGGGATTTATAGATTGAAACTGTTGAAAGCTGATTTCCAAGCTGCGGTTAACTCGGGCTATTCAGGTCATATCACTCTTTGCAGGTCATAACGACAGCGATAAAGGGGAATGTGCCCATCCGGGTATTCCATCCCCTCCAACAGCCTGCACGGGATGATATTTCCACCGCGTTAAACGCACGCTGCTTTCATCGCCCATTTTGTGTACCAATTCACATCAGATTAGGAGTGGAGCCAATAATGGCCATTCAAATAAACAAAATAGCCATGAGCCTTGCCTTAATGGCCACCGCTGGTAGTGCCACAGCAGCCGCCAAGCCCAATATTCTTGCCATCATGGGCGATGACATCGGCTACTGGAACATCAGTGCCTACAACCAGGGGATGATGGGCTATCAGACCCCGAACCTGGACAGGATCGCCAATCAGGGTCCTCTTAACCGGTCACTACAGATATCACTAAACAATCATCATATCCTGAGAGATAGATTGACCTTATAGTCCCGGTGTGCAAGACAGAAGTGCATAAGATATCGGGAACAACCGCCCAATAAACCGCCACCTGCACGGCTCGCCCTTCGTTCTGCCTGCGCTATGGTTTACCATGCAGGCAATTGTGGTGCCTGGCACCGCCCACCCTAGCGCCAGGCGCTACCGTCATCGGATACCTCATCTCGAGCAACATGAGCAAAACAGCACACGCGGGCAACGAGCCAACATTCTATTTCCACGACTACGAGACCTTCGGCATCAGCCCCGCCAAGGACAGGCCGTCGCAGTTTGCCGGTATTCGTACCGATGCGGATTTCAACATCATTGGCGAGCCGCTGGTCATCTACTGCAAGCCGCCGGCGGACTATCTGCCGGATCCGGAGGCGTGCCTCATTACCGGTATCACGCCACAAAAGGCGATGAAGGATGGGCTGTGCGAGGCGGATTTCATTGCCCAAATCCACGAGCAATTCGCCACGCCGAATACCTGTGTGCTTGGCTACAACAGCATCCGCTTCGATGATGAAGTGACCCGTTACACCCTCTATCGCAACTTCTATGACCCCTATGCCTACAGCTGGCAGAACGGCAACTCCCGCTGGGATATTCTCGACATGCTGCGGGCCTGCTATGCCCTGCGCCCGGAGGGGATCGAGTGGGCCTTTGACGATGAGGGGAAACCGAGTTTCAGACTTGAAAAGCTGACAGTCGCCAACGGCGTGGCCCACGCCAATGCCCATGACGCACTCTCGGACGTACTGGCCACCATCGAGATGGCCAAGCTGGTGAAAAAAGCCCAACCCAAGCTGTTTGGTTATCTCTTTGATCTGCGTAACAAAAACAAGGTGAAGGCCCTCATCGACGTGGTGACCATGAAGCCACTGGTACACGTCTCCGGCATGTTCTCTCCTTGGCAAGGTTGTGCAAGCTGGGTCTCGCCGCTCGCCTGGCACCCCACCAACCAGAACGCAGTGATCATGGTGGATCTGACCCGTGACCCCACCCCGCTTATCGAGCTCACCAGCGAGGAAATCCGCGAGCGCCTCTATACCAAAAAAGAGGAGCTGGGGGATCTGGCGGGCATTCCGGTCAAACTGGTACACATCAACAAGTGCCCGGTGCTGGCACCGGCCGCCACCCTGACGGCAGAGCGTGCCGACGAGCTCGGCATCAATCGTGAGCAGTGCCGCAAGAGCCTGGATCTGCTGCGCGCCCACCCCGAAGTGCGGGAAAAACTGGTGGAAGTGTTCAATCAGGAGTTTGCTGGCAGCAATGAGAGCGACCCCGATACCCAGCTCTACGCCGGATTCTTTGGCCATGGCGACAAGTCCACCATGGATCTGGTGCGTGCCACCCCCGCGGATCTGCTGGGTGAGCGGGAGTTCGCCTTTACCGACGCCCGGCTGCCGGAGATGCTGTTCCGCTACCGCGCCCGCAACTGGCCACACACCTTGAGCGAAGCAGAGCAGAAACGCTGGCGCCTGCACTGCAGCGACTACTTCAGCCGCCGTCTGCCGGACTATGTGCCGCGCCTCGAGGCGCTTGCCGAGCAGAACCAGAGTAACGAACGGAACTTTACGATTCTAAAGAGTCTCTACCACTATCTGGAAGATTTATGAGTTGTGAGTAGTTTCACAATAAATCCTTCCCGCTCATCCCCTTCTTCAGGTCATAATGACGAAGGGGATTTCCCCAAAAACCAATATCTTGCAACATCCTGAGCGGATGTCTCCCAAGCAAGAGATTTCTTTGGCCGAACGGAAGCCATTTGCTGATGCCTCGTCACCACGCACTGCTCGGATTACTGGCCCTGCTGCCGCTGGCAGCCAACGCCGCATACCGGTTCGATGTACCGGATTATCTTGCTCGCCTGCCCGAGCAGACCTATCGCATCGTAGAACAGAACTTCAATACCCTTTATCAGCAGACTGATTTCACTCCCCTGATCACCAACAGCTACTTCAACGGCTCCCATCTCTACAAGTTTGTCGGGGTACCGCTGGCCATCAGCGCCCAGTCAGGTTTCCAGCTGGAGGTGTTTGGTCAGGTCTATAACCGCGCTTCGCAAGCCTATATGCACCTGAGCGAGGATATGTCCCTTTATCGGGTGATGCGGGTCGATCTGATGGGGAACCCCAATGATCAACTGGCCATCGGTTTTGGTCTGGGGGTACCCATCACCCCGTTGTTGACCCTCAAGGCGATCGCCTCAGGCAGTGACATCCCCGGCTATGGCTCAGCCAAATATGCCGTCGGTTTTGAGTGGCGTTACTGATAACCGCTGATTGAAACAATTCAGGCTCCGTGATGGAGCCTGAATTGTATGTGATGACGCTGTGATCAGGTGTAGTGGATCACCCGCCCTTCGCCCCCTTGCAGGGTCACGGTTGTGCCGACTGCCTGCCCCTGCCAAAAATCGGCTCCCCCTTCCGGCAGCAGAAACTCCTGTGGTTGCTCCTCCCAGTTGAACAGGCAGAGCAGAGTGCCGCCCTCAGGTAGGCTCACTTCGCCGCAGGCAAAATCCATCGACTCGAAACGGGCAGAGGGTGTCCGGGCCGCACAGAGCTCAAGCAGCTTGCGCAGGTGCGCCGCTTGCTCCTCATCGAGATCTTGCAGCCGATCACCGGCCAGCATCATGCCGCCGCTCGCCACCAGTGCAGCCAGATGGAAACTGTATTCAGCTTTACTTGCCTGCTGGCTCGGTAGATCCCGAAGGCAAATGCAGTCGGGGTCGAGGGCCCAGAGCTTGTCGTTCTGCCAGGCACGGCAGAAGGCCTCGCAAGCGATCTGGCGATAGCGGTGGCCATTGCGCTCCACATCGTCACTCACCCGCATGCCGTGCACCAGCCCAAGGCTTGGCCAGATGGGGGCGTTGCAACCGAGCAGGAAAGCGCCTTCACCAGCACCACGCACAATGGCCGCCATGCCTCGCCGATAGGCTTCAACCCGGGTGGCGGCCGGATCGTGGAAACGGCCACCGTGGATAGCGCCCCAGAAATTTGCATCGAGCTTGAAGTAGTGGATTCCCCACTGCTCGCGCAAGGTACGGAACACCTGTTCAAGGTGCGCTTGCACCTCGGGGTGGGTGCCGTCCAGCACATACCAGGGGGTGCAGCGCCAACCGCCATAGGTGACCCGCTCGGAGGGGAGCGGCAGGCCGTCATCCCCCTTCACAAACCAGTCTGGGTGCTCCTGAAACACCTGTGAACCGGGCTCTGCAATAAAAGGAGCGACCCAGAGGGCGGGCTCGCAGCCAGCCTGTTTGATCTCGGCAGCCAGTGAAGCAACGCCTTGCTCGAACTTGGCCGATGGTGTGAGCCAATCGCCCATTTTGGCCTGATAGCCGTCGTCGATCTGCACATAACGCAGGACCGGGAAACGCTCGGCACGCACCTGCAGGTTCTCGCGAATGTCGGCAGCACTTACCTCGGCGTAGTAGTGATACCAGGAGCACCAGCCGCTCGGGCGCTCACTCACCTTGCCGATCAGCGAGCCATGTTCGACCTCGATCAGCCGTGCCAGCTCAGCCAGCAGATCCTCGCGCTCCGCCCCTTCGAGGCAGATCAGCGCCTCGCTCTGCCAGTGCCCACCGGCCGCAAGTTTTCGCCCTTCGCAGTTCATCAGGATCTGCAGGCGACCATCAGGATAGAGGCGAAACTCCCCACCAAAACGGTGGCAGCTGGCAAAGGCGAGCAGCAGCCACCCCTTGCCATGCTCCACCAGCAGCAGGTTGTGAATGGTGTGATAGCCATTGTCATCAGTGATGCGATAGACGCTGGCATCGGGGCAACGGCCGACATGTTGCGGTGATTGCCAGCTACCCATGGTCTGGGCCAGCATCTGGAATCCTTCGCCATAGATGGCGCTCTCCACAGGCAGGCCAAGCTTGCCGTCAAACAGCACCCAGCGCTCAACCGAAGTGGCATCAGCGCCGGTGTTGTCGAGTCGCACCCGACACAGGGGCCCTTCCCACTGACGGGTTTGCAACAGACTGGGTGGCAACGCAGTATCGTTCGCCAGCTGGCGAACTCGGGACAAGAGGGATGTCATCACTACTCCTTGAAGTTCGAAAAGGGTTCTATCAGACAATTTTCAAAAATTGCCAATCAAATCAGCTTCAAATGAACTGATTTCAGTTGTTATTGTTTTAATGCCGCGACCCGGCCTCTCTGGTAAACTGCGATTTTTCTTCCCAGTCGATGAGGTTCACGTGATCGCGCAACGCGCCTTGCTGTACTTTCGTGACTTTATGGTCATCGTCGCCTGCCTGCTGGCAGGCAAATCCGTGGCAGCCATCCTGCCGTTTGCCTTTCCCGGCAGCATCATCGGCATGCTGCTGCTCTTCGTGCTGCTCTCCCTGCAGCTGATAAAGCTGCACTGGGTCGAGCTGGGGGCAGGTTTGCTGCTGCGCCACATGGGCGTTTTGTTCGTGCCGGTTGCAGTCGGGCTGGTGGCCTGGCTTGAGCCCCTGCGCCAATCCTTCGGCGTCATCATGCTCTGCATTGTGCTCGGGATCGTGCTGATCCTTGCCACCGTCGGTCGGCTCTACCAGAGGATGAACAAATGATCTTCTGGCTAGCCATTCCCCTGACCTTGGCGCTCTATTTCGCCACCCGGGCCCTCTATCGTCGCCTGCCCTGGCCCATCATCAATCCGGTGCTGGTGCCGACTGCGGTGATCATCGGCCTGCTGCTCTGGCTCGATCTGCCCCTTGAGCAGTACGAGCGCGGCAGCAGCCCCATTACCATGCTGCTGGAGCCCGCCGTGGTGGCGCTGGCGCTGCCGCTCTATCAGCAGGCGCGCCAGATCCAGGCCAAGCTCAAGCCCATCCTAATCTGTACCCTCGCCTCCGTCTTGATCTCGGTGTGCACAACCCTGCTGATCGGTCATTTTATGGGCACAGATCCGGCGCTGCTCGCCTCATTGGCGACCAAATCCATCACCACCCCGCTCGCCATGAGCGTCAGCCAGTCCATTGGCGGCATTCCCGCCATTGCGGCCGCAGTGGTGGTGGTGGTAGGGATTGTCGGTGCCCTGATCGGCTACCCGCTGCTCAAACTGTTCAAAGTGACCGACCCGGAAGCGCAAGGGCTCGCCATGGGGGCCTGTGCCCACGCCATCGGCACCGCCACCTCCGCCGAGAAGGGGATCACCCAGGGCGCCTTTGCATCGCTCGCCATGGTGGTGTGCGGTATCCTCACCGCTGCCGTCGCGCCCCTCCTTTTTGCCATCTATCACTGGCTCACCTGACCGATGATTAACCACCCCGACGGCTCTGCAGCGCTGTCGGGGTGCGACCTGCCGCACAATTTGCACAAGACAAACGTTTCCATTACCATCCCCCTCCGTTTGCCCATCAGGGCGTGAGCCTGCTCACACATTTACCCGAGCTTGCTCCCTACAATGGCCGCCCAATTGGCCTTTGAGGACACACTATGCATCCCCGTTTTGCCAAGCCATTCGATACCCTCTCTGCCCCGCTCAAAGCAGCCGTGCAGCCCATGCTGGATAGTGCCGACTTCAACGCCCGCTTCACGCCGGAGCAAGTCGCCACCCTGAAAGCCGCCACAGGTCTCGATGATCGCGCCCTGCGCCTCGCCCTGTTGCCGCTGGCCGCCGCCTGCTCGGTCGCGCCCATCTCCAAGTTTTATGTCGGTGCCATCGCCTGCGGCCTGAGCGGCAGCTGGTACTTTGGCGCCAATATGGAGTTCGCGGGACAAGGTCTGTTCCACTCGGTTCACGCCGAGCAGTCCGCCATCTCCAACGCCTGGCTGGGTGGCGAGACCGGGATCTCTGAAATCACCGTCAACTACACCCCCTGCGGCCACTGCCGTCAGTTCATGAACGAGCTGAGCACCGCCAAGATCCTGAAAGTCTCTCTACCCGATGACCTGAGCGCCCTGCAATCCTTCCTGCCCCACTCGTTTGGCCCGGCGGATCTCGACATCACGGATGCGCTGATGAGCCCGCAGGATCACGCAGAGCTTGAGCTTCAAAGCGAAGACCCGCTGTGGCAAGCCGCGCTGGCCGCCGCCCGTCAAAGCTACGCCCCCTATAGCCAGGGCTATGCCGCGGTGGCGCTGCAGTTTGCCGATGGCCACATCTTCTCTGGCCGCTACGCCGAGAACGCCGCCTTCAACCCCAGCCTGCCGCCGATGCAGATGGCCTGCGCCCATGCGGTGCTTAACGGCGAAGATCTCGCCACCATCCGCCGCGCCGTACTGCTGGAGAATAAAAACGGCCAGATCAGCCAGCGTGACTCCGCCCAGTCCACCCTCAAGGCGCTGGGCTCGGTCGAGCTGGAGTATCAAGCGGTCTGACCCAGTTTGCTTCGATAAACGAAAGCCCCCGCACCTTGGTGCGGGGGCTTTTTACTTGGCTGTTTAACCGGGAACTGCTCTTGGTCTTCACAGCTTGGAGCGGTTGATCACCCCGTCTGACCGATTGCTGATCAGACAGGCTGGAGCCGCGCAGTGAAGTGGCGCAGCAGCGGCGGCTCGTAGTCAAAGGTGAGCCCGCGAATGTCGCTGGCCCGCGCTTTCAGCGCGATCAGGCAGTCTGCCACATAGTCCATGTGATCCCGGGTGTAGACCCGGCGCGGAATGGTGAGCCGCAGCAGCTCGAAGTCCGCCGCCTCCTGCTTGCCGGTGGCGGGATCTCGCCCCAGCAGCAGGGAGCCAATCTCCACCCCGCGCACGCCCCCTTCCAGATAGAGCTCGCAAGCGAGCGCATGGGCCGGGAACTGCTCGGCCGGAATATGGGGCAACAGCTTTTTGGCATCGACAAAGACCGCATGACCGCCGGTGGGGGTCTGGATGGGGATGCCCGCCTCGGCCAGCCGCTCGCCGAGATAGGCCACCTGACTGATGCGGTAAGTGAGATACTCCTCATCCATCCCCTCGCGCAGGCCGATGGCGAGCGCCGCCATGTCCCGCCCCGCAAGGCCGCCGTAGGTGACAAACCCCTCCATCGCCACGCAGCGCACCTGCACCGCACGGAACAGGTCGAGATCATCTTTGAAACAGCAGAGCCCGCCGATATTGACCAACCCGTCCTTTTTGGCCGACATGGTGAAGATGTCCCCCAGTGCGAACATCTGGCGCACTATCTCCTTGATGCTGTGCTTGGCATAGGCCGGATCCCGCTCCTTGATAAACCAGGCGTTTTCGGCAAAGCGAGCTGCGTCGATCACCACCGGAATATGGTGACGACGGGCCAGTTCGGCGACCGCCTCCATATTGGCCATGGAGACCGGCTGGCCACCGGCACTGTTGCAGGTCACCGTGATGATGATGCCGGCCACGTTGTCGGCCCCCAGGGTTTCGATGGTGTCGGTCAGGCGAGGGAGATCAAAATCCCCCTTCCAGGCATAAGGGGCCGTGGTATCGAGGGCCTTCGGGGTGAGCAGGTTGATGGCCCGCGCGCCGGCCAACTCCACGTGAGCCTTGGTGGTGTCGAAGTGGTAGTTGGAGATAAACACTGGCGCCTTGCCCTTGCAGCGCTTGACCAGCTCGGGGAAGAGGATCTGCTCGGCCCCGCGCCCCTGGTGGGTGGGCATCACATGCTGATAGCCAAAAATCTCGCGCACCGTGCGCTCCAGCTCGACGAAGTTGCGGCTGCCGGCATAGGCCTCATCCCCCATCATGATGCCGGCCCACTGGCGATCGGACATGGCGCCGGTGCCGCTGTCGGTCAGCAGATCGATATAGACATCTTCAGCCAGCAGCAGGAAGGGGTTCCAGCCAGCGGCCTCGAGGGCGGCACGGCGCTCGGCGCCAGTGGTCTGTTTGATGGGCTCGACCATCTTGATACGAAACGGCTCGGGTATACGACGCATAAAAGACTCCTCACCGGCGCGGGGCCAGTGTGTTTGAAATTGGAATTGGAATTGGCAAAGAGGCCGGGGCGATCAGGGTCGTCCGGCTGACAAATTCAAACGGCGGGTGCCGCCAATCAGCGGTGAGGAAAATCGAAGGTGAGAATGGGATCCCGGGTATACCAGTGGGCGAGCAGGCAAGCTGCCCGGGGCGTAGCTGTCATGATTGGCATCACTCCCCTCCATATCGGTTGTAGACAGTCGGTGGCCAACTATGTCGATGAACCCATGTTCATTGATGGATGCTGCCAACAGGCAGCCTCGCCACGTTAACGGCTGGTTAATTGGCAAACAAGGGGCGCACCGACGGGCTGTGCGCCCGCTCACAAAGTGGGCGTCTGCGCGGCAAACTGGCAGTGAGGTTGATCCGCCCGCGCCCCCGTTTCGTTATTCTCCCTACCCACACGCCACATCCCCCATCAGCCAAGGCCGGAAGCCATCATGCATCGCAAACCCCATCTCCCCGAGAAGATCTGCCCCGTCTGCCTGCGCCCCTTCAGCTGGCGGCGCAAGTGGGCGCGCAGCTGGGAGGAGGTTCGCTATTGCAGCGAGCGCTGTCGCCACGCTCGTCACCGCAGCCAGCAACCTGAGGGGGAGCGAGTCTGATGGAGCTGCGCCTGATTCTCGGCGATCAGCTGAACGCCGCTCACAGCTGGTTTCGCACGCCGGATCCGGCGGTCTGCTATCTGATGGCGGAGCTGCGCCAAGAGACCGACTACTGCCGCCACCATCGCCAGAAGGTGCTGGCCTTCTTTGCCGCCATGCGCGCCTTCGCAGCGGCCCTTGGCAAGGCGGGCCACCGCGTCTGTTACCTGACCCTTGATGAGAGCGCCCGCTGGCCCGATTTGCCCAGCCTGCTGGCAGCCCAAATCGCGGCGCATCAGGCCAGCAGCTTTGCCTGGCAGAGCCCGGATGAGTGGCGCCTCGCCAGCCAGTTGAAAAGCTGGGCGGCGGGTCTTGTCATCCCAGCTACCGAGGTGGAGAGCGAACATTTTCTCACCTCCCGCGATGGCTGGCAGCGCTACCCCCATAGCCGGATGGAGTTCTTCTACCGCGCCCTGCGAAAGCAATACCAAGTGCTGCTCGATGAGCGCGGCCAACCCCTTGGCGGGCGCTGGAACTTTGATGACGAGAACCGCGCCAAACTGCCGGCGAGCCAGCCGATCCCGGCGCCCCTCACCTTTGCCAACGAGGTGATCGAGATTGATGCCATGCTGACCCGCCACGGGGTCAGCACCATCGGCGAGGCGGATGCCAGCAGACTGCCGTGGCCCATCACAAGGCGCCAGAGTCGCGAGCTGCTGGCCCATTTTCTCACCCACTGCCTGCCCCACTTTGGCCGCTATCAGGATGCCCTGAGCGAGCGGGGCTGGAGCCTGTTTCACAGCCGCCTGTCGTTTTCCCTCAACAGCAAGATGCTTGATCCGCTTGAGGTGATCCGCGCCGCCGAATCCCACTGGCAGGCCAATCAGGCCACCATCACGTTGGCGCAGGTGGAGGGGTTTATCCGCCAGATCCTCGGCTGGCGCGAGTTTGTCCGCGCCCTCTACTGGGAGAAGATGCCCGACTATAAGCAGACCAATTTTCTCGGGGCCAACCGACCGCTGCCCGGTTTCTTCTGGAATGGAGAAACCAGGATGGCCTGCGTGCGCCACGCCATTGGCCAGTCTCTTGAACACGGTTACGCCCACCATATCCAGCGGCTGATGGTGACCGGCAACTTTGCCCTGCTGGCGGGGATCGATCCTGACGAGGTGGATCAGTGGTATCTCGGCATCTATGTGGATGCCATCGAGTGGGTGGAGCTGCCCAACACCCGCGGCATGAGCCAGTTTGCCGATGGCGGCCTGATGGGCAGCAAGCCCTACGCCAGCAGCGGCGCCTATCTCGAGCGGATGGGCCACTACTGCAAGGGGTGCCACTATCAGGTCAAAGCACGCCACGGCGACGGAAGTTGCCCCTTCAACAGCCTCTACTGGCACTTTCTCTGGCGCAATCGGGACAAACTGGGCGGCAATCCCCGCCTCGCCCTCCCCTATGCCAACTGGGATGGCCAAGCCGCCGAACAGCAGCAGGCCATTCTGGCCACTGCGGAGCAGTACCTGATCCAGCTGGAGCAGTTGTAAGCGGGCCATAGCCCCTGACACTGCCTTGAAAACAGCGCAGCGATTTACGCTGGCAATCAGGCGCGTCATCGCACCAAACACCAGCCTGTGACCGGCAAGCAGACGGAGATCCCAATCCTGCGCAGAGCGGTTGAATATCCTGTGGCGGCTGATTATGGTGGTGGCCATATCAGGAGATCAGTCAAGGAAAGACGATATGGAGATAGTGGTTCTCGGTGGTGGCGTGATCGGGGTAACCAGCGCCTGGTATCTGGCCAAAGCGGGTCACAAGGTGACTCTGCTGGAGCGACAGGGGGGCGTCGCCCTTGAAACCAGCCATGCCAACGCCGGGCAGATATCACCCGGTTATGCGGCCCCCTGGGCGGCCCCCGGCATCCCCCTCAAGGCCGCCAAGTGGATGCTGCAAAAGCATGCCCCCTTCACCGTGCGCCCCACTGCCGACCCCTTCCAGCTACGCTGGATGCTCAGAATGCTCGCCAACTGCACCCCGACCGCCTATGCCACCAACAAGGGGCGCATGGTGCGTCTGGCCGAATACAGCCGCGACTGCATGAAGGCACTTCGCGACGAGCTGAACATCGATTACGAAGGGCGCCAGCTCGGCACCCTGCAGCTGTTTCGCAGCCAATCCCAGCTCGATGCCAGTCAGCGCGATATCGAGGTGCTGGAGGAGTATGGCGTCCCCTACCAATCCCTTGATGCCAGCGGCTGCGAGGCGGCAGAGCCTGCGCTGGCGCGGGTGCGCGGCAAAATCGTTGGCGGCTTGCGTCTGCCCGGCGACGAGACCGGCGACTGCTTCCGCTTCACCAAGGCCCTTGCCCTTGAAGCCGAGAAGCTCGGGGTCAAGTTTGTCTTCAACTGCGACATCGACGAGATTGAGCAAGCCCGCGGCCGCGCCGTGGCGGTGCGGGCGGGCGAGCAGCGCTATCGCGCCGATGCCATCGTCTGTGCGCTCGGCAGCTATGCCACCGGTTTTTTGCGGCCGCTGCTGCGCCCGCTCGGGCTGGAGCTGCCGGTCTATCCGGTCAAGGGCTACTCCCTCACCCTGCCGATGATCAACGCCGAGGCCGCACCGCGCAGTACCGTGCTCGACGAGACCTACAAGGTGGCCATCACCCGCTTTGACGAGCGGATCCGGGTCGGCGGCATGGCGGAGCTGTCGGGCTACAACCTCGCCTTGAATCCGAGACGCCACGACACTCTGGCGATGGTGGTGGGGGATCTCTTTCCCGAAGGGGGCGATATCAGCAAGGCTGAATTCTGGACCGGCCTGCGCCCCATGACGCCGGACGGCACCCCGCTGGTGGGGCCAAGCCCCATTCCCGGCCTCTGGCTCAATACCGGCCACGGCACATTGGGCTGGACCATGGCGGCCGGCTCGGGTCAGCTTCTATGCGATCTTATCAGCGGCAGCGAGCCCGCCATCAGCGATGAGGGGCTCACTCTGGCCCGTTACGGCTAAGCGCATAACAGGTCGGGTTGTTTCACTCGCCAACTACGCCCCCAGACAGCAGCAGAGGACGTTCTCAACCGCTTTATTGACAGGCCACCGCCATAAACGGTGGCCTTTTCGTCTGATGTTGACCTTCTCCCTGCCCGTCTGCCTGAGCGGTGCTCTGGCTGCCGGTTAATGCAGCAAACGGCACAGAATATTGCGCAATTCGACTTGCGCAAGCCGTCACAATCCGTAATGTGGATAGACGCATTTTTCGCAGCGCATATTTTTTAAATGGCCTGTAAACCGCTTGTAAACAGGCGTCGCCAGACAAGGGGTTACGGGTGTCATCGCAAGTTTCTTTAGCAGCAATCCAGGGTAGGACAATATGAAAAAAGTAGGTTTGGTCGGTTGGCGTGGCATGGTGGGATCGGTTCTGATGAGCCGGATGCAGGAAGAGCAGGATTTCGCCCATATTCAACCCACATTCTTCACCACCTCCCAGGCCGGTGAGGCCGCTCCCAACTTCGGCGTCGATGCCGGTACTCTGCAGGACGCCTTCGATATCGAGGCGCTAGCCAAGCAGGATATCATCATCACCGCGCAAGGCGGCGACTACACCAAGGATGTCTATCCGCGCCTGAAAGCCGCCGGCTGGCAGGGTTACTGGATTGACGCCGCCTCCTCCCTGCGGATGGAGAAAGATGCCGTCATCATTCTGGATCCGGTCAACGGCGACGTCATCGAGCAGGCCCTGAACGATGGCATCAAGACCTTCGTTGGCGGCAACTGCACCGTCAGCCTGATGCTGCTGGCCCTCGGCGGCCTGTTCAAGGCCGACCTGGTGGAGTGGGTGAGCGTGGCGACCTATCAGGCCGCCTCCGGTGGCGGTGCCCGCCATATGCGCGAGCTGGTCACCCAGATGGGGATGCTACGCGACGAAGTGGCGGTTGAGCTGGCCGATCCTGCCTCCGCCATCCTCGATATCGAGCGCAAGATCACCGAGAAGACCCGCTCCGGCACCCTGCCAGTAGACAACTTCGGCGTGCCGCTGGCCGGTGGCCTTATCCCCTGGATCGACACCAAGCTCGACAACGGCCAGAGCCGTGAAGAGTGGAAGGGTCAGGCCGAGACCAACAAGATTTTGGGTATCGAAAACGCCGTTATTCCGGTGGATGGTCTGTGCGTGCGGATCGGCGCCCTGCGCTGCCACAGCCAGGCGTTCACCATCAAGCTGAAAAAGGATGTGCCGCTGGCGGAGATCGAAGCCCTGCTGGCTGCCCACAACGACTGGGTAAAAGTGATCCCCAACGATCGCGATATCACCGCCCGCGAGCTGACTCCGGCGGCCGTTACCGGCACCCTCAGCATTCCGGTCGGTCGTCTGCGCAAACTCAATATGGGCCCTGAGTATCTGGCCGCCTTTACCGTGGGTGACCAGCTGCTGTGGGGCGCCGCCGAGCCGCTGCGCCGCATGCTGCGTATCCTGCTGGCACGCTAAACCGCCACAGCAGCAGATACAACAAGGGCGGGGAGTCACACTCCCCGCCCTTTTTCATTGCCAGTTTTTATAAGCCCTTTAGCAGGCTCTCACTCTTGCTGTCACTTAAGCAGAATGCGCTGACAGCCGCTGTAGATCTCGGCCCGCCCGGGACGGCAAAAGCCCACCAGGGTGAGCCCGGTCTGCTCGGCCCGCTCGACCGCCAGTTCGGTGGCAGCGGAAATGGCGAGCAATATTTCCACTCCGGCGCTGGCGCACTTTTGCACCATCTCGAAGCTGGCGCGGCTGGTCACCAGAATGGCACCATCACGGCGACCAGTGCGGCACAGATGGCCCACCAGCTTGTCCAGCGCAATATGGCGTCCCACATCCTCACGGATGGCGAGAATGTTGCCCTCACCATCCAGATGCACAGCCGCATGGGTAGCGCCGGTGCGCTGGCCCAGCAGCTGGAGCGGGCGCAGCGCGCTCAGCACCTTGTCGATATGCCCCACCGCCAGACGCTGGCTGTCGGGCAAGCTTGGCTGGGTGCGGATCACCTGCTCCAGACTCTCGCTGCCGCAGATGCCGCAACCGGTGCGCCCCGCCAGCGTGCGCCGCTTCTCTTTAAGGCGATGAATGCAGCGGTTGGCCAGGGTGATATGCAGCTCAATCCCCTGACAGCCGTCTATCTGCTCGATGTCGTGGATATCGAGCAGGCTGTCGATGATCCCCTCGGATAGCGAAAAGCCGGTGGCAAAATCTTCCAGATCGGAAGCCGAGCACATCATCACGCTGTGGGCGATACCGTTGTAGACCAGCGCCACCGGCGTCTCAGAGGGGAGCGCCATTTCGCTGTCGCATGTCAGTGTATCGGCGCGGTAGTGCACCACCTCGCGGTGGATGGCGCAGCGGGCCAGTTCGTTCTGTTCGCTCTGCTCGCTAAGCTCGTCACGCGCCTCCAGCTCAAGTAGCTCTCTCATGGTGCGACCCCATCGATGATCTCGGGATCTCTGGCCGAAATGCCGAGCCGCTTCATTTTCGACAGCAAGGTGGTGCGCTTCATGCCGAGACGGTTGGCCGCCCCCCGCTCGCCAGCGACGATGCCGTTGCAGTCACGCAGGGCAGCGATGATCGCCTCGCGCTCATCAATCGGCCCCTCCTCGGCAAAGAGCGGCGTGGCGGGCTCGTCATAAACCAGAGTCTCAATCTTGTGGTAGCCCTTGAGGGGCATCAGCTCATCGGGCGAGAGGTTGAGCACATGGCCGCGGGTCATCACCACGGCACGCTCGATGACGTTCTCCAGCTCGCGGATATTGCCGTACCAGGGCAGCGATACCAGCATCTTCATGGCATCGGCGGGGATCGAGGTGATGGTGCGGCGCATCCGCTTGGCAATCTTCTTGATAAAGAAATTGACCAGCAGCGGAATGTCCTCACGCCGCTCGCGCAGGGGCGGCAGCTCGATGGGAAAGACGTTGAGGCGGTAGTAGAGATCGCTTCGAAAGCGCTTGTTCTTGACCATGGAGAGCAGATCGCAGTTGGTGGCGGCCACCAGCCGCACATCCACTGCGATGGGGTTGCTGTTGCCCACCCGCTCCAGCTCGTGCTCCTGCAATACCCGCAAGAGTTTGGGCTGCAAGTCCAGCGGCATATCCCCCACTTCGTCGAGGAACAGGGTCCCCTTGTGGGCCCGCTCGAAGCGGCCAATCCGCTGGGTCAGGGCGCCGGTAAAGGCTCCCTTCTCGTGGCCAAAGAGGTCGCTCTCGATAAGGCCGGTGGGGATGGCGGCGCAGTTCACCTTCACCATCTCGTGGTCGTGGCGGGCACTCAGGGCGTGAATGGCTTGGGCGATCAGCTCCTTGCCGGTACCGGTCTCACCGAGGATCAGCACGGTACTGTCGCTCTCGGCCACCAGCCGCACCTTCTCCAGCACGCTCTCCATCACCGCGCTCTGGTAGATGATGTGGGGGAACTCCCCCTGCATCTGCGGCTCGTTGATGCGAATGGTCTTCTCTTTGGCACCGTTGGTGTTGGAGATCTCCTGCTGCGCCTGCACGTTGTTCATGGCTATGGCCGTGCGCGCCGCCACCTGCTCCAGCAAGGAGATATCGATATCGGCAAAGAAGTCGGCGTTGGGGTGCGAGAGGATCAACACCCCCAGCAGGTTGCCCCGATAGCGCAGCGGCAAAATGCAGGAGCTGTCAGCCTCGGGCGGCAGGATCTGGGAGGTAAAGCGGCAGCGATTGCTGCAGCCGTGGCCGTGTTCGCGATAGACAAAAAACGGCTCGCTATGACCAAGGGCCCCCTGCAGGCACTTCTTTTCAAAACAGGAGTGATCGATGATGCCCGGCTGATCGCTCTGGTGCTGATTGACCAGATAGCTCTTGAAGCTGTCGGAGGTGGCGTTGTATTCGGCCAGACACAAGCTGCTGATGCCGAAGTGGTGGTGCAGGATGGCAAACAGGCTCTTGGGCAGCTCGGCGATGCGCACCAGTTTGATTACCGCGTTGGTCACATCCACCAGAATTTTGCAGCTGTCGCGCTCAAGGCGCAGGGAGTTGGCCTGCTCCAGAGTGCGCTCCTTGTCGAGCACGTTCTCCAGCGCAATGGCGATAATGGCCGCCAGCTGGGTCAGTTTGGCGAGCGTCTCCATGGTGAAGCTGTCGAGCTGGGTGTTGATAAACTCGACCCCGCCAAGGTGGCTGCGGGCGGTGGTGATGGGGAGCTGGCAATAGGAGCGCAGCCCCTCGTAGGCCCCTTCGCGATCCAGCGCCGGGCAGCGATTCTCAAAGCGGGCGGCAGCGAGAATGATGGCCTGTTCCGGGGTCTCTTTGGTGGGACGGGGGGAGAGGTGCAGCTCTGCCTTGGGGCAGACCAGACGCTTTGGGCCGGAATGTCCCATGAAGTAGAAGATGGCCTCCTCGTCCGCCCCCATGTTGAGGATCAGGTTGACCCGGGTCACGCCGCCGAAGCTGGCATCTATCTTGTTGATTTTGTGGATAAAATCATCGAGCGTCACGGCCGACAGGAGGGATTTGGAGAGCAGGAGGAAACCGTCGTCCCAGATGGGAGAGATCTCGTCCAGGGGGATGGCACTCACATTTAGCATTGCGGCCTCACGTTATATCGATTTAGTCACCAGTCAGGCTGTCCATGCCATCGCATCACGACAAGCACCCGTCACCAAAATAAATAGCCACAGCCCGTAATAGCGGCTGCCAATAAGAAAAGCGGTGACGAAAATTGTCGCATGTTGCAATTCCAGAGTTGTTATTAACGAACGACAACAAAAAGTAACATCGTTATCGGGGGATATATTGGAATGGCGACTCATCATAGATGAGCTCAAATTTCATTACAATCCGATTTAATATATCTGATGGCCATATTTAACCGGTTATTTCATCAGTTCTTGATCTCAATTAAGGCGCCCGAAAAGTGGGCCGCCGTCAACTGTCAGATCTGCCCTTTACTCTTCGCTGGTTGCGGGTTTCAAGATGGCGTTTGCTGCCTATTTATCGGCAATTTACGAAGTGATGATCCGGCTGTGGCAGCACTTCAGGCCACCGAAGATAAAGAGGGCCGACAGGCTCTGGAAGGCCATCAGCAGCCAGCTGGCGTTGTCGGCAAGCTCGGCGGTGACGCTCTGGTGCGTGAGGTAGACCAGCAGGGTGATCACCCCCAGCAGCAGGCCGTTGATCAAGGTGGTGGAGATAAACCCGATCAGCCAGGCACTGGAAATACTCAAGGCAGAAAATACGCTGCTCATGGCGAGCCGCGCTGCCATAAAACAGCCGAAAAAACCGAAGCCGAGCAGAAATATCATCTCGTCGCGCCAAATATAGCAACCTATTCCCAGCAATATCGCCGCCAGATAGGTGCCAATATAGAAAAGTCCGAATAAGCGACCAATTTCATGTTGCATCATTCATCCCCTGTTTTTGGGTAATAAAAGGGTGCCCGACTCGATAAATCCGAGTCGGGTTCCCTTATTTGTGCAGAACCTCTTTTTTAGGGCGATCAGCCTTTGGCTGCGCTGCGCAATTTCGCCTTGAGCGCGCTGTATTCAGTCTGGACGTACACTTCCGCCTCAGGCTGATTGTCGATGCGCTCGATCTTAACCGCGCAGTACTTGTACTCCGGCGTATGGGAGACGGGATCGACGTGCTCGATGGTGAGCTCGTTGCAGGCCCCGATCCACCACTGGTAGGTCATGTAGACCACCCCGGCGTTGACCCGGTCGTTGTAGTTGGCCCGGGTAATCACCTTGCCACGGCGCGACGAGATCCAGACCAGCGCCTGATCCTTCACCCCAAGCTTCTTGGCATCGCTCGGGTGGATCTGCACATAGCCCGGCTCATCGGCCAGGGTCTGCAGCGCCGAGCAGTTGCCGGTCATGGAGCGGCAGGAGTAGTGACCCACCTCGCGCACGGTGGAGAGCACCAGCGGGTACTCGGTACAGGGCTGCTCCAGCGGCGGCCGCCACTCGGAGGCGATCAGCTGACCCTTGCCGCTCGGGGTGGTGAACACATTCCCCTCGAACAGAGTGCTGGTGCCCGGGTGATCCTCGGTCGGGCAAGGCCACTGCACGCTCTTGAGATCGGCCATCTTGTCGTAGCTGACCCCGGCGTAGAGCGGGCAGAGCGCACGCATCTCGTCCCAGATCTCTTCGGTGTTGTGGTACTCCATGGGATACCCCATGGCGGTCGCCATCAACGAGAAGATCGCCCAGTCCGGCTTCACATTCTCGGGGGGCGTCACCGCCTTGTAGAAGCGCTGGAAGCCGCGATCTGCCGAGCTGTAGACCCCTTCGTGCTCGCCCCAGCTGGTGGCGGGCAGAATGACGTCGGCCATCTCGGCGGTCTGGGTCATGAAGATATCCTGCACGATCACCAGCTCCATCCCCGCCAGAGTGCGGCGGAACTGACCCAAGTCAGCCTCGGTCTGAGCCGGATCTTCACCGAAGATGTAGAAAGCCTTGCACTTGCCCTCCTCCACCTTGTGGCCAAGCTCCGTCAGGCGATAGCCGGGCTTTTGGGAAAGTGACGCCACGCCCCACGCCTTGGCGAACTTGGCGCTGATGGCGGGATCGGCCACTGACTGATAACCCGGGAACTGGTGCGGCAGCATCCCCATGTCGCAGGTGCCCTGCACGTTGTTCTGACCACGTACCGGCCCGCAGCCAGTGCCACGGCGACCGAAGTTGCCGGTCAGCAGCGCCAGACCCGCCAGCCCCTTGACCACGTCCACTGCCTGACCATACTGGGTCACCCCCATGCCCCACAGGATCATGGAAGCAGGCGACTCGGCATAGGTGCGAATGGCGGCGCGGATATCGGCGGCTTTGAGGCCGGTGATCCCCTCCACATATTCCGGGGTGTACTTGGCCACTGTGGCCTTGAAGGTGTCGAACCCTTCGGTGTAGTTAGCGACAAAGGCCTTGTTGTAGAGCCCTTCATTGATCAACACGTTGGCGAAGGCGTTAACCAGCGCCATGTTGGAACCGTTTTTGAGCGGCAGCCACTGATCGGCGATACGAGCGGTCTCCACCATGCGGGGATCACACACAATCACCTTGGCCCCGTTTGCCTTCGCCTTAAGGATATGGCGAGCGACGATGGGGTGAGAGTCAGCAGCGTTGTAACCAAACACCAGCAGGCACTTGGTCTCTTGAATTTCGGGAATGGCGTTGCTCATGGCGCCGTTGCCTACAGTTGTCTCCAGACCGGAGACTGAGGGTGCGTGTCACACCCTCGCGCAGTGGTCGACGTTGTTCGTCCCAATCACCGCACGGGCAAATTTCTGCATCACATAATTGGCTTCATTGCCCGGGCCACGGGCAGAGCCGGTGGTCATGATGGCGTCCGGGCCATATTTCGCCTTGATGGCAGCCAGACGGCTGCTGGCAAACTCGATCGCTTCATCCCAGGAGACGGCTTCGAACTTGCCACCGCGCTCGCGGCGGATCATCGGGCTCTTGAGACGGGGGGTCAGCAGGTTGGTGTCGTTCAAAAAATCCCAACCGTAATAGCCCTTGAGGCAGAGCTGCCCCTCGTTGGTCCGGCCGTTGGCGCCTTCAGCCCCCACCACCTTGTCGTTTTCAACCAACAGGTTGATTTTGCAACCGGTGCCGCAATAGGGGCACACGGTAATGACTTTTTTCATGACTCACACTCTTGTTTGTTAACGAAAAACGGCTCGGCAAGCCCGCTCACACCCGCGCAGGCATCGCCAGCAGTGCCTCGGCACTGGCCAGCTGCTTCTGCCGGTTCAGGGTTTCAAGATGCTCCGGCGTGACCAGCCGCAGCGCCTGGGTCGGACACACCTCGACACAGGCCGGGCCCGCCTCGCGGTGACGGCAGAGATCGCACTTGAGCGCCTGCGCCTTGGTCTGCGGACGCTTGAAGAGCGAATCAGCAGCTGGGGGCACCTCTTTGAGCACCACCGCCATGGCGCCGTAAGGACAGGCCACCACGCAGGACTTGCAGCCAATGCAGCGCTCCTGCAACACCTTGACGCAACCATCCTCGCTGACGATGGCATTGTTCGGGCAGGCCATGGCGCACGGCTTGTCTTCACACTGGCGGCAGAGCACCGGCGTGGTCACCTTGCTGCCCACGATCACCTTCAGGCGCGGCTGAAAGTAGCTGTCCCTGGAGACCAGATGTCCATCCTCGATGGCAAGATGCAGGCCGCCCTCCCGCTCAAGGGTCCCGCTGCAAGACCCTGACTGGTGTGAAACGGCGCAAGCCACCTCACAGGTACGACACCCAATACAGAGACTGGGATCTGCAATCACGAAGCTGTTCATAGAGAGGGATCCTAAATGGTTCGTTACACCGGGCCGCCCGCCGACAGGCAAAGAGGCGGCCAGCCCCCCACAAAGCATTTATCAGACCAAAACGGGCCAAGGGTGCGGTAAAAATTTACAACCAACTGAAAATAAAGGATTAATAAAAAAGCGCAGTGTGCTGTTTATCACCGCTGACGAGGGTGACGACGGGCTGGGAAGTGTGATCGACACGACAAAAGTGACGAGCTCGACACCGGCTGACTAAGGTATTTCACCCTACCCTTTCAACTTAATTGCTCAAGCAACACCCAATCAATGACTAATTTGTTGATCCTGAACAGATTATACGCCGATTGCCCTTTTTACCCCCTACCCGATTGGATAGCATGCTTCAGTTGGCAACCAGCTTCGTTGGGGGGGTCATTTCATGCAGATACGCAACACAATCTCATGGGTTCAAAAATAGACTGATGACTGAAACTTGGGGAGATTGAGGGATGGCTACGAAAACAATTTTTATAATACCAAGTTACAGTATTGGTACTCTCCATTTAAATAATTGTTAGCTTAAAATAGGAATCTGTATGACTAAAGAACAAGATTTAAATAGTCGAAATATACCTCTTCCAATTCAACGAGAGGTTAGACAGCGTTGTGGCTTCGGTTGTGTTATCTGCGGAATGCCATTGTATGAATATGAGCACATGGAGGAATGGGCTAACGTCAAACGCCATGTAGCTGAAGAGATAACTTTATTGTGTGATCAACACCACAGAGAAAAAACAGGTGGCCTACTCCCAAAACAAGTAGTACGTGATGCAAATCAAAATCCATTTAATCTTCGTAAGGGTGTATCTAAACCCTATAGCTTACATTTTTCCGGAAAAACAGCTGAAATTGAAATAGGTGGAAACAGCTTTACATGTAATGACCAAGGGTATGGAACCGCAATGGTACCTATTAGTGTTGATGGTACTCCCTTGATTGGCCTTATCATGGCGGATGGTCATCTACTTCTAAATCTAGTTATTTTCGATGAATTTAATGCACCAGTTCTTCATATAAAAAACAATCAACTATATTACTCAACAACCCCTTGGGACATACAGTTAATAGGTACAAAACTATCGATTCGTGAGGCGCACCGAAAGATACTAATTGAAATAGACTTCAAACCTCCGAACAAAGTAATTGTTAATCGTGGAAGATTTTTAAAAAATGGTGTAGAGATATTGGTTAGACCTCAAAACATATTAATCACAAACAACTCTACTTTAATTAGTGGTTGTCGTGCACACAATTGTTATGGGGGACTAATAATCGGTCACCATGAACAACATCTAGGTGGTTTTATGGCTTTGGGCAACCTACCAAGGTATCTAGGTGATCGCACCGAAGCTCTTAAGTTTGAGAGAGAATCAATGGCTAGAATTGAAGAAAGGAAAGCAATTGAAGTAGTTGATACCAACACTACTGAAACTTGATATCTTATTATCACATTTTAAATTAGTGCCGTAGGGTGCAATAAGCGCAGCGCATTGCACCTTTTGCTTCTTTCAATATTTGGTGCAATTCACTTCGTTCATTGCACCCTACGATTATATTTTAATGGAGTAATATTTGATGTATATAAAAATCCATAATGAACATAAAGATGATATCTTCAATGTACTTGTTGATAACCTTAGACAATTTAACTTTGATAAAATGGGTGAGGAACGCTCCCAACCTTTAATTATTGCCATTCATGATGATAATGACGAAGTTGTCGGTGGCATTGCCGGACGAACTATTTATCATCAACTGTTGATCGAAGTGCTTTGGGTACACAATGACAAGAGAGGACAGGGGCTCGGCATTCAATTAATGGAGATTGCTGAACGTGAGGCAAAAAAACGGGGATGTATCGCTGCTCAAGTCGACACTCTCTCATTTCAGGCACCCAAATTTTATGAAAAAATGGGATTTAAAATAGTCGGTAAAGTGAGCGGCGTAAAAAATAGTCCTGACCGCTACTTTTTATTGAAGCACTATCATGGATAGTAATAATTACCGTAGGGTGCAATAAGCGCAGCGCATTGCACCTCTTGCCTCTTTTAATACTTGGTGCAATTCACTTCGTTCATTGCACCCTACATTTTTCTCCTTTAGCAAATAAAGACTCCATTGCTACCCAACGCTCTCCCCTTTGCCATCCTGCCAACAATTAATTAGCGATTACTTTATCGTCTATTTATTATCCGTTTTGGTAAAAGAGAGTAGCCAAAACACTTCACTAGATAAAACAAACAGTTGCCTGCATTATCGCTGCCAATTTCAATCACCGGATAATTAATTCTCTTACTCAAATTGAACTTTTGATTATTTATAACTGAGCATAGTCCCGCAGAGTGTGTGTCATTATAAGCTTAATGACAGATGAACAGACTGTGTTCCATGACAAGCAGATCACTATTCCGTTAGCGCCCTTTCCCATCGCAATCCATTTATTCTCTCCCGATTAAATATCACGACTCTCTTGGTAGGTCGGGCAGCTGTGCGTTGGCAAACGTGTAAACATCAAACTGACAAGATGAACTCATGAACTGTGATAAACAACAAGCCACTCCCGGCGTTATGCTGGCGGCGATTGGCGTAGTCTATGGCGATATCGGCACCAGCCCGCTCTATACCTTGCGCGAGTGCCTGTCAGGTCAATTCGGGTTCGGCGTCGAGCCGGCCTCCATTCTCGGCTTTCTCTCGCTGATCTTCTGGCTGCTGATCCTGGTGGTGTCGGTCAAGTACCTCTCCTTTGTGATGCGGGCCGACAACGCCGGCGAGGGTGGCATTCTCACCCTGATGTCGCTGGCAACCCGCAACGCATCCACCCGCTGGACGCCGCTGCTGATCATCCTCGGCCTGATTGGCGGCAGCTTCTTCTATGGCGAGGTGGTGATCACCCCGGCGATGTCGGTGATGTCGGCCATCGAGGGTCTGAGCATTCTCACCCCCGCCCTCGACCCCTATATCGTCACTCTCTCGGTGCTGGTGCTGACCCTGCTGTTTGCCATCCAGAAACATGGCACCGCCATGGTGGGCAAGCTGTTTGCCCCCATCATGCTGATCTGGTTTATGACGCTGGCGGTGCTGGGGCTGCGCGGCATCATCCACAACCCCGAGGTGTTGGGTGCGCTTAACCCCATCTGGGCGGTGCGCTTCTTTATCCAGTACCAGACCACCTCTTTCTTTGCCCTCGGCGCCGTGGTGCTGGCCATCACAGGGGTGGAGGCGCTCTACGCGGATATGGGCCACTTTGGCAAAAATCCCATTCGCCTCGCCTGGTTTATCGTGGTGTTGCCCTCCCTGGTGCTCAACTACTTCGGTCAGGGGGCGCTGCTGCTGAGTAACCCCGCCGCCATTGCCAACCCCTTCTTCCTGCTCGCCCCGAAATGGGCGCTGGTGCCGCTGCTGCTCTTGGCAACCATGGCGACGGTGATCGCCTCACAGGCGGTGATCTCCGGGGTCTTTTCGCTGACCCGTCAGGCGGTGCGGCTCGGTTATCTCTCCCCCATTCGCATCGTTCACACCTCCGAGCAGGAGTCCGGCCAGATCTATATTCCGGTCATCAACTGGATGCTCTATATCTCGGTGGTGATCGTCATCATGAGCTTCAAGCACTCCAGCAATCTGGCGGCGGCCTACGGCATTGCGGTGACCGGCACCATGGTGCTCACCTCCATCCTCTCCTGCTCGGTGGCCAAGAACAGCTGGCACTGGAACAAGTATCTGGTGGCCATCCTGTTTGCCGCGCTGCTCTGTATCGACGTGCCGCTGTTTGCCGCCAACCTCGCCAAGATCTTCTCCGGTGGCTGGCTGCCGCTCACTCTGGGCGCAGTGATGTTCACCGTGATGACCAGCTGGAAGAGCGAGCGCTTTCAGCTTATTCGTCGCCTGAACGAGCACGGCAACTCCCTTGAGCCGATGATCGCCTCGCTGGAGAAATCCCCGCCGACCCGGGTGGCTGGCACTGCGGTCTATATGTCGCGGGTGGTCAATGTGATCCCCCATGCGCTGCTCCATAACCTCAAGCACAACAAGGTGCTGCACGAGCGGATAATCCTGCTCACCCTGCGGGTGGAAGAGGTGCCCTACGTCCACAATGTGCGCCGGGTCTGCATCGAGCAGCTTTCCCCCACCTTCTGGCGGGTGGTAGCCAGCTACGGCTGGCGCGAGACCCCGAACGTGGAGGAGATCTTCCACCGCTGCAACGCCGAAGGGCTCAGCTGCCGGATGATGGAAACCTCTTTCTTTATGGCCCACGAGTCGCTCATCATGAAAGACCGCCCCTGGTATCTCTATCTGCGCGGCAAGCTCTTTATGCTGCTGCAGCGCAACGCCCTGCGCGCCCCGGATCAGTTCGAGATCCCGCCCAACCGGGTCATCGAGCTGGGTTCGCAGGTGGATATCTGATGGCGGGTTGATGGCCTCTTGATGGCATTTAAAACGTCAGTAATTAGAGAGGGAGGCATTGGCCTCCCTCTTTTTCCGTTAACCCCCATTACCGGCCCCCTCATCCCTAGCCCTTCTCCCGCAAGGGGAGAAGGGGGCAAACCACGGCGACCATATGTTGCCAACGGTGCAATTCACTTCGTTCTTTGCCCCTGCTCCCGGCATGATACCGATATGTTTGCGTTCTCGTGCGTCCGATTACGCTTCGCTAATCGAACCTACGGTTTCAAAACAGGCGGCCTCTATCCGAACAGACAGGCCGCCGTAGGGTGCAACAAGCGCAGCGCCGTGCACCGCGAACATATGGCTGACCTCCCCCCTCATCCCAGCCCTTCTCCCGCAAGGGGAGAAGGGGGCAAACCACGGCGCCCCCCCACAGACATCCCACCGTAGGGTGCAACAAGCGCAGCGCCGTGCACCGCGAACATATTTGATAGCGGTGCAATTCACTTCGTTCTTTGCACCCTACTCATGCTGCGTTTTCCAAGGTGACGAACCCTCTCGATGGCTTCGTCACAAGTGACGAACGTCACAGTTCGACTGCCACACTCGTCCTTTCACCCAACCACACCAAGATTTTTATTCATCTAAAAAACAGCCACTTAAAACCAATTTATCTGTAAAAACCATTCTGGCCCGTATCTTGCCAACCTGCCCCTACTTTCTCCGTTCGCGACACGACAAGGTAGGCTATGAACCGCTTCGTTATCGCTGACCCCAAGCTTTGTATCGGCTGTGGCACCTGTATGGCGGCCTGCAGCGAGGTACACAAGGCGCAAGGTTTGCAGCAAGCCCCCCGTTTAACCGTTATGCGACACGAGCAGGCGACCATGCCGGTTCAGTGCCGTCACTGTGACGATGCCCCCTGCATCAAGGTGTGCCCGGTCGAGGCCATTCGCCAGACCGGCGATTGCGTGCAACTCAACGAGTCACTCTGCATCGGCTGCAATCTCTGCGCCGTGGCCTGCCCCTTTGGCGCCATCCAGAGCGGCGGCAGCCGTCCGGTGGCCGTGGCCACCAGTTACGACACCTATATCCCCTGCTCCATCCGCTCCAGCAACCCCTCCACCTCTGCCGGCCTGCGCTGCTTTGGCGAGGATCTGCTGAGCTGGGAGCCGGGCGTGCGCAGCATCGCGGTCAAGTGCGACCTGTGCGAGTTTCGCGCCGACGGCCCGGCCTGTGTCGGAGCCTGCCCCTCCCAGGCACTGAAGCTGGTCAATGACGGCGACACCGAACGCGCCGCCCGTATCCGTCGCCAGCAAGCGGCCGACACCAACCCGCAAGGGGCCTCTGCCTTCTCGGCGCCTGACACGGCGCTCCCTGCATCCGATTTATCCACCACAGAGGGAGCGTGCTGATGTTGTCCCCCCTTGTTATGGCTACGCTCCTGCTCTTTTTGCTGGGCGCTGCCGCCGGTTTGTTCCTGCAAAAGTTGCCCGCACTGGCCAACCGTCTCAACAGTGGCTTTGCCCTGTTGGGCTCGCTCTCGGGTCTGGTCGCCGCCATCCAGATCTTTGCCCAAGGCGCCCCCGTCGACGGCCAGCTCTGGCTGCTGGGCTCGGTGCACCTCGACATGCTGGCCGCGCTGATGCTGCTGGTGATTAGCACCGTCGGCGTCGCCGTCGCCCTCTACTCCTTTGCCTATATCCGCGAATATCAGGGCAAGGGGGATGTGGCCATCGGTGCGCTGATGAACCTCTTCCTCTTTGCCATGGTGGGCATGGTGCTGGCCGACAACGCACTCGGTTTCTTGCTCTGCTACGAGCTGGTAACCCTCACCACCTACTGGCTGGTCAAGACCAACCCGGATGCCGCCAAACAGAGCCGGCTTTACTTGGTGATGAACCATATCGGCATGGCGCTGGTGCTGATCGCCTTCTGGCTGCTCTGCCGCGAATCTGGCTCGCTGGAGTTCGCTGCGCTGCGCGAGCACCATCTGGCGGGCGGTTTGGCCTCCCTGGTGTTCCTGCTCAGCTTCTGCGGCTTTGGCCTGCGCGCCGGTTTCGTGCCGCTGCACGGCTGGCTGCCGGTGGCCGAGCCCGTTGCGCCGTCCCATATCTCGGCGCTGATGTCCGGCGTCATGGTGAAGCTGGGTCTGTTTGGCATCTTGCGGGTCAGCATCGATTTTCTCGGCGCCAGCCAGCTCTGGTGGGGCTATGTGGTGCTGATCTTCGGTGCCTGCTCGGCAGTGCTCGGGGTACTGTTTGCGCTGGCCGAGCACGACCTCAAGCGGCTGCTCGCCTACCACACGGTGGAGAACATCGGCATCATCCTGATGGGGATGGGGATCGGCATGATCGGCATCGCCAACCAGCAACCGGCACTGGTGGTGCTGGGGCTGCTCGGCGCCCTCTATCACCTGCTCAACCACGCCATCTTCAAGAGCCTGCTCTTTATGGGCACCGGATCTGTGATGTTCCGCCTGCACACCCGTGACATGGACAAGATGGGGGGGCTGGCCAAGCTGATGCCCTGGACTGCGCTGGCGTTCCTGATCGGTGCCATGGCCATCTCGGCGCTGCCGCCGCTCAACGGCTTTGTCAGCGAGTGGTTTATCTACCAGTCGCTCCTTTCCATGACCAAACTCGGCACCTCTGTCGTCGCGCCGCTCGCGGTAGTGATGCTGGCGGTGACCGGCGCCATGGCGGTGATGTGTTTCGTCAAGGTGTACGGCATCTGCTTCTGCGGCGCCCCGCGCAGCGAACACGCGAGCCATGCCCGCGAAGTGCCGGGCGCCATGGTGGCAGGCACCCTGCTGCTGGCCGCGGTCTGTCTGGTGCTGGGTCTGGGCGCCCCCTGGATTGCCCCCCATATCGCCAGCTATGGCCAGGGCTTGGTCAACAGCCAGATGAGTGTCGCCACCGGCGCCACCCTGCTGCCGCTCGATAGCAGCCAGGCGATCCTCTCCCCACCCGTTATCGCCATCACCTTGCTGGGGCTGTTCCTCATTCCGCTGCTGGTACTGGCCATCTTCAAGGGCCCCAAGCTGGGTCGTCGTCACGCTGGCACCCCGTGGGCTTGTGGTTACGCCTATGAGGAGCGCATGAGCCTCACCTCCGGCGGTGTCACCCACACCTTGCGCCAACTCTGCGCGCCGCTCTATCGCAAGCAGCCGCAGCTCGATCTGGCCAGCGCCCTGGACGGGGTGAGCGATACCAGCGGGACAACCGGCTGGTTGCTGCACGGTGTTGTGCTGGCGCTCTTTATCCTGATGGCTGTAGGAGTCTGATATGCCTGTTCTTGAAATGCCGAGCTGGGGCATGGTTGCCCTCGCCCTGACCCAGGCCATCGCCATGCTGGCGCTGGCACCGCTCGCCACCGGTTTCAACCGGGTGCTGCGGGCCAAGATGCACTCCCGCCAAGGGCCGGGCCTGCTGCAGGATTACCGGGATATCGCCAAGCTCCTGCGCCGTCAGGAGGTAACTCCCGAGCCTGCCGGCATCATCTTCAACCTGATGCCTGCGCTGCTCATCGCCGCCCTCTTGCTGGTAGGGATGGCGCTGCCAACCCTGACTCACGAGTCCCCCTTCCCCATCGCCGGGGATCTCATCACCGACATCTACCTGTTCGCCATCTTCCGCTTCTTCTTCTCCCTCTCCGGGCTCGACAGCGGCAGCATGTTTGCAGGGATCGGTGCCCGCCGCGAGTTGACTCTCGGCATTCTGGTGGAGCCCATTCTGGTGCTCGCCTGCTTCATCATGGCGATGATGGTGGGCAGCTCGGATCTGGGCAACATCAGCAACTATGTGGCGACCCAGCCACTGGCCGCGCCGGTTGCCACCCTCTTGGCGGGCGCCGCCTGCGCCTTCGCGGTGTTTGTCGAGATGGGCAAGCTGCCCTTTGACTGCGCCGAAGCCGAGCAGGAGTTGCAGGAGGGGCCGCTCACCGAGTATTCCGGTGCGGGCCTGGCCCTGCTCAAGCTCTCCATCGGCCTCAAGCAGCTGGTGGTGGTGCAGCTCTTTCTGGTGATCTTCCTGCCCTTCGGCAAGGCAGCGAACTGGAGCCTGCCTGCGCTCATCGGCGCGGCACTGATCCTCGCCTGCAAGCTGCTGGTGGCCTTTTTGCTGGCTGGCATCATCGAAAACGCCATGGCCCGTACCCAGTTCGTGCGCACCCACAAGCTCACCCGCTACGGGTTGGGGCTGGCCCTGCTGGCGCTGCTCGCCTATCTGGTCGGGATCTGAATCATGCCCGCCAGCACAGCAACTTTTTCCGATTTCATCATTTGTGAATGCTCATTCCCGAACATTAAAGTGAGAACTGCATGACCATCGCCATTTCGGATCGCATCGGCTGCGACTACATCCAGCAGGTGCGAGCCCAACTGCCCCACGCCATCGTCGACGAGGAGTGGCAAACCGCCGATCAGGCCACCATTACCGTCAAGCCCACCAGTCTGGTCGAGACCGCCAGCCTGATCTTCCATCAGCTGGGGGGCTGGCTTCCGCTCTCCTTTGCCAATGACGAGCGCAGCCTCAACGGCCACTTCGCCGTCTACCACGTCTTCTCCATGGAGGGCGACACCAAGTGCTGGATCACCGTCAAGGTGCTGGTGGATGCCGATACCCAGGAGTACCCCTCCATCACCCCGACCATTCCGGCGGCGGTGTGGGGCGAGCGGGAGATCCGCGACATGTACGGCCTACGCGCCATCGGTCTACCGGATGAACGCCGTCTGGTGCTGCCGGATGACTGGCCGGAGGATATCCACCCGCTGCGCAAGGACGCCATGGATTATCGCCAGCGCCCGATGCCCACCACCGACACCGAGACCTACCCCTTCGTCAACGAGCTGGGCAGTGATGCCAACCGCATCGTGCCGGTCGGCCCGCTGCACATCACCTCCGATGAGCCGGGGCACTTTCGTCTGTTCGTCGATGGCGAAGACATCATCGATGCTGACTACCGCCTCTTCTATGTCCATCGCGGCATGGAGAAGCTGGCGGAAACCCGCATGGGCTATAACGAAGTGGCGTTTCTGACCGACCGGGTCTGCGGCATCTGCGGCTTTACCCACAGCGTCGCCTACACCACCTCGGTGGAGAACGCCATGGGCATTCCGGTGCCGGAGCGGGCCAAGATGATCCGCGCCGTGCTGCTGGAGGTGGAGCGCCTGCACAGCCATATCCTCAACATCGGCCTGTCGAGCCACTTCACCGGTTTCGACACCGGCTTTATGCAGTTCTTCCGGGTGCGGGAGAAATCCATGACCCTGGCCGAGCTGCTGACCGGCGCCCGCAAGACCTACGGTCTCAACCTGATTGGCGGGGTGCGCCGCGACATCTTCAAGGAAGATCGCATCAAGGGTGCCCAGCTGGTGCGCGAGCTCCGTGATGAGCTCAAACCCCTGGTGGCCATGCTGCTTGATACCGCCAACATCTCCTCCCGCCTCATCGGTATCGGCAAGCTCGAGCCGCAAATTGCCCGCGATTTCAGCTGCGTCGGTCCCATGGTGCGGGCGAGCGGCTTCAAGCGCGACGTGCGTCGGGTCCACGACTTTGCCGGCTATCGCGAGCTGCCGATGGAGATCCAGACCAAGGCGGGTTGCGACGTGCAATCCCGGGTACTGGTGCGGATCCACGAGCTCTACGACTCCCTCGACATGATTGAGTTTGGCCTTGAGCACCTGCCGGAAGGGCCACTGCTCACCGAAGGCTTCACCTACCAGCCGGGCAAGTTTGCGCTGGGCTTTACCGAGGCGCCCCGCGGCGAGAACGTCCACTGGAGCATGACCGGGGACAACCAGAAGCTGTTCCGCTGGCGCTGCCGCGCCGCCACCTACGCCAACTGGCCTGCTCTGCGCTACATGCTGCGCGGCAATACCGTGGCGGACGCGCCGCTCATCATCGGCAGTCTGGATCCCTGCTACTCCTGTACCGACCGGGTCACCCTGGTCGACCCCAAGAAGGGCAAATCCACCGTGGTCTCCTACAAGGAGATCGAGCGCTACGGCATCGATCGCAAAAACTCTCCGCTGAAATAAGGGGTCATCATGATCAAGCTGTTCAAGACCATCCTCAAGGCTGGCACCCCGACCGCCAAGTACCCCTTCGCCCCTTATGAGGTGAACCGGGATTTTCGCGGCAAACCCAAATATCAGGCGGATCAGTGCATCGCCTGCGCCGCCTGCACCAAGGCCTGCCCGGCCAATGCGCTGGTGATGGAAGTGGACATGGAGACCGGCGAACGGCGCTGGGAGATCTCCATGGCGCGCTGCATCTTCTGCGGCCGCTGAGGAGGTCTGCCCGACCCGCGCCATCGCCCTCTCCCCTGAATTCGAGCTGGCGGTGACCAACAAGGCGGACCTCTATGAGGAGGCCCGCTTCGCGCTGGCCCCCTGCACCCTGTGCGGCACCTACTTTGCCCCGAGCAAGCTGGTGGCGCTGGTGGAGGACACACTCAAGCAGGCAGGCACACCGCTGGCTCGCGATGCCAAGCCGCTAGCGCCGCCAGAGCGACTGCACCACTGCCCCGACTGCAAACGAAAACAGAGCATGCTGAGCCAGCCTGACTCGGCCCTGATCACACCGATAGCCACACCGATGGCCGCACAAAAGGAGTGGATGTGATGAGCAAGATCAAAGGCATAGAACCGGTTGTCGGCCATGCCCATACCCGCGCCGTGCCGCTGGCACAGGATCCCGAGATCACCAAACTCAAGAAGACCCTGCTCAAAGACATTCGCCGCTCAGCCTATGTCTACCGGGTCGATTGCGGCGGCTGCAACGCTTGCGAGATCGAGATCTTCGCCACCATCACCCCGCTGTTTGATGCCGAGCGTTTCGGCATCAAGGTGGTCGCCTCTCCCCGTCACGCCGACATCTTGCTCTTTACCGGCGCGGTGACGCGGGCGATGCGGGTACCGGCCCTGCGCGCCTACGAGGCGGCGCCCGATCCCAAGATCTGCATCGCCTACGGCGCCTGCGGCTGTGACGGCGGCATCTTCCACGACCTCTACTGCGTCTGGGGCGGCACCGACAAAATTGTGCCGGTGGATGTCTATATCCCGGGCTGCCCTCCGACACCGGCGGCTACCATTTATGGCTTTGCCGTGGCGCTCGGTCTGCTGGAGCAGAAACTCAAAGCCACCAGCCACGAGGTGCAACCGGGTGAGCGGGTCGAACTGCGCCACACCGGCATCCCCAATGAAATCCGGGTGATGATCGAACGCGAGGCGCGCCGCATGGCCGGTTACCGGCAGGGGCGGATCATCGCCGACGAGTTCATGGCCCTGCTTGAAGGGGCGACCCAGCAGGATGTGGATCTGCGTATCCAGAGCTACCTCGATCAGCACGATGATCCGCGCCTCTCGGAGATCGTCAACAACCTCGCAAACGCCTGCCTCAACCGGGCGGCCGGCAAGGGGGAGGCGGTGCATGGCTGACGAGGTTTTCTTCTATCGCCTCTCGCGCAAGTTCGTCGACGAGCAGTTCGACGTGCCGGAAGAGGCAAAGGAGGTGATGTACTACAGCCTCGCCATCGGCCACCACCTCGGCATCGTCGATTGCCTGCGAGCAGACCTGGTCTGCTCGCTGATCGGTTATCGCGACTGGGTAGCCAAGCTGCCAGAGGGGAGTGAAGCGCGCCGCAAGATGGAGGGATTTCTCACCTTTGGCGAGATCACCATCTATCGCGAGCACTGCCATATGCTGGCCTGCGCCTTCGACCGACTGCGCAAAGCCGACAATCTACTCAATGAGCAGGAGCTGGGCTGGACCAACACCTTTATGGATCAGCTGACCGCCCTCTTTAACGACCCCCATATGTACCTGATGGTAAGGAGCCGCTGATGGGCTGCAATCTCGTGTTGACCGTGGGCAATGCCATGATGGGGGACGACGGTGCCGGCCCCTATCTTGCCGACAAACTGCAAGCCGCCCCCCTGTCCGGCTGGATCCATATCGACGGCGGCATCGCGCCGGAAAATGTGGTCTACAAGGTGCGGAAGCTGCAACCGGAGCGAGTGGTGCTGGTGGATGCCGCCGAGATCGGCGAGAAGGCGGGTACCCTGCAGGTGATCCCCCCCGAGACCATCGCCGAGATGTTTATCTTCTCGACCCACAATATGCCGCTCAATTTCCTGATCGACGAGCTCAAGACCTTTGTCCCAGAGGTGATCTTTGTCGGGGTACAACCGGCCATCGTGGCGTTCTCCTTCCCGATGACCGAGATGGTGAGCGAGGCGATGGATTATCTTTATCTGCATCTTGATGCCGCCAGGGATACCGACTTGTTAATAGAGAAACTGGATCAGTGGAATATTACCAACGCCGAGCGATAACTATTTATCGAGTTGTTAACGACCGTTATTGACCGACTGTTACGGCAATGTGATCGAGGCCCGATGTTAAATTAAAAACATCGGGCTAATTGTGCTGAACTTGATATAAAACAAGGTTCTTTGATTTTTTCAAAAAATCGCTAACTCTCGCTTTTTTATGACAAAAAAAGCGTTGCCAGTCACAGAAATTTGCCACAAAATGGCGACCGTTACGGAAGTTGATGGGGTCTGGTGGCCTCCTCGGTCTTCAAAACCGATGTGAGCCGAGAAGGCTTTGGCAGGTTCGATTCCTGCCTCTTCCGCCAAATTTATCTATTGAACAAATACTCTCTCGCTGAATTTTTCGGCCTGAATGTTATTTCCATTGTTTGTTCAATATGTTTGAAGTAATACCTTAAAAAAGGTGCTTGCCGCTTGCCAATATACTCCGAACTCAGGTTATCTCGCTGGCCAAAAATTAATTTATCAGCATCGATGCAGCATTAATTTATACCCGCTCATTGATGCACCCAGTTTGCAGTTATCCGCAAATCGCCAGCAGTGCCATAACCCGTCAGCTCGGCCTCTCTATCGGCAAACCGGTGCGCATCCCGAACCCACGCACTGCACTGGTAATCCCATGCCGAACTCGTCTCACGCGCCAGCCATCCCCCACCGCCAGCCCGCATCAGGTACGGCTGCCAACGATTCACAGCCAGATTCACAGCAACAGCCCGGCCAGCAACAAACCCGCCGTCTGCCCCAAGTGGAACAGCTGCTGCAGCAACCCTTTCTCGCCGGGTTTATCGAGGCACTGAGCCGCCCGCTGGTGACTCAGGCGGTGCGCGACACCCTGAGCGAGCTGCGCCAGAGCGAAGATTTTCGCCAGCACGGCGTCGTCCCCGAGCAGATCGAGGCGCTGATTGCCAAACGCTGCCAACAGCAGTTGCGCCAGCGTCAAACCCGGGTGATCAACGCCACCGGCACCCTGGTGCATACCAATCTGGGACGCTCACCGCTAAGTGCCGATCTGTGGGACGAGGTGCGTGACCTCAACACCGGGTACAACAATCTGGAGCTGGACCTCGCCACCGGCAAACGCGGCGGGCGCAAGGGGCTGATCGCCCCCCTGCTCCGTTGCCTCACCCAGGCCGAGGATTCACTGGTGGTCAACAACAACGCAGCTTCGCTCTTTTTGCTGCTGCAGGAGGTGGCCAAGGGGCGCGAGGTGATCGTCTCACGCGGCGAGCAGATCCAGATTGGCGGCGGCTTTCGCATCCCCGATATTCTGGCCCTCTCCGGCGCAAAACTGGTGGAGGTGGGCACCACCAATATCACCACAGCCCGGGATTACCTCGATGCCATCACCGATCAGACCGCGCTGGTGCTGATGGTGCACAAGTCCAATTTCGCCATTCGCGGCTTTACCGAATCCCCCGATATCGGCGAGGTGGCCCGCGCCCTGCCCGAGCAGGTGGTGCTGGCGGTGGATCAGGGGTCGGGCTTGACCACCGAAGAGTTTGCGCCAGACGAAACCTCGGTACGCCAGTACATCAAGGCGGGGGCGGATCTGGTCTGCTACTCAGGCGACAAGCTCTTGGGCGGCCCGCAAGCTGGCATCATCAGCGGCCGCAGCGATCTCATCAAGCGGCTGGAAAAGCACCCCATGATGCGCACCTTCCGCCCGAGCCGCATCGTCTACTCCCTGCTCGAACGCCTGCTCATTCACAAGCTCAACAAGTCCCCAATCGGTGAAGGGATTGCCCAGCGCACCTTAAGCAACCCGGCCGCCATGGAGGCGAGAGCCTCCCGGCTGATGGCCGCCCTGCCCGGTTGCTTTGTGCCGGTCCCCGCCCAGCTGGTGGTGGGCGGCGGCACATTGCCGGACGAGTTCTACCCGGCCCCTGCGCTCGAATGCACCGACCCGCGCCCGGCCCAGCAGCTGCTCGATGATTTGCGCGAACTGCCGGTGCCGGTCATCGCCACCGTGCGCCAGCAGAGAGTGCTGCTCAATATGGCCACCCTGCTGTCGACCGAGATGGAACTGCTGATCGCCCAACTCAGGGAGTTGCTGCTCCCCGCCCCGTTCAATGCAACAAATGCGACCGAGGAGCCCTGATCCCATGACCCCCTATCGCGCAGTTATCGGTCTTGCCGGCCACGTGGATCACGGCAAGACCCTGCTGATCCAAGCCCTCACCGGCATCACCACCGCCCGTGCCCACGAGCAGGCCATCGGCATGACCCAGGATCTCGGCTT
This sequence comes from Aeromonas sp. 95A, assembly GCF_051919235.1. Classification (NCBI taxonomy): domain Bacteria; kingdom Pseudomonadati; phylum Pseudomonadota; class Gammaproteobacteria; order Aeromonadales; family Aeromonadaceae; genus Aeromonas; species Aeromonas sp. 95A. The sequence continues at coordinate 787,780 of NZ_JBQBFC010000001.1, forward strand.
TGCCCACTTCGACGACGGTCAGGGCAACACCATAGGCGTCATCGACGTGCCCGGCCACGAACGCTATATCCGCAATATGGTGGCGGGGCTCTGGAGTCTGGATCTGGTGCTGCTGGTCATCGCCGCCGACGAGGGGTGGATGCCGATGACCGGCGATCACCTGCGCCTGCTCAAGGCGATGGGGGTGCCGCGCCTCTTGGTCTGCATCAACAAGTGCGATCTGGTCTCCCCCGACGAGCTTTTGCTGTTGGAAGAGAGCCTGCTGGAGCGGGTAATGGACGAGAGCGGCATGGTGCCCGATATCGTCAGCGTCAGCGCCAAAACCGGCGCCAATATGGCTGCCCTGCACGCCGCTATCGTACGTCAGCTTGCCGATCTGCCAGCATCTCAAAGTACCCGCGAACAGGGTGTTCCGCGCCTCTATGTTGATCGTGTCTTTACCGCCAATGGCACCGGCACAGTGCTTACCGGCACCTTGCAGCAGGGCCGCCTCAAGGTGGGGGACAAGCTGCGCCTCTACCCCGCCGATCGGGAGGTGCAGGTGCGCTCCCTGCAGGCCTATCACCAGAGCGTCGACGAGATTGGCGCCGTCTGCCGGGTGGCGGTAGGCCTTAAAAAAGTGCCTCACAAGGAGGTGGCACGCGGTCACTGTCTTACCAGCACTGTCGGCCAGTGCGAGGCGGCGACCCACCTTATCGTGCGGCTCAATGCCGAGAGCCTGAGCGGCAAGACGCTACGCCCCTCTCTGCACAACAAGGAGGTCGAAGTCGCCCTCGGCAGCTGGCATGGCCGTGCGCGCTTTGTACCGATAAAAGAGACCCGGCTTGCGCGGCTGATCTTTACCAGCCCCATCCCCTGCTTCTTCGGCCAGCCGCTCGCCATCATTCGCCACGGCAGCAGCGAACTGCTGCACGGCGCCCGCATCGTCTGGTGCGGCGACATCCATCCCGCCAGACGCAAGGCACTGCACACCCTGCTGGGCGAGCTGCCAGATGAGCTCGAGCACTACAACCCGGCCACCCTGCAACTGGGGCTCAACGGCTATGTGCTGGCCAGCCGCTTTGACCAGCAGCCAGAGCAGGTCACCCCCCTCGGTGACTGGCTGCTGGACAACCACTGGCTGGCCCAGAGCCGCGACCAGCTGCTCGCTACCTTGGCAAACGAACCGCTGAGCGCTGCGGAGCTGGCGACCCGCTTTGGCATCGCCCTGCCGGTCACTCAGGCCCTGCTCCAGCAGCTCAAGGGCGAGCAGCTGATCCGCCTGCACCATGACAAGTGGCAGCACGGCAGCGGCGAGTCGGAAGATGATCTGGGGGAAGAGGCGCAGCTGGTGCTCAAAGTGGTGCGAGATCAAGGCAAGGAGGGTTACGAGCCCGGTAAACTGGGCCCCGGCGGCGTGGAGCTGGATCCCTTTATCACCCGCAAACTGCCCGTCGCCCTGCAGCAGGGCTTGCTACAAAAAGGCGCGTTGCAAAAGCAGTTGCGCAATCTGGCGCGACTCAAGTATCTGGTGCAGCTCGATGGCCCCATCTACTACGACGCCGAGCTTTACAACCAGATGGTCGCCGCCGTGCTGGCTGGCCATCAGGTGGGAGATCTGATCGACATGGCATCCCTCAAGGAGATCACCGGTTTGTCGCGCAAATACGCCATTCCGTTCTGCCTGCGCATGGAGATGGATGGCTGGGTGCGACGCGAGGAGAACGAGCGCCGGGTGCTGCGTTTGCCGCAGACTCAAGATGAGATGGAGCCGGCATGAGCGCTGCCACCGCCCCCTCTGTCTCTGCCAATCCTGTGGCCAACCGGCTGCGCCGCGAATTTCATATCGACGGCATAGTGCAGGGGGTCGGCTTTCGCCCCTTCGTCTATGGGCTCGCGCTGCGCCACGGCCTTGCCGGCTATGTGTTGAACGACGCGAGCGGCGTCACCATTGGCGCCGAGGGATCGCCTGAGCAGCTCGCCAGCTTTGCCCGCGAACTGCGCGAATTGGCGCCGCCGCTTAGCCGTATCGATCATTTCAGCGAGCGGGAGCTGCCCCAAAACGATGACCCCGATTATGACGGTCAATTCCATATAAAGGCGAGTCAGCAGCAGAGCGCCGCCACGGTCGCCATCTCGCCGGATCAGGGGATGTGCGAGGCGTGCGCCACGGATGTGGCCAACCCCGTTGATCGCCACCACCACTACCCCTTTACCAACTGCACCCACTGCGGCCCGCGCTACACCATTATCCGCAGCCTCCCCTACGATCGGCCCCACACCGCCATGGCCGACTTTGCCATGTGCCCGCGCTGCGCGGCGGCTTATGAAAACCCGCTGGACAGACGCTACCACGCTCAGCCGGTGAGCTGCCCCGAGTGCGGGCCCCATCTCAGCTGGCGCAGCGGTCGCGGCGATGCGCTGGCCGAGCGCGAGGATGCCCTGCACGAAGCTGCCAGCGCCCTGCAAGCGGGGGCGCTGATTGCGGTCAAGGGGATGGGGGGGTATCACCTGATATGCGATGCGCGCAACGAGTCCGCCGTGGTACGGCTTCGCCAGCTCAAACGGCGCGCGCGCAAGCCGCTGGCGGTGATGATGGGCTCCCTTGCCGAGGCCAAATTGCATGTCACCGGCTGCGAAGACGAATGGAAGCTGCTCGCCTCTCAGGCCAGACCCATTACCTTGCTGCGCAAGCGCAAAAACGATGATCGACCGTCAGAATCCCGACAGTTAGCCGCGCCGCTGGCCGAGGGGATCGCCCCCGGCATCCCCTACCTTGGCGTCATGCTCCCCTATACCCCGCTCCATCAGTTGCTGCTGGACGCCTGCGCCATGCCGCTGGTGGCCACCAGCGCCAATGGTCGCGGCAGCCCGATCCTTGTCGATTGCGAGGCGGTGGTCAGGGAGCTCGGCAGCGAGATTGACGGTATCCTGGATCACAACCGCCCCATCCTGCGCCCGTGCGACGACAGCCTGGTGCAGTGGGCGGGCGGGCGACGCCAGACGTTGCGACTGGCCCGAGGCTATGCCCCCTGCACTCCCAGCCTGAAAGAGGTAGTCAGGGTGCCGCTGCTGGCTGTCGGCGCGCAGCAGAAGAACCAGCTGGCGCTCGCCTTCGGTCGCCAGCGCATCTACAGCCCCTATATCGGCGACCTGCACAGCCTGCCGATGCAGGGCCACTTCGAGCAGACCCTGGCGACCTTTCGCGATCTCTACGATCTCAAACCCGAACTACTGGTCTCGGATCGCCACCCGGGCTACCTCAGCCACCAGTGGGCCAAGGGCTATTGCCACGCTCACGGTGCAGACCATCTTGAGGTGCAGCACCATCACGCCCACCTGCTGGGGGTGATGGCCGAGCACGACATCACAGGCCCGGTGCTGGGTTTTGCCTTCGATGGTACCGGCCTTGGCGATGACGGCACCCTATGGGGTGGCGAGCTGATGATCGCAGACGTACTGGGCTTTACGCGGGTTGCCCACCTCAAACCCTTCAAGCTGATCGGTGGCGAGGCGGCCATTCGCGAGCCAGTACGTCAGCTGCTGGGGCTGCTGTTTGAGTCGTATAGCGTGGAGGAGATCAGCACCCTCAATATTCCGGCGATCAAGCAACTGCCAGCTGAGCGAATCCGCAACCTGCACCAGCTCTGGCAGCTGGGTCGCAACGCCCCCTACACCAGCTCCATCGGCCGGCTGTTCGATGCGGTGGCGGCGCTGCTGGGGCTTGTCGATACCCCGGATTACGAGGGCGAAGCGGGGCTCCTGCTGGAGGCCGCCGCCTTGTGGCTGGCCCCCGATGAATTGCCCTTCCCCCTCGCCTTTGGCCTAAGCCAATCAGCACAGGGGCCACTGCACATCGAGTGGGCAGAACTACTCAATACCCTTGTCAACGAACAGCGCAAAGGCACCTCCACCGCCAGCCTGGCCGCCGGTTTTATCCGCGCCATCAGCAATCTGGTGGTTGCCCTGGCCGAACGCTTCCCCGGTTATCCGGTGGCGCTGGGGGGCGGCGTGTTTCAAAACCGGGTGCTGATGGACCAGCTGGTGCCCGCTCTCGAAGCGACCGGTCGGCAGGTATTGACCAGCGAAACCCTGCCGCTCAATGACGGTGGCATCGCCGCCGGTCAACTCTGGTTTGCCATCCACCATCTTGCCACGCACCAGCCTGTCACCACCGGTTGTGCCACCTTGTCGGAGTCCTGAAATCCATGTGTCTATCCATCCCCTCTCAGGTGGTGCAGCTGCACCCCGAAGATAACTGCGTCACCGTCGACACCCTGGGGGTGCAGCGGCGCGTCAGCTGCATGCTGCTCGAAGAGCCTCTCAACATTGGCGACTATGTGCTGCTCCATATCGGCTTTGTGATGAGCAAGATTGACCAGGAGGAGGCGCAGGCCAGCCTCGAGAGCTTCCGCCAGATGGTGGCCCTTATCCCTGCGCAGGATATCTTGCCATGCTGACCTTGAATGATCTCTTTCAGGGCTTTCGTCAGCCCGAGGTGATCCGCGCCCTCGCCGCCCAAATTACCGAGTTTGCCAAAGATCTGCCCGAACCGCTGCGGGTGATGGAGGTGTGCGGCGGCCATACCCACACCATCATGAAGTACGGACTGCACCAGCTGCTGCCAGCCAGCATCGAGTTTGTCCACGGTCCCGGCTGCCCGGTCTGCATCATGCCCAAGGAGCGCATCGATCAGGCCATCGAGCTGGCGAGTCAACCGAGCGTCATTCTGGTCACCCTGGGGGACATGATCCGGGTGCCGGGCTCCAAAGGCACGCTGGCCCAGCAACGGGCCAGGGGGAGCGATATCCGCCCGGTCTATGACCCCCTCGATGCGCTGCGCATCGCCCGTGAGAACCCGGACAAAACCGTGGTCTTCTTCGCCATCGGTTTCGAGACCTCTACCCCGATGACGGCCGCCTTGCTGGCTGCAGCCGAAGCAGAGGGGGTCGAGAACCTGCTGTTTCATATCAACCATGTGCTGGTGCCCCCCGCCATTCATGCGGTGATGGCCGATGGAGTTGCCAAGGTGAACGCCTTTATCGGCCCCTCCCACGTCAGCGTCATCACAGGCGCCGATATCTACCTGCCCATCGTCGATCGCTATCAGGTGCCTGTGGTGGTGAGCGGCTTCGAGCCAGTGGATGTGATGGAGGCGCTCTTGATGATGGTGCGCCAGAAGGTGGAGGGTCGCTACGCGCTGGAGGTGCAATACAGCCGCGCCGTCACTGCCAGCGGCAATAAAGCCGCCCAGCGGCTGGTCGAACGCTTTTTCGAGACCCGCGAGCACTTTCGCTGGCGGGGTCTGGGGGATATCAACGCCTCCGCCCTGCGCCTGCGCGATGCGTTTGCCAAGCGCGATGCGGAACGCCACTTCGCGCTCAATCAGACCCCCATCGACGATCACAAGGCGTGCCAGTGCGCCGATATCCTGCGCGGGCTGGCCAAACCGAACCAGTGCAAGGTCTTTGGCCGGGGCTGCACCCCGACCCAGCCCATGGGCAGCTGCATGGTCAGCTCCGAAGGGGCCTGCAATGCCTACTACCGATATATGGGGATCCAGGAACAATGAGAGAAATCCAGTTAAGCCACGGCGGCGGCGGCGTCGAGATGAACCAGCTGATCAACCAGCTCTTCTTTCGCCACTTTGGCAACGAGATCCTGCTGCGCGGTGAAGATGCCGCCCTGCTGCCAGTCAGCGGCCCCGTCGCCTTCACCACCGACAGCTTTACCGTCTCGCCGCTCTTCTTCGAGGGGGGTGATATCGGCAAGCTGGCCATCGCCGGCACGGTCAACGATCTCGCCATGATGGGGGCCAAGCCCGAGTATCTGAGCTGCAGCTTTATCATCGAGGAGGGGTTCCCCTACGCCGAGCTCGCCCGCATCGTCGAGTCGATGGCGGCTGAACTTGCCAAGAGCGGCGCCCATATCGTCTGCGGCGACACCAAGGTGGTGCCGAGGGGAGCGGCCGACAAGATCTTTATCAACACCAGCGGGGTCGGCACCTTCCCGCTGCCTGAGCAGAGCCGGGGCATCTCGGTACGCAACCTCAAGGCCGGTGACGCCATCCTGGTGTCGCGGGATATCGGCAGCCACGGCGCCTGCATCCTGATGGCCCGTGACGCCCTGCAGCTGGGCTCGGATCTGAAAAGCGACTGCACCACCCTCTGGCCGCAGGTAGAAGCGCTGCTACAAGCGGGGATCACCCCTCACGCCCTGCGCGATGCCACCCGCGGTGGCATCGCCGCCGTGCTCAACGAGTGGAGCAGCGCCTCCGGCGTTGCCATCGAGCTGGAGGAGTCCGCCATTCCGGTGTGCGATCCGGTGCGTGGCCTGTGCGAGCTCTACGGTTTCGAGCCCCATGATCTCGCCAACGAGGGGACCATGGTACTGGCCCTGCCTGCCGAACAGGCGCAGGACGCACTGGGCATCTTGCGGCAATTCAACCCCGCAGCCAGCCAGATCGGCGTGGTGCAGGCAAGCGATCGCCACAAGGTGATCCTCAATAACCCCTGGGGCAGCCGCCGTTATCTGGAGCTGCCGCAGGGGGAGCTGCTGCCGCGGATCTGTTGATCGGCCATGCCGTTCACCCAAGCACAGGGAGGAGTCACTCCTCCCAATATCGGTTAAGGAGCCACCATGCACGAAATGTCTCTGGCCATGGCCGCCATCGATCTGGCGGCCGAACAGGCCACCCAGCGAGGCTTTAACAAGGTGACCGCCCTCTGGCTCGAGGTCGGCAGCTTCTCCTGCGTCGACCCCGACACCATTGCCTTCTGTTTCGAGGCCGCCGCCAAGGGCACCGCCGTCGAAGGGGCCCAGCTGCACTTTCAGCACCAGGCGGCAGAGGCCTGGTGTTACGACTGCAACCAGACGGTCACCCTCACCGAGCGCGGGCAGGCCTGTCCCGAGTGTGGCGGATACAAATTACGAGTCGCGCAGGGTGATAGCCTGCGCATTACCGACATCGAGGTAAGTTGATATGTGTAGCGTATGCGGATGCGGCCAGGCGCGGATCGCCGGCCATAAAGATGATCACGACCATGCCCACCACCACCACGATCATGACCATGAACACGCTCATGAGCATGGCCACCAGCACGACCATCATCATGCTCATGACGCCCATCATCACCATGACCACGAGCAGAGCGCGCAACGCACCCTGATCATTCACCACCACTATCACCATCAGGGAGATGTCCATCACCACTACCACGGGGTACGGGCGCCAGTGGGAACAGAGGGTCATGAGCACCATCACGATCACCCTCATGACCATCATCATGAACATGCCCACTCTCATGACCATGACCATGACCATGACCATGACCATGACCATGACCATGACCATCAGCAGGGTGATCTGCACTACGGCAAGGGGGAAGCAGGATTGTCGGTGCCTGGCATGGGGCAGCGCCAGTTGATCGCCATCGAGATGGATGTGCTGGCCAAGAACAACGCACTGGCCGCCCACAACCGCGAACACTTCGACGAAGCGGCCCAGCTGGTACTCAATCTGGTGTCGAGCCCGGGTTCAGGCAAGACCACCCTGCTGTGCGAAACCTTGCGCCAACTGGCCGACAAACGCCCCTGCGCGGTGATCGAAGGGGATCAGCAGACCAGCGCCGATGCGGATCGCATTCGCGCCACCGGCGTGCCTGCCGTGCAGATCAACACCGGCAAGGGCTGCCATCTGGATGCCAAAATGGTCCACGATGCCTGCCACCAACTGCCCGCCAATGAAGGGGGCATCCTCTTTATCGAGAACGTGGGCAATCTGGTCTGCCCCGCCAGCTTCGATCTCGGCGAGAAGTACAAGGTCGCGATCCTCTCCGTCACCGAGGGGGAAGAGAAGCCCCTCAAGTACCCGGACATGTTCGCCGCCGCCCAGCTGATGGTGATCAACAAGATTGATCTGTTGCCCCATGTCAGCTTTGACGTGGCCCGCTGCATCGAGAACGCCAAACGGGTCAACCCCTATATCCAGGTGATCCAGGTCAGCGCCACCACAGGCGAAGGAATGGATGCCTGGCTTAATTGGCTGGCCAGTGCCTGAGTGGTAAACCGGTTAAACGCCGTTGCCAACGGCGGATAGCAAAAGAGGGAGGCTGATGCCTCCCTCTCTTTTATCTGCATTGCATAAGGTTACTCACGCCCCCTCACCCTAGCCCTCTCCCCAGGGAGAGGGAACCGGTTCGTGGATGTCGTATTCTTCTCTTCTGTCTCAACAGAGAAAGGGAAACCTATGCGTGGATGCTGGCAATATGCTCGAAATATTCGCCCCCCTGAGAGGGTCTGCGAGCATAACAACCAGCCCTGTTTTCCAAACCACGAGCCTAGGGAGATGGCTCCTTCTGCTCCCTTCTCCCCTCGCGGGAGAAGGGTTGGGGATGAGGGGGAACTAACTATCAGGCCGCGCTTTCAGCCAGCACAACAGGCGCAGGCTGCGCCTCACCAAAACGCAACACCCGATGGCAGATCTGGCGCAGCAGTGCCTGCTGGTGACTGAAGACAAGCATGCCAAGCCCGCGCTGCTCGCACTCAACCATCAACTCCCGCCAGAGCTGGCGCTGGATTTGCGGATCCAGCTGGGCGGTCACCTCGTCGGCAATCAGCAGTCGAGTGCGGGGATCGAGGGCGCGCAGCAGCGCGATGCGGGCCAGCTCGCCACCGGAGAGCTGACCGGGTTTACGACCAAGCCATTCAGGCTTGACCATAAAGCGGATCAGCATGGCCTCATCGGGACGCCACACATCCCACAGCGCCTGCCCGGTGGTGCGATAGGGATTGAAGGTGAGTTCCGGGTGCTGGGGCACCAGCTGGATGGGGTTATAACCTTTTACCTGTTCAGGCACCGGCTGCCCATCAAGCAGGAGCAGCCCGCCGGCCCCAACCGGTTGCCAACCTGCCAATACCCGTCCCAGCGTGGTCTTGCCATGGCCACTCGGCGCAGAGATACCGAGCCGCTCGCCCGCTTTCACCGTCAGCGATAAACCCTGCCAGAGGGGGCGTTCCCCCTGAGCGATAGTGAGATCCCGTACTTCAAACATCAGGAAACCTCCGGCACAGAGAAGAGCGCATTGAACTCGGGCAGCGCCTGCCAGTGGGCTCTGAGCATCTCGCTCCCCTGCCCCTGGCGCAGATGGTGGCAGCTCAAGGTATCGCTCACCTGCCCCTGATGCAGCGCCACTATGCGATCAGCAAACCGGGCCGCCAGCGCCAGATCGTGGGTGACCCAGAGGATACCGCTGCCCTGATTGGCCAATTCACGCAACTGACCGAGCAGCAGACAGGCCAGCTCCTCGTCGAGCCAGGCGGTGATCTCGTCTGCCAGAATGTAGCGGGCACCGCCGAGCGCCGCGGTGCAGGCCAGAATGCGCTTGGCCATGCCGCCGGAGAGCTGGCGCGGGAATCTGTCCAGGGTGGTCGCGGGCAGCTGGTAGCGCAGCAGTTGCTCGCCGAGCCGCTCGCGAGAACCGCTCTGGCCGCAGAGACGTGCCGCACGCCCCAGCTGGCGCTCCACCGTCAGCAATGGATTGAGGGCGCTTACTCCCTGTGGCACATAGCAGAGGGTGTGACCGCGCAGACGGGCGCGGCTGGCATCGCACAGAGGTGTGCCATCGAGGGAGATGCTGCCGCGCATCCGCAGATTGTCCGGCAGCAATGTCAGGGCGCTTTGCAGCAACAGGCTCTTGCCCTCGCCGCTCCCCCCACCAGCGCCACTATCTCCCCTGGCGCCAGTTGCAGGCTGATATCGGTCAGCAAAGGCTGCCAGCTGCGCCGCCCCAGCCAGGAGTAGTGGGCCGCCTCTATGGTCACATGATCAAAACTCAGCATGGTTCACTCCTGTGCCACAACAGCTGTTGCAGGGCGCGGGTAGCCTGATCAAACAGCAACACCAGCAGCAGCAACATCAGGCCGGGGAAGAGGGCCAGCCACCAACCGCCACCGGCCAGATAACGCAAGGCATCGGCCAGCAGCAGGCCCAGCGAGGCCTCGTGGGCCGCCAGCCCAAAGCCGAGAAAGCTCAGCGCGGCGCTGTGCAGCACCGCATGGGGAAACATCAACAAGGTGCCGATAAACCACTGGGGTAACAGCCCCGGCAGCAGGTGGGTACGCCAGCGACGCAGCGCCCCCATCCCCTGACAGCGGGCCAGCACCACATAGTCGCTGCAGGCGATCCGCCGCGCTTCTGCGCAGAGGATCAGCGCGAGCTTGGGCCAGTGGGTCAGCGCCACCGCCAGGATCACCCCGCGCATGCCGCCCCCCACGGTAAAGCAGATCAGGATCAGCAGCAGCATATGGGGCAACGCCAGCATGGCATCGATAAGCAGCCGCACCGCCACATCGCATCTGGGGTGAATGAGCGAGACGCTTGCCGCCACCATGGCCAGCAGGCCACTGCAGAGTGCCGTGCTGATACCGAGCTCCAGACTGGTGAGGGTGCCCTGAAAGGCCCGCAACCAGAGATCCCGCCCCATCTGATCGGTGCCGAACCAGTGGGTCAGCGAGGGGGCTTGCTGGCGCGCCAGCAGATCCATCGGCACATCCTGATGAGAGAGGCTCCAGCCGTAAGTGGCCAGCAGCGCCAATCCGAGCAGGGCAAAAACCAGCCGCAGTATGGAGGGAAGCGGATTAAACAACATGCTCACCCTCCCAACCCCGATTGATGCGCGCCAGCAGCAAACTGGCCACCGTGTTGCCAATAAAGACCAGCAGGGTGCAGAAGAGCACGATTCCCATCAGCAAGGGGATATCGCCCCTGAGCCCCGCATCCACGGTGGCCTGGCCGAGCCCCGGGTAGGAGAAGACCTTTTCGGCCAAGAGCGATCCGCCAATCAGTTCACCGAGCGAGGCAAACTGCAGGCAGAGCGCCGGGGTCAGGGCGTGGCGCAGCACGTGAAAACGCAGCATCGGCCAGCCGCCATCCCCCTGAGCGCGGGCGTAGCGGATAAAGTCGCTCTCCAGCACCTCGGCCACTCGCGCCCGGGTATGCAGGGCAATATTGCCCAGCCCGAGCAGGGCGAGCGTGGTGACCGGCAGCAGCAGATGACGCAACCGCATCAGCCAATCCGCCTCATCGGCAGCGAGCCCCGGCGTCCAGGCGCAGCAGACCGGCAGTAGCGGCCAATGCACCGCAAACAGGGCGAGCAGCAACAGGCCGACCCAGAAGGTGGGCAAGGAGGCGAGCAGGTAGGCAAAACGGCAAATAAGGCGATCGGGCCAGCGGTTGAGATAGCGACCGGCGCAGAGGCCCAGCAAAATCCCGAAAAAGCCGGACAGCAGCCAGGCGCCCGCCAGCAGCAGGAAGGAGGCAGCAAAGCGCTGGCCTATGACCTCACCCACCGGTGCGTTATAAAGCATGGAGTAACCGAGATCCCCCCGCAGCACCTGGGTAAACCAGTGCCAGTAACGCAGCCAGAGCGGCTGATCCAGCCCCCAGCGAGCGGCGATGCGGGCGTACTGCTCTGGCGGCACATGGAGCAGGTCGTTGCCGATATAGGCCTTGATGGGGTCGATGGGGGAGTAGCTCAGCAGCACAAAGGTGGCGACCGAGACCAGACATAACAGCCCTGCCAGACGCAGCAGGGCTTTTAGCAACAGATAACCTGAATGACTCAAGGGCGAACTTACCGGCACGTCCACCGCCAATCCTGCAGGTTGTTGAGCAGGGACCAGCTACCGTGGATTTCCGGCGCCCCCTTGCCAAGATCGATGCAACGGTTGGCGAGATAGGTGTGCTGCACATTGAGCAGCCAGGCCCAGGCGGCATCTCCCTGCACTCCGGCGCCGGTCTTGCCATCCCACTCCACCTGCTGCCAGAACGGCACGGCAGCCTGCCAGTTTGGAGCATCCAGCGCCTGCTTGAGGTGGCCATCCACCACAGGGTTGCTGTAGTAGCCCGGGTTGTAGAACTCCACGCCACCGGAGCCGCTCTGGTAGTGGTGATAGAGCTCCATGGGATCCAGACTCCCCCACCCCATCAGTACCGGGTTGGCGTGCATTTCGCGCTCCACCTGTTCCCAGCTGCCAGACTTGAGGCTCACTTCAAGGCCGATGGGTTTGAGCATGGCCCGCACCGCTTCCGCCAAATCCCGGCGGGTGCTGTCGCCACTGGTGTACCAGAGGGTAAAGGCGGCGCGCAGGTCGCCCTTGTGGCGAATGCCGTCACTGCCCATCTTCCAACCGGCCTCGTCGAGCAGGGCATTGGCGTGAGCAGCATCGCCATCCTTGAAGGCGGTGGCTTTGTTCAGCCAGGGCAAGCCTTCTACCGCGCTGTAGGCGGGGATGGCGTGCCCTTCCAGCAGCTGGTCGGCCAGTAGCTTGCGGTCGATGGCGTAGTTGATGGCGCGGCGCACCGCCACATCCGAGGTCACGTCGTTGCCGATGGGATAACCCTTGGCATCTTTTTTACCAGCAGCAGGAATGGGGAAGACGATGCCGCGGTTCTCCACGCTCGGCCGCACCCAGAGCTTGAGGGAGGCAGGCACGGTGGGCGCCAGTGACGGGGCAATGCGCACCACATCGAGCTGGCTGCTCTGGGCCGCGGCATAGGCGCTCTCTTCGTCGATAAAGACAAAGACCAGCCGTTTGAAGTCATTGTTGCCGCCAGCGTAATAGGGGTTCGCCTCCACCACCAGCTGTTGACCGGGCAGGAAGCTCACCAGCCGGTAAGGGCCAGCACCGACCGGCTTTTGGGCGTACGCTTTTGCGTCGTAATCCCGCTTCGACACTATCCCCAAGGATCCCAGCACATTGACGAAGGTGCTCTGGGGGGCGCTAAGAGTGATGGCAACCTCGGTGGGCGAGAGCACCTTGGCCGAGACAAAGTTGCCCATGTCGATCTTGCCGCCACCCTTGGCCGCGCTGTTGTAGGTAAAGGCCACATCCTCGGCGGTGAGCGGCGCGCCGTTGGAGAATTTCAGGTCAGGCTTGAGGGTAATGAGCCACTCCTTGCCATCCTTGTTCGGGGTCACCGCCTGGGTGAGCACATTCTGCCAGCTGAGATCGGCGTTCTGCTTGAGCAGCGGGCTGTGCAGCAGCAGGTAGCTGCCGTGGCTCCAGCCAAGCAGAGGGTCAAACCCTTCGGTGGGTTCGGCTCCGATGGCGAGCTTGAGCTCGGCAGGCACAGGTTGAGCAGCGGCCAGCGCCGTGTGAGAGGCAGTGCCCAGCAGCAGGGTCAACAGGGCGGTAGCGCTGGATCTGGCGTAATGGCGAAGGGAATTGCGAGAAACAGTCATGGGGATCCTTCTTGTTTTGTACCACTCACGGATCATCACTCAAAAAAGAGGCGGAATGCGTGTCTGAACATGAGAGTGAGGGGCCAAAATGGCCCCCTATTCTAAACTTGATTTCGCGTGAAACCTAGCGACTATGCCGGTTGACCGCGCCGGGCACCGAATAGCCGTCTGCGACCCAGATCCACGCCGCCAGCCCCTTGTTGTACCGGCAAGGAGAGCAGCATCTTGAGGGTGCTGCTCACCAGTGCACGCCCCTCGTCGGCCCCCAGATGCGGGTCGATGGGGGACATGAGCGAGCAGGCCAGCAACTGCCCCGTCTCGGACAATGCCCCCACCATAAAGGTCATGTTGCCGCAGGGGAGCTGCAGGGCGAGCCGATCGCTGCTACTGCGCACCGGCCAAAGCTGATCCGGCCCCGGCAGCACCACCACGCTCAGCATCCAGGGGGTGAGCACACAGCCAAGCCACTGACCTTCAAACAGCACGCACTCTGCCACTATGGGCATGGTGGCGTGATAGAAGGGCAACGCCTGCATCTCTTCGCGAGCGATCCGCTCGTACTGGGCTACCAGCAAGGGTGCTGGATTGATGGCAAAACCGGCAAACTCCTGTGCCGTCTCCGGTACTCTCTCCAGCACTCTCTCAGCCTCGCTTAAATGGGACTGCGCCATAGGCCCTCCCGCGCTTGTTCAGCTTTCTCCTGCTCAGAGAGCGCAATGGCGGGCGCACCAACGGCAGCGAGCAGGGTCAAAATCCGATCCGTCGCCTCCCCCATGGCGGCTGCCACCACTGGGGTGAGGCCGATGCGGGGTTCGAGGGATTCAGGCTCAATGCCGATCAGAGTGAGCCGCTTGGGCGACTCCCCCGTCATGTGCAGCGCCGAGAGCACATCCGCCAGTCCCAGCTGATGGGGGGATATCTTGCGGCCAAACAGGGTCGGGATCTCCTCATCCTTCAGGGTCACGACGGTGCCCGGCGGATTACCGCTGCGCACCGCATCCGCCAGAATGATGTGATCGCGACTGGCCATCGCTTCGAGCAGCTCCATACCAGCGGTACCGCCGTCGAGCAGCTCGATGCCGGGGGCGAAACGGTAGTTGCGCCCCAGCGCCTCGACGATGCGAACCCCCACCGCCTCATCGCTCAAGAGCAGGTTGCCGACGCCCAGGATCAGGATGTTCATCACAACACCTTCACCTGAGTTGTTTCGCCATTCTGGGTATCCACCACATGCACAGCACAGGACATGCAGGGGTCGAACGAGTGGATGGTGCGCACCACTTCCAGCGGTTTGGCGGGATCCGCCACCGGGGTGCCCACTAGTGCCTGCTCGTAGGGGCCGGGCTCATCATTGAAGTTGCGCGGGCCCGAGTTCCAGGTCGATGGCACCACCGCCTGATAGTTCTCGATCTTGCCGCCCTTGATGACGATCCAGTGGGAGAGCATGCCGCGCGGCGCCTCTTCAAAGCCCACCCCGCGAAACTCCTTGTTGCCGGGATCTCGGCCTTGATATAGGCGGTGGTATCCCCCTTGCCGATGTTGTCCACCAGCGCCTTCCACTGATGGGACAGGGTCTCTTTGAGCACACAGCAGCGCACCGCACGGCCGATGATGCGGCCCATGGTGGAGTGCAGCTGCTCAGTCTTGATGGCCGAGCCGGTGAGCGCCTTGTAGATGCCGTTCAGCTGATCGAAGTGCGCTACCGTCTCCGGGTGTTTGGCGGCAAGCTTGACCAAGAGGTCTGCGAGCGGCCCCACCTCCACCACCTTGCCGTAGAAGGTGGGGGATTTGACCCAGGAGTATTTGCCGTCATCCTGCCAGCCGGTGTAGTTCGGCTCGGTCTTGCCCTCCCACGGCTTGAGAGGCTCGTCATCCTTGTACCAGGCGTGCTTGTTGCTCTCGGCGATGCCGTCCATCAGCCAGCCATCCTGATGGCTCTCGATGGGGCGATATCCCGCCAGATTGCCATTCTCGATATAGCCGCCCGGCATCAGGAAGCTGCCACCGTTGGCGTCGGTAGGGAGCTCCGGCACGCTCAGGTAGTGTTTGGCACCCTGCCCCAGACTCAGCCACTCGGGGTAGTGCGCGGCTATGATGGCGGCATCTACCTTGTAAACCTGCTCGATAAACTCGCCGAGCCGGTCGATAAAGCTCTTCACGTAGAGCAGCCGCTCCAGGTTGAGCACGCTCGGCGCATCCAGATTGATGGGGTTGGCCACGCCGCCCACCGCCAGATTCTGGATGTGCGGGCTCTTGCCCCCCAGAATGGCGACAATGCGGTTGGCATCGCGCTGGCACTCCAGTGCCTGCAGGTAGTGGGCCACGGCGATGAGGTTTACCTCCGGGCTCAGCTTCATCTCCTTGTGACCCCAGTAGCCGTTGGCAAAGATGCCGAGCTGGCCGCTCGCCACCAGGGCGCGGATTTTATCCTGCACCTTGGTCAGTTCATCGGCACTGTTGAGAGACCAGGTCGATACCCCCTTGAGCATGTCCGCCGCTTTTTGCGGATTGGCCTCAAGGGCCGCGGTGATATCCACCCAGTCCAGCGCGGAGAGCTGGTAGAAGTGGACGATGTGATCGTGGATGTTGTGGGCCGCGATGATGAGGTTGCGGATAAACTGGGCGTTGACCGGCACCTTGGCACCGATGGCGTTCTCCACCGCTCGCACCGAGGCGATGGCGTGAATGGAGGTGCACACCCCGCAGATCCGCTGCACTATCATCCAGGCATCGCGCGGGTCGTTGCCCTTGACGATCTCCTCCATCCCGCGCCACATGGTGCCGGACGACCAGGCTTTGGTCACTTTACCGCCTTCGATTTCGCAGTCGATACGCAGGTGCCCCTCAATGCGGGTGATGGGGTCTATGGTGATACGTTGGCTCATACGTTGGCTTTCCCTCGGGCCTGATAATCTTGGTGAACACGTTCAAGTGATGGCAGTACCGGCAAGAGCCGGATCAACAGCAAATAGGCACACACCTCGATGGCAACAAAGCCCAGAGAGATCAGCACCTCCTCCGCAGAGGGGAAGTAGTGGTAGCTATTGCCGGGGTTGAAGGCGAGCAGGGAGTAATCCAGCCGCCAGAGGGCGGCGCCCAGCAGCATGCTGAGGGCCCCCAGGAACAACATGCGCGAATCCCGGCGGCTCTTGTCCCAGTGGAACACCAGCAGCGGGAAGATCATCAGCGCAATCTCGCTCCAGAACATGATGGAGTAGCGATTGAACTCGGAGAGGTACTCCGACTTGTCGTGGATGACGATCTCGGCAAAGCGCAGCGCCACAAACAGGATCAGGAATATGTCGATCACCTGGGTCAGCTTGTAGAAGAGCGACTTCTCGTTGGGGCCCCGCCCCGCCAATCCCGCCTGCACCAAAGAGCCCTCAAATACCACGATGGAAAAACCCATGATGAAGGCGGTCAGCAGCGAAAAGACCGGCAGCAGCTCGTAGCTTTGCCAGAGCGGATGGATCTTCTCCCCCGCCACGATCATCAACGAGCCCATCGAGGACTGGTGCATGGTAGGCAACAAAGCCCCCAGCGCCAGCACGAAGAACATGATCTTGTTGAGGCGAATGAGTGACGCCTTCCAGCCGAACTTCTCCAGCAGCACGGGCGCAAACTCCAACGCCATCACCCCGATATAGATGGTCATGCAGACCGCCGTCTCGAACAACACTGAGGAGGTGTTGAAGTGACCGGGCAGGTAGAAGTACGGCAGGTTCCAGTAACGCCCCACGTCGATGGTGATGGAGAGACCACCGAGCGAGTAGCCGAACAGGCTTGCCAACAGGGCCGGTCGCACCAGAGGGTGATACTCGCCCCGGTTGAACACATAGACCGCCCAGGCCAGCGCCCAGCCACCACAGGCGAAACCGGTACCGATCAAGAGATCGAACGAGATCCAGAGTCCCCAGGGATAACCGCCATTCAGATCGGTGACCGAGCCCAGCCCGAAGACGAGGCGTTTCAAGATCAACATGCCGCACAGCACGGCAAAGGGGGCCAGCACCAGCACAGGCCAGCTGACCAGCTTGCCGCCGAGGGGATACGCCTTGTGGTTACTCATGATCCTTGCCTCCCTTTGTGGTGCCCTGATCCTTGATCTGCGCACTCCCCTGATCATGACCATCATCGTGATGGTGATCGTGACCATTCTTGGTGTTGCGGCGAATGAGCACCGAAAGGCCGGTCAGCACCACCATGGGCAGCACCATCCCCTTGTAGAGGGTGTGCTGGATATGCTCGGAGCGGGCACCGGAGGAGAGCTCCGGCAAGTCGGGCATGTCGAGCTTGGTATAGGGCACCCCGGCCAGCACCAGCACCTGGGTGCCGCCCCCCTCCTTCTCGCCATAGACGTAAGGCTGGTAGTTGGGCACCTCGTGCAGGTAAGGGTCGTTGGCAGAGAGGGTCTGGCGCGGGTAGGCATATTCACTGCCAGGGGTCGCCAGCAGGCGGCGCTTGGCTTCAGCCATCAGCTCCTCGCGGGTACCGAAGATGACGGCGCCGGTGGGGCACACCTCGACACAGCCGGGCAACTTGCCCTGATCGATCCGCTCAAGCCCCTTCTGGTTGCAGAGCTCGCACTTGTGGATCGCCCCCAGCGGATTGTCGTAGTCATATTTGGGCACATCGAACGGGCAGCCCACCATGCAGTAACGACAGCCGGTGCAGACGCTCGGGTCGTAGTGAACGATGCCGGTCTTGGGATCTTTTTTAAGGGCCTGCACCGGACAGACAGAGACGCAGTTGGGATCGACACAGTGCATGCACTGCTTCTTGATGTAGGCGTAGCCATCCACCAACTGATCCTTGTGCTCGCCAGTGCCGCTCTTCCACACCTGAATGATGTTGTTGGTGTAGGGGGTCAGCTTGTCGTTGTTGGACCAGGTTTGCGCCCCGGCTGGATTGGCCGGGTTGCCGTTGAGGCGCTGACACTCCGCCACACAGGCCTGACAGCCGACGCAAAGGGTAGAGTCGTAGAGCATGCCGAGCGCGCCGGGAATGGGTGGCTTGTTCTTGGCCGCCGCCAGTGCGGTGCCGGGTACGGCTGTGCCCGCCGCCAGCGCACCGACGGAGGCGAATTTGAGGAAGTTGCGTCTGTTCACGGTTACTCCTCCCGTAATGGGTGCTGCCCGGCTTCGTGGCGCTTCTGCTGGCGACCGAGTTCACGCACCGTCATCAGACTCACCCCTACCAGCACCCCGAGGGCGCCACCGATAAGGCCAGTCGCGGTGGGCGAGGTATAGCCCCCCTCCTGAATTTTCACATCGGGTTTATCCACCCGCGGGGTCGGGTTCTCGACCTTGGCGAGCTGGAAGATCCCCTTGCTAAAACCGACCCCCTGCTCGTTGCAGCCATAACAGGGGTGACCGATGCCGACCGGCCAGATACCACCGCCCACATCGCAGAACTCCAGAGTCGAGCAGTTGCCGTAGGTCTCCGGCCCTTTGCAGCCAAGATGGTAGAGACACCAACCCTGACGGTGACCCTCATCACCAAACTCCTTGGCAAAACGCCCTGCGTCGAAGTGCGGACGACGCTCGCAGTTCTCGTGGATCAGCCGCTCATAGGCAAACAGCGGGCGCTTCTTGCTATCCAGGGCCGGCAGCTTGCCGTAGGTGATGTAGTAGGCAACCGTGGTGAGGAAGTTGTGGGGATTGGGCGGGCAACCCGGGATATTGATGATGGGAGTACCGATATTGCCCAGCGCCTCTTCCAGACTGACGGCACCGGTCGGGTTGCCACCGCTGGCAGGCACACCGCCCCAGGCGGCGCAGGAGCCGATGGCGATCACCGTAGCCGCGTCGGCGGCAGCACGGCGAATATGGTCGACGATAGGCTCACCGGCCACCATGCAGTAGACGCCACCATCTTTCAGCGGAATGGAGCCATCCACTACCAGCACATACTTGCCTTTATAGCGCTTGATGGCGTTGTGCTTGTTCTCTTCCGCCTGATGACCAAAGGCCGCCGAGAGTACCTCGTGGTACTCCAGCGAAATGGTATTGAGGATCAGGTTCTCGATGGTGGGGTGGGTGGCGCGCAGCAGCGATTCGGTACAACCGGTGCACTCCTGCGCCCCAATCCAGATCACCGGCGGCCGTTCGGGGCTGGTGAGCGCGGTGGCCATCTTGGCGACGGCATGCTGACTTAATCCCAGGGTTGCGGCCATCCCGGCACACAATTTCATAAAATCACGGCGATTAATCCCATGAGCCGATAAAAAATTATCCTCGACCATTCTACTTATTCCCGTAGTGAGCACTTGTTTGATAAATGCTTAATAGCGGAAATGCTAAGGACTCACCCACCCTGCAGTATTGATCTCTATCAATTTCGACCGGCTTACCCCTATTTTCATAGCGAGCCACATCACAAACGAAATTAATTACCCCCTAAGGGATATTTAGCAACACCGTAAATTTTATGAACTTAATTGGATATTAAATAATTAATCACCGCATATCCTCTCTTTCACTGTGAGCCAAATTAACATGATTGAAATCTTGGCTATACCGCTCATTTCACAATACTGATGCCCACCAATAAATGATCCGTTGAATATATCTTTACTCATTCCATTGCATATTTCATACAGTCATCCACGGGACAACCTCCTGACTTGCCTCCCCACACCAGAACGCTCTCACGGCCAGCTGCCACCGGTAGCAAGCACGGCCTGCACGGCCTGCACGGCCTGCACGGCCTGCACGGCAAGATTTACCTGCATGTCGCTTGGTTTCAGTTTGCATTTTACCTGCGCTTCAGTGCGACACGTTCTACTGCTAGCCCACACAGCACAACCCCGCTTGGCCTCCCTGATGTTTAACACCGCTTAGTGAAAAGATGCCGCCGAGGTATGCATATCAGTATGACCTTCCCCACTCTTTATTGTCTTGGATGCTGGTGAGTAAAATATCGCGTTCACGGATATGTTTACGCATCATCGTGAATCTGCATTCAAATTAATGGTGAGAGAAAAAGCAAGGTGGAAGGCTGCCTGCAACATAGTGATCATATTTAACTCTCGATGCATTCGCTCATCCGGTTACAGATGTTACCGCCCACATTCACACTATTTACCTTCACGTCACCCCGCTTAATTAACCAGAGCGTAAATATCCATCTCCATCGAGATAGATGATAATTATTCTTGTTCAACTGCAGCAAAAAGAAATGAACGGGGATGACGATAAACATGACAAACGATAAGGGTGTTAATCATCAGCCAAGCAGTGGCTCCAGCAACTACCTTGCCTTATCGAACTCGAACTCGTTGACAGCCCTGCTCACCTCGTGAAATGCAGCCCGCAGCGGCCGCAGTTGCAGAGAGAAACCTCCCCCTGACTGCCTCTGATAACCACGCCATGGAGCCTTGTTTCTGGCTGGCCCTACGGACACTTGCCAAGTGCGGGAATTGAACAAAAAAACGAGAAAAATCAAGATAGATAGCCAATTAAAATGACATAATTGACTATAGTTCAATCGAACGTTTGAAAAACGTGACCACTTCACATGGACCCAGTGCAATGACCACTGAACGGGAACAGTTGATCCGCTCACTGTTTGATGAGTACATCGAGCTGTATTCATCACGGGATGATCGGCTCACCATGCGGTTTAGCGACAATTTCAGCGGTTTTGCCGGCAGCAGTGATGTTCTGGTTACCGATAGGGATGAGTGGATCCGGATAACCCGCCGCGATTTTGCCCAGATCCCGGGCAGGATCCGCCTGGAAATACTCGATGTGGCCCTGCAAGATCTGGCCGCTGATGTGGTGGCTGTCACCGCCTTCTTCCATATCCATCTACCAAAATCAGAACCCATCCTCTCCCGCAGAACCGCCAGACTGGTGCTGATCTTTCGGCATGAAGCCATGGAATGGAAAATTGCTCACAGCAGTATCTCCATCCCTTACGGTCTGGCTCGCGAGAACGAGATTTACCCGATGACCAATCTGGAGGAGCGCCAGCATGAACTGGAGCTGATTATCGAACTCAGAACCAAAGAGCTGGCGGAAGCGAACCGGAAACTGGAAGCGCTCAGCAATACCGACGGGCTCACCAACATCGGCAACCGTCGTCTGTTCGACAACTCATTGAACCAGGCCTGGGAGCACTGTATTCAGACAGAGATGCCGATTGCGCTCATCATGCTCGACATCGATCATTTCAAGCAGTTCAACGACCTCTATGGCCACGTTGCCGGTGACGAGTGCCTTCGATTGCTGGCCCACACCCTGGCGCAATCCGGGCGCCGCTCAGGGGAGTTGGTGGCCCGCTACGGCGGAGAGGAATTTGTCATCCTGTTGCCGCATGTCGAACATCAATCCGCCTACGAGATTGCCCAACACATACAGCGGCTCATTTTTGCACTCGCACAACCACACGCACAGAATGCCACCGGTCTGGTGACCGTTAGCATGGGTGTTGCCTGCCTCAGACCATCGAGTCACTGGCAGCCATCTGAACTGGTAAAACTGGCTGATGCTGCGCTCTACACCGCCAAATCATCCGGCCGTAACTGCATCAGAGTGGCGGAGTCACCCAGCCTCCCGCAACCAGTCTGACCATAAGTCCCTCATACACCCCCATCCTCCCCGTGGGGAACCACTGCGCGCTAACCATCCACGGCAAGGCTCAACGCATCCCATCGCAACATGCCTTCCCACTGATCCAGTGTGCTTTGGTAGGTATCCGCCGCGTTGTAATGGGCCATGGCATGCAGGCGGGCATGATGGCCAAGTCGCTTGACCACGTCGGGCATGGCATTGAGGCTGGCCAGCACCCGCGCCAGATCGCCGGGATCGTTTGGCTGATATTTGCGGCAATTCACGTCATCGGTGAGGTGTCGATCCCACCAGGCGCCATCGGCCGGGATCACTACGCATAATCCTGCCGCCATGGCCTCCAGAATGGAGAGACCAAACGGTTCCTGATGACTGGTGGAGACAAAAATGCCGCATTGAGATCGGATCTCGTCAAGATTGGCGGGGTTGGCATACCAATAGGTGTCTGGCAGTTGTGGCTGGGGCTGGCTGCAGGGTTGCAGCGTGCCCTTGGGCTGCAGATAGCACACCATCAGCTCGGGGCGAGCGTCAGGGATCAGTTGATGGGCGGCCAGCATGGTCTCCAGCCCCTTCCAGCGCAGCAACGAGGCCGCCCACAAAATACGAGGCCCCCCCAGAGTCGCTTTGGGCCAATCAATCTCGCTCAAGCCGTTGGTAAATGGCTGCCAGTGTGACGGGAACTCGGTCTCGCCAACCCGGGCCAGCAATGCCGCCAGGGAGCTGCGCGTTGATTCGAGATAAAACACAAAATTCGCCCGTTGCAAGGCCCTGGCAGAGAGCCCCGAGCACCCCACAGGGCCATGGATCAGCTGAACCACCCGGCACCGCAACCAGCGGGCCGCCCAGTAACAGCAGAGATCCACCCCCGGCCCTGACGCCGCCACCAGGCACTTCACCTCCCCCAAACGCAACACCAGCCAGAGGATGAGCAGGGTCTGCCACCCCTGTTTGAGCAGATAACCGATGCCGGACTCCCGCCCCTTCAATATGTGGGGCAGCCAAAAGGGATGATGCTGACAACGGGACCAGGAGTCGGGATCCTGGGTCAACACATGGCATGTGAGCCCGGGCATCCGTTTGGCCAACTCATCGAGCAGCACTTCGGTCGCAACCTTGGATCCACCGCGAAACGGGATGGGATCCACAACGATGATCTTTCCAAACACCGGCTCAGTTTGCATGCTCATCTTGCTGCTCCCTTACTCTGGCACCTTGCGGCGGCCAAACCCCAGTTGCACTTTTTGCGCCGCTCTTGCCATTCCACTCGCCAGCATATTGCGACCTCTGGCAAGAAGTCGCTGCCCCGCCCAATGCATGAGTGGTCGGAAGGGTGTGGGGGCCGTGGCGTGCCAACGACCAGCCAGCGCGGCGTCCCACACCGCCGTGACCCCGTCAACGTAGCGCGCCACCGTGAACAACTGTGCAGCACGCAACTTAGCGGCCCGCCCCATTTCACATCGGCGCTGCGGATTGCTCAATTGCCGCCAGCGATCAGCCATCTCGGCCCAATCCCCCGGGGTTGCCAGCAAGCCGGTCACTCCCTCCTCCACCACTTCGGGGATGCCGCCCACTCGGTAGGCACTGACCGGAAGCCCCAACATGCCCGCCTCCGCCAACGTCAGACCAAACACCTCCTCACGGGCGCCGGAGACCAGCAGATCCACCCCGCCCCGCAAGATAGCGGCACTGTCTGGTCGCTCGCCGAGAAAGTGGACCCGCTCGGCCACCCCGAGCTCGACAGCCAACGCCACCAATGCTTCCCGCTCCGGACCGCTGCCAATGATCAGCAACTGAGCCTCCTCCCCCGATGCCATCAGGGCAGCCAGCGAGCGGATCAGCAGATCAATCCCCTTGCGTTTGATCAATGAGCCGACGGTTGCGATGATCATATCCCCCGGGGGCAAGCCCAGCATGCCGACGACCGGCCAGTGAGCACCGCCATTCAGACGAGCGGCATCCACCCCGTTGGGTACCCGGATCAACCGATCGGCCGCGCAGCCATCCTGGCGCCAACCGGTCAACACCGGCTCGCTCACCCCGATCAGCACGCTTGCCTGATGGACCCGCAGGCTGAACCTGTCTCTTGGCTGGTAACGGGCATGGAGGTGGCACACCAGCGGTACCTGCAACGCCCGACAGACCCCCACCAGCCACTGACAAGGGGCCGCGCTGTTGGCATGCACCAGCCCAATCTGCCGCTCGGTGATGAGCTCTCTGGCTCGCCGGGAGAGGCGCCGATGGGCAGCAAGATCAAAGCGGGGCGCCTGCCATCCCAGCAGCAGGCTGAACGGCTCGACCATGGTTTCTACCCCGAGGGTGGCCACCTCTGCCGCCAGCGTCGGGCTATTGCACCAGAGCAACGGCGTAAAGCGGCTGCGATCGAGGTGGGCCAGCAGATCCAGCAGGCAGCGTTCGCTGCCGCGGATCCAGTCCTCTCCGTAGTGAACCAGCAAAACAGGGGTTGCGTTCATCCTCTTGCTCCCTTTGGTGGCACTGCCGGCAACCGGGTTGCCTCCTGATGCTCCTCAGCGGTGGCCTTCACCTCTGTGGCCGCCTGCTGCACGTACTTGATGGCGGCAACGGCCAGCGCCAGCTCCAGATAGATGGGCCAGGTAAACCCCTGGGTCAGGAAGGATCCCGAAATCACAAACCCCACCATGCTAGCCATCACCCCCTGCATCGCCGTGATCACTGCAGGAGGCATGCCAGCAAGCTGGCAACGCCAGCAACTGCGCAGGGTCACCGTCACCATGCCGATAAACAGCGCCAGCCCGACAAAGCCGGTTTCAGCCAGCACCCCGAACCAGGTGGAGTGCACCGCATGATTGAGTCCATCCCAATGGGGGCTGTAGAAGAAGTAGTTGTAATAGAAATTGGACAAGCCCACCCCCACCAGCGGATGGCCCAGCGCCATGCCCCAGGCCGCTTGCCAGGCGTAGATCCGCCCCATGGCCGAGGCATCGACCCCACTCTCGGCGGCGCCGCCAGATGCTCGGTCGCTGATCCCGGCGGCGGCAAACAGCACCACCAGCGCGACTATCCCCAGCGAGATCAACAGGGTTTTCGACTTCACCCGCTGCCAGGCAAACAGGCCGCTGACCGCACACACGCCAAGCAAGCCGCCGCGGCTCTGGGTGGCGATAATGGCGGCCGCAGTCAGCGCAAAGCCGAGCCCACCCAGTAAACGCCCCCCCACCCCATTGCCCTGATTGAGCAGCAAGCTCAGCGAAAAACCGGCAGGAAAGAGCAGCACCAGCGCCAGATCGTTGGGATCCCCCAGCACAGAGCCCAGCTCGCGCCCTATGGTCACCCGGGTGCCCTCCACCAGCCCGATCCCGCTCGCCTTGTTGTAGAGGGCCACCAGCGCCACCAGACAGCCCGCCACAACAAAGGTGCGCACCGCCAGCGCAAAATCCCCCGGGGTGCGCACCAGCCAGGCGGTGGCCAGGGTCATCAGATAGATCTTGCTGTAGCTGCCGGTCCAGGTGGCGATCGCCTCGCCCCGGTTGCTGGCAAACAGCACACCGATGGAGACCATCACAAAGAAGGCCGTCAGCCAGCTCAGGGCTGGACTCCAGTAGGGCTTGATCCGGCCGGTCAGCAAAATGTGCCAGACCAGCGCGCCGATGGCGGCCAGCGAGAAGAGCAGCGGGATCTTGAGGGGATAGAGCTGGGGGAACACCTCATGCAGCCGAAAGAAAGAGAAGGTGACAAATCCCAGCACCATCAAGAAGGGCCAGCGCAGGGCAAACCAGATGGCGGGAATGGCAAGGCCGAGCACCGGCAGCAGCAAGGGATGGGGCAGCCGCCACCAGAGCAGAGCCAGCACCAGACAGATGGCGCTTGCCCAGATGGCCGGCGTTAGACGAGCCATGATCCTGCCCACCATTGGCCGAGCCAGACCATCGCCAGCGCCCCGAGGGAACTGGCCCAGAGGGTCGAGAGGCGATACGGCAGCGGCAGCAACCGCTGGCTCACCAGATAAAAGGCGAGCGCCCGTACCAGATAGACCAGCAGCAGGGTCCAGATCACCCCGGCGACCCCGAAGGGGGGGATGGAGAGCAGAAAGCCTGCCACCCCAAGGGCGCTGCAGCCCAGATTGATCACCATCTGGGCATTGCTCTTCTCGCCGCTAAAGCAGCCGACATTGAGCAAGTCCGAAACATTGCGCACCGCCATGCCCAGCACCAGCAGCGGAATGTAGGCGATCGCCCCGTGATAGCTCTCCGGGGTCAGCCAGCGAATGAGCAAGGGGGCGGTGAGCCCGACAATCCCCGCGGTAACAAACCCCAGTACCGACCCCATCACGCTGTAGTGAGCATTTAGTTGCAGTCCATCCGGCTCGCGCAGCAGCATGAAACGGCGGGGATACCACCAGAGGGCAAAGGGTTGCAGCAGAAGTCCCACTGCCAGCGCCAGCTTGCCCGCCACCGCGTAGTAGGCGAGCAGCGCCTCCCCCACCACATCGGCCAGCAGCCAGCGATCCAGTCCGCTCAGGGCAAAGCCTGCCAGCCCGCTCACCACCAGGGGCAATCCATAGCGCAACAGCGGCCGATAGTGCTGCCAGTCAAAACGGATCCCGCTATCTCGCCACTGCCAGAGGCTCAGCAGCAACGCCAGTGCAACGCAGGTCAGGGTGCCGGAGGCCAGCACCCCGCTCACGCCCCAGCCGAGCCAGAGCCACCAGCCAGTCAGCAGGGACTGGATCACCGCCTTTCCTGCGGTCGCCACGAAAAAGAGCCGGGCCTGATTGCGCATCCGCAGCCATGCCAGTGGTACGCCGATCACCCCTTCAAACGGCAGGGCGCAAAGCACCCAGCGCACATCCGCAAGGCGGGTTTCAACCGGCAGCCAAGCTTGCACCAGAGGTGCCAGCAGCCAGAGCAGCACCAGACTGGCCAGGGCGATCAGCCAGACCAGACCAAACATGCGGGCCACCACCTGCTGGCGCTCCTGCTCATCTTTCGCCAATCCGGCAAAACGGTAGAGGGCATCCACCAGCCCGAAGCCCAAAATAAGGGAACCCAGATTGATGAGGGTCAGCAGCACCTCCAGCTGGCCGTATTCGCGAGGCAGCAGCTGATGGGTCAACACTGGCAGCATCAGCAGGGAGATCCCCTTCATCAGGAGCAAGCCGCCGGCGTAATAGAGCATGGCAATCTGGTTCACACCAAGTTTCATAGGGCCTCCCAGCCACCAGAAGCATCCTGCTCCGGGTCAGCTACCGCTAATGCAAAGCCCACGCCACTCACTCCCGCCCTGAAGCGATAGCCCCTTAGTGCGGCTTAACCGGCCTGAACAAGTCCAGAATGAGACTGGCATTTGCGTTTTGCACAACGCTGGCTGCAAATTGCACCGACCGGCGCAATCTGCCCCTCCTCTTAGCCCAATTTGGCCCGATCTAGCTGGGGCCGTCCTGTTGGCCCGATCCCTGCTTTCTGCTTAGCGAGCAACGGACTGCACCAGAGGGAGAGGTCGCCATGAACACCATCAACCTGCACCGGATGAAAAGCTGGGCCAAACAGGGGGAAACGCCACTGGCTCGCCGGGTATGGCGACTGGCCAAAAGTGCCCGCCACTGGTCATTCCCAGTGCTCCCTCCCCTGCATCGGCTGCTTTATCGGCTCTATTTGCTGGGCAGCAACACGCTGGCGACCCTGACCCGCACCCTTTGGTGGACCCCCTTGTTTCAATCTCGCCTCACGGCCCCCGCTCCGCGTCTCTATCTCTATGGCGGCATCCCCTATATCAGCGGTCCGGTCACCATCGAAATTGGTGCCGACTGCCGCCTCAGCGCCGCCATGACCATCAGCGGCCGGGCATCGAGCCAGACACCAAGGCTGGTGATTGGCCGCAATGTCGGGATTGGCTGGCAAACCACCCTGGCGGTGGGCAGCAAGATAGTGCTGGGGGATAACGTCAGGATTGCTGGCCGTGCCTTTCTGGCGGGCTACCCGGGGCACCCGGTCAACGCCCGCGATCGCGCCCGGGGCCTGCCGGATCGCGATGAACAGGTGGGGGCCATTGTGCTGGAGCAGGATGTCTGGCTTGGCACCGGTGTGATGGTGATGGCCGGCGTCACCATAGGCGCCGGAACCATTGTCGCCGCAGGCAGCGTCGTCACCCGGGATCTGCCTGCAGGTGTGCTGGCAGCGGGTGTACCGGCCACCGTACTGCGCCCGTTGCAGCCACAAGATCACAGCGACCTCGCACACGCTTCGGAGACCTTTGCATGAAACCACACTCATTGCCGCAACTGGTGGTATTGGGAGAGGATTGGGGCCAGCACCCCTCCAGCACCCAGCATCTGATCAAGCGTCTGCTGCCCGATTATCAGGTGCTCTGGGTCAACTCCATCGGCATGCGCTGCCCCCGTTTTACCCTTCATGATCTCACCCGCATCGTCCGCAAACTGGGGGCCGTGCTGCGCGGCGCGCGCCATGCTGGCGGCCAGTCGGTTTCGCCATCAGAGGTCAGCAGCCCTCGGGTACTGCCGCCGCTCGCCTTGCCACTGCCGGGCAGTCGGCTGGCGGGCAAGATCAATGGCCACTGGCTGGCGGCGCAGATCCGGCGCCAGTTGCCCGAGCTGGATCGCCCCTTGCTCTGGATCTCCCTGCCCAGCGCCGTCGATCTGATTGGCAAGCTCGAAGAGCGGGCGGTGATCTACTACTGCGGCGATGACTTCTCGGCGCTGGCGGGGGTGGATCATCAGGCCATCGCCCACTGCGAGGCCCGACTGGTGGAAAAAGCCGATCTCATTCTGGCCGCCAGCCCTGTGCTGGCCAGCCGCTTTCCCCCCCATAAAACCCGGCTGCTCAGCCACGGGGTGGATCTCGAGCTGTTTATGCCCCCCAGAGAACGCCCGGCGGACCTCCCCTCCGGCCGTCCCATTGCCGGATTTTACGGCAGCCTGAGCGACTGGATTGATATTCCCCTGCTGGCAGAGACGGCCGCCGCCCTGCCCCACTGGGATCTGGTGCTGATTGGCCCGGTCCAGACCGATATCTCCCCCCTCAAGGGGCTCCCCAATATCCATCTGCTGGGGCCCCGTCCCCACCACACGCTGGCGGCCTATGCCCAGCACTGGCAGGTGAGCCTGCTGCCCTTTGTCGACAACGCCCAGATCCGTGCCTGCAATCCATTGAAATTGCGCGAGTATCTGGCCGCAGGGAGGCCCATCGTCAGCACCGATTTTCCGGCCCTCGATGGCTATCGGGATCAGATCCAGCTCCCCCACGATGGGGAGAACCTGGCCCAGGCCATCAATCGGGCCGCCTTTGATCAACCCAATCCGGGCTGGTTTCAGGAGAGTGGCTGGGAGGGGCTCACCCGCAGCGAAGGGCGCCACACTCGCCAACAGCAGGTGGCCCAGCAAAGCTGGGATCACAAGGCTGCCGAGCTGAACAACTGGTTGAAGGGACTGGCCGGATGAGCAGAGGGCTCTGGCTGGTTATCCTGCTATGCTGCCATGCAGCAATGGCCGCCACCCGGCTGGAGGGGCAGACCCCGCTGCCCCTGACAGGCAACCAGACACCCCAGCGGCTCGATCTGAGCACCCACAACTGGCCAATAGGCAGCGATGATGAACTGGTGATCGAGGGCCATAACCCCAGCGCCCGCCCGCAAACCCTGATCCTGCGTATCGACGATGAGGCCTCGGTCAACTACCGCAGCCGGGTCAATCTGGAGCGGATTGTTGCACCCGGCCCCTTCACCCAGCGCTTTGCCTTGAGCGAGTGGCGCACCAGCCAGTCCAGAGCGCTGGCGCTGGACAAACTCACCAAGCTCTATCTCTTTATGGCCGATAACGCCCCCTCGCTGACCATTCGCCGCTGGTACTGGGAGCCCGGTTTGACCTTGCCAGCGGGCACCATTGCGCTGGATCTGGGGGCTGCGGCTGCGCCCCGCTTTACCGGCTTTGAGGCCCTGAGCCCGGGGGATCCCCGGCTGATTGGCCACCCCACCCCCATCTTGCGTCCCTCCGGCGATGCCCTGGTTCGTGATGGACTGCGCAATCTCGACGGGGTGCGGCTGGACCTGGCCAAAGGACGCTACCAGCTCACCCTCTGGCTGGATGACCCCGGCGAGTGGGAGTACCTGCCCCACCCCTTCGAGCGCAGTGTACTGGTCAATGATGAGCCCATCTGGGCCGAGCAGTGGCAACCGCAGGAGTGGCTAACGCAGCGCTATCTGGCGGGACAATCTCGCGAGGCGCTGCCAAATCCGGATCCCTGGCAGCTGTTCGGGGCACGACAGGGCGGCCCGGTCCATGTCACCCTGAACCACCCCGGCGGCCCGATCACTATCACACTGGTAGGTCACTCGCCGGATGCCAAATACCTGGCGGGGCTGCTGCTTGCCCCCTATCCGGCCCCCACCAGCAAAGAGGCTCTCCCGAATAGTGGAAAAGATCGCGCCGTATTGGCTGACGCTACCGCAAGCGTGCTGACCAAGCAGCGCCAGCTGTTTTTGGAAAAGTGGACTCTGGCCCCCTATTCCCCAACCCCAGCCCCAACCCCTGCTTCCCAGCAATTGAGCCTCACGCCGATTACGGATGCCGCCCCAACCCTGCAGATCGCCCCGCTATCTGCGGCCGATGCGTTGCAGCAGGCTGCGCAACCGGTGCTGGCAGCCCGTGGCAGCCAGCTGTTGCTGGAATTTGCCATCCACGCCGCCACCGACGATCCGGCCCCCTTGCTGGTGATCCAGCCCCCCGAGCAGGCAGGATCGCCGCTGGCGCTGACCCCCTATTACGGCAAGTGGCATCTGGTTCGCCCGCAGGCGAGTGGCACCCTGCTGGCCCCCTCGGATCAGGAGCTGGTCGAGGGGATCGCCGGGCTCACCCTGCTGGCAGGGGTACCTCGGCGTCTGGTGCTGCAAATGACCGTCCCCCGCGATGCGCCTGCGGGTCACTATCTGGGCAATATTCAGCTGCTCAGCCAACAGCAACTGGTGCAGCTGCCACTGACTATCGAGGTGCTGCCGCTGACCCTGCCCGCGGCCAGCAAGCCGGTCGGCATCTATGTCGAAGTGCCCCCTTATCTGAATTGGCTGAGCCCCAATCCCGAGGCGTTAAAAGAGCAGATCGCCGAGGCCAGTCGCTGCGATCTGCAGCGGCTCGCCAAACTCGGGATCAGCGGCCTCTCACCCGCCCTGCCACAAGATGAGGCGGGGATGCGGGAGGTCATGGGAGAGGCGGTGGGGCTCGGTTTTGTTCCCCCCCTGCTGGCCTATACCCCGCTCAAGCGCTGGGGGAGCGACCCTGCCAGCCAGCTCGAACAGTGGCAGGCGCGGCAACAGGGGCTGACCGCCAGCGGCTTGCCCCCGCTTGCATGGAGCCTCTTTGATGAGCCCGATCTTGCCACCCTGCCCGCCATTACCAGCCTGGCGCGGGAGATGAAACGGCGGGATCCGGCGGTGATCCGCGCAGGTCACTTCAATCATCCGGGTCAGGTTGGTCTGCTGGCAGAGGTGGAGATTGCCCTGATCAACGCAGGCTTTGGCGCCGACAAGGCCGATGTGGCGCGGGTACGCCAGCACAAGGTCACCCCCTGGTTTTACAATCTGGGCACCCCGAGAGCCGCCGGGTTCTATCTGTGGCAAAGCGGCGCCGAGGGCTATTTGCAGTGGCATGGCCGCATGCCCACCGCCCTGCCTTATGACCCCACCGACGGACGGGAGAGCGACTTTATGCTGCTCGGCCCGCAAGCCTGCGAGGCGCACCGCCTCTCCCACGATCTGTTGCTGTTGCAGCAAGCCATCGAGGATCTGCGCTGGCTCGCCTGGCTGGAGCAGGAGGCCCGCTATCAAGTAGAGGCCGCCCTGCTGCTGGAGCGCCTGCGCGATCAGCTGCCGACCCGCTGGCAGGTGGCAGAGCAACTGCCCTCTGCCGCCTGGATCCAGTGGCGCCGCGAGATTGAACAACTGGCCAAGGGATTGAAAACATTGCAAACTGGTGCCAACTCATCCTCCTGAAGTGACTGCGTATGGCCAACCAGACTCCCCGAACCACAGCAAAAGACTGCGTCCTGCCCCGCCTGTTGCCCCTGATGCTGCCGCTGCTGATCCTCACCGGTTGCGCCCGTCAGGAGCCGGTCAATGAGACCCTGCCGATCCTCAACCAGTTGCGGGAACAACAAATGGCCGAACAGCCCCAGCTGCAACTGCAGTACCAGCAAGCGGAGACACAACTGCCAGCGGATCAGGAGCAGCTGCTGCATCAGTTTTTAGGACGCAAGGATCCGGCCCGAATTGCGCTGGTAAGCGGCCCCGGGCTGCAAACCGACATGCTGGAGAGTGCGCGGATGGCGAGCGTGCGACTGACCGCCCTCACCCGTTTGCTGGGCTCTCGCGCCATTGAGCTGGAGCCACGCTATGACCCCATGCTGGCCCCCAATACCTTGCTGATCCGCATTCTGCCAAACGGTGAATCGGGGGCGGTCACGCCAACGGCGGCGCAATAAGCGCGAGGCAAGAGGTTGGCAAGGCCACCCGATAGAGGGGATAAGGGGCCAGCCCCCACAATTTGCGCCAACCCTGGGTCAGACGGTACGAGAGCAGCGGCGGACTCTGGTGCAGCTCGCCTAAAAACATCACCCCCTGACTCATCCCTTCACCCGCCAGCGTCACTGACATCGCCTCGCTATCCGGCGCCACCAGCATGGCCTGCAGCAGACCATCACAGCGGGGATGGGCCAGCTGATAGCTGACATAGGTGCCGCCCAATACCGGCGTAGCCACCCGCAAGCGCCAGCCCATCTGGACCAGCTCCATCAGCATGGGCTTGGCTCCCTCGTTAACTGCCCGGTTCTGATAACGCCAGCCCATGGCGGCAGCACTGAGCAGCGCCACCAGCAACAGCAACAGATATCCCCTAGATAGATGCATCACGGCGCCCTCTTAGAAACAGGATGGTCATCACCAGCAGCATCATATTGACCACCCGGCTCTGATAACGCCACCAACCGCAGATATCCCTTAGACAGACGCATCACGGCGCCCCCGGATAAAGAGGATGGTCATCACCAACAACATGATGGCCCACTGGTAGAGCTGGGCCAGCGAGCCGGTATGCAGCCAGCCATACCAGCGCAGATCCAGACTCATCAGCACCAACCGCAGCTGATTGGCCCCGATATAGAGCAGGCAAACCAGCAGCAACATGGGCCACTGCCGGTAGAGGGGCCGATCCGGCGCCAGCCAGCAGCAGGAGACCAACCAGGAGAGCACCACCAGATAGAGTTGAGAAAACGAGGAGCACCCCTTGAGCACAATCAGCGCATGGCCTCCCAGCCGCTCGATGCGATTGCCATCAAGGCGAGTCTCCCAGCCCAGCAGCTGCAACCACTGGCCCACCCCCCAGGCGTCGAGGGCCAGCACAGGGCCGGAGAGCAGGGCAAACACCTGCTGCCCCCACAACACCGCCACGGTAAAGGCGAGCACAATCTGCAACACCGCCCGCTCATCGCCACTCTGATGACGGCGCCACAGCGAGGCCACCAACAGCAGACAGGCCAGCGCCTTGCAACTGGCGCTGGGGATCAGGAGCAGCAGGATAAAGAGGGCGAGCGCCAGTGGATGCGGGCGCCAGCTCGGTGCAACCCGCGATGCAATTTGCCACCAGATAGCAATCAGCAACACCACCAGCAAGTTGAAGTGGCCCATATTGAGCCACACCATGCCCCACTGATTGGCCAAACCAAGTAGCAGCCAGTTGGGTGCCCACTGCCAGGGACGGATCTCCATCGCAACTCCTGCCGGTTATCAGCGCTTTTGACCGCTGTCGCAAGTTCCATGCCTGCCCGCGCTCACCCGGACCAAGCCAAGTCAGAGGATGCAACAAAGCTGGCACGCTTTATTCATTCCCCCTGCTGGCACTAGCGCCAGGGAGAAGGAGTGAGCAATGAAACTCAAACCGTTGGCAGGGCTGCTGGGGATGTTGTTGGTAACCTCCCCCGCATACGCCTTGACCGAAGTCGATACCGAACTGCAACTGCTGATGGATGTGTCGGGCAGCGTCAGTTCATCGGAATTCAATTTGCAGTTACAGGGGTATGTGGACGCCTTTTACAGTCAGGATGTACAGAGCGCCATCCTCGACACCAGTGGCGACAAGCTGGGGTCCATTGCGGTACAGATGGTGATGTGGAGCGGCTCGACCCAGCAGAGCGTGATGACTGACTGGTTCCACCTCTACGACATGACCTCCATCAACAACTTCGCCGCCACCCTGGATGCCCTGGTCCGCCCCTATGCGGGGATGACGGCCCCCGGTTCGGCCATGGCCTTTGGTGCCCAGCAGTTTGATACCAACAACTACACCGCCGCCCGCCAGGTGATGGATGTGTCGGGTGATGGCATCCAGAACAACGGGCTGGATACCTCTACCGTGCGGGATCAACTGCTCGCCTCCGGCATCGATACCATCAACGGCATCACCATAGGTCAGGACTATGCCGATGGGGTGCTCCAAGAGTGGTATGTGGAGAACGTGGCGGGCGGTCAGGATGCATTTGTCATCAATGCCACCACCTTCGCTGACTTTGGCAATGCGCTGGAGCTCAAACTGGCGGCCGAAATTGAAGGGGGCATTATTCCGGAAGGTGCACTGGCCGCCCCCATCGAGGAGATCCCGCTGGCCGCCCAGCTGCTGCTCGGTATGCCGCTACTGCTGGCCTGGCGCTATCAACGCCGAACTCAAGGCCGTCCGCAGCAAGCCAACTGGCAACAATCGCCAGCTATCGGCTAGTTAATCACCCCGTGTGTCGCGATTAGGGAGCCATGGCTCCCTGATTTTTATCTGGAAACAAGGATAAGTGGCTGAGCATATACAGCAGTTGTGCTCATGATTGGGCTGAGGCAGGCTACTCGACTAAAACATGGGGCTGGCGGCTCTTTACGACACTTCTTATTGAAATTTACAACTTGGTATCAGGTAGACAATCAGCAAACTCTCTTTGAATACGTGGGATTTTACCTACCTGCTCACCACCACCATGCAATATAACTAACAGCATGCCCACCATTAACGACACCCCGTTGGATATTCTGACCATCTGTTCAAGTAAAGGAAGTGGATAACCCTTACTGTGGCGATGGATTGCATGAAGTCCACCGTGGATGAACGAACTAAGAGGTTTCCAAGAATACTCTTTGAATTCTCTCAACATATCCAACGGTTCTTGAGGGGACTTTCCTTGTAGTTTTTCTAACATTTCGCTGAGCATAGGAAGCTTATTTGCCTTATTTGCCGTCTCCTGCGTCAGCTCGCTGGTTAACTTTAAAACATCTGTATCGGTTGCAGCGTAGAGCAGCCACATTGCCCGAACCAGTGCCTCATATTGAAGACGAACAAGCCCCGTAGCCGAGGTTAGATTACCTGCTGATATAAGCATTTTGGCACTTTCAGCATGCTCGAAAGCAATACTACACATGACTCTGCTCACCATGATTCTTTGTGAGTCATCGAAGGGAGGCAGTACTAAAAATTCCAGTAAATTTTTTTCAAGTTCAGCAGAGCGTGACAACAGATGATTTATCAATATAGTCTCTCCTCATTACGATTTTTTAAGGGCAGTAGGTTCGATTAGCGAAGCGTAATCGGACGTTCGCGGTCTTTCTGCAACATTTCTATTTAACTCGCTAAAACCCTTCCATCTTGCCACTTCTCCCCCTCCCACAAAAAATCACCCTCGAACTGGCACCGGTCGGGGCGTAGTTACAGCATTGAAGTGGAGTGTCACAGCGAGCATCCGATTATGCCTACCACCCGCTAATCGAACCTACGCGCTGTAAACACCATACGTTGGCAGCCCCCCTATTCAAGGGCTTGTTAGGCTACCGTACCACCGAACAAATCAATGAATTTTATTGGCTGGCGCTCTTTAGAACGTTTATCAAGATACTCTTTCTGCTCTTTTTCATGCCGTTCTCTCTCAATTTGGGCACTTTGCTTAATAACAGATTTATCTAGGCTCAATAAGTATTTATCTAATGCTTCAATTGTATCAACTGAAGATATGACATCTTCGACCGTCGGCTCAAGGCGGCCATGTGCTGCCATGTTTCTTAATCGACGTGCTTCATGGAAACGGTCACTCAATCCATCAGGTACCGCTACACCGAATCGCTCCCAACGACCATTGACCAGATCTGTGGTTGCAGGGCGACGTTGGAGAAATTTTATGCCTGTTTCCTCTGCAAATACTTCAACTTCTTTTTCGAGATATGTCCAAGCCGAGAGTAATGCACCTAAAGGATGTATTTTAGCTAAATCTTTAAGCTTGTCTAATTCTTGGTCATTACTTGGATCACTCAATTTATACTCAAGCAAGTCAGATTCATCTGAAAACTGCACTATAATTTCATCATACTCCTGACTGTAATATTTTTTCAGAACCTCTCGAAAAAAGTTCTCTGCTATATTCATGTAAAAAATACTGGTCAATTCATTCGGAGAACCAAAACGATGCTGTAGAGCATTTCTTTCGTCAACTAACAACTCTATCTTATTTAGTAAGGGTAGACTTATAGACTTATCTTGCAATACTTTTATACAACCTTGAATAGTAATTGTTTCCTTTGGCCCTTTGTATATAGATTCACCAGAGTCAAGCACTAAATCTTTCAATATTAATTCCACTGCATTTGCCAAATGCAAAATCAACAATTTTCGGTCTAGCTCTTTCTTACCATTGTAATGTGTAATAGAGTGACCAAGTAACTCCATTGCACTCTGAAATAATGGTGATTCTATTGCCAAAGTTTATCCCTCATAATTTCAAGCCAGCCTTAATATCGCCTAACGGTAATAGGATGGAAAACACTATTAATGCCTTCGTAACGTCTTCCATCTAGCTCTGCCCTACCACTCGTCATCACAACCAATAGATAATATTAAAATCACTGTATTACCAACCAGCATCTGACTTATAAGTCCTTCTTATAGGTCTATTATCAATAGCCTTGCGCCGGTTCCACTTGTATCACTGGATAAAACCACAGTCAAGAAACGGAAATAGAAAATGGAGCCTATCTCCTCTTTTATGGGGCTTGCCGCGATGTTTACTCCACCATCCGTACAATATAAAAAAGGCCTTATCACAAGGCCTTTTCAGAAATATCCAGATTCAGGCTGGCAGCCCGTTTTTACGGCAATCAACCCGGTTCTGGTGACAAGGGCAACACCTGCCCATCCAGCGCATGATCACTATTGGATGGATAGTCCCGCACCGGCTCGCAGTAGGGAATGCGGCTTAGCACTGGTGCCTTGACCAGGGCGGCCAGTTGATCGGAGCGGCGCAGGCTGGCATCCGCCAGTTCGGCCACCAGCGCCAGACCGCAGCCGAGCCCCAGTCCGCCAACCATACCCGCCAGCAGAAACAGCCAGAGCGGGTAGTTGCTAGGCTTGCTGGGGGCAAAGGGTTTGTCGATCACCTTGATCCGCTCCCCCTGCTCGAAGTTGCCCAGATCGCCGGTCACCTTGGCCTTCTCATAGCGCAGCAGCAAATCCTGATAGAGGGTGCGTTTGACCGCCAGATCCCGCTCCAGCTCGGCGAGTTGGCGTTCGGTATCCCCCTGGGAGTCGACCACCTTGTCCAGCCCATCCAGCTGGTTCTTCAGGCCGGCGGCGTTTTGCTCCGCCTCCGTCAACTGCGTCTGGGCCAGCTGCCACTCGGGCCCACGGGCCATATCCGGCTGGGATTTGAGCTGCTCGAACTCCTGCTGCAACTGGTCAATCTGATAGCGCAGACTCTGCACCTTGCTGTGTTCGTCGCTGTAGCGGGCCCGCAGCAACACCAGCTCGGTGCGCATCAGCTGCAGCTTCTCATCCAGTTGGCGGGCCAGCTGGCTCTCCTGCCCCAGCGATAGCTGATCGACCCTGGCCTTGGCCTGCTGCAAGGTGATCAGGCTCTCGGCATAGCGCTCCTGCAAACCATAGAGACGGGCGACGTTGGTACTCTGCTGCTGGGGCAAGGCGCTGGCATGCTCCCGTTTAAAATCGGCGAGCAGCTGCTCGGCCTCTTGCAGTTCGCTGCGGCGGCTGTCGAGCTGGCTTTGCAGGAAACGTTCGGACGATTCCGCCGACTGGCGCCCCTTGCTGAGCAGGTTGAAGAAAAAGCGCCGCGAAATGGCTTCGAGCAAACCGGCGCTGTTGGCCGCCGAATCCGCCTTGACCTTTATCTCGATCACCTCATCGCCAATCAGCCGAAGCGAGACGGCACTCGAGAGCCAATCCATGATGGCATCGCGCTGAGCTGGCGGGGTCTCGTCATTGACCAGACCGCGATCCCGCGCCACCCCATCCAGTACATAACGGCTGCGCAGCAGGGCTTCGAGCACCGCAAAGCGATCTTTCAGGCTCTCCTGAGTGATCAGATCCTTGAGGGTCGGGGTCTGGTTTGCATCTTGCGGCACCATAAAGGTGGTGCGGCTCTCATACTCCTTGGGGGTGAGCAGGCCGACTGTGACACCCACCAGCGGCATCACCAGTACCGGGATCACCAGCAGATAGCGACGGCGCCAGGCGGCAAAGAGAATGATGTAGAGGTTGTAATAGAACTGGACAGGCATGGCATCACTCCCTGAGAAAAGCCCTCCCCCCGCATGATGCAAAGGCAGTGCCACCAGAGGAGCTGATAGCCTCTGTGGGCAGATCGCAAGAGTGGTACAAGATTCGCATTCTCCCGCTATCCGGGGTGTCACCCCTTCCCTTGCCGGAGCGCGAACCATGTTGTCATCAACCCCGTCGCACAGACCCCATCCCCACGGGAGCGCCAGCGCCCAGCCCGTCGTTCAGTCTGTCGTGCAACCTGTCGTGCAAATCGTGCAGCACCTGCAGCCGGGCGGACTGGAGACCATGGTGCTCAACCTCACGCAGGCGAGCCCTGCCGAGCAACCGGTGCACATCATCTCCCTCGAAGGGCGCAAAGGGGATGTGCTAAGTGCATGGCCCGCCCTGCATCCCTTCGCGGACCACATTCACTGTCTGGAAAAGCCCGCAGGCTGGTCGCTGGCAACCCTCTGGCGGCTCACCCGACTGCTGCGCCAACTCAAGCCCGTCGCGGTACATACCCACCATCTGGGGCCCATGCTCTATGGCGGTCTGGCCAGCCGGCTGGCCCGGGTGCCCACCCTGGTACACACAGAGCACGATGCCTGGTATCTCGATGATCTCCATCAGCGCACGCTGGCCCTGTGGGGGCTGCGCGCCTTCAAACCCATTCTGGTTGCCGATGCCACGCCGGTGGCCAACCAGCTGCTGGCCAAGCTGGGCCAGCTGTCGCCAACCGTGATCCCCAACGGCATCGATGAGCGGCGTTTTGCCCCGGGCGCCGCCGCCCTCGCCCGTCAGGAGATGGGATTGCCGCAAGGGGTCAAACTGATTGGCTGCGCCGCCCGCCTTGAGTCGGTCAAGGGTCACACCTTGCTGCTGGAGGCGATCCGCACCCTGCCACAGGAGGTGCATCTTGCGTTGGCAGGGGTCGGCAGTTTGCAAAATGCGTTGCAACAACAGTGTCAGCAACTGGGGATCGCCCATCGGGTCCATTTTCTGGGGCTGGTCGAAAACATGCCGCGCTTCTATCAGGGGCTGGATCTCTTCTGTCTTCCCTCGCTGGCGGAAGGGATGCCGCTTTGCGTGCTGGAAGCGCAGGCCTGCGGGGTACCGGTGGTGATGAGCGATGTGGGGGCGGCCAGAGAGATCGTCTGTCAGGCCAGCGGCCATATCCTGTCGGAGCGGGATCCCGACCGCCTTGCCCAGCTTCTGGCACAAGGGTTGCTGCACTGCCATAGCCTGCGTGCCGTCACCCGAGAGTTTGTGTGCCAGCAAAGCAGCTTGAGCCGGATGGCTCAGGCCTATCAGCAGCTTTACAGCCGCTGATCAAGCGACCCGATGACCAGAGGAGCATCCCATGGAATGGATCATGATCGTGTTCTGGCTGTGCGCTGTACTGGTGGTCTACCACCATGTCGGCTATCCCCTGCTGCTCAAATTCGGTGGTCGGCAGGCGCGCAAGGTAGCCAATCCGCCCCGCCCTCTGGATCGAGGGTTCAAAACAGACGCCACCGATGAGGCGCTGCCGACCATCACCCTGCTGATGCCGGTTTATAACGAGGCAGCGACCATCGCGGCCAAGCTGCAAAACCTCGCCAGCCTCGATTACCCCGCCGACAAGCTGTGGGTACATGTGCATTTCGACGGCTGCAGCGACAACAGTTACCCCATTGCGCTGAGCCAGCTCGGTGATCCCGCCCTGCAGCAGTTGCAGATCAGGCTGTTTGATCACCCCCGCAATCGCGGCAAGGTCGCCGTGCTCAACGAGGCCATGACCCGGGTGCACAGCGATCTGGTGGCCCTCACCGATGTCTCGGCCCTGCTGCCCATCGACAGCCTGCTGCTGGCGGTCGCCCATTTTGCCGATCCCAAGGTAGGGGTGGTCGGGGAAGCGTACCGCTTCTGGCAACCGGGCTCACAGGGCGAGGAGAGTTACTGGCACTATCAAAGCCAGATCAAGCTCTGCGAGTCGGCCCTTGGCGGCATGCTGGGGGCCCACGGGGCCTTTTACATGATGCGCCGGGAGTGCCTCACCCCGCTGGCCGCCGATACCATCAACGACGATTTCATCCTGCCGATGCAGGCCATCGCCAAGGGGTATCGGGCGGTCTATGACAATCGCTGCGCCGCACTGGAGCTGGAAATTTCGGATGCCGCGCTGGAGGCGACACGGCGCAAGCGGATCGGGGCCGGCAACACCCAGCAGCTGCTGCGGTTACTGCCCCTGCTACACCCCAAGTTCGGCTGGGTTGCCTTCAACTTTGCCAGTGGCA
The DNA here is from genome assembly GCF_051919235.1 of Aeromonas sp. 95A. Taxonomy (NCBI): domain Bacteria; kingdom Pseudomonadati; phylum Pseudomonadota; class Gammaproteobacteria; order Aeromonadales; family Aeromonadaceae; genus Aeromonas; species Aeromonas sp. 95A. Next base: position 828,404 of record NZ_JBQBFC010000001.1, read on the forward strand.
AGGGGCTGCGGGTGTTGATGCCGCTCTGCCTGACCCTGCTGTGGCTCTGCGCCATCCCGCTGGCCACCCAATCCCTGCTGTTTCAGCTGTTGCTGGGGCTGCAACTGCTGGGGTATCTGCTGGTCATCCTGATCCAGCTGACCCCTGTGCACCCCTGGCCCAATCTGTTTCGCAAGATCCACTATCTGGTACTCGGACACTGGTACAACGGCATGGGCACCCTGCGCTACTGCCTGCGCGCCCCCATACGTTTCATGTCACAGGAGAAAGCCGTATGACACACCCCATTCCAAGATTGACCCTGGTGGTCAAACGCAGCATGGATCTGCTCGGTGCCACTTTTGGCCTGCTGCTGACGCTGCCACTGTGGCCGCTGATCATGCTGGCCATCCGGCTCGATAGCCCGGGGCCGGTGTTCTTTCGTCAGCTGCGGATCGGGCGCAGCCACGCCACCCATACCGAGCTCTTTTTCATGATCAAGTTTCGCACCATGCGCGCCGACGCCGAGGCGGCCACCGGGCCGGTCTGGTGTGGCAAGGGGGACAGCCGGATCACCCGCAGCGGCGACTTCCTGCGCAAAACCCGGCTCGATGAGCTGCCGCAGTTTATCAATGTGCTCAAGGGGGAGATGTCGCTGATCGGCCCCCGTCCGGAGCGACCCGGGATCGCCAACCGGCTGGAAGATGCGGTGCCGTACTTTATCGAACGCACCTATGAAGTGGCCCCTGGCATTACCGGTCTGGCGCAGGTCAATCAGGGTTACGACGAGTCGCTGGATGATGTGCGCAGCAAGCTGGCGTTCGATCTGGCCTACTCGGTCGCCCTGCTCCACCCCTGGCGCTGGCTGGTGCAGGATGTGCATATCATCGGCAAGACGATCGCCATCATGGTCGGCAAAAAGGGGCGCTAATCCCGCCGCGCCAAGCTCTGCAACTCCACCAGGGCGCAAGGGAAAATAGCATCGCTAAAGTAGATGAAGCCCTCTTCTTCGAATCGTTCTAGAACAACTTAGATGAGCGCAACCGAGTAGGATCATAGTGACGAGGGGCGAACCAACAGAGCCTGGCCGGATTACATCACGGTGATGGCGGTTAAAGAACAGGGAGATCCAAGATACGGCATTTTAGTTGGAAAAGAAGAATACCGAGACGGTGAGAGCTGTCTTGAAGATTCTAGTTTCCCCAGATGCGGTACTGTGTGCTGGTGTGTATGCCAGTTTCCACACAGTGCAAGGTATGACTCATCCAGGAGTGCGCAATCATCAGGGTAAGTAAGTGGCCGGTGCGTATCACATTCAGCATGTAAACGACTATCAGCATAAGTTGAAAGAATGGGATGGCGCACGGCCATGGCGTGGCGGCTCACTACCTAAGGAATTATCTGGGTTGACGCAGGATACTGTAGATCACATGAGGGTGTTGAATATAAATGCATGGCTGCATGAGACGCTAGGACTCTCATGAACAGTTCATAGAGACATAGCCAATAAAAAACGGCTCCATCACGGAGCCGTTCTCAATGGATTGCACAGTGCCGATTACTCGACGGTCGCTTCCACACTGGTGAAGTACTCGATCTTAGCCGCTTTGCGCAGCTCGTCGATCAGAGACTTGTAATCCACCTGGGCTTTGCCCTGACCCAGCTGAGCTTGCAGCATGGCAGCCATACCGGATGCGGCGGCAGGGACGTTGACCTTGTCCAGCGCAACCACAACGCGGTCACCATTGGTCTCGGCAACCAGAGCCACACTCGGCTTGCCGTCGATCGGATGGGGCAGCGTGAACGCCTGAGCAATCAGGTTCTGATCCAGCTCGCGATCGAAGCGGGCAACCCCTTTGTGGGTCTCCACTTTCAGACCGAGTGCAGTCAGATCGGCGGTGATGCTCTCACCGACTTTCAGCTTGTCCAGCAGGCCCTGGGCCTTGCCACGGGCCACTTCGCTAGCCTTGTCATGCTTGATGGCGGCAATCACCTGCTCTTTCACCTCGGCCAGCGGCTTGACCGCTTTGGGCTTGTGACCAGTGATGTGCAGCACCAGCGCCTTGCCGTCAGCCAGCTCGATCACGTCGGAGTTGGTGTTGTCATCGCGCAGCTGTTCGGAGAACGCAACTGAGAGCACCTTGGGATCGTTCAGCGGAGCCGGAGCAGTCGCTTGGGTGAAGAAATCGGAAGATTGAACCTTCATCCCCATGGCATCAGCGGTCAGATCCAGCGAGTCCGGGTTTTCGAAGCTGTTGTCAGCCATCTTCTGCTGCTCGGCGAAGAACTTCTCCTTGGCCTTGTCAGCTTGCAGACGAGTGATGGTCTCTTCTTTCACATCGGCAAACGGCTTGGTCTGGGCTGCTTCAACCCCCAGCAGCTTGATGATGTGGAAACCGAACGGGCTCTTCACCACGCCGGAGAGATCGCCAGCCTTGTCCAGGGCGAACGCGGCTTTCTCGAAGGCCGGATCCATCACCCCTTTCTCGAACCAGTCCAGCTCGCCGCCTTTTTTGGCAGAGAAGGTATCAGAAGAGTCAGCCTTGGCCAGCGCAGCGAAATCTTCACCCGCCTTGGCTTTGGCCAAAACGGCTTCTGCTTTCTGCTCGGCCGCTTTCTCATCCTTGCCAAACGGGATCAGGATATGAGCCACATGGCGACGCTCGGCACGCTGGAACAGATCCTGGTGCTGATCGTAGTAATCCTGGGCATCCTGCTCGGTGACCTTGATATCCTTGGCGAGGTTGGCGGCGTCCAGCAGCAGATAGTCGACCTTGACCTGCTCGTCGTTCATGAAACGGGCGCCATTGGTCTTGTAGTACTGCTCCAGCTCGTTGTCGGAGACCTGAACGTCAGCCATGTAGTTGGCGGCAGCCAGACGTACCAGACGCAGATCGCGAGTCTGGTTGTAGAGCTTGTCGAGCTGCTCCGCTTCACCCTTGAGGGAGAATTCGGTGCCCAGCAGGGCGCTCATCAACTGTTGACGCACCATGTCCTGACGCAGGGAGTCACGGAACATTTCAGGAGTCATGCCGGCACGACGGATCAGTTGCAGATAGCGGTCATTGTTGAACTTGCCGTTCTCGGCAAACTCCGGCATGGCCACGATGGCTTGCTTGATCTGTTCATCGCTGATGCGCAGACCCAGTTCACGGGCCTTGCTGTCCAGCAGCGCCTGATCGATCAGGCGATCCAGCACACCGCGACGGAACTGTTTCATGTAATCGGGGTTCGCGGCTAGCTGGCTGAATGCCTCTCCCATCTGGGATTCCATGCGGGCGCGCTCGTTACGGTAGGCATTTTCCAGTGCCGCAGCACTGATCTCGGTGCCATTGACGGTGGCGGGGGCGGTACGGGCCGGGCCGTTCAGGTAACTACCTACACCAGCCAAGGCAAAGGAGAGGATGATCAGGCCCAAGATAACCTTGGCTACCTTGCCCTGCGCCCCTTCGCGTAGTTTATCCAACATCATGTTTGTACTTATGCTCCCGAACTCGATGGGCGTAAACAATAAAAAGGCGCACCGATTGCGATGCGCCTTGGTCAATCAGTATGAGAGAAGACTCTCTAACTTGTCTGGTCTGCGACCAAGGACGGTAGCCGACGGATATCAGCGACCGACTTAGTTAACAGCGTCTTTCAGGGCCTTACCGGCTTTGAAGGCAGGAACTTTACCAGCAGCGATTTCGATGGTCGCGCCAGTCTGCGGGTTACGGCCTGAACGGGCAGCACGCTCGCGTACAGCGAAAGTACCGAAACCAACCAGAGCAACCTGGTCGCCCTCTTTCAGCGCTTCACCAACAGCATCAATGAAGGCATCCAACGCACGGCCAGCGGCAGCTTTGGAGATATCGGCACCGTCTGCAATCTTGTCAATCAGTTGAGATTTATTCACTCTTATATTCCCCTTTTATCAAACACCGCTGCGGCGCTGATTTCCCTGGCCACAACAAGTGGAGGTTTTATAGCAAGCCTCCTGATCAGTTGCAAGTGACAATCTGGCGCAAACCCGCGCCACACAACGCATTGCGACTCATCACGAGTACCCGATCGGTGGTCAAGGCTACTTCCGTTATCGGGCGCATGCAAGCCTTAACCACCCGCCGAATGCGCCAAATTTGCGGCGCATCAACATTTACACGACAGAAACGCGCTCAAACCCCTGTGGATTGTCCTGCAACGCCAATTCCAGCACCTCGTCAATCCAGCGAACCGGATAAATTTCAAGGTCTTGTTTGACGTTTGCCGGGATCTCCTCAAGGTCACGCTCGTTCTCTTTCGGAATAAGCACTCGCTTGATGCCGCCACGATGGGCTGCCAGCAACTTCTCCTTGAGACCACCGATGGGCAGCACTTCGCCGCGCAAGGTGATCTCCCCTGTCATCGCCACATCAGCACGAACCGGATTACCGGTCAAGCTGGAGACCAGGGCGGTGCACATGGCGATACCGGCGCTCGGACCATCTTTCGGGGTTGCCCCTTCCGGTACGTGCACGTGGATATCGCGCTTCTCGTAGAAGTCGGCGTTGATGCGCAGCTTCTCGGCACGGGCCCGCACGACCGTCATGGCCGCCTGGATGGACTCCTGCATCACGTCACCGAGAGAACCGGTATAAGTGAGCTTGCCCTTGCCCGGCATGTTGGTGGTCTCGATGGTGAGCAGATCGCCCCCCACTTCGGTCCACGCCAGACCACACACCTGACCCACCTGGTTCTGGTCGGTGGCCTTGCCGTAATCGAAACGCTGCACCCCGAGGAACTCCTTGAGGTTCTCCTGATTGACCTGAACATGCTTGATGCTCTTGTCCAGCAGGATGCGCTTGACCGCCTTGCGACAAATCTTGGAGATCTCGCGCTCCAGACTCCGCACGCCCGCCTCGCGGGTGTAGTAACGGATCACTCCGACCAGGGCAGAATCTTCGATGGTGATCTCGGACTCTTTCAGGCCGTTGCGCTGGATCTGCTTGGCAACCAGATGCTGCTTGGCAATGTTGAGCTTCTCATCTTCGGTGTAACCGGAGAGACGGATCACTTCCATCCGGTCCAGCAAGGGGCCGGGGATGTTCATGGAGTTGGAGGTAGCCACGAACATCACGTCCGACAGGTCATAATCCACTTCCAGATAGTGATCGTTGAAGCTGTTGTTCTGTTCCGGATCCAGCACTTCTAGCAAGGCGGATGCGGGATCGCCACGCATGTCCGAGCTCATCTTGTCGATCTCGTCGAGCAGGAACAGCGGGTTCTTCACGCCGACTTTCGCCATCTTCTGGATAAGCTTGCCGGGCATGGAACCAATATAGGTACGGCGGTGACCGCGGATCTCCGCTTCGTCACGCACCCCACCCAGAGCCATCCGCACATATTTGCGGCCTGTCGCCTTGGCGATGGATTGGCCCAGCGAGGTCTTGCCCACACCGGGAGGCCCAACCAGACAGAGGATGGGGCCCTTGAGCTTGTTCACCCGTGCCTGTACCGCCAGATATTCGAGGATGCGATCCTTGACCTTCTCGAGGCCATAGTGATCGGCATCCAGCACCTCTTGCGCCTTGCCAAGGTCTTTCTTGACCTTGGAGCGCGCCTTCCACGGCACCTGTACCATCCAGTCCACATAGCTGCGTACCACGGTAGCCTCGGCGGACATGGGAGACATCATCTTCAGCTTGGCAAGCTCGGCCTGGGCCTTTTCACGGGCATCTTCCGGCATGCCAGCCTCTTCAATCTTGCGATTGAGGGCTTCAAACTCATCCGGGCTATCTTCCAGCTCACCCAGCTCTTTCTGGATGGCCTTCATCTGCTCGTTGAGGTAATACTCGCGCTGACTCTTTTCCATCTGCTTCTTGACGCGAGTACGGATGCGCTTCTCGACCTGCAGCAGGTCAATTTCCGACTCCATCATCGCCATCAGGAACTCGATGCGCTCGGAGACCGAGACGATCTCCAGCACCTTCTGCTTGTCTTCCAGCTTGAGCGGCATGTGGGCCGCCATGGTGTCAGCCAGACGCGCAGCATCGTCGATCGCCGAGATCGAGGTCAGTACCTCGGGCGGGATCTTCTTGTTGAGCTTGATATAGCCTTCAAACTGGCCGATGGCGGAGCGAACCAGTACTTCCTGATCCTTCTCCTCAATGGCTTGGGAAGGGATGTACTGGGCCTCGCAGACAAAGAAATCCTTGTCGTCGATCATCCGCTCCAGGCGGGCACGCTGCCCACCCTCTACCAGCACCTTGACGGTGCCGTCCGGCAGCTTGAGCATCTGCAGAATATTGGCCACTGTCCCGACGGTGAAGATCTCCTCCACCGTTGGCTCATCGGTTGACGCATCCTTCTGGGCCACCAGCAGAACTTTCTTGTCCTGCTCCATGGCCGCTTCCAGACAGCGAATGGATTTTTCCCGCCCCACAAAGAGTGGAATGACCATGTGGGGATAAACCACCACGTCACGAAGAGGCAGGACGGGAATCTCGATGCGTTCTGAACGCTCTAGGTTCATATATGTCCTCTCGGCTTGTTATACCGTTGGCAAAGCGCTTGGCTGAGTATATGGGGGCGCTGAGATGAGATTCAATCGCCGAAACCGTAAAAAGCATGAAAGGGGCAAAAAGCCCCTTCCATTTGATTAAAAATCAGACATTTATTCTGATGCTGCAGCCTGGGTTTCGGGATTTTCGTAGATCATCAAGGGCGCGGAGTCCCCTTTGATCACGGTTTCGTCGATCACCACCTTGCTGACCCCTTCCAGAGAAGGCAGGTCATACATGGTATCCAGCAGCACGGCTTCCACGATGGAACGCAGACCACGAGCACCGGTTTTACGCTCCATCGCCTTGCGGGCAATGGCGTTGAGCGCATCGTCACGGAACTCCAGCTCGACCCCTTCCAGATCGAACAACGCAGCGTACTGTTTGGTCAGCGCGTTTTTCGGCTCTTTCAGGATCTGGATAAGGGCAGACTCGTCCAGCTCGGTCAGGGTCGCGACCACCGGCAAACGGCCGATGAACTCGGGGATCAGACCATACTTGATCAGATCTTCCGGCTCTACCTTGGCGAAGGTCTCGCTCAGGGTGGCCTTGGCATCCTTGGATTTCACCTCGGCGCCAAAACCGATACCGGTTCCCTTCACGGAACGCTGCTCGATCACCTTGTCCAGACCGGCAAAGGCACCGCCACAGATGAAGAGGATCTTGGAGGTATCAACCTGCAAGAACTCCTGCTGTGGGTGCTTGCGACCACCTTGCGGCGGTACGGAAGCAATGGTCCCTTCGATCAGCTTGAGCAGTGCCTGCTGTACCCCTTCCCCGGAGACATCGCGGGTGATGGAGGGGTTGTCCGACTTGCGGGAGATCTTGTCGATCTCGTCGATGTAGACGATGCCACGCTGGGCTTTCTCTACGTCGTAGTCGCACTTTTGCAGCAGCTTCTGGATGATGTTCTCCACGTCCTCGCCTACATAACCGGCTTCGGTCAGGGTGGTCGCATCGGCCATGGTGAACGGCACATCCAGCAGACGAGCCAAAGTCTCGGCCAGCAGGGTTTTACCGCTACCGGTCGGGCCAATCAGCAGGATGTTGGATTTACCGAGCTCCACACCACTGTTTTCGCCGCTGTTGCGCAGACGCTTGTAGTGGTTGTAGACGGCAACGGCCAACACCTTCTTGGCGTACTCCTGCCCGATCACATAGTCATCGAGATGAGCGCGGATCTGATGAGGGGTCGGCAGCTCGTTACCATCGCGCTTGGGCGAGATCTCACGGATCTCTTCGCGGATGATGTCGTTGCACAGCTCGACGCACTCATCACATATGTAGACGGAAGGGCCAGCGATCAGCTTGCGCACTTCATGCTGGCTTTTGCCGCAAAAAGAGCAGTAGAGCAGCTTATCACCCTCACCCTTGCGTTTCTCTGTCATTCAGCAACCTCGTTTTATCAATAGAGGATGGATCGGCCTGTTGAGTTTACAACAGACCGGGACACCCTGCTCAGCTACGCTGTCTCAGGACACCGTCTACCAGACCATAGGCCACGGCCTGCTCGGCGGACATGAAGTTGTCACGATCGGTGTCACGCTCGATGGTAGCCATGTCCTGACCGGTATGGAACGCCAGGCGCTCGTTCAGGGTATTTTTGATCTTCAGGATCTCCTGGGCGTGGATCTGGATATCAGATGCCTGACCCTGGAAGCCACCCAGCGGCTGGTGGATCATCACACGGGCGTTAGGCAGGCAGAAACGCTTGCCCTTGGCGCCACCGGCCAGCAGGAAGGCACCCATGGAGCAGGCCTGCCCCATGCAGACGGTGCTGACATCCGGCTTGATGAACTGCATGGTGTCATAGATGGACATGCCCGCAGTCACCGAACCACCCGGCGAGTTGATGTAGATATAGATGTCCTTGTCCGGATTCTCGGACTCGAGGAACAGCAGCTGGGCAACCACCAGATTGGCCATGTGATCTTCAACCTGACCAGTCAGGAAGATCACCCGCTCTTTCAGCAGACGGGAGTAAATATCGTAGGAACGTTCACCCTTGGCAGTCTGTTCGACCACGATGGGGACCAGCGCATTGCTGGGAGAATCGGTCATATCGTTATAGTTCTTGTACATAAGGCATTGTCCCTAAAATAAAATGGCCCGAGTGGAGATCACACGAGCCATTATACTTAACAGTCTTGACCTTAAGTCAAATGTTCTTAGGCAGCGGCGCCAGACTTGTTGATCACTTCGTCAAAGGCAACTTCTTTTTCGGTCACTTGCGCTTTGGACAGGATCAGGTCGATAGCTTGATCTTCTACTGCCAGGTTACGAACGCCGTTCAGCATCTGTTCGTTCTTCTGGTAGTACTCGATCACTTCCTTCGGATCTTCGTAGGCAGTCGCCATGGACTCGATGATGCTGTTTACACGGGCATCGTCAGCCTTGATCTCGTTGGTACGGATCACGTCGCCCAGCAGCAGACCTACGCGTACACGACGCTCGGCTTGAGCCTGGAACAGTTCAGCCGGCAGCTCGGGAGCGTTGCCGCCCTGGAAGCCACCGAAGCGCTGCAGAGCCTGCTGACGCAGTGCGTCGATCTCTTGAGCAACGGCAGCTTTCGGCAGGTCGATTTGGTTGGCTTCAACCAGACCGTTCAGAACCTGCTCTTTCACGCTGTTTTTCAGGGCTTGAGCCAGTTCGCGCTCCATGTTCTTGCGCACTTCGGCTTTCAGCTCTTCAACAGAACCGCTCTCGATACCGAAACGCTTTACGAACTCTTCGGTCAGCTCAGGCAGGATCTGCTCTTCAACCTTGATCAGCTTGGAAGCGAACTTGGCCTCTTTGCCTTTCAGGTTTTCAGCGTGGTAGTCAGCCGGGAAGGTCACTTCGATGGTGAACTCGTCGCCTGCTTTCTTGCCCATGATGGCGTCTTCGAAGCCCGGGATCATGCGGCCAGCGCCCAGCACCAGGTTGAAGCCTTCAGCTTTGCCGCCGTCGAACTCTTCACCGTCGATGGAACCGACGAAGTCCATGGTCACACGCATGCCATTGGCAGCGGCAACATCGGCATCAGCCCAAGTAGCGTGCTGCTTGCGCAGGGTGTCGATCATGTTGGCCAGATCTTCATCCTTCACGGTCGCAACCGGCTTCTCGACCTTGATGGTCTCGAGACCTGCAACTTCGAACTCCGGATACACTTCGAAAGTGGCGGTGAACTCGAAATCCTGACCTTCTTTGATCTCTTTCGGATCCATGGTCGGGGCACCGGCCGGGCTCAATTTGTTTTCGATGATGGCTTTGATGAAGTTGCTCTGCATCATTTCATCAGCAACGCGGGCGTGAGCCATGGCGCCGAACATCTTCTTGATGATGGCAACCGGAGCCTTGCCAGGACGGAAACCGTCGATGCGACGAGTTTTGGCCAGGCCATTCAATTCTTTACGCACAGCGGCGTCTACGGTAGCAGCCGGTACAGTGATGGTAAGACGGCGTTCCAGACCCTGGGTTGTCTCTACAGAAACTTGCATTCTTCTACCTCGTTCAACTCAGCACTGTGTGCTGACCCTTTATTGCCCCTGGGCAAAGCCCGGAGTCTTCCTGTTTATAAAGACAACGATATGTCTTTGTGATGAGAAAATATGACGCGGCATTATAGCGGCGCACTTTGGTCGAGTCGAGCCACACATCCCCCACATTGAGCGGCGTGCAAGCACAATTCGTGCAAAACTGCCCTTTATATGGGGAGATAGGAGCCCGACTTCAACTATCCGATGGCAATAATTTTGCGTTTGCTCACCTTTTTTCATCCGAACGCCGCTTTATTACCCATCTTTCGCCGAAAAACAGCCCACCGTTGCGGGCGGCGACTCAATTTGACCAGCCAAATGGCGATTGGACCAATCAACCATTGCGTCCCTACCCCTCCCTCGTTATGGTGGCAACCAAATTGATGATCTGGAGTCACTCACATGGCCTTTTTCCGCTTCTTGTTCAATCTGCTCTGGTTTGTACTGGGAGGTGTCTTTATGGGCCTGGCCTGGTGGCTGGCCGGTCTTGTCTGCTTTATCTCGCTGGTCGGCATCCCCTGGGGACGCGCCTGCTTCGTGATCGGCACCTTTACCTTCTTCCCGTTTGGCAAGCAGGCGGTCAATCGCAAGACCATGACAGGCCAGAGCGATATCGGCACCGGTACTCTGGGGCTGATTGGCAATATCCTCTGGTTCGTGCTGATCGGTGTCTGGCTGGCCATCGGCCACATCGCTTCCGCGCTGGCCTGCTTCGTGACCATCGTCGGTATCCCGTTCGGTATCCAGCACCTCAAGCTGGCACTCATCAGTCTGGCGCCCATCGGCCAGATGATTGTGACCAACCAGGAAGCGGAATCGGGCCGCTATATCCGCTAACGGCGGGAAATGCGCGGGCAGAAGCTGCCCTGCAACGAAAAAAAGGGCAGACTAGGGTCTGCCCTTTTCTATTCTCTTTTGTTGAGGCCATCATGTTACCCAGCCACTTTTTCGCCAATCTCGCCCGCATGAAACTCATCTACCGCTGGCCCCTGATGCGCAACATCCAGCCCGAAAACATTGCCGAGCACAGCCTGCAGGTCGCCATGGTGGCCCATGCCCTCGGCATCATCAAAAACCGGCTGTTTGGCGGTAGCGTGAATGCCGATCGCGCCGCGGTGATGGCGCTCTATCATGACAGCAGCGAGGTACTGACCGGCGATCTGCCCACCCCGGTCAAATACTTCAACCCCGAAATCGCCCGCGAGTACAAGAAGATAGAGCTGGCCGCCGAGCAGCGTCTGCTCGCCATGCTGCCACCTGAGCTGGTCGAGGACTTTCGCCCCCTGCTCGACTCGGCTATGCAGGATGAGGAGCTGGCAAGGCTGGTGAAAGATGCTGACACCCTTTGTGCCTATACCAAGTGTCTGGAGGAGATCAACGCGGGCAACCGGGAGTTTGAACCGGCTCGCAAGCGCCTCGAGGCGATGCTGGCGGCGCGGATGAGCGAGGAGATGCGCTACTTTATCGACACCTTCGTAGCCAGCTTCTCCCTGCCGCTCGATGAGCTGAACGCCCACTAAGCCACGTCACTCGACCTCAAAACAGAAGGGCCCGCCGGTTTGCACCGGCGGGCCCTTCGTTCTTTATTGCGCATTAGATGCAACGCATCAGTGACCCAGCTCGCGGGAGGGTACCAGACCGCTCGCCCGCCAGGCGGGATAGAGGGTCGCCACCAGACTCATCAGGATGGCGGCGCCCGTCACGATGAGCAGGTCCTGCATATGCAACTCGGTCGGCAAGAAGTCGATAAAGTAGATATCCGGATTGAGGAAGCGATGGCCGATGAGCTTTTCGACAACGCTCAGGATCTGGGTCAGCTTGCTCGAAAGCAGCCCGCCCAGCAGGGCGCCAAGCAGCGCACCGGCCACGCCGTTGAACATGCCCTGAATGACGAAGGTGAGCCGGATCTGGCCGGGGCTCGCCCCCATGGTCTTGAGGATGGCAATCTCGCTGCGCTTCTCGTTCACCGCCATCACCAGGGTGGAGACGATATTGAAGCAGGCGACGGCCACCACCATCAGCATCACCACATACATGACGGTACGCACCATCTGGATGTCCTGATAGAGGTAGCCCTGGCTGTTCATCCAGCTGCGGATGTAAACATGATGAGGGAACTGCTGCGCCGCGGCTACGGTGATGGATTGCGCCTTGAGCACATCGCTCACCCGCAGGCTGAAGCCCTCCACATCGCTGCCCATGCCGGTGATCGCTTGCGCATCGGCCAGATGCATAAAGCCGAGCAACCCGTCGAGCTGACCGCCGATCTCCAGCAGCCCCACCACAGTCAGGGCTTCGCGCCGGGGATTCTTGATCCCGGTCTGATCACCCCCTTGTGGCAACAACAAACCAAGAGTGTCACCCACCTTGACGCCCAGTTTGTCGGCAATGGTCTTGCCAAGGATCACCCCACGCTCACCCGGTTGCAGCTCACGCAGGCCGCGGCCCGTCATGTATTTGCCCGCATCCGACAAATTGGCTTCCAGCTCCGGCAATACCGCGCGCAGTTGCACCCCCTTGAGGGCGGAGCCGTGCTCCAGCAGGCCATTGAGGCGAATGACCGGCGCAGCGGCCTCGACGCCCGGTTGGGCCAGCAGGTAGTCACGAAGACGGGGCCAATCCGGCAGCGGCCGCTCGACGGCGTCCAGCTCACCTTGTGGCACCACGGAGAGCACCCTGTCTTTGAGCTCCCGCTCGAAACCGTTCATGGCGGAGAGGCCCAGGATCAGCGCCATCACCCCGAGGGCGATACCGATCAGGGAAGAGGCTGAGATAAAGGCGATAAACCCGTTGCGACGGCGGGAGCGGCTGTAACGCAGGCCCAGAAAGAGGGGCAGCGGTTTGAACATCAGGCAACCTCCGCCATCACGCCGCTCACCAGGGTCACCCGGCGATGGAGCTTGGCCGCCAGGCTCAGGTCGTGAGTCACCACCACAAAGGCGGTGCCCAGTTCACGATTCAGTTCACACAGCAGTTCATACACTGCGGTGGCACTGGCGTGATCCAGATTGCCAGTGGGCTCATCCGCCAGCACCAGACTCGGTTCGTTGACCAGCGCTCGGGCGATCGCCACCCGCTGACGTTCACCACCGGAGAGCTCGGAGGGACGGTGATTCAAGCGATGGGAGAGCCCCACCCGCCCCAGCATCTTGGTTGCCTTTTCGGTGGCAACCGCCACCGACTCACCGGCGATCAGCAGCGGCATGGCCGCATTTTCCAGCGCACTGAACTCGGAGAGCAGGTGGTGAAACTGGTAGACAAAGCCCAGCTCGCGGTTGCGAAAACGGGCCTGGGTACGGCTGTCCCAATGGTGAATATCCTCCCCCTTGAACAGCACGGCGCCACTGGAGGGGTTGTCGAGCGCCCCCATCAGATGCAGCAGAGTGGTCTTGCCGGAGCCGGAGCTCCCCACCACCGCCAGCATTTCACCGGGTGCGACGCAGAGATCGATCCCCTTGAGCACCTGAGTCTCCAGCTCCCCCTCTTTATAGACATGGTTGAGCGCCTGGCAGCGCAGCAGAGGTTCACAGGATACGGCTTCATTCATAACAGGGGCTCCACTTGCCTCGGTAACAACGCTGGCACCCGCAACAACGGGGGCACCAGTCACAACAGAAGATGCATTATTCACGGCATTACTCATAACGCAGCGCCTCGGCCGGTTTCACCCGCGCAGCGCGGGCCGCAGGATAGAGGGTGGCACTGAAGCTCAGCAGCACGGCGCCCAGCAAAATGGTGATGACCTGAGCCGGCTCGACAATCACCGGCAGGCCACTGCCGCCCGCCGCCATATAGAGGTTGAGCCCCACCGCATTGAGCAGGGGGTTGAGACCCAAGGAGAGCGCAAGGCCCGCCAGCCCGCCAAACAGAGCACCAATCACCCCGCTGGAAGCGCCAAGCACCATGAAAATTTTAACGATCCCCGATTCACTCATGCCCATGGTGCGCAGGATGGCCACTTCGCCCTCCTTGTCCGTTACCACCATCACCAGCGCGGAGAGGATGTTGAAGGTAGCGACGGCGATGATCAGCACCAGCATCAGCCCCATCATCCGTTTTTCCATGGCGACCGCCTGGAACAGCTCGCCCCGCTCGCGGCGCCAATCCTGCCACAGCAGCCCATCCGGCAACGGTGTCTTGATCACCTCGTCAGCGGCAAAGGGATCATCGAGCCAGAGGCGAATGCCACCGACGGTTTCTGGCGGCAGACGCAGCAGCCGCTGGGCATCCCCCAGGGCGATCAGCGCAATCTGATTATCCACATCGGCGCCGACCCCGAAGATGCCGGAGACGGTAAAGAGGCGCTGGGCCGGTACCCGGCCAAACGGAGTGAAGCGGGTCCCCTCGGTCAGGATCAAACGAACCTGATCGCCGATGGAGACATTGAGGCGACGTGCCACCCCCTGCCCCAGCACGATGCGGTAGTGGCCGGCCTGCAGGGTATCGAGGCGCCCCCCCAACATCTGGCTATGGAGGATGTCATCCTTGGGCCACTTTGCAGGGTCGATCCCCTGCACGCTCACCCCGGTCAGCTGGCCGGGGCTTTGCAGCATCCCTTCGCTGTCGAGCATGGGAGCCGAGGCAACCACATGGGGTAATTTGGCCAGATCAGGCAACCCTTGCGGGTCGGCATCAATGCGGCCAGCCTGATTGGTCACCACCACATGGGGGATCACCCCGAGGATGCGCCCTTTGAGCTGCCCTTCGAAACCGTTCATCACCGAAATGACCACCATCAGGGCGGCAACCCCGATGGCGATGCCAAAGGTAGAGAACAGGGAGATAAATGAGACGAAGCGATTGCTGCGCTTCGAGCCTGCATAACGCAGGCCGATGGCCAGCGAAAGGGGCTGAAAAAGTCCGGTCTTCAAGGATATGTACGTTGCCAACAAAATAAGATACCGGATAATAAAGGGAAACCGTCCATGACAACAAGGGATAGCCTCCATGCAGGAACAGTTCTTCAGCGTCACTCATGCCACGCCGGTCAATGTGATCCCCATGCCGGCCGACTTCCACCTCCCCTCGCTGGAGGAGCTGGACGCTGAGCTGCCGGAGCCCTTTCGGATCTCTTCGGCCATTACCTCCATCGATCTGGTGACCACCCGCCTGCTGCGCAACCAGAACGAGTCGATGCACGATCTGATCGAGATCGTTAATCAGCAGTCCCGCAAGATCGACATGATCATGGGCTATGTACTCTCCCTGCAGGACCATCCGGAGCAGCGCTTTCACACCCTGCGCTTCGGGGCTGGCCAGCTCACCTACCTCCACCCCTATCATGATCACGGGGATGCACCGCACCTGCACCAGATCGTCCGCCTCAAGATTTTCCTGCGGGAAGAGGCGGCCGCCATCTACTGCTATGGCCAGGTCAAACAGCTCGACGGCGGTGAACATGGCACCCATGTGCAGCTCGACTATGTGCGGATCCGCGAAGATGACCGTGAACTGCTGGTTCGTGCCAGCCTCCACGTGCAATCGAAACAGCTCAAGCTGCGCGCCCAAGAGCGTCAGCGCTAACCAGAGCGAACGTCAGCGATAGATAACGTCAACGTTAAAAGAATCGAACCATGCCAATGACACTCCCCGCCTTGCCCGCCAAAGCGGGCCAAAAGATCACGCTCGGCCAGCTGGTCGGCAGCAGCCTCTCGCTGATTGCAGCCCGTCTCACCAGTGAAGCCAAGGGGCCGGTACTGCTTATCACCGCCGATACCCCGAGCGCCCTGCGCCTGGAGCAGGAGCTTCAGTACTTGCTGGCAGGCAAGCAGCCAGCCGCTCAATCCGTTCCCGTATTGCTGTTCCCCGATTGGGAGACCCTGCCCTACGACACCTTCTCTCCCCATCAGGACATCATCTCCCAGCGGCTCGAGACTCTCTACAAGCTACCGCAGATGAGCAAGGGGGTGCTGATTGTCCCCATCTCCACCCTGATGTTGCGCTGCGCCCCCCGGGTCTATCTCGACAAATACAGCCTGATGGTGAAGGCCGGCCAACGCCTCAATCTGCAACAGTTGCGCGGGCGGCTGGCCGAGGCGGGTTACGTGGCGGTGGATCAGGTGCTGGAACATGGCGAATTTGCCGCCCGCGGCTCCCTGCTCGATCTCTTCCCCATGGGCAGTAGCAGCCCCTATCGCATCGACTTCTTCGACGATGAAGTGGACTCCATCCGCCCGTTCGATCCCGAAACCCAGCGCTCCAGCGAACCGGTCAAGACGGTCAGCCTGCTGCCCGCCCGGGAATACCCTACCGACGAGGCGGCCATCGAACTGTTTCGCGGCCAGTTTCGCGAGCAGTTCGAGCTGTCGCGGGCCGAGGGTTCCGTCTATCAGGAGGTGAGCAAGGGGCGCTGGCCCGCCGGCATCGAGTATTATCTGCCGCTCTTTTTCAACCAGACCGCCAGCCTGTTTGACTACCTGCCGGAAGAGACCCTGCTGCTCACTGTGGGGGATATCTACCCCGCCGCCCAGCGTTTCTGGAACGATATCGGCCAGCGCTATGAAGACAGACGCTGGGACAACACTCGCCCCCTGCTACCCCCGGCCCAGCTCTATCTGCCGGTGGAGCAGCTCTTTGCCTCTCTGGGCCAATATGGTGCGGTGCGGCTGCAAGAGTCCGCTACCGCCGGTGATGCTGGTCAGCACGATCTGCCCATCTCCGCGCTGCCCGACCTGCAACTCGATCACAGCAAAGAGCAACCCCTGCTGGCGCTCAACCAGTTCCTCCAAGGTTTTGCCGGGCGCACCCTGTTTGCGGTGGAATCCGAAGGACGGCGGGAGGTACTCGGCGATCTGCTGGCGCGTATCTCACTGCAACCCAAAGAGTTCCCCTCCCTCGACGCCTTTATGGCGAGCCCGGATCGCCACGGCCTGCTGGTTGCACCGCTTGAGCGTGGCTTCCTGTGGCAGGAGGCCGGTCAGGATCCATTGGCGCTGATCACCGAGACCGAACTGCTGGGCGGCAAAGTGCGCAGCAATCGGGCGCGGGAGAAGAGCAAAAACTTAAGCTCCGATGCGGTGATCAGAAACCTGGGCGAGCTGACCCAGGGTCAGCCGGTGGTCCATCTGGATCACGGGGTCGGCCGCTATCTGGGGCTCGAAACCATCGATGCCGGTGGCCTGCCCACCGAGTTTTTGACCCTCGAATATGCCGGCGGCGACAAGCTGTTCGTGCCGGTCACCAGTTTGTACCTTATCAGCCGCTACACCGGGTCGGATAACCCGCCCAGCCACAAGCTCGGCGGCGAGGCCTGGAGCAAGGCGCGGCGCAAGGCGGCGGAGAAGGTGCGCGACGTGGCAGCCGAGCTGCTGGATGTCTACGCTCATCGCGCCGCTCGCGCCGGTTTTGCCTTCAAGCACGACAAAGAGGCCTATCGCCAATTTGCCGCCAGCTTCCCGTTCGAGGAGACCGACGATCAGCTCAACGCTATCAATGCAGTGCTGGGGGACATGTGTCAGGCCAAGAGCATGGATAGACTGGTGTGCGGCGACGTCGGTTTCGGCAAGACCGAAGTGGCGATGCGGGCAGCGTTTGTGGCTGTACACGGCGGCAAGCAGGTTGCCGTGCTGGTGCCCACCACCCTGCTGGCGCAACAGCACTACGACAACTTCCGCGACCGCTTCGCCAACTGGCCGGTGCGGGTCGAGGTGCTGAGCCGCTTCCGCTCCGCTAAAGAGCAGAGCGCAGTGATGAAGGAATTGGCCGAAGGCAAGGTGGACATCATCATCGGCACCCACAAGCTGCTCGGCTCCGAACTCACCTTCAAGGATCTGGGACTGCTCATCGTCGATGAGGAGCACAGATTCGGGGTGCGCCAGAAGGAGAAGATCAAGGCACTGCGGGCCGATGTGGATATCCTCACTCTCACCGCTACCCCCATTCCGCGCACCCTCAACATGGCGATGTCCGGCATGCGGGATCTATCCATCATCGCCACCCCGCCTGCCAAGCGACTCGCCATCAAGACCTTCGTGCGCCAGCACGAACCGGCTGTGGTGCGCGAGGCGGTGCTGCGTGAACTCAAACGTGGCGGCCAGGTCTACTACCTGCACAACGACGTGGAGAGTATCGAGAAGTGCGCCGCCGACCTGGCGGAGCTGGTACCCGAGGCCCGCATCGGCATCGCCCACGGCCAGATGCGCGAGCGTGACCTTGAGCGGATCATGTCCGACTTCTACCACCAGCGCTTTAACCTGCTGGTCTGTACCACCATTATCGAGACCGGCATCGACGTGCCGAGCGCCAACACCATCATCATGGATCGAGCGGATCATCTCGGTCTGGCTCAACTGCACCAGCTGCGTGGCCGGGTTGGCCGCTCTCATCATCAGGCCTATGCCTACCTGCTCACCCCCCATCCCAAGCTGATGACCAAGGATGCGGCCAAGCGGCTGGAGGCGATCGCCTCGCTCGAAGATCTCGGCGCCGGCTTTGCGCTGGCGACCCACGATCTGGAGATCCGTGGCGCGGGCGAACTGCTCGGCGACGATCAGAGCGGCCAGATTGAATCGGTCGGCTTCACCCTCTACATGGAGATGCTGGAGCAGGCGGTCGAGGCGCTGAAAAATGGCAAAGAGCCCTCGCTCGAGCAACTGATGAGCCAGCACACAGAGGTGGAGCTGCGCCTGCCTGCGCTGTTGCCGGATGACTATATTCCGGACGTCAATATGCGCCTCTCCATGTACAAGCGGATCGCCAGCGCGGCGGACGAACAGGAGCTACGGGAGCTGAAAGTGGAGCTGATCGACCGCTTCGGCCTCTTGCCGGAGGCGACCAAAACCCTGCTGGAGCTGGCCGCTTTCCGCCAGCGTGCCACCGCCCTTGGCATTCGGCGAGTGGAGATGAGCGAGCGCGGCGGCTATCTGGACTTCACCCAGGAGACCAAGGTCAATCCGGCCTATCTGGTCAAACTGCTCTCCAGCCAGCCAAGGGTCTACAAGATGGACGGGCCGACCCGGTTGCGTTTCCAGGTACCGACCCAGGATCGCGCCATGCGCCTGAAACTGGTGGATGGTTTGCTGGCGGATCTGGCCAACAACAGCCTGTGAGTCTCTGCAACGCTGGCGTCGAGCCAGAGAGAGAATGCCAACTAAAACGGGAGCCAAATCGGCTCCCGTTTTTTATTTGCTATCTGACTACTGCGTACGTTCAGCCCTGGTTGGCTGGATCCTCATGGGCGGAGAACTCCCGCATAAAGGCCTCGGCGCGCTCCACCATCTTGGTCGAGCCAACAAAGTAAGGGGTACGCTGGTGCAGCGCAGTGGGCTGGATATCCATGATGCGGCCAAAACCGTCGGAGGCCTTGCCACCGGCCTGCTCCACCAGAAACGCCATGGGATTGCACTCATAGAGCAGGCGCAGCTTGCCGTTCGGCGAGTTGGTGCCGGACGGATAGATGTAGATGCCGCCCTTGAGCAGGTTGCGATGGAAATCAGAGACCAAGGAGCCGATGTAACGGGAGGTGTAGGGTCTGTGGGTCGCCTCGTCGCGCTCCTGGCAATATTTGAGGTACTTCTTCACCCCGTCCGGGAACTTGATGTAGTTACCCTCGTTGATGGAGTAGATCTTGCCCTCTTCCGGAATACGGATGTTCTCGTGGGAGAGGCAGAAGCAGCCGATTGAAGGATCGTAGGTAAAGCCGTTAACGCCAAAGCCGGTGGTGTAGACCAGCATGGTGGAAGAACCGTAGACCACATAACCGGCGGCGACCTGACGGTTGCCCGGCTGCAGGAAGTCCTCCAGCGTCACCGGCGAACCTTGCGGGCTCAAACGGCGGTAGATGGAGAAGATGGTCCCGACCGAGACGTTGACGTCGATATTGGAAGAGCCATCGAGCGGGTCGATCAGCACCACATACTTGGAGTTTTTGGAGAGCGGTGAGTCAAAGGCGACGAAGTCCTCTTCCTCTTCCGAAGCCATGCCGCACACCTCGCCGCGCGCTTCCAGCGCCGCCTTGAAGCGTTCGTTGGCGTAGACATCCAGCTTCTGCTGCACCTCGCCTTGTACGTTTTCAGCGCCCATGGAACCGATGATATCCGCCAGTCCCGCCTTGTTGATCTCCCGGTTCACCACCTTGGCAGCAAGGCGGATCGAGCTGAGCAACGAGGTCAGCTCGCCGGTCGCGGTAGGATAATCCGCCTGCTTTTTGACGATGAACTCACCCATGGTGATCATGTTTCGCATTTTTGTTCCTTTAGATCGCATCCGTTGGCATTGAAAACGTTTGCAGGCGTCAGCAAAAAAAATGCCGATCACCGGCGGCCTTGATTTGTAACCTAATGTAACGTCTGTTTTTTGTTTTTGCAGCGAATTAAGCGGCCTATTAAATAGACTATTTCGCCTCATGTTATGGTAAAAGGCGCTTTTTATTCGGTTTCAATCGATAACTTTCGCCCTCTTAATTCGTGGCAATAACCTGTGGCAAGCCATGAGCTGACTGGCCTTGAGTCATTAAAGATGGAGTCTGATGGGCCTGCCGTTCCCTCAGTCATTGCCTCTTGAGATCCGATCGCCGATCCAGCACACTGATTTCGCTTTGGAAGCAAATAAAACTCAAGGATTATCAATGAACAAGACTCTCATTGCCGGCATGGTAGCCGGACTGTTTGCCCTTCCCGCCTGGGCTGCCCAGGTGCCTGCCGGTACCAAGCTGCTGCCGGATGCCCAACAAATCTACGTGACCAATATCGGCACCGAGCCCACCACCATCGACCCCCAGCTGGTGGAAGAGAGTGCTGGTAGCGAGATCGTCAACGATCTGTTTGAAGGGCTCTACGTACTGGATAGCAAAGGCAAGACCCAGCCCGCTGGCGCTGTCAGCTACGAGGTCGACAAAACCGGGACCGTCTACACCTTCAAGCTGAGGCCCGAGGCCAAATGGTCTAACGGTGAACCGGTCACTGCCGCCGATTATGTCTACGGCTGGCAACGGGCCGCCGATCCCAAGACCGCCTCCAACTACGCCTGGTTTATCGAGTTGACCGGTGTGGTCAATGCTAGCGAGGTGATCCAGGGCAAGAAGAGCCCGTCAGAGCTCGGGATCAAGGCGCTCGATGACCACACCCTGCAGGTCACCCTGAAAAATCCGGTCCCCTTCTTCCTGAAGATGCTGGCCCACTACACCACGTTCCCGGCCCCCAAGGCCACCATTGAAAAATACGGTAAGGATTGGGTCAAACCGGGCAATATCGTCTCCAACGGTGCCTTTGTACTCAAGGAGTGGACCCCCAACGAACGGCTGAGTGCCGAGCGCAATACCCACTACTGGGACAACCAGCACACCGTCTTGAACAAGGTGGTCTATCTGGAAATCGTCTCCGAAACCGCCGCCTACAACCGCTACCGCACCGGCGAGCTGCACTACACCACCTACCCGCTGGAGCAGTACAAGCACATCAAGAGCCAGAGCCCGCAAGACCTGGTCAGCGCCCCCATGCTCGCCACCTATTACTATGTGTTCAACGTGAACCGCAAACCGTTCGATGATCCGAAAGTGCGCAAGGCGCTCTCGCTGGCCCTCGACCGGGAGACCATCACCGACAAGATCCTGGGACAAGGGCAACTGCCCGCCTTTAGCCTTACCCCACCGAGTGTCGATGGTTTTGACCTGAAAAAACCGGCCAGTCAGCAGCAGAGCAAAGAGGGGCGGATCAAGCAGGCCAAAGCGCTGTTGGCCGAAGCGGGTTATGGCCCGGACAAACCGCTCAGCGTGGATATCCTCTACAACACCAACGAGAGCCATAAAAAGATCGCGCTGGCTGTCTCCTCCATGTGGAAACACAACCTGGGGGTCACCGCCACCCTCAACAACATGGAGTGGAAAACCATGGTCTCGGCACTGAACGAGGGGGATTTCGGGGTGAGTCGCTACTCCTGGAACGGGGACTATAACGATGCCTCTACCTTCCTCGATATTCTGACCTCCAGCAGCAGTGCCAACAGCGGCAAGTGGTTCAACAAGGAGTACGATGCCCTGCTGGCCAAGGCCCACGACTCACAGGATGCAGCCGAGCGCAATCAGCTCTACCAGCAGGCAGAAGCACTGATCGAGGCTGACGCTCCTATCGCGCCGCTCTA
Organism: Aeromonas sp. 95A; assembly: GCF_051919235.1. Lineage (NCBI taxonomy): Bacteria > Pseudomonadati > Pseudomonadota > Gammaproteobacteria > Aeromonadales > Aeromonadaceae > Aeromonas > Aeromonas sp. 95A. The sequence goes on from NZ_JBQBFC010000001.1 coordinate 850,494, forward strand.
CTTCTACGTCAAATCACGACTGCTCAAGCCGTTCGTCAAGGGTTATCCCTATGAGAGCCCGCAAGACATCGTCTATAGCCGGGACCTCTATCTGGTCGCCCAGTAACCTGTCTGGCACTGCTTGATCATATAAAAAGCGCCTACATTGCTGCAGGCGCTTTCATTGGCGGCCAAGCAGGCCATTGGGCCCACTTACGCTTTCGCGCAAGATTACTCTTCGGGACAAGGAGCCAGCACTACCCGGCGGCGACCCATCACCACCGGACGCACCAGCAGCTGTGCCAGCAAAACCCCCAGCAGGGTCAGACCGCCCCCGATCAGGTGATAGCTGGTCAACCGCTCACCCAACAGGGTGATGGCAAGGCCAGCCGTCATCACCGGCAGCAGGTTCATAAAGATGGCGGTACGGTTGGCACCGAGCAGGGCAATACCCTGCATCCAGAGCCAGGGTGAGAGCGCCGAAGTGGGGATACCGGCATAGAGGATCAGCCACAGGGCCCGCCCATCAGGCCACTGGCCATCCACCAGCAAAAAGAAGGGGGTCAGGATCACCACACTGCAGATCACCTGACCGTAGAGCAGCGACCAGTTGTCGAGCCCCAGATCCCACTTCTTGAGCAGCACGCTGTAAAGGGCATAAGTACCGGCCGAGATCAGCATATAGACAGAGCCGATATGAATGCCTTGGGTAAACAGCCGGGTCGGATCCCCCTGCCCCAGCAAGATAGACAAGCCAAGGATGGAGAGCAGCGCCCCCAACACGGCGCCCCAGGTGGGCCGCTCACGCAACAGCCAGATGCTGAACAACACGGTCAGCAGCGGCGTCAGTCCCATCATCAACCCCATCTCGGTGGCTCCCAGGGTTTGCGCCGCGTAGTAACCAAAAGTCTGGTTGAGCACCATGCCCAGCGAGGCCAGCATGGCGATCTGCCAAAGGCCAGCGCGCAGATGGGCACGCGCACGCCATACCCGACGGGCCAGAAACGGGCTTAATACCAGCGCAGCCACCACCCAGCGCGACCAGGCCAAGGCTGCAGGGGACAACACACCAACCGCCAGTTTGCTGACGATGCCATTGCCAGCCCAGATGGCAATGCAGGAAAAGGGAAACAGAAAGGCAAGGGGCATGAGAGGATCCAGACCGAAGAGACAACAGCGGGCCAGTATAGGGGGCGATGGAAGATAAACAAAGGTGTGGGCCTGAACCGCCACGCGGTGAACGCCAGTCGCCAGAAACAAATATGCCCGCAAAAGTGCGGGCATATCAGTGCAGAAACAAGTTCAGAAGCGCATCACGCGGCATCCATGTGCAGTCTGGAGATCAGCTCGTTGACCTCGGTGACTGTCTGGCGGTGGGGAATATCCGCCGGATTCGGCATCAGCAACAAACCGGATTGGAAATCAAACCGCCCCCGACCATGGATGTAAATCCGACCTTTAAAGAAGGTTTTGACATGCTTTGCCACCATCAGTGGCAGGTACTTCTTGAACACTCTCATCGTTTGCAACCTCTTGCAGTTGTATCCGTATGACAGCAGCTTCTGCGAATTAATTCCGTAAAGTATTTATAAAAATCCGGAAAACTCGCCCATCTCTTCCCAAAAAATTCAATCTATAACTTTTTATTAACTTTTAGCCTATTGTATGCGGCCCTTCGAGCCAGAGCAAGGCTCCTTTGCCATCGTGCCACTCGATACAAGCGATCCCCGAGGTGGCGAACATGGGTGCTCCTGCGGCCGGGCAGAGGCTCTGCACCAGATAACCCACCAGCGGCAGATGGCTGACCATCAGGATCTGGTCATGTTGCTGTGCCAGGGTGGTAAGGTAGCTGGCCACGAAAGCAGGATCACCGTAAGGGGTAATGTCGCCACTCTCTTCAACGGCTGCTGCGTCAGGTAATTCACTGCATATGGCTTGCCAGGTCTGGCGTGCCCGCAGATAGTTGCTGTGGATCACCCGATCCAACGGGCCAATCAGCTGAGGCGCCAGCCAGCGGGCCATCTGGATAGACTCTTCAATACCCTGCTCGGTCAATGGACGCTGTTCATCTGTTTTCGCATTCATGCCAGCCTGGCCATGACGCATGATATAGATCTTCATTACAACCTCGCCCAACGGGCCTGTTTTGATAGCCGGGGGATCTTACCCCGCCACGGGTGTGGAAACAATTGCGCTACCTCTCAGAAAAGGGTTTGCCTGACGGGATAGCGGGGTCGATAATCATGTTTAAATTCAAATAAATCCAACGTGAGTCACACGCCAATGAGCCCATATGCCAGTCCCAATGACCATCGGCAATACCATTTTCTGGAGCTGGCCAACCGGCTCAGGGTCTTGTTGATTTGTGATCCCGACACCGACAAATCCGCCGCCTCGCTGGCGGTCAATACCGGCCATTTTGACGATCCCGCTGACCGGCAGGGAATGGCCCATTTTCTCGAGCACATGCTGTTTCTCGGCACCTGCACCTACCCCAAGCCTGGTGAGTACCAGCAATTTATGAGCCGTCATGGCGGCAGCAACAACGCCTGGACCGGTACCGAGTTCACCAACTTCTTCTTCGAGATCGACAACGGCTTCTTCGAAGCAGGGCTGGATCGCTTCTCCCAGTTCTTTATCTGTCCCACGTTTGATCCGGAGTGGGTGGACAAGGAGCGCAACGCGGTCGACTCCGAGTATCGCCTCAAGCTGCAGGACGACATGCGCCGCAGCTATCAGGTGCATAAAGAGACGGTCAACCCGGCGCACCCCTTCTCCAAGTTTTCGGTGGGCAACCTCGATACCCTGGCCGATCTGCCGGGACGGGATCTGCGCTCCGACCTTATCCGTTTTTACGAAAGCCACTACAGCGCGGATCGCATGGCGCTGGTGATGATCTCGCCGGAATCCATCGATACCCAGTTGCAGTGGTGCTGTCGCTACTTTGCTCCCATTTTGAATCGCAATTTGGGAACCCCGACCCTCACCATGCCACTGTACCGGCTCGATGATCTCGGCGTGCGCATCCACATCAATCCGGTCAAGGAGACCCGCAAGCTGTCGCTCTGCTTCCCCTTGCCCAATGTGGACGAGTTTTACGACAAAAAGCCCCTCACCTTCCTGAGCCATCTGATTGGTTATGAGGGGGATGGCAGCCTGCTCTCCCTGCTCAAGGCGAAAGGCTGGGTCAATCAGCTCTCGGCGGGCGGTGGCATCAGCGGCGCCAACTTCAAGGATTTTGGCGTCAACTTTGGCCTCACTCCTCTGGGCCTTGAACATGTGGACGACATCCTCGCCGCCCTGTTTGGCTATCTGAAACTGATTGGCCGCGAAGGGCTGCAGAGCTGGCGCTATGACGAAAAACGGACCGTGCTCGAATCGGCATTCCGTTTTCAGGAGCGCGGCCGCCCCCTCGATACGGTGTCGGGGCTGGTGCTCAACCTCTTTAGCTACAAACCAGAGGATCTGCTCTACGGCGACTACATGATGCGCGAATATGACGAGGGGCTGATCCGCCGCTTCCTCGCCAAGCTCACCCCGCACAATTTGCGTATCACCATCACTGCGCCGGAAGTGGCGACCGATCGGCTGGCCCGCTGGTATCAGACTCCCTACAGCGTGGCGACCATTACCGAGGCCGAGAAAATTCGCTGGCAGCAGAGCGAACCGGATCCGGCGCTGGCGCTGCCCAAGCCCAACCCCTTTATCAGCAGCCGGCTCGATCCGCGCACGCCAGAGCTTGCCGCCGACATGCCCGCCTGCCTTATCGATCGCCCCGGTTTTCGCCTCTGGCACCTTCATGAGCACCTGTTCAGCGTGCCCAAGGGCAATCTCTATATCTCCATCGACAGCGAACATGCGGTCAAAAATCCGCGCAATATCGCCATGGCGCGCCTTGCCGTGGAGCTGTTGGCCGACCACCTCAACGCCCTCACCTATCCTGCGGAGTTGGCGGGGCTGGGTTACCAGATCTATGCCCATCAGGGGGGCTTTACCATCAACCTGAGCGGCTTTGCCGACAAGCAGCCGCTGTTGCTCGACATGATCCTCGGCAACCGCACCCTGGGGTATCCGGATCCGGGTCGCTTCGCCGAGATTAAAGAGCAGCTCATTCGCAACTGGGACAACCAGTCCAAGGCGCGCCCCATCTCCCAGCTCTTTAACCAGCTCACCAGTTTGCTGCAACCCAACAACCCGCCGTTCGAGCAGTTGCTGCGCCACCTGCGCACCGTCGAGCTGGAGGAGATGCCCGGCTTCGTGGCCCAGCTGTTTGGCGAGGTGCATGTCGAGGCGCTGGTACACGGCGACTGGACTGCCGCCGAAGCTCTGGAGCTGGCCGCCCTGATGGAGCGTCACCTGAGCGATATCAATGGCACCAGCAGCAAGCCGAGTGGCGAGACCCGCCGCCCGCTCATCTCCATTCAGGACAGGGGCACCCTTATTCGCGAGCAGGGTTGCGATCACGAAGACTCTGCGCTCCTGGTCTACTACCAATCCCGCACCACCCGAGCGCGGGATCTCGCCTGCTTCACTCTGGCGAACCACATCATGTCCTCTACTTTCTTCCACGAGCTGCGCACCCGCCAGCAACTGGGGTATGTGGTGGGTGCCGGCAACCTGCCCCTCAATCGCCATCCGGGGCTGATCTTCTATATCCAGTCGCCGGTGGCGGGGCCGCAGATCCTGCTCGATGCGGTGGAGGAGTTTATCGACCTCTTTCCGCTCGCCATGCTCGAATTTACCGAGCAGCAGTGGCAGGAGAGCAAGGCAGGGCTGCAAGCCCAGCTGAGCGAGCGGGATGCCAACCTGCGCAGTCGCGGCCAGCGGCTGTGGGTCAGCATCGGCAACAAGGATCTGGGGTTCGATCAGCGGGAACGGGTCTGCGATGAGGTGGGCAAGTTGAGTCGCGCCGATCTGGTGCGCTTTATCACCCAGCTGCGTTCGCGCACCTCCGATCGGCTGATCCTCTGCAGCTATGGTCACGGGCACGAACATGACGAGCGGATCACCGGCCAGTTTATCGACGATCCACGGGCATTTCGGCTCAATGCCGCCACCTTCGAGGCCTGATCAGGCCTCGCACTCCCCCGTTTTTCCATTCCCACGGCATATCGCAGGCAATAAAAAGCCGACCCATCTGGGTCGGCTGGAAAAACCATAACAATTGCGACCAAAGCCGCCAAAAGTGAACATGAGCGTGAAAATCAGACACTGAGTTGCTGATCAGCAAGCAGGAAAGACCCGATACTCGCTTTGCAATGCCAACAGTGATTGAGAAACAGCCTCATATTAGGCACTCCCCCCGCCAGTCACGTTGATCTACGTCAAAGGAGGTAGCGAAGAGCGCACAGCCCGACGATTTGTCGGCGCAGATCACCCTTTGGCCGCCCGTTCGCTGTCCGTTAGCCACGGCGAACCAGCCGGTAGGCCACCTCATCGAAGTAGGAGAGCTGGCCCGACAACACCCGTGGGTGATCCACCTCGGCGGCGCGCCCCAGCACCTCGATGCGAAAATCCCGTTCAAACAGCGCCCGCACCTCCATCTCCCCCACCGAGAAGGGGGGCTGACTCTGCTGCTCCGGCTGATATTCAAGGGTCACCAGCAGGATCTGGCCACCGGTCTCGACCAGCGAACTGATCAGGGCTGCATACTGGCGGCGCATCGCGGTCGGCAGGGCGATCAGCGCCGCGCGGTCATAGACCAGCCGGTAACGGCGACCCAGACTGGGGGCGGCGAAAAAATCCCCCTGAAAAATGCGCAGGCTGTCCACCTGATGGCACTGATAAGGGCCCACCTCGCTCACGGTCGCGGCGAGCTGGTTTTCACTGAAGAACTGACTGACGGCAAGGCTCGATAGCTCGAAACCGTCCACCGGATGACCCTGAGCGCTCAGCCAGAGCATGTCGCGGGTTTTGCCACACAGGGGAACCAGCACCGGCTCGTCCGCTTGCTGGGCTGACCACCAGGATTGCAGCCAGTGGTTGAAGTCCGCCTGATGAAAGCCAATCCGGTTCTCTTCCCAACGCTGATGCCAAAACGCAGCTTCCATCGTTATTACCCTTCTGTACTAAAGATGCCTCAATATCACAACTTAACCGGCACCGCGCAACCCTCTGCCCTCCCCTTTTTGCCGCGCAGCCCCAGTGTTTTGACGGATGAATGACAGGAGTTCCCCTTGCCCTGCATCTCGCTGTCACAATGATCGCTATTAGGTGCGTTTATGACGGGCAGAGGCACACCTATCCATGCAAATACGTCATGCATTGATAGCCATTAATGAAAGAAGGAAATGACGTTGGCAGGCCAAAACGTGCCTGCCAACGCCAGAAAGGTCACGACAGCGTGGCGCGAGCGGCCGCCAGCTGACGCTCGATATAAGCAAGATCGGGACGATCGGCGGGGAGTTCCGAGAGGCAGGCCGCTTTGAGTTGATGCAACCCATCAAGCGATGAGTCTTGCGTATCGCAATGGGCCAACAGCTCCTCCAGCAGGCAACCAAAGGCGCGCACTTCCAGTCGCTCAAGGCCCACGGCCCGCTCGCGGTCGCTGCGCTCATATAAAGAAGCCGCACCAAAATCCCCCAGCAGGGCGCGAGCCGGTGCGTCAGACCCACGGGCAAACAGAATATTGTGACCGTAGAGATCCCCGTGCATGATGCCCGCGCGGTGCAGATGGCCCGCCACCGAGGCAATGCCGTGGGCCATCGCCAGCGCATCCGGCACACTCAGGTGCAGCCCCTCGGGATATATATCCCGGGTGCAGGAGTCCAGGCTCGGCGGCCCGGCCAGATTGGCAAAGGCCGGGTCGATCAGCTCCATCACCAGCGCCGGAATACCGGAGGGGTGATCCGCCACCTTGCCTATCACCTTGATAAGGTTGGGATGAGTGCCCGCCGCCAGCGACGCCGCCATCTCGCAGCGGGGCAGCCCGTCGCTGGTCACCGCCCCCTTGAACAGCTTGACCGCCACCTGATTGCCATCGCCTCTGCCGCTGGCCTGAGTCACTTCATCAGCAGGATTAGCCACAAGGGTGGCGCGATGGATAACGCCGGATGCTCCCTGCCCCAGCAACTCGCCCAGCGCCAGCGTCTCCCAGGAAAGGGGTTCTACATGGGCATCATCGATGGCCCGCGCCTCCGCCCCTTCGCTAAAGGGGTTTCCGGAGTAGGCGAGCCATGCAAGGCGCGGCAGCGAGAGCAGCCACTCGGGGAAGCGCTCGATGCGGTTGGCGGCGATACGCAGCAGCTCCAGATTACGGCAGTTGGCAAGGCTGGCCGGTAGCTCGCGCAGACGGTTGCCCGCCAGCATCAGCTTTTGCAGGGCGTCGCACTGGCCCAGCTCATCAGGCAACTGTTCCACCGCGTTGTCGGTCAGGATCAGCCAGCGCAAACCGGCGGGCAACGCCTTGGCCGAGACGGTAGCAATCCGGTTGGCCTTAAAGCCCACCATGGTGAGCGCCGGGCAACGCCCCAGCACCTCGGGCAGCTCGGTAAAGCGGTTCTCGGAGCAGAAGATGATGCGCAGTTTGCCAAACCCGGCCAGCTCGTCGGGGAGCGTGCTTAGCTGGTTGCCGGTGAGATCCAGCACCTCCAGCGTCTCTTTCAGGCTCATAATCTCGGGGGGGAAAACCGCGAGTTTTTCAGAGAGCTTCAGATGGCGGGCACCGCACAGTTCACCTGCGCGCAGCTGTTCCAGAGTATGCATAACCGTTTCTCAATCCTGATGATCTGCCCGATGGCACAGCGACCATCAGCGCGCGCCGAACCCGGGTCCGGCGATTTTAAAGGGGGGCATTATAAAGAATTCGGGGCTCAGTTCTCCCCTTTTGTTGCCACGAAGGCCTGTATCGACATGTAGCAAAACGAGTTGGAGAGAAAGAGAGCAAGATTCGGGTCGTCCCGGCGAGGAGTGGTTGCCATAGTGGGAGTCAAACCCAAGTCGGTTGGAACCTATTGGGGTTCCAACCCACAGCCAACCCTGTGCCCCACTGATTTGGCGCACAACACACCAGCGAGGGAACTGCCATGTCATTACTGTCCAACAAGGTCGCTATTATCACCGGCGCCAGCTCCGGCATCGGCCGCGCCAGCGCCATCCTGTTTGCCCGCGAAGGGGCCTGCGTCGTCGTCGGCGCCCGCCGCCAACCCGAGCTGGACCTGCTGGTGGAGGAGATCCGCCATGTGGGGGGCCAGGCGGTGAGTCTGGCGGGAGATGTGAAAAGCGAGAGTTACGCCCGCGCTCTTGTTGATCTCGCGTTAACCCGTTTCGGCGGGCTCGATATCGCCTTCAACAACGCAGGTACCACAGGCACGCCGGGCAGCGTAGAGCAGCTTGAGCTGACGCAGTGGCAGGAAATTCTGGATACCAACCTCACCAGCGCCTTTGTGGGGGCCAAGTACCAGATCCCCGCCATGCTGGCGCGCGGCGGTGGCTCGCTTATTTTTACCTCTACCTTCGTCGGCCATACCCTGGGGCTGCCCGGCATGGCGGCCTATGCGGCGAGCAAGGCGGGCCTCATTGGCCTGACCCGGGTGCTGGCTGCCGAGTATGGGGCACAAGGGGTGCGGGTCAACGCCCTGCTGCCGGGGGGCACCGACACTCCCATGGGACGGGCCTTTACCGATACGCCGGAGAGTCTCGCCTTTGTGCAGAATATGCATGCCCTCAAACGGCTGGCCCAACCGGAGGAGATCGCCCGTTCGGCCCTCTATCTCGCGTCCGATGCATCCAGCTTTACCACCGGCATTGCCCTGCTGGCAGATGGTGGGGTATCAATTTGTCGCACATGACGTTGTCGCCCCCAAGATCCTGCGACCGAAATCTTATCGTGAGAGCGCCTTATGTCTGATTACGCCCGTATCGCCGATGCCATCCGTTTTATCGCAAGTCAGGTGGAGCGCCAGCCCACTCTGGACGAGATAGCGGCGCACGTTCACTTAAGTCCCTTTCACTTCCAGCGGCTGTTCAGCCGCTGGGCCGGAGTGACGCCCAAACGCTATCTGCAGGTGCTGACCCTGGAGCGGGCCAAGGCGCTGCTGCAGGAGTCGCGCCCGCTGCTTGAGGTGGCCGATACCCTGGGCCTTAGCAGCGGCTCGCGGCTCTACGATCACTTCGTGCAGCTCGAAGCGGTGACGCCGGGCGAGTACAAGCAGCGCGGGGCCGGGCTGGTTATCGATCACGGGGTGCACGACACCCCCTTTGGTCAGGCATTCGTCGCCCTCACCCCGCGGGGGGTGTGCAACTTCTCGTTTCTCGATGAAAAGGCCCCAGAGGCGCCGCTGGCCGCCCTCGCCCACAGCTGGCCTGAGGCAACGCTGCAAGAAGCACCATCACGCACTCAAGGGGTCATCAACACCATGTTCGATGGCAGCAAGGCGCCGGATCGCCCCATCTCGCTGCACGTGAGCGGCACCAACTTTCAGATCAGCGTCTGGCGGGCGCTGCTGCAGATCCCGCCCGCCAAGGTGGTGAGCTACGCCCAGGTGGCGAGCGCCGTCGGCAGCCCCAAAGCCGCCCGCGCCGTGGGGTTGGCGGTGGCCGCCAACCCCGTCGCCTTGATGATCCCCTGTCACAGGGTCATTCAGCAAAACGGCAAGCTTGGCGGCTATCACTGGGGCGAGACCCGCAAACAGGCGATACACGCCTGGGAAGCGGCGAGGTATGAGTAAACTTGGCCTTTTTCTGCTCGCCCTGATGGGGGAGAAACTGGAGTGTTGGTTGTGAGTCAGCAGACAATCAGGCAGCGCCAGACAAGCGCGCGGCGATATAAAACGGGGACATTAAACAGTCGGGGCGCAGATCGCCCCTTTTATTGCTTTGGCAAGGCTCAGTGCTCAGCCGCCCCCCAGCGAATTGACGAAACAGGTAGGGTGCAATAAGCGCAGCGCATTGCACCATTTGCCGAGCGGCTTTTGGGCTGAAACCAAAGACCAAATTCGCAGAGCAATTTACATTACTCCTATCGGATTATGTATTATGACCTCACATATTCAGCATTCAGGGCTTCAAAAAAGACCCTAAGTAATTGTACACTAATCAATAATTTTAAATACATAGTCTCCTAGTTAATATCCATGTAGATAGGAATGAACAATGAAAATAGAAAAAGTTAATATTTATAACTACAAATGCTATTACAGCAAATTCTCAATCGAGTTTAACAAAGGCGTAAATATTCTTGTCGGTGACAATGGGTCTGGAAAATCAACAATACTTGAGGCGACTCATTTAGCATTGAGTGGGATATTATATGGCAGATATTTAAAAAATGAATTGACACAATATATATTCAATAGCAAGGCTGTAGCCGAGTATTTGGAAAAAGTAAACAATCGGGAGCCGAGTTTTTTACCAGAAGTTTGTATAGAAGTATTTTTTGCAAAAGATTGCGCACCAAAATTACAAGGCACTGGTAATAAGGAACGGAGTGATGCATGTGGTGTTTCATTCAAAATAGAGTTTGATGACACTTATATTGATGAGTATTCAGAACTAATAAACAGTGGAGAGAAAGTAAATACACTACCAATAGAGTACTATAAAATATCTTGGTCATCATTCGATAGAGATGCAGTTACATCAAGAAGCATTCCAATTAAATCTGTCCTAATAGATTCAACATCCAATAAGTATCAAAACGGTTCTGATGTATACATATCAAGAATTATAAAAAATGACTTAGACGATAGTGAAAAAGTTAAGCTATCTCAGGCATATAGAAAGATGAAAGATAACTTTGCTGAAGATGATTCGGTCAAAGTAATTAATGAAAAAATTGATAGCAAATCAAATATCCAAGGTGATCACCTTCGCATCTCCGTTGATTTGGGATCTCAAAATGCTTGGGAATCCAGTTTAATGACCTATCTTGGAGATATACCCTTTCATCAAATAGGAAAAGGCTATCAGTGCATCATAAAAACGAATCTTGCTCTAGCTCACAAAAAAGCAAAAGAGGCTAGTCTGTTATTAATAGAAGAACCTGAGAATCATCTATCACATTCCAAGCTAAATCATTTATTAAAATCAATAGTTGATAACTCCGCTGACAAACAAGTTATTATCTCAACACACAGTAGCTTTGTAGCCAATAAACTTGGCCTTGAAAATTTAATTTTACTAAATGAACACCAAGTCACAAAGTTCACTGATTTATCAAAAGATACTTTTGATTTTTTTAAAAAACTACCAGGATACCAGACATTAAGACTTATTCTCTGTAGTAAAGCTGTGCTTGTTGAGGGTGATTCAGATGAACTCATATTTCAAAAAGCTTATATGGATAAAAACCTTGGATCATTACCTATTGAGCATGGCATTGATGTAATTTCTGTGAAATTGACATTCAAACGTTTTTTGGAAATTGCCAAGAAAATCAACAAAAGCGTAGCCGTAATAACAGATAACGATGGAAGCTATAATGAAAAAATCATAAAAAAATATAGTGATTATCATGACTGCCACCACATAAAAATATTTTCAGACGATCGAAACCACCTCAACACTCTTGAGCCACAGTTTGTTGATGCAAACAAAGACAATTTAAATGAATTGTGTAAAGTGCTCAACCTAGACATAGGTAAGTTTAATACTGCGGATCTATTATCAACGAAGTTACAAACACAAAAAACTAGCTGGGCTCTCAGTGTCTTTGAATCAAATACAACCTTTAACTATCCACAATACATAACTAAAGCAGTGGAGTGGTGTAATGAAAAATAATCGTCTTCTAATTGCAGCTGCGGGTTCTGGTAAAACAACTCATTTGGTAAAAATTGCATTAAGTAAACCTAGCGAATCAATTTTAATTACAACTTACACTGAGTCAAACGAACAGGAAATTAAACGAAAATTTATCTCTGAGGTTGGAGCAGTGCCACCCAATGTAACTATTACCACATGGTTTTCATTTCTATTAAAACACTGGGTTAGACCATACCAGTGCCAACTAAATAGCTCATTGGCTAATATACACATCGGTTTTATTCTAGTTAATCAGCGTTCAGGATTAAGATATACAAATAAAAGTGGGCAAAATGTTTATTGGTCAGATGAAAACAACTTCAATAAATATTATTTCACCTCTGACTTTAAAATATATTCTGACAAAATCTCAAAATTTGCATTTGAAGCAAATAAAGCAAGCAATCAAGCGGTAGTTAATAGAATTGCATCTTTATACAGCATGATATGCATAGATGAAGTTCAAGATCTAGCTGGCTTTGACTTAGAGTTAATAAAGCTTCTCTTCAAGTCTAAATCAGAAGTGATCATAGTGGGAGATCCAAGGCAAGTAACTTATCAGACCCATAATACGAATAAACATGCTGAGTATAGCAATGGAAATATTAAAGCTTTTGTTCAATCTGAGAAAATGCTAGGAAAGCGTATCACATGCCAGCTAGATGAAATGACTTTAAATAAATCGCATCGTTGCTGCCAAAGTATATGTAATTTCTCCTCAAAACTTTACCCTCAACTTCCTACTGTAGATGCATGTAATTGTGCCGATTGCCATAAAGATAACATTCAGCACCAAGGAGTATTCATCGTTTCAAAAAACCAATGTTCTGAATATTTAAGAATATATAATCCAATGCAGTTACGCTGGAACTCAAAATCAAAAATAGATGAATCTTATGATTCAATGAACTTTGGTGAGTCTAAAGGTCTCACTGTAGACCGTGCAATTATATATCCAACAGATGATATGGCAGAATGGTTTCGTCACACAGATCAACCTGAAAAATTAAAACCTGCCACTCGTGCTAAGCTGTACGTGGCTTTAACTCGTGCACGTTACAGTGTAGCTATTGTATTAGACTATGACACCAGTGAGATATTTAAAGGTGCAGAGTTTTATAAAAATTAAAGACGCCCTAAGGCGTCTTTCTTATTGCCGGGTGTTAGAACCAACCAGTTAGAGGTTATCCCCCTCCCCACCTTGCCCTACCACCCAATCAGATTGGGGTAATGGAGGTGATATGGGCATCCCCGTCCAGTGATTTGAAGATCTGCACCACGGCTTCGCCATGGATCGGTTTGGCAAGCGGCACAGTACTCTTGCACTTGAAGCGGTAGTTGGTGCCAGCCACCACCTGGGTGGAGACTTCAAAGGGTACATACTGCACCCCGACAAATCCTTTCAGCGCCTGATCAAATACCGCCTGATCCTCGGCGGTCAGCTTGTGATATGCGGTCCATCCACCTACCAACACTGCTTGTTCTGACATATCAAACTCTCCGTGCTCTATGGTCCCGACTCGTTTGGCCGATCGGGCTGCGCCCCGTTGATTCAAGTGGTTTCCGGTCTCCACCGGGGTGTCGTCACTGCCGGTTGGCGCGATGACGATGGGCAAATTTGCGCAGCTATCTGCAACTGGATCAGCCCTCACCCCAGCCACAAGCAGCTGTTGACAGCGGGCTCAATTGGCATGAGAGAGCCTAGTGCGAGATGGCAAAAATGCCCCTGTCACATATGACAGGGGCAAGGTGGCGAAAAAGCTGCTCTAAAAAAGAAGATGTGTGGCGCAAACGATTGAGAAAAGAAAAGACGCCTCAAGGGCGTCTTTTTGCATTTTTATGCTCGAAGGGCAGAAGGGCGCGAGCCGCTTATTCCCATTCGATAGTTGCGGGCGGCTTGCCGGAAACGTCGTACACCACGCGGGAGATACCGTTGATCTCGTTGATGATGCGATTCGATACGTGACCGAGGAAGTCGTACGGCAGGTGAGCCCAGTGGGCGGTCATAAAGTCGATGGTCTCGACGGCGCGAAGCGCAATGACCCAGTCATATTTGCGACCATCGCCCATCACGCCAACGGAGCGCACCGGCAGGAACACGGCGAACGCCTGGCTGACCTGGTTGTAGAGGTCGGCTTTGCGCAGCTCTTCGATAAAGACCGCATCGGCGCGGCGCAGAATATCGCAGTACTCTTTCTTCACTTCGCCAAGGACGCGCACGCCCAGACCCGGGCCCGGGAACGGGTGACGGTAGAGCATGTCGTAGGGCAGACCCAGCTCGAGGCCAACGCGGCGCACTTCGTCTTTGAACAGCTCGCGCAGCGGCTCGACCAGACCCATCTTCATCTCTTCCGGCAGGCCGCCGACGTTGTGGTGAGACTTGATGACGTGGGCCTTGCCGGTCTTGCTGGCAGCGGATTCGATAACGTCCGGATAGATGGTGCCTTGCGCCAGCCACTTGGCGTTTTTCAGCTTTTTCGCTTCATCATCAAACACTTCAACGAAGACGCGGCCGATGATCTTGCGCTTGGCTTCCGGCTCGTCAACACCGGCCAGGGCAGAGAGGAAGCGCTCTTCCGCTTCAACCTTGATGATGTTCAGACCAAAGTGATCGCCAAACATCTCCATCACCTGCTCGCCTTCGTTCAGACGCAGCAGACCGTTGTCAACGAAGACGCAGGTCAGGCGATCGCCGATGGCGCGGTGCACCAGCATGGCAACCACGGAGGAGTCGACACCACCGGAGAGGCCAAGGATCACTTCATCGTCACCCACCTGCTCGCGGATGCGGGCAACGGCGTCGTCGATGATGGTGGCCGGGGTCCAGAGGCATTCGCAGCCGCAGATGTCTTTGACGAAGTGCTCCAGCATGCGGGCACCCTGACGGGTGTGGGTCACTTCCGGGTGGAACTGCACGCCATAGAAGCGCTTGGCCTCACACGCCATGGCCGCGTGGGGGCAGGTCGGGGTCTGGGCGATGGTGGTGAAGTCGGCCGGAATGGTGGTGACCTTGTCACCGTGGCTCATCCAGACATCCAGCAGGGCATTGCCGTTGTCGGCGATGGCATCTTCGATGTTGCGCAAAAGCGCGCTGCTCTTGCCAGCTTCGCCAAGCACTTCCACCTTGGCGTAACCGAATTCACGCTCGGTAGAGGATTGCACCTTGCCACCCAGCTGCTCGGCCATGGTCTGCATGCCGTAGCAGATACCGAACACAGGGACACCGGCGTTGAATACATACTCGGGGGCGCGCGGGCTGCCAGCTTCGGTGACGGACTCGGGGCCACCGGAGAGGATGATACCGCTCGGATTGAATTCGCGGATCTGCTCTTCGGTTACGTCCCAGGCCCACAGTTCGCAGTAGACGCCGATTTCGCGCACGCGGCGGGCGATCAGCTGGGTGTACTGGGAACCGAAGTCGAGGATAAGGATACGGTGCTGGTGAATGTCTTTAGTCATTTTATTCCTGCATCAGGCTGATGTTGTCACAAAGGGCACGGGATAAAAAAAGGGTGGAAAAACGGGGCGCAGGGCCCCGTTTTATCAGCCCATCCGATAGTTGGGGGCTTCTTTGGTAATGGTCACATCGTGGACGTGGGACTCTTTCATCCCGGCGCCGGAGATGCGCACGAACTCTGCCTTGGTGCGCATGTCGTCGATGGTGGCGCTGCCGGTCAGGCCCATGGAGGAGCGCAGGCCGCCCATCTGCTGATGGATGATCTCTTTGAGGCGACCCTTGTACGGCACGCGGCCTTCGATGCCTTCCGGCACCAGCTTGTCGGCAGCGTTGTCAGTCTGGAAGTAGCGGTCGCTGGAACCTTTGGACATGGCGCCCAGGGAACCCATACCACGGTAGGATTTGAAGGAGCGACCCTGATAGAGCTCGATCTCGCCCGGCGCTTCTTCAGTACCGGCGAACATGGAGCCCACCATGACGCAGCTGGCGCCCGCGGCAATGGCCTTGGCGATGTCGCCGGAGAAGCGGATACCGCCATCGGCAATCACCGGAATACCGGTGCCTTCCAGCGCGTCAACGGCGTCGGAGATGGCAGTGATCTGGGGCACGCCCACGCCGGTCACGATACGGGTAGTACAGATGGAGCCCGGGCCGATACCGACCTTGACGGCGTTTACACCGGCAGCAGCCAGCGCCTTGGCGCCCGCGGCGGTCGCCACGTTGCCACCGATGATCTGCAGATCCGGATAGGCGTCGCGAGTGGCCTTGATGCGATCCAGCACGCCCTGGGAGTGGCCGTGGGAGGAGTCGATCAGCAGTACGTCAACACCGGCTTCCACCAGCGCGGCGACGCGCTCTTCGTTGCCTGCACCGGCACCAACCGCAGCACCGACCCGCAGACGACCCTTGTCATCTTTACAGGCGTGGGGCTTGCGCTCGGCTTTCTGGAAATCTTTAACGGTGATCATGCCCTTGAGTTTGAAGTCGGCGTTCACCACCAGCACTTTTTCGATACGGTGCTTTTGCATCAGGGCAACCACCTCTTCGCGAGGGGCACCTTCACGCACGGTGACCAGACGATCTTTCTGGGTCATGATCTGTTCAACGGTCTGGGAGAGGTCAATCACGAAGCGCACGTCACGGCCGGTGATGATACCGACCAGCTGATTGCCGTCAGTCACCACGGGGTAACCGGCGAAGCCATTCTTGTGGCTCAGCTCCTTGATTTGGGCGATGGTCATGTCAGGGCGCACGGTAACGGGGTCAGTGACCACGCCGCTCTCGTACTTCTTGACCTTGCGCACTTCGGCAGCCTGCTGCTCGATGGACATGTTCTTGTGGATAAAGCCGATACCGCCTTCCTGGGCCAGTGCGATAGCCAGACGGGCTTCGGTCACTGTGTCCATGGCAGCGGAAATCATCGGGATGTTCAAACTGATGGCGGAGGTCAGCTTGGTACGCAGATCGGCAGTATTGGGAAGAACTTCGGAGTGGGCGGGAACCAACAGTACATCGTCGAAGGTTAACGCTTCTTTGGCAATCCTGAGCATGGCAATATCTCACCGTTGAGGAAGTGGGGGTGTAAAATATTGCCGACGAAGTTTACTCACGCATTGGTCACTGGTAAAGAAGTTTTTTGAATTTTTTATGGCATAGCCCTCTTTTAGGCGGCCAAAACGCCAAAAAACCAAGATTATCAGTACGAAAAGCGCCATTTCGGGGCAAAAGAGTTGGCTAGCCGGTGATTTATGCAAAACCGGTAGGTGCCGACGCAGCCCAACTCCCATGCAACGGGATGATCGACAAGGGCTCAGGGGGCAAGCGGCTTCTGACCACCCTCCCCTTGTTTTGTGTCCTTGTCTTGTCTCTTGCCCTCGCGGCGACCACTCGCACCGGTATCATTCTCTTCTCAATGTCCTTTGCTCGGTCTGGATAATAAATTTCACCCGCTGCCAATATATATTTCCCGGCACAACAAGGGGTGTCTCTCTTTATTATTTTCGCCCCACCATCCGCAGCAAGGTATTATCTTTATCCAGCAGATGATGTTTCAACGCCCCGACAATGTGCACCAGCAAAAATGCCAGCATGACATATGGCAAATATATATGGACTGTGTGAGCAATATCCCGAACGGATTCACTGAATGGAATCACATTGGCAGGATCATGGATATCTGGATTCATCGGGATAAGAGACCAGCCAAATATGGCGACACCTCGGCCAGCCGCTGCGGAATAACAGAGACCGGACACCGGAATAAGCAGCGTTGAAATCAGCAAACCCCAGTGGATCACCCTGGCTGACAATGCCTCGTAAACAGGATATTGACGAACAGGCTCAGGCCACCCTCTAACAAGGCGGAGAATGGCGCGGGGCAGGATCAAGATCAATGCAATCACCCCCAGAGATTTATGCAGGGCATAGAGATCCCATATTTCAAATTTCACCATCAGATAACCTACAAGGGTCAGGCCCTTAACCATCCCCTCATATGAGCGAGGCGTGGCGCGGCTTCTGAGGTATGATCGCCATCCTTGACCAGCTAATACCCAACAGACTATCCCCATGTTTAACCACGAACTAATCCTCAACCACATCGACGATATATTTGGACAGGACATGCATGCTAAGCGTGTTCTTTCCCTCGCCAATGCTACCCTCGGGGTTATCGAGTCAGGTTCACTGGCCATCCACGCCATCGGTAGTGGCCTCTCCTTGGCCAACGGTCTCGAACGTAAACATGCGGTTAAACAGGTGGATCGCCTGCTCACTAACACCAAGCTCAATGTCTGGAGCCTCTTTGACGATTGGGTGCCCTATGTGGTCGGTGAACGTACCGAGATCGTAGTCTCCATGGACTGGACCGAATTCGATGCCGATGATCACAGTACCTTGGTTATCAGCCTGCAAACCAACCACGGTCGCAGTACTCCGCTGCTGTGGAAAACCCATCGGAAATCGTTGCTCAAAGGGCAACGCAATGCCCATGAGAAAGAGCTGCTCACCAAGCTCAAGCAGACGTTGCCAGAGGGTATCTTCGTGACGGTAGTAGCTGACCGCGGCTTTGGTTACATGGAGCTGTTCGAACGCCTGGAGCAAGAGCTAGGCTTTGCTTATCTCATTAGATTTAAAGGAAATGTTTTGGTTGGTTACCCTGGTGTAGAGCAGGTTCCAGCTCGGGACTGGCTAACGCCGACCGGGCGCACCCGAACCCTCAAAGCGGTGGAGCTAACTGGGCAGCGACAGCCTGTCGAACGGGTCTATTGTTGTCATAAGAGTGGCATGAAAGACGCGTGGTTTCTGGCCAGTAACCGGACCGACCTGAGCGCCGCCAAGGCGTTGCAACTATACGGCCAGCGCTGGGGTATCGAGACCAGTTTTCGTGATATCAAAGATTACAAATTCGGCATGGGTATGGGAGATGTGCACATCAGTAATCCGGTCCGGCGCGACCGACTGTTTTTATTCAGTGCCCTGGCCATCGTCTTGCTGACGCTGCTGGGTAAGGCTGGAGACAGTGTCGGTCTAGAGAGAACGATCAAGGTCAATACCAGCAAGAGCCGAACCTATTCGTTCTTTCGGCAAGGGGTCATCTATTACCAGTTGTTACCTAAAATGAAAGAAGCCAATGCGGTCTTGTTGATGGATAAATTTATCTACTACCTGAAGCAACACCGCTTATATACCCGCACACTTGGAATTATTTGAGTCTCTAAAAATGAGGGGATCTCTGAGGGTCAGGCCAATCATCAGCAAGGCAACCGACCAGTGCAGCAAACGGGTCGTCAAACTTAAGTGGGTTGAGGGATTCATAAGCTACTCCAAACAGGGGGCGAGTGAACGCTGGTCAAGATGGTGGCGCCGTGAACATCAGCAGCACCTGAGAGATCAACGGCATCTAGGCAAGCCGCAACGCGGCCAGATGCGGGCAAGCGCGAGGGCTTTGTCGGGAGCCATACTGCCTGCCCGAATAAACGGCAGCGTTTCCAATCTTGCTTTTCTGCTGCTGGCGCCTCCTGCTTAACGCCCTCCCCCTGTTTCGGGTTAAGATAGCGGCCACCGTTTTATCCCGGCCCCGCCGGAGCAGACCACAGGTACGCCTTTGAACCGATTTACCCCATCCAGTGCGGCGAGCGGCCGCGAGCAGCAGGTCTTTACCGTCACCCGCCTCAACAGCGCCGTGCGCATGATCCTGGAGCAGGATCTGGGGCTGGTGTGGCTGACCGGCGAGCTCTCCAATCTGGCGATGCCAAGCTCCGGTCACTGGTACTTCTCCCTCAAGGACATGTCGGCGCAGGTACGCTGCGCCATGTTCAAGGGCAACAACCGGCGGGTGGCCTTCCGCCCGCAGGATGGCATGCAGGTGCTGGTGCAGGCGCGGGTCTCCCTCTATGAGCCGCGCGGCGACTACCAGCTGATCATCGAGTCGATGCAGCCGGCGGGCGATGGCGTATTGGCTCTGCGTTTTGAAGAGCTCAAGCGCCGCCTCGGCGCCGAGGGGCTGTTTGACGAAAGCCGCAAGCGGCCGCTGCCCCGTGAACCGCGGGCGGTGGGCCTTATCACCTCCGCCACCGGCGCCGCCCTGCACGATATGCTGACGGTGCTTAAACGGCGCGCGCCGGATCTGCCGGTCTTTATCTACCCGACTCAGGTACAGGGGAGCGCCGCCATCAGCCAGATCATCGCGGCGATCGCCAAAGCGAACCAGCGTGCCGAGGTGGATGTGCTTATCGTTGGGCGCGGCGGCGGCTCGCTCGAAGATCTCTGGTGCTTCAACGAAGAGGCGGTGGCGCGCGCCATTGCCCACTCCGCCATACCGGTGGTGAGCGCAGTGGGCCACGAGGTGGATGTCACCATCAGCGACTTTGCCGCCGACTTGCGCGCCCCTACCCCGTCGGCTGCCGCCGAGCTGGTGGCGCCAGACAATCAGGCCCGCATCCAGCGCCTCGCCCACCTCAAGCAGCGACTGCTGCAGGCGATGAGTCGCCAGCAGACCGCCGCCCGCCACGATTTCATCCTGCTGCAAAAGCGGCTCGACCATCAGGATCCGAAGCGGCGGCTGGAACAACAATCCCTGCGCCTCGACGAACTCTCCACCCGTTTGCAACAGCTATTGCGCCAGCGGCTGCATCAGGGTGAGCGGCGCCTCACCAACCTTGAACTGCGCCTGCAAGGCAAGAGTCCGGAGCGCCTCTTGGCATCTGGCAAGCGCCGCCATCAGCTGGCCGAGGAGCGGCTCTATACCCTGATTGCCAAACGGCAAGACCTTGCGAGTCACCGCCTCGCCATGCTCACCGCCCGCCTCGACGGGGTGAGCCCGCTCGCCACCCTGGGGCGCGGCTACTCCATCACCCGCACCGCGCGTGGCGAGGTGATCAGCCGCGCCGATCAGGTCAACAATGGCGATCAGCTCATCACCACCCTGGCACAAGGGAGCCTGCAGGTGCGGGTCGAGGAAGTTATCAAAGACTCTGCGCAGTAGAACGGCTGCATTGTAGTGGTCAACTAAATCCGGACACTTGGTTAGGCCGAACCTCGGCTTTTGCTGGCGGTATCCCGTCATTGTATTGATGTGGACGCCGCCAGTTATAGTAATCCATCAGGTAATAACTGATATCCCGCTTTGCCTCCCGCACGCTCATGTATCCCGTTGCCGGCAGCCACTCTGACTTCAGACTTCTGAACAACCGTTCCATCGGGGCATTATCCCAGCAGTTTCCACGCCGACTCATGCTCTGGGTCATGCGATAGCGCCACAGTCGTTGCCGAAATGCCCTACTGCCATATTGGCTGCCCTGGTCAGAGTGAAATAGCACACCGGATGGGCAACCCCGCTGCTGATAGGCCATCTCCAGTGCTTTGATTGCCAATTCTGCATCAGGTTTATCAGACATCGCCCAGCCCACGACCCGCCGGGTGTGCAGGTCAAGCACCGCTGCCAGGTAATGCCAGCGTCCACCTGCCCAGACGTAGGTGATATCGCCACACCACACCTAGTTGGGTTGCTGGACATCAAATTCGCGGGCCAGCAGATTGGGGATATCCGGTCGCTCAGACTGGGCGACCTGATAACGATGAGCGCCCGGTTGCTTGGATACCAGCCCGGCTTCCTTCATCAGGTTACGTACTTTGAATCGGCCAATCTGATGCCCCAACTCCCGCATCATCGACATCAAGGCACGGCTGCCAGCCGAATCCCTGCTCTCTTTGAACAAACGGCGCAACTCAGAGCGCTGTTGCATGCGCTCACGGTTAATCGCCCGCCTGCGAGCCAGATAGTCGTAAAAACAGGAGGTAGGAACATCGAAGGCGCAGCAGACCAAGGTGATGGGGGCTTGCTCCCTTAATCGGTCTATCAGCGCGTACGTGTGAACTCGTCCGTCATCAAGAGAGCCGTAGCCTTTTTTAGAATGTCCTTTTCACGTTCGAGCCGGTTGATGCGGGCTTCCAGCTCCTGGATTTTCTGCTGTTCTGGTGTCAGCGCTTTACTAGTTGGGGTTGTGCCACTGCGTTCGGATTGCAGTTGCTGAACCCAGCGACGGAGCACTGTTTCACCGACATCCAGTGAACGACTTGCTTCGGGGACAGAATATCCCTGGTCGAGCACCAGGGATGCGGCTTCGAGTTTGAATGCGGCAGTAAATGAGCGACGTAATCCTGCCATTGAACACCTCAGGTCACGGTGGCGACTCTACCACCTAAAATGGTGTCCGGGATGATTAGACCATATATGGACGCCCCCGGGTTGTGCAAGAACTGAACTGATACGGTTTGCGACCATATATCCGGCGTTATGATGGGATTAACTCCCTCGCCATGATGTCATCCGAGCCTTGCTTCCTTATCACTACACCGGTATATGCATACCCAGGTCTAATTCAGGCTGTTACAAGGACGGTACCCGTTTCTTCATCAGTGCCTGCAAACTCAGTAACGTAGATTTTCTAAGCAAATATCAAATTAACTTCCTGCAAAAGCTCTGTTCATACTGAAATCAACCGAGTCAGTTAGTACACGCCAGATGATCCGAGTTAACTTATTTGCCAGGGCGACAGTGGCTTTCAAGAAGCCACGCCGCAATTCAATTGCCTTAACCCATCTCCCTAAACTGTCATCCCGTTTTTGCACACAACGCATCACCGCTCGAGCGCCATGGATGATCAAGGTCCTCAAGTTACGATTACCGTTCTTGGTCATGGATGAAAGCCGTTGTTTTCCACCTGAACTGTGCTGTCGAGGGACTAAGCCACACCAAGCAGAAAGCTCACGGCCGCTGGAAAACTGGGTGGCATCAACCTCACTGACCACCGCAGCGGCAATCAGTGGCCCGACACCAGGAATGGTCAATAAGTGGTGATAGGCAACCTGCTGGCTGGACAGTTCAGCTAGTTCCTTATCCAAGACATCAATCCGTTCAGTGAGCATCTGCATATCTTCTCGTAACAGGCTCAGTAGTCGGCGAAGCGTGAAGGTTATCGTATTGTCTCCGTCTTCAAGCACTTCTGGCAGTTGTCGTTGCAGGCGTTGTAACCCGGCTGGAATAATGACTCCGTACTCGGCAAGTAATGCCCGTAGTTGGTTAGCCAGAGCGGTTCGCTGCTCAACTATGAGCTGGCGAGCACTACGTAACGCCTTGATATCTTGTTGTTCTGTAGTTTTAACTGAGACGAAGTGGATCCCTGGTCGGCAAGCTGTTTCACAAATAGCTAATGCATCGTTGGCATCATTCTTCTGGTGTCTTGCAAAGGCTTTGACATGCTGTGTGGGAATGAGCTTTACGTCATAGCCCATCGATATCAGTGCTCGTCCCCAGAAATGAGATGTTGAGCAAGCTTCCATAGCAATCAGTGTTTGCGGTGGAAACTGGCGCAACGTGTGGAGCAGTTTCTGGCGAGATATTTTACGATTCCAGGCAACAGAACCATCAGCCATCCATACACACACCTGAAAAACAGACTTAGCAATATCGATTCCAACTACTTTGATCGTGTTCATGTGGTGATCCCCCAAGTTGAACGCTGTCAGCCTAAGTATGAAACTGACCGCGCAGGGAGGGGGCGTCCATCACATCACTACACTGGCATTGTTTTTATTGGTTTTTTGCACTGCATACTTTTGTGGTCTTGCCTTCACACTGCGGGGGTAACTCCGCTCCCTTCGCTCCGGTAATACAAACTGCCCCGCCATCTTCACCATCTGGCTGCGCAGCAGGTTATACGCCAGCAGCACGCCCCACAGCTCTTGCCGTATCCCCGCCGCCTTCTTGCTGCGCAGGGTCAGCCGGTGTTGTTGCAGGCTGTGCCTCATCTCCCGATAGCCCAACTCGATTTCCCTGCGGTGGCTGTAGAGCTCAACGATGTCGGCGCCCGGGAAACGCGTCGGGTCGACCATTGAGGTCAGCACTTGCCGCTCTTTGCCGTTGATGGTGCGGGTAAGTAAGCGGGCTTCCACTGTATCCGGCAGGTGCGGCCACTTCTTCCTCGCCTGTGGGCTGGTTTTCAGCAAGACCAGTGCATCCTGACGCCCCAGCTTGCGCACCACCTCGTATTGCGTGCCCTTTTTGAGCGGCAGCAGCCAGTGCCGCTCGCTGCCAGTGGTCTGCCAGGCATGGAGCAAACCGAGGGAGTAAAACCCCTTGTCGAACAGGGTCAGCGAGTGGTCCGGCGTGCGCGCGACCAGCCGCTCGGCCAGCACCATCTCGTTGACGGCGCAACTCTCCATGACCGCCTGAACAAGCAGGTGACTGGTCAGCTCCATTTGACAAAGCATGCGCACCTGCGGATAGGTGGTCTCCCCATGCTGGGTACCGGGCTTGGCAAACTCGGCAGCATTGTCCGGGGTATCAGGCGTGCGCGACATCACGCCATCGACGGCGAGCAGTTGCAGCCCGGCCCAACCGGGGTGATTGGCCTGCTGGTGCCAGCCTGCGGCGGTGTCGTGAAACAGCCGCTCAATGCTCTTGTGGCCAAGCTTTTGGCGAGCTTGCAAAAAGGCGCTGGGGGCGACAAAGGGGCGGTCGCCGGGCAAGAGGATATCAAGCTGATTGACCAGCTGGGTCATGGGGACGTGGCGGAAGATAGCCATGCCGATGATGGCCCAGACCAGACGCTCCATGGGCATACGACGGCGACGCAGGGTCACGACATCCTCTTCGGCGAGCAGCGTTGTGATGAGCTCGGGAGCAATGAGGTCTGAGAGTGACTCAAACTGAGCGGCATTGCTGGCGTGGAGGAAGTCGAGAGCGTGAGCGATGCGCATAAAAAATCCGAAACTAATCAACAGGTTTCGGATTTTCACACATCAGAAGGATCGGTCAATGGATCCTTAACTGATCGGCATTATGGCCAGCGGCCACTCGTTTTTGGCGGGTTTCCCCTTGGGGATTCAGGCGCCGTAGACGGCCAGAATATCGGTCACCCTGTTGTTGACACTATACCCTCGGGCTATGGTGTTGCGGGCCGCCTGACTCATTTTGCTGCGCACCACCCCATCGCTGCGCAGCCAGTAGTTGACCAGCTCCGCCATATCCCGCACATGGCCGGGCTCTACCAGCCAGCCATTGGATTTGTGGTCGATCAGATTGACCAGGCCCCCCACTGCAAAGGTACAAACCGGTATGCCGTGAGCCATCGCCTCCAGGGCCACCAGCGGCAACCCTTCAAAGCGGGAAGTGATGCAGAGCAGGTCGATGTTGTGCCACTCATTGGCCATGTTCTGGAAACCATGAAGCTGGACGCGATCACCATACTGCTGCAACAAGGCACTTTTCATGGGGCCATCCCCGTAGAGATGAAACGCCCCATCCGGGCAGAAGGCGGCCAGCTGGCAGAACGCCTCCGGCCCCTTTTCCGGCGAGAGGCGGCCGACAAAGGCAATCCGGTTGCCAGTTACCGCAGCCGGCGTCGCAGGCATGGGCACAAAGTTGCTGATCACCGTGCTTGGCACAGGCAATTTGCGAGCGATGGGCTCGCTCACTGCAATACACTTCGCAAAACGCGCTGTGGTGCGATCCAGCCAGCTGTAAAACTTCAGCAACCCCTCCCCGTCATCTCCGCTGTGAAAGGTCGATACCACCGATTTACCGGTGAACCAGGCCGTCAGCCGCCCCAGCACCCCGGCCTTGTAGCCGTGGGTATGGATCAGCACAGAGGCAGGCTGGCGAGCCAGACGGCGCATAAAATCACGGCTGTTTTGGCACACCTCGTAGGGCAAGCCCTGTTGTTTGAGCAGGGTCGTAAAGGGGGTCATGCCATGGTTGCTCACCAGCACTATGGTGGGGCGAAATCCCCTGGCCAGCAGATCGTTGGCCAAGTGGATAATGTGAACTTCTATTCCACCGACCTGACGCGCATCGATGGCCAGCCAGATCTGTTGCATGGGTAACATAGGCACCTCCTCCCGTGGCTCCATGCCACCTGAAATAAGGCGCTGCATAGAGCGGGCCAGTCAGGCAAAGAGGGGCTGGATCAGGCGCCGGGACAGGCGACCAGCAGGAGGGTCATGTCATCGAGGGCGGCATCATTGATGCGCTCATCAAACCAGCGGGCAATGCGATGAGCCAGTTGCTCAAGACCGGGCCCCGAAGTCAGGCAGATCTCTTTTAGCTGCAACTCCCAGCGCTGGCGCTCTGCGGCATCACGGCTATCGAGCAGGCCGTCGGTCCAGAACAGCAGGATTTCGCCGGGCTTGAGCTGACGCTCATTGGTCACGAAGTGGGGATCCGGGCGCAAACCGGGCAAGGGGCCGGTCACGCCGACCTGACGGATGGTGCCGGGCCCAACCAGCCAGGGCGCAGGGTGGCCCGCGCTGGCCCACTGCACCCGCCCCTCGTTGCCGAGCTCAATACAGAGGGTGGTGAGCAGGGTAGCCCCAAGGAGCGGATCACTGTGAACCGCATTGGACAAGATGGTCAGCAAACGGGCGGGGGCGCGCTCCAGATCGTGCGCCGTCAGCAAACCGCGCAGATAACCGGCATAGGCATGGGCAAAGAACTTGGCTTCCGCATCGTGGCCCATCACATCCCCAAGCCACAGCACCCGATCCTTGACCAGCAGAAAGTCCCCGCCCCCCACGGCGGCCGCGCGGGTTTGCAACGCCAGCTGGTATCCCCCTATGGAGGTGGCAGGCAATAACGGGCGCAGCGCCGAGGTCATGCGCTGATCCAGCTGCTCGCCCCATTGCGACTTGAGCTGCTGCGAGCGTTGCAGCACCCGCGAAACCGCCAGCAACAGGTCCTGCTTGGTGATGGGTTTGACCAGAAAGTCATCGATCCCCAGCGCCCCCGCCCGACTCTGGGTCCACTGATCCTGATGACCGGTCAGGAAGATAAAGGGCACCCCCTTCATCTTGGGATCCTTCATCAACTGCTGGCGCAGCCCAAAGCCATCGATCCCCTCCATCTCGATATCGGAGAGTACCAGCGCGGGGGGCTGCTTTCCAAGCGCCAGCAGGGCGGCATGGGAGTCGGCATAACTTTCAACCCGGTAGTGCTCATGGAGATAGGCGGTGAGCAGGGCACGCATCACCTTGTCATCGTCGATCACCGCGATCACCGGCAGTTGGTTGACCGGGCCCTGCTGGCGAAGGGTCACGCGATTGCGATCACCGTCGCGAGAGAAGTGCACCTCGGCAAACAGCTGGTGCACCAGCGCCAGCCCGTATCCCCCCTCCTGCAGCTCATCGGGTAACGGCGCGCTGGCAAGACCGGGTTGCGGGCCGCCATCATCCTCCAGTATCAGACTCAAACCCGTTTCATCCTCTTTCAGCGTGAGCCAGAGCCGGGTCGCGGGAGGAGCTGTGTGCTTGACGCTATTGGTGGCCAGCTCACTGAAACAGAGCAGCCAGTTGGCTTGATCCTTTGGGGAGACCTGAAACAGGGAGAGTCCCTGCGCCAGCCGGTTGCGCAGTTCGCGCACCGACTGCAGGGTTGCCGGAGCAGATCGCAACCAGTCATCCATATCGGGCCTCCATCAGCGGGCGATCAGATCCGGAAATTGAGCAAGGCACTGCGCCGACACCAGCGCTTGAGCCATTCGGTCACCCGGTTGCTGGGCAGCCGGTTGAGTTCGCGCAGGATCTCGCTGGCCAGCCCCGGGTTGAGCTTGTCGTTATAGACTGCGCCAATCAGATTGGCCTCGGCACGAGTCAGTTTATCCACCGCACTTTGTACCACGGTCGTCGGCGTCACTCCCGCCAGCACCACCAGCAGCGCCCCTTCACAGGCCCCACACACCTGATCGGCCGGAATATTGCCCCGATTGAGGGCGGTGAGTGGCGAGGTATCGAAGATCACTACATCGTAATGCTCCAGCCAGCGAACCAGCAATTGGCGCAAGGTATCCTTGTTGCGAAAAGCCATCAGATCCTTGCCCGGCGCCGGGAGCAAGGATAAGGAACGGCCAGTGGCCACCGGCTCGGGCACATCATTGGGCCCCCAGGCAACCGCCGTGGCGCGGCCGGGATGATAGAGGTTGAGATCCACCAGCAGGGTACGTAGCCCATCCGCCTCCGAGCGCCTTGCCAGCGCATCGCAGATGGAGCTCACCCCCTCTCCCCCTTCCGACGAGGTGACCGCCAGCGAGCGGATCCCCCGGGCGACCGTCGCCGCGTAGAGGGATTCGAGCTCCAGATATTGAATGGGGATGCTCATATCAAAGCGTCCCGACCAGGGCCACCACCGAGATCGTGGTCAAAATATCGCGCATGCCATCCATGAAAATGGCCCAGTTGCTGCTCTTGCTGTCAGGGATAAAGACGGTGTCCCCGGCACGCAGCACCGGCAACTGGCTAAAGTCGGGCTCTTTGGCAAAGCCGTCGAGATCGAAGCTGCGGGCCTGATCCCCCTGACCACTGGTGGCCATGTTGATCACCACAATCTTCTTGATATAGGCGCTGCTGGTCGGGCCCCCCGCCTCGGCCAGCAGATCCAGCAGGGTCATGGAGGAGTCAAAACGGTAGCGACCGGGGCGGGCGATCGCCCCCAGCACCCGAATGGTGTTCTCCTTCGGCTCATCGAGCCAGGGGCGATTCTTCTCCGGCAGGTAGATGGAGTCGCCGGGCAGCACCTTGGGCAGCAAGGTTTCATCGCCGGTTTCAAAGTAGAGAGCAAGGTCGAGCTTGCTGACCCGCGCAGTGCTGCCACTGCGATGGGCGATGCGCACATTGCGCAGATCCGCCGCCGCAGTCGGGCCATCGGCGGCCGACAGGATGTCGATAAAGCCCATCTGCTCATTGAAGGCATAGCGACCGGGGGCCCCGACCTGACCGAAGATATAGATGGAACTGTCCGGTGACTGGCGCACCCACTGGGACTTGTTGTCACTGGGATCGGTGGGCAGCTCGGGGATCATGATGGTGAATCCGGCCCGGATCTTCGGCAGGCTGGCCAGCGCCCCGCCCTGATGAAGGAACTTGTCGAGATCAAACAGGGTTGGCGTGGCCTGCCCCCCTTCGGCGGTCAGGATCTGCACCTTGGCGATATCGGCCCGCTCGTTGGGGCCACCGGCGTGGGCGATCAGATCCAGCAACGACATCTCGTCAGACCATTCATAGCGGCCCGGGATCCGCACCGCCCCCATCACCATCACCGCCCGCCCGGGGGCCACTTTCAACCAGGACTTCTCGTTGATATCGGTCTTTTCCGGCACAAAGATGGCGTCACCGGGTTTGACTTGGGGCAACGCCTTTTGCATCCCTTCGGTATAGGCCTGCAAGTCGATGGGTTCGATCGTACCATCGGTGCGCAGCAAACGGATCTGGCGACTCTCGGCATAGCGGGTCGGGCCGCCGGCATTGGCCAGAATATCGAGGAAGGAGTCCCCTTCCCGCCCCTCATAGGCGCCGGGTTTGAACACCTCGCCCATGATGTAGATGGTGCGAGCCCCCCGTTTTATCTGCTCTTCATCCTTGGGCACGAAGATGGTGGCGCCCGGCGCCAGATTGGGCAGCAACTTGTTGTTGCCGGAGTCGAGATAGGCTTTGAGATCGAACAGCTCGGGGGCATCACCATTGATCACCCGGATCCGCTCCACCCCGGCAAAACGGGTCACCCCACCGGCTCGCATCAGCAGATCCACGATGGAGTTGCCACTCTTGAAACTGAAGGCGCCGGGGCTGTTGACCTCGCCAAACACCTTGATCGCCTTGCCGGTATCGCCATCCCCGCCTGCCGCCAGGGTTGCCGCATCAAAATCAATCTGCACGTTGCCGATCAAAGGGGATGCTGGCACGAACACCACATCAAGGGATTGCAATGGCGGCAACACGCTGGCATCGCCGGTATCGAGATAACGCTTGTAGTCGAAGCTAGAGACCGTGCTGCCGCGCCGCACCTGCATGTTGTTGAGCTGGGCACCGGGCACCAGACCGCCAGCGGCATCGAGGGCCATCTGCACGTTACCATCGGGTGCCAGATCATAACTGCCTGGTTTTTTGACATAGCCCATCACGCTGATCAGCAGCCGCTTCTCCAGCAAGGTGACGGTCAATTGAGAGAGGTTGTTGTAAACAGGTTTGAGGGCGGTGCGGATCAGTTCATCCGCCTGTTGCAGGGTCTTCCCCCCCACAACTAGGTTGCCGACTTCAGGCAGTGCAATCTCCCCCTGCTTGTTGATCTGGAAAGGCTGATCAAAAGCAGGCTCACCGGGTTGCACTATGGCCAACCGATCACCGGGAGCCAACAAGGTGGAGGCCAGTAACGGGCAGGTGAACAACAGCAAGAGAACACAGATCAATCCTTCGAGAGCGCCCCGTTTCATAGACATCCTTTTCGTCTGTTACGTCTGCCCCCATTGGCGTAAGGGGAGCCCTGACCAATCAGCACGACAGCCATCCGCTGTTGTCTGTTGCAGCCGCAAACGTACTTGTTGTAGTGATTGTGCCAACACGGTCTGACGCCAGGCTACATCCGACCAGAGCCGTCCGTGCATATCCCGTTCGATATCAATACGTTGAGATTGTAGTCGTTTCAACTCGGCAGGCATACACCCCTGCAGACTCGCTTGCTTTAATTCCGTCAGCTGCAAGTCGAGTTCCTTCTGACGCTCATCATAACGAGACCAGACCCGCCGTTCATCCTCATTGACCGGAATACGGGTGGGTCTTGCCTCTGCCATGCCGCCATACCCCTGCGGCGGCCACTGCGCACAACCCGACAGCAGAATGGATGAGAGCAGGATACCAACCCGTTTCATGATGCCGCGGCCATCATGCCACGGGAGCGCATATAGGCCTTGATGCTCTCATGGCAGGGGATCACCCGGTCGATATGCAGCATCTCCAGCAGGTCATGGGGTTGACCGGGTCCACAGACAAGGGCCATCTGATGCCCGTTCATAATCAATCTTTTATAGAGAAATACCAAGGCTCCGATCCCCGATGAGTCGATAAAATGAACATCGCTGATATCGGCCAGGATATCTCCCGGGTGGGTCGAGAGGGTTTCAAACAACGGGCGGAGCTCACTGACGGCCATCGCGTCAAACTCGTTTTCCAGTACCACTACCTGGATATCATTAAGGGTGTAAGTCATGCTTTCCATCGCTAGCTCCTTGTCGATTCTCAGACTATTTGCTGTCACGGCATTCAGCACGCTGCAAATGTTATGCCGGGCAGTGCCACGGCACTTGTTCTCCAAATGATACTCTTTGCGCCTTATTCACCGACACCCACTCCTCGTTTTGATTGCCAAATTGCAATTAACCTCCCCCGCACGTTGCAAACTGCAATTCACCTTCGCCGAGATCGTCCGATAACAGGCTAAATGGCTGATAATTCAAGCCCATTAGACTGGGCCCGATTATTGCTTGCCTTTGGACACACCTCACAAGCCACCTTTGGCTCGGCCCCCATGCCGCCATTTTCCAGGAAGGAGAGATCATGAAAGCAGGCCTTTACATCGCACCACTGTTGGCAGCCCTTTGCGGCACCGCATACGCAGCCCCCTCCCCTGACAGCGCCGTGTTGAAGGTTGAAGGCGCCATCAGCAGCCCCACTCATCAGGCTCTGGCCCTGTGGGACAGCGCCATGCTGGATCAACTGCCGGTACACGAAATCAAAACCCATACCCCTTGGTATGACGAAGCCAAGACCTTTCGCGGCCCGCTGCTGCAAGATGTGTTGGCCAAGGTCGGGGCAACCGGCAAACAGCTCACCATTACCGCGCTCAATGACTACTCGGTACAGGTGCCGACAAGCGATGCCGAGCAGTATCGGGTCATCCTCGCCCGCACGATCAATGGCAAGCCACTGTCGGTGCGTGACAAAGGGCCGCTGTTCCTTGTCTATCCGTTCGATCAATATCCCGAACTGCAAAACAAGCTCTATTACGGTCGGGCTATCTGGCAGATCAGCGCGATAAAAGTGGAGTAAATCCCATCATGCGTTCCATGGCGGCCAGTCAACGTTTCTTGTTTGTGGTGCTCTGCGTGCTGCTCCTTGCCTTTGCCGGTATTGGTACCATCCAGTACCGGCAATTTCAGGATCTGCAGCGCAGTACCAGCCAGGGCGAAGACAACGTGATGTGGAACTATTTCCAGCTCTATAACGAAGCGCTGCGTTTTCAAAGCTCGCTGCTCCATGAGTCGCAACCGACCTTCCAACTCAGATACGATATTCTGGTCAGCCGCATGGATCTTGTGTTGGAGAGCAAGGATCGCAGCCTGCTTCAGCAAACAGAGATCTACCAGCAGGCAAGCAAAGCCATTCGCTCCTACATCTCTCTGGCGGATATCTGGCTCGGCCCGGAAGCCACCAAGCCGCTGGACAATCTTGCCCATCAGGAGCTGCGCCAACAGCTCGCCTCCCTGCTTCCCCTGCTCCATCAGCTGACTCTGGAGGTGAACCAGCAGGCGACCCTGTTTGATGTGGCACGCCGCGACAGCGTGAGGGAGCAGATCATCACGACGACTCTCATCGCGACCCTGCAATTTGCGCTGCTCTTTGTGCTCGCCCTGCTGATCTGGCGGCAAATGAATATCTCGTTTCTGCAACACAAACTGATGCAGCAGCTCAATGACAAACTGCTGCGGGCAAATCAGGCGGCAGAGGCAGGCACAAGAGCCAAAAGCAGCTTTTTGGCCAACATGAGCCATGAAATTCGCACACCCATGAATGGCATTCTCGGCATGCTTTCCCTGCTGGCCGACCGGGATATGGATCCGAGGGAGCGAGACTATCTGGAGACGGCGCGGGAATCGGCAAACCATCTGCTCGGTCTGCTCAACGACATTCTGGATGTATCCAAGCTGGAAGAGGGCAAGATCGAGCTGCAACTGGCCCCCCATCACTTGCCCCAGCTGCTGGAGGATATCCGGGCCCTGATGCAAAGCAACTGCGATGCGAAAGGGATCAAACTGACCCTGACTGTTGCCCCCGATACGCCGGAGTGGTTGATGATCGACCCGCTGAGGGTGCGCCAGATCCTCTTCAATCTGGTGAGCAATGCCATCAAGTTCACCCATCAGGGGGAAGTAAAGATCCACGTTGATAGCACCCTGTTGGAGCAGGATCGCCACTCGATACGCATCTCGATCCAGGACACCGGGATCGGCATGAGCAAAAGTCAGTTAAAGAACCTGTTTCAACGTTTCGCCCAGGCGGATGTCTCGATCACCCGCCAATATGGCGGATCGGGCCTGGGACTTGAAATATCCCGTAACCTCGCACGCCTGATGGGCGGCGATATCTCGGTAGAGAGCAGCGAGGGACATGGCAGTACTTTTACCTACATCTGGCCCGCCAGAGCCACGACCCCCTCGATTGTTTGCCTGCCGTCCAAGCCGCTGGATCAGGAGAGCTATCGCATCTTGCTGGTTGATGACAATGCCACCAACCGCAAGGTGATCGGCGCCATGCTCGACTCCGTGGGCCATCAGGTCACATTGGCCGTTCAGGGAGAAGAGGCGCTGGAGAAACTGGGTCACACCGAATTTGATCTGGTGTTGATGGATGTCCAGATGCCAGTGATGGATGGCCTGGTGGCCACCACCCGGATCCGCACCTCCCAGATGCCTTGGGCAGATATCCCCATCATCGCCCTGACGGCTGATGCGATGCCGGAATCCAAGCAATACTATCTCTCCCATGGCATGAACGGGTATATCACCAAGCCCATCAATAAAGAGACGCTACTGAGCGAGATAAACAGACATATTTCCCATGGCCGGCTCAAATACAACGCCACCCTGCGTGTCACCAAGCAATAAAACCGCGGATTCCGGGCTACTGATTGCTCATGTGGGGCAACATTGACCTCTGCAGGCAACTGAATGGGCTTGGGTCTGGAACCCACGCAGGCAAGCCGCTTCGCAACAGCTGCACGGGCCGTCAGCTTGTCTCGGGTATGCAGGGATTTTTTGATCTCTTTACGACGGCCACAGGGGAGCGTGGTGACTTTCCGGTAATACCGGATGCCGTGGGGACTGAGCCAGAGATTCACTATGAAGACTCTTGATTCATCCACACAAAGTGGATTACCAAGAGGTCTGAAGGGGGCTATTAGCTGTAACTTATTGAATTGCAGAAACAAGTGGTGGCCCTACCAGCCACATCCCGGCACTCGAGTCCCCCGCCTTGGCTGCTACCTTCCGGTCCTGACCAGGTCGACGGGTTATCAATGCGAGCCCAAATAAATCAGGCACTTAGGGATGGAACTGATTGCCATCACAGTGTTCTGAAACCTCAACAAGCGAGAATCCGCCGGAAGTACGGTCATCCACATCAAGTGGACATGCTTAAATTGGTAACAAACAGGCCAATCCTACTCGCCCTCTCCCGTACACTGCAAGCACCTCATTACAGGCCCCATCCCCTCCCTCAATAGCTCAACAATCAACCCAATATTGGGCAAAATGAAATCCAACGGCAGCTTTGGGTCTCACTTAAACCCGAGGTTACATATGGCTACGAACACAGGCAAAGGCTATCGACAAGGTTCCGTCAACGACCGTACCCAAGTTCAGAACCCGGTTAATGGGAACTGGACGAAACGCGATACGGATAGCGGCAAGTTTATCGAGCAGAAACAAGGTGGGGAGCCATTCAAAGGGGTAGCCAAAGAAATCGACAACCGCCGTAAGTGAACAAGCTAGTAATCAACCAAAACTGTGGAGTCAGAACTCAGGGTTAAATCGGTGCCAGCTCATTTGCTGGCACCTGTTCAGTTTTCTAAATAGATATCACTCTTGCAGACGAAGTACAGGAAGCTCATCCCAAATCAAAGGGTCTTGCTCAGTTCCGCCCGAAAAATTCCAAAGACCAAATGTTGGCTGCAAGGGACGATAAGTACTTGATAGACCATCCAAATCCCACGTTGTTACATAGAATGCAATACCATCTAGGGAATCAGGCCGCCCCAACGAAGCACTGGGAAAATCCAAGTTTATAGTGCGAGATGCCTTGTCAACCATGATAGTCGGTGCAGGCGTCACAGCATCACCATAACGAGTGGCAGTCGCTCCCTTGCTGCTATAGAGACTATTCTGCCAACCGAACACCAACAATTGTCGTTCCCAAGTTTGTCCATCTGGCATGGTGGCATTTAGCTTCGGTAATACTTGCAAGCCATCTTTGACACCAGGAAGATGGATGAAAATACTGAAACCAACATGATCGAAGCCCAGTGTAGGCAACCAGGTATCCGTCACACTAGCCATCTGCAGGCTTAGACGAACGTTGCTACCAACCTGGTAAACACTCGCCTTCTCGATCGCCATCTGCGGTGCGGCTTTGTCATAGCTAGCATCACCAGGTAAAGCATATCCCCCGTTTGGACCACCGTTTCCATCCATGGCATCACCACTGTCATCCAGTGTCTGACTAGGTACTGAAGGGAAGCTGAGAAGGCTCTTGAAATGGATATCGGCGGTCGAGTTACCTGTTCGCTCCTCAAAAAGCGCCAAACGGTGACTTTGCTCACCCACTTGGAAATGACGAACACTCAGCTGCCCTTGCCACTGCCCAGCTTCATCAACTGTGACACGCGACGCAGTATCTAACTGCCCATCAATTACTAGCTGGAGTTGAGTCCCAGGTGTACCTGTCC
The DNA here is from genome assembly GCF_051919235.1 of Aeromonas sp. 95A. Lineage (NCBI taxonomy): Bacteria > Pseudomonadati > Pseudomonadota > Gammaproteobacteria > Aeromonadales > Aeromonadaceae > Aeromonas > Aeromonas sp. 95A. Next base: position 885,716 of record NZ_JBQBFC010000001.1, read on the forward strand.
CGTTCAAAGATAAATCGGCATTCAGCACACTCCCCTCAAGCGGCGTAGTCAATGTCATAACATGCTCCTGAGGAGGAACTGCGGCTGTCCCATCGGCAATGACCATAACAGCAGACTTGGGAGGCAAGGCTTGAGTCAAAGTTCCATCTTCAGCGATCACAATTTCATGTTGTTCAGACACATTGAGAGCACTTAGGATACGTAGACGTGTGCCAGCAGGCAGCCCTGTGCTCATTTTGTTGAGAAGAATCTGCTCGGGAGCTGTGTTAAGGATAACGAGTAAATCGCTTCCTTCCATATGACGACGGTACGCAAATGCACCCGCTCCGCTTTTCTCCTCAGCTAATATGCTTAGGTCACCTCTGGATAAAACCTTGTTCTGTTTACGTAGATTTGTCAGAGTCTGAATAAATCGATACATGTCAGAATCAGGGTTGAACGAATCGATTTGACGGCCATCTTCTCGATATCCCCCCTCAAACATGGCATCACGGTGAGCGCTAAAAGCTTGCTCGGTTCCCTGATAAAGTACGGGAATACCAGGGAGAGTTAACATAGTGAATAGTGCTTGTTTTAAGTCGTCCAAATTGCCCTGAGCGAGGAAGCGAGCCATATCGTGATTCTCGATAAAATTACCAAGACGATAGGGGTTGGGATACATTTCCATCATTTTACGCAGCCGAAAACCTAGCTCCGCAGTAGGACGGCCACCAGCAAATACCTGAGTCATGGTCGCTTGTAACGGAAAGTTGAGCAGTGATTCTAGCTCTGGCTTCTCTTTTGTACCAAGATAGGAGATCAACTTTTCCTCCCCCTCGGTCTTGTAAGGGCTAGAGCTCTCAAAAATCTCACCCAAGCTTAGAAAATCATTACGGCCTGTTTCTTTGGCTTGATTCAAGATGCCATCCTGAGCGTGAAAGAAATCATGATAAAAATCATGCTCAACAAATTTGACAGTATCAACTCGAAAAGCATCTACCCCTACCTTGTCAATCCAGTAGCGATAACTTTGCTTGAGGTAATCACGAACTGCAGGGGTAGATGTATTGAGATCATCAAGGTCAGAAAGCTGGTAAGTCAGCTGTTGTTCCTGCTCATTGTGATCGATGATCTGGGGAGTCCAGTGATATATAGCAGCCTGCTGTGCCTCAGAAGAATTACAGTCATTAAGCGCCAAAGGCGATGGTAGCGATTGCCCCGCAGCTAATGCCCCAGGTATCAGCTCGAAGCCCTCACAAGGTTTAGATGGATCATAAGTTCCTGAGTATGTGAAAAAGTTGCCAACATGATTGACTACTATGTCTTGGATTAGATACATCCCTCGCTTATGCAGATCCTCTGCAAGAGCCTGATAGGTCGCCAAATCTCCGAAGTGCTCATCGATCTTCTGCATATCACGAGCCCAATAGCCATGATAACCCCCGTAGTTCTGGGCTGGATCCCACCATTGATTAGCCACTGGAGGTGTCATCCATACAGCCGTGGCCCCAAGTTCAGATATGTAATCCAACTTCTCACGGACACCACTGATATCTCCCCCACTAAACCTCTTATCACTGGTGGGATCAAATTCACCGGTTCCTTGGTCATTGTTGGAGGGATCCCCATCATTAAAACGGTCTATCATTAGGAAATAGACTATTTGATCACGCCAGTCCGGTGAAGAAACATGACGATATGAAGATGATTCGCTGCTTTCGTTACTGCTGAAGCAACCGGTCATGGCGAAAGAAATCGCAGTAGCCAGCAGCCCCAGGCGGGCTTTTTTTATCTTATTCATTTTATTTCTGTTCTCAGTTAAAAACCGTCAGCATTGTTACCAACTCATCCTTGTGTAGAATTATCATTTGGTGCCAAAATCATAGCTCTCCACGCCAAATTACAACTCTGTGACTAACTTCACGCTCCCGATGCATAGGCCCGGCATCTGCCGGGCTGCGTTTTTATTTTCCTATAGTTGCCATATAAACCTCAGCAAAGCGATGAGACCAAGATATTTCATCATGCAGTCCTCCCGAAATGACTTTGCAAGTTATATCTTTATGCCCAGCTGTTTTTACACTTTCGCATAGCTTCTGCATACCATCGATTAGCATTTCAGGTTCTGGTGCATAACCTAGCCGTTCTTGACCACCCATATCCATGTATATCCGCTGCGGATAAATATCTGGATCAGCTTGCTGAATCAAGTAATCCCTAAGCATATATCCTCTCATTGGATCATCTTGTGCAACCGGAGAAAAAGCCATCAAATTAAATATTTTCTCCTTGAGGCGAGTACCAACATAGAGAGTCATATAACCGCCCATAGAGCTCCCCGACAACGATGTATTCTCTCTGGAAGTATCGACACGATAATTGTTCTCTATATATGGCATTACTTGATTTGCAATGAAATCACTTGTTTTATCGCCAAGAGATTTTATTTCCCCCTCTCCAGGTAAGGTCCAATCCCATGCTGTATATTCTCGATAACGAGCTGTATTCTTATTTTTACTAAAATCCGAATCACTGTCTGTATCATCCCACAGATTTGGTGAGTCAATCCCAACGACGATGGATCCTTTAGCTCTTCCCTCACGAATGAGTCGCTGCATAGATTCATCAATTTGCCACTCCATACCAAACTCTGAAGTGGTCTCATCAAACAATTTTTGCCCATCAAACATATAGAGAACAGGATAAAGCTTGTTGCTATCTTGATACCCCTCAGGCAAGTAGACTCGAATTGTTCGGCTGGCTGTGGTCAATTGTGGCGTAGGGAATACATGAGTCTCAACAATACCGACTTGAGTTGAAGGCTTTGGCTTAGCTCCGCCTTCTAAGTCTTTCCACTTTTTGACGGAGAAATGCAGGGTTTTCGACTGCCCCTCATAAGTGACTCTACGTGTATGAATCGTGTAGCCTTCATCATCCAACTCTTCGGAATCCCAACTTCCGCGAGTAAATTTGAATTGGTGAACATCTCCAACACGATTAAAGTTAACATCGATAAAATAGGGACAAGCAGCATCACCGCGAACTAATGGCATTGGTGGTTTATTCTGAAGATCGCTGCTGTCATCACCACCATTCCAGCTATTCATTGTACCAGCTAAATAAGGGAGATCGCCGCTAGGTGTATTGTCTGGCAAAGAGTCAATACAAAACCTCATCTTTCTGAGTTGGTTCTCATAATCAGGCTGTGATGTATTATCATTCAAACAACCTGTCAATAACACCGATAAAGACAAGAATATTGCTCGTTTCATCATTTTCCCTCTGTGATATTATTAAAATACTCGTCCGCAGTTATACACACTGGGAGCCTCATTAAGTATTTCAGAGTACAAAACAAAGGGTGCTAGCATTACACGCCACAAAACTAGCATGTAATGCCAAACATAAATTTTGTGATATAGCTCAAATCACAATCTTTTTGGGAAAAAACCTACTCCAGCATTATCGAATATTAGGCGGTGGCCATTGCTACTTTCGAACTCAAAGCTCATTGGTTTATTCCCATCAGACCAATTGATAAGTCCTTGCCATTCCCAGCCATGAGGATGCTCTAGACCAACTAGAGATTGAGTGGGCAATCCGACTACTCTCACTCGATCCCAACCTGATCGGCTAAACAAACGAACCAAAACACATGCATCCCCATTAGGGGCCACAACACTAATTAGTTGATGGCACACAACTTGGTGCAAACCGAGTAATATTGGACCATCAAGGCAATAGCCCTTACCGCCGTTGTTATCAACATACGTCTGTCCGTCCACCCGATAATTTATGTAGAAGCGAAAAGGATCATGCACTGGCAAGCATGAAGTAGACCATATTTCAAAACCATCCCCTAAGGTTCGTTCGAAGGTCGCTTCATAGGGCCGCCATACCCCATCCTTATCCTCCCCGTGAATGGTTACCAACTTTCCAAAGGCAAGGTTTTTCAGGCAAATCCACACTCTGCTTCCTTGACTATGGTGTTGTACTCTCATGTCTGAATGACTGATTGCGTAGTAGAGGCTAACGGCATGCTGTTCCTGAATTAGGGAGAGCGGCTCATAATAACACTGACGATAGTGACCCGGAGTAACCCCAAACCACTTTCGAAACACTCGTTGAAAACTGGGGGCATCCTTATAACCTAAGCGCAGGCTTATTTCGCTCGTAGTAAGTCGCCTGTCCGAGAGCAAGCTCTGAGCTTGGCTACGCCGAACTTCTTCGAGCAACTGGTTATAGGTAGTGCCTTGGTCACCCAATTGCCGTTGCAACGTTCTGACTGGGGTTTGACGAACCCTAGCTAACTCGGCAAGAGGAAGAGGATAAGGTAGAGACTGAAGCAGCTGACTCTTGACCTGCTCTAACATTCCCTGTGGTTTGGTCGTAAAATGTGACAGACGATGAAGCATATATCTCAACGCCCCCTTCATTGCCATTAATGGCCCAGAAGGCATGCGATTCACCTGTACAGTATCAATGTGTAATGTAGGTGTTCGGTGATAACGGCAAGAAAGAAGAAACGAAGGAAGTTCTTGAGATATACCACGGACTTTCGGCCAGAGTAAGCGCCACTCAAGATCGGGATAACAATATCGAAGACTCAAATACCATAGCTGGATCAACCACCATAAAGATCCATGATTTGGTTCCTCACTGAGCGGGAGAAAGTTGATCGTAAGCCCGAGGTCAGATACGTGCCACTGAGCACACCAATCTAGTCCCAGCAGTGAAAGGCTTTCCCCCCACAACTGCAGTGATGCACTGCTATCCTCCGCACACAGCGCCGCCCCCTCGACTAGCCTAAGCAAGTCATCACATAACCAGTTGAAATCCCCCAAAATGATGACATCACTCCCCATAGAGAGAGTCAGTTGCTGTACCACCCAACGCCACTCTTGATCGGCCACCACCATGCCTCCTGTTTAAAAATCGCCAGCGTAGTTGAATCAAGAGAGCAAGTGTTAGTAAAACACGCAAACAGTATCGACTTGTGAGAGTTAAAGCAAAAAAGGAGCCCATTTTGAACTCCTTTTATTCGATGCCTTAGGCCAGAATTGTAGTGATGTGATGGACGCCCCCTCCCTGCGCGGTCAGTTTCATACTTAGGCTGACAGCGTTCAACTTGGGGGATCACCACATGAACACGATCAAAGTAGTTGGAATCGATATTGCTAAGTCTGTTTTTCAGGTGTGTGTATGGATGGCTGATGGTTCTGTTGCCTGGAATCGTAAAATATCTCGCCAGAAACTGCTCCACACGTTGCGCCAGTTTCCACCGCAAACACTGATTGCTATGGAAGCTTGCTCAACATCTCATTTCTGGGGACGAGCACTGATATCGATGGGCTATGACGTAAAGCTCATTCCCACACAGCATGTCAAAGCCTTTGCAAGACACCAGAAGAATGATGCCAACGATGCATTAGCTATTTGTGAAACAGCTTGCCGACCAGGGATCCACTTCGTCTCAGTTAAAACTACAGAACAACAAGATATCAAGGCGTTACGTAGTGCTCGCCAGCTCATAGTTGAGCAGCGAACCGCTCTGGCTAACCAACTACGGGCATTACTTGCCGAGTACGGAGTCATTATTCCAGCCGGGTTACAACGCCTGCAACGACAACTGCCAGAAGTGCTTGAAGACGGAGACAATACGATAACCTTCACGCTTCGCCGACTACTGAGCCTGTTACGAGAAGATATGCAGATGCTCACTGAACGGATTGATGTCTTGGATAAGGAACTAGCTGAACTGTCCAGCCAGCAGGTTGCCTATCACCACTTATTGACCATTCCTGGTGTCGGGCCACTGATTGCCGCTGCGGTGGTCAGTGAGGTTGATGCCACCCAGTTTTCCAGCGGCCGTGAGCTTTCTGCTTGGTGTGGCTTAGTCCCTCGACAGCACAGTTCAGGTGGAAAACAACGGCTTTCATCCATGACCAAGAACGGTAATCGTAACTTGAGGACCTTGATCATCCATGGCGCTCGAGCGGTGATGCGTTGTGTGCAAAAACGGGATGACAGTTTAGGGAGATGGGTTAAGGCAATTGAATTGCGGCGTGGCTTCTTGAAAGCCACTGTCGCCCTGGCAAATAAGTTAACTCGGATCATCTGGCGTGTACTAACTGACTCGGTTGATTTCAGTATGAACAGAGCTTTTGCAGGAAGTTAATTTGATATTTGCTTAGAAAATCTACGTTACTGAGTTTGCAGGCACTGATGAAGAAACGGGTACCGTCCTTGTAACAGCCTGAATTAGACCTGGGTATGCATATACCGGTGTAGTGATAAGGAAGCAAGGCTCGGATGACATCATGGCGAGGGAGTTAATCCCATCATAACGCCGGATATATGGTCGCAAACCGTATCAGTTCAGTTCTTGCACAACCCGGGGGCGTCCATATATGGTCTAATCATCCCGGACACCATTTTAGGTGGTACAGTCGCCACCATGACCTGAGGTGTTCAATGACAAGATTACGTCGCTCATTTACTGCCGAATTCAAACTCGAAGCCGCATCCCTGGTGCTCGACCAGGGATATTCTGTCCCTGAAGCCAGCCGTTCACTGGATGTCGGTGAAACCGTACTTCGCCGCTGGGTTCAGCAACTGCAATCCGAACGAACTGGCACAACCCCAATCGGCAAAGCACTGACTCCGGAGCAGCAAAAAATTCAGGAGCTGGAAGCCCGCATCAACCGGCTCGAACGTGAAAAGGACATTCTAAAAAAGGCTACGGCTCTCTTGATGACGGACGAGTTCACACGTACGCGCTGATAGACCGATTAAGGGAGCAAGCCCCCATCACCTTGGTCTGCTGCGCTTTCGATGTTCCAACATCCTGCTTTTACGACTATCTGGCCCGCAGACGGGCGATTAACCGTGAGCGGATACAGCAACGCAGTGAGTTGCGCCGGTTGTTCAAAGAGAGCAGGAGCTCTGCAGGCAGCCGCGCCTTGATGTCGATGATGCGGGAGTTGGGGTATCAGATTGGTCGATTCAAAGTACGTAACCTGATGAAGGAAGCCGGGCTGGTATCCAAACAGCCGGGCGCTCATCGTTATCAGGTCGCCCAGTCTGAGCGACCGGACATTTCCAATCTGCTGGCTCGCGAATTTGATGTCCAGCAACCCAATCAGGTGTGGTGTGGCGATATCACCTACGTCTGGGCAGGTGGACGCTGGCATTACCTGGCAGCGGTGCTTGACCTGCACACCCGGCGGGTCGTGGGCTGGGCGATGTCTGATAAACCTGATGCAGAATTGGCAATCAAAGCACTGGAGATGGCCTATCAGCAGCGGGGTTGCCCATCCGGTGTGCTATTTCACTCTGACCAGGGCAGCCAATATGGCAGTAGGGCATTTCGGCAACGACTGTGGCGCTATCGCATGACCCAGAGCATGAGTCGGCGTGGCAACTGCTGGGATAATGCCCCGATGGAACGGTTGTTCAGAAGTCTGAAGTCAGAGTGGCTGCCGGCAACGGGATACATGAGCGTGCGGGAGGCAAAGCGGGATATCAGTTATTACCTGATGGATTACTACAACTGGCGGCGTCCACATCAATACAATGACGGGATACCGCCAGCAAAAGCCGAGGTTCGGCCTAACCAAGTGTCCGGATTTAGTTGACCACTACATTCTTCACATTTCAGTTGTTGGATGATAGTAGTATTTTCCCAATCGTTGACAGGTTCCCCTGGGAGGATTCCGGATAGTAAAAAATGCTCTCCCTCAGGGGAGTTCATAAACTCTAGCAGTTCGCTCTTGGCTTTTTCGACGGCAGTAAGGAGAGAATGTAACGCCTCTCTGTTGTCCTTAATGACGTTGGCTGCCGTCGTTAAATAGCGTATTGCCTCTTGGCAACTAGCCTCCGAGTTCAACGCAAAACGTGACAGGAAATGATGCACCAGCTCATTTCGTAACTCGACCAGCTGTTTGAGCTTTTCATTCATCCACTCCCCGCCTTCAAGGCCAAAACTGAAACGGAAGTAACCTCGGCCGTTCAGAGCGTCATCATCAATTTCTTGCTCATCCTCCAACGTCGTTCTTTGGCTCCACTGGCCAACCAAATGCCCCAGAGTCTTTCCGCCTAGAAGCTGGCGGTCGCGTTCTATGTTACCAGCCAACTCATCGAAAAATCCGCATACCTTCAGGGTGGGTAGGGTTGCTTTGAGTGTCAATTCAAACTGCTGCAGCTGGAGGAGAGAACGCCCGTACTCCAACGCTATGTGCTCTTTTAATTCATTTAAATCAGGTGGTGCCTTGTCAGTTTTGTGGTGTTCCAATCGCGCCCTTCCTTGTGCCCAGTTGAATTACATACGACATGGTCATCAATGTAACGCGTTCATAGTGCAACTTCGATAGCTGCCTGTAGCTTCTCGACTGCTACTCCACCGCCGTACCTGTCGTAACTGATGGCACCATTGGTATGCCCCAAGATCGCCGCCTCGTACTGTAACGGCACACCATGATCCTTTAATGCCGTTGCCACGGTATGCCACAGGCTATGGAAGTCTTTGTCTACAGGGCGATGACGACTAAACCACTGCCCCCAGAGATGGCTGTAACCGTCTTGTCGATGAGGTAGCTCAGGGAACAGCCTCCCCCCAGCCCTTTCCTGCACGAAGTCGATAAAGCCACCAGCAATCAGCGAGGAGTGAATAGGGATCAGGCGGGCACTGTTGACCGTCTTGAGCTTCTGGTCTGGGCGGTTGTCCCTGATGTTCAGGCACCATACCTCGTCGACCAGCTGCACATCGTCTGCGTACAACTGGCAAATCTCATTGGCTCTCGCTCCGGTATACAGGCCGAGCAGCGCTATCCACTTGCGGTATGGCTCCTGTGCCTTCGCCCATTGGATCAACCGCTGTTTCTCCGCAGATGTATATCGAGCATTGACCTCTTTGACCCGCTGTAGCTTGAGCCCAGCAAAGTGATTGACGATGCCCTCGTGGTGATTGCCTAGCCAGACGAACAACAGCGAGAGCTTCTGGAGGTACTTGTTGATAGTCGTCGGGCTCTTGCCTGAGTTCAGCAATTCGTCCTTGAACTTGACCACATCGGCCTTGCTGTACGCGGTTGGAGATCTATCTCCCAGCGCTTTGATGAAGTAGCCGATGTAGTTCTTCTGGTTACTGAGCTCTTTGGGTGCCCAAGATAGCGCCTTCTCTTTCAGATAACGGTCACTGAGTTCTGAGAGTAGAGGGGATGCAATGGCAGAAGGCGCCGCAGGGGCTGCCTTAGGGGCTGCCTTGGTCGCAGCTGGTGTCTGTTGCTGTAGCCGCTGAGGCTCCGGCAGGGAGCTTGGCTGAGGTTCTGGCTGGACAGTCTCAGGCTTTACCCGAGAACGCGCACAGGCGAGCAACTGAGCCACTTGTTCACGAGCGACCAGCTTGTCCCGAATACGGAGAGATTTCTTGATGTCTTTGCGGCGACCACAGGGGAGCACTGTCACCTTGCGGTAGTACCAGATACCTTGCGGAGAGAGCCAGAGATTCACAGAGAAGACTCCTGATTCATCCACACAAAGTGGATTACCAAGAGGTCTGAAGGGGGGCTATTAGCTGTAACTTATTGAATTGCAGAAACAAGTGGTGGCCCTACCAGCCACATCCCGGCACTCGAGTCCCCCGCCTTGGCTGCTACCTTCCGGTCCTGACCAGGTCGACGGGTTATCAATGCGAGAGGACCAATAGGACCACCGGCGAGGAGAATAGGCAAACTGGGCGTTCAATGCAACGGCTTTCTACCCTCCAACAGATCGTTTGCCTTATTTTTCAACAATCTGCCGAATGAATCAGCTAAACAGCATAAATTTCGCCCCCACCAGCAGCATCAGCAGGGCAAAGGCCTGCTTGAGGCGTGTGGGTGACAGACGGTGTGCCAGCTTGGCGCCAATGCGGGCGAACTGGGTACTGGTCAGCACAATGCCCAGCAGGGCGGGCAGATAGATGTAGCCCACACTCCACTCGGGCAGATCGGCATGATCCCAACCCGCATAGAGGTAGCTGAGGCTCCCCGCCAGCGCGATGGGCATGCTGCAGGCTGCAGAGGCCGCTACCGCATTGCGCATTGGCACCGAGTTCCAGCTCAGATAAGGGACGGTCAGCGAGCCACCGCCAATACCAAACAGCGCAGACATCCAGCCAATGATGGTACCGGCGATGCCTGTGCCGAGCGGCCCCGGCATATGGCGCTCCGCTTTGGGTTTAAGGTTGAGCCCCATCTGCAGCGCCATGCTCCAGGCGAAACAACCGATGATGATATTGAGGGTGCTGGTACTGAGCAGATTGGCGGTCATGCCGCCAAGCCAACCCCCAATCAGCATGCCGGCGCCGAGTCGGCGGATCATCACCCAATCGACGGCGCCCGCCTCCCGGTGGGCCCGCAGCGAGCTGAATCCGGTAAAGATCATGGTGGGCAACGAGGTGCCGAGGGCCAGATGGGTAATGATTTCAGGGTCGATGCCTTGGGCGCGAAAGGTCATGACCAGCACGGGGACAATGATAAGACCGCCGCCGATCCCGAACAGTCCCGCCAGCATACCGGCAAAGGCGCCCAGCAGGAGGTAACCCATAAACAGCATAAAAATTCCTGTGTTAAACAAAAACTGGCCAACACGGCCGGGCAACAGTGGATATCTGCATGAAAAAAAAGAGATGGCGCGAGGGCCATCTCTTCATTGTGCCGGTTAGTGCAGTGGAATGGTACCGTCCATCACCTTGTAGAAGGCCAGCACGGCACAGCCAAGCAGGGCCGCCGTCATCCCCTGCTCCAATCGGTTAAGGCCGCGCAGACCGTGATGCTGACGCGCCTTCCAGTAGATGAAGATGCCCGGACTATAGAGCAGCGCCACCAGCAACAGGTACTCCACACCGGCTGCGTAGACCAGCCAGCAGCCGTAAACGGTCGCCACCAGGGCCAGCAGCAGGTCACGCTTGCGCTGATGGGGTTGACCCTGATAGGTCTCCCCTTTCAATGCCAGCTTCAGGCCATAGGCACCGGAGAAAACGTAGGGCACCAGCGCCGCCGAGGTGGCGATGTTGACCAGCGCCAGATAGGTGCTGTTCTGGAAGTAGATGATGATCAGGAAGATCTGCACCAGACAGGTAGAGCACCAGAGGGACACCTGCGGCGAGCCGTTTTTGTTCTCCTTGGCAAACCAGCCCGGGAACACGCCGGTCTTGCCTGCGATGTAGGGCACTTCAGCGGCCAGCACGGTCCAGCTGAGCAGAGCCCCCATCACCGACACCACCAGACCGATGTTGATAAGCCAGGCGCCCCAGGGGCCGACTACGGCTTCAAGGATCATGGCGGTCGAAGGGTTCTTGAGCGCCGCCAGTTGCGGCTGGCTCATGACACCGAGCGAGAACAGGGTCACCATCACGTAGAGCGTCAGGGCGCCGAGCAGCGCCAGCACGGTCGCACGGCCCACATCCTTGCGATGACGGGCACGGGCAGAGACTACCACGGCCCCTTCAATCCCGATAAAGACCCAGAGGGTCACCTTCATGGTGGACTTGACCTGATCCATCACGGAGCCCAGCTCCATGTTGTTCTGGCCCCAAATATCCAGAGTGAAGGTATCCATGTTGAAGGCCAGCAGGATCGCGACACAGAAGACGATGAGCGGCACCATCTTGGCGATGGTGGTGACGATATTCACCAGTGCAGCAACCTGTACCCCGCGCAGCACCAGCGCATGCACCGACCAGATCAGGATGGAGGCCAGCGTGATGGCGACCGGCGTATTGCCGTCACCGAAGATGACGTTGTCCGGCGTATCGAAGAAGTAGCTCAGGGCGCTGAACACCACGATGGCGTAAGAGACGTTGGCCAGCAGTTGGCAGAGCCAGTAACCCCAGGCGGCGTTGAAACCGATGAAATCGCCGAAACCGGCCTTGGCATAGCTGAAGATACCGCCATCGAGATCAGGGCGGCGCATGGAGAGGTTCTGATAGACCAGCGCGAGACAGATCATGCCAAGACCGGTGATGGCCCAACCCAGGGCGACCGCCCCGGCACTGGCATGCGCAGCAATGTTTTGTGGCAGACTGAAGACCCCGGCGCCGACCATGGAGCCGATCACCAGCGAAATGAGGGCGCCCAGCCCTAGTTTCTTGTCCATTTCAATCCTGTTTATTTAGGCGGCGGCAGAGCGTCCGTATTCATACTGCGCGCAATATGGGAGGGGCTGGGAATCCTGACCCCGTGAAAAAGGCGGCAACTATATTGCATGACTATTCCGACCGCAATCCCTCGTCCCGTCAATCATGCACCGCCTTGACCGCGCGCAATTTTACAGCACTGGCCCATATGGCCTGTGAGCTGGCTCAAATTAACCAAGACCCATTGATATTTCTCATTTTTCTGCCAACACAACCTGACTCGCATGGTTCCTATGCATCGCCATTCAGGCACTCTCTGTATAAATAATCTGCATAAAAAAGCCCCGGTGGAAACACCGGGGCCCATTATGTAAATCCCTATAAACGCAAACCGCCATCCAGTTCTATCATCCTTCCCGACAGATAGTCGTTGGCAAAAATAAAGCTCACCGTCTCGGCCAGCTGCTGCGCCTCGCCAAGGGTGCCGACCGGAATGGCCTGCTGCATCCGCGCCATCGCCTCCGGCTTCATCGCCGCCGTCATGTCGGTGGCAAACACCCCGGGGGCAATCCCCATCACCCGAATGCCATGGCGCGCCAACTCCCGCGCCCAGGTCACCACCAGCGAGGCAACCCCTGCCTTGCTGGCGGCATAGTTGCTCTGGCCAATATTGCCGGCGCGGGCGATGGAAGAGATGTTGATGATAACGCCCCCCTGCCCCCCTTGCGCCATCAGCGCCGCCCCTTCGCGCCCGCAGAGGAAGGTACCGGTGAGGTTGACGTCAATCACGCTCTGCCACTGGGCCAGCGTCATCTTCTCCACCAGCTCACCCTCTTTCACCTTGATCAGCATGCCATCGCGCAAAATGCCGGCGCAGTTGATAAGACCGTGCAGCACGCCAAAACGCTCCTTGATGCCAGCAAAAACCGACTCAACCTCGGCTTCGCTCGCCACATTGCAGACAAACAGCTCGCACTGGCTATCTTTATCGCACTGATCATTCTGACTGCGCACCAGGGCTGCGGTCGCCTCCAGATCGGCGCGATTGATGTCGAGCAGCGCCAGCGTCGCCCCCTGTGCGCCCAGGGCCAGCGCAATGGCCCGTCCCAAGCCACGTCCAGCGCCGGTAATAACGATGACCTTACCTTTGATATCCATCAATGCTCCTTGTTGCTGGTCGAAGAGAGATGCCTTGAAGAGAGGTGGCCCGTCAGGCGGGATCCTGTTTATCCAGATAGAGTTCGACGATGCTGGAGAAATCGCGGCTCCCCTGCCCCTGAGCGGCATGCAGGTTGAACAGGTTGCGGGCCAGCGCCCCCATGGGCACAGCGCTGTGCCCATGCTCGGCCAGCGCCATGGCCAATCCCAAATCTTTCACCATCAAACGGGTCATAAATCCCCCCTGATAGTTGCGGGCGGCAGGGACATTCTCCATCACCCCGGGCCAGGGGTTGTAGCGCTCCAGACTCCAGTTGTTGCCGGAGCTCTTGCCCATGATGGTGGAGAGCACGGCGGGATCCAGCCCCTCCTTCACCCCGAGGGCCAGCGCCTCGGCAGTGCCCGCCATATGGATCGCAAGCAGCATGTTGTTGCACATCTTGGCGATCTGCCCGGCACCCAGCGCCCCGGCGTGAAACAGGTTCTGCCCCATGCAGGCGAGCAAGGGTTTTGCCGCCTCGAAATCTGCCGCGTCGCCGCCAACGATAAAGGTGAGCGTCCCGGCGGCCGCACCGGCGACACCGCCCGATACGGGGGCATCGATAAAGCGCAAACCGCGCGCGCGGGCCGCCTCCCCGACCTGACGGGCAGAGTCGACATCGATAGTGGAGCAGTCGATCACCAGTGCACCAACCGGCAGGGCCGCCAGCAGATCCTGCCCGTCAGACAACCAAAGATCGCGCACATGCTCCCCCGCGGGTAGCATGCTGATCACCACCTCGCAGCCGGTCACCGCCTCTCGGGCATCCCCCGCTGCGATACAGCCAGCGGCGATGGCGCGCTCAATGTTTTGGGCAACCAGATCAAACACCTGCACCCTGTGCCCGGCCCTGGCCAAATTGGCCGCCATGGGGCCGCCCATGTTGCCGAGCCCGATAAATCCTATCCTTGTCATCCGCTTGCTCCTTGCATTGCTGATGGCGGCGTCCGCCGGTTGCCATGATGTTATTCCTTGCAGGCCAACGGATTGCGCCCCTGCGGCCAGCGATAGAACTCATACAGCCACTCCCCCTCCGGTGGCAACAGTTGCCAGCGGGGATCTTTATCCTTGTCGATCAGCAGTGCCCGTACCCCTTCCACAAAATCCCCCTTGAGCACGCAGTTGACCGAGAGGGTCAGCTCCTCGGCAAATACTTCAGCCAGGGAGTAGCGGCGAGCCTGCCAATATTGGCGCCACAAAATGGCGCGGCTGATGGGGCTGCCGGTGCGGCAAATCTGCTGCGCCTGCTGGAGTACCGTCTCCTGTTCATCGAACTGAGCTTCGAACAACCGCGCCAATACCCCTTGCAGCGTGCGCCCCGCCAGCAAGGCATCGATCCTCTGTTGATGGGGCAGCAGCACAGGCGCAGGCAAGCGGGCCGCCACCTCACGGTGCAATCCCCTGAGCAGCAGATCGATCTGCTCACGGGGATCACCACAGCCAGTCCAGTCGAGCACGGCGAGGCGTAATAACAGCGCACTGCGCTCGCCACTGGCGATGGCGTGATCAGCCAACCCAACCCCAAGGGCATCTGCGCCATTAAAGCGGGCGCCAGTCAGACCGAGCCAGAGCCCGAGCCGCCCCGACATCCGGCTTAAAAACCAGCTCGCTCCCACGTCGGGGTAGAGGCCGATGGTCACCTCCGGCATGGCGAACAGGCTTCTTTCGGTCACCACCCGAAAATCGGCTCCGGCAAACAGGCCAATACCGCCCCCCATGCAGATACCGTCCGCCACGCAGATCAGGGGCTTGCGGTAAGAGTGGATGTGGTGGTCGAGCCGGTACTCCTGCTCGAAAAAGTCGCGGGCATATTCGAACAGTTCCGCCTCGCTTGCCTCCTGTTTGCGGTAATAGAAGGAGCGGATATCGCCACCGGCACAAAATGCCTTCTCACCCATCCCCTGCAGCAGTACACAGATGATGGCGGGATCCTGCTCCCAACGGGTCAGCGTCTGTTGCAGGATCTGGATCATCGGCAGGCTCAATGCGTTGAGAGACGCAGGGCTGTCGAGGGTCAACACCCCGATCTGATGGCCATCTTCGGTGGGATAACAGCTAACCTTGACCGACTCACTCATAAACGGCTCCGTATGGATTTATTCTGTTGGGCCATATTGCCAGCGCGGTAAGCGTTTCTCCAGGAAGGCGGCCACCCCTTCACGCTGATTGGCATCGCTAAAGAGATCGAGAAACAGCGCTCGCTCAAGGGGCAAGGCGGCATCCCGCGGGCCACTGCGGCCCTGATTGATCAGGGTTTTGCAGGCGCGCAGGGCGCTCGGGCTCTGGCGCTCCACCAGATGGGCCATCTGGTGCGCCGCCTCCCATGCCTGACCGGTTTTCACCACCTCCTCCACCAGCCCCATCTCGTAGGCAAGCGAGGCACTCACCTTCTCACCGCAGAGGATCATCCGCTTGGCCCAGCCCGGCCCCACCAGCTCGGTCAGGCGCTGGGTGCCACCGGCACAGGGAAGCAAGCCCACCGAGGCTTCCGGCAGTCCCAGCAACGCCTGCTGCTCGGCGATGCGGATATCACAGGCCAGCGCCACTTCCAGGCCACCGCCCATGGCATAACCATTGATGGCGGCGATACTGACGCCGTGAAAACGGGCCAGCGCCTCGAAGGCCTTGCCAAAGGCCTCGGCTACTTCGCGGGCCAGCTCGACATTACCCTCGACAAACATATTGAGGTCGGCACCGGCGCAGAAAAATTTGTCGCCCGCACCACGGATCACCAGCGCCACTACATCGGGACGACTGTCGAGCTCCACCATCATCTGCAAAAAGGCCTGCAGGCTGGCGAGGGTCCAGGTGTTGGCAGGGGGATGGTCGAGGGTGATATAGGCCACGTGGCCATGATATTCGAGTCTGATCCTTGTCATAACATTGTCCTTGTCGATGAAGCTGCCGCCATGATGACAGGCTTGAATGACACCAACCTGTGGCTGGCTCACAAAGCCGAAACCGGCATGGCACGGTGCAAATCGGGTGGCAGGCAACACACCCTTGATGCGACCACCGGTTAGCCCAGCGACAAACCGGGATCGGCCAGCAGGCGGCGCGCGATGATGAGTCGCATCACCTCGTTGGTGCCCTCCAGAATGCGGTGTACCCGGGTATCGCGCAGATAGCGCTCGAGCGGATACTCGCGGATATAACCATAGCCGCCAAAGAGTTGCAGAGCCTCATCACAGATTCGATAACCCACATCGGTGGCAAACCGTTTGGCCATGGCACACCAGGCACTCTTGTCGGGTGCCCCGCGATCCAGCTTGTCGGCGGCCTGACGCACCAGCAAACGGGCGGCAGCCAGCTCGGTCGCCATATCGGCCAAGCGAAACTGCACGCTCTGGAATTCGCTGATCGGGTGACCAAATTGCTGGCGCTGCTGCACATAAGCCAGCGCATCGTCCAGCGCCTGCTGGGCGGTGCCCACCGAACAGGTGGCAATATTGATGCGCCCACCATCGAGGGCCTGCATGGCGAACTTGAACCCTTCCCCCTCCTCACCCAACCGGTAGCGGGCGGGAATACGCACCCCGTTGAAAACAACCTCCCGGGTCGGCTGGCTGTTCCAGCCCATCTTCTCTTCTGCCTTGCCATAGCTCACGCCGGGGGCATTAGCCGGCACCATAAAGGCAGAGATCCCCTTAGCACCTTCACCACCGGTACGAGCCATCACCACCAGCACATCGCTGCTGCCTGCTCCCGAGATAAAGACCTTGGTTCCCTCGATGAGGTAGCTGTCACCCTCGCGCACCGCCCGAGTCTTGAGTGCCGCCGCATCGGAGCCAGCCCCCGGCTCGGTGAGGCAATAGGAGCCCAGCAGCTCGCCACTGGCCAGCTTGGGCACCCACTCTTTGGCAACCTCGGTGGGCAACCAGCTACCCAGCATCCAGCTCACCATGTTGTGGATGGTCAGATACGCAGTGGTCGAGGTACACCCCATGGCGAGGCGCTCGAAGATGAGGCTCGCATCGAGGCGCGGCAGCCCCAATCCGCCAAACGGCTCCGGGGTATAGAGACCACAAAAACCTAGCCCGGCCGCCAGCTTGATGGTCGGGATCGGAAACTCATGCTCCTTGTCCCAGCGAGCGGCATGGGGTTTGAGCGCCTCATCGGCAAAGGCGGCGGCCGCCTCCACATACGCCTGTTGATCATCGGTCAGGGTAAAATCCATCTCGTCGTTCGCTCCTTTGTTGCACCGCGCTTACTTTACCGCTTTAGCGCTTTATGACGCGGCGCCCACACACTGGTCATTCGGATCTGCCACTATGGCGCTGTTGTCGTGGTAGCTGCTGACGCTCTCACTACCACCTATCTATCGACACACAACAGATTAACAATTGATTTACGTTTACGCTAACGTAAACTTGTGGCAGAAGTGAAGTACAAAAATGGACCGACCACTGCCAGCCTTGAAGCCGAGTCAGCCGGTCGAACCCACCTTCCTACCCGATTGTCATATCCACAAGGAGAGCATGGATGCAGATGGATGAGACCCTGAATGCCCTGACCGAACAGGTTGCGGCCTTCTGCCAGAAAGTGATCGCCCCGCGCGCCAGCGAGATCGATCAGAGCAATGCCTTTCCCCGTGATCTCTGGCCCCGGATGGGTGAACTGGGGCTGCACGGCATCACGGTGGCGGAGGAGTATGACGGGGTGAACCTCGGCTATCTGGCCCACGTGCTGGTGATGGAACAGGTAAGCCGCGCCAGCGCCTCGGTCGGCCTCTCCTACGGCGCCCACTCCAATCTCTGCATCAATCAGATCCACCGCCACGGCACGGCGGAGCAAAAAGCACGCTACCTCCCCCCGCTGGTGAGCGGCGAGCATGTGGGGGCGCTGGCCATGAGCGAGCCGGGAGCCGGGTCCGATGTGGTCAGCATGCGCCTCACCGCGGAGCGCGAGGGCGATCACTTCGTGCTGAACGGCAACAAGATGTGGATCACCAACGGACCTGATGCCGACACCTTCGTCATCTATGCCAAGACAGATACCAGTGCGGGCCCCAAAGGAATTTCTGCCTTTATCGTTGAAGCCGGCACTTCCGGTTTTTCTACCGCCCAGAAGCTCGACAAGCTGGGGATGCGCGGCTCCAGCACCTGCGAGCTGGTGTTCGACAACTGCCGGGTGCCGCAGGAAAACCTGCTGGGCACCCTGCACGGCGGGGTCAAGGTGCTGATGAGCGGGCTCGATTACGAACGGGTAGTGCTGGCTGCGGGCCCCCTTGGCATCATGCAGGCCTGCATGGACGTGGTGCTGCCCTATGTGCGTGAGCGCAAGCAGTTTGGTCAAGCCATCGGCGAGTTCCAGCTGGTGCAGGGCAAGCTCGCCGACATGTATACCCGCCTCGCCAGCAGCCGGGCGCTGGTCTACTCGGTGGCGAGCGCCTGCGATCAGGGGCGCACCAGCCGTAAAGATTGCGCCGCAGCCATCCTGTTTGCCGCCGAAAACGCCACCCAGATGGCCCTCGACGCTATCCAGCTGCTCGGCGGCAACGGTTACATCAACGAATACCCCACCGGCCGCCTGCTGCGGGACGCCAAACTCTACGAGATCGGCGCCGGCACCTCGGAGATCCGCCGCTGGCTCATCGGCCGCGAGCTGATGGGAGAAAATGCATGAGTCGTATCCACTCCCGCCTCGACACGGCGAGCCCGGAATATGCGGCCAATCGGGCCGCTATGCAGGGGCTGGTCGACGATCTCCACGCCCGCATTGCCGAGATCGCGCAAGGGGGCGGCGCGGCCAACAACGCCCGCCATCAGGCCCGTGGCAAGCTGCTGCCCCGCGAGCGAATCAATCAGCTGCTGGACCCGGGCTCCCCGTTTCTCGAACTCTCGGCGCTAGCTGGCTGGCAGGTCTATGACGAGCCGGTACCCGCCGCCGGTATCATCACCGGGATCGGTCGGGTCTCGGGCAGGCTCTGCATGCTGGTGGTGAATGACGCCACCGTGAAGGGCGGCACCTACTACCCGCTCACGGTGAAAAAGCACCTGCGCGCCCAAGCCATCGCCGAGCGGCTGCGCCTCCCCTGCCTCTATCTGGTGGATTCCGGCGGCGCCTTTCTGCCGATGCAGGATGAGGTGTTCCCCGACCGGGATCACTTTGGTCGCATCTTCTACAACCAGGCCCGCATGTCGGCCCAGAATATCCCGCAGCTGGCGGTGGTGATGGGGCTCTGCACCGCTGGCGGCGCCTACGTGCCCGCCATGGCTGATGAATCCATCATGGTCAGGGAGCAAGCCACCATCTTTCTGGCGGGTCCGCCGCTGGTCAAGGCCGCCACCGGCGAGGAGATCAGCGCCGAGGCCCTGGGCGGCGCCGAGGTACACTGCGCCCACTCGGGAGTTGCTGATCATATGGCCCGTGACGATGCCCATGCGCTGGCCATCGCCCGCACGCTGGTTACTCATCTGAGTAACGAGCCGATAGAGAGCAGCCCCGGCTACGAGCCCCCCTGCTACCCCATAGAGGAACTCTACGGTCTGGTGGGCACCAGTCTCAAACGCCCTTACGACGCCCGCGAACTGATTGCCCGACTGGTGGATAGCTCTGACTTTGACGAGTTCAAGGCGCTGTTCGGCACCACACTGGTGACCGGCTTTGCCCGTATTTGCGGCATGGAAGTGGGTATCCTCGCCAACAACGGCGTGCTGCACAGCGACAGTGCCCAGAAGGGGGCCCACTTTATCCAACTCTGTAACCGGCGCGCCATCCCGCTGCTCTTTTTGCAGAACATCACCGGCTTTATGGTGGGGAGCAGCGCAGAAAAGGAGGGGATCGCCAAGCACGGCGCCAAGCTGGTCACTGCAGTGGCCTGCAGCCGGGTGCCCAAGATCACCCTGATCGTTGGTGGCAGCTTTGGTGCCGGCAACTACGGCATGTGTGGCCGCGCTTATGAGCCCGATTTTCTCTTTAGCTGGCCCAACAGCCGTATCTCTGTCATGGGGGGCGAGCAAGCTGCCGGAGTGCTGGTACAGGTGCGTCGGGACAAGCTGGCTGCCGAGGGCAAAGATCTGAGCGAGCAGGAAGTGGCCGCCATCCGAGCCCCGGTGATCGAGCAGTATGAGCGCCAGGGTCATCCCTACTACGCCAGCGCCCGCCTCTGGGATGATGGCGTCATTGACCCGGCCCAGAGCCGCACCGTGCTGGCGCTGGCGCTCGCCGCCTGTCAGGGTGCCCACATTGAACCCGAGCAGTACGGCATCTTTCGGATGTAAGGAGCAAAACGATGTCAGATCCACTTACTTCCTCAGCACTTGGCTCTTCAACACAGGGCCCGTTTCGGCTGGAGCGGCACGGCCCGCTGGCCGAGCTGGTGCTGTCGCGCCCGGCCCGCCACAACGCCTTTGATGCCGACCTGATGCTGGGGCTGCTCGACTGCCTCGATGATCTGGCCCATCTCCATGGTCATGATCTTGCCGAACGCCCTCATGCCCTGCTGCTACGTGCCGAAGGCAAACACTTTTGCGCGGGCGCCGACCTCAACTGGATGCGCAATCTGGCCCACGCCGATTTCGAGCACAATCGCGAAGATGCCCGGGTACTGGCGCGGCTGATGCAGACCCTCGACGAGCTCCCCTTCCCCACGGTGGCACTGGTACAAGGGGCTGCCTATGGCGGGGCGCTGGGGCTGATCTGTGCCTGCGATCTGGTGCTGGCCAGCGACGATGCCCGCTTCTGCCTCTCAGAGGTGAGCCTGGGTCTGGTGCCTGCGGTGATCAGCCCCTACGTGGTACGCGCCATGGGAATGCGTCAGGCGCGCCGCTACATGCTCAGTGCCGAGCCGTTCGATGCAATCACCGCCTGTCGGCTCAATGTGGCACATCAACTCTGCAAGCCGGATCAACTGCTGGCGGAGGGACGGGCGCAGGCCCTTCGTCTGTGTCGCAACGGGCCGGAAGCGATGAAAGAGACCAAACGACTGCTGGCGGCGATAGAGGCCCATCCTTCCCGCCTGCACGAAGAGAAAACTGTCGAGACCATTGCCCGGGTTCGGGTGGGACTCGAAGCCCAGGAGGGAATGCAGGCCTTCTTCGACAAACGTCCTCCCGCTTGGCGTCCCTGCTTCAAGGATGAGACATGAACTATCACACCCCGATTAAACGTCTGCTGATCGCCAATCGCGGCGAGATTGCGGTGCGCATCATCAAAACGGCGAAACGCCTCGGCATTCACACCATCGCCCTCTACTCCGATGCCGACGCCCACGCCATGCACACCCACTTGGCCGATGAGGCCTGGCATCTGGGGCCCGCACCGGCCAGAGAGAGTTATCTCGACACCGGCAAGGTACTGAAGATTGCCAAAGAGGCGCACGCCGATGCCATCCATCCCGGTTACGGTTTTCTGTCGGAAAACAGCGATTTTGCCACCGCCTGCGAACAGCGCGGCCTGCGCTTTGTCGGCCCAAGCGGCGACGCCATTCTCGCCATGGGCGACAAATCGGGGGCCAAGGCGCTGATGCAGGCTGCCGGCGTACCTGTGCTGCCCGGCTATCACGGCACGGATCAACGACCGGACTTCTTGCGCGATCAGGCGAGCCAGATTGGCTTCCCGCTACTTATCAAGGCAGCCAGTGGCGGCGGTGGCAAGGGGATGCGTCGGGTCGATCAGCTGGCCGACTTTGACGAGTCGCTGGCGGCCGTCAAACGGGAAGCCAAGGCCGCCTTTGGTGACGATCTGGTGCTGCTGGAGCGCTATCTGCCCCAAGCTCGCCATGTGGAAGTACAGGTCTTTGCCGATAGCCTCGGCAACGCCATCTATCTGGGGGACCGTGATTGCTCCTTGCAGCGACGCCACCAGAAGGTGATTGAAGAGGCGCCCGCCCCCGACATCCCTCCGGCTCTGCGGCGCGCCATGGGGGATGCAGCCGTGGCCGCTGCCAAGGCTATCCACTATCAGGGGGCTGGCACCATCGAATTTCTGCTCTGCAAGGATGAGTTCTTCTTTATGGAGATGAACACCCGGCTGCAGGTAGAGCATCCGGTCACCGAAGCGGTGACCGGACAGGATCTGGTGGCCTGGCAACTGGCCGTGGCCGAAGGCAGGCCGCTGCCACTGTCTCAGGATAAGGTGGTGCTGCGCGGCCATGCGGTGGAGGCGCGTCTCTACGCCGAGGATGTGGCGGCCGGTTTTCTGCCCGCCAGCGGGCCTATCCACTGGCTGCACTGGCCGGATGGGGTGCGCATCGACACCGGCGTCACCGCTGGCGATGAGGTCAGCCCCTATTACGATCCCATGATCGCCAAGCTGATCGCCCACGGCCAGAGTCGCGCCGAGGCGTTCGCCCAACTGGCCGATGCGCTGGCGGCGCTGGATCTCGGCCCGCTGGTGCACAACGGCCCACTACTGCTGCGCCTGTGTGAAGAGCCCGACGTCTTGGCTATGGGCCACCATACCCAGTGGCCCATCCCCACCGACGCCCTACCCGTTCCGGCGCTGGTCTGGCCGCTGGCGACCCTCTGGTTGGCGAGCCGTCCTGCGGACACCTCCCCCTGGCAGCAAGCCTGCGGATTTCGGCTGGGACCGGATCGCTGCTGGACGGCGGCGGTGCGCATCGGCGATGAGCGCCGGGTATTGACCCTTCACGATCATGGCGGCCAGTTTGAGTGGCAAGGGGAGGCCCGTTGCTACCAGAGCGACGATGACCATATCCGCCTGCAACAGGGTGGCAGCTGGCAGCAGATCCCCATTCAGACGGTCGCAGGCTCGGAGGCAGCCTTCATCATGACCCTGGGGGGCCAGCGCATCCGCTTCGCGTCCGATGATCGGCAGCACAGCCACCACCATGAGCAGGCAAACGAGAAGGCGCAGGGCGCCATCGCCCCTATGCACGGCATAGTGGTAGCCGTGCTGATCGAGCAGGGGCAAACAGTCAGCAAGGGGCAACCCCTGCTGGTGCTGGAGGCGATGAAGATGGAACACCAGTTGCGTGCAGAGCGGGACGGGGTAATTGAAGCCCTGCAGTGCAAACAGGGCGAGCAGGTAAGCCAGGGGACCGTGCTGGTGCGCTTTGCCGAAAAGACTGCTTCACAGGAGGAACACCCATGAACCGATCACAGGACGTCCGTGACGACAGGGTCAGTCTGGTGGAGATGGGGCCGCGAGATGGCCTGCAAAATGAAGCTGCGCCCCTCTCCTTGGTACAGCGGCTGGAGCTGATCCAGCGCCTTACCGACAGCGGCCTGCAACGCATCGAGGTGGGTGCCTTTGTCTCTGCCAAAAAAGTGCCGCAGATGGCGGACTCCGCAGCGCTGTTCGAGGCACTGCCGCGCAAGGGCTCAACCCGTTACGGCGCACTGGTGCCCAATCTGCAAGGCTTGCAGGCTGCCATTGCCGCCCGCGCCGACGAGATTGGCCTCTTCACCGCCTGCTCCGACGGTTTTACCCGCGCCAATATCGGCATCAGCGTGGAGGAGTCGCTGGTGCGCTTCGCCCCGCTGGTGCAGGAGGCGCGCCGCCTCGGCATCAAGGTGCGTGGCTACCTCTCCACCGTCATCGCCTGCCCGTTTGATGGCCCGACCCGCCCGAAACGGGTCGCCGCCATGGCCGAACAGTTACTGGATCTCGGCTGCCACGAAATTTCGCTGGGGGACACCATCGGCGTTGGCACCCCGGGCACCGTGGCGCCCATGCTGGATGCGGTGCTGCACGAGATCCCGGCGGGGCGACTCGCGGTCCATTTTCACGACACCTACGGCCAGGGGTTGGCCAACCTGCTACCCGCGCTGGAGCGCGGCATTCGTACCATCGACTGCTCGGTGGCGGGGCTTGGCGGCTGTCCCTATGCGCCGGGCGCCTCCGGCAATGTGGCGTCAGAAGAGGTGGTCTACCTGTTGCACGGCCTTGGCATGACGACCGGGGTGGATCTCGACAAACTGGCGGCCACCGGCCAGTGGGTGAGCGAGCAGCTCGCTCGCCCCAACGGCTCGCGGGTCGGTCAGGCCCTGCACGCCAATGCCGAGCGGCTGCGTGCCCGCCTCTGCCAGCCACACGCCCAGCAACAGGAGTCATGACCATGTCCCGTTCCCTGCCCAGCAAGGAGATCACCTACAGCATCTCGGAGCTGGCCCACGAATTCGATGTCACGCCGCGCACCATCCGCTACTACGAGGATGAGGGGCTGCTCACTCCCCAGCGGGAGGGGCAAACCCGCATCTACAGCCATCGGGACAAGATCCGGCTCAAGTTGACCCTGCGCGGCAAACGGCTGGGGTTTAGCCTGGCCGAGATCCGCGAGCTGTTCGATATGTACGACACTGACAAATCGAGCAAAACCCAGCTCCACTCCATGATCCAGCTGATCGAGGAAAAGCGCCGTGCCCTGCACCAGCAGCTGGAAGATATCCAGATGGTGATGGCCGAGCTGGAAGCCGCCGAACAACGCTGTGTTAATTCCCTTAACAGCTTGAAAACTGGCGCAGATTAACCGAATCTGGGAGCAAGCTATTGCCCTGGGGATCCCATGAGATATTGGTGCTGGTTTTTGCTCTTGTTCAGCCTCTCTGGCTGGAGCCATCCCCTCATCAAGGTTGGTGGATACCCCTATGCCCCCTTTGTGGTCAAACTCCCCGATTCCAGCTATGAAGGGCTGACGCTGGACCTCATCGCCAAGCTAAACGAGATCCAGCAAGAGGTAAGATTCGTGTTTGTTCCCACCTCGGCCGCCAACCGTTACAAGGCGCTCGATCTGGGCCGTTTCTCGCTGATGCTGTTTGAAGACACCAAGTGGGGCTGGGACACAGATAAATTCAAGATGACAGCACCCTTCCTCGGTGGTGGCGAGGTCTATGTGGCCCTGAACAAAACGGGTCGGGATCAGCGCTTTTTCGATGACCCCTCTCGGCATCATCTTATCGGGGTGACCGGCTACCACTACGGCGTTGGCCAGTTCAATGCCGATCCTATCTACCTGCAGCGCAAGCTCAATATCACCCTGGTCAAGGACAACGTCAGTGCCTTGCAAGCGCTACTCAAAGGGCGTGGCGAGGTAGCCATTCTCAACGTTTCCTACCTTAACCAGTATCTGCTGGCCCACCCCGACACCGCCGACCAGTTGCTGATCTCGCAGAAATGGGATCAACGATATCAACACCGCGCCATCCTTCACCCTGAGGCCCCCATTACCCCTGCCCAGCTGGAACAGTGGCTGGCAGCGCTGCAACAAAAGGGTGAACTGGATCGCCTTTGGACAAAGTACGGCGTACAACAGCACGCAACCCCATGATTACTATTCAGCTTTTCTGTACCATGGCGGGAACCAAATGGGAGTGCACCAAATGAATACCACCGAGCCCGCGTCCCCCAAGCTCCGCTTGCTGCGCTACCTTGCCTACGCTTTCCTGCTGTTTCTTATCCTGATCACTCTGCTGCTGTGGCAAACCCCCCGTCTGATCCAGCGCTATCTGCCCGGCTGGCTGGCCGAGCACTACGGCCTGCAGCTGACGCTGGGGGAAATTGACGTAGGTCTGCGCAACCCTTCTCTCACCCTCGGCGCGACCGCCCTGCTCGATGCCAAACAGCAGCCTATCATCCGTTTTGAGCAGCTCTTTATCACCCCAAACCTGCAAGCCAGCTGGCAGCAGAAAGGGGTCGTGCTTTCCGCCGTCACCCTGACCAAACCCGTGGTGCTGCTGCAACGGCTGACAGACAAAAAAGGGGATGTTCGACTCAATCTGACCGATGCGCTAGCCACCCTGCTCGCCCCTGCCCCCTCCTCCGAGCCCGAAACAGCCAGCGCCCCGCTGCTGGTCGATATTGCAAGTGTCAATGTCACTGACGGGCATGTGCGCTATCAGGATCAGCGCAAGGAGAGCGAACCCGGCTGGTTGCCGCCCCTCAATCTGGAAAAAGTGACCCTCAAGCTCGATAACCTGCGCACCGAGGCAAATCACCCGACCGCCTATCAGCTGAGCGCCACCATCAACGGCAAAAGCAGCCTCGCCGCTCATGGCAAACTCGCTGTGATGAGCGGCATGGGTCAGGGCAAAGCGAGCCTCAAACAGGTCGATCTGAAACCCTTCGCCCCGCTCTGGGCACCCTATCTCAAGCTGGATCTGGCCAAGGGCCACGCCAATGCAGAGGTGGAGTACCAGCTTAAAGAGGGCAAGCAAGGAGTGCTGTGGCAATTGTCCAAAGGCAAGCTGACCCTGGACAACTGGCAGCTTAAAAAACACAAGGGCGACGAATTTGCCCGCTTCGGCCAGCTGGCCCTTAGCGATCTGGCTGTCGATGGCCAGAAACAGTCGCTCCAGATCGGCAAGGTCACTCTGCAACAGCCCCTGCTCAAGGCCACCCTCAACCCACAGCAGGAGCTGGATCTGGCTGACTTGCTGATTGAACAGGCCCCCGCCAAGCCCGTCAAAGGGGCCCACGCCGCAAACGAGGTGGCCAACAATGCGGCGCCCAAGTCGGCACAACAAGCAAAGACAGCCGGTAACGGCAAAAAACATGCGCCAGACAAACCCTGGCAGTGGCAGATCAAGCAGATCCTTATCGACAAGGGCGATCTCACTCTCACCGAATCGAGCAGCGGCAAACCGCAGGCACGCCAGCTCTCCGGCCTCAAGCTGGCGCTGGGGCCACTGGGCAGCAAGGGGGAGCAACCGAGCAAACTGACTCTGGCCACCCAGTTCAACCAGAGCAGCCCCCTCGCCTTTGATGGCCAACTGACCCTGAGCCCCTTCACCCTTAGCGGCGACATCAACCAGCAGGGGCTGCCCCTGACGCTGGCACAGCCCTATCTGGCCGATCTGGTACGCATTAAGGTGCAAAACGGGCTGCTGAGCAGCAAGACCAGACTTGATCTCGCCACCACCGCCCAGGGAGATTTCAGCAAGCTGACCCTGCAGGGAGGGCTCGATGTCAACGGGCTCAAAGTAGTCGATCGGGCAGACAATCAGCGGCTGCTGGAGTTCAACACCCTGGCTCTCACCGGTCTGACGTACGACGGCATCAGCCAGCAGATGCGGATCAAGGACATTGCCCTGAACAAGCCCTTCGCCCGCATCGAGATCAACGAAGATGGCACCACCAACTTGCAACAGCTGCTGTTGCCACAACCGGCGGCAACCAACAGCCCTCACGCGACGGCTGGCAGCAAGGCTCCCGATTTTCGTTTCACCATCGACCAACTGCGCACCGAGCAGGGCAACCTGCGCTTTGCCGACCGCAGTCTGAGTCAGGATTTTGTGGCCGATATCGCCTCGCTGGGCGGCCAGAGTCGCCATATCAGCAATATTCCGGGGCAACGCTCCGATCTCGCCTTCAACGGCAAGGTGGATCGCTATGCGCCAGTGACCATTCGCGGCGGTACCAACCTGCTGGTGGCCAACCCGATCCTCGACATCGCGGTCGCTTTCCACAATCTGGAGCTCACCACCTTTACCCCCTATTCGGGCACCTATGCCGGTTATGCCATCGACAAGGGGCAGCTCTCCATGAAGCTGCACTACAAGCTGGAGGGCAACCGGCTGGAGGGGGATAACGACATCACCATCAAGAAGCTGCAACTGGGCGAGAAGATCAAGAGCGATCAGGCCAAGGATCTGCCGCTGGGGCTAGCCATCGCCCTGCTAAGCGATGCCAACGGGGTGATACAGATGAACCTCAAGGTGAAGGGGGATCTCGATCAACCGGACTTCAGCATCGGCAATATCTTCTGGGATGTGCTGGGCAACACACTGAGCAAGGCGATCACCTCCCCCTTCTCCCTGCTCGCCTCACTGGCCGATGGCACCGAAGATCTCGACGAACTTCCCTTCCTGCCGGGGGATCCCGATCTCACCCCCACCCAGCAGGAGAAACTGGTCAAGCTGGCGCAGGCCCTCAAGGATAGACCCAAGCTCAGCATGAACATTCGCGGCAAGGTCAACTTCAACGAGGAACGCCCCATCCTGCAACGGCAAAAGCTGGAACGGGTACTGGCCAAGCTCACCGGCAATCAGGCGGATCTCGACCTGCTGGAACAGGACCCCGCCCTGCAAGAGGCGCTGGCCCAGGCCTATGAAGAGCGCTTTGGCGAAGATCTGGATGATCTGGCGGACCGCCTCCATCTGGATGAAGAGAGCGCGGCACTGCGGGCCCAGGCGGTGATCCTGCTGCGGGATCAGCAGCTCATCACCGCCAAATCCCTGCGCAATCTCGCCATGCGCCGGGCGCAAAATACCAAGGAGTTTCTGGTCGACAGCCAGGGGATCGCCCCGGAGCGGCTGTTCGTGCTCGACAGCCAGGTCAAGGAAGAGGACAAGGAAGCCAAAGTGATCCTGACACTGGATCAGTGACGCCGCCGCACTTCGTAAAAAGCGTAATAAAAATACAACCCCTCAACTATTTTGACACCTTTTGCTCACCAAACAGCCTGCCTTGGTGAGCATTTGGCCTCTGATGCAAATAATCACGTAGTTTTTTTACGATTTATCCCCCTTGCCCCCTTGCGGGCGCGCCGCAGCCTGCCTAAAATCGCGCGTCTTTTGTTAACCCCCACCTCTATTTTTGGAGAACGCCACGTGAGCGAAAAATTGGCCAACCCTGCCCCTCTGGGTCTGATGGGTTTCGGTATGACCACCATCCTGCTGAACATCCATAACGCAGGTTTCTTCCCCATCAGCGCCATGATCCTGGCCATGGGCCTGTGCTACGGCGGCATCGCCCAGATCATCGCTGGCATCATGGAGTACAAGCGTGGCAACACCTTTGGTGTGACCGCATTCACCTCCTACGGCCTGTTCTGGCTGAGCCTGGTGTTCCTGCTGATCATGCCGACCATGGGTCTGGCCGAAGCCACTCCGCACGCCTACATGGGTTGGTATCTGCTGATGTGGGGCATGTTCACCCTGTTCATGCTGGTTGGCACCATCAACTACCCGCGCGCCAAGCAGTTCGTGTTCGCCTCCCTGACCGTGCTGTTCTTCCTGCTGGCCGCCCGTGACTTCACCGGCAGCACCCTGATCGGCACCATCGCCGGTTTCGAAGGCATCATCTGTGGCGCCAGCGCCATCTACCTGGCCATGGCCACCGTGATCAACGAGCAGTTCGGCCGCACCGTAATGCCGATCGGCGATCACAAGAAAGCCGCCGCAGTACAGCTGAAAGCCGCTGCCTGATAGGCAACCCATTCAGATTGTAAAAAAGCACCCTCGGGTGCCTAATGCCAGTCAGTTAAGCCTGACTGGCATTGTTTTTATTGGCTTTTTTTACACTGCTGTCCCATCCTGAATATGGTTTACACCTTTCCCCCCAATAAATGGAGAACCCGATGGGACAAGGTGTGAAACGGACACAGCGCGATTACTCGCTGACTTTTAAACTGGCGCTGGTCGAGCAGATTGAAAAAGGCGAGCTCACCTATAAACAGGCTCAGGTGCGTTATGGCATTCAGGGCCGCTCCACCGTTCTGGTATGGTTGCGTAAACATGGTCGGCAAGATTGGAGCCAGGGTGCTTCTGTACGTGCCGGCAGGAGCATCACCATGCCTGACCCCGACAACCAGACGCCCGAACAGCGCATCAAGGAACTCGAGCAGCAGCTGGCGCTGATGAGTCAGAAGGCTCAGTTCTTTGAGGCCGTCGTCGATGTACTGAAGAATGACTACGGCGTCTCCATCGTAAAAAAGCGACCCGGCAAGTCCTCTCGCAGCGGCAAGTCGAGAGGCTGACCATTGTCAGGGCTTGCCTGTTTCTGGGGATAAGCCGGCAGGCTTACTACAAGCGCAATCGGGTTGCCGACGAGCGCCATGCACAAGGGCTACAGGTGGTGCGCTTTGTGCGTCAGGTTCGACTGCGACAACCGCGGGTCGGCACTCGCAAGCTGCATTATCTGCTCCAGGGTCAGGATGATGGCGGGCTCAAGGTCGGGCGTGACAGGCTGTTTCAGATATTGGCCGAGCACCGCCTGCTGGTGCCACCCAGACGGGCGTATCACAAGACCACCCACAGTTTTCACCGTTTCTACCGTCATCCCAACTTGCTCAAGGCGGGGCCAGAGCAGGTCACACCGGTGGCCCCGGAGCAGGTCTGGGTCGCTGACATCACCTATCTGCCCGCCAGGAGCGGGCCGCTGTACCTGAGCCTGGTGACGGATGCCTACTCACGCAAGATAGTGGGCCATCACGTGCACGAAGGAATGCACGCGGAGTCGGTTGCGATGGCGTTCAAGAAAGCGCTGAAGCAACGGCGTGGCAGCGGTGAACTTATCCACCACTCAGACCGCGGCGTGCAGTATTGCTCTGGGCTGTATCAGTCACTACATGAACGGTACGGGGTGAAATGCTCGATGACGGATGGGTATGACTGTTACCAGAATGCGTTGGCGGAGCGGGTGAACGGGATTTTGAAAGGAGAGTTATTGTTGCAAAGCCCGCAGGATTTGACGCAAGCGCGGGAAATGGTGCGTGAAGCGGTGGATATTTACAACGAGGAGCGGCCGCATCATGCGTTGAAATACAGAACCCCCGATGCGGCACATAGGGGGTTCTGAGTAGAGAAATGCTAGTTGAAAATGTGTAAACCTATTTCAGGACTAGACACCCCGGAGAGTCCTGGCAGCGGTCACCAGTCGCCCGATGGAAACGCCCCAACCTTCTGATGTCCAGATGCAGCAAGTCTTCCGGTTTCTCATGTTCATAGCGTTGTACTGAAGGGGCAGGATCCAGATTGGCCAGTCGAGTCAGTCCCATTCTTTGCAGGATACGAGCGACTGAACTGTGCCCTATGCCCAGAGATTGGCTGATGTGCCGATAGATCTGTCGCTGTTTGTGCAGTTCGATACACCTCTGTTGGCCCAGGTCATCAATGGCATGGGGGTGGAATGCGGGTCGAGAAGAGCGATTGTACAAGCCATAGGGCCCCTCCTGGCGATATCGAGTGAGCCACTTGTAAGCGGTGCCGGTTCTGACGCCGGCAGCATGAGCGGCTTCTTCAAAGCGCAGACCCTGTGAAGGATACGCTGGACAAGAAGTTGTCGACCAAAGACGCTTAATCGGGCATTTTTATGATTGCTCACTGGGACTCATCGGATGATTGGTTTGGTTGGAGCCTCCAATTCTCCGGGAATGCCCCGAGTGAACAGCCTACAGAGAGAGCACACCTATCGGGGGCCATACTGAATCGCCCCAAGTTTTCTAGACACACGATTATTGAACATTGAACTGCTTTCAAACTCAGCCGGCGACAGTCCATCATCGGAACCATGAAACCTGATTAGGTTGTAATACATCTCGATATAATCAAATACGTTGCAGCAAGCCTCCCCCCTTGTCGCATAAATATTCTTTTTGATCAGCTCCCACTGGAGCCATTGAAAAAGCGCCCCTTGAAATACTGGGTAACAAGGGGTATAACCACGCGTTTTATCAGGTGTAATAAGTGAGCGGTATGATGCAATCCCCCTTTTGGCAGACCAAGAGTCTGCAGCAGATGACTGAATCCGAATGGGAATCCCTCTGCGATGGTTGCGGAAAATGCTGCCTCAACAAGCTGATCGATGAAGATACCGACGAACTGGTTTTCACCAATGTCGCCTGCAATTTGCTTAACACCAAGACCTGTCAGTGCTCTGATTACGCCAATCGTTTCAAAAAAGAGCCTGACTGTCTGCAGATCACCCATGACAAGATCACCGAATATGACTGGCTCCCCTCAACCTGCGCATATCGCCTGCTGTCTGAAGGTGACGCTCTTCCAGAGTGGCATCCTCTGCTGACCGGCAGTCGTTCCGCGATGCATCAGGCTGGTCAATCCGTCCGTGGCAAAGTCATTCACGAGGATCAGGCGGGTGAATGGATCGATCACATCATCACCTGGGCCAGCTGACACGCTCAACCCGCTATTCTCCAGAGGCAAGGGCTGCACAATGTGCAGCCCTTGTTGTTTCTGCAAGCAGGGTTTGTAGCTTCACACATATCTGGCTGGCTAAACCAGACCCCCTCCCAACTGCACATTGAGAGAGGCAGAGGCAGAGGCAGAGGCAGAGGCAGAGGCAGAGGCAGAGGCAGAGAATGATTCCATAGTCACAGGCTTATGGGTATTGCTTGATACCCGCGATGGCGCCTCTGTTCCCCCCTTAAACCTGATCAGCTGTTCCACGAGCCATAGCAACACTGATGCAATGGCAGGCAAAGCAACCGCCTATCCCCTTAGAGCGCGAATAAAGCATAATCGCATTACAGACGGGGCCTAGGTCAATCCTGGTGAGCCCCTCCCCTTAATCCTCTTCGAATACCCAGTAACAACTGTTGTGGTTGCGATGGAACTGGAGGCGATTCACAGGGGATGATTACTCCCCCTGAATCGCACGCATAAAAAAACCGGCGCCTTGGCGCCGGTTTTTGCTCACTATCTCTCGATTACAGAGAAGCAGTGAAGGTACGGGTGATGACGTCTTGCTGTTGCTCTTTGGTCAAAGAGTTGAAGCGAACGGCATAACCGGATACGCGGATGGTCAACTGCGGATATTTCTCCGGGTTTTCCATGGCGTCCAGCAGCATTTCACGGTTCATCACGTTAACGTTCAGGTGCTGACCACCCTCTACGTTGGATTCGTGGTGGAAGTAACCGTCCATCAGGCCAGCCAGGTTGGCTTTCTGGGCTTCCATATCTTTACCCAGTGCGTTCGGAACGATGGAGAAGGTATAGGAGATACCATCTTTAGCGTAAGCGAACGGCAGCTTGGCTACGGAAGTCAGGGAAGCAACAGCACCTTTCTGGTCACGACCGTGCATCGGGTTTGCACCCGGACCGAACGGAGCACCAGCACGACGGCCATCCGGGGTGTTACCGGTCTTCTTACCATATACCACGTTGGAGGTGATGGTCAGAACAGACTGGGTAGCAACAGCACCACGGTAGGTGTTCAGCTTCTGAATCTTCTTCATGAAGCGCTCAACCAGGTCACAGGCGATATCATCGACGCGAGCGTCGTTGTTACCGAACTGCGGGTATTCGCCTTCGATTTCGAAGTCGATGGCAACGCCATCTTCGTCACGAATCGGCTTGACCTTGGCGTACTTGATGGCAGACAGGGAGTCAGCGGCTACGGACAGACCAGCGATACCACACGCCATGGTGCGATATACGTCACGGTCGTGCAGCGCCATCAGAGAGGCTTCGTAGCTGTACTTGTCGTGCATGTAGTGGATGATGTTCAGCGCAGCAACGTATTGCTTGGCCAGCCAATCCATGAAGTGGTCCAGACGATCCATTACGTCGTTGTAGTCGAGGTACTCGGACTTGACCATCTCGGTTTTCGGACCGACCTGGATCTTGAGCTTCTCGTCCATACCACCGTTGATTGCATACAGCATGGTCTTGGCCAGGTTGGCACGAGCACCGAAGAACTGCATCTGCTTACCAACGATCATCGGGGATACACAGCAAGCGATGGCGTAGTCATCGTTGTTGAAATCCGGACGCATCAGATCGTCGTTCTCGTACTGAACGGAAGAGGTCTCGATGGATACCTTGGCACAGTACTTCTTGAAACCGACCGGCAACTTCTCGGACCACAGGATGGTCAGGTTCGGCTCAGGGGACGGGCCCATGGTGTACAGGGTGTTCAGCATACGGAAGCTGTTCTTGGTGACCAGAGTACGGCCGTCAACGCCCATACCAGCCAGGGTCTCGGTCGCCCACATCGGGTCGCCGGAGAACAGTGAATCGTATTCCGGAGTACGCAGGAAGCGAACCATACGCAGCTTCATGACCATGTGGTCCATCAGCTCCTGGGCTTCTTGCTCGGTGATCAGGCCTTTTTGCAGGTCACGCTCGATGTAGATATCCAGGAAGCTGGAGGTACGACCGAAGGACATGGCTGCACCGTTCTGGGACTTGACTGCCGCCAGGTAGGCGAAGTAGGTCCACTGTACGGCTTCTTTAGCGTTCTTGGCCGGTACGGAGATATCGCAACCGTACTTGGCAGCCATCACCTTCATCTGTGCCAGGGCACGGTGCTGCTCGGAGATCTCTTCGCGCAGACGGATGGTGGCTTCCAGGTTGACGCCGTTTTCCAGGTCAGCTTGCAGGGACTTGAACTGGGCCAGTTTGTCGGCCATCAGGAAGTCAACACCGTACAGAGCAACACGACGGTAGTCACCGATGATACGGCCACGGCCGTAGGCATCCGGCAGACCGGTGATAACACCAGACTTGCGGCAGTTCAGGATGTCTTTGGTGTAAACGTCAAACACGCCCTGGTTGTGAGTCTTGCGGTATTCGGTGAAGATCTTCTCGACCATCGGGTCCAGTTGACGACCGTACACTTCGCAAGAAGTTTTAACCATCTTGATACCGCCGTTGGCGATGATGGCGCGCTTCAGCGGCTTGTCAGTCTGCAGACCAACGATCTGCTCCAGGCTCTGATCGATATAACCGGCATCGTGTGCGGTAATGGTGGAGGGCAGGTCAGTATCAAAATCAACCGGCGCATGAGTGCGGTTCTCGATTTTGATCCCTTCCATGACCTTGTCCCACAGCTTGGTGGTCGCTTCGGTCGCGCCAGCCAGGAAGGACTCGTCACCTTCATACGGGGTGTAGTTCTTCTGGATGAAGTCACGGGTGTTGACAGAGGTCTGCCATTCACCGGCCGCGAAGCCTTCCCATGCTTTTTGGAACTGTTCGTTAAGTTCTGCCATTTTTCATTACCTCACACGGTATTGATGTAGTATCCCGCAATCATCCTTAATGATGACGACGGAAGATAAACCAGTAAGTCAGACCAACCATCACGCCACCACCGATGATATTGCCGATGGTCACGGGGATGAGGTTGTGTAGGACAAAGTTGGATACGGTCAGGTCAGCAAAGGTTGCCGGATCCTGGCCGATGGCCTGCCAAAATTCCGGACTAGCCACGCTGTGGATAGCGATACCAACCGGAATCATAAACATGTTTGCGATGCTGTGCTCGAAACCTGATGCAACGAACATGGCAACCGGCAGCAGCATAACCACTACCTTGTCAGTCGCGCTGCGGGCACCAAAGGCCATCCAGGCAGCAAGACATACCATCAGGTTACAGAGGATACCCAGCGCCACCGCTTCGAAGAAGGTGTGGTGAATTTTGTGTTGGGCCACTTTGAGGGCGTTAAGGCCCCACTGACCGTCTGCGGCCGTGTACTCGGCAGAAACGATGATCAGCGCCACCATCAGCAGACCGCCAATCAGGTTGCCGAAGTAGACCAGACCCCAGTTCTTGAGCAGCTGAGCCCAGCTGATGCGATTGGCAGCCTTGGCCACCAGCGTCAGGGTGGTGGAGGTGAACAGCTCGGCACCGAGCAGCACACAGAGAATAAGTCCGAGAGAGAAGCAGAGACCGCCCACCAACTTGGCCATACCCCAAGGCATGGAGCCGGTTCCGGTCGTCACTGTGATGTAGAAGATAAATGCGATGGCGATGAAAGCGCCTGCGGTGATGGCCAGTGGAATGACCTTGTATGCCGGCTTGGTAGCCTTGGCATAGGTGATGTCTTCAGCCAGTGCAGCGATGGCTTCGGGCTTGAGACAATCGAATGGAGATTCAGCTTTCAATTATTTTCTACCTGAATGTTTTGCCTGTTGAAATCATAACAAAGGGCCAAATAGCCAAAATTGACATTGATCAAGTTTATCAGAGTGCGAATGTAATTTTACTACAAATATTTTAGTGCGATGGCTACGCCACTTTACACCAGGTATCAGCTGAAACAGAAATATCACATTTTTAATGCAATGATTTTAAAGAATTTATTCCAGAGCATGGAAATATGGTATTGGCAAGATATCTTTGCAGATCGCCAGCACATCCCCTGCCCTATCATCAACCCCCTTAGGGGTATTTTTTGTTTTTTATTTCATCTTTGAATAACTATCCCGTGCCTTGCCGCACGATAAACAGAAGGGGCCACTCGGCCCCTTCCTTTACAGCAACAATCACGCCCAGTGATGGGCTCGCTTGGCCTTCTGCAGCTTCTCGTAGGCCGCCAGCAGCTTCTGGTGCAGCGGGAACTGGGAGAGCGACAGGTCGGCCGCCTCCAGCCCGTGGAAGCGTGCTTCGCCACTGGCGTTGGCCCATGCCTGTGCCAGCGTCTCTTCGCCATACATGCGGGTGAAGACGGCGCGATACTGCTCCGGCTCCCGCTCCTCGTCGAGGAACAACTCGACGCAGGCACGCAGGGCGCGGTAGTAGCTGGCACGCTCGGCAGTGAACACTGACTGGTTGAACTCCATGGTCCAGTCGATGAGATCCAGTGCGGTCTCCAGCTCACCGGCGGCCAGCGCCAGCATGGCTTTCAGCTCGCCAACGCGCAGGGTGTGCAGCGCGGTCCCCTTGGCAGCGGCGATGCCCAGCAGCTCGCGTACACGGGTGCGCTCGTCGTGCCCCTCTTCATCCAGTTGATCAAACAACGCCATGTACTGCTCGGCATCCCAATCCAGTGATGGCAGTGCCAGGATCACTTCGCGCAGGTTGGCGCCCATGTTGTTGTTGGCCAGCAGCAGATCTTCGGCCGGATAGATGTCGGACATGCCCGGCACCAGAATGCGGCAGGCGTAGACACCCAGATGCTCGTAATCGGCGATATAGACCGGCTGCTCCAGCTCATGGAAGATGCCGATCAGGTGATCGAACTCCTCCTGCGAGGTGCCACGAAAATCCCAGTCGGCAAACTCGAAGTCCGCATCCTGCTTGAACAGGTCCCAGCTGATAAGGCCCGAGGAGTCGATGAAGTGGGTCTCGAGGTTGTGGTGATCCGCTACCTGCTCGTTGTCGAATGACGGCGGCACGAACACGTCGAGATCCTTGAGACCGCGGCCCTGCAGCAGCTCGGTGACGGTCCGCTCGAAGGCCACTTCGAAGCGCGGGTGGGCGCCGAAGGAGGCAAAGCAGGTGCCATTGCTCGGGTTGAGCAGCACCACGCAGATGACCGGATAGCGGCCACCCAGGGAAGCATCGAAGCTGTAAATGGGGAAGCCTTCCGCTTCGAGGGCTGCGATGGAGGCGGCAATCCCCGGATAACGGGCAATCACCTCGTCCGGGATCAGCGGCAAGCTGATGGCCTCGGCGATGATCTTGTTCTTCACGTGGCGCTCGAACACCTCGGAGAGCGCCTGGGTGCGCGCTTCGGTCTTGGTGTTGCCAGCGCTCATGCCGTTGGAGACATAGAGGTTGCCGATGATGTTCATCGGGATGTAGACGGTCTCGTGATCGGACTGACGCTCGAACGGCAAGGCGACGATACCGCGCTCTTCGTTGTTTGACTGCAGATCCACCAGCATGTCGGCGGTCACTTCACCGTCCGGGTTGTAGAACTTGCGGGTGAAGCTGTCGAGCAGACCGGCCGGGAACTGGTCACCCTCGATGGGGAACCACTTCTCGTTCGGGTAGTGAACGAAATCGCCGTTGGCGACCTGTTCGCCCAGATAGAAGTCGGCGAAGAAGTAGTTGGTGGAAAGACGCTCGAAATATTCGCCAAGGGCAGACGCGAGGGCCGCCTTCTTGCTGGCACCCTTGCCGTTGGTAAAGCAGAGGGCGCACTCTTTGTCGCGAATATGCACCGACCAGACGTTCGGCACGGGGTTGAGCCAGGAGGCCTCTTCAATATCAAAGCCCAAGGCTTGCAGCTTGGTCTGGAAGCGTTCGATGGAGTCTTCCAGCGCCGCGTCCTTGCCGGGAATAAAAGTGTGGTCAGTCATCACGATATCCTGATTTTTATTGGCTCATGTTCGGCCGCAGATAATAGCAGGGGTCGGCGGCTTTGGCAGGACAAAAATCAGTAAACAAGGATGAGTCGCACGGTGAGAAACCGGCTTGCCCCCTCTCCCCCGCCACAAACAGCGTGGGCCCGGGGATTGCCCGGGCCCGCTGGTTACGCGACGCGATAAACCGTCAGAGCTGCTTGCCCTGGCTCGCAATCACCTGGCTATACCAGTGGAAGCTCGCCTTCTTGATCCGGCGAAGGGAGCCCCCCTGCTCGTCACGCTCCACATAGACGAAGCCGTAGCGCTTCTGATAGCCGTTGAGCCAGCTCAGGATGTCGGTGAACGACCAGGCGCAGTAGCCGAGCAATTCCACCCCATCCTGCATCGCCTCCTGGCACGCCTTGACGTGGCTGCGCAGGTAATCGATGCGGTACTCATCGTTCACCTTGTCGCCCGCCTCCAGCTTGTCGAACTCGCCAAGACCGTTCTCGGTGATCATCAGCGGCAGACCATAGCGGGAAGAGAGGCGACGCAGGGCGATACGCATCCCGGTCGGGTCGATGGCCCAGTCCCAGTTGCTGGTTTCAAGGTGCGGATTGGGCGCCGTCTTGTAGAGGCCGGGGATGCCGCTCGATGGCGTAGTACCCTTCTTGCCGGTGGTGTTGATCCGCTGCAGGGTCTGGCCGCCCAAGGGGTTATCTGTGTAGGTCAGGGTGTAGTAGTAGTTGACGCCGATGTAGTCGGGCGTCCCCTCTCGCAGCAGCTCCATATCACCCGGCAGGATCTCCGGCGCCTCGCCGTTTTCTCGCAAGTAAGCGAGCGCCGCCTGCGGATAGCGGCCAAAGCAGTAGGCATCCAGCCACCAGAGGTTGTTGAACTCCTCGGCGTTCTCATAGGCCAGCATATCTTTCGGATCGCACGACGCCGGATAGGCAGGAGAGTAGGCAAAGCTCGGGCCGATGAGGCCATTTGGCACATGCTGGCGAAACGCCTTGATCACTCGGGCATTGGCCAGAAACGCGATGTGGTTGGCGGCAAAGAAGCGCTTGCGATCCTGCACAGCGGGCGGATGGGTGCCGAGCTGATAGGCGTTAGTCAGGTTGTAGTTCTGCTCGTTAAGCGACACCCAGTACTTCACCTTGCCGGCAAAACGCTGATAGAGGGTCACGCAGTAGCGCTCGAAATCCTCGATAATGCGTCGGTCTTCCCAGCCGCCGTACTCATCTTGCAGCGCCTGCGGCAGATCCCAGTGATAAAGGGTCAGCACCGGTTCGATCTGGTGGGCCAAGAGGGTGTCGATCAGCTTCTCGTAGAAGGCCAGCCCCGCCTCGTTCACCTCCCCCCGACCGGTGGGATAGATGCGCGGCCAGCTCACCGAGAAGCGGTAAGCCTTGAGCCCCATCTCGGCCATCAGCGCCACGTCCTCTTCCATGCGGTGGTAGTGATCCACAGCCACATCGCCGTTGCTCCCCTCAAAGGTCTTGCCCGGCAACTTGGTGAAGAGATCCCACACCGAGGGCCCCTTGCCATCGGCATTCCAGCCCCCCTCCACCTGATAGGCGGCGGAGGCGGCACCCCACAGAAAATCGCTCGGGAAGTCGTTGAACTTGTGGTGATGCATCTGGTGTTGCTCCTTCTGCGCTGATGGTGTCAGCCATCTCTGATAACTCGGCGCCCCCCTGTCGGGGCATCCGAAATGAATTGGCATAAGCATCCATCACTTCTAAAATTCCGTCCAATGACAAATTTGACCACTCAACATTCCCAACAGGAATGAAAGGAGCCCTGATGGAGCTACGGGATCTGAAAGCCTTCGTCACTCTGGGGGAGGTGCTGCACTTCGGCCAGGCGGCGGTGCGTCAGCACGTTACCCAGTCGGCCCTGAGCAAACAGATCAGGCGGCTGGAGGAGGAGCTGGGCGGCGAGCTGTTCGAGCGCAACGCCAGTACCACTCGCCTCACCGGACTGGGCAGGGCGCTGTATGAGGATGCCCGCAACCTGGTCATCCAGAGCGAGCAGCTCTCGCGCACCGCCCGCGACGTGCTGGCGGGCAATGTCGGCACCCTGCGCATCGGCTTTGGCGTGGCCACCAAGATCCTGGTGCCCGCCGCCATCGCCCGCTTTCGCGCCGAGCGGCCGCAGGTGACCATCGAGCTCAACGATCTCTCCACCCACCACCAGTTGCTGGCGCTGAGTGAAGGCAAGCTGGATCTCGGCTTTTGCCGCCTGCCCGCCCCCAAGGGGTGGCACGCCCTGCCGGTAGTCGAAGCCCACTTTGTCGCCGTACTGCCCGCCAGCTACCGCGATGTGAGGGAGTTGGCGGATCTGGTGGACAAGCCGCTGGCGATCCTGCGTCGTGACAAGGCCCCGTCGTTTTACGATCACCTGATGAACTATCTGGCCCAGAGCGGGCTGCGTTTTCGCGATATCCAGTACGTCAACGACTTCGCCGCCGGTGTTGCCACCGCGGCGGCAGAGATCGCCTGGACTCTGGTTCCCTCCTCCACCACCATAGAGCACCCGGATGTGCTCACCCTCCCCCTCAGAGATGGGGAAGCCTGCTGGACCATTGGCCTTATCCGTCCGCCCCACAGCAAGGGGCCCTTGATCGATGCCTTCTGGGCAACCATCGCCGATATGACGCCAAGATAGACACGCCGTTGGCAAACAGCAGATGGCAGCCGCGCATCAACGATATCGTTCGACGATACGCGCCAACTCGCCGCTTTGTCGCAGCTGTTGCAGGGCACTGTTGAACTCGGTTATCCGGGTATTGAAGCGGGAGTGCTTGCCGATGCAGAGATTGAACGGGGTAGAGTCAAGCTGCAGC
Organism: Aeromonas sp. 95A; assembly: GCF_051919235.1. Lineage (NCBI taxonomy): Bacteria > Pseudomonadati > Pseudomonadota > Gammaproteobacteria > Aeromonadales > Aeromonadaceae > Aeromonas > Aeromonas sp. 95A. The sequence continues at coordinate 926,512 of NZ_JBQBFC010000001.1, forward strand.
GGCACCTCGACCACCAACCCGGAGAGACCCAGCTGGTTGAGTTTGAAGCGTGCCACAAGTGGGTCGGTCACCATCAGATCCCCCCGACCCGCCGCCAGCATTTTGAAGACATTATCGACATTGATGGTGTGATGAACGGTGAAGCCCGCCAGGTTCTCCTTGCCCCAGCCGTTACCGAAATAGTCGAGAAAGGTAAGCGATTTGAAGTCGCTCAAGCGGCTGGCTCGCTGAAACTCCGCCATGCGGGGATGGGCGCGCTGGGTAAAAATGGTTAGCACAGTGGTAGTGACCGGCTCTTCCACAATCAGGGTATAGCTGCGCCGCTCCCGAGTTGCGATGGTCACGAAGCCATCGGCCTGCGCCATCCGCACCAGTTTTTGCGCCCGTTGCCACGGATAACCTTCATGGCGCACCCGCAGCCCCATCTGCGCTGCCACCCGCTCCATCACGTCGATCATCAGCCCGCGCATCTTGCCCTGTTCGTCACGCCACGAATATGGGGCAAAGTCGTCAAAGTAGACCATCTTCAACTCGGCCGCCGGTGCCGCCCAGACACTCTGCCACATCAGCAATCCCCACAGGATTGCGCTCCCCAGACTGACTCTCATGGCCGCGACTCCATCCACTTCTGCCAACTCTGAGCCTAGTGCAAAGCGGGCTGCGGCAAGGATCAGAAGCCAGTGAAACAAGTGGCCAGCAAAAAGAGAGGGGAAGCAGTGGCTTCCCCTCTCTCGTTCGTTTGTCAGCACGCCACCTTATCGATGGCTGTCACGGCTTGCCGGTTACGCCAGCTCGGCCCGCAGCGCCTTGGTGGCATCGACCATCACCTTGAGGGCGGCCTCCGTCTCTTCCCAGCCGCGGGTCTTGAGGCCGCAATCCGGGTTGACCCAGAGCCGCTCGGCCGGGATCTGCTTGGCCGCCTTGCGCAGCAACCCCTCAATCCAGCTCTGGCTCGGCACGTTCGGCGAGTGGATGTCGTAGACGCCCGGGCCAATCTCATTGGGGTAGTTGAAGCGTTCGAACGCTTCGAGCAGCTGCATCTGGCTGCGGCTGGTCTCGATGGTGATCACATCCGCATCCAGCGCCGCCACCGCCTCGATGATGAGGTTGAAATCGCTGTAGCACATGTGGGTGTGGATCTGGGTGCTGTCCGCCACCGGGCTTGCACTCAGACGGAAGGCGCGCACCGCCCAATCGAGATAAGCCTGATGATCTTGCTTGCGCAGGGGCAAGCCTTCGCGGATCGCCGGTTCGTCGATCTGGATGATCTTGATGCCAGCGGCTTCCAAATCTGCCACCTCGTCGCGAATGGCAAGCCCGATTTGCAGGGCGGATTGCTCGCGGCTCACATCTTCCCGCGGGAAGGACCAGCAGAGGATGGTCACAGGGCCAGTCAGCATCCCCTTGACCGGCTTGTCGGTCAGGCTCTGGGCAAATCGGGTCCATTCGAGCGTCATGGGGGTCGGGCGGTCGATGTCACGGGTGATCACCGGCGGCTTGACGCAGCGGGAGCCATAGCTCTGTACCCAACCGAAGCGGGTGATGGCAAAGCCATCCAGCAGTTCACCGAAATACTCCACCATGTCATTGCGCTCGGCCTCACCATGAACCAGCACGTCCAGCCCGATGGCCTCCTGACGCGCGATGGCATCGCGGATCTCGGCCTTAATGCCAGCCTCGTAGGCGCTGTCATCGATGCGACCGGCACGCCAATCCTGCCGCAATACCCGGATCTGCGAGGTCTGCGGGAAGGAGCCAATGGTGGTGGTGGGCAGCAGCGGCAGCTTGAGATCCGAGCGCTGCAGCTCGGCCCTGACCGGATAGGGGCTGTGGCGATCAAAATCGCTGTTGGTGAGGCTGGCGAGCCGTGACTGCACCGCTTTTTTGTGCACCCGGCTGTCGGACTCCCGATCGACGATGGGCTGGCTGTAGGCGGTGATTTTGTCGAGCTCGCCTCCATCCAGATACTCTCTGAGCAGTCCCAGCTCGAAACATTTTTGCAAGGCGAAGGCGAACCAGCTGCGGGTCTGGGGATCCAGCTCCTGCTCCAGGGTCAAATCCACCGGGCTATGCAGCAATGAGCAGGATGAGGCCACCCAGAGCCGCTCGCCGAGTTTGGCTTTCAGTGCCTTCAGAGTCGGCGCCAGCTTGGCCAGATTGGCACGCCAGACGTTGCGGCCGTTGATCACCCCGGCGGAGATGACCCACTGGGCGGGCAGATGCGGCACCAGGGTCTCCAGCTGGTCGGGGGCGGCCACCAGATCCAGATGCAGGCCATCTACCTTGAGGCTGGTGATGATGTCGCGCTGATGGGCCACCGAACCGAAATAGGTGGTGAGCAGCAGTTTGCAGGGGCCGCTCAGGCGCTCGTAGGCGTTGAGGTAGGCCAGTCGCCACTCGTCCGGCAGGTCCAGCGTCAGCGCCGGTTCGTCGATCTGCACCCACTCCACTCCCTGGGCGGCCAACTTGGCCAGAATCTCCTGATAGACAATCAGCAGGCGATCGAGCAGTTCAAGGCGGGAGAAGCCGCTCTCTTTCTCCTTGCCGAGCCAGAGGTAGGAGACCGGTCCCAGCAGCACCGCCTTGACCGGCAGCCCCAGCGCCTTGGCCTCTTCCACCTCGTCAAACAGCTGGCTCCAGCCCAGTTTGAAGCGCTGATCACGGCTGAATTCCGGCACCAGATAGTGATAGTTGGTGTTGAACCATTTGGTCATCTCGGCGGCGGCCGCCGCCGGGCCGGTCGGCGCACGGCCGCGGGCCACCCGGAACAGGGTGTCGAGATCGGTCTCGCCATGACGGTGGCGGGCAGGCACTGCATCCACCAGCAGGCTGGTACCGAGCACCTGATCGTACCAGGCAAAGTCGCCCACCGGCAGCAGATTGACCCCGGCGCCGTGCTGGGCCTGCCAATGGCGCTCACGCAGCGTCTTGCCCACGGCAACGAGTTCGGCCTGAGTGGTCTCGCCACGCCAGTAGGATTCGAGGGCAAATTTCAGCTCGCGCTTGGCGCCGATACGGGGGAAGCCCAGGGTGTGTGCTCGTGTCATAGGTTCATTTCCTTATGCTCATTCATCTGATGGAAACTGGATGGTTTAGCCATCCAGATGTTTACACATCCAAAATGACAAGATAAGGTGACGCTGGCTATTGAATCCTCTTCAACTGGCTCTCAAATAATCCTCAACTGACCGCCGAACAGGTTCACCGCGAGGATACAGAGGCCGATTTTTACAGGTGCAAGAGGTGCCGGAGTCAAGAAGCGGAGCAGGCCACCGCCGACCGTAACCTCAGCGCCAGACGCAATCTCACAAGGAGCCATCTTATGGCAGTGCCAAGCAATGCAGGGATAGAGATCAAACACTTGAAAACATTGACCGCGCTGGCCGAGCAGGGCTCGCTGGCCGGTGCGGCGCTGACCCTCAACCTTACCCAGTCCGCCCTCTCCCACCAGCTCAAAGAGCTGGAGACCCGCCTCAATCTGGAGCTCTACCTGCGCAAAAGCCGCCCGCTGGTACTGACCGCAGCCGGCAGCCAGCTGCTCGCCCTCGCCCGTCAGGTACTGCCCGCCCTGGCCCAGACCGAGAAACAGTTGCAAGCCCTGCAGAGCGGCGATGCGGGCAGGCTGCATCTGGCGCTCGATTGCCACAGCTGCATCCAGTGGCTGCTGCCGCTGTTGCCGGAATTTCGCCGCCAGTGGCCTGGGGTGGATCTGGAGGTGGAGTCGGTGCCGGGCTTTGATGCCATCAATGCCCTGCTAGGCGGCCAGCTCGACCTGCTGCTCACCTCGGACGTGCAGGCCCGCGGCGATCTCCACTTCGAGCCGCTGTTTGCTTTTGATCTGACTCTGGTGATGGCACCGGATCATCCCCTCTGCCACCGGAGCCACATCGAGCCGGGCGATCTGGGGGCGGAGGTGCTGCTGGTCTATCCGGTGGAGCGCAGCCGCATGGATATCTTCAGCCGCTTTTTGCAACCCGCCGGGGTGGAGCCCGCCCGCTGCAAGCCGGTGGACAACACCTCGGTGATGCTGCAGATGGCCGCCGCCGGCCTCGGGGTTGCCGCCTTGCCGCGCTGGGCCAGCGACGAGTTTGTCAGACAGGGGATGCTCTGCGCCCGCCCCCTCGGCAGCGGTATTCGTCGCCATATGTATGGCGCGGTGCGGGCCGCCGATCGGGATCAAGCCTGCCTGCAGAGCCTGTTCGAGCGCATTCGCCGCAAGATGGAGGGATAGCCCTCCTCAGCGTGGCTGACCGACCTCTGCCAGCAGTGCAGGCAACTGCACCTTGATAAAGTCGATGAGGGCCCTGACCGCCGGTGACAGACCGCGCCGCGCGGGATAGAGCATCACCAGCTTGCCATCTTTGGGACGCCACTCGGGTAGCAGTTGTTGCAGCCGCCCATCCGCCAGCTCATTCACGCAGGCGTAAAGTGGCAAGCCCACCATCCCGAGCCCCGCCAGCGCCGCCTGTTTGAGGGTTTGCACATTGTCGCTGCGCAGCAGCACATTGACCGCCACTTCCTCACTCTCCCCGCTATCGTGCCGCAGCCGCAACAGATCGGCCTGACGCTCCAGCGAGCTGAAGAGCAGGGCATCCTCTCCCTCCAGCTGGCGTGGATGCGCCAGCGCATTGTGGCGCGAGAGCCACGCCGGGGTCGCCAGCACGCCCCACTGCACCATACAGAGCGGCACCTGCACCAGGCTGGAGGGGGGCTGCTCGAAGGCCACCCCGCGGATCACCACATCCAGCCCCTCCTCCAGCAGATCCACCTGCCGGTTGCTGGCTTGCACGGCGAGCCTCACCTTGGGGTATTGCGCCATAAAAGCGGGCAACAAGCGGGCAAGCAGCGCATCGGCCATGGTAATGGGCACGCTGATCCGCACCAGACCGCTCGGCTCCTGCTGCCGTTGCCGCACAGCCGCCTCTCCCGCCTGCGCTTCGGCCAACATCGCCTGACAGTGGCGATAGAGCACCTCACCGGCATCGGTCAGGCTGAGTTGACGCGAGGTACGTTGCAGCAGCCGGGTATCCAGCCGCTCCTCCAGCAGCCGGATCCGGCGCGAGATCCGCGACTTGGGCACGCCAAGCGCCCGCGCGGCGGCAGTGAATCCCTGTCGCTGCACCACATGGGTGAAGAGATAGAGATCATTCAAATCAAGTTCCAGTGGTGTCATCGAGTAGCCTTGGTCAGGGTGAGGTGCATTCACATCGTTCCACCAATAGAACGATAAGAACCTATTTCACCAGATTGTCGCCATTTTTGCAGCCATCATAATGGCCTTGTCCCCATCAGACGGTTGCTGCGCGGGCAATCCGCCCCACCAGCAAGGTCCGTTTGACTGTTCCGATATCACAAGGAGTTCACCATGAAACTGCGACAAATCTGCTCTGCCACCCTGCTCGGTCTGGCGACCCTGACCGCCACGCTGGCCACCACAGCGACACCGGCCATGGCCGCCGATGCTGCCAGCCATCCGACTGTATCACCCAACCGCTATCTGGAGATGCTCTCCCGAGACAATGCGGTACTGCTGCTGGTCGACCATCAGGTCGGCTTGTTGAGCGGCGTGCGCGACACCACGGTGGGCGAGCTCAAGCACAACGTGGTGGCGCTGGCCAACGCCGCCCGCGCCCTCGGCGTGCCGGTGATCGTGACCGCTACCATGCCCGATGGCATGTGGGGCCCCACCATGCCTGAACTGACCAGTGCCCTGCCGGATGTGAAGGTGATCAACCGCACCGTCATCAACGCCTGGGACGATCCTGCCGTGCGCGCCGCCATTGAGAAGACCGGCCGCAAACAGCTGATCATCGCCGGGGTATCCCTCGAGATCTGCGCCAGCTTCCCGGCCCTCTCTGCCAAGGCTGCCGGCTATGATGCCCGGGTGGTGCTCGACGCTTCCGGCACCTTCAACGAAGCCAAGCGCACCACTGGGCTGCAACGCTTGCTGGGGGCCGGTATCCCGGTCACCGACTACGCCTCCGCCGCGGTCGAGATGCTGCGCAGCAACGTCGATCCCAAGGCGCACGATGTCTACAGCGCCCTCGACATGCCTTTCGCTACCCTGGTGTGGCAGATGCAAGAAGGTGCCAAGAAGTCGTAACTCGCCCCGCCTTCGGTCAGATGACCGAAGGCTTCTTTTGTCTTCAAGAGGTTATATCGATGGCCAGACGCCTGACTCTCTCCGCCCCCGTCAAGGGCCAACCGCTGCGCATTGGCAGCGGCTTTGAAGCCAGCCATTTTGGCGAACACTTTTTCAACGGTCTGATAGACCCCGTGGTGATGGTGGATCACTTCCAGATGACCGCCCCCACCTTCGAGCCCCATCCCCACGCCGGGATCTCTGCCGTCACCTATCTGTTCGAGGATTCGAAGAGCCCCCACGTCAACTACGACTCCCTCGGCAATCAGGGCCCCATCGAACCGGGCGCGCTCCACTGGCTGGCGGCCGGGCGCGGGGCTGTACATACCGAGCAGCCGGAAGGGACATCGCCCTATGTCCACGCCCTGCAGATCTTCGTCAACCTGCCTGCCCGTCAAAAGATGATGTCGCCTTTTGCCGTCCACGCAGCCGCTGCCACCATCCCCGAGTTTCATGGCGAAGGGGTGCGAGTACGGGTGGTCGCAGGCCACAGCAACGGGATAACGGCGCCACACTCGGCAGAGCTGCCCCAACCCTTTACCCTGCTCGATGGCCATTGCGCGCCCGGCAGCCGCTTCACCCATCTGCTGGCGGCAGGCTGGAATGCCATGATCTATCCCCTGACCGGATCGCTGACCCTGCAGGCGGAGGGAGAGCGGCACCTCATCCCGGCAGGTCACGGGATGGGTGTCAGCCTCTCTGCCGATGGCGGCGAGGCGGTGGCACTGCAACTTGAGGCCACCGAGCCCTGCCACTTCGTGCTGCTCTCAGGCCAGGCGCTCAATGAACCCCTGGTCAAACATGGTCCCTTCGTCATGAACAGCCACGACGCCATTGCAGATCGGCTGCATGCCTATCAGCGCGGCGAATTTGGTCAGCTCAACGATGAGTGGCTGCGCAACGGCCAATATCGGCCATGAGCACGCTCGCTGGCCACCAGCCACAAAGCACGCGCTGGCCTCTGGTCTTCCTCGCCATTTTCGCCGGTGCCAGCGGCGCCCTCTGCCTTGGCAAAGTGCCCGCCGTACTCGGCATACTGCGCAGCGAGCTGGGGCTGACACTGGTCGAAGCCAGCTATCTCGCCTCGGCTTTCAATACGCTGGCGATCCTCTTCAGCCTCTTTCTCGGCCTGCTGCTGACTCGCTGGAGTGGGCGGCAAACCGGGGTTGTCGGGCTACTGGTTATCGTCACAGGCGGTGCGTTGGCGCTGCCCGCCACCGGGCTGGCCATGATGCTGCTGTCGCGCATTGTCGAGGGGATTGGCTTTTTGCTGGTCTCGGTGGCCATGCCCGCCTTTATCGTGGCGGTGACCCGGGAGGAGGATAAGCGACTGGCCATAAGCCTGTGGGCAGTCAACCTGCCCCTCGGGGCGGCGGCGGGTATGCTGCTCACCCCCTGGCTCACGGCGCAAGGTGGCTGGCGACTGGCCTGGCTGATCCTGATGATCCCGCAACTCTCTGCCCTGCTGCTTCTGCTCGCCAGTCGCTCGGCAGATAAACTGCGGGTCTGGGCACCCCAAAACTCGATCAACTCGGGCCACCCGCTGCGCCAGCTCACGGTGCTCCGGCAGAAGGCACTCTGGCGCTACGGGTTGGCGTTCACGCTCTACAGCCTGATGCTCTGGGCGCTCTTTGTCTGGCTGCCAACCATGTTGCAAGGCACTCCCGGGATTGGCCAAAGCCAGATTGCCCTGCTTTCGGCGCTGGCGGTGGTCGCCAATATTCCCGGCAACCTGATGGGGGCATGGCTGCTGCGCCGGGGCGTGGCACGAGATCGGCTCATCAGCTGGGCACTGGGCCTGATGGCGCTGTGCGGCATGCTCGCCTTCTGGCCCGGCCTGTCGCCGTGGTGGGCCTATGGGCTCTGCCTCGCCCTCTCCCTGGCGGGCGGAATGGCACCGCCGGCGATCCTCTCGTCTGCACAGGGAGTGAGTCAGGGGCCGGTGCAACTGGCCATCGTGCAGGGCTTTTTTGTCCAGCTCGCCAACTTCGGTCAGCTGCTTGGCCCCCTGTTGCTGGCGGCCCTGATGACGGACAGCGGCCATTGGGGAAGCGCTCGCTGGCTCTTTCTGGGCGGCTTGCTGCTGGTCGCGCTACTCTATGCCGCGGGCCACCTGCCGGGCTCAAGCATGACTGCAAAACAGGCTCGATCGCATTCGCGGCAAGATGGAAGATGACGAATAGAGAGGGAAACATCACAGTTATCGCAGGGAATACTGGCCGGACAAGAGGCTGTTCAGTATGTTAACTGTTTAATCATGCTTAACGGTAGCCACCATGTCTCAAGTCGATCTCAATCTCTTTCGCGTCCTCGATGCGGTGATCCGCTATGGTGGTGTCACCACGGCCGCCGAGATGATGGAGATGACCCCCTCGGCCATCAGCCAGGCCATCAGCCGCCTGACCAGCCTGGTGGGCGAGCCGCTGTTTGTCCGCCAGGGACGCGGCATCACCCCCACGGCGCGAGCGCTCAGTCTGCACCACGAGATCATGGTGCCGCTGCACGACATGGAGCGCAGCCTGCAGCGCACCGATCTCTTTGATCCCCAGACCAGTCGGCGCACTTTTCGCATCGCGGGGGTGCCCGATATCGATATCTTCTTCCTGCCGGAGCTCAACAACCTGCTGCAGACCCAAGCCCCCAACTGTCAGCTGGAGTGGAACACCCAGGTGCAGGACGAAGCCCTGCGCCAGAACAGCCTCTATCTGCACAGCGTGGATCTGGTGCTGGCCACCAAGCCGATGGCGGAGCAGGGGATCGAAAACGAGCAGATCATGTCCCAGGCCCTGCGCATCGCCTGTCGCAAGGCTCACCCCAGGATCCGCCAGGCCCCCGACATGGCCACCTTCTTCAACGAAAAGCACGTGGTATTGCAAACCAGGCGGCTCGACAGCTTGCTGCTCAACACCCTGACCAAGGCGCCGCTGCCGCCGCGCCAGATTGCCTACGAGAGCGACTCCCTGCTCACCGCCCTTCATCTGGTGAGTCGTACCGACTGGCTCTGCGTCGCCAGCCAGTGGCACATGGAGAAGCTGGGGCAGGCGCTGGATCTGGCCAGCTATCCCCTCCCCTGGCTCTCGGAGGATTGCCCCGTCTACATGAGTTGGCACAAGAGCTCCGGTCAGGATACCGGGCTTAATTGGCTCAAAGATCAGGTGCGGGCCGTCAGTTCGATTTAAGTATGCTTAACAGTCAAGCATGCCCATCTCCTCATCCGGGCTATCGCTCTTCTCGACAAACCGCCTTATGGATAATCCCCCTTCAGGATAATCGGGAGCCTTTTCTCAACCAGAAAGGCGCAGCTCATGACGACATCGTCGTGCCGAAATAGCTGCGCAGCGCCTCCACCACCCGCCGCACCTTCTCCGGGATCTCCCGCTGCGGCGTGATGGCGTGGATCTCCATCGGTGCCACCCGAAAACCGGGCAACAGTTCGAGCAGCCGCCCCTGCGCCAGATCCTCGCCAATCTCCCCCTCCGGCTGCAGCGAGATCCCCTGCCCAGCCAGCGCAAACTGGCGCAGGGGCAACACGTTATTGCAGAGCACCTTGGCCTTGAACCTCACCCTGTGCTCGCCCCCCTTTTCATCCTGCAGCAGCAAACCGTTGCCCAGCATGTCGCCGCAAAGCCAGTCGTGGGTGGCCAGATCGTCGGGCGTGCGCGGCGCTCCCTTGCGCGCCAGATAGGCGGGGGCGGCGCAGAGCAGCATCCGGGTCTGCCCCAGTTTGCGGGCCACCAGGGTCGAGTCAGGCAAGGTGCCGACCCGCAGCGCCACGTCGATCCGCTCGGCAATCAGATCCCGCTTCTCGTCATCGGCGATGATCTGGATGGTGAGGCCGGGGTGGGCCTGCAGCAGCGGTGAGAGGGCCAGAGCCAGCGGCTGGCCCGCCATCCCCACCGGGGCGGTGATCCGCACTTCCCCGAGCAGGGCGTCGCGCACCTCCGAGAGGCGCAGCTCGGTCTCGCTCAGAGTCTGCTGCAACGCCCGACACCCTTGCCACACCACCTCTCCCGCCTCGGTCAGACTGAGACGACGGGTGGAGCGATGGAGCAGGGGCAGTCCGAGCAGGCTCTCCAGCTGACTGATATGCTGACTGACGGCGGAGGGGGTCATGCCAAGGGATTTGGCTGCCCCTGTCATGCTGCCCGCTTCCACCACGGCGGCGAAGATGGCGTAACGTCTGAGCTGTTCCATTATTAAATCCAGCTTATAAGTGAATGCATTTTTGAGGTGATTATTAAATCATAAATGGCGGCGTAGGATAGCCCCATTCCAACAGTGAAGGAGAGTTCCCCATGAAGATTGCCCTGATCGGTGCCAGCGGTTTTGTCGGTTCAGCCATCCTGAACGAGGCCATCAGCCGCGGCCATCACGTCACCGCCATCGTCCGCGATGTCAGCAAGGTGGCCGCCCATCCGCAGGTCACCGCCGTGGCGGTGGATGCCCAAAACCCGCAGGCATTGGCCGAGGTGCTCAAGGGGCACGATCGGGTGATCAGCGCCTACAACCCGGGCTGGACCACACCGGATATCTACGACCAGTACCTCAAGGGCGCCAACGCGATCGTCGCAGCAGCCAAAGCGGCCAACAGCTGGCTGCTGGTAGTAGGTGGCGCCGGCAGTCTGGAGGTTGCCCCCGGCGTGCAACTGGTGGATACCCCTGAGTTTCCGGCCGAGTGGAAACAGGGGGCGCTGGCGGCCCGCGACGGTCTCACCGCCCTGCGTCATGAAACCACCCTCGACTGGCGCTTTGTCTCTCCCCCGGTGTTCCTCGAACCGGGCGAGAAGCGCGGCGGCTATCGGATTGGTGGCGATCAGGTGCTCTTTAGCGGCGAACAACCTGCCGGGATCACCGCCGGTGATCTGGCTGATGGTGTGCTGAACGAGGTCGAAAAACCGGCTCACCAGCGCCAGCGCTTTACCCTGGGTTACTGAGAGCCAGCAATCGGTTAAGGCCAGAATGCACGGTCACTCACCTACGCACCCGGTCAGGTGAACACCCGCTCAACCAGAAGGGAGGCATCCGCCTCCCTTCTGTTTTGGCCATTTTCTGTTTTGGTCATTTTTGCCGCTGGTAACTTACCTCTGGTTATCACTCTCCCCCTCATCGTTGCCCCTTTACCTCGCAATGGCTGCGCAAAAAACCTTCAGCCCATCAGGCGCCGAATTCCATTTCGAATTTTGTATATAAATAAGAATAATTTGTTGTTTCCGTCTTATAACACCGAACAGTAGCATCCCCTTTATCCCAGATGGCGCCACACTGTCGCGCCATCCCGTTTACCGCTTATCAGACCTGCCCGCACCAGAGGCAGCAGAAGAGATGGCGCCAGAGATAACGAAAGAGTGAGGAGGTGCACATGGAACATTCACCACTGCCGATCATCGATCTGGCTGCCCTCAAGGGGGCGCCCGAGGTACGTCGCCCTATGCTGGCCAGGCTGGCCGCGGCCGCCCGCGATGTGGGCTTTTTCTATCTGGTCGGCCACGGCTTGAGCAAGATTGAGATGCTAGAGACTCTGGCGCTGGCAGAGCGCTTCTTTGCCCTGCCGGAGCAGGAGAAGCTGACGGTGCAGATGGTCAACAGCCCCCACTTTCGCGGCTACAACCGGGTCGGTGCCGAGCTGACCCGCCAGCGGCCGGATCTGCGAGAGCAGTTCGATATCATGAATGAGGCGCAAGCCCTGCCTGCGGCCCTGACCCGTGCACCCTGGCAGCGGCTGATCGGCCCCAACCAGTGGCCGACCGCCCTGCCCGAGATGAAAGGCCATCTGCTGGCGTGGCAGGATCGGCTGAGCGATATCACCCTCACCCTGCTCGCCGCTTTTGCCGAGGTGTTGGAGCAACCGGCCAACGTGTTTGACGACAGTATTCGCGGCGCCCCCTATCAGCACATGAAGCTCATTCACTACCCGGGGCAAGAGGCGGGCGGCAGCAGTCAGGGGGTCGGCGCTCACAAGGATCCCGGCTACCTGACGCTGGTGATGCAGGACAATCACTCGGGGCTTGAGGTCGAGACGGCCAACGGCTGGATCTCCGCGCCCCCCCTGCCGGGAGCGCTGGTGGTCAATATCGGCGAGCTGCTGGAGCTAGCCTCCAACGGCTATCTCAAGGCGACCCTGCATCGGGTGGTGAGCCCGCCGTCCGGCGTATCGCGCCTCTCCTGCGCCTTCTTTATGGCGGCGCGGCTCGATGCCACCGTGCCACTGCTCAGCCTCTCCCCCGCGCTGGCAGCGCAGGCGCAAGGGCCGGAGAGTGACCCGACCAACCCGCTCTTTAATCAGGTGGGGGAGAACGTGCTGAAAGGGCGGCTGCGCTCCCACCCGGATGTGGCGGCCCGCCACTATGGGGAACCCGCTCGCCTCCCGCTCACTGAAAGCGAAGCGATACCGGCCTGAACAGCACCGAGATCCGCCGGCGGGTATATGCATAAGCCACAGCCGCGTGCACATACCCGCGCTGACAAACACAACAAGCAACGAACAACAAAACAAGTCATGGCCAGAGCCTGGCCATCACGGAGCAACACGATGAAATTCAAGACCATGAGCGTGCACAGCGGCCAGCGGATCGACCCACAGACCGGCGCCCTCACCACCCCGCTCTACCAGAGCAGCACCTTCAGCTACTTCAACGCCCAGGCGGGCAAGGAGCGTTTTGCAGGTCAAGCTCCCGGCTTTATCTACAGCCGCTTTGGCAACCCCACCACTGCCGAGCTGGAGCAGAAGCTGGCGGCGCTGGAAGGGGCTGACGAAGCGCTGGTGGTGGCGAGCGGCATGGCGGCGGTGAGCGCCATCATGTATGCCCTGGCCGACAGCGGCGATGAGGTAGCCTATATCGGCCCGCTCTACGGCGGCACCGATGCCTTCCTCAAACAAACCTTCAGCCGCGCCGGTATCAAGATCACCGCCTACGAGAGCGATCGGGATCTGCTGGCCAACATCCGCCCTGCTACCAAAGTGGTACTGTTCGAAACCCTGACCAACCCCACCCTCAAGGTGGTGGATCCGCGGCTGGTGGTGGAAGCGGCCCGCCAGGTGGGCGCCATTACGGTATGTGACAACACCTTCCTCACCCCCTACCTGCTGCGTCCGCTGGAACTCGGGGTCGATGTAGTGATGCACAGCGGCACCAAATATCTGGGCGGCCACGGCGACATCATCGCCGGGGTGGTGGCGGGCTCTCACGCCCTGATGAAGTCGATCCGCACCGTGGCCCTCAAGCATATCGGTTCTCCCATTGGCCCGCAGGAGGCCTACCTGCTGCAACGCGGGGTCAAGACCCTGCCGCTGCGGATGGATGCCCACCTGCACAATGCCCAGAAAGTGGCCGAGTTTCTGGCCGCCCACCCAGCAGTGAAGAAGGTGATCTACCCGGGGCTTGCCAGCCATCCGGGCCACGATGCCCTCGGCGCCTTTGCCAGCGGCTTTGGCGGCATGGTGAGTATTGAACTTGAAGGCGGGTTTGAACGCTGCGCCACCCTGCTCGATAACCTGCAACTATTCGTGCAGGCGGTGAGTCTGGGGGATCTCGAGAGTCTCGCTTGCCATCCGGCCAGTACCACCCACGCAGCCATGGACGAGGCGAGCCGCCTCGCCGCCGGGGTCAATGACGACCTCATCCGCTTCAGCATCGGGGTGGAAGATGCGGACGATCTGATCGCCGATCTGGCCGCCGCGCTGGCACAGATCTAACCGGGAGCACGCATCTCACTTGCCCGCCAAATGGCGGCGAGTGAGATGCCCAACAAACAACAACGGCCCATCAAGGGCCGTTGTTGTTTGTTAGGCTATGGAAAGACGGGATTTACTCCTCCCACACCACCACTTGGGATGAGGGCCAGCGATCCCCGACCTGGGCGTACTTTTGCTCCAGCAGGTGACGCTTGATCTTCATGGTGGGGGTCAGCACGCCGTTCTCGATATTCCAGGGTGTTTTCACTACCAGAATGCCGCGAATTTTGGCATGAGATTCCAGCTGATCGTTGACCCGAACCCGCGCCGCTTCCAGTCTGGCGTTGACCTCCTCCCGATTGCCCTTCATGGCACTCTCGGCCAGCTGCACCAGCGCAATGGGCTGCGGCATGCCGTAACCAATCACGCAGAGCTGTTCGATAATGGGCTCCTGCCCCAGCAGCCCCTCGATGGGCACCGGCGCCACATACTTGCCCTTGGCGGTCTTGAACACATCCTTCATCCGGCCGGTGATGGTGAGATAACCCTCCTTGTCCAGCTTGCCCATGTCGCCGGTGTGGAGCCACCCCTCGACATCGATGGCCTCGGCGCTGTGCTCGGGATCCTTGTAGTAACCCAGCATCATCCCTTCGCAGCGGCAGAGGATCTCCCCCTCGTCGGAGATCTTGATGGTCACTCCGATCCCCGCCTTACCGACGGTGCCGATCTTGTCGGCGCGGAACGGGTAGTTGATGGTGGAGTAGGCGTGGTTCTCGGTCATGCCCCAGGCTTCAGTCACCTTGAGGCCGATGCTCAGATACCACTCAAGCAGCGCAGGGGAGACAGGCGCGGAGCCGCAGCCGAGTACCCGGGCCTGATCCAGTCCCAACCCCTTTTGCAGCTTGCGTTTGATAAGGCCGGAGATAAGCGGGATCTTGAGCAGCAGTTCGAGTTTCTTCTGGGGCAGCTTCTCGTGGATCTTGATGCGGAACATGGCCCACAGTCGTGGCACCGAGATAAAGACGGTGGGACGGCAGCGTTTGACATCTTCAATAAAGGTGTCGAGGGATTCGGGAAAGGCGATGGTAGCGCCGCCATAGAGGCTGCCGCCGTAGATGTAGACCCGCTCGGTAATGTGGGCCAGCGGCAGGTAGGAGAAGCCCCGATCGGCCTGGCTCAGGCTCACCGTCTCCACCAGCTTCTCGCACGACCAGGCGTAACGCTCGACGCTCAGCATGGCCCCTTTCGGCTTGCCGGTACTGCCGGAGGTGTAGACCAGACTCAGCAGGGAGTCAGGGGCCTGCACCGGGCTGTCAGGGATCGGCTCGTGCGCTTCCAGCAGATCGTCCCACTGGTGGCTGGCCGGCATGGTGTCATAGGGGAAGGCGATGCGCAGCAGATCGGCGGGTACGCCCGCCTCCTGACTCTTCCAGTCATCCAGCTTGCCGACGAAGATCGCCTTGGCCTCGCTGTGGCGCAGCACATATTCGATGGTGTCGACGTTGGCAGTCGGGTAGATGGGCACGCTCACGTATTGCCCCATCTGCATCGCCAGATCGGCGATAAACCACTGGGCGCAATTCTTGGAGAGCAGCGCCACCTTGTCACCGGCCACCAGACCGAGGTGACGCAAGGCCGTCACCATCCGCCGCGCTTCATCGGCCACTTCACCCCAGGTGAAATCGACATATTCGCGGTTGATGGTTTGACGCAGGTAGGTTCGATCAGGACACTGCCGCTCCCAGTGATAGAGCATCTCGAGCGGCAGTTTATTGGCAATGCGTGAGGAGGAGGCCATAGTTTAATCCCTGAAACAAAAGGCGAAACTTATTATTAACCTTTCACTAACTTCAGGGGAAGAATAAACTCAAACTTCAGTTTGAATTGTGTATCCGATCAAGCTTCTGCGTCTTGTTGCAAACGACTCCACATCGCCTGCACCAGTTTTTCATCCTCTTCAGAAAGCTCACCTTGCAAGATCGCCTCGTTGAGGCTGCGCAGCACATAGCTCTTGACGTCCCGCACCAGGGTCTTGCCTTCCAGCTCGGCCCGGGCAACGGCCAATGAGATATGACCTCGCAGGTAACCCCCCGCAAACAGCTCATCGTCGGTCGCGGTGGCAACCATGCTGTCGATCAGTCCCAACAACTTGTGCTCAAAATCGTGAATCGTCATGTAACGCAGCCTCATTTGCGGCAAAAAATTCGGGGGTATGGAACCGCAATCCGGTTGATTGCAGCTCTCTGGCGCCAGGCCAGCAGCGTCCTTGGCGTCCTATTCCGGGTTGGCCACCGGGTAGATGACCTGATCCTTGTATCCTGTGGTTATTCGCAGATAACCACGCAACGCCCGGTTTAATTCGGGATCATCGGTGTCCACCAGCAGCGGCCTGCCCGCAAGGGCTGCAAGCTTGGCTTTGGTTGCCAGCACCTGGATATTGTCCAGCCCGACACACCGAATCACCTCAGGACTCAATTGCTGATTTCCGCGCCCGAACAGATGTCCCTGTCCGCCTATCAGGGTAATGATCAGTCGGCAGCGACGACCGCGGATCCGGGTCAGGATCTCGGCGGCGCTGAGATCCTGCCCGATAAGTCGGCCATTTTCCACCAGATCCACACCGAGCAAAGTATTTTCCAAACCGAGCTCTGCCATACAGGCTGCCACCGTGCTGCCGGAGCCCATCAGATAGAGGGTATCGGGCTCCATCTGCTCCACCACACCGGCGGCGAGATCCGCCAACACCAGCTCTTCGGACTCCTTGCCCCCCTGCTTGACCGCCTGTACGTAACGCAGATCACCGGGCACCTTCAGCTGGCCGTAGTGGCGGGCCCGCACCTTGCCCGCGCGAAACGCCTCCTCGTCGATGTCGCGCACCTCGGCATCGATCAGGCTGAGCAGTTCCCCTGCGATCATCCGCGCCACCACCCGCCCGCTGGCGGCGGGCGTCACCCCGTAGACGCCGGAGTGGATCTTGCACCCCGCGGGAATGCCGAGCACATGGCAAGACTCCCCCACCGCGGCGCAGATATCCCGCGCCGTGCCATCGCCACCAGCAAACAGCAGCAGATCGACCCCGGCTTCGCGCATCAGCCCGGCGGCGTGGCGGGTATCATCGGCCGAGGTGCTCTCCCCGACCGGTTGATAGATGACCCGACAGGGCAACCCCAGCTCGCGGGCCACCGCCTCCCCCATCTCTCCCGCCACCGTCAGCAGTTCAAACGGGACGCTCAGCTCGCACAGTGGCAACAAGGCTTGCCGCGCCCGCTCCTGCGCCTTGGGCACAGCGCCACGGGCCAGCGCCTCGGCCACTACACCGTCACTGCCCTTGAGCCCCACTGCGCCGCCAATCCCGGCGACCGGATTAATGATGAACCCTAATCGAAACATGCCACCCTCCCTTGCGATGGCCACCATTTTTATCTTTTCCCCCCTCTGGGACAAGCAGTGGCGCCCCTGCTAGAATGCGCTGCTTCAATTTTCCAACCAATTTTCAACCAAGGTTCAATCATGCTGGAATGGGTTCTTGATCCCTCTGCCTGGGTCGCACTCGCCACCCTTACCCTGCTCGAGATCGTGCTGGGCATCGACAACATCATCTTTATCTCCATCCTGGTCGGTCGCCTGCCGGAGGCGCAGCGTCAAAAAGCGCGAATTCTGGGTCTGGGGCTCGCCATGGGTACCCGGATCCTGCTGCTGCTCTCGCTGGCCTGGGTGATGCGCCTCACCGATCCGCTCTTCACCGTGCTGGGTGAAGCCATCTCCGGCCGCGACCTGATCCTGCTGCTGGGGGGCCTGTTCCTCATCGGCAAGAGTGCCCACGAGATCCACGTCACCCTGGAAGGGGCGGCCGAGCCGGAAAGCGTCAGCAAAGCGGCCTCGGGCTTTATCAGCACCCTGATCCAGATCGCCATCCTCGATATCGTGTTCAGCCTCGACTCGGTGATCACCGCGGTCGGCATGGCCGATCACGTGCCGGTGATGGTGCTGGCCATCATGATCGCCGTCCTCATCATGATGTTTGCCGCCAAATCCATCGGTGATTTTGTCGATGCCCACCCCACCATCAAGATGCTGGCTCTCTCCTTCCTCACCCTTGTTGGTTTCGCCCTGATGGCGGAGGGGATGGACCTGCACATTCCGAAGGGCTACATCTACTTCGCCATGGCCTTCTCGCTGGTGGTGGAGATGATCAACATCCGCCTGCGCAGCCATCACGACAATAACGGGCAAAATAGCGCGCAGTAACCCTGCCCGCACATGCCCTCGCGACCCCAGCTGTCGCGATCAAAAAGAGCGCCGATCGGGCGCTCTTTTTTTATGGGTAACGAAACGATGAAAAGGTTATTGATCGCTGATGACGATGGCAACCCGGCGGTTGGCGGCACGGCCCTCTCTGGTCTTGTTATCCGCCAGCGGCATGGTCTCGCCACGGCCATGGATCTCCAGATTGGCTGGCTTCATGCCGACCGAGACCAGCACATCGGCTACCGACTGGGCCCGCTTCAGGGAGAGCTGCTGGTTGTAGCTGCTCTCGCCGGTATTATCGGTGTGCCCATCCACCCGCGCCTTGTCCAACCCTACGCCAAGCAGTGTTTTACCCAGTTTTTCAACGGATTGACGAGTCTGGGGATTGAGCGCCCCCACGTTGTTGGCAAACAGCACCCGGTTGGCCAGATCCAGCGTCCACCCCTCATCGGTCAGATAAAAGCCCTGCTCCTTGAGCACGGCGATTTGCTCCGGGGTCAACCCCTTGGGCGCGCTCTGGCAACCGGCCAGCAGCGACAACATCAACCCCAGCAGGGTCACTTTCAACAGGTGGGTGATCTTCATGGTTTGCTCCTTGTTTATGTTGTTATTCTTGCCAGTCAGGCGATGGTTTGCTGTTCGCTGCGGCGCGCCCGTTTCGCCAGATACATGGCTGCATCGGCCTGATCACACAGCACGCTGGCACTCATGCCCGCCTGATAGACGGCAAAGCCGACACTCACCTCTGCCACCAGCTGACGACCATCACGCAGCGCCACCGGTTCGCTCATCGCCTGCTGGATGCGGCCAATCACCTCTTCCACCTCATGCTGTCGCTGGAGTGGGCCAACCAGCACCGCAAACTCGTCACCACCGAGGCGAAACACCAGATCATCCGGACGCAGTTGATGTTGCACCCGTCTTGAGAGCGCGATCAGCACATCGTCACCGGCGTTGTGCCCCAGCGTGTCATTAATTTGCTTGAAGCGATCGCAGTCGAGATAGAGCAGCGCAAACCCCTCTTGCTCGCCGAGGGAGATGGCCTGCGCGAGCCGCGCTTCAAACAGGGCGCGATTGGGCAGTCCGGTGAGGGCATCGTGAGTCGCCTGATGGAGCAGGCTGGCATTTTCGCGGGCCTGCTGGGCCTGCCAGGCTTGCAGCTCGTCCAGCAGGGAGTTGAAGTCATCCCCCAGCTCGTTAATCTCGACGATATCGGCCGGTGGCACCCGCATCCCCAAGGTGCGCTGTCGGCGTACCGAGTGGGCGACAAGTGCCAGTTTGCGCAGCGGTGCGGTGATGGAGACCTGCATCCGGTCAGCCACATAGAGTGCCACCATGGCGCTCAGCATCAGGCAAACCACCATCACCAGCAGCGCCGAGAGCAAAAACAGCAGCAGGTATTCACCGTGGTCGCGCAGCTCGATGGTGGCGATCTGCTCACCACCCCGCAGCATGGGGAGCTTGACAGGCCCCGGCATCAGCAGTTGGGCCAGATAGTCTTCGAGCGTCACCAGCGGGTTGCTTCTGGGGCGCTCCCAACTGGCAAGCAGCTGACCGTTGGTCAGCACGATAGTGGCTTGGGCCACCTCTTCCTTGGCAACGATACCACTGAGCGCCTCGCTCGCCGCCTCCTCATCGTGGAACACCACCGCCGCCTCGGCGCTGTAGCTGATGGCGCGGGCTACCAGCTCCAGATTGTGGTCGGCGTAAAAACGCACTACCAGCAGGGCCACCAGAGTAAAAAAGAGTCCTGCCACGCTGACGGCTGTGATGGCGGCCACCAGATGGGTTCGCCCCAGGCTCTGACGCAGGGTCAGACGGCGGGGAGCCGCGCTCACCTGTCGTCTCATGGGACCCCCTTGTCGGCATGGGCCAGCTTGAGCACCGCGGGATGCACCCGCACGCCGCTCAGGGCCAGGGCATCGAGGTTCACTTTAAACCGCACCCGCACGCTGTCCGGCGAGGTCTGCAGGCAGAACACCGAGCTGGTGGAACAGTCGTGGTTGTATTCGCTGATGCTGAGCACTGGGTGTCCCTGCAGGCGGGCAAACAGCGCAATCCGGGTCGGCTCGTCGAGTACCCCCAGATAGAGCACATCGCAGTGATCGCTGATGGCCGGATCGCTCGCCTCGTAACGATGGACCTGCACGGTACGGCCATTGGCCTGACGATCGATGGTAAAGAGGGCGCCGGCATATTCGGTCGGCGCCGCCACGCACATGCGCAGTACCGCAGGCTCGGTGGGCCAGCGGGTATAACTCATGATATCGAGCACCAGCTCCCTGACCGCCGTCGCCCGGCTCTCTGCGGCCGTTTCCGCCAGCGCGCGGGGCAACAGCAGGCCAAACGCAACCAACAGGAGCGCCAGACGGGCAGTTAAACGGGGGAAAAGAGTAACAGCATGATCGGGAGGTAGTCGCCTTGACAATACCGCTGCTATGGCATTGCGGTTCGGGTACATGAACCCAGATAGTAAGTTGGCTGACACTGGCCTGACAAGTCTCACCCCGCCATCATCTACCGAGTTCGTGTAAAGAAAACGGAGAGCCCGTCTGGTAACGGGCTCTCTGGTGGCAGGCAGCAAGGCGGAAATCACTTCTTGCTGATGCCGTATTCCCGCAGCTTGTTGGCGATGGCGGTATGCGACACGCCCAGGCGTTTGGCCAGCTGACGGGTCGACGGGAAGGCGGGATAGAGCCGGGCCAGCAGCTGGCTCTCGAAGCGCTTCACCGCATCGTCGAGATTCCCCTCAAACCACTCGTCGATCAGCGGCATGGTATCGGCCGCCACCGGCAGGTCGATCTGCTCGGGCCCCAGCTCATCCCCTTCCAGCAGGGTCATGGCACGGTAGAGACAGTTGCGCAGCTGGCGCACGTTGCCCGGCCAGCGGTAGGCGGTCAGGTAGTCGGCCATGTTGCGGGTAAAGCGCGGACGGGGTCGCTGCAACTCGCTGGCAAAGCGGGAGACAAACTGCTGGGCCAGCACCATGATGTCCGCCTTGCGCTCGCGCAGGGGGGGCAACGCCAGACTGAGCACGTTGAGACGGTAGTAGAGATCCTCGCGGAAGGTTCCTTCGTGCACCAGATCCAGCAACTGCTTCTGGGTGGTGCAGATGAAACGCACGTTGACCTTCACCTCCTGCTCGTCACCGACCCGGCGGAATACCCCATCCTGCAACACCCGCAAAAACTTGGTCTGCAGATGGGGAGACATGTCGCCGATCTCGTCCAGCATCAGGGTGCCGCCGCTCGCCAGCTCCAGCACGCCGCGCTTGCCCTCGGTGTTGTTGCCAAAGGCGCCGGGGGCATAACCAAACAGCTCGCTCTCGGCCACGTTATCGGGCATGGCGGCGCAGTTGAGGGCCATAAAGGGGTGGCTGGAGCGCAGGCTGGCCCCGTGACAGGCACGGGCCAGCAGCTCCTTGCCGGTGCCGGTCTCGCCGACAATCAGCAGCGGCGCGTCCTGCATCGCCAGTTTGCGCGCTTGCGACAGCACCTCTTTCATCTTGGGACTCTCGGCCTGCAGATGCTCGAAGCCCCCCACTTCCACCGCATGAAGCGCGCTGAAGTGCAGGCCGACCCGGCGGGCAGATTTGAGCACCACCACGGCCCCGGCCAGCGCCTGCTTGCCCCGGGCTTCTGCCACGAACAGCGGCATCAGATCTGCCAGATACTCTTCGCCATTGAAACTGAGCTTGCAGGTCTGCGGCTTGATCTCGCTCGCCTCCAGCCAGCGGGTGAAGGAGAAACCCTTGACCAGCGAACCGAGCGCCACGCCGCGCACCTCCTCCACCGGCAAGCCGAGGGTGGTGAGGGCAGACTGGTTGGCCTGGGTCACCTTGCCCTTGCTGTCGAGGGAGAAGACCAGATCCGGCAGCGCCTTGAGCAGCGCCTCGATCTCGTGGTGCTCTCGCTCGGAAGGCATGTAGGGGATGGTCTTGACGTCGTAGACGCCGGGAATGCGGCGGATCTCCGGCATCAGGTGCTGAAAATCACTGAACTCCAGCTCGGGAAAGTTGAGATAGATGATGCCTGAGGTATCGATTTCGATGCCGCGCAGATCGATATTGTGCTCCACCAGGCGGTCGAGCAGTTCCCGGGTCAGGCCCAGGCGGTCTTCACAGCTGACTTCAAGACGCATTCGGGACACACTTCCTAGCTAACTCTATGAATGATCGGATAATACAGTCTCGATCCCCCCAGTGCGAGCGCCAGCCCATAAAAATGCGGGCCTGCCCCGCTTTCGCAGGCAGGCCCGGGTCAACCGATGACGCTGGTGTGGGGTGCGATTACCGGAGCAACTGATCGGTGCGCGCCGCCATGATGAAGTCGTTGCGGTGTAATCCGCCGATCTTGTGCGTCCACCAGCTGACGGTCACCTTCCCCCATTCGGTCAGAAATGCAGGAAGGGGGATACTCCGCCTCAACCTGTTCTCAGATTATCTGGGCAATTGGTCTGTACGCGCAGCCATGATGAAGTCGTTGCGGTGTAATCCGCCGATCTTGTGGGTCCACCAGCTGACGGTCACCTTGCCCCACTCGGTCAGGATGGCCGGATGATGGAACTCCGCTTCCGCCAGCTCCCCCAGGCGGTTGGTAAACGCCAGCGCCTCCTTGAAGTTGCGAAATGTAAATTCTCGCCGCAGTTGCAGCGTCCCCTCCTCCACCAGCGGCTGCCAGTCGGGAATAAGCTGCATCAGCTCGCGCAGCTCCTCATCGCTCACCTTGGGGGCATCGGCGCGACACGCTTCACACTGCTGGCTGGCCAGTTCGGACATGGGTTACTCCTGCTTGAATTAATGAAAATAAAATAGGGTTGTTTGCTTTTGGTCAGCTCGCCTGTTTGCCAGCGGCAACCTCAAAACGCGGCGGATAGAGGCCAAGCCGACTGGCCTCGGCCAGAGCAGCCATGATCTCCTCCCCGGTCAGCTGGTAGAGATGATCGAGACTCGGCAGCACAAAATAGGTGGGCTGCATGATGTCGATGCGATAGGGGGTGCGCAGCACGGTCAGTAGATCGAAGGGTTGCAACAGCGGCTTGCCGGAAAGGGCATAGGCGGTCTCGCCGATAGAGGAGAGAATACCGCCGCCGTAGATACGCAGCCCGTCAGGCGTTGCCAAGAGGCCAAACTCCACGGTGAACCAGTAGAGCCGCGCCAGAAAGACCCGCTGCTCCTTGCTCGCCTGCTGCCCCAACTGGCCGTAAAGATGGGTAAAGTGAGCAAAGGCCGGATTGGTCAGCATGGCGCAGTGGCCGAAGATCTCGTGAAAGATATCGGGCTCTTGCAGGTAGTCGAGCTCGTCCCGGCGCCGGATAAAGGTCGCTACCGGAAACTGGCGATTGGCCAGCAGGGCGAAGAAGCGATCGAACGAGATAAGTGCAGGTACTGCCGCCACCGACCAGCCGGTCGCAGGCTGCAAGACGGCGTTGATCTCGGCCAGCTGGGGGATGCGATCACGGGGCAGCCCCAGCCTGTCGAGACCGGCCAGATACTCGTTACACCCCTTGCCAGCAAGAGCGGCGAACTGACGTTCGATCAGGATCTGCCAGGTGCCATGCTCTTCGTTGCTGTAGTGGATCACCCCGTCAGCATCCGGCTGGTGGGCGGTGTAGAAGGTTGCCATAGCGGTTCCATCCTCTGGCGCCATATCAAGGCGCCTTGCCGTTTCATCACGACTTCACTGTAACGAAATGGCAACAAAAAAAGCAGCCGACCCATGAGTCGGCTGCCTGAATCAGTTGTAAATAAATTGTGACAACCCGCTAACCAATCCCCACTACAGCTTGACCATGATATGGCGCGGCACCGTGTAATCCTCCAGCGCATAGAGGGAGAGATCCTTGCCGTAGCCCGACATCTTCATTCCGCCGTGGGGCATCTCGGAGGTGAGCATGAAGTGGGTATTGATCCAGGTGCAGCCATATTGCAGGTGGCTGGCCACCTTGCTGGCGAGGCTCAGATCTTTGGTCCAGACCGACGAGGCGAGGCCATAGTCCGAGTCGTTGGCCCACTGCACCACCTGCTCGGCATCGTTGAAACGGGTCACCGACACCACGGGGCCAAACACCTCGCGGCGCACGATCTCATCCTCCTGACGGGCCCCGACAATCAGGGTCGGCTCGAAGAAGAAGCCGTTGCCGGGGCGGATCTTGCCCCCCGCCGTCACCTCCACATGACCGCTGCTCTGGGCCCGCTCGACAAAGCTGGCGACCCGGTTGCGCTGTCTGTCCGAGATAAGCGGCCCCATCTCCACACCCTCCTCGTACTGGCTGCCCACCTTGATGGAAGCCACCGCATCGGTCATGGCTGCGACGAACTTGTCGTAGATCTTGCCCTGGGCATAGATACGACAGGCGGCGGTGCAATCTTGCCCTGCATTGTAGAAACCGAAGGTGCGAATGCCCGCCACCACCGCCTCCAGATCCGCATCGTCGAAGATAATCACCGGCGCCTTGCCCCCCAACTCAAGGTGGGTACGCTTCATGGTGCGGGCGGCGCTCTGCAGGATCTTCTGGCCGGTGGCGATATCGCCGGTGAGCGACACCATCCGCACCAGCGGGTGCTCCACCAGCGGCGCCCCCACACTCTCGCCCCGCCCGCAGATGACGTTGATAACGCCGCGGGGAAAGATCTCGCTGGCCAGCTCAGCCAAACGCAGCGCGGTAAGCGGGGTCTGCTCGGAGGGTTTGAGCACCACCGTATTGCCCGCCGCCAGCACCGGCGCCATCTTCCAGGCCGCCATCATCAGCGGGTAGTTCCAGGGGGCAATACTGCCCACAACACCTATGGGGTCGCGGCGGATCATGCTGGTGTGCCCCTCGAGATACTCCCCCGCCAGCGGCCCTTGCAGGCAGCGGGCCGCCCCGGCAAAGAAGCGGAAGCAGTCCACCACCGCGGGCAGCTCGTCATTGAGCACAGCCAGATAGGGTTTGCCGCAGTTGAGGGATTCGAGCGCCGCAAACTCCTCGGCGTGGCGCTCGACGAGATCCGCCAGACGCAGCAGCAGGTTGCTGCGCTGGGCAGGGGTGGTGCGGCTCCACTGGGCGAAGGCGCGCTGGGCACCGTTCACCGCCCGGTTCACCTGTTCGAACGAGGCTTCGGGCACGGCGGCGATCTGTTCGCCGTTGGCCGGGTTGAGAATAGGTTCGGCCTGCCCCTCGCCGGTCACAAACTGGCCATCAATCAAGAGTTGGGTAGAGAGTTTCATGGTTGCATCCTTGCGCACGCGTTGAGTCATCATTTGCCACTGCCAGCGACATCATGGGTGTCGCGAGTGAGGTAGTAGGCAAGCAAAATAGGGATAGTGGTGAAGGCCACTATGATGAGGGCCACCACGTTGGTGACCGGCCTGTCACGGGGACGGATCAGCTCCTGATACATCCAGATGGGCAGGGTGGTCTGCTGGCCCGCCGTAAAGGTGGTGACGATCACTTCGTCAAAACTTAGGGCAAAGGCCAGCATGCCCCCCGCCAGCAGCGCCGTGGCCAGATTGGGCAGGATCACGTAGCGCAGGGTCTGGAAGCCGTCGGCCCCGAGATCCATCGACGCCTCGATGAGGCTCTGGTTGGTGCGGCGAAAACGGGCCAGCGCATTGTTGTAGACCACCACCACACAGAAGGTGGCGTGGCCGATAACGATGGTCCAGAAGCTGAACGGGATCTCCATCAGGCCGTAGGCCGAGCGCAGCGCGATACCGGTGACGATACCGGGCAGCGCGATGGGCAGCACCAGCAACAGCGACACCACCTCCTGACCGAAGAAGCGGCTGCGGGCAATGGCCCCTGCTGCCAAGGTGCCGAGGATCATGGCCGCCAGTGTCGCCAGCCCTGCGACCTCCAGTGACAGCTGGATGGCACGCCACACATCGGGGCGATTGAGGGTTACCTCGAACCATTTGAGAGTGAGTCCGGGGGGCGGAAACTGGTAACTCTTGCTCTCGCTGGTGAAGGCGTAGAGGAAGATAAACAGAATGGGAAAGTGCAGGAACAAGAGCCCGCCGATGGCGGCGTACTTGAGCAGGCCCGAAGGGCGCTGTCCCTGACTGATCACTGAGCTAGCTGACATGACGGCCTCCTTGCTGCCGGTTCAGAGCGAGATGGTCAAAGCGCATCAAAAGCCCCCAGTCGTTTCGCAATCGCCAGATAGATGGCGATGATAAGGATCGGCACCAGCGAGAAGGCGGCGGCAAAGGGCAAGTTGCCCGCCGTCCCCTGCTGCATGTAGACCACCTGACCGATATACATGGTCGAGTTGCCAATGATGCCGGGGATGATGTAATCACCGAGGGTCAGCGAGAAGGTGAAGATGGAGCCCGCCACCACACCGGGCAACGCCAGCGGCAGGATCAGGTTGCGAAAGGTCTGGGCGGGTGTCGCCCCCAGATCGCTGCTCGCCTCCAAGAGGGATCGCGGTATACGCTCCACCGCCGCCTGAATGGGCAGGATCATGAAGGGCAGCCAGACATAGACGAACACGATAAAGGTGCCGAGCCGCGAGAAGGAGAGCGACGGGCCACCTATCACCGGCAAGGAGAGGATGGCATCGAGCAGCCACTCCAGCCCCATGCTGTCTGCCAGCCAGCTTACTACCCCCTCCTTGGCCAAGATCAGCTTCCAGGCGTAGACCCGCACCAGATAGCTGGACCAGAGCGGCAGCATGATCCCCACATAGAACAGCGCCCGGGTCTTGCCACTGGTGTAGCGTGCCATGTAGTAGGCAACCGGAAAACCGAGCAGGGCGCAGGCCAGGGTCACCAGCAGCGACATGCCGACGGTGCGGCCGATCACATCCAGATTCTCCGGCCGCAGCAGGGCGACGAAGTTTTGCAGCCCCAGCTCGTGGCGCACCTGACCGCTGAACTCGTCCAGCCCGAACAGAGAGTTGGAGAGCAGCATCAGCAAGGAGCCGACATAGATGATGCCGAGCCACAGCAGCGGCGGCCCCAGCAGGATCGCCAGCAGCAGGCCGGGTCGACCATAGAGCAGGGTC
This sequence comes from Aeromonas sp. 95A, assembly GCF_051919235.1. Taxonomy (NCBI): domain Bacteria; kingdom Pseudomonadati; phylum Pseudomonadota; class Gammaproteobacteria; order Aeromonadales; family Aeromonadaceae; genus Aeromonas; species Aeromonas sp. 95A. The sequence goes on from NZ_JBQBFC010000001.1 coordinate 953,563, forward strand.
GAGAGGCGCCGCAGCGGCCTGAAACGGGCAGGTTCGGGCTGATGGTTCATGGCAAGACTCGCACTGTGAGGGGCACTCATGGCTGCGCCCCCTGATGGGCGCCGCTCAGGCGATGGATAGCCTGCTCCGGCCAGCTGAGGCTGACCCTGCTGCCACGCGCCAGACGGGCCTGCCCCTCATTGGGGTGATTGACGATGATCTCGAGCTGCTCCCCGAGATCAACCCGATAACGGACGAAGGGGCCCAGATACTCCACCTCGCGGATCTCCCCCGACCAGCCCGGCGTGCCCGCCTCAGCGAGCCGGATCCGCTCCGGGCGCACCATCATCTGGCTGCCGTCGCCGCACAGCCGTCTGGCCTGCTCCCCTTCGAACAGATTGACAGTACCGACGAAGCGGGCCACAAACGGCGTCGCCGGAGCGTCGTAGATGGTATCGGGGGCGGCTATCTGCTCAATCTTGCCCTGACTGAAGATGCAGATCCGGTCGCTCATGGAGAGCGCCTCCTGCTGATCGTGGGTGACGAAGATAAAGGTGATGCCCAACTGGCGTTGCAACGCCTTGAGCTCAAGCTGCATCTGCTCGCGCAACTTGAGATCGAGGGCCCCCAGCGGCTCGTCCAGCAGCAGGATGCGTGGCTGGTTGATAAGCGCCCGGGCGATGGCGATGCGCTGGCGCTGGCCGCCGGAGAGCTGGCTTGGTCGGCGCTTGCCGACCCCGGGCAGTCGCACCAGCTCCAGCATCTCGTCCACCTTGCGGTAACGCTCAGCCTTGGCGACCCCCTTGAGCATCAGGCCATAGCCGATGTTGTCGCGCACATCCATGTTGGGAAACAGGGCATAGTCCTGAAACACGGTATTGAGGTTGCGATCGTAGGGGGGCACGGTGGAGCAGGGTTCGCCAAACAGGCGGATCTCCCCGTCGCTCGGGTACTCGAAGCCCGCGATCATCCGCAGGCAAGTGGTCTTGCCGGAACCGCTCGGCCCCAGCAGGGTAAAGAATTCCCCGGAGGGGATCTGGAAAGAGATGTCATCGACCGCCTTCACCTCGCCATAGTGGCGGCTGACCCGGTCAAATTGTACGGCGTTCATGGGGCATCCTTGTCTGTGCTGGGATGGGCCGGACTCCTGTCCGGCCCGCTTGATTATTCGGTTTGAGCAACTGTGCAGAGGAAACGCTGCTCACCCCACCTCAGCGACCGCCCAGAATGGCGATATAGTCGGAAACCCAGCGGTAATAGGGCACGCAAGTTCCCTGGCTCTTGCACTGGGAGACCGGAGTGCGCCAGAAGCGAACCCGATCGAAGTTGTCGATACCGTTGGTTTTGCACCCGGTCGGGCCCAGCAGGGCATTGCCCTCGCAGGCGGCAGGTACCACAGGCACCGAGCCAAACCAGGCGGCGAGATCCCCCTGCAGCTTGTTGCTCAGAGAGTGCTCCAGCCACTTGTAAGCGCAGGTGAGGTTCTTGGCATCGCTGTGCACCATGCTGGTATCGGCCCAACCGGTCACGCCCTCTTTCGGCACAGTGGTGGCGATGGGCTGCTTGTCGGCGATCAGGGCGTTGGCCTGGAATGGCCAGGAGCCTGACGCAACCACCCCTTCGTTCTTGAAGTCATCGATCTGGACGAAGGCATCATGCCAGTAGCGTCCCACCAGCTGGCGCTGCTTGCGCAGCAGATCGAGGGAGGCCTTGTACTGATCCTCGTTCAGCTCGTAAGGATCCTTGATGCCCAGTGCGGGCTGATGGGTCATCAGATAGAGGGCGGCATCGGCGATGTGGATCGGGCCGTCAAAGGCCTGCACCCGCCCCTTGTTGGACTTGCCATCCGCCAGGGTCTGTTCCTCGAATACCACGTTCCAGGAGTCCGGTGCCTTGGGGAACACCTTGGTATTGTACATCAGGATATTGCCGCCCCACTGGTAGGGCACGCCGTAGTGCTTGCCATCCACTGTGTGCCAGGGGGCATTTTGCAGCCGGGGATCAATCTTGCTGTAGCTCGGGATGAGCGCCAGATTGAGCGCCTGCACCTTGCCACCGGCAATCAGACGCAGACTGGCATCGCCGGAGGCGGTCACCAGATCGAAGCCCCCCTCGTTCATCAGCGCCACCATCTCGTCCGAGGTGGCCGCCGTCTTGACGCTCACCTTGCAGCCGGTCTCTTTCTCGAATCCGGTCACCCAGTCGTAGTTCTTGTCGGTCTCGCCACGCTCAACGTAGCCAGCCCAGGCCACGATATTGAGCTGGCCTTCACCCTTGCCGAGCTCGGTCGGGGCAGCCTGGGTCTGGCCTGCCAGCAGCGCCGGCACAAGAGCCAGCATCAGAGGGGTCAATTTCATCATGCACTCCTTGCATTGTGTTGACTTGCATCAGGTGAAGGAACGCCGCCATGGGCGTTAACATCCTGTTAACCAGCAATGAGCTTAGGGGAGTGGCAATACGATGAATATTTCAATTTTTGGTGGCTCAGGTATCAGCTAAATCGATATCGAGTGCAGATGAATCTGATTTTTGGTGGCTACCCCGCAAGAGATGGCTAGCGAGGGAGCGCCTGACGAGCTCTCAATCGGCTCTGATCCCGTGCGATATCGATAAATTCCCGCGCCGTCCAATCCAGCCGAGAACCACGGCGCCACACCAGACCGATATCGATGGCGGGAATGGGCTCCTTGATGGGGCGCGCCTCGACCCGCTCCTGCTCCAGCGACCAGGGGCGATAGGCAAAATCGGGCAACAGGGCGACCCCGAGCTGGCTCGCCACCAGACTGCGCACAGCCTCCACCGATGCGGTGCGCAGTACGATACGGGGGGAGATGCCGTAGCGGCGCAGGCCGCCACCGATGATCTGATCGAGCTGATCGGCGGTCAGCGAGATCATCGGCTCCTCCCCCAGCGCGGTGAGCGAGAGGGTCGACTCGGCGCAGAGCGGGTGGTTGGCGGCCAGCCAGAGCCGCAGCGGCGAACGGGTCAGCAATTCGGTATCAAACGCCTCTTGCCGGATGGTGCGGTTGGTCATCAGGATCCCCACATCCACCTCGCCGTTGACGATCTGGTGCTCCAGAAAAGGCTGTTCATCCTCCTTCACCTCGATCTGTACCGCCGGAAAGGCGCGGCGAAAGCGGCCAAGCGCCTCTGAGAGGTAGTAACCCGCCACCAGGGTGGTCACGCCGATGGTGAGTCGCCCCTGATCCTGTTGGGCCACCGCTTTGAGGGAGTGGCTCGCCTCGGTCATGGCGCCGAGAATACGGCGGGCGTGGAGCAAAAACTGGTGGCCCTGAGTGGTGAGGGTGACGCCACGCGGGTTGCGCTCGAATAGCGGGGCGCCGAGCTCGGTCTCCAGCTCGCGAATGGCGCTGGTGACCGCCGACTGGGAGATATGCAGCTCGGCGGCGGCACGACTCACTGAGAAGCTGTCGGCCACGGCCACGAAATAGCGGATCTGGCGAAAGGTAAAGTTCATCGGGCATCCTTGCCGATTGGTTCGATGAGTGTGATTGGTAAGATTGACTGCCAGCTTAACCGTAAACGGGCGTCTCGCCAAAACCGGGCACTGCTGCCAACTCAATGATCTGCCGATTAAAACCATGCCCCTGCGGCTTGGCGAGCACAACAGGGGCATGGGTCATCGCAGCAAGGTGCAGACAGGGCTATCAGGATTTGTTGAGATACCCCGCCAGCTGGCCGATCAGCCGCTTGCGCAGCTCGCCGAGTTTGGGTTTCTCGTCCGCACACCAGGGCAACGGGCGGCACGCCTCTATGGTGCGCAGGCCAAGGCGGGCGGTGAGCAGCCCGGCGCCCACCCCTTGCGCCGCGCGGGCAGAGAGCTTGGCGGCAAACTCGGCGCCCAGCAAGTCCATCCCCACCTCGGTCACCAGCTCGGTGGCACCGGCGTAGAGCATGTTGCGAAACACCTGACGGATGAGGCGTATGCGGCTCCAGTAGCCGAGCTCGATGGCGTAGACATCGGCGATATCCTCGATCATCCGCAGGTTGCGCCACAGCATCAGCATCATGTCGACGGTAGCGAGCGGACTCAACGCCACCAGCACAGCGGCCTCCCCCGACCATTTGGCCACCCGCGCCTGGGCCAGCTTGTCACGCTCGCCGAGTACCAGCTGGCTATAGAGGGTCAGCACTTCCCGATCGCTGTGGCTCTCGTCGATCTGGGCCAGCCAGGTTTGATACCCCTCGCGCCCCTTGTCGCCACTTTTGACCGCCAACCCTTCGCAAAAGGCCTGCCCCTGCCCGACTCCCTGATGAGCAAGCAGATCTTCTGCGCGCGAGCGCACATCCTGACGCCGCTTGAGGGTGCGCAGCCGCAGCCACTCACGCCCCACCACGCTGGCGGTACCCGCCGCCACCAGCGCCGAGGCTGCCAGCCAGGCGCTGCCCCAGAGCGGGGTGGTGAGGAATTGATCGTAAAGAAAGGCGCCATACTGGCCCAACGAGAGCAGACCGACCGCCCCCAGCCCCCACGCCAGCAGCCGATGACGGCGACGCGGTTTGATGACGAGGGCGCTCTCCACCTCGGTGAACTCGTCCAGCTCGTCGAGGCGTTCGAAACTTGCCTCCTCCAGCCGCTGAGCTGGTGCGGGCGGTCGCTCGTCACTGGCCACCGTCAAGGCAGGCTCAAGGATCACCTTGCCCTGCAGCGGTGGCCGCTCTTTTATCTGATCGTTCATCGCCTTATTCTCCTGAAAACAGTCTCCTGCGGGCGGCGCAGGAAACAAACCCTGCCGCACACCGTTATTCGAGGTGATCCCCGAGCAGAAACTCCAGCGCTGCATCGAGCCGGATATGGGGCAGCGCCTGATGGGGGCTCATGGGCATGGGGCGAAACGCCTGAAAATCAAAACCCTGACTGTTCCACCACTGTGCGGGGGGAATATGGGGCGGCACCTCCCCGGGGAACAGCAGCAGCGGCTCACCGCTCAGGCTGGTGCCGCGGATGGCGGGGAACTCGCGGCCATTGGCCATCCCCTTGCCCACCTCGGTCGCCTTGATGGCGGCGAGCGCCAGACACTCGGTGGTGATCCCCTCAAAACGGGCCTGACCGCGACCGCTGCGCACCAGATGCTGGAGCAGGGAGACCATGGGCGCATGCTGTTCGGGGGTGACGTGATCGGCCTTGCTCGCCACAAAGAGCAGCTTGTCGATACGGGGCGAAAAGAGCCGCCGCCACCAGTTGCTTTTGCCGTAGGCAAAGCTCTCCATGATGCGGGCGATGGCCTGCTGCATGTCGCCAAAGCTGGCCGCCCCGGCGTTAAGCGGCTGCAGGCAATCCACCAGCACGATCTGGCGATCAAAGCCGGCAAAGTGCTGCTCATAAAAACCCTGCACCAGATGCTGCTTGTACTGCTCGAAGCGCTGCTTGAGAGTGGCGTAAAGAGTGCCATCGGCGGGCTCGCCGACAGGCATCTCCCACACCCAGGGGACAAATTGCAGCATGGGAGCACTGGCATACTCGCCCGGCAACACGAAACGGCCGGGCTGGATCAGGTGCAATCCCAATTCCTGTTTGCAAGCATGCAGATAGGCGGTGTAACGCTCGGCTAGCTCAGCCACCGGCCGCTCTTCGAAGTGCTGATCGGCCTGCCACCCGGGTGTCAGCCAGCTGGCGGCAAGAGCCTGCAGCTCTGGGCGACGAAGCTGCTCGCGCACCTGTTCGCTCCACTGCTCGTAGCTCATCTCAAGGAGCGGCAAGTCGAGCAGCCACTCCCCGGGGTAGTCCACCAGATCCACGTAGAGGGTGGAGATCTCCCCCAGATGTTTGCGCAGGGGATGACGGGTGCGATAGCGAATTTCGAGACGCACCTCGGCCACGCCGCGGGTGGGCTCGGGCCAGGCAGGTGGATCGCCAAACAGGGAGTCGAGGCCACGCTCGTAGGCAAAGGTGGGGATGTGGGCATTGAGCTGCGGCACCCGGCGGGCACCGAGGATGCGCCCCTGACGCAGGGCATCCCACAACGGCAAACGGCCGTCGATGGCCGCGTGTTCCAGCTGGTTGACCAGCGCCGTGATAAAGGCGGTTTTGCCGCTGCGAGAGAGGCCGGTCACCGCCAGCCGAATATGGCGATCCCGCACCCGGTTCACCACGTCGTTCGCCTTGTGTTGCAGGCGAGTCAACTTCTGTTCCAGTTTATTGAGTATCAAGGCTTGACCCGTTCTCCCTTGGTGGTTGCATCTGGATAGCTGGTGTCGATGGTGGCGCATCACGGGAGGCGCCGCCATCGACATGGGGGCTTCAGCAAAAACTACAGCTTGCGAAATTCCCGCTGCAGGGTGAACTCCCTTGAGGTCACCAGCTTCTCGATCCGCTGAACTCTGGGCTCCAGCGCGTCAAGTTCCTGCGCGATGCGGCCCAGCGCCTGATGAGGGGTGATCCCCGCCTGCCAGCTGCGCGCTTTCATCCGCACCTCGGCAAAGTCGGCATCCTCTTGCGAATAGAGGGTGACCGGCTTTTTATCGAGCAAGAACCAGGCAGCGATATAGGCGGTGAAGGTGATGAAACCGGCGAAGATAAGGCCACTGATGGCGAGCAGCCGCACGATCCAGGTCTCCACCCCGAAATACTCAGCCAAACCGGCACAGATCCCGGCTATCTTGCCACGCTGGGGATCACGATAGAGGTTACGCCCTTCACGACTGACACTGCTCATACCTTGTTCCTCCAACCGGGTACTTCTGCATCCAGAATCGACTCCAGCGCGCCCACTCGCTCCTGCATCTTCTCGGTGCGAGCCAGCAGCCCTTGCAGCTGTTCCCGCTCGCTATCGGCAAGACCGGCGCCAATCCGCCCCTTGGCCCGGTAGTGCAGCACCAGCCAGATGGGGGCTACCACCACCATGAAGACCACCATGGGAACCATCAATACGCCCAGCAGATCTTCCATCTGTTACTCCCCCTGTTTGCCTTCGCTTTTGCTGTCGCCCTGGCCCAGCTTCTGGCGCATGGCTTCCAGCTCACGACTTATCTGATCGTCCACTTCCAGCTCGGCAAACTGCTGCGCCAGCGCCTTGTCGGACTGACCCAGATCGGCGCGCGCTTCCATTTCGTCGATGCGACGCTCCATCCGCTCAAACTTGCTCACCACCGCCTGGCTCTCGCCACGGGCTACCTGGCTCTGCACATTGAGACGGCTGCTGGCCGCTTCGGTGCGAATGGCCATCGCCTTTTGACGGGCGCGGGCATCTTCCAGCTTGGCTTCGAGCTGGCGGATCTCCTCACCCAGCTTCTCGATGCCGCTGTCGACCGCCTGCTGCTCGCGGTAGAGGGTCTCTGACAACTCGGTCTGTTTCTTCTTCTCGATAAGGGCGGCGCGGGCCAGATCTTCACGTCCCTTGGTCAGGGCCAGCTCGGCCTTGGCTTGCCACTCGTCGACCCGCTCCTGATGACGGGCGACCTGACGACCAATCTCTTTCTGGCTGGCGAGGAAGCGGGCCAGATTGGAACGTTCCTTGACCAGCTCGTCCTCCATCTCCTGGATGATCAGGCGCACCATCTTCTGGGGATCTTCTGCCTTGTCGAGCAGGGCCGTCAGGTTGGAATTGATGATGTCGGCCAGACGGGAAAAAATACTCATGATTGCACTCCTGTTATTGGCATGGCGTTGTTTCTCCATTGACAATGGCAACTTGTGTGCCAATCTGGAACAAAATTTAACTTGTTGATTTATATGGGGCAGAATAGCCGGATTGCAAGATGCCTCGCGCAAGTGATGATTAAAATCACCAACTTTTGGTAAGATTGACCAGCTTTTACAACTGACAGGGATCACTATGACCACGGCCACGGAAAGCCTGCTGGGGGAATCCAACGCATTTCTCGAGATCATTGAGCAGGCCTCACGGCTCGCCTCGCTGCGCAAACCCGTGCTGATCATCGGTGAGCGGGGGACGGGCAAGGAGCTGATCGCCCACCGCCTACATTATCTCTCGGCGCGCTGGGATCAAAGCTTTGTCACCATCAACTGCGCCACCCTGAGCGAGAGCCTGCTGGAGACCGAGCTGTTCGGTCACGAAGCGGGATCGTTTACCGGCGCGGCCAAGCGGCATCAGGGCCGCTTCGAGCGGGCCGATGGCGGCACCCTCTTCCTCGACGAGCTGGCCACCACCAGCGCCAGGGTGCAGGAGAAGTTGCTGCGGGTCATCGAGTATGGCGAGTTCGAGCGGGTGGGTGGGGCCAAGCCCCTCAAGGTGGATGTGCGACTGGTCTGCGCCACCAACGAGGATCTCCCTGCGCTGGCTGACAAGGGGCAGTTTCGCCACGATCTGCTCGACCGGCTCGCGTTTGATGTGATCACCCTCCCCCCCTTGCGGGAGCGGCGGGAAGATATCCTGATGCTGGCGGAGCACTTCGCCCACAGCATGACCCGGGAGCTGGGCTATCCGCTGTTTGCCGGTTTCTCGCGCAAGGCAACCCAGCTACTGCTGGATTACCACTGGCCGGGTAACGTGCGGGAGCTGAAGAACGTGGTGGAGCGCAGTATCTATCGTCAGGGCAATCCCCAGCTGCCGCTCTCGACACTGGTGCTCAACCCGTTTGATTCCCCCTGGCGACCACAGGTCACGCAACCTGCGCAAGAGGCCCGAAGCGAGGTACAATCTGCATCCCCCCTTGCGTTGCCGCTCGATCTCAAGCAGGCGGTGGCGGAGTACGAGATTAATTTACTCAAGCAAGCGATGCAGCAATCCCAGTATAATCAGCGCAAAGCCGCTCAACTGCTGGCCTTAAGCTATCACCAGTTCCGTGGCATGCTACGCAAATATCAGCTGCTGGATGGCGATAACGATGCAGAACAAGAGTGAAGGAGCGCGGTTGATGCCGACTCCAGCAACACGCCAGCCTTCGCGCTGGCACATTTGTATCAAAACGTGCGTACAAAACCCCTATAAGAACATGGTTCAACAATGAGAATGCTCACACCCTTGCTGCTGGGTCTGCTGGTGCTGGTCACCGGCTGCCAGAAGCAACCCGAGGCCTCCAAAACCGGACTCATCTATTGTGCTGAGGGATCCCCCCTCTCCTTCAATCCCCATGTTTCCAACTCCGGGGTGACACTGGATGCCAGTGCCCGTCCGCTCTACGACCGCCTGCTGGAGGTGAACCCCAACACCCTGGCGCTGGAGCCGGCGCTCGCCACCAACTGGCATGTCAGCGAGGATGGCCTCACCTATACCTTGACCCTGCGCAAGGGGGTGACGTTTCACCATACCCCCTGGTTCAAGCCCACCCGCACTTTCAATGCCGATGATGTGGTATTTACCTATGCCCGCCAGCTTGACGAACAGCACCCCTATCACAATGTCTCCGGCGGCGATTACCCCTACTTCTACAGCCTGGGGCAAGATCTGCTGATCAAGCGGGTGAGCAAGAAGGGGCCGCAGACGGTGGTATTCGAGCTGAATCAGCCGAACGCCTCCTTCCTCGCCACCCTGGCCAGCGACTATGCGGTGATCCTCTCCGCCGAATACGCCGAGCAGATGTTGCAGGCGGGCACGCCAGCCCTGCTGGATAGCCGCCCCATCGGCACCGGGCCGTTCAGCTTCAAGGAGTATCGCCACAACGAGTTCATTCGCTATCTGCGCCACCCCGGCTACTGGGGTGGAGATGCCAAGATTGAACAGCTGGTCTACGACATCACCCCCAAATCCGCCAAACGGCTGGCCAAGCTGCTGACCGGCGAGTGCGACGTGATGAGCACCCCTTCCGCCAGCCAGCTCTCGGTGATCAAGCAAAATCCGGCGCTCAGTCTCTCGGTCCAGTCGGGGATGAACGTCGCCTTTTTGGCCCTCAATACCCGCAAGCCGCCGTTCAACAACGTCAAGGTGCGTCAGGCCATTGCCAGCGCCATCAATATCGACAACCTGCTTCAGGCGGTCTATTTCGATACCGGCCTGCCCGCCAACAGCCTGCTGCCGACCCTCTCATGGGGGTACAACCCGAGCCTGCCCGAGCGCAAACCCGATCTGAAACGGGCGCGCCAGCTGCTCAAGGAGGCGGGACTGGAGAAAGGGTTCGAGATGCAGGTGCTGGTGCAACCGGACGCCCGCCCCTACAACCCGGATGCGGTCAAGACCGCCCAGCTGATCCGCAGCGATCTGGCCAAGGTCGGGATCAAGCTCAAGATCGTGCAACGGGAGTGGCCGGTGATCGAAGGCCGCCTCACCAAGGGGCAGTACGACAGTCTGCTCTCCGGCTGGATTGCCGACAACGCCGATCCGGACAACTTCTTCCGCCAGCTGCTGAGCTGCTCGGCAGTGGAGCGCGGCAACAACTACAGCCGCTGGTGTAGCCCGGCCTTCGATCAGTTGCTGGATGATGCGGTCACCACGCCCCAGCTCTCGTTCCGGCTGCGCAACTACTACTATGCCCAGACCCTGCTCAACGAACAGCTGCCGCTGATCCCGCTGGCGCACGCCTTGCGTACCCAGGTCAGCCGCAGCGACATCGAGGGGCTGACGCTGATGCCCTTTGGTGGCACCTCCTTCAACCAGGCTCACAGGGAGTAAGCATGCTTCTATACACCTTGCGCCGCATCAACCTGCTGCTCATCACCCTGCTGACGCTAACCTTTGTCGCCTATCTGCTGGACTATCGGCTGATCGGCCATCAGCTCAGCTTCTGGAGCGGCTATCCCGACTTCCTGCGCCGCATTTTCGCAGGTGACCTGGGGCTCTCCAGCGTCTCCGGGCTGCCGGTGCTGGACGAGATCCGTCACTACTTCCCGGCAACCCTGATCCTCTGTCTGGCGGCGTTCGCCATCTCGCTGCTGGTGGGCATTCCCCTCGGCACCCTGGCGGCCCTGTCCCAGGGAAAGACGCTGGATCTCTCCATCATGACTGCCGGTCTTATCGGCTATGCGGTGCCGGTGTTCTGGCTGGCACTGCTGGTAGTGATGCTCTTTTCGCTGGATCTCGGCTGGTTGCCAGCCTCCGGGCAGATCAGCCTGCTCTACGACGTGCCCCCCATAACCGGCATCGCGGTGCTCGATGTGCTGCTCAGCAACGAGCCCTGGCGGCAAGCGGCGCTGCATGATGCCCTGCGCCACCTGATCCTTCCGTCACTGGTGCTGGCGGTGGTGCCCACTACCGAGGTGATCCGCCATGTGCGCAGCTCCCTCATCGACGTGATGAAGCAGAACTACATCAAGGCGGCGGCGAGCCGGGGCCTTTCCAAGGCGCAGATCGTTTGGCGCCATGGTCTGAAGAACGCCCTGCCGCCGGTACTGCCGCTGCTGGGTCTGCAACTGGGTAGCGTGCTCACCTCCGCCATGATCACCGAGGTGGTGTTCGAGTGGCACGGGATCGGCCGCTGGCTCATCAGCAGCATCGCCCTGCAGGATTACGCCGCCATTCGCGGCGCGACCCTGGTGGTGGCCAGTTTCGTGATCCTGACCAGCGTCAGCACCGAGTTGCTGACCACCCTTATCTATCCGGCACGGCGCAAAGAGTTGTATGCCAAACAAGATTGAACGCGCTCATGGCGTGACCAGGAGCCAGGTATCCTATGCAAGATAAATCGAACATCTATCCCGAGCTCAAGATCCTCTCGCCCCTTGAGCAGACGTGGGCCTCCTACAGCCGCAATCCGCTGGCGATGGCAGGGCTTTGGTGCTTTTTGCTGTTGCTGCTCATCACGCTGGTGGGGCCGCTGGTCGTCCCCTACGGCATCGATGAACAGCACACCGACAAGCTGCTGCTCGCCCCCTCCTGGGCGGCAACCGGCAACATCGACTACTTCCTCGGCACCGACGATCTGGGGCGCGACATGCTCTCCCGGCTGGTAGTGGGGGCGCGCCTCACCTTCGGCTATGCGCTGGTCGTGGTGGTGATCGCCATGGTGGTGGGCTCCGCCATCGGTATCCTCGGCGGGATGAGCAAGGGGCTTAAATCGAGCGTGCTGCACCACCTGCTCGATACCCTGCTCTCCATCCCCTCCCTGCTGATGGCCATCATCATGGTCGCCATCATGGGGCCGGGTTTTGGCAATACCCTGATTGCCATTACGCTCGCTTTGATCCCGCCCTTTATCCGGGCCACCTATAACGCAGTGCATGCCGAGATGCAGAAGGAGTACATCACCGCCAGCCGCCTCGATGGCTCGCCTCCCTTCCGGATCATGCGGCTGGCTATTTTGCCCAACATCGTCGAAACCCTGGTGGCCCAGACCACCCGCACCTTGTCGGCGGCCATTCTCGATATCTCGGCGGTCGGTTTTCTTGGCCTCGGCGCCCAATCTCCCCAACCGGAGTGGGGCACCATGCTGGCCGATTCGAGCGACCTTATCTATCTCGCCCCATGGACCGTCACCCTGCCCGGCATCGCCATCCTGTTCAGCGTGCTGGTCACCAATTTAGTTGGTGAAGGCATTCGCGAAGCACTTAAAGAGGGGAACGACTGATGCCGCTGCTCGATATTCGCAATCTCACCATCGAGATCGACACCCCGCAAGGCAAAGTCAAGGCGGTGGACAAGGTGAGCCTGACCCTGACCGAGGGGGAGATCCGCGGTCTGGTGGGTGAATCCGGCTCCGGAAAAAGTCTGATCGCCAAGGTGATCGTCGGCATCGAGAAAGACAACTGGACGGTTCGTGCCGACCGGATGCGTTTCAACGACATGGATCTGCTGACCATGGCTCCCAAGGAGCGCCGTCGCATCATGGGTCGCGAGATCGCCATGATCTTCCAGGACCCCATCAGCTGTCTCGACCCCTCCGAGGAGATCGGCACCCAGCTGGAAGAGGCGATCCCGACCGATTCGTTCGAGGGACAATTCTGGCAGCGCTTCCAGTGGCGCAAGAAGAAGGCCATCGCCCTGCTGCACCGGGTAGGCGTCAAGGATCACCGCAAGGTGATGCGCGCCTATCCCCATGAGCTGTCGGATGGCATGTGCCAGAAGGTGATGATCGCCATGGCCATTGCCAACCAGCCGCGTCTGCTGGTAGCCGACGAGCCCACCAGCGCCATGGAGTCCACCACCCACTCCCAGATCCTGCGACTGCTGGACAAGATGAACAAGCTGGGTAATACCACCATCCTGATCATCAGCAATGACATCGCCGCCATCGCCAACCTGACCGACACCATCAACGTGATGTACTGCGGCCAGATGGTGGAAGTGGGCACCCGGGAGCAGATCCTCGAGACCCCGCACCACCCCTATACCGATGCCCTGCTCAAATCGATCCCCGACTTTGACAAGCTGGTGCGCCACAAGTCGCGCCTCGAGACCCTGCCCGGCGTCATCCCGCCGCTGCAACACCTGCCCATCGGCTGCCGTCTGGGGCCGCGCTGCCCCTACGCCCAGAAGCAGTGCGTGCAGACTCCGTTGATGAACAAGATCAAGGGCCATCAGTTCAGCTGTCACTTCCCGCTGAACATGGAGGAGCCAAAAAAATGATGACCGTTAATGCCCCCATGAAGGAGCCCCGCTTGTGATCGAGCCATCCCTGTTGCAGGTCAGAGGCCTTAGCAAAACCTACCAGAACCGCACCGGTCTGTTCCGTCGTCAGGCGGTGGAGGCGATCAAGCCCCTCTCGTTCGATCTCGAAGTGGGTCAGACCCTCGCCATCGTCGGCGAAGCTGGCTCCGGCAAGAGTACCCTCGCCCGCATTCTGGCTGGCATGATCGAACCCACCAGCGGCGACATCGCCATCGACGGCCAGCTGATGGTGCATGGCGATTACCAGACACGCTGCAAACTGCTGCGGATGATTTTTCAGGATCCCAACACCTCGCTGAACCGCAAGATCCGGGTCGGCCAGATCCTGGAAACCCCGCTGCGCCTCAACACCGAGATGACCGAGGAGGAGCGCCGTGAGAAGGTGGTGCAAACCCTGCGCATGGTGGGGATGCTGCCGGATCACGCCCTGTTCTATCCGCAGATGCTCTCCTCCGGTCAGCAACAGCGGGTGGCGCTGGCGCGGGCACTGATCCTCAACCCCAAGATAGTGGTGGCCGATGAGGCGCTCTCCACCCTGGATATCTCGGTACGCTCCCAGATCATCAATCTGCTGCTGGAGATGCAGGAGACCATGGGGCTGAGTTATGTGCTGGTAGCCAACGACCTGGGGATCGTCAGCCATATCAGTGACGAGGTGCTGGTGATGCACGAAGGTCGAGTGGTGGAGCGCGGCAAGACCCTCAAAGTGTTTGCCGATCCCCAACATGAGGTGACTCGCCGTCTCATCCAGAACTACAACAACGAATACCGCAAATAGAGAGGCGCTGGCCGCCTCCCTTGCCGCTGTGTTTCGCCGAGCTCACTCGGCGGGATCAAAAAAGCCCACTGCATGCAGTGGGCTTTCTGTTACCGGCGTTGCTGCTTAGGCTTGCAGCAGCAGACGGTTGATGCGGGAGACGAAGCTCGCCGGATCGTTCAGTCCGCCCTGCTCGGCCAGCTGAGCCTGTTCGTGCAGCAGGGTGACCCACTCACCGAACAGTGCCTCGTCTTCAATGGTGTCGAGTTTCTTCACCAGCGCATGGTCAGGGTTGAGCTCCAGAATGTACTTCTGCTCCGGTACCGGCTGGCCGGCCGCGCGCATCAGCTTGATCATCTGGGTGCTCATACCGTAGGCGTCGGTGACGATGCATGAGGGGGAGTCGGTCAGACGGTGGGTGACCCGCACCTCTTTCACTGCATCGCCCAGGCTCTTCTTGACCCGCTCCACCAGACCGGCGTTGGCCTTTTCGGCCTCTTCCTGGGCCTGCTTGGAGGCTTCGTCTTCCAGATCGCCGAGATCCAGTTCGCCACGGGTGACGGAGATAAGCTGCTTGCCGTCGAACTCGGTCAGGTGGCTCATCAGCCACTCGTCCACGCGCTCCCACATCAGCAGCACTTCGACACCCTTCTTGCGGAAGATCTCGAGGTGCGGGCTGTTCTTGGCAGCGGCATAGGAGTCAGCAGTGATGTAGTAGATCTTCTGCTGGCCTTCCTTCATGCGGCCAACGTAATCCTCAAGAGAGACAGTCTGGGCTTCGCCCTCGCCAGCGGTGCTGGCAAAGCGCAGGAGCTTGGCGATCTCTTCGCGGTTGGCGTAATCCTCGGCCGGGCCCTCTTTGAGCACGTTACCGAACTCTTTCCAGAATTTGGCGTACTTCTCGGCATCGTCTTTCGCCAGCTTGGAGAGCATGGTCAGCACGCGCTTTGAGCAAGCCTTGCGCAGGGAGGCGGTCACCTTGTTGTCCTGCAGGATTTCACGGCTAACGTTGAGAGGCAAATCGTTGGAGTCCAGCACCCCTTTGACGAAGCGCAGGTAGGTCGGCATAAACTGCTCGGCGTCATCCATGATGAAGACGCGCTGCACATAGAGCTTCAGACCGTGCTTCTGCTCGCGGTTGTAGAGGTCGAACGGTGCGCGGGCCGGTACGTAGAGCAGGCTGGTGTACTCTTGCGCCCCTTCCACCCGATTGTGACCCCAGAGCAGCGGATCTTCAAAGTCGTGGGCGACGTGCTTGTAGAACTCCTGATACTCCTCGTCCTTGATATCTTTCGGGTTGCGGGTCCACAGTGCCGTGGCACGGTTGACCTGCTCCCACTCGCCCGGGGTGCCGACGATGGTTTCACCATCTTCTTCGCGATCCGGGGTGCCCTCTTTGAACATCTCGACCGGTACGCTGATGTGATCGGAATATTTGCCCACCACGGAGCGCAGACGCCAATCATCGAGGAACTCGTCCTCTTCAGCACGCAGGTGCAGGATGACGTCGGTACCGCGACCATCTTTGGTCACGTCAGCGACGGTGAAGGAGCCTTCCCCTTCCGATTCCCACTGTACGCCCTGCTCCGGAGCAGTACCGGCGGCGCGGGAGACCACGGTCACCTTGTCGGCCACGATAAAGGCGGAGTAGAAACCGACCCCGAACTGGCCGATCAGCTGAGAATCCTTGCCCTGATCGCCGGAGAGGTTTTTGAAGAATTCTGCGGTGCCGGACTTGGCGATGGTACCCAGGTGCTCAATCACCTGATCACGGGTCATACCGATCCCGTTATCGGAGATGGTCAGGGTACGCTTCTCTTTGTCCACCACCAGACGCACACGCAACTGGCCGTCGTTTTCGAACAAAGAGGCATCGGAAAGCGCCTTGAAGCGCAGCTTGTCCGCCGCATCGGAGGCGTTGGAGATCAGCTCGCGCAGGAATACTTCTTTGTTGGAGTAGAGGCTGTGAGCCATCAGGCTCAGCAGTTGTTTGACTTCAGTCTGAAAGCCGTGGGTTTCGGCATGAACACTTTGGGTCATGGACCAATCCTCAGAAACATCGGGTTGAACATATGCCCAACCTAGATGGGGACGGCCAATCAAATATCAAGGGGCGAGTGTGCAATCCTGCTCATTCGCCCCCTGTTGGCGTGTAACCGCCGATTTTATGTTCAGTTTTTCGCGACTTGCCTGCCGCCACCCGCCCCTTACTTGAGGCGCTGGCGCCCCATCAGGGAGTGGGAGAGCGTGGTGCCATCCACCAGCTCCAGCTCGCCCCCTACCGGCACCCCGTGGGCGATGCGGCTCACCTCTACCCCGGCGGTGCGGGCCATATCGGCGATATACCAGGCGGTGGCATCCCCTTCAATGGTGGGATTGGTGGCGAGGATCAGTTCGCTGATCGCCTCATCCTTCAGGCGGCGCTCCAGAATATCGAGCCCCAGCTCCTCCGGGCCGATGCCGTCCAGCGGCGACAGATGGCCCATCAGTACGAAGTAACGACCGGAAAACTGGCCGGTCTGCTCGATGGCGGCCACGTCCGCCGGGCTCTCCACCACGCAGAGCAGGCCATTCTCTTCCCGCTTGGGATTGGCGCAGATATCGCAGCGATCGTTCTCGGTAAAGGTGCGGCAGTGGCTGCAATGACCGATCTCGGTCAGGGCGCGAGAGAGCAACTGGGCCAGACGCAAACCGCCGCTGCGCTCACGCTCGAGCAGGGTAAAGGCCATCCGCTGGGCAGACTTAGGCCCCACCCCCGGCAATACCTGCAGGGCTTTCATCATCTCATCGAGCAGGGGACTGAACTTCATAACACTCCTTACACGTGCCTGCCCCTCGCCACCATCAGGGCCACGACGGGTCAGCAAAACAGGATAACGCCATTGGCGCAGGACTATACCCGAGCCCGCCGCCCATCGCCATCGGCTTGCCCACAGCGCTCGCAAAAACACGAATAGCAAAAAGCCTTGATGGAAACATCAGGGCTTTTCAATCTGGCAGTGCATGTGGTGTGAGCATCAAATTCGCAGCAGCAAATCACCGACTATTCTGCATTGCCACTTTTTAAGACGAACCGCGACTGTAGTGATGTGATGGACGCCCCCTCCCTGCGCGGTCAGTTTCATACTTAGGCTGACAGCGTTCAACTTGGGGGATCACCACATGAACACGATCAAAGTAGTTGGAATCGATATTGCTAAGTCTGTTTTTCAGGTGTGTGTATGGATGGCTGATGGTTCTGTTGCCTGGAATCGTAAAATATCTCGCCAGAAACTGCTCCACACGTTGCGCCAGTTTCCACCGCAAACACTGATTGCTATGGAAGCTTGCTCAACATCTCATTTCTGGGGACGAGCACTGATATCGATGGGCTATGACGTAAAGCTCATTCCCACACAGCATGTCAAAGCCTTTGCAAGACACCAGAAGAATGATGCCAACGATGCATTAGCTATTTGTGAAACAGCTTGCCGACCAGGGATCCACTTCGTCTCAGTTAAAACTACAGAACAACAAGATATCAAGGCGTTACGTAGTGCTCGCCAGCTCATAGTTGAGCAGCGAACCGCTCTGGCTAACCAACTACGGGCATTACTTGCCGAGTACGGAGTCATTATTCCAGCCGGGTTACAACGCCTGCAACGACAACTGCCAGAAGTGCTTGAAGACGGAGACAATACGATAACCTTCACGCTTCGCCGACTACTGAGCCTGTTACGAGAAGATATGCAGATGCTCACTGAACGGATTGATGTCTTGGATAAGGAACTAGCTGAACTGTCCAGCCAGCAGGTTGCCTATCACCACTTATTGACCATTCCTGGTGTCGGGCCACTGATTGCCGCTGCGGTGGTCAGTGAGGTTGATGCCACCCAGTTTTCCAGCGGCCGTGAGCTTTCTGCTTGGTGTGGCTTAGTCCCTCGACAGCACAGTTCAGGTGGAAAACAACGGCTTTCATCCATGACCAAGAACGGTAATCGTAACTTGAGGACCTTGATCATCCATGGCGCTCGAGCGGTGATGCGTTGTGTGCAAAAACGGGATGACAGTTTAGGGAGATGGGTTAAGGCAATTGAATTGCGGCGTGGCTTCTTGAAAGCCACTGTCGCCCTGGCAAATAAGTTAACTCGGATCATCTGGCGTGTACTAACTGACTCGGTTGATTTCAGTATGAACAGAGCTTTTGCAGGAAGTTAATTTGATATTTGCTTAGAAAATCTACGTTACTGAGTTTGCAGGCACTGATGAAGAAACGGGTACCGTCCTTGTAACAGCCTGAATTAGACCTGGGTATGCATATACCGGTGTAGTGATAAGGAAGCAAGGCTCGGATGACATCATGGCGAGGGAGTTAATCCCATCATAACGCCGGATATATGGTCGCAAACCGTATCAGTTCAGTTCTTGCACAACCCGGGGGCGTCCATATATGGTCTAATCATCCCGGACACCATTTTAGGTGGTACAGTCGCCACCATGACCTGAGGTGTTCAATGACAAGATTACGTCGCTCATTTACTGCCCAATTCAAACTCGAAGCCGCATCCCTGGTGCTCGACCAGGGATATTCTGTCCCTGAAGCCAGCCGTTCACTGGATGTCGGTGAAACCGTACTTCGCCGCTGGGTTCAGCAACTGCAATCCGAACGAACTGGCACAACCCCAATCGGCAAAGCACTGACTCCGGAGCAGCAAAAAATTCAGGAGCTGGAAGCCCGTATCAACCGGCTCGAACGTGAAAAGGACATTCTAAAAAAGGCTACTGCTCTCTTGATGGCGGACGAGTTCACACGTACGCGCTGATAGACCGATTAAGGGAGCAAGCCCCCATCACCTTGGTCTGCTGCGCTTTCGATGTTCCAACATCCTGCTTTTACGACTATCTGGCCCGCAGACGGGCGATTAACCGTGAGCGGATACAGCAACGCAGTGAGTTGCGCCGGTTGTTCAAAGAGAGCAGGAGCTCTGCAGGCAGCCGCGCCTTGATGTCGATGATGCGGGAGTTGGGGTATCAGATTGGTCGATTCAAAGTACGTAACCTGATGAAGGAAGCCGGGCTGGTATCCAAACAGCCGGGCGCTCATCGTTATCAGGTCGCCCAGTCTGAGCGACCGGACATTTCCAATCTGCTGGCTCGCGAATTTGATGTCCAGCAACCCAATCAGGTGTGGTGTGGCGATATCACCTACGTCTGGGCAGGTGGACGCTGGCATTACCTGGCAGCGGTGCTTGACCTGCACACCCGGCGGGTCGTGGGCTGGGCGATGTCTGATAAACCTGATGCAGAATTGGCAATCAAAGCACTGGAGATGGCCTATCAGCAGCGTGGTTGCCCATCCGGTGTGCTATTTCACTCTGACCAGGGCAGCCAATATGGCAGTAGGGCATTTCGGCAACGACTGTGGCGCTATCGCATGACCCAGAGCATGAGTCGGCGTGGCAACTGCTGGGATACTCAGTTCATTATGCTCAAGAACATCAGCCCAATCTGACCCGTGCTGGGATTGGCGAACATAATGCCTTTGCGTTGACCTGTCGATTGGATGCTGATGTTCCCTGGCATTGCTGGGCCCAGCGTCTGTGACCTAATAGGAGCCTTGTGCTGCATCTTGAGTGTCCTGTCCTGCGTATGGGGTTGGTAGTGCATATTCCTTGGAGGAATGAGCCATGAACAATTCCAGAAACAAAGCTGAAGTTATCCTTGGTGTAGACACCCATATGGATACCCATGTCGGGGTTTTGCTTAATGCACAAGGGCACCAGTTGGGATGCTTGATGGTCACGACCAATACCAGCGGATATGAGAGACTCGTGACCTGGGCAAACTCTTTCGGGTGCTTGAAGAGAGCAGGCGTTGAAGGCACAGGCACGTATGGTGCTGGCTTGGCCAGTGTACTGCGCAAGCATGGTATCGAAGTGTTCGAAGTTAATCGCCCTGACCGCTCCAAACGCAGGCTTCAGGGGAAATCGGATCCTACTGATGCTGAAAGTGCAGCGAGATCCGTTCTTTCCGGTAGTGCTAACGCGATAGCAAAGACCCAGTCAGGCGCGGCAGAAATGATGCGAGTGGTATCAGTAGCCAGACGCAGCGCCGTCAAAGCCAAAACTCAGGCAATGAATCAACTCAGATCATTGCTTGTCAGTGCCCCCCAGGATGTTCGTGAACGACTCTGGAAAAGCAAGCCCGCTGACTGTGCAAAGGGATGCGCACGAGTGAGGTCATTGGGTACCACTGAACTCCTTCATACGTTAACGACTACCCTGTGTCTGCTGGCCAAGCGTTGGCTGCTATTGGCAGACGAAGTTGAAAAACTTGATGCCATGTTGGATGCCTTGACCCATCAACATGCTCGTCGTCTGCGCGAGCAATTTGGCGTCGGCCCTCAAACCGCAGCGGTGCTGCTTTCAACGGCTGGCGATAACCCGGAACGGTTAAGAAATGAAGCATCGCTTGCGGCACTTTGTGGGGTTAACCCTTTACCCGCCTCCTCTGGAAAGACCGTACGACATCGCTTAAACCGAGGTGGTAACCGTGCAGCAAATAATGCGTTATGGACGATTGCAATGGTCCGGATGCGGGGAGATCCACAAACCCAATCTTACGTCGCACGACGTAGCGCCCAAGGCTTATCTTCGAAAGAGATCCAGCGTTGTTTGAAACGCTATATCGTCAGGGAACTCTACCCTTTGATCTTGGCCGATTTAGCTGACTCAGCGCGAGCCTGTTGACATAGGAGCGTCAATGCCCCGATGGAACGGTTGTTCAGAAGTCTGAAGTCAGAGTGGCTGCCGGCAACGGGATACATGAGCGTGCGGGAGGCAAAGCGGGATATCAGTTATTACCTGATGGATTACTACAACTGGCGGCGTCCACATCAATACAATGACGGGATACCGCCAGCAAAAGCCGAGGTTCGGCCTAACCAAGTGTCCGGATTTAGTTGACCACTACACTCCCGAGACTGGATGTTCAGAGCGCAGCAAAAGCGGGTTATTACACCGGGGCAGAATGCAAAGCATTACCTGGCAGGCGTTCTCCATGCAGGCAACGGAAGAGTGCTTTACGTCAGCGGGATAAAGAAAAACTCATCCCTGTTTATCGCCATGCTGGAAAAGCTGCGTCGCCACTACAGACGGACCAAAACCATCACGCGCAATCATCAATGTCGAGGAATGGCCAGCCTGCTGGCCCGAATGAAACACTTCATGGATACCGTGTCTCCTTTCCCCAGGAATGGCTATGGCACAGCGAAGGTGTAGCAATATTAGGATCATTATTTAGACTGCCAGCAACGAGAAATACATCTCGATGCCCCGGTTGATACGGGTCTCCAGCTCCTAGATTTTCTGCTGTTCCGGGTTCCTGTGGTCCGGCTCGTTCGGATTGCAGTTGCTGAACCCTGCTGTGAAGTTCAGTCCTCGAAGCCATCTTGTGAACAGCTGGCTTCGAGGACTGAATATCCTTAGTCGAGCACCAAGGATGCGCCTTCCTGTTTGAATTGTGCAGTAAATGAGCAACGTAACTTTCTCATAGAAGAACTTGGATTATGGTGGCTACTATGCGACCTAAAATGGTTTCCTAGATGATGAGACCACTACAACCTTATGGAATAGTTATTTTTCAGTCACATAACCGAATAATAACGATTGAAGCAACAGCAGCGCCTCATCGAATTCGAACTCGTTAACCGCCCGGCTCACCTCTTGAAATGCAGACTGCAGCGGTGATGCACTACCAGCCAGATCAGCCCCTATCTGCTGACAGAGCGCCAGCGCCTGGGCATCGCTCTGTGCCAGCAAAGCCCCCAACTGCTGCAGTTGTGCAGCCAACATCTCGGCATCGATGCCCTGGGAGGCCACCACCGCCATGGGGGAATCTGCCAGCGCGGCTTCCAGCCCAGACAGCAGGGGTGTCAGCTCGGCCATCAGGGATGGCAAGCGGGTTGCGCCCCCTACATCATCCCCCTCTTCACAGGCTTGCTCGAGCAGCGCCGCCAGCCCCGCCACACCGGTCGCCCCTATGGTGCTGGCACTTCCCTTGAGGGTGTGAGCCAGACGTCGGGCCGTGACCTTGTCATCCGACACCCACGCCGATTGAAAACTGGCTTCAAACCCCTGCTGCCCGTTACAGAAGCGCTGCAACATATTACGGTAGAG
Organism: Aeromonas sp. 95A; assembly: GCF_051919235.1. Lineage (NCBI taxonomy): Bacteria > Pseudomonadati > Pseudomonadota > Gammaproteobacteria > Aeromonadales > Aeromonadaceae > Aeromonas > Aeromonas sp. 95A. Next base: position 975,915 of record NZ_JBQBFC010000001.1, read on the forward strand.
TGCACTGTCGCCCCCCATCACGGCCATGCCCCGCGGCACGTCAAGGCCGGGCACTTCTTGCCAAGGGGCCACATCGTCAGTCACCTGCAACTTACTGGCGGCAGCCAGTGGTCTGGCAGGCTTGATCCAGTGCGAGAGGGTCGCCAGTAACAGCGGCATATTCAAGGGTTTGGCGATGTGGTCATTCATGCCTGCCGCCAGCGCCTTCTCTTTATCTCCAGCCATGGTGCTGGCAGTCATGGCGATAATGGGGATGCTGGCCAGCGCCGGATCGGCGCGGATCAACCGGGTCGCGGTATACCCGTCCATCACTGGCATCTGGCAATCCATCAGGATGCCGTCAAACCCGCGGTCTTGCGCCAGCAGAGCGAGCGCCTGCTCCCCATCACAGGCACAGACCAGCGTGATCTGCTCCTTGCCCAGCAGGGCCAACGCCACCTCCCGGTTCATGTCGTTATCATCCACCAGCAGCAGACGAGCACCCGCCAGTCCATGACCGGGCAGCGCCACCTGATGATGAGGGCTTGTATCCGATAACGCCTCTCGTCCCACGGCATCGCCCCCCTGCGCCTTACACAATGCCTGACACAGTGCCTGCGGGGTAAACGGATGGGCAAGCACATCACACGGCGGCAACCCCTGTGCCGCAGCATGGCTGGCAAGCCGTGCGGGATCGCCCGAGGTGATCAGCGAGATCGCGGGCGGTGTTGCCAGTGTGGTAACCTCCTGCAGCACCTCTGACAACCAGCCATCCCCCTCCTGCCAGCCCAGCAGCAATCGATCACAGGGTTTGCCCGCCGCGATGCCTTGATGCAGCAGTTCCAGCACCGCGGCGGGAGCATTCGCACAAACAAGCTCAACAGGCTGCGCCGCCAGCTGGTGGATAATGGCTACACGCGAAGCTGGGTGAGGTTCCAGCAACAGCAAACGCTGCGGCGCAAGCGGCATGGCCACACGTTGATCTTTCTCATTACCCTGATCCGCCACGCTGGCGAGACAGATACGGAAGTGGAACTCGCTGCCCTGCCCCGGGTTACTCTCCACCCGGATCTCCCCGTCCATCAGTTGCACCAGATTGTGCGTGATGGCCAAACCGAGACCGGTGCCACCATATTTACGGGTGGTCGAGCTGTCAGCCTGCTCAAAGGAGTGAAACAGACGCTGGCTCTGCTCGGCCGTCATGCCGATACCGCTATCCTGCACACAGCCCTGCAGCCAGATCTCGCCATCGCGCTCGTCACTGCGGGCCAACCGGACAATCACCTCTCCCAGCTCGGTAAACTTGATGGCATTGCTGGTCAGGTTGAGCAGGATCTGACCGAGCCGCAGGGGATCGCCGCACAAACGGTCAGGCAGATCAGCGTCCAGATCGAACAGCAGTGCCAGCCCCTTTTCCCGCGCCCGAAACGCCGTAAGATCCGCCAGCCACTCGAACACCTCGTTGAGCCGGAAATCCACCTTCTCCAGTTGCAGCTTGCCCGCCTCCATCTTGGAGAAGTCAAGGATGTCGTTGAGGATCCCGAGCAGGTTGTTCGCCGCTCTGTCTATCTTGCTCACATAGTTGTGCTGCTCGGGGGATAGGTTGGTTTGCAGCGCAAGATGGGCCATGCCGATGATCGCATTCATCGGCGTGCGGATCTCATGGCTCATGTTGGCCAAAAATTCGCTCTTGGTTCGGGTGGCATCTTCGGCGATCTGCCGGGCTTCGAGCATGGCGGCCTCCGCCTGCTTGCGGTCGCTGAAATCGAAGATGATCCCGTCCAGATAGACGGCCTTGCCCTCGGCATCATAGGTGGCGAGCCCGATGGAGTAGACCCAGCGGATCTGACCCCAGCGATCGAAGATGCGGTACTCGTTGATACATTGCCGGTGTTCGGCAATGGCCTCGACGGTGTTGCGGTTGCTCAGTTCGAGGTCATCGGGATGGATCAAGTCACCAAAATCGCGGCTGTTGCCCACGCCGACAAAATCGCTGGCGGGATAACCGGTCAATTTTTCCGCCTCGTCGCTGACGAACAACATGGTCCAGGGGTGATGAGGCAGGCAGCGATAGACCATGCCCGGCACGTTGCGCACCATGGACTGGATCCGCTGTTCACTCTCATGCAGCCGCTGGCGATCCGCCGCTATCCGGTCATGGGCCTCCCGCATGGTCTGCTCGGCGGCACGGATCGGGGTGATGTCGACCAGGCTGCCGACCGCGCCGCTACGCTCGCTCTCGGCAAGCTCGATCCCGGAGAGAAAATATAGCATGTCCAGAGGACGACCATCCGGTGAGAGCAGACGCACCTCATGCTGCGTTCTGGCCTGACTGCCCGCCACCCTCTGCAAGGTGTTGCCCTCATCCACCGCATCCAGCCCGGCCAGTTGCGGCAACTCAGCCAGCCGCTTGCCCTCAACCGGGCGGGCGCCACCAAATGCGCTGGTAAAGGCACGATTTACCCCCAGCAGGCGACCCTGATTGTCGGTATAGAAGAGAGGATGTGGCAGGGTATCGATCAACGCCTGCTGGAAGGCAAACTGCTCGTTGCGCTCGCGAATACTGCGGCGACGCAACATCCGCCCCTGCCAGAGCAAAGCAGAGATCAGACAGATCAACAGGGCGGTGCCGAACAAGGCCACTCGCCGCCATCCTGAAACGGCCTGATCCACATTGCCCAACAGCAGCAGCGTCCACTGCCCTTTGGCATCGTGCCACTCGATGGGCATGCGGCTCACCAGATAGCTATCTTTTCCGATCCTGACCTCACTGCCATCGAGTGCAGGCAGGATCACCGGCTGGCGGTCCGGTGCAAAATAGTGTCCATAGAGTCGAGAAGCAAAGAGCTGCTGTTGCCTGACGGCAGAGTTCGGTCCCACCACCGCCATTTGCCAATCGCTCTTGTTGCTGGCCATCACCACCCCATCGGGCGAGACCAACAAACCGATGGTATCGCCCCACCCGGCCAGAAAGGTATCGAGCAGCGTCATCTCGTAGCGCGCAACCACTACACCGGTAATGTCACTTCCTTGCGCCCGATCGTGAGAGACTGGCGCCGCCACATAGATCATCCGCTTGCCGGTATTGAGGCTAACCCCGGCATCTACCGTTTCCAGCCCCTGGATCCCTTGTCTGAAGTAAGAGCGAAACGACACATCCTGCCCGACGACATGGCGACCAAGCGCATCCCAATCACGGACAATCACCCCTGCTTTATTGGTAACAAAGGCATGATTGGCCTTCACCCCCTGCGCCAACACCTGCAGAGCTTCGCTCGGGCTCAGCTCCCCCCGCTCGAGCAGTGACGATTGCTGGATCTCGCGGTTGAGGCGGCCAGCCAGTTGCACCGCCCCCATCCCCTTGCTTGAGAGGGTAAGTTGCTGCAGATTGTCGCCCTCGCGCTGAATGCGGGTATCCAGCGACTGGCGATACTCCTGCCGCTCCAGCTCCAGATAGAAGGCATCGACCAGCGTGGCCACCATCAGGGAGAGCAACAGCACGGCGGCAATGTGCCCGAAACGGGATTTCATGGTGTGTAGCACGCTCAGTCAACCAGTCCGGCAGGAGTTGGCAGTGTCGGCGCCAATGCGACAAAGTAATCAAGCAGCAGAGGATCAAACTGACTGCCTCGCCCAGCCATCATCAGCACAAGCGCCTCCTCGCGGGAGAAGGGCGGACGATAAGGTCGCTCACTAAGCAGGGCGACATACACATCGACGATGGCCATCAGACGGGCCACCAACGGGATATCCTCTCCCGCCAGGCCATCGGGATAGCCGGTGCCATCCCAGCGCTCGTGATGATGACGAGCCAGTATCCTGGCAAGGTCAAAACCTATAAGTGGCCCATTGGTACGGTTATCAGCACAACGCGCTTCCACCAGGTTCTCAGCAGTAACAGACTCCTCAACCAGCCTCGCCAGCCGTGCGATCGTAACTTCTCCCCACTCAGGATGGCGGAGGATCTGCTTACGCTCTGACGCAGTCAGCGGCGCTGAGCTGCACTGCACAGCTTCCGGAACACTTAGCATCCCCACATCCCGCAGTAGAGCGGCCTGACAAAGCAGCTCGACATCAAGCCCAGCCAACGCATCCCGATAGTGCAACTGGTTCGCCAGCTGGTAAACCAGCCTCCTAAGGCAGGATTGGGTATACGAGGCATGAGATTGAACCTCAAGCGCACGCTGCTCGGCAAACGTCGCCAGCAACATGATGGCACCTTGCGCAAGGGCGTGGTGAGGCGTTGATTGCCCGGCATGCGGAAACGCCAGTTGATTATGAGATGCCCTTAGTTGATCTGCAGCTCGTTTGAGCATCAGGTGAGTATCGATCCGTGCCAACAGGATCGGCGGACTGATGGGTTTGGTGATGTAGTCGGCGGCCCCCAGTGCAAAACCCCGGCGCTCATCTTCGGTTTGCGCCATAGCGGTCAGAAAGATCACCGGGATCTCGCTGGTCTGTGGATCAGCTTTCAGCTGACGACACACCTCATGACCATCCAGATCAGGCAGCATGATATCGAGCAGCACAAGGTCGGGAGGCGTGTCGGCACGGGCAATTTTCAGCGCCTTGCGACCCGTGGTTGCCAGCTTGATGCGGTAGCGTCCACGGAGCAGTGCATTCATCAAATTGAGGGTGCCGGTATCATCATCAACAACCAGCACCACAGGACGCACTGCGTCGAGGGCAAGATGTTCCATATCTCGTGATTCTCCCTGCCATGATGGAAGGCTGCGAACCTTGCCAGCCCTTCTTCACACCATAACGGATCCCCCGGCTGGCAGCCATGACAACCCGATTGAAATATGCGTTCTAACCACAATAGATAGAGCCAAAACGAAAGAAAAAACGGAGACTAGCGGATATTGGATAGTGACCACTGCACGTATCACAAGAGAGTCCGCGCCAACTGCTGTAGTCACATCAGGTTGATGTTTTAAATCAGCTGGAGATATGTGCCTGCATGCGGATTCAAATCTCCTGCGCAAGGTAGCAAATGTATCAGTTGACCAAGGTCATGCACCCTATATTATCATGCTCAAAATAAGCTGGCAGGATACAGCGACAGATGGGCACATCAGATAGCCATATGGATATAGCAAACATAATTTCCGGCCCCACGCTAGTACTGGAAAAAGATAATGTGCACAGTGATGCGCTCTGCCATCAGTTACGTGCTATTGGCATAAGCGAGATTACGGTAGCAGAGAGTGTCGAGGTGCTGGAACGTTGCATGACTGATGGTCCCGCCGCCATGATCATCTGCAATATCGATATCGACTCAGAGAATCTGCTTACGCTGCTGAAAAAAATTCGCAGTGCGACGCCTCATCACACACTGCCTTTTTTGACCCTGACCTCAGGGACCGATCGCCCATTGATCGAACAATTTGTCCAAGCGAAAGTCTCTGACATTATTTTGACCCCGCTCAAACCCGATACCCTTAAAACCAGGATCACCCGGCTGCTGTCGGCAACCAGCCAATCGCAACCCCCACTCTCGCAATTCGAATTCGGTCGTTTGCACCGTTTTTCCAACAGCGATCTGGTCGCCAGCAATCAGGACAGCCCCACCATTCTGGTGGTTGACGATGTTCCCGATAATTTGATGCTGATCACCTCGGTATTTCGCAAAGAGTTTCATCTCAAGCTGGTCAAGGATGGCGAAAAGGCGATCAGGATATGCCAATCGGATAACCCCCCCGATCTAGTGCTGCTCGATATCATGATGCCCAATCTGAACGGATTCGATGTCGCAAGAATTTTGCGTGAACATCCCCACTCAGAACACATCCCCATCGTCTTTATGACGGCACTGGATGATATCTATTCCCGTAAACGGGCGATGAAACTTGGCGCTGTCGATTTTATCACAAAGCCGATCGACATCGAGATGCTACGTTTTCGCATTGCCAATCTGATGCGGCTGGTACATGCCAGAAGAGATCTGCAAAAAGAGTTCGATCAGATGCTTGAACTCAACGCGCTCAAAGAGAGCCTCGAGTTCAATATCCGCTATGAAATCCGGGAACCCCTGCTCAATGCGCTACACCTGCTGGAAGAGCTGGCAGCTGACTCATCGCTAAACATGATCCAAAAAACCCAGCTATCCATCACCAGAAAATCTGTGACGGATGCTCTGGAATTAACCCGTCTGGCCACCGAGCTCTACAAAATTGAAACAGGCACGTTTGTTTTGAAAGCGGGTAAAGTCCAGCTCTTTGATATTTTCAATCGGCTCTCGGTGCAATTCAAAAATCTCTATGCCGAGAAAAAGCTCGATATCAAGCTGACCAAACCAAAAAATTATCTCTATGACGAGTTATTCATCGCAGGCGACGAGTTTCTCTGTTATTCCGCGTTTCAAATCTTGCTACGGCTAGCATGTGACCATGCCGTGCCATCTTCCAGGATAGAGATTGTCTGCCTGAAAAACCCTGACAGCATTATCTTGAATATTGATTGTACTACGGTACTGGATAGCAGTAACGTTCCGTTATTATTCGATAAGTATTCATCACCCAACAGTGAAGAACGTATCAGCTACAATGGCTACCATGGCAAAATTATGCTGGAAGCCCATGGTGCAACCGTGACGGTGTCGCGAGATGAAGATGTCCATCAGCTGAATATCTCGACGCTCTTCCCCCAAAGAGCGGATTTCAATCCATATCCAGAGTGAGCCAATTCAACGTCCCGGTGCTCAGCCATAACATCACCACAGATTATTTTCCTCTTCTGTGATAGGTGAAGAACATGCGGGGGATTTATCACTACCCTTCCATTCATCGTCGTCAGGTGGTTTAACGCAACGGGGTATTTTCATGCATGCAGCAGTAAGGATGAACACCATGAACCCATCCATTCTTCCGCTTGGTTATCTATTGTATTACCCATCCCACAGCCCAATCAATTAAGGTGATAACATGAATCTCTTTCGCCGCGTTATCCCCTTGTATGTCCATATTGCCCATCTATTTTTAGGCTTGCTGCTGGTGTTTGCCCTGATCACCCTCGGTCACCAATACCAACAAACCAAAATAATGTTGATGAAGGAAGCAGAAGATAGATTCAGCCTGATCGGTCAACTGACGACTCAAGAGCTGGAGGGGCTGTTTCGACCTGCGGCTCTGAGCGCCAATATGCTCGCCCAGCAGCGCTTGATCGAGGCGACCACACTCAATGCACGTATGGCGAGCATCCCATACATGGCGACTCTGCTAACAGGACAGCCATCAGCCAACGGAGTTTATGCCGGCTACCACAACGGCGATATGTTCTGGCTCATGCGCTGGCCTGCCGACACAGAGGTGCAACGCTTGGCCCCTCCCCCCAATACCCGCTGGATCGTGAAAAGCGTCCGGCACCAAGAGACCACAACCCTCACCGATATCTTCGCACTGACCGACAATCTCGCCATCATCGAGCACAAACAGGTATCAGGGCAGCTCTTTGATGCCAGAGAGCGCCCATGGTTTATTCAAGCCAAGCAGGCCGGACGACTGGTGCAAACCCCACCCTATATCTCGATCGATACTCAGGAGATCAACCTGAGTTTTGCCAAACCGATGCAGAACGGGGCTGGCGTCATCGGGGTAGACCTGAGTCTGCGATCCATCGAGCGCTTGCTCAAATCTGCCATGATCACCCCAAATATGCGACTGGCCATCGTCAATGAGATGGGGGAATTGGTTACCAGTCATAAAGGCGGCATGATCATTCACGGTGAGAACGGTGCATATCGGCTAGCCAAGGTCGCTGAGGCAGAGCTCCCCATGCTTCAACATCTGATCGATGCCAGCCAACGCCAGAGTATTGATAAACTGACGTTCCAATCAGAAGGGCATGATTGGCAAGGGATGCACATTGAGCTGCCGGAAGCGGATGAATCTCAGCTATCACTCTGGATTGCGGCGCCTGTCGATGAGTTGCTGGCCACCGCCATCACCATTCGCAATCAGGCCTTCCTTCTGTCAGGGGTCTTTCTGATCCTGGCCCTCTTCGCCGCCATCGTGCTTGCCAGAACCGCCGCTAGGCCCCTCGATGCCCTGACGCAAGAGGCGGAGAAAATTGCCAGATTCGACTTCAACGACCCGGTCAGGGTCAACACCTATATTGCCGAAATCATCGATCTCTCCCAGGCCATGGGTAACATGAAATCGACCATTCAGCGCTTTTTGCATCTTTCCACCTCCCTCTCCAGCGAGACCAGTTTCCCTCGCTTGCTGGTGCGGCTGCTCACCGAAATGCAGCAACTGACCGGTGCAACTGGCTGCATGCTCTATCTCTCCGATAGCGGCAACAAGACGCTGGATCTAGCAGGGTTGTGTTGGAATGGCGAAGTGCAGGAGCAAAAACCGACCCACAGTATCGGAACCCTCAATCAGCCAAACCATCCACTGTTCCAGAGCTTGCAGGGAGTGGAACTTGAACCCGTTGCATTGGTCACCAGCGAATTGCAGATCCTGTTTCCCTACATTGAGGAGAGCGACCCCCCACTGACCTTCTGGCCGATAGCCCTGAAAAATCGCGATGGCCAACTACTCGGCACCCTGGTGTTTCTGATAGATGAACAGAAGAAGCCCCTGACTCCGCAGCGGATGGCATTTGTCAAAGCGCTCTCCTCCACCACCGCCGTGGCGCTCACCACCCAGCGACTGCTGGAGGAGCAGCGCAATCTGCTGGAAGCCTTTATCCAGCTCATCGCAGGGGCCATCGATGCCAAGAGCCCCTATACCGGTGGCCACTGTCAACGAGTCCCCGAACTGACCAAGATGCTGGCAGAGGCGGCATGTGAGGCCCGGGAGGGACCATTCCAGCACTTCTCGCTCGATGAAAAACAGTGGGAAGCAATACATATCGCGGCCTGGCTGCACGATTGCGGCAAAGTTACCACCCCGGAGTTTGTGGTCGACAAAGCCACCAAGCTGGAAACCCTGTGCGATCGCATTCACGAGGTCAGGATGCGCTTTGAAGTGCTGAAACGGGATGCCGAGATTGCCTACTGGCAGGCGCGTCTGCACGGGGGTGATGAGGCCACGTTAAAGGCGACACTGCAAAAGCAGTGGCAACAGCTGGATGAGGAGTTTGCCTTCATCGCCCGCTGCAATGAAGGGGGCGAATTTATGGCCACAGAGGATATTGCAAGGCTGCAGCAAATCGCGGGCCGCACTTGGCAGCGCACGCTATCCGATCGGATTGGCATCTCTCAGGATGAGCTGGCGCGCAAACAGCGGGCAGCGGAGTCACCGCTGCCGGTCACCGAACCCTTGTTGGCCGATCGCCCGGATCACCTCTTCACCCGCAGCAACCGAGTGCGCCTTGCTCCTGACAACCCTTGGGGATTTCAGGTCAACACTCCCGAATATCTCTATAACCGGGGCGAGATCTACAACCTCTCCATCCGCCGGGGCACCCTCACCGACGAGGAGCGTTACAAGATCAATGAGCACATGATCCAGACCATAATCATGCTCGATAAACTCCCTTTCCCCGCCAACCTGAAACAGGTACCGGAAATTGCGGGGGGACACCACGAGAAGATGGATGGCACCGGTTATCCCAAGCGGCTGAAACGGGACGAGATGAGCATCCCTGCCCGCATGATGGCCATCGCGGATATCTTCGAGGCGCTGACCGCCGGCGATCGCCCCTACAAGAAGGCCAAGTCCCTTTCGGAGGCCATCCACATCATGGGATTCATGCAAAAGGACCACCACATCGACCCTCAATTGTTCGCCCTCTTTCTCAGCTCTGGCGTCTATCTGCGCTATGCAGAGCGTTATATGAGCCAGGAGCTCATCGACGAGGTGGATATCACACCTTATCTGGCCAGCAACGTCTCGCATAAGGTGTAAAACAACCATCACTGAAGAGGCCGCAATTGCGACCTCTTCCATTTCATTTTGCTACTACCAACCATGCAGGCGCACCACTTGGTGCTATGAATTAACCGTGATGCTGATGACTGGGGTCCTCTGGCGCAAGCAATGGCTCACCCGTTTCACTACCAGTAACAGACTCATTCAGTGATGTCATGTGGTGTTCATCGTTGCTCCCGTTCACATGCTGATCCATGAGCGCTTCGACCGGCGGCATTGGCGGCATCACCTGCGCCCCCCCCTCAACATGAATACCTGCAGCATCCAGATAGCCCGAGACTTGATCAACAAACGGATGCCCGTCTGACTTGTCTCCCTGCACTACACCGGACAGATCGGCAAACTGCCAATAATCTGCCACATGAGGCGCTATGCCCATCTGTTGCTCGTTATTGATCTCAACGCCTGTTGAAACCCCATCTGATGCAGTCATATCTGACGATACAGGTATCAATTGTTGTGGAGCATCATGCCCGGCAACGGGAGTGACCTCTATATTCACGTGCGCGGATTGGCTTGGCTGCATATCCGTCAGATCAACACTCTGTTCATCGGATGCGACAACTGGTGCTGGTGCTGGCGCAGGCATGGCATTCAGCGGCAATTCGCCAAATGTCCACTTGTCGGTCCAACCATCAAACCCGGTGCCATCCGGCAGCCAAACACTGATATTGTGCGGATCACCCATGTTATGCAGCCACATCCGTGTCGAGTCCATCCCGCTATCTTCATGCACGACAATCCCGAATCCCTGTGCATGCCATTGCATCAGATCACGCATCGACATGGTTGCCGCATAATCGACCCCGATCGGTGAAAATGTCTGTAACACATTGCCTGCGGTATCGATCACCTCGACATGAGACCCGCTAATGCTCAGCGCCATATTGGCAACAACAATGGAGTCCCCTTTATCAAGAGCATCAGCCAACCCCTGATACTGGTATCCTGCTCCGTGCACCGCGGCCAATATATTCCCATAAGCATCCATGCCACTGTGTGGCTGCACTGAAGAGTACAAGGGGACAGAAGCACTACCGGTCACCTGGATATTCACATCATGAGCGGTGCCATCCAGACTGTGTACGTTCACGCTATCTGTCACACGGTCCTGCCAACCCAGGCGCTGCACCTGAGCGTTGCTGGTATCAAGTTGGTACTGCCAGCGGCCCTGGGCATCAATCGACAGACTGCCGAAGCTCCCCGCAACCTGACTGGCCTGGAAGCCCGCCTGCCCAGCATCGGCATCACTAACCTGCAGTTGACCGTCGACCTGCGCTTGCCCCCCGACCTGCACATGGCCGGTATCGACACCGCTGATCACCGCGCCATCATTGCTGCCAGTGATGTGTAGGGTCAGCATCTGCGTGGCATGGGCGCCGCTGGCATCCGTCACCACCACGGGGATGGATAAGTCCCGCTGCTGGCCCGCTGTCAGGCTCTGGTAATCGGCATGCCCCGGGTTGAAGCTGTAGCTGCCGTCGGCATGGAGGCTGAAGCCGGCGACCTGGGCGCTGGTGCTGAACTGCAGGTGCTCGCCGTGGTCGGCATCGCTGGCCTGCAGCTGACCTTGCAGGACGCTGCCGTCCTCGGCCACCGTCTGGCTCTGCGCTTGCAACACTGGTGCATCGTTGGCGCCATTGATGCGCACAATGACGACATGGCTGCTGCCATCGACGCTCTGCACCGTGATGCTGTCGCTCAAGCTTTCGCCAGTTTTGAGCGCCTGGACTGCGGCGCTGCGATTGTCCAGCGTATAAGTCCAGTCGCCGCTGGCCATCAGCGTGAAGCTGCCATGGGCCGCGGCCTGATGCTGCGGCGTGAAGCTGGCTTGCCCGCTGTCGACATCACTGATGACGAGCTTGCCGGAGGCACTGAGGCCGCCGTCTTCGCTGACCGCACCGCTGTCTGCTCCGGTAATCACCGCCGCATCGTTGCTGCCGCTGAGCGTAACGGTGATCTGATGCGTGGTGCCATCGGCACTGCTGACGGTCAGTGTGTCTGGCACCGTCTCGCCCGCCTTGAGCTGCTGGATTTGCGGCTTGCTGTTGTCAACGTTGTAAGTCCATACACCACTGGTATCCAAACTGAAATGCCCCAGTCCGGCGCTACCCGCTACATCGTTCTGGGCGTTGAAATGATCCTGCCCGGCATCGCTATCCGTGATATTGAGCTGGCCGGATGCCCGCAACTGGCCAGCTTGCACAGCCTGGTCCTCACTCAGTGAGGCGGTATCGGCACCGCTAATCACCGCCGCTGACGCGTTGTCGCCAAACAATTGCACTGTGATGGTGTGCGCGGTGCCATCGGCGCTGTGAACGGTAAATGTCTCGCTCAGGAGCTGACCTGCAGAGAGCTGGCTGAGTGCTGGTGCATGGCCGTCGGCCTGATAGTGCCAACTGCCTTGGGCATCGATGCTGAAGCTACCGTACTGCCCCTGCACCGCTTGCTGGGCGGTGAAGTGCGCTTGGCCACCGTCGGCATCTAGCACCGTGAGATGGCCTTGTGTTTGCAGCAGGGCATCGCCATCGGCCAGCACACTGCCGCTGTCGGCGCCGCCAAGCTGGGCGGGCGTGTTGCTGATGACACTGGCGCCAGGATGCGGTATGCCGTTGATGGGGAGGCCGCCTATTGGGCGCTTGTCTGGCTCGTAGCTATAGGCGCCATTGAAGTTCAGTAACATCTCGTTGTTGGCATCGTGGAAGTAGTAGTTGGCGTTGCCGCCAACACTGCCCTGCAGCACCAACATGGCCCCCGGATGTGCCTTGATTTGCTCGCACAGCTCGTTCATCGGCACGTAGTAGCCGAAAAACTTGCTGTACCTATCAAAGGTGTGCAGTACATGGCCGCTGGCATCGACCACGGTGGGCTTGCCGTCGTAGACGTTCATGACTACATCGCGCAGGCCATTCGAGTCACCGGCGGCCATGCGTTCGGCGATCACGTGGTAGCCACGCGTGTCCCCCCCGCTCTGGGCCATCAGGTTGCGAGCGATCTCTGGCCAGAGATCGGGCTTCTCGTCGGCACCGTTGACCGTAATGCTGAGGGTGTGCGCCGTGCCATCCACGCTCTTGACCACGAAGGTCTCAACAGCAGATTGCCCCTTGTTAAGCGCGTTTAGTGCCGGGCTATTGTTGTCGGCGGAGTAGGTCCACAGCCCGTCAGCCTGCAGCGATAAATGGCCAAACTTGCCGGCCACTTGGTGCAGCGAGGTGAAGGCGGCTTGACCGCCATCGGTATCCTGAATAGTGAGCTTGCCGTGAGCCTCGATCTGGCCGGTACCAGTGACATGGGCATCTTCGGTCACGCTGCCGCTATCCACGCCAGCAATCACCGCGTTCTCGGCTGTGCCGACGATGCTCAGATTGATGATGTGTTCGGTGCCATCGACACTGTGCACCGTGACAGTTTCGCTCAACTCGGCTGGCAGCGGGGCAGTTTGCCAACTCAATGCCAGATGCTGGGCGGCACTGGCCGGATCGTTCAGGACAGTTGCCGCACTCAGCGGAAGTGGATGCAAATCTCCCGCATCGCCGCGGTCATGCACAAAGACTTGCACATCGCTCTGACTGCCCTGCAGATGCAGCTCATAGCCCTTGCCCTGATGCAGCCAGCTCAGCAGTTCATCCACACCGATATTGGCGCGGCCATTTGCGTCCATCACATACACCACCGGCGTGGTGCCAGCCGGACCGCTGAGCACGATGGCCGCGCCCTGGATGCTCAGATCGAGCACACCGGCCGCAGCGTTTGGCTGCTGTTGCGTGAGCGCTTCAGCCACCGCCTTGAAGCCAGTTTCATTCGACTGGCCCAGCACCTGCGCGAGCAGCAGTGACACATCGGCCGTCTCACCGGGCGTGCCGCCAGGCTTGAGAGCTTGGATGTCAGCGCGACTGTTGTCCACCGTGTAAGTCCAGTGGCCATCTGCCGCCAAGTTGAAATAGCCGTACTGGGTGAACACATCGCTCTGCGCCACAAAGGCAGCCTGACCGGCATCGACGTCCGTCACCGTGAGCAAGCCCTTAGCCACGAGCGTGCCAGCTGCCGTAACGTGATCGTCCTCGACCACTCGGCCACTGTCGGCTCCTGCGATCGCTGCACTATCATTCTGGCCGTGGATGGTAATTGCCACCTCATGCGCCGTGCCGTCTTCGCTCAGCACCGTGATGGTGTCGACCAAGGTCTGGCCATCGGCCAGTTGCTGCACTTCGGGGCGTTGGGTGTCGAGCTGGTAGACCCAGTCGCCGTTGACGTCGATGCTGAAGCGGCCGTAGTGGGTGGCGGTGTCTGTTTGAGGCGTCATCGCCGACTGGCCAGCGTCCGCATCTTTAACCTCGATGAAACCGGAAATCTGCTGACCGTTGTCCTCCAACACATGACCGCTGTCGAAGTCCAGTGGTGCAATGGCCGGCGGCATGACCGCAGCGCCTTGCACGGCAGCACCGACACTGGCGGCCCAGACATCGTGCATCGTGGGATTAAAGCCCAGTGAAGCCTGCGCAGGATTGGAAATACCAGTCACATAAGCATTAAATCCAGAAAGAAGGTTAGGATTTCCCTGATCGTGGGCATAAATCTGAATTTCTCCACCAGGATGGTCGACTACCACCACTTCATAACCAGCGCCCTTGTTATGCCAGGCCTGCAAATCCATCAGTGGCACGTTCGCCACACCACCCGTGCTGTGATAAATCACAGAAATACTGCCATCCGGTGAGCGAAGTCCAATGCCACCTGGCGTAGTGATCGCCACTTCTGCGGTGACATAGTTACGCGGCAACTGGTTGGCCAGCAGGACTTCGGAGATATACAAAAACTCCTTAGGGCCGGCGTTCATCAAGGACACGCCGATCGGGATATAGATGTCATCGGAATAGTTCTGAACCGCCGAGAACCTCGCCGCATCGTCCTGACCCTGGATGGTCACAGTGATGGTTTGCGCCGTGCCATCGGCACGGTGCACGGTAAAGCTGTCCGTCAGGTGTTCGCCGGTCTTGAGTTGCTGGATGGCCTCCTGCTTGTTGTCCGCTTCATACAGCCAAAATCCCGTCTGGTCGATGGTGTAGCGGCCGTATTGGGTCTGCACGGCATTCTGTGGTACGAACTCGGCCGTACCTGAATCAGAGGCGCTGACGCTGAGCTTGCCAAAGTGTTCCAGATTGCCTTGGGAATTAACGTTTTGGTCTTCGGTCAGGGTGGTGGCGATATCGCCACTGATAACGGTTATGTCATCACGGCCCATCACAGTGATGGTCAGACTCTGCGTGCTGGTGGCACCCGCACTGTCGGTCACGGTAATCGGGATGACCACATCCTGCGTCTGGCCAGCGGCCAGATGCTGGTAGCTGGCATGTCCAGGATCAAAGCTGTAGCTGCCGTCGGCGTTGAGCGTGAAGCCGTCCACCGCGTTGGCGAGGCTGAAGATCCCAGTGTCACCAGCATCAACATCGGTGGCGACCATATGGCCGCGGAGCAAGCTGTCGTCTTCAGTCACCGTCTGCGTTTGTGCAGCCAGCACCGGCGCGTCATTGACCGGTGTGATGCTCAGTTGCAGTGAACTGCTAATGGGCTGGCTGCCGCCGCTTACGGTCATTGTGAACTGCACCTGGTCGGCATTGACGTTAGCCGCAGGAGTGAAAGTCCAGCTGCCGTCGGCGTTGTGGCTGAACTGGCCGAAGGCCGCATCCACCTGCACATCAGTCAGGCTCAAATGCTCGCCCGCGGCCGGCACCACGCCTGCCAGCGCCAGCAACTTGCTCTCGCTCAGCGTCAGCGGCGTGTCTTCCGACGTACTAAGACTTTCGAAACTCAGACGCACAGGCAACTCGGCTGACGTGGCCGTCTGGTGCGTGCTGCCCTCCTCGCTGCGGCCGCTGATGCGCAGGTCCAGCGAGCCGGCAAAGTCCTGGGGCGCCTGCACGCTCAGGGCGTCTTGCTGCCAGCCCTTCGTATCGACCACCTGATCGGCGGCCGTGACGGTGATGCTGTGACTGCCATCGGTCAGGGTAAAGCCGACCGGCAGACCCTTGATCAAATAGCTCAGGGTTTCACTGCCATCGGTGTCGGCCAGATGGACATAGTCATCAAGCTTCAGATGCAGGTCGTGGTTGACCTGGGCCAGTTGCACCAAGGCCGGACTGATCTGGATGTTGTCGAGCAGGGCGCGCACATCGCCGCTGCCGGCTGCACGCAGCTCGATGCGCGAGGTATCGCCCGTAGCCACGAGATCGTACTCGTGATGCTGCATCGCATAACCGTCGGCACCCGGCGTGATCGTGTCGATCACCTTGCCTTCCCACAGCACTTCAAGCTGCGCCTTGCCGAAGCCGGGCCGGGCGGACAGGTCAAAGGCCAGATGCAGCGCCTTGCCTGCGCCGGTGCTCAGGTCCTGGTAGAGGTTCTTGCCGGCATTGGCGATCAGACCAACCTCAACGTTGGTGTTGCTGCTGCCGCCATAAAGTTTGTCCTGCGCCACCTCCACACGGCCACCGCCATCGGTGTGCCAACCAAAGGGAGTCGGATCGACCGTGTCCCAGCCCTTGCTGCCCAGTGCCAAGCTGTCGAAATCCGTCAAGCTGCCCTGCAGGCCAGGCGAGAGGACTGGAGTGTCAGTAACCGGCGTGATACTGAGAGGCAGATGGGCCGTGATCGGCTGCGCACCTCCGGTGACCGTGAGCGTGAGCGGAACCTGATCCGCCGAGACATTGGCTGCCGGGGTAAACGTCCATTTGCCGTCGGCATCATGCGTGACGTGACCGAACACTGGGTCCACCTGCACATCGCCGAGCGCATAGGTCTGTCCGGCAGGCGCACGGATGCCGGCCAATTGCAGCAATTCGGATTCGCTGAAGGTTCTCGGCGTGTCTTCCGCGGTCTCAAGATGCACGAAGGTCAGACGCATCGCCTGTTCCGTCGACATGGCGGTCTCGTGCGTGGCACCTTCTTCGGCAGTCGCGCTGATCTTGAAATCGAGCTGCCCCTCGAAATCCTTGGGCGCCTGCAGGGTCAGGGTATCCAGCTGCCAGCCCTTGATATCGATCGCCTCCCCGGCTGCCGCAACGGTGACGCTGTGGCTGCCATCGCTAAGCGTGGCACCCACCGGCAAGTTCTTGATCAGATAGCTGATGGTCTCGCTGCCGTCGGTATCGGCGAGGTGGAAGGCCTGACTGACATCCAGAGACACGGCATGGTTGACCAGACCCACCACCGGCGGCGGACTGATTGCGATGTTGTCGATGATCGAACGGCCATCACCACCGGTGGCGCGCAGTTCGATGCGCGAATTGGCCCCGGTGGCAACCAGATCATATTCATGGTGCACGAGGCCAAAGGAGCTGCCTGGCGTGATCGTGTCGATCACCTTGCCTTCCCACAGCACCTCCAGCGCCGCGACCGTGTTGCCCGCGCGCGCCGATAAGTCAAAGCCGAAGTGCAAGGCTTGGCCAACCGTGGTGGGCAGGTCGCGATAGATGTTGTTGCCCGCGTTGGCTGCTAGTTCGACGATCTGGTTGGTGCTGCTGCCGCCATAAAGCTTGTCCTGACCCACCTGGATGCCCTTGGCATAATCGGTGTGCCAACCCATGCCGGTGCCATCGACAAAGGCCCAGCCATCGCCGCCGACGCCTTGATGATCAAAATCCGTACTGACGGTCAGTCCGCCGCCACTGACCGGGGCATCCACCACCGGCGCGATGCTGAGCGCCAGCGAGGCCGTAACCGGCTGGGTGCCACCGGCCACGGTGAGGGTGAGCGGCACCTGATCGGCCGACACATTGGCCGCCGGGGTGAAGGTCCAGCTGCCGTTGCTGTTGTGGGTGAAGTGGCCGAAGGCGGGATCGACCAGCACATCGCTCAGCGTCAGATGCTCGCCGGGTATCTGCACCACGCCGGCCAGTGCCAGCAGCTTGTCGGCGCTGAAGGTCTTGGGCGTGTCTTCGATCACCCTCAACACATCGGCCGATTCAAAGCTCAGCCGCATCGGCAGCATCTGCGAATCGGCGGTCACCGCATTGCCCGCCTCCTCGCTGCGGGCCGTGACCTGGATGTCCACCGCGCCCGTGTAATCGTGCGGCGCCTGCACCCGCAGGGCATCCTGTTGCCAGCCCCGGGTGTCGATCTCCTGGTCGGCCTGGCCCACCGTGACGCTGTGCGTGCCATCGGTCAGCGTGAAGCCAACTGGCAGGCCCTTGATCAGGTAATGGACGCTCTCGCTGCCGTCGCTGTCGGTAAGGGCGAACTCGCTGCCGAGCTGCAGCCGCAGGTCGTGGTTGGTGATGCCCTCGCGATCCGAGCGGATGTCGTCGAACCGCAGGTTAACATTGTCTAGTCGAACCTGGCGTCCATCGGTGTAGTAATTGCCGTCTGTTCTGAACTCCAGTCGGGAATTGGGTCCCGTTGCCACCAGATCCAGTTCGGTATGGGTTGACTCCCAGTAGGCAAACTTCGGATTGATGTCCGCGACGACCTTGCCTTCCCATAGCACCTGCAGGGGAACGGAAATGTGATTAGTTGCCATGACATCGAATGACAGATGCACACGCTGTCCGGCAAAGGTGTCGAGGTCCTGATGGAGTTGATCGGAGGCCCTATCCGTCAACACGACAGCCTGCCCGCCGACAGGGCTTCCCCACTGCAGGTCGAGCGTTCTGCCCGCTTTGGGCTGCCAGCCCGCCGCACCGGCGGCATCGTCGAAGTTGCTGGCCAGCGGCTTGCCCGCCAAGCGGTCGGGCGCATCAGCCACCGGCGTGATGTCCAGCGTGGCAAAGGCCTCGCGGTTTGCCGTGCCGTCGGTGACGCTGAACTTCAGGTCCACGTCCTGGCCGCTGTAGTTGGCCGCCGGGGTGAAGGTGAAGCCATGCGCCGCGTCGCCGGTGAAGGTGCCATGCGTGCTGGTCAGCGAGCCGGCCACGATGTGCAAGCTGGTGCCATCATCGACATCGCTGACGCCGACAAGACGCAGCAGATCGGCCTCGCTGAACACGTGCGGCGCGTCTTCATTGATCGTCCCGGCATCGACTGCCTTGGCGGCGGTGTTTGCCACCACCAGCGGGCCATCATTGCTGCCGGTGACGGTGATGGTCAGGTTCTGCGTGCTGGTCAGGCCGGTGCTGTCGGTCACGGTGATCGGAATCACCACATCCTGCGTCTGGCCAGCGGCCAGATGCTGGTAGCTGGCATGGGTCGGATCGAATTGATACGTGCCATCGGCGCTCAGCGTGAAGCCGTCGACAGCGGTGGTGGTGCTGAAGGTTTTCGTGTCGCCGGCATCCACATCGGTGGCGACCATATGGCCGCTCAGCTGTGTGCCGTCTTCGGTGACCGCCTGGGTTTGTGCCGCCAGCACTGGCGCATCGTTCGTGCCGTTGAGCGTGACGGTGATGGTGTGCGTCGTGCCGTCGGCGCTGGCCACGGTCAGGGTGTCGGTCAGCGATTCGCCGCTCTTCAGCTGTTGAATGGCCGTCTGCGTGTTGTCGGCGCTGTAGGTCCAGGCGCCAGCTGCATCAACGCTGAAGTGCCCGTAGCCGGCGCTGCCGGCCACATCAGTCTGCGCGGTGAAGTGGGCTTCGCCGGTATCAACATCGCTGACGGTGAGCTGGCCGCTGGCTTGCAGATTACCGGTGGTGACGGCCGTGTCTTCGGTGACGCTGCCCGTGTCGGTACCGGCAATGACGGCGCCATCGTCGCGGCCGGCCACGGTGACGCTGACCGTGTGCGTGGTGCCGTCGGCGCTGCTGACGGTGAAGCTGTCGGTAACGGTCTGGCCGGTCTTCAGCGCCTGGACGGCCGCCTTGCTGTTGTCGAGCTGGTAACTCCATTGGCCGTCTTCGGCCAGACTGAGGCTGCCGTAGCTGCCGGCGGCGGCGTTTTGCGCGACGAAGTGCGCCTGGCCGTCGTCCATATCAGCAATGGTGAGCTGGCCGGTGACGGCTTGGCTGCTGTCCTCAGCCGTGCTGCCGGTGTTCACGCCGGCGATGGTCGGGCCATCGTTGCTGCCGGTGACGGTGATCGTGAGGTTTTGCGTGCTGGTGGCGCCGGCACTGTCTGTCACGGTGATTGGAATCACCACTGCCTGCGTTTGCCCCGCCGCCAGATGCTGGTAGCTGGCGTGGCTGGGGTCGAAGCTGTAGCTGCCGTCAGCGTTCAGCGTGAAGCCATCAACGGCGTGGGCGATGCTGAAGGTCTGCGTGTCGCCCGCATCCACATCGGTGGCGGCCATCTGGCCGCTGAGCTGCGTGCCGTCTTCGGTGATCGCTTGTGTTTTGGCCTGCAGCACCGGCGCATCGTTCGCGCCGCTCAGCGTCACGGTCACGGTGTGGGTCGTGCCATCAGCGCTGGTGACGGTCAGCGTGTCGGTCAGGCTGTCGCCGGCCTTGAGCTGCTGAACCGCCGTCTGCGTGTTGTCGGCGCTGTAGCTCCAGTGGCCGCTGGTATCCACGCTGAAGAGTCCGTAGCCGCTGCTGCCAGCCAAATCCGTTTGTGCCGTGAAATGCGCTTCGCCGGTATCGGCATCGCTGATGGTGAGCTGGCCGCTGGCTTGCAGATGACCGCTGGTGACGGCCGTGTCCTCGGTGACGCTGCCGGTGCTGACACCGCAGATCACCGCGCCGTCGTTGGCACCGGTGACGGTGATGGTCAGGTTTTGCGTGCTGGTGACGCCCGCGCTGTCGGTCACCGTGATCGGGATGACGATAGCTTGCGTCTGCCCCGCAGTCAGATGCTGGTAGCTGGCATGGCTGGGGTCGAAGCTGTAGCTGCCGTTGGCGTTCAGGGTGAAGCCATCGACGGCCTGGGCGATGCTGAAGGTTTGCGTGTCGCCGGCATCCACATCGGTGGCGACCATATGGCCAATGAGCTGTGTGCCGTCTTCAGTGACGGCTTGGTTTTGTGCCTGCAGCACAGGCGCATCGTTGGTGCCGTGGATGGTCACGGTCAGGGTGTGGGCCGTGCCGTCGGCACTGGCCACGGTCAAGGTGTCGGTCAGCGATTCGCCGGCCTTGAGCTGCTGGATGGCCGCTTGAGTGTTGTCGGCGCTGTAGGTCCAGGCGCCTGCGGTGTCGACGCTGAAGTGCCCGTAGCCGCTGCAGCCAGCCACATCCGTTTGTGCCGTGAAATGCGCTTCGCCGGTATCGGCGTCGCTGATCGTCAGCTGGCCGCTGGCTTGCAGATGGCCGGTGGTGACGGCCGTGTCTTCGGTGACCGAGCCAGTACTCACGCCGCCGATCACGGCGCCGTCGTTGGCGCCGGTGACGGTGATGGTCAGGTTTTGCGTGCTGGTGGCGCCGGCGCTGTCGGTCACCGTGATCGGGATCAGGACAGACTGGGTCTGGCCCGCCGCCAGGTATTGGTAGCTGGCGTGGCTGGGGTCGAAGCTGTAGCTGCCGTCGGCGTTGAGCGTGAAGCCACCGACGGCGTGGGCGATGCTGAAGGTTTGCGTGTCGCCGGCATCCACATCGGTGGCGACCATATGGCCGCTGAGCTGTGTGCCGTCTTCGGTGACCGCCTGGGTTTGTGCCGCCAGCACTGGCGCATCGTTCGTGCCGTGCAGGGTGACGGTCACGGTGTGGGTTGTGCCGTCGGCGCTGGCCACCGTCATGGTATCGGTGAGGCTGTCGCCGGCCTTCAGCTGCTGGATGGCCGTTTGCGTGTTGTCGGTGCTGTAGGTCCAGGCGCCTGTCGAATCGAGGCTGAAGTGCCCGTAGCCGGCGCTGCCGGCCACATCGATCTGCGCGGTGAAGTGGGCTTCGCCGGTGTCGGCATCGCTGACGGTGAGCTGGCCGCTGGCTTGCAGGTGGCCGCGGGTGACGGACGTGTCTTCGGTGACCGTGCCCGTGTCAGTGCCCGCAATAACGGCGCCGTCATCCCGTCCCGCCACGGTGACGCTGACCGTGTGGGTGGTGCCGTCGGCCGTGGTGACGGTGAAACTGTCGGTGACGGTCTCGCCGGTCTTGAGTGCCTGGACGGCTGCCTTGCTGTTGTCGAGCTGGTAGCTCCACTGGCCGTCCTCAGTCAGGGTGAGGCTGCCGTAGCTGCCGGCGGTGGCATTCTGCGCGATGAAGTGCGCCTGGCCGTCATCCACATCGGCAATGGTAAGCCGGCCGGTGACGGCTTGGGGGCTGTCTTCGCTGGTGCTGCCGGTGTTCAGGCCGGCGATGATCGGGCCATCATTCGTGCCGGTGACGGTGATGCTCAGGTTCTGGGTGCTGGTGGCGCCCGCGGCATCGGTCACGGTGACAGGGATGGTCAGCACCTGTGTTTGTCCCGCCGCTACGTGCTGGTACGCGGCATTCGCGGGATCGAACTGGTAGGTGTCGTCGCTGTTGAGGGTGAAGCCGTCGACGGCGTACGAGATGCTGTAGGTGAGCGTATCGCCCGTGTCCGGATCGGTGGCCGTAAACTGGCCGCTGGCCTGTGCGCCGTCTTCGGTCACGCGCACCGAGGCAATCGAACTCAGCATCGGTGCATCGTTGGTGTTGTTCACCACCAGATTAAACGTGGTGCTGACCTGCGCGCCGCTGCTGTCGATAGCCGTGACCGTGATGGGTATCGTACCCACATCACCGTTGGCGGGCGTGCCGCTAAACGTGCCGGTGGTTGCATCGAAGTGCAGCCAGGCTGGTAAGGCGCCAGTGCTTAAGGTAAGCGCGTCGCCGGTGTCGATATCGGAGAAGGTGCCCGCAGGAATACCGAAGCTGAAGGCGGCATCTTCGGTGGCCGTTCTGGTGGTCAGTACATGAGTCACCGTTGGGGAGTCGTTAGTGCCAGTGACCGTGACAGTAATCGTGTGCGTGGTGCCGTCGGCGCTATGCACAGTGAAACTCTCGGTGACCTGTTGACCCGCCTTAAGCGCCTGCACCGCACCGATGCTGTTATCGGCCTGATACATCCACTGGCCGTCACGGTGCAGCACCAGATCGCCGTAGTGGCCGGTGGATGTGCCCGCCCGGAACACGGCCTCGCCCGCATCCACATCGGTGACGCTGAGCGTGCCGGTGGTTTGCAGGTAGTGGCTGCCGCCTGCTGTTTGATCTTCCGTGACGGTGCCCACATCGGTGCCAGCAATCACGGCACCGTCGTTCGTGCCATTGACCTTGATCACGAGGTCTTGCGTGCTGGTCGCACCGGCGCTGTCGGTGACCGTCACGGGAATGGTCAGGACCTGAGTCTGGCCTGCAGTCAGGTGCTGGTAGCTCGCATGAGCAGGATCAAAACTCCAGCTACCGTCGGCATTCACGGTGAGACCGTCGACCGGCTGCGCAATGCTGTAGATGAGCGTGTCGCCGGTGTCCGGATCGGTGGCGGTGAACTGACCCGTAGCCTGCGCGCAGTCCTCGGTGACGCGCACAGAGGCAATCGAATTTAGCATGGGCGCATCGTTGGTGTTGCTCACCACTAGATCGAAGGTACTGCTGACCTGCGCGCCGCTGCAGTCAGTCGCGGTGACCGTGATGTGCTGAGTGCCTACATCGCCATTGGCCGGTGTGCCGCTGAATGTGCCCGTGGCAGCATCGAAGTGCAGCCAGGCCGGCAAGCTGCCGGTGCTCAGCGTCAGGGTGTCGCCGGTGTCGAGGTCGGCAAAGGTATCTTTGGGAATTCCAAAGCTGAACGCGGCATCTTCAGCGGCGGTTGTAGTGGTCAGCGCATGCGCCACCGTGGGGGCGTCGTTGGTACCCGTGATCGTTACAGTGACGGTGTGCTCCGTGCCGTCCGCACTGTGCACGGTGAAGCTGTCAGTGACCTGGCCACCTGTTTTGAGCGACTGAACGTCAGGCTTACGGTTATCGAGTAGGTAACGCCACTGGCCCTGTTCGTTCATCGTGAACGTGCCATAAGTGCCAACCACCCCGCTCTGCGCCACAAAGTACGCCTCACCATCATCTATGTCGGTAATGGTGAGCTGGCCGGTGACGGCTTGCGTGTTGTCCTCGCTGGTGCTGCCGCTACTCACTCCGGCAATGGTCGCGCCATCGTTACTGCCGGTCAGCTTGATGGTCAGATTCTGCGTGCTGCTGGCACCGACGCTGTCCGTTACGGTAATCGGGATCATGACATCCCGGGTCTGACCCGCAGCCAGATGTTGATAGCTGGCGTGGCTCGGATCAAAGCTGTAGCTGCCGTCGGTATGCAAACTGAATCCCGGCACCAGAAGCTTGGTGCTGTAGACCAGGGTGTCTCCCCTGTCCGGATCCGTGCCAAGCAACTGTCCATGTAGGGGGGGCACATCTTCTTGGGCGGATCGTACCTCAACCTGGAGCGCCGGCACATCGTTAGAACCCGTCAGGATGATCCGCAAGATGCGGGTATCCTGCGCCCCCTGGCGATCTGTCACCGCTACGGGAATATCGAGGATCTGCTGTTCGCCAGATTTGAGGTGATCGTAGACAGGAGACGATGGGTCGAAGACATATTGGCCATCGTCATGGAGCACAAAACCCGCCACCGGATGAGCCGCACTAAATATCAACTGATCGCCAGCATCAAGGTCGGTCGCGCTCAACTGGCCATGCACCGCAAGTCCCCCCTCATGGGTATCCAACGGGGTGACCACCGCCATCACGGGAAGATCATTACTGCCATTGACCCGGATCTGTAGCTGGGTCATATGGGTAACCCCGGTGTTATCGGCCACCAACACCACAAAACTCTCTGCCATCGATTGCCCGGTAACCAGCGCCTGTACCTTGCTACTGCTATTTTCAAGCTGGTAATGCCACTGCCCTTGCTGATCAATATCCAGCGTCCCGAATACTCCCTGCCTTGAGGCAACATACCACAGCAGATCGCTGGAGGGATGGCCCGTAACAGTCAGGGCGCCGTACGCGTCGACCCCCTGATCTTCCGTGACCTCACCCTGCACCACACCTTGCAACTGGAAATAGGTCGGCGGTGATTGTTCATCATGGGCAGCCAGTACTTGCGGTGACAGCGTGCCGGATATGGCTGACGGGATATCCCCTGATGGCTGACTGTCAGTTGCATCAGCTTGCCAAGATAATGGAGATACCTCAGCGGTTTTGGGGTCAGCCGACACTGAATCGTAAAATGCGGTTGTGTCATGGCCCGATACCAGCGGTTGGTCCACCAGCCGCCCTGCAGGGCGGCTCAATTCAGACGAGGGTGGAACCGGATGATGCGCGTGTGACTCGAGGACACTCTTAAGGCCCGAGACAGGGAGCCTAGATTCTGACTGACGATCGTCGATGGTATGGGAAGAGAGGTGGCTTGGCTCCTGCCCTGTCGTTGGTGATGACGCCTCAGCGCTGACCGGCGCCTCGTTCAAGGTGCTTTCCCAACCGATGATGATTTCATTACCCGTGTGGACTTCAGCCCCCCCCAGCTGATGCTCCCGAGGTTTGAGCTGTGCAGTTTTCTGTTCCGGGGTCAACTCGTGTGGCTGGGGTTTCTTGGCCATAAATACGCCTCACTCTTTAGCTGCTGGGAGTGCAGAATCAACGCTCATGGAATGCCGTGTCAGACGCCAGGAACAGGGGCTTTAGCAAAAACTGCATAACCGATTTGCTGCCTGTCGCAATATCGGCCTCCCCCGTCATCCCCGCAATCAGGGTATGCGCAGGACTTTTGACATAAGGGTTCGCCAACGAAATCTGCACTTTGTAATAGGGCATGTCGTTCTCTTTGAGCTTGCTGGAGGTCGGGGCAACACGGTTCACCGTCCCCTCGATAAAGCCAAAGCGGGCTGAATCGAAGCTATCAACCTTAACCATGGCGCGCTGCCCCACTTTCACAAAGCCGATATCCTTGGGCAGCACCATGGCCTCCATGATTACCGACTGACCTACCGGCACGATCTCGGCAACGCTGCCTCCGGCAGCTACCACGGCACCGATGCGAGTTTCAGGCAGATCAATCACCACACCATCGACCGGCGACTCAAGCACGATAAAGTCTTTACGCTCTTCCAGTGCCTGCTTGTCACTTTGTGCTTCACGATACGCTTCAGTGATCTTGCCCAACTCGGCACTCACCTGCTGACTGAATTCCGATTCCAGTTTGTCGAGTTCAGATGCCAGGGTGTTGATCTGATCCTTGATGCTCTGCTGCTGCGACTGTGCCTGACTGAGTCGCTCCTGTACCGAGGTGAACTGTAATCTCGCATCGCTGAGAGAGAGCTTGTTCATAATCCCTCTGCGGACCCCTTCCTCTACCCGAGCCAACCGATCTTTGGTTTCTTGCAACTCTTTCGTCAGCAAAGCGATCCCACGCTCACCCCCTTGTAACAGGGAGGACTGTTGCGCCATCTCGCCTTTCTTGGCCGAAATGGCCGCATTATGCATCTGCAGCTGCGCCTGATAGTTGAGCTGTGCCTGTTCCGTCAGCAGTGGATAAGCCTCGGCAAAGGAGGAGAAATCCGGTGCCCTCTTATCGAGGATCGCTTTGAGCCGTTCGCGATCCAGTGACAGGGCATTGAGTTTGATATCGACCTGCCGTGCATCCTTGACCAGATTGGTCGCGGCAAACTCGACGATGGGTTGCCCGGCTTTGACCTGCTCCCCCTCATGCACCAGCAATTTGACGATCCGCCCCCCCTCCTCGCTCTGAAGACTCTGTACCCGTTCACTGGGCTGGATTTCGCCTCGCGCTCTGGCCAGTTCATCCACCGGGGTGACGATGGCCCAGCCGATAAAAATGGCCAGCAACAACACAATCCCCAGCAGGGTCCGCCGCATCAAGCGGGTTTGCCGCCCCTGATCCAGCAAGGTGGTAATGAACTGTGCCTTGCGCTCATCCCGAGCGATGAGGTCGATAATTGCGGGTTCCAGTTTGTTCACACTGTTCTCTCCCTGAGTACTATGCGGTCGGTTGATTGACCGGCCCAAAATGGAGCGCAGCCCCTTGATCCAGCAGCAATATCTTGTCGCAACGCTGGATAAGGTCGGGTCTGTGGGTAGCAATGACGATGGTGCAATGGCCTTTGAGCGTGGCAATCAGCTGCACAAAATGATCATCCAGCTGTGGATCTCTATCCCCCAGGGGATCATCGAGCAACAGCAGGGAGGGGTGACCGATGATGGCTGCCGCCATCCTGACGATATAGCGCATACGTATGGCAGAGTGATCCTCTCGCCAGAGCGACAGCTGCAACCCCATGGCACTGTCAGCATCAGAAGCAGCGAAATGTCGCCACCACTGCGGGCCGGCTACACGGGCCAATACTTCATCAACCTCGGTATCGGCCGCATCCGGTTTGCGCAGCGCAACAGCGTCACGTAAGGAGAGGGAAAGGCCTCTGGCTTGCTGGGGAAGATAGCCAAGCCAGCTACGATAATCATCGGGATCGAATTGCCGGATATCGTGTTTACCCACCAGCACCCGACCATTTTGTGGTTGACGGATCCCGGCCAACAACTCCAGCAACGTCGACTTGCCTGCGCCATTGGGCCCGACAACGGCCAGACACTCCCCCGGTTCAAGCGCAAAACTGACCCCGTTGAGTGAGGGTTCCCGATCCGGGGCATGGCGATAGTAGAGCCGGTCACTTTCCACGTGCGCCAACAGGGTGCTCACCGGTGTAACCAGCTTGGGGTTGGCCGCTTCACCGACACTCGACAACAGTTGATCCAGCTGCTGCGTTGCGTCCAGCAACTGGCGCACCCGGATTTGGTTGGCAAACATCTGCTGGGCGGGCGTCGTCACCCGCCAAATCAGCATCATGGTGGCAATCAACCCGCCAGAGGTCATCTGTTGATCCAGCACCAATGCCACCCCCGTTCCCATGGTGGCCAGCACCGTCAGCATCGCCAATGCCTGCCCGATGGTCTGGGTCAAAGCATTCGCATTGGCATGATTCATATTCGCCACACTGCTCTGTCCCATCAGCGCCGTCAGGCGTTGTAACCATTCCCCCGACCGATCAACCCCTTTGAGTGCGCGCAATCGGGTAATCAGAATAACCAGCATGTCATTGAATTTACGGGTGGCGCGCCCCGCTTCGTTGGCTCTGAACTGAACCAGCCTGGATAAGGGCAAAGAGATAGCAGCAAACAACAAGAGCCCCAAGCTGGGCACCAGCACAATCCAGCCGCCCAACAGGCCGATGACCACCAGAAAAATCAGCACGAAGGGATAATCCACACTCACTACCCCAGATGAACCACCAAACCACTGCCGAACCCCTTCAACCGAACGCAAGCGTCCAAGGTTGCTATCTACACCCACTCTGGATGCGACCTCCAGCGGTAATCCCAGGGTCTTTCGCATCGCCAGTTCACTGATCTGACTGCCGGCCCAAGCGGTCATTCTTGCCAGCAGCCGACTGCGCGCCATCCGTAAATACCAGGCCCCCGCGATAGCGATCACGACACCGCTGGTCATCCCCCACAGGGTGAGTGTCGCCCCGCTCGGAATGATGTTGTTGTAGACCATCATAGTGAAGAGTGAAATGGCCAACGTCAGCAAGTTGATCACCAGACTCACCAGCAGAACGCCCCCCACTTCGCGCCGAGCGCGAAAGAAAAGACGCCTTAACCAACCAAGCTGAGGCGCATCGACCGGGACGAAGCCACTGTTGCTTTCTACCACCAGCAACGACTCCGCCATTGGCGCATTGTCGACCGAGATCTCATGACCATCATGCCAATGCAGATGACCATCTACCTGACCAAGAAAAATGCGCGCGCTCGCTCGTTCAAGCAACACAGCACCAATAGGCAGCGAAGTAACCTGATGATCGGCTCGCCATTGCCGCCAGTTGTGTTCGCGGACCTTGAAACCCTGAGCCTTCAACAGATGAATGAACTCTGCCACCCCGACAGGATTATCAGGTGCGGGCAGATCGTGAAGCAGGATTCTGGCTGCACCAAACCAGCCAAGGGCGACCAACAGCGGTGCCAGGATCCCGGCTAGGGGCGAAGCCGCCAAACGCTGTTCGCCGAGCACCCGGTTAATCAATGCGATCCGCTGTTGCTCACTGGCAAACACGGACTGCCTACCGGTAAAGGCGTCTGATGATTCACTCATATGTGGCGCTCCCCCTTTCCGCAGATCAGAACCGCACGCTGGCAAGCCGATACCAACGGCTCTTTATACGTAGCAATCAGCACTGTGGTGTTGCCCTGCAGAGAAGTCAGTATCGTGGCCAACCGTTTCTGCCCATCCAGATCAAGTCCGGTAGCCGCATGATCCAGTAACAAGATCCCGGGTTTACGTACCAGCGCCCGGATCAGTGCAATACGTTGGTACAACCCCTCATCCAGATGCTCCGCCGTGCCGGGCCCGACTTCGGTCAAGATCCCGCTACGCAGACGCCCCAACATGGTATCCAGCCCTAGTTGCTCACACAGTGGACCAACCGCTGAATTGAATCTCGCATCATAGAGAGTCAAGTTATCGAGAATGGAGCCCGGCACCAACGCCAAATGACGGGTCACCAGCATCACATGAGCGCCATAAGCCTGTTGCGAAAATCCAGCGATCGGATGCCCTTTGACCGTCACTGAGATAGCGGGGTCATTAGCCATCCCCGCCACACACGCCAATAGATGAGAGGTAAGCGCGGGGTCCCCGGTCGCCAGATGTACAACTTCTCCTGGCTGGATCACCAGAGGCTCGGCCAGCAAATCCGGCGCTTCAACCACCAGCGCCCCCTCGGGAATATATGCTTCCCCATCAACACTGTTGCGCTTGTTGGATGGCAGTGTGAGCAACTCACTCAGCCGCTGCTGCACGGCGGCCATCCGCTGCAGTTGCGCCCAGTATCCGAGAGTGGCCATGGCTGGCCCAATCGAGCGGCCAGCCAACATAGTGCATGCCGCCAGCGCCCCCGTGGTCAACTCTCCCCGGATTACGGAGACAGCCCCCAAAGAGACCACCAACACGGTGGCTAGCTGCCCGAAGGAGAGTGCATTTTCCCTCACCCACCCCAGATGGGTTTCCAACTCGGATTGCATTGCCATCACATCTGCATTGCGCCGTTGCCATGCAGCCGCAGCCACCCCTTCCGAACCACTGCCTTTGAGATAATTGAGGGAGCTAAAGAGCGACCATGCTTGATCATTACGCACAACTTCCTTGTCACTGCAGCCCTTGGCCACCCGCGCAAGAGGCTCATTAAGGTACCAAGCCAGCAATACAGCCAGAATGAACAATCCCGCAGGGATAAGTGCGAGCCATAACCCACCAACGTAGGCAATCAGTGCCAGATAAATCAGTACGAAAGGCAGTTCATAAAGTGCAACTCCAGCCTGACCGGACCAAAAGTCGCGCAATTGACCAATAGCACGAAACGCCTCGAGCCAGACCGCGCTGCCGCGCACCTCAACGGCCTGCACATCGGCTTGATAAAATCGTTCGATGGCCCGAGCGGTCAGTTGTGCTTCATAACGTGCACCCAGCCCGGCAAACAGCACCTGGCGGCCATAGCGCAATACCGCTTCAAGCAAAATGGCAACGCCAACACCGAGTACCAGAAACAGCGCCGTTCCGTAGGCTTGAGCAGGCAAGATACGGTCGTAAATCTGTAGCAGGGCCAATGGCAGCGCAAGCGCCAGCAAGTGCATGGCCAAAGAGGCCATAAAAAGGAGGGGGCTATGTTCAATCTTCAATAGCAGAGACGAGCGCATCCATTTACTCCCACACCTATTGAACTATCTACATTGTGAAGGTCATCTATTAATACATCTCGCAACCTCATACACACAAGACGATAACAATGGGAGTGGTGAATAAATTCAATACGATCACGCTCTGGCAGTTGAGCTGACCCAGTTGTTCATCGCGAATACCTTTATCCCGTACCAAGCACCGTTGTGAGCAGACGACGATCTCCCAGTCCACACCATTGGTGGTAGGTAGAATTAGTTTCCGAAAATACAGCTCTTCGCATAGGGCAGTAATGGCGTTTGTAAATCAAGTATAGGTCGCCGCTTTGGATGCCCAGCGACAGCAAGCCAAACTGTAGTGGTCAACTAAATCCGGACACTTGGTTAGGCCGAACCTCGGCTTTTGCTGGCGGTATCCCGTCATTGTATTGATGTGGACGCCGCCAGTTGTAGTAATCCATCAGGTAATAACTGATATCCCGCTTTGCCTCCCGCACGCTCATGTATCCCGTTGCCGGCAGCCACTCTGACTTCAGACTTCTGAACAACCGTTCCATCGGGGCATTATCCCAGCAGTTTCCACGCCGACTCATGCTCTGGGTCATGCGATAGCGCCACAGTCGTTGCCGAAATGCCCTACTGCCATATTGGCTGCCCTGGTCAGAGTGAAATAGCACACCGGATGGGCAACCCCGCTGCTGATAGGCCATCTCCAGTGCTTTGATTGCCAATTCTGCATCAGGTTTATCAGACATCGCCCAGCCCACGACCCGCCGGGTGTGCAGGTCAAGCACCGCTGCCAGGTAATGCCAGCGTCCACCTGCCCAGACGTAGGTGATATCGCCACACCACACCTAGTTGGGTTGCTGGACATCAAATTCGCGGGCCAGCAGATTGGGGATATCCGGTCGCTCAGACTGGGCGACCTGATAACGATGAGCGCCCGGTTGCTTGGATACCAGCCCGGCTTCCTTCATCAGGTTACGTACTTTGAATCGGCCAATCTGATGCCCCAACTCCCGCATCATCGACATCAAGGCACGGCTGCCAGCCGAATCCCTGCTCTCTTTGAACAAACGGCGCAACTCAGAGCGCTGTTGCATGCGCTCACGGTTAATCGCCCGCCTGCGAGCCAGATAGTCGTAAAAACAGGAGGTAGGAACATCGAAGGCGCAGCAGACCAAGGTGATGGGGGCTTGCTCCCTTAATCGGTCTATCAGCGCGTACGTGTGAACTCGTCCGTCATCAAGAGAGCCGTAGCCTTTTTTAGAATGTCCTTTTCACGTTCGAGCCGGTTGATGCGGGCTTCCAGCTCCTGGATTTTCTGCTGTTCTGGTGTCAGCGCTTTACTAGTTGGGGTTGTGCCACTGCGTTCGGATTGCAGTTGCTGAACCCAGCGACGGAGCACTGTTTCACCGACATCCAGTGAACGACTTGCTTCGGGGACAGAATATCCCTGGTCGAGCACCAGGGATGCGGCTTCGAGTTTGAATGCGGCAGTAAATGAGCGACGTAATCCTGTCATTGAACACCTCAGGTCATGGTGGCGACTCTACCACCTAAAATGATGTCCGGGATGATTAGACCATATATGGACGCCCCCGGGTTGTGCAAGAACTGAACTGATACGGTTTGCGACCATATATCCGGCGTTATGATGGGATTAACTCCCTCGCCATGATGTCATCCGAGCCTTGCTTCCTTATCACTACACCGGTATATGCATACCCAGGTCTAATTCAGGCTGTTACAAGGACGGTACCCGTTTCTTCATCAGTGCCTGCAAACTCAGTAACGTAGATTTTCTAAGCAAATATCAAATTAACTTCCTGCAAAAGCTCTGTTCATACTGAAATCAACCGAGTCAGTTAGTACACGCCAGATGATCCGAGTTAACTTATTTGCCAGGGCGACAGTGGCTTTCAAGAAGCCACGCCGCAATTCAATTGCCTTAACCCATCTCCCTAAACTGTCATCCCGTTTTTGCACACAACGCATCACCGCTCGAGCGCCATGGATGATCAAGGTCCTCAAGTTACGATTACCGTTCTTGGTCATGGATGAAAGCCGTTGTTTTCCACCTGAACTGTGCTGTCGAGGGACTAAGCCACACCAAGCAGAAAGCTCACGGCCGCTGGAAAACTGGGTGGCATCAACCTCACTGACCACCGCAGCGGCAATCAGTGGCCCGACACCAGGAATGGTCAATAAGTGGTGATAGGCAACCTGCTGGCTGGACAGTTCAGCTAGTTCCTTATCCAAGACATCAATCCGTTCAGTGAGCATCTGCATATCTTCTCGTAACAGGCTCAGTAGTCGGCGAAGCGTGAAGGTTATCGTATTGTCTCCGTCTTCAAGCACTTCTGGCAGTTGTCGTTGCAGGCGTTGTAACCCGGCTGGAATAATGACTCCGTACTCGGCAAGTAATGCCCGTAGTTGGTTAGCCAGAGCGGTTCGCTGCTCAACTATGAGCTGGCGAGCACTACGTAACGCCTTGATATCTTGTTGTTCTGTAGTTTTAACTGAGACGAAGTGGATCCCTGGTCGGCAAGCTGTTTCACAAATAGCTAATGCATCGTTGGCATCATTCTTCTGGTGTCTTGCAAAGGCTTTGACATGCTGTGTGGGAATGAGCTTTACGTCATAGCCCATCGATATCAGTGCTCGTCCCCAGAAATGAGATGTTGAGCAAGCTTCCATAGCAATCAGTGTTTGCGGTGGAAACTGGCGCAACGTGTGGAGCAGTTTCTGGCGAGATATTTTACGATTCCAGGCAACAGAACCATCAGCCATCCATACACACACCTGAAAAACAGACTTAGCAATATCGATTCCAACTACTTTGATCGTGTTCATGTGGTGATCCCCCAAGTTGAACGCTGTCAGCCTAAGTATGAAACTGACCGCGCAGGGAGGGGGCGTCCATCACATCACGACACAAACTGTAAGACCCTATCAGCACCACGTTTGCCATTATGACTTTTTTGGCTCCGATAACGGTGAGCCGATTACCCTGCGCAGTTATGGTGGCTAGTTCAGCAGGTCTTATCCCCGCGCACATAAACAACAACATGGCCGCCAACATAGCTTTGTCATTACACGCCTTAAAATACTGAATCAGTGCAACGAGGTCATCATTCTCGATCTTTTTAACTCTTTTTTGTTTTGTCTTAACCGGTATATCTGGCCTACTCAGGGCTTGAATTCGCTCGGCCGCGTCGGGAAAATTCAACAATCGTTGATGATATACCAGTGCACAGCGCAGTTTTCGCCAATAGCCTGGACTGTATTCTAAAGTGCGAGCCAACAATTCATTCGCAATGTTTTTTGCTGTGATGTTGAGGCCCTTTTTCTTTAGGGTTTCATAATGATTTTTTGCCAGTCTCTCATATTCCTTTTCCGTTACCTGTGTAGCCATTCGGTCATCTCCCAGAGCGTTTGAATAACGCCTTCTTTAGATAGTGGGCAGGATTTCCCCTCCCACGACGTGGATCCATTTATTAAAGGTGCGATTTAGTTTTAAATTAATGCTGAATGCGTGATGTAGACAGTGATTTACTGCGCCACAGAAATTCGCTGCATTAAAACACTAATCAATCTCTGCATGACAGCAGGAGTTGCCAGTAATGCGTCGACATCGAATTCGCTTTCAGTTTTTTTATCTTCAGTTTTTGGATTACTGCTCGGCACAGTAACTTGAGCCTGCTGACCAGCCATACAGGCATTAAATACCGTGTCAGCCCTACCCCTATAATCAGGAGCGTCCTCCATCAACCACTTGCCATAATGGCGTACCACCATTTCCGTACCGATGTGCCCCATCTGACGGGCTATCCACTCGATGCAGATCCCCGCCGAGAGCAGTTGGCTTGCATAGGTGTGCCGAAATTGAGATGGCCCCCGATAACGCCCCCCAGCAGCCTGACAGAACGGCCTGAAAAACCGCTCACGGAACTCATCAACCGAGGCATAACTGCGCCTTTTGGCGCAGTAGTAAGCCAGCAGGGTGCGTTGTTCACTCATCTGAGTGCGATTATCCGACCTCGTGACCGTAATCTTCTTAGCCTTACGATGCTCCGCTAGCCTCATCAAGGTCTTGAGAGATCCAACAGCCTGTTCTGACAGCTCTATCGTGCGAATAGATCCCCTGGTTTTGGGCGTTTTGTACTGCCCATCAACCAACGCAAGGTCAACCAATAAGGTCTTCTTGTCGAGATTGACCGCCTCCGCACTGACCGCCATTAACTCGCTGATGCGCAGACCCGTAGAGATACCGAGTTGGATGAGTGACACCTCCAGCAAATGGGTGCTTTTCAGGGCGAGAAATGCCTTAATTTCGTATTGATAAAATGGATCAGGTTCGTCCACCTCAAATTTGCATTTTTAATGCAATCCATTGGACTGGTATGAATAACACCATCGCTGACAGCTCGGGCAAAGACTTATCTCAATATATCAAAATATTGGTTAATGGTATTTCATTTATATTTTTTGTTGCAAAATTTCACTACGAGCAGTTCAATGTCACTCGCACGATATGACGTCAGCGGTTTATCACCAATCCATTTTATCAACTTTCTGCTTTACGCTTAGAAATGTCATAGGTTGTCTGCGCATACTGGTATTTTTTAATTTCCAGGTGCTGACGAATGGCTGACGCCAGTGAATGCTCATCAACAATTACTGAACGCACAGTGTTGTGTTTAGTTTTTTGTTTTTTGTTTTTGAACGGTCATTTTATTGGTTGGTTTGTTCATAATTACCCTCATTACAGTTACAAATACTCCTTCAATTACAAAAACAGCAATAGCAAAACGTGATGCTCACGCATCGATACCGAGAGGGTAATATTGCACCTAAAAACAGCGATATAAATTACTCTGTGACGCTATAAACAGATAAGTTTCACCTCAAAACCCTGTTAATTTGTCAAATGCCAAGTATACATTAGCGATAGCTGATGTCATTTAATCGATATAATCAAATGTTCCCGTCAGATTTTTACTCAACATTGCATCAAGCAAATACCATGTGTTATTCACTTCACCCGAATTTGAGTAATAACAACCCGTTCAGCGTATCGAAGATAGCTGTGATATTGGTGGTATTTTTTAAATCTGAAGGGGTGATAACCCTTGTTTGAACGAGATAAACGTGTTGGTGTGTTCTACGCCATATTCATTTCGTTTCGATCCTTCGTGTTTACTGTCGTTGTTATGCCCTTGCTAGCAGCTTTATCAGCATACTACAACGATTGAGGCCCACCTGCCAATGCGGCAAAAACATAAATAAAAAAGAAATGTCAACATGTTTTTATTGGATTTTTTAAGTATTTTTCAGTGCGCTAAAAATCATTATAAATCATAAGGATATGGCGCCATTCGCCCCATTAAACCGCCGAGAAATGCTCTCATATTGGTTTTTTCATGGGGGGTAGACAGCCCTGTTACCCAAAAAATATGCGTCATCTTTACGGTGATTTTCCCCCTGACAGCAGGTGGTGGGGTATCAGGTCGGTAGGAAGGGATTGGATTTTCTCATTCAGCAGCCTAATGTTCACACGTTTGCCATAGCGGCCAAACGTCAGGCCGTTTTTACTGTGTCCCGCAAGTTCGGCCACAAAATGCTCAGCGACATCCGCCTGCTGTAACTCATCGATGAAGGTATGCCGCAGCCCGTAAAGCGTGGGACGGCCCTGACCTACGATGCCAGCATCATTGAGGTGGCGTTGGAAGCGACAGGTGATGTTATGCGCCCAGTCGTCGTCTTTGCCTGATGGTTGGTCATCGAACAAAAATGCCTTCCCTTGACTGCGACGACTCTCCACATAGTCCAGGAATTGATGTCCGATC
This sequence comes from Aeromonas sp. 95A, assembly GCF_051919235.1. Lineage (NCBI taxonomy): Bacteria > Pseudomonadati > Pseudomonadota > Gammaproteobacteria > Aeromonadales > Aeromonadaceae > Aeromonas > Aeromonas sp. 95A. The sequence goes on from NZ_JBQBFC010000001.1 coordinate 1,012,182, forward strand.
AACGCACTGTGCAGTGGCACGGTACGCATTGGCAGTTTTGAGCTGTTGATCCGCCTCTCCCGCATCGACCATCAAACACCAAATCCCCTCAACCTGTTTGATGTTCTGAGTTTTGAGCTGGCAGGCCTCGGAAGGCCGCAACCCTGCGTACAGGCACAGCAGGGGCACCCACCAGTCCTGAATTTTCAACTTTTTGCCTTTCTGGGGTTGTTTGCTGCGCAGGCTGGCAAACAGTTGGGCCAGTTGAGGGCGATACCAGCGCACTCGCTCCTCATCCGCCCGTTTGTTTGGTTTTTTACCTGCCGTCAACCCATCGAAAGGGTTACGACTGCAATAGTCCAGTGCCACGCACCAACGGAAGAACTGTTTCAGGGCGGCGAGGTAATCCCCTTTGGTTTTGAAACTGAGGTTGGTCTTGCGCAGCAAGATGTTGCGATACTCCTGTGCTAGCGCGGGCGTCACCTCATCAATTTTGACGCCTTTGGCCCAGGTTACGAAGGCGTTGATCCGAAGTTGGAGCTGGCCCATCGACTTGTGCTGGATCCCCTCACTGGCTTTAGTCTCGATGAATCTCGCCAGTGCATGACTGAGCGTGATCCCACTGCTGGGGCAAGCTGAGGCATAAACAGAAGGTTCACGAGGTGTGGAAGGTGTTTGAGGAGGGATGAACCCCGCGGCTTTGAACGCGTCTAGATCGGCGCGGATCCAGCGATAGAAACTGCGGGGTGTAGTATCGGCAGGGGTAGCCGCGATAAGTGCGCGAGTGCGAGCTGCCACAGCCAGATTTCGATCTACGGCGAGCCGGCGATCTTTGATGCAAAGGGAAATACGGATAGCGAAGGGCAAGCCACGGTCACGTAATGACTTAGGCAGCGGGAGACGAGTGTAGTAGGTGCCGGAGGCATTTTTACTCAGATACATGATTGTTCCACCCAGTTGATCCAGGAAAAAAATCACGCAAGTCCAGAAATGAAAAAACCCGTTGAAATTCAACGGGTTATATTTGGCGGTGAGGGAGGGATTCGAACCCTCGATACGTTGCCGTATACACACTTTCCAGGCGTGCTCCTTCAGCCACTCGGACACCTCACCAAATTTTTGCTCACTGCTTTATGTGCTTGAGCTGCACATTCGCTGGCGGACCATGCCGCGGCAACGGGGCGTAATGTAAGGGATACGATGGCTTTTGGTCAATGCAATTTTTTACTTTTTGCGTTCGTTTGTTCAATATCCGAACCAAGTGACCAAAAATATGCCGTTTCGTATCCCTTTCAATCAATTTACTGCCGCTTCGTGCAAATGTTCACCTTTGAGCGCCTCTTCCAGCGAGCCGTAAAATTCCAGCTTGCCGGGTTGCGGCCGCACCTTGGCACGGGCCAGGGTCTTGAGCGGTTGGAACTGCAACTCGGCCACCCGCAACTCGACCCCGGCTTTGGCCATCTGCTTGCCAAAGTGGAGGAAGGCAGACAGGCCGCCCGCATCAAGGATGGAAACCGCCTCCATCTGCAACACCAGCACCTGGTGCCCTTTCACTTGCGCTTCCAGCTCGGCAAAGACCCGTTCGGCCGCAGCGAAGAAGAGCGGGCCGTTGATCTTGTAGAGCAGGCCATTGTCCGGCACCTCATGGGCATAGCGCTTGTGCTCGGCCAAATCGTGCAGTTTGGTCATCTTGGCGATTTCGCGCATAAAGAGCAGGGAAGCCAGGATCACCCCGAAAGTGATGGCGATGACCATGTCGAAAATGACGGTGAGCGACAGGCAGACCAGCAGCACCAGCACATCGGATTTGGGGGCGCGACGGATCAACTCCACCACCTTGTGCGCTTCACTCATGTTCCAGGCCACGATGAGCAGCAAGGCAGCCATGGCCGAGAGCGGCAACCAGGAGAGCCAGGGGGCCAGCACCAGAATGGCGGCCAGCACCACCAGCGCATGGACAATCCCCGAGATGGGGGACGTAGCGCCGGCACGCACGTTGGCAGCAGAGCGGGCGATGGCGGCGGTAGCGGTAATGCCGCCAAAGAAGGGTGCGAAGATATTGCCAAGCCCCTGCCCCACCAGCTCGGCGTTGGAGCTGTGTTTGCGACCGGTCATCCCATCGAGCACCACGGCGCAGAGCAGCGATTCGATCGCCCCCAGCATCGCCATGGAGAAGGCGGCAGGCAGCAGCCGCTCAACAGCCGCCAGGTTCCATTCAACTGGCAAGCCATCAGGTCCGGGCAAGGCCCAGGGCATCACCAGGGTCGGCGCGATGGGCGGGATCCCCATCCCCTGGGTGCCATCGGCCAGGGTATAGCTGAACTTGCTGCCGATGGTGGCCACATCCACCCCAAAGTAATGGAGGCCAAAACCCAGACCCACCCCGACCAGCACCGCGGGCAAGTGGCCGGGCACCGGCAGACGCAGGCGCGGCCAGAGCAGCAGCACGGCCAGCGTTGCGACCCCCACCAGGGTATCGCCCCACTGCCAGCTTGGCAGGGCGGCGGCCAGCGCTTCGACCTTGCCCAGATAGGTTTCCGGCATCTCGGGCACGCTCAGTCCAAAGAAGTCCTTGATCTGCAAGGTGGCGATCACGATGGCGATACCACCGGTAAAGCCCAGCGTCACTGACGGGGGAATGTACTCGATAAGGCGGCCAAGACGGGCCATCCCCATCGCCACCAGAAAAAGGCCTGAGATGAGCGTCGCCATCAACAGACCGCCAACCCCGAACTGCTGGGCGACCGGGTAGAGGATCACTACAAAGGCAGCGGTCGGGCCGGAGATGGAGTAACGGGAGCCACCGGTCACGGCGATCACGATACCGGCGATGATGGCGGTATAGAGACCGTGTTGCGGTGGTACACCGCTGGCGATGGCCAGCGCCATGGCGAGCGGGATGGCGATGATGCCCACCGTCACACCAGCGATAAGATCACGGCCGAAGCGGGCCATGCTGTAGGGTTCATCAATACAGGACTGGCGTAAGGCTATGGCGAGCTTCACGCTATTTAAAGAGGCTTGCTTGTGCATGTATATCGTAATACCAGAAGAGGGAGATAAAGGCCGGAGAGATCCGGCGCCCGATCATCATCAAGGGCCGGCAGGGCTGTCGACGCGGCGATGGTATCCTGCGTAACCTTACTCCAGACGGGCCATTTTTTCGATGGGCAGGATCAATGAAACGCGCGCTCACCCATTATTTGGCCTATTTGCCGCCAAATCGCCGATCTTGACTCCAGCTCTCCCCTTTTTAGCCACAAAGATCACCATTTGAGCCTCACTTAGTTGCCAGCACGTTCGCGACATCATGCTGGCATCATCAGGTTGATGCGAACCGAACCAATGTCCCCTGCATCAGTTGGCCAAGGTGATGGCAAGGGACTGATTGTGCTGAAAATAAACTGCAAAGCGCAACTTTTGGGCAAACAGTCCGAAAATCCGGTTTTCGGGAAATTCGCGGGTTGACACCCGCCGCCCTGGTCATTAATATTCGCCCCGTCTTAACGAGACAGGCAATTCCTCCTTAGTTCAGTCGGTAGAACGGCGGACTGTTAATCCGTATGTCACTGGTTCAAGTCCAGTAGGAGGAGCCAATTTTCCCTCGTAGTTCAGTCGGTAGAACGGCGGACTGTTAATCCGTATGTCACAGGTTCAAGTCCTGTCGAGGGAGCCAAATTCTAAAGCCCAGCCTTTTGGCTGGGCTTTTTCATATCCATCTCTCCATTGTTTCAAGCTGAGCCAGCTCCCCCTCACCGCTTGCTCTGCCACATTCCCCTCGCAGTGAACGCTCCACTCTCCCTGTTTTCTCTCAACTCAAATTCGACTAACTTCCAAAACCTCCTATTGCGGCCAAGTAGCGGCCTCATTGTGCCTTGGTTACCTCGCCACCGGCAGGTCCTCCCAGCGGGTGGTGTAGCAGGGGCTAAGGTGCTCTTGTCGCATCATCCACTCAGGCGACCCCGCGCCTTGGCTGGCAAAGCCTACTCGCCCCAATCCCTTGGCTTTGATCTGGTCCATCACTGCCATCAGCGCATCTGATTGAGCGGAGGACGGGGCAAACAGATCTGCCTGTTGCTGCCCCTTGGGGGTGAACTCACTCAGCATGACCCCACCCTTCTGATAGCGGTAACCGTCGCGCCAAATCTGCGCTAGCAGCACGTTCACTTGCTGCAGCAGCAACCGGGTATCATCGCTAGGGCAGACCAGCCGGACGCCAGCCTGCTCACTGTAGTAAGGCGCTCGTTCGTCAAAGGGGCTGGTTCGCACGAACAGGTGCACCCGCTGGCAACACATCCCCTCGGCCCGCAGCTTCTCGGCTGCGCGAGCCATAAAGCCTGACAACGCTTGGGCCATTTCTCCACGGTCAGTCACGCGCTCACCAAAGGAACGGCTCGAGAGGATCTGCAGCTTCGCCGCCGGTTCAACGGTCAGCTCTGCGCAAGGCAGGCCACGCAGCTCCTGTACGATCCGCTCGACCACCACGCCGTATTGGGCGCGTAACCCTTTGGCGTCGCTAGCCACCAGGTCAGCAACGGTGTTGATGCCTTGTGCCACCAATTTAGCGCCCAAGCGCCGTCCTATGCCCCACACCTCGTCCACCGGGGTGATAGCCATCAGCCGGGCACGGCGCAGCTCGTCACGCAAGTCCACGACGCCGCCCGTGGCAGGCCACTTCTTGGCTGCATAATTGGCCAGCTTGGCGAGGGTCTTGGTGGGGCCGATCCCAACCCCTACCGTTAGGCCGGTCCACTGCCACACTCGCTGCCGGATCTGTTGTCCATAGGCTGTAAGGTCCCCGGCAAACGACTCCGACAGTGACAGGAATGCTTCATCGATGGAGTAGACCTCCAGCTCGGGGGCCATGGTCTCCAACGTGCTCATCACCCTGCCAGACATATCTCCATAGAGTGCGTAGTTGGAGCTGAATGCCACACCGCCATGTGCCTCGAACTGCTCGCGGACCTTGAAGTAGGGCCCGGCCATCTTGATACCCATCGCCTTGGCTTCGGGGCTGCGCGACACCACGCATCCATCGTTGTTGGAGAGCACCACGATCGGGCGGCCACGCAGCTCAGGGCGAAACAGCCGCTCACAGCTGGCGTAGAAGTTGTTTACATCAACGAGCGCTATAGCCATCACGCTGCCTCAGATTGCCAATCACATGGGTGACCACTCCGAACAACTCCAGGGAAAGACTCATACAAGGGTCGATAGGCGCGAACGCCGGATTGGCTGGCAACAGCCGCAACCTTGGCTTGAGCTGCAAGGTCTTTACCGTGAAGCCGCCATCGAGTAGTGCAATCACCACATCACCATGGCGCGGGGTGAGGCTCTTATCGACCACCAGCAAGTCACCGGGAAAGATACCGACCCCGGTCATGCTCTCCCCCTCGGCACGCAGATAGAAGGTTGCTGCAGGGTGCGCCACGCAGTGGGTGTTGAGGTCCAACTTCCCTTCCAGATAGTCACTGGCTGGGCTGGGAAAGCCGCAAGAGGCTCGGTGCAAGAACAGCGGGATGGTCACCTCGGCGGGTGATGGGTCTGGGGTTAACAGCTTCATGGCAAAAAACCTGTATTTATATACAGTCATTATAGCGCACCTCCTTTGAACCAGCGCAAGTCCTCATCCACAGATGCATGAATCACACGCACACTCACAGTTCCAATGCTTCCACCAACAAAAGGGCATAGCAGGAAAAGCTCACCGCGTGCTAATTTTTGCTTTCTGGCTAGGAACCCCGTAGATAATACCGTCAAGGCAGAATGTGGTTTCCCAGCCTAACGTGGCATGTTCATTTCCATTTGTGATAGCTGTTTGGGGGCATCTCCATAGATATAAAGGAATCCTGCAGCCAACATTTCACCTTCGAGATGCTGTTTCACTGTGGTGAAACTTGGCAACGCATCCAATGCCCAAACTTGCCTGAACAAACCGAGAGCTGGCTGGCCTACCGTGAACTGGCAACGCATATTCTCGATCCGCTGGTAGAAGCATTTGGCCACCCATTGCTGACCTATGGGTTTTGTGGAGTAACACTGCGCAAAGCTATTCTTTCCAACGCCTCCCCCGGTATAGCCCCCACACTCGATCAACATGCAGCCTGTGAACTCAATCAGCGAGGAAGCGTTATCTGTCCTCGGCAAGGGGCCGCGGTTGATCTGATATACCTAGGGAAGAACAGCTATCAGGTAGCCCTTTGGTTGGCGCAACACACCCCGTTTGATCGTCTCTATCTCTATGGCCCAGACCGGCCACTGCATATCAGCTATGGGCCCGAACAAAACCGCGCCTTGGTCGAACTCACCACTCACCATGGAAGACGAATGCCCAAGCGGCTGACACTCACCCAACTCAAAGGAATGTGCTGATGCTGACCCCCGAGCGCTTCACGCAACTGGTCGCTGCCCTGCCATACAAAAAAGTGCTGCCCGACGCGGTCTATCTGCACAAAGAGACCCTGGCCACAACCAACCCACAGCTCTACCGCTTTGTCTGTGCGGTGGCACAAGCGCTCAAACTGCCGGAGTGTGAATGGGATCTGGTGAAGTTGGCAAAGCAGGACTTTAGGCTGTCCCTGCTCAGCTACCCCACCTTCTTCGAAGAGGCCTACCCCAGCCTCAAGCAGAGCGTGACCGTTGATCTGGCCAAACTAAGCCATACCATTACCCGCTACGAGAACCAGGATAATCCCCCCATTCTGCATCGCAAAGAGTTCATGCTGACCCCCGATCACCCACAGGCAGAGAGCTGTCGCCAGATCACCCAAGAGGGGGAGTTGGCGGGACTTTACGATCATCCCCGCATGATTGGCTTCAAAGCATCGTGGGAGCGGCTTATCGCAAGACACGGCTACCAACTGGTTGATGGGCGTCTGTTTCGCATCTCCGCCCTGCCGCCTGAAGAGGGGGGCCCACAAATTGATCGCCATAAAACCGCGCTGGTTCGCCATGAACTCTCGGCCCCCATGAAGATGCTGGCACGCCATGGTTATCTCAACGGCGACTATGCGCTGTTTGATTACGGTTGCGGCCGAGGGGATGACCTGCGGGAGCTGGAAGCACACGGTATTGATGCGCTGGGCTGGGACCCGAACTTTCGCCCGGATGGCGAGAAGGTGCTCTCCCATCTGGTCAATCTCGGTTTTGTGATCAACGTGATTGAGGATCAAGATGAGAGGATGGAGGCACTGCTCGGCGCCTGGGAGCTGACCCAAACCCTGCTGGTCGTCTCGGCCATGCTGGCCAACGACAGCTTTATTACCCAGTTCACCCCTTATAAAGATGGCGTCATCACCTCGCGCAACACCTTTCAGCGCTACTACAACCAAAGCGAGCTCAAGCACTACATAGACAAAACACTGGATGAAAATGCCATCGCCGTTGGGCCCGGCATCTTTTACGTGTTCAAAGACAAGCTCGAAGAGCAACGATTTTTGGCACAGCGTCAACGCCGAAGCCACAGCTGGCAGCAGCTGACCTCGCCCACCCCCAACCATCAGGCCGCAGCAGCACTGTTGATCACTCGCCATCAACCGCTGTTTGAAGCCTTCTGGCAGCGGGCACTGACCCTTGGCCGAATCCCGGCCAATGACGAATTTGAACAAAGCGACGAGTTAAAAGAGATAGCAGGCAGCCATCGCAAAGCCATGACCCTGCTTGGCCAGCATTTTGACCTTGCCCAGTTAAAGCAGGCCGAGCTGGAGCGGCAGCAAGATTTGCTGGTCTACCTGGCACTCAACCTGTTTGGCAAACGCCAAACCTATACCCACTACCCCAGCGAGCTGCAGCGGGATATCAAAGCCTTTTTCGGTGGCAACCCGCAGGCACAGCAGGCCGCCAAAGCACTGCTCTACCAGATTGCGGATATCGCCCTCATCAACCAGGCCTGCGAGCTGGCCCATCAACAGCTACCCAACAGCCTGCTCTATCCCAGCCATTCACTGCTGCTACACAAATGCTTTATTGCGCAATTACCGCCGCTGCTGCGTGTCTACCTCGGCGCGGCTTGCCAGCTCTATGGTGACTTGACCGATATCGACGTGATCAAGCTGCACATTCGCTCCGGCAAGGTGAGCCTGATGGGGTATGACGACTTCAGCAAGCCCATCCCCTATCTGGTGGAGCGGGTCAAGATCAAGATGGCCGAGCAGGAGGTCGACTTCTTTGACTACATCAATGAGCAGACCCGGCCACCGCTTCTCAACAAAAGCTATCTGATGGCACCGGATGATCCGAGCTTCAAGGCACAACGAGCGCTGGAGCAAAGATTGAGCAAGTTACTAGCAATAGACTTGGCTCAGGACCTCAACCTGAGCCGCTCTCAATTTAGCAGTGCACTAGATCATGCTGATATGAAAATCATTGGTTACCGAATACATCGAGGCAAAAAACGTTAATTGATAAACAATGAGGCATCAAAATCAAATACATCAATGAGCTGGCGCTGAACACCAATTCCTTTATCTATCATAATATCTGCCAGTTGCTCACCATCAATCAGAATAATAGGCACACAGCCAGGCTTGAATGAAATTTCCTCAGCTTCTTTGGTAAATCCGCTGGTCGTCATGAATATTCCCTGCTCAAAATCGCCGGTAATATCACCCCGAAATGCAGATACTGATGGACGCCCGACCTTATTATCTTCTGCATATCGCTTGCACTGCACTGCTACGCGCATTTCAGCAAGCCCCATTTTCAACAATCCTCTTACATCAATGCCGCCATCTCGACCACGAGATGTTAACTCCATACGAGTAAATCCATATTTTGATAAAAATAAGCGACAAAACGATTCAAACTGCTCAGGAGAAAAGCTCCGCAGGCTGCTTAAAATTTCAGCTTTTACTTTCTCACGCTGGACAGCAGCCAAATCAAGGATCTGCTCTATATAGTTCTCAACTTCCTGAGCAGAGCGTTGCTGTTCCGAAGAAGAGGTATTCTGTTCAGGCTGTAGGACTTCTTTCACATCTGACAGCAGCTCATATGACCCATCATCGTTCTTTTGGAAAAAACGCTGCTTATGCATGGAGCCTAGTGACTTGTTGGCACAGTGGCGATCCATGGTGACACGAATCACCGAGTGAGGTGATTTGGCCCCAAACTCATATAGCTGATGTGTCACGATTACGTCATACACCTCATCTACCGAGGCAGAATGCCCAATCAATAACAAAGCCTGCTTAGCTGCTTCAACTATGGTTCGATTAGTCACTGTAATTTCTTAATCCGATCAACAAGTTCTGCCAATGGTATGTCTTTTGTCATGTGGCACCAAGAGATCCGTATCGCACCTTCAATTCTTTCTTCATCTAGACCCATAGCCATCAAGACATGGCTGGGCACATAGCTTTGAGAGGTGCATGCAGAACCATTCGATAACGCAACGATACCTTTAAGCACAACGAGTGCCGCTTCAGAGTTGATCCCAGGAATTGAGACATTCAAAACATGACTAGCCGTGTTCTGGCCATTTTCAATACACCCGAGCGGGCGAAGGGCAGAACGTAATTGCTCCTTGATCTGCTCGCAATAACGACGACGCTGCTCGCTATCGCGTTTGGCTTCTTCACAGGCTTGACCTAAACCTGCAATCAAGGCAACAGGAAGAGTGCCTGGGCGTAAGCCCCTCTCCTGCCCACCACCAAACATCAGCGGGGTAAGAGGTGCCCTTTTAAAATTGCGCCGCTTCAGTAACAAAGCACCCACACCTTTTGGAGCATACATTTTATGACCACTGACACTGATCATGTCGATACGTGGATCTTCAAGAACCTCAGAATATTTGCCATAGCTCTGAGCCGCATCTACATGGAAAAAAGCATCATGGGAAGTAAGCACTTCGCACAACTCGCTGATTGGCTGAATAGACCCAGTTTCGTTATTAATGTGCATGATCGAAACCAGCGCGGTGTCGGGGCGCAATGCATCACGAAGATGCGCAGGATCCACCATGCCTGAAGAATCCATCGGCAAATACGTGACCTCAAATCCTTTAGCCTCAAGTTGAGCAATTGGCTCCAATACAGCCTTATGCTCAATAGGCGTTGTGATGATATGTTTGCGTCCCTGCTGTTCCGCATATTGAGCCAGTCCCAAAATAGCTAAATTGTTGCTTTCGGTTGCACCGCTGGTGAAATAGACATCAGACTTGTCAGCACCAACAACAGCTGCAACCTGCCCTCTCGCCCTCTCAACAGCTTGCTTTGCTACAACCCCGAACTCATGAGTACGGCTCCCAGAATTACCATATTCCTCAGTCATATAGCGCATGACAACCTCTGCGACCCCTGAAGAAACCGGGGTTGTCGCATTGCAATCCAAGTAAACTGCCATTATCCTTGCCACCTCTTTCAATGTTCGTACGTACACACGACTTTTGTTCGAACCCATCGACATGGTGTCACATACAGTGTGGAGCGCAAGAGGTTACCATGTTTGAACCCTCCTTTGAGTTCGTTTTTCCAGCAATTCGTGGTATCCAGGCGGGCTCTGAGTACTACGTGTCAATGTGTCCTCTCAAGCTATTGCCACGCATCTTCAGGTTTGATGATGAGGATCTCTCGCCTGAACTGCGCGCACAGAGAACCCTCAACGTAGGGCGGATCCCGGTGATGGCTGACTATATAGTTCGCAATAGAGATTCCTACGTGTTTTCTGCCATCACCGCCTCGATTGACGGAGATGTGAGATTTGAACCAATGGGAACCAGTGGTGAAGCGAGCCGTATCGGGGCCCTCAGAATTGGGTTGGACGCACAATTTATCATCAATGACGGACAACATCGCAGAGCTGCGATTGAAGCAGCCCTAAAAGAAGATCCATCCTTGGCAGATGAAAGCATCTCTGTGGTTTTTTTCCTCGATCAGGGATTAGCGCGTTCACAGCAGATGTTTACAGACCTCAATCAGAATCAGGTCAAAGCCAGCAAATCTCTGGCCATCGCATACGACCAACGAGATAAGAGTGCTGCTGTCGCTCGGGCTGTTGCATCCAAATCCAAAGCCTTTAAAGGGATTGTCGATATGGAGCAAAACAAACTTGGTAAACGCTCCCGCAAACTCTTTACTCTTAGCGCTATTCATCAGGCAACTCATGCCTTGTTTAGCAATTGGGAAAGTATTGACATAACTAAAGCGACCCGTGAGGCATGCCGTTTTTGGAATGAAGTAGATAATGTCATACCAGAATGGAAACTCGTCAGGCTATCCAAACTGACTGCTGGGGAAGTTCGTGAAGACTTTATCCATAGCCATGCCGTAACACTGCACGCATTAGGTTTGGTTGGTAAGGCTCTTCTTGAAAAGAATTATGACCTGAAGCAATCCCTATCTGGGCTATTGACACTAGATTGGCTACGTCAAAATGCAGAAGTATGGGAGGGTCGGGCTCTAATCGCTGGCCGTATTCAAAAGACATCAAATACGACGTTATTAACTGCAACACTGATCAAACAACACCTTGGCCTCCCCCTCTCTGAAGGAGAGGAACAAGCTGAATATCTATTTAGAAAAGGTAAGGCATGAGTACCGAAATACATACCCCTTCCCGCTCCGCATTTGATGCGGCCGGGTTTACAGAGACAATTCGGTTCTTGGTTGACCGCACCAAATCACTTTATCTTAGTGATCAGATCCCCTGGGTAATTGGTTACAGTGGTGGTAAAGACTCCACCGCTATACTCCAACTAGTGTGGTATGCCATGCAGGAACTGCATGCCGAAGGTAAAGCTAATAAACCTGTCCATGTGATCAGTACTGATACGCTTGTTGAAAATCCGATTGTTGCCATGTGGGTAGGACGCTCATTGGAACAGATGCGACAAGCGGTAGCTGAGCAACACTTAAATATTATTCCACATCGCCTGACACCAGAAGTAAAAGATCGCTTCTGGGTCAATTTGATTGGTCGTGGTTACCCTGCTCCTCGCTATAAGTTTCGCTGGTGTACCGATCGACTAAAAATCAGTCCATCTAATAACTTTATTAAGAAAGTCGTTAAAAATAACGGTGAGGCGATTCTTGTTCTTGGTACGCGAAAAGCGGAGAGCGCGACAAGAGCAGCAACAATGGAAAGTTACGAGAACAGAGAAGATAATACTCGTAGCGCTGTTGGATTAACTGTTAACAAACAGCTTGATCGTGTCTGGATATATACTCCTATCGCCGACTGGAGTAATGACGATGTCTGGCAATACCTGATGCAAGTTAAAAATCCATGGGGTTTTAAAAATCAAGAGCTACTTGGTATGTATCAAGGTGCAACTGCGGATGGTGAATGTCCTCTGGTCGTTGATAAGTCAACACCTAGTTGTGGAGATAGTCGTTTTGGCTGTTATGTCTGTACCATGGTAGGTGAAGATAAATCTATGGCAGCCATGATTCAAAATGACACTGAAAAAGAGTGGATGTTGCCTCTACTGCAGCTCCGCAACGAAATCGACATTAATGATTCAAATAAAGAGCGTAAAGGTAAAAAAATAGAGGCTGACAAGGAGCGTCGTGATTTTCGTCGAATGAATGGTTCCTTAACCGTTCATATCAATGAATATGGAGCAGATCTGGTGCGTGGTCCTTATCGGCAGCAATTTAGAGAGCATATGCTCAAAAAAGTGCTTGAAGCACAAAAACTCGTACAAGAGATAGGTCCAAATGAAGTTCGCAACCTAGAACTACTCTCTTTGGAAGATTTGGAAGCAATTCGTCATATATGGGTGGAAGATAAACACGAAGTCGAAGATAGCGTCCCTCATATTTATGAACGTGCGCTGGGCAAAAAGTATCCCGGTACCAAACGCTCACACCATAGCTTATTGAATAGCTATGTGATGAGCAAACTGAGGTATAAATGCTCCACGTACAATGATCCGGATGGGTTACTCTACGAACAAATTAGAACACTGATCTCAATTGAAGATAAGCATAGCAATATGCTGCGTCGTGCAAATCTATATAAAGAGCTGGATACAAGCTTGCAGACCATGGCCTTCAACAATATTCAAGAGGCCAGAGACTTTGCACTGAACAGAAAACTCAATGAAAACAAGATAAAGCTATTACAGCCCAATTTACCTGAGCAGGATAAAGAACAACTATTGTGGGAAAATGAGAAGCTGCAACTTGCTTTGACGAACAATAGTCATTTCTTGGAAGATGAACAAATTGATATTGAAGAGCTATCAGCATGATTTTTGAACAACTCGTGTTAGAAAATTTTGGTATTTATAAAGGACGCCATGAGGTTGATCTTGATAGCCCCGATCATAAAAGACCTATAATCCTCTTTGGTGCACTCAATGGTGGTGGTAAAACAACCTTTTTAGATGCCTTGCAGTTGGCTCTTTATGGCAAGCATGCCAAATGCTCCAATCGTGGTCGCCTTAGCTATCCAGCATATCTGGAGCAGGCGATAAATCGTTATGCAACGGAAAAAAAAAGCCTCTCTCTCACTGCGCTTCAGACATACCATTCTCGGGAAAGATCATACTTATGAAATAAATCGAGCTTGGGAGAAAGAGGCTGACAAAGAGTGCAAAGAAGTTGTTGTTGTTAGCCATAACGGTCATCCAGATGCATTATTGAGTGAGCATTGGGGAGAATTTATCAATGAATTTATCCCGCAATCACTATCTGAACTGTTCTTTTTTGACGGTGAAAAAATTGAACATCTTGCAGATCCCGCTCGTTCCGCTAGTCTGGTAAAGACGGGTATCGAAAGCCTTCTCGGTCTTGAATTGCTGTCACAGCTCAATATTGACCTTGACGTGCTTAAAAAACGCGGTCAAAACCAGCTGCTGGATCCCAAGCAAAAGGTGAAACTGGAAGAAGCTGAAGCTCGGCTTGAAGCCTTTCGGGAAGCTCAAAAGATATTACAGAATAACCTAATTGATATAGATGAACAGATTCTAGATAAAGAAGCAGAAGTCGCCTATTGGCGACAACAACTGAAAGATAATGGCGCTCATCTTTTACATGAAAAAGATGAGATCTCTCGTCAACAAGTTGAAATTACAACAAAGATAGATGGCATCAATAGCGAGTTGATCAAACTTGCTGCTGGGGTCTTACCTTTGAAGCTTGTCTCTTCATTAATAGAACAGACCAAGTCTCAGCTTTATAAAGAAGATGAGATAAAACGCTATCATACCGCTCGCTCTTTACTTATTAACCAAGAGAATAAAATATTTGGATTATTAAATGAACGAGGAACGGATCATAGTATCATCCAGTCTCTGCAAACCGAGTTATCTAAAGAGAGAGAGGCTTCTGATCAGCTCTACTCTGAACCCTGCTATTTAAACAGTAGCCCTGCAATTTTCGATGGTCTTGCTGAACGGCTCGCTGCCGAAGAACAGGAAGCGTCGTCACTAATGCAGGAAAAAGAAAAATTATATGAAAAACTGCAATTCGTAGAACGGCAACTCGCCGCTATTCCTGAGTTAGCATCTGTTGAGCATATCATTACACGCTCAGTCACAGCGGATAATGACCTTGAAAAAGCAAAGAAAGAGAAAGAGGAATTGCTTCTAGCTGTACAAAAATTGGCCGCCGACATAACGCAAGCAGAGATGCAAGTTACCTCAATTCGTGTACAAGGTAATGCTATCAATTTTGAGCAACAGCGGCAACAGCAACTCTTTTCTCATATGGGAAAACTGCAAGGTATTGTAGATGCCTTTAAAACAGATCTCATCAAAGATAATATCGATAAGCTACAAACCAAGATCATCTCCAAGTTTAATCAGGTCAAACGTAAAGACAGTCTAATCACCAAGATTGAAATCGATGCTGATGCATTTGTGTTAACTCTATATGCACAAGATAATAAACCTATCTCCCCTGCTCGGCTCTCCGCTGGTGAAAGACAACTGCTGGCCATTGCCGTCTTATGGGGGCTCGCCGACGAGTCAGGTAAAGAGTTACCAACGATTATTGATACCCCTATGGGACGCCTTGATGGACAACATAGAAGCCATTTAATCAAGCACTATTTCCCACAGGCTGCACCTCAAGTGATTCTTTTATCGACCGATGAAGAGATCCAAGGCAAATACTATAAGGAACTCAAGCCTTATATAGCCAAGGAGTATCATATTTGTTTCGAGGAACAAAATTTTACCTCTACGATAAATCCTGGATATTTCCCGGAGAGAAAACATGATTGATAATATTCGTTTGTCAGAAAAAGCGAAACAGCAGCTAATTGTTATCAAGCGCAAGACAGGTATAGAGAACTGGAATGTTCTTTGTCGTTGGGCTTTATGTCTATCACTAGCTGAAAAATCGGTCCCCCCATTTGAAGATATTCAAACAGACAGCTCTGTTGAAATGACATGGAAAGTTTTTTCAGGTGAATTATCAGAAATGATAATGTCACTACTAATAGTAAGAATGAAATATGACAATATTGAGATCAATAAAATAAATATTGATACTTTTTTTAAACTGCATCTTCATAGGGGAATATCTTATCTGTCTAATAACATTAGCGGCATTGATAACTTTTTTATATTAAAGCATGGTGTTTAGAATGATGTTCAAGAGGCGACATAGTAATGTCGCCTCTTAACGTAGCTAAGGTTAACTAGTAAATTTAGCCTTAACTTCAAACTCTTGTTGTTTTATGGGGTACTCTTCATTTTTCACAACCTTATAATTTCTTCTAGCACGAATTATTTCTTGCTTACTATTTGGAGCGATATGGCATGTAAGTATTTCTTTAAATAGATCAACATACTCTCTTCCTGTCAACATTTTTAACTTGCCATCAGAAAATGATGATACACAGGTCCAAGGAGCATCTTTCATTGTCCAAGGCAATTCTGAGATCTTTTGTAGAATATCATCAAACTCAATATTCCCCCTATCTAACAAACTTCTGACTACTTCAGAAAGAGATCTTTGAATAACTCCTTTCAAAAATGGATGTTCTGTACCTGGATTGTTTTTACTTTTCCTTAATTCACGCAAATTGTCATTAGACTCTATGATATTAATTACATTTCCCGATGCGTTCATGAAGCGTTCTAGTTTATCGACTATCTGTTTGTAGCCCTCCTCCAAATCATCATCTGTTGGCCGACTTGATAAAGACACATTAGCAAGTTTACTGCCATACGAAAGATGCTTTACCATCTCATATAAATGCGAAATGGATGTCACTGCACGCCTATCTGTATCATTTACTTGAGTAGCTAATTTCAGCTCACCATTCTCACCTTGTTTTGAGAAAACGGCCACACGCCCCTCTGCACTAAGGACTGGGTGCTCATTAATGAGCCTTCTGGTTATAATGGCAAAAGCATCATCTTCGTCTAATGCAAGGTTTTCACTTTTTGTCGTAACTTTTGCATTTTTATTTATATTTGTGAAAAGACGCCTTGTCTTCTCTTGTCCCTCAGGGGTGTTATAATGACTAACTAATATAACAGTTATCTCTTCAGAACCTAATTCAGGACTTTTCTTTATTGCATCTTTTATGGCTTTTAACCTATGCTGTCCATCTAAAGCAAAATATTGCTGACTACCATCAAATGTTAACACACCAAAAGAGCTATCCAAGCCATTTATTAATTCATCTGACTCATCCATCTTGACAGGTACATATTTAGGATCACCACCATAAGCAGCAACTATCATAGCACCAAGAAAACGGTGCTCTGAACGTATAAGATAATCTGTTATATCTTTAGTTCTTTCTGATATACCACGTTGAATCATTGAATTTAGATCTGAATTTCCACCAAGTTCATATGCAAAATTAATCTCTCTCGCAACGGATGCATATTTCATTGTGCATATATAATAATTCCAGTCACCGACTTTTGCTTTTAACGCTGGTATTAGTATTTTATTCGCCATAAAGCCATCCTTAATTAAATGCGGGTCTTTCGTTAATTTTATCAAGTGTTGCACGCAAAATTGCATATTGCGTATTTCCAGGAGGATTGAACAATTTAATCATTCTTTCTTCCATATCTAATATTTGACGTTCGGTAGCTTCATTCATAACATTGAAGAAATAGTGTAATCTCCCCAGGCTCAATACTTTTTTCAATCTCTTATCTCTGTCATCAAGCGTTTTAGTTGTCCAGTGAATATCGTAATGATTTCCTATAAGAGATTGATAGTCAGAAATAAATCGCTTTTTTATTCCATTATTTTTCGTAGAAGAGGAACCTATGTAAACTACATTGCCAAACTCAAACTTCCCTTTTGATGTATTAAACTCTACTTCCGGCATCCATACAAAAAAATATAACCCAATAGCACTATCTGGTATAATGGATACACTTCCACCACTGACATTTTCAATTACTTCCCAACCGTCACCAAATTTTTTTATATCATCATTAAGGGTTATCCAATATTCCCTATCATTAAGATTATCCACTGGCATTAAATGCTCTAATGGAAAACATCTTTTACCTTTATATCTTGAAAGATACTTTCTCACGCTATAATTCCCAAAACGCTCTATCCCGCATCATAGAAACCTTTTTATCTCCATCGATATAGAGACTAAAGTGCTTATCCAGTTTGCGGATGGTTTCCATTAATTGTTCTTGCTCAGTCTTATCATCTTTATTAAAGATGGCCTTGATATCGGCATTCTTGATCTCGGCAACGCGATGCACCACCCAGGTCAAAATATAAGAGCCGTAGTTGTTTTCCCCGGTTTTAAAGTGACTCAAGTCCTGGGTTGAGAGGATCACCCCTACCCCATACTCGCGCCCCTCTTTCAGGATCTTGCGCAGGCTGGGGAAGTCCTGCGACATGAAGTTGTCAGCCTCGTCGACCAGGATCATCTTGGTAATCTGGCGATAGTCCCCGCTGACTTGCGGCTTGCCGCGTTTTTGCATCTGCGAATAGAAGAGATCCAGCGTCAGGGCTACCACCAGGTTCTGGATCTGCGGTGAGTAGCCCGCCAGCTCGATCACCGTCACCCCATCAAGCAGCTCATACAGGGAGCTCACCTTATCCGGCATGGTTTCGAAGATCTCGTAAGTGACTAGCGAGTCGAGCGCAGCGTAGAGAGAATCCTCCTCCACCTTCTCCTGCTCAAGATAGAGATCCCATACCTGGGCCAAGGTAGGCGCAGGCCTTGACCAGGTGCTGGCGTCAGACCTGCTGATCCCCGCCAGACCATACGCATCGAGGATCAACTTGCGCAGCCGTAGCTGCTGCTTGGGCCCGAGGCCGAAGGCTTTGGCCAGGGTCTCGGCAAACCCGGTCGCGGTATGCACCGGCAGCATCGGCATATCGCCATAGAGCGAGAGCGGATTGTACGGCAGGCGATACAACCGCAGCCGCTTGCTCTGGTTTGCCTCGCTAAAGGCATCATCCACATAGTCAGATTTGTAATCGAAGATCAGCAGGCCGATCCGTGCCCCCTCGACGTTATTGTCTTGCTGGCGCATCAGCTGGGTGATCAGCGACTTGGTAAACTGGGTTTTGCCGGTGCCCATGGTGCCAATGATGCCGGTATTGGTATTCATAAAACGGGCGGTATTGGTGGGCTCCCAATAGAGCGGCGTTTGCCGCAGCGCCTCGTGGCCAAACAGGATACGCATGGGCTCTATCGGCTCGTCGGTCAGTCCCGTTTCCACCGGTACTGGGGTAACCGGGTCGGTGTTTTGGGTATCAGTGGCTGCTTCCACTGGCGCCATATCCACCGCCTGATTGCCCCCTTCTGTTGACTGCGGTTGAGAGCCGTATTCAGGCTCCACCGCCTCTGCTCTGGGCCCCAGCAGATATTGTTTGTCTACATGGCACAGGGTCACCAACTCATCAAGCGCAGGGGCGCTACAGGCCTGAATAAGGCTACCCAGCAAGGCGTAGGGCAGTTCAACCTGCAATACCCCCCGCTCGGTCATCTGGTAGTGAGGCACAAAGAAGCTGTCGTTTTCGATATGGGCGACCACAAAGCCTTCGGGATA
This sequence comes from Aeromonas sp. 95A, assembly GCF_051919235.1. Classification (NCBI taxonomy): domain Bacteria; kingdom Pseudomonadati; phylum Pseudomonadota; class Gammaproteobacteria; order Aeromonadales; family Aeromonadaceae; genus Aeromonas; species Aeromonas sp. 95A. Next base: position 1,031,101 of record NZ_JBQBFC010000001.1, read on the forward strand.
GTCGGGCACTCTGGCCAGGGTATATTCCCCTTTGAGCCACCACTCCCGCTCGATCAACAGCGGTGCAAGCTGCGCTGGCTGCATCACCTGATAGAGGCAAAGCTTGTCGACCTGCATCAGCACCTGGCGAATAAAGAGACCACGGTAGAGCCGTGCGGCCAGGGTGTGGGGGCCAAGCACCTCTTCCATCAGGTAACGTTTAAGCTCCAGCGCCTGTTGCCCGGCATAGGCAAAGTCAGGTCTGACACCGGTCTTGACCTCCAGAGGCAGCAGATAGAGTTGCTTGCCCTTGAAGCCGACAAAGAGCACGTCATCGGAAATGGCCCCTTTGCGATACCCATGCACCTGACGGGAGAACTCGCTGTCGCTCATCTTGAGGCCAACATTGCCGGAAACGCGGATCATCTCGGCTACGGAGAGGGGAACCCAGCAGATATCGGATTGCCGCAACAAGGCCGAGACAAACTTGTAAGCACCGATGATGCCGTTCTTCTCTTTGCGCTCCTTGTCGTTGGCCGTGAGCATCTTGAGCAGCCACTCGCCGTTGAAGGCATTGAATTCGGAGAGCAGCGTCTCCCCTTGTCCGTGACCCTCTTTTTGCAGCAAGCGTTTAAAGAGGTCTACCTGCTTGGTTACCGTGATGGCGTCATAACCGGCCGCACTGGTGTATTGATCCGAGTAGTGGATCAGCACCACATCCTGCTGACTGGTGAAGAAATCGAGGGTCACCTTGGGATCGATGATGGTGGTCCACAGTGCGCTGTCATAAGAACGGGTCAGCAGTGCCTTGAAATCGGCACTGACCGCCAGCCCCAGACTGGTTTCCAGATACTGGGCATTGCTCTGGCTGACCGGTTGCCACAGGTTGCCCAGCAGGCGGGCCACCCGCAGCGACTGCACCCCTTGATAGGGCACGCCACGCAAACCAAAGGCGGTGAAATAGGCCGCCCCTTTCGTTTCGGCCGCTTCCCCGGCGATCAAGCCATCACACAGCACACCACTCAGAGCTTCATCGGTATTGATGGGATGGCACTCTACTGGCTCCTGGTTGCGGAAGAACGCCAGATGGGCATAGGCAAACTGCTCGCGCTCGTTGGGCAGGGTGAACTTGCTGTAGGTCAGACGGCTACGGATCAGGTCGATCAGCATATCGGCCTCAGCACGCAGCGCAGTGGTGTTCAAGCCAAGCCAGGCTTTCAGCTCGTCATACGCGGCCGTTTCGGCAAAGCGGTCGAAGTCATTGAATTGCAACCGCTCATCGTAGAAGTTCACATGAATGGCGATCGCCTGCTCTTTGTGCAGCTTGAAGTGTTCGATCAAACCGAGGAAGAGCTCTGCCGCACTCGCCTGATTGATGGCATTGACGATCAGGGTGCTCTTGGCCCCGGCACTGAACAGACGAGAATAGGCCTGGGTAAACTCGGCCAGTTTGTCGCGCACCAGACGCTTGATGTAGCTGTAGCTCTCCTGCTTTTGTGGCACCACGTCGAGCCAGAAGCTGTTCTCCCGCACCGGCAGCAGATGAGCGTAGCCAGAGTCATTGTCATAGACGAAAGGCAGCAAGCCAGATGCAACCAGGCGCTCGCGGGTCACCTCTGGCAATTCGGCAAAAGAGCTGACGCCATCTTCATCGCGATCGGCTTTTATCTCGGCCACCAGTTGCAGGTGATAGACAAGTACCAAGGGGTGCAGCGGGCTAAGGCGGTGCCACTCATCCTGGCGGCACAGACCGATGCGCATCAACTGTTTGTGCTCGAGCGCCAACACCGCATTGGTCGGTATCTCGCTTAATGCCGCTTCGTAGGCATCCAGCACCCGCTGCACCAGGGCGCAATAGCTGTCACCCCAGGCCACCAGGCTCGGCAAGGTTTTATGGTGTTGCAGATAGTCAAACAGGGCGGCATAAGCGCCATGCAAATCAGGGAACCTTGCACTAATCGCCGCAAGTGGCATTGGATCGGCAGTCAGACCGATATACAAGGCCCGTTCATCAACCATCCGTGCTTCGAGGTTCAGCAGCTGCTGGCGGATCCCAACCACACCACTTTCGCTGTTATCGAAAATGATCTTGCCTTTGGCCCGCAGATACTCGGCATTACGGTCATCTCTGAGCAGCTTGGCGAAACGATCCCGGTCAAACAGCAGCGGAACGCAAATACTCTCATCGGCGGCCGGGCCTTCAATATTGATGGGCAAGCGACGCTCGCCATTGACCAGCTCAAACTGGATCTGTTCGCTCTGCTCGGCCAGCGTATCAAAGTTCACCCAGCCACAGGCGCTGCAGTCCACTTCGCCCTCATCGTCAACCAGATGCATGATGGCGTCTTGCTCTGGGTTGACCTTGAACTTGTTCTCTTCCAGCAGCAGGGTCAGCCACTTCTTGCCCGCATCAACTCGGAAGCAGTGCAGCAACTCATCGAAATAGAAATCTCCCTGCTCTACCACTAGACAGCGGAACTTGTACTCTTCGGAGCGGTTATCGCGTTTAAGCTCAAGGCTAAAAAAGGTGGGTTCTCCCGTGACGGGCAAGGTCACCGTCGCCCAGCAGCGTTTACCACCGACACGGCTGACAGAATAAGTGACCGCATTTTTGAGCGACCCATTGTGCATCAGTTTGAACTGGCTCTCGTCCAGATCATTACCGATGAAGGTAAAAGAAAGTTTGAGGGTTTTCTCCCCCGGCGGGAGCTGGATCAGCAGGCTCAGGTCGCGTTGTCCCGCCTTGCTCTGGCTTTTGGCTCTTTGTTGCAGTGAACCACTGTCAACAGCCACCTCTTCCAATAGCAACTTTTGCGCTTTGTTGGCTTCAATCTCTTTGAGGTAGGCCTCGAATTCCAGCTCACGCCAGCTCTCATCCTGGAAATGCTGGCGGATAAACTTGGCGCTGAACTCTTTCAGGACACTCTCGAGCTGATCGAGATCATAATGCTCAACCGCATCTTCAATCTCGCGTCGCAGCATGCGGTTTGCTTGGAGCCGCTTGCTGATCTGGGCCTTCTTGCCGCTCCAGCTCCGAATGACCGGGTCATTGAATAGCTGAAGCTCATCAAACTTCAGTTCCCCATCTTGATCAAGTGCACTGAACAGAGGAGCAAAACCAAACACGGTCGCCCCCTCTTCGGTGATGAGGGCCAGTTGCTCTTCAAGCAGGCAGGCTGACAGCTCCTTGTTACTGCTGCCAACATCTATCAGCGCGCCAAGCTGCTGCGAGAGACTATCCGGATGCCAGATAGCACCGGGCGCCCCCAAATCAAGCGCACTGTTGATCAGGGTATCCAGCATGCTGTTGTGGATAATGAGCAGGGCTGCTTTTTCAAATTCTGCACTGCGACCTGCGACCAGATCACGTAAACGGGATATGTAGTTTTCGGTGAATCCCGGAGCCTCACCATGCAACACAGGTAAAACCAGCACGCCATTGCACTCTATGTATGGCAGGTCAATGCCATCAGCCGTAGCCAGCGTATTTGTGGCAGCAAAGGTCACCAGTGAGTGATAGAGCACCAGACCGTTTTCTGCACTGGGGGATTTGAACTGGTAACGAGAGCCCGGCTCAATGTCGGCACTGACCCACTCGATAAAACGTTCGGCCAGAAAATGCTCAAAGGGTCTTGCGGACATATACGGCGTCTCCACTATCACTCATTCGTTCTACATTGCCCATGCGCTCATAGAAGCTGACCAGTTGCTGCAATGACTGGTTATCAAGATAAAAACCGCGCAGCTCGAAGCCTTTGCGCAGATCGTGCAAACGCAGCTTGTCGGCCTTGCCGATGGTGAGATTGGTCAACAGCAACAGCTGATCCTGATTCAGTACCAGGGTGCGGCCAGCGGCCCCCCGTGCCTGAATAAAATCACTGAGCAGCTTCTCCTCCAGCTCTTTGACATATTTCTTGTTCACGCCGCCACGGGAGGTATTGGCATCACGGAATTGCTCCAGAGCCAACTCTTTGAGCTGCTCAAAGGCTTCTGCCACGCTGTTTGTGAGAGGGCGCTCAGGCCGTAACCCACGCTTCTCTCTAAAGGCCTGCAGATAGTTGTTCAAATTTTCCAGCAACTTAGTCTGGTCAGCATATTGCGTGGCATCGTGATAAACCTGCCAAAGCGGTCTTTTCTTGGCATCCCCTGGCAACTGGAGCACGTCAAGGGCGGAAAGCAGCGGGAAAACCCGCTCGCTGGCAGCAGCCAGCAGCTTGTAGCCAGAACGTTTTACCGAAGTACGTTCAGAGCTGGCCTTTTCCGAATCGAGGATAAAGTAGAGGGGTTTGCTTTGGGGCTCATGTTGCCAGTCGGTCACATTCAGTGCCAGCTGAGCACAATAAGCAAAGGCATACAGCTTGAGTGTGCCAGGCAAGGCTTGCAGCAGATATTGGGGGTGTGCAGCTCAGAGATCCCCTCATTTTTAGAGACTCAAATAATTCCAAGTGTGCGGGTATATAAGCGGTGTTGCTTCAGGTAGTAGATAAATTTATCCATCAACAAGACCGCATTGGCTTCTTTCATTTTAGGTAACAACTGGTAATAGATGACCCCTTGCCGAAAGAACGAATAGGTTCGGCTCTTGCTGGTATTGACCTTGATCGTTCTCTCTAGACCGACACTGTCTCCAGCCTTACCCAGCAGCGTCAGCAAGACGATGGCCAGGGCACTGAATAAAAACAGTCGGTCGCGCCGGACCGGATTACTGATGTGCACATCTCCCATACCCATGCCGAATTTGTAATCTTTGATATCACGAAAACTGGTCTCGATACCCCAGCGCTGGCCGTATAGTTGCAACGCCTTGGCGGCGCTCAGGTCGGTCCGGTTACTGGCCAGAAACCACGCGTCTTTCATGCCACTCTTATGACAACAATAGACCCGTTCGACAGGCTGTCGCTGCCCAGTTAGCTCCACCGCTTTGAGGGTTCGGGTGCGCCCGGTCGGCGTTAGCCAGTCCCGAGCTGGAACCTGCTCTACACCAGGGTAACCAACCAAAACATTTCCTTTAAATCTAATGAGATAAGCAAAGCCTAGCTCTTGCTCCAGGCGTTCGAACAGCTCCATGTAACCAAAGCCGCGGTCAGCTACTACCGTCACGAAGATACCCTCTGGCAACGTCTGCTTGAGCTTGGTGAGCAGCTCTTTCTCATGGGCATTGCGTTGCCCTTTGAGCAACGATTTCCGATGGGTTTTCCACAGCAGCGGAGTACTGCGACCGTGGTTGGTTTGCAGGCTGATAACCAAGGTACTGTGATCATCGGCATCGAATTCGGTCCAGTCCATGGAGACTACGATCTCGGTACGTTCACCGACCACATAGGGCACCCAATCGTCAAAGAGGCTCCAGACATTGAGCTTGGTGTTAGTGAGCAGGCGATCCACCTGTTTAACCGCATGTTTACGTTCGAGACCGTTGGCCAAGGAGAGGCCACTACCGATGGCGTGGATGGCCAGTGAACCTGACTCGATAACCCCGAGGGTAGCATTGGCGAGGGAAAGAACACGCTTAGCATGCATGTCCTGTCCAAATATATCGTCGATGTGGTTGAGGATTAGTTCGTGGTTAAACATGGGGATAGTCTGTTGGGTATTAGCTGGTCAAGGATGGCGATCATACCTCAGAAGCCGCGCCACGCCTCGCTCATATGAGGGGATGGTTAAGGGTGTGCAGCCAAAAAGCGAATATCTTCACGAAATACGGCATTCAAAAAAGGCAGATAAGGTTGCTCATCCTCATTTTTTACCAGGCTGCCGCTTTGCAGCCTGCCTTGCAAAACGGACAACAGTTCTTGCTCGACAAAGTTGAGCTTGTCATCGAGCGCATCTTCAAGGAAGAAATCCCCCAACAGACCTGCAAACAATTTGCACAACCGCGTATCTGGTGCGCTGAGATCGGCTTGTCCACTCTTCTTACCTTTGGCCTTAAACAACAGGAACAGCGGTGAAATATGAAAGAGTGCATCATTTGAAAAATAGGCTCGCTCAAGCACCTGCCAAAAATCAGGATCGTCGAGCTTGCCTGCAAACCGGGCTTTGCACTCCTCCTTAAACTGCTCGAATTCATAGGCAGTCACCTGCTTGCGCAAGGACAGCCCCAGCACGACACCTGTCACGGTATCCCAGTCAAACTCATTGCCTTTGTTGCGAATGGGCCAGTAGTTGGTGAGCTTGTTTTTATCAACCGGAGCTAATCCGACAGGAATTGGATACAGAGACATGACTATCTGGTTCCTTCTACAGTGATCATGCCGTCATCCAAACCAAGACGGTAATGCTGATCACCTTCGTAATAGTGAAGAACAGGGCTCTTTTTAGCGACAGCGCGGATTTGCTCAACCATCTCATCAAGCAACACGATGGCATTCTTGTCGTACTTGTTTGGCCGATAGCCATTGTTGAGCTTGCAGATCAGCTCAAACAGATTGAGGTTGATTGCCATTGGTGCCAAGGGCTGATCATCAATCTTCAGATAGGCGCTGAAATGATCGTGTTTCTCGACATGCTGACGCTGAATTGCGCTGTAATCAGCTTTCAGATCGACAGGTGCCGCGACATGACACTGGCCAAATTGACCAAGAGAAAGCTCTCGCTTTGACAACTCAGGGGCATTGCGGTTGGCATAAACAAAAATGGCCGGGATCAGCGCTTTCACATAGAAATTGCGCAAGGCCAGCTGGCTTCCACCCTCCCCAAGATACTGACTATGCTGCAGCCAGACAGTGGCATAGTGTTCAAGTACCTGCTCTTCAAAATCGACTTTGAATTGGTGATGGTAGTTATTGCCAAGCTCACAGTCCTTAAGCAGATAAAAAAGCCGCAGAAGGGATGCGGCTTGACCCGCTTTATCACGAGGCTCGTTGAATATGAGCCCCAGTTTTGCCAGCTCGACCATAAAGGCATCCAGCGCCTCATCCGGTAGATTCAGCTCATAACGCAGCACAAACTGGTCTACCGCTTGGGTATGAATCAAGGCAGGATCAAAGTCAGCAAGACGCAGGCTTAGCTCGCTGTCTTTAGCCAGAAACAGGTTGTCAAAGAGGTAATGCTCCCCGGCCAGAAGCTGATGCAACAGATCCAGCAAGGCGCGAGTCGTAATGAATTGATCCTTGATCAAACGGGTTTTGAACAGCGTGGTAATGATAATCTCTTGCACGTGCTCATTGGCCAACAGCCTGAAATTGGCGATGAGGCGCATGTCGCGTTGGCGTTGCTCATCTGCAAGGGCAATAGCATGAAACAGATTGTCATCGGTTGGCTGAGTTAACCGCTTGAGCAGTTGACGCATAAAGCTTGAATAGCTGCCAGCGTCATCATTAAAACGAAATTTTGGATAGGACTCGAAATCCAGAAAGTGATATGCCCCTTGCGTTCTCTCGCCACTATCCAAAAAACGCTCGATCACGCCACGCAACACACTGTGCCGCTCAGCCCCTTCTTTGGCAAAGTTGGCCAGCATACCGATATTGATACCAACCACCAGGGGTTGAGCCCCGTCACCCGCACGATCAAAGAGTTCGTTTAGCGCATCGATTGCTGATTGATGAGGCGAAAAGCTATGGGTTGCATCCAGATGGAAGGTATATCTGTTTTTATATTGGTCATAGCTACGTGACAATATTTCAGATTTGCCATCACCACTACTGCCGCATAAAAACACACACTCACCAGGCTGCAATGAACGGAGGCACTTCTCAAAATCATCCTCGATTTCGGGTGTAACGTAGAGATAATCCTTGAGGTCATCAAACAGATCTCTCTGACGTTGTGTTGTCGTCTTGACCGAGAAGGACGAAGATTTAGCCAAAACCCCGAGGGCCTTGCGAAGGGAGATTGTGCTCACGGTATAAACCTATCATTTCATATCTGACCGATACTAACTGATTGAATCATTGGGAGACTACAAGAAAGGATGAGTCTTTGTATGAATCCTTGACGTTCGTCAAATCTGAACTCACATTTGTTTTTATCTTATACAGGCACATAGTCCACTTATTCAGCTATTAGGCTAAATTCCCTCAACACAAATAGCATTACACTTGAGATTTTCTTGCCGTTTTTTCCCAAATCAACCTGTATGTCATGACCTCCTCTCTACCCCAGATGAACGCTACACTGTCAAAACATCTCTTGTCTGCATGTAATGACCAACCTGCATACAGCTTGAATTGTCTATTGAGCTCCATCCCATAAACAATAGAGCTGGATTGACCAGCCCCTGTGTGTACACCTCATCTCGCTGCCGGATGCCGGGATCAGAAACGGTAGAGCAGGCCCGTGGTGATGCTGGTGGCGCGAATATCGTAAAAGTCGATCCCGGAGTTTGCCGTGGCGTAGCTGGCGCTCAGGAGTGCAGAGAGCGGCGCAATGCCAAACACCTGGTGCCTGAAGAGGGTGGCATCGATGGCCATGTCGCGACTGTCGGCACGCTGGCCAAACAGCGGGTTGGCCTCGTCATAGTCGCGCTTGCCCAGATAGAGGTTGCTGACAAATGACCAGCGGAGCGAGGTTTTGGCGTACGTGAGTTGCAACCCCTTGCTCACGTAAGACTCGGCACTGCCCGCCAGATCAGCCTGCTCATAGCGCACTGCTGGCTCGAGGAACTGATCGTCTGCCAGCAAGAACTGGTAGGAGAGCTCGGCGGAGTTGACCCGACCATTGCGATCCAGCATCCCCATCACCGCGCGGCCATATTGCTCGCCGCTGGACTCCCCATCCACCTTGACGTCGCGGCTGGTGACGCTGCCACTGAACGCGCTGCCCCAGATGTTGTCCCACGCCAAACGGGCGCCGTGGGATCGCACATCACTTTCCTGACGTGCCACACCCACAGCAAAGGGATCGCGCCAGACCTTGACCGGGGTGGCATTGAACACCAGCGAACCGGCCACGATCCCCTTGTCCCCCAGCTGCTGGCGCAGCCCGAACTGCTGGGTACCGTCGCCGCGAATGGCATCTTGAATGAGGTTGCCCAAAAACAGCTGGCTACCGGTGGAGGCAAAGGTGTAGCGAAGATCCCCGTTGATCACCGGATCAAGGTGGCGCTGCTGCGCCGCAGCCCCCAAAGCGTCAATACGCTCGCTACCTGCACTCCACGTGGCAAAATTGGACTTGGTCTCGCCAACGCTGGCCCCCGCCAGCACACTGCCGGAAAAACCAGATTCCCCGGGAATGGCTCCCAGCTCTTGTGCCTGAACCCCGCTTGCAACCAGCATCCCCATACTCAACAGCAGACCAATACGCATCGCAACACTCCTGACAAGCGGCCACTCTCGGTGGGCCGAGCCTGATAAATAGGAGGGAGGCTGTCGCCCCCCTGACTTGAGAAGCGGCATGTTACGGCAGGGAAAAATCACAAATAAGACAGCGGGATGCGGTTTTATTTTTTATGATGGCTTTTTATTTTTTTATAGGCGCAAGCAGGGGGCGACCCGGCATAATGAGCCCCCACTGCCTTGCAACGCTGCGGGCTGCTCGCGCCATACTCACTCTATTTACCCCTGTTCTCAACATCGGAGTTCTCATGCGTCGATTCAATTTCATGCTCAATGGCAGCAGATTGATGATGTTCCCCTTCTACATTGGCATTCTCATCTGCGTGGTATTGCTGATGGTGAAGTTTGCCATGCAGCTCTATCAGCTTTCTGTAAACATTTTCGAGATCCCCTATCTGGACCTCATTACCGGCGTGCTGACCCTGGTGGACTTTATACTGGTGGCCCAGATGCTGATCCTGGTTGCTATCTGTGGCTATGTGCAATTTATCCAGACGGAAGAGCAACGCGCCTCCCTTAGCAGCAACTGGCTTAGCAAGATCAACTTTGCCTCCCTCAAGCTCATCGTCATCAACTCGCTGGTGACTATCGCCGGAGTGGAGGTGCTCAAGGCGTTTCTCGAAGATGGCATCATCAATGAAGTCGATATGAAGTGGTCCGTGGTGGTGTTTCTCGCCTTCTCGCTGGCCGCGCTCATCTATGCGGTGACCGAGCGGATGGCAGAGCATAAATAGTCGAGTTTGATCACTGTGCTTGTTCAGCCTTGATTCACCAGCAATACAATTGATAACACTTTTCATTACTCTTACTGCGTTATAAACTTGCTCCCCCGGGCTGCCCCGCCCGGGTGCTGGAGCCTTTATGACAAGCCTTTCTCTCTCACCACGACAATTCTGGCAGTGGCTGGCCTACCACCATCAGGCCGCCGAGGGCACCCTCTATCTAATGTTCTTCTCCGGCCTGCTGCTGTGGGAACCGCTGACCCCGTTCTGGTCGCTGGCACGCTGGAATCTGTTTTTCCATGTGATGCTCTCGCTCACCCTGTTCCCCCTGCTATTTGGCGCCTTCTGGCTCTCCCATCGCAGCTTGTTGCACCGCAGCAACAAACCCTTTTTACGCACCACGGGGCGGATTATTGAAACCCTGCTGCTGATCTGTCTGGCCAGCGGCCTGCTGCTGGTGCTGCACGGCACTCCGGGCGATGCCATGGGCAACCTCGCCAGCTGGGCCCACTGGTTGAGCGCATTGGCGTTAACTCCTCTGGTGCTGCGCCACGCCTGGCGCTGGACCATCTTGAAATGGCGCTCCTGATCCCATGTTGAAGTCATCGTTTTCTGCATATTTGTCACCCCTGCTGGCCCTCCTCCTGCTGCTGGCCAGCCCCTTTGCGTTGGCCCAACAGATGGGCACAGGGATGCTCGCCTATGAGGAGGGAAGCGCCCCGCGCCTCGTCACCGCCAACCTGAGCGCAGGTTCCGTCACCCTGCTGGAGCGCGATAGCGGAAAGCGCCTGAAAGAGGTGCAGCTGGGGGGCGATCTGCGCCAGCTTGCCCGCGCCGATGACGGCACCCTGCTGGTCACCGACTACAGCGGCGATCGCCTGCTGCTGCTGGATGATGCTCTCGATCTGGAAAAGACGATCCCCACCGGCCACCGCCCCTATGGGGTCATCTTCGATGCCAAACGGCAGTGGTTCTGGGTCACGCTGTTCGAATCCGCTCGTCTGCAGGCTTACGACACCGCGGGCAACCTCCAGCTGGATGCAGAAACCGCCGAGACTCCCCGCGGGCTGGCATTGACCAACGACGATCGCCTGCTGCTCACCCACGCCATGACCGGCCAGCTCGCCATCTATGATCTCGCCAAGCTTGGCCACGGCGCCAAGAACGCTTCGCTTCCCAAGCCCAAGCTCATTACCCTGGCCGAGACCCATAGCGACACGCCGAGCGACTCGCAGGGCTTGCCGCGCCTGCTCGACGGCATCGCCCTCTCCCCCGATGGCAGCGAGGCCTGGCTGCCTCATGTGCTGTGGAGCTTCAGCCACCCCTTCCAGTTTCAAAGCACCGTCTTTCCGGCCGTCTCCATCATCGATCTCGATGAGGAGAAAGAGCGGGTCGATGAAAGAAAGCAGCTCTTTTTGCAGATCAATTTGCCAAGCGTCGGCAACCGCAGCCAGATCGTCTCCAACCCGTTTGCGGCGCGCTTCGCCGCCGATGGCAAGCGGGTCTATCTGACCCTGGCGGGCTCGGAAGATCTGCTGGTGTTTGACCTCTCTCGCAGCGGCAAGTCCAACAACAACCGTCACCGCCGCAAGAAGTTTCAGGGGGGAGCCAAGGCAACCCAGCTCTTGCGTCACCTGCCGGGCCAGAATCCGCGGGATCTGCTGATCGACGGTGACCATATTCTGGTGCACAACGCCATGGGACAGGATCTCACCCGCCTCAATAGCGGCGGCAGCGGCCCGTTTGCCCGAGTCACGGTTGATGTGCCCCACTTTGCCAAGCTGGTAAAGGCAGATCCGCGCCCAGAGCCGCTTCAGCGCGGCGAGCGGCTGTTCCATCTTGGTAACACGCTTGGCAACAACGGCGCCAACTCACGCTTCCCCATGGCGGGGGACAACTGGATGAGCTGCAACTCCTGCCATCTGGACGGATTCAATTTCACCAACCGCTATCTGATGGCGGCCCATCGCCAGAAGAGCGGCGACAACGCCATCAACGGCCACGCCAACCTCACCAACATGGTGGCGGGGGATTTTGTCGGCGAATACCTGCGCATGACCCAGCAGACCCAGGGCGGCATGGGCCATGACATCCGCGATGGGGCCGAGGTGGTTGACCCCGCCCAGCCTCAGCCCGAGGTGAAGGTGATGATGGAAGATCTGCACGCCTTCGTCACCGCCGATGGCAACCTACCCTATCTCGCCAACTGGCTGCGACTCGATGCCCCGCGCACGGATCCCGCCAAGGCGCCGACTACCCACCCGAAGGAGTGGCTCAACTCCGCCTCCTGCCAGAACTGCCACCAACAGGCGTTCAAAGATTGGAGCGAGAGCAACCACCGGCTGATGGGCAACTCCCACCCCTACTACAAGGTGGTGCAGGCGCTGGCCCGCGAAACCGAAGGGGAAGCGTTCGGTCAGTGGTGTCAGGGCTGCCACATGCCCCAGCAGGTAATGAACGGCCAGCAGGATCTACCCAAGGGCTCCCACATGTTCGAGCAGGGCGGCGCCTCGCTGATTGCTGCCCACAAGGCGGGCGAACCTGTGGTTGAGGAAGGGACCGGCTGCGTGCTCTGCCATCGCATCACCAAGGTAGAAGATGCGGGCGGCAACAGCGCCTTTACCGTGAATCTGAAAGACCGCGAGAGCTATGTGTTCGAGGATGCCGCGGGCGGCAGCCTCCAGCACTGGCTGGCCGAGCGGCAGATCAACGCCCGTCCGGCGGCCCACAAAGCCTCCTATCAGAAGGATTTCTACCGCGATGCGGCCCTGTGCAAATCGTGCCACAACGAGTTTGCCCCGGGCACCGGCGCCAATATCGTCAACACCTGGGACGAGTGGGAAAAATCCAGCTTCGCCAAGGCCGAGGATCCTGCCAAGCGGCGCACCTGCATCGACTGCCATATGAACCCGGAGCCGGGCAATGGCGGCGCGCCGGTGGCGGGCCAGTCCACCGAAAACGGCACCATGAAAGCGCGGCTCTATCGCCACAACTTCACCGGCGCCCAGCATCAGCTGGTGGGGCTGCGCAATCCCGACCTTGAGCAGGAGAGTCTGGCGCTCTTGCGCTCCAGCGCGACCCTCTCCGCCCGTATCGAACAGACTGCCGATAGTCAGCAACTGGTGGTGCGGGTCGCCAATACCGGCGCAGGCCATGCCCTGCCCACCGGTGTGGCCGATTTCCGTGAACTCTGGCTGGAGCTGACCGTCACCGACGCCACCGGCAAGCTGGTGCTTGCCAGCGGCCAACCGGTGGATGGTGCTGTCCCTGAGGATGCGCGACTGTTCAGAAAAGTGTTCGGTGATGCCGAGGGCAAGCCGGTGGGGCTCAAGTTCTGGCGTTACGCCAAGCTCTTGGAAGATACCCGCATTCCGGCCGATGGCTGGCGCGATGAAGTCTGGTCGCTGCCCGCAGAAGCCCAAGGGCCCTTCAAGGCCGATATCAAACTCAATTTCCGCACCTACCCCAAGTGGGTCAATGATGCGGTGCGCGCCGCCGAGCCCAGCTTGCCGGAGCCACCCATAGTGCAGCTAAATCGGTTGCAACTGACCTTGCAGCCTCTCCCCGTCACGCCCGCTACGGAGCCTCAATCCTGATGTTTGCAAGTTTTCTCATTACCCTGCGCGAGGGGCTGGAAGCCTTCCTGCTGGTCGGCATCTGCCTCTCCTACCTCGCCAAGCTGGGGGCGAGCCGCTACAACAAATTCATCTATCTGGGGGTGGGGCTTGGCCTTGTCGCCTCCCTGATCGTCGCCTTCCTGTTCCAGGTGGTGGTGAGCCAGTTCGAGAGCGAGCGCTACAACCACCTGTTGATGGCGGGGATCCTCATCTTCGCCACCTTGGTGCTCACCTATATGGCGATCTGGATGCAAAAGCAGGCCAAATCCCAGGTGGGGGCCATGACGGCGCGCATCGATGCGGCCATCGATGGCGGCAACCTGTTTGGTCTGGTGCTGCTCGCCTTCCTTGCTGTGATGCGCGAAGGGTTTGAAACCGTGCTCTTCTTCTCCGCCCTGCTCTACTCCGGGCAAGGGGTCGATCTGCAATCCGGCCTGATGGGCGCGCTGGCTGGGCTGCTGGTCTCCATCGCGCTGGTGTGGGGGCTGCTGCGCTCCACCCGCAAGGTGGCGCTGGCGCCTTTCTTCCGCTGGACCGGCCTGCTTATCATCATCATCGCCGCAGGTCTGCTGTCGTCCGCCGTCAACATGTTGCAGGCGGCAGAGATCATCACCTTCTGGACCACACCGGTGTTCGACATCAGCCACATTCTCGACGATCAGGGGGTATTTGGTACCTTCCTGCGCGCCCTGTTTGGCTACAATGCCTCACCCGCTGGCTTACAGCTGCTGACCTGGGCCCTCTATCTGGCGATCTTCGTTACCCTCTGGCAGCGCAGCTATCGCCCGCAGGTGAGCGCCGCATCCAGCAAGGGCTGAGCCAACACGCCCTGTGGCAACAAGGCCACGGGGTAACAACACTATTCGGGAGCCGCGCCTTGGCGCGGTTCCCTTATCTATCAAGCAGTTTCGGAATAGGTCATGAGCGATAACAACAAGAAAAGCATTGCAGTGCTGGGCGCTGGCCCTGCCGGTTTGATGGCGGCATGGCGCCTGTGCCGTGCCGGTTTTGCCGTCACCCTGTTCGAGCAGGAGCCGGTGGTCGGCGGCATGTGCGCCACCCAGACCTTCAAGGGACGCGATGGGGAGTATCGCTTTGACTACGGCGGACACCGCTTTATCACCAAGAACCCCGAGCTGCTCGCCTTTATCGACGAGCTGATGGGGGATGACCTGCTCCACGCTGAGCGCAAGAGCGTGATCCGCTTTGGCGGGCGCACCTATGACTACCCATTGAACCTGCCCAACCTGCTCAAAACGGCGCCGTTGGCCCTGATGGCCGGAGCGGTGAAAGACTTGCTGCTGTTGCCCTTTAGCAAGAAGCCTGACGATTTTGCCAAGGCGAGCTTTGCCGAGTGGATCCAGAGTCACTTCGGCCGCACACTCTACCGCCAGTTTTTCGAGGGCTACACCGGCAAGTTGTGGGGTATCAACCCGGACAAGCTCTCCGCCGACTGGGCCGGTCAGCGCATCAGCCTGATCGATTTGAAAGACGTGGCTCGCCGCCTGTTGCCAAGACGCAACGGCAGTATCTCGGTGCGCACCTATGCCCGCAAATACCGCTACCCTAAGTATGGCTTCGGCCAGATCTTCACCACCCTGGGGGAGCGACTGGTGGCCGAAGGCGTTGAGCTGAAAACCGGCGCCACCATCACCCGCCTTGAGCAGGCTGATGGCCGAATTGAACGGGTTTATTGGTCACAAGATAACGTTGAGCAAAGCGAGCAATTTGATCAGGTGATCTCCACCCTGCCGTTGCCGCTCACCTGCCAGCATCTGGGCTTGCCGTGCGATCTGCACTACCGATCCTTGCGCTTCGTCAATATGCCGCTCAAACAGGAGAACCTGTCGGACAACACCTGGCAGTACCTCTCCGATCCCCATATTCTGGCCACCCGCCTGCAGGAGCCGCGCCGCCGCAGCCCCTTTATGGCGCCACAGGGCCAGACCTCGGTGATGCTGGAGATCCCCTGCAATCCGGGGGATGCCACCTGGCAGGCGCCGCTGGCCGATCTGCGCGGTCGGGTCACCGCCGATCTCGCGAGCCTCGGTGTCGATACCGCCAAGCTTGGCGATGAAACTTTTGAAGCGCGTAGCGAATACGCCTATCCGCTGATGGATTTGGGCTATCAGGCCCGTCGTAACGAAGCGATCAAGGCGCTGATGCCCATCACAAACCTCATCATGACCGGCCGTCAGGGGACATTCCGCTACATCTTCACCGACACCGCCATGGAGATGGGGATGATGGCCGCTGACATGGTGATCGACGGGGTGGACAGACGTCACGCCATCTTTAACCATCGCAATGAAAACACCGTGATTGAAACCCAGAGCGTGGCCTGATGGCCGCGCCATTGGCATAAGTAAGGAGAACAGGATGACCATCCGCCCGGGTTTACTCGCCCTCACCCTGCTGCTGGCCCTGAGCGGGCAGGCGCAGGCTTACTCCTACGCCGCCGCCGGCAAGGAGCCACTGATCGACGCCCGCGAGGCGCTGCTGGGTGCCGCCACTGACGGCAAGGATGCCAGCGCCACCTTGAGCGAGATTGCCGACGAGCTGAGCTATCTGGAACAGCACCACAAGGTGGAGCTGCAAGGGCCGCTGGCCGCCGCCATCAAGGCCAAAGATGCCGCAGCCACCGCCGCCCTGCTCAACCGGGCCTACAAGGCGGAGATCGAGCGCCGCCTCGAAGGGGCCAGCCAGAATCTTGGCGACTACCAGACCGCCAAGGTGCTGGTGGTCAAGAGCAAGCGCTTCCTCGACTTGATCCTCCCCTCCCTCAATGAAGGAGATCGCAAGGCGGCCGAACAGGCGCTGGCCAAGGTGCTGGATGCCATCGGTAACCCGGGGGTATTCGGGGTGGGCGCCAAGCCCGCCGATGCCGCCGCCTTTAGCGATGCAGAAAAAGCGCTGATGGCCGTGCTGGCGCCGCTTTGATGGCAACCTGCCAATCATTGCGTCACCTCGCTGTGACAAACGGTGGGTTTCGCTGCGATCTACCCACCCTACGCACGGCCTGCCGATAAATGCACCCGGACGCTGGTTTGCCCCCTTCTCCCCTTGCGGGAGAAGGGCTGGGGATGAGGGGTAAGGTAATGGCCCGGCGTTGGCCTTCCCCCTGCTCCACCACCATTTGGCTGCTCATTCTGCTGCAACTGGCCTGGCTCGGCTGGCTGCTGGCCTTCCCGGTGGCACTCGATTCCGACGATGCCCTCAATTTCGCCCACGGGGTGACGCGCTTTAGCGTGCTGGAGTTTTCCCCCCACTTTCCGGGCTACCCCGCCTTTATCTGGCTGGCACGGCTGATCAATCTGCTGGTGGACGATCCGGCCCGCGCAGTGCAGTGGGCAAGCCTGCTCGGTAGCAGTTTGCTGGCGCCGCTCGCCGCCTTGCTGGCGGTCAGATTGTGGCAACGGCCCAGCCTGTTCGCCCCAGTCTGCCTTCTGGTGCAGGCCCTGCCGCTCACCCCGACGCTGGCGCTCTCCGGCCTTTCGGACGGGCCAGCGCTCGCCGCCTGGCTCGGGGCGCTGCTGGCTTTGCAGCAGCGCAGAATTGCACTGGCGGGTCTGTTACTGGGCCTTATGCTGGCGCAGCGTCCCTCCTATTTTGTGCTGGCGTTGCTGCCGCTTTGGCTGGGGATGGCGCAAAAGGGAACACGCATCAGATTTGTGCTCCCCATCGCGCTGGTTGGGCTAGCCTGCCTGCTGTTTGTCTGGCAAGCCGATGGCTGGGCCTATTTCAGCGAGGGGCGGCGCTTTACCGACGGTCACTTTACCCTGTGGGGCAACACGGCGGCGGCCCACGGCGATCGGTTGCTCAGCTGGGCGAGCACCTTCAACGATCAGCTCACCCCGCTTTGGCCCTTCGCTGTTGGGGCGCTGCTGGTACTGCCGCTTTGGCAAAGATCAAAAAACCACCCTGCCGCCCTCTCCCCACTCTGGACACTCTACTGGCTCGCCCTGCTGCTCTGGACCCTGTTTGGCCAGAATCCCGACAATCCCCGCCATCTGGCCCCCATCACCCTGCTCGGTATCGTGCTGCTGGCAGGCTGGCTGCCACATCGTGCTGAGTGGGTGGCCGCGGTGGCCGGATTGCTGCTGCTCGGCGTGACCTTCACCCTGCCCCGTCCACCCGCCATGGTGCAGGCAGCAAGGTTGGCAGAAACAGCGTGCCCGGCGCTGGTGACCCAGTGGGGAGTGAGACTGCTGCGGGAAACCACGGCATTGGCCGTCACCGATGGCTGGTACAAGGGGGATGCGGCGCTGGCGCTCTCTCAGGGAGCCTGCCGCCTCAGTCGCCGCCTCATCGCCGCGAGCGAAATGCCCACTGCGGTGCGCCAGCACTGGTTTGCCCCGCGCTTTGCCGCCGAGCCCGGACTCTGGCTCGCCATACCGGATCCATAGCCGCGACAAAACTGATAGACTGCTTTTTTCGCGCTTTTCAACCCGACGTTTCGCATCAACTGGACACCCTATGCCCCAATCGCCAACAGCTCAGGCTGCCGCCCTCTCCCCCCGTTTCCTGTTTATCCTGCTCGGCGCTCTGGCGGGTCTGACCCCGCTGGCG
Source organism: Aeromonas sp. 95A (assembly GCF_051919235.1). Classification (NCBI taxonomy): domain Bacteria; kingdom Pseudomonadati; phylum Pseudomonadota; class Gammaproteobacteria; order Aeromonadales; family Aeromonadaceae; genus Aeromonas; species Aeromonas sp. 95A. The sequence goes on from NZ_JBQBFC010000001.1 coordinate 1,049,263, forward strand.
GTGGATATGTATCTGCCGGCCATTCCGGCCATCGCCCGGGATCTGGCCACCAGCATCGACGGCGCCCAGCTCACCATCAGCGCCTTTTTGGGCGGCTTTGCCATCGGCCAACTCTTCTACGGCCCGTTGGCCGACAGCTATGGCCGCAAGCCGGTGATCCTGGCGGGGCTGGTGATGTTTGCCATCGCCTCGGTGGGTTGCGCCATGGCGGACTCCCTACCTGAATTGCTGGCCTATCGGATGTTGCAAGCGGCGGGCGGTGCGGCCGGCTCTGTGGTGGTCAATGCCCTGCTGCGCGATCTGTTCGAGAAGGATGCGTTTTCTCGCGCCATGTCGTTCGTCATTCTGGTGATGACCTTGGCGCCGCTGGTAGCGCCTGTGGTGGGCGGCTATATCAGTGCCCACGCCGACTGGCGGGTGATCTTCTGGCTGCTGGTGGGGATCAGCCAGCTGATCTGTCTGGTGATGCAGTGGAAAATTCAGGAAACCCTGAAACCGGAGCACCGTCAGCCCCTTAATCTTGGCCAGATCCTCAAGAACTACTGGGGGGTGCTCTCCCATCGCGGCGCCATGGGTTATGTGCTGTGCGGCTCCCTCTCCAGCTCCGGCATGTTCGCTTTCTTAAGCGGCTCCCCTTACGTCTATATCGAGTATTTCAAGGTGCCGACCGAGCACTACGGCTGGCTGTTTGGCCTCAATATTCTGCTGATGATGGTGGTCACCTTCGTCAACAGCCGATTGGTGAAAGGGGTGGGCGCCGAGCGGATGCTGCAATACGGCCTGCTGGTGCTGCCCTGCGCGGGCGCCCTGCTGGTCTACAACGCCTGGAACCAGACCGGCGGCCTGTGGGGCATCGTCATTCCGGTGGTACTGTTTGTCGGCCATATCAGTCTGGTGGGCGCCAACGCCATGACCGGCCTGATGGGCCACTTCCCGCAATCTGCGGGCACCGCCTCGGCACTGGCGGGCACCCTGCGCTTTGGCATCGGCGCCCTGGTCGGGATTCTGGTCAACCTCAATCCGCCCCACTCGCCGCTGCCGATGGCCATCGCCATCGCCTGCTGCGGGGTTGGCTCCACCCTGAGTTACTGGCTGCTGACCGGCAAGCGAGGTGATTGATCCCCCTCCCCCTGTCAGGAAAACGAAAGAGGCTTCCGTCAACGGAAGCCTCTTTCGTACTGGCTCGTACTGGCGCCCAGACGTTCAGAACTGGGCACTGTTGAGCCAGAGGTGCGCCCCTATGCTCACCAGATAACCGAGCAAGATGGCCGGCAGCCACTTCAGGTGGCCAAAGAAGGTATACATGCCGTGGGCCTGTCCCATCAGGGCAACACCGGCCGCAGAGCCGATGGAGAGCAGGCTGCCGCCCACTCCGGCGGTCAGGGTCACCAGCAGCCACTGCCCCAGCGCCATGTCCGGGTTCATCGACAGCACGGCAAACATCACGGGAATGTTGTCGATGACGGAGGACAAGACCCCGATGAAGATGTTGGCCATGGTGGGCTCCCCAGCGTCATACAGCCAGTGTGACACCAGCTCCAGATACCCCATAAAGCCCAGCCCACCGACACACATCACCACCCCGTAGAAGAAGAGCAGGGTATCCCACTCCGCCTTGGCCACCTTGTTGAACACGTCAAATGGCACCACAGAACCCAGACTGCGCAACCGCACCTCATCACCATTGCGTTCATAGAGCGCACGCTTGCGGGCAAGGGATCGCGGCAGCGACTTGCGCAAATAGAAGCCGAAAAACTGCAGATAACCGAGCCCCAACATCATGCCCAGTACGGGTGGCAGATGGAGGAAACTGTGGCATAGCACCGCCGTGATGATGGTCAGCAAGAACAGCGCGACGATGCGACGGGCCCCCCGCTTGAGATCGACCACCTCGTTATCAGCCTCCGGCACATGACGCGGCACCATCAGGCTCATCAGGATGGCCGGGACCAGAAAATTGAGCATAGAGGGAATAAGCAGGGTGAAGAACTGGCCAAATTGCACCTTGCCCGCCTGCCACACCATCAGGGTGGTGATATCGCCAAAGGGACTGAACGCCCCTCCGGCGTTGGCGGCGATCACTATGTTGATGCAGGCAAGATTGACAAAACGCCGATCACCGTTGGCCACCTTGAGCACCACGGCGCACATCAAGAGCGCAGTGGTCAGGTTGTCTGCCACTGGCGAGATACAAAAAGCAAGCCCGCCGGTCAACCAGAACAGGGTGCGCAAGTGAAAGCCGGATCGCACCAGCCAGGCACGCAGGGCATCGAACAGCCGCCGATCCTCCATGGCGTTGATATAAGTCATCGCCACCAGCAGGAACAGCATCAGCTCGGCATATTCCAGCATGGTATGGCGGAAGGCCTGCTCGGCGACAGGGCTCATCCCCTGCTGTGCATAGGCGATACCGATCAGGATCCAGATCACCCCGGCGGCCACCAGCACGGGTTTGGACTTGCGCAGTTGCAGATACTCTTCAGCCATCACCAGGGCGTAGGCCAACACAAACAATCCGACACAAAAAAGTCCGATTGAGGAGGATGTCAACAGAACAGGGCCACTACTGGCATGGGCGGGAGGGATAAACAGGGACAGCAGCAAAATAACAGGGGTGAGCGCAGACATGGTCTCTTCCTTTTAGAACCATCTGGCAATGATGCTAGCACCTGGATGAAAAGAAAAATTCATCCAGGTCAATTAACGCTTAATTGGTTTGCTGTCGAAACGCGGGATTATTTCTTGCCAAAACCCGACTGCTTGAGGGTATAGCCTGCGCTGTTTTGCCAGGCATCCAGACCGCTGCGGTTATTGCCCGCCACCAGACTGGCGGCCAGACTCGGGCTGTTGAACAGCTGATCGGCGGTAAAGACAAAGCCGCCCTGACTGCGGGGCACTATGACCCCCTTCTCCAGCAGCTCGTGACGCAGCTCGATCACCGCTTCACGCAGGGAGGCAGCATCCTCGCCATTGGCGGTGGAACCGGCCAGCACCATAAAGCCCGGATTTTGCCGCTTGCCCACCGGATAACCGTGGGCCTCGGCCCCCTTGCCGTTGAAGTGGTAGAGCTCGCGCTCCCCCGGCCGGTTGTCGGAGAGTGCCTTTTGCAGGGTCATCAGCTCGTTGTAGATCTCGATGGGGACGACGGCAGCCTGCTTGTTGCCCTTGCTATCGATGATAAAACTGACTTGCTTGTGTAACATCCTTGCTCATCCTGTGACCCATGGAAGCCCCTATTCTAACCACCTCGGGCAAGCGGGATCCAGCGAGGAACCACTGCTCTTTTGCCGCCTTGATCACTAACTGGCACTCTTGATCAACCGTAAGGGGTGTTGATCAATGCTGGCCGTGCTAGCGTACCAAGCATGATGAAAGCCATTGACCATCAAACGGTTACCCCATGCTGACCCTGCGCAACCTCTGCAAGAGCTTCGATAACGGCAGTGAGCGACTGCCGCTGTTCCACCATCTCGATCTCGCCCTCCCCGCTGGCGAGACCACCCTGCTGCTGGGCCAAAGCGGCTGCGGCAAGTCGACCCTGCTCAATCTGATCGCCGGGCTGATTGCACCGGATGAAGGGGAGATCTGGCTGGGGGAGACCCGGATCGACACCCGCTCACCCGACGAGCGGGCGCGCCTGCGGGGCCGCCATTTCGGTATCGTCTATCAGGATTTCAACCTGCTGCCGACCCTCAACGTGGCCGAGAATCTGGCCCTGCCTCTGGCCATCAACGCTCTGCCACCGGATGAGACAAGGATTGACCAGTTGCTGCACCGGCTCGATATGAGCCACAAGCGCCATGCCTGGCCGGAGCAGCTCTCCGGCGGTCAGCGACAGCGGGTGGCGCTGGCCCGCGCCCTTATCCATCAACCCAGTTGGCTGCTCGCCGACGAACCCACCGGCAGCCTCGATGAACACAATGCCGAACAGGTGATGGCGCTGATGGTGGCGGCGGTTCGCGATACCGGCGCAGGCTTGCTGCTGGTGAGCCACAACCCCGCCTATGCTGCGCTGGCAGACAGAGTGCTGCGCCTCGAAGGGGGTCAACTTATCGAGCTCAAGGGACCCCGTTATGACTAAACAGCGACTGCGTCTGTCGGGGGCACGCTGATGCTGCCACTTAAAGCGCTGCTGCGCCTCTATCGCAGCCACCCCTGGTTGCTGCTGATGAGTCTGGCCGGGCTGGTATTGGGGGTGTCGCTGGTGGTGGCCATCGAGCTGCTCAATCACAGTGCCCGCACCAATTTTGTCGCCGCCCGCAGCCAGCTGGCAGGGGAAGCCAACAACCGGCTGGCCCCTGCTGGCGGGCTGGATGAGCAGCTTTACGTGCAACTGGTGACCAGCCAGCCCGCCCTCGATGCCATGCCCCAGCTCCATGGCTGGCTCAAAGATGAAGAGGGGCGCAGCTTTCAACTACTTGGAATGGATCTCTTCAACCCCGGCCCCCTGCGCCAGCTGTTTGGCGCCCAACCCTCGAGCGAACCCGCATTTTCCCTCAACCGTGCCGACAGCATCTGGCTGGCGGCCCCCGAAGCGGCGCGACTTGGCTGGCAAGCGGGCCAGAGCCGCCGCTTTGTATTGGGCGGCAGCGATGACGTCAGCGCCCGCCCCCTGACCCTGACGCTGGCGGGTACCTTTGAACCGGGCGCCGTGCCCATGGAGCGGCTGCTGATAACCGACATCGGCCTCGCCCAACCGCTGCTGGGCAAAGCGGGTCGGCTCGATCGCATCGTCTTCAAGCTAAGCGAATCAGAAGCTCGCACCCTGCAGGCCACCCTGCAAACCGATTACCCGAACCAGCCCTTGTGGCTTGAGCCCATCAGCCCGGCGCTCGATGCCAGCCAGCTTGGCGATGCACTGGCCCTCAACCTGACGGCGCTCTCATTGCTCGCCATGGCGGTGGGACTGTTTCTGGTGTTCAACGCCCAGCGATTTGTCCAGAGCGTGCGCCGCCCACAGCTGGCCCAGTTGATCATTCTGGGGATGGGGCCGAGCCGGGTGCTGCGTTGGCTCATTCTGGAGCTGCTTATTCTTGCCACCCTCGGCACCCTGCTCGGGGTGCTGCTCGGCAGCCTGTTGGCGCTGGCGCTGATGGGGCAGCTCACCCAGGCGCTGGCCGATCTCTATGGGCCCAACCCCATCGATCTGTTGCGCCTCTCCCCCGTGAGCCTGCTCAAGGCGCTGTTGATCGGGTTGTTCGGCACGCTGGCCGCCAACCTGCCCGGCTGGTGGCAACTGCTGCGCCAATCCCCCCTCGAACTGCGAGCAGGAAACAGCCGTCCCCCCGCTCACCCGTGGCGACGGCGCGTGCTGGCCATCGCCATCTTGCTGCTGTGCGCCCTCTGCCTGTGGTTGCCGCAAACCGGTCTGACCGGCGCCCTCTTTATCGCCGGCGGCTGGCTGCTGGCCATGGCACTCTGGCTGCCCGATGCCCTGCGCGGCCTGCTTGGCTGGCTACGACGGCGCGCGGGCGGCCCTCTCACTGCCCGACTCGGGGTAGCAGAGACCCTCTATCACCTCGATCGCACCGCTATCGCGGTAATGGCGTTGCAGCTCGCCATCGCGGCGGCCATCGGCATCGGGGTCATGGTGTCGAGTTTTCGCTCAAGCGTGGAGATCTGGCTCGGCCAGCGTCTGGCCGCCGATCTCTATGTCACCGCCCCCAAGGGGGTGGCGGGCAACAAGGGCACCTTGAGCGAAGCGACCCTTAAGACCCTGCTCGCCAATCCGCTGGTAAGCGCCGCCTCGCGCCGCTCGGTTCACCCTGCCCGCTGGCAGGGACAGCCCATCGAGTGGGCGCAGATGGACTTTATTCCCCAGCTTAAAGCGGCCTATCCGCTGCTGGCAGGACGCTGGCCGACCCGCCCCAACGAAGTGCTGGCGAGCGAACCGCTGACGGTGCGCCTCGGGGTCAAGGTGGGCCAGAGGTTGGCGATCAGCGGCGAGCAGGGGCCAAGGCAGTTCACCGTCACCGGCGTCTATCAGGATTACGGCAGCGACAAGGGACAGATCCTGCACGCCTTCGAGGCGGGAGCGGTGCAATCCCTCGCCCTCTTTAGCAACGACCCAGAGCAGCTGGCCGACCGCCTGCGCGAGCGCTTTGGCGAGCAGCTCAATCTGCTCTCCGCCCCCGCCATTCACAGCGCGGCGCTCAAGGTGTTTGACCAGACCTTTGTGGTGACCGAGCTATTGAAACTGCTGATCCTCGGCATCGCCTTTGTCGGGATTGGCTCGGCCTTTATGGTGCTGGGGCTGGCGCGCCGTGGCGAGCTGCAGACCTTGCAGAGTCTGGGCTTGAGCCCCCGCCACTGCCGCCAGCTGCTGGTGTGGCAAGGAGCGGGATTGGGGCTGCTCACCGCCCTGCTGGCTCTGCCGGTGGGCTATGGCCTCGCCTGGGTGCTGATCGAGGTGGTCAACCCCCGCGCCTTTGGCTGGCGCCTCGCCTTCGAGGCCGCCCCCCTTCATGCGGTCACCGCCCTGTTGCTGGCACCGGTCTGTGGCGCATTGGCCTCCTGGTATGCAGCAAGGAGAGTGGTATGAAACAGATCAAAGGGTGGCCGCTGGCGCTGGGTATGCTCTGGACGCTCTATAGCGGGGCTATCGCTGCCAGCGATCTGGGCGCCCTGCTCGGCGGTGGCAACGACAGCTTTAAAAAGGTGCTGCCGGGGCAAACTATCCAATTGCCGGAGGATCACGCCGCCCACCCCGATTACCGCTCCGAGTGGTGGTATCTCACCGGCAATCTCAAGGATGAACAGGGGCGCGAATATGGCATGCAGTGGACCCTGTTTCGCCAAGGGATCGAGCAAGAACTCCGCACCAGCAACCCCTGGCTCACCCCCCAGCTCTGGCTGGCCCAGTTTGCCATCACGGATCTCGACCGTGGCAGCCACCAGCAAGATGAACGGGCCAGTCGGCAAGGACCGGGACTGGCGGGAGCCAGCGGCGGCCAATATTGGCTCAGGGAGTGGCGGCTTGCCTCGCAAGGGGCAGCGCTCTTCCCCGCCACCCTCAAGGTGCAGAGCAAGATTGGCGAGCTGAACCTCACCGTCACTGCCGCCAAGCCGCTGGTGCTGCAAGGCAAGGCCGGTTACAGCGAGAAGAGCCCGGGCAACGCCTCTTTTTACTACTCCTACCCGCGCCTCACTCTTCGCGGCACCCTGACTCGCGATGGCGAAACCCGCACCGTCACCGGACAAGGCTGGTTTGATCACGAGTGGAGCAGCTCGGTATTGGCGGAGTGGCAATCGGGCTGGGACTGGTTTTCGCTGCAACTGGCCGATGGCCGCGAACTGATGCTGTTTCGCCTGCGCACCAAATCGGGACGCACTGAGCCTGAGAACCGCTACGGCATTTTGATTGAGCGGGACGGCAGCAGCCGGGTGCTCGCCCCCGACACGATTCACTTTACGCCGGGCAACACCTGGCGCGGCCCCAAGGGGCAGGATTACCCCGTCGAGTGGCAGCTAAACGCCGCCGGAATGAACCTCACCATCAAGGCCCGTCAGCCCAATCAGGCCATGACAGGTCGCTTTGACTACTGGGAGGGTGCAGTAACGGTGGAGGGAGATGCCAAGGGGGTCGGCTATCTGGAGATGACGGGGTATTGAGCAAAGGGCCTACCGCGTTTCTTCTCTGCTTTTATATGCGAGGGTTAAGTCTGCTTCGCATTACTATCTCTGTGCACCGTTTCCATTACGCTCAGTTCCAAACTGCCTTTCCCGCTTCGCTTTCTGATCCTCATCAAAATAACGTGTCAATCCCCCGCTTCAGTAAGATCTTTTGCTCAACAAATAGATCTTTATTTGGTACCATACGCATCCACCCTTTTCAGCACAATAAGTAACCGAGGCTCGCTTACGAGGTATTACTCTTCAATTTGGTTAATCGTTACCCACTGGGCGGTAAGACCCAGTGCGGTAGCTATCCTGTGTAGAAAAGATATATTTTCTAATAAACAAGGTACTGCAATGATGGCCACAAGTTATGTGTACAGCTATCGAATTATGGCTCCTATATATACAATGCAGATACTATGAAACCCCTTGCATAATAATGTATCCATATTCCATTGCAGTTCCAAAAACCACTTTACATATATAACTCAACGCATTAAGAAACTAGTTAAACCAAGGTGGTGCAACTCTTGTTAAGCACATATTAGTCTAGCACCACACTATACAAAAACCTCTTACTTAATATTTTTTAGAGTGTCTTGAGTGTAATTAAAGCCATGTTCGATAAAAAAGTCATATTATATTGTAATTTTTTAAACTTTTCACACTTAAAAAAAGGGAAATTTATGAAGATCATTCACTGCCTACCTTTTGTGCTTTTTTCATCTTCGTCATTGCAGTCCGCAACACTAGATGAAATTGCAGACTTCGCTTCACGGCAATGTGAAGAAATTCATGCTAGCGGTAAAGTTACACAATCACAAATAACAGCTCAACTTAAAGGACAAGGAGAAGCTCTTGTAAAATTAATTGGTGGTACTGTAACCGCTGATGGTAGCTATAAGTCAAATATTAGTGAATTTGAAGGAGTCCCCTATGATAAATTAGCTGGGCAACTTACCGACGTGCGCAGTTGTAAGCAGAACCTCACTTCATTGATACTCCAAAAGTCAACCTTGGACAAAACTGGCAATAATGTTACGTTTCAGAAGAAAAAGCTAGAGTATAAGCGGCCCAATCCAACCAATCCAGAGTGGACTGCCGAAGTTAAAGCTGATTATATTCAGATATCAGGACTATCAGATCAGTTGATAGAAGATAGAGTTAATGCACATTTGAAACATGCTGCACGTGTAGATGTAGAATATGAACAAGAAAACTGGTTTGTGACAACTGAAAAGTATGCATTGAAAGGTAATTTACTAAGTGTTCTATATAAGGGCACATATTATTCTCATGGCGATGTCGGGGCTGGAAATACAATTGCAAGCTCAAACATAAACATCACTACTGGTGGTCAAATTTATTTTAAAGATCTTTTTGTCGCCGGTTACAAGGAAGGCGTAGATAAACTTGCAGAAAAAGCCCTTAAAGCTAGAGGGTATGGGGAGTATTTTGAAGGTTTAAAAGATGATCAATGTTACTATTTCGATGGCCATAATTTAACTCTATGCTTCGATGAGTACGAAGTAGCCCCAGGTGCAGAGGGCTCTGTTGAAATAAATTTATCACTTCAAGATCTTAGGCAGTTTATTAGCCTAAATGGCCCCTTGGCCTACGCATTATAATATTACAAAACTGCGCAAGGTGAATTCACAGCATATCTTAGACACCCATCTTTCTGAGCCAGATGTGTCAGGATTGGATAGATATTATGAAACTCCTTGAGTCAAACGGCAGGATATTTATCCTGCCGTTTTTATTTTCCTATTTCGCCACCTGAACCACCAGATAGAGGATGCCGGCGTGCTGGCTTGGCCCCGTCTCGCAGGCACTGCTATTCTCGTGACATCTGAAATTGGATATGCGCTGGCCCAGATATATTCCCCACTTTGTTTGAGTCGGGGTTGAGGCAAAAGATTATTTCCTCCCTCCCCCCAGCGATTGAATAAATGCCAGCGTACGGCGATTAAACTGCTCCGGCTGCTCCACATTGCAGACATGGCCGCACTGCTGGATCACCGCCAGCGAGGAGCTGGCATCGCGAGCCACCTGTTCGCGCACCGGAGCCAGAAACATATGATCCTCCTCCCCCATCACATAAAGGGTGGGAATGGGCAGGGAGCGTTCGCGGAAGTAACGCATCAGCGGATTGACCTCGGTGGCGAGGCGGAACCAGCGTTTGAACTCTTTCTGGCAGAGCTTGCGGGCCTCGCGCACAAAGAGGTTGCGTGACTCCTGATGGTGCTGGCGCGGCATGATGATGAAGGCAAACAGCCGGTAGAGCCACATATAGGGCAGGAAGTGCTGGCCGAGTCGGCCCAGTTGCACCAGCACCCGCGAGCGGATATCGAGCCGCAAGATAGCGCCCCCCAGTACCATGCTTTTCACCCGCTCCGGGCAGAGCTCGGCCAGATGGCGAATAAGGATGGTGCCAAGGGAGATGCCGACAAAGTGGGCGCGGCGGATATCGAGATGATCGAGCAGCCGAACGATATCTTCGGTCACTTCCCGAAAGCTGTAGTGGCCCTTGACCACCTGTTGCAGTTGGTGGGACTGGCCGTGGCCGCGCAAGTCCAGCAACAGCACGTTGAAGTGCTCGCGATAGGCGCGCAGCTGCTTGAACCAGATGGAGGAGCTGCCACCGGCGCCGTGGACAAACACCACCCAATCCCGCTCGGGACCCAGTTCGAAAGTCTTGTGATACAACATCCAATAGGCTCCCTTGGTGATGGGGGGTATACTCGGCTGCGCGCATATTAACAGAACAGGCCCGCCGATAGATATGCGCCTGACATGACCCGGATCACCCCTTGCGCGAGAAATTTCCATGGATTTGACCCGTTTGCGCCACTTTCTGCTGACCCTGCCGGGCGCCACCGAAGATACCCCATTTGGCCCGGAGATCCTGGTCTACCGCATCGCGGGCAAGATGTTTGCGCTGGTGGATTGGCAGGCCGAGCCGCTCACCATCAACCTCAAATGCGAGCCCGAGCTGGCGTTGCTGCTGCGCGAGATCCACCCCGAGGTCAAACCGGGCTGGCATATGAACAAGCAACACTGGAACACAGTGACCCTGAACAGCACCTTGCCAGATGATCTGTGGCAGGGCTGGGTGCACCACTCCTATGAGCGGGTTGTCGCGGGTCTGCCCAAAGCCAAACGGCCACAGGCGCCGCGCCCCCTCTCCCCCACTGACGACCCAACCTTATGACGCCAGCACTTAATCCAGCACTTTGTATTGTCCCCCTTGGTGAGGCACATATCCCCGCCCTCGTGAGCCTGTTTGAGCAGGCGGTGCGACGCAGCGGCCCCGAGCACTACAGCGCCGAGCAGGTGGAGCAGTGGGCCCTCGGCTCACAACATCCGGGCTTTGTCAGCCAGCTGCGCGAGCACCACGGCTGGGTGGCGGAGCAGGCAAATTTGCCCCTCGGGTTTGTCACCCTGAGCCCCGATGGCCACCTCAGCCTGCTCTATGTCAGCGCCGACCATCAGCGCCAGGGACTGGGCAATCTTCTGCTCACCACGGCGCTCGCGGGGGCCCGAGGGCTCGGTCTGACCCTCATCACCACCGAGGCCAGCGCCTTCAGTTATGAGCTATTTTTACGACATGGCTTTACGTTGACCGGGCTGGAGTGCGTGGAGCGAGGCGGAGTCAGTTTTACGCGCCATCGCCTGCACTGCTGCTTGCCAAGCTAGGGCAAGCCACTAAAATACGCTTAATTTTCGTATTGTTACTGTATTGAGGCAGCAACCATGGTGGTAGAAAGTGAAGGCTATATCTCGCTGATCGAGTATCTGGTGGAGAGTTTGGGATTGTTTGAATCCCAGCAGCAGAACGATGGTGAAGAGACCATCGAAGATCTGGTCAGTGGCCGAGTTGCCAGCAACCTGATGGCCATTTGCGAGCAAAACCCCCAGCTCGATCCCAAGGTGCGTTTCGCCATCATGCAGGAGGCCGACGCCGTGGTCGCCGATCTGGAAGAGGTGCTCTCCGCCGTCTGGCTGCGCGCCCCGACCCCGGAACAGAAAACCTTCCTCATCGAGTTTATCGATCTCATCAAGAACCTGTTCGACAGCGCCATCGGCTGATCTGCCGTCCGGCTCTCCCGCCCAACGCAAGATTTCAAAGCAGCAGATAAGGAAAAGGGCCGCCTTGGTGGGCAGCCCTGCTTGCTATCATTTTCAACCCGCCAGTGCGTTCATTCATCAGGCGGTTATCAAGGCAAGAAATGTGTCTGGACTTTGCATCCGATCCCTGGACGCTATCTAGTTAGTCCCGACTGGTCGCAATAAGTTCCCTCCTCCGACCATTTATTTTCACTTTTATTAAGAAATCGACTACAAACCTGTTCAGCGGTTCAGGCTGGGCGGCAAACAGACTCCAATACCACCCAATCCGCAGTAACCATCCGGGTTTTTCTCCAGATATTGCTGATGGTAATCCTCGGCGTAGTAGAAGGGCGCCAGCGGCAGAATGCGGGTAGTGATGGCACGGCTGTCACCGCTTGCCGCCATCGCCTGCTGGTAGGCCGCCATGCTCTGCTGGGCAATGATCTGCTGGCTCTCGTCGCCATAGAAGATCACCGAGCGGTACTGGGTGCCAATGTCCCCGCCCTGTCGCATCCCCTGCGCCGGATCGTGCTGCTCCCAAAACAGTCTGAGCAGATCGCCATAGCTGATCACCGCCGGATCAAACACCACCTGCACCGTCTCGGCATGGCCGGTCAGCCCGCTGCACACCTCTTTGTAGGTGGGATTCTGGGTCACGCCGCCCTGATAACCTGCCGCGGTGGAGTAGACGCCAGGTTGCTGCCAGAACAGGCGCTCCACACCCCAGAAACAGCCCATACCAAACCAGGCGAGCTCCATGTTCTCGGGCCAAGGCCCCTGAGTGGGGTTGCCATTCACCGCATGCTGCTGACCAATCACCATCGCTTCGCGTCGTCCCGGCAGGGCATCTGCCGGTGAAATAATCTGTTCCATGAATTCTGTCCTTGTATAAAACCCTGTGAAATCACACAGCTGACGAAAAGGAGCATCGAAGATAGCAGTTTATCGCGCCGGATCAACCGGCGGGCCCTCATCGCTTACTCCGGCGGCCATCTGCGCTTCCTGCCACACGTTCCCGATCCGCACGGCCAAGCCGCCCCTTATAGACCAGAAACGGCCAAAATCAATATTTAGTCTTGATTTGTGAATTAATTTTCATATATTGAGCCAATCGCTGTTTTTTTATGGAAGAAATATCAAGTGCGTGAACGCGAACCCAGTCTGGTCAATGCCTTCCGGCAATCCACCCCCTATGTCAATGTGCATCGGGGCGCCACCTTTGTGCTGATGATGGGGGGAGAAGCCATCTGCCACCCCAACTTCGCCAATATAGTCAGCGATATCGCCCTGCTGCAGACACTGGGCATACGCCTGGTGCTGGTGTTTGGTTCACGTCCGCAAAACGATGAAGCGCTGGCCCGCGCCGGTATCGAGGCCCAGTATCACAAGCGGATCCGGGTCACCGATGACGAGAGTTTCACCATCATCAAACAGGTGTGTGGCGGCCTGCAATATGACATCACCGCCCAGCTCTCCATGGGGCTCGCCAACACACCCATGCAGGGGGCGCGGATCAGCGTGGTGAGCGGCAACTTCGTCACTGCCCAGCCGCTGGGGGTGGATGATGGCATCGACTTTTGCCACAGCGGCCGGGTGCGCCGCATCGACGTGGAGGGGATCACCCGCCAGCTCGATCAGAAGAGTCTGGTGCTCATCTCCCCCATCGGCTGCTCTGTTACCGGCGAGAGCTTTAACCTGAGCTCGGAAGAGGTGGCTCGCCGGGTGGCGGTCGACCTCAAGGCGGACAAACTCATCTGCTTTAGCAGCACCCAGGGGGTAATGGACAGACGCGGCGAAGCTATCTCCGAGCTCTTCCCCGAACAGGCCGAAGAGCTGCTGGTGGAGCTGGAGCAGGCGGGCGAAGAGATGTCCGGCACCGCCCGCTATCTGCGCGCGGCCATTGCCTCTTGCCGTGGCGGCGTGCCCCGCTCCCATCTGGTGAGCTATCAGGATGATGGCGCCATGCTGCAGGAGCTGTTCAGTCGCGACGGCCTCGGCACCCGATCGTGCGGGAAAGTGCCGAGCAGGCCCGCGCCGCCACCATCGAGGATATCGGCGGCATTCTGGATCTGATCCGCCCGCTGGAGGAGGAAGGCATTCTGGTGCGCCGCTCCCGCGAGCAGCTGGAGATGGAGATCGACAAGTTCACCATCATCGAACGCGATGGTCTCATCATCGGCTGCGCGGCCCTCTACTGCTTTATGGAAGAGGCGATGGCGGAGATGGCCTGCGTCGCCATCCACCCCGACTATCGCAACTCCAACCGGGGGGATCAGCTGGTGGCCAAGGTGGCCGAGCGGGCCAAGCGGCTTGGCATTCGCCGCCTGTTCGTGCTCACCACCCGCTCCATCCACTGGTTCCGGGAGCGGGGCTTCGATCCGCTGGAAGTGGAAGATCTGCCGGTAGCGCGCCAGCGTCTCTACAACTGGCAGCGCCGTTCCAAGGTTTTGTCAAAGACCATTGCCTAAGCCATTGATTCTGTGTTGAGTTAGCCGACAATTTGAACTTTTTCACAAACTCGATTGACAGTGCAATCCAACGCAGGGTATTTCTAAATGCACTCCACCGCCCTGGTGGAGCCAGAAGAGGAGCGCTGCCCAGGCAGCCCAAGGGAGGACGCCAGCGTCCGGTGAACTTGGGTCAGGGGGAGCAGCGCCGAGACGAGTGAGGAGACTGGTGACCTCAACGTCGGCTGCGGGGGCTGAATCCCCCGGGTTGTCATCGGTAGTGATCATCCCCCACCGCGCCCTGTCAGGGGCGGTACGGGATGGGCTCTGCAGGTGGAGTGCTTCTGGCCGGGATAGCTTCGTTCATTCCTGCCATTTTCAGCCTCCTCCTCTCTTTTTTGCCCGATGGAACCGGAATCTTAAAATAAGACAGGAGTAAGCAATGAGCCCGATCAATGTCGCCAAGTTTGGCGGAACCAGTGTCGCCAACTTCCCGGCCATGAATAACTGCGCCGACATCGTGCTGGCCAATCCCGCCACCCGGGTGGTGGTGCTGAGCGCCAGCGCCGGTGTCACCAACCTGCTGGTCGCTCTGGCACAAGGGGAGCTGGACGAAGCGGGCCGCGACGAGCAACTGGCCAAACTGGCCGGGATCCAGCAGGCCATTCTGGCCGATCTCGGCAACCCTGTTGATGTGAGCGCCCTCATTCATGGCCAGCTGGACGAAATTCGCCTCATGGCCCAGCAAGCCCACCAGCATACCGATGCGGAGCTGGCCGATCGCCTCATCGCCTGCGGCGAGCTGATGTCTACCCGCCTCTTTACCGAACTGCTGCGCCAGCGCGGCGTCAAGGCCCACTGGCAGGATGTGCGCCAGCTGATGCGCACTGACAGCCGCTTTGGCAAGGCCACCGTCGATCTGGCCACCACCCGCACTCTCTGCCAGCAGACGCTGGGCCCGCAGCTTGGCGACAGCCTCATCATCACCCAGGGCTTTATCGGTGCCGATGGCGATGGCCGCACCACCACGCTCGGTCGCGGCGGCTCTGACTACAGCGCAGCCCTCTTGGCCGAAGCGCTCGATGCCGCCAGTATCGAGATTTGGACCGATGTGCCCGGCATCTACACCACGGACCCGCGCCTCGTCACCCGCGCCCGCCCCATTCCTGAAATCAGCTTTGTCGAAGCAGCCGAGATGGCCACCTTCGGCGCCAAGGTGCTGCACCCGGCCACATTGCAACCGGCGGTGCGCCAGAATATTCCGGTGTTTGTCGGCTCCGCCAAAGATCCTGCCGCCGGTGGTACCTGGATCCGCGCCAGCACAGATTCAAGCCCGCTGTTTCGCGCCGTCGCCCTGCGCCGCCAGCAGGTGCTGGTGACCCTGCACAGCCTCAACATGTTCCACGCCTACGGCTTCCTGGCCGAAGTGTTCGGCATTCTGGCCCGTCACCGCATCTCGGTCGATCTCATCACCACGTCGGAGGTGAGCGTGTCACTGACGCTGGATCACACCGGCAGCCAGAGCAACGGCGAACCGATCCTGAGCGACAAGGTACTGGCCGAGCTGGGGCAACTCTGCAAGGTGGAGGTGGAAACCGGTCTGGCACTGGTGGCGCTCATCGGCAACCGGATGAGCGAAGTGAACGGGGTGGGCAGTCAGGTCTTTGACGCCCTGCGCGAGCACAACATCCGGATGATCTGCTACGGCGCCAGCGCCCACAACCTCTGCTTCCTGGTCAAGGAGAGCGAGGCGGGCAATATCGTCAACCGCCTCCATCAGGAGCTGCTGGACTGACCCTCACCCGAAGCAATTCCGACCATGCAACAGGGCGCCAACACGGCGCCCTGTTCATTTGTATTCCGCGGATGTGTTGGCTCAGGCAAGGCTGGTGGCAGGCAACTGGCAGGCAACTTCCTCCCGACGTAGCTGCTGCAAGCGGGCCAGCAGCCCGGTCTGGCCCAGCTCCGTCTCCTGAGGCGAGAGATTGTCCACCAGCAGCGGATAGTGATCCGTCACCGCCTGCATCAACCAGTCGAGGCGACGCAAGGTGAGCGGGCCGCAGCTCTGGCCACTCAGATCATCGGCCACATCGAGCCGGTGGCTGCGATACATGTCCCGCCACCAGTTGGCGACCAGCGCCTCGTCGCTCGCCAGCGCAGCGCTCCACTCCCCTTGCAGGGCGTGCAAGCGGGCCAGCACGGGCGCGCTGGCTCCTTCGCGGATCAGGTGATGGATCTCCCGTTTGACCCATTTCAGACAAAGCTCGCGCCAGTAGCGAAATTGCGGCAGAGGATCGGCCTCATCGAGCCAAAGCCCCGAGAGGGTGCGGGTCTCCAGTCGCTCCGGCACATGGAACTGCGGGTCGACCAGACCGTTGGAGTTGTATTCAAAGCGGGGATCGAAGGTCCACATATAGCCAAAGTCGAACACGCAGATCTGCTCGCCGTCATCGAGCAGGTTGCCCGGGCTCGGGTCCCAGTCAAACCAGCCCCAGCGGGCCAGCTCACCCTGCACCTCCAGCATCTGGGCCAGATTGCGTTCGTTGAGCTGATGGACCGGCACACCCCGCAACCAGGGGGAGACCAGCACCCCGGCGCGCGCCGAGCCAAAGCTGGTGCAGACCACGTGGGAGAGGACAGTAGGATGCAGCTCCCGCAGCGCCTCGATTTCGCGCCGCCGCTCCAGCTCGGTCAGAAAGGCGGTCTTGCCATCGAGGTTGGCCACCAGCGAATCCTGACGGCGCCGCTTGAGGCACCAGTGATGCCCCTCCACCTTGAGGTGAAACACCTCGGCGGTGAGACCGTGGCGATAGACCTTGACCACAGCCGGATGGCTATCCTTCAGCTTGACCAGTTGGGCCAGCGGCAGCGGGCAGTCGCGCTCGCGTCCGATCCGGATCTCTTCCTTGCTCTCCAGCATGCGCAGCAATCTGGCCTGACGTGCCATCACTTTGGGATTCATACATGTACCTCCAGTCGCTATCGAGAGACTAAACAGCAGATCCCTCCCAAGCCAGTGGCAAAACCCCATGATGACGCTTTCATCACATATTCCGAACAACCCCTCGATCGGGATCACAATTTGCAAGGTTGAGCTGTAACTAAATATTCATTAAGTGGTCATTAAATTGACAAGCTGAAACAAGGCCCGCACCATCGGGTCAAACTCTATGCGGATGAACGATCTCTCCCTCACTCGCTCAAAGGATGAGCTTATATGAATCGCCCCTCCTCAGGCCGCCCCCGCGTCCTGAGTCTGCCCTCTCTGCTGCTTGCCCTGCTGGGCGGATTGCTGCTGCTGACCCTGCTGTTGCCGCTGATCAATCCCGGTAGCTGGCTGGGCCGTGCCCAGCCGCTGGTGCTGGGCCCCGCCGACAATCCGCTGGCCACCCTCACCCGCCACGCCCTGCTCTATAAAAGCGACAGCCGCGGCCTCTATCTGGTGGTGCGGAGCCAATGGCAGTTGCGAGGGCCGCTGCAAGCGGGGGACAAGGTGCGAGTGGAGCTGCTCAACGACAAGGGGGAGCGGATTGACCAGCTGAGTCAAGCGGTAGATAAGCGTCAGGTGTGCCGCAATAACCGCTGCTCGCTGGATCTCAACAGTACCCTGCGGGCCCCGGATGACGCTCTGGCCAGCCGCTATCAGCTGCGCATCGGTCTGCTGCTCAAAGATCGCCCCGAGAGCGGCGATTTCAGCCAGATCCTGCAAACCCTGCCGGAGCAGGGCTTCAACCTCACCTATCTGGTGGTGAGCCTGACCCTGGTGCTGGCCCTGAGCGCCGCCGTGCTCAAAACGGTGCTGCCAAAGCTGCGCCGCAGCCTGCGCTGGCGGATCATCGGCAGCCTGCTGCTCGGCAACCTCACCTTCGTGCTTCTGCACGGCTTCGTGGTGTTCAAGCTGGGGGAGTTTCTGCTCTGGTCAGGCTTTCGGCCGGAGCACTACTATCTCGCCTGGGGCAGCATGGTGCTGGGTTGGAGCCTCTGCGCGCTGGCGGGCTTCAACCTCTATATGGGGCTGGTCTTTACCGCGCTGTCAGGCATAGGTCTGCTGGCCAACTTTATGAAGATCGCCATCTACGGCGTGCCGCTCGGCGGGGATGATTTTGGCAACCTGCTCGCGTTGCTGCGGATCCTGCTCGACCAGCACCCCATCCTGCCCATCTTCACCGTGTTGCTGGCACTGTTTCTCTGCTGGCGCTTTGCCCTGTCACGCTGGGTGTTGCGCACAGCCGCGGCCACCGTCGCCTTCTTTGCCCTGTGCGTCTTTGCCACCCAGACCGGCAACAAGCTGCTGGGAGCCAACATTCGCTACGTGGATCGCGCGGTCAACTACCACAGGGACATCATCCGCTCCGGCCCCGGCCTCTATCTGTTCAATCTGGTGGACGAGATGCTGCAAAGTGGCAGCGTGTTTCGCTACCCCTTGCAGATCAACGAGCTGGCCCCGCAGCTGAGTTATCCGCCCCAGGGCATAGCGCCGCGCTGGGATCTGGTGATCGTGCTGCAATATGAGTCGCTCTGGCTCGACTGGAAGGGGCGGATCTGCGCCCCGGCTCCCACCCTCTCCCTGCCCGCCAGCGTGCAGCAGTGGCAAAAAACCATCCACTCCCCCACCACCGGCGGTATGACGGTGCTGGCGGAGTTCGAGATGAACACCGGCCTGCCGGTGGGCTTGCTCAAGCAGGGGGTGGTGCCCTACTACTACCTCTCGCAGCAGGTGCCGGGGCTGGCCCAGAGCGCCAGACAGAGCGGCTATAAGACCTTGTTTGCCCACCCCTATGTAGAGAAGTTCTGGGGGCGCGCCAAGGCGATCCCGGCGCTCGGCTATGAGGAGCGCTGGTTCGACACCCGCTTCACCACCCTTGAGCACAAGGGGCTCTATATCTCCGACGATGCGCTCATCGACCACCTGCTCAAGCGCAGCGAACAGGATGACAAACCGCTGTTTGCCTATGCGGTCACCATGCAGGGGCACGGCCCCTTCGATGGCCCCCGCTATCAGGGGCAGGAGCACAGCGGCGCCTGCCCGAACCAGAGCGAGAGTGACACCCAGCTGCTCAACACCTACTACACCGGGGTGGTGGATGCCATGGCCTCGCTGGAGCGGCTGCTCAAGACCCTCGACCAGTCGGACAAGCGCTATCTGGTGGTGGCCTTTGGCGATCACCAACCATTTTTGATGTCTGCCGGCAAGGGCATTCACGGTGACAAGCCGGCACGCGATGCCACCTACCAGATCCCCATGATGGCCTTCACCCGCGCCGATGATCCCCTCAATCTGGCGACCCAGTTTGCGCCGGTGCGCCAGCTCTACCAGATGGGTCAGGCCACCCGCCAGCTGCTGGCGGGGGATATCACCCCCATCGAAGAGAAGCCCCTGCTCCATCCGGTGCTGGGCGAGGAGAAAGGCTTCGACCCTTCAAGCCTGGTGCCGCAGATCCGCGCCAGCTTCCGGCCCGATGCCCTGCCCTGATCACGCCCCACAAAAACAGACAAGGCCGCTAAGCGGCCTTGTTGTTGGACATACATTTCGCCCTCATTCTGCTCGCCACCAGGGCTGCAGCAAGGTGAGCTGCTGACTGTCGAGATCGAGCGCCACCTCGATACCCAGCGGCAACGTCAGCATGGGGTGGGTATGGGCGCAGTCAAACTCCGCCAGAATGGGGAAGCTCGGCTCCCCCACCACCTCCAGCAGGATATCGAGGGGGCGCTTGCCGCTACCTTGATCGTTGAACAGCTCGTGCTTGCCGAGGATAAGCGCGCCGATCCGATCAAACACCCCGCACAGCTTGAGATGGGCAAAGGAGCGCTCCACCGTCTCGGCTGATTTCAGGCTGTCCTCCAGCAGCAAAATGTCGCCGTGCTCGATGGGCGGCATATAGGGAGAACCCCAGCTCCCCGCCATGGTGTTGAGGTTGCCGCCAATCAGCCTCCCCTCAACCCGGCCTGAGCCCACCGAGATCAGCCGATTGGGCTGGCACTGCTTGGCCCGGGTCTGGTTCTCCCAGTCCAGCCGTTCATCGCTCCACAGCACCGGGGTGGGCAACGTGCAGGGGACGCCAGCTTCATCGGCCAACGCAATCTGTAAAAAACTGGCCAGCGTCTCATCCACGAGCGGCGGCAACTCGCCAAAGGAGGCCATAAAAGGTAACCAGGCCAGTTTGGGCATGGATGCCGAGCAGCAGGGCCGTCACATCGGAGTAGCCGACGATGATCTTGGGATCGCGCCTCAGCGCCTCAAAATCGAGGTAGGGCAACAGGGAGTTGGAGTTGCTGCCGCCAATCACCGACATGATGCAGCGCACTTCTGGGTCGCGAATAAGGGCGTTGAGCTCCTCGGCTCGTGCGGCGATGGAGCCGGAGCGCCAGTGATCCTGCTGGCCGGTGAGGCTGCCCGCCTTGAGCCTAAAGCCCTGCCCCTCAAGAAAGGCTTTTGCGCGGGCAAAACGGTTGGGTGCCCAGGCGGTCGCCGCGCTGGAGGGGGAGAAAAAAGCGATGGTATCGCCACGTCGGAGCAGCGGGGGAACCAATAACGTCATGACACACTCATCCTTGCCAATATCCAGCCATCACAGAGTCGTTGAGACTCCTACACAACCCCTTTGATCACAACGGGTTTATCACCATCGTTTAGAAATATAAAACACTTGATTCATTATTAACAGATATTCTAAACACTATCCCCTTCCTAGAATGACCTCATTGCGATGGCCAACCCCGGTTGGTTGTCAGAATGGTCGGCCTGACAGCCCGAACGTTCTCTTTCCCACTTTTTCTCTCTGACTTATCAATGAGGTGCCTGTCATGAACAAAAACGCATCCCCCAGCGCATTGGTTGTAGAAGGCGGCGCCATGCGCGGCATATTTGCCAGCGGCGTACTGGATGCGTTTATCGAGCATGACTATCGCCCCTTTGACTTCGCCATCGGCGTCTCGGCGGGGGCCACCAACTTGCTGGCTTATCTCGCCAGCCAGCATGGCCGCAGCCACGAGATCCTGACCAAACTGGCGTGCAGCCAGCAGTTTATGGATCCCCTGCGCTTTGCCAAGGGGGGCAATCTGGTGGATATCCACTGGCTGTGGAACACCAGCTGCCGCAAGTATCCCCTCGACATTCACGCCTACCGGGAGACCGGCATCCCCTTCTATGCGGTGGTGACCAATACCCTGACCGGCAAGGCGGAGTACATCCGGGTCAAGCCGGAAAACATGAACGAGGTGCTGCCCGCCAGCTGCGCCATTCCCCTCGCCTCCCACGAATACCCGGAGGTGCACGGGGTGCCGATGACAGATGGCGGGGTGGCCGACTCCATCCCGGTGATCGAGGCCTACCGCCGCGGTGCCCGTCACCTGACAGTGATCCTCTCCGAGCCCCTTGGCTATCGGCTCAAGCCGATGCCCTTCCCCTGGATGATCCGCACCCTGCTCAAGACCCGTCCCGCGCTGGCACAGGCGCTGGAGCAGCGGGATCGCAGCTACAACGAGGCGCTCGATTTTATCGCCAATCCGCCGGAGGACTGCCAGATCGAGGTGATCGCCCCGGCCGACTACTTCCCCGTCTCCCGTTTCACCCGCGATATCAACAAGCTGGAGATGGGATACGTGATGGGCAAGTGCGCAGGCTATCAGGCCGCCCTGCTCAATTGATAAGGATTTTACAGGCATGACCCGACCTGCCGCGACGCACGCGCCGCCAACACAATAACAATCGGGTCAGTTGAGCAACATGAGTCATAAAAACAGACCGTGGCGAGGCAAGCGCGGCCAGAACCGATGCCAGACATCCTGACCGGCCCGCTCCTCATCCCTATGCCAGGGCATCTCACCCTCATACAAGGTGTTTATTTATGTCGTTTCTTCTCACCCATCCCGCGCTGGCGCAGCTGTTCGAGCGGCTGCTGCCCGATTACCGGATCATGGCGCCCGCGGCCGAATATCGGGGCGGCCGCTTCTCCGACACCGACAACGTCACCTATCACAGCATCCGTCATCCGGCCGATCTGGTGTGGCAGGAGAAGTCCCACTTCTCCCCGAAAGAGGTGGTGCTCCCCATCACCCAGACCCTGTTCCACTTCGACAATCTGGAGCTGCGCGAATCAAAGGTGGAGGCCAAGCCCACCCTGCTGTTCTTGCGCAGCTGTGATATCCACGCTCTGCGCAGGCTGGATCAGGTCTACCTGAAAAATGGCCAGAACAGCGACGTCTACTACGCCCGGCTGCGCAGCAAGCTCAAGCTGGTGCTGCTGGAGTGCCGCGAGAGCTTCGAGAACTGCTTCTGCGTCTCCATGGGCAGCAACGAGACCCGGGACTACGCCGCCGCCATTCGTCTGAGCGATGAGGGTGCCCGCATCGAGGTGAAGGATCCCGAGCTGCTCGGCTACTTTGCCGAACTGGGTGAATCCGACGACTTCACCCCGGAATTTGTCCAGAGCAACCCGGTCAAGGTACGCACCCCGGACAGCGTCTGTGACGACCCCCAGCGGATCCGCCAGATCCTCACCGCCCATCCGGTCTGGGCCGAGTACGACAGCCGCTGCATCGGTTGCGGCCGCTGTACCACCTCCTGCCCGACCTGCAGCTGCTACAGCGTGCATGACCTCACCTATGCGGAGAACCCCCAGCAGGGCGAGCGCCGTCGCCAGTGGGCCAGTTGTATGGTGGATGGCTTTAGCGACATGGCCGGTGGCCACGGTTTTCGCGCCAAACATGGCGAGCGCCTGCGTTATCGCGCCCTGCACAAGGTCAACGACTACAAGGCCCGTCAGGGGGAGGAGCACATGTGCGTCG
The DNA here is from genome assembly GCF_051919235.1 of Aeromonas sp. 95A. NCBI lineage: Bacteria > Pseudomonadati > Pseudomonadota > Gammaproteobacteria > Aeromonadales > Aeromonadaceae > Aeromonas > Aeromonas sp. 95A. The sequence continues at coordinate 1,072,227 of NZ_JBQBFC010000001.1, forward strand.
GCTGTGGCCGCTGCGACGATCGCTGCCCTCACTACATCTCCTTTAGCAACATCATCAACAAGATGACCGATGTGGTCGAACAGACCATCGCAGCCGACAACGCGCAGGGGGCGAACTGATATGTGCCAGTGCCAACAAACCGCAACAGCAGAACCGCAGCAGGACGTGGTCGAAAACCGCCTGCTGCCCAAGGCCTACACCATTCTAGCCATCGAGCGCCACACCGAGCTGGAGTGGAACTTTCGGGTCTCCCGCGACTTTGATGTCCACTACGGCCAGTTTGTGGAGATCTCCCTGCCCACCGTGGGCGAGGCGCCCATCTCGGTCTCCGACTATGGCGATGGCTATGTGGATCTGTTGATCCGCAAGGTCGGCAAGGTAACCGATGCGCTGTTTGCCCTCGATGTGGGCGACAAGGTGTGGATGCGCGGCGTCCACGGCAACGGCTATCCGCTGGAGACCTACCGCGACCAGCACCTCATCGTGGTGGCGGGCGGCACCGGCGTCGCGCCGGTCAAGGGTCTGCTGCGCCGCTTCAGCAAACATCCGGAAGAGGTGAAATCCCTCGACATGATCCTCGGCTTCAAGAACGAGCAGGCGGTGCTCTATCGCCACGAGATGCCGCTCTGGGCCGAGCGCCAGAACCTCATCGTCACCCTGGACGAGGGCAAGGAGAGCGAGCAGTTTCGCATCGGCCGGGTCACCGACTACATCGACCAGCTGGATCTCGCTGACAAGGAGGATATCCAGGTGATCGTGGTCGGCCCCCCCATCATGATCCGCTTCGTGGTGCTCGCCTTCCTCGAACGGGGCATCCCCAAGGATCGCATCTGGGTCGACTACGAACGCCGCATGGCCTGCGCCGTGGGCAAGTGTGGCCACTGCCGGATGGGCGACACCTATATCTGCGTGGATGGACCGGTCTTTCGTTTTGACCAGGCCCAGCATCTGATCGACTGAGGGAGAACACCATGAGTCTCGATATCGACATCATCAAGGCCCGCGCCAAGAACGAATACCGCCTCTCCAAGGTGCGCGGCGAAGCGATGATCAGCGTACGCATTCCCGGCGGGATCATGCCCGCCCACCTGCTGGCAGTGGCCCAGCAGATCGCCGAACAGTATGGCAACGGCCTGATCCACCTCACCACTCGCCAGAAGCTGGCGATGCCCGGCATCAAGTATCAGGACATGGACAAGGTCAACGCCGCCCTCGAACCCTTTATCAAGGAGATCGAGGTGGAGACCTGCGGCATCGAGGTAGAAGACACCCAAGCCGGTTACCAGACCATCGGCGGGCGCAACATCGTCGCCTGTCAGGGCAACACAATCTGCCAGAAGGGCAATATCGACTGCACCGGGCTGGCCCAGCGGATGGAGAAACACCTCTACCCCAACCCCTATCACCTCAAGATGGTGATCGCCGGCTGCCCCAACGACTGCGCCAAGGCCAACATGGCCGACTTCGGCATCCTCGGCATCGCCAAAATCCACTTCAATGCCGAGCGCTGTATCGGCTGCGGCGCCTGCGTCAAGGCATGCAGCCACCACGCGGTGGATTGCCTCGCCATCAAGCATGGCAAGGCGGTCAAGGAGGAGAGCAAGTGCATCGGCTGTGGCGAGTGCGTGCTGGCCTGCCCGACCCTGGCCTGGCAGCGGGATCCCAAGCAGCTCTACATGGTCAAGCTGGGGGGACGCACCAGCAAGAAGACTCCCCGTACCGGCAAGCTGTTCCTCAACTGGGTCACCGAAGAGGTGCTGCATGCGGTGATCAAGAACCTGTTCGAGTTCGAGGCCGAGATGCTGGATGGCAAACCCATCTACCTGCACATGGGTCACCTTATCGACCGGGCCGGTTATCACAAGTTCAAGGAGCGGGTGCTGCGCGGCGTCACCCTCAACCCGGAAGCCATGGTCGCTGACCGCATCTTCTGGGCCGAAGATCAGTACGTCGCCAACATGCACGTCAAAGCGGTGCAATAGGAAAAACCTCGTTTGGGGAAGCGTGATCAAGTGGCCGACACCGGTGGGGATCTGTCGTTGGCCCGGGCGTAGATCACCCTTCCCCTTTTTTATTCCCGTCGGGGGATCTTTCCCCCGACCATCCGGGGTGCGTCACGGCGCGCCCTGCTATCTCGCCCGGCGCGGCATTGCGAGCGGGCCAGCATCCGGAGCCTGTTATGGACTTTCTCCCTCTCTTCTGTCAGCTGCAAAACAAGCCGGTCCTGATCGTCGGCGGCGGTGAGGTGGCGGTGCGCAAGGCGCGCCTGCTGCTCGATGCCAAGGCGAAGATCACCATCAATGCCCCGCATCTGGAACCCCAGCTGATGAGCTGGGCCGAGCAGGGTCGCCTGACCGTCTGCGCCGCCGATTTTCATCCCGAACTGCTCGATGGCAAGTGGCTGGTGATCGCCGCCACCAACCAGCAAGAGGTCAACCAGCAGGTCTTTCATGAGGCGAACCTGCGCCAGATCTTCTGCAATGTGGTGGACTCCCCGGCCCACTGCAGCGCCATCATGCCCGCCATCATTGACCGCTCGCCGCTGATGGTGGCCATCTCCAGCGCAGGCGCGGCGCCGGTACTGAGCCGCCAGCTGCGGGAAAAACTCGAAGCGTTGCTACCGCAACACCTCGGCCAGCTCGCGGCGCTGGCGGGCAAGCTGCGCGAGCGGGTCAAGGCCATTCCTGACAAGCTGGCCCGCCGTCGCTTCTGGGAGCGGCTCTTTAGCCACGATCGCCTCGCCCGCCAACTGGCCCGCGGCCAGCAACAGGCAGCCGAGCAGAGCGTCGCCGAGCTGCTCGATGAGCCGCTGCAGAGCAAGGGAAGCGTAACCCTGGTGGGCGCCGGCCCCGGCGATGCGGGGCTGCTTACCCTAAGCGGTCTGCAGCAGTTGCAGCAGGCGGATGTGGTGGTCTATGACCGGCTGGTGTCGCAGGAGGTGTTGGCGCTTGTTCGCCGGGATGCCGAGCGGATCTTTGTTGGCAAGGAGGCGGGCCGCCACTGCGTGCCCCAGCAGGCGATCAACCAGCTGTTGCTGGAGCAGGCGCAGCTGGGCAAACAGGTGGTCCGGCTCAAGGGGGGCGATCCCTTTATCTTTGGCCGGGGCGGCGAGGAGCTGGAGACCCTGGCCGAGGCGGGCATCCTCTTCTCGGTGGTACCAGGCATCACCGCCGCATCTGGCTGCGCCGCCTACAGCGGCATTCCTCTCACCCACCGCGATCATGCCCAGCGGGTGCAGTTCATCACCGGCCACGACAAGGAGGGCAATATCGCCCAGGAGTGGTCGGCGCTGGCGGCCCCCCGCCAGACTCTGGTGTTCTACATGGGGCTGGCCCACGCCGCCCGCATTCAGGATGCGCTGCAAGCCCACGGTATGCCAGGTCACACCCCGGTGGCGCTGGTAGAGCAAGGCACCCAGCTCAGTCAGCGGGTGGTGCGCGGCGAGCTGCGGCAGTTGGCCGAACTGGCCCGTCAGGTGAAGAGCCCGAGTCTCATCATCATCGGCTCGGTGGTCACTCTGGCCGACAAGCTGGACTGGTATGGGGAAGCCAACGCCATCCACGGCATCTAACCCCGCACGGCTATCACCCAATAGAGACAACAAAACAGAGAGCGGCCATGCCGCTCTCTGTTTTTTGCATCAATGACCAAGCCGTGGCACGGCGTGTCTGTTACTCGAGCCGGATGGGGCCGGTATTCTGAACATCGCTGTCATTCCAGTCGCTCTCATCGCGAATACGCGGATCCCCCTGCAAGGTGTAGAGGATGGTGCCCTGACGAAACTGCAGCGCGCCATCGGCCCGCTTGGCCTTCACCTTGACTCCGTTGACCCACACCTGCTCCTTGCCATCCACCTGAATATTGGCCACCGTGGCACCTGTCTCGCGGTTTTTGGCGATCCACTTGCCCTGATAGGGCGAGTCCCCCTTGGCCATCGGCAGTGCGGCGGCCTTGCCCGCCGACCAGGCGTGCACGGTGCAAAAGCCGTGGGCCCGGCGATCATGCTTGATGACGTAATCCAGGGTGGGTTCGCTGGCGGGCAGATCGAAGGTGATCCCGATGACCACCTTGCCGCTCGTGGCCGAATAGGCGGCGGGCGCCAGCGTTTTCAGGGTCGCCTTCTTGCCATTGATAAAGACGTTGCCCCCTTGCGACTTGACCCGGATATCGGTGGGGCAAGTGGCGCTGAAGTTGGGCAGCCCCGCGAGGGCACTGCCGGCATAGGCGGTCATGGCCAACATGACAAGGGTCAGCAGAGCAGGTTTTTGATTCATAGTGATACGCCTTCAAGAGAAGAGAACATCGTCCGTGAGCGGTGTCGTTCCTGATGGCGGCACTCTAGCTTGACCCTCTCGGGCCACCCAGTTAAAAAAAATAAAACCGGTTAGCGGAATTATTAATAAATATAAATATTTAAAATCAATGAGTTGAGTGATAACCCTGCCAGCCGCCACGTATCAGACAGGCAATAAAAAAGCCGATAACCCGGTTATCGGCTCATTGCCCATGCAGAGGCGGGTGCCCGATCAGACCACCACGGCGGTGCCACTGATGCTGACCATCAGCATGCTGCCATTTTGCCCCACCACTTCGTAGTCGATATCGATGCCGACCACCGCATTGGCGCCAAGGGCGGCGGCACGCTCTTTCAGCTCATCGAAAGCGATCTCGCGGGCACGGGCCAGCTCTTTTTCATAGGCGCCGGAGCGGCCGCCGATGATGTCGCGGATCCCGGCGAAGAGATCCTTGAAAATGTTGGCGCCGAGAATGGCTTCGCCTACCACGATGCCGCGGTATTCACGAATGGCTTTGCCTTCCAGCGTGGGGGTCGTCGAGAGGATCATCTTGAACTCCTGTGAGTAGCAGAAGGGCTCAGACTACCCCAACAGCCCGAAAATCCCAACCGGGGGGTGACCTGTACGACGCCGTCCTTAAAAATCACGACGGCCAGATAAAAAACACCGCGCACGGAGCGCGGTGTTGCTATCGAAACATCATGGCCAACGGCCAGACCGTCACGGATTGTAAGAGACCACCGAGCCACTGAGGCCGGTCATCTGGGAGATCCGCCCCTGCATCCCTTGCAGTTTGGCCTTGGAGACATCCGGTCCGATAAAGACACGGTTGAGCTGACCCTGCACCGGTGTGCGCGGCGAAGTGTGGGCAGAGTAGCCCGCCGCCCGCAGCTTGCTCACCAGCGCGTTGACGCTGTCGACGTTCTTGAAGGCACCAAGCTGGAGGATCCAGCTACCCTGTGCCGGTGCCGCAGCAGGCGCGGGAGTGGTCGGCTGGGTCATCTTGCTTTCAATCAGATCGTCGAGGGACTTGATCTGACCCGCCTGCGGCTTGGCCGGTGCGGGCGCCTTGGCCACTTCAACCGGTTTGGCTGGCGTCGGCTTGGGTGCTGGCTTGGGCGGTTCGACCGGTTTTTTGGCCACCACTTCCGGCTTGGGCTGTGGCTTGGGTTGGGCATTCTGTTGCGGCTGGACCGGCGCCGGTGCGGCAGGGGTTGTCGCCGGCTGCGCACCGTTGCCCTGACCGGCGAGGGTCATGGGGTCAGCCACCTCTTCCACTTGCCACTGCTGTGCAGCAGAGGCCTGTTGCTGGCTGGCCAGATGATCGGCGGGCAAGCTGCTGGCTGCCGAGACCTGCAGCGCAGGCTTGGCAGGCTCCAGCTCGGGGCGCAGCGGGATCTTGGCAAAGGCCTCCTCCTTTTGTGCCAGCTTGTGACCATCCAGCAAGTCCGGCAGGAAAATAACAACCAGGGCCACCAGGATGACGGTGCCCACCAGACGGTTTTGAAACTTCGAGGCCAAGTTGAATCCTACCTTTACGTAACTCAATATGCGATTTGGCTCCCCGCCCGAGGGCCGGAGAGCCGGGGTGTGGCCTAGACGGCGACACCCGCCAGAATGTCGGCGACAGTGTAAAACGAACCAAACACAATGACCATATCGTCCGGACTCGATGCGGCCAACGCTGCCTGATAAGCGGCGCTGACATCATCAAACTCCCTGGCAGGCCCCTTTCCCTCCCCCAGCGCCGCAACCAGCTGCGCAGCGGTGGCGGCGCGCGGGCCGGTGAGGCTGGCCAGATACCACTCGCCGATCAGACCATCGAGTTCGGCAAGGGATCCCGCCATGTCCTTGTCTTTGAGCATGCCGACCACGGCGCGGCGTACACCCGAGCAGGGCATCTTGCGCAATTGCGCGGCCAGATAGGCCGCCGAATGGGGGTTGTGGGCTACATCGACGATCACCAGCGGCGCACTTTGCAACTGCTGCATCCGGCCAGCCAGCCGGGCATTGGCAAGCCCGTCACGAATGGCGGACTCCGGCAGCGGCAAGCCAAGGGATTCCAGCGCCGCCAGCACGGTCACCGCGTTCATCAGTGGCAACGCCGGTTTTGGCAGATCCCGCCACTGGTTCAGGCCGTGATAATCCCAACCGCTCTCGTGCTCATCGCCACGAAAATCGATACCGACCTGACGCAGGTTGGCGCCAAGACGTTGGGCTTCGCTCGCGATAGTCGCAGGCGGATTAGGCTCGCCACTGATGGCGGGTTTGCCGGCGCGATAGACCCCGGCCTTCTCCACCGCTACCGCTTCGCGGGTATCACCCAGCCAGTCGCAATGATCGAGGGCAATGGAGGTGATCATCGCCACATCGGACTCCACCACATTGGTGGCGTCGAGCCGACCACCCAGCCCCACTTCCAGCAGCAGCACATCGGGGGCGGCGCGGCAGAAGAGCCACAAGCCAGCCAGGGTGGCGAACTCGAAGAAGGTAAGGGCAATCTCGCCACGAGCAGCTTCCACCTCGGCAAAGGCGGCGCAGTGATCGCTGTCGGATAGCTCCTGCCCGTTGACCCGCACCCGCTCGGTAAAGCGCAGCAGATGGGGCGAGGAGTAGACGCCGACCTTGTAGCCTGCGGCCATCAGAATGCTGGCCGCCATGGCGCAGCTGGAGCCCTTGCCGTTGGTACCCGCCACCGTGATCACCTTGAACGGCAGCTGGGTGAGACCCATGCGCCGAGCAACGGCACCGACCCGATCCAGCCCCATGTCGATATTGACCGGATGGATCTGCTCCAAATAAGAAAGCCAGTCGACAAGCGACCGGCTTTGGGATTGTTGCATGTTTGAACTCATCTTCACTCTTCGATGACGTGAGTATTCAGCATTTTGGCGAGCAGGCTGGCCAGACGGTTACGCATTTCACGGCGATCGATGATGATATCGATGGCACCCTTTTCCAGCAGGAACTCGGAGCGCTGGAAGCCTTCCGGCAGTTTCTCGCGCACGGTCTGCTCGATAACGCGCGGGCCGGCAAAGCCGATCAGCGCCTTGGGCTCGCCCACGTTGATGTCACCCAGCATCGCCAGACTGGCAGAGACGCCACCCATGGTGGGGTCGGTCAGCACGGAGATATAGGGCAGGCCCGCCTTGGTGAGTCGGTCCAGCGCTGCACTGGTCTTGGCCATCTGCATCAGGGAGAAGAGGGCTTCCTGCATGCGAGCACCACCAGAGGCGGAGAAGCAGACCAGGCCACGGCCTTCCTTGATGCACTCCTCGACGGCACGCACGAAGCGGGCACCGACCACGGAGGCCATGGAGCCACCCATGAAGGAGAATTCGAACGAACAGGCGACAACCGGTACCCCTTTGAGGGTCCCTTTCATCACCACCAGCGCATCTTTCTCCGCCGTCTCTTTCTGAGCGGCAGACAAACGATCCTTGTAGCGCTTGGAATCCTTGAATTTCAGTACATCCTGCGGCTCCAGCTCGGCACCGATCTCGGTACGTCCCTGCTCATCGAGGAAGCTCTCGAGACGGGCGCGGGCGCTGATGCGCATATGATGATCACACTTGGGGCACACTTCGAGGTTGCGCTCCAACTCTGCCCGGTAGAGCACCTGTTCACAAGCACTGCACTTGGTCCACACCCCTTCCGGAATGTTGTGACGACGGGGCGCAGTGATCTTGCTCTTGGGAAGAATCTTCTCAAGCCAGCTCATGGAATTCCTTAATGCTTTTGTGCCTGACAAAACGCATCGAGCCTAGATTGTTCAATGACTTAATAGCTCGATGGCAACAAATGACGGGTCATTAAACCACAATTTTTCGGGCGCAGTTACTAAAAACTGGTCGTACCCGGTGCCGAGTCCGGCAGCCACAGCGGGCCGAGCGGCAACTGCGGCAGAGCAAACTCGGCCGGGTAATCCACGTCGACCAGATAGAGGCCACCGGCCTTGGCGGTCGGCCCGGCCAGATTGCGATCCTTGGCAGCCAGCACCTCGGCAATCCACTCCACCGGTTTGAGCCCCTGCCCCACCAGCAGCAGGGAGCCGGTGATGTTGCGCACCATATGGTGCAGGAAGGCGTTGGCCTTGATGTCGAGCACGATGTAGGGGCCGGAGCGGCTGACACACAGATGGGTCACATTGCGCCACGGGGTGTTGGATTGGCAGGCGACGGCACGGAAGGTGCTGAAGTCGTGCTCCCCCAGCAGGCTCTGGCCCGCCTGGTGCATCAACTCCGCATCGATGGTCTCGTGGTAGTGGCTGACGCCACTGCCGAGGATCGCCGGCCGGTAGTTGTGGTTGTAGATGACATAGCGGTAGCGACGGGCGGTGGCGCTGAAGCGAGCGTGGAAGCTCTCGTCCACCTCCTTGACCCAGCGCACGGCGATATCCGGCGGCAGGTTGGAATTGAGCCCCAGGGTCCAGGCCCCTTCGGCGCGGTTCGCCTCGGTATCGAAGTGGATCACCTGACCGGTCGCATGGACACCGGCATCGGTGCGCCCGGCACACTGGATGGAGACAGGGTGGTTGGCAATCCGGCTCAGCGCCGTCTCCAGTTCAGCCTGCACGCTGATCACTTCACGCTGACGCTGCCAGCCGAAATACCGGCTGCCGTCATATTCAATACCTAGGGCAATTCGCATGGATAAACTTGTCTTGTTGTGAAAACGCAGTGAAAGAAACGGGGCGGATTATACGCGCTCAGCCCGAAAAGTCCCACCACACGCGCAATTGGCCTGGATAGCGAGCCTGCGCGGCCATGATCCCCCATCGCAAATCGCCAAAAGAAGAGGGCAGCCTGCTGGCTGCCCCCGTTTTGCTGATCCCGTGATGGGAGATGCTTTAGCCCAACCGCTTGAGCAACTTCTCGGCTTCGGCACGCTGGTGATCGCTGCCCTGCTCCGCCGCCTCTTGCAGCAGCTCGCGGGCGCTATCCTTGTCATCAATCTCGAGGTAGGCACGGGCCAGATCCAGCTTGGCCCCCACACCGCCGTCGTCGGCATCCACGTCAAATCCGGTGGATTCCGGCAGCACCTCGGGGAAGCCATCGAGCCCCACATCCAGCGAGAAGCCCTGATACGGCTCCTGCTCCGGCGCGGTGGCATCCGCTTCGGCCAGCAGCTTGTCGATCTCGACGTAGCCACTCTCCTGTGCCTGCTCACGGGGCTGGAGATCTGCCGGATGTGATTCCACCTCGGCGAACGCATCTTCGAAATCGGAGAGCGCCAGCTCGTTGGGATCCCACTCCAGATCCAGCTCGGCTTCCTTCGCCTTGACAGGCTCAAGACCGAGCTCGGCCAGCATGGCATCAGCACTCTCGTCGGCGTCCTCTGCGGCACTGAGATCAATGGCGTTGTCATCTTTCCCTGTGGCGGGCTCGTCGAGGGCACTGTCGAAATCGCCGAGATCGAAGCTCGCCAGATCGTCATCAGCGGCGCCGACTTCGTCGATGGAGCTCAAATCGGGCTCGAGGTCGGCGGAGAGATCCGCATCCAGCTCGGCAAACAGGGCTGCCTGCAGCTCCTCTTCGCTCATGATCTCGTCAGCGGCCTTGGGCTTGGGGTTGAACTCGCTGGCCAGGTCCATGGCGGGCTCGTTGGCCAGCGCAATGGGCTCATCCAGCGAGAGATCGAGATCCGGCACCAGGTCCGGGTCACGACTGGCTGGCTGGGCCGCCATCCGCTCGGGCTCAAAGCCCTGCAGCTCCATCTCGCCGTCGTCGCTGAACACCAGATCGACATCCGGCTTGGCGGCTGGCTCGTCAGGCTCCATCGGCATAAAGCCATCCGGGGTGTTGAGATCCGGCACCGGGCGCACCGGCTCGTTGTCGGTCACATCGACGCTCAGCAGATCATCAAACTCGCTCTGCTCCTGATCCATCATCATGGCAGTGGATTCGGAGAGGCTCTTCTCCTGCTCTTCCAGTTCGCGGCGGGCACGGGCACGCAGCCACAGGGTCACCAGTGCCAATACCAGCAGCACCGGCAGCAGAATGATCATGGCGAGGTTGAGCGGTGAGGAGAGCAGATCCATCAACCAGTTTTTCTCAGGCTCAGGCTCGGCTGCCACCGGCGGGACCGGTTGCGCCTTGAGCTCGGCAATCTCTTTTTGCAGCGCCGTCTGATCCTGCAGCTGGGCCTTGAGGGTCTCCACCTCTTCAGTCAGGGATTGCAGACGCAGCTTGAGCCTGTGGTTCATCTCGGTCACCTGGCCGAGCTGGGCATTGGCATCTTCCAGTGCCAGCGCCATCTCGGTAGCCGGTTTGCCCACCGGTTTATCCAGATCGGAAGGCAGAGGCGCCGGGGTGGTGCCTTCTGCAGCGCTAGGAGCAGGTGCTACCGCCTCTTTCGGCGCAGGCTCGCTCACCTTGGCCACTTCTTTGGTTTCAGCCGCCGGTTGCGGTGCCACCACCGGGGCGGGAATGGGGGCGGCTTTCGCCACTGGCAGCGGCGCAGGCGCAGCCTTCACCGGCTCGGTCTTGGCAGCTTCAACCTTCGCGGGTTTGGCGGCAGCCGGCTTGGCGGTATGGGCCTGCTTGTCAGCCAGATATTTGGGGCTTAACCCCTTCCAGCTGGCGTTGTCGCTGCGGAACTTGGCGCGGGCCTGAGCATCGGTGATGACGCTCGCCTCGGCCGCGGTCGGCAACAGAATGCGGGATCCCACCAGAATGTGGTTGATATTGCCATCGGCAAAACTGCGGGGGTTTTTCTCGTAAATCGCCACCATGGTCTGGTAGACGCTGACCCGATTGGAGGGGCGATATTTGCTCGCCAGGCTCCAGAGGGTATCGGTCGGACGAACAGGGCCATAGCTACCGGCATTGGCAGTGACCTGACGCACCACCGGCTGGGCGGTTGCACGCACCGGTTGTGCGACGGGTCTGGCGACCGGCTGCGCCAGCGGCTGGGAATTGACGGCGGGAGGTGCGGGTTCGTCAGGGCCTTTTAGCTCGACAAAAAAAGGCTCCCGCGCCGAGTCTTCAGCCTGGACGGTGCCCAGCAGACCCAATGCGAGTAGCGTTGCCAATGTTATGCGGGAATGTCCCATATTCGTTCCTTCGTATGACGGCCCTATCACATTGAAAAATCTGGATAGTTACCCCAAAACAGTCGGTTCAATATAAATCAGGCTCGCCTGGCAAGCCAGCAGTCCGACACATTTAGCACCCAACTTGACCCTGAGTGTAGGAAAAAACTTAATCAGTTGATATCGCAACAGAATCTTGAAGTGACGGAGTGCGGCATGGGTCACACCCCGGTTTGATCACAGGCCGGATGCGCAGCACTCCCTGCTGCGCATCGGTGGCATCTGACCAGCCTTACAGATAGTCGCGAACCAGCAGCTCGGCAATCTGTACACTGTTGGTTGCCGCGCCCTTACGAACGTTATCGGCCACGATCCACATATTGATACCACTCGGGTGAGAAATATCCTGGCGCACCCGACCCACCAGCACCTCATCCTTGCCGGTTGCGTCACGCACCGGGGTCGGATAGTCCCCTTCGTCATCAAACAGAGTCACACCCGGCGCATTGCGCAGCAGGTCCTTGACCTGTTCGGCATCTAGCGGCTGGTGCAGTTCGACGTGTACCGCCTCGGCGTGGCCGTAGAAGACCGGCACCCGCACGCAGGTGGGGTTCACGGCAATGCTGGCATCGCCCAGGATCTTCTGGGTTTCCCATACCATCTTCATCTCTTCACGGGTGTAGCCGTTGTCAGTAAAGCTGTCGATCTGCGGGATCAGGTTAAAGGCGATCTGTTGCGGATAGAGGGTCGGTTCCACCGGACGGCCGTTGAGCAGATGAGCTGTCTGACCTGCCAGCTCGCTGACCCCCTCTTTGCCGGAGCCTGATACGGATTGATAGGTGACCACGTTGATGCGGGCAATGCCCACTTCGTCGTGCAGGGGCTTCAGGGCCACCAGCATCTGGATGGTGGAGCAGTTGGGATTGGCGATGATGTTGCGATTGCGAAAATCGGCCAGCGCATCCGGGTTCACTTCCGGGATCACCAGCGGGATATCTTCGTCGTAACGGAAGCAGGAGGTGTTGTCGATGACGATGCAGCCGTGTTCGGCAGCAATCGGCGCCCACTTGGCAGAGACCTCGGCACCGGCGGAGAAGAGTGCTATCTGCACCTGGCTCCAGTCAAACTCCTCCACATCGAGGATCTCGAGGTTCTTGCCGCCAAAGCGCACGGTATCACCGGCGCTGCGGCTGGAAGCCAGCGGATAGAGGGTCGCTACCGGAAATTCGCGCTCTTCCAGGATCTCGATCATCGCCTGACCCACGGCGCCGCTGGCACCCAATACCGCTACGTTAAACTGCTGGCTCATTCTGTTCTCCTCTGATAATGCTGCAATGGCGCCGGGTGCGCCATGGTCGGCAGGCGCTCGCACGGCAAGATGACGCTGCCTGATATGGCTGAGCCAGCGCAGCAGGATCTGCGCCAGCTCAGTAAAAAAATGGGGGGCGAGGTAGCCAGTACGGCTCACCCCTTCCGGTTATCTTCCAACTCCCAGGCCCCGATTCAGGGGCGTGACAGCGCAAATCCCAGCTCGCCCAGCGCCTGGTCGGCAAACGCACCCTCAACCTGCAGGGAGGATAGTTCACGGCGCTCGGGATAGTGTTTGCGCTGCTCGTCAAAGCTGCCGGGCAGGCCGAGTCGGGCCCGGAAACGGGCATCATCGCGACGCACATCATAGACCAGATGCACCAGCTGCTTGATCAACGCCTGATCCGGTGCGCGGCCCGGCACCACCGCCTGCACATCTGGGGCTGGCAGGAGCTTACTCAAATCCTGACGAGGCTGGCGTCCCAGCTGCTGGCAGAGCGCCTGATAGAGCATCCAGGTACCGCGTGCCTTCCCCTCCAAGCTGTAACCGGCGATATGGGGGGTGGCAATCTCGGTATGGGGCACCAGCGCAGCCAGTGGCTCGGGCTCGTTCTCCCACACATCCATCACCAGTCGCAATGGCGCATCGCTCAACTGGCGCGCCAGCAGGGCCCGGTTATCCCACACCTCGCCACGGGATGCGTTGATCAGGATCTGCCCGGCAGGACGTGCGGCAATCACTTGCTCATCGAGCAAGTGATAAGTTGCATCAGCGCCCTCACGGGTAATGGGCACATGGAAGCTGACGATATCGGCACCCAGAGCGGTCTGATAATCGACAAAGCCCGCATCAGGGGTATTACGCGCCTTGGGTGGATCGCAGCGCAGTACCCGCATGCCGAGCGCTTGGGCCTTGCCAGCCACACACTCGCCGGTATTGCCCGCGCCAATCACCGCCAGCGTCATGGCCGAGAGGTCGAGTTCATAGCGCTCCGCCAGCACCAGCAAAGCGGAAAGCACATAGTCCCCCACCGAATACTTGTTGCAACCGGGGGCGCTGAAGAAGGGAATATTGCGGCTTGCCAGCAGGGCCTTGTCCACATGGTCTGTGCCTATGGTGGCGGTGCCGACAAACCCGAGTTTGGGGCTGGTCGCCAGCAAATCGCCGTTGACGCGGGTGACCGAACGCACCAGCAGCACATCGGCATCGAGCAGATCGCGGGCCTGCATCTGCCGTCCGGGCAAGGGGATCACCTCGCCAAATTCGGCAAACAGCTCCACGGCATGGGGCATATTCTCATCAACGACTATCTTCATCGGGCTCTCTTTGGTCACAACCGCCACGGGGGCGCCATTCTAGCGCAAAGCCGCCCGAGATTTCAGCCTGTGATGCAATCCGGCGCGAAACGGGCCCACATTGCGCGGCAGCCGCTCCATCCGCCCGCTCAAACAGAGGATGTCGCCACAAATGTGTAAGCAGAGGTAACAAACGTGCTGCTCGGCTTTGTCCGGGCATGTCACGGTGGCACAATGCCCCTCTTTTTCGCGATCGCCCATACCCACCATGCCGCCACACGCTCCGCCGCTCCCAATGTCAACCGCTTCACTCACCCGCAGTCAGGTGCTTGGCTTCACTGCCCTGTTGATCCTGCCCCTGCTGATGCTCGCCACCCTGCCCTGGCAGCCTTTTCTGACCGGTTCACTGCAGTCAGGCTGGCTATGGTGGTTATACGCCCTTACCCGCATGGTCGATATTCCCGGGATCGGGGTCAGTGGCGCCCTCTTGCTGTTGCTGACCCGCTACAAACTCAAACTGGAGCTGGCTCCCTTTATTGCGCTGGGGTGTGCACTGGCGGCCCTACTTGCCAGCGACTGGGTGCTCAAGAGCCTGATCAAGCACCTGACCGAAGAGCCCAGACCCTATCTGCTCTGGCTGGAGAGTCAGGCGCTGATCCCGGCCATCAAGCACTTCTACGCCAGTAGCGTCGATCTACGCAGCGAACAGGTTCACGCCGCCAGCCAGCTGCTGGCCCTGCCAGAGTGGCTCGGCCACCACTGGCAGGCCGAGGTGAACTACGCCTTCCCTTCTGGCCACAGCATCGCCGCCATCAGCCTGGCCCAATTTTTTGGTCTGATCTGGCTGGCCCGCGCTCCCACGGGCGTCTGGCTGCTGCCACTGTGGGCACTGGGAATTGGTCTGTCGCGCATGGTAATGGGGATGCACTGGCCGGTGGATGTGCTGGCCAGCTCCCTGCTGGGGTCGCTCACGGCGCTGATTGCCGCCCGCTGGTGGCTGCACAGATATTGAATCCGGCGCCATCTTGGCGCGGCATCCTGCGTGGGATGAGAGGACAAGCCTGTGCTTTTTTGCCATAATGCCGCCTCATTTTATCCCGACCGAGATCCCATGACCGACGCAGTTCATACCCTCAAGGGCCGTTTCCGTGGTTTTTACCCCGTCGTCATCGATGTTGAAACAGCCGGGTTCAACGCCAAGACCGATGCCCTGCTCGAAATCGCGGCTTACACCCTGAAAATGGATGAGCAGGGCTGGCTCGTTCCCGATCAGGTATTCCACTTTCATGTCGAGCCCTTCGAAGGGGCCAACCTGGAAAAGGCTGCGCTGGAGTTCACCGGCATCGACCCCTACAACCCGTTGCGTGGTGCTGTCTCGGAAAAAGAGGCGCTGACCGAGATTTTCAAGGGGATCCGCAAGGGGATGAAGGAGCAGGATTGCGGCCGCGCCATCATAGTGGCCCACAACGCCACCTTTGATCACGGCTTCGTGATGGCTGCCGCCGAGCGCGCTGGCCTCAAGCGTAATCCGTTCCACCCATTTGCGACCTTCGACACCGCAGCTCTCTCCGGATTGGCGCTGGGTCAGACCGTGCTGGCCAAAGCGTGCCAGAGCGCCCGCATCCCGTTTGACAATAAAGAGGCGCACTCTGCCCTCTATGACACCGAACGCACCACAGAGCTCTTCTGTCATATCGTTAACCGCTGGAAGAGCATGGGGGGTTGGCCGCCAGCGCATCCGGATGATGACACAACCGATGCTCCTGCCGATGATGAGGGGCAAGAATAAACGGATGAAGGCTGCCACTGGCAGCCTTCGCTTTTTTGGGAAGTGATTGATTGCACGGCGCACCGGAAATCGCTATCAAGGTCACTATCCACCGCTGCGCATGCGATGAACGGAGACAAACAGGTCACAAACCCTCATGTTGAGCAACCTTGTGCCACATGCTGCTGCGATATGAGGGGTTTGACTGATTTTTTACTCGACATTTGTCACATTTTTCGCAAACTAACTCCCCTTCACATGACAGACAGCAATAACAAACTATAAGGAAATCAAATGAATCCAGTTGTTATCGCAGTCGGGCTGATGCTGGTGCTCAGTCTGCTGCGGATCAATGTGGTGGTCTCGCTGGCGCTGGGGGCCATTGCTGGCGGCCTGGTCGGTGGGCTGTCGTTGACCGATACCCTCACCACCTTCAGCGGTGGCCTGGGCGGTGGCGCCGAGATTGCCCTCTCCTACGCCATGCTGGGCGCCTTTGCGGTTGCCATCTCCCGCTCCGGGATCACCGACCTGCTGGCCCGCAAGGTGATCAACCAGTTGGGCAAGGATGCCAGCTCGACCCGCATCATGTGGGTCAAAACCCTGCTGCTCTCTTCCGTGCTGGCCGTGGCGATCTCCTCCCAGAACCTGATCCCGGTTCACATCGCCTTTATTCCCATCCTGATCCCGCCGCTGCTGCATGTGATGGCGCAGATGCAGATCGACCGTCGTCAGGTGGCCTGTGTCATCACTTTTGGTCTGACCGCCACCTACATGGTGCTACCGGTCGGCTTTGGTGGCATCTTCCTGAACAACATTCTGGCCAAGAACCTGATCGATAACGGCGTGCCCATCACTACCAGCCAGATCCCGCTGGCGATGGCCCTTCCGGTCGCCGGTATGGTACTGGGCCTGCTGATTGCGGTATTCATCAGCTATCGCAAACCGCGCCAGTACGATCTGGCCAAGATCCTGGATGCCGAGCCCGAAGCGGTCGAGCTCAACCTCACCCACATCTGGGTTGCTCTGCTGGCCATTGGCGTAGCGCTGGGGCTGCAACTGATGACCAACAGCATCGTACTGGGTGCACTGGCCGGTTTTGTCATCTTCACCTGCGGCGGCGTCATCAAGTTTCGCGAAAGCCAGGATGCCTTCACTCAGGGGGTGAGGATGATGTCGCTGATCGGCTTCATCATGATCTCCGCCGCCGGTTTTGCCGCCGTGATGAAGGCAACTCACGGTGTCGACTCTCTGGTTCAGGTGGTCGCCTCCGGCATCGGCCAGCACAAAGGCATCGCCGCCTTCCTGATGCTGCTGGTGGGTCTGCTCATCACCATGGGGATCGGTTCTTCCTTCTCCACCGTGCCCATCATCGCCACCATCTATGTGCCGCTCTGTCTGCAGCTTGGCTTCTCACCGATGGCGATCATCGCACTGGTCGGTACCGCTGGCGCGCTGGGGGATGCGGGTTCACCGGCCTCCGACTCGACGCTGGGGCCCACCTCCGGCCTCAACGCAGATGGTCAGCATGACCATATCTGGGACAGCGTGGTGCCCACCTTTATTCACTACAACATCCCGCTGGTGATCTTCGGCTGGATTGCCGCCATGGTGCTCTGATAGCCCTTCAGGCTGCGACCTCTGTACATCACAATGCAAAACAAGAAGGCGACCAGATGGTCGCCTTCTTCATTGATGCCAACCAATTACCCCGCTCGATATGAATAATGACGGCCAGCCAGACAAAGCCTCTGAGCGGCCACCTAGTCGCCACCCCTTGCGATCGCCGGAGTCAGCGGACGCAATGCTGTCACTCCCCATCCAACCATCCGCCCAATTGCACACTTCACAACACCTGGCCTTGAGACCATAAGATTGTTCTTCTCTCTGGCGAGCACCTATGGGTTGCACAATGATGTACTGCACTATCATTGCACCATCGGTTCGCTCAACGCCTGCCAATACAGAGAAACGGCTGCATGCCCTGATCTATGGCATAACGACGGATGACACCCGAGCCTTTCGAGTAGAAAGGCGTTCTCTCTTTCCCCGACATCCAGTCATCAAATAGTGGCCATCATGCGCTCCCCCATTTAACGGCTTATGCCGATCTGGCGTTCAGTAAGAACACAGGGTAAACCGCAGGCAGAAAAAAAGGCCGCTCAATGAGCGGCCTTCTTCATAACGGGATTAGCAATCAGCTTTCGCGACGCTTGCCACCGAATTTGCGATCTTTGTTGAAGCCACCTTCACGGCGCTCCCCGCTCTTGTTGAACGGACGGTCACCCTGGGGACGGCGATCCTTGTTGAAAGGACGGTCGCCACGGAACGGACGATCACCACGGGGCGGACGGCTGCTGGTGTTGCCACCGGCCGGTACTTCGGTGTAGCGAGTGATCTGCAGCGGACGCTGGCAAACACGGGCTTTCTTGATCACTTCCAGTACATCGGCGCTCATGCCTTTCGGCAGATCGACGGTGGAGAAGTCATCAGCGATGTCGATGTTGCCGATGAAGCGGCTCTCGATATTCGCTTCGTTGGCGATGGCGCCCACTATCTGGCCCGGCTTGACGCCGTGATGGGCACCCACGTCTACGCGGTAGCGCTCCATCTCCACATCCGGGTTGTCTTTCAGCGGACGCGGCTCCAGAGAGGGCATGCGACGGGCAGGACGATCACCACGGTCACCGAAATCACGACCGCCACGGTCGTTGAAGTCACGGCGCTCGAAGCCACCACGATCGCTGCTGTTGTTGAACAGCGGATCCGGAATGGAATCATCCAGCAGCAGCGGTTGGTCGCCCTGTACCAGCTTGGCCAGCGCGGCAGCCAGCTCCAGCGGATCGGCAGAATCCTCTTCGATCAGCTCGTTTACCAGGTTGTGGTAGATCTCGAGCTCTTCACCCATCATGGTTTCGCGGATGCGCTCTTTGAACTTGGCCAGACGATGCTGGTTGATGTCCTCGGTGCTTGGCATCTTCATCGGCTCGATGGCCTGACGGGTTGCGTGCTCGATGGCGCGCAGCATACGACGCTCGCGCGGAGCAACGAACAGGATGGCTTCGCCTTTACGACCGGCACGACCGGTACGGCCGATACGGTGAACGTAAGATTCGGTGTCGTACGGAATGTCGTAGTTCACTACGTGAGTGATGCGCTCAACGTCCAGACCACGGGCGACAACGTCGGTGGCGATCAGGATATCCAGCTGGCCTTGACGCAGCTTGTCGACGGTGCGCTCACGCAGTTTCTGCGGGATGTCGCCGTGCAGCGCTTCACAGGCGTGACCACGGGCGGCCAGCTTGCCTGCCAGCTCTTCGGCAGCGTTCTTGGTACGCACGAACACCAGCAGGGCTTCGTAGGATTCCACTTCCAGCAGACGAGTCATGGCGTCCAGCTTGTGCAGACCGGTTACTTGCCAGTAGCGCTGGCGAATAGTGGTCGCGGTAGCAGTCTTGGAGGCGATCTTGATCTCTTTGGGCTGCTTCAGGTGCTTCTGGGCCACGCGACGGATCTGCTCCGGCATGGTGGCAGAGAACAGGGCAACCTGACGAGTGCTCGGGCACTGCTCCATGATCCAGTCCACGTCGTCGATGAAGCCCATACGCAGCATTTCATCAGCTTCGTCCAGTACCAGAGCTTTCAAGCCGGAGAGGTCCAGGTTCTTGCGACGGATCAGGTCCATCACGCGGCCCGGAGTACCGACGACAACCTGGGCACCGCGACGCAGGGCGCGAGTCTGGGTTTCGTAGGAGGCACCACCGTAGATCGGCAGTACGTGGAAATCAGGCATGTGGTGGGCGTAGCGTTGGCACGCTTCAGCCACTTGCAGCGCCAGTTCGCGGGTAGGCGCCAGCACCAGGATCTGGGTGTTGCGGTTACCAGCTTCCAGACGAGACAACAGAGGCAAGGCAAAAGCAGCGGTCTTCCCTGTACCGGTTTGCGCCTGCCCCAGCAGATCGTGTCCCGCCATCAGGTGGGGAATTGCTGCGGCCTGGATCGGTGACGGGCGCTCATAGCCCACGTCCTGCAGCGCTTTCAATACAGGCGCGGCCAGTCCAAGCTCACTAAAAAGGGGCAGTTGTTCGGTATCAGACATAGATTCTTCCAGATTAAGGCAGGCGGCTAACACCGCGGAATAGCAAAAAGGCGGCGATTATAGCGCCACTTTGTTCTGCTGTCTTGAAAAATGTGATAAGCCTCTCAAGACGTTGGCAATTATAGAGGGATCTGACGAGTATGGCTTGCTTATTTTGCACTCATAGTGCGTTATTGCAGATCACTCCTCGCTGGAGTCCTTGCCCCGCTTGTGTTTGAGCACCGCCATGGTCAGTCGGCTGGTGCACAATAAACGCTCACGTTCGTCCCGGATTTCAATCTGCCACACTTGGGTTGTTGCTCCCAGATGGAGCGGCGTGCAACGCCCGGTCACCACCCCTTCCCGTTTGGCCCGCAAATGGTTGGCATTTACCTCCAGCCCCACACAGTAGCTATCTGGTCCCACCGCCATGTTGGCGGCAATCGAGCCCAAGGTTTCCGCCAGCACCACGGATGCGCCGCCATGCAGCATACCAAGGGGCTGGCGAGTGCGATGATCCACCGGCATGGTCGCTTCCAGCCAGTCGGCGCCAAAAGCCGTGTAGACGATATCGAGATGGGCCATCAGGGTGTTGCGAGAGGTGGCGTTGAGCCCCTCCAGACTCATGGGTTTACGCCAGATGGGCGCAATATCGTGACTCATTGCGAGCAGACTCCTTATGTAAGCGATGAATGCGTACAGATATGAGTGAAACGCCCTCCATCGGCAACATGGTTCGGTTATGTGAGTTGTTGGTTACCAGGTGACGTGTTAACAACGCAGCCCCGACCCGGAGCTGCGTGTTACACAATCATGCCCTTAAGCGGGATGTCACCAGGGGTAGGTAACGCCGGGCCACTCGGACCAAGGCACATCTCGCCCCGGCAAGCGGGGGGCTGGCCACTGCCACACCCTGGCGAGCCACTCGCGCAGCTGAATCTCCAGCTCCTCATCCGTGATAGGCGCCTCGGCCACCTTCCAGAAGAAGAGCTCCACCGCGACCTCAGGCAACACCGAGGGGTAAAGATAAACCCCGCCCCAGAATTGCGGCTCCCGATCCGGACTCCAGAGACCATAGGCAAAGGAGCGCTTGGCCAGAAACTCCGACTGCTGCCACTCCAGATCCCCTTCGTGCTGGCTCAGGCTGAAGTTGGCGGAGGGCCAGAGATCGTTCGGGCGAAACAGCTGATGGAGCTGCTCGCGCTCGCGCAACATGGCAACAAACTCCACCACCGCCTGGGCGGGAGTGGCGGGTAACAGCAAGAAACGTGGATGCCGATAGGCCTTCGGCACCCGAAACCGCTTGGGGAACGTCAGCATCAGAGCAGCTCCAGCAGGGCTTGCAATGGATGTTTGAGCTTTTCCCCCTCAATCCGCTTGACCTGACTGCGGCACGAATAGCCGGTCGCCAGACAGCGCGCTTTGGGTAGACGGGCGAGCGGGTCGGCCCAGCTCAACCCATAGATGCCCTTGGAGTTCTCCACCTGTTTGACATCATGACCATAGGTGCCCGCCATACCGCAACACCCCACAGAGACCGGCTTCAAACTGGCCCCGAAGCGGCCAAACAGGGTGCTCCAGTCACCGTGAGTGGAGGGCTTGGCGGTCTTCTCGGTGCAGTGGGCAAACAGATACCAGGGCTCGCTCCCCTCCTCGCTCTTGGTCTTGTCGGTTCGAGCAGGCAACTGATCTACCGGCAGCGAGAGCAGCCACTCCTGCGGCAACAACACCTGAAAATCACCGCGGGCCGACCCCAGCGCCTTGGCATACTCGTCGCGATAGCAAAGCACCATGGCCGGATCCACCCCCACCATGGGAATGCCAAGCGCCGCCACCTTGTTGAGAAACTGGGCGCTGTTGGCGGCAGTGCGGGCAAAGGCGCGCAGGAACCCCTTTATATGCTGGGGCTTGCCGTTGGGTTTAAAGGGCAGCAGATAGGGCTGGAAACCGAGCCTGCTGGCGAGTTTCACCAGGTCGCGCACCACGGGGGCATCGTAATAACTGGTGAAGGGATCCTGCACGATGAGCACTACCTGTTTGCGCTGCTCGGCACTCATCCGCTCCAACCCCGGCAGATCAAAATAGCGGGCGCGGTTATCGTGCAGGCTCTCGGCCAGGGTCGGCACCGAGAGCAGCGGCACATCGACCATGCCGATACTCTTCTCGGTCGCCTTCTGGGCCCACTCTTTTTCGAGGAAGAAGTTGACCAGCTTCGGCGCCTTGGCGAGCAGCGGCGCATAGCTTTCAACGGTGCCGACGAAGTAATCCTTCGGCGCACGGAGGTAGCGGCCGTGGTAGAGCTGCATAAAGCGGGCGCGAAAATCGGGCACATCCACCTTGATCGGGCACTGGCTGGTGCACGCCTTGCAGGCCAGACAGCCAGCCATCGCCTCCATCACCTCGTGGGAGAAATCATACTCGCCGCGCTGTTTGGCCCAGCTGTTGCGCACCTTGTCCACCAGCTGTTTGAAGCGTACGCCACCGGATTGCAGCGCTACCTCTTCCGCTAGCGGATCGAAGCCCTGCTCCGCCAGCTGACGCAACCATTCACGCATCAGACCCGCCCGCCCTTTGGGGGAGTGGCGGCGATCACGGCTGATCTTGACCGAGGGGCACATGGGGGAGTCGGTCTCGAAGGTGAAGCAGAGACCGTTGCCGTTACAATCCATGGCGCGGGTGTAGCTGGTGCGCACTGCGAGCGGGATCTGGCGGTCATACTTGCCGCGCTTGGGCCCATCCACCGACACCAGCTCGGCGCCGCTACCGTAGGGAATGCAGATCTTGCCCGGGTTGATGCGGTTGGCCGGGTCGAACGCCCCCTTGACCCGCTGCAGCTCTTCCCATAGCTCGCCAAAGAAGGCGGGGCTGTATTCGGAGCGAAAGCCCTTGCCATGCTCGCCCCACATCAGACCACCATATTTGGCGGTGAGCGCCACCACCTGATCGGAGATGCGGCGCAGCAGCACCTCCTGCTCGGGATCGCACAAATCCAGCGCCGGGCGCACGTGCAGCACACCGGCATCAACGTGGCCGAACATGCCGTAGTCGAGGCCGTGGGCATCCAGCAGGGCGCGAAACTCCATGATGAAATCGGCCAGTGACTCGGGCGGCACGGCGGTATCTTCGGTGAAGGCTACCGGCTTCTTGCGCCCTTCGGCGTTGCCCAGCAGCCCCACCGACTTCTTGCGCATGGTGTAGATGGTTTCGATGCTCGGCAGGTGGTCACACACCTGATAGCCGATGATCCCGGCTTCACCGTTGGCCAGCAGACCGTCGATACGGCGACAGAGCTCAGCTACCTTGGCCTTGTGTTCTGCCTCATCGGTATCGGCAAACTCGACGATGTTGAGCCCCTGCAGATCCTTGCCGGGCACATCCTGAATAAGTTCTTTCACCGAATGCCAGATGATGTCGGCGCGGGCCAACCCGAGCACCCGGGAATCCACCGTCTCCACCGAGAGGGCCTGGGCCTCAACCATAAAGGGGGCGTTGCGCAGGGCGGAGGGGAAGCTGTCGTACTTGACGTTGACCAGGGTGCGGTAGCGCGGGATGGGGGTGATATTGAGTCTGGCTTCGGTGATGAATCCCAAGGATCCTTCCGAGCCGCACAGCACCCGACTCACATCCAGCGTATCGGTATCGGGTTGATAGAGGTGCTTGAGATCGTAGCCGGTCAGAAAGCGGTTGAGCTTGGGGAAGGTCGCCTCGATGTCGGCGCGGCGCTCCTTGCCGATACGATAGAGGGTGCGATAGATCTCCCCTTCCCGATTCTCCAACGCCAGCTTGTCGGCCAGTCGCTCACCGGTCAGCGGCTCGGTGGCCATGATGTCGCCATTCTCCAGCACCGCTTTGAGCCCCAGCACGTGATCCGAGGTTTTGCCGTAGACCAGCGACCCCTGCCCCGAGGCATCGGTGTTGATCATGCCCCCTAAGGTGGCGCGGTTGGAGGTGGAGAGATCCGGCGAGAAGAAGTAGCCGTGGGGCTTGAGATAGATGTTGAGCTGGTCTTTCACTACCCCGGCCTGGGCGCGCACCCACCCCTCCTCCAGATTAATTTCCATGATCTGGTTCATATAACGGGAGAGATCGACGATAATGCCGCCGCCCAATGACTGGCCATTGGTGCCGGTACCGCCACCACGAGGGAAAAAACTCAAGGAGGCGAACGCCGGCTCTGCGGCCAGCTTGAGCATTGCTGCTATGTCGTCCGCACTGCGCGGATAGAGAACCGCCTGAGGTACTACCTGATAGACGCTGTTATCCGTCGCCATCGCCAACCGGCTTGCATAAGACTTTTCGATATCACCACGAAATGCGCTGCGCTCTAGCAACTCAAGAAACTGCAGGGTTGTGGGTGACAAACTGTCCTGGTAATCGAGTCTCGGGATCATGAATCCTTGTTCCCATCCTTTGCTTGATGCCGGCACCCCGGCGACAACGACTGGCCAGCCGCCTGTCAATGGCAGTCAGGCCAGTCCGCTCACATGTGAGCGGGCAGTATATCAGCTAGAAAACCGCTTGCGCTTGGCAATATTCACCATTTGAAAGGAGGACTTTTATGGCTCACCACAGCCATGTTATCAGTACGCTGGTCACCACCGAAAAACAGGCGCTTACCCTGTCGCTGTTCGGTTGTATCACCTTTGCCATCTTCGGCATCGGCTACGGCCTCTTCGTCGGTTCCAACGCCATCATGCTCGATGGTATCTTCACCCTGTTCAGCATGGGCATGACGGGCCTCGGTCTTGTTACCGCCTATCTCGTTACCCGCCCTTCCGATGCGCGCTTCCAGTACGGCTATGCCCACTTCGAGCCCATCACCAACGTCATCAATGGCACCATTATTCTGCTGCTCTGCCTTGGCGCTCTCTATAGCGGCATCACCACCCTGCTGGATGGCGGACGAGAGATCGATCTCGGCCACGCTCTCATCTATGCCGCCGTCTCCACCTTTTTCTGCGCCATCATCTATCGCATCGAAGCCCAGGTTGCCGAACAGGTAGACTCCGAGCTGGTGCGGGTCGACTCCAAGGAGTGGCTGGTGGATACCCTGCTCAGCGCCACCCTGCTTATCGGTTTCGTGGGCGCCATTGGCCTCGATGCCATCGGCTACGGCCAATACAACCGCTACATAGACCCGGTGCTGGTCTCGCTGCTGGCCCTCTGCGCCACCCTCATTCCCATCAAGGTGCTCGGTCGCAACCTGCGGGAAGTGTTGAAGATCGCCCCCAAGGGAGATGTGCCACGGCAAGTCGAGCAGGAGATCGAGGCGCTGCGCCAGCGCCACGGCATCGAGTGCTACAGCCATCTGGCCAAAAGCGGTCGCCGCTTCGATCTGGAATTGAACATTCTGGTGGCGCCGGGTCAGGAGTGGCCCGTCGAACGTCAGGATGCCCTGCGTCAGGAGCTCTGGTCTCGCCTTGGCGACACCCTGGGGGATGCCTGGCTGTCGGTCTGTTTCACCCGCGAAAAGCGCTGGTTGTAACGACCGCACGGGGGAGAGCGGCACCGCCGCCTCCCCCTGTCGCATCACAACCCCATCACACCCCGCTGACGCTGCGCTTGCCAAATTGGCGCCAGCCGCTATCATCAGGGCTCATTTTTCACCCGAGGTTTTATTGCCCATCATGGACAATCCCCGAAGTTGCCCTTCGTCTCTCTCTGTCAAAGCCTATCTTTTTCTGCTTAATCAGCGCCTCTGAATAACACCTTTGCCTTGCTGTTACTGCGGCCATCGTGCGCCGTAATCACTGTTTGCTCTGTCTGTTTTTATTGAGGTCGTCACAATGGAATTGCTGCTGGATCCCCATATCTGGATCGGTCTGTTTACCCTGATCATTCTGGAAATCGTGCTGGGGATCGACAACCTGGTCTTTATCGCCATTCTGGTGAAAAAACTGCCTCCCGCCCAACGGGACAAGGCACGCGTCATCGGCCTGTCGCTGGCCCTGCTGATGCGACTTGGACTTCTGAGCGTCATGTCATGGCTGGTCACCCTGACCACCCCGATTTTGCACCTGTGGGATCACCCCTTCTCCGGTCGGGACCTGATCCTGATGGGGGGCGGCCTGTTCCTGCTGTTCAAGGCCACCTCCGAGCTGCATGAGCGGCTGGAAGCCAAACCCCAGGATGATGGCCCGGTCGGCGCCTACGCCAGCTTCGGGGTAGTGATCACCCAAATTCTGGTGCTCGATGCGGTTTTCTCGCTCGACTCCATCATCACCGCCGTCGGCATGGTGGAACACCTTGGCGTAATGATGGCCGCCGTGACCATCGCCATGGTGGTGATGGTGCTCGCCTCCAAGCCGCTGACCCGCTTCGTCAACGCCCACCCCACCGTGGTGGTGCTCTGTCTGAGCTTCCTGCTGATGATCGGCTTCAGCCTGGTGGCGGAAGGATTCGGCTTCCATATTCCGAAGGGCTACCTCTACGCAGCCATCGGCTTCTCGGTGCTAATCGAGTTTTTCAACCAACTGGCCCAGCGCAGCGCCATGCGTCACGAATCCAAGCTGCCCCTGCGCGAGCGCACCACTGCCGCCATCTTCAAGCTGATGGGGAGCAAGGCCTATCAAGACAGACCGGATGACGATCTGGATGCCGCACCTGCCGAGCCGCTCAGTTTTGGCGAGGAGGAGCGCTACATGGTGACCGGTGTGCTGTCGCTGGCCGAGCGCTCCATTCGCACCATCATGACCCCGCGCTCGGAGATGGCCTGGATCGATATCAACGACTCCAGCGACGAGATCCGCGCCCTGCTGCAGCGCGAGCCCCACAGCCTGTTCCCCATTTGTGACGGGGATCTGGACGAAGTGATCGGAGTGGTCAAGGCGCGCGATCTGCTGTTTGCCTTGAACGAAGGGCAATCCTTAAGTGAACTGGCCAAGCAGAACGATCCCATTATCGTGCCGCAGACCATCAACGTGATCCGTCTGTTGGCGGAGCTGCGCAAAGCCAAGGGGAGCCTTATTCTGGTCTCCGACGAGTTTGGCGTGATCCAGGGGCTGGTCACCACCCACGACCTGCTGGAGGCCATCGTCGGCGAGCTGCCGGACGAGGACGAAACCCCGGATATCGTGCGCGATGGCGAAGGGTGGCTGATCAACGGCAGCACCAACATCCACCATGTGGAGCAGGTGCTGGAGCACGAGGGGCTGGTGAGCGAGAGCGATGAATACGTGACCTTGGCGGGCATGCTGCTCTCCCACTTCGGCACTCTGCCCACCCCGGGTCAGCAGTTGCAACTGCAGCAGCTCAACTTCGAGGTGATCGAGGTGAGCGAGCGGCGCATCGAGCGGGTGAAAGTGATACCCGCCACGGCTTGAGCCTGCCACCAGCAGAATACAGAAGAGGGCCAGACGGCCCTCTTTTTTATGCTTCAACTTTATGCCTCAACGCCTCTTTCCCGACGGTTTGCACTGATTGCTGCATCAAGCACAATTCTCTTGTGCAATTACCCCCCTTTTTCACAACAAGATGGCGGCATAAAGTGGCCTCACTTCCACCATGAGGAACTCAAGATGAGCCACGATCACCTGTTCTGCCCGCTGCGCCTCGGCCAGCTGCACCTTGCCAACCGCATCGTCATGCCCCCCATGACCCGCTCCCGTGCCAGTCAGCCGGGTGATGTGGCCAACGCCATGATGGCGAGCTACTACGCCCAGCGCGCCGAGGCTGGCCTGATCATCAGCGAAGGCACCCAAATCGACCCCATGGGCAAGGGCTACGCCTGGACGCCGGGGATCTACAGCGCCGAGCAGATCGCTGGCTGGAAAGGGGTGACCGATGCCGTGCACGCCAAGGGGGGCACCATCTTCGCCCAGCTCTGGCACGTGGGCCGGGTCACCCATCCGGACAACATCGGCGGCGCCCAGCCCATCTCCGCTTCAGCCCTGCCCGCAGTGGGCGTCAAGGTGTTCGTCGATAACGGCAGCGATGCGCCGGGCTTTGTCGAGACCGTCACCCCGCGCGCCATGACCCAGGCCGATATCGATGCGGTGGTGGGCCAGTTCCGTCAGGCGGCTCGCAACGCCATCAGCGCCGGTTTTGACGGCATCGAGCTGCACGCCGCCAACGGTTATCTCATCAACCAGTTCCTCGACTCCGAATCCAACGCCCGCACCGACAGTTACGGCGGATCGCTGGAAAACCGACTGCGCTTTCTCAAAGAGGTGACCGAGGCAGTCAGTAGCGAAATCGGGGCCGATCGGGTCGGGGTGCGTCTTGCGCCGCTCACCACCCTCAACGGCACAGTCGATGCAAACCCGCAGGAAACCTATCTGGCGGCCGCCCGTCTGCTGGGCCAGCTCAACGTCACCTACCTGCACATTGCCGAAGCGGACTGGGACGATGCCCCCCTGATGCCGGAGAACTTCAAGCAGGGTCTGCGGGATGCCTTCCCCAACACCCTGATCTACGCCGGTAAATATGATGGTGATCGCGCCCGCGCCGCCCTAGAAGCGGGCTGGGCCGACATGATTGGCTTTGGCCGTCCCTTCGTTGCCAACCCGGATCTGCCGAACCGGCTGCGCCACGGCTATCCGCTGGCCCCCCACGATCCGGCCACCCTGTTCGGCGGCGGCGAGAAGGGGCTGACCGATTACCCCGTCTATCAGGCAGAGGACGCAGCAGCCAGCCGCTGATTGCCGATGGCCAACCGGCCACGTAACGCAGGCCCCACAGGTTGGGGCCTGCTGTATTGTTGCCCATTCGCAGCAGTGGCGGTTTCACTGTCTTGCTGTTGCAATGATCTCGTTGTTCTCTCCCCTCGCTTTCACAAGGAGTCATCATGAATCACACCCAAGCCTGGTGCTGGCATGCCCCCGGTGAACCGACCCAGCTTACCCTCGCCGATCTGCCCCTGGCACCGCTCGCCCCTGACGAGGTACTGGTAGCCAACCGGGTCATCGCTTTCAACCCGGTGGACTGGAAGCTGATCGAATATGGCCACTCCCACTGGCAGGATGGTC
Organism: Aeromonas sp. 95A; assembly: GCF_051919235.1. Taxonomy (NCBI): domain Bacteria; kingdom Pseudomonadati; phylum Pseudomonadota; class Gammaproteobacteria; order Aeromonadales; family Aeromonadaceae; genus Aeromonas; species Aeromonas sp. 95A. The sequence goes on from NZ_JBQBFC010000001.1 coordinate 1,100,968, forward strand.
AGGTGCCCGGCGTCGATGGCATGGGCACTATCGTGGCCCTCGGCACCAACGTCAGCCATCTGCGTCTCGGTGCCCGGGTCGCCTACCACACCGATCTGCGCCACCACGGCAGCTTTGCCCGCCACACTAGAGTACCGGCCCGCGCCCTGCTGCCAGTGCCCGATGCCCTGAGTGACGAGGCGGCCGCCGCCCTGCCCTGTCCCGGCCTCACCGCGTGGCAGGCGCTGGCCAAGCTGCCGCGCCTGCACGGGGAAGCGCTGCTCATCACAGGTGCCGGCAGCAGCGTCGGCCGCTTTGCGGTACAGCTCGCCCTCAAGCAAGGAGCGCGAGTCTTTGCCAGCGCCAGCCCACGCCACCATCACTGGCTCAAACAGATCGGTGTGCAGGGTGTAGCCGATTATCGGGATCCCGACTGGCTGGCCACCTTGCAGACTGCCAACGGCAACGAGCCGTTCGAGGGGATCATCGATCTGGTCTCCAGCCAACAGGCAGAGAGCCTGCTGCCTGCCCTTGGCTACTACGGTCACATGGTGACTGTGCTCGGGCGCATCCCGCACAATCCGTTGCCCGCCTTTAGCCATTGCCACTCATTGCACGAGATTGCGCTGGGCGCCCAGCACGCCTTTGGCTCGGACAAACAGTGGAGCCGACTGGTGGCCGCCGGTGTCGCCATGATGGAGCAGATGGTGAGCGGCGAGCTGACCCTACCGCCGCTGGTGGTCGGCGACTTTGAGGAACTACCCACCCTGCTCGAGCGCTTCAAGCGCGAAGGACAGGGCGAAAAGTTTCTGGTGCGAGTGGCATAACGCTGACCTTCCCTGATAACCACACCGACCATTGAAACGAAAGAGGCCCGCCAGTGATGGCGGGCCTCTCTTTATATCTAGTGCATCTCATCTCGACTTCATTGGCGCCTGACTCAGTGCAGGCTCACCCCGTGGGTCTCGGCATAACTGCGGATCTCCCGGGTCAGGCGCGCCTTGTCGGCCACAGAGAGCCAGCTCGCCTCCACCGCATTGAGCGACAAGCGGCAGAGCTGACTCATGGTCGCGCCAAGGCCATCGGCCAGCGCCACAAAGTTGGCATTCATATAGCCACCAAAGTAGGCAGGGTCGTCCGAGTTGATGGTGACGCAGAGCCCCTGCTCCAGCAGTCGCAACACATTGTGCTGGGCCATATTGCCGAACACCTTGAGCCGGGTGTTGGAGAGGGGGCAGACGGTGAGCGGCATGCGGGTATCCGCCAGATAACGGAGCAGTTCGGGATCATCGGCCGAGCGAACCCCGTGATCGATGCGGCATACCTGCAGCTCGTTGATCGCCTGCCAGATGTAGTCGGCAGGCCCCTCTTCACCCGCATGGGCCACCACCGGCAGCCCCAGCTCGCGGCATTTGGCAAAGACCCGGGCAAATTTAGTGGGCGGATTGCCCCTCTCCCCCGAGTCAAGGCCGATACCGTGAATACGTGACAGGAAGGGCTCAGCCTCTGCCAACGTAGCGAACGCTTCATCCTCGCTGAGGTGGCGCAAAAAGCTCATGATCAGCCGCCAGCTGATGCCAAACTCCTGCTCCCCGCGCTGCAGCGCCCGCTCGATGCCGCCGAGCACAGTAGCAAAAGGAACGCCGCGAGCGGTGTGGGTCTGCGGGTCAAAGAAGATCTCCACATGCACCACCTTGTCGGCGGCGCAACGCTCAAGATAGGCCCAGGTGAGGTCGAAGAAGTCCTGCTCGGTCACCAACACGCCGGCGCCGCGATAGTAGAGGTCGAGAAAAGATTGCAAGCAGTCAAAGTCATAGGCGGCGCGCACGCTGGCCACATCGGGCCAGGGCAGTGGCACATTATTGCGGCGGCCCAGCTCAAACATCAGCTCGGGTTCGAGGCTGCCCTCGATATGCAGGTGCAGCTCCAGTTTCGGCAGTCCGGCGATAAATTGCGCGGCGGTGAGGTGTTCGGGTGTGACTGGCTTGGGAATCGGGGTGTCCATAGCGACGGCTCCATCAGCAAAGTGATCCGGCGTCAGCCCCTCCACCAGACTGACCCGACGGCAGCTTTATTGTGCACCGAAGTGGCGAGACAGGGGAGACTTGTCATCAAACAGACTTATAATGGCGTCACAAAAATCATAAATGATTGAACATCTTAACGATTGGCGGCTCGCCTGCGCCCTGACAAGGAGTTTTCATGAAGAAGAACGTCATCTGCGATATCGACGGTGTCATCCTGCACAACAACGATCTCATCCCCGGTGCCGACCGTTTCGTCCATCGCCTGCTGGAGCAGGGCAGCAAGCTCTTGTTCCTAACCAACTACCCGGCCCAGACCCAGAAAGATCTGCAAAACCGCTTCCGCTCCGCCGGGATCGAAGTGCCGGAGGAGTGCTTCTATACCTCCGCCATGGGCACCGCCGACTTCCTCAAGCGTCAGGATGGCAAGAAGGCCTATGTGATCGGTGAAGGGGCGCTGACCCACGAGCTCTACAAGGCCGGTTTCACCATCACCGACATAGACCCCGACTTCGTGGTGGTGGGGGAGACCCGCAACTACAACTGGACCATGATGCAACTGGGGGCCAAGTTCGTCGATCAGGGGGCCCGCTTTATCGCCACCAACCCCGACACCCACGGCCCCATGATGCACCCGGCCTGCGGCGCCCTGTGCGCCCCCATAGAGCGGATGACCGGCAAGAAGCCGTTTTATGTCGGCAAACCGAGCGCCTGGATCATCCGTGCGGCGCTCAACCGGATGGAGGCCCACTCCGACGACACCATCATCATCGGCGACAACCTGCGCACCGACATTCTGGCAGGCTTTCAGGCCGGTCTCGAAACGGTGCTGGTGCTCTCCGGGGTGAGCAAGGTCGCCGATATCGACCGCATGCCGTTCAGACCGAACCATATTTTCGACTCCGTGGTCGACATCGATATCGTCTAATCACCACCCAAGCGTTAAACAGGGCAGGTCTCTCCTGCCCTTGCAGGATCTGTTATGGAACCCATTCTGATCGCCGTGGCTTTTGGTTGCGGCATGGTAGTCAATCTGATTGGCCTGCCCCCCCTGCTCGGCTTTCTGGCCGCCGGTTTTATCCTCAACGGCATGGGATATGAAAATACTCCCGCCCTGAGCGAAGTGGCCGATCTCGGCGTCACCCTGCTGCTGTTCACCATTGGTCTCAAGCTCAATATCAAAACCCTGATGCGACGCGATGTGTGGGGCACCACCAGCCTGCATCTGCTGCTCTCCACCCTGCTCTTTACCGTGGTGCTGCTGGTCTGCAAGGGACTAGGGCTTGAACTTGCCCTGTCGCTGGACTGGAAACTGGCGCTGCTGCTGGGCTTTGCCCTCTCCTTCTCCAGCACTGTCTTTGCGGTCAAGGTGCTGGAAGATCGCAGCGACATGAATGCCCTCTACGCCCGCATCGCCATCGGGGTACTGGTCATGCAAGACGTGTTCGCCGTGGCGTTTCTGGCCTTCTCCAGCGGCAAGTGGCCCAGTATCTGGGCGCTCTGGGTACTGGGATTGCCGCTGCTGCGCCCGCTGCTGTTCAAGCTCTTGGAGCGGGCCGGTCATGGCGAGCTGCAGGTGCTGTTCGGAGTCTTTCTGGCGCTGGTGGTCGGGGCAGCCGGTTTTGAAGTAGTCGGCCTCAAACCGGATCTCGGGGCACTTATCATCGGCATGATGCTCGCATCCCATCCTGCCGCAGCGGGGCTTGCAAAGGCGCTCTTTAACCTCAAAGACCTCTTTCTGGTCTGCTTCTTTCTCACCATCGGCCTCAACGGCCTGCCGACCCACGACACCATGCTGCTGGCACTGGCGCTGGTGCTGGCCCTGCCGCTCAAAAGTGTCCTCTACTATCTGGTCTACAGCGGCGCACACCTGCGGGTGCGTACCGCCCTGCTCTCGACCCTGGCGCTCACCAACTTCTCGGAGTTTGGCCTGATCGTCGCCGCCATCGCCGCCAAGGCGGGCTGGCTCTCCCACGAGTGGCTGGTGGCGGTCTCGCTGGCACTGGCGGCGAGCTTTATGATCTCCGCCCCGCTCAATGCCCAGAGCGAGCGCATTTATCACCGCATCGGCCACTGGCTGCGGGGATTGCAGGCAAGCAACCTCCATCCGGAAGACAGACCCATCGAATTGGGCGATGCGGAGGTGATCATCCTCGGTATGGGGCGGATCGGTCAGGGGGCCTACTTCGAGCTGGAGAACAAGTACGGCAACGTCATCCTCGGGGTGGAGAACGACAGCGAGAAGCTACCCACCCTGCGCGCCCAGGGGATGAACGTCATCGAGGGGGATGCCACCGATACCGACTTCTGGGACAAGGTGCTGCTCTCCAATCAGGTCAATCTGGTGCTGCTGGCGATGCCCCACCATTCGGGGAATCTCTACGCCATCGAGAAGCTGCGCAGCCACGGATTCAACGGCAAGATCGCCGCCATCGTCCGCTTCGAGGATGATATCGCCTCCCTGCAGGAGCAGGGGGTGGATGCGGTGTTCAACGTCTACAACGAAGCGGGCAGCGGCTTTGCCCGCCATGTGATCCGCCGCTTGCAGCCGCTTTGAGTCGTCGGCCAGCAGCCCTTGGCAAGGGAATGCGCATCGTTTAAGTTATGCACAACCTCGTTTAATAAAACGAACAAACGCGGGGCCGGGATGGCCCCGCTTTCCTATCTGACGAAGCCAAGGAGGCACCATGAAGACCCTCAACGACTGGATCCTGCTCGATCGCCATAAGGCGGTCCCTACCCCGCTGATGCCAGCCCCCGAGCGCATTAAAGCGGGCAACCCGGCGCAAACGGTGTGGAACCACTACTCCGACCCAAGCCAGCAGTTTCACGTGGGCTTCTGGGCTTGCGAGCCGGGCCGCTGGGCCATCCACTACACCGAGCACGAGTATTGCCAGCTGCTGGAGGGGGATGTGGTGATCCATGACAGCCAGGGCGGCCAGCTGGCCCTCAAACCCGGCGATCAATTCGTGATTCCGGCCGGTTTTGTCGGCGAGTGGGAGACCCTTACCCCCTGTCGCAAGGTCTATGTCATCTTCGAACCCGCCTCGGCTTGACGTTCACGTCACCCTGCCCCGTTGCAGCAGCCCTTATCCTGTTGATCCGCTTGACGCTTACGGCATGATTTTCTGCGGTTTTCCCGCTTGCAAAAGGTTTTTCCGCTAGGCATTGTGTCTGACGAGGAATGTAAATGGAATTTCGAGCCCAAACGTGGGGGGCTCATATAAAAATCAAGAGGATTACCGCCAATGTGTTCAATTTTCGGCATTCTGGATATCAAGTCCGATGCAGTAGCCCTGCGCAAATCGGCGCTGGAGATGTCCAAGCGACTGCGTCACCGCGGGCCTGACTGGTCCGGCGTCTATAGCTCAGACAAAGCCATTCTGGTGCATGAGCGTCTGGCCATCGTCGACCCGGGCAATGGCGCCCAGCCGCTCTACAACCCCGAGCGCACCCATGTGCTGGCGGTCAACGGCGAGATCTACAACCACAAAGAGCTGGAGAAGAGCCTCAAGGTCGACTTCCAGTTCCAGACCAAATCCGACTGTGAAGTGCTGCTGGCCCTTTACAAGGAGAAGGGCCCGGCGTTTCTCGACGATCTCAACGGCATCTTTGCCTTCATTCTTTATGACGCCGAACAGGATGCCTACCTGATTGGTCGCGACCACATGGGGATCATTCCCCTCTATACCGGTCGCGATGAGCACGGCAACTTCTATGTCGCCTCCGAGATGAAGGCGCTGGTACCGGTCTGCAAGAGCATCGAAACCTTCCCACCGGGACACTACCTGTGGAGCAAGGATGGCGAGCTCAAACAGTGGTACAAGCGCGACTGGATGGAGTACGCCGCGGTCGAGCACAACGTCAGCGACAAGGCCGAGCTGAAAGCCGCGCTGGAAGCGGCGGTCAAACGCCAGCTGATGTGTGACGTGCCTTATGGCGTGCTGCTCTCCGGCGGACTGGACTCCTCCGTCATCTCCGCCATCACCAAGCTTTATGCGGCGCGCCGCATCGAGGACGATGGCAAGAGCGAAGCCTGGTGGCCGCAACTGCACTCCTTCGCCGTGGGGCTGGAAGGGTCGCCAGATCTCGCCGCCGCCCGCAAGGTGGCTGATCACCTCGGCACCATCCACCACCAGATCCACTTCACCGTGCAGGAGGGTCTGGATGCCCTGCGGGACGTCATCTATCACCTCGAGACCTATGACGTCACCACCATTCGCGCCTCCACGCCCATGTATCTGATGGCCCGCTACATCAAGGCGATGGGGATCAAGATGGTGCTCTCCGGCGAAGGCTCTGACGAGCTGTTCGGTGGCTACCTCTACTTCCACAAGGCGCCCAACGCTAAAGAGTTCCACGAAGAAAACGTGCGCAAGCTCGCCTCACTGCATCTCTATGACTGCCTGCGCGCCAACAAGTCGATGGCCGCCTGGGGGGTGGAGGGTCGCGTGCCCTTCCTCGACAAGGAGTTCATGGACGTGGCGATGCGCTTGCAACCTGCCGACAAGATGTGCGGCAAGGGCAAGATCGAGAAGCATATCCTGCGCGAAGCCTTCGAGGACCTGCTGCCCCACGAAGTGGCATGGCGTCAGAAGGAGCAGTTCTCCGATGGCGTGGGTTATTCATGGATCGACAGCCTGAAGGCGATGGTCGAGACCGAAGTGACGGATCAGATGTTCGAAGCGGCGGCATTCCGCTTCCCCATCAACACGCCGCTCACCAAGGAGGCCTACTTTTACCGCGCCATCTTCGACGAGCACTTCCCGCTGGAAGCCGCCGCCCGTACCGTGCCCTACGGCAAGTCGGTCGCCTGCTCCACCCCCACCGCGCTGGAGTGGGATGCCAAGTTCAAGGAGATGGCCGACCCGTCCGGCCGCGCCGTGATGGACGTGCACCAGCAGGGCTACTAAGCCTGCACGCCAAACCGAGCGGATAACGTCAGATAGCAAAAAGCCCTTCACCATGGTGAAGGGCTTTTTCATCTCCCCGTGGTCACGCACGCCAAATCACATCAGACCATCGCAGATAGTTGATTTTTCATAAATATTTAATTTTTTTACCGAGTGACCATGCATTGACAGGAAGCGCGTCGATTGACTATGCCTGAAGGGTGATCAACAGGATCACCACGATGACAACAAGGATCGGGAGGGGGCATGGACGCTAACACTCTATCAAGGATTGGCCTGCTGACAGCACTGCTCGTCAGTCCGGCTACGATGGCCAATGACAATATCGTGGTACTGCAGCTTGGCAGGGCCTTCAGCAATGAAAAGCTTGTAGTGATGTGATGGACGCCCCCTCCCTGCGCGGTCAGTTTCATACTTAGGCTGACAGCGTTCAACTTGGGGGATCACCACATGAACACGATCAAAGTAGTTGGAATCGATATTGCTAAGTCTGTTTTTCAGGTGTGTGTATGGATGGCTGATGGTTCTGTTGCCTGGAATCGTAAAATATCTCGCCAGAAACTGCTCCACACGTTGCGCCAGTTTCCACCGCAAACACTGATTGCTATGGAAGCTTGCTCAACATCTCATTTCTGGGGACGAGCACTGATATCGATGGGCTATGACGTAAAGCTCATTCCCACACAGCATGTCAAAGCCTTTGCAAGACACCAGAAGAATGATGCCAACGATGCATTAGCTATTTGTGAAACAGCTTGCCGACCAGGGATCCACTTCGTCTCAGTTAAAACTACAGAACAACAAGATATCAAGGCGTTACGTAGTGCTCGCCAGCTCATAGTTGAGCAGCGAACCGCTCTGGCTAACCAACTACGGGCATTACTTGCCGAGTACGGAGTCATTATTCCAGCCGGGTTACAACGCCTGCAACGACAACTGCCAGAAGTGCTTGAAGACGGAGACAATACGATAACCTTCACGCTTCGCCGACTACTGAGCCTGTTACGAGAAGATATGCAGATGCTCACTGAACGGATTGATGTCTTGGATAAGGAACTAGCTGAACTGTCCAGCCAGCAGGTTGCCTATCACCACTTATTGACCATTCCTGGTGTCGGGCCACTGATTGCCGCTGCGGTGGTCAGTGAGGTTGATGCCACCCAGTTTTCCAGCGGCCGTGAGCTTTCTGCTTGGTGTGGCTTAGTCCCTCGACAGCACAGTTCAGGTGGAAAACAACGGCTTTCATCCATGACCAAGAACGGTAATCGTAACTTGAGGACCTTGATCATCCATGGCGCTCGAGCGGTGATGCGTTGTGTGCAAAAACGGGATGACAGTTTAGGGAGATGGGTTAAGGCAATTGAATTGCGGCGTGGCTTCTTGAAAGCCACTGTCGCCCTGGCAAATAAGTTAACTCGGATCATCTGGCGTGTACTAACTGACTCGGTTGATTTCAGTATGAACAGAGCTTTTGCAGGAAGTTAATTTGATATTTGCTTAGAAAATCTACGTTACTGAGTTTGCAGGCACTGATGAAGAAACGGGTACCGTCCTTGTAACAGCCTGAATTAGACCTGGGTATGCATATACCGGTGTAGTGATAAGGAAGCAAGGCTCGGATGACATCATGGCGAGGGAGTTAATCCCATCATAACGCCGGATATATGGTCGCAAACCGTATCAGTTCAGTTCTTGCACAACCCGGGGGCGTCCATATATGGTCTAATCATCCCGGACACCATTTTAGGTGGTACAGTCGCCACCATGACCTGAGGTGTTCAATGACAAGATTACGTCGCTCATTTACTGCCGAATTCAAACTCGAAGCCGCATCCCTGGTGCTCGACCAGGGATATTCTGTCCCTGAAGCCAGCCGTTCACTGGATGTCGGTGAAACCGTACTTCGCCGCTGGGTTCAGCAACTGCAATCCGAACGAACTGGCACAACCCCAATCGGCAAAGCACTGACTCCGGAGCAGCAAAAAATTCAGGAGCTGGAAGCCCGTATCAACCGGCTCGAACGTGAAAAGGACATTCTAAAAAAGGCTACTGCTCTCTTGATGGCGGACGAGTTCACACGTACGCGCTGATAGACCGATTAAGGGAGCAAGCCCCCATCACCTTGGTCTGCTGCGCTTTCGATGTTCCAACATCCTGCTTTTACGACTATCTGGCCCGCAGACGGGCGATTAACCGTGAGCGGATACAGCAACGCAGTGAGTTGCGCCGGTTGTTCAAAGAGAGCAGGAGCTCTGCAGGCAGCCGCGCCTTGATGTCGATGATGCGGGAGTTGGGGTATCAGATTGGTCGATTCAAAGTACGTAACCTGATGAAGGAAGCCGGGCTGGTATCCAAACAGCCGGGCGCTCATCGTTATCAGGTCGCCCAGTCTGAGCGACCGGACATTTCCAATCTGCTGGCTCGCGAATTTGATGTCCAGCAACCCAATCAGGTGTGGTGTGGCGATATCACCTACGTCTGGGCAGGTGGACGCTGGCATTACCTGGCAGCGGTGCTTGACCTGCACACCCGGCGGGTCGTGGGCTGGGCGATGTCTGATAAACCTGATGCAGAATTGGCAATCAAAGCACTGGAGATGGCCTATCAGCAGCGTGGTTGCCCATCTGGTGTGCTGTTTCACTCTGACCAGGGCAGCCAATATGGCAGTAGGGCATTTCGGCAACGACTGTGGCGCTATCGCATGACCCAGAGCATGAGTCGGCGTGGCAACTGCTGGGATAATGCCCCGATGGAGCGATTGTTCAGAAGTCTTAAAACGGAGTGGGTTCCGGCTATGGGATACATGAGCGTGCGGGAGGCAAAGCGGGATATCAGTTATTACCTGATGGATTACTACAACTGGCGGCGTCCACATCAATACAATGACGGGATACCGCCAGCAAAAGCCGAGGTTCGGCCTAACCAAGTGTCCGGATTTAGTTGACCACTACACACCAACCCACTACTAGTTCTCTCCTCCCCCCAGCGGGCACTCCATTAGCTCACCCATACTCCATCCCCAAAACAGTTTGTAGCCCTTCTCTCGTTAGCAAATACGCCTTAACCAACCTTCTTGAATATCACCGCGCACAGGCCGGGATAATTATCTGCCCCCCCTGTTTGCCCTGACCTTCATCCTCTTGCGAAGAACCCCAACCATCTGGCCTCGTACCCATCGCCAGATAAAAAAACACCCGGCACATGGCCGGGTGTCGTGAGGGCGTGTAAAGCGCCCCGACTTTTATGAATGAAGAGGTCGGCGTACGCCAGCCCCTTTATCAGGCAAGGCGGAAGCGACCGATGGTCTGCTTCAGACCCACCGCCAGCTGGCTCAGCTCCAGACAGGCGCGGGCAGTATGATCCGCCCCCTGCGCCACCTCATTGGCGGATTCGTTGATCCGCTCAACATTGCGACCCAGCTCATCAGACACCGCATCCTGCTCACCACAGGCGCTGGCAATCTGGATCGCCATATCGGCAATCTGGGCGACAGCCTCTTCGATCTGCTGGATACCGGTGCCGGTCTGCTCGCTTTGGGTGACGCACTGACGGATCATGTCACAGCTCAGCCCGGTCACCTCTTTGGCCTGATTGGCGCGAGACTGCAGGGTTTCGATGATGGCGACGATCTCGCCGGTAGAGGCCTGGGTGCGACCCGCCAGGGTGCGCACCTCATCGGCGACCACCGCAAAGCCACGGCCCTGTTCACCAGCACGAGCAGCCTCGATGGCGGCATTGAGAGCCAGCAGATTGGTCTGATCGGCAATGCTGCGAATAACATCGACCACTACGTTGATCTGGGCGGATTCACGCTCCAGTTCGGCCACCAGCGTGCCAGCCTGCTCAATCTCTTCAGCCACCCGGGTGATCGCCACCAGCGAACGCTGCACATCCTGGTTGCCTTTGCGGGCCAAGGTATTAGCTGCACTGGCAGACTCAGAGGTGTGCTCTGTATTGCCCGCCACATCAGCAACGGTCGCCTTCATCTGGGTCATGGCCGTCGCCACCAGCGAAATCTCTTGCTGCTGGCTCTGAATACCCTTGGCAGACTGTTCGGAAACCGCACTCACTTCGTCAATCGCTGCACCCAACTGGGTAACCGCAGCCACCACCTCTTCAATCAGACCGCGCAGGTTGTCCTGCATCTTGAGAGAGGCTTTGGCCAGCATGCCCAGCTCGTCGCGGCCGATGTGCTGACGCTCCAGCTGATGAGTCAGATCGCCGGCGGCAATGGCGTTGGCCTGAGCCACTACCGCTTGCAGCGGCAGGCAGATCTGGCGGGTCAGGAACCAGGTCATGACCACCATGAAAATCAACAGAGCACCGATGCTCACCATGGCGAAGGTGGTTACCATGCTGACGCTGCCAAGCAAGCTGCTGCGGTTTTCCTTCACAAAACCGAGGTTCACATCGATCAGAGCATTAACTGCCCGCTCCAGAGAGCCAAAAGCCGCATTCGAGGCAAATAACTGTGCCTTGGCCTGCTCTTGTTGTCCTTGTACCAGCAGTTGATCAAACTCGTTCACTGCACCTTGGTAATTGAGCCACTGTTGTTTAGCATGATTAAACACCTGACGCTCATGATCAGCACCGACGGTCGCCTCATAGGCGTGAAATGCGTTGTCTACTTTCTGGATATTCTGCTGGATCCGGCTGCGGCGAGCTTGCAGATCAGCGGCATCGTTCACCATCAGCAAGGCGAACTGGGCACGACGGACATAGGAGACGTCATAGAGCAAGGTTTCGACCGACAGGACACTCGGCAGCGTAGAGTCGGTAAAGTTCAGCACCCGATCACGCACACCGCGCAATTCGCTGGAGAGAAAAACACCGAAGAGAACGTTGACTGCGGCAATGACCGCAAAAACCACGGCAATCTTTTTGCCGATGGAGAGATTCTTGTAAAACATAGTGGCGGGTGCTCCTCTACTGCTGACAGGCGAATGGAGTGTGGCGATCACGTCCCTATGAGCAAATCCCCGGACCTTCCTGACGGGAAAGAATGCAGAACACCGAGAAGATAGAGTTCCGCAAAGGCGCGCACTCTAGCACAAAGCGACTACACCCTCACTTTTCTTTAAAAATTAAAAGCAACTTAACAAAACCAACAATCGGAGCCGGATCACAAAAAACTTCATATTCACCTGACGCCATTTTCTCGATAGTGGCAATCGCCTTGTAGGCATGGACAAGGGGCGGCCAAGTGGATGTAATGCCATTATCCGCTTTGCTCACCTTGAGGCCATGCCATGGACCATCTCTCTGCTCTTCCCCCGTTATCCTAGTCACAGCAACTGCGCAGCCAGATGCAAAGTCGCCCGCTCACTGCTCTCGGCCTCTTTATCGCGCTGGCTGCCGTCTTGTTGCTGCTGTTGCAGAGTCTCATCATGCTCGCTACCGGTGAGGTGACCAGCGGCGTGCGCTACGGCCTGATCGGTGGTGCCGCCGGATTTGCCGCCACCGCCATCGGCGCCCTGCCAGCCCTGTTTCTGCGCTCGGTACCGCAAAAGGTAGAAGACACCATGCTGGGCTTTGCCGCTGGCATGATGCTGGCCGCAAGTGCCTTCTCCCTGCTGCTGCCGGGGCTGGAGGCCGCCGAGGGGATCACTGGCAACGGCTTCAGTGCCGCCGCCGTGGTGGTGGTCGGCATGACCCTCGGGGTACTGTTGATGCTGGGGCTGGATCAGTTCACCCCGCACGAGCATGACAAAACCGGCCCCTGCGGCCCCGGTCACGAGAGCTACTCCCGGGTCTGGCTGTTCGTCTTTGCCATCGCCCTGCACAACCTGCCGGAGGGGATGGCCATCGGGGTCAGCTTCTCGCAGGGGGACATGTCGGTGGGGCTGCCGCTTACCACTGCCATCGCACTGCAAGATATTCCGGAAGGATTGGCGGTGGCGCTGGCCATGTGCGCCGCCGGTTTTCGCCCCTCGGTGGCGGTGCTGGTCGCCATCGCCAGCGGCCTGCTCGAACCGATTGGCGCCCTGCTCGGGGTGGGGCTCTCCAGCGGCCTTGCCATCGCCTACCCCATCGGACTTGGGCTCGCCGCCGGCGCCATGCTGTTTGTGGTCTCGCACGAGGTAATTCCGGAGACTCACCGCAACGGTCACCAGACCTATGCCACCCTCGGCCTGATGGCAGGCTTTGCCCTGATGATGACCCTCGATACCGCGCTCGGCTAAAGGCCCTCGCCGCGCCTCATCAATGCTTTTTGTCACCCGCGGCGCTCCCATATGGAGCGCCGCGTTTCATCTCTCCTTTCGCTTGCGCCTCTCGGCGCCGACGCCATCTTTTGTTATGATCTACAGCAACTTAAATTCAGCCACACGGCTATCAAGACGAGGTCAGCAATGAAAGTAGGTATTATCGGCGCCATGGAGCAAGAAGTAGCCCTGCTGCGCAGCCAGATGAGCAACCCCACCACCCTGCAACTGGGCGGCTGTGAGTTCTATCAAGGGATGCTGGCGGGCAAAGAGGTGATCCTGACCCGCTCCGGCATCGGTAAGGTCGCTGCCAGCGTGGCCACCAGCCTGCTGCTGGAAAAATTCGCCCCTGACTGCGTCATCAATACCGGCTCTGCGGGCGGCTTTGCCCAGGATCTGCACATCGGTGATGTGGTGATCGCCAGCGAGATGCGTTTCCACGATGTCGATGTGACCGCCTTTGGTTACGAGATGGGCCAGATGGCGCAGCAACCTGCCGCCTTCCCCTGCGACGAGAAGCTCATCGCGGTCGCTCAGGATTGCATCGCCGAGCAGGGCAAGCACCAGACCAAGGTTGGCCTTATCTGCACCGGCGATCAGTTCATGTGCAAACCGGACGCCATCGCCAAGGCTCGCGCCGACTTCCCGCAGATGCTGGCGGTCGAGATGGAAGGTGCCGCCATCGGTCAGGTGTGCCACATGTTCAAAGTGCCCTATCTGGTGGTGCGTGCCATGTCCGATATCGCAGGCAAGGAACAGGTTGAATCCTTCGATGCCTTCATCGAAGTGGCCGGCAAGCACTCCGCCGAAGTGATCATCAAGATGCTCGGCAAGCTGTGATCGAGACCGGCTCGCTTGATTTGATGGCCGACGCCCTCCTCTCGACGACGGCGGCCATTCTGGTGGGGGCTGCCCTGCTGGAGGCGGTGATCCCGTGGCCATCCCATCTGCGTCTTTCGGCCGTCACGCCCCTGCTGACCCGGCTGGGGCACAAGGTACACAGACCCGATGGTTCACCCGGCCAGCAAATGCAGGCCGGCCTGCTGGCAATGCTGGTAGTCTGGCTCCCTTGCGCTGCCGGGCTCTGGTCGCTGCGCAATCTGGCCCTGAGCGAGCCGCTCTTCGACCTGCTGTTCCTGCTGCTGATGCTCGAATCCCGTCCGCTGCGCGAACTCGCCCATGCCACCCGCTCGCTCGCCACGCAGGAGACGCTGCCGCTGGCGAGATTGCAGTCCGCCCCCTGGCTTAAGCGGGAGACCGGTAAACTCTCGACCATGGGGCTCGCCAAAGCGGTGACGGAGAGCTGCGCCCTGCGCCTGATCGGCCAATGGGCTGGCCCGCTGCTGGGGTATGCCCTCGCGGGGGTACAAGGCGCCCTGCTCTGGCGGCTGGTGCAGCTGATGAATCAGAGCTGGAGTCGCAAAGATCCCGCCTTCGACCACTTTGGTCGCGCCGCCAGCGCGCTCTATCAGGGGCTCAATGCCTCCGTCATTTTGCTGCTGGGGCTGCCACTGCTGGCAAGCCGTCTCAAACAGGCCGCACAGCTGGTGCGAAGTGGGGCGCTCTGGCCCTATCCCGCCATCGGGATGCTGTTGACGCTACTTGCTGACAAGTGCCGGATCCGCCTTGGCGGCCCCCGCTACTATCAGGGAACCTTGCAACGCTGGTCGATACTTGGCAGCGGTGATGACCCCGACGGTGAGTCACCGCGCAAGGTGCTCAATATTCTGCAAGGAATTGGCTGGGGCTGGTTGATGCTCGCGCTGCTTGTCACTGTGGCGGGGTTATTTCATGGTTAGATGGTTGCGATTGCCTGTCTGGCTGACCTGCGTGCTGCTTGCCTGGTTGCCCGGTGCCCTGCTGGCCGCCACGCCGACCCGGGTGGTGAGCGTTGTTCCTCACCTGACCGAATTGCTCTACGAAATTGGCGCCGGTGACAAGCTGGTGGCAATTGACGATGCCTCAGACTATCCCCCCGAGGTAAAAACCAAGCCCAAGGTAGCGAATTATCGCAGCATCAACGTCGAGGCAGTGCTGGCGCAAAAGCCGGATCTCATTCTCGGCTGGCGCTCGGCTCAATCACGGATGCTGGCCCCGTTGGAGCAGCTGGGTATCCCGATTTTCTACTCTGAGCCTACCGATTTTTCCTCGTTGGCCGTAGAAATGCGGGCGCTGGGCAAATTGCTGGGGATGGAAAAGAGCGCCAACGAAGCCGCCGATCGCTATCTGGCACGCCTGCATTTCCTGCAACAGCGCTATGGCAGGCCAACCGGCGTCAAGGTGTTCTACCAGCTCTGGTACCCGCCGCTCACCAGCGTCAGTGGCAATGCCTGGCCGGCTCAGGCCATCGAACTCTGCGGCGGGATCAACATCATGGCGAATGCCAAGACCCCTTACCCTCAAGTGGGCATGGAACAGGTGATCAGGGCCAACCCCGCGCTGCTCCTGGCCGGGAGTCAAGATCCTGACGCCCTGCGTCATTGGCAGCATTGGCCAAACCTTGATGCGGTGAAACATCACCGACTGATGCTGGTCAACTCCGATGAGCTGCACCGATTCACCCCAAGGGCCCTCAATGCGGTGGAAGATATATGCAGGGCAATCAGAAAGTAACAAAAGCCAAAGAGACCAAGACCTGAGTGATGCCCTTGGCTTTAAAACCGTTTTTATGAATTGATCACACTCTTTACAGAAAAAGCTGGTACTTTATTTGCTAGCATATGATTCATCTACTGTTTTTGAGACGAGATGCCCACAATGTTCAACGATAAAACGCTACTCATAACTGGTGGCACTGGCTCGTTTGGCCAGCGATTGGTCAAGACAGTACTGGAACGTTATAAACCCAAACGCCTCATCATCTATTCTCGCGACGAGCTGAAGCAGTTCGAGATGCAGCAAGAGTTCAACGACCCCTGCATGCGTTATTTCATTGGGGATGTCAGAGACGCCAACCGCCTTACCATGGCAATGCGCGGTGTGGATTACGTGGTTCATGCAGCAGCACTGAAACAGGTTCCTGCCGCTGAATACAACCCCATGGAGTGCATCAAAACCAATATCCATGGTGCTGAGAATGTCATCCAGGCAGCCTTGCTCAATCAAGTCAAAAAGGTTATCGCCCTCTCAACTGACAAAGCCGCCAACCCGATCAATCTCTATGGCGCCACCAAGCTGGCATCAGACAAACTCTTCGTGGCTGCCAACAATATTGCGGGTCAAGACCCCACCCGTTTTGCAGTCGTTCGGTACGGCAACGTTGTTGGTTCCCGCGGTTCTGTTGTTCCCTTCTTCCAAAAGCTGATTGATCAGGGTATTGATGCCTTGCCCATCACCCATGAAGAGATGACTCGTTTCTGGATCACCTTGCAACAAGGGGTGGATTTCGTTCTGGATAATTTTGGGCGGATGAAGGGGGGGGAAATATTCGTTCCCAAATTGCCATCTGTTCGCATCACAGATTTGGCCAGTGCCATGGCACCAAACCTGCCACACAAGATCATCGGCATTCGCCCGGGAGAGAAGCTCCATGAAGTAATGTGCCCTGCCGATGACTCTTATCACACCTTTGAATTTGATGACTTCTTCGTGATCGGCCCAACAATCAACTTCAATAATCGCAACAACGACTTCTCCAAGACAGCTGCGGGCGAAAAAGGAAAGATGGTCGAGCAGGGATTTGAATACAACTCTCGAAGCAACCCTGACTTTTTCTCCATTGAACAGCTACAGAAGATGAACCAAAGCAAGGTAGCAGAATGATCCCCTACGGCCGTCAATCTATCAGCCAGGCAGATATCGATGCTGTCGTGGAAGTTCTCAAGTCCGACTTCCTGACCCAAGGGCCGGTCGTTCCCCGCTTCGAGCAAGCGGTAGCCGACTACTGTGGAGCTAAATTTGGGGTTGCGGTCAATTCAGGTACTGCAGCATTGCACATTGCCTGTCTGGCGCTGGGCGTCGGCCACGGGGATTGGGTCTGGACATCGCCCATCAGCTTCGTTGCATCCGCCAACTGTGCTCTCTATTGCGGTGCACAAGTCGACTTCGTCGACATTGAGCCCGATACAGGGAACATGTGCGCAGTGGAGCTGGAGAGGAAACTGATTGCCGCCAAGGCGGAAGGGAAACTACCCAAGGTAGTAATACCGGTGCACTTTGCCGGCCTCCCCTGCGATATGCAGGAGATCCATCGGTTGGGGCAAGAGTATGGCTTTCGCATCATCGAAGATGCCTGTCACGCCTTGGGGGCTCGCTATCACGATGAACCAACCGGTAATGGCCGCTACAGCGACATCACCGTCTTCAGCTTCCACCCGGTGAAGATCATCACCACCGGTGAAGGGGGGATGGCCATGACCAACGACCCTGCGCTTGCCAAGACGATGCGCATGCTACGCAGCCATGGCATCACCCGTGAACCGGAAGACTTTATCAATGAGCCGGACGGCCCTTGGTACTATGAGCAGCAGATGCTCGGCTTCAACTACCGGATGACCGATATCCAAGCTGCGCTAGGGTTGAGCCAGATGGCCAATCTGGAAACTTGGATCCTTAAGCGCGGAGAACTGGTCCGATACTACTTTGAAAAGCTGGCACCTGAGCAGCTCCCTCGCTACTTCAGCTCAGAGCGCCGTAGCGCCTTTCACCTGTATGTACAGCATGTAGCCCCAGAGCAACGCAAAGCCCGATTCCAGCAACTTCGTGAACAAGGTATAGGTGTCAATGTGCACTATATACCGATCTACAAGCAGCCTTGGTATCAACACAAGCAGCAAACATCCCTGCCTCAGGCCGAACAGTTTTACTCCGGAGCGATCACCTTACCACTGTTTCCAAGCTTAAGCTCTGCCCAGCAGGGCCTCATTCACGCCTATTTGTTGTCAACAATCTGATATCGAGCCGCGGAGCGCCTTATGCACATTCTGATCTACGGAACCTCGACCCAAGCGCTGCATTTCTTACCGGCCTTGGCATTGAACTATACGCTGCTTGGCTTTGTCGATAGTGACCCAGCCAAACAGGGCTCGCTCTGGATGAACAAGCCGGTTTATCATCCCAGTCAGCTCGCGGGACTCCAATTCGACAAAATCCTGATCGCCAGCAGTTTTGTCAGCGACATAAACCTGACGCTGGCCAGTTATGGAATAGAGCCGGGCATCCCAGTCGTGGAGTGTGACGAGGTACTGAAGACCAGCCGCGAATATGAGAATGCCCTACAAGCAGTGCGCTCCAAACACGAGGATATGCTGCCGAAGCTCCCCTTGCTACAACAGCATGTCGAGGGCGCAACCCTATTGACCGATCGATTGGCACTGCTCAAGAAGTTACCCACCCAGGGCGTCGTAGCCGAACTGGGCGTGGCAGCTGGTGATTTTAGCCGCCAGATCGTGGATATCTGTTCTCCGGCGCAGCTACATCTGGTGGATATATGGAGTTCGGATCGATACAGCGAAGAGCTGTACCTGAGTGTGAACGACTATTTTCAGCAACAACAACAGCGCGGAGAGGTAACCATTCACCGTAAACCCTCGCTGGAGGCGCTGGATAGTTTCCCGGATCAGATCTTCGATTGGGTATATATCGATACGACACACAGTTATGAATTAACCCGAGATGAACTCCGAGCCTGTTCCAGAAAAGTAAAATCAACCGGTATTATTGCTGGTCATGACTACATTCAAGGCAACTGGCGCTCTCAATATCGTTATGGCGTTATTGAAGCGGTGCATGAATTCTGCGTTGAATATAACTACAGAGTGCTTTATCTAACGATGGATATTTCTGAGTGTTTGAGTTTTGCTTTAGTGAAAAACAGCTGATTAAGAACCTGAATGAAATTAATGGCGCAACCTTCTGATACGGGCAGCATCATTCTGAACATGCATCATGCGCTAACCAGATATTTATATAAGCTGATATAACCAATACAGGCGAAAATAGAATGTGTGGAATCTACTGCAAACTCTATAAATCACAAGAGATACAAGACGATGTCCGCTACGAAAAAAAAACAGCCTTATTAAGTCATCGCGGCCCAGATTGTCAACAAGTTGTTTACCTAAACAATGTTGTTATGGGACACACCCGTCTAGCAATCCTTGATACCCGAACCTTTGCGGATCAACCATATAAAAATCAAAAAGCCATGCTGGTTTTCAATGGTGAAATTTATAATTATCGAGCTCTGGCTAACAAATATCTTTCGGATATCGAACTCAAGACAACCTCTGACACAGAGGTATTATTTGAACTACTAAACCGGATTGGTAGTCAGGCAATTTCCAAACTGGATGGTATGTTTGCTTTCGCCTACATGAATTTTGAAAAAGAGGAGCTTATCGCTGCTCGTGATATTAGCGGAATAAAGCCTCTCTATTATATAGAAACCGATGAGTCTATCGAAATTGCATCAGAAATCAAAAGTCTTGATGCTGTAGTATCTCGAGAAAAATTAAGAGATCAAATTCGGATCGGCGCATTTCAGGATACAAATCTACCATATCAAAATGTCACTATTCTCGAAGGAGGGACTCTACTGACCTATTCCCCCCGGCAGGGAAAAATACAATTAAAATGCTTTGGCAATCCTTTATTTTTTATCGATAACAATGTATTTCAACATCGCAAACAACAACCTCTTTCTAGCTTGGTAGATGAACTGGAAACACTCGTAATCAATAACGTGAAATCACATCTGGTCAGTGACGCTCCACTGGCAACACTCTGTAGTGGCGGAGTGGATTCAAGTCTAATCTCTGCCATTGCTGCTCAACATACCCAGCTCGACCTGTATCATGCTGGAGTAGAAGGCGGTGGCGGAGAAGAAGAGTATGCGGAGATTGTATCCGCACATCTGGGTAAAAATATCATTTACGAAAAGATGACTGCCGAGAAATATTGGTCAGCATTTCCTTATCTGACTTATATCTCAGATTTGCCTATATATCATCCAAATGATATTAGCCTGCATTGCATTGCCAGCAAAGCGCATGCTGATGGAATCAAGGTCATGTTATCCGGTGAAGGTGCCGATGAGTTGTTTGGTGGCTATTCTTGGCACCAACGGCAGATGAAACAGTATCGCTTGGCCAGAATATTTGCCAGCAAGAAGTCACTATTGACTCGTCTCTCTGGCGATTACGCCAGAACAATGCGTGATGGTTTTGAACAATTCACTTTGAAAGACATCACGGATTACATGCCACTGGGTCTGGGCTATTTTGATATGTCTAATGACCTGATAATGCGATCTTTCCTGTTCGAGAGCCAAGATTTCTCCAATTGGAAGCGCCTAGCGATTATTCATGAAAAATATAATACACTGATAACCTCTGAGTTCGAAAAACATATGCTGAGCGCGATCCATTTTAACTATTATGGTCATCTAGGTAGCATATTACATAGAACTGATAGAATATTGATGGCTAACTCAATTGAAGGCCGGGTACCATTTCTAACCAAAGACATCATTGACTTTTCGATGAATATACCTCTCAATCTAAAAATTCATCGACGCTTCCGAAAAGACGGAAAATATTTGTTAAAAAAACTGGCTGAACGTTATCTACCACAGAGCGTCATTTACCGCCCCAAAGCAGGTTTCCCGGTCCCTATGCATGAATATATTCAGCCAATTGAACGAATATTTGAGAATGGTTATGCTATGGAATTTACCGGGATGTCTCTTCGGATGCTAAAAGACTTTTATGAGGCCAATCCATTATTGAAATTCCGCTTATTGGCACTAGAAGTATATGGTCGGATTTTTGTCCGGCATGAAGATTATCGACATATTCATATTGAATAAATAAAAAGGCCTTGATAGGTCAACAAACTATCATGGCCTTCTGCCTTCTAATCACAGAGAGTAAGAAATTAAAATAACAAAGGTGCTCATTCTTTATCGTCCCCCCTCCCTCAACAAAACTTCATATACCTGACCTGCTTTACACACGTAGTAGCCACATCGGAGAATTGGTTATGTTTCACCAACTGCACGACCACATCGGCCTGGTCGAGCGCCTGCTCCAACGTCACCAACTGGACATTCTTCAGGCCAGATAACTCGAGCGGCAATGCGGAAATATGCGGTTCAACCACCAGAATTTCATTCTGGGTACAACGAGCCAGAATACGCGTGATGTTCAAGGCCGGACTTTCACGCAAATCATCGATGTTCGGCTTGAAGGACAAGCCCAGACAGGCAATCCGGCGGCTGGACTGTTCAGGTAACGCCTTCTCGATTTGCTCAACAACATAGAGAGGTTTGTAATCATTCACCAGTCTGGCCTGCTGGATCAGTTTCGCCAGATCCGGATTCTGATTGACGAGAAACCAAGGATCTACCGCGATACAATGGCCGCCAACACCGCAGCCGGGTTGCAAAATATTCACCCGCGGATGGCGATTTGCCAAAGAGATCAACTCCCACACATCGATCCCCTGCCGGTCGCAAATCAGCGATAGTTCATTGGCAAAGGCAATATTGACATCACGAAAGGAGTTTTCCGCCAGCTTGCTCATCTCAGCAGTGCGCGCTGATGTGGCGATGCACTCTCCATTTTTCACAAAAAGACGATAAAACGCCATGGCTGCTTCAGTACTGGCGGCATCCAAGCCACCGATGATTCGATCATTATCAACCAATTCACGAACCACATGACCAGGCAAAACCCTCTCAGGACAATAAGCCACCAACACATCAGGGCATGTTCCCGGCTTGACCGTATGCGGAAACGTCAAGTCGGGACGCGACTCAGCCAACCAGGAGGCTATCAGCTCGGTCGTTCCAACCGGTGAGGTGGACTCCAGGATCACCAGATTGCCCGGTTCAAGACAGAGCGCCAGACTCTGCGCCGCCTCCCGAATAAAGCGCAGATCCGGCTCGCGATTCTTACCTTTAAACGGCGTCGGTACCGCCACCAGAAAGACATCGGCAGGCTGCGGGGTGGAGTGAGCACTCAAGTAGCCAGCTTCCACCGCAGTGCGTACCAGATCCTCGAGCCCGGGTTCAATAATATGAATTTTGCCATGGTTGATCGTATCCACCGCATGGGCATTCACATCGAAACCGAGTACCCGAATTCCGTTGCTGGCAATGATCGCCGCCGTGGGCAGGCCGATATAGCCCAGTCCGATGATGGATACGCTGTTAAATTTCATACTGCTACGGCTCCAGATACTTCGGTGCGGCCATGACCGCTGTGTTGTTTTAAGAGAGTGAAAACACCTAGCGAATCTCATGCCATCAAGCGCAACCCAGTACGGCCGCGACAATCCGCTCGCTGGTTTTGCCATCGCCATAGGGATTCATGGCCAGACTCATGGCCTGATAGGCAGGTTCGTTATCCAGCAGCAGGCAGGTTTTGGCCACAATTGCGTGCTCGTCAGTGCCCACCAGATAGACGGTTCCGGCCGAGACCGCTGTTGGCCGCTCGGTGGTATCGCGCATGCACAGGACCGGCTTTCCTAAGGTAGGAGCCTCCTCCTGAATACCACCCGAGTCGGTCAAAATCAGATAGCTGCGCTTCATCAGATAGACAAAGGCAAGATAATCCTGCGGTTCAATCAGGAAGATATTGGCCACCCCCCCCAGATTGCGCTGTACCACATCCAGCACATTTGGATTGAGATGGACCGGATACACAATCTGCACATCATCTCTGGTTGCCAGCTGCCGCAAGGCGCGACAAATCCGCTCGAAACCTTCCCCGTGATTTTCCCGACGGTGGCCTGTCACCAGCAACATCCGCTTGCGGCCATCGAGGAACGCAAACCGCTGACTCAGGCTAAGCTGCAATGCCGTGTCCTTTTCTATCTTATCGGAGATCTCCAGCAGGGCATCGATTACGGAATTACCGGTGACGAAGATGTTTTGTGCTGGAATATTCTCACGCAGCAGATTCTGACGGCTGCTCTCGATGGGCGTGTAGTGCTGGTCCGCAATGCCGCCAGTCAAGCGGCGCATCCCCTCTTCCGGCCAGGGAGAATAGAGATTGCCAGTCCGCAACCCAGCTTCGACATGCCCGACCGGGATACGATGATAATAAGCGCACAGAGTGGTAGCAAAGGACGTCACCGTATCCCCGTGAACCAACACTCGAGTGGGTTGAAAAGCGGCAAAAACCGGCTTGAGGCCAACGAGAATGGCCGCAGTAACATCATTGAGATCCTGACCCGGGGTCATGATATCCAGATCGAATTCGGGTCGAATATCAAACAGGGCGAGCACCTGATCCAGCATCTGGCGATGCTGCCCGGTAACACAGACGGCAACCTCAACACCGGAATGACTGCGGAACGCCTTGATAACAGGAGCCATCTTGATGGCCTCCGGGCGAGTTCCGAACACGATCAGCACGCGCTGAGTTGAAGACATCGTTTTACTCCAAACAAGCTGCCAAAAGCCGCTAGCGTATAAGAACCTGCAAATGAATGGCGCGATTAGGCTCCGCTTTTAATGCCATGAGAACAAATTAATCGCCGCCAACAGCCGACATGGACCGAAAATGATTTCGGTGCCGCGAAACCGGCCACTAGCCGGCTTGATTGAGACAGCTGATAATTTGCGCACAGACAAAATCGACTTCATCATTCGACAAATCGAAATACATCGGCAAACGGACGATCGAATCGGTGAAATGATCCGCATTGGGCAGTGAACGACCATCATGCAGTCCCTGAAAATAGGGGCTGCGATGCAAAGATTGGTAATGAAAAACGGCTTTAATCCCGGCTAATTCCAGATATTGAATTAACTGACTACGCTGTTGAAGGCTGGCACAGTCCAGGTAAAACATGTGCGCATTGTTGGTGGCATAGTCAGGGATTGATGGCAATTTAATCCCATAAACGCCGACCATGGGTGTCAATGCCTGTAGATAGCGATGCCATATTTCAAGCCGACGTCTTTGGATTGCGTCCAACTGCTCCAACTGCGCATACAGATAGGCGGCAATGATATCGGAGGGTAAAAAAGAGGAGCCAATATCGACCCAACCGTATTTATCAACCTCGCCACGGAAGAACGAGCTACGGTTAGTTCCCTTCTCGCGAATTATCTCAGCACGCTGTATATACTGCTTATCATTGATAACCAGTAGACCACCTTCACCGGAAATAATGTTTTTGGTCTCGTGGAATGAAAATGTAGATAGACAACCGATGCTGCCCAATGGGCGTGATTTATAAAACGAGTCGATCGCTTGGGCTGCATCCTCAACGACTGGGATCTTATATCGCTCAGCCAGTGACATGATCGCATCCATATCACAGGCCACACCGGCATAGTGAACAACCACGATCGCGCGTGTTCTGGGAGTAATCAGCGCTTCAATTTGCTTCGGGTCAATGTTCGGATGTTCGGGATAAGAATCCGCAAAGACAATTTTGGCTCCACGCAGGACAAACGCATTGACCGTGGAAACAAATGTATAACTTGGTGCAATCACCTCATCACCAGGTTGAATATTGAGCAAAATCGCCGCCATTTCCAAGGCATCGGTACAGGAAGTGGTCAGCAGTACTTTGCCAAAGTTATAACGCGACTCCAAATAATTGTGACATTTACGAGTGAACACACCATCACCCGATATCTTTCCGCTGGCAACTGATTCAGCAATATAGACCAACTCACGGCCATGCAAATAGGGTTTGTTAAATGGCGTCATATTCATTTGAATCTTGTTCTGAGTTTTGTAATCACCATTAAATCACCATCATTTGTCTCTAAACAATCTAATCGCAGAAGGCCTTTACCACAAACAACAACTGGCATATTACCATCAAAATAAATTATCTTCCCAGGTGTTCGGTTTTCAATGATGAGATCTTTAACTAAAGTAGCACTTTTCACTCTAATTAACTCACCATTAACACTTGTAGATGCACCAAGATAGGGATATCCAACGCTGTTTACTAGCAACTGTATTTGTTCAGCATCCATACTCCAATTAATGGCGTAATCATCACTGTCTCTCCATAAACTATACGTAGCCAACGCTTCGTCCTGAGGTGTACCTTTTAATTCATTCCTAATGAACAAGTCGTATATTGTTTTTGCGACAACATAATAAGAGTCACCAACTTTACGAATGGCATCTTCAATTAAAATCGGATACTCGACAGGTATTTTTAATTGATAAATTATATCACCGCAATCATATTTATCAGCCGCACTTAATGCTGTCACCCCTATAAAACGATCTTTATTCAATAAAGCCGTAACCAAAGGGTTAAATCCTCTATATCTAGGCAACAATGAGTCATGAAACACTATTAGCGCTGATGATGGCATATCATAAATCATCCGTTGCCATCCTGCGGCTATAGCAAGCCCAAAATCATTATCACCATCAGACATATCATACGAATATTGAATTTCTTCCTTTTTACAAAATAATTCAATCTCTCCAGAAAAATCATTTTTAACATGAACATCTTTGCCTATAACAACAAAAACATCATCAGTTTTTTCCTTTACTCCTTGTATTGCCCTCAATCCTTTTAACCCTGCAGCCAGAATTTTCACTTTATTTGATGAGGCTAAATACATATGAAAAAACCTTTTATAAAATCCAGTTCATCAGACTAAAAACGACTTTCACAGACACAGAAAGCACATGGCCAATAACATAACGTTTAATTATCTCAAGCGCGCCATCCAATTAATCATCATCGATTGCTCCCTCTAAATAAAGCTGCATATCATAATTCACCCCAATCGACTATAGATGACACTTGGCAAGCTAGCCATTAAAAATCGCACGCCAATCATTAACCAACTGATTAACAGTAAAATAATCATGTATGATTTTAGCATTCTGTGATTGATAGCCAATGCTTAGTAAAGCCGCATTAATCTGCTCAACTGAAAAAACATCAACCCCCATATTAAGAAAAAACTGTCTTGATGTAGTCTCTGCATGCATAGCTACCGGGATACCTCGTCCAAGTAGAGAAATAATATTTCCCATACCATGCTGACGCCAAGAAGGCATAATCGCAAAATCAATTCCATTCAAAAAATGTTCATACTTTTCTCTTGAGAAGAAATCCAGCATTGGATTAAACCGTTCCCCGAGGATCGCATCACCAATAGCGATCACCTCTGTCACATAGTCAGAATTTTTAGGGTAAGCCAAAGGAGAAAAAACAGTCACATTTTTAATATCTGCAAAGTATTTAATCCAGTACGCATGATTATTTTCTACAACGCCGGAGTGCCCAAGCATGACATTCAGTGACTGAGCGTCGCCGTCACAATCGCTATGAGGGTCATACCTCGGCCCGCAATAAACATTACTTGGGTAAAAGAAACAAGAATAAGTATTGCCACGAGCCATATATCTCTTCCTGACAATTTCAATATCTCCAGGAACATATGATATTAACCCAGATACATTATTTATTACTTTCCTATGGTTAAGTGAATATTGGTCATAATAATAAAAGTCCCCCCCCCACATTACCCAGAAAGACTTGTCAAGCCAGCTTTTACTTTGCACGAGAAGATCATTCACCTTTTGCCGCCATAGACCGTGCAGTATTATTTTTTCCGCCGCATCAAAATAGGAGGCAAGCGTTACAAAATCTTCATCACGATACAAAAACTCGACTGGGTGATGAGGTTGCAAACCATATTGATACTTAGGACTGGTGATAAAAACAAACCGATGCAGTCTGATATCAAAATGCTCAATCATGAAATCAATGAATGGTGGCATAAACTTTTCCATTATCATGACGTGCAAAATCATAACTTACCTCACAACATTTTGATGACCAGATACATGTCTTCGCACCGACGGAATGATTTTAACCATTTACAAAACCTAAAGCAGCTCCTCACGAAGAACTCGGGCAAATGATATTTATCCACAACTAACTTCACATTTTTATTATGATGACATCTTCTGACATCGATCACTTCCAACCCTGGATATTTCTCACTAATATAGGATGTGATTTTTTTACTTGTTATCCAATTAAGTGTCTTTAATCCTGTTGTTGGCCTATTGATAACCTTCAGAAAGAATTTTGCCATCAGCTGGTTCAACCTTGGCAAAAGCGGTAACAAATAATGAGGTTCAAAAAGGCCACAATAGTCGGGTGCTTGAATTATAACTTTCCCACCGGGCTTGGCCACCCGTATCAATTCATCAATACAAGCGGCAACATCCTGAACATGCTCAAGTGTCTGATATGTAGTCACTAAATCGAACGTATTGTCCTCGAAGTCCAGTTTTTCACCAAGACCATATTTAATTCTATCGTTAAACTCAGAATAATTTGGCTCTTCTTCAATTCGCATCTTGATATATTCAAGTTTCCAGCTTTCTGGTTCAACACCGCAAACATTATACCCCCGATTCAAACCACGAAAGACAAATGAACCGACTCAGGCGGCCATGTCAAGAATACAACCATGAACATCCCCAAAATGTTCTAGTTCACGCCAACGTCCATTGAGATCATTTTCAAAATCAGACCAGGAATCAATGACATCATCCAAGTATTTTTCGTTCCTAAGGCCAAAATTGATTAACGACTCTTCGTAAATATGCTCTCTGAGGAATTGCTTGCTCTTACTTGACATGATTTAGTAGCTCTTATGGAAACTGGAAGAAGTTTTGCAAGAATAATTCAATTGTTACGGCTCGAAGTATTTTATTGCTTCGATTCAGATTTTTCTTCAAATGTGGCACAAGATACATCTCATGCCAATCTTCATCAATGAAATTCCGATATAAAGCAGTTGGTGAATTTAGTATCCTATCGATCTTGACAGCGATATCAGGCTCTCTTATCCAGCTAATATAATCGGTATAGTTTTCGGTGGCAGACAAAGGCATGGCAACCTCTGGATTATTATCTATTGTTCTACCTGTTTTTTGCCACGGAATAGTCTTATAAAACTCAGGAAATTGATTAAGCAACATCGTTGAATATAGTTTATTTTCAAGTCGATACTCGTCATTAATGCTGAATACAAACTCGATCAGCTCATTATCTAAAAATGGCTTTTTATGTTCCAGCCAGGGCGATGAAGCCAAAGTTCCCATATTGGTAAACCTTCTGACCCGATTCATCAAGAGATTTGGCTCAACATGCGGAATATCATAGAACGATGATTCAATATCGGCTAAATGAACATATTGTCCATAATATTTTTCCGCAATACCTTTATTGATTCGTTTATTAGTGGTATCAGCACGCAAAAAACTTGGACCCAAAATGGCATCACCAGAATAACCATTTATAACAAAACGCCCCTGCTTGGTAATATCATCAACAAATTCACAGCCATGCATATGTTGCATATCCAGCAGTCCATCGGTTACCCAGATGGTCGGTATCCGTCTTTCAAACCAATTGTCTGGTGTCAATTCATGAATTTCATGGGGCCAACCAACCAGATCGGTCACTTTCTGCGCCAAAACGATATCGGCACAATCATGAGTTCCAAAAGTAAAGCAAGGCCCCTTATATCCCGGATACAGGCGATGCGTCGCCGCCAGCAACATTCTTGAATCCAACCCACCACTGATGGGGAATACTAACGACTCTGCCATATCAATTCGACGATGAACGGCACGCATCACGATTTCACCCAATGCATCGGTCGCATCTCTGAATGACAAATTACATTGCTTAATATCTGCCCACGACCAATAACGCTGACTGTGCAATCGATCGGTATCGATATCATAGGTTAGCAGCGTTGCGGGTGGTAACAGGCTCACACCAGTAAAATAGGTAATATCGCCGACCAGATAGCCCAGATCCATAAAACAAGAGAGAGCCTGTTTATCCAGTTGCCTATCGAAGAACTCCAGCGGCATAAACCCCTTGATCTCACTTGCCCAAGCAAAATGGCTATTCTTGTGATAGTAAAAAAGCCCACGCATACCATATCGGTCAGTCAACAAGGTGACTTTTTTTTGCTGCCGATCATATATTACCACGCAGAATATTCCATCCAGCGCCGCCAGCATCTCTGCCAGCAGTTTTTGCTGATAACCCCATAGCAGAGCCTGATTCAGATCCTGGAAAACACGTCGATATCGATGAGCCACCTCCGCCAGATTATAAACACACCCTTCGACCCAAATATGAATAGTGCCCGTCGCATCTTGATGCGTCATTTTTTCATAGAAGGAATAGCATCGAACCCCAGCTAAGTTTTCATCTTGATGTTCATGTTCAATAGCAACTGGATAAAGATCCTCTTGCATACGAATGATCTGACTTATCGCATCCGAATGTGCGGGGTATTTTTTTATATAACCGAACAGTCCTGGCATAAGCGGCTCATTTTAATAATTGATGTCGAGAGGAGTTTACACTCTTCATTTCGTACTTAACTATGATAGTTTTCTGATCTTGACGGCGATTGACTATGACTATTTTTAATTATTGACTATGACCATTTTTAATTAATGCCACTTCTACTGGGTTTTTATCATCGGTTAGTCACATTGCTTTACCAAGCTCATAGAGTCGCTTTTCTGAATAACGTAGGGCGCAGAGAAATTCCTTTCAACGCTGCAGATTAAACTGATTTAACAATATAACCCACCTGTTTTTTCATTATTTCTTCCCAGCCAAAATTTCTCCTTGCAAAGTCAATTAAAACACCAGCCGATTTATCTAAATAAAAAATCTTGCATTTATTGAAAATATCAACCAGATCAATAGGAAGATCATCATTACTCACCCGATACACCCCTGGCAACGAATAAAAATCCACACTATCTTGATAACTCAGAATAAATGGAAGCCCCATCGCCATAAACTCTCTTACTTTTAGCGTCTCTATTTTAACATTTTCAGCGTGATGTCTATGCAAGCCTAAAGATGCGACGCCACAATGAGCCATCTGATACATTTTAAGTAGATCATCTCCATCCAGAGAACCACAGAAATGAACCATATCCTCAACAGATAATTCTTTTGCTAACTTGGCCAGTTTATCTTTTTCTGGCCCCTCACCGATAATATAATAATTACATCGTATATTTGGCAATTTACGCTTAAAATCATCAAGTGATTTTATGATTCTGTCATAACCATGCCAAAAGGTTAAGGATGCAACACCAACAATTTTAAAATCTTCAATAATATTTTTATGATTTAATTCTGAGTCAGTATCGAACAGCTGCACACCATTCCCTGTTTTTATTATTTTTTTCCCAAGAAAAACATCACCATCCACACAGGCAGGACAGAAAACACCAGCAACATAAGGTGATATCAACTTTTGATTATGCGTATCGATTTTTATCCTTTCTTCCGTCAGTTCGCCATCGTACGGGAATGTTGGTATTTCAAAATACACGGCAAATTTCTCTGCTGCGACTTTTACAAGTTGCGCCAATGAATCATCAGCAAGAACATGGTACCTTATGCACATATAATTTGTTTTAATCGTGTTTTGTTGTATGAGATAAGCCACCTTACTAAAAAACGATTCACCACCTACTGGAGTATTGGATGATAATATTTCTTGCGACACTTCTTGCCCATTAAAAAATTCTAGCAAAATGATGTTTGCCCCATCAAGACACACGAGAGAGGTCGTCACATTATTATTTGACATGTGAACGCATTGGGCATACACCTTTTTCCTTACACCTATTAAGCTTTTTGTCTTCAAATTGATGTAGGCAACCATACATATGTTCAACATTTATAACACCTTGGTCTTTTATATTAAGCTACGCGTATATTCGATATTCAGTACCAGCTCTAGATTTTATTCCAGCAATGGTATCTAATATATTCGCAAAAATTACACTTCGATGTGGTTTTGTGAAAGTGTGGGAAGGACTCAATAAATGCAGACAACGTACCATCACCATCATTACTGTTGTGAGTAATCATCTAACTGATTAACAATGCTCAGCACGTGCTACCGATGTCATTCACAATTTTCAAACTTCTCATCTTTTATATACAGAATACATTGAAATTGAAAACCCGAGGTACAGCATGGTGATGCTATCTTTGTAATTCAAGGAAATCCGGCCATATCAAACACATCCATCACTGGCAACCCTGGATTTAATAGCAGCGGCTTTATTTAATTAATTCCAAGGTTCTAATCAATAACTGCCAGAAAAGAATCGATGATTTTTTCGCTATCAAACTGTGCACTGCCTTGTATCGATCTGGCTGTATACTCAGGCAAAAATGTCGAATCATTTACCGCCCGTAACATACCGGATAACAAACCATTGATAGAATTATCTACCAGTAATCCGTAATCTCCATGCTGAAGAATATCATTTGCCCCCTGGTTGTCCGTCGCGACGACGGGCAAGCCAAGTATTAATGCCTCGCCGATGGAAAGCGGATGTCCCTCGGTATATGACGAAGAGATATAAACATCTGCGGCAGACATATACTGGTAAGGATTCTCCGAATATCCCAACAAAATCACGCGATCAGTCAAATCAAGGGAAGAAACCAGCGTACTCAACCGCTCATACTCTTCTCCGATACCAATGATCATCAGATTCACTTCTTTTGTTACGCGCAGGCACACATCAGCAAAAGCCTCAATCAGCCGATCAAATCCTTTGACCGCAGTCAATCGCCCCACTGTTATAAATGTAAACCCAGAGAAATTTACATTGCCATGAGAAAGTTTAATAATTTGTGATGAATTAAATACATTAGGAATAACAGACTTGTGGCTGTTTATGCCAGGATATAGCTCACAAAAACCAGCCAAGCCAGATTGGGATACAAATACAATTTCGTCAAATTTATTGTAGCAAGCCTGCTCAGCAACATCACTGACGAAAAAATGACTAGTCCAATGATAAGTTTTTAGATTTGTATGACACCATGCTATTTTTTTTCTGGCGGGAATAGATGAGCAAAATAACGTGGCATGTCCCTCGAGAAATGAGATAACAACATCGAATTTTTTATCTATAACCATTTCTTGAAAATTGGGCGTCGTATTTATTATCAATTTACCAACAATATCATCTTCAGGGGGAAATAATTCAACATGGACATGTGGATGATTAATCTGAGAACTATATACTCCACCACCATAAAGAGAAATCACGTTGACTGAAACACCACGCACAGCCAGCAAACTGAGTAGATTTATTAGAGCCCTTTCCGCTCCACCTGCGCGTAGCGTGTTGATAACAAACAGCAAGGAACCATTAATTTTTTCTATAATCTCTTTCTTTTTTTGATTAATGGTTGTTTTTTTTGATGCTAGCAAATCACGGCCAATCAATTTATCAAAATTAATATTTTTTATCTTGGCATCACAAATTCCAGCAGCAAGAAGCTGGGCTCGAATATCAGCAAAATACATGCTAGCAACCAGAATAAATTGAAAGTCATCTGGAAAACCATCATCGACATGCCGGATCAATCGGCCATCCAAATATTGGCCACATTTTCTGGCGTCATTATCGTAAAAAGCCACAACCTCATAATGAGAAAGAATAATGTCTTTCAGTTTCAGATATAATCCACCGATACCAAAAATGAGGATCCTGTTTTTGCTCATAATACGTCCTGATGATTTCCGAGAGGCCAATAGATACTCGTAACGGGAGCCATGTCAACGGATAAAAGAACATACTCCTCACAGTTCATATGAAGAGCGAGCAGGGAAAACCGTCTCGAATGCAGCATTAATTTCTTTTTTTGAAAAAATGAAATCTTCGGCGCTCATATCTTCTTTGGTATATCGACCTTTATATATAGCATCATTGATGCAATATATAGAAAATTGGCCACTCTGAATATCACGAGCAACACGCTTGGCATCCTGAAGTGTTCTTACCTCGACATGCATGCGCTCTTTTTTCCACTTTCTATATTCTGCAGGATAGAACTGCCCCGTTACCAACTGCCAATACCGAAAAAGATATTGATTTACGTCCTCATTACTTCTGAATTTTGAGGCTGTTGTTTTTTCCATGATTATGGGTTCTTTTTCCCACACATTAAAATATGTCGTTTTAAGATAAGGAGATGGATAGTGGTTCATGACAAAACCTGTATGGCCTTTCCATTTCAGAAAGACTAAGTTATTTATAACATCAAGACCATATCTTGGATTGAACCATTTTTTAAAATTATTTATGACGATTTTCTTTTTTTCATACGCAGGCTTCACATGTCTATTGAAGTTTTTGTTTATCAAATCGATATCATTAAGGACTATGTGAGAGATAAGACCGTCATGTGTTGCATCCATGATGGCGAAATCAACTGGTAGGCCGTTCTGGAAAAACTCTTCTTGCTGTAAAGGTCGCAGAATAAATAGATCATCATTGAAAAATACGAAATGTTCGCTCAATCCTTTGATGCGATGAAGATTAATCTCCAGGGGGTTGACGTTGAATACCGGCAGATTTTTCTGCTGGATATAATCTTTGTGATTAACAATAACTAGTTTGGGGTGATTTATGTTCAACCAAGCAGGCAAGTGCCCCCAAGTGATCAAAAAAATCTTATTGACCCATGGTGTAAATTTTTCGAACGCTCTAAAAATATACTGCAGATTCTCCCAGTCTTGAAACCGCGACCCAGTATTCAATAAGGGATTAGCAGGCTTATATTTAGCAAATTCGGCTTGCCACTCAGGATCGCTGCCATCAACCCACGGTAGGACAAAATCAATTTTGATATCTTGAGTATTCATGTTTCAGGTCTCGAAATTTGACAAGCGCATTGTCCACAGCGTCGTCCATGTCGAAATAACGGTATTCGGCAAGTCGGCCCAACGCTGTTAGCCGCGGAAACTTGGTTAATTCATCACAGCAAGCCTGATACTGCTGTTTAGCTGAATCGGTAAACAGCGGGTAGTAAGGCTCCAACTCCTGCTCTGGCTGATAGTCACAGGGATATTCGTACACGATACTGGTGCCGGGATGCACCTGCCCGCTGAAATGCTTGAATTCGGTTATCCGAGTGAAGGTTTCTTCATTCGGATAATTGACGGTGGTGACAGGTTGAAATTGCTCTTGCGCCAGATGGCGATGTTCAAAGCGCAGCGAGCGGTATGGCAGGCAATTCCCTTCTGCCGGCATCAACTGATCCAGCATACCGGTATATATCAGTGGGCCATCGAAAGGAAGACCATCCAGCAGCACCCTCTTCTGCAGCCAGTCCAACCTGACATACTGTTCCATAGGGGTCGACAACCTTACGTCAATCAAGGGGTGCGCAAGTATGCGCTCAAACATGGCGGTATAGCCTTCCGCCGGCACCGCCTGCCAGGGATCGGTGAAGTAGCGCTCATCCCGACTCACCACCACGGGCACTCGTGCCGTCACCTGGGGGGAGATCTGCTCGGGCGGTACCCCCCACTGTTTGCTGGTGTAGTTGACGAAGGCTTTCTGATAGATGAAATCTGCCAATTCACCCAGCAGGGGATGCGCCTCTTTGCGCAGTTCCAGAATAGGCACTCTGGCACCATCACCAAACCGGGTGCGCAGGGCCTCAATCATGGCGGCTGCCTTGTCGGCGGGGAAACAGCACTCGATGCTGGTCAGGTTGAACGGGATAGGCACCAACTGCCCGTCGATGCGTGACAACACACGATGCTCATAAGGCAGCCATTCGGTAAACTGCGACAAGTAATCCCAGACTTCCTTGTTATCGGTATGGAAGAGGTGCGGTCCATAGCGATGGATCAACACCCCATGCTCATCATACTCGTCAAAGCAGTTGCCACCGATATGATCGCGCTGCTCCAGCACAAGTACCTTCCAACCGAGCTGGCTGGCCATTCGTTCAGCCATGACGGCACCGGACAGCCCGGCGCCGATGACGATCGCCTGATAGCTCATTGAGAAACCCCGAAAAGCAGTTGAGCCACAATGTTGGGTCGAGCACGATTCTCCCAGGCCAATTGATGCCGCTCATCGAAACCAGCCATCCACCACGGATTCATTGATGAAGCACTCGAAACGCACTACATCACCCTGTTTGAGAAAATAGAGTGCCGTCGCGAAACGGTAGTGCGCCTTGCCTGCCGCGATAACCGATTCGGATATCCCAAATGGACGCGCGTTGTCACAGGCTCTGAGTTGATCAGCCAGCACCTGGTCACGCCGTTCTGACGAACGCTTGGTTTGTCCCCCAAAGCTGTGAGAGTGGATCCGGTAACGGCCATATACCACTGGAATAAAATCGACACTGCCCTTGCCATAAAGAGCATTGAGAATATGCCAGGGGTGATCGAGGATAATTCGACACCCTTCGTCGACCGCCTCCTGTAAATGACCATGACGGCGGAATGCAATCGAGCTGGCATTCGGGAAACAACCATAGCGGATCAAATGCTCGGCTTGTGCTTGCTGCGGGATATAACGAGCGTTGTAGTAATCGCGCGAATAGTGAGAAGTCACTTCGTTACTATCAGAATCAAACACCTCAGCTTCGTGGTAGCAAAGCGTGCAGCTAGTGTGCGAATCAAGATAATCGGCCTGGCTCTGCAGCTTGCCCGGCAGAGCCAGATCATCCCCGTCGACATAGGCGATGTATTCACCGGTAGCCTCTCTCAGCAAGCGTTTCTGGGTCTTGGCCAACCCCATATTCTGCGAGTTCTGTAGTGCCTTGAGTTGCGGCCACTGCCGTGCCAGCCGCTGCATGATGGACCAGGAGTCATCGCTCGAGCCGTCATCAATGGCAATGACCTCAAAATCGAAATTGGTTTGCTGTTCCAGCAAACTAAGCAGACAGGGCTCGATAAAGCGCCCGAGGTTATACACCGGCACCAGTACGCTGACTTTCATAGAGGATCCAGAAGTAGAGTAAAAAAGAAGCGAATTGGAGAAAATGGACAAGGCTACCGCACGGTCTCTGTCAACCTTTCCTGCCCTTCATGGCAATATTTACTGCAAGAGCCGTGCCTGACCAAGCTAATTCATTGATATGACTTGATTTATGTGACCTGGCATCCACTATTCAATGCGAGCAAGCTGACGGCTGCAGGTCACCAGCATGTCGATGCCGTCCCAGAGCCATTCGAATGCCAGCGCTTGTCCCGGACTTGCCACCCTATCGATACGGCAGCAAGGCGACAGCTGTAAAGCACACTCAAGCCGCATTTTATCTGGCCCAACCCAGACACAGGTCTGCATATCCCAAGGTTGTAACAGCAACTCATCAAGGGTATCGGCAACAAATTCGGCAACTGTACCTCCTCCGATGTGTGCAAGCCGCAAAGAGGCGGTGGGAGTCAATAAGGTGACGCCAGCAAAGGTCTCCTGCTGCATCTGACCATCGAGAGCGGCATTTTGTTGACAATTGATGAGGCGTTCCATCATCAGGGCAGGGCTGTCTGCAAAGGGGACAAAGACTGCTTCGAGCAAACGACGTCGCAACACACTATCGGGAGTGCCCAACCAGCAAATCGTGGTGGGCGAGGCGCAGGCTTGCTGATTGAAGCGAGTAAAGTCTTGTTGCAAAGCCGCAACCAATTGCCGCCATGCGGCAGCATCCAGGCTGGCGAGCCATTGGCTATCAAATACCGCCATGGAGCGACGATCCGGAAACACAATTTCCTGAGCGCGGGGTGAAAGCGGAATAGCCCGTACCCGACCGATGGTTTCATCACCGCCCCAAATGATGCGAAGGCGGCACCGAGCCGACAGCCAAGCGGTGACGCGTTCGTCGTGGTCATAGCGGATAAAACGGGTACGCGAGGCAATCTCTTGCCACTCGGGCAGAGAGAAAAGCTCGTTCAGGATGGTCAGCATGGCCTCTTGCACCGGGTCGATGCGCGATGAGAGACGTACCACGGACCCATTGCCCATCAGCAGCGCCATGATCCAGGAGTAGAACGCGACGGTCGGCACGTTGGAGGGTACCAGATGAAAAACCATCCCCAAGGGTGCGCGCCCTGCCATGCGTTTGCGCTGTACCTCAATCTGGCGTGGCCGCAACCAAAAACCAAAAGCGGCTAAATCCGGATTCGCTCGTCCCTCCTGCTGCAGACGTGCAGAGAGCGCAGCCACAAAGTCACCTATGACGGGCGCAAAGCTTGGCTGCGGGCGAGTAACAAAACCTTGCCAGCCAATGACGGGAGCCACGAAAGCGACCTCGGGCCCAGCTTGCCACATGGCATCTTCTGCATCTGATCGGATCACTGGAAAGTGTCGCTGCATCCCCTCACCTCGGCGCCTTGCTGACGTCCTGATACATGAAAATAACGGCCACGACGACCGCAGGGACAATCATCCTCGCCCAGCAGCACACCAAGATCTTCGCTGAGCAAACTGTGGCCTGGATAACTTTGGGGAATGGCAGAGATCACCTGCAACAAACCGGGTTGGCCGATCCCGAGCGGTCGATGGGTCAGCGGATCCCGCACCAGCAGATCAGCAAAAAGCGGGGCGTGCAGATGGCCCTGCTCGCACTCGACAAACACCGACCCCACCTGTTCCACCATGCCATAGAAGTTGTGCACCCGGCTCAGCCCCAACTGTTCATGGCAGCGCAGCTTGAAGGCAGGATTATCTACCGCGAGGTGTTGCAGCTTCTTCCAGCCACCGCTGTGAAAAAGCGTGCCCTGCGTCAGCGGCAGTTGCAGACCTCGCTCACGCAGCGGCTCCAGCAGACATTGCCACACCATGAAGGTGAAGCCGAACAGCAGGACCGGCTGGCCCGCATATTTGTCACAAAAGGCCTCGATGACAGGCCAGTTGGGCCGCATCTGCTCATCGAGGGCATAAGTATGGTCACGGCCAAGGAAGGAGAGCCCCAGCGCACCGGCTCCTCGGGCTGAAAAGCCGCTGCGGTTTTGAATAAGGGCAGGTTGCTCCACCAGCAGCATGGGCAACCGTTGTTTGCCGACAAACTCTTGCAGGATCTTCACCAGCACCTTGCTCTGCAGGGCGGCGGTCTCCCTGTCCAGCACAATTCGTGACGGCGTTCCGGTAGTGCCAGAGGAGGTCAGCACCTTGAACACCTCGTCTTGCGGCACGCTCTGCCATTGGTCCAATTTGAACAGGCGGGCGGCCAGATAGGGAAGCTCTTGATAGGTCGAAGCCTGACCCCAGCCAAACGCCGACAGAATATTGGCAAAAGCTGGACACCCCTGCCCGTGCCGCTGCGTCAATTCATTCAGGCGAGCAAGGAGCAGCCCACTTTTTTCCTGTTGGGGCAGCCCGAAAACCGGCGCATCAAACAGCCTGTTCATAGCTGCTCCAGCGCTGTTAATAGGGCCGGATAATCAATCTTCATATTGCTGCGTCGTGGCAAATGGTGTTGGTAGATACGCACGCTTGATGGTGGCACCATCAGCCAGCGGGCCAGCTCCAGCTGTAGTGCATCACTGGGGCACGCGTCTGCCTCGATGGCTACCAACAGGCGATCATCGCGGCCGGTAGCGGCGCTGGAATAGCCCCTCCCCTGCAACCAGGCTTCCACTTCAGCCAAGCTTACCCGTTTGCCAAACAGCTTCAGGAAACGGTTGAGTCGCCCGGTCAGATAGAAGCGGCCCGCCTCATCACAACGAGCCAGATCGCCGGTAAAGAGCGCATCCATATCACGTCCCCGAACCAGATCTTCAGGGCGCTCGGCATAGCCAAGCATCACATTTGGCCCTTGGTAGACTAACTCCCCTTCCCCGTCGGGAAAGCCGGGCTCATGACGCAGAGAGAGACTCCCGCCCGGTACGGCACGGCCGATGGCATCCGGGGCAATCATCACTTCATCGTGCGCCAGCCAGGCAATGCGCGGCGCCGCTTCGGTCTGGCCATACATCACGAAAAAACGGCGTCCCAGCGCAGCTGCCTGCTCGGCAAATTGCTTTGCCAGTGCCGGCTCAAGTCGTCCTCCGGCCTGGGTCAGGGTCATCAGGCTGGGATAGCGGGCCCACTCAAAACGCAAGCGGTTTAGCATCTGAAAGGTAAACGGGACCCCCGCCACGCTGGTGACCTGATGGCGATTGACCTCATCCCA
This sequence comes from Aeromonas sp. 95A, assembly GCF_051919235.1. Lineage (NCBI taxonomy): Bacteria > Pseudomonadati > Pseudomonadota > Gammaproteobacteria > Aeromonadales > Aeromonadaceae > Aeromonas > Aeromonas sp. 95A. The sequence continues at coordinate 1,140,040 of NZ_JBQBFC010000001.1, forward strand.
GAAGTGGCGCTCAAGGGGACTGGCAGTACATAAAACCAGCGAGGCACCAGCCAAAAGATGGCTGTTGAGCACCGACATACCGAAGGAGTAAAAAAGTGGCAACGAGGTGATGGCACGCTCACGCCCGTTCAGCGCCAGGTATTCGGCGATGGCCGCGGCATTGGCATCAAGATTGGCTCGCGACAATCGCACCCATTTGCTGGAACCGGTGCTGCCCGATGTCGGCAGCAGCATGGCCAGCTCAGGGTGAAGTGAAGGCGCATCGCCAAGATGCGCAACTGCCCCATCCTCCAGTACCCGCAGACTGACACTAAAGCGCTGGCACTGCTCATGGTGCAACCGGGCATCCTGTGCAGGATCGGCCAGCATGATGGCGTGGCCATCACGCAGGGCCAGCAAGTAGTGCAGCAGATGCAGGGTAGACGTCACGAATGGCAGGTAGACCAAATGGCGGCCAGCAGGATAGGTGGTGGCCAACTGCGCCACACGCCGAGCCAGCTCACCATAACTGAGCCACCCCTCTTGCGGGTCTCGCCAGGCGGGCTCGTCATTGTCGTCAACCAGATGGGTCAGCAAATCAGGCCGGCTCAAATCACCATCCCCCCATCGACCCCAATCACCTGCCCGGTCACATAGCTCGACAAGTCGGACGCGAGAAACAGGGCCACTTTGGCCACTTCATCTGGCGTGCCAATCCGTCCCATCGCGATGCTGGCCACCCGCTCGGCAAACTTCTCTTGCGGGATGGCATGCGCCATATCGGTATCAATAAAACCGGGAGCAATGGCATTGACCCGGATCTGGCTGGCAGCCAGCTCCTTGGCCAGTGACTGGGTAATACCGATCACCGCCGCCTTGCTGCCGGCATAGACAGCTTGGCCCGAATTCCCCACCCGACCAATAATCGATGTCATGTTGATGACACTGCCCCCCCCCGCGCGTTGCATCAGGCGAGCGGCATACTGGCTGCAATAAAGTGTGCTATAACTGTTGGTCGAAAATGTGCGTTCAATCTGCTGTTGCTGGACCATGCCGATCAATGCGTCATCCAGAATCCCGGCGTTATTGACCAGCACATCCAGCTGACGGGTCTCGGTAAACAGTCGCTGGAAAGCCTGTTTGACCGCCTTCGGCTCAGCCACATCGAAGCAAAGTGGCAAACAGGACACTCCAAAGTCGGCATGCAAAGCCTCTGCTACCCTAGCAATCTCGACATCATCACGGCCATTTAGCCATAGAACCGCCCCTTGTGCGGCAAACTGCCGGGCGATAGCCAAACCAATGCCGCGACCGGCTCCAGTGACAAGTACTTTTTTGCCTTGCAGCAACCCGCTCATCAGAGTTCAACACCATATCTTTTCAGGATCTCGCGAACCTTGGCGACTGAACTCATGTCAATGATGTCATCGGTATCTAGCAAGATGCCGTAATGATCTTCCAGTTGAGCAATTAGACCCATATGGGCAACCGAATCCCACTGAGGGATCCCTTGATAACTCAGTACATCGGAAACCTGCTCAACAGGAATACCCAAGGCATCGGAAAATAACTGTTCAAGTTGCATTATCAGTACCTTATAAAACGAGCGATGTGAGCCCGAGCAGCCAGATAGGGTTCTGGTTCGAGCATATACAAACCGAGACCATCTTCTTGCGTTTCATAGTGACGGTAGCCACACGCCTCATGAAAACGGACGGATGGCTGATTGTTGGCAAAAATCTTGCCAAACAGCTGCGACACCCCCAGTTCTTCAAAAGCCAAGTCATTAAGTGCGAACGCAACACAGAAGGGCACTATGTTATTTCGATACTCATCGACATAGATATACATGCCTGGTTCGCAACATCCTGCGTCACGATTGACCTTGATAAGAGAGGCGACCCCAATGGGTTGGTTTTTAAACCACACCAGGTAGTAAAATTGATCGGTGGCGTGCTGCAGTCGGTCAAACCAGCACTGCTGCATCTCGCTCGTGATATAGGTCTTGTCGAGCATCAGGTTGGCAATCTTGGGATCATTACGCCACTGACGCACCATTTCAATATCATCTTGGGCCAGAGCCACCAACTTGACACCATAGCGAGCAAACTCTTTCAAACTCGTCATATTACCGTCCACCTCACTGAGGTTCTTGATTATCTCTTTTGCCATCAATGAGTTCAATCGAATATCAGCCTCTAGGTGACTGTCAAAGCGCGGGTTGAAAGGGCTACAATGCAGCCATTAATATCTTATCGGCTTTTGATGGAGAAACCGCATGGCCATCGCCATTATCCCGGCCCGGGGTGGCAGCAAACGCATTCCACGCAAGAATATCCGCCCCTTCTGTGGTCAGCCCATGCTCGCCTATGCCATCCAGGCGGCGCAACAATCTGGCTGTTTCAGCAAGGTGGTGGTCTCCACCGATGATGAGGAGATTGCCGAAGTTGCTCGTCAACTGGGCGCGGAAGTACCATTTCTGCGGCCAGCCAACCTCGCCGATGATCACACAGGTACCACCCCTGTGGTGATCGACACTATCCAACAGCTCGACCAGCTCGGCATCCAGGCAGAGCACTACTGCTGCATCTATGCCACGGTCCCGCTTATTCAAGCCGATGACTTGAAGACCGCCCATCAGCGACTTATCGCAAGTAATGCTCCATTTGTCTACACCGTGGCCGAATTCGGCTTCCCTATCCAGCGCGCCGTGCGCATGGATGAGCAGGGCCGGGTCACCCCCTTCTGGCCAGAGCAGATGGCGAAACGCTCCCAGGATCTGGAGCCCGCCTATCAGGATGCCGGCCAGTTCTACTGGGGCAGCCGTGCAGCCTGGCTGGGAGGGATCAGCCCGGTGGGGGGAGAAGGGATTGGCCACATACTGCCGCGGCACAGGGTGGTCGATATCGATACACAGGAAGATTGGCACCTGGCCGAACTGCTCTATCAAGTGCTGGCCCAAGATGACGTTTAAGGTTGCCTTCCGGCTCGACGCCGGCGCCGAGATTGGGCTGGGTCATCTGATGCGCTGTCTGGCCATCGCCGACCGGCTGCATGCCGCCGGGGCAGCGTGCCACTTTCTCTGCCATCAGCTACCTATGCACCTGTTGCCACTGCTGCACTCCCACCAGTATCACACTCTTTGTGGCCTGGACGATGCTGGCCCCTTGCCCACCTTGCGCCCGGAGTGGCTGGTGTGTGATCACTACCAGATTGATCGGCAAATCGAGCAGACACTGGCAAGTCACTGTGGTCAGTTGCTGGTGATCGACGATCTGGCCGATCGCCCTCATCATGGTCAGTTGCTGCTGGATCAGGGACCGCTGCGCTGCGCTGCCGATTACCAGCCGCTCACCCCAGCCGATTGCCAGCTGCTGCTGGGCACCGACTATGCCCTGCTGCGCCCCGCCTATCGCCAGCTTGCACGCCAAAAGGTCAGCCAGTGGCAACGTGGCCTCATCTGCTTTGGTGGTGCCGATCCGGCCGGAGCCTGCCTCATCACCCTCAACACGCTGGCTCGACTGCCATGGGCTAAAACCGTCAGCTGGACTCTGGTAGCCGGTGGGGCAAACCCTTTCTGGCCCGAGCTGCAACAAAGGGTTGCCGAACTGCCCGATCTGCCGCTCACCCTGCTGCGTCAGAGCGACCAGATGGCCGACCTGATGAGCCGACACGACTTCGCTATCGGAGCAGCGGGCGGCATGACCTGGGAACGGGCCTGCCTCGGCCTGCCGACCCTGGCAGTCCCTATCGTCGACAACCAGCAGTTCAACGACCAGGTGATCGCCCGCTTTCAGCTTGCCGAGCGGCTGACCCTGAGCGAGCTGGCCGAGCCTGATCGACTGCTGCAGGCCCTGCAACGCCTTGAATGGCAGGCAGATGACTATCGCCGCCGCGGTCAACAACAGGTTGACGGGCTGGGGCTGGATCGGCTCACCGCCCGGTTGCTGCAACAATCGGACTATCAGCTGTTACCAGATGGCCAACTGTGGCAACTACGCCATGATGGCAAACTGCTGCTCACCCTGACGCTGAACGGCCAGCGGCTGACATGGCAGGCCACCCGGTCACTTCAGCCCACGGAGTGGCAAGAGCTGGCACATCGCTTGCAGACAATTTTCTCCCAATTTCCCCTCTATCTTGCCGAGCCACCGCAGATAGCGCCCCCTGCCCCTTGGCAACCGGCGCCGCAAGGCTGGCAACTTGGCACAGGAATCTGAACACAGATGCAGATCGATCATCGCCCCATCAACCAGGAACAGGCTCCCTATGTGATTGCCGAACTGTCGGCCAACCACAATGGCAATCTGGACCGCGCCCTGGCCATTATGACCGCCGCCAAAGCAGCGGGTGCCAGCGCCGTCAAGCTGCAAACCTACCGCCCGGATACCATCACCCTCAAAAGTGATCGACCGGAATTTCAGATCCACGGTGGTTTGTGGGATGGCCACAGCCTCTATGACCTTTATGAATGGGCGCACACCCCGTGGGAGTGGCACCAGGCGCTGTTTGCCAAAGGGCGCGAGCTGGGGCTGACGGTCTTTAGCAGTCCGTTCGACTTCAGCGCGGTGGATCTGCTGGAATCCCTCGACTGCCCGGCCTACAAGATCGCATCCTTCGAGCTGGTGGACTTGCCCCTCATCCGCTACGCCGCCCAGACCGGCAAGCCGCTCATCATGTCCACCGGCATGGCGAACGAGGCCGAGATCGCCGCTGCGGTCGAGATGGCGCTCAAGCATGGCAACGGCCAGCTGGCACTGTTGCACTGTGTCAGCGGTTACCCGGCCCCCGCCGCCGAATACAACCTGCGTGCCATCCCCATGCTACGCGAACGTTTTGGCATTGAAGTCGGGCTCTCCGATCACACCCTCGGCGCAGCCACTGCCATTGCGGCCACCACGCTCGGGGCCACCCTCATCGAGAAGCACTTCACCCTGGCTCGCGCCGATGGGGGGCCTGACTGTGCCTTCTCCATGGAACCGGCTGAACTCACCGAACTGATTGCCTCGGTCAATACCGCCCATGCAGCCCTCGGAGTGGCCGATTACCAGCTCACCGCCAGTGAACAGGGTAACCGCGCGTTTCGCCGCTCCCTCTATCTGGTCAGGGATATTGCAGCCGGAGATGTGCTCACCGCAGCGCACATCAAATCGGTACGTCCCGCCCTCGGCCTGCCCCCGGCCGATTACGATCGGCTTATCGGCAAGCGGGTCAACCGCAGCCTGAGCGCCAACCAACCGCTGAGCTGGGAGTGGATAGATAACGATGAGTGATGATCTCTTCAACCAGCACGGCAGACTCATCAGCCAGCGCTGGCCCGCCCTCTGGCCCCGCCTGTTGGCACAGGATGTAGAAAGCCTGCCTGCCGAGCTGACCGAGGGGCTCGGCTCCACCCTCAGCCTCCACGGCATCCAGCTCACCAGCCGGCACGATCGGGTGAAGGAGGCCGAGCTGCAGGCCGCCAGCCTACCCGAGCAACCGGTGCTGCACCTCTACGGCACAGGGCTCGGCGATCTGCCGCGCGCCCTGCTGGGGCGCAGCAGCCTCAAGCGGCTGGAAGTGAAGATCATGAATGGCGCCCTGTTTGCCCTGGTGCTGCGGCTGCTGGACCAGCAAGATTGGCTGACGGATCCCAGGGTCGAGCTGATGATGGCCGGCGACGAAGGCGAGGTGCGCCTGCCCTTCTTCGCCCTGCCGCCCGAGCTGCTACTGGTGGAAGATGCCGCCGCCCGCATCCGCGACCGGCTGGTGAGTGAAATAGACTTGCCGTTCGCCCGGGCCAGGTTCGACGCCGAACACCCCGACGTCACCCGGCGGCTGGCGGAAAACCGCGATCTGCTGGCCGGCGACGGCGATGTGGCATCCCTGTTCGGTCTGGCTCAGGGCAAGCAGGCGCTGATCGTGGCGAGCGGTCCGACTCTGCAGCACAACCTAGCCACCCTGCAGGCCCAGTTGCAGCGCCGTCGGCAGGACTACCTGCTGATCAGCGTCGATACCGCACTGGCGTTTTTGCTCAGCCACGGCATCCGGCCCGACATCGTCGTCACCATAGATGACGCCATCCACGGCAACCGGCTGCCCGCCGCCCAGTCGGCCCAGACTACCCTGGTCTATTACCCCACGGTTCCCACGGCAGCCCTGCTGGCCTGGCAGGGGCCGCGCAAGACCGCCTACTCCCGCAGCCCCATGTATCAGCAGCTGTGGCAGACGCTCCCCAAGGGCGTGCTGCACTCGGGCGGCAGCGTCATTCATCCCGCGGTGGATCTCGCCGTACAGATGGGTTGCCACCAGGTCATCCTGCTGGGCACCGACTTCGCCTTTCCCGGCGAACTCACCCACTCGGGCTGGGCTGACGGTGCCCTCGGCCCCAGCGCCGCGCAGGCACTCAGCTGGGCCCTCGACGGTCATGGCCGGCGGGTCAAGACCAATCCGAACTTTTCCGCCTACCGCACCGAACTCGAGCGCTACATAGCGCGCCACCCCGAGGTGCAATTCTGGAACTGCAGCCGGGAAGGGGCGGAGATCGCCGGCTGCCGCTATCACCCGGAGTACGTGCAATGAAAAACGGTCAGCTCACCCGTCTCACCGCCCTGGCGCACCAGTTTCGGCTGGGGCAGTCGGTCGCTGCGAGTCAGGCATTGCCGGAACTGCTGCAAGAGGTGCTCACCGAACAGGGCAACCTGCCACCCGGACTGGTAGCCGCTCTGCTGCATTGCCAGGAGCGCCAGGACTGGCTGGGGCTGGCCGACTACCTCGAATATGAAGTGGTGCACTGCCTTTCGACCCCGGCCGGCGACACCAACACAGGAGACTATTGATGATCAAGGCCATTTCCAACGCCTCCGAGAAAGAGCTGTCACGTCGTCAGACCTTCAGCGAGTTGCTGCACGCCAGCCCGCTGCCCGCAGCAGAGCTGCAGAACAACCTGGGTCTCTACCTCAAGCGCCAGTCGCTCTCCCGCATTCTTTTCATGCACGAGCTGTATCAGAAGATCGTGCCGGTTCACGGCGTCATCATGGATTTCGGCACCCGCTGGGGTCAGAACCTGGCGCTCTTCTCCTCGTTTCGCGGCATGTATGAGCCCTACAACTACAACCGCAAGCTGGTGGGATTCGATACCTTCAGCGGCTTCCCTTCCCACGCTCCGCAAGATGGCAGCGATGCCGCCATCCGGCCCGGTGCCTACGGGGTGACGCCGGGCTATGAGCACCATCTGGCCCAACTGCTCGCCGCCCATGAGGCGGAAAGCCCGCTGGAGCATATCGTTAAGCATGAGCTGGTGAAGGGGGATGTGACCGAGACGCTGCCGGCCTATCTGGCTCGTCAGCCGGAGACCATGGTTGCGCTGGCCTATTTTGACTTTGATCTTTACGAGCCGACCCGCCGCTGCCTCGAGCTCATCAAGCCGCACCTGACCAAGGGATCGGTGCTGGCATTCGATGAGCTCAACTGGCCCGCCTTTCCGGGGGAGACCCTGGCCCTCAAGGAGGTGTTGGGGCTGGATCGCTACGCCATCCGCCGCACTCCGCACAACCCGGGGCCAGCCTATCTGGTGATCGAGTAGTCCGGTTGCGGGCTGATGCGACGCAGCAGCCCGGCATCCAGCAGCATCCGCGCCAGCGGCTCCACCCGCCAGAACGGCGTCCCTATGGTCTCGGCAATCTCGAACAGAGTCAGCTTGCCGTCGCTGTAGGCCAGCAGATTCATCATCTCCCGCACCTGCCAGCCCGAATAGCGGGTCGACAAGTCCGGATAGAGCCCCCGCTTGCCGAGCTGGGGTTCGCCCAGCACGGTGACCTCGCAGCGCTCATCCAGCTCCAGACACTCGATGGCGCGGCGCAGCGCCATGAAGCCACCGGCCAGACCGGCCGGCGTCACCAGCGAGAGGTCATCGAGCGAGGTGTGGTACTCGGCATAGCAACCGTATCGGCTGCGCATCATCGAGGTGACCGGCAGATCGATGCCGGGCGCGCACAGCTGCCGCTCGTTGGAGCCCCGCTCCAGGAAGCTGTAGGCTTTATAGCCCGGTGCCAGATGGCAGAGCACATGGCGACCGATGCGATCCGCCAGTGTGTTGCCCTGGCGGGAAGGGAGGAAGGAGTAGCTGCGGTCATCGCCAAGACAGGTCAGATTGAACCCGGCCAGGGTGCGCAGCTTGAGCTGGTCCAGATGGCGGGATAGATAGACGATGGCCCCCAGGGTTTCAGGCACCAGCATCAACCGGTAGCTGTAACGACGTGTGGGCAGTGACGCCAACCAGGCCATCAGGAAGACGCCGACACAGGGGCCGGAGAGCTCGTTGTTGGCCATAGAAGGGTGGCAGGTGTAGCTCGACAGCAGGATCTCCTGCTCGCTCTCCCCCGGCAGCACCCAGTCACCGTAGGTGAGCGAACCCGGGGCTAGGGTGGCATCGATTACTACCTGATACTCTCCCTCCGGCAGCGCCTCTCGCAGCCGATGGGGCAGACAGAAGCCCCAGCGGCGCTTGTAGTAGGAGGTCACATAGGGAATGGCGTCCGGCTGCTCGGGCAGAGAGTGAAGATGGGGCTGAAGCTCGGCCAGCGAGAGGGTGCAGCGCACTGGCTCCGAGTAACCGACCAGATGCAGATTGTGATCCTGGAAATCCACCACCCTGCGTCCATCCGGCCCCACTATGTAGGCCTCCCGCACGTTCCACTCGTCAGGCACTGTCCAGTCGAAACACTCGGTGCCGCTGGCCACTTCATGGATCTGCAGCTCGGGCAGGCAGTGCTCGCGCCACAGGGCCAGCGACTGCCGAACCCCGTCCCCGGTCAGGCTGCGGTTGAGCGGAAACAACAGGGTGAGCAGCCGATGCAGCTGTTCACCGATCTGTGTCTGGTCGTCCCAGTCGGTGGGCAGATAACCGCTCTTGGGTGAAAAACTCATGGGGTGGGTGCCTCGATCAATTCGACAATATGGCCAAGGGGGCTCAGGAAAAACTGGACGTGGGCGCCGCCAAACGCGATGGCTGGCTGGCTGGGCCCGAGGGGAAGATGACGCTGGGCCCGCAGTTTTTCGGCAGCCATTGCCAGGTCAGCCACCTCATAGGCCAGATGATTGAGCAGGTTATGACGGGTACGTAGCGCCTGACTGACGGGACTATCATCACTGGCCGGTGCAATCAGTTCATAGCAAATCCCCGCATCATCATAGGCAAAACAGATATGCACCCGCTGCAACGGATCGAGCACCGACTCGCTAAAGCGGGAAAGCCCGAGGGTCTCGCAGCAATAACGTACGCCAAGATCCAGTTCGGCCACCACCAGTCCAATATGGTGCAGTTTCATCTCCCCTCCCTGATAAGCGCATGGGGATGGACAGCGATCAGCTCTTTTGCCACCGCGGCAAAGTCGGCGCAGCGAACGGCCCAGACAGGTAAACGGCCAAATAACCCCTGGTGCCATTTGTCCTGATTTTTAAGGGCTTCAACCAGACGGGAAAGATCTATCTCGCTGGCCAGATCGAGTCTTCGCACAAAGTAGTCACAATGCCAGGGGCGCACCATTCCCTGCTCGCGGACATCACCCTCAAAGCGTTTCATAAAGCGATAATCGATACCTAGTTGCTGCTCGATATAGTGGGTGAAGGTAATGCGATCGGGATGACAGGCAAAACCGGCAATCCAGCCATCGTGGGCCGCCAACCAAGCGAAGGGGCTCTCTTCACCAAAGCAGTCATGACCCCCTGCTGCAACCACCTGATCACGCCCCGCTCCCCATACCGCAACGCTGAAGATAGGATCGCGAGTCCGCGCAACCCCTGGCAGAGTACGAAACTGCTCCGTCATCAACCCGACCTCACTAGGGGATGTCGCCCTGTCGAAACAGCTCTGGCGAGTCAGGCTATACGTGAATGTTGGCACCAGCAGAGTGCCCTCGTTTCCAAGCCACTCCTGCATCCCCAACCAAAAAGCATGTATGCCGGCTTCATTGCCCCGTCCTGGAAACTGGGCCACAGCCATGGCGTCAGAGTGAACCATGATAGCGCTCCCTCGAGCGATCCCGAGGGAGCCAAGAACATGAGAGAGAGCTTCAATCACAGCACAAGACCACGACGCAACAGCGCATCACGAATGTCCTGAAGCTGTTTCATCGTCGCCAGCTCTTCAGGCTCGAAGCGTACCGAGAACGTCTGCTCAACCAGCAACAGAAAATTGAAATGACCGAGCGAATCCCATTCCGGAAAGGCCCCAAGTCCCAACTGATAGTCGCCTCGCGTGACGGTTGCAGAAGGAAACTGCTGTTCCAACAGAGTGAAGAGATCAGTCATGGTGATAAAACTCCAAAAAAGGCAAATTCAGCTGTTCGAGCGCCAGACTATGGTAATGCTCATGGGAAAAACGGGCGGGATCCGGATTATCACAGGGGGTCAACGACAGGGATGCCAACCATGTCAGCGCAGGTTCATTACGTTCACAACGTTTCGAGCCAATAACCAGACGCTCGATCCCTGCCTCGCGCAATGCAGCCGAGACTGCATCCAGTAACCAATATTCGAGTCCTCTGGACAACACTCTGCAACTCAGAGCCAGCGTGTCAAGCAATGCCAGTTTGGGCGTGATGTTTATGATCAGCACCAAGCCAACCAAACCATGATCAGCAAAGCGATCCTGCAACGACACTAGCCAGCACCAGCCAGACTGCGCCAGCCGTTTGAGCTCGCTCGCCTCATATCGCTGACAGGAGAGATTAAACTGGTTGGTTTTATGGATGATCTGCTCGGCACGAGCAAGGTTATCCACCGCCAACGGCTGTATCGCTGCACGCAACGACAAGGAGGCGAGAAAATGTTGTTCACTGCCAACCTCGTTACGTAACTGGGCTGCGTCTGCCAATGCCAGGTAGGAGGCCTGACGAAGAGCGTCATCACCACTGAAGGTGCGCGAGAACCCCCCATAAGTGAGCAAGGTTGTAGGCCATGCCCAAATATCTGTTGGTGGTTCAATGACATCGACTTGTGGCAAGGCATGGCGAACCTCGGCCCTTTCTAGGGGGGAGTCATCCCAGAAGACCAAGGCCTCAAGCCCCAGATTGAGGCTGGCGGCAATATGTCGCAAACCTTGAGATTTAGAGCCCCAACCAATGGCAGACGCTGCAATCTGCCGCCTTTTGAGTCTCATGGCTCCATGCTGCTCAAACACCAGCCAAACATCTGCCGGCTCGTTTTTAGAGCACAATGCCAATAACACGCCTCGCTGATACCAGTAGAGCACCGCATCCTGAAACGACTGATAGAGTTTGCCGAGACCGTCCTGACCAAGGTAAAGGCTAGTCAGCCCCTCTTCACCCACTACCCCCCCCCACAGGGTATTGTCACAATCGAGCACCAGCACCTTGCGTATCGGCGCCTGATCAAGCATCCAACACGCGGCAATCCAGTCGGCAAGGCTAGTCAAGCCGTGCATCGAGAGGGGGCAAGAAAGAAGATAACGATTACGCTCGTCCACACAATGCGCTCGCCCCTGCTCAGAGAGCCAGCGACCCAGCCCCAAATCCCTAATGTGGTGACGTGCAAGTGCTCGGGTAAAGCAGATATCCAGCTGCATCATCCAGGGGTGAAGAGCGCCACTCACACCACCCCCTTGCAGTGAACAGGCACCGAGATAAAGATGAGGGAGCCCCTGCAGTGGCGAGAGCAATGCTTCCAACCAGGTGTCGATGGCCTCGGACAAGGCAGGTTCATCCAAGGTGTGCCAATAGTGGCATTCGCTGTCGGTCAGCAGTTGCTCCCAAAACCAGAGCACCAGATGTCCGTCACAAGCGTACATCGGCTGCCATTGACCTTGAGGACAATATTGCAACTGTGCATGTCGGGCCAAAGGAGCCCATGCCACATTACCGGGCATGAGAAATGCGGTGGAAGCCAAGGAAAGGGTGGCCATAGATGCACCTGAAAGGATTAAATACTTCTATATCATACTGTTAGGGGATGGAGATGAACAGCACCATCTCCATCCGACATTCAAAGACTAGCGCTTGAACACATCCAGGCCAGTAAAGTAGGTGGTATCATGGCCATCGAACGCATCGGCATAAATTACTTTGCTGTCCTCGAAAAATAACTCCAGTATTGCCTGCGCCTCTTTTATTTTGCCCGCCAGCACCTCGGGTTCTGCCGCCACCTGCGCCATCATCAGGGTGATGATATTGGCGTAGAAATAGTTTATTGACCCTATCAATACTCGGTAAAGATGAGATTCTCGGCTCTTCAACAGATAAAGCAGATAGTCGTGATGGCGTTGCATCATGGCCAGCACTGCATTGTGTTCACAGGCAACTTGACGCCAGTCATCACGGAACTTGTCAACCAGCTCGTTGAACAATGGCACCTGCAACGCAGCAGCAAAATCAAAACTGCCCATGTCAAAAGGCTGGAAACATGTGGCCATCACTTCATCTATGAGTGCGATCTTGTCGAGTTCTGGCCATTCGGGTTGCAACGATTCAACACGTCGAGGTGCAGCTCCTTCGATATAAGCGCCGTCACTACTGTTGACGCATTGCATCTCAGGATAATCTTGCAATACACACTCCATATTATGAATGGCCAGTCCAAATAGATGGTTGATACGCACTTCGTCGCCAAAGTTACCCGGTGCCGGGAAAGTATCCTTTAAATTCGCCTGGTATTTCGCCTCTTGCTTGTCGTTGTAATAGAGACTCAGGCTGGAGTGATGCTGTCCGGCTGTTTTATAGCCATTGTCTATGCCAAACAGATACACCTGCTTGAAGCCAAGCAAGGCCGCATAATTGAGGCCTGTATTACCGACGAACGGGTTGGAAAATTCTATAGTATCGTACTCGAATGCCTGACCAAACGCGCTAATCAGCATGGAGAACATTGGCTCGTTGGGCTTGAATGCCAATCCTGTTTTGCGAAAGAAGCGCTTGCATTCAGGATGGATGACATCAACGCTCAGGAACACCGTATCCTTGATAAAGTCATCGGCATTGAGGATGCTAAGAAAATCTGCAGAACTTTTGGTGCGCTCCACAGCAACGTAGATATCCGGTTTTACGCCAGCTTTGTAAAGCGCGCTCACCGCTGTACCGCAGGCAATGATGATGGCCTGCTGCTGATGCTGCCGGATGAACTCGATGCTCTGATCCAGCGAAGGGCCATTACCGATCACGAAGACCGGCACCTGCTCGAAAGTACTACTATTACGCCATCGTTTAAGAAATGGGATACCGTCTTGCAGATGGGTGTGGCTATGAGCCAGCGCATATATATTGTCATCAAAAAATCCCCACCCTGTTTTGAGCAGATAAAACTCACTTTCCACTTGTGTAATCAAGGAGTGGAGCTTGGGAGAATGATAATGGCAGAACGAGAAATAGCTTGCCGACCAGAATGCGCCCTTGCGATGCAACGCCTCCATCATGTCTGCTACTAAAAGTTTTTCATCAACACCGATAAATAGGTGCAGACTGATCGACTCCTTCTCCATGTATTCCAGTAAGTGATGCCAATCAAAGCAGAAGAGCGAAGCATAAAACATGTCAAGATCAGGTTCGAAAGCAAAAAGATTTTTTATCTTGCATTGTTCATACAAGCAACCAAGCTGGTAACCCAAACCAATGCCATACATCAACGCCAGCGGAATATCGGTATGCAATAACGACTTGAGGCGCAATCCTTCCAAAGCTGACTTGTCTTTTAATTTGGATATCTCATTATTGTATTTGATATGAATCTGGCCATCGATATACCACTGCGGCGCGAAATCGATACATTGCAAGACGCTGTTTTCAATTATGTCGGCAATCTGCTCCTGCACCTCACGCAACGGATCTCTACCATAAAGAGAAAGACCATCATCCAGCCATAGAATATTAGGAACACCGTTTTCATTACAGAAAAAGCGAAAAGGCCTGACAGGCTGGTACCCCTTGAAAAATTGATGAATTGTGGGCATATATTTGGCAAAAGCAGCCATATTGATTTCATAACGCAGCGGGAGTACTTCCTGCATTGCTGCCTCTTGCCGCTTTTGTTGCGCTAGTCGGGCCAACTCATTTTCTATATCTGTAATTTTTTGATGAATATCCATGTAGCACTAACCTGCGTTCAGCTTGTACATATCAGATGCTCGACCTGCTTTTGAAAATTTCCACAAAGCTGCCTCAGTCTGATTCTTTGCATTTTCTATCAGATCATGTAGGGTTTGAAACTGCATCAATGCTTGCTGGTGCTCCATATCAATCACTACATGTGGCTGGATATGCTGGAAAACAGCATCAAGGAGAATGAGATAATGATCGATCAACTGTTCAGCCGTTTGCACATCCTCCTGTTCGAACAAGGTCAGTAACTCTTGACCAGCTGCGATTAATTCTGGCAAACGGTTATTACTCATTCGGCTCGGCCCATCTTTTGTTGAGCCAAGGCCTTGTCACGCTCCTCGACAGGAATGGCATCCCAACCGCTTTTCACGGTCAGCATCAGATTCATAACCTCATCGACAGCTGTAATATCCATATCACGGCTAGCATCCATCATTCGAATTTTCATATAGTCATAAAGGGCAAAAAGATCTTCGGGAACCTTACCATAAGATAGATCAAGCGAATCTTGCAGCCCGTTGATGATGGCCATGGCTTTGGAGATAGATTGGGATTTTTGCTCAAAATCTCGACGTTCGATGGCACCGCGAGCCTGAGCCAGACGCTCCAGGCCCCCTTGCATCAAAAGTTGAATCACGCGGTAAGGATCAGCGACTGCCAATTCGGATTGCAGATTCTGGGTGGTATAGGCTTTTATATTTTTACGATACATATGAGACACCACTCATCACTTCAAATTAACTATTTTGGGTATTCAGCAGATTCAAATATGAAGCCGACTTGTTCATCTTGGCCAGCATAGCATCCAGGCTTCCGTAACGGGCCCGCAAGGTCTCCTGATATTTGGTCAGCTGAGTGGCAACATCTGACTCTTTGCGGCTCACTTCACGCAGATCTGAATTCAAAGAATCTTCTCGCTTAGCCAGCAAACCACCGGTCTTGGAATAGGTTTCCAGCTGGCTGGCCAACTGACCTGCGACCCCATCCTTGCCGCCAAAAACTGCCACGACCTGATCGAAATTCTTGTCGATAGCCTCGTTGAACTTGGTATCGTCGATAGACAATACCCCCTTGTTATCCATCTTTATACCCATCTGGAAAATCGTTGAGTAAGTAGAGGACTTTTGTGAGGGCTCGGTGATAATGCCATTCATCATATTGACCACGGCACGCGTCGTTGCATCCCCCGCCAGAGCACCGCCATCGTTCTGGCTCTTCCCTGCCACTATCGAGTTGCGCTTGCCAAGATCATTACTCTTCTTAACCAGTGCGTTGTAACCGTCAACAAAGCTTTTGACCATGTCCTTGATGCCAGCTTTGTCGGTGGTCACATCAACTTTGTTGGACTTGTACGTCTTGGTCACCGAACCATCGCTTGCAGTCGTACTCGTACTATCTGATTCCCTCAAAACTGTCAGTTTGAGGCCAACTATAGTGCCATCAAATGTGTTGGTAGCACTGGTCAGCGTATTTCCATCTACCTTGATTTGAGCATCTTGCGCGGATTGAGTTTTTGACAATTTAGAAGTGAAGTTATCTGCCAACTCAGTGGTACTTCCGGTGATCACCAGATCCTTGCCACTCCCACTCACCCCAGAGTCAATAACGAGTTTAGATTTACCATCAGATGTGTTCATGATGTTGACATTAAGACCAAAATTATCACCATCATTATTGATGCGTTTACGAATGGACTGTAACGAGTCCCCAGCTTTCACATCAACATCAAAGGTTTTATCACCGGCCTTAAACGTCAAAGTTCCATCTTGAGTGATCATTGGAGTTGTCGAAGAGTCAAAACTGCCTTCAAATTTGCTAGTTTTCGCCAACTTTTCGACAGTTATATCGTATTGCCCGTTAGAGGAACCCGTTTTGCTCTCCACCTTAAGCACCGGATTATCTTTATCCTGGGTAATATTAATCGAGCGTTTGTTGAACGCATCATCCTTGGACATGGCTTGGAGTGTCGTCACAAAAGAGGCGATGGCCGATTTCAACTGCCCAACCCCTGAGAGAGTGATCTGAGCATTGGTCTTCTTGGTGGTGATGGGCTGCATCAGCTGTGCCTTCTTGGCATTGACGCTTGCAGCAATAACAGACTCCAGATCCAGCTGTGAACCCGCACCAGCAGACGTAATAGTGGCCATTCTCACTCTCCTCGTAAAACTTGCGTATTAAATCTCTTTATCAAGCAATAATCCGACTCTTGAGCCACCACCTATAACATCACCTTCACGCAGATCCTTGAGACGCTTGCTGATAGCCAGCAACTCTTCACTTGGGATCTGACGGATCATTGACTTGGTATTGGCGTCCATCACCTTGATAACAACTTGCTCGAGATCCTTTTCGACGCTGAAGTTGACGGTCCATCCCTGTAACTTGCTGAACTCCTGCAAGTTTTGTACCTCTTTTTCAATGTCCTTATCAGAGACATCAGACTTGCGAACCTTCTCTTTGGCTCGCTCCTCTTGTTGCTTTTCCACATCCTGTGTCATCACCCGCTGCTCTTCCGCCATGCCAGATAGCACTTGAGCGGCCGATTGGCCGCTCTTGCTACTTGACTGAAGAGAAGAAGGAGTGACCGATGAGGGGATTCCAATGTCATTGGCCATATCGTCGCTCCTTTTCTATCTCATCACTGCCGGTTAACCCAACAGGGACAGAGCAGATTGCGGTCTTTGGTTGGCTTGCGCCAAGATGCTGGACGCCGCCTGCTGCAGGATATTCTGCTTGGTCAGGTTGGCTGTTTCTGTCGCAAAGTCTGCATCACGGATACGCGAACGTGCAGCACTCAGGTTCTCGGACACATTGGACTGGTTGCGAATGGTGGAGTCAAAACGGTTTTGTACCGCCCCCAACTCTGCTCGCTTGCTATCAACTGCCTTGATCATAAAATCAAGGTTAGCCATCGCAAGCTGAGCTCCACTTGCTGTTTTGATACTGCTAACACTAGTCGTGGTAGCTGCGGTTGTTCCCTTGGTCACAGTATATTTATCTGCGGATGCACTAGACGCGACTGTCGCGCTACCCTTTGTCGCTTGAGCAATCCCATTCATACTGAATGCGGATGTCATTTTGAAAGAGATGGTCTGACCCGCATCAGCCCCGACTTGGAAAGTTCCCTTATAGCTACCATCTAATAATTTCTGGCCACCAAAAGTTGTGTCCTCGGAAATACGATCAATTTCTGTAATCAGTTGATCATATTCCTGCTGCAAAGCAACACGATCATCTGTGTTGTTGGAACCGTTTGCAGATTGTTGAGCCAAAGTACGCATCCGTTGCAACATGGAGGTCACTTCATCCATCGCACCTTCCGCAGTTTGCGCCACAGAAATGCCATCGTTAGCGTTACGATTACCTTGATCCAAACCGTTAACCTGTGAAGTCAAACGGTTAGAGATCTGCAAACCGGCAGCATCATCTTTAGCTGTGTTGATACGAAGGCCGGATGCCAACCTGGTATAGGAGGTATCCAGCGACTTGTTAGTGTTCATCAAGTTACGCTGGGCGTTCAGTGATGAAACGTTAGTGTTAATGTACATGGCCATAAAATATTCTCCCGAAGAACATGCAACTGCAGGTTGCGTCGTCTAAACAAAACGACGGCCCACCGTTTGAAGAGAAGGTTGAACATGCCTGTCTCTTCAGGCGGGTGTCTGTTTGAACGAACAGGCCACCCGCAGTAGTGCAAACGTTGGATTCCGAACACCCCTCGATTGCTTCACTTTATTTAACGGCAGTGCAGAGACAAGCTTTAGGAAAATTGTTGCCTAAAGCGGCAAGTTTTCTCCGTTAGGCGGCAATGGAACGTAAACAAAGCGACTTAGCCCGACAACCAAGCACTGACGAAGACTCACAGCAACGGGAGGGAGGTCATTGGCATGGTTCATGCTTGGTACTGACAGAGTGCCGTCAATTTGGCGACACAATAAAAAGAGGCCGGTGAACCGGCCTAAAGATGAGCATATGCTCAGGAGAATATGACCAAGCGTGACAGAACTGAACAGCTGGACAACACTTGGCATTACTAGTAGAGAATTATATCTCTCCCGATAGAACAGAGTGCGACCCGAACACCCCTTTGTTCCATCTCTTGACCAGGGCGGCCTGAACAACCGCCCTGTTTTCTTTTATTAACCTTGCAGCAACGAAAGGGCAGACTGGGGGCGCTGGTTGGCCTGACCCAAGATTGTAGAGGCAGCCTGTTGCAAAATGTTTTGTTTGGTCAGATTGGCGGTTTCTGTCGCAAAGTCTGCGTCACGGATCCGTGAGCGAGCTGCACTGACGTTTTCTGAGACGTTTGCCTGGTTGCGAATGGTTGAATCAAAACGGTTTTGCACCGCCCCCAATTCTGCTCGTTTGCTATCGACAACTTTGATCATGAAGTCTAGGTTAGCCATCGCCAACTGAGCTGCGCTCGCAGTCTGTATACTGCCAACGCTGGTCGTTGTTGCTGCTGTTGTTGATTTCGTGACCGAATACTTGTCGGCTGTTGCAACAGATTGAACGGTGGCACTTCCTTTAGTGGCTGTCGCTATTCCATTCAATGTAAAGGCGGATGTCATCTTAAAAGTAATTGTCTGTCCTGCATCCGCACCTACTTGGAAAGTACCAAAATAATTCCCATTCAATAAATTTTGACCACCAAAAGTAGTATCTTTTGCAACTCGATCAATCTCGGTAATCAGCTGAGTGTACTCTTGTTGGAGTGCGACTCTATCGTCAGTATTATTGGAGCCATTGGCAGATTGTTGAGCCAGAGTACGCATACGCTGAAGCATGGAAGTAATCTCATCCATCGCACCTTCAGCAGTCTGAGCTACAGAGATACCGTCGTTGGCGTTGCGGTTACCCTGATCCAACCCGTTGATTTGAGAGGTCAAACGGTTGGAAATTTGCAGACCCGCGGCATCATCTTTGGCACTGTTGATACGCAAGCCGGATGCCAGTCGAGTGTAAGAAGTATCCAGTGATTTGGTCGTATTCATCAGATTACGCTGGGCGTTGAGTGATGAAACGTTAGTGTTGATATAAAGGCCCATGACTATTCTCCTAAGCTATTAAATTTACTCTTCTATTTGCTCAGGCTTTATTATTTTTTGTGCCCGATGCGTCTTATTTAACGGCTCGTTTTTGGATGTCTTTAGCATTTTTTTCAACGCTTCATCGCATTAACGCCGCTTACCTTATATATCGGCGAGTCGAGAGGAAACTTAAGGAAAAAATCGGATCTAAACCAGTGACAGACTCAACCTTCTGAACCTCGCCAACGGCGGAGAGCTACGGGCACGCACGAGCCTAACCCGGTTCATGCCGCGAGAAAAAATCCGTCCCGACTCTCAATTTTGTCGAGCACTGTTGGCGATTGGGCTCACCAGCCCCTAAAATCGCAGCCCCATCAACAATTTGGCGTGAGTTGTTCTCCATGCAGACACTGGTTGAGCAGATTGTTTACATCAGCGACATGTTTGGTACTGCGGTATTCGCGTTTTCAGGGGTATTGGTGGCTGGCCGACTCAGAATGGACGGGTTTGGCGTCATGGTTTTGGCGGCGGTCACTGCCATCGGCGGCGGCACCATCCGTGACATGATCCTGGGAGCCACCCCCGTCTTCTGGGTACGCGACCCGCTCTATATCTGGGTCGTCATCGCAACGGCACTGATCGGTATGTGGATGGTCAAACTGCCCCGCAGAATGCCCTGGTATGTTCTGCCGGTGGCGGATGCCTTCGGACTGGCCCTCTTTACCGTGATCGGTGCCCAGAAGGCCCTCAACTTCGGCACCCCGGGGCTGATTGCCGTGATCATGGGCACCATGACCGGCGTAGCCGGCGGCATGATCCGCGATGTACTGGCGCGGGAGGTGCCCATGGTGCTGCAAAAAGAGATCTATGCCACCGCCTGTATCCTCGGCGGCATTCTCTATACCCTGGCGCTGGAGGCGAACATGGACAGGGTAACGGCCATGCTCATCTGCATGACGGCCGTGTTTGGCCTGCGGGTTGCTGCTATCTATTGGCATCTGTCGCTGCCCACCTTCTCGCTGCAACGCAATTGAGAGCAGGCCCACTGCGCCATCATGTCGCAGTGGGCCTTGCGTTGAACCAAATAGGCTTTTCTGTTGTCATAGAAGCAGTCGTTGTTAGCCGGAACCTCTCATGCGCAAAATCGGTATGCTTACCACCCTCCTCCTGGCGAACGTGACGGCAGCCCACGCCGAAGCACAAGTGGTATTTGGACGACTGGCCTCGGCGCCGGTGCAGCAATTCAACCAACAGATACGCCAGGCAAGCCATCAACAGCAAAACTGGGTTAATGACTACCGTGAGGTCGCTCTGCGATTCGTCGGTCATAGCGACACACCCAGTCGCATCCATGCCCAGCAGCTGGACAATGATCTGGTGCTCTCGGTCGCCCTCGACGGCAGCAAGAGCGACATGATCTACATCCTGACCCTCTATCGCAGCAACAACCTGTGGCAGATGCGGGAGGCAGAAATGGGCTGGCGTTGTCAGGGGCAAGACTCTTTTACTCCGGTTCCCTGTCCCTGATAGTCATTACTCACTCTGTGAAATAAAAAAACCCGGCACATTGGCCTAATACCAGTCAGTACAACATGACTTAAACTGTCTTTATTGGCTTTTTTTTTCACTCTGTCCCGTCCTGAATAGGGTTTACACCTTTCCCCCCAATAAATGGAGAACCCGATGGGACAAGGTGTGAAACGGACACAGCGCGATTACTCTCTGACTTTTAAACTGGCACTCGGCAAGTCCTCTCGCAGCGGCAAGTCGAGAGGCTGACCATCGTCAGGGCTTGCCTGTTTCTGGGGATAAGCCGGCAGGCTTACTACAAGCGCAATCGGGTCGCCGACGAGCGCCATGCACAGGGATTGCAGGTGGTGCGCTTCGTGCGTCAGGTTCGACTGCGACAACCTCGGGTGGGCACTCGCAAGCTGCATTATCTGCTGCAGGGTCAGGATGATGGCGGGCTCAAGGTCGGGCGTGACAGGCTGTTTCAGATATTGGCCGAGCACCGCCAGCTGGTGCAGCCCAGACGGGCGTATCACAAGACCACCCACAGTTTTCACCGTTTCTACCGTCATCCCAACTTGCTCAAGGCGGGGCCAGAGCAGGTCACACCGGTGGCTCCGGAGCAGGTCTGGGTTGCTGATATCACCTATCTGCCAGCCAGGAGCGGACCGCTGTACCTGAGCCTGGTGACGGATGCGTACTCACGCAAGATAGTGGGCCATCACGTGCACGAAGGGATGCACGCCGAATCGGTGGCGATGGCGTTTAAGAAAGCACTGAAGCAACGGCGTGGCGGCGGTGAACTCATCCATCACTCGGACCGCGGCGTGCAGTATTGCTCTGTGCTGTATCAGTCATTACATGAACGGTACGGGGTGAAATGCTCGATGACGGATGGGTATGACTGTTACCAGAATGCGTTGGCGGAGCGGGTGAACGGGATTTTGAAAGGAGAGTTGTTGTTGCAAAGCCCGCAGGATTTGACGCAAGCGCGGGAAATGGTGCGTGAAGCAGTGGATATTTACAACGCGGAGCGGCCGCATCATGCGTTGAAATACAGAACCCCCGATGCGGTCCATAGGGGGTTCTGAGTAGAGAAATGCTAGTTGAAAATGTGTAAACCTATTTCAGGACTAGACAGTCCCCGGTGACATGTGCGACATGCAGCTCAGTTCATGGATGAGAGACACCAACGCGATGTAAAAACGCAGTTGGCTCTCAGCCATCTTCACCATCAGGAGTAGTTAACCAACTTTCTGGTATTCGGAGTCTAGTATGAGGTGTAATGATGTGGTTTTTCAGCTGGCAAACAATGGGGACAGACCCACTATTTGCCCTGCACCAGAACGTGTTATTTACAGGATTGTTCGGCCTGTTCATGGCATCTTGGCTACGGCGCAAGCAGCTTAAACTTACCCCGTGGGAACAACTTGCTTAGCCCAGCGGCAATGAGTTTGCAGTCTGGTCGCCGTTGTTGCCCAAATCGATGCGGCTTAAATGGAACTAACTGAGGACTTGGTGATCTGATCACCACCATCTCCTTCAAGCCTGCATCATGAGCACGTCGCTTCACCCCATCACCAACTGACCTCAATACAACAAATCATTGATTAACCGTGGTTCACTCACCTTCTGGGTTGATGCCGAGGCCATGAACAACTGGTTTCACCACGGCCATCATGGGTGCCGGGGCCGCAGCCAACTCTACACTGACCAGACCATCTGCACCTTCCTGATGCTCAAGGGGATTTTCAACCTCACTCTGCGGGCCACTCAGGGACTACTCGACTCCCTGTTCGAGTTGATGAACGTACCGCTTTGTGCCCCCGATTACAGTTGTGTAAGCAAGCGGGCCCGCACGGTGACGGTGGCTTATCGACAGCCCCCAAAAGGACGTATTACCGACTTAGTTATCGACTCAACCGGGCTGAAGGTATTTGGTGAAGGCGAGTGGAAGGTCAGAAAACACGGCGCCGAGAAACGGCGAGTCTGGCGCAAATTGCATCTGGCAGTAGACCCGGCTACTCACGATATCGTGGCGGCGGAAATCTCGCTGGAAAATGTCCATGATGTCGAGGTGTTGCCGACTCTGCTCAATCCACTACGGCGCAAACTGGGGCATGTTTATGCGGATGGCGCCTACGACAGCAAAGCCAGTCATCAGCTTATCTTGCGCAAAGGGGCAACAGCCTGTATCCCGCCTCGCAAAAGCGCGGAGTTATGGAAAAAAGGACACGCAAGAAATGACGCGGTGCTGGTGATGCGCAAGGAAGGGCTGGCGTACTGGAAGAAGATATCGGGGTATCACCGTCGCTCACTTGCAGAGACAGCGATGTATCGGTTCAAACAGTTGTTAGCGGGGAAAGTCAGTTTACGTAACTACCACGGCCAAGTGGGAGAGGTGATGGCGTATGTCAGCGCCATAAACAAACTCAATACCCTGGGTCTGCCTGTCAGAAAGCCCCGAGTGTAACGGTCACTTGGGGCTGGGGCAGTTGTGGCTTGATGGTTGATTTGGGAAACAGCGCCGCGTGAGACTAACGCGAAAGAAAGGCTGGCTCGCCAGCATAATGCCAGTCAGTTAAGCCTGACTGGCATTGTTTTATTGGCTTTTGCACCGCATACTTTTGTGGTCTTGCCTTCACACTGCGGGGATAACTCCGCTCCCTTCGCTCCGGTAATACAAACTGCCCTGCCTGCTTATCCAGCTCCGCCACCCGCTTCGGGATACTCCCCGGTGACAGGTACGGCATGCAGCTCAGTTCATGGATGAGGTACACCGATGCCATGTGAAAACTCAGCTGGCTCGCCGTGTATCCCTTCAGACTCGCTGCCATCTTTACCATCTGGCTGCGCAGCAGATTGTACGCCAGCTGCACGCTCCACAGCTCTTGCCGTATCCCCGCCGCCTTCTTGCTGCGCAGGGTCAGCCGGTGTTGTTGCAGGCTGTGCCTCATCTCCCGATAGCCCAACTCGATTTCCCTGCGGTGGCTGTAGAGCTCAACGATGTCGGCGCCCGGGAAACGCATCGGGTCGACCATCGAGGTCAGCACCTGCCGCTCTTTGCCGTTGATAGTGCGAGTCAGCAAGCGGGCTTCCACTGTATCCAGCTGGTGCGGCCACTTCTTCCTCGTCTGTGGACTGGTTTTGAGACGCACCAGCACATCCTGACGCCCCAGCTTGCGCACCACCTCGTATTGGGTGCCTCTTTTGAGTGGCAGCAACCAGTGCCGCTCGCTGCCAGTGGTCTGCCAGGCATGGAGCAAACCGAGGGAGTAGAACCCCTTGTCGAACAGGGTCAGCGAGTGGTCCGGCGTGCGCGCGACCAGCCGCTCGGCCAGCACCATCTCGTTGACGGCGCAACTCTCCATGACCGCCTGAACAAGCAGGTGACTGGTCAGCTCCATTTGACAAAGCATGCGCACCTGCGGATAGGTGGTCTCCCCATGCTGGGTACCGGGCTTGGCAAACTCGGCAGCATTGTCCGGGGTATCAGGCGTGCGCGACATCACGCCATCGACGGCGAGCAGTTGCAGCCCGGCCCAACCGGGGTGATTGGCCTGCTGGTGCCAGCCTGCGGCGGTGTCGTGAAACAGCCGCTCAATGCTCTTGTGGCCAAGCTTTTGGCGAGCTTGCAAAAAGGCGCTGGGGGCGACAAAGGGGCGGTCGCCGGGCAACAGGATATCGAGCTGATTGACGAGCTGGGTCATGGGGACGTGGCGGAAGATAGCCATACCGATGATGGCCCAGACCAGACGCTCCATGGGCAAGGGTTGCGACGCCCTCTTCGCCGAGCAGAGTGGTGATGAGCTCGTTGGGAATGAGGTCGGAGAGTGACTAAAACTGGGCAGCATTACTGGCGTGAAGGAAGTCGAGAGCCTGTGCGATACGCATAAAAAAATCCGAAACCAATCAACAGGTTTCGGATTTTCACACAGCAGAAGGAGCGGTCAATGGATCCTTAACTGATCGGCATTAGGCTCGCCAACAAGCCAAACTAAACAGGGAGAGCATCATGCTCTCCCTGTCTCTTTTCTTGCCTCACGCTTTGCAGCGCTTGCTGAACGTCCAGCCGCCATATTGATGCCAGATGCAGCCCCGCAATCAGGGCGCGTTCTGGCAAAGGGCGGGATCGAACACTTGCTTCCAGTCTGATTTCATATCGACCACCACCCAGCCCCGCGCTTTTGCCTGCGCCAGCCCGTCGATCAGCTTGCCGCTGGCAGGAGGATGGCTGTCGTAGGCGTATTCGCGCTTGGCATCGGTGTGGTGCACCAGCAGGCCGAAAGTGTGGTAATCCGGGTTGGTCGAAGTGTATTGCAGCATGGGCACGTCGCCATCGCTGTTGCCAAAGGCGCCGACCGGACGCTGCCCCATAAAGAGGTGAATGGCGGCCGGTTTCGCCTTGCTGTCATCGAAATAGGCGCCGTTCATGGTCTTGCGGATCTCGCTGCCCTCCCCGGTCAGGGCAAACTCGCCGAGGGTAAAAGAGCCAATCACCTGCTGGGGCGGGATGCCATACATCTGCTCGGACATCACCCGCATAAAATCGACGCCGCCGCCGGAGACAATCCAGGTCTGAAAGCCATTGTCCCGCAGATACCCCAGCAACTGCTTCATCGGCAGATAACCGAGCTGATCGTAGTGGCAGCCAAAACGGGGATCCTTGCTGCTGTTGACCCAGCGAGTGACCCGCTCGGCAAACTCGGTGGTGGTCATGCCGCTGTGGGTCAGTCCCACCAGCTTGGCGAGCCCCTTCTCCCCCGATTTGGCCACAGCCTTGAGGTCGTTGTTCAGCACTGCCGCGACGATGGGGTCGGCCTTCCACTCCGGGTGTTCCGGCGCCAGGCGCTTGATCTCGTCCATCGCAAACTGCAGCTGATAGGTCATGGGCGCTTCCGGCCAGAGGGTGCCGTCATTGTCAAACACCACATGGCGCTTCTCTGGCGGAATAAAAGTGGCCTGCTGCTGATCGGTGGCATTGGTCACCCAGCGGGTGATCGCCTGCTTGGCCGCCGTGTCATTCCAGGCAGAGAGGGGATCGCTCTGGCCAGCCTGTACCGCAAAGGCGCCGCACAGCAGCAAAAGAGAGGAGAGTCGGTTCAATGTCATCATGTTACCTATCAGCTGGATATTGCCTGTCTATTGCCTGTAGATGAAAGCGCACGGCTATCACAACACCGGCGCACATGGGTTCAACACACACGGGTTTCACAGGGAAAAGCCTATGGCGGCCAGCTTGTACTGGAGCTTAAACAAGCTCAGAAAAGGAGCAGCGTTCATCCCGTTCTGCGAGGCAGATCACTGCGTTGCGCTCACGCCGCGGGCAGCACAATCCCCTCCCACTCAGCTTTATTGCTGCTTATTTGGCAAAAGTAATTTGCTGTCACCGTCATTTTTGCCAACAAAACCCATCGGCATACTGGCGCCATTCTCCCGTCGGGAGTCCCTAACCAAGGAGTTGTTATGCCACTGGCGTTATTTGCCCTTACCTTAAGTGCCTTTGCGATCGGCACCACCGAATTTGTGATTGTGGGGCTTATCCCCACCATCGCAGAGCAGCTCAATGTCTCGCTCCCCTCGGCGGGCCTGCTGGTCAGCCTCTATGCCCTTGGGGTGGCCATCGGCGCCCCCGTGCTCACGGCGCTCACCAGCAGGGTGCCGCGCAAGTGGCTGCTGGTAGGGCTGATGGCACTCTTTACCGCCGGCAACCTGCTGGCCTGGCAGGCCCCCGGTTACGAGAGCCTGATCGTGGCCCGCATCCTGACCGGATTGGCGCACGGGGTCTTCTTCTCGGTGGGTAGCACCATCGCCACGGGTCTTGTGGCCAAAGAGAAGGCGGCGAGCGCCATCGCCATCATGTTCAGCGGCCTTACCGTGGCGCTGGTAACCGGCGTACCGCTCGGCACCTGGATTGGTCAGGTCTTTGGCTGGCGTGAAACCTTTCTGGTGGTGAGCCTGCTGGGTCTGGTCGCCATGGTGGGTAGCCTGCTGCTGATCCCGAGCAACCTGCCCAAGGGGGCAGCCTCGACCATCCGCGAGCAGCTTTCGGTACTGACCAAAAAGCCGCTGCTGCTGGTCTACGCCAAGACCGCCCTCGGTTATGGCGGCGCCTTCACGGCGTTTACCTTCCTCGCCCCCATCCTGCAGCAGGTGAGTGGCTTTAGCGCCGGTGCGGTGAGCCTGATCCTGCTGGTCTACGGGGTATCGGTTGCCGTCGGTAATATCTGGGGCGGCAAGCTGGCCGACAAGATGGGTCCATTGCCGGCGCTGAAGCTGCTGTTTGCCGGTCTGGCGCTGGTGCTGCTGGTTCTCACCTTCACCGCCCCCCATCCGGTGCTGGCGGTACTGACCGTGCTGGTGTGGGGCGCCTTTGCCTTCGGCAACGTGCCGGGTCTGCAGGTGCTGGTGGTGAAACAAGCCGAACTGCACACCCCCAAGGCGGTGGATGTGGCATCGGGCCTCAATATTGCCGCCTTCAACGTCGGCATTGCGCTGGGATCTGTGGTCGGTGGTTTTGTGGTGGAACACCTCGGCCTGATGCACACACCCTGGATCGGCGCCCTTATCGTGCTGCTGGCCTACGGACTGACCCATGTCAGCGAGCGCCGCGAAGCCCTCCGGCTCGCAGCCTGTCAGGCATAAGCTGCGCCAGCAGGCGTCACGCAAAGACGTGGCGCCTGCTGCAATCGGCGCGGCAGGCTTCTATGCTGTGACACAGCCTCAAGCCCTCAACTGTTTCAGCAACCAAGCCTGTCACCCTCGCATCATTTGCCACGGAGTCTGTTATGAAGGTGCTTATTGTCTATGCCCATCCCGAACCCAAAAGCTTCAACGGTGCCCTCTTCTGCCACGCCATCAGGGCGCTGGAGCAGGCGGGCCACACAGTGATGACCAGCGATCTCTATGCCATGGGCTTTGATCCCGTCTCGGATCGGCGCAACTTCACTGCCGCCAGCGATCCCGATTTTCTCAAGCTGCAACTCGAAGAGCTGGCTGCCACCGAGCAGGGCAGCTTTGCCCCGCAGCTGGAGCAGGAGATGCAAAAGCTGGAGGCGGCCGATCTGCTGATCTTCCAGTTCCCGCTCTGGTGGTTTGGCCTGCCAGCCATCCTCAAGGGGTGGGTGGATAGAGTCTTTGCCATGGGACGGGTCTACGGTCAGGGCCATATCTACGAGAGCGGCAAGTTTCGCGGCAAGCGGGCGTTGCTGAGCCTCACCACCGGCGGCCCTGCCGAGACCTATCTGCCCGATGGCTTCAACGGTGATATCGACGGGGTGCTGCGCCCCATCCAGCGCGGGATCCTGCAATTTGTCGGCTTCGATGTGCTGCGCCCCCATATCTGTTATGCCCCGGTGCGGGTCTCGCAAGAAGAGCGGGAAGCCTGGCTCGCCCAGTGGGCCGAGCGCCTTGGCCAGATTGAGCAGGAGTCCCCCATCGCAGTCGGCCGCTACCAGTAACGTCTGACGCAGCTGACACTCTCCCCCCCCAAAGCACAAAAACAGCGAGCGGCACCCGGCCGCTCGCTGTTTTTCACGCTCTGTCGTTATGGTTTTTGTTATCCGTTGGCGGGTCTTATGCCGCCTGTTGCACGCCTGCTTTGCCGGTCACGGCACGCTTGAGCCAGTAGTCGAGGCTGACGTAGCGGCCCCCGCCGTAAACCAGCAGCACCAGCAGCATCACGAAGTAGGTGGCGGCAAACTCCATCCCGTTGTTGAGCATCACGGGATCCCCGAGCTCGGTGATGTAGTTGTAGCGACCGGGGAAATTGGCGGCCAGCCACTCGATAAAGCCGTTGAGGCGCACAGTGGCCTCCATGCTGCCGGTGGCGATGGCGTCCCAGCCGTGCTTCCAGTGCACCATGGCGCTCGCCACGCTCATAAGGAAGATGGTGGGAATGGCCATGATACGGGTAAAGAGGCCAAGGGCGATGCAGATGCAGCCCAGCACCTCGGTGCCCGCCGCCAGAAAGGCGAGCAGGGTCGGGAACGGCAGGTTGAGCCCCCCTTCCGAGACCGGCGCACCAAACCAGGCGACCGTGCCGGCAAAGCCCATCACCTTGGAGTGGGCCCCCACATAGATGACCGGAATGAGATAGAGGCGAATGGCCAGCAGGGCAAGAAAATCGAGCCGCTTGCACAGGGCCACCGCCCGCTCGTACCACTGGATAAGGGTGTTGTTCATGGGAATTCTCCTTGGTGTTTGCTAAATGGGGGCAAGGGAGTGCCAGGCTGGCGCTCACCGACGGGCAGGATCAACAGACCCAGCCGGTGAAAATGGCGCGCCCACTCGCTCAGATCAAAGTCGCTGCGAACCTGTTGCACCTGTTGCTTGAATGCGGCTTGGGTGATCCCCGGCTGCTGTTGCAGCAGCTGGATCAGCGCCACGTCCCATTCGCGCAACCGCTGGGTCACTACCTGATGATCCGGACTGCGAAACAGGCCATAGAAGTGGTTGCCCTGCCGGGTCGGCACCACGCCGCTGCGACGAATGGCAAAGGGGAGCTCAAGCAGTTGCAGGGTGGGATTGAGCGTAAACGAACTCTCCGCCGTTACCTCCTCCCCCGGCAACTCTTGCGGCACCACCCCTTCATCAATCTCGACACAGAGGCAGGCCCACTCGTACTCCAGCAGTGCCAGCCGCTGCCTGGGCCAGTTGAGGGTGCCCTCACTGTGGCGATGCTGCACATAGCGGACAAACTCGGTGGCGATATGGTGAAACTCGGGAGCCTCGGCGCCGTGCTGGATAACAAAGCCCTCCACCAGTTGCCATCTGTCCACCGGCGCCCAGTGAGCGTGGGTGAGCGGAAAAGCGCTCTCCAGCACCGACTCCACATTGGCGCGCACGCTGCGGGCATAGTGGCTGGCGATGCCATCCTGCGGCAGCCGCACCCGGCTCGCCAGCCAGGTGGTCTGCTGCTGCATCCGCTGCGGCGCCGTTTTGGGCGCAGTGATCAGTGATAACCGTCTATCCATAGCGCACCTCCTGCAACTGACGATCGTTCGCCTCGCAACAGGCGCCGTGCACCCGCGCCAGTTCGGTCTCCAACTCTGCCAGCGGTGGCAGATGGTGATCCCGCTCCAGCAGCAGAGGGCGCAGGCCGTGGGTCTGCACCGTATAACGGGCCAGCGCCACCACCGCCTCGCACACCGGTTTGCCATGGGTATCCAATAAAGTGCCGTCCGCCTCTTCCAGATGACCGGCGATATGGAAATAGCGGATCGCATTGCTCGGCAGCCCGGCAATCATCCGCTTGGGGCAGTAACCGTGGTTGCGGCTGTTCACAAAGACGTTGTTGATATCGAGCAGCAGCTCGCAGCCGCTACGCGCCACCAGCTCGGCGAGAAAACCCTCCTCCGGCATTTCGTGGTCATAGCCGTGGTAGTAGGAGATATTTTCCAGCACCAGCGGGCGGGCCAGCGCCTCCTGCACCTGCGCGATCCGCTCGGCCAGATAGGGAATGTTCTCCCACTGACGCGGCACCGGTAGCAGTTCGTAGAGATAACCCTGTTGGTCGCGGGAAAAGCTCAGGTGCTCGCTGTAGATCTCGATGCCTAACTCATCCAGAAAGGTGCGGATCTGGCCGAGCAGGGTGCGATTGAGGGGCTGGCAATCGCCGAGAGAGAGGCTGAGGCCGTGGGCCACCAACGGGTAACGCTCGGCCAGCTGATGCAGCTGCGCCCGCTTGGCGCCGCCGATAGCCATCCAGTTCTCCGGCGCCAGCTCGAGAAAGTCGATGCCGGGGCGGACGGGGCCGGAGCAGAGCGCATCCAGATGCTCCTGGCGCAGCCCGATCCCACGACTGCGGGAGCTTATTGGCCGCATACCCCCTCCGTCATCTTGCTGCCCTGGCTGGATGTATTGCCATCAATCCCCTCGCCCGCCACGCCACACTTGCCATCGCGGGCGCGCACCAGCCGCCCCTGCGGATCACTGTCGAGGGCTTGCTTCTCGAAGCGCTTCTCGGTACCGCACTTGCCCGCCGCACACTTGCCGCCGTGCTGTTCGCTGGGGGCGGCCTTGACCGGCGCATCGCTCGGGGTGGCCGCGAGCGCCAGCCCCGGTGTCAGGGCAATCAGGCTGGTCATAGCGATGGAGAGGGTCAGTTTGTTGGTTTTGTTGCTGCTTGAGTTACTCATGAGCGGACTCCTTGACGGATGAAACGGGGTAGCTGGAGAGATCGCGGGCAGCCACGATCTGGCCGTGGAACTGCTGTTTGACGATGGCCATCGCCTCTTTCTTGTGATTGAGGCCGACCCCCATCCAGTGGTTGAGCACCAGCAGCTTGGGGTTCACCTCGGCGGCAATCTTGGCCACCACAGATGGCTTGGCATGGAGCGAGGCGGAGACAGGGTCGGCCCCTTCGTGGATGGCGAGCGGCATCACCAGAATGTCGGCCCCCTTGGCAAACGGCACAAAGGCCGGGTTGCTGCCGTTCTGATCCGCCGAGATAACGATGGTCCCCTCGGCGCTCTCGATGCGATAGGCCAGACAGGGCACGTCACCGTGAGGAATGCCGAGCGCGGTGATGGTCAGCCCATCCTGCTGATAGACGGTGTGAGGCTGCGGGCTCTGGTAGGGCATATCGTGCAAGGTGATTGGGAAGAGGCCATCGGTGCCATCCTTGAAGCCGCTCAGGTAGGCATAAGCGCCCTTCTCCTTGTTGAAGAGGGCATCGAAGTAGCCGCTCATGCAGGGAAAGGCCGAGCCGGCCTCGGGCCCCGCCAGATCCAGCGGATCGCTGCGCTCGAAGAAGTAGGCCCCCTTGAGCAGGGCGGGCAGGTCGGTCACATGATCGGTGTGAAAGTGGGTGATGCCGATAAAATCGACCTCTTCGAGCTTGGCCCCCGCCTGGCCGAAGCGCAGGTAGACGCCGCCACCGGCATCGATCAGGATGCGGGACTTCCCCTTCCACCAGATCACCTCGCTGGAGGAGGCGCGCAGGTCGTCGGAGATGGGGCCGCCACTGCCGAGCACCTGCAGGGTGAAGGTTTTATCCAGTGGCGTCAGTTGTACCGGTTCGGCACAGGCCGGGGCGACGGTGAGCGCGCACCCTATGGCCAGCGCCACCGCTTTCAATCTCTGTTTCATCACAATTACCTGTCGGTTGGTTGTCGGTTGAAAGTGTGTCGTTTAAAGGGGGGGAGAGAGGGGCCGATGGCGACGAGTGAACGCCAGCCACCGGCCATGGCGGGGCGCGAGCCCCCCGCCGTCAGTTACCGTCCCGTTCGTCCGCCTGCCAGCGCGCTTCCAGCCAGAGCAGGTTGCACAGGCCCAGCAGCAGGGCGAATCCGAGGCCCAAAATCCAGGTGAAGTACCACATAGCAGATCCCTTGAGGTCAGTAGAGTTGATGGCTGTCGCGCTTGATGCGGGCACGGTCGAGCTTGCCGCGCACCACCCGATAGACCCAGCCGGTGTAGCCCAGGTTGACCGGCATCAGCACCAGCACGAGGCCGAACATGATGGCCAGGGTCTTGTAACTGGAGGTGCTGTCCCACAGGGTCAGGCTGCTGACCGCATCAAGGGATGAGGGCAGCACGAAAGGGAACAGGGCGATGGCCACCGAGCAGAGCATGGCGGCGCAGGCGATGGCGCTGGCCAGCAGCGCAATTCGGCCCCGCTCCAGCCAGGAGGCAATCCCGCTCACCAGCGGCGCCAGCGTCCCGATGATCGGCACCAGCCACAGCAGCGGATAGTCAAAGTAGTTGCGCAGCCAGCCTCCAGCGTGGGGGATCACCCCCTTCATCAGCGGGCTGATGGCAGCATTCGGGTCAAAGGGTTGTGTGCCGACACCGGTCAGCTGAAACCCTTGCAGATCCACCAGATGCCAGCCGGCCAGCAGATAGCCGAGGCTCACCAGCGGGGCCAGCAGGATGGCGATCCCCCGTGCGCGCAGCGCAGGGGTGCCAGTCACCTTGGCTTGCAGAAAACCGGCGCCGTGCAGTAGCAACAGGGTGATGGCGGTGGCCAGCACCGAGAGCAGCCAGCCCCAGTGGAAGTCGAACGCGCCGTAGTGCAGGCGCAGCGCCGTGTCGAAGCGAAACGGCAGCCCCTCCATCACCAGACCGATAGCAGCACCGAGGATGAGCGCCGGTATCAGGCCACCCGCCACCAGCGCCCGATCCCACCAGCGGCGCCAAACCGGATCGGCCAGCTTGCTGCGATAGTCAAAGCCGACCGGACGCAGAAAGAGCCCAAGCAGCAGCACCACCATGGGGATGTAAAGCCCCGAGAAGGCGGCGGCATAAACCAGCGGCCAGGCGGCGAACAGGGCACCGGCACCGGCAATCAGCCACACCTGATTGCCCTCCCACACCGGTCCCACGCTGTTGATCACCAGACGGCGGTCGTCGTCATCTTTCGACACCACCGGCAGCAGCATGGCGATGCCGAGATCGAAGCCATCCATCACGATAAAACCGACCATCATGAAGAGCACCAGCGCCCACCAGATGAGTTTCAGGGTTGCGTAATCCATCAGGCGATCCTCGCAAGTTCGGGTTGTTCACCGCTGTAGCGGCCGGTATGGAGAATGGCGGGCCCCTTGCGGATCACATGGCGCAACAGGAACAGCTCCACCACCAGCAACAGGGTGTAGATGGAGCAGATAGCAATCAGGCTGAACCAGAGTTGGCCCGGCTGAAGCAAAGAGACCGAGGCCGAGACCGGTAGCACATCGCTGATGGTCCAGGGTTGACGGCCGAGCTCGGCCACCAGCCAGCCCGCCTCGATGGCAATCCAGGGCAGCGGCATGCTCCAGAACAGGGTCTTGAGCAGCCGTGGCGAGTCTTGCAGCCGGTTGCGGCAGAGCTGAACAAAGCTCACCACCATCAGCCCCAGCATGGTGACGCCAAGCCCCACCATCACCCGAAAGCCCCAGAAGAGCGGTGCCACCGGCGGGATGGAGTCATCCACCGCCTTGGCGATCTCCGCCTCCCCCGCCTTGGCGATATTGCTGGCATAGGGGGTGAGCAGCATGCCGTAGCCAAGATCCTTGCCGTGCTGCTCGAAGCGGGCACGGTTGGCAGGGCTGTCATCACCCTGCCGGATCTGCTCGAGGGCCTCGGCCGCCACCATGCCGCTGCGGATGCGTGCCTCGTTCTGCACCTTGATATCCTTGAGGCCGGTCACCGCCTCGTCGATGGAGCGGGTGGCGATGATCCCCATCAGATACGGGATCTTGATGGCGGCGTGGGTGGTTTCCGCCTGCTGATCCGGGAAGCCGAACAGGGTAAAGGAGGCTGGCGCTGGCTCGGTCTCCCACTCTGCCTCGATGGCGGCGAGCTTGACCTTCTGCACCTCGCCGGTGCGATAGCCCGACTCATCCCCCAGCACAATGACCGAGAGAATGGCCGCCAGCCCGAAGCCGGAGGCGATGGCGAAGGAGCGCAGGGCAAACTGCACCTCGGTTTTGCGCAGCAGATACCAGCTGCTCACCCCCATCACGAACATGGAGGCCGCCACATAGCCCGCCGCAACGGTGTGAACGAACTTCACCTGCGCCACCGGGTTAAAGAGCACGGCGGCGATATCCACCAGCTCCATGCGCTGGGTCAGCAGGTTGAACTCGGCCCCCACCGGGTTTTGCATCCAGCCGTTGCCGATCAGGATCCAGAGCGCGGAGAGATTGGAGCCGAGCGCCACCAGCATGGTCACCAGCAGGTGCTTGCCGCGGGAGAGCTTGTCCCAGCCGAAGAAGAAGAGCCCCACCAAGGTCGATTCGAGGAAGAAGGCCATCAGCCCCTCGATGGCCAGCGGGGTACCGAAGATGTCCCCCACATAGTGGGAGTAGTAAGCCCAGTTGGTGCCGAACTGAAACTCCATGGTGATCCCCGTGGTGACCCCCATGACGAAGTTGATGCCAAACAGTTTGCCCCAGAAGCGGGTGATGTCCTGATAGATCACCTTGCCGGTCATCACATAAGCCGACTCGGCGATCACCAGGATCCAGGACAGCCCCAGCGTGAGGGGCACAAACAGGAAGTGGAACAGGGCCGTGGCGCCAAATTGCAGGCGAGACAGGCTGACCACGTCATCCGGATTGATCATGCGTCACTCTCTTTTGTTGTATTTGCCTTGCACGTTTCGTGCGTGACAAGTACATCACGGAGCATGACACCTATAACAGATGCAGTTATATTGAATTACACCTATAACAGTTGATCCAGATCATGTCCCTTTACCAGCAGTTGGCCGACCGCCTGCAAAGCCAGATCGACGATGGTATCTGGCAACCGGGGGAGCGCATCCCCTCCATTCGCCAGAGCTGCAAGACCCACGGGCTCAGCCCCATGACGGTGTTGCAGGCCTATCAACTGCTGGAGAGTCAGGGGCGGATCCTCGCCCGCCCCCAGTCCGGCTACTACGTCAAAGCCGCCTCACCACAAGTCGTGCAGCACACGCCGAGCCAGACCCACTACAGCGGCTCGGTGGATATCAACGATCTGGTGTTCGAGGTGTTGCAGGCGAGTAAATCGCGGGATCTGGTACCCCTTGGCATGTCGGTAGCAGACCCGACCCTGTTCCCCCATCCCCAGCTCGGGCGGGCCCTGGCCAGCTGCATGCGCAAGCTCGATCCCTTCAGCACGGTGGCCGACCTGCCCCCCGGCAACGAAGCGCTGCGCCGTGCCATCGCCCAGCGCTACGCCAGCGACGGGGTAGCGGTCAATCCGCAGGAGATCATCATCACCACCGGCGCCATGGAGGCGCTCTCCCTCAGCCTGCAGGTGCTGACCGAGCCCGGTGACTGGGTGGTGGTGGAGTCCCCCACCTTCTATGGCGCCTTGCAGGCCATCGAGCGGCTGAAACTCAAGGCGGTGGAGATCCCGGTGATCCCGGGGGTGGGCATCGATCTCGACCTGCTGGCCGACGCCCTCACCCGCATTCCGGTCAAGGCGTGCTGGCTGATGGGCAATGTGCAGCACCCGCTGGGACACACCATGCCAGATAGTCACAAAGCGCAGCTGATGGCGCTGCTCAACAGCCATGGGGTGCCGCTGGTGGAGGATGACGTCTATGCCGAGGTCTACTTCGGCCGCGAGCGCCCCAAGCCGATCCGCCACTGGGATCAGCGTGGCGACAGCCTGCTCTGCAGCTCCTTTTCCAAGTGTCTGGCACCGGGCTTTCGGGTCGGCTGGGTGGTGGCGGGACCCCATGCCGAGCGGGTGCAGCGGCTGCAACTGATGTCCACCCTCTCCACCAATGTACCGAGCCAGCTGGCGCTGGCCGAGATGCTGCGCCAGGGCGGGGTCGATGCCCACTTTCGCCGCCTGCGCCACACCCTGGCCCAGCGCCAGCAGCAGATGCGGGCGGCCCTGCAGCGCTTGCTTCCGGACGAGGTGCGGATCTCCTCCCCCGATGGCGGCTACTTCCTCTGGCTGGCGCTGCCTGCCCATTTCGACAGCCGCGCCCTGCACGCCAAGGCTCTGGGCAGCGGTTTTTCAGTGGCCCCCGGCGCGCTCTTTTCCAGTCAGGGACAACACAACCACTGCCTGCGCCTCAACAGCTCCCATCCCTGGAGCGAACAGCTGGAGCAGGCCCTCACCCGGCTGGCCGCGCTGATTGCCGCGCAACTCGGCGAAAAGTAACGTGGCAAAGAGCCGCTGACGAAACGAACAAAGGCCCGTAACGGGCCTGTGTAGTTGGGGAGTGACGCGCCTTGGCTCGCCATCAGAAACTGATCATCTGGCCATGATCTGCGACTGCACCTTGAAGCCCAGCGCCTCGTAGAGCGCTTGGGCACGCTCGTTGAAGGCCATCACCTCCAGCCGGATTTGCTGAGCATCACGGGCCTTGGCCCACTCATCGCAATGGGCGATCAGCGCCTTGCCAATCCCGCGGGAGCGGTGCTGCTCATCCACCACCACCGAGCCGATGCGGCAGATAGGCAGCTTGCTGAGAAATGGCACGCTCTCATTGATGTCGATCCGCGCAGTCAAAAATCCCACCACCCTGCCATCCTGCTCGGCAACGCAGAATAGACGCCCTTCGGCGCCGATTGTGCTCAGCAAAAATGCCCGCTCCTCTGGCGAAGGGGGGCAGAACACTTCGGGATAGTGCTGATGGTGGATCTCTCCTATCTGCCGGTTCAGCTCGACAATGGCATCGATATCCAGTTCGCTTGCCTTGCGTATCTCCAACGGTTGCTCCTTGCAAAAATGGTGATGGTCCTGCGCCATCTTAGGGGCTGTGTCCCGCAATCCAAATAGGCTCATCCGTATCTTTTGGCGGGCAGCAGAAACAACAACGCCCCTTGAGCGGGGCGTTATCGGCAATCCATGGCGATGAGGGGTATCAGGCGGGGGCGTTAAGTTGGGCCACCTGCCGCTCGATGCTGCCCTTGAGGTTGTCGTCTAGCTTGAGGGCGCGCGCCAGCTCGTCGAGATAGCCGCGCTCCATAAAGTGATCCACCTCGATGGCGAGCAGGGAGGCGAGATAGACCTCGGTGGCCAGCTCCATATCGGTCACTTCCCGCGCCAGCGCGTGGGGATCGAGGGGACGGGCCAGCTCGGCGTCAATCCAGCGGGCAACATCGCTCTGACCCTGTTCGGTCAGGTACTCCTGAATTTTCTGGCGCTCGGCGCCGTCGATATGGCCATCAGCACGGGCCGCGGCCACCATTGCGCGCACCAAGAGGGCCGCGCGGGCATCCAGCGCATTGCCTTCCAGCCCGCTGATGGGATGGGTGGGCTGGGCGGGCGCCGCCTGCTGGGCCTGCCAATCCTGATAGAGCTTGTAGGCCAGCCCGCCAAGGGCCGCAGCGCCGCCCACGGCAGCGGCCTTGCCACCATATTTGCGCACTTTTTTATTGCCCAGCAGCAGACCAAGCGCACCGCCGGCCAGCGCCCCCTCCATCTGCCCCTTTCGCTTCTCTCCGCCTTCGTTGAGCCAGCCTTTGCCAGCCCCCAGCAACTGTTCCAGCATCTGTTTCATGGTGTCACTCCTGCGGCTATGTTCCCGTCGATAGAGCCAGATAGTGACCCCACCCCCCTGAATCGGGGATGAACCCTTGACCGGGCAGGCCGATGGGGCAAAGCTCAGGGAAACTCTTCAGGCAATAAGGATGTGACTGTGCCCAATCGCGAACTGACCCTGCAATTTCTGGCCGAGCCCTCCGACGTCAATTTCGGCGGCAAGGTCCACGGCGGCATGGTGATGAAGTGGATCGATCAAGCGGGCTATGCCTGCGCCGCTGGCTGGTGCGGCGGCTATGCGGTGACCGTCTATGTGGGGGGGATCCGCTTTTTGCGCCCCATCCAGATTGGCCA
Organism: Aeromonas sp. 95A; assembly: GCF_051919235.1. Taxonomy (NCBI): domain Bacteria; kingdom Pseudomonadati; phylum Pseudomonadota; class Gammaproteobacteria; order Aeromonadales; family Aeromonadaceae; genus Aeromonas; species Aeromonas sp. 95A. The sequence goes on from NZ_JBQBFC010000001.1 coordinate 1,177,913, forward strand.
GCTGGTAGAGGTTCACGCCCAGGTGATCCACACCGGCACCACCAGCATGCATCTGGCGGTGGATGTCTACAGCCGCCATCCCACCGAGACCGAGCGCCACAAAACCACCCACTGCATCATCATCTTTGTGGCGATGGATGAGCAGGGCAAACCGACCCCGGTGCCCCAGTGGCAGCCGCTGAGCGAGAGCGATCTGCAGTTGCAGCAGTACGCCAAAAAGCTCATCGCCCTGCGCGAGGAGATCGACAAGGAGATGCGCCAGCACCTCTGACCCTGATGCCTCACAGCCCGACAGAGCGGGCTCTTTCGGCCAACGGCGGCGCCCCTGTATAATCCCCCCTCTTCCCGCAACCGGAACCCTGCCCATGTCACTGGAAACTGCCCCGCCCGAGGTAAAACTCGCGGTGGATCTGATTGAACTGCTGGAAACCAATGAGCTGGCCCCCGAGCTGGTGCTGGCGGCGCTGGCCATCGTAAAAAATGACTACGAGCGCAAGCTGGCGGAGGGGAAGGATCACTGATCCCTCCCCGCACTTTTTCCGCCTTATCTTGCCGACGTCAGTTTTTCCCCACAGACGTTTTTCCCCACATAGGCCACTCACTGCGGCCCCATCACCTCGTCACAGAGGGCGATCAGGGCCGAACTCAAGCGGCTGAGCGGTTCACCCCCATCCTTTGCCGCATGGAGTGCCAGCTCCACCGATGCCACCTTGGGCCACTGGGTCAGGGCCAGCTGATCGGCGGGCATCAGCCGCTTGGGCAGCAAGCTCACGCCAATGCCTGCGCTCACCGCCCCCTGCAAACTGGCGAGACTGGCGCTGACATAGGCGACACGCCAGCGCCGCCCCAGACCATCGAGCGCCTCGGTCATCTGCTGGCGATAGAGCCCTTCGCTCGGGAAGGCGACCAGCGGCAGCGGATCACGCCCCTTGGCCGGCCAGTCGCGGCTATCGACCCACACCAGCGGCTCACGCCAGCTGGCGAGCGGCGAGCCCTGTCCGCGCACCTGCTTGACCAGCGCCAGATCCAGCTCCCCCGCCGCAAAACGCTGCCAGATGTGGTGGCTCAGGCCGCTCTCCACCTCCAGCCGCACCTCGGGGTAGTCGCGGGCAAAGGCAGCCAGCACCGGGGTGATGGCACCGGCGGCGAAATCCTCCGGCACCCCGAGGCTGAGCGATATGCTCCCCTCGCTCACCTGCTCCTCGGCCTGCGCCAGCAGTGCCAGAATGCGGCGGGCCAACCCCAGCAACTGCTCCCCCTCGGCCGTCGCCACCACCTGCCGACCGGAGCGGTCCAGCAGCGGGCAACCGATCTGCTGTTCGAGCCTGCGCATCTGCTGGCTGATGGTGGATTGGGTCAGATGGACCCGTTCACCGGCCCGGGTGAAGCTGCCGGTGTCGATAATGGCGACAAAACTGCGCAATAACAGGGGATCCAGCATGGGGTGCTCCATTTACAAAACCACTGAAACCCATTCTATCATTTAATTTCCAAATGACTTTCGAGCCCGCTAGGCTGGCACTTTTGCCTCCTTTGACGGTGATCTGCCATGTTCAGCCCCGATGACTCCGTGTCCCGAGTGCCCCCTGCCTCTCCCAGAACCGGAAACAGCACCCGATGAATCAACGAAATGCGGATCAACCCGCAGGCCAGACTGCCCTGCTGGTGCTGGTGATCCTGATTGGCCTTAACCTGCGCCCCTTTCTTACCGCCATCGGCCCGCTGAGCGGCGAGATTGGCCGCGCCCTGTCGCTGGGGATGGACACCCTCGCCTGGCTCACCCTGCTGCCGCTCTGGCTGATCGGGATTGGTGTGCTGCTCACCCCCAGCCTGCGTAGACGCGCCAGTGCGTGCCAACTGCTGGGGGCGGCCCTGCTGCTGCTCGGTATTGGCAGTGCCATGCGCTTCGATGCCCAAAGCGGCAGCTTGCTGATCGCCAGCGCCGCGCTCTGCGGCCTTGGGTCGGCACTGGTGCAGGGGGTACTGCCAGCACTGATCAAGCAGGCCTTCGCCCGCAAGGTACCGCTGGTGATGGGGATCTTCTCCGCCTGCATGATGGGGGGCGGGGCGCTGGGGGCCAGCCTCACCCCAAGGCTGGCGGCGAGCCTCGACTGGTCGCGGGCGCTGGCGCTCTGGAGCCTGCCGGTGCTGCTGGCCCTCGTCTGGCTAGGGTGGAAAGTGCGTCTGCCACGGGCCGCCGCGGTCGCCATTCCCGATGGCGAGCAGCGGCTGATCACCCTGCCACGCAGCTGGTTGCTGATCGTCTGCTTTGGCATCATCAACAGCGGTTACGGCATCGTAGTGGCCTGGCTGGCCCCCGCCTATATGGCGCAAGGGTGGAGCGCCGCGCAAGCGGGCGAGCTGGTCGCCTGGCTGGCGCTGGCGCAGACCGCCAGCGGCCTCGTTCTGCCGCTGCTGGCGGCGCGCAAGATGGATCGGCGGCCCTGGATGGCGCAGGCAATTACCATGCAGCTGGCGGGATTTGGCGGCCTCTGGCTGGCACCAGCCAGTGCCCCGATTCTCTGGTGCATGCTGTGCGGCGCCGGTCTTGGCGGCAGTTTTTCGCTGATCATGGTGATTGCGCTCGATCACCTGCCCGACCCGCGCCGCGCGGGCACCCTGAGCGCCCTGATGCAGGGCTTCGGCTTTATGCTGGCCGCCACCGGCCCTTGGGTGGCGGCACGGCTCTATCACTATATGGGCGACTTTGCGACCGCCTGGCAGTGGCAACTGGGGGGCTTGCTGCTGATGAGCCTGCTGGTACTGCGCCTCGACCCGCGCCACTACCCCCGCGTCATGGGGTTAACGACCACCAGCGAGCCGACCATCTCGGTGCCCCTCCCAACCAGCTCTGCAGTCCAAAACAACACACCGGCCTGAGGCCGGTGTGTTGGGGATAACAGTGTTGAGGATGACAAGGTAGGCTGATGCCACTCAGAGGGGCAGCTCAGCGCCCCTTCTTCTGCCGTCCGGTGTTAGCGGTGCGCGGCTTGCCAGCGGCCGGTTTGCCTCCCTTGGGAGCCCCTTTGCCAGCGCCGCCCTTGTTGGCAGCACCTTTGCCCGCGCCACCCTTGCCCACCGGCAGCTTCTTCTCGAAAGCTTCCGGGCCCGGCACATTGGGACGCCCGCCAATCTCGTGATCATCATCGCGGCGCGGCTTCTTGCCCTGCCCCGGTTTGGCGCTTTGCGCCGCAGGGGCCTTGGCCGCCTTGGGTTTGTCGCCTTTGGCCGGTTTCACCTCGGAGGAGGAGTCCTCAATCAGCTTGAACAGATCGATCAGCTCATCGTCGGTGAGACCGCGCCACTCGCCCACCGGCAGCCCCTTGAGGCTGACGTTCATGATGCGGATGCGCTCGAGCTTGGTCACTTCAAAACCGAAGTGCTCGCACATGCGGCGGATCTGGCGGTTAAGCCCCTGCACCAGGGTGATGCGAAAGACGAACGGCGCCTCTTTCTTCACCTTGCACTTCTTGGTCACAGTACCGAGGATCGGCACCCCGGCCGCCATGCCGCGCACAAACTCGTCGGTCACCGGCTTGTCGACGGTCACCAGATACTCTTTCTCGTGATCGTTGCCCGCCCGCAGGATCTTGTTGACCAGATCGCCGTGGTTGGTGAGGAAAATCAGCCCCTGCGAATCCTTGTCGAGACGCCCGATGGGGAAGACCCGGGTGCTGTGGTTGACGAAATCGACGATGTTGTCCTTCTCGCCCGCCTCTGTGGTACTGACGATGCCCACCGGCTTGTTGAGGGCGATCAGCACCAGACTGTCCGCCTCGCGCGGCTCGATCACCTGACCGTTCACCTTGACCAGATCGCCAACCTGCACCTGATCGCCAATCCCGGCCCGCTTGCCGTTGATAAAGACATGGCCCTGCTCGATAAAGCGGTCGGCCTCACGGCGCGAGCAGATGCCGCTCTCGCTGATGTATTTGTTCAGGCGCATGGATTCGTTAGCCAGCATGGGGCACCTGCCACAGGGTCTGGGCCGCGCCCGGTTGTGCCATCGCCTGTTCCGGCTGCGCCGGGGAGGCTGTCTGCTGCATCAGCCAATTCACTACGTCAAAGTTCTGCATACCATTCCATCTTCAAAAAAGGCCAATGCCAGCTTATCCATCAAAAAACGCCGCTACAGTAGCATAATTGCCCCCTTTCAGGGGCAGATAGTTGCAAGATAGCAGCGCCCAAGCGGGCATCTGCGGATAAGTTCACGCCGCCAGATGGCCCGCGATGCAGCCTTCGAACGGCCAGCCTGATGCCAACGGCGGGATCAGGCGCCCACAGCCAGCGCCCCCTAACGCCATCAACTATACATATCACCTTGTTTCCATTAGGCTTTAAGTCGGTTGGCCGCGCCCAATGTGCTGCACCAAACTCGCCCGCCCAGAGGCGGATCCACCCCTATCGCCAAGGATTGCACCATGCTGGCTCACACTCGTCGCCTTGTTCGCCGTGCTCTGCTGACCCAGTTGCTGCTGTTGCTGACCGCGTGGGCGGTGATCGCCTACTTCGCCTGGCAGGCAGCGCCGCTGCAGCTGTGGCACACAGTGGTGCCCCCCGAACTCAGCGCCGATGAGCTCGATAGCAGCGACTGGCAAGCCTATCTGGCCCGCGAAGCAGAGCTGTTCGAGCTGGTGGCCACCGAGGTAGTCGCCAAAACGCCGCCGGAGCAGCAACTGGCCAGCAATCGCTACTATCAGGACGCCCCCATCAATCCCGCCCGCTTTCAGCAGAACTGGAACCGCTCCTACCTGCTGCGCCCCGAGGGGGAAGTCAAAGGGGTGGCGGTGCTGCTGCACGGCCTGACCGACTCCCCCTATAGCCTGCGCCATCTGGCCAGACGCTATCAGCAGCAGGGCTTTATCGCGCTGGGGCTGAGGATCCCCGGCCACGGCACAGTACCCGCTGGCCTCGTGGATGTGGATTGGGAGACCTGGCTGGCCGCCACCCGACTGGCGGTGCGGGAGGCCAGATTGCTGGTACCGGGCAAGCGGCCGCTGCATCTGGTGGGCTTTTCCAACGGCGGCGCGCTGGCGGTGAAATATGCGCTCGATGTGCTGGCCGACCCGAGCGGCACGCTGGCAAAACCGGATCGGCTGGTACTGATCTCCCCGATGATCGGGGTGACCCGCTTTGCCCGCTTCGCCGGGCTCAAGGCCGTGCCTGCCCTGCTGCCCGCCTTTGCCAACGCCGCCTGGCTCGACACCATGCCGGAGTTCAACCCGTTCAAGTACAACTCGTTTCCGGTCAACGGCGCGCGCCAGTCCTACCGCCTGACCCACGCCATCCAGCAGCAGGTGCGCCAGCTGGCCGCCAGTGGCGAGCTGGCGGCGTTTCCCCCCGCACTCACCTTCCAGTCGGTGATGGACTACACCGTCAGCACCCGCTCCATCATTGCCGATCTCTACCACTACCTGCCGGCCAACGGCAGCGAACTGGTACTGTTTGATATCAACCGCAGCACCCTGTTTGGCCCGCTGATGAGCTCGGCCTCCGAGCTGGCGCTGCACCGCTTGCTGCCAAACGCCCCCGAGCACTATCGCCTCACCGTGGTGGGCAATGTCGACCCCGCCTCTCCCGCGACGCAGGCCAGAACGCTGGCCAGCGCCGATCAGCCTGAGCAGCTCCGCCCGCTGGGTATCGATTATCCCAAGGAGATCTACTCCCTCTCCCATGTGGCGCTCCCCTTCCCGATGGACGACCCCCTCTATGGCATGGCGGCGCGCCCGCAGCAGTGGGAGCAATACGGCATCAATCTCGGCGGTCTGGCCCTGCGTGGCGAGCGCGGCGTGCTGATCGTCAACCCCGGCGCCCTCACCCGCACCTCCTCCAACCCCTTCTACCCCTATCTGCAGCAGCGGGTAATGGAGACCCTCACCGCCCCTCCCGTGGCTCGGTCTGCAGCCGTAACCCCTGCCAGCAGCGGTCAACCTGATGCGGCCTATCAGGCAGAAGTGGAGCAGTTTTTACAGGAGAGCGACGAGAGCAGCGCGCCTTTCTAGGCTATATACTTACTGTGATGAAGATATAATCTCAAATTTTCTCAACAGTTTAAGACCAGTGCAGTGTCCCGTCGTTACCAGTTGACCGATGCACAATGGGGGCTTATCGAGCCCCTTTTTCTATCCCACCGCATAAGAGGACGCCCTACTCGTGAGCCACGCCAAGTGCTTGATGGCATTCTCTGGATACTTCACACCGGCGCACCTTGGCGAGATCTGTCATACAACACCTTTCGACGTTGGCTGAGTACAGGTCGTATCGATACCATCCTTGCTGCGCTGCAACTGCATCTCAATGAAGAAGGGCTTATCGACTTCGACCTGTGGTGCATTGACGGCTCCAATGTCAGAGCATCCAAAGATGCTGCCGGAGCGCGTAAAAAAACACTCCGGTGAATCAAGCTCTTGATCGCTCTCGTGGTGGTTTTGGCAGCAAAGTTCACTTGGTCACTGATAGTAATGGTTTGCCGTTGGGGTTCTGCTTTTCAGCGGCAATCAGATATGCGACAAGTGCGTTGGCTATGAAAAGGATTCCGACCTCATCAGGCCGCTATCGCACGCGGCCAGCAGCGATACAATAAGGAACTTCCGCTGGTATTAGACAAAGTTCGTTATCGTAGGCGAAATGTGGTCGAGCGGTGCTTCTGATGGCTGAAGAAGTTTCGCGGATCCTCAATGAGATATGAAAAGCTGGCTTTCTGCCTTTGTAACTCACGGGAACTATTGGTGGACAGACAACCAGCATTTGGAGAACACCGCCTAGCAAGGAGGTGATGAGCGCAGCAGGAAGAAGTTGGAGAGTTGCACAAACTGGGTGGCACTTCTGGCGTGGAAAAAATCGAGATCCTGCACGATACACATTAAAAATCCGAAACCAATTAACAGGTTTCGGATTTTTTATTGAAGGTCAAAAACACGCTTACGGGCGGTACACCTTGACGTTGTCAAAGCCCTTCTCTTTCAGATAGAGCGCCTGCAGCTTGCTCATCACACCGCGATCGCAGTAGAGCAGATAGGTCTTCTCTTTGGGCAGATCGCCAAAGGCGGTGGCCAGCTTGAAGAAGGGGATATGCAGCACTTCACGATTTTCCACCACCAACGGTTTCTCGTCGTGTTCATCGGCAGAGCGGATATCCAGGATCACCTCGTCAGCGCCCAGCACCTGAGTCGTTTCCACCTCTTGGACTTCAGCGGCAGTCTCTTCACCGATACGGCGGATATCGAGGTAACGGGCCTCGGAGACCACCTTGTCCAGAATGGCGAAGTCGAAGTTGCCCTCCTCCTCTTCAATGCGCGTCAGATCGGCCTTCACGGTCGGCTTTTTGGAGATGACCCCACAATACTCCGGCATGGTCTCGGCAAACTCCAAAGTGCCGATGCGGCGGGCTTCACTGATGATATCCGGCTTGTCCCAAGTAATGAGCGGGCGCAGGATCACCTTGTCGGTCACCCGGTCGATCACGTTCAGGTTGGTGAGAGTCTGGCTCGATACCTGACCCACACACTCACCGGTCACCAGCGCCGGGATCTGGAATTCATCGGCCACCTTGGCGGCAGCACGCATCATCATCCGCTTGAGCACCACGCCCATCTGACCGTTGTCGATCTTCTCGAGGATCTCGGCAACCACCGGCTCAAAGTCCACCGCGGTGAAACGTACTCGGTGGGAGGAGCCGAAACGGTTCCACAGGTGATAGGCCACCTGCTTGACGCCGATCTCGTGGGCCGCACCGCCCAGATTGAAGAAGCAGTAGTGCACACGGCAGCCGCGCTTGATGAACTGGAACGACGCCACGCCAGAGTCAAAACCGCCGGAGAGCAGGCTCAGCACATCTTCCTGGGTCGCGATGGGCATGCCGCTCAGGCCCTGATGGATGGCGCTGACGATAAAGAGCTCCTCACCGTCGATCTCGAGGTTGATCTTCACATCCGGGTTCTTGAGGCGCACACCATTGCTTTCGCAGTGCTGATTCAATCCACCGCCCACGTAACGCTCAACCTCGAGGGAGGAGAACTCATGCTTGCCGTGGCGCTTGGCGCGCACGCAGAAGGTTTTGCCCTTGAGCTGGTCGCCCCATACGGCTTTCACCTGCTCGAAGATGTCGTGCAGATCGGTAAACTTGCTGGCCTGAACCTCGAGGAAAGCCTGAATGCCCGGAATACAGGCCAGGGCTTCGATAGCCTGCTCGCGGAACTGGTCATTGCGGGAGCTCACAATCAGCTTGTCCCAATCCATCCGTACGCGGGCATCGTCGTCGAAGCGGCGCAGGACATTGCGGATATTGCCCTGCAGGATCTTGATAAAGCGCTGGCGAACCGACTTGCTCTTGATGGTGATTTCCGGGAACAGCTTGATAATGAACTTCATGGTAATGACTCGGGTGACCTTGATTTAAGGGCGCGAATTATATCAGAACTTTGTGGCCAGCGCCTACTGGATGAGCGTTTGCTCACATTACCCCACGCAGTGTTTGCCGTGCAGCGCCAATCTTGCGTATATTCCCGACCCTGCGCCTCGCCAGATTTTTGACAACAGACTGATCCGATGAAGACCTACATCTACTACCCCGGCATGGAGGTACGCGACGAGCTCTGGCTCAAATTTGCCCTGCTCTATCTGGAGCGGCTCGCCTTCGTCTTCACCGTCAGCGAAAAGAGCGGTCTCACCGCCCTGCTCGATACCCTTCAACAGCAGACCGATCTGCTGGCCGAGCGGCCCGATGCCGCCTTCTTTGCCGCCATTACCCCGCAACTGGAGAGCCAGATAAGCGGCCTGGTGGCCCCCGATTTCGTCCGCCACAAGGTGTTTGGCAACAAGGAGCTGATTGGTCGCTGGCGTCAGGAGGCCAACCACGACTGCTTCTGCCCGGATCAGGTGGGGCTGGAGCGGCTGCACGGCTTTTGCCTGACTCACGGCTTTGCGACCCGGGATGAGGGGGGGATCAGAATGGCGCGACGCTTTGCCAACCTGATCTCCATGCGCCTTGCCCGTGAGTGGGCACTCGCCAATGACGGGGCGCTTATTACCGATCACGACTATCTCGACCGCCTGCTCCATCTGCTCGAATCCCGCTACCACAATCGCGGCGGTCAGGATTGCTTCCTCCTCGAGATCCCGTTGCAAGTGCCCACTCACCTGGCCGACATTCCGTTTGCAGAGCTGATTGCCCTGCGCGGGCGCAGCGGCTTTCGCCAGCAGTTGGCCGAATTTCATCTGGCCCTCGACAACCTGCTCACCATGCTGGGTAGCGGCTATGCCGACCCGGCGGCCCTGACCCGCTTTGAGCAGGCTCAGCAAGGGCTCAATCAACTGCTCGGGCCCGAGACCCTCAGCATGCCACTCACCACCCTGGTCAGCACCAGCCTGCCCGCCGTAGCCATGCTCCACCAGTTAAAAGCAAGCCATCCCGAAAGCGACCTCATCTTCCATCCCATCAAGAAGAGCCACTTTCACCAGCGCAAGAGCCAGCACTTCTTCACCCGGCTCGGTCATCTGCGCCAACCGGGCTGAACCGGCGGAATGAAAAAGGGGTTGGCATCTGCCAACCCCTCTCGTTTTCTGCAGCCTACCAATCATCACCACGATGATTGGCCCGCTCTTGTGCGTCACGGCGCGCTTCCATCGCCCTGTCACGGCGGATATTGGCAGGGGTACAGGCAAACTGTTTCTGATAACAACGTACAAAACTCTCGGAAGCGGGTTCGAAAGGTGAATAGAACCCGGTACGTTCAGGAGAAACATGGTGATCACCATGATTGGTAGTGGCACAGCCCGAACTCATCAGCACCAGCAAGGGACACAGAACACGCAGCAAAAGAGAACTCCCGATTGGATTTGAATGAATTCGTAATTATTCACAAATTAATTCATCCAATCAAATATTGATGCATTTCAAATAGTTAATTACATTCACCTCAATGGCTGTCGGCAAAACGATCAACGGGTGATGGTGCTGGCATCACTGTCAGGATGCACCACACGAAACTCGATACGATCGCTGTTGCCCGCTTCATCGACCACCACCAGCTGATAACGACCCGCCATACTCAGCACCTGATCCCCGTCCCAGCGCAGTCGCTGGCCGTTGAGAAACCAGGCCGACTTGCCGACACCGCCCAGCACCTTGGGCTGCAACCGATAGCGCTGGCTGCGGATAAGGTTGCCCTCCCCCAGCGCCACGATGCGAATGGGAGCCTGCAGCTCGGCACTCTGCCCCTCCCCTGCACAACCGCTGGCCAGCAGCGCCTGCCGTCGCTCGCCGGGGGACCGCCACGGCTCCAGCGACAATGGCCAGAGGGCCCGAAAACCGGATTGCGCCGCATCGGGGCAACGGGTCAGCGTCGGCTTGCCCCCGGCGGTCAGTGCGACCTGGCGCAGCGGCGAGGGCCAGTCCATGGGATCCGGCAAGGTGGGAGGATCACGCCCTTCCAGCAACCAGGCGCTCTGATGCTGCAAACAGGCTTCAGGCAGGGTCGCGCTGGCCTTGCGCCCCAGCGGCCAGCAGATCTCTGCTTCGCTCACCGTGTTGGGTTGTGCCGGCAAGGGGCTGTTGTCCGAGAGCCGCGAATAGACAGAGAGCAGCAGCGGCACCGCCGCGCTCTGCCCGTAAAAACCGGGCATGGGGGTACCGTCGGGGCGACCAAGCCATACGCCTATGGTCCAGCGACCGGAAACCCCCATCGCCCAGCTGTCGCGATAGCCATAGCTGGTGCCGGTCTTCCAGGCCAGTCGATTGACCCGGCCGGTCGCCTCACTGGCAAAGGGCTGATCAGCCCGCCCCTGCGCGCTCAGGATCTGCCAGATGATCCAGGCCGCTCCCGGGCTCAACAAGGGGCGCGACACCGCCTGCTGCCCCGCCAGCCAGACCGGCATGGCCACCTGCCCCTGTCGAGTGAGCGAGCTGTAGAGCGCGACAAGCTGCTCGAGCCGAATACCCGCCGCCCCCAGCGCGATGGCCGGATTGGGTTTGTCGGAGAGCGCCAGCCGCACCCCGGCATTGTCGAGGCGGCTGACCAGCTTGTCGGGCCCGAGCGCCTCCAGCACCTGCACCGCCGGCACGTTGAGGGATTGCTGCAGCGCCTGAGCGAGGGTCACCGGCCCCTGAAAGGCGCCGGAAAAGTTGGCGGGGCGATAATCCGAGCCCAGCCTTGGCGCATCGGAGAGCAGGGAGGCCGAGTGCACCAGCCCCTCATCCATCGCCAGACCGTAGATAAAGGGCTTGAGGGTGGAGCCGGGAGAGCGGATTGCCTGCACCATGTCGAGGTAACCGTGGCGACGCAAATTGCCATACTCGGCGCTGCCCACATAGGCGCGTACCGCCATGGTTTTGTTATCTACCAGCAGCAAGGCGGCAGAAGTCTGCTCGGGGAAGCGGCGAATGTAGCTCGCCACCCGTCCCTCCAGCCAGCGCTGTAGATCCCCGTCGATGGTGGTGTGCACCAGCGCCCCGGTCTGATTATCAGCGGCGAGGCGGGCAAAGAGCGGCGCCTCCATCGGCGTGAAGTGACCGCGGGCCAGCACCGGCTCGATACGTCCCTCCAACCACACCGGCTCGGGCCAGACACCCTGAGCCACCAGTCGCTGCATCACCTTGTCGCGGGCGGCGCGGGCCCGCTCGGGATGGCGATCTGGTCGGTTGCGGCTGGGGGCCTGTGGCAGCACCGCCAACAGCGCCGCCTCGGCATAGGTCAGCTTGGCCGCACTCTTGCCGAGATAGGCAAAACTTGCCGCCTGCACCCCCTCTAGGTTACCGCCAAACGGCGCCCGGTTGAGGTAGACGGTGAGCAGGGTGCGCTTGTCGTAGTGCCACTCAAGCTGCAGTGCGCGCGCCATCTGGCGCAACTTGCCGGGCACGCTCCGGTGGTAGGGTTCGATAAGACGCGCCACCTGCATGGTGAGGGTCGAGCCGCCCGACACAGCCCGCCCATAGCGCAGCCACTGCCAGACCCCGCGCACCATGGCCACCGGATTAACCCCGGGATGGCGCCAGAAATGGCGATCCTCGTAACCCAGCAACGCCTCGATATAGCGGGGGGAGACCTGCTCCAGGGTCACGGGGTAGCGCCACACGCCGCTGGTATCGGCAAAGGCGCGCAGCGGTCGCCCTTTCATGTCAAGCACCACCCGTGCGTAGGCGGGGTCTAGTGGCGGCGGCGGGAAAATGCGATCCAGCGCCAGCAATGACAGCAGCAGTGCTACAACTCCCAGCACCGAAAAGTGCAGCAAGCGCGGCAGACCGCCAAGCCAGCGCCAGCCTGCGCGGCCACTGCGACCCAGGCTCAGCCAACCACGCTGCCAAAAAGTGAGCGGGCGAACCCGCTCAAGGGAGGGTTTGTTACTCAGAGATACGCACCTCGTGGATATCCTCACCCACAGCCCGCAGTTCAGGCCGGTACATATCCTCCACCTGGGTCGGTGGCACCTGATAGCGGCCCGGCGTCACCGCCCGCATCAGGTAGACCAGTTGCTGGTTGCTCCCCTCGCTCAGCTCCAGCGCTGCCGTGTAGCGGTCATCGCGAAACTCCTGATGCTTGAGATAGTCGTTCCACTCGCTCTGCCACGCCGGTTTCCCCTCGATGGAGAGCTCTTCGAGCTTGATGCTGTTGCCAAGGGCTGGGTTCTCCAGCTCGAAGCCAGCGGGCACCATCTCCACCAGCAGGGCATCGGGCACGGCAGATTCGCTGCTGACATTGAGCCGCACCACCACCAGATCGCCCACCTTCACTTTGGCCGGGTCAAAACGCTGACCGTCGCTGTTGAACCAGCTGCGGGTCACACTCATCCCTTTGCTGATCCGTGCCGGTGCCTGTTCGGGGTAGCCGACCAGAGTGCGCTGCACATAGAGGGAGCCCTTGCCCTCGTTGGTGATGGCGCTCGCGGCCAGTGCCTCGGGGGAGCCCTGCTGCAGCGAAGCCGAACCGCTCAGGGATCCACTGCCAAGAGAGGAAGTTACCTTGGCCTGCCAGTCGACGGCAGGATCGAAACGGGCGAGTCGCAACAGAGCGAGCCGCTCCTGAGTGCTGAGCCACTGACGGTGAGCCAGGGTATCGGCTACCTTGGCGCTGAGATCAGGCCAGCGCTCCGCAGCCAGCTTGTGCTGACGAAGCAAGGAGAGCTCAAGGGCCTGATCGCGCAGCGGTGAGCCGTAATCCCCCAGATAGTCATCACCGCGCTCGGTCGACAATGCCCGGCTGAGGGCCTTGGCGGCGTTCTGCTCATCCCCCATGGCCGAGAGCGCCAGCGAGAGGTGGAGCAGCGGCAAACCTGAGCGGGCGTGATCGGCCTGCTGCTCCCAGATAAGGCGCAAGGTAGCGAGCGGCGCCTTGCCCACCCGGGCCAGCACATAGGCGCTGTAGGCCTGATAGGCCAACCGGCTGTGCTCGGGGGCACTGCTCCAGCGCTCACCATACTGACTGTCGGTGAGATAGCTTTGCAGCCGGTTCAGCGCCTGATTGAGCATCGCCTCCGGCACTGCGTCGCCCGCCTCCTTGCGCGCCAGCAGGTAGTCGGCGGCATAGGCGGTGAGCCACTGCTCTTCATCGGAGCGACCATCCCACAGACCAAAACCGCCGCTGGGCAGTTGCAACCGCTGCAGCCGCTGTAGCAGGGCGCGCTGCACGTCTGCCTCGCTCGCCGCTTTCTTGCCCTCTGCGGGTCTGCTCCAGGCGGCCCGCTCATCGGCCGTGGTCAGCAAGTAAGGCCAGGCACGGGACAGAGTCTGCTCCAGACAGGCGTAGGGGTAGTCGGCCAGTGCCTGCCACTGGGCAGCCGGATCCCAGGGGGGAGTACCGGAGAGGCTGAGCAGCCCCTGCAGATTGGCGCGATCCAGCCCGGCCAGCTCACCTTGCGCAAAGCTCATCTGTTGGCCGGGGGACAGCATCTGGTAGCGCTGGCGAGTCTCGGCAGGCCAGGGGGAGCGCAGCGGCAAAGTCCAGTCGCGGCTGATGGCAAAATCCTTGCCGCTGGCCGCCAACTGCAGGCTTGCCACGCCGCTCGCCCCGGTCACGGTGAGCGGCAGGGTCAACCACTGCTCCTCGCCATTTTTCAGGGACAGGGTGCCGGGCAACTCACCGTTTGCTTTCAACCCACCATTGAGGGTCCAGACAAGGGAGAGGGTCTGATCCTCACCGCTCATGTTGCGCAGCTGCACCAGCGCCCGGGTCTCATCCCCTCTGGCGCCAAAGCGCGGCCAGCCAATTTCGGCCACCAGCGGCGCCACCACCTTGACGGCGCGCTCGGCTTCACCCACTTGCTGTTCGTTCCAGGCCAGCGCCATCAGCGCCAGTTCGCCGTTGAAGTTGGGCAAGTCGAGCGGGATCACCGCTTTACCCTGCTGGTCAAAACTCACCTCGCCGCTCCAGAGCGCAGCTATCTCGACCCGGCTCTCCAGCGCGCCACCCTTTTTCAGCGGCGCCCGATCGCCCCCGTAGTTGAGGCGGGCCAGCTTGCCATCCTGCGGCGGGATCACCTGGCCGTAGTTGTCGAACAAATCTTGGGAGAAGCGCTTGCGACCAAAGAAGATCTCGAACGGATCGAGCGGCTGATAATCGCTGATATTGAGCACGCCCCGATCCACCGCCGCCAGTACCACACGGCCTTGGCTATTGGGGGTCGAGGTGGCGGTCACTTCCAGCCGGGTAAGCGGCACGGCTTTGTCCGGCGCGCTCAGGGTAAGCGGCAGACGGCGCGCTTCCCGATCCAGGGTGAGCGGCACCAGTCCGACCGAGCGCAGGCTCTGCCCCTGCTGGCTGCTGACCGGTTTGGAGGCGCTGTCTGGTGCGGCGATCTGGGCCGAAATGTGCAGATCATGACGCTGCCACTCGGGGCTGACCGGGATCTCGAACTCGCCGCGGGCATCCTTGGCATCGCCACCGGCCCCCTTGAGCTCGATACGCTGCCACCAGCGCAGGCCGTCGCCATCTTCCACCATAAGCAACCCCTTGCCGGGGCGCGGGGCCACCAGCGTCACTTTGGCCTTGTCGCCCGCCTGATAGGCGCGCTTGTCGAGGGTGATGGCAATCTTGTCAGGCCGCGCCTGCTCGCCACCGCCGCCCCAGGCGTAACTGCCGATCTCCACCCGCAGGCTCGATTGATGGCCCTGACTGTTCTCCACCTCCAACCGATACCAGCCCGCGGCGAGTTGCAAGCTTAGGGGGGTCGGCCCCTTGCCGTCCAGCTGCAGGGTCTGCTCCTGCTCCAGATAGGGCTGGCTGTTGAACTCGTACTTCCACCCCTCGCCATCGGCGTAGTGCCAGTAGTAATCGCGGTACTCGTTGATAAGGCGCACTTTCACCGTCCCCGCCACCGGTTGGCCTTGCTCATCGAGATTGAGGATCTGGAAGGGCAGAGGCTTGCCACCCTCTACCCGATCCGCTACGAAGTCGGCCTTGAGCGCCGGCCACTGACTGCCTGCGGGCCAGCCATACTGGGTGCGGCTGCGATTGACGGCGCGGCCACCGGGTTCGGAGAGCGATACCCGATAGGCCACCTCCAGCGGCCCGAGGGCACGCACCCCGTCGAGCTCATCAGCAAGCGAAAAAGTCCCCTGCCCCTGCGCATCGAGGGTGAGACTGAGGGGCTCGAGATCCTTGGCCTGCTCGGCAAGCAGCACGTCACCCAGCGTGAACTCCTGCCACTGGGTAAAGGGCATGGTGGCGCGGCTGATCTTCACCTCTGCCTTGGCCTTGGTGGCGCTCGCTGGCGCACCGTAGAGATAGTCCCCCTGCAGTGGCAGAGTCAGGGCTGCGTCCAGATCCGTGACTTCGCCATCCGGCCCCTTGCCAAGCTGCAGTTTGAGCCGTTCCGGCAAGAACTCCTCCACCAAAAAGGGCCACTCAAAGCGGCTGCCAGCGGCGGTCTTGAGGTTGATGGTCCAGCGCCCGAGCGGCGCATCATCCGGCAAACGCAGACCGTAGTGGGCGGCGCCCAAATTGTCCGGCAGCAGCCGTTTCTGCTCGAGCAGCTGGCCGTCCGGCTGCTTCACCTCCAGCTCCACTGCCATACCGGGCAGCAGCTGGCCATCCTGCCCCTTGAGCAGGATCTCGCTGTCGAGCCGCTCGCCGGGGCGATAGAGATCGCGCCCGCTAAAGAGATACAACTGCTGGGCCTGCCAGGGCTGGGTGCCGAGATCGAAGGTGGAGAGATCGAGCGCAGCCCCATCGAGGCGCAGCACCGCCAGATGCTTACCCTGCTCGGCCAGCAGCAGGCGAACCCCCTGCACCTGATCGAAACGGCGATGGCCCTGGGGATCCGTGGTTTGCACCTGCAGCCGGTTGCCCTTCTCGTCGAGCAGGGAGAGCTGCACATCCTTGAGCGGGTCGGCGCTTGCCAGGGAGCTCACGAACACCTCCAGCTGATCGCGGTAACGGCGGACACTGAGCCCCATGTCGCTCACCGCAAAATAGGTGGTCTCCTTGCGCCAGTCGTAGTTGCCAAGGGGGGACATCACCGCAAAGTAGACGCCAGCCTCGGCCAACTGCGGCTCTTTCACATTGATGAGGCGGGTCTCGCGCCGGTTGGCATCGAGCTCCAGCGCATAGCGGCCACTGAATACCCGCTTGGCCCGCTGGGTGATCTGCTCAAGCTCCCAGTTGCCCATGCCGGAACCGGGGCGATATTCCGCCAGAAAACGGGGCAGATATTCCGAATCGACCCGAAAGAAATCGATATTGACCTCGTCCACATTGACCGCGCTGATGGGCAAGCGAAGTTCCTGACGCAGCGGCAATACCATGCCACTGGCGGTAAAGGAGGCTCCCGCCTCCAGCGGCCGGGTCTTGAGGGTCCAGCTCTGAGGGGATGGGCCCAGCCCCGCCTTGAGGCTCACTTCATAGCTTTTATCGGGCTGAACGTTCGGGAAATAGAGGGTGCGACCATCGTCGGCGAGGATCCACTCCCCCTGCACCTGCTTGCCCCCCTCACTGACCGCAAGCCAGCTCTGCCAATTGGCCTTGGGCGCCAGGGGGCCGGAGAAGACCAGCGCCAGCGCCGGGGCATCGCGATATTGGCGGGCATTGGCCTGCACTACAGAAGTTGGCGCCCCGGTCTCCTGCTGGGCTGTGGATTCTGTGGTCGATATTTGGCTGGTGGGCTTGTCAGGGCCGCAGCCAGACAGCAAACCGACCACCCCGCAAAGCAGCAGGGCCGAGCAGCGGCGGCGCAGAGCACCGGTTTCAGCGGTAGAGCGGTGAGAAGCAGAGGGAGTGTCGAAGAGGCGCATAGGTTCCATCCCGAGTTGGAGCGTTGCAAACGCAGCGTGGCTGGAAACAGGATAAGGCATCCTGCTCACCCGACACAAAGCTCATTACCCGAATGGGCACAATTCCGCGCCCCTGCAGCACGAGAACCCCCTTGCCCACTGATCCAGTGCGGCAAGGGTTGTCATCTAGTCGTGGCTGGTCTCGTTTTTTGCTCCGCCTTTGAACCAGCGAAACAGGATGGCCATGACGGCCGCCAGAAACAGCACCAGCGAGGTAATCAGCAGGGCCCGGGTCAACAGTTCGCTGTGGTGGAGGAAGAAGGGTGTATTCATCGCCAGTTTGCCCACCAAACTGAGGCAGAGCGCCCACATAAAGGCACTGGCAAAGCTGGCTACGCACATCCGCAGCACGCTCAGGCGGCCAATCCCCATCAGCATGGGGGTCAGCACCCGCACAAACGGGATAAAACGGGAGGAGAACATCGCCAGAAAACCGTACTTTTTCAGCAGCCGGGTCGCCTTGGGCAGGCTGTCGGGAGGCAACATCCGTTCGATATGATCCATAAAGCGGGTGCGCTGCAGTGCCCGTCCCTGCCAGTAGGCGAGCACGGAACCTATGCCAGCAGCCAACGGCAGATAGACAAGAGTCACTTCGGGGCCAAACACCCCCATGCCCACCAACCCACCGGCCAGCAGTACCAGGCTGTCCCCCGGCAGGGGCAGGAAGACGAATGCGGACTCCAGCAGCAGTACCAGCATCAGGCAACTGATCAGCAGGGGTACCGCCTGCATCTGAACCAGGGCGTCAAAATCCTGATGCCAAATGGCCATCAGCATATCCAGCATGTCACTCTCCCTACTACACGGTTCATCATGAACGAGGCAGGGGTTATAGCACCCATCCCCTGAACAAAACGTTAATTTTGTCCGGCACAGGAAATAAAGTGTGTCGAAATATTGCTGCAATTAGGGAATGCAAGGAGGGCGAAAAGCAGAAACAAAAAGCCCCTCATCTTGCACGCACAAGGGAGAGGGGCAAACAGGCACAGAAATAAAACGGTTACTCGGCGGTGGCCATCTGCCAGGTTTTGAAGCCGCCGGAGAGATTCTTCACTTTAAAGCCGTGTTGGCTCAGCAGGCGACAGGCGACATGGCCGCGCAGCCCGACCTGACAGCTGATCAGCAGCTCTTTCTCTTTGGGCAACTCATGGAGGCGACCACGCAACTCGTCGAGGGGGATATGCAGCGCCCCCGGAATCCGCCCCAGCTTGTCGAGCTCCGGGCCATTGCGCACATCCACCACCAGCTGATGGGGGTTACGAGCCTGCACCTCGGCCACGTGGCAGAGCAGGGTGTCCCCTTTCAGATGGTTGCTTGCCACAAAGCCCGCCATGTTGATCACATCCTTGGCCGATCCAAAGGGCGGCGCATAGGTGAGCTCCAGATCCTGCAGGTCAAACACGGTGAGACCGGCGCGCTGGGCCACCGCCAGCACGTCGATGCGCTTGTCGATGCCATCCTTGCCGATGGCCTGGGCACCGTAAATCTTGCCATCCGGGGCAAACAGCAGCTTGAGGCTGACCGGATGGGCACCCGGGTAGTAACCGGCGTGGCTGCCCGGATGGACATAGACCTTCTCGAACGGCAATCCCAGTTGCACCAGTCGCTTCTCGTTGAGGCCGGTGCTGGCCACCGCCAGATCGAACAGCTTGCAGATGGCGGTCCCTTGCGTCTTCTTGTAGGTTTCGCTTCGGCCCAGCATATTGTCGGCGGCGATGCGCCCCTGCCGGTTGGCCGGGCCCGCCAGCGGGATCAGCACAGATTCGCCGGTGACGAAGTCAATCTCTTCCACCGCATCCCCCACCGCATAGATGAAGGGATCCGAGGTACGCATCCCGGCATCCACCTTGATGCCGCCCCGTGGGCCCAGCTCCAGCCCCGCCTTGGCGGCGAGCAGGGTTTCCGGCTTGACGCCGATGGCGAGGATCAAGAGACCGGTATCAAGATGGGAACCGTCATTGAGGGTCAGGCGCAGGCCACCGCTTTTGGCGGTCGGCACGGCGGAGGTTTTCTCGGCAGGCAGATCCAGACTCTCGATGGCGGTGAGGCCGGTGCGCAGGCGCAGGTCAATCCCCTCTTCCCGGATGCGGGCATGGAGCATGTTGGCCATCTCCTTGTCCACCGGCGCCATCACCTGATCGGCCAGCTCCAGCAGGGTGACATCCAGCTTGCGCTGATGCAGCGCCTCCATCATCTCCAGCCCGATAAAGCCGCCGCCCACCACAGTGACGTGGCGCGGCTGATCGTGATGCAGGGCCGCCAGAATGCGATCCATGTCCGGGATGTTGCGCAGGGTATAGACATGGGGGCTGTCGATACCGGGGAAGGGAGGACGGATCGGCGCAGCCCCCGGGCTCAGCAGCAGCACATCGTAATGCTCGCGCTGCTCTTCACCGGTTTGCAGGTTGCGCACCAGCAAGGTCTTGCCCGCCTTGTCGATCTCAATCACATCGTGGAAGACCCGCACATCGACGTTGAAACGGCGCTTGAAACTCTGGGGAGTCTGCAGCAGCAAGGCATCCCGGTCGGGGATATCGCCCCCGATGTGATAGGGCAGACCGCAGTTGGCGAAGCTGACAAACTCGCCCCGCTCGAACATCACGATCTCCGCCTCTTCACTCAAACGACGAGCACGAGCCGCCGCCGATGCGCCCCCCGCGACACCACCGATAATCAGGATCCGTTTCATCTGCAAGACTCCTCATACATGATAATGGGCAATAAATTAGGCTTTTCTAATTTAGAATTCAATGAAATTTTGTTTCACACCATTTTGCAGTATTCTTGCAACCCCGACGGTTGCTTAACAGGATGTTGTTTGTTCATGTCGTCTACCGCACTCAGTCATCTTCCTCCTGCCCTCCAGACGCCGCTCTTTTTCCGTCTGGATCTGCGCAGTCAACGGCTGGTCGCCCTGACCGACGTGATGCAAACCCCGCTCTACTGGCTCGATGAGCCGCGCGCCCCCTGGCCTGCCCAGCTGCCCGATGCCCTGCGCCTGCCCATCGAACAACTGCTGGCCAACGGCCATGGTGGCAAGATCACCGTGCGCTTTGCCAGCCAGTTGTGGCATATCGCCCTCGCTCACGAGCAGGATGGCTTCTGGCTCATCTGTCTGCAGAACCTTCGCCAGGAGCCCATCGCCGATCTGGCATTGCAACTGCCGCGCCTCAGCCAGATGGCGAGCCAGCAACAGTATGCGCCCCTGCTCGAGGCCCTTAAAGAGAGCTTGGGGGCCGATCGGCTCATCCTCTGGCACTATCAGGCCAACGGCGATCTCGGCAGCGAACAACTCACCCCTGTGTTCACCCTGGGGGTCGAGGCGATCTATCCCATTCGCGGCGACAGCCGCTATATCCGCGCCCTGCGTACCCGCAAAGCGTTGAGCTTCTCGGAGGCCGCCCACCAGCCGATGCTGAGCAATCACCTCTATCTGACCAGTGCCGGTGTGCGCTCACGCCTCGATGGTGCCTTGCTGGAGCAGGACAAGCTGTTCGGGGTGCTGAGTCTGGAGTATCTCGATCCCACCCCGCTTAGCGAGGAGATGTTGCAGCTGGTGCGCAGCAGCGCCCAGCTGCTCGGCCACTGGCAACCGCAACCGGAAGAGCACCGCGCCGAACTGGCCCTCCCGCCCGAACTGCACCAGCAGACCGGCATCGACTACTGCAAGACGCTGGTAAGCTGGGCCATGAGCGCCAGCGGTGCCCGGGTGGGCTGGATCGGCGAGTTCCAGCCCCGCGGTCAGGATCTCTGGATCATCCCCCGCTGCGTCATCAACGAGGAGATCTGCTCCACCCTCAAGCCCATCCAGCTCGACCCCGGCCCCGCTCAGGAGCTGTTCCAGCATGGTCAGGCCATCTATGTGGAAGATCTGCCAGTGCGCTATCCCAAGGCGACCCGGCTGCTGGCCCTCAATGCCAGCGCCTACATCGGCATTCCGCTCCATGGCCAGAGCGGCGCCCCCATTGGCCAGATCACCCTGCTGCTCGATACCCCCCTTGAGGAGCCCGAACAGCTGCTGGATCTATTGAGCAGCCAGCACGAGCGGGCCGCCATCGAACTCAAGCGACTCGCCACCGACGATGCCCTGCGGCTGGCCGAGGTAGCCTTTAATACCCACGATGGGCTGATCGTGATGGATCACAACGGCATCATCCTCAAGGTCAACCACTCCTTCAGCCGGATCACCGGATTTGGCGAGGTAGAGGTGATCGGTCACTCCATTCGCAAGCTGCGTCCCACCTACTACGGGGATCATCTCAAGGAGGATGTCAGCCGCACCGTCAACGAGCAGGAGTTCTGGCTCGGTGAAGAGCGCTGCCTGCACAAGGATGGTCACCTCTTTCCGGTGCGCTTGATGGTGAACGGCGTCAAGGATGAGCAGGGGGAGCTCAGCCACTTTATCTGCAGCTTCTACGACATCACCCAGGAAAAAGAGGCGGCCAGACATATCGAGCAGCTCGCCTACTACGACGATCTCTGCGGTCTGCACAACCGGCGCAGCCTCAACCATATTTTGCAGCAGACCCTGAGCGCCTCCAACGGCCAGTGGGGCGCCCTGCTGCTGGTGGATCTCGACAACTTCAAGTCGATCAACGACTCCCTCGGTCACGCCTGCGGCGATCTGCTGCTGCAAGCCGTGGTGCAGCGTTTCAGGGAGCTGCCGCAGGACAATCTGGTGCAGGCGCGCATCTCGGGGGATGAGTTTGCCCTGCTCTTTACCCAGCTGGGACAAGGGGAAGTCACCGCCAAAATTCTGGCAGAGCACTTCGCCCGCGAGCTGATGGGGCTGTTTCGCACCCCGTTCGACATCGGCGATCACAAACTGCACTGCAGCGCCTCAGTGGGGATCAGCCTCTTCTCCGGCAACGAGACGGATCATCTGGTCCTGATGCAACAGGCCGACACCGCGACCCACATGGCCAAGCGCGCCGGTCAGGGCCACTACGTCTTCTTTACCGAGGCGATGGCCCAGCATGAGAAGAACCGGCTGACCCTCACCAATGAGCTGCGCGATGCCCTGCGTCATCACGAGCTGCAACTCCACTACCAACCGCAATACCGGGTCGACAATGGCTCGCTGTCGGGTATCGAGGCGCTGCTGCGCTGGCAGCGCAGCGACGGCACCATGGTGCCACCCGGGGAGTTTATCCCCATCGCCGAAGAGACCAGCCTGATCCTCGAGATCGGCTACTGGGTAATGAAAACCGCCTGTGCCCAATACAGCTTCTGGCTCAACCGTGGCCTGCAGATCCCCCATCTGTCGGTCAACGTCAGTGCCCGCCAGTTCCACACCCAGGGCTTCGTACAACAGGTGGAGTACATCTTGCGCGACACCGGTGTGCCCCCTTCCCGCCTGCTGCTGGAGGTGACCGAATCGGTAGTCTTGGAGAATCGGCAGGAGAGTATTGCCAGAATGCGCCAGCTCAAGGAGCTCGGCATCCTCATCTCCATCGATGACTTCGGTACCGGCTACTCGTCGCTGGCCTATCTGCGGGATCTGCCCGCCGACGAGGTGAAGCTCGACAGAAGCTTCATTCAGACCCTGGTACACAGCGAACAGGACAGAGCCATCGTCAAGGCAATACTCGATCTGGCCCAGGTCTTCCGTTTTACCGTCACCGCCGAAGGGGTGGAAGAGGAAGCGCAGCTGGCCATCCTCAAAGCGCTGGGATGCCAGCATTATCAAGGGTTTCTCACCAGTCGGCCGCTCACCGTCAAGGGGCTGGAGCAGCTGCTTGGCAGCCGGGCGCCGGACTAAAGGTGTAGGATCAATAGGGGTTTATGTAATAAAATAACGGCCTGCTCGAATCGTTGGAGTTGTTTATGTCTGTCATTAATCGGATCCCTGCCGTTGAAATCAGCCAGCCAGCCGGAGCTCACGGCACCGTTGGCCGGATCCATTCCGTCGAAACCTGCGGCACTGTCGATGGCCCGGGAATACGCTTTATCGTATTCATGCAAGGCTGCCTGATGCGCTGCAAGTACTGCCACAACCGCGATACCTGGGATACCGAAGGTGGTCGCGAAGTGACCGTACCGGAGTTGATGAGTGACATCACCAGCTATCGCCACTTCATGAATGCCTCCGGCGGTGGTGTGACAGCGTCCGGCGGTGAAGCCATGCTGCAACCGGCTTTCATTACCGAACTCTTTACTGCCTGCAAAGAGAAAGGGATCCACACCTGTCTCGACACCAACGGCTTCGTCCGCCATCTCGACGAACAGGTGGACAAACTGCTCGACCAGACCGATCTGGTGCTGCTCGACATCAAACAGATCAATGACGAGAAACACATTCCACTGACCCACGTCAGCAACAGATACACCCTGGAGTTTGCCCGCTATCTGGCGGCCAAAGGCAAGACCATGTGGATCCGCTACGTGGTGGTACCGACCTGGAGCGACGACGACGAGAGCGCCGAAGGGCTGGGTCAGTTTATCGCCGAGCTGGGCGAGAGCGTGGAGAAGGTGGAGCTGCTCCCCTACCATGAGCTCGGCAAACACAAGTGGGATGTGCTGGGCGACCCGTACGAGCTGAGCGGGATCAAGCCCCCCAGCAAGGAGACCATGGAACGGGTCAAGGGCATCCTCAGCAAGTACCACAACAACGTCAAATATTGATGGTAAAAGCAGGCTGACTCGTCAGCCTGCTCTGCTATGGGGCGGTCGGGAAGGCCGCCCTGACTCTACTGCATGAATGGACGACAAGATGAGTGAAGGACAACTCGCCGCCCTCCTGATCTGGCTGGTACTGCTGGCCTTCAGCCTGCGCCGCTCCCTGTGGCAAACCCTCCATGACAACCCCCTCTATCAGCACCTGTTGCTGGGCAGTGCCATCGCGCTGGTGCCGCTCTGGTATCTAAGGGCCGGTCTGCATGAGGGGCTGGAGGTCCATTTTCTCGGGCTCACCTCCCTCACCCTGCTGCTGGGCTGGCGGCTGGCGCTGCTCGCCCCCTGTCTAACCCTGCTGGTGCTCGGTTACTTCGGCGTCACCAATCTGGCCGATTTTGGCTGGCAGGCACTGGTTGGCATCGCCCTGCCGGTAGCCACCAGCTGGCTGCTGTTTCTGGCCAGCTGGGCCTGGCTGCCGCGCCATCTCTTTGTCTATATCTTCGTGGCCGCCTTTCTCGGTGGCGCCATCACCATCTCGGTCAAGGTGGCCGCCAGCGCATTGCTGATGGGGCTGAGCGACAGCTACCCCTGGCACACCATCACGGCGGATTACCTCTCCATCTGGCCACTGCTGCTGTTCCCCGAAGCTCTGCTCAACGGCATGGCGATGACGGTGCTGGCCATCTACCGCCCTCACTGGGTCAATACCTTCTTCGACCGTACCTATCTGGGCAAGTAACGCTCTCTTTCCTGATCTGCGCCCATAAAAAAGGAGAGGCCATCGCCTCTCCTTTTGGTATTCCGAATTCTGTCAAACCTTGGCTTAGTGCAGCTTTAGGGTCGGGCGCAGTACCCGGTTGATGCGACCCACCAGCATGATGAGGCCGGTCTTGACGTAGCCGTGCAGGGCGATCTGGTGCATCCGGTAGAGGGAGATGTAAACCAGACGGGCAATGTAACCCTCGACCATCATGGAGCCGCGCATCAGGTTACCCATCAGGCTGCCCACGGTGGAGAAGCGGCTGAGGGAGACCAGCGAACCGTGGTCGTGGTAGAGGTAGGGCTTCATCTCGCCGCCGTTCATCTTGGCCAGAATGTTCTTGAACGCCTGGCTGGCCATCTGGTGGGCAGACTGGGCGCGCGGCGGCACAAACTTGCCATCCGGCTGCGGGCAGGCAGCGCAGTCACCGATAACGAAGATGTTCTCATCACGGGTAGTCTGCAGGGTCTCTTTCACCACCAGCTGGTTGATGCGGTTGGTCTCAAGACCGGCGATATCCTTCATGAAGTCAGGTGCCTTGATACCGGCCGCCCACACCATCAGGTCAGCTTCAATCAGCTCGCCATCCTTGGTGTGCAGACCATCGCTGGTCGCTTCGGTGATCATGGTGGCGGTACGCACGTCCACACCCAGCTTGACTAGCTCCTGATGGGCGGCGCCGCTGATGCGCTCCGGCAGAGCCGGCAGAATGCGCGGGCCCGCTTCCACCAGGGTCACCTTCAGGCTGTCGGTGGTGAGGTTCTTGAAGCCGTAGGCGTAGAGCTGCTCGACCGCGTTGTAGAGCTCGGCAGAGAGCTCAACGCCGGTTGCGCCGCCGCCGA
The DNA here is from genome assembly GCF_051919235.1 of Aeromonas sp. 95A. Classification (NCBI taxonomy): domain Bacteria; kingdom Pseudomonadati; phylum Pseudomonadota; class Gammaproteobacteria; order Aeromonadales; family Aeromonadaceae; genus Aeromonas; species Aeromonas sp. 95A. The sequence goes on from NZ_JBQBFC010000001.1 coordinate 1,203,390, forward strand.
CGATCGCAATCTTCACCTTGTCGCCCGGCTTATATTCGGTGGCGAACTGCAGGAAGCGGTTCATCATGCTGTTGTGGAAACGGTGCGCCTGGGAGGGGCTATCGAGGAAAATACAGTTATCCTTGATGCCCTTGGTGTTGAAGTCGTTGGAGACAGAACCGATGGCCATCACCAGATAGTCGTAGGGCAGTTCGCGCTCGTTGACCACGATGTCGCCATTGTCGTCGTGGATCGGGGCCAGCACGATGCGTTTATCGTCACGCTTGATGTCGGTCAGGGTGCCGAGCTGGAAGTCGAAACCGTGGTTCTTGGCGTGAGACTGGTAGCTCAGGGCATCGATGCCCGCGTCCATAGAGCCGGTGGCCACTTCGTGCAGCAGGGGTTTCCACAGGTGGGTGCGGTTGCGATCGACCAGAGTGATCTTGGCCTTGTTCTTCTTGCCAAGCTTGCGACCCAGACTGGTGGCCAGCTCCAGGCCACCGGCGCCGCCGCCTACAACGACAATATTCATCATGATGATTTTCCTCGGTTCCTCAAAACGAAAGGGAGCCATTGGCTCCCTAAAACGAAATCGGTCGACGTGATGGATCAGGCTTCTTTGAAGGCCTTCATCCGCTGCAGATGATGCGAGATATTTTTGAACTTATGAGTCTCGCGCTCATCCCACACGATGTCGTAATAGTTCTTCAATTCACGTTCAGTGTCCCGATTATCGCGCACTTCATCCTGAACGGAAAGGATACACAGGCAGTTTCCTGAATTTTTCTTACGAAATTCAGTTACACACTTGGTACCGATATCGTCATATTCTTCCGGCCGGTCGATCTTGCCCTGCATGTTCTCTTCCGGATGGAGGTTGGGGTTGAAGATCACCTGGCGAATGCCGCACAGAAAGCCGATCCGCTCGCTCCAATAGCCACCAAGACCCACGCCGCAGATCAGCGGTTTGGGATCGGTACTCATATCGAGCTGTTTTTTCACTTCCTTGAGCAGATGGCTCATATCATGACGGGGGTGAACCGTGCTGTAGTGCACGAAACGCACATCATCATCAATAAACTGCAACTGCAGCACTTTCTCGTGATTGCCTGGGCTGGTGGCATCAAAGCCATGCAGATAGATGATCATGGATAAGACCTCAGGATCTGTGTCGGTTTTATCGAAACTACCCCAGCGGCGGCCCCGTGCGCCACCAAAACATCCAACTTTCTTGCTTTGGATCACGCCCCCGCCCCCGATTGCGCCCTGCGGCCCGCGAGCGCCGTCACATGCAGAGGGGCGCATTGCGAGCAACGTTATGGTGCCCGGCTATCAAAGTGAGATCGCCAGACCGATAATGATAAACCCCTTACCAATCTGAGATGCCCCCACCTCCTTCCCCTGCCAACAGCCGGACACTTATCTGGCCGGTATGTGAGTCATCCCGCAAAAACAAGGCGTTATCGCCAAACGTTTTCTCTCGTGAGCGGCGTTGTGCATGTTTTGTGCACTGACCCGTGCTGCACCGGCTCCCTCTCACTACTGCCGAGGGATCTGGCACCTCTGTCAATACACGAGATCAATGACCGGGAAAGCTGCGGCTTTCACTATCTTGCCTGTAGCAGTTGCGCGGGCTTCAAGGAGTGATCTGTTCATGAACGAGACCAATCCCCCCTCCCCCCGACCGGGTGCGCGCAAGCGCCCGGTGGATGAAGTGGAGCGCATGCTCCCCATGGGCCAACTCTTTACCCTGGGCCTGCAACATGTGCTGGTGATGTACGCCGGCGCCGTGGCGGTGCCACTGGTGATTGGCGGCAGTCTGGGGCTGCCCAAGGATCAAATCTCCTACCTCATCAGTTCGGATCTCTTCTGCTGCGGCATCGTCACCCTGCTGCAATGTGTCGGGATTGGCCGCTTTGCCGGGATCCGGCTGCCGGTCATCATGTCGGTCACCTTTGCCGCCGTGATGCCCATGCTGGCCATCGGAGCCAACCCGGATCTGGGGCTGACGGGCATCTTCGGCGCCACCATTGCCGCCGGTATCATCTCGACCCTGCTGGTGCCGCTGATAGGTCGGCTGATGCCACTCTTCCCCACCGTCGTCACCGGGGTGGTTATCACCTCCATCGGGATCAGCATCATGCAGGTGGGGATCGACTGGATGGCGGGGGGCAAGGGTAATCCGGAATATGGCAGCCTGCGCTATATCGGCACCAGCTTTCTGGTGCTCGTCTTTATCCTGCTGGTGACCCGCTTCACCAAGGGCTTTTTCAGCAATATCTCGGTGCTGCTCGGGATCATCTTCGGTTTCGCGGTGGCCATCGCCATGGGCGAAGTGAGCCTCGATGGCCTCGGCGAGGCAGCCTGGTTTGCCCCCATAGTGCCCTTCGCCTTCGGCTGGCCCACCTTCGATCCCATCTCCATCGCCACCCTGACGGTGATCATGCTCATCACCTTTATCGAATCCATGGGGATGTTTCTGGCCCTTGGCGACATCGTCGGCCATCCGGCCAGGCGCGGTGATATCGTGCGCGGGCTGCGGGTGGATGGCATCGGCACCATTATTGGTGGGATATTCAACAGCTTCCCCCACACCTCCTTCTCCCAGAATATCGGTCTGGTGAGCGTGACCGGGGTATCGAGTCGCTGGGTCTGCGTGATGTCAGGGGGGATCCTGCTCGCCTTTGGCCTCATCCCCAAGATGTCGGTGCTGGTCGCCTCCATCCCGCCCTTCGTGCTGGGGGGCGCCGGTATCGTCATGTTCGGTATGGTGCTGGCCACCGGCATTCGCATCCTGGCGCGCACCGATTACAACAGCAACCGCCACAACCTCTATATCGTCGCCATCAGTCTCGGAATTGGCATGATCCCGACGGTCTCCGGGAATTTTTTCCAGCAGCTTCCGGCGCAGCTACAACCGCTTTTTCATAGCGGTATCCTGCTGGCCACCATCAGTTCGGTGCTGCTCAACCTCTTCTTCAACGGCTATCAGCCGGACCTGACTCACCAGACCCGCCCTCTGTTCGTTGGTCCCATCAAACCGCAGCAAGAACAGGCATAACAAACAGGCCCCCGGACAGCGAGACTGTCCGGGGGCCTGTTGTTCATATCACCGCTGACCCAATCAGGCAGGCAACTGCGCGAAGCGCTCTACCGCCTGCGCTACTTGTGCCAGACTCCCCTGCCAGAAGGCGGCCTCACGGATATCCTGCCCCAGATGCTTGGCTACCAGCTCTTCGGCGCTCATGCGGCCGGTATCGCGCAACAAGGCGCGATACGCCTCGGCCACGCCCTCTTCCCCCGCCGCCTTGCGGCTCATCAACTGCTGATAGACCCCGAGGCTGAAGAGATAACCGAACAGATAGGGGTAGTTGTAAAAGCCAAACCCGGCGATGGAGAAGTGCGCCTTGGCCGCCCAGAACATGGGGTGATAGCGGGTCAGACTCCCCTCATACCAACGCCCCCATGCCTCGTCAGTCAGCGCCTTGAGCCGCTCTGCCGGCACATAACCCTGCGCCCGCTCTGCCACCAGCGCCCGCTCGAAATCGAAGCGGGCCGGGATATTGACCAGGAAGGTGGCAGCGCCATCGGCTTCGGCCCAAGCGATGACCAGCTGCTCTTCCGTGCTTTGCGCCTGTTCAAACAAGGCGCTACGCACCAGGGTTTCGGCGAAGATGGAGGCGGTCTCCGCCAGCGTCATGGGGTAACGGCGCTGGCTCATCGGCAGATCGCGAATGACCCAGTTGTGCCAGGCGTGGCCCAGCTCATGGGCTAGCGTAATGACGTTATCCATGGTGCCTGCATAAGTGACGAAGACCCGCGGTTCGACCGGTTCGGCAAACTTGGTGCAGTAGGCGCCGGTGCGGCGATTTGGCGTGGGCGCCGCATCAATCCACCCCTTCTCGGCCATCATGCGGGCAAATGCCCCCATCTCGGGATCGAATCGGCTAAAAGCATCGGCAATCAACTCGATCGCCTCATCAAAAGGAATGTCACGGCTGCTGGAAGCTGGCGGCGGTGCAAAGAGATCCTCCGGCCCCAGATCGTCGAGACCAAGGCGCTCGGCCATCAGCTCCAGCACCCGCTGACCCAACCCACGGGCTCGCCAGGCTTCGCTCATCAGGGCATCGAGGGTGGCACGCTCAATATGGCTCTGGTGGCAAGAGAGATCCAGCGCATCGAGCAACCGGGTGTTGCCGCGCTGGCGGGCCAGCTCCAGCCGCCAGCCGTTAAGGGCATTGAGGATAGCGGCAACCGTCTCCTGCTCTCCCTCCCAGCCGGCGCTAATGGCATCAAAGGCTTCTAAACGCAGCGCACGTATCGGGCTGGAGAGCAGATTGCTCGCCTCGGCCAGCCCCATCTCGCGGCCATCAATGGTTAACCGGATCTTGCCCACCAGATCGTTGTAGAGGTTGCCCCAGGCGTGCAGACCATCGGTGCCCAGACCGATCACCAGCTGCTCCGCCGCCACCGGCAAGCGCTGATCCTGCAAGCGACGCTCATGGCCCAAGCGGTACGCCTCCTCGCCGAGCAGCGGATCACTCATCAGCGCGGCAAATTTCTCTTCCGGCAACGCCAGCATCAGATCTTCAACCGGCGCCAGGGTCTTGAACAGATCGGCAATGAGGGAGCGGGCGCGGGATGCCAACTGCTTGGCCTGCGGATCCCGCGCATCCTGGCTGCCGCGGCACGCGGCCAGAATCGCCATGTTCCAGCCAATGTTGTGAATATCCCGAGTCCGCAGCCGCACTTCCCGCAAAAAATCCAGCAGCGCAGCGTTATCGTCGCGCACCCCGTCCAGACCTGCCATATAGCTGGCCAGCTCTTCCAGCGCGTGGCGGGCGGCGCGCATGTCCGCTTCCAGCTCGGTGCTGTCGAGGCCCGGGTAGATATGGTCGTTATTCCACTGTTGTTGATACATAACTTCTCGCAAAGGCCTTTATCGGGAGGCGCTGCAGACCTGCGGGCAGCAAGTCAGAGACCGAGCGTCCCGCTGGCCAAAAAATGAAGAGAGGAAAAAAGAGAAAATGGCCCGTAAGCTCGCTTATCCCTTGGCCGGGGCAAGACGGCTCACCAGCGTCATCACGGCAACCAGCAGCAGACCCGCCACCACACCGGCCACGGCGTTGAGCAGAGTCGGCGTCACCGCCGCCAGTACGGCCCCCACTGTGGGCAGGCTGGCAACAACAGCGGCTGCACCTTCAATCAGGTGATGGGCAAAGGGCCAGCCATGCACCAGAATGCCGCCGCCCACCATAAACATGGCGATGGTGCCGACCAGAGCCAGCAGGTGCATCAGACGGGGCGCCGTCACCAACAGTCCCTGCCCCACCGCGCGGCGCAGGGCGCTGCCATCGGGCTTTTGCAGCAGATGCAGACCGATGTCATCGAGCTTGACGATCAGCCCCACCAACCCGTAGACCCCGATGGTCATCAGCAGGGCGATGCCAGCCACTACCGAGAGCTGCAGCGCGAGGCTTGCTCCCTGTACCGTGCCAAGGGCGATGACGATAATCTCGGCAGAGAGAATAAAATCGGTGCGGATTGCTCCCTTCACCTTCTGCTGCTCAAACGCCGCCAGATCATCGGGAATGGGGGCTGTGTGTGCCTCACCTTCACTCGCCTCATGGGGCAGGAACTTGTGGGCCAGCTTCTCGGCCCCTTCAAAGCAGAGGTAGGCGCCTCCCAGCATCAAGAGTGGCGTGATAAGCCAGGGCACCAGCGCACTGATGGCGATGGCGGCGGGCACCAGAATCAGCTTGTTGCGAAATGAGCCCTTGGCCACCGCCCACACCACCGGCAGCTCCCGCTCGGCACGCACTCCGGAAACCTGCTCCGCGTTGAGGGCCAGATCATCCCCCAACACCCCGGCAGTCTTCTTCGCCGCCATCTTGGTCATCAGCGCCACGTCATCAAGCACGCTGGCGATATCATCGAGCAGGGCCAACAAACTGGTTCCGGCCATATCAAAGATTCCTTATATCAGTGAGAACAACCCCGCGAGAGCGGTGTACGTCCCGATAACCACCAGGGTCAACAGGACCACCTCATGGCGATCGCAGGCCATCATCGGCCGAGCCAAAAATCCGGCGCTCGCCATCGGGGGGTTACGTCTTTCGGGCAAAAGATGGCACAGTGTAACGAGAAGCCGCCGTTTCGGCAGCACCCCTGAGCCATTTGTTCCTGGTTCCCTCTGAATCACCTCAAGGAGTTCCCATGCAACCCTGGCAACCTCTGCTCGATTTCTGGTTTGGCGACGAAGCCGATGATGTCCTGCGGGCCACACGGCAAGCCCCTCTCTGGTGGGGGAAAAGCAGCGAAACGGATGCCCTGCTGGCCAAGCAATTTGGCGCGCAAGCAGAGGCGGCCGCCAACGGGGAGCTGGCCGACTGGGCCGATCTGCACCACGGCAGGCTGGCGCTGATCCTGCTGCTTGACCAGCTGCCCCGCAATATCCATCGCGGCACGCCTGCGGCCTTTGCCCAGGATCCGCTGGCAAGGGATCTCTGCCTGAAAGGGCTGTCCATCGGGGCTGACAAATCCCTCTCACCACTGGAGCGGATCTTCTTCTATCTGCCACTGGAGCATGCCGAATCCCGCGAACAACAAGTCCGAAGCGTGTCCCTGTTCGAGGCACTGGCTGCCGAGCAGGCTGGCACACCGGCGCAGGCGACCTTCGCGGGCTTTGCCGACTTTGCACGCCGCCATCAGGTGATCATCGAACGCTTTGGCCGCTTCCCCCACCGCAACGACATACTGGGTCGCACCAGCACACCGGAAGAGGCGGCATTTTTGCAGCAACCGGGCTCAGGCTTCTAAGCAAGCCATATAAAAAATCCCCGCCAGCTGGCTGGCGGGGATAGCAGATGGATAACAACCGTCAGCATTACTGAATGCGGTAACGGGATATCTGCTGGTGGATGCTCTCGGTGGTGACATTGAGCTCCTCGGCTGCGGCAGAGGTCTCCTCCGCTGTGCTGCTGGTTTGCTGCACGACCTGAGCAATCTGCTCCACCTGATGGGCAATCGACTCGGCGGCCGAACTCTGCTCGCGGATGGCATTGGTGATCTCGCCCACCTGCTCCATCACCCGGTGCGACGCACTGCGGATCTCGGCAATAATAGCGCCACTCTCGGTCGCCATGGTGACCCCCTGGCTCACCTTCTCCTCCACCAGATGCATGCGGGAGACCGTATTGTTCGACTCCTGCTGGATCGCCTCTACAGTGGCGGAGATCTCCTGGGTGGATTGGGCTGTGCGCTCAGCCAGTTTGCGCACCTCATCCGCCACCACCGCAAAGCCACGGCCGGACTCCCCGGCCCTCGCCGCTTCAATGGCCGCGTTCAAGGCCAGCAAGTTGGTCTGCCCCGCCACATCACGGATCACGTTGACCACACCGCCAATGCGCGAAATGCCCTCACCCAGCGCAATGACCTCGGCCGAGGCCTGCCGGATCGAGTCGGCGATCTCGTTGATGGCATGGACGGTGCGCTCGATGGTCCGGCCCCCCTCGGTCGCCAGCTGCCCCGATTCGTTGGTGATGCGGCTCGTCTCCTGAGTACGCTGGGAGATATCTGTGATGCTGACCGTCATCTCTTCCACACCGGCGGCTATCAGACTGGTGGCATCATTGGCCTGATTAGCCGAGCTGGCCAGGTGCTGCGCTGCCTGAGAGAGGGATTCGGCAGTGCTCTTGATCTGCAAGCTGCCTACGGAAAATTCGGTAAATGTCTGTTGCAGCGTATCGAGCAGCCGGTTCACCGCATTGAGGGTCAGACCAATCTCATCCTGCTGTTTCACATCTGCTCTCAGGGTAAAGTTGAGGTCGCGCTGGATCCGGGTCAGGGTATCCATGGCGGTGCGAAGGGGATTGGCCACCTGATTGAACAACCAGACAAACAGCCCCATCGTCAGTACGGTGGCACCACCGGCGATAAACAACAGGGTTTGCAGGCTGTTGTCGTAGTTCTCCTTGCCCTGCTTCTTGAGCGCCAATCCCAAATCCATATTGAAGTTGACGTGAAGCTCGATTGCCTTGGCAAACTGCTGGAACACTCTGGTGGCTTCTCCCGCCAGCATGTCTCGCGCTTCATCGTTCTTGTTTTGTCTGGAGAGCTGCAGAACCTTGTCTATCTCCTGATAATATTGCGCAATAATGCGCTGATCATCGTCGGTCAGGCGCCGGTCTTCGTCATTGGAGAGCATCTCTGCTTTATATTTCTCCAGTTGCGAATTGATCTGTTTGCGATGCTCGGCAATATCCGCTTCTATCTGCTGCATCTTGTCATTGTCGGTGTTGAGGATATGGCTTTGAACCCGGGAGTGCAGCTCATAGAACGCAGCCTGCACCTCCTTGATCAGCGCAATACTGGGCACCGTATTGTCCGTCACATAGCTCAAGTCTCGATTGCCAGCCCCGAGGCGGTTGATACTGAACCAGCTGAGGAAAACAAGCGCCAGCATAACCAGCAGCGCTATCAGTTGAAGCCGACGAGCAATGTTCATAACCGTACACTCCAGATGAAAACTATCTAGCAGTGTAGACGAGCCATAAACAACAACGGCCCGCATTGGCGGGCCGTTGTTGTTTATTTTTCATGGCGTTGTGGTCAGGCTTTGGCTGGCTCACTCTCGCCCAGCGCGACGGTTTCACCCAGACTGTCTTCGGTTTTGGCAACCACACTGGCGGCGATGGCGTTGCCCAGCACGTTGGTGGCTGAGCGGCCCATGTCGAGGAAGTGGTCGATCCCCAGCAGCAGCAGGATGCCAGCTTCAGGAATATGGAACTGGTTCAGGGTGGCGGCAATCACCACCAGAGAGGCGCGCGGTACCCCGGCCATCCCCTTGGAGGTGACCATCAGCAGCAGCAGCATGGTGATCTGCTGGGCCATGGAGAGCTCGATGCCATACGCCTGGGCGATGAACATTACCGCGAAGGTGCAGTACATCATGGAGCCGTCGAGGTTGAAGGAGTACCCCATCGGCAGCACGAAGCTGGCGATGCGCTTGTCACAACCGAACTTCTCCAGACGATCCAGGGTCTTCGGATAGGCCGCTTCAGAGCTGGCGGTCGAGAAGGCGAGCAGGATGGGCTCGCGGATCATCGCCAGCAGCTTGATGACGCGACCACGCAGGAAGACGCTACCCATGGCGATCAGCAGCAGCCAGAGGCAGGCCAGTGCGATATAGAACTGGGCCATAAAGCTGCCGTAGGTAACCAGAATACCCAGCCCCTCTTTGGCCACCATGGCAGCGATGGCGCCAAATACCGCGAACGGCGCAAAGTTCATCACGTAGCCGGTCACTTTCAGCATGATCTCGGCAGCGCTGGCCATCAGCACCACTACCGGCTTGGCCAGATCGCCGAGCGCAGCGGCAGCCAGACCGAAGAAGAGGGAGAAGACCACGATCTGCAGGATCTCGTTGGTGGCCATCGCCTCGACCACACTCTTGGGAATGGCGTGGGTCACAAAATCTTTCAGAGTAATGGCACCGGCAGCAATGCCCGAGCTGGCGGTCTCATTGGGCAGGGAGAGCGAGAGACCCACACCCGGCTGCATCAGGGTCACCATCACCAGACCCAGGCTCAGGGACATCAGGGAGGCAAGCATGAACCAGCCGAGGGTCTTGGCACCGATACGCCCCACGGTGCGGGTGTCACCCATCTTGGCGATACCGACCACCAGGGTAGTGAAGACCAGGGGAGCGATGATCATCTTGATCAGGCGCAGGAAGATATCGGTCAGGATCGTGATGTTATTGGCGAAATCCGCAGCCTGATCTGCGGCAAACATCCGATAGCCCTGGCCGGTGAGGATGCCAAACATCATGGAGATGAGGATGGCGACCGTCAGTTTATTCATTTTCATGGGGGAGTCCCGGTTTTGATTGGTGCAAGCCGTAAACAGTGGCGTGGGAGCCACTACAGTCCGTTTTTGTGATCCGAGCCGTTGATTCCTGGCGGCTGGTATGCTGGGAGAATGCCTAAAAGCAGGGGGTAAATCTAGAGGCTTTATCCAGAATTTTATCCTGCCATTAGGTGTATGTGATATAGATCTTGCAAGCCACCAATATTAATCACTGTTTATTTTGATTTCGGCGAGATATTTCGCATTCAGAGTTCGCTCATCGAGTGCCCGTGGCAACAGGCGAAAAGTGAGCAGCGCCGAGATGGTATGCTGCACCTGCATCTGGGCCATAAAGAGATCCGGTTCATCCTCGTCAAAGCCGAAGATCGGCCGTGATGGGGACACCCTGACGGCATCGCGGTTAATGGTCAGCTCATCGACCTTGAGCCAGGAGTAACCCTCTGCCAGTGCCAGCTCCCCTGCCCGCTTGAGCACATATTTGCGGGCGGTCTCCCTGTCCACCAAATCGTTGCCGACAAACTCCAGTTGCCACTTGTCCGGGCCAAGCCGGGTCTGGGAAAAACCGGTCTGGCCGTTCCAGAATGACTTTTCACTCTCGTAAGGGGTGGCGCAGCCCACCAACAGCAGGGTGATCATCAGCAGACAACAGGGTTTAGATACGGATGCAGACACGAGAGGCCTCGCCAGACAAATGAGCAACAGAGTTGTTACTACACCATAAAGCGCGGTGGCTGCACAATCGACTCACGCCAGCAGCGACCAGCATGCATCACCACTGGCTTCGCGCCTGTGCGGCAAATCGCAGGCAAAAGAAAAGGCCTTGTCGTTTGACAAGGCCTTTACCGGGGAATTTGGTCGGTGTGAGAGGATTCGAACCTCCGACCCTCTACACCCCATGCAGATGCGCTACCTGGCTGCGCTACACACCGACGGAGTCAGCTCGGCTGACGGGGGCAGAGTTTATGGAGATGACCCTGCCCTGTCAACAGGGAAACGCCGCCAATTCCTCGGCCGCGGTGCGTTCGCCTGCTTTGCGAACAATTAGCGGTTAAAGGTCAGCCGCTTGCCCAGGATCTGGTCAGTCACCTGCCCGTTTTGCCAGGCGATCTGGCCGTTCACCAGCGTCATCTCCACCGTGCTGTGGAAGCGGTAGCCGTTGAAGGGCGACCAGCCACAGTGGTAGAGGATGTTGTCATCGTTGACCACATAGGGCTTGCCCAGATCCAGCAGCACCAGATCGGCGAAGTAGCCCTCGCGGATATAACCGCGATCCTGCACCTGGAAGCGCTCGGCCACCGCATGGGAGGTCTTCTTGACGATAGTCTCCAGGGTAAACACGCCGTTGTGGTAGAGCTCCAGCAGCGCCTGCAAAGAGTGCTGCACCAGCGGCACGCCAGACGGCGCCTTGAAGTAGCTGTTCTGCTTCTCTTCCCAGGTGTGGGGCGCGTGGTCGGTGGCGATGATGTCGAGCACATCGTTGCGTACCGCATCCAGCAGTGCCTGCTGGTCGGCGGCACTCTTCACCGCAGGGTTGCACTTGATCAGGCTGCCCTGGGTCTCGTAATCGGCATCATTGAAGAAGAGGTGGTGCACACACACCTCGGCGGTGATGTTCTTGTCCTTCAGCTCGCTCAGGTCATGGCTGGCGGTAAAGAGCGACAGCTCCTTGGCCGAGGTCAAATGCAGCACGTGCAGCTTGGCACCGTATTTTTTCGCCAGCGCCACCGCCATGCTGGAGGATTTGTAGCACGCCTCGTCACTGCGAATGCGGCCGTGCTCGCCCATAGGCACATTCTCGCCCCACTTGGCCCGCGCCGCCTCTTCGGCCTTGGCGATGGTCGGGGTGTCTTCGCAGTGGGTGACGATCATCACCGGGCTTTCGCGGAAGATGGCCGCCAGGGTCTCCTGATTGTCCACCAACATGTTGCCGGTCGAGGAGCCCATAAACACCTTGACCCCGCAGGACTGCTTGGGGTCGAGTCGCTTGATCTCTTCCAGGTTGTCGTTGGTGGCGCCGAGATAGAAGCTGTAGTTGGCAACGGAGGAGTTGGCGGCGATCTGGTATTTGGCTTCGAGAGCGTCGAGGGTGGTGGTCTGGGGATTGACGTTGGGCATTTCCATGAAACTGGTGGTGCCACCGGCGACGGCGGCACGGGATTCGCTGGCGATAGTCCCCTTGTGGGTCAATCCCGGCTCCCGGAAGTGGACCTGATCATCGATCATTCCGGGGATGAGATGGCGACCTGCGGCATCGATAACCAGCGCATCGGGCGCCTCGATATCCGGGGCGATGCGGGCAATCCGTTCCCCCTCGATCAACACATCGGAGGCATAGATACGGCCTTCGTTGACCAGGGTGGCATTCTTGATAAGCAGTTTGTTCATGGGGGGTTCCAGTTCCTTTGCCGATAATCGCGGGTCATAATAGCGCAAAACTGCCCTTTCTCTGTAGCAAGGCCTGACTGATGAAGTTATTTGTAAGAGATTTGACCGTGATCGACTCCAGCTACCTGTGCGAACGCCGCGGCATGGTGGGCGAGAGCTGGCTGGTAGATATCGAAATGAGCGGTGAGCTCAACGAAATGAGCATGCTGCTGGACTTTGGCCGGGTAAAGAAGCTGATCAAGTCGATCATTGATGAAGAGGTGGACCACAAGCTGCTGGTGCCGACCGAGTGCCCACTGATCCACGTTGAGGCTCTGGATGGTGACGAAAGCACAGTGGATCTGCTGCGCCCGGGTCGCTCCATCCATCTGCGCTGCCCATCCCAGGGCTTCGCCTTTATCCCGGCTCCGCAAGTTGATAAAGAGTCGGTGACCCGCTACCTGCTGGCGGTACTGGCCAAACGGCTGCCGGGCAATATCAAGGATCTCTCCCTGACCCTGCGTCAGGAGGCGATCACCGGCGCCTTCTACCACTACAGCCACGGCCTGAAAAAGCACGATGGCAACTGCCAGCGCATCGCCCACGGCCACCGCTCTCCCATCGAGATCCACGTCGATGGCGAGCGCGACCAGGAGCTTGAGCTCAACTGGGCCGAGCGCTGGGGCGATATCTACCTTGGCACCGAGGAGGACAAGGTGGCGCTGACCGAGCTCGCTTTGAGCCCTCGCGCCAATGCCCAGCTTGGTGAGCATCACTGCGGCTTCAAATATGTGGCGCCCCAGGGGCTGTTCCAGCTGGCCATCCCCAGCGCCGAGGTGGAGATGATCGACACTGACACCACGGTTGAGCTGCTGGCCTGCTATATCGCCCGCGAAGTGAAGAAGATGGTGGGCGACAAGTTCGTCAAGATTGTCGCCTATGAAGGGGTCGGCAAGGGCGCGATTGCCTACGCCTGATCCTCTTGTCACTGCCGCAATAAAGAGAAGGCCCCGCATCTGCGGGGCCTTGTTGTTTCAACTCTCGACCATCAGGCACTGAGGCGGAAGCGCTTGACCAGGCTCTCCTGCTGCTCGGCAAGGGAGTCCAGCTGCTGGCTGGTCTCGGCTACACGCTCGATCCCCTGATAGTTGAGATCCGAGATATCGGAGATGCGGTTGAGGTTGGTGGCGATATCGGCGCTGGTGGCCTGCTGCTGCTCGGCGGCAGAGGCGATCTGGCTCGACATGTCGCTGATCAGCACCACAATCCCCTGCACCTCCTCCATGGCGTTGTTGGCATGAGAGCTCTGATCCACGCAGCTGTCCATCTCGCGAGAACACTCCTGCATCACGGTCACCGCCTTGGCTACCCCCTGCTGCAGGTTCTCGATCATGGTCTGGATTTCGCTGGTGGACTGGGCGGTGCGGCCCGCCAGACTGCGCACCTCATCCGCCACCACCGCAAATCCGCGCCCCTGCTCGCCGGCCCGCGCCGCTTCGATGGCGGCGTTGAGGGCCAGCAGGTTGGTCTGCTCGGCAATGCCGCGAATGACATCGAGGATATTGCCGATCTGGCTGCTCATGGCGCTCACATCGCCAATCACCTTGCCGGTCTGTTGTAGCTTGCCCGCCAGCTGATGAGTGGTGGTGATATTGCCTGCCATCACCTTGCGCCCCATCTCGGAGGCCTTCTCCACATCCTGCACCCGCTCCAGGGTCTGGTTGGCAGCCTGCGCCACCTCCCGCACCGAGGCCTCCATCTGGGTCATGGCGGCGGCGACCGAGGCGGTCTCCTGCCGCTGTTTCTCCAGATCAGCCCGCACCGATTCGGTGGTGTAGCGATTGCCGTGGGCGGCATCGTTAAGCTGGGCAGACGCTTGTGAAAGCTGTGCCAGCACCTCCCCCATCTGGGCAATCAGCAGGTTGATCTGGCTGCCCAGCTGACCAAATTCGTTCTTGCTCTGAAAACCGATGCGCTGGGTCATGTCGCCCTGGGTCACTTCGGTCAGCACCCGCAGCAACTCCCTGAGCGGACGGCGAATGGCCTTGCCCAGGGTATAAGCCACCAGCATGGCGATCAGGATGGCGACTACGATGCTGGTTCCCTGGGTCAGGGTGCTCTGGCTCTGTGTGGCTTTGGCGTGCTGAATGCTTTGACTCATCAGCTGCTGACTCTGGCCGGTGATCCGCTCAAGCCGATTCTGGATCTCGACTATCAGGGCGCTGGCCTGCTTGCTCTTCTCCCGCATCTGTTCCTGCTGCTTCATCAGCGCCAGATACTGGGAGAGCACGCCTTCGCTTGCGGTGGTGTCGCGTACAAAACCGTGAACATAGTGGCCCATGTCGTTCTCGAAGTTCTTCAGCTCCCCCTGCAGATCCTTGATGGTGCTGTTGAACCCCTCGATCTGCATCTTGTTGCGCTTGAGCGCCCCTTCGATGGGGGCCGGAATGGTCTGATTGAGGGCGTCCATAGTGGAGAGTTCGATGGCGGAGAGCTTGGTGGTCAGGGTCTCGGAGAGCATCTTGATAAAGCTGTCGTCGATGGTGACCATCATGTCACCCAGACTCTTCTTGAACTGGGGCAGACTGACCTGAAACTGCCCCTTGGCCAAATTGACCTTGTGCAGCCGGGTGAGCAGCGCCTCGTGTTCGCCGGGCAGGGTATCGGTCAGTTGCAGGTAGCTGTCGACCTGCTGGCTGAGGCTGCTCATCTCCCCTTGCAGTTCGGGGTGGTGGGCCACCTGCTGGCGCAAGACGTCAAGGCTCTTGCCCACCGCAGCCTTGGCCTGTTTCAGTTCGGCCACTTCGGCCGGCAGCTGTTTGGGATCCTGCTCGGTGAGCACATCCCCCAGCCACTTGTTGGCGCTGAGCAGGGTGATCTGGGTCTGACTGCTGGCAATCACCAGCGGCATAGACTGCTGGGTAACCTGCTCCAGTGCGTTCCCCAGGGTCTCCTGACTACGAAATGTGAGCAGTGAACTGGCCACCATCACGGCCACCAGGATCGCGAAGCCAAGGTAGACTCGCTGCAAGATGGAGAGATCCGACATTGTTTGTTTCATTATTGTCCCGCTGTATATGCAAAAGTCCCTTGCCTGAGTACCCCGTCCTTTTGATACCCTGCAGACCACCCTGAACAGGCGCTGCAGATGACGTCCCTCTGGCTATCGGTATTTTTAACAATAACTGAAGGGAATGGGACATCAGCTGTGTCAAATGTCGGCTTGTGTCACACTTGGCGTGCTGCTCGCCCCCCTTTCGGGAGCCGCTTGGGGTTCTAGTTCAATTTTCTGTTTCATATAAGGGAGTTAGCCATGGCGCAAGAAACCATTTTCAGCAAAATCATCCGTAAAGAGATCCCCGCCGACATCCTTTATCAAGACGATCTGGTCACCGCATTCCGGGATATCCAGCCCAAGGCCAAGACCCATATTCTGATCATCCCCAATGTGCTGATCCCCACCGTCAATGACGTGGAAGCCGAACATGAACTGGCCCTTGGCCGGATGTTCACCGTGGCCCGCAAACTGGCCAGCGAGGCGGGCATCGCCGAAGATGGCTACCGCCTCATCATGAACTGCAACCGCCACGGCGGGCAGGAGGTCTACCACATCCACATGCATCTGGTCGGTGGCCAGCCGCTGGGACCGCTGCTCAGCCTGTAATGAATCGCCACGCCTCAACCTGCCGCAGCGCCCTGTTGCTCTGCGGCGCCCTGCTGTTGCTGGGAGGCTGCGCCTCCCGCTGGCAGGATATGTTCGTCTCCTACTCCGATCAGATGGTGCCCCTGCGCAACCAGCTGCTGCTGGGCCATGCCGCCGAGGCGCTGCCCGAGGTGCGCGACTCCACCCTGGGGGATGACACCTTTGTGCTGGATCGGCTCGAACAGGGGCGCATTGCCTGGCTGGCGGGTCAGGATGCGGGCAGCAAGCTGGCGTTCACCGCCGCCGACAGCCGCCTTCAGTGGGAAGACAATCAGGCCGAATACCGGCTGAGCCACGGTCTGGATCAGGTGGGCAGTCTGCTCACCAACGATCAGTCGATGGCCTATCGTACTCCCGATTACGAACGCACCATGCTGCACCACTATCTGGCCCTCAACTATCTGCAACGGGGTGATGCCGATGGCGCCCTGGTGGAGGTGCGCCGGGCCAATCAGGTGCAGGAGCAGGCCCTGAAACGGCGAGCCGATGAGGTGCGCAAGGCGAAGGATGAGAGCGAAGAGGCCGAAGCAGAAGGCGAGATGCGCCAGCTGATGTCGCGCGGCGCACCGGATCTCGACCGGTTGATCGGCAAGGTCAAGAACGGTTTTCAGAACGCCTACACCTTCTATTTTTCCGCCGTGCTCTATGAGGCGGCCGGGGATCTCAACGATGCCTGGGTCGACTATCAGCGCGGCTACCAGATAGCGCCGGACAACCGCAGCCTGCAAGATGCCTTGCTGCGTCTGGCGCGGCTGCGTGGCTCACCGGACGAGATCCGCGAGACCGAGAAAAAGATAGGCCGCAAAGCGCCGCCGCTTGCAAAAGATCAAGGCCAACTGGTGGTGCTGTTTGAAGATGGTTTGATCCCGGCACGGCGCGAACTGTTCCTGCCGCTGCCCATCTCCACCTCCCGCGGCGATTTTCGCACCTTTACCGTCGCCATCCCCTATTACGATAATCGGGCCAGCGACACCGGCCCGCTGACGGTGGAAGTCGGCAAGCGGGCCTGGCAGACCAGCGAGCTGGTCAGGCTGGAAGCGCTGGCCGCCAAAGATCTGCAAGAGCGGCTGCCCGGCATGCTGACCCGCCAGGCGCTGCGACTGGTGGCCAAGGAGCAGATGCGCCGCACCGCCGCCAAAGAGGGGGGGGATGTGGGCAATATTCTGGTGGGGATCTTCAACACCCTCTCCGAGCGGGCCGATACCCGCAGCTGGCTGACGCTGCCAGCTCAGGCATCGAGCTGGCAGGGGATGGTGCCGGCAGGTGACATCAATCTCACCCTGGGCGCAGGGACGGCGCAGCGGCAATTGCCGCTCACCATCCACAAGGGACGCACCACCCTGGTCTGGGTACAGCGCCTCGGCGCCGGTCTGACCACCCGGGTGATGCCGCTCTGAGCAGATGGCGAAGAGAGATGAGCAAGACAATTAACCGGGCAGGCTCACACGCGGCCCCACTCACCCCGATTAAGGAGAGCAAGATGAAAGCATACGGGTTGGCCCTCGGGCTCGCGCTGCTGCTGACCGGCTGTGCCACCAACACCTCCGGCGTGGCGCTCTATGGCCCGGCGGGCGGTGCACCCACGCTGGAGCAGCATCAAAACGTCAACGTCACCCTGACCGAGCTGAGCCGCCGCCAGCAAAATGGCCTGCTGCAAGTCAATGTGGCCGCCGCCAGCACCCAGCGCGGCGATAACAAGCTGCAATATATCTTCTATTGGTATGATGAGGCCGGTCAGGAGGTCGCCAGCGATGGCCGCGGCTGGACCCCCATCAAGCTGCATGGCTATCAGACCCGCACCCTCTCGGCCCTGGCGCCCAGCCCGGCGGCGCAGGGTTACCGGATTTACGTACGCGAAGTGATTGAGGAATCCTACTGATGAAAATGAATCATGCCCTGCTGATATTGACCTCTGCATTGCTCTTAGGCGGCTGCTCCAGCACCACCGTCAGCTATGGCGATCCGACCGAAACCGAAACCGTCACCGTCGATTACGGCTCAAGCGACCTGCAGGCCATCGCCGACAAGATGGCGGACTCCATGCTCGCCTCCCCCGCCACCAGCGAGATCACCGCAGGCGGTCGTCCGGTGATGTTTATGGACTCTATCCGCAACAAGACCTCCGAGCACATCGATACCGAAGCCATCACCGATACCATCCGCACCAAGCTGCTGCGGGCCGGCAAATTCCGCTTCGTCGACATGAGCAAGGTCGCCGCCGTCAAACAGCAGCTCGAATACCAGCAGAGCAGCGGCATGGTAGACCCGGCCTCCATGGTCCGTCTAGGCAAGCAGACCGGCGCCCGCTACATGGTCTATGGCAACCTCAGCAGCATCGTCAAAGACAATGGCAAGGTGAAGGATGTCTATTACCAGATGACCATGAACCTGATGGACCTGCAAAACGGCGAACTGCTGTGGGCCGATCAGAAAGAGATCCGCAAACAGGCGAAGAAATCCACCTTTGGCTGGTAACCGGCTCCCACTGACGGGCAACTGTGATCCGCTGCTGGCCAGCCTGCCAGCCCCCTGGCGGGAGGGGCAGCTGGAACCACTCGGGTTAGGCCTGACCAACTGCAACTATCGACTGCGCCTCCCCTCGGGGCGCAGTTACTTTTTGCGTCAGGGCCACTCCGACCCGATGCGCCTTGGCATCGACCGCCCCACCGAGTGGCAGCTTTATCAGGGGGCGATAGCCGAAGGACTAGCGCTGCCTTGCCACTATGGCGATCCCGCCAGCGGTCTGATGCTGCTCGAATGGTGCGATGAGCCAAACTGGGTACACGCGGCGCCACCGGCAGCCGATCAGCCCCGTCTGCTGGCGGAGGTGCTGCGCAAGCTCCATCGCCTGCCGCTGCCTGCGGTGGTGATGGCGGTGCGGGCTCACGCCGCAGGCTATCGCGCTAGACTGGCCCACATCCCCTCCTGGCTGCCCGCCCTGGAGCGGAGCTTGCTCGCCATCAGTGAGCCAAATGATTGCTGGCGCCCTTGCCACCATGATCTCAATCCGGCTAACTTGTTGGGAAGCAAACCCTGGGTCATCGACTGGGAGTATGGCGCGGCAGGTCACCCCGGCTTTGAGCTCGCCAGCATCCAGCGCACCCATGAGTGGCCCGCCGAGCGGCGCGACGAGCTGGAAGCGCACTATCTGCAGGCCGTGCCGCGCCACCAGTGGCCCGATTTTCAGAGCGAGGCATTTTTACCCTGGGTCGACTATATCGGCCTACTCTGGGCCCTGCTGATGGCAGAGCAACAGCCCTCACTCGACTATGACACCCTGATCGCCATCAACCGGCAACGACTGGAGTAACAGATGATAAACAAGGTGCGCTGGCACAAGCCGAAAACCTGGGGTCTGCTGCTGATCGGCCTGCTGCTGACCGGCTGCTCCACCCGGGTGATCTACTACTGGCTCGATACCGCCATCATCTGGCAACTGGATGACTACTTTGCCCTCTCCTATTCGCAGAAGGATCTGCTCAGCCGCGAAGTGAAGGGGCTGATGGCCTGGCACCGCCAGCACGAGCTGCCGCGCTACGCCAGGGATCTCGATGCACTGGCCAAGGCGGTGGCCAGCCCCATGACGCCTGAGCAGATCTCGACCAACCTAGATGCGGTGCAGCAGAGCCTGACCCGCACGCTGGAAAACACTATCCCCCGTGCGGTCAGGCTGGCGCGCACCCTGACCGACGAGCAGGTGGCCCGCTTTATGACCGATCGGGTCAAGCGGCAACAGGAACGGCAAAAGGACTTTGCCACTGAGCCCAAAGAGCAGATGCTGGCGGAGTTTCGTGACAAGATGAACAAGCGGCTCGAGTTCTGGATTGGCGAGGTGAAACCGGCACAGGCGCCACTGGTGGCCCAGTGGGCCGAATGGCAATACGAGCTGATGCCCCCCTGGCTCGAGTTTCAGGAGTCCTGGACCCAGGAGCTGGACAGGCTGATGAAGCAGCGCCAGAGTCCCGACTTTACCCGCGAGCTGACTGACCTGCTGGCCGAGGGGGATGGGCTGATGGATGGCCGCTTTACCGGCTATACCGAGCAGTCGCGCCAGCGTACCGTCAACTGGCTGAGCGCCATGAGCCAGTCGCTGGATATCTCCCAGCGGGCCCATCTCTATTCCCTGCTCAAGGGTTATGCCCGCGACTTCAAGCAGATGAGCGGCAGCTGACAGCCAGCATCGAATGGTGCCATGCGCCCGGGGCAACCTTGTTCAAACCGGGCGCTTATGGTAGTTTGCCCTTTCTATTTATCGGGAATTAACTTTTTGCGCCTTATCGACAAAGTAAAACTGGTGCTGGTAACTCTGGTTATCGCCCTCACCCTGCTTTGTTCCATCGCCCGAATGGAAGGTCCGTTGCTACCCGCATCTCCCCAGAGTGAACAGCAGCAGACTCAGGTGTTCAATCAGCTTAGCGACAGCGATGATGGCATCATTAAGTTTGTCGGCAGCCATCAGAATCACCTGCTGCGTCTCGAACAATCCCTGCGCAGTGACAACCAGCCCAAGAGTGTGGTCTACGAGCTGATCCAGAGCTGGTCGGCCCAGGCCATCCTGCTGTTGCTGCTCGGCTGGCTGATGCTGGCCCCCGAGCTCTATCACAAACAGAGTTTTCGCGATCGCTTCGGTGCGATCCACCGGCGCCATCTACAGCGCCAACATCTGCAATACCGCTTCACCCAGAGCTATCTGAGCGCCTGACCCCGGAGGGGCTGGCGCATCCACTGTTTGCTCATCTCCTCTTCCTGACGGATCCGGCGGCTGCCTGATCCGCATCTGATGCATTCCATTTTTTGCGCCTTGCCGAGCCTTGTTGCTATCGGCCCGGGCACCATTCTCCTGACAGAGGCTTGTTTGCCATGAGAAAGAGCAATCGCACCGTTCTCAACCGCATGAGCAAGTGGCAGTACGCACTGCTGCTGTTGATGCTGTTGACCTTTACCTTTTACTCCCTGCCCACCTTTTTCGGTGAGCAGCCCTCCCTCGGCCTGCACGGACAGCAGCGCCTGACCGCTCAGCAGCAGATGTTGCTGAGCGACAAACACCTGACACCGGTCAAGGTGATCGAGCAACCTGAGCGGGTCGAGCTGGTCTTTGCCAGTCAGGGCGATCAGCAGCGCGCCAAGCAGTTGCTGGAGCAGCAAGGGGTCGACAGTGCCGCCCTGACCCTAGAGTTTCACGCCAACGCGGCGGCCTGGATCACCCGCCTCGGCGCCGATCCCATCAAGCTGGGGCTCGACCTGCGTGGCGGCTCCCAGCTGCTGATCGGGGTAGACGTGGGCTTTGTCCTCGACAATCAGACCAAAAATCTGGTGGATACTCTGCGCACCCGCTTCCGTGAAGCCAATCTGCGCGGCGCCAGCGTCACGCGCACGGCACAGGGCGCCGTAGCCGTCACCCTGCCGGAGGTGGCCGAACAGGAGAGCTGGCTCGCCATCATCAAGGAGAGTGCCGGTACCCGGCAGGATCAGTGGAAGCTGACCCGCTCCGGCAATGACCTGAAACTGGTGCTGAGCGAGGCTGAGCGTACCCTGCTGGTCAACAACGCCGTGACCCAGAACCTGTCGATCCTGAAAAAACGGATCAACGAGCTCGGCATCGTCGAAGCCTCGGTGGTGCGTCAGGGGCAGGATGGTATCCGTATCGAACTGCCCGGGGTGCACAACCCCAAGCAGGCGAAAGAGGTGATCGGCGCCACCGCCTCGCTGGCCTTCTACGAGGCCAAAGCCGACAGCCATTTCTACATCGCCGATCGCAACGGTCAGGCCGTCGGCCTGGCGCGCAAGCCGGTACTGACCGGCGAGCACATCGTCGATGCCCGCGCCAACATGGGCGAGATGGGCCAGCCCCAGGTCAATATCGTGCTCGACACCCTCGGTGGCAGCAAGATGAACCAGTTCAGCCGCCAGCATGTGGGCAAGCCGATGGCGACCGTCTTCACCGAGTACAAGACCAACGCCCAGGGTAAATTGCGTGCCCAGAGCGAGGTGATCAACGTCGCCACCATCCAGACCGCCCTTGGCAACCAGTTCCGCATCACCGGCATTGGCAGTCTGCCGGAGGCGCAAGAGCTGGCCATGCTGCTGCGCGCCGGCGCCCTCACCGCCCCTCTCAAGATCCTGGAGGAACGCAGTATAGGCCCGACGCTGGGGATGCAGAATATCGAGGCAGGCTTCACCGCGCTGGCCTTCGGCATGGCAGGCATGATGCTGTTCATGATGGCCTGGTACCGCAAATTCGGCTGGGTTGCCATCACGGCACTGGTCGCCAACCTGTTGATGCAGGTCGGTATGCTGGCGGTGCTGCCGGGCGCCGTGCTGACCCTGCCGGGGATCGCCGGTCTGGTGCTGACGGTGGGCATGGCGGTGGATACCCATGTGCTGATCTTCGAGCGGATCAGGGACCGGCTGCGAGAAGGGGGCTCACTGGCCAACGCCATCGACTTTGGCTATCGCTCGGCCTTCCACACCATATTCGATGCCAACATCACTACGCTCATCTGCGCTGTGGTGCTCTACTCCATCGGCTCCGGGCCGCTGCAGGGCTTCTCCATCACCCTCATTCTGGGCCTGCTCTCCAGCATGATCACCGGGATCTGGGGAACGCGCGCCATCATCAACCCCCTGTGGGGACGCAGCAGCAAGCGCACGCTGAAGGTGTAACGGGACCGCAGTCCCGCTGATGAGCGGCTTTGGCAGCGCCATCGGCCATGGATATGGCCGGAGCGGCCAAAGCAGAACACTATTTTCCCGGCGTGTCGCGACACGTCGTGATGGGCCAACAGCCAGATGCTGGCTGGCCAAGGAGAGAATTATGTTGAGAATGATCGTTGCCATGGGGCTGACCCGTTGGCGTTATATTGGCCTGTGGGCTTCCATCCTGCTGACCGTGGCCAGCGTTGCCATCTTGCTGGTGAACGGCCTGACACTGGGGCTCGATTTTACCGGCGGGATCCTGCTGGAGTTTCATATCCAGACCCTGAAAGAGGCCCATGAGCTCAATGCCATGCTGGTCTCCCCGCTGGCGGGAGCCCTTGAGCTGAGCTCGGCCGGTATTCCCGGCGAGTGGCTGATCAGGCTGCCCCCCCACGAACTGCCCTGGCCCGCGGCGGACCTCGCCACCATGCTGACCCAACAGCTGGGAATGCCGGTCGAGTTGCTGCGCACCACCATCGTCGGCCCTCAGGTGGGTGCCGAACTGTTCCAGCAGGGGATGCTGGCGGTGCTGGTCGCTTCGCTGGCGATGTCGGCCTATCTGGCGTTTCGCTTCGAGTGGCGTCAGGCCATCGGCATCCTGCTCTCGGTGGTCCATGACGCCATCGTAGCGCTGGGGCTGCTGTCACTCTTTCAGATCGAATTCGATCTGAACATCATCGCCGGTTTGATGGCGGTGATCGGCTACTCCCTCAACGACAGCATCGTCATCTCGGACAGGCTGCGGGACCTGCTCAGCTCACGCACCCAGATGGGGATCCACGAGTGCTCCGATGTGGCCATCAAGGCGACCTTCAGTCGCACCATGATAACCTCGGGCACCACCCTGTTTACCGTGGGCGCGTTGTTGCTGTTTGGCGGTGACGCCCTCTACGGCTTCTCCTTCACCCTGTTCGCCGGCATTCTGGTGGGCACAGTCTCCTCCATCACCGTCGCCTCGACCGTGCAGGAGCTGCTGGGCCTCACCCCGCAGGCCTACCAGAAGAAGAGCGAGGAGCCACTGGCCAACATGCAGCCTGACCCTTATTAACCAGGGCCAGCTCACCGAGCCCCAACTAACCGGCCCCCTGCCAACCATTGGCAGGGGCTTTTTCCATCCCATCCCTCAACCTCTCGCCGCCGAGTTTGTCGCTCGATCCGACCAAATTGACAACTGTTCACATTGACAGCAATAACGAGCCAATCCATCACTTTTAATAACAAAAAAGTCATTTAATTACGCTGAAAGCCAAAAAATGTGACTGAAAACACTTTCTTCAGCGCTCGAAGAAAGTTAGATTGTAGTGGGTTATCTACAAAGGGATATTGAGATGTTGTTACAACCTGCCAATACAGCAAAAGCCAGACAGTTGCTGAACGAGACCATGGCCTTGGTGCTCGCAGGAGGGCGGGGTAGTCGCCTCAAACAGTTAACCGACAACCGTGCCAAGCCGGCCGTCCATTTCGGCGGCAAGTTCCGTATCGTTGACTTCGTGCTCTCCAACTGCATCAACTCCGGCATCCGCCGCGTCGGTGTCGTTACCCAGTACAAGTCCCACAGCTTGTTGCGCCATCTCCAATCGGGATGGTCTTTCCTGCGCTACCAGATGAACGAGTTTATCGATCTGCTCCCTGCCCAGCAGCGGGTGGATGAGGTGAACTGGTATCGCGGCACAGCCGATGCGGTCTACCAGAATCTGGATATCATCCGTGATCACGCCCCCAAATATGTGGTGGTGCTGGCGGGCGATCACATCTACAAGATGGATTACGCCGCCATGCTGCTCGATCACGTCAATATGGGCGCCAAGGTGACCGTGGCCTGCATCGAGGTGCCACGCAGTGAAGCAAGCGCCTTCGGGGTAATGGCAGTGGATGATGATCGCAAGATCAATGCCTTCGTCGAAAAACCGGCCAACCCGCCCGCCATGCCGGGCAAGGCCGACACCGCGCTGGCCTCCATGGGCGTCTATATCTTCGATGCGGAGTATCTCTATCAGCTGCTGGAAGAGGACATTGCCAACGAGCAGTCCCATCACGATTTCGGCATGGACGTGATCCCCCGCGTGGTGAAAGAGGGCACCGCATTCGCTCACCCGTTTGGCATGTCCTGTGTCGGCTGCTGTCCGGATCGCCGCCCCTACTGGCGCGATGTGGGCACCGTGGACTCCTTCTGGGAAGCCAACATGGATCTCGCCTCCGTCACGCCGGAGCTGGATATCTACGATCAGGACTGGCCCATCTGGACTAGTCAGAACATGACTCCTCCCGCCAAGTTCGTGCAGGACCGAAACGGTCAGCACGGCATGACCATCAACTCCATGTTTGCCGGGGGCACCATCGTCAGTGGCTCTTTCATCCTGAGTTCGGTGCTCTTTACCAATGTGCGGGTCGACTCCTTCTGCACTCTGGATCAGGCCGTTATCTTCCCGGGTGTGGAGATTGGTGCCGGTTGCCGACTGCGCCGGGTGGTGATCGACAAGGGGTGCAAACTGCCGGAAGGCACGGTGATCGGTGAAAACGCCGATGAAGATGCACGTCGCTTCCACCGCTCCGAGCAGGGCATAGTGCTGGTCACCCAGGGGATGCTCACTCGCCTGAACAAAGAGCTGCAGGAAAAACAAAAGCGCTGATCCGCAGCCAGACGGGATCCCCCTTCCTACCGCAAAGGGAGCCATCATGGCTCCCTCTTTCTATGGCTGACCAGATAGCCACCTCACACCATCATTGCCATCGCGTTGCAGTCTCCCAGAGATACCATTTACTGTGGGTAAACAGCTGGGCAACGCAGCCTTTACGCCCTCAAATCGTAAACATTAAATTACACAAAAACCATTATTCCTCCGAAAAAACCTCTGTATTATTCCTGTTCGCGCTATATAGCAGCTCCTTTATCTGACTTTTTAGCGGTAAATCCGCTAGTTTCACTTGATTGTTTGTTTTTCCTTGGTAAGGTGAGGGCGGTTGCGTAACAAAGCAGGTACCAACGTAAACATATCGGTACAATCGCTTTTGACTTAATACAGTAGAGAGAATGAAATCATGCAAAGAGACCCCCTGAACAACATCCACATCCAGTCCGAACAAGTGATGATCACGCCTGCCCAGCTCAAGGAGAAGTTACCCATCTCCGACAAGGCGCTGGCATTCGTGCAAGGGGCCCGCAATACCATCGCCGACATCATTCACCGTCGCGATCACCGCTTGCTGGTGATCTGTGGTCCCTGCTCCATCCACGACATGGACGCCGCCAAAGAGTACGCAACCAGACTCAAAGCGCTGCATGATGCCTATCAGGACTCTCTCTACATTGTCATGCGGGTCTACTTTGAGAAGCCGCGCACCACGGTCGGCTGGAAAGGCTTTATCAACGACCCCAATCTGGATGGCACCTTCGATGTGGAGCTGGGGCTGCACCGTGCCCGCGAGCTGCTCTGCTGGCTGGCGGAGCTGGAGTTGCCGCTGGCCACCGAGGCGCTCGACCCCATCAGCCCGCAATACCTGGCCGAACTTTTCTCTTGGTCAGCCATCGGCGCCCGCACCACCGAATCCCAGACCCACAGGGAGATGGCGTCCGGCCTCTCGATGCCGGTCGGCTTCAAGAACGGCACCGACGGCAACCTGGGGACCGCCATCAATGCGCTGCAGGCGGCCTCCTCCCCTCACGCCTTTATGGGGATCAACCAGCAGGGCCAAGTTGCGTTGTTGCAGACCCAGGGCAACCCGGATGGCCACGTGATCCTGCGCGGCGGCAAACATCCCAACTACGACTCGGTCAACGTGTCGCTGGCGGAAGAGGCGCTGGAGAAAGCGGGCCTGCTGCCGAGCCTTGTGGTGGATTGCAGCCACGGCAACTCCAGCAAGGATCACCGTTTGCAGCCCAAGGTGGCCGACAACGTCATCCACCAGATCCAGGAGGGCAACCGCTCCATCATCGGGGTGATGCTCGAATCCAACCTGTTCGAGGGAAACCAGTCCAGCGAGCAGCCCAAGCAGCAGATGCGCTACGGGGTCTCCATCACAGATGCCTGCATCGACTGGGACACCACCGCTACCCTGCTGGCCCGCTGCCACAACCAGCTGGCTGACCCTCTCAAGGGCAGAACTGCGCGGTAAGCCGTGGTATCTTGGCGTAACCTATTGAACAATCGAGGTATCACTGCTGGTGGCATCAAGCCGCTCACGCCGTGATACCTTGTTGCATCTTGAATTTCAGGGCGCCGCCGCTCGCGGCGCCAGCAGGGACTGGATATGGCTGAAGAGTTGAATGTACTCAGGGACAAGATAGATGCGGTGGACAAGCAGCTGATCGATCTGCTGGCCGCCCGTCTGGCCCTGGTGGGAGAAGTGGGTGAGGTAAAGAGCCGCCACGGCCTGCCCATCTATGCACCGGATCGGGAAGCGAGCATGCTGGCCCGCCGCCGCGCCGAGGCTGAGCAGTTAGGGGTGCCCGGCGATCTCATCGAAGACGTGCTGCGCCGGGTGATGCGTGAATCTTATGCCAGCGAGAAAGATACCGGCTTCAAATGCATAAAGCCGGACCTTGGCAAAGTGATCATCATCGGTGGTCAGGGCCAGCTTGGCCGCTTGTTCGGCCATATGTTCAGCCTCTCAGGCTATCGGGTCGAGACGCTGGAACAAGCCGACTGGCCGCGCGCTGACGAGATCCTCGCCGGAGCCGGTCTGGTGATGGTGGCGGTGCCCATCGATATCACCTGCCAAATCATCGACCGCCTCGGCAACCTGCCCGTCCACTGCCTGCTGGTCGATGTCACCAGCGTGAAAGCGGCGCCGCTCGAACATATGCTGGCGGTGCACCAAGGGCCGGTACTGGGACTGCACCCCATGTTCGGGCCGGATGTGGCGAGTCTCGCCAAGCAGGTGATCGTCTGCTGCCAGGGTCGTGACCCCGCCGCCAGCCAATGGCTGCTGGATCAGATGACCATCTGGGGCGCCCGCTTGCAACAGGTGGAAGCCAAGGCCCACGATGAGGCGATGACCCTCATTCAGGCACTGCGTCACTTCGCCACCTTTGCCTATGGCTGGCACCTCTCCCGGGAGCAGGCCAATCTGGATCGCCTGCTGAGTTTGAGCTCCCCCATCTACCGGCTGGAGCTGGCCATGGTGGGGCGGCTGTTTGCCCAAGATCCCCACCTCTATGCCGACATCATTTTGTCGTCACCGCAGAATCTGGCGATGATCCGCCGCTACTACCAAAACTTCGGCGAAGCGCTGGGGCTACTGGAGCGGGGGGACAGGGACGGTTTCATCGATGCCTTCTCGCAAGTCTCCGGTTTCTTCGGCGAGCATGCCGACCAGTTCCTGCGGGAAAGCCGCATGCTGCTGGCCCAGGCCAACGACCGCCGGGCAGGGTGAATGATTAATCGGGGCGAGATCCGGCAGGAATGATGTGCAGCAATCAGGGCTGTGAATACGCGGGGGGATAAACATAAAATGGCCGGGATATCCCGGCCATTTTTCAACTCTATCTTACTATAGCAACAGAGATAATATCCCATAAAAAACGGGCAACCAGAGTTCACTCTGACCGCCCGTTTAACGCTGATGGCAGGCAACCTCGGGGGTCACCTCATCGGCGCATTAATTAGAATGCGTACAGCAGACCTGCGTAGACGATGTCGTCACTGTTAACTTCCGCGTTGTCGAATACATATTCGCTGTAAGCCAGGAAGTTGCTGGTGAAGTTGTAGGTCAGGCCCAGAGTGGTGTAGATAGCACGATAATTGGTATCTTTGTTATCGGCGTTGTTGTAAACCACATACGGAGTCCATGCATCCACATTGTAAGAGGCTGCCAGCTCGTAACCGCGAGTCTTCTCTTCATTACCAGCAAAGTCTTTAACTTTGGAGTCGCTGTAAGAGGCACCCAGATAGAGGCCTTCCAGGGTATAGGAGGCACCCAGACCCCAATCCTTCTTGCTATCAATTGAGAGCGGTGAAGTCTTGTTAAACTCTTTCTGCTCCAGACCGGCGATCAGCGCCAGACCGAACGGGGCTTCGTAGCCCAGCTTGGCGGCAAAACCGCTATCCAAGTCGCCTTTGAAATTTTGACCGTTATTGCTGTCAGCATCGTACTTATCGTTGGCAGTAATATAGCTGGCACCGAAAGAGACGCCGTTCCACTGACCGTCGTAACGAACCTGACCTTCCTGACGGCCATCGTAGACACTGGCCAAGCCAGAGTTTTCATTCGCAATATCAGCCTTGTTGATAACGTCGTTGAACACGGTGTCCAGCTGACCGAAACGGATCATGCCGTACTGGGAGCCATCCAGACCGACATATACCTCACGGGAGGTGATGTCTTTATCCGCGGATGTTTCACCAGACTTATTTGAGGTCAGTTCCCACTCACCCTTGGCCAGACCAGACCAAGTATCGTTCAGGGCGACTTTGGCACCCAGACCGATACGTGCACGGCCAGCGAGGTCTTCAGCGTCGCTATCGTGATCACTTACAAATTGGGAGCGCAGGTTACCGGTGATGCCTACTTGAGTGCCGTCTTTGTCATAGATCACTGCGGCGTTAGCGGCGGATGCAAACAGAGCCGGGATAGCAATAGCCAGAATTGTCTTTTTCATAGTTTCCAATGCCTACTGTAATTAAACACTAAGTTGTTGTTATTCCCTGTGTTAGCGATGTTCTTTGCATCACTATGCCGCCGAGACTAGCACCGGATTTTTTGAACCGCAATGAAAAAACTTGGAACTTTTTAGGGAAATCATGGTCATGGAGAAAAAAATGTGAGCCAACTCTCACTTATCAGCGAGACCAAGGGAAAACGTTTACAATGAATCCTGCTGATTATTTGGGCTCAAATAGTCTATTTTGCATGCAAACACTGCTAACTACCTGATAAACAACCAAAGTGGTCTGATCAGCGTAAAACTGCCGTGATAATGGCTGTTGCCTCGACCTCACCGAGGGGTTGCGGGTATCCTTGTTCTTCGATTAACCCCTAACTGGCCTTCTCTTCATGCTCTCTACTCGCCTTAAAGCCACCATTCGTCAAACCTATCGCCAGATTGCCGATGGATTACCCGGTTTTGTGCCGCGCAAAGAGCAGAACTTTCTGGTGGCCGAGATCGCCAAGACCCTGACCGGCGAGTATGACAAACAGCGCCGTATTCTGGTTGCCGAAGCAGGAACCGGGATCGGTAAATCTCTCTCCTATGCGCAGGGCGCCATCCCGGTGGCGCGGCTCACCCAGAAGAAGCTGGTGATCTCCACCGCCACAGTGGCCCTGCAAGAGCAGCTGATCCACAAAGACCTCCCTTTTTACCATCGCCACAGCGAGCTGCCGTTTCGCTTTATGTTGGTCAAGGGGCGTCAGCGTTACTGCTGCGAACATCTACTGGAACAGGCAGCCAGTGGCGCCGAGATGGCCAACTTCGAGCTCGACTTTGGCAGTCTGAGCAAAACCAAACCATCTGACAGCGACAAGGATCGCTACCAGGCCCTGTGGCAGGCCTACACCAATGGCAAGTGGGACGGGGATCGGGACAACTGGCCGGAGCCCATTCCCGACACTTGCTGGGATCGCATCGCCGCAGACCGCCACACCTGCAACAAGGCGCTAAGCCATCACCAGCACTGCCCCTTTCATCGCGCCCGCAACGACATGGAGAGCGCCGATGTGCTGGTCGTCAACCATGCACTCCTGCTCTCCGATCTCACCATGGGCGGCGGCATCATTCTGCCGCCCCCTGATGAGTGCATCTATGTGCTGGATGAGGCCCATCACCTGCCCACCATCGCCCGGGATCACGGCGCGGCATCGGCCAGCGTCAAAGGCTCGCGCCGCTGGCTGGAGAAGCTGGTACAAAGTGCAGGCAAGCTGGCGCGGACGCTTAATAAGGAGAGCCTGCTCGACCCCCAACTCAAACTGCAGGATGCGCTGGCCTCCATCCAGCCTGATCTGAAGGCGGTCGAGCAGTGGCTCAGCGCCAACGATCGGCTGTTTGGCAGTGAACCTCACTACCGCTTCGCCGAAGGGGTATTGCCGGATCCCCTGCCCATGCTGGCGGAGAATCTCAAGGAGTCGAGCAAGAAGGCGCTGCGGGCGCTGGATCGGATGCAGGGGGCCATCGGTGAAGCGCTGAAAGATGGCGAGATCCGCCGCAAGGAGGCCGAACCCCTGCTGGCCGAGAGCGGTTTTCATCTGCAGCGGCTGGAGAGTTTCTGCGCCCTGTGGGAGATGCTGGGGCGCCATGTGCCGACCGGTAAAACCCCGCTCGCCCGCTGGATGGCCAAGAGCGATGACGGCGATATCTGGCTGCACGCCTCACCGATTGAGGTAGGCTATCTGCTGGAGGAGTGGCTCTGGTCGAAATGTCTGGGGGCCGTACTGGTCTCCGCGACTCTCACCGCCCTCTCTTCCTTTAGCTATTTTCGCCATCAGGTGGGGCTCAAGGAGCACGACGGTACCCGCTATCTGCGCCTGCGCTCCCCCTTTGACTACCAGAAAGCCGAGCTCTATCTGCCCAAGATGGAGCACGAACCCAACTCGCCAGCCTTTACCAATGAACTCATCAGCGTGCTGCCACGTATTCTGGCGGGCAAGGAGGCGAGTCTGGTGCTCTTCTCCTCCTACCGCCAGATGAATGAGGTGGCCATTGGCTTGCGAGCCAAGGGACTGTCACTGCTGGTGCAGGGGGAAGCCTCCCGCAATGCACTGCTCACCCTGCACAAGCAGAAATGCGATGGCGGTCAAGCCAGCATCCTGTTTGGTACCGGCAGCTTCTCGGAGGGGCTGGATCTGCCGGGTCACTACCTCACCAATCTGGTGATCACCAAACTCCCCTTTGCGGTGCCCAACTCGCCGGTCGAGGAGGCTACCGCCGAGTGGGTGGAGCAGCGAGGAGGCAACCCCTTTCTGCAACTGACGGTGCCGGAGGCATCGCGCAAACTGATCCAGGCCTGTGGCCGCCTCATCCGCAAAGAGGCCGATCGGGGGCGAGTCACCATTCTTGACCGGCGTCTGCTGACCAAACGTTATGGCAAGGGGTTACTTGATGCCCTCCCCCCGTTTACACGGCGGATCGAATAAATAAGCATGCCGTTATTGATAAATGAACTGACAACTGCACGAACATACACCTCCAGAAAGAGCCATTGCCGCAGTAGACCAAACCTGTAAAAATGAGCCCCTGTTTTCAGTGGGCAATCGCCTGACTGTTCAAGGAGATGAAATGAAACTGACTGTTCTGGTTCCGGCGCTGGCTGGTCTGTTGTGGGCCGGTAGCGCCTTGGCTGATGCCAAACTGGAAGTGACCACCCCTTATGTCGTCCAGCTGATCGATGGTCAATCCATCAACCCCCAGCTGCTCGACAAAACCAGCACCTTCCCCCTCTCTGCTGGCAAACACCAGTTGGTCGTCGCTTTTGAAGGCAACTACTCCAGCCGTAATGAAATCAAACTGGTCACCGCCGAGCCGCTGGTACTGAACTTCACTGCCGCCGACAACCAACAGCTGGTGCTGGACTATAAAAAGCCCCGCAATGAAGCCGAAGCCAAGCAGTTTGTCAAAGAGCAGAAAGTGGCGCTGAAAGACAAGGTCAGTGGTCAGCAAGTGAGTAGCGAACAGTTCGTGATGCCGAAAGTAGAGGGCTTCCAGCTGACCCGTGACTATCAGCAAGAGCTGATCAACATGGGCAAAGCTTTCAACCAGCCCAAAACCGTTGCCGTCTCCTCTGCTGCCGTGATGGCTGCCGCCAGCGCACCGGTTCAGGTTGCACCCAGCAAAGCGCAAAGCAATCCGGAAGCCCTGACCCAGCTGCAAAACTGGTACAACAAGGCGGATGCGGAAACCCGTAAAGCCTTCCAGATATGGGTTATCCAGCAGCAGTAATCCGGGACCTTCATCCTGACCTGTCGGGAATGACAAGGGGAGCCTGGCTCCCCTTTTTCATATCCAGGTTCATCTCTGCACCGATGGAACCATGCCCTGATGTCACTGCATATTTTCTATCACCCCCTCTACTCCTCCCTGACGCTACCCGAGCGCCACCGCTTCCCGCTGGCCAAATATCAGGGGCTGTTTGAGCACCTGCAGGTGCAGGGTTACCCCCTGGGCGAAGCGCCCGCCGCTACCCGGGAGCAAATCTGTCGCATTCACGATGCCGATTATGTCGCGGCCGCCCTGAACGGCCAGCTGGAAGATCGCGCCATCCGCAAGATCGGTTTTCCCTGGTCACCCATGCTGATGGAGCGCACCTTGCGCTCGGTCGGTGCCACTATTGCCGCCAGCCGCTATGCACTTGAGCAGGGCTGCGGCTTGCAGATCTCCGGTGGCTACCACCACGCCCATCGGGATCACGGCTGCGGTTTTTGTCTGTTCAACGATTTGGTGATTGCCGCCCAGGCTTGCCTCGACGAGGGGCGCTGTGAACAGGTGCTGATCATCGTTCTCGATGTGCATCAGGGAGATGGCAGTGCGGCCCTGTGCACCGGGCGGCGCGATATCATCACCCTCTCCCTCCATGGGGAGCACAACTTCCCCCATCAAAAAGCCACCTCTCACCTCGACTTTCCGCTGCCAAGCGGCATGGCAGACGATGCCTATCTCACCACACTGCAACAGGCACTCTCGCTGGCATTGCGTCTCTATGCGCCGGATCTCATCCTCTATCAGGCGGGCGTCGATGTGCATCATGCCGACGAGCTTGGCTATCTCTCCCTGAGCGATGAAGGGGTTCGCCTGCGCGATGCCATGGTATTTGACTGTGCAATCAAGCATGGGTTGCCCATCGCGGCGGTGCCCGGTGGCGGCTATCGCCGCGACTGGCAACAGCTGATCCCGCTTCATATGTCGCTGTTTGAAATAGCGCGCCACCGTTTTGGCTGATGGCATGGCTTTATAGCGCGGACACCCCATCAGAAGTGGGCGGGCACTTCACCAGATACAACAGAAGAGGCGACCCTGGGGTCGCCTCTTCGTGTTTCGTCATCTGGGTCACACAAGCTCGCTCGTTGTCAGGCAAACTTGGGAAGCCTGAAGGTAACTATTTCTGACGCTTGCGGGCGTACTTGCGACGGGCGCGGGCCTGACGCTCCTCTTCCCGCTCGGCCTTCTCTTTGGCTTTTTGCTCGGCTTCTGCGGCGGCTTCGACAATCTCGACGCTCACCATCTCCGGCGTCTCCAGCGAGATACGGCCAAGCAGGCCGGAGCGGAACTCGTTAATCAGGATCTCGGACGCCTTGTGCAGGTCGGCCAGCCCCCCTTTGCGCATAAACGCCCGCTGGCGGGCGATCATCTCCAACAGCTCGATCTCGGTCTCGGGCAACTCGTCAATCTGGTAGCGCGCCTTGATCCGCTCCGGATAGGCCTTGATGAAGTAGTCAGCGGCGAACATGGCGATATCGGCATAGTCGAATACCGTGTCTTTAATGGCCGCTGTGATAGCCAGACGATAACCACAGGAGGGCGGATTGAGCTTGGGCCAGAGGAACCCCGGGGTATCGGTCAGGATGACGTTGTTATCCAGCTTGATCCGCTGCTGGGACTTGGTCACTCCCGCCTCGTTGCCGGTGCGAGCGATGATGCGCCCCGCCAGGGTATTGATCAGGGTGGACTTGCCCACGTTGGGGATCCCCATGATCATCGCCCGCACGCCGCGCAGCTCAAAATTGCGCTCCGGCAGCATTTCGTGGCAGAGGGTCAGCAGTTGCTTGATCTTCTCCGGCTCTTGTTGCGTCAGCGGCAGCGCCTTGATCCCCTTCTCTTTTTCCATGTGCGCCACCCACAGATCGGTGATCGCCGGATCGGCCAGGTCCGCCTTGTTC
Source organism: Aeromonas sp. 95A (assembly GCF_051919235.1). Classification (NCBI taxonomy): domain Bacteria; kingdom Pseudomonadati; phylum Pseudomonadota; class Gammaproteobacteria; order Aeromonadales; family Aeromonadaceae; genus Aeromonas; species Aeromonas sp. 95A. Next base: position 1,237,804 of record NZ_JBQBFC010000001.1, read on the forward strand.
AGCACCTTGATCACCGGGGTATCACCACGCAGCTCGGGCACCAGCGGGTTTTCGCTGGAGAAGGGGATGCGGGCATCGAGCATCTCGATGATCACATCGACCTGGGGCATGACCTCGGCAATCTCTTTGCGGGCCTTGTGCATGTGACCGGGAAACCAGTTGATGGACATATCCGTGACTCTCTGTGGGGGCTGCGGGCGCGCGCATGGAACAACAGGCGCTCTGCCGCGGGCATCGAACGAAGGGGGCGCATTTTACCTGCTGCGGGCCTCTTTTGACAGGTCATTCTAACCATCACCTCATCAAATCAGCAAACCGCCGAGACGAAATAAAGCAGCCGGGAACGACCGGGCCAACTCGCTCAATTGACAGATAACATATTGATATAAAGTAACATTTTTATCACTTTTTCACACAACCGTCACCGATAGTCAGTAAAAGTGTCATCTGCCCCCTCTAGGCTGCGCTCAGGTTTTACAAGGAGCGAACCCCAATGAGAAAAATGGCAGGACTTGCAGTGATGATCGGCGCCGCCCTGGCTGCCGGCTGCAAATCAGACAATGACACGGTGGCGACCAAGCCCGAAGCCCAACCCACCAACGTCATCTTCTTCCTCGGTGACGGCATGGGCCTCAACACCCTGACGGCCGCCCGCATCTACGGTGTCGGCGAAGAGGGTGATCTCACCATCGATACCCTGCCAGAGACGGCCTTTATCAAGACCTTCTCCCACGATGCTCAGGTCACTGACTCGGCCCCCTCCATGGCGGCCTACATGACCGGGGTCAAGAGCAACAACGGCGTCATCAGCATGGACGGCGATGCCACCTATGAGAGCGACTGCAGCAAGAGCGCCGGCAAGCCGGTGACTACCCTGCTGGAGCTGGCCAAAGCCGATGGCCGCGGTACCGGTGTGGTAACCAGTACCCGGGTGACCCACGCCACCCCGGCGGCTACCTATGCCCATATCTGCAACCGAGATCTGGAAGCAGATATCGCCGTCCAGCTGGTACCGGGCGGCAAAGGCTACAACAGCGCCCTCAAGGAGGGGCTGGATGTGGTGCTCGGTGGCGGCAGCAGTTTCTTCCTGCCCAAAGCTGACAAGGGCAAGCGGGAGGATGGCCGCAACCTCATCAGCGAAATGCAGGCCAAGGGCTACCAGTTTGCCAGCAATCTGGATGAGCTGAACAAGGCCGATGCGGGCAAGCCGCTGCTGGGTCTGTTTGGTTCCAGCCACATGAAATATGACCTTGACCGTCCCGCCAGCGAGCCGTCACTGGCCCAGATGACCCTGGCCGCCATCAAGCAGCTCAAGGGCAAAGAGAAGGGTTACTTCCTGATGGTGGAAGGGGGCCGCATCGACCATGCCCTGCACGACACCAACGCCAAGCGGGCGCTGCAGGACACCATCGCCTTCGACAACGCCATCAAGGCCGCCATCGACGAGGTGAAAAAGAGCGACCCCGAGCTGAAAAACACCCTGATCGTGGTCACCGCCGACCACGACCATACGCTAGTGCTCAACGGCTATGCCAAACGCACCGGCAAGACCACCGCCGACAACCCCGGCGTACTCGGGCTGGTGAAGAACTACGAGACTGGCGAGCCAAGCAAGGATAGCGAGGGCATGCCCTACACCATCATCGGTTTTGGCAACGGCTACAACCGGGTGGATGGTCCGCGCAGCAGCGTCGCCCCGCTCGACGATGCCACCGTCTCCGCCAATGACTACCACCAGGAAGTGGTGGTCAAGGTAGGCGAGATCGGCAACGAGACCCACGGCGGCACCGATGTCTTCCTCGGCGCCATCGGCAAGGGGGCTGACAGCTTCCATGGCTCACTCGATAACACCGCCGTGTTCGGCAAGATCAAGGCTGCGGCCAAGCTGTAAGGAGCACTTTCATGAGCAAACAGATGAACACATCCATCAAGCACACGCTGGTCTGCGCCGCCCTGTTCAGTGCGCTGGGCGCAACCTCCCAGGCACAGGCCGGTGATGCCAAAAACGTCATTCTCTTTATCGGTGATGGCATGGGCCCCACCGTGCTCACCGCCACCCGCCTGTTCAAGGTGGGGGAAGAGGGCAATCTGGAGATGATGAAACTGCCGCGCAGTGCCCGCATCAAGACCTTCTCCAACGATGCCCAGACCACCGACTCGGCCCCCTCCATGGCGGCCTACACCACCGGGGTCAAGATGAACAACGAGGTGATCGCCATGAGCAGCGACACCAAAGCCGTCGCCCCCGGCAAAGATCTCAATGGCAACAAAACCGTCAACAATTGCAGCAGCGATAACGGCAAGCCGGTGCCCACCATCCTGGAGCTGGCCAAGGCGGCAGGCAAATCGGTCGGGGCCGTCACCACTACCGAGCTGACCCACGCTACCCCGGCGGCCACCTACGCCCACATCTGCCATCGGGATGCCGCTTATGACATCGCTGCACAAGCTGTTCCGGGAGGCGCAGGTTTCAACCAGGCGCTGGGAGATGGGGTCGATGTACTGATGGGCGGTGGTGCCAACCACTGGACCCCCTACAGCGCCAGCAACAAGGGCGGTCGCAATGACAACCGCGACCTGACCGCCGAGATGAAGGCGCAGGGATACAGCTATGTCACCACCCAAAGTGAACTGGCCAAGGTCACCAGTGGCAAGGTGCTCGGTCTGTTCAGCAGCAAATCCCACCTCGACTACGAGCTGGATCGGGTCGCCAAGGGGGCTGCCAATACCCAGCCGTCCCTCTCCGAAATGACCGCCAAGGCGATCGATTTACTGAGCAAGAACAGTCAGGGTTACTTCCTGATGGTAGAAGGCGGCCGGATCGATCATGCCCTGCACGGCACCAACGCCAAGCGCTCGCTCACCGACGCGGTGGCACTGGATGAGGCGGTCAAGACGGCGCTGGGTAAAGTGGATCTCAACAATACCCTGATAGTGGTCACCGCCGACCATGACCACACCATGACCATTAACGGCTACTCCGCCAAGGGCAATCCGGTGCTGGATCTGGTGAAAAATGGCGACGGCTCGACCCAGAACGACGTGGATGGCAAGCCCTTCACCACCTTGGTGTTCGGTAACGGCCCCAATCGTGCGGCCGTGCGCCCGGTCCTCACCAGCGATCAGGTGATGGCCAATGACTACCTGCAGGAGACCGGCGTCAAACTGACATCGGAAACCCACGGTGGCGGCGATGTGATGCTGTTTGCCGATGGCGCCGGCAGCAACCGCTTCAAAGGCACGCTGGATAACACCAAGGTGTTTGGCAAACTGCGGGAGGCGCTCGGCCTGTAAGCAGCAGGGGCCCGGGTGCATCTGAGCAATCGACTCAGCGGCCCGGGCCCCGGCTCTTTCGAGCGACAGATGATGATGCGACTTTTGCTTTCGTTATGGCTGCTTGGCAGCACCCTCGCCTTCCCCCTGCATGCTGACGACACGCCCCCGGACCTCGCCGCCCGGATCAGCTATCACGACCGGAATACCGGCAGCGATGGCATCGCCAGAGAGAGTGTCTGGCAAGAGAAGTGGCTGCGGGTGGGCAATCAGGTGTGGAGCCAACGGCTCATTCCCCTCCCCCTTGCCCGTGCCTATCACGCCACTCACGACGCCACGCCCGGCCACAAGCACTTTACCCACCAGATGGCGGCCCGCTGGGTCAGCCGCAGTGATGAGGGTGAACTTCAGTTGCGCTATGCCGACAGCTGGCACAACCAGCTGGTTGAAGTGCCGGTGGAAGAGTATGGCCAGGTGGCCTTCAAGCCCGACTGGCTGCGGATCCGCCATCTCGTCAACCCGGTGCTGATCGAGGGGATGACTCCACTGGATGAGGCCGCCCCCGAGCAAGCCCGCTGGTATGAAAAGCGCGAAGGGCAGCAACGAACCCGCATTCTCTGGTCGAGTCAGTGGCAGATCCCGCTGGTGGTCGAATCGGCCAGTCTCGACGGCTATCGCAGCTACCGGATGGAGGTAACCCTGCGCAAGCTGCCTGCTCAGCTCCCCTGGCAGCAACTCGCTGATTACGAAGTGCGCGATCTGCGGGATTTCTTCGACTGAGATCCCAACCCCTCAGCAGGCACAACGACAACGCAGGCAGGAATGTTACACTCTGCATATTCGACTCTGGCTCACGACCTTGATGCGCGCTCTCTGCCTGCCCTTTTTTGCCCTGCTGTTATTGCTGGTGAACACCGGTGCCCAGGCTATTGTGCTGGTGGCGGCCGAGCTGCCCCCCTATGTCATTCGCTCCTCTCACGGCAAACCAAGCGGTGTCGCCATCGAGATCATGGAAGAGGCCGCGCGACGCCTCAAAGAACCGCTCACCATCGAGCTGATGCCACTGGCCAGAGCCCTGACTCAGGCTATCCACCGCAAGGATGTGCTGCTGATCCCGCCGGTACGCAGCACTCAACGGGAACACCTCTACTACTGGGTAACACCGATACTCGATGACGATTTTGTCATCGTCAGCGATCGCCGCTTTCATCCTTCTCCCCTCAAAGTGGCAGATCTCCCACCGCTGCAGATCGGCACCCTGCGCTACTCCTTCGGTCAGCATCTGCTGAGACAACGACTTAAGCTTGAAAGTGATACCGTGGCCACCGAGAAGCTCAATGCCCAGAAATTGCATCGGGGCCGTATCGATGCCTGGGTGGCCGCCTGGAACGCCATCCTCTACAACCAGCGCCTTGGTGATTTGCCAACCGACCGGCTGGTACGCGGGGAGACTCTTATGCGTACCCAGTTTTATGTCGCCGCCAGCAAGGAGTTCTCCTTCACCGAGGGACGTCGCTGGCAAGCCGTGATAGACGAGATGCGCCATGATGGCACACTGGCGCGGATCATCCGTCAGTACAACTATCAGGCTCCTGAGTAGTCACTCAATCACGGTTGCCAAGGCCGGCCAGAATGGTTATGGTAGCCCCATGAAAATACTCGCTATTTCCTCGCATTTGCTCACACCCTGCTGAGCCCCCACCTCGCTCCTTCGGCCGCGAGTCGCTTGGGGGCATGGCATTTTCAATCGCTTAAACCTGTTGAATCCATTTTTGTAACACCCAGTGTGATGGCCAACCTGCACCCGCCGGTATGGGCCTATCCGCTATTGATAAGGAATATCTTATGAAACAACCTCATCTGGTTATCTCCAGCCTTGATCTGGACCGTATCGAACAACTGCTCGGCAACCACCCGCAGCATCTGGCCCTGCAAGAGGAGCTGGACCGCGCCGAGATCCGCGAACCGGCCGACATGCCGCCGGACGTGGTCACCATGAACAGCAAGGTGCGCTTCAAGATGCAGAGCAGCGGCAACGAGTTCTGCCTCACCCTGGTCTATCCGCGCGATGCCAAGGGCGACGAGAGCAATATCTCGGTACTGGCGCCGGTGGGCAGCGCCCTGCTCGGCTTGAAAGTGGGCGACAGCATCGCCTGGCCGGGCCCGGCCGGTCGCACCATCGAGGTCGAAATTCTGGAAGTGGTCTATCAGCCGGAACGCGCCGGCGAGCTGCACCGCTGAGTCCCCCGGGCTGGTCATCCCCCTGTTGATCAGCCCGCTTGCTCGCCCTTGCCAGCTGATCCCGATCAAGCTTTGCGCACCTTGTCCCCCGGTTTTTAGCCCCTTTTCCTGCTGCTGCTTGAGCCTGACTCGGGGGGCAGGTATCTTGTTGGCCGCGTCATGGTCATGACGCACCGAATTTCAGGCTGACATCATGATAAAAATTGCCCTCATCGACGATCACCAGATCGTCCGATCCGGTTTTGCCCAACTGCTCAATCTGGAGCCCGACCTGCAGGTGGTCGCCGAATTCGGCTCCGCCAGCGACGCTCTTGCCGGCCTGCCCGGCTGCGGGGCGCGAGTCTGCGTCTGCGACATCTCGATGCCCGACCAATCGGGGCTGGATCTGCTCAAGCAGCTCCCCTCCGGCCTTGCGGTGGTGATGCTCTCGGTGCACGACAGCCCGGCCCTCATCGAGCAGGCCTTGCAAACTGGCGCCAAGGGGTTTCTCTCCAAGCGCTGCAGTCCGGACGAGCTGATCGCCGCCGTACGCACCGCCGCCCAGGGGGGGTGTTATCTTACGCCGGACATCGCCCAGAAACTGGCCAGCAGCAGCCGGGATCCCCTCACCAATCGGGAGCGGGAGATTGCCCAGTTGCTGGCACAGGGGCTGGAGGTGAAGGCCATCGCCGAGCAGCTTGGACTCTCCCCCAAGACGGTTCACGTCCATCGCGCCAACCTGATGGACAAGCTCAAGGTCAGCAACAACGTCGAGCTGGCCCACCGCATGCTGGATAGCTGGTGATCTCCCGTTTTGCCAGCTATGTCGCCATCACGCTGGCGGCCTGCTTCATCTTTGCCGCCGGCTGGTTTTGCCTCTGGAGCATCAGCCTGCATCTGGCGGGCGGCCCGGCGCTGGCGGTGCTGCTGTTCCCCTTCGGCCTGCGCCTCGGCTTGCTGCTGCAAAGCCCGGGCCACTACTGGCCGCCGCTATTATTGTGCGAAGGGCTGCTGCTCTACTGGCTCAATCTGGAGGTGGGGCTGCCCCACTGGCCTTGGCTGGTCGCAGGCAGTCTGCTGACCCTGCTACCGCTGCTGATTGCCCGTCGCCAACAGGTGCGCAACGACTGGCAGCAACTGTTGCTGCTGCTCGCCACCGTCACGGCGGCGGCGCTGCTGCAAGCCCTGCTCTGGCATCTGGCCAGGGAAGATGGCCTCTCGGCCCTGCTGCTCAGCCTGACCGGCGGGCTGACGCTGACCTCCACCTGCATGCTGATCTGGCACTACCTCACCCGCGCCACCTGGGTGCCGCTGGGGCCTGCGCTGGTGGATCAGCCGGTAGAGTGGCGCTTTCGCCATCTGGTCTGGTATCTGCTGCTGTTCGTATTGAGCCTCTGGCTGCAACTGGGATTGCCCAACTCGCTGGTACGCTTCACCCCGTTTTGTCTGGCCATCCCCATCATCGCCATGGCGTGGCGCTACGGCTGGCAAGGGGCGCTGCTCGCCACCCTGATGAACACCATCGCCCTGCTGGCCAGTCAGGCCTGGCACGATCACCCGCTGGATCTGCTGCTCTCCCTGCTGGCCCAGAGCCTCACCGGCCTGCTGCTGGGTGCCGGGATCCAGCGCCAACGCGAACTCAATCAGGCGCTGACCCGCCAGCTCGCCCACAATCGCCAGCTCACCGAGCGGCTGCTGGAGACCGAGGAGAGCATCCGCAAGGAGGTAGCGCGCGAGCTGCACGACGACATCGGCCAGACCATCACAGCCATTCGAACCCAGGCAGGGATCGTGCGCCGCCTCGCCCCCGACAACGCCGGGGTGGGCCAGAGCAGCACCCTCATCGACACACTGTCGCTCGGGATCTACGACGCGGTGCGCGGCCTGCTCGGGCGGCTGCGCCCGCGCCAGCTCGACGACATGACTCTGGAACAGGCGGTACGGGCACTGCTGCGGGAGCTGGAGCTGGAGCGTCACGGCATCGTCACCCGGCTGGAGTGGCAGCTGGCGGATGGGGATCTCTCGGATGCCCAGCGGGTCACCCTGTTTCGGGTCTGTCAGGAGGGGCTCAACAACGTGGTCAAACATGCCAACGCCCACTCGGTCACCATTCGCGCCCGTGCCAGCGGCGAGCAGCTGCAACTGGTGCTGGAAGATGATGGCCGCGGCCTGCCGGAAAGCCGCCCGCAACAGGGCTATGGCCTGCTCGGCATTCGCGAGCGGGTACAAGCGCTCGGTGGCAGTCTGCAACTCTCCTGCATCCACGGCACCCAGCTGACGGTCAACCTGCCCAGTCGCAGACGGGAAGAAAGTCATGGCTAATCACCACCAGAGGGCCTGCCTGTGCTGAGTTTTATGAGAAGCGCGCCGCCCCGGCCCCTTATCCGGGATCAGGCCGAGATCGATGCCACCTATCGCCACTGGCGGCTGCACCTGCTGCTGACCATGTATCTGGGCTACGCGGTCTTCTACTTCACTCGCAAGAGTTTCAACTTCGCCATGCCGGACATGCTGGCGAGCGGCATGCTGGACAAGTCCGATATCGGCATGCTTTGGACTCTGTTCTACATCACCTACGGCTGCTCCAAGTTCTTCTCCGGCATCATCAGTGACCGCGCCAACCCGCGCTACTTTATGGGCGTCGGACTGATGGCCACCGGCGTTATCAACATACTGTTCGGCCTCTCGTCGGCACTCTGGATGTTTGCCGCCCTCTGGGTCGCCAACGCCTTCTTCCAGGGCTGGGGCTGGCCCCCCTGCTCCAAGCTGCTCACCAGCTGGTATTCGCGCACCGAGCGCGGGGTCTGGTGGTCGGCCTGGAACACTGCCCACAACGTCGGCGGGGCGCTCATTCCCCTTATCGTCAGCACCATCGCTCTGCAGCATGGCTGGCGCTACGGCATGATAGTGCCCGGCCTTATCGCCATCATCGCGGGATTGTTCCTCTGCTGGCGGCTGCGGGATACCCCGAGCGCCATGGGATTGCCCACTGTGGGCGAGTGGCGCAAGGATGCCATGGAGCTGGCCCAGCAGACTCAGGATGCGGGGCTCTCCCATCGCCAGATCCTGCGTAAATATGTACTGGGCAACCCCTATATCTGGCTGCTCGCCTGCTGTTACGTGCTGGTCTATGTGGTGCGCACCGCCATCAATGATTGGGGCAATCTCTACATGACCGAGCAGCGCGGCTTCAATCTGATGAGCGCCAACTCGGCCATCTCCATGTTCGAGGTGGGAGGCTTTATCGGTGCGCTGGTGGCGGGCTGGGGATCGGACAAGCTGTTCAACGGCAACCGTGGCCCGATGAACCTCATCTTTGCGGTGGGGATCCTGCTGGCGGTGGGATCGCTCTGGCTGATGCCCTTCTTCAGCTATGTGATGCAGGCGGCCTGCTTCTTCACCATCGGCTTTTTCGTGTTCGGCCCCCAGATGCTGATCGGCATGGCGGCAGCGGAGTGCTCCCACAAGAATTCAGCAGGGGCAGCCACCGGCTTTGTCGGTCTGTTCGCCTACATGGGGGCGGCGCTGTCGGGCTATCCGCTGGCCAAGGTGATGGAGATCTGGCACTGGAACGGCTTCTTCGTAGTGATCTCGGTGGCGGCAGGCGTCTCGGCCCTGCTGCTGCTCCCCTTCCTCAAGGCGCAGGCACCGAGAGCAGCTCAAGCGAATGCAGAGTAGCGGGTGGCAGCTGACGAACTATATCCGGCACGCAGAAACAAACAGGGCGCGGATCACCGCGCCCTGATGTTATTCCTGAAGCTATCCCTGCCTCAAGCCGCCTGACAGACCCGGTTCTTCCCTTCCCGTTTGGCACGATAGAGGGCGTCGTCCGCGCGCCGGAACAGGTGGTCGAAATGCCACTCTCCCTGCCAGTGGGCGACCCCCATGCTGACAGTAATATGGATCCCCTCTACCTCGCTGGCCGCAAGCTGAACCCGCAGTGACTGGCAACGGGCGATCGCCTCGTCTGCGGTGGCATGGCGAAACAGCAACACAAACTCCTCGCCCCCAAAGCGACCGGCCAACACCCCCTCCAGATCGCGCAGCGCCAGCCCGACCCGCTCCAGCACCCGATCGCCCACCTCATGACCATGCCGATCGTTGACCTGCTTGAAGTCATCCAGATCGAGCACCACCAGCGCCCCCTGTTGTGCAGGCCGTCCACGGGCCAGACGTTCCATAAAACCGCGACGATTGAACAACCCGGTCAGCGGGTCATGACTGGCCTGATAGCGCAGCTCCAGCGCCCGGTGCTGGTTGCAGAGCAGCAGCACCCCGAAGGTGAGCATGGAGCTGCCCACCAGCATGGAGACATAGGGCAACACGTTGAACAGCTGACGCTGGAACGGGCTTTCGATCACCTCGCCCCACACGGTAAACATCCGCATCAGGGTCATGGCGATCAGCACCAGATTGAGGCCAATCAGCACCCAAACCGCCACCTGATAATCAGGGCGGCCGTGACGCCAGAGCTGCCAGATGATGAGCAAACTGAGCACGAGGAAGGTGGCGCTGCTGATCATCACCCGCACCGCAATCCGGCCATCGATGGCGACCGACCAGGTCATGACGGCGGCAAACAGCAGGATGAAGCCCCAGCAGGCGCGCCAGCCGGGTGGTTGACGGAAGAAACAGCGCTGGGCGACCAGCAGCAACGACACATGAAAAATCAGGAATACATTGCCAACCCAGGAGCCATAAGGCGTGGGGGTCAGCAGCAGACTGGCGAATCCCGCCTGGCCCAGCATGGCAAACAGGCTGGACCACCACCAGACCCCGACGCCAGGAATATCGTGGTGGGTAACGCGAATGATGGTAAGAGTGAGGAAACCGAGACAATAGCCACACAAGGCCATGATCATCAAGGTAAAAATATCCAGCTTAAGCAGTAGTGAGGCGTCCATACCAAAGCCATACAGAGAGGGTAACTGAGTATATGAGAAGCGTTTGCCTAGACCCAGAGGGACCTGACTGTTTTCACAATAAAAACATCCTGTTCGTCGGTTTTTCGCGCTGCTGGATCACTCTCGCCATTCCGTCACCACAGGTTCGATGCATACCCGCTGATGAGATCCCCCAGACAAAAGCCACATGCGAGCCCCTCGCTATGTAACAAAATGTCTTGGGCACAATTTGGGCTTGAACCCACCCCATTAGATAGATATGTTGTTTTCGTGTGATTTTATGAATGAAGCCATGAGCAATAAATGTCTCTAACCTGTTGAGTCTTCTGACACAATCTGTTTTTGGTACATTTTTCACTCAACCACTATTCATAGCATCTCATATGGGGCTTTTGTCCCGCTCAAGACATTCATCCTGTCTTGCCTGTTGCCGGATGCAGCAGTCTCTTGTGCCACGGAGTCGCACGGGATCAGGTTCAAGGCCGAACACACCACCGACAGAGACGTCACTTATGATCAAAAAACTGATTCTTTCTACCCTGCTATTTTGCGGGATCGCCACAGCGGCCCCGACCCCAGCCCCCACGTCTACCCTGGATGCCGTGCTCGAACGCGGCGTGCTGCGAGTTGGCTTCGATGCGGGCTATCAACCCTTTGAAATGACCAACAAGCAGGGCCAATACATCGGCTTTGACGTGGATCTCGCCAAGATGGTCGCCAAAGAGATGGGCGTGAAGGTCGAGTTCGTCAACACCGCCTGGGATGGCATCATTCCGGCACTGCTGACCAACAAGTTCGACGTCATCATGGGCGGCATGACCGTCACTCCCCAGCGCAATCTGCGGGTCAACTTCGCCGATCCTTACATCGTGGTCGGCCAGACCATAGTCCTGCGCAAAGAGAAGGCGGGCGAAATCAAATCCTTCACCGATCTGAACGATCCCAAGTACAAGATCGCGGTCAAGCTCGGCACCACCGGCGAGCAGGCAGTCAAGCGCCTGATCCCGAAAGCCACCCTGCTGCAGTTTGAAACCCAGGATGACGCCAAGCTGGAGGTGATCAACGGCAAGGTCGATGCCTTCGTCTATGACCTGCCCTACAACGCCATTTTCGCCTCCCAGAACAAGGGCGCCGTGGTACACCTCGACAAGCCGTTCACCTTCGAGCCGCTGGCCTGGGCCATCCGCAAAGGGGATCAGGACACCCTCAACTGGTTCAACAACTACCTGCGCCAGATCAAGGGCGATGGCAGCTACGACCGTCTCTACAAGAAGTGGTTCGAATCCAACGCCTGGCTGAATCAGCTCAAATAACCTCCGGGGGGCGGCAAATGCCGCCCCTGCACCACGCAGCTCCCCACACAATAACGAGAAGAGGTTGTGACTGTGCACACACCCAAACCGACAAGACAGATGGAAAAACAGCCCAATCAGCTACTCTGGCATGGGGTTTTCCTGCTGATGCTGCTGGTTGCCGTATTCGGCATCTACAAGGCTGTCCAGTCAGTGGATTACACCTGGCGCTGGGAACGCATTCCCCAATACATCGCCTATCAGGCGGAACAGAAGAATCTGGCCGAATTTGACGGCACCGTGATGGCGGGTACCAGCGAGGCCGAGAAGGGCAAGCTGTTCCTGCAAGACGATCTTGACCCCAATGTGCGGCAAGCCATTGCCAGTACCGGCATACAAGTCGCCGAAGGGGATACCGTTTTTCGTGGCGATACCCTCGACACCCAACTGAGCTGGACCGCAGGCCCCATCGCTTGGGGCGTCTGGATGACCATCAAGCTCTCGCTGGTGGCGGGCATCTTCGCCATTTTGCTCGGCACCCTGGCCGGACTGGCCCGCCTCTCCCCCAACCCGGCTTTGCGCAATCTGGCCATCACCTATGTGGAGCTCATTCGCGGCACCCCGCTGCTGGTGCAGATCTTCATCGTCTACTTCTTTATCGGCACAGTGCTGAACCTCGATCGCTTCACCGCCGGGGTCGCCGCACTGGCCGTCTTTACCGGCGCCTATGTGGCGGAGATCGTGCGTGCCGGCATCAGCTCTATCCACAAGGGGCAGATGGAAGCGGGCCGCAGTCTGGGCCTCACCTCGGCCCAGACCATGCGCTACGTCATCCTGCCGCAGGCCTTCAAGCGGGTACTGCCGCCACTGGCGGGTCAGTTCATCAACCTGATCAAGGACTCCTCGCTGGTGTCGGTCATCTCCATCACCGATCTGACCAAGGCGGGACGCGAGGTGGTGAGCTCCACTTTCAGCCCGTTCGAGGTGTGGTTCACCGTGGCGCTGCTCTATCTGGTACTGACCGGTACCCTCTCCTTCCTGGTGCGCCGTCTCGAGGTGAAATATGCGAAAAGCAACTGATCCCATCATCGAGGCTCAACAGATGTCGAGCCGTGCTGCCATCAGCGGCACGCCCTGCGCCTTCCCGGTGCGTTTTCTGGAGGCGAAATATGCGCACAGCAACTGATCCCATCATCAAGGCGACCGGTGTCGAGAAGTTCTACGGCAGCGAAGTGCACGCCCTGAAAAATGTCAGCACCCAGGTCGCCGAAGGGGAAGTGGTAGTGATCGTCGGCCCCAGCGGCTCCGGCAAGTCCACCTTCCTGCGCACCCTCAACCAGCTGGAGACCATCAACGACGGCAATATCGTGGTCGATGGCATCAGCCTGACCGAGCCGGGCGATGTCAACAAGCTGCGGGAAGAGGTGGGCATGGTGTTCCAGTCCTTCAACCTCTTCCCCCACCTGACGGTGCTGGATAATATCTGCCTCGCGCCGCAGAAGGTGCGTGGCCTGTCGCGCCGTGAGGCCGAAGACAGAGCCAAGGCGCTGCTGCTGAAAGTGGGGCTGTCGGTGAAAGCGGCCAGCTATCCCTCCCAACTCTCCGGCGGTCAGCAACAGCGGGTGGCCATTGCCCGGGCACTCGCCATGCAGCCACGCATCATGCTGTTTGACGAGCCCACCAGTGCGCTCGACCCCGAAATGGTGGGGGAAGTGCTGGAGGTGATGAAAGAGTTGGCCCGCGAAGGGATGACCATGGTGGTGGTGACCCACGAGATGGGCTTTGCCCGCGAGGTGGCGGATCGGGTGCTCTTTATGGAGAGTGGCGAACTGCTGGTGGATGAAAAACCGGCCGATTTCTTCGACAATCCACCCTCCCCACGCCTGCGCCAGTTCCTGAGTCAGGTGCTGTAGCCAACATGCTCTGCTGGATAAACGAAGAGGGACCGCAAGGTCCCTCTGCTTGTGTGTCACGCTGAGCAGGCTTAACCCAGCTGAACCCGAGTGCCCATCTCATCGGCTCAGCGCGGGGACTTTCCCAGATAGCGCTCCACGATCACTTTCACCCCGTCACGTTTTTTGAGCTGATAGAGCTCCTTGTCAAACTGGTCGATAAAGGCCTGTTTGTAGGGGTACTCCCCCTTGCGGCTGTAGCCGAGAAACCCCTGCTCCTTGCTGAGCACCGGCCCCTGTTTGAGCAGGGACATATCGGCCACCGCCAGCTGATCGGCCTTTATCATGTTGAGCAACTCATAGAGCAGGGAGAGGCGATCATTGATGGTGCAATCGACCCGGCCGCGGACAATCTTGAGCAGGTTCTCCCGATTGCTTTTCACCTCCTCCACGTCGATCTGCTTCTCTTTTACCGCCTGCCAGAAGGCATCGCCGCCGACGGCAAAACCGGCGTTCATGCCAAAGCGCAAACCGTGATAGTCGAGCGGAAAGCTGGCCTGTGGGGTATTGGCCACTACACTGGCGCCGCACATCACCACCAGCTCTTCATCCAGCATCGGCTGGGAGTAGGGCCACATGTAAGGGCGGGTGTCGGGCATGTAGTAGGGTGGAAAAATAGCGAAGGCTGTCCCCTGTTCCACCATGCTCAGACCGCGCCGCCACGGCATAGGCTTGAGTACAACCTCATAGTCAGGCATGGCAGAGGTCACCTCGCGGATGATGTCGGCATAGATCCCCCTGACCTCCTCCCCCTCCTGCCAGGAGTAGGGAGGATAGGCGGCATCTGCCAGGATCTCGACCCGGGTCTTGGCGTGCGCCATCATGCACAACCCCAGCAACAAGCAACACCAGACGCGCATAAGCCAGCACCTCCTGAAAAAGCCTGCATCAAGCATAGCCATCCGCCGCGCCTTCCTCTGCTTCCGCGCCATATTTCATGCCATCTCTTCGTTGGCTGAAAAATGTTAATGAAATATTAAAACCATCCTTTATGCTGGAGAGCAATTGCTCTGAATGGATGGCCGCATATGGATGTGCAACTGCTTCTGCTCTACCTCTCCCCAGTTTTTCTGGCCTTTATCGGCTGGGAGATGCTCTACCTGCGCAAACATGGCGCGGCCTTTCCCACTGCCACCTACCAGTGGCGGGATCTGTTCGCCAACGCAGCCCTGGCCCTGATGCATCAGGGGGGCGATGCCCTGGCGGCCATCGCCATTGCTTATCTGTATGATACCCTCTGGGGCTGGCGACTGTTCGATATCGAGCTGAATCTCTGGAGTGTGCTACTGCTGTTCCTGTTGCAGGATCTCTGTTACTGGCTGTTCCACTTCACCAGCCACCATGTGCGCTGGCTGTGGGCCTCCCACGTGGTGCACCACAGCTCGGAGCGGCTCAACCTCTCCACCGCTTTTCGTCAGAGCCTGATGTATCCCATCTCCGGCATGTGGCTGTTCTGGATCCCGATGATTGTCATCGGCTTCCCGCCCGAGGCGGTAGTCGCCACCGTGCTGATGAGCCTCGGTTTCCAGTTCTTCGTCCACACCCAGGTGGTGGGCAAGCTTGGCGGGCTGGAGTGGATCTTCAACACCCCCTCCCACCACAGGGTGCACCACGCCAGCAACACCAAATACATAGACCGCAACTTCGCCGGGGTGCTGATCATCTGGGATCGGCTGTTCGGCACCTTTGTGGAAGAAGACCCTGCCGAGCCATGCCGCTTCGGCATCACCAAGCCGATCCACAGCTTCAACCCCTTCATCCTCACTTTCCACGAGTGGCGCGATATGCTGCGCGATGCCCGTGGCCTACCCTGGCGACAAAAACTCGCGGTGCTGTTTGGCAAACCGGCTGGGCCTGCCAGCCGCTAGGCCTTCGCCCCGAATCGCAACTCCCGGATAGCAAGCCCCTGATAACCAGTCCCTGATAACAAGAGAGCGCCACGGTGGCGCTCTCTTTTATGGTCAGCCATATCTTCGGTGTCAAAGATGGGCGAACGACCAGACGGCGGGGATCAGGCTCAGCAAGGTCACTCCGGCCAACAGCCTCTCGCGACCGCTCAGGCAAAGATCTGTGCCCAGCTGACGGCGGCTGTAGAGAAACAGCAGCAGACCCGGCCCGTAGAGCAGCAAGGAGAGCAACAGATACTCAACCCCGGCGGCATAGAGCAGCCAGAAGCCGTAACCGCTCGACACCAGCGCCACTGCCCGCATCAGGCCTCGCCCCTGCCCACTCTCCTCCTCCTTGCTGAACGAAAGCTTGAGCAAGAACAGGCCGATCAGCAGGTAAGGCACCAAAATCATCGAGGTCGATATAAGCAGCAGACTGGTGTAGCCCTTGCCGAGCAGCCATACCAGCAGCAGGCAAGTCTGCACCGTCAGGCTGGTGAGCCAGAGCGATGCGATAGGCGTCCCGTTGCGGTTCTGGCGCCGGAAGATAGCAGGAAACGCACCGTGGCGGGCCGCGCTGAACGGTACCTCCGCCGAGAAGAGGGTCCAGCTCACGTAGGAGGCAAGCACCGAGACGATCAGGCCGACGCTGATGAGCAGCTTGCCCCAGAGCCGGTCATCTGGGCCATCAGCCCAGCCATGGAAGGGTTGGGCAGCGCCGCCAGCTCGGGCCGACTCAATATTCCGAGCGCCAGCACCGAGATAAGCACATAGAGCAGCAGCGCCAGCACCACGCCGAGCACGGTGGCCGTCCCCACATCCCGCCGGTTTCTGGCGCGGGCCGACAACACCGCTGCCCCCTCGATACCGGTGAAGACCCAGAGAGTGATGAGCATGGTATTGCGCACCTGCTCGGAGACCGGCACCGCCAGGGTGCTGCCCTGCTGATCCGCCGCGAAGGTGACCGGATCGAACCAGTAGCAGGCAAACAGGATAAACAGCAGCAGCGGCAGGCTCTTGGCCAGGGTCGCCACCAGATTGAATAGCGCCGCCTGCTGCACGCCACGGGCCACCAGCAGGTGCACCGCCCAGAGGATGCAAGACTCGCCGACAAACGCCGCCAGAGTGTTGCCCTCACCAAACCAGATCTGCTCGGGGGTGTCGACAAAGCTGCCCAGCGCGGCAAAGGCGATCACCAGATAGCCCACCACGCCGATGGTGGCGCAGAGCCAATAACCCCAGGCGGAGAAAAAGCCCACCAGATCGCCAAAACCGGCGCGGGCGTAGCTGTAGATACCGCCGTCGAGATCCGGCCTGAGTCGCGACAGATAGAGAAAACTCATGGCGAGCGCCAGGATGCCCACACCCGTCACGCCCCAGCCGATCAGCACGGCGCGGGCGCCTGCCACCTCGGCCATGTTCTGGGGCAGGCTAAAAATCCCCGCCCCCACCATGGAGCTGAACACCAGCGCGGTGAGTGACCAGAGCCCAATCTTGCTCTCTTTCATGGAAGCTCCTTAGCGCAACCGGCGGCTCAGCGCCTGAATATGCTCGGGGCCGATGCCACAGCAGCCGCCGATGAGGTTCGCCCCGGCTGCGCGCCAGCGCTCGGCCCAGCCAAGGTAATCCAGCGGCCCCAGATCGGCGCGGATCTCGTCCAGCCCGTCATTGGCGGTGGCCTCTTTGGGCTGCGGCGGGAAGGCGTTGGCATAGGCACCGAGCCGGATGTCGCTGCGACCCTTTGCCTGCAACGCTGCACTGGCCACCTTGAGCGCCCCCTCAATCACCTCGGGCTGGCAGCAGTTGAACAGGATGGCATCGACCCCGGCCGCCACCAGCGAGCTCACCGCATCGGCCACCCGCTCGCCGGAGCGCAGTGTCGGCTCATTGCCCGGCGCCTCATCTTCCAGCGTGAAGGAGACCCATAACGGCTTGCCGTCATCAGGCAGCAGCGCTTTCAGGGCCAGTGGCTCGGCAATCAGGCTCATGGTCTCGGCCAGCCAGATATCCACATAAGGGGATAGCGCCCGGATAAGCGGCGTCGCCAGCTCGTTCACCCGGTCCGCCTTGAACAGGTCGGCACGGTAGGAGCCAAAGAGCGGCGGCAGAGAACCCGCCACCCGCACGGCGCCCTTCTGCGCGTCAGCCACCTCACGGGCCAGTTGACCAGCCAGCGCTGCCAGCCCCTCCCCGTCGGCAAAGAAACGCTCATCGCCGATATGAAACGGCACCAGCGCATAACTGTTGGTGGTGATGACCCGGGCACCGCTCGCCACAAAGGCCTGATGCACATCACGCACCGTCTCTGGCGCCTCCATCAAGGCCAGCGCCGACCACTCGGGTTGACGAAACGGTGCCCCCCGCCTTGCCAACTCGCGCCCCATGCCCCCATCCAGCACCCACAATTCCCTGGTTTCCATCTGTCGTGTCTCTTTGTTTTATGCGTTGTTTATTTGCGTATTTATCTGTTTGTTTTGTTGATCTGCGGTTTCACGCTGAATCGCTGCAGATCGTCCTGCTTCATCCTGGGAAGCCCTTTTATTATGCAGCCATAAAAACATATGGATGTTTAGATGGCCAAAACAAGATAAAACAAAGTGCCACGGGCGGCAATCAGTATCAGCAGAAATCAGCGTGCAAACGGCGAGGCAAACGCAGAAATGCAAGAGGCCACCCGAAGGTGGCCTCATCACAATCTTGATCCGCTGGCAGTTTAACGCCCGGCCAGCACTCGCTTGATCTGTTTGACCCAGTCGGAGACCCGACCCTGCTGCGGCAGGCCACGCCAGATCTGCTCCCACTGGGCAGGGCTGAGCGGACGACCGAGGCGACGCTGCACACCCGCATAGAGGTAGTCATGGGCCGTGGTGGCCGCATGCTCGGAGGTGAGGAATTTGGAGACCGGATCGGTCAACCGCACATCCCGCATGCCGAGCAGCGGATAGTCATTGTGCACCGCTGCCAGCATGGTCTCGCGCATGGCAGACTCGATGTAGCCACGGGCAAACAGGGCAGTCACAGACTCCAGCGACCCCTGATCCGGGCCATGATACTGCTCATCAAAGACCGGGCTCGGTTCGGCCATGCCGCTTTGTACCACCGCATCGGGATCCGGCTGCGGCACGACTACAGCAGGCTTGGGGGCAACCGGCTTGGCTGCCACTGTGGCTTTGCGCGGCGCACTCTGACTACAGGCACCCAGTGCCAGGGCGAGCGCGACACAGGCCAGCGCACGGGAATGAGACTGCATCATCTTCATGACTCTTATGTCGCTCCTTTTACGATTCCTGAGCAGGCTTCTCGGCCACAGCCGGTTCGACCCGGGTAACCAGCAGCTGATCAATCTTGTAACTGTCGATATCCACCACTTCGAACTTGTAACCGGCGTATTTGACCGAGTCAGTGCGCTTGGGGATCTTGCGCAGCATATACATGATAAAGCCGGCGATGGTCTCGTAGTTCTGGTTCTCGGGGAACTCTTCGATATCGAAGGCGCGCATCACGTCGGAGATGGGGGTAACCCCGTCCACCAGCCAGGAGTTCTCGTCGCGCTGGACGATCTGCTCTTCCACCACGTGGGTGGCCCACTCACCCATGACGGTGCTCATCAGGTCGTTCATGGTGACAATCCCCACCACCAGCGCGTACTCGTTCATCACCACGGCAAAGTCACCACGATGATTCTTGAAGTACTCCATCGCCTCATAGAGGTTCAGGGTATCGGGGATGATGATGACGTTCTGCACCAGGTTGCCACCGATCAGGTCGATGCTCTGGCCGCCGATAACGCGGATCAGCAACTCTTTGGCATCGACAAAGCCCTTGATGCTGTCGAGGTTGTGGTCACAGACCAGAAACTTGTTGTGGGGATGTTCGGCGATCTTCGCCTTGATGCTCTCTTCACTCTCTTGCAGGGTGAAGTAGATGAGGCTCTCGCGGGCCGTCATGGCAGAGGTGACACCAAGGGACTGCAACTCGAATACGTTCTCGATGAGCTGATGCTCCTCGCGCTGGATAACCCCCGCCTCGGCACCGGCATCCATCACCGCATAGATATCGTCGGAGGTGATCTCGTCGTTACGCACGGTGGAGACACGCATCAGACGGAACAGGGAGTTGGCCAATCCGTTGAAGACCCACACCAGCGGCATCAGCACGGTGACGAAGAAGAGCATGGGGCGCACCACCACCACGGCAATCTGCTCGGGCATGGTCATAGCCAGACGCTTGGGCATCAGATCGGCGATCAGGATAAACATGCCGGTGACGAACACGAAGGAGGCACCGGAGCTGATCTCGCCAAGCCAGGGCCCTTGGTAGAACTGGGAGACAATCCCCTTGATGGCGGGGTTGAGGGCAGACTCACCCAGGATACCGCCCAGAATGGCGACGGTATTGAGGCCAATCTGCACCACGGTGAAAAAGTTGCCCGGCTGGGCCTGCAGGGCCAGCACCTTTTCGGCCTGGCGATTACCTTCATCTGCCATCACCTGCAATTTGATTTTGCGAGACGCGGCGAGAGAGATCTCGGAGAGGGAGAAGAACACACTGCCGCCAACCAGCAGCATTAAAAAGAACAAACTATCGGCAAAACTCATGATTAACCTATTGCTACACCCGCCTTAGCACAAGACGGCAAACTGGGCCCGGGAGACCGGACCGTGAGCCCATCCGGGACTCACACAGGGGGAGTATTCTATCAGAAAACAGCCAGTTGGGGGCTTTATCTTACTCCGACCAGTTATGCAACAAAAAAGGCGCTTCACGCGCCTTTTTATTCACTTCCGGTTAGCCCTTGCCCAGCAAGGTGCCCAGATCGTCCGCCTTGGTATGGCGCACATCCTTGCCTTTCACGTAGTAGACGATGTACTCGCAGATGTGCTGGCAGCGATCGCCGACCCGCTCGATGGCACGCGCCGCCCACAGCACGTTGAGCACCTGGGGGATGGTGCGGGGATCTTCCATCATATAGGTCATCAGCTCGCGGATGATGGACTCGTACTCGCGGTCTACCTTGTCATCTTCCTTGTAGACAGCCAGCGCGGCATCCAGATCCATGCGGGCGAAGGCGTCGAGCACATCGTGCAGCATCTTGATGGTACGACGGCCCATGTTCTCCAGCGACACCAGCGGCGGCTGCGGCTTGTTGGCGTTGTCGGTCAGCATGCGGGCGATCTTGTCGGCCACGTCGCCAATGCGCTCCAAGTCGGTGATGGTCTTGATGATGGCCATCACCAGTCGCAGGTCGGAGGCGGTCGGCTGACGCTTGGCGATGATGCGGGTGCACTCCTCGTCGATCGCCACTTCCATCGCGTTGACCTTGTGGTCGTTGGCCACGATTTTACGCGCCGCATCGAGATCCTGATCGTGGATCGCCGCAATGGCGTCGGTGAGCTGCTGCTCCACCAGACCGCCCATCACCAGCACCTGGTTGCGCACGCTCTCTAGCTCGGCATTGAACTGACCGGAGATGTGTTTATTGAGGTTCATATTGTCCATACAAATAATCCTTGATTGCTCCGATTATGCCTTAGCCGTTGAACCGACTGCCAATCTGTTTGCTGAGATTCATCCTCTCCTCTCCTTAGCCGTAACGACCGGTAATGTAATCTTCGGTCTTTTTCTTGGCCGGGGTGGTGAAAATGGTGTTGGTATCCGAGTACTCGATAAGCTCGCCCATATACATAAAGGCGGTCTGATCCGACACGCGCGCAGCCTGTTGCATGTTGTGGGTCACGATCACCACGGTGAACTGGCTCTTGAGCTCGTTGATCAGCTCCTCGATGGTGAGGGTGGAGATGGGGTCGAGCGCCGAGGTCGGTTCATCGAGCAGCAACACTTCCGGCTCAATAGCGATGGCGCGGGCAATCACCAGACGCTGCTGCTGACCACCGGAGAGACCGAAGGCGTTGTCATGCAGACGATCCTTCACCTCGTCCCACAGGGCCGCACCGCGCAGGGAGCGCTCGGCCGCTTCATCCAGAGTGCGACGATCGTTGATCCCCTGCAGGCGCAGACCATAGACCACGTTCTCGTAGATGGACTTGGGGAACGGGTTCGGGCGCTGGAACACCATGCCCACCTGACGGCGCAGGGCGGAAACATCGACGCTCTTGTCATAGATGTTGTGGCCGTGCAGCTGGATTTCCCCCTCGATGCGGCAGATCTCCACCAGATCGTTCATCCGGTTGATGCAGCGCAGCAGGGTCGATTTGCCACAGCCTGACGGGCCGATAAAGGCGGTCACCTGCCCTTTGGGGATCTTCATGTTGACGTTGAACAGCGCCTGCTTGCTGCCGTAGTACAGGTTGAGATCCTTCACCTCCAGCGCGGTCTGCTCCGGGGTCAGGTTGAGCAGGTCCAGCGCGGTGTGCTGGGTAGACGTGGTCGTTACGTTGATCATCTGTTACCTCAAAATCTATCTGGAGTGGCCGGACAGCTGCCGGCGCCCCTCACGTATTGGTGCAGAGAGATGGCGGCTCGCGCTCGGCCGCCCCTCTGTTATCTCACTCTTGTATCACTCAAGCGGCGCCGGATTAATGCTCCAGCGACCGGAATTTCTCGCGCAAGTGGTTACGAATACCGATAGCGGTCAGGTTCAGACCCACGATCACCGTCACCAGCAGGAAGGAGGTGGCGTAGACCAGCGGGCGGGCCGCCTCGACGTTGGGGCTCTGGAAGCCGACGTCATAGATGTGGAAGCCCAGGTGCATGAACTTGCGCTCCACATGCAGATACGGGAAGTTGCCATCCATCGGCAGGGTCGGTGCCAGTTTTACCACCCCCACCAGCATCAGCGGCGCCACTTCACCGGCTGCACGGGCAATAGCCAGAATAAGGCCGGTCATGATGGCCGGGCTCGCCATCGGCAGCACAATGCGCCACAGGGTCTCGGCCTGGGTGGCGCCCAGTGCCAACGAGCCCTGACGGATGGTGCTCGGGATCCGCGCCAGCCCCTCTTCGGTGGAGACAATCACCACCGGCAGGGTCAGGATGGCCAGGGTCAGCGCCGACCAGATCACGCCGGGTGAGCCAAAGGTCGGGCTCGGCAGCGCTTCCGGGTAGAAAAGCTGGTCTAACGAACCGCCGAGTGTGTAGACGAAGAAGCCCAGACCAAACACGCCGTAGACGATGGAGGGCACGCCCGCCAGGTTGATCACCGCAATGCGGATAAGCTTGGTCAGACTGTTCTTGCCCGCATACTCGTGCAGATAAACCGCTGCCACCACCCCCAGCGGGGTCACGATGATCGCCATCAGGATAACCATGAAGACGGTACCGAAGATGGCCGGGAACACCCCGCCCTCGGTGTTGGCTTCGCGAGGCTCACCGGAAACAAACTTGCCAATCTGATGGAACCAGTGACCCACCTTGGCCAGCAGGCTCATGTCGTTGGGCCATACCACGTCCAGTACCTTGGACATCGGCATGGTCACCAGCTCGCCACGCATATCCTTGACGGTGATGGCGTCGCGATCGGCTTGGCTACGCAGAGAGAAGAGCTCTTTTTCCAGCACCTGATAACGATCGTTGAGGGCCTGACGCTCGCTGGCCAGCTCCACTTTGAGCTGATCAGTCAGCTCATTTTCAAGCTCTGCTTTACGTTCCTTGAGGCGCAACTTCTCTAATTGGTAGTTGATGGCGCCAATGGGGCCTTTTTGTAACTCATTGGCTTGTTCAGACAAACCGTTGCTTCGAGCCAGCATCCGCTTGAGCACTTTGTGCAAATCTTGCTCATACACGACGCCATCTTCCTTGGCCTCTACCACATAGCCATAGAAGTTGCCGTTGGTAGTACGCTCTATCATTGCCATCTCGACAGGAAGAGCCTGAGACTTGATATCAGTCTCCAGAACCCAGCGAAAATCGAGGTCAACGAACTCGCGGTTGCCGGTCTTGACCAGATAACGGGTCAACACCTCACGTTCTTCACCTTCCAATGGCAATCCTGCGGCTCGCAGGCGTTCAACCGGCACCAGCTCACTGTCATTGATTTCACCAACCAACACACTCTTGTTACCGCTGGCGTCTTCCAGTTGCCACTCATAGATAGGGTGGGGCCAGAAGTAGACCAGACCACGCCAGCCGATCAGCAACAACAGACCCAGTACCGCTACCAGGCTCAGGCTGACGGCACCGCCGGTCATCCAGATCCAGGGGGCCCCTGATTTAAACCACTTACCCATTGTCGATTCCTTGCCCGTTACATGGAGCTGTATTTTTCACGCAACCGCTGGCGGACAAACTCGGCCAGGGTGTTGAAGAAAAAGGTGAACACAAACAGTACGAAGGCCGCGAGGAACAGCACTCGATAGTGGGAGCTGCCCACTTCCGACTCCGGCATCTCCACCGCAATGTTGGCGGCGAGGGTACGCAACCCCTGGAACATGGAGAAATCCATAATGGGGGTGTTGCCAGTGGCCATCAGCACGATCATGGTCTCACCCACGGCGCGGCCAAGCCCCATCATCACCGCAGAGAAGATGCCCGGGCTCGCGGTGAGGATCACCACCCGGCTCAGGGTCTGCCACGGGGTGGCCCCCAGCGCCAGCGAGCCCTGAGTCAGATGCTTGGGCACCGAGAAGACCGCATCTTCTGCAATGGAGAAGATGGTGGGGATGACCGCAAAGCCCATGGCGATACCGACCACCAGCGAGTTGCGCTGGTCAAATTTGATCCCCATTACATTGGTGAGCCAGCTACGGGTATCACCACCGAAAAACGCATTTTCTACGACAGGACTGAGAGTAAGAGCCATCCAGCCAATCAGAATAACGACAGGGATCAGTAAGACGGCTTGACTGCCCTCAGGCACACTTTGCTTGAGAGTGTCAGGCAACAGATGCCATAGCAGAGCTGCAAGCAGCATCCCCATCGGCAGCATCACCAGCATCATAAAAATGCCCGGCAGGTAATCTTCCACAATGGGAGCAAGCCACAAACCAGCCAGGAAACCGAGGATAACCGTTGGCAATGCCTCCATGATCTCGATGGTCGGTTTAACAAACTTGCGCATCCCCGGAGACATGAAATAGGCGGTATAGATGGCACCGGCAATCCCGAGTGGTACAGCAAACAACAGCGCATAAAAAGCGGCTTTGAGAGTACCAAACGAAAGGGGTACCAAACTCAGCTTGGCTTCAAAGTCGTTGCTGGCGGAGGTGGATTGCCACACATACTGGGGCTCCGGATACCCTTCGTACCATACCTTTTGCCAGAGGGCAGACCAGGTCACTTCGGGGTGATCATTCTCAACCGTAAACAATTTGAAGGTGTCGCCTTGTTGCATCAACAGTGCATTGTGGCGTGGAGAGATGGCCAGGGCAGAAAGCTCCCCCCCTTCTACTGTTTCGGTCAGCAGCTTGGTCTCGCCGGTGGCGTGGAAGAAGCTGATGATGCCGTCCTTGTCGGCACTGATGAAGCCTTTGCGAAAGTGCTCGGGAGTCAACAGATCCACGGCGCCATCACCCTTGAAATCACGGATCTGGGTGAACTGACGTTTGCCATCCTTTGCCACTTCAAACCACTGGGAGATGACGCCGTTGTCATTACCTACCAGCAGCGAAGAAGCGCCAGCCAGCAGCTCGACCCGGGTCACGTTGGCGTTGGTAGCATTGATCTCCAGCACGTTGCGCAGGGAGATCTCGCTCAGGTTATGAATGTCATAGACGGAGAGACGATTACCCTGACGTACAAAGAGGATGCGCAGATTGGGGGTCAGCAACATCTGATCCACATGACGCGGCAAAGAGGGAATCGTGTAGTTTTCACTGCTCCACTCAATCTCCCCGGAGATGAAGTTCTCCTCGCCGCTCATCACAGTCATCACGCCACGACCATCTTCGGTCACGGCAGCGGTCGCCATCTTGTCCTTGGTGGCTTCGAACACCATCCGTTGCAGCGCCTTCCCTTGCGGGTCGATCACCACAGGCTCTTCACCGAAGGGATATTTCAGGCTGGGTTCAATCACCCGCACATCGTTGGGATAGGAGACCTTGAACGCAGGCTGGACAACCAGTGCCTTGCCATCGGCAAAGCCGTAGGCAATCAGCTTTTGGCCCGGCGCCGGCGTTGTGGCCGTGCTGATGTCGCCAGCAACCTGGGCTTGGCCCAGTGACTGGCCAACCTTGATCTTGTCATCTCCTTGTAGCGCGAAGAAGTTGACCTGACCTTTATCGCTGAAGCGATAGCCGATCTCGTTCTGCTCTTCCATGCCGAGCCAGGCTGTCTTCCCTGCGACGGGCAGGGTAAACGAGGTGGCCGGCTCCATGGAGGCGCCATTGAAGATGGGTTTCACCACATAGAGCAGATAAAAGAAGATAAGCAGCAGCGCCACCAGTACCAGGGCTCCGCCTGTGGTGACGCCATATTTGGCCAATTTATCCTTGATCCGGCGTTTTCTACTGCCCGCCATGACCAGGTTTAACGATTCCGATGACATGCAAGACCTCAATGTAAGCTAGGCTTCGCGGCATTATATGGCGGTTGCATGACAGTTTTGTTACATCGAGAGCGCTTTAACAGAGGTTGTTAACGGAAAAATGGGCGGGGATCCTTTCGAAGGAAGATGGACGCAATATGTTGTTTATAAAGGGATATTTATGAGGATAATCAGCAAGGGCAGCCTGCGCTGCCCCCGAATGATTCAGGAAAGGGTATCGTTTGATTGTTGCAGCGCCAGTTTGGCCGCCTTTTTCTCGGCGCGACGGCGCTTGAAGAAGGCCGACAACTGGGCCGAGCAGGCATCGGCCAGCACACCGCCGGTCAGCTCGACGCTGTGATTGTGGCGCGGGTCCTGCAAGATCTCGAACACCGACCCCGCGGCACCGGTCTTGAGATCTCGGGCGCCGTAAACCACCCGCTTGATCCGGCTATGGATCAGCGCACCGGCACACATACAGCAGGGCTCCAGCGTCACATAAAGAGTGGTGTCGAGCAGCCGGTAGTTCGCCAGCTGCTTGCCCGCCGCCCGGATTGCCATCACCTCGGCATGGGCACAAGCGTCGTGTTCGCTGATGGAGCGGTTCCACCCCTCGCCCACCACCTGACCATCCAGCACCAGTACGGCACCGACCGGGATCTCGCCAATCCCTTCGGCCCGGGCGGCCAATGCCATGGCATGGCGCATCCACTGTTCGTCCTGCTCGGTTTGACACTGTGTCTCTGGGATCTCTGATGGTTTCACGCCCATCCCCTCTTTATATTGTTCAATTGTGCTGTTTGCATTCCAGCTATTCATACCTGTCAGATGATTCCATAGATAGCAGGCATGATAGCTCGCGGTGACAGGGCTGCGATTATGCCAAATCTGCACGTCAGACCCAAGCCGCATCCCGACTGAGCAATAAAGAAGCAATCGGCATCTCTATGATAAAAAAGGAGTTGCACCCGTTTGGCCATGCTATTAGACTTCCTCCCCGTCAGCCGAGTCTGACTCCGTCGGTGTGTAGCGCAGCCAGGTAGCGCATCTGCATGGGGTGTAGAGGGTCGGAGGTTCGAATCCTCTCACACCGACCATTTTCCCCGAGAATAGCCCAGTCAAACGACTGGGCTATTTTTTTGCCTCCGATTTATCCTCCTGACAACGTCAGCCCATCAAGAACAAAAAACACTCAGAACCACTTGAATCTTTTTGCCGAACTCATTAAGATGCGCAACTTTCCGCCGGTAGACAACACAGGGAGGTGGAAACACGAGTGAAGGGATCACTGTCCGGCTTGCGTGCAACACAGGACCAGGCATGAACCAGAACACCGATTTCGCACCCGCCATTACGCTTTATTCCGTTCCTCACGACACCCCTTGCCACACCGAAAGCGAAAATGAACAGGTCATCCAGCTGGATGTGATCGATCTGGCCGAGCCGGATGATGACTATTGAGCACGGCCAGATGGCCGCTCAATCACTGGGGCATCGCCTGTTCAACACACTCAGTTTCACACACTTGGCGAGAAATCTGCAAAAAACGACAAACTGCTAATTCTATCAAGGATGGCAGTATTATTGACTGATGTATCTCCCCCTTCCCTCTCCGGCATTCCCCCCGACAACTGATACAAACCTACGTTATTGCGCTTCACTTTCCATCGTTGCAACCGCTGGTGCCAACAGAGCCTGCATCACCACACCAAGTTTAAAACGCACGTTCACCAATCAGGTCTAGCATTAGCAAAACATTCATTGCCACATTCAAACGCGCTTTATACGGCTGTTTTGGCAAAGCCTGGAGTTAGGTCGGGATTTGTTTTTGCATTTGTAATTTTATTACGTAATAAGTTACAAAATGAGGGTCAGGGTAACGGCCCAAATTAGCCGTTGTCCGATGGGAAAAAGCAGGAGCATAACCATCTGCGTAGAGCTTTTACACCAACCCAATAAAACAATAAAAAACATCAACTTAACCATATCCAAAAAACAGGTGTTTAAAAAAAACTGTTGACGTACTCAACAATATTTCGCACCTTATCAATCGTGTTACCCCGTTGTTGCGGGAACGTTTCAGGAACAGGGATTCGACTTTAGTCGTAGTTAGTAAGTTCAAAATGTAATTCTCAAAGGAGTGAACCTTATGTCGGCACCGGCTCAGACCCACTGCAGCGCCCGCCTTCGCATCCAGGGCGAGATGCAGCCCGAATACGCGCAAATTCTGACGCCGGACTCGGTGGCTCTGGTCTCCGAACTGGTGGAACGTTTTGCTCCCCAAAGAGGGGAATTGCTGAAACAACGTGTGGCACGCCAGGCCCGTATCGATGGCGGCGAGCTGCCGGACTTCCTGCCGGAAACCGCCCACATCCGTGAAGGTGACTGGACCATTCGCGGCATTCCCGCCGACCTGCAAGACCGCCGTGTGGAGATCACCGGCCCGGTCGAGCGCAAGATGGTGATCAACGCCCTCAACGCCAACGTCAAGGTGTTCATGGCGGATTTCGAGGATTCGCTGGCCCCCGCCTGGAATAAGGTGATCGAGGGTCAAATCAACCTGCGTGATGCGGTCAACGGCACCATCTCTTACACCAGTCCGGAAGGAAAGGCCTACACCCTGACCCCCAATCCGGCGGTACTCATCTGCCGGGTACGCGGTCTGCACTTGCCGGAAAAACATGTCACCTTTGATGGCGAGCCGATCCCCGGCGGTCTGTTCGATTTTGCCCTCTATTTCCTGCACAACTACCAAGCGCTGCTGTCCAAAGGCTCGGGCCCCTACTTCTACGTGCCCAAGTTGCAGAGCCATCTGGAAGGGCGTTGGTGGAGCGAAGTGTTCTCCTGGACCGAGGACAAGTTCGGTCTGCCCCGCGGCACCATCAAGGCCACCGTGCTGATTGAAACCCTGCCAGCCGTGTTCGAGATGGATGAGCTGCTCTATCAAATGAAGGATCACATCGTCGCGCTGAACTGCGGCCGCTGGGACTACATCTTCAGCTATATCAAAACCTTGAAGAACCATCCGGATCGGGTACTGCCTGATCGTCAGGTGGTGACCATGGACAAACCGTTCCTCTCCGCCTACTCGCGGCTGCTGATCAAAACCTGTCACAAGCGCGGTGCGCTGGCGATGGGGGGTATGGCCGCCTTTATTCCGGCCAAGGACGCGACCGTCAACGAACAGGTGTTTGCCAAGGTCAAGGCCGACAAAGAACGCGAAGCCAACAACGGCCACGACGGTACCTGGGTCGCCCACCCTGGCCTCGCTGATACCGCCATGGCGGTGTTCAATGCCACCATTGCGGCTGGCGCCAAGAACCAGATCGGCGTACTGCGCGAGCAGGATGCCCCCATCACTGCCGCCGACCTGCTGGCCCCCTGTGAGGGCGAGCGCACCGAAGCAGGCATGCGTACAAATATCCGGGTCGCCCTGCAATATCTGGAGGCCTGGATCAACGGCAACGGCTGCGTGCCCATCTACGGTCTGATGGAAGATGCCGCCACCGCCGAAATCTCCCGCACCTCCATCTGGCAGTGGATCCGCCACGGCAAGAGTCTGTCGAATGGCAAGGTGGTGACCAAAGAGCTGTTCCGCCAGATGCTGGCCGAGGAGTTGGAGGTTGTCAAAGCCGAGGTGGGTACTGCGCGCTGGCAGGCAGGACGCTTTGCCGAGGCAAGCGAGCTGATGGAAGAGATCACCTGCGCCGATACCCTGATCGATTTTCTGACGCTGCCCGGTTACGAGCGGCTCTGAATCACGGGCCCCCAGCGGGGCTCGCCAATAACAAGTCAATGGAAACGTGAAATCAATGAAAGAGGGAACTGATATGGCACTGACCCGTGAGCAACAGATCCAGGCTATCGAGAAAGACTGGGCGGAAAACCCCCGCTGGAAAGGGATCAAGCGCGGCTACAGCGCCGAAGACGTGGTGAATCTGCGCGGCAGCTTGCAGCCGGTGCACACCCTGGCCCAGCGTGGAGCCGACAAGCTGTGGGGTCTGATCCACGGCGACGCCAAGAAAGGCTATGTCAACTGCCTCGGCGCCCTGACCGGTGGTCAGGCAGTGCAGCAGGCCAAGGCGGGGATCGAGGCGATCTACCTCTCCGGCTGGCAGGTGGCGGCGGACAACAACTTGTCCTCCACCATGTATCCGGATCAGTCCCTCTACCCGGCCAACTCGGTACCGTCCGTGGTGGAGCGCATCAACAACTCCTTCGCCCGTGCCGACCAGATCCAGTGGGCCAACAAGGTTGGGCCGCAGGATGAGGGCTTTATCGACTACTTCCTGCCGATCGTGGCCGATGCGGAAGCCGGTTTCGGCGGTGTGCTTAACGCCTTCGAACTGATGAAGGGAATGATTGAAGCGGGCGCCGCTGGCGTGCACTTCGAAGATCAGCTTGCTTCGGTCAAGAAGTGCGGCCATATGGGCGGCAAGGTACTGGTACCTACTCAGGAAGCGGTGCAGAAGCTTGTTGCCGCTCGTCTCGCAGCCGATGTATGCGGCACCACTACGCTAGTGATCGCCCGTACCGATGCCAA
This sequence comes from Aeromonas sp. 95A, assembly GCF_051919235.1. NCBI lineage: Bacteria > Pseudomonadati > Pseudomonadota > Gammaproteobacteria > Aeromonadales > Aeromonadaceae > Aeromonas > Aeromonas sp. 95A. Next base: position 1,268,294 of record NZ_JBQBFC010000001.1, read on the forward strand.
CGCCGCTGACCTGCTGACCACCGACGCCGACCCGTACGATGCAGACTTCCTGACTGGCGAGCGCACTGCTGAAGGGTTCTACAAGGTGCGTGCCGGTATCGATCAGGCCATCGCTCGCGGTCTGGCTTACGCCCCCTACGCCGACATGGTGTGGTGTGAAACCGCCAAACCGGATCTGGATGAAGCGCGTAAATTTGCCGAAGCAATCAAGGCCAAGTTCCCGGATCGCATCCTGGCCTACAACTGCTCCCCGAGCTTCAACTGGAAGAAGAATCTGGACGATGCCACCATCGCCCGCTTCCAGCAGGAGCTCTCCGATATGGGTTACAAGTACCAGTTCATCACCCTCGCGGGTATCCACAACATGTGGTTCCACATGTACGAACTGGCCTACCAGTACGCCCGTGGCGAAGGGATGAAGCACTACGTCGAGATGGTGCAGGAGCCGGAATTTGCCGCCGCCAGCCGTGGCTACACCTTCGTGGCACACCAGCAGGAGGTTGGTACCGGTTACTTCGACAAGGTGACCACCGTCATTCAGGGTGGCCAATCCTCGGTGACCGCACTGACCGGCTCCACCGAAGAAGATCAGTTCCACTAATAAGAGAGCTGCCTTGAAATAGCAAAACCCCGGCCTGATGCCGGGGTTTCTTTTTATCTGCCATTCAAACGAAAGTCAGGCCACAACCGCACACCGCAGAGAGGATCAGAGCTCGAGGATCTCTTTGACAAAGGGAATGGTCAGCTTGCGCTTGGCGCGAAATGAGGCGTTGTCGAGCTGATTTAGGGTGGTGAGCAGGGTGCGCATATCGCGGGAGAGTCGGTTGAGCAGGAAGCGGCCCACATCGATGGGCAGTTTGAAGCCCCGCAGCTCGGCACGCAGCTGCAGGGCACTGAGCTTGCCTTCGTCATCCAGCTCTTCGAGATGGAAACTCACCCCCCAGTCGAGGCGCGAAGCGAGATCCGGCAGCTGCAGTCCCAGTTTGCGCGGTGCGCTGCAGCCGGTGACCACCAGCGTCCCCTCCCCCTTCTCCTGCCAGCGATTGTAAAAGTCAAACAGCGCCCGCTCCCACACGGCATTGCCGGCGATCGCCTCAAGGCTGTCGAGACAGACCAGCGGCAAGCTTTCGAGGGCATCGAGCATGCTGGGATCGAGCTGTTCAAATTGATCGAGGGAAAGATAGGCCGCCGCCGCATCGCGGGCGTTGACCTCGGCACAGGTGGCGTGGAGCAGATGAGAGCGTCCGGATCCCTTGGCTCCCCAGAAATAGAGGAAAGGCGATCCCTGACCGATGGCCGCGTTTTTGAGGGCGGTGATCAGATGAGCATTGTTGCCGGGATAAAAACTGACGAAGGTTTCATCATCCGGTAGTTGTACGGCTAAAGACAGTTGGGCCGGTTGCTTCACTCGTTGGGCTTTGACTGTGACATTTGTGGCTAAGTGTATCATCGCAAAGGCAGATAGAGAACCGCCCGGACAAGCCGGGCGGTCTACAAAAGCCTTATAAAATCAGGGCTGCGACCATTGGTAACGCAAACCGCTGCCATTATCGTCAACCTTGCGCAAACGACTCTCAAGTTGCAGCGCCCGCACCAATTCGGCCTGCTCCCCTTGCAGGGTAAAGTTGAAGGTGACCTGGTCCCCCTCCAGCTTGCCGATCGCCACCTTGCTGACGTTGGCCATCCCCTGCAGCATCTTCTGCACGGCGATCATGCTGTCCACTTCGGAGAGGCCATCTACCACCAGGGTCTGGCTGGTTGCCGGACCAGAAATGCGGGCACCGTAGTTTTTCACTAGCCAGGCCGCCAGGGTATCGGCAAACCCTTGCGCCACTTCGGCCTGAGTGCCGGTGCTATTGCCACGGGTCAGCTCGGCCACTTCACCGGCCGCTTTGGGGCCGTAGAGTCCCCAATCGATGCTCCACTTGTCACCTTCAGGAGTCAGCTTGCCCAACACCACCATCTCGGCGCCATAGCGCTGGCTTGCCTGTAAAATCGGGTCGGCAAAGCGTCCCCAGACGTCGGTGGCACTGACCGCCATGTTGTCATCGAGATCCATCAGCGGAATGCTGATGGGTAGCCCCAGCGTCTGGGCCTGCTCGCGCAAGGCTTGCGCCCAACCATCGCTGGATTGATCCGCCAGCAAGCGACGCTCACCCTGATCCACCACCAGCCAGATGGCCATTTGGGGACGCGCCGGGCCAAGCAGGGCAAACTGGCTCTCGGAGACCAGGCTGTTGACCTTGTCACTCTTGAACTCGGCTTTCAGATACTTGACGGAGTCCTGATCCTGATAGCCATAGCTTTTGACATAGTCGCCCGGCGCCGCCAGCGCCTTGACCACCACCGGCTGGGTGAGGATGTCGCGCTTGCCGGTCACCTTGATCAGCACCTGACCCAGTGCCTGCCCCTGAGCGGCCACCATGTCACCACTGGTCGGGGCCTTGCCCTGATAGAGGTCGGTCACCTGAGCGGCCGAGGCCATGAATGACAAGCCGCAGCAGAGGGCGGTCACAACACGTTTGAACATGAACAGAGTCTCGAAATGGGAGAGTGTGCTTATGGTAGCGGCAAGGCGCGTCCTGCGGCAAGGCTGGCACAAGCGGCCACAAACAGCAGAGCCGGCGATGCGCCGGCTCCGATCACCCCTTCCACATGGGAAGCAGGTCAAGGCATAAACTTATTTGGTACCGAAGATCTTGTCGCCTGCATCGCCCAGACCCGGCACGATGTAGCCTTTCTCGTTCAGCCCCTGGTCAACAGAAGCGCAGTAGAGCTCTACGTCGGGGTGAGCGGCTTCCAGCGCCTTGATCCCTTCCGGCGCGGCAACCAGTACCAGCACCTTGATGGATTGGCAGCCTTTCTTCTTCAGCAGATCGATGGTAGCGATCATGGAACCGCCGGTGGCCAGCATCGGATCGATGACCAGCGCCAGACGCTCTTCGATGTTGCTGACGATCTTCTCGAAATAGGGAACCGGTTGCAGGGTCTCTTCATCGCGGTAGATACCGACCACGCTGACGCGGGCACTCGGCATGTGCTCCAGCACGCCATCCATCATGCCAAGGCCGGCACGCAGGATGGGTACGACGGTTACCTTCTTGCCTTTGATCTGGTCAACTTCTACTGGCCCATTCCAGCCATCGATGATAACCTTCTCGGTTTCGAAGTCAGAGGTCGCTTCATAGGTCAACAAACTGCCCACTTCTTTGGCCAGTTCACGGAAACGCTTGGTGCTGATATCGCCTTCACGCATCAGACCGATCTTGTGTTTGACCAGGGGGTGTTTGACTTCAACGACTTTCATTATTATCTCCTCTAACCTGCCGCAAAAAAAATCGCGGAATCATACAACAAAAGCCACCGCTTGTAGAGCATTTCCGCGCAAAAACGCGCAAACGATTTCCTTTCTGGTTTTTCACCGCCACTGTTAGAATACGCCCCGAATTTTACCCTCCACTTCTTTACATGACGGGGAATACTCGTGACTGACAAAACCTCACTGAGCTACAAGGATGCTGGCGTAGATATCGATGCCGGCAATGCACTGGTTGAACGTATCAAGGGCGTGTCAAAGCGCACTCGTCGTCCTGAAGTCCTTGGTGGTCTTGGCGGCTTTGGGGCCTTGTGTCAAATCCCTGCGGGCTACAAGGAGCCGGTACTGGTCTCCGGTACCGATGGTGTGGGCACCAAGCTGCGGCTGGCCATCGACCTGAAGAAGCACGACACCGTGGGCATCGATCTGGTGGCCATGTGCGTCAATGACCTGATCGTACAGGGCGCCGAGCCGCTATTCTTCCTCGACTACTATGCAACCGGCAAGCTGGACGTGGACACCGCGGCCGCGGTGGTCACCGGGATCGGTGCCGGTTGCGAGCTGTCAGGCTGTGCCCTGGTGGGCGGCGAGACCGCCGAGATGCCGGGCATGTATGAAGGGGAAGACTACGACATCGCCGGTTTCTGCGTCGGTGTGGTGGAGAAGAGCGAAATCATCGACGGCAGCAAGGTCGGTGAAGGGGATGCCCTGATCGCGCTGGCCGCCAGCGGCCCTCACTCCAACGGCTTCTCCCTGATCCGTAAAATTCTGGAAGTCTCCAAAGCCGACGTGTATCAGCCGCTGGGTGACACCACTCTGGCCAACGCCCTGCTGGAACCGACCCGAATCTATGTGAAACCTGTGCTCAAGCTCATCAAGGAGTGCGAGATCCACGCCCTCTCCCACATCACAGGTGGCGGCTTCTGGGAGAACATCCCCCGTGTCCTGCCCGCCAACACCCAAGCGGTGATCGATGAGCAGAGCTGGCAGTGGCCGGCGGTGTTCAGCTGGCTGCAGCAGGCTGGCAACGTCACCCGTCACGAGATGTATCGCACCTTCAACTGCGGTGTCGGCATGATCATCGCCCTGCCCGCCAACCAGCTGGAGAAGGCGCTGACCCTGCTCAAGGCGGAAGGCGAGAACGCATGGCACATCGGTCATATCGCCAAGGCAGCAGACGGTGAGGAGCAGGTCGTCATCAAATGATGCGGATCCTCGTCCTAATCTCCGGCAGCGGCAGCAACCTACAGGCGATCCTCGACCACTGCGCCAGCGACAAGATTGCCGGTGAATTGGTCGGCGTCATCAGCAACAAGGCCGATGCCTATGGTCTGGTTCGCGCCAAAGAAGCGGGGGTGGCGACCTCCATTCTGGCCCAGCAGCAGTTTGCCAGCCGGGAGGAGTATGACGCCGCCCTGCTTGCGCTGATGGCAGACTATCAGCCGGATCTGGTGGTGCTGGCGGGGTTTATGCGGATATTGAGCGGCGATCTGGTGCGCCATTTCGCTGGCAGAATGATCAATATCCACCCCTCCCTGCTGCCCAAGTATCAGGGCCTGCACACCCACCAGCGCGCTATCGATGCCGGTGATAGTGAGCATGGCGCCAGCGTCCACTTCGTGACCGAAGAGCTGGACGGTGGCCCGGTGATCCTGCAGGCCCGCGTGCCCATCTTTGAAGGGGACACGGCGGGCGAGGTAGCAGCACGGGTACAGGCGCAGGAGCACAGCATCTATCCGCTGGTGGTGCGCTGGTTCTGCGAAGGCAGGCTGCAGATGGTAGATGGCGCAGTGCAACTGGATGGCGCCCTGCTGGGCCCAGCTGGTTACGCCTGCGAGTAACAGCTAACAACTGCATGTCAGATACAACAAGGGAGGCTTAGGCCTCCCTTGTCATTTCTACCTACCGCACGATGGCAGCGGTTAGGTCGGATTACTCGGCCAAGCGACCCTACACCGGATTGTCGATATCGATAAAGGTCACATCCAGCCCGTGCACAGTCGCCAGCCACTCCCCCAGCGCCTTGACGCCGTAACGCTCTGTGGCGTGATGGCCAGCGGCGTAGAAGTGCATCCCCATCTCGCGAGCGGTGTGAATGGTCTGCTCGGAGGCTTCACCGGAGATAAAGGCATCGATGCCCTGCTCCGCCGCCAGATTGATGTAGCTCTGACCGCCGCCGGTGCACCAGGCCACGGAACGGATAAGCTCGGGGCCGGTATCGCCACAATAGAGTGGTTCACGGCCAAGGCGCTCGGCAATCAGCTTGGCAAAATCGCGGCCGCTCATCGGCTCTTCCAGCTTGCCCACCATGGCGACGCTCTTGCTGTTCCACGGCTCCAGACCACGACGCACCTTGATGTCGAGCAGCTTGGCGAGCTGGGCGTTGTTACCCACCTCGGGATGGACATCCAGCGGCAAATGGTAGGCAAACAGGTTGATATCGTGGGTCAGCAGGGTCTTGAGCCGACGCTGCTTCATGCCGGTGATCTGGGCCGGTTCACCGCTCCAGAAGTAGCCGTGATGGACCAGGATGGCATCGGCCTCGGCAGCCACCGCCGCGTCGATAAGCGCCTGACTGGCGGTGACACCGGTCACCACCTTGCGAATACGCTCACGCCCCTCCACTTGCAAGCCGTTGGGGCAGTAATCCTTGATGGCGTGCGGTTCGAGCAGATGGTTCAGTACGGTTTCGAGTTTTCGATGAGAGATCATAGGGGTCCCTTATTAAGGCTCGGTCCCCTGCTTTACCAATAAAAACAGGGCCCAGGCTCAAAGCGCCAAGGGCCCCATGATAATCGAGCCGGGCCGCCAAGACCATGACAGCCCCCACACAGTGCGGTTTCCCTCCCGGCCTCAGGCTGGCAGATCGATCCCCGCCTCCCGCATCTGGGCCAGTTTGTAGCGCAGGGTGCGCGGGCTGATGCCGAGTCGGTCGGCCACCGCCTTGCGGCTGCCGTTACAATCTTGCAGGGTGTCGAGGATGATCTGGTGCTCCTGCTGCTTGAGTTCGCTGCCGAGGCGATCGCCGCCATAGCTGCGCTCCACGCTGACAAACTCCATCTCCTGCTCGTCCAGCTCCTCCAGAATGAGGTGGTCACAATCAATGACCCCGTCGGGGCTGAGGATCAGGGCGCGCTGTACCACGTTGTCCAGCTCCCGCACATTGCCGGGCCAGGGATGGGCCAGCAGCCGATCCCGCGAGGCATCCGTCAACTGTGGTGTCGGTAACCCCTGCTGACAGGCATGAAGCGCCAGCAGATGCTCCGCCAGCGGCAGAATGTCGCCGGGCCGCTCGCACAGGGCAGACCAGCGCAGCGGAAAGACGTTGAGGCGATAGTAGAGATCTTCGCGGAACTGACCATCCTGCACCGCTTTTTTCAAATCCCGGTTGCTGGTGGCGATGACCCGCACATCCAGCGGGATCATCTTGCGACTGCCGAGCCGCTCCACCTCTTTCTCCTGCAACACCCGCAGCAACTTGGCTTGCAGCCCCTGATCCATCTCGGTGATCTCGTCGAGCAACAAAGTGCCCCCCTGCGCCTGCTCGAACTTGCCGGGGCACCCCTGCACCGCACCGGTGAAGGCGCCCTTCTCGTAGCCAAACAGGGTAGCCTCCAGCATGTTTTCCGGAATGGCGGCGCAGTTAATGGCGACGAAAGGCTGCTCGGCGCGGCTGGAGTTGTCATGAATGTAACGGGCCAGCACCTCTTTCCCCGTCCCGCTCGGGCCGGTCACCATCACGGTCGCTTCGCTTCTGGCCACCCGGGTCGCCAGCTGGAACAGCTCGGCAGTTTTGGGATCCCCGTAGACCACAGCGCGCTTCTCCACCTTCTGGGCGGGCACATAGCGGCTGACCTGATTAAGCAGCACCTCCGGCGAGAACGGCTTAGCCAGATAGTCGATGGCCCCTTCACGCATGGCGCGCACCGCGCCGTCGATATTGGCGTAGGCGGTCATCAGCAGCACAGGGATCTGCGGATATTGCTGGCGGATGGTGGCCAGCAAGGTGAGACCGTCCATCCCCCCCATCTGGATATCGGAGATCACCATGTCAAATGGCTGACGGGAGAGGGCCAGCAGAGCCCGCTCGCCGCTGTCCGCTTCACGGCACTCATAACCCCCCAGTAACAGGGTGTCCACCAGCGCTTCGCGCAGGCCATTGTCATCTTCAACTACCAGGATCCTGGCCTGTGTCATGCTACACCTCCAAGCTGCACCGGTTGCTGGTGCAGGGGGAACGACAGAGTAAAGCAGGTGCCTTCACCAGGAACCGAGGCCACACCGACCTCCCCCTGATGGGCACGCACTACAGATTGCACCACCGCCAGTCCGAGACCAGTGCCTTGGGAGCGAGTGGTAAAGAAGGGTTCGAATACCTGACCGAGCTGATGGGAAGGGATCCCCTTGCCATTATCGATGACCCGCATCTCCACCCGGGCACCGCTGCGCACCGCGCTGACCAAGAGTGACGTGGCCCCCGCCTGCTGGGCATTGGCAATCAGATTGTTGATGGCTCCCGCCAACGCGCTGCTGTTGGCCAGCAGACAGAGATCGGGCTCTGGCGCCTCCATGTGCAGCTCGCAGCCCTGTTGCTGGCAGAAGGCCTCGGCACCGGCCTGCACTTCGGCCAGCAACCCTTGTACCGAGATGGGGGTGACCACCTGATTGTCGCCATTTCGGGCAAACAGCAGGATGTCGTTGATCTGCTTCTCCAGATCCTGCAAACGGGCCATCAGCTTTTGCTGAAACTGAGAGCGGGATTCCGGTTTGAGGGTGCGGTTGGCCAGGTTTGCGGCATAAAGCATGGCGGCGGAGAGCGGCGTGCGGATCTGGTGGGCGAGCGAGGCCGCCATATTGCCCAGCGCCGACAGCCGCTTCATGTGGTTGATGCGGTCTTGCAGTTTACGGGTTTCGGTCAGGTCATTGATAAAGACCAGCTGGCCGCTCTGATCCGGCAGCGGTTGGGTCGAGAGCTGCACCCGGCGCCCGTCGCGCAAGGAGATCTCGTGACCATCATCCTCGCGCGGCTCGAAGCAGCGGGCAATGATGTGACGCCAGAGCTCCCCTTCCAGCGGCTCCCCCAGCAGGGAGATGGCCGCCGGATTCGCGCGGGTGACCACCCCTGCCCCGTCAAGCAGCAACACCCCGGTGGGGAGCGCCTTGAAGATGGCATAGAGCTGGCTCACTTCGTGGGACTGGAGTGGCATGTCCTGCTGCTGGATTGTCATAAACCTGACCTCAAACTGGCTATCAGGTCAGGTTATTCAATTTCCATGCCACTAAATTATATTAATAAAAACAATGGGCTGCGTGTTGGCGTCAAGGCTTTGACCATTAGACGTCCTTGCTCATCCCGTACTTTTTCATCTTCTCCACCAAAGTGGTACGGCGCATGCCGAGCAGATCGGCGGCACGGGCCACCACCCCGTCCTGAGACTCCAGCGCCTGACGGATCAGCTCCACTTCAAGGTCGGCCAGCATCTCTTTGAGGTTGACCCCCTCCTCCGGCAACTGCATGGTGCGAGCCGAGGCGAGGGAGTGATCCAGCTCGGGCGGATCCTGAAACACCGCCGCCAGCGCATCCCGTTCATCCATCTCGGTCAGCCGCTCATCCCGCGGCTCGCTCGGCAGCAGGCGATAACGGCTGGGCAGATCGGCCACATCGACGATCTGGTGCGGGTAGAGGATCAACAGCCGCTCCAGCAGGTTGGATAGCTCGCGCACGTTGCCGGGCCAGGGGTACTGCATCAGCGACTCCAGCGCACGCTGGGTCAGCCGGATAAAGCCATGGTGCTGCTCAGCATGGCGGTTGAGCAGCTCCTGCAGCAGCAGCGGAATGTCGTCGATACGATCCCGCAGCGGCGGCGTCTCAATGGGGAAGACGTTGAGGCGGTAGTAGAGATCTTCACGAAAACCCTGAGTACGGATCATCGCCTCCAGATCCCGGTGGGTCGCCGCTATGATGCGCACATCGGCCTGAATGGGCTTGCCGCCACCGACCCGGTCGAACAGCCGCTCCTGCAACACCCGCAGCAGTTTGACCTGCATCGGCATCGGCATATCGCCGATCTCGTCGAGGAACAGGGTGCCCCCCTGCGCCAGCTCGAAGCGACCGCGACGAGCCGCGATGGCGCCGGTAAACGCCCCCTTCTCGTGGCCAAACAGTTCGCTCTCCAGCAATTCGGCGGGAATAGCGCCGCAGTTGATGGGCACGAAGGGACCTTGACTTCGGGAAGAGAGTTCGTGGATAGCGCGAGCCACCACCTCTTTACCGGTACCAGACTCCCCGAGGATCAGCACGTTGGCATCGGTTTCGGCCACCTGGCTGATGAGACGGCGTACCTCCTGAATCCCCTTCCCTTTGCCCACCAGCAAACGCAGTAGGGCCTGCCCCTTGTCATGGGTCTGCTGACGGGGATGCAAGGATACAAAGGCCTGACAGAAGTGCAGATGACGGGTGAGGGATTCATAGGTAAAGGGCGAGAGCGCGACCCCGATAAAGTTGCTGTTGGGGAGATCGGCCTCAACCAGCGAGAGGAAGGGAGTACGGGGGAAGGCGGCCAGCAGCTCTGACAAGGGACGGTCGGTCAGCTCACCCACCAGCACCCCTTGCAGCGGACCGGAGGATTCGATGGCCACATCCAGATCGCTTTGTGCCACCTCCTGCCACGGGATCCCCATAAACGAGAGCACGGTTCCCAACTGTTGGCGCCGCTGCGCATCGGCATCAACAATCAACACGCCCATCTCCACCATATCCATTCCTCGCGATGTCCTGAACTAACTTATTGTTTTATTTGATGATAAAACAGCTATCGACTGTCTTTTTGCTGGCACACAAAGTGCCAAAATTCCGACACATTGTCAAAAATTGTCGTATTCAGGCTAAGTGTATCGACAGAAACGAGAGATTAGATAAATTTTGCCAAGGAATTTTCTGCATTGGCGCCGTTAACAAACGCCGCCAATAGCGGAAAGAAAACTGCCCTCGTCAGAGGGCAGCATGCAACACGGTGAAGCGCACTCAGTGGCGATTATGGTGGTGCGGCGCCGCGTAACGACACTCGGGAAAACGGCTGCAAGCCAGAAAGAGTCGACCAGCGTGGGGGCCTTTTTTCGCCTCCCGCTCCACCAGCGGCGCATCGCAACGGGGGCAGTGGTGTACTTCATGCTCCTCGTCATCCTCTACATCGGCGAACAAACCATCGACCAGCTCACCCTCACTCTGCGGCGTCTCCACCATCCCCTTGGCCTTAATGGCGGGCTCGTGGAGCGACGCAGGCGAGATGGCCTCGGCATGGGCAGTGCGGCCACGCATCCCGGCACCGACATCCACACCATCCAGCAACAGAGGGTTGAACGTCGGCTCGCGGCGCGCCCCGTGCGGCAGAGCGTCGATCAACGGTTCGCTGGTTTTGACCAGCAGCGGCAGGATCTGTTCGCGCAGCTCTTCCACCAGATAGCTGGCACTTGCCGGGATCTGCAGCAACGGCAGACCGGCGCTGTCACAGGCGGTTTTCAGAAAAAGGTCGCGCGCCTTGCGCTTCTGGTGACGGTGAGAGCTGTCATCGAGTTCAATGGCGCAGATAAAGGAGAGATCCGCAGGGTGGCAAAGCAGATAGTCGAAATGCTTGGCACTGATCTTGTTGAAGTGCTGCTGCCATTTGCTTTTACCGATCCCAGCCTGCGGCGTCAGCACATCGGCCACCCGCACCTTGGCAAAGACCCGGGCCTTGTCACCCACCGCCAGATCCAGTACCCCGAGGAAGGATCGCTCGGCGGGACTGAACAGGGTCTCCTGCACATCATAGGGCAGGCGCTTTTGCTGTCTGCCTCTGCTCCAGAAGATCGCCAGCACAAGCAGCGCCAGCAACAACAATCCCGAAAGGACAAGGGTATTCATGAGAGCACGATCCAGTTCACAACACGAAAGGGGGATCACTTTACCACAGCCGCCATGGGGCAAGGCAGCAGACCCGTGTATAGAAAGTGAAAAGTCCCGTCTTTTTATCTATTTGTCAGCAGGCGGGGGTTCATATGACCAGCCCCAGCAGGCACAATAGGGATAGAGCAAGAAATCCCATTTCAAGGAGAGCAGGATGCAAAAGCAATTGGTGGTCACCGTGATCGGTGCAGACAAACCCGGGATCGTCGAAAGTCTGGCAGCTGTCATCAGCCGCGAGCAGGGCAACTGGCTGGGCAGCGCCATGAGCGAACTGGCGGGCCAGTTTGCCGGTATCCTCCATGTCTCTGTCCCCGATGAGCACTATCGCAGCCTGTGCGAAGCACTGGCCCTGCTACCGGGTCTGACCATAAGCTTTGCCGAAGGGACACCGACCGCCGAGCCAGCCCATCAAGTCATGATGACGGTGACCGGCAACGACCGCCCCGGCATCGTCCATGAAGTAGCCAGCATCCTGCGCCAGCTCGAGATCAACGTGGCCGATCTCACCACCGGCTGTGAACCGGCTCCCCACTCCGGCGCGCCGCTCTTCTATGCCCATGCGCTGGTTGCCCTGCCCGACGGGCTCGCGATGGATACGCTTATCACCGCGCTGGAATCCCTCTCCGACGATCTGGTGGTCGACATCGACGAAGCGTTCAGCGAGCAGTAACAATACTGTCATTTATTTGTCATATATTAACGCCATAACTGCCGCGCAGACGCGACCTGAAACAGAGGTACAAGATGAGCACCGACAAGCAGTATGAAGAGAAAGAGCTGAGCTGGCTCTCATTCAATGAACGGGTGTTGCAAGAGGCAATGGACAAGACGGTGCCCCTCATCGAGCGGGTTCGTTTTCTGGGGATCTTCTCCTCCAACCAGGATGAGTTCTTCAAGGTACGGGTATCGGACGTCAAGCGTCGCATCCTCATCAATGAAGTACATGGTGGCGACGATGAAGCGAAAGTGCTGCTGCGCGCCATCCAGCAAAAAGTGATGGCGCTCGGTGAAGCGTTCGACAACACCTACAAGGAGCTGTTGATTGCGCTCGCTCGCCACAACATCTTCCTGGTCAACGAGAATCAGCTCTCCGATGCCATTCAGAAGTGGCTGCGGGTCTTCTTCAAGGAGAAGGTGCTGCGTCACATCATCCCGATCCTGCTCAACAAAGAGGTCAATCCGGTCAAATTCCTCAAGGATGAGTACACCTATCTGGCCATCGAGATGAAGAAGAACGGTCAGGTGATCCAGTACGCCCTGGTGGAAGTGCCGACCGACGACCTGCCCCGCTTCTTCCAGTTGCCGCCGGAAGGGACCCGCCGCAAGAAGCAGATCATCATTCTGGATAACGTCATCCGCTTCTGCCTCGACGAGATTTTCAAAGGCTTCTTCGACTACGACGAGATTGCCGCCTATGCGGTGAAGCTGACCCGGGATGCCGAATACGATCTCTCCGACCAGCTGGACTTGAGCCTGGTGGACAAGATGAGTGATGGCTTGAAGCAGCGCCTCACCGCCATGCCGGTGCGCTTCGTCTACGAGCGGGAGATGCCCGCCGCCATGATAAGTTTCCTCAAGCTCAAGCTGCAGATAAGCTCCTACGACGCCATCATGCCGGGCGGGCGCTATCACAACTTCAAGGATTTCATCGGCTTCCCCAACGTAGGCCGTGACTATCTGGAAAACCCCAAGCTGCCGGCCCTCGATTGCCGCGATTTTGACGGCTTCGTCAACGCCTTCGATGCGATTACCAAGCAGGATATCCTGCTCTACTACCCGTATCACAAGTTCCACCATTTCACCGAGCTGGTGCGCCAGGCGGCGTTCGATCCGGCGGTGAGCGCCATTCGCATCAATATCTACCGGGTCGCCAAGAAGTCGCGGATCATCCACTCCCTCATCGATGCCGCCAACAACGGTAAGAAGGTGACCGTGGTGGTCGAGCTGCGCGCCCGTTTCGACGAAGCGGCCAACATCGACTGGGCCAATATTCTCACCGATGCCGGGGTCAAGGTGGTGTTCGGGGTGCCGAGCCTCAAGATCCACTCCAAGCTCTGCCTCATCACCCGCCACGAAAATGGCGAGGCGGTGCGCTACGCCCATATCGGCACCGGCAACTTCAACGAGAAGACCGCCAAGATCTACACCGACTTCTCGCTGCTCACTCGCAATCCGGATATCACCGCCGAAGTGGAAGGGGTGTTTGAATACATCGAGTACCCCTATAAGCGATACAAATTCAACCACCTGCTGGTCTCCCCCATCAACAGCCGCCGTCAGCTCTATCGCCTCATCGACAACGAGCTCTCCAACGCCAAGGCGGGCCAGCCGAGCGGTATCATCCTCAAGATCAACAATCTGGTGGACAAGGATCTCATCAACCGCCTCTATGCCGCTGGTCAGGCCGGGGTGCCGATCCAGATGATCATCCGTGGCATGTGCGCCCTGCGTCCGGGTGTGCCAGGTCTCAGTGACAACATCAAGGTGATCAGCATCATCGACCGCTTCCTCGAGCACCCGCGGGTGATGGTGTTCCACAACAAGGGCAATCCCCAGCTCTATATCTCCAGCGCCGACTGGATGAGCCGCAATATCGACGGCCGGATCGAGGTGGGCACCCCCATTTATGACGAGCGCCTCAAGCAGCGCATCATGGACATTCTCGAACTACAACTGAGTGATACCTGCAAAGCGCGGGTCATTGATGCCGACCAGCAGAACGAATATGTGAAGCGGGGCAACCGCCGCAAGATCCGCTCTCAGGTGGCGATTTACGACTATCTCAAACGTATCGAGTCAAACAATGGACAATAGTCTCTATGCCGCCGTGGATCTCGGCTCCAACAGTTTTCATATGGTGATCGCCCATCTGAGCGAAGGGCGTTTTCGCATCGTCGATCGCATCAAGGAGCGGGTGCGGCTGGCGGAAGGGATGGATGAACAAAAGCGGATGAGCCCGGAGGCGATGGAACGCGGCCTCGCCTGTCTGTCGCTGTTTGCCGAGCGCCTCACCAACATCAAGCCGGACCAGATCCGCATCGCAGGTACCTATACCCTGCGCCGTGCCAGCAACGCCCGCGAATTTGTGAGTGAAGCTGCCAAGGTGCTCAACCACCCCATCGAGATCATCAGCGGGCAGGAGGAGGCACGTCTCATCTATCAGGGTGTTGCCCATACCCAGCATATCGAGGGTCAGGTACTGGTCATCGATATCGGCGGCGGCAGCACCGAACTCATCATCGGTGAAGGGTTTGAACACAAGGCCCTCACCAGTCGCAAGATGGGCTGCGTCAGCTTTACCCAGAGCTTCTTTGCCAGCGGCAAGCTGAGCGACAAGCACTTCACCAATGCCGTGCTGGAGGCGCAGCACCAGCTCGCCCCCATCGTCAACCAGTACCGCAAGCTGGGCTGGCAGAGCTGCCTTGGCAGCTCAGGCTCCATTCGTACGGTACGGGATGTACTGCAAGGGGAAGGGCTGACTGACGGCAGCATCACGCTGGAGGGGCTGGAGCGCCTCAAGGCGCTGATGATTGAGCGCAAGCGAGTCGATAACCTCAAGCTGACAGGGCTTACCGAGGAGCGTCAGGAGGTGTTTGCCGCTGCGGTCGCCATCCTGCTCGGGCTGTTTACCTCGCTGCCCATCGAGCGGCTTGACTACTCCGACGGAGCCCTGCGTGAAGGGTTGCTTTATGAATTCGAGGAGCGCTTGCAGCACCACGATATTCGCGAGCGTACCGCACAGGCGCTCGGTACCCACTACCGGATGGACCGCAAACAAGCAGCCCGGGTGGAGCAGAGCGTGCTGACGCTGTTTGATGCCTTGCAAGAGCCCTGGCAGATGGAGATAGAGCCCTATCGCGCCATCCTCGGCTGGGCGGCGCGGCTGCACGAAATTGGCCTTGCCATCAACTACAGCGGCATTCACCGCCACTCCGCCTATATCCTGCAACACACCGACCTGCCTGGCTTCAACCAGGACGATCAGGCCCTACTGGCGGCGCTGGTACGCTTTCAGCGCAAGGGGCTCAAGCTCTCCGAGCTGCCTCCCCTGCCCAACCACGACATGCAGACGGTGCTGCGCTGCATCCGTATCCTGCGCCTCGCAGTCGCCGCTCACCACAAGCGCCAGGACAACCTACTGCCCGAGTGGAAAGTCGCGGTACAAGGGGATCAGCTGGTCGTGACCCTGCCGATCGACTGGTGCGAGGAGAACCGTCTCCTGATGCAGAATCTGGAGAAGGAGCATCGTTATTGCCAGGAGCAGGGCTGGCCACTGTTGTTCCAGCTCGGCTAAACCGGAAAGATAAATGAAAAAGGCAGCCCACTGGCTGCCTTTTTCATCTCAATCTCCCGGTTACTGCAACTCGGGCAACAACCACTTGGCCATCTCGAAGTAGATGATAAGGCCGGTACCATCCACCAGTGTCGCGATGAATGGCGCAGAGACCACCGCCGGATCGATGCGGAAACGACGCAGCACCATGGGAATAATGGATGCGACCGTGGCACTCCAGAGCACGATGGCGATGATGGTAAAGGTCACCACCATGCCAATCTGGGGACCGACGCCGAGACTCCATGCCCGTACCCAGGCTGCCATGGCAATGGCACCCGAGATAAGCAGACCGGTGGAGAGCTCCTTTTTCAGCACGGTGCCGAGATTGCGCAGACTCACCTCCCCGACCGCCATGGCACGAACTATGGTGGTGGTGATCTGGGTGCCGCTGTTACCACCAGTACCGATCAGGAGCGGAATGAAGAAGGCCAGCGCAATGGCCGCTTCCAGTTGCTCCTCGAATGCCCGCAACACGGTGCCGGTGTAAGCTTCCGCCACAAACAGGATAAGTAGCCAGCCCACCCGTTTGCGCCACAGCTGCCAGGGCGTCGCCTGCAAGTAAGGGGTATCGAGCGGTGATGAGCCCCCCTGCATCTCGGCATCCTCGGTGGATTCGAGCTCCAGAATATCCGCCGCATCATCGACGTGGAAAATACCGACCAGTCGCCCCTGATCCTCGACCGGCAATACCGACAGGTCGCGGTCGATGAGCAGGCGCGCTGCCAACTCCTGATCCGCACGGGCGTTGATCCGCACCGTCTCCCGATCCATCAGGGTCGCGACACTGGCCAGCGGGTCGGCGATCAGCAAGGTCTTGAGGGAGAGGCTTCCTTGCAGACGACCATCCCCGTTGACCACATAAATATGGCGAAACAGCTGGGCATTATCCCAGGCATCGTGGATCAGCTGTTTGGCGTGACCGACCGTGTCCTCCTCCCGCACCGCCAGATATTCGTGGCGCATGTTGGCCCCCACCGACTCGGTGGGCCAATCCAGCAGGGAGTAATACATGGCCTGCGCCTGGGTCGGGAAGCGAGCCAGCAACATGGTGCGATCCTGACGACTCAGTTTGCGCAGGATGGCGACCATCTCGCGGCGGGGAATGGCCTCCTGCAACACGCTGACGATGCTGCCATGGAGCCGCAGCAACAGGCGCCCGGCACTCTCGGCCGAGAGTGAGCCGAGCAGTTTGGCACCTTGTGGAATTGGCAGGGTATCAAAGATGCAGTTGAGCTCTTCCGGACGCAGGGTCAGCAGTTGATCGGCGCGCTGAACCGGATCCAGATTATGTTCCAGCCAACCCTGCAGGGCGGCCAGATCGAGCAGTTGGTGACGGTTAAGAATGGTATGTGTTTTCTTCATCACAGATATCCTCATGTGATTTCAGGCGAGCCTGAATGCCTCCGGAAATAGCCGGAGGCAACGACAAGAAAACAGCAATTTGATTGACGAGTAATAGGCAGGAAATGACGCCGTTCGGCGTGTCATCATCCCCACGTACCAGCTTTAGCACTGTATAACGTATCCGGCATGCCGGAAGCCACTTGGGTTTACACCTTAATCCGATGAAAACTGTCCTGATCTTGGGCGTCTCTGGACGTCGTGAGATCAGTGGCCTGTGTTTATACAGGAGCCTCGCCTAACGAGATGCTGCAAATAATTCGCACAACCCTCTGTTGTGCGGGCGGCATGATTATCCAATCCCGCAGGGAGGTCAACCCCGCAGCGCCCATTAAATGGGCAACGGCAACAGCTTGTTACAATTGGCAGGAGATGACACTGAACCAATCTACAAAACCTAGATAAAAGAAAAGGCCCCAAAGGGGCCCTTCTCTAATTAGCGAATATAGTCAAATAGCGTCAGACGGCTTATTTTGCTGAAAGAGAGTTGCGAGGCACTCAATGCCGCATCCTCTTTTGACAGCGCGGAAATCACTTCATAGAGGTCCGCTTCCGACACCTTGGCTCTCGCCTCGGCGTTGAGGGTACTCAATCCCTCATTGGAGCCCATAGCCTGCTCCAGGCTGTTCATCCGGCCGCCCAACTCACCCAACCCATGATCAATATTCAGGCGGGCATTTTTCATATGAACGGTGGCATCGGCTATTTTCTGCTCGAAGGTCTCGGCAGAAATAGCCGGATCTCGCAGAGCCGTAATAAAGTCCGACATACCATTCAATATGTTGTCATTCTTCGGTGGATTAAGATCAAACTGCTGAGCCGCACCACCTGCAGGCAAATCAAGGGTCAACTCCAGACCATTAAAGGGGATCTTGGTGCCAGCAGTGTAGTTACCCGTTTGCAGGGTAGTACCACCGGCATCCTTGATATCATAGGTATCAGGCGGACCTATGGTGGTTGATACGGTATAGGTGTTGCTGGGCAGTGCCGAGTTATAATTGGACTTATAGAAATTATCAAAGTTACCCTGATCGCCTATCCCGACCTTGATATTTGCGGTGGTTGCACTGGCGGTTCTTCTGGTCGCCACGATTTCAAACAGATCCTGCCCGGAATCATTGGCAGCGATTTGTACTGTGGGTGAGACCTGAATATTTCGCTGACCTGGATCACCCTGATAAATATATTTTCCGTTGACGTCTTTGATATATGGCTGGGTCTTGCTCTGATTGCCACCAAATATAAATTCACCCGAGGAGTTTTTGCTATTCATCAGGTCGAACATCTGCTGCTGCAACCCTTCAAGCTCGCTGGCGATGGCCTTGCGATCATCCATGCTGATAGCGCCATTATTTGACTTCTGGATCAGGGTCTGGGCACTGAGCATCGCCGTATTAAGAGAATCCAATACTGTCTCTTCATGCCCCAGGCTGTTTTCCAGCAAGCTGCCATTGACACTGTACTGCTTGAACAGGTCAATCTCCTTGGTCAGAGCCATCTTCTGACTCATCCCTGCGGGATCTTCTCCAGCTGTCTGAAATTTATTGCCGGTTTGCAGTTGTTGGTAGGCAGTATTCAACCTCTCGTTGGCACTGTTGAGGGAATAGATATTCCGGTCGTAGATCATGTTGGTGGTGATGCGCATGACGTTACCTCACGGAAGAGAGCAGTGTATCGAAAATGGTTTTGGCCGTGCTGACGATTTGCGCCGATGCCGCATAGGATTGCTGGAAGCGGATCAGATTGGCCGCCTCCTCCTCCAGATTGACCCCAGACACGCTTTCAAAGATGCCGGTGCTCTGGATAAGCTTGGACTCATTGGCCTTGAGCAGCGTTTTTGCCTGACTGGTATTGTTACCCACTTCCATCACCAACCCGGAATAGGCCTGATTGAAGGTCATCTTGTCGTTGGTCGTCCCACCATTGGTGCTCTTGCGCACCAGATCCTTGTTTTGCAGCTCGGCCAGAACCAGGCCATTGCTGTTATCGGCAAAGCCATTGCTGTTGTAACTGAGCTTGAAGCTGTCACCGGCATCCACCGTTCCAGTGATGCTGAACTCGTAGCCGGGCGCCTGTTTCGGGTTTGGATAAGCTGGTCCACCAGTGGGGGGTGGCAGTTGCAAAGCAGCCATCAAATTCTGCCCCTTGCTGCTCGCAGGGGCCGTACCTATCAGAGTAGTACCATCGGCTTGAAAAACCTGATAGTTACCACTAGCATCGATTTTGACCACCTGAGGCGCTGTCGGGCTCAGACTATTGGTACCAAAACCTGACCCCGCACCTGTATTGAATACGCCACCCAGTTTGATATCAGCCCCGCCGCCATTATTGGTGGTCTTTTCCGCTTTAAGCGGAGAGGCCAGGGCCAAATCTTCCGGTCGGGTGATCAACTGACCCAGACCAGCGGCCGCACTTTTGGTCGGTTGCAGCAACAGTCTGTCACCCGCAGCTGGCGTGCCGGTGAGATCGATCGAGATCCCGTGCCCGGTCAGCTCAAAGGTTGTTGGTGGGGTAGCCCCCGCAGTGATCAAGGTACGATTGCCAGACTTGTCCAGCGAAAACACCTCATAACCGGTGGCACTGCTAAATTGCACTTCGTAATCAAACGGGGTCACTGATGTACCCTTGCCCGGCACGAAGCTGACATTCGCCCCGACCGTCCCCGTGTTATTGCCGTAGGGTAAGCCCTTGCTGGTAGGCAGGGTGAAGATATCGCCGCCAATCTCGTTATCCAGATCCATCCCGAGGCGGTTCTGCTGGTTCATCGCATCGGCCATCGCCACGGCCAGCTGCCCCAGTTCTCGCTTGGTAGGCTCAAGGTCGGTACGCGCCTTGAACAGCCCCCCCATGGCGCCACCAAACGTATCGTGGTCGATGGTAGCCTGATTATCCCCCAGAGTCAGTTGCAGCTCCTGATCCCGGGAGTCAGGATCTCCTGCAATCACCTTGAACTGGGCGACGCCCCCATCGAGGATCAGCGAATGGCCGGTGCTCATATTGACCAGCATGCTGCCGTTGGGTTGGGCTACGGTGCGAATATCCATCTTCTCCGACAGCTGGCGGATCGCCTCATCCCGCTGATCAAACAGCATCAGGTTCTCTTCGGGTGACCCCTGGGTGCGGATGATGGCCTGATTAAGATCATTGATGCTGGTGAGCAGGCTGTTGACCTGCTTGGTTTCATCTTCAATGCGGGTGTTGAGGGTATCGCTCTGCTTGTCGAGCTGCGCCGAGAGGGTATGAAAACGGTTGACCATGCCACTCAAATCCGTCATCACCACCTTGCGCCCACCGATCTCGGCAGGCGATTCATTGGCAGAGTGAAATGACTTGAAGTAGGAGGTGATGGCTGCCCCCACGCTGTTGCTGGTATCCCCAAGCAAGCTGTCAACGCCAGCCAGCTGTTCATAATGGGTCAGGGAGGCATGATAAGCAGAGGTATCACGGCGCACCTCCCCCTGCATATAGTCGTTGATTACCCGCTGGGTCTTGATGTCACCGGTCCCCAGACCGATGGTATTGGTATACACCAGCGTACGCTCACGCACATAGCCCTGGCTATTGACGTTCACTATGTTGTTACTGGTGGTCTGCAGCAGGCGTTGCTGTGCCAGCACGCCCGATGAACCAATCCCAAGCAGGTCGCTTGCCATACGTTACAGCTCCATCTCGTTGTATTGGGCAATGGCATCACTGCGCAATACCTGTTTCAATTTTCTGGCGTAGTGCGGGTCGGTGGCATAACCCGCCTGTTGCAGCGCCTCAAAGTAGCGATCGGGACTATCCACCTTCGCCAAGGCTCCCTTGTAGCGAGAGCCGGAAGTGAGGAAGTCCACGTAGTCGTTGAAGCTCTCTTCAAACGACTCATAGGAGCGAAATGCCGCTTTCTGGCGGGAGGCGACGCCTTGCTCATACTCGAGCGTGCTGACCACCGCCTTTGGCCCTTCCCAGCGCGGATCGGCCTTGATGCCAAACAGGTTATGGGTCACCTGCCCCTCGCCATCCTTGATCACCCGCTTGCCCCAACCGCTCTCCAGTGCTGCCTGGGCGACCAGTACCGCCGGGCTTAACCCCAGCTTGTCGGCCGCTTTCTTGGCCAGCGGCATCAGGCGATTAACGAACTCTTCCGGCGTATCGAACTCCTTGCTCCCACTATCGGTGGCACTGCCCTCTTCGCTGGTCATGCGTCCCATGGGCGGAATGCTGCGGTGCGGTCGACGGGGCATAGTGAGTGCGTGGCTCTCCTTGACCCCCTCGGTCATCTCTCTTTCAGCAAAATCTTTGCCAACTTTTGATGCCGCGATCAAATCATCGGCAGCGGCCGTGGGTGGCTGATAGGGTTTGTAGGTCCGTTCGGTGCGCTGCGGCATCTTGAGCACCCGTCCATCCTGATGGGTAAAGGTCTCGGGAGAGAGCTGCTTGGCCACCATGTCAGCCAATCCCAGCCCCCCCTTGCTGGACATGTCGGCAACCCGCTGCTCATCAAGCATCCCTTCATAGAACTGGGTATAGCTGCTGTTCATCGGGTTGTCCTGAGTCAACACCCCGTTGGCCTGACGCATGCTCTGAAACAGCATCTGGGTAAAGATTGACTCGAACTGGCGTGACGCACTCTTGAGCGCTTCGGCCTGTCCCTCTTTGCTTTGGCTCATCTGGCGCAGACGATCCAGGTTCTTGATGTCCTGTACCATCCCGAGATTCATGCCGCTGTTGCTGTCAAACTCCGCCATTTTGCTTACCTCATTGCCACCCGTGGCAACCACTTGCCGCTTGTTACAATATGACCAGTTGCCCTTCGATGGCGCCTGCCTGCTGCAGCGCCTCAAGGATGGCCATCAAATCACCGGGGGCGACCCCGACCTGATTGACCGCCCGGACCAGATCGTCCAGGGTCGCACCGGTATCAAACTTGAACATCCGCCCCGGCTCCTGCTGGACATTGATGGTCGAGTTGTTGGTCACCGTCGTCTCTCCTCCCGCCAGCGGGTTGGGCTGGGAGACCTGCTGGTTTTCGGCGATGGTCACCGTCAACCCGCCATGGCTGATGGCCGCCGGTTTGAGCTTGACCTGACTGCCTATCACTATGGTGCCAGTGCGGGAGTTGACGATGATCTTGGCCGCCTCATTGGCCGGATCCACCTCTAGGTTCTCGATGGTGGCGAGATAGGAGACGCGCTGACCCGGATCCCGCGGGGCATAGACCTTGATCGAAGTAGCATCGAGCGCCTGAGCGGTATTGGGCCCCACCAGATCGTTGACCACATCGGCCAGACGGCGCGCCGTAGTAAAGTCGGGTCGGTTAAGGTTGAAGGTGATAGTGTCACCCTGACTGAAGGAGTTGGGCACCTCCCGCTCCACGGTCGCACCGTTGGCAATCCGCCCGACGGTCGGGGTATTGATCACTACCTTGGAACCATCAGCCCCCTCGGCCCCCAGACCACCGACCACCAGACTGCCCTGCGCGACCGCATAGACCCGCCCATCGAGCCCTTTCAGGAAGCTTTGCAACAGGGTGCCGCCCCGCAGGCTCTTGGCCTCGCCGATGGCCGACACCGTCACATCGATGGTCTGGCCCGGCTTGGAGAAGGGGGGCAGGTCGGCATGGATCGCCACCGGCGCCACATCCTTGATCTTGGGCTTGATGTTATCCGGCACCTTGATACCAAAGTTGTTGAGCATGGTACGGAAGGTCTGCTCGGTGAAGGCGTTGTTCTTCTCGCCAGTGCCGGGCAACCCCACCACCAGACCGTAACCAATCAGCTGGTTGTTACGCACCCCTTCAACCGAGCTGATGTCCTTGATCCGGGCCGCATTGGCCACACCCAAGGGCAGCAGACAGCAAAGCAGAGTGACAAGACGGAGTGACTTCATAACATCTCCTAGAGCGGCCACCAGGGACCATTGAAAAAGCTGGTAAGCCACCCTTGCTCCTGGCTATTGGCCAGATCGCCGGTACCACCGTAGTAAATGCGGGCATTGGCCACTTTCTGGGACGAAACGCTGTTATCAGACGTCACATCCTCCGGGCGAATAAGGCCGGTGATCCGGATATATTCATTGCCATTATTAAGCATGATCCACTTCTCGCCGCGCACCAGCAGATTGCCGTTGGGCAGCACCTTGGCCACGCTGACCGAAATATTGCCCTGCAGGCTGTTGCTCTGATCCGCCTTGGCCTGCCCCTTGAACGCGCTGTCTTGAGCAATGGAGGCTGAGAGATCATAGGGGCTGGCGGTCACGGGCACGCCACCCAACTTGACCGGGTCCAGATTGAACTTGTTATTCTTGCCACTCTGGGTATTGGCCTTTTTCGAGGCGGAGGTCGACTCCGACAACTCGATGGTAATGATGTCGCCTACCTTGTGTGCCTTGATATCCGAATAGATGCCATTGACCTGATCCGGCTGGAAAATCGCCCCTGTCGGTCGCACCGACACCGGCTCCGACTCCCCGTAGACGGGGGAAAACTCGGGATCATCAGGCTTGGGTGTATTGGGAGTGCTGCTACACCCTCCCAGCACCAACAATCCCAGCATCCATACGGCTTTCATCATGCACCTCCTAATTAGGTACGCTGGATCAGGAAGGACATCATGCCGTCCACGGCGGAAAGCACCTTGGAGTTCATCTCGTAGACCCGCTGAGCCTGAATGAGGTTCACCAGCTCTTCGGTCACGTTGACGTTGGAAGTCTCCAGCATCCCCTGCTTGATCACCCCCAAGCCATCGGCACCGGCAGTCCCCTGCGCAGCAGCACCACTGGATTGGGTCTCGACAAACATGTTCTCCCCCATCGGCTGCAAGCCGCTGGCGTTGACGAAGTCGGAGATGTTGATCTGACCGACGACCTGAGAAGCGCCATCGCCCTTGAGCTGCACCGAGACCTGACCATCTTCACCCACCGTAACGCTCTGGGCGTTTTCCGGGATCTGGATTTCCGGTTGCAGCGGGTAGCCATTACCCGGGGTCACTATGGTCCCTTCATCGTTGAGGGTGAACTGACCGTTGCGGGTATAGGCCGCACTACCATCCGGCAGCTGAATTTCAAAGTAACCACGACCACTGATCATCAGGTCCAGCGAGTTGTCGGTGGTTTGCACGTTGCCCTGGCTGTGGTTTTTCTGGGTCGCCACCACCTTGGCACCCGCCCCCAGCATCAGGCCGGAGGGGAGCTCGGTATCGGCAGAGGAGCGGCCACCGGGCTGGTTGATGTTTTGATACAGCAGATCTTCAAAGATGGCCCGTGACTTTTTGAAGCCCACGGTGCTGGCGTTCGCCAGGTTGTTCGAAGTGACCGAAATATTGGTCTGCTGTGCATCCAACCCGGTCTTGCTGATCCAGAGTGCGGGATTCATAGGTAACTCCTTGATTAGCTGATTCGCAGCAGTTGGGTTTGAGCTTCATCATTCTCTTCGGCCGTCTTCATGATTTTGACCTGGGTTTCGAACTGGCGTTGCAGCCGGATCAGGTTGGTCATCTCATCCACCACATTGACGTTGCTCCCCTCAAGGGAGCCGGCAATCAGGCCGACATTGGCAGAGGCGGGTTCATTCTGGCCATCTTTGCGGCGAAACAGACCATCTTGCCCCTTCTCCACCGCATCGGCGGCCGGGTTGACCAGCTTGATCCGCTGAAAATCTTCCGGCAAGTTGGCGGCTGCCCCTTCCGGTCGACCGCTGATGGTGCCATCCCGATTAATCTCGAGTTTCTCCATCGGCATCGGCAACACGATTGGCTGACCACCGTCATCCACTACATTCAGGCCGGTCGAGGTCTGCAAGTTGCCGGTCGCATTGACCTGCAAATTCCCCATGCGGGTATAGGCCTCGCCGCCCTTTGGATCCTGCACGGCAATCCAGCCCGGCCCATCCACCGCCACGTCCAGATCCCGTCCGGTGGTCATCAGCATGCCATGCTGCAGGTTCTGACCCGGGCGCTCAGCCATGGCAAACACCCGGCTTGGCAAGCCCTCTCCGAATGCCTGCATGCTTCTGGCCTGCTCAAAATCGGACTTGAAGCCGGTTGTATTGGCATTGGCGAGGTTGTTGCCGCGAACAGCCAAGCTGTTCATGGTCTCTTTGGCCCCGGACATGGCGATATAAAGCAGGTGATCCATGGAATTCTCCGTCAAACAGATGACTCTGACAGGAGAAATGCAATTAAAGTGCCAACAGCAGAAATATGGGGGGATAAGGAGGATGAAAATCCGACAGAAACAGAGAGGGGGCCAAGCCCCCTCTCATTATCATTTATTGCGCGATTAACGGATCTGCAGGATGGTTTGCTGCAGCGAACTGTTGACCTCCAGAGAACGGGAGTTGGCCTGGAAGTTACGCTGGGCAGTGATCAGATCCACCAGCTCCGAGGTCAAATCCACGTTGGACTGCTCGAGTGCCGATGATTTGATGGTCCCGAAAGTACCCGAGTTCGGCGTCCCCGGCAACGCCTCACCAGAGAGCAGGGATTGGCGCCAGGAGGTATCGCCGACCTGAGTCAATCCTTGCGAGTTGGCAAACTTGGCCATCGCCACCATGGCAACCTTAATCGTAGTTGCGTTACTGTAGGTCGCGGACACAATACCATCTGGCGTGATCTCGACCTTGGTCAAACGACCGACAGTAGAGCCATCCTGTGTCAACTTACTGACTTCAAATGGTGATGAATATTGGGTTACTGTCCCAAATACAATATCAACCTGTTGGGTAGGATCTGCGCCATTTGTAATAATACCGGCCCCAGGATTAGGCCCAGTAATTGTACCTAAAGGTTCCGTTTTTAATGTTGCTGGTGAAATCGCATTCATTTTACCATCAGAGCCAAACGTAATCTGCGCAGCTTTCGGAGCTTGCGCCAAAGTTCCCGTCATGGTGGGCGCCGTGCCTCCTTCAATGTTAATCGGCTTGTCACCTTGATAAAGGTACATACGCCAAGACGGAGGATCCGCAGGTTTGGTTGGATCTGTTGTGTCAGCATCTTTGACAAAATATTGCGTAATCGTATGAGGTTCTCCAAGAGAGTCATAGATCACTACTGATGTAGATGAAGAATAAGTCTTTGAATCTTTCGGGTCAAAATTCGAAGGTGTAAATAACTGTGGTTTAGTTGTTGAGGTTGAAGGTAAATTGAAACTCGCTTCTATTTTGCTTGTTTTCACAGGCTCACCCGCCCGATCTGGGATCTGGATAGGTTTGGTTGCGTTAATACTCACTGCTTTCGGAGACCCATCTTCGTTAATCTCATACCCTTGCAGATAATGGCCCTGATTGTTGACCATATAGCTGTTTTCATTGAGCTTGAAGGCACCGGCACGGGTATAGGTGCGATCCAAGTTAGTCAGGCCATCAGAGGTCACAAAGAAGCCATTCCCCTGAATCGCCAAGTCCAGTGCGTTATTGGTAAATTGCAGCGCCCCCTGATGGAACTGTTGGGCAACCGCCCCGGTCGCTACACCGTTACCGACCTGGGTCTTGGCATTGACAAAGATGGAGTTGGCGTAGACATCCGCAAACTCGGCACGGGACTCTTTAAAGCCCATGGTGTTAACGTTAGCAATGTTGTTAGCGGTGACGTTCAAGTCTTTTTGTGCCGCGTTGACACCGCTCAAGGCATTGTTAAATGACATATCCAGCTCCTTAGATCGATGCTGTCGACGTGGTTTTTGACGGTGTAACCGTCGGATTTGAATTGGTGCCTGAAATTTGCAGAATATTGTTCAAATATTCGCTACCCAGCCCTCTCAAATTGAGGCGAGTCGGGTTAGTGGCATTGCCCAAGGCAACACTGTCTACTTTGGCATAAGCAAATGTGGCAATACTTTCCGACTTGCCATCGAGGGTACCGCTGGCTTTGATGACATACTTGCCGGCGGCAACTCGGTTACCGGCCTTGTCTTTACCGTCCCAAGCAATTTCAACATTACCTTTTTGGTCTCCTTCGAGGGGAAACTCCTTGATAACCTGTCCCTTTTCATCTTCAACGGTAATTTTGACGCCTGAATATTTATTCGTTGTTCCTACAGCAACGACCGCAGATAACGAACCATCCTTGTCTAAAAATCCTGTATTGCCCTGTAGCAATACATTTTGGCCTACCAGAGAAGACGCTTGCAGAGCCTGGCTGGATATCATCTGGTCATTAAGCTTACCCATTTGAGTAGACAAGCTACTGATCCCCTCAGACGTAGACATAGAGGCCATCTGGGAGAGCATCTGGGCATTGTCGACAGGTTTGAATGGGTCTTGATACGACAATTGCATTGTTAGCAGCTTCATAAATGAAGCCTGATCCAGCTCTTTCTTCGGCGCCGTTGTGCTGCCTGTCGTCTGGGTCGTGGTACGGCTGATGCCGTTCACATTATTGGTTGTATCGACCATGCTGCATCCCTCCTATCAGGATTTGCCAAGCTGGAGCGTCTGCTGCAGCATCTTTTTGGCCGAATCTGCAACCTGTACGTTGGTCTGGTAGCTGCGCGAGGCGTTGATCATGTCGGCCATCTCTTCAACCATGTTGACGTTTGGTTTGAAGATAAAACCGTCTTTATCCGCCATCGGGTGGTTGGGGTTGTACTCCTTGAGCAGTGGCGCATTGCTCTCGACAATCCCCTTCACCTCCACCCCGACCGAGCCCTGCTTGTCAGACATCGCCTGATCGAGCTGGGCGGCAAAAACTGGCCGCCTGGCGTGGTAAGTATTTTCCACACTGGAGCTGACGCTGTCCGCGTTGGCCATGTTGCTGGCAACCGTGTTGAGGCGCACTGACTGTGCGCTCATAGCCGAGCCTGCTATGTCAAAGACCTTGAACAAACTCATCACTGCTCTCCTTTCAGGGCCTTGAGCAGGCCACTGATCTTGCTATTCATAAATTCAAGGGAGGTTTGATACTCGAGGCTATTGCGCAGAAATTCGCTGCGCTCCTGCTGCACATCGACTGTATTGCCGTCACCGGTATCCGGTTGCAGCGGGTTGCGATATTGCACAGTACCCGGAGCGTCCATATTCAAGGCAAAGTGCTTTTCGCTGGTCGTTGCCAAACCAAACCCCTGATGCGACTGGGCCTCCTGCAATGCCTGAGCAAAATTGATATCTCTGGCTTTGAAGCCCTGGGTATCTGCGTTGGCAATATTGCTGGAAAGCACCTCAGCACGCTTGGCGCGAACGCTTATGGTGTGTTGATGCACACCGAATGCCTTGTCAAATGAAAGAGCCATAGCACACCTCCTGCTTGGTTTATTTTGTTTGCAAGAGGTGTGCCATAAGCAAATCACTCAGTTCGATGGTTTGGGTATGAGCACATTTCAGACCGAAAACGGCAGGAGCATCTCGTGCCTTGAGTCAGACGGCATCATTTGGCCACCTTAAGGTTGCAACCACTTTTGCAGTGGCGAGATATGGTAGGTAAATAGAAAGACTGAGCTGTAGATTAAGAAAGAGGGAAGCTCGTAGCTTCCCTCTTTGCATGGACTGGCAATATTCGGCAGAACCCGAATATCAAGGCCATCAGGCCTATTTGACCTTGTAGACAATCCCCGGATTGCAGCGGATCATCTCGAACCGGTCGGTCAACCCGGCCAGTGACTCCGACGCGCCCAGCATCAGATATCCACCGGGATTGAGACTGGCAGCAAACTGGTTGAGGATCTTCGACTTCACTTCCGGCGCAAAATAGATGAGCACGTTACGGCAAAAGATAATGTCGAACTTGCCGAGCAGACTATAACTCTCCAACAAGTTGAGTGGCCGGAAGGTGGTCAATTTTCTGACTCGCTCAGCGACCCGCATCTTGTTGTCACCGTAGGGCTCAAAAAACATCTTCTTGCGCTCCGGTGACAAACCGCGCGCCAGAGCAAGGCTATCGTAAACGCCTTCCTTACACTGATTGAGCATGGTCGTCGAAATATCCGTCCCGACAATCTGCACGCCACCAGGCAAGGTCCCCGGCTTTTTCATCTGCTGCTCCAGTGCCGTCATGGCAATGGAATAGGGCTCCTGACCTGACGAGGATGCAGCCGACCAGATCTTGATGGGGCGGCCACTTTTCCCCAACTCGGGGAAAATCTTGTCAGTAAGAAGCTGAAACGGATAGGTATCACGAAACCAGAGGGTCTCGTTGGTCGTCATGGCATCCACCACGGCCATTTTCAGGTCACGCTCTCGCACACTCATAGCACGGGTAACCAGATCAGACAGACTCTCGATGCCAAACTGAGCCATCAAAGGTGAAAGACGGCTCTTCACCAGATACTGTTTGTTATCCCCCAGCACAATTCCGCTCTGTACCGCCAGAAAGTTGCTGAACTGTTTGTATAAGTCGTCCGAAAGTGTCTTCATGCAGCTGTTCTTCTTTATTAGAGTGCGTTTTGTACGGCCTTGGCCAATTCATCAGGCTGGAACTTGGCGATAAAATTGTTCGCACCAACTTTCTGCACCATTGCCTGGTTGAATACTCCACTGAGCGAGGTGTGCAGAATAACATGCAAATCCTTGAGATTGGGATTATTCCGGATCTCGGCAGTGAAGGTATAGCCATCCATTTCCGGCATTTCAATATCCGAAATAACCAGCGCAACCTGATCCTTGATAGGACCATTTTTGGTCATTTCCAGCAGCATGTTCAATGCTTCGCGGCCATCTTTTGCCAACACGCACTCGACACCGATAGCCTCAAGCGCACGTTGTACCTGTTTGCGTGCCACTGAGGAGTCATCCGCAACAAGAACAGGACGCCCCAGAGTCGGGTGGTCGACACTGGCCTGAACCAACTCCTCACTAACATCCGTTGCAACCGGCGAAATTTCGTTCAATATCCGCTCAACATCAAGGATTTCGACCAACTCGCCATCGACTTCAGTCACTGCTGTCATGTAGTTGATGCGACCCGCACCTTTGGGCGGAGGCAGGATGGATTCCCAGTTCATATTGATGATGCGCTCGACCGAATGCACCAGAAAACCCTGAATAGAGCGATTGTACTCGGAGATGATAATGAAGCATTTGCTCAGATCATCTATCGGGCGTTTGCCAACCGCCATGCTGAGGTCGATGACCGAGATAGTCTGGCCACGAATATGAGCCACCCCGCGAATGCAGGAGTTCAACTTTGGCATCACGGTCAAGGGGGGACACTGCAACACTTCACGCACTTTGAATACGTTGATGCCAAATCTTTGACGTCCATTGAGACGAAACAACAACAACTCCAGCCGGTTTTGCCCCACTAGCTGGGTACGTTGGTTGACCGAGTCCAGGATACTGGCCATAAACACTCCCTAAAAACGCTTGGCATTAATCATGCATGCGTGATGGATTGCGTCAGACTATCGATGTGACAACGAACAGATTCTGAAGCAATCATAGTTAAATATGGTGATATGCGTGAACAACTTATCGACCAACGAGCGAAAATGATTAACCGACTTTTACTCATCAGCCTCTTTTTTGGCAGCATATCTTCCAGCTACGCCTCGGACGTCACTACTTATCTGCAAGAAAAGGCACAAGAGTTCGTTTACAGCCAGCTGGATATTCCGTTGGATGCCAGAGCCGAGGTCACCTCTGCCACGCTGGATGAACGGCTCCCACTGACCCGCTGCGAAGATCTGCTCACCATCAGCTTACCAGCAAAAATGGAAATTCGCCGTAATACAACAGTTTACCTTAAATGTGAGGAAGACAAACCTTGGGACGTCTATCTCCCGGTGCGGGTCAGCATTCAAAAACCCTATGTCACTGTGACCAACCCCATCGCCAAGGGGGACCTGCTGAGTGAAAGCCAGCTGGTGTTGGCCTATCAAGATCAGACCCTGATCCGTGGCGACTACCTGACTGACACAGCCCCTCTTATCGGAGTACGCAGCAAGCGGGAGCTAAAACCGGGGCAACCCATCCGTTTGAGCCAGGTTTGTGTCGTGTGCAAAGGGGATCAGGTCACCCTGACGGCAGAAAACAGCAACTTCCAGATCAAAACCATGGCCCGAGCCTTGCAAGATGGCAGCTTCGGAGAGATCATCAAACTCGTCAATATTCGCTCCGGCAAAACCGTTGAGGGTAAAGTCAGTGCGGTAGGTGCCGTATCGGTCACTTTTTAAATCCGGATCCTTGACAACTTTTTTCTAAAGTTTTGATCTGCCGCTCCGATAAACAGGTAAGCAAACCTTAAAGCAGACGAAGGTAACTAAAATGGCCATCAACAATATCAACAACTTGGCGAATAATCGGTTGCAAAATACCGCTAATAGCCAGGGGACAGGCAGCAAGTCAGTCACCTCATCGCCCGAAAACAAAGCGGCTACTGTCAAGCTGGACTCCGTCTCCTTGACCAGTGAGGCGCAACAATTGCAAAAGATGCAACAAAACCTCAATACCGCCTCGACCGGCAATGAGAGCAAGGTCGAACGACTGAAAAAAGCCATCGCGAGTGGCGAATATCAGGTCAACAGCGACGCTGTTGCCAAGAAGATGTTCAGTTTCGAAGCCAATCTGGACAAAGTTCTGGGATGATGGACTTACCTTCGTTACTGCACACCCAAGATGATTACCTCAGCCAGATGCAAGGCATTCTGGAAGAAGAGTTCAGCTTGCTCGAACAGCATCAGGCACTGGCCCTGCCCGCACTGACCGAGCGCAAACAGCAGTTGCTTGCTGCAATAGAAACTCTGGACAAGACCCTCGCAGAGATGCCGGAACTGGCACTGCAGTTGGCTGCCTATCCCGACGAGATGGCGCAGCTTCGTGCAAAACTGGATGCCTGCCAGGCACAAAATGATATCAACGGTCGCTTGCTTGAATTGAGCATCGTCTCCAACCGTCGTCTGGCAACCTTTCTGAGTCAGCTGCGCGATCGCAACAGTTTGACCTATGACGCCAAGGGTAATACTCGCTCTGGCACCCGCTCCTACGGTATCAAGGCCTGACATCTCTTATCAGGCCTTGCATTTTTGCTGTCCGTTTTAAAGCTCCAGTCGCAACAGCTCTCGCCCGTCCTCACACGCATTGACGCGCAGTACCCCGTCCTCATAGCACCCGTAACTGGCAGGCAACTCGCCGCGCGGGAAACAGATAGACCCCGGGTTCATCAATATCCGTTCCCCCTGCCACTCCAGCACCGGCACATGGGTGTGGCCGCTCAGGAACAGACTACCCGCCGGAAGCTGAACCTCGTCCGGGCGATAAAGATGGCCATGGCTGACAAACCAGCGCCGCTCATCGACCAGCAACTGGTTGTAGGGGGCGGTGATGGGAAAGCGCAACAGCATCTGATCCACTTCGGAATCGCAATTGCCCCGCACCGCGATGATCTGTGGCGCCAGCTCGTTGAGCCGATCGGCCACCGCGGCCGGGTTATACCCTTCCGGCAGAGGATTGCGCGGGCCATGGTTGAGCAGATCGCCGAGCAGCAGATAGTGATCCGGCTGCCAGGGCTCAAGTTGGGTCAGCACCCGCTCCAGCGCAATGATGCTGCCGTGGATGTCGGAAATGATGGCAAGTTTCATGAAATGCTCCTCACTGCGGGCTGAAATAGAGATCCTTGGTGGCAATCGTCCCTTTCAAATTCTGGCTGGGCAGCCCTCGCAGGATGGGATCGACCAGTCTCATCTGATTGTAATGATACACGGGGAGGATCGGCGCCTCCTCAAGCAGCAACTGTTCGGCATGCCGGTAGAGTTCAACCCGGCTCGCGCTGTCCAGCGTATTGGCAGCCTGCTCCAGCAACAGATCAAAGTCGGGATTGCAGTAGCCGCTCTCGTTGCGCAGATCCTGACAACGGAAGCTGCCCAGCATGGCAGACGGCTCCACATAATCGCCAAACAGGAAGCTTCTGGCCACCTGGAAATCACCGCTATCCTTGGCTACCTGATAGGCACCCCACTCCAGACTGTTGAGGGTGACCTGTACCCCCAGCTTCTGCCACATGGCGGCAATGGCCATCGCCATCTGCTTGTGGGTTTCTGCGCTGTTGTAGGTAATGCTCAGCTTGAGTGGATTGGCACTGTTATACCCGGCAGCTGACAACAACGCTGCCGCTTTGGCCTGGCGGGTTGGCATATCTTCAAGCGCCACAGGCAATATCACCCGGGGGTAACCCGGCATCTCCGGCAACAGCGACCATGCTGCCTGTTCATCCTGCCCGCTCACCGATCCAATGAGCTGCTGTCGATCAACCGCCATGGAGAGCGCCTGACGCACCCGCACATCCTGCAGTTCGGGGCGCTTCAAATTGAACGCATAGAGATAGGTACCAAACAGCGGCAAGCCCCAGAGCCGCTCCGGAGATTCGCGCTTCATCTTCTGGTAATAGCCGAGGGAGACCTTGTTGGTGAGCTGGATTTCACCAGCCTCATAGCGCAGCCGTTCGGCATGTTGCGAAGTGATAGGCAAATAGGTGACCCGTCCGATACGGGTGTGAAGGTCATCCCAGTAGTGGATATTGCGCTCGGCTTCGATCTGCTCGTTCGGCGTCCAGCTTGCCAGCCGATAAGCACCATTGCTCACCAGCTTGCCGGGCTCGGTCCACTGCTTGCCAAATTTGGCTATCGCCTTCTGGTTGACTGGCACAAAGGGGCGCTGACTGATGAGTTGCAGGAAATAGGGAGCCGGCCGCTCCAGAGTGATTTTCAGGACCTGATCGCTTTGCGCTTCAATGCCAAGATTGCCGAGCTCCAGCGCGCCAGCATAGATGGATTGCGCATTGTTGATCCCCGTGGCCAGCAGCAATCCGGCAGAAGGGGAGTTGATGGCCGGATCGAGCAGACGGCGCCAGGCATAGACAAAATCAGCGGCCACCAGCGGCTCGCCATTGGACCATTTCAGTTGAGGGCGCAGGAAGAATCGCCACTCCAGCCCATCGTCACTCACCTCCCAGCGCTGTGCCTGAGCAGGAACGATATTCCCCTGCCCATCATCACTGACCAGCCCTTCAAACAGATCGACCAGCACAGCCTCCCCCGGAAAACCGGAGCGCACCAGCGCCGGATCCAGCGACTCCGGCTCGGCACCGTTGCCCTTGACCAGGGTTTGCCGATCGGCAAGCAGAGGCTGCTGCTCAACGGTGGTGGCATGGGCCAGGGGCCCTGCCAGCACGGCAAGCAATAGCGGGGAGAGCCAGCGTTGCGCCAGCTTGGGGAAGAAACCATACCTCATGACAAAACCTCGAATAAAACCACTGCAGGAGGGGAAGGCCGACGGCGCGCCTGATGAATGCCTGATGCCGCTCTTGTTATCCCCGAAAACGCCCCGTATTGTATCGGGCTTGCCCGGGAGATGGAGTCTTTCGGGTTAATTTTTTCAGGAGTTTTTATGGGTTATGAGTGGCTGGCCCTCGCGTCGGCCAGTTTATGGGCAGTTGCAGCGCTAATTTCGGTCAAACCGGCCCGTCATCTCGGCGCATTTGCCTACAGCCGCTGGCGCATGTTTCTGGTCAGCCTGATGCTCGGCACCATGAGTCTGCTCACCGGTGGCTGGCAAACCCTCACCGCAAACGCCCTGCCCCTGCTCGCCATCTCGGGGCTGGTCGGCATCTTCGTGGGCGATACCGCGTTGTTTGCCTGCATGAACCGACTGGGGCCAAGACGCAGTGCCCTGCTCTTCTCCTGCCATGCGCTGTTTTCCGCCCTGCTTGGGCTCTGGCTCTTTAATGAACAGCTGACAGGCTGGCGACTGCTGGGGGCCATGCTGGTCTTTGCTGGCGTAATGCTGGCGATCCTGTTTGGCAGACGCAGTAGCAGCAACGAGTGGGAGCAGATCCGTGGCAATCTGGCGCTGGGAATTGGCCTTGGCCTGACGGCGGCACTGTGTCAGAGCGTGGGAGCCATCATCGCCAAGCCAGTGATGATGAGTGGTGAGGTGGATGCGGTGAGTGCATCGGGTATCCGGATGGGCAGTGCCCTGCTGGCCCACTGCGTCCTGCGGCTGGGGCGCTTGCCGCTGGCCATGCCGCTCAAACCGGTCAATCGCCAGATCCTCGCCATGATTGCCACCAACGGTTTTCTGGCGATGGGGCTGGGGATGACGCTGATCCTGATGGCGTTGCGGCAGGGAGAGGTGGGCATGGTGGCCATTCTCTCCTCTACCACGCCGGTACTGCTGCTGCCGCTGTTGTGGTGGCACTCGGGGGAGCGGCCATCCGTTGCCGCCTGGGCGGGGGCACTGATTGCCACCCTGGGCACCGCGCTGGTGCTGGGTTTCAGCACTCACTGACACCCGGCACCATCCCTGATCAGAACAGGGCAATCTCCTCAGCGGTCAGCTCGCGGTATTCACCGGGGGCCAGATCTTCATCCAGCGTCAGGCCACCCACCCGCTCGCGATGCAAGCCAACGACCTTGTTGCCGATGGAGGCAAACATCCGCTTGACCTGGTGGTACTTGCCTTCGTGGATGGTCAGGCGTGCCTCGCACTCATCAAGAATTTCCAGCTGAGCAGGACGGGTTTTATCGGTCTCGTTACGCAGGTAGACCCCTTCGGCGAACAGCGCGATCGCATCCGGGCTCACCGGCTCGGCCAGCCAGACGTGATAGGTCTTGGCACACTCGTGACGCGGCGAGGTGATGCGATGGGACCATTGACCGTCGTCGGTCACCAGCACCAGCCCCGTGGTGTCGAGGTCGAGGCGACCCACTACATGCAGCTTGCCCATCGCCGGTTCATCCATCAGGAAGAAGACGGTCGGGTGATCCGGATCCTCGTTGGAGCAGACATAACCTTCCGGCTTGTGCAGCATGAAATAGCGGTTGCGCTGCTCCAGCGTCAGCAGCACGCCGTCAAACTCGATCTGGCTCTGCTCATTGATATGAAAGGCGGGCTGCTTGACCACAATGCCATCCACCATGACCTCGCCCTGACGGATCAGTTTGCCTGCCAGCGAGCGGGTCAAATCGGAACAATCGCACAGAAATTTATCAAGCCGCATTCACAACCTCGGAGTCCAACAAGTAAAGGGGCGTCATTATATCGGGCGGGGGCGACAACGCCACTGTTAAGGGGTTGCCAATTATGACGAACTGGTCATCCGATGTTACACTTCTCCGGTGTGACCCATCCGAACGATACTCATAATAATAAGAGTCAGGAAGCCCTCATGAAGTCTCAAGCATCCTATCCCGTCATTCCCGTCAACCAGCTGAAACCCGGCATGTATGTCATTGCTATCGCCAGCCAGACAGGTGGGATGGAGATCGCCCAGATGGGCTTGGTGACCAGCGTGGCGCAAATTGCCAATCTGGTGCGTCAGGGGGTGCTCACGGTACGCATCGATCTGGCCCGCAGCAAGCTGGGCAGTGCCGAAAGTGACGCCGTTACCTCCCCCGACCTCAATGCCAACAGCGCCCAGGTAGGGCGCCGGGC
This sequence comes from Aeromonas sp. 95A, assembly GCF_051919235.1. Classification (NCBI taxonomy): domain Bacteria; kingdom Pseudomonadati; phylum Pseudomonadota; class Gammaproteobacteria; order Aeromonadales; family Aeromonadaceae; genus Aeromonas; species Aeromonas sp. 95A. Next base: position 1,304,628 of record NZ_JBQBFC010000001.1, read on the forward strand.
CAGTGCCAACGGCGAAGGACGAGAGCTTAAAATCCGCCGCCTCTATCAGGAAGCGCGCGAGCTGCAAGGCAAGTTCATTCGCCACCTCAAAGCGGGTGAACCCATCGACATCACCCCGCTGGCCGAAGTCGCCGAAGAGATGGTGGACACCATGTTCACCCACGGCGATGCCATGCTCTGTCTGGCCCGTATTCGCGCCAAGGATGCCTACCTGATGGAGCACTCCATGAACGTGGCCATTCTGCTGGCCAACTTCGGCCGCTATCTGGGACTGGAGCGCAGCGTACTCAAGGAGCTGACCCTGGGTGGCCTGCTGCACGACGTGGGCAAGATCATGACCCCGGACGAGGTGCTCCACAAACCGGGCAAGCTGACCGATGAGGAGTTCGCCATCATGCGTCAGCATGTGGTGCACAGTTACGAGATCCTCAGCAATACCCCTGGCATCACCCCCACCATGCTGGAGGTGGCCGCCAACCACCACGAGCGGCTCGATGGCTCCGGCTACCCGCAGCGACTCAAGGGGGAGCAGCTCTCCCTCTATACCCGGATGAGCGGCATCGTCGATGTCTATGATGCCATCACCGCGGATCGGGTCTACAAAGCAGGTATGCAGCCGACCCAGGCCTTCCGCATTCTGCTCAAGGGGATCAATCAGCACTTTGATGCCGAACTGGTTACCAAGTTCATCAAGTGCATGGGGGTCTATCCGGTGGGCACTCTGGTACAGCTCTCAAACCAGCGCCTGGCTATCGTGATGCAGCGCAACGAGCAGCAGCCGCTCAAGCCGGTGGTCAAGGTGATCTATCACGCCACCCAGCGTCACTACCTCGAGGTACAGTGGCTGGATCTGGCCAAGTCAGGGGTGCAGGAGAGCATCGAAAACACGGTCGACCCCAAAGAGTTTGGCATCAACCTCGCCAACTTCTTCTAAATCTCTCACCTCAGATATTCATGATTGGCGCTGGCTGTCGAGCCAGTGCTGGATCAGAAACTCCTCATCCAGCGGCGAGAGATCAAAACGCAGGCTGGCCTCTTCAATGGCGGCGAGATCGTGCTGGTGATGCTCGCTAAGCCAAAGCACCGCACGACGCAAATCTTCACCATGGGGGAGTAGCAGATGGTCGCTCATGGGATACCTCCGGTAGACTGCAAGGCGGCCAGCGAATATAGCCACCTCTTTCCAGTCTAGTCGGTCAATCCCCATCACCCGCGCTTCTTCACCCTCCCCCCTCAATCACTGCAATCAGCTTGTCACCGGGATCAGCGACCGAAAGCGCGCAGCCAATCCTGATCAAACTTCTCCAATGCCGCATCCACTGCCGGTACGTTCAGCAACTGCTCCGCCACATCGAGCGGCAAGGTGATCGATTGGCAACCAGCCAGCAGGCAGTCGAGCGCCTGGCGCGGGGTACGGAATGACGCCGCCAGCACCTTGCTGTTCGGTGCGTGCAGCGCAAGCAGCTGTTGCAGCTCCTGCACGGTGGCAATGCCATCGCCACCCTGGGCATCCAGCCGGTTAACGTAGGGCGCGACATATTCTGCCCCCGCCACCGCCGCCAGCCAACCCTGCAGCGGGGTATAGACAGCGGTGCCCAAAGTCGGCACACCGTTGGCGGTCAGGCTCTTGATGGCCGCCAGCCCCTCTGCGCATACCGGGATCTTGATCACCAGATCCGGATCCAGCTCACGCAGGGCAAATGCCTCGCGCACCATCTCGGTTTCGGTTTTGGCCATCACCTGGGCAAACAGGCGCACCTTGGGGCCCAGCACGTCGCGCAGGGCGGGCAGCAGCTCATAGAGCGGCAATCCCCCGGCGGCAGTAATGGAAGGATTGGTGGTGACACCGGCCAACGGCAGGATCCGTGACCAGCGACGCACTGCCGCCACATCGGCGGTATCGAGATACAGCTCCATCTCTAACTCCTTAACGGGATGTTCAATATGTCGCCATTCTAGCGATAAAACATCTGCAAATCACTTGATCGAAATCAAATCAACTTTCGAATGAAAGAAAATAAAATAAAAAACAAAAGGAGGCGGTATGATTTTCGATCTGCAACGATATTCAACTCACGATGGCCCCGGCATTCGCACCCTGGTATTTCTCAAGGGGTGCTCGCTGGCTTGCCTGTGGTGTCAAAACCCGGAAAGCCGCTCTCCCAAGCCGGACATACTACTCGACCGACGCCAATGCATCGAGGGATGCCAACTCTGCAGCCAGGCCTGTCCGGCAATCTTGCATGACAGCGAGGGCATCCAGCTCACTCGTTCAGCCCTCAAGGCCGAAGATATGGAACGGCTGCGCGGCCTCTGCCCCAGCGAAGCGCTGCAGGTGTGCGGCCGTGACGAAACGCTGGACACCCTGATGGACACCATACTGCGGGATCGCCCCTTCTTCGAGCGCAGCGGCGGTGGCATCACCCTCTCCGGTGGCGAGCCGTTTATGCAGCCCGAATTTGCTGCCAACCTGCTGGCCCGCTGCAAGGCCGAAGGGCTGCACACCGCAGTCGAGAGCTGCCTCCATGTGCCCTGGCACCAGATTGAGCCAAGCCTCCCCTCACTGGATCTGGTGCTGGCGGATCTCAAACACGTGGATAAAGAACGTTTCTTCCACTGGACCCACGGCAAGGTGGAGGTGCCCATCGCGAACCTCAAACGCCTCGCCGAGCACGGCGTGCCCATGCAAATCAGGGTGCCGCTCATTCCCGGCTTCAATGCCGACCGCGCATCGATCAGCGCCATCACCGACACCGCCGCCAGCCTCGGCACGGTGCAGGAGATCCACTTCCTCCCCTACCACACCCTGGGGATGGGCAAATATGCCCTGCTGGATCTGCCCTATCAGGCGCCGGAGACACCGCTCGATGACCACGATTTACTCAGCTTTGCCCACGCATACGCCCAACGTCAGGGGCTGACCCCTGTGACCAGAGGATAAGATCATGACCCAGCTCGACCTCAATGCCCTCAGCCCGCGGATCCGCGCCCACAAAGAGAGCCTGATCCACATCGTTCAGCCACCGGTCTGCACCGAGCGTGCCCGCCACTACACCGAGGCCTATCAGGCCCATCTGGCCCGGCCGCTGCCGGTGCGCCGCTCCCTGGCGCTGGCCCACCACCTCAAGCAGCGCACCATCTGGATCAAGCACGACGAGCTCATCGTCGGCAACCAGGCCAGTCAGGTGCGGGCGGCGCCGCTCTTTCCCGAATACACGGTGAGCTGGATTGAGAAGGAGATCGACGAGCTGGCCGACCGCCCCGGCGCCGGTTTTGCGGTCAGCGAAACCGACAAGGAGATCATCCACGCCCTCACCCCCTTCTGGCGCGGCCAGACGGTGCAGGATCGCTGCTTCGGCCTCTTTACCGACGAGCAAAAAGCGCTGCTGGAGAGCGGCATCATCAAGGCCGAGGGCAACATGACCTCGGGGGATGCTCACCTCGCGGTCAACTATGAGGAGCTGCTCACGCTGGGGCTCGATGGCTTCAAGGCCAAGGTGGCCGAGCGGCGCAGTCGGCTGGATCTGGCGGATTGGGCCGACCTGCAGCGCGAGCAGTTCCTGCACGCTGTCGCCATCACCCTGGATGCGGTCAGCGCTCATATCGCGCGCTACGCCGCACTTGCCCATGATATGGCAGTACAAGAATCTCGCCCCGAGCGCCGAAACGAACTTGAGACTATCGCGCTCAATTGCGCCCACATCGCCCACCAGCCACCCGAAACCTTCTGGCAGGCACTGCAGCTCTGCTACTTCATCCAGCTCATTCTGCAGATCGAATCCAACGGCCACTCGGTGTCGTTTGGCCGGATGGATCAGTACCTCTACCCCTGGTATCGCCGCGAGGTGGAATTGTCGGAATCCCTGCCTCGGACGCACGCCATCGAACTGCTGCAAGGGTGCTGGCTCAAGTTGCTGGAGGTGAACAAGATCCGCTCCGGCACCCACTCCAAGGCCTCCGCCGGCAGCCCGCTCTACCAGAACGTCACTATCGGTGGCCAGAACTGGCGGGATGGCAGTGCCCATGACGCGGTCAATGGCCTCTCCTACGCGATTCTGGAGTCCTGCGGCCAGCTGCGATCCACCCAGCCCAACCTCTCGGTGCGCTACCATGCCGGGATGAGCGAGGATTTCCTCGACGCCTGCATTCAGGTGATCCGCTGCGGCTTCGGCATGCCCGCCTTCAACAACGACGAGGTGGTGATCCCCGAGTTCATCAAGCTCGGGGTGAGCGTGGAGGATGCCCACCACTACGCCGCCATCGGTTGCATTGAGACCGCCGTACCCGGCAAGTGGGGCTACCGCTGCACCGGCATGAGCTTTATCAACTTCGCCCGCATCCTGCTGGCCTCCCTCGATGGTGGCCGCGATGCCACCACCGGCAAGGTATTCCTGCCCCAATCCCAGTCGCTGCAAGACGGGAGTTTTGGCAACTTTGACGAAGTGATGGCCCGCTGGGATGAGCAGGTGCGCTACTTCACCCGCAAATCCATCGAGATCGACTGCGTGGTCGACAGCGTGCTGGAGGCGCAGGCCCATGACATCCTCTGCAGCACCCTGGTGGATGACTGCATCGAGCGCGGCAAAACCATCAAGCAGGGGGGCGCCGTCTATGACTGGGTCTCCGGTCTGCAGGTGGGGATCGCCAACCTCGGTAACAGCCTGGCAGCCCTGAAGAAACTGGTGTTCGAGCAGGGGATTGTGGAGCAGCAAGAGCTGGCTGCCGCTCTGGAGCAGGATTTTGCCGGGCTGGCAGGGGAGCAGTTGCGCCAGCGCCTCACCAACGCCGCCCCCAAATATGGCAACGATCTGGACGAGGTTGACCTGCTGCTGGTGCAGGCCTACCAGAGCTACATCGACGAGCTCAAGGAGCTGCACAACACCCGCTTCGGCCGTGGCCCCATCGGCGGTACCTACTATGCGGGCACCTCCTCCATCTCCGCCAACGTACCCTTCGGTGCCGCCACCATGGCCACCCCGGATGGTCGCCGTGCCCGCACGCCGCTGGCGGAAGGGGCCAGCCCCTCGTCGGGTTCGGATCGTCTCGGCCCGACGGCGGTGTTCAACTCCATCGGCAAGCTGCCCACGGCGGCCATCCTCGGCGGCGTACTGCTCAACCAGAAGCTGAGTCCGGCGAGCCTTGAGAACGAGCGGGACAAAGCCAAGCTGATGAGCCTGCTGCGCACCTTCTTCGAAGTGCACAAGGGGTGGCATGTGCAGTACAACATCGTCTCGCGGGAGACCCTGCTGGCCGCCAAAGCCAATCCGGATCAGTACCGGGATCTGGTGGTACGGGTGGCGGGCTATTCAGCCTTCTTCACCGCCTTATCCCCGGATGCGCAAGATGATATCATCGCCCGCACCGAGCACAGTCTCTGACGGGGCGCACCCCATGGCGCCTGTGACGTCATATGATTGGCAAGCCACCCCACGGGTGGCTTGCCGCTATCCACCACCTTCTATGTGAGCGCACCATGAATCCACGCCACCAACTGATCCTCACTCTGGTCCATCAGGCTCGCAAGATGAGCGTGAGTGAACTCTCCCGACACACCGGCGTGTCAGAGGTGACGGTGCGCAACGACCTCACCGCGCTGGAGAAGCAGGGGCTGCTCAGACGGGTACACGGATCGGCCATGGCGCTGGAGACCGATGACCCGGATGCCCGAATGAACATCAACTACCTGCTCAAGGAGCGTCTCGCCGAACGGGCCGCCCAGCTGGTGGAAGATGGCGAGACGGTCTTTATCGAAGGGGGCAGCGCCAACGCCATGCTGGCGCGCCATCTGGCCCTGCACAAACGGGTCACCATCATCACCATCAGCAGCTATATCGCCCATCTGCTCAAAGACACCCCGGCTCAGGTAGTGCTGCTCGGCGGGCTGTTCCAGCATCAGAGCGAGAGCGTGGTGGGGCCGCTCACGCGCCTCTGCATCGAGCAGGTGCACTTCTCCAAGGCCTTTATCGGGGTCGACGGTTTTCATCCCGAGATGGGTTTCACCGGCCGCGACATGATGCGGGCCGATGTGGTCAACAGTGTGCTGGCCAAGGGGATGACCAATGTGGTGATCACCGACAGCAGCAAATTTGGCGCCATCCACCCGAGCCAGCTTGGCGCGCCGGGCCAGATCAACGTACTGGTTACCGACGATGCCCTGCCCGCCCCTATGCGGGCAGCCATCGCGGCCAAGGGGATCACCATGCACTGCGTTGCGGCCTAGGTCACCCGCTAATTCACGCTATTTCATTGACCTGACAGGATAAAATTTTCATGATGAGCCAGTCCCCATCGGGACTGACATCACCAGTGCGTGATCTGCAGGAAGCAGACTTCAGGAGAGCAAGGACATGCCATCGACCATCACCGCCGGGGGTGCCGACTCTCCCCTATCATTCGCGCCACCGCCATCACCCTGGCCCTGTGCTGGAGCCCGTTTGGCTGGAGTGCCACGCTGCCTGCCGACTTGAAGTGGGAGAGCAACAACCAGGATCCTCTCTATGCCGATCCGGCCGCCAAACGCGGCGGCACCTTTCGCACCTTTATGACCAGCTTCCCCCTGACCCTGCGCAAATATGGCCCCGACTCCAACGGCGGCTTTGCCGGTTACGTGCGGGAAACCAACCTGCCACTGCTGAGCACTCATCCCGTCACCGGCAACCCCATGCCGATGCTGGCAAATGAGTGGGCTTTCGGCGCCGACAACAAGACCCTCTATTTTCGCATCAATCCCAAGGCGCGCTGGTCAGACGGCCAACCGGTCACCGCCGATGACTGGCTCTTTACCCTCAAGATGATGCGCAGCAAGGAGATCAACGATCCCTGGTACAACAACTACTACAGCACCCAGATAGCCGACATCACCAAGTTTGACGATCACACCCTGGCCATCACCAGCGGCACCGAAAAGAGCCGCCAGGATCTGCTCGAATCACTGCCCATCAGCCCGGAGCCGAGCCACGCCATCAAGCTCACCGCCAACTGGGTCAAGGAGTACAACTGGAAGGTGTTGCCAGTCACCGGTCCTTATCAGATCGATCAGGTGAAAAAGGGCAAATCGGTCACCTTCAAACGGATTGAAAACTGGTGGGGGGATGACGAGCGCTACTTCCAGCATCGCTTCAATCCTGCGCGGATCGAGATCAAGGTGCTCAGGGATCTGAACATCGCCTGGCAGCACTTCCTGCGCGGCGATCTCGACACCTTCCCGCTGGTGATGCCCAACTGGTGGCACGACAAGACCAAAACCGCGGAGTTCGAGAAGGGTTATATCGCGCGTACCTGGTTCTACAACCAGACCCCGCAATCGCCAATGGGGCTCTATCTCAACACCGCCGATCCGCTGCTGAATAATCTAGATGTGCGGCTCGGGATCCAGCATGCCCTCAACCTCGACAAGATGCTCACCACCCTGCTGCGGGGGGATTACCAGCGACTCAACAGTTATGGCTCAGGTCAGGGTGAGTTTACCAACAGCGAGATCAAGGCCCGTCCGTTCGATCCCAAACTGGCACGGGAATACTTTGCCAAGGCAGGCTTTAACAAGGTAGGGCCACAGGGGATTTTGCAAAACGACAAGGGGCAGTCACTGACCCTCGCCATCACCTACACCACCGCAGAGCATGCCCAGCGGCTCACGCTGTTGCGGGAAGAGGCCAAGAAGGCGGGGCTTAATCTGGAGCTCAACCTGATGGATGCATCGGCCGGTTTCAAATCGATGCTGGAGAAAAAGCACCAGAGCGCCTGGATGGCCTGGGCGGGCAGCCGCTATCCCGCCTATTGGGAGTTCTTCCACAAGGTCAACGCCAACAAGCCCCAGACCAACAACATCATGAACATCGATGACGATGCCATCACGGCTCTGGTGGAGCAGTATGACAAGGAGTTCGACTTTGCCAAAAAGGCGGCCCTGTCACGGCAGATCCAGCAGCGGCTCTATGAGCTGGCAAGCTTCGTCCCCGCCTATCAGGTGCCCTACACCCGGGAAGGCGCCTGGCGCTGGATCAAACTGCCAAAAGTACCTGCAACACCCAAGAGCGAGCAGCTTTACTGGCCTCTTGGGGGCGACAACAGCGGTTACAGCTATGGCGGTCTGCTATGGATTGATGAAGAGCTAAAATCCGAGACCAGGGCAGCCATCAAGAGTGGCAAGACTTTCCCGGCCGAGCCTATCATCGACACCACTTATCGCCAGCCCTGATTGCATCAGCCCATCGGCAAAAGTCCTTAAAACAAAAGACCCCGCCAGATAGCGGGGTCTTTGTTGGCAACCGGTGTTGCGAATAGCTCGGTGATCAGCCGCGTTTGGCCTGCTTCTCGGCAATGGCGTCAGCCACGTCAGCCGGCTCCAGTACGATGCCTTCCTGATCCGGGGTCGGGAACACGGCAACACACAGCTCGTCCTGCTCCATACCGTCAACCCAGCGCTCCAGCCACACCTTGAGGGTGATGGACTGCGGCTTGCAATCGGCCCACTCGCCTTCGGCCCACGCCTTGGCGTACTCCGGGTGCGGCCATACCGGGATGCAATCTTCATCGTCGGTGGTCAGCATCATGACGCCATGCTCGTCAGTCAGGACGAATAGCTCTTCATGCTCGACCAGCTTGCTGATGAAGTGATCGTAACGGTAATCAGCGTTCAGTTGCAGCGCGGCATTGCGCTCGGTGTCGCTCAGTTCATAGCTCATTGGCCAAGTCTCTCTCTCGATAAAGGGCGCCATGTTCACATCTTGTCGTCAGCTTGTCCAGCTTGCAGCCCCTTGGCACCGGATGGGGAGGACAATGACGCAAATAAGGATAGAGCAGCCTCCTCGATAGCGAGACCGCCAGCCATCATATTGCCCCTTTTACAGCGCAGGAGTGATCAGCTCCACATCAGGTTGCTCGCTCAGCTTTTGCCGCAGCCAGTAGGCGGACTCCACCTCGACAAAGCAGAGCAGATCCTGGCCATTGGCCGCCATCGCCATCAGCTGCTCAAAACGCAGCTGTTGTTGCTGCTCCCAGGCGGCAGCGAGTTTGGCACCGTGGGCCTCATCCACCACTTCGCGGCGCAACTCGAACAGGTTATCGGTGATCGGGCTGTTGATCTTGGCGGCGGTGTGCCAGTACATCAGCAGGTTATCCATCATCTCGCTGTCGTAGTTGGCCAGTGCATCCAGCTCGGGTGTATCACCGCTGTCGCTGGCGGCAAAATCACACCAGCCCGCATCGAGTGACGCCAGCTCATGAGCCTCCTTGGCATGCTTGCGTAACAGCGCAATGTCGGCCCCCTTGCGTGCAGGTAACCACACCTCGCCCTGATGGGCATCCAGCAGGGAGGTCAACGAAGCAGCGGGGTAAACCGGAAAGCGGGTACAAAGTGAATGCAGCAGGGATACCAGAGTGATCTTGACCATGAGCGATACCTTGAACAGGGCGAACAGCCACCAATAGACCGTCCGATATAAAGAAGTGCCCTATCCTACCACGTTTGTTCCGGCTCGGCCCTTGGCGAAGCTGTCAGCCAACCATCTGATTACGCCGAAAAAAACAGCATTTGAAACACAGCATCCAGTCAAAGGTCAATAATTTGAGCCAGCGCCCACTAAAGTGGATCCGGGGATGCTAGTTTGCATACATCTTTAGCGTAAGGAGTAAATCCATGATTGGGATCGACCAGGTTTCTAACGAATTCGTGAACGATTTGAAAATACTGGCATGCTTTGATCCGGCCAACATGAGCCTTGGGATTAAATTACGCAGCGATATGTCTGAAGAGTTGTGCCAGGCGGCAGCCCGTCTGCACCAACAGGGGCTCATCAGCGCAGAAGATGGTGGCTATCTCACCCCGTTTGGCATGACCATGGTTGAACACCTGCAACATCTGCTGGTCGCACTCAAACCGCTTTGACCGGCTGTGGTGCCCAGAGTGAAAAGTTGAGTAGCTCCCAGCGCTCCCCTTGGTGAAGATGACAGGCAAACAGCAAAGGACCTTCGGGTCCTTTTACTTTGCCATCCACCAGCCACTCCCCCTCCCTTTCAGGTACCAGTCGCGCATTTACCTCATCGGGTTGCAGCGCCGCGCCCACCCGGACCTGGACAAATTGCTGGCAGATCACCTGCGCTTCCATCGCGGATTGAACCGGTACAGGCGCATCGGACGTCGGAGTCAAGGTGGCAGCAAGCAGGAGCGATAGCAGCATGATTCAGCACATAGGAATTAGTAGCATAAGCCATATAAACAAAAAGCCGTGGCACCAGAGGTACCACGGCTTTCTTAAATTCTGTAAGAATTACAGAGCGGTTACGTTCTCAGCCTGCGGGCCTTTCTGACCTTGGGTCACAGAGAACTGTACGCGCTGACCTTCAGCCAGGGTACGGAAACCGTTACCTTGAATGGCGCTGAAGTGAACGAAAACGTCCGGGCCGTTTTCTTGCTGGATGAAGCCAAAACCTTTGGTTTCGTTGAAAAACTTAACGGTACCGGTGATCATGTTAGACATATCTTTTAAACCTGTATTCAAAATAATTACTTATGCTTTTCAGCGGGTAAAGCTCAAAAAACGGGATTAACTTATGAACAACAGGACAAGATGTGAAACATCGTATTCATTGACATAACTATCGCCCTTTCAAGCTGGTTTGGATTATACGTGGCTTTGTAGATTACGCAAACAAATTTGTGCCCTGCCAATGACAGGGCACAAACCGTTATAAGGTGGCTGCTTCCAACGCTTCGACCAGCGCTCTGAGAAAACGAGCCGCCTCCCCGCCAGTGCAGGCTCTGTGGTCAAATGTCATCGACAGCGGCAATGCCCTGACGGGACGCGCTTCACCATGGATGAACACCACTTTTTCGAACAATTTGCCTGCCCCTATGATAGCCACCTGCGGCGGCGTGACGATAGGGCTGGCATAGCGGCCTGCGATAGCACCGAAGTTGGTGAGCGTAATGGTCGCCCCCTGCAACATCTCGCGGGGCACGGCGCGCGCCTTCACATCGGCGATCATCCGATCCAGCCCCTGCCGGATATCCGCCCCCTCCCGCTCGGCCACGTTCTCCATCACCGGCACATAGAGGCCATGCTTTGAATCCACCGCGATGGCTACATTGACCTCTTTGAACAGCCGCCGTGACAGGGTTTCACCATCAAACCAGGCGTTCATCGAGGGCTCGGCGCGGCACGCCACGCCAATGGCCTTGATAAGGCGCACCGTCACATCTTCATCAGGCCGCCAGTGACGCAAATCCACCTCATCGGTGATGCTGACCGGCACCACAGTCTGATGAGAGAGCTCCATCGCCTTGGCCATGGCACGCCGTGACCCTCTGAGGAATTCGTTGCCACTGCTCTGCTGTGACTCGAATGCCTGCTGCACATCCAGCTCGGTCACCATGCCGCCGCTGCCACTTCCCTTGAGCCGGTCGATATCCAGACCCAGTTTTTGTGCCAGCAGTCGCACCGCTGGCATGGCTTGCACCAGCGATCCCCCCGGGGCAATGGCCCCCACCACGAAGTGATCCTCGATATGTTGCTGATGGGCGCTCACTTTGCCCACCACGGTGCCATCATCCTCCCCCCCTCGAACTCCACCAGCGGCGCACCGATATGGAGGATATCCCCCTCGGCGCCGCAGAGACGGGCGATCACCCCGGCCACCGGAGAGGGCACATCCACCAGCGCCTTGGCCGTTTCCACCGACAAGAGCACCTGATCGACCGCGACGGTATCACCGGCACTCACCTTCCACTCGACGATCTCGGCTTCGGCCAACCCTTCACCCAGATCCGGTAATTTGAAAAATTTCATAGCCACTGGTTCTCCATCAGCTGGTGAGCGGCATCGGCGATATCCTGCTCGGTGATGAGGTAATACGCCTCGTTGCGATAGTAGGGGACGGCGGCATCCACCCCGGTCAACCGTTTGGGTGGCGCCTTGAGGCTGGGAAGTGCCTGCTCGGTCACCCGCGCAACGATTTCGGCCCCGACCCCGAAGCTGCCACACGCCTCATGCACCACAAGCAAGCGGCCGGTCTTGCGTACCGAGGTGAGGATGGTCTCCATATCCAGCGGCTTGATGGTGGCCAGATCCAGCACCTCGCACTGGATATCCTGCTCGGCCAGCAGGTTCGCCGCCCGCATCACCTCCTGAATGCAGGCCCCCCAGGCCACTACCGTGATATCCCGGCCCGGGCGCAGGGTGAAGCAGACATCCAGCGGCAGACCGACACCGTCATCCACCACCTCGGATTTCATCGAGCGATAGATGCGATCCGGTTCGAAAAACATCACGGGATCCGGATCGCGGATGGCCGAGAGCAGCAGGCCATAGGCGCGTCTCGGGCTGGAGGGGATCACTACCCGCAGCCCCGGAATATGGGCAAACAGCGCCTCGACACTCTCGCTGTGATGTTCAGGCGAATGAATGCCCGCGCCATACGGGGAGCGATAGACGAGGGGACAGGAGAGGCGGCCACGTGTGCGGTTTCGCATCCGCGCCGCCTGACAGATGATCTGCTCCATCCCGGGGAAGATAAAGCCCTGAAACTGGAACTCAGCCACCGGCTTGAGCCCCTGGGTCGCCATGCCGACCGCCACCCCGGCGATCAATCCCTCGGCCAGCGGCGTGTCGATCACCCGCTTGAAACCGAACTTGTCGCGCAGGCCCACAGTGGCGCGAAACACCCCGCCGTTGACCCCCACATCCTCGCCCAGTACCACCACATCCGGGTCGTGCTCCATCTCGTAGTGAAGGGCCATGTTGACCGCTTCCAGCAAACTGATCTCACTCATGGCCAACCTCCTGCTTCATCCCCTTGGCAATCACTCGCTCGCGCTGGGGCAGGAGTTCGGCGGGCAGGCTGGCGTAGTGATAATCGAGCATCGCCTCCGGCGGCTGGGGCGCCATCGCCTCATAACGGGCGACCGCCTGCTCTACCTCTCGGGTGGCCTCCGCCAGCAGGCTCTGCTCCTGCTCTTCATCCCACCAGCCTTTGCTATGCATAAACTGGCGCAGCCGCTTGACCGGCTCTTTCGCCCAGGCGGCCTCGACCTCGGCCCCATCGCGATAGCGAGTGGCATCGTCGGCCGTGGTGTGATCGCCGAGGCGATAACTGACCGCCTCGATCAGAGTCGGCCCCTTGCCGCTGCGGGCCCGTTCGACGGCACTGCGCGCGGCATCGTAGACCGCCACCACATCGTTGCCATCCACCTGCAGGCTGCGCACCCCTGCGCCAATCCCCTTTTGGGCCAGCGTAGGAGCGCTCGATTGCAGCTTGCGCGGCACCGAAATGGCCCACTGGTTGTTGTTGACGATGATGACCATCGGCAGGTGCCAGACACCGGCGCAGTTGAGCCCCTCCAGAAAATCCCCCTTGGAGGTGCCGCCGTCGCCGATGGTGACTACGGCAACCCGCGGTTGATTACGCAGTTTGAAGGCCGAGGCAATACCGCAGGCATGGGTGATCTGGGTGGCGATGGGGACGCAGATAGGGAGATCTTCAGAGGGAGTCCCATCGGGTTTGAGAAAAAAACTGCCCCGCTCGTCCCCACCCCAATATTGCAGGTTTTTCTCCATCGGCACGCCCCGCACATAGAGGGTGGGCATGTCCCGATAGTAGGGGACGTAGACATCCTGCGGCTGCATGGCCAGACCAATGCCAATCCCCACGGCTTCTGCGCCGAGATGGGAGGGAAAAGTACCGAGCTTGCCGGTTCGTTGCAGCGCTATCGCTTTTTTGTCATAGCTGCGCACCATCACCATATTGCGGTAGAAGGTGTGCAGTATCGCCTTGTCCAGCCAGGTCGGTAAGGTGGCGACCGGGCACCCTTCCGCATCGAGGTAACGAAGGAAAGGGATGTCGACATGGGTCATAACTGGCTCCTTGCCGTTGTGAGCGTCACCGATGCTGGTGACACCTAGATGTAAATACCTTGTTAAATAAAAAGCAAAGGGATTTACTCAGGTAAGACCAGTAGAAACTTCTTTAAAGTAGCGAAGGAGCTGAATTTTCGGCGATGAGTGGCAAGGTATGCCGTAAATGGTGCAACTTTGCAGCGCTGAATGCAGGATGCCAAATGTGAAAAAGGGGAGCTTTGCTCCCCCATTGAGTTACTCAAGTCAGCAGTTACTTCAGTTAGCTGTTACTTCGGTCCGCCGTTACTCCAACCAGCAGTTACGCCAGCCACTGTTGCAGCTGGCTGGCCATGCCAGCTGGCAGCAAGTGAGCGCGACTCAGCAAGCGGCTGCACCAGGGCTCGGCCAGCAAGGTGGGGCAAATTCGCATCTCCCGTCCTCGGTCAGCCACGCGCACCAACCGATCGATGAGGGTCTCCAGCGGCGGATGCACCGGCCAGTGAGGATAGAGGTCGGCAGTCGCGATCCCGGCCAGCTCGCACACCCGCTCCTCTTCCTCATCTCCCTTCCCAGCAACCATTGGCCAGGGGTGAAGCACCTGTAGCCAGCCCGGTCTTGCCACCTCCAGCAACTGGCCCAGCGTCGGCTGCGCAAAATGGGGATCCCCTGCGGCTTTGAGCAGATGGCGCGCCCCTGCCAGCACCACCACGCCGCGGGCGGGAAGTGCAAGAAGATAGTCGGCCAGCGCCTGATCCCGCCCCCTGTTGTGTTGCTGCCACCGCTCCGGGCTCATCTCCTGCCACTCGAATGAGGGCTCGCAGAGATGCACCCGCAGCCGCATATGTTCAGGGCGCACCAGATTGCTCTGGCGCAGAGCGGAAAAGAGAGCCGGAAACTCGGGGGCCATCCAGGCAGGAAAGGCGCAAGAGTCAAGCCAGACCGGATAGAGCCGTGCCAGCGTCAGCGGCTCCCCCTGCCAGCTCTCCTGCCCCGTCAGCCAGGCATCGAGCAAGCCCTGATGGCGGCGGTTGCCGCACTCCAGCACCAGATCGGTCATGACTCCCCAGAGCGCCGGATCACACAACCAGGCGTGCTGGCGCCGGATAAAATCCGGGTGCCAGTGCGGCTCCCCCAGCCCCACCAGCTTGCCCGCCTGCAAGGCTTCCCGGATGGCGACAACCGGGGTCATGCGTCCCCCTCCTGCCGGATGTGCGGTTGTTGCCCGACCCCATCGACCCGCTCACAAATAAGGGCGCCGATCTTCGCCAACCAGTCGGGATGCACCATCTCCTGATGCAGACAGGGGAAGCGCTCATAGCGGATCTCCCCTTTTGTCAGCGACGCCCAGCCACGTCCATCCAGCCAGGGCTGGCGGGAGGCTGACGCCTCGATAAAGATCACCTCCCCGTGGTAGCAGTAGTCGACCGGCTCACGGATCAGCCTGTTGTTGTGGCCCACCAGCTCGATCATGGCGCTCACCACCTGCTCATCGAGCATGGCCAGCGCACTCCCCTCTGCCCCCAGTCGGGCCACCACCGCGTCACGGGTGAGGGAATCCAGCGCCTCGTCCGCAACCGCAATCCCCCCCATTCGCAGCAGCGCATCGAGCATCCGCTGCTCGTCGGGCAACGGCTGGGTCTGCCACTGCTGACAGGGGTAGGCATCGAGCAGCAGCACCATGGCCACCTCCTGTCCCTGCTCTTGCAACATGGCGGCCATCCGGTGCACCAACATGCCCCCGAGCGACCAGCCGAGCAGCCAGTAGGGCCCCTCGCTCTGTTGACGACGCAGCTCGGTCACATAATCGAGGGCCAGCTCGTCGAAGCTGGCAGGCAGCGGCGCATCCGGTTGGCAGAGCGCCCGCGCCTGCAGGGCATAGACCGCCATGTCGGTCGGCAGATGGGGCACCAGTGGCGCATAACACCAGCCGAGCCCCCCTGCGGGGTGGACGCAAAAGAGGGTGGGGCCCGATGTACCAGACTGCGTACCATGCGCCCGCAGGGGCAACAGCATGGGCATGGCCTCCCGCTCACCGCCAAGACGACGCGCCAGCTGGGCAGGGCTCGGTGCTTCGAACAGACTGGCCAAAGTGAGCGCCTGTCCGGTCGACTCTTCAATACGTACCACCAACTGCGCCGCCAGCAGGGAGTGGCCGCCAAGGGCAAAGAAGTTATCGTCGGCGCCGACCCGCGCCAGCCCCAGTATCTCGGCGAAGAGACGACAGAGCCGCTCCTCCAGCAGGGTTTTCGGCAGCGACTGACCCACCGCCGACGCCATATCGGGCAGCGGCAACCCCTTGCGATCCAGCTTGCCATTGGGGGTTAGCGGCAGCTCGGCCAGGTTTACCAAGAGCCCCGGCACCATGTAGTCAGGCAAGGCGGCGCCAAGGGCGGGTACCAGCTCGGCCAGCGTCAGCTCTCTGCTATCTGCGGCCACCACATAGGCCACCAGACGGCGATCGCCGGGAGCAAATTCGGGGGCCAACACTACCGCCTGCGCCACTCGGGGATGGCGCAGCAGCACCTGCTCGATCTCCTCCAGTTCGATACGCTGGCCACGGATCTTCACCTGAAAATCGAGGCGCCCCAGATACTCGATGGCGCCATCCTCGCGCCAGGCGGCCAGATCGCCGCTGCGATAGAGCCGTCCCGCGCCGAAGGGGTTGGCAATAAAGCGCTCGGCGGTGAGCTCGGGCTGGCCAAAGTAGCCCTCCGCCACCTGCACGCCGCCGATCCAGAGCTCCCCCGCCACACCGGGCGGCACCGGCTGCAACCAGGGGTCGAGAATGTGGATACAGGTATTCCAGACCGGATAGCCGATGGGCACGCTGGTCACCGCCTCGTCTGCCCGGCAGGGATACCAGGTGACATCCACCGCCGCCTCGGTCGGGCCATAGAGGTTGTGCAGGGGGGCTGAAAATGCCCCATACCAGCGCTGCACCAGATCCGCGGGCAGCGCCTCGCCGGAGCAGAAGACCTGCCGCAGGGCGCGGCAACGCGCAGGCTCGGCCTGAGTGACAAAGATCTGCAGCATGGAGGGGACAAAGTGCAAGGTGGTGATCCCCGCCAGCTCAATCAACTCGGCAAGGTAGGCGGGATCCTTGTGGCCGCCCGGTTTGGCGAGCACCAGCCGCGCACCGGTCATAAAGGGCCAGAAAAACTCCCAGATGGAGACATCGAAACCGGCAGGGGTCTTTTGCAGCACCCGATCCGCCGGGCCGATGGGATACATGTGCTGCATCCAGAGCAGCCGGTTGACGATGGCGCCGTGGCTCACCACCACCCCTTTGGGCCGACCGGTCGAACCTGAGGTGTAGATAATGTAGGCCGCATCTTCCGGTTTGGGGGCTGGTAGATCACAAGGTGCTGTCGTTGCCAACTCTATCGTCGCCAGCTGCTCTGCCACACCGGGGGCATCGAGGCAGACAAGTGGCGCCGCCACGTCGAGCGGCATCTGAAGCGTATGGCTGGTCAGCACCAGCGCAGGATCGCTGCTGGCGAGAATGTAGCCGATCCGCTCCGCCGGGTAGTCCGGGTCAACGGGTACATAGACGGCCCCCACCGCCATGATGGCCTGCTGGGCGAGAATAAGCTCGGGAGCGCGCGGGATCACCACCGCCACCCGACAACCTGGGCCCACTCCCCTCCCCGCCAGATAGCTGGCCAGCTGGCGGGTACGCTGGCGCAGCTCGGCCACACTCCAGCGCTCGGCGCCACACTCCAGCGCGATGGTGCTCTGATCCGCTGCCGCCAGCCCTTCGGCCAGCAGTGCGCTCAGAGTGGTAGTCGGCAACGGATAGTCGGTCTGGTTCCAGCGCGCCAGCTCAGCCTGCTCACAGGGCAGCAGTAGCGGCAAACGCACCGCTTCGGCCTCGTCATCCGCCTCACTCCAGGCCGCCAGATAGGCCAGCAGCCGGGCCAGATGACGTTCACTCTCCTGTTGGCTGAAGCGCCCCTGATGTGCTTCGAGGGTCAGGGTCATCGCGCCAGCCTCCTCGGCAAAGTAGAAGGCGCACTCCTCCACCGGCCCCGCCGCCAGCACCTGCACCTCGCCACGAACCTGGTTGTGTCCTTTACCAAAGCTGAGGGTACGGGCAAAGGGCATCAGATTGACCTGAGGGCCAAACAGCGGCTGGCCCGGCTGACGCTGCTGCAACCACTCCTGACGGCAGCCCTGATGGCGGCGCAGGGCGGCAAATTGCCGCTCAACCTGTGCCAGCAACCCCCCTACCCGGCTGGTACCGCTCAGCTCGATGCGCAGGGGCACCACATTGACCTTCATGCAAGGGGTATCGGCCGCCGCTGAGCCCAGCCGCCCCATCAGCGGAATACCCAGCACCACCTCACCAGCGCCGCTCATTCGCTGCACATAGCTGGCCACTGCCGCCAGCAGCAAGCTGTAGGGGTGACAGGCCGAGCGACTCGCCCGTGCCACCAGTGCCTGCCACTGGCGGCCAGCCAGACGCTGTTCAAGACGATAAGTGGGGCCCGGCCCTTGCGCCGGACGACGGGAGAGCGACGCCGGGCTCTCCACCCCGGCCAGCTGCTGCACGAAGAAATCGCGATCCCGCGCGGCACGCGGCGAATCCTGATAGGCCGCCTCTTCGGCCAACAACTCCTGCTGAGTCGCATAACGGCAGGGAGCAGGCTGTTCGCCCGCACAAAGAGCCTCATACCAGCTCACCACCCGCTGGCAGAGCAAACTCAGGCCAAAGCCGTCGATGGCGATATGGTGCACGGCGATAAACCAGGCCCACTGCCCCTCGCCAAGGCGATAGAGGGTGGTGGCAAACAGCGGCCCCCCGGCCAGATTGAAGGGGACTGCCAGCAGTGCACGCATCTCGGCCTGCGCAGCTGCAAGCGGGTTAGCTTCGCTGCGCAGATCCCGCTCGGTCAGCTGCCAGCAGGCGGGGTTGGCCACCATCTGCGGGCCATCGGCAGTAGCCACAAAGGCGCAGTGCAGACCGGGGATCTCGTCGATAGTCTGGCGCACCGCGCGGGTGAAGTGATGGGGAGCCAGCGCCCCCTCCAGCAGCCAGTATTCGCCGGTATTGCAGGCGGGGCTCTGCGGGTATTTTTGCTGGGCAAACCAGATGCCCGCCTGAGCGGTGGTAAGCGGCCAGCACGGGTGATCACCACGCTGGTGGGTGGCGCGCATCGCCATTGTCTGTTCCATGGGAATGTCCTTGCGCAAACATCGAGCGAGCAGTGACTTGCCCCTGCCCGCATGGCTGAAAAGCGAGGAGGCCAGGCCTCCTCCATAAAGAGAGTGTCACGCCTGCCAGATCGGCAGAGTGCAGGCTAGCCCCCCAGGGTGGCACCGCCATCGACCACCAGATCCTGCAGGGTGATATGGCTGGCGGCATCGGAGGCGAGAAACAGCACGCAGGCAGCCACCTCGTTGGGTGTCCCGAGCTTGCCAAGGGGAATCCCCAGCTTGAACTGCCCGGGCAGACCCGCAATGGTACGCAGCTCCCCTTCGCGCTGCTCTGCCTCCCCCTCCTGCCACATGCCGCATAACATCGGTGTTCGGGTCGAACCCGGCGACACCAGATTGCAGCGCACCCCATAGGGGGCGAGTTCCAGCCCTGCCGTTTGGGTGAGGCTGGTCAGCGCCGCCTTGGAGGCGCCATAGATGCCCATCCCCACTCGCGGCACCCGACCGGCATTGGAGGAGACATTGACGATGGCGCCCCTGCGCCGCCCCTGAAACCAGGGGGTCAGGGCCCGCATCAGGTAGAAGGGGGCGAAGGTGTTGATGGCGAAGGTGCGCTGCAAAAGGGCGTCATCCACCTCATCGAGCCTGCCGGTCGCCAGTACGCCGGCGACATTGACCAGCACATCGGGCCCCAGCCCCTCATCCAGCAGCTGTTCGCAGCAGCGGGTCACTGCCTCGCTGTCGCTGACATCGATCACCACCCCCTTCACGTTGCCGGGCAGCGCCTCGGCCAGTTGCAGATCGAGCGCCACCACACTGGCCCCCGCCTCGGCAAAGGTGCGCGCCACCGCATGGCCAATTCCCTGTGCCGCACCGGTCACCCAAATGGTTCTGCCTTGCCACTCGCTCATGGGGTGCACTCCGGTTCGCTGATGTGATCTTCGTTGACCTGATAAGCCGTGCCCTGACAGACATTAAGCTGACGGGAGAGGAGCGCCCACCAGTGAGCCAGGGTCGGCGTGCGGGCCAGCTCGGGCAGCTCCACCACCAGCCCCTGCTGACGCCACTCTTCCACCAGCCCCATCACCGCCAGCGAGTCGAGACCGTAGTCGAGCAGGTTGTCATCCTCGGTGGGCTGCTCCTGCTGCATCTCGGCGGGCAGCCGCGCCAACACCAGATCACGCAGTGACTCGCGAGTCAGAGGGCGTTTGCTGGCCGCCATCACCTCGGCCACGGTAATCACCCGACCGGCATTGCGGCTGACGTAGGATAGCGCCAGCAGATGATCTTCGCGGGAGAAGTCGGCGATGGCATCTGCCACCAGGAAGGGGCGGATATCGCGCATAAAGGCATCGACCGCCGTCTGCATCACCCCGATATGGCCGTAGATGCCGCAGATCACCAGCTGATCCCGTCCCCATTCGGCCATCAGCTCGGCCAGCGGTGAGCGGCAAAAAGCGCTGTAACGCCACTTGGTCAGCACCGTATCCTGCGGCTCGGGAGCCAGCGCCGAAACAATCGGTTGACGCTCCGGAGCTCGGGTCAACCCGGGCCCCCACATGTCATTGAGCAGCGCCCGATCTGCCTGACTCTGTTCGGCGGGCTGGGCGGTATAGACCACCGGCATACCGAGGGCACGCGCCTGACGGATCAGGGTGGCGATATGGTCGATGACCTGATTGATCAGCGGATTGTCCGCCCCGTAGAAGTCGACGAAATAGTGCTGCATATCGTGGACCAGCAAGGCGGCCCGGCCCGGTTCAAAGGGCCAGTTCACCCGCCCGGTGGGCAGCTCCTCTACGGTAGGCAGCGGATAGGCGGCGAGGGATTGAATGGTCATGCACACTCCTTGGCGAGCTGCTCGCGCAGCCTCTGTTTGTCTATCTTGCCGACCGGGGTATGGGGCAGTTGCTCCACCAGCACCAGGCGATCGGGTAGTTTGTAATCGGCCACCCCCTGCTCGCGCAGGAAACGGCGCAAGCGGGGCAGATTGAGGGGGGCGCGGCACATCAGAAAGGCGCAGCTGCGCTCCCCGAGCATGGGATCGGGCATGGCGACCAGCGCCGCCTGCCGCACATCTGGATGGGTAATCAGCAGCTCTTCGATCTCGAGGGCGTCGATCTTCTCCCCGCCCCGGTTGATCTGATCCTTGTTGCGCCCCACCACCATCAGATGGCCGCCGGGCAAGCGGCAGACCAGATCGCCGGTGCAGTAGAAACCGTCCCGATCGAAAGCCCGCTGATTGTGGGCATCAGCCTTGAAGTAGCCGCGAAAGGTGTAGGGGCCACGCGTCCAGAGCTCGCCACACTCGCCATCGGGCAAGTGGCGCCCGTCGCTATCCCGCACCTCCACCTCGTCGCCCGGGCTCATCGGACGGCCCTGGGTATTGACGATGTGCCACTGGTCATCCTCGATGCGGGTATAATTGACCAGCCCCTCGGCCATGCCGAACACCTGCTGCAAGCGGCAACCAAGGCGGCTCGCTACCGCCTCGGCGTGAACCGGGCTGAGGCGCGCCCCTCCCACCTGTACACACTCCAGAGAGGTCTGCGGATAGTGGCTGGCCGCCTCCAGCCAGAGCACCAGGGCCGGTGGCACCAGTGCCGCCCAGTTGATCTGATGGCGCTGCACCAGCGGCAGACAGGTTGCTGCGGAAGGATCCTTTGCCAGCACCACGCAGCCACCGCCATAAAACACCCCGAGTGCCCCGGGGGAGCTCAGGGGAAAGTTGTGGGGCGCCGGCAAGGCGCAGAGATAGATCACCCGCTCATCCCAACCACACACCGCCACGCTCTGGCGCACGCTGTAGCCATAGTCATCGTGGGTACGGGGGATCAGTTTGGGAGTGCCGGTACTGCCGCCGGAGAGCTGGAAAAAGGCGACCTGATCGGCCGGGGTAGGTGTTGGTGCAGTGGCAGTCAGAGGTGAACCATCAGCACGAACCACGGTTTCAGGCTGACGCCATGCAAATCCTGACTGAAGATCACTCCCTTCAGCCTGCTCGAAAAACAGTGTCTGACAGGAAGGCGATGCCAGCTCATCAAGGGCGGCGAGGCTTCCCGCTGCACCGGCAAAGCCGGGATGAGAGGGACTGAGTACCAGCAAGGCAGGTTCAATCTGGCGGGCAAAGGCCACCAGCTCGCGCCGCTGATGGCTGTAGAGGGCGTGCACAGCCACCACTCCGCAGCGGATCAGGGCAAACCAGCAGATATAGAACTCGGCGCAGTTGGGCAACTGCACCAGAGCGGTATCGCCATGGCCCAGCCCGCGCGCTGCCAGCCCCGCCGCCAGCGCATCGACCTCACGCTTTAACTGGCCATAACTGAGGGTTCGCTCGCCGCAGATCAGGGCCGTGCGCTCGGGATAACGTTCGGCGGAGCCATCGAGCAGGGCGGTGAGCGGTTGTCCGCGCCACCACCCTTGTGCCCGGTAGTGTGCTGCCAGCTCGGCGGGCCAGGGGGTAAAGGGCACCAACGGCTTCATGCAGTTACCTCCGGCTCCCGGCTCTCGAGGCCAAACGCCCGCAGCATGGTGCCAAGCTTGGCGGCGGTCTCCTGCCACTCCGCTTCCGGCGAAGAGCCCACCACCACCCCGGCGCCAGCATAGAGTCGCAGTTGCCTACCGGCCAGCACGCCACAGCGAATGGTGACCACCCACTCGCCATTGCCATCGGCATCCATCCAGCCGACGGCGCCGCAGTAGAAGCGGCGATCGTACCCCTCGAGCCGGGCGATGGCCTGACGAGCTGCCGAGAGCGGCGTGCCGCATACCGCCGGTGTCGGGTGCAGTGCCAGCGCCAGTGCCAGCACGGGAGAGGGCTCATGGAGCCGCCCGGCGATGCGGGTCGAGAGGTGCCACATGGTAGGGGTCGCGATCACCTGCGGCTCCAGGGGGACGTCCAGCTCGCGACAGAAGGGAGCGAGGGCCGCAGCGACTGCATCGGCCACCAGCGCATGTTCATAGCGATCCTTCTGGGCCCCAAGCAGTTCGGCGCTGGCCGCCTGTTGATCGGAAAACGCGTGGCGCGGACGGGAGCCCGCCAGCGGATTGCTCACCACCGCCATCTCGCTGCGCGATACCAGCAGCTCGGGGCTGGCACCAAGCAGGGTCTCCCCATCCGGCAGCGGGATCTGGAACACATAGGCGCCCGGATTCTGGGCCAGCAGAGAGCCATAGGCGTGTGCGGGGGAGGTCTGCTCTGCGCTCTGCACGTCGATGGCACGCGACAGCACCACCTTCTCAAGCTGGCCCTCGCTGAACTGCTGCAGCGCCGCCCGCACCGCCCCCTGATAGTGGGCAGCGCCGGTCACTTCGCTCACCTCGCCATGGAGATGACAACAGCGGGCGGGTAACAGCGCATCCCTTGCGACCCATTGCGATTGCGCCGGGATCACCAGATGCCAGGGGGATTGGGTATCAAACGGAATGGCGCCAATGGCGATGGGATTGTCCATCCCCTGCTGGCGCAACTGACGCAGATGGGCGAGCAGCTTCTCCGGCGGGATGCCGGTAAAACTGTCGTGGATACCGGAGGCGACCAGTACCCTGTCACCGCTGGCAAAACAGCACACTTTATCCAGCCCGGCCGCTGTGGCGGGCCACTCTCCTTCCAGTGCATGGTCACACATGACGGTGCTACTCCTTGGAATGAATCACTGCCTGATACGACTTAATGTGAGTCATTTGACTCACCAGATATCAGGGTGAACGGCATCCTAACAAGGAGCGAAAAAACGATCAACACAAATGAGAATCAATTTCATTAACTTCTTTTTAGTCAAAAGAGGGTGACGAACGAAACTTAACTTCGCCAATAAAAAAGAGTTGCGATCGGAGCAAATTAAACTTGATAATGATAACGCTTATCATTTGTATGTTATGGAAGATGTAAATAATGAAATCCTCAACCTCCCGTTTTATTGCTCCCAGCCTGCTGGCCACCACCATAGTCACTCTGCTGACCCAGCAAGCGATCGCCGCCAGCAACGCGCCTCAAGCCGATGAAGTGATCACCGTCACCACCACGGCGCACAATACCCGCTCGGCACCGGCTTCTATATCTGTCATCACGGCCGAACAGATCGCCGCCGCGCCCGTCAATGACCTTGCCGACCTGCTGCGCCACGAAGTGGGCATTCAGGCTGAAGCTGACACCAATGGCCGCAGCGATATCGGCATTCGCGGCATGTCCGGCAAGTACACCCTGGTGCTGGTGGATGGCAAACGCCTCTCCTCCTCCAATGCCCTGTGGCGCGGCGGCAACTTCGACAACACTCCCGTGCCCCTTGGCATGATCCAGCGGGTCGAGGTGATCCGTGGCCCCATGTCGGCACTTTACGGCTCCGATGCCATCGGGGGTGTCATCAACATCATCACCAAGCAGCCGGGCAAAACCTGGCAAGGGGCGGCCGATGCCGACTTCAAAGCCATCGAGGGCAAGGATGGCTGCGATCAGCACAGAACCAACCTGGGCTTTACCGGCCCGCTGACCGACAACCTGCTGATCCGGATGAACGGCGAGGTGTATGACCGTCAAGCCTGGACCCCCACCGAAGCTGCTGACGGCATCCCCCTTATCGAAGCCAAACAGACCCGCAACTTCGCCTCCACCCTCAGCTGGCTGGTGGATGAGCAGCAGCGCTTCGAGTTGGATTACCTCTACAACCAGGATGAGCGGCCTCTCGATATCTTCCGCAAAACCGGCAACAAGGTGCACAGCCGCCAGCAGCAAAACGATCGCAACCTGTTTGGTCTGACTCACAAGGGGAACTGGAGCTGGGGTGACACCACCGTCATGGCCAACTACGAGAGCTCCCAGATCGACGACTTCAACACCAGCTACTCTGCCCCACAGCAGCGGGAGCTGGAAGAGAACACCTTGACCCTCAAGGGCTATACCAACCTGGCGCTGGCCAACCACTACCTGACCCTGGGTGGTGAATATCTGGACCGGGAGCTGGTGGATGCGGTGAGCTACAAGGATATCGGCGGCAAGGAGAGTCACTCTCAGGAGGCGCTGTTCGCCCAGGATGAAATTGGCCTGACCGACAGCCTGACCTTCACGCTGGGCGGCCGTTACGATCACCACGAGATCTACGGCAGCCACTTCACCCCGCGCGGCTATCTGGTCTATGAGATGAACGATGTGGTGACAGTGAAAGGCGGTGTCAGCCAGGCCTTCAAGGCACCGGCACCACACCAGTACTCCAACGGTTACAGCATCGAGAGCTGCGGCGGCAGCTGCCGCATCTATGGCAGTGACAAGGTCAAGCCGGAAACCAGCACCAACTACGAGCTGGGTGTCATCGCAGGAGAAGGGATCTGGGAAACCAGCGCCACCCTGTTCTACTCCGACATCGACGACATGCTCACCTTCAAACAGCTGCCGAACTCCACTGACCGCACCTGGTACAACCTGGAGAAAGCCACCACCAAGGGGTTGGAGCTGACCGGCAAGCTCGATCTGACCGACAATATCAACCTTGGAGCCAACTACACCTACCTCAAGGCGGAAGGCGATCAGGGTCAGGCTCTGCCCGAGCGGCCTGAGCACAAGGCCAACGCCAAGATCACCTGGCAGGCCACCGAGCGGGTCAATGCCTTTGTCGGCACCACCTACACCGGCACCCAGTTTGCCGAGCAGACCGTCAACAAGGTTGTCGTACTGCACAAGCTGCCCAGCTATCAGACCTTCGATCTCGGCACCGGCTTCAAGGTCACCGAGAACTTTGACCTGCGACTGGGGATCAACAACCTGACCGACGTGCGCCTGCAAGAGAAAGACACCCTCTTCCAGAACGTCGAACCGGGTCGCAGCTACTACGTCAGCGGCTCAGCCCGCTTCTAAGGTAGCCAAGGTCGATATAACAGAGCGCGGGCCCATGCCCGCGCTCTGTTAACCAAGAGAATAAGGGGAAGATCCCCACTGGACAGCAAAGAGCATGCAGATTTCCATTTTCATCAGGATCGCTCATGTTCACCTCACTTCTGAATGCTTCACCCCTTGCCACCCTGCCCACCCCTGACGAGATGTTAAAGGCCAGACCCTGTCCGGCACGGCTCGCTCGCCAGATCGCTCGCAGCCGCCAGCAAGCCCGCCATATTCTGCAGGGAGATGATGATCGCCTGCTGCTGGTGATCGGCCCCTGCTCCATTCACGATCCGGCAGCCGCCCGCGACTATGGTGGCCGGCTCGCTGAACTGCAGGGCCAATACGGGGAGCAGCTGCAACTGGTGATGCGCACCTATTTCGAAAAACCGCGCACGACGCTCGGCTGGAAAGGATTTATCTTCGATCCCGACCTCGATGGCAGCGATCAACTGGAAAAGGGACTAACCCAGGCCCGCGAATTACTTCTGGCCCTTGGACAGGAAGGGCTCGCCTGTGCCACCGAATTTCTCGATCTCACCAGCATGCTCTATCTGGGCGATCTCATCAGCTGGGGTGCCATCGGCGCCCGCACCACCGAATCCCAGCTCCACCGCCAACTGGCCTCCGCTCTCCCCTGCCCCATCGGTTTTAAAAACGGCACCGATGGCAATATCCGGATCGCGGTAGAGGCGATCCTCGCCAGCCGGGCGGCCCACCTCTATACCCAGCCTTCCGGTGATGGCCAGCTGGCACTGGTGCGCAGCCATGGCAACCCCGACTGCCACCTGATCCTGCGCGGTGGCCGCCAGCCCAACTATCAGAGCTGTCATGTGGCAGAGGCTGGAGACTTGCTGCGCCAGCAGCATCTGTCACCCCGGCTGATGATCGATTGCAGCCACGGCAACAGCCAGAAGCAGCATGCCCGCCAGCTGCTGGTTGCCCGCGACATTGCCGACCAGCTGGGCGCTGGTAGCCATGCCATCGCCGCCATCATGGTGGAAAGTTTTATCTGCGAAGGACGTCAGGAGATAAGCCGCAAACCGCTGCGCTACGGCCAGTCGATCACCGATAGCTGCATCGGCTGGGAACAGACAAGGCAGCTGCTCGATATGGTGGCAGAAGGGGTGGAGGCGCGCCGCCAACTGCGGATCGCCCTCGCGGGATAAATAGCGGATTATTCAGATAACGCAGAAAAGAGTGTGGCCCCGATGGGGCCACCTTGTTGTTCACTGTCTGACGCACATCAGGCGACTGACTCACGCTCAACCAGCTGGGCTTCAAATTTGAGCGCCAGGCCGTCCACCGGCTTGTGATCGAGAAGACGCAGCGCCAGCTCGGCTGCGCGGCTGCCCATCTCCTCGATGGGGTAGCGCACCGTGGTGAGCTTGGGATAGATGTAGCGGGCGTAGGGGATATCGTCGAACCCCACTACCGACACCTGCTGCGGGATCTTGTAACCCCGCTCCAGCAGGCAAGAGATCGCCCCCGCCACCATGCCGTCATTGAAACCAAGCACGGCCGTGAACTCGACACCACGGGCCAGCAGTTCACTCATCGCCACATAGCCGCCATTTTCGTCGGCATAGGCGCGGCTGACGAGTGCAGGATCAAAGGCGATCCCGGCTCTGGCCAGAGTTTGGGTGTAACCGGCCATCCGCTGCTGACCATCGACAAACTCTTCATCATCGGAGGTGATAAAGGCGATGTTGCGATGACCGGCATCCAGCAAGTGCTGGCACGCGGTGGTGATCCCCGCCTGGTTATCGAGCCAGACGCAGCGATCTTCGGCGCCCGGCACCTGACGGTTGATGAACACGATGGGGGTAGAGCCAGCCGCCAGCTCGCTCAGCTCCTCGTCCGGGAGCGCCTTGCTGTGGAGGATCAGCGCATCGCACTGGCGCTGCAGCAGCGCCTGAATGGCATGACGCTCGCGCGCGATATCGTGGTTGCCAGACATGACGATGGTGAACTTGTTGGCCTGATCGACCATGGTTTCGATGCCACGCATCATCTGGGCAAAGAAGGGGCCGCCGCAGAGGTCGCCAACCAGCACGCCAATGCAGTTGGAACGCTTGCTGACCAGTGCCTGGGCAAAACTGTTGGGTCGAAAATTCAGTTCCTTCATGGCCGCCAGTACGGCCTCACGCTTTTCCGGTGCTACCTGTGCCGTGTTGTTGATAACCCGCGACACGGTGGAGATAGACACATTTGCCAGCTGAGAAACGTCTTTAATCGTTGCCACTATCCATTCCTTTATTGTGGGGGAACCTGTCGGTGCCGACGCCCGAGTATACCCTGCGGCCTGATGCAATTCCCGGAGCCAGGTCACCAGGCATGTTTCCTTTGGTAACAAAACCTTACCCGATGATACCCGGCGGCAGGGAAATTTGAAAACAGGGGCCGGCTGGCGGCCCCCGACTCAATAGGCGTGATTGAGCTCCCGCTCTGACATGAAGCGCAGCGGCTGCTGTAGCTTGTGCTGATAAATGAGATCGAACGACAACACGTTTTGCACGTAGTTGCGGGTCTCCTTGTAGGGAATGCTCTCGACCCACACGTCCATCGGCTTGTTGTCACTCTGCTCTCGCCAGCGTTTTACCCGTCCCGGCCCGGCGTTGTAGGCGGCCGCCGCCAGGATCCGGTTGCCGTCATAGACATCCAGCAAGCGCTTGAGATAGGCGCTTCCCAGACGAATATTCATCGTCGGATCAAACAGTTGCTGCTCGTTGCGATAGGGTACCCCCAGCTTGCCGGCAGTCTCTTTGGCAGTAGCAGGCATCAGCTGCATCAGACCGCGCGCGCCCACCGGCGACTGGGCCAGCGGATAGAGGGCACTCTCCTGACGGGAAATGGCATAGAGCAAACTGGTGTTCATGGTGCGCTCTTGCGCCATCTGGGAGAAGGTGCGCTTGAGCGGCAGCGGGAAGCGCAGGTCGAGGGCATCCCACGCTTCGGCGCGAATGCTGGCGAGAATGGCCAGCTCGTGCCAGCCCTGATTGAGGGCGATATGGCCAAACTCGATGCGCTGGGCCACCGGGTTGCGATCCATGTTGTGGATCCACTCCGAACGGGCCGCTGCAATCTCGTTCATCGACAGCAACTCGCGCACCCGCAACAGGAAGGGCCAGCGCTGACTGGCCGTGCGCCAGTCCGGTACATGCTTGACGCTCTGGTTCTTGATGCGATAAGGCACCCCGGTGCGCTGGGCGGCCATGAAACCGTAGAAACCGCGCAGGTTGGCAGTCTCCAGATAGAGATCCCGCGCCGGTTTTTGCTGCCCCTGCACTTCAAGGGAGCGCGCCATCCAGTAGCGCCAGCGATCCTCTTTCTGACGGGCCATCGGCATCATCTTCACCCAGCCGGAGAGGCCACGCCAATCCTGCTCCCAGATGGCCAGTCGTGCCCGCAGCTCGGTGATATCGGGATCCGCCAGCTTTTTCACCGTGCTGTCGACCCAGCTGCGCTGGGCTATGGAGCGATCCAGCAGCAGGCGGCGGGCAATGGCACGCTCTACCGGTTTCACCTCGGCCTGGGTCAGGCCAAAACGGCTGCGAAACAGCGCAAGCTGGCGCAGCACCGACTCCGGCTCCTGATTGGCATAGCGGGTCAAACCGAGGGAGAGCAGCTTGCGGGAATAGGGATTGCTGCTGAAATAGGCCGGGTTCATCGCCTTGGCGGGCTGCTCGAACAGGGTCACCATCTGAGCGCCATAGCTCTGCAAGCCGCTACCCAGGGTCGCGCCAAGGTGGCGGATTAGATTGGGATTTTCCGCCTCGAACGCCAGCGTCATCCGCTGCCAGATCTTCTCCTGGGTACGCTGACCGGATGCCTGCCACAGCTGGAACAGCGGGGAGCAGGCATCGGGACGGGATTGGCCGCTCATCCAGATCTTGCCCGCCCCCTGCAACGCCTCTTTCGGCTTGCCGGTGTAATAGAGCGCCTGATAGTGCATGCAGAGCAGATCGGTGGAGCTCGGCTTGGCCGGATAGAAGCGCAGGAACTGCGACCACTGCTGGCTCTGGGCCAGATAGGTCAGATAGCTGCGCTCCAGCCGGTTGGACTGGGGGGTATCCCCATGCTGGCGGATAAAGCGGGTCACATCGTTGTAATCCGCCGCCCCCGGACGAAAGGCGAGCTGATAGTAATCGAGGTAAGGGAGCAGCGGGTAATGGGTCAAACGGGCACGAATTTGCTGGAAACGGGCCTGATCATTGGCCCGTACGGCGTCATACGCCTGACGGTAGAGCGTCTGGTCGGCAGTCTGCGCCATCAGGGTCGGCACAAACAGCGCCGACAAAACAATTCCCCATACAGCTTTCACTGAACATCTCCATTGAGGGCAATACACCGCCCGGTGGCGGTGGGTCTACTGCCTCTCATTCTACCCGTTGCCGGGCAGCGCTACAGCGGGGAGCAGGGACTATTTTTCTGACTCGCTCAGCTGCATTTCGCGCAGTTGCTCCGGTCTGGTCAGACGCTGTACATATTTCTCCAGATAGGGCACCGGCAGCGGCTTGGAGGCGAGATAGCCCTGATAGAAACTGCACCCCTGCGCCTTGAGAAACTCCAGTTGCTGACGGGATTCCACCCCTTCCGCCGTGACGTTGAACCCCATATGTCGCGCCATGGCGATCACCGCCTCGACGATGGCCATGTTGTCGCCATCTTTCGGGATGTCCTGAATGAAGGAGCGGTCGATCTTGAGCTCATCGGCAGGCAACCGCTTGAGGTAGCTCAGGGAGGAGTAACCGGCGCCAAAATCGTCGATGGCAAAGCTGATGCCGAGCTCCTTGAGCTCGGTCATCTTGCTGATGGTGTCCTCGGCATGACCCAGCACCACGGATTCCGTGATCTCCAGATTGAGGCAGGCCGGATCCATGCCGGTTTGCGCCAACACATCGTGGATCCGCTCGACAAAGTCGGTGGCATGGAACTGCTTGGCACTGACGTTGACCGAGATCTGCGGAATGTGGATGCCGTTCTCCTCCCACAGCACATACTGGGCGCACGCCTCATGCAGCACCCAGTTGCCGATATCGACAATCAGGTCCGTCTCCTCGGCGATGGGAATAAACTCGGCCGGCGAGACCAGCGAGCGACCGGCCGGCTGCCAGCGAATGAGCGCCTCGACACCGATGATATCGCCGCCATCGACCATATGCTGGGGCTGATAGTAGAGGGTCAGCTCTTGCTGGCTGAGGGCGTTGCGCAATTCGTTGTGAATGAGCAGACGGCGATCCGCCTGCTGCTGCATCGAGGCATCGAAGAAGCGACGGGTCTTGCGGCCAGCGGACTTGGCCTGATACATGGCGGTATCCGCCTGCTTGAGCAGATCATCGACCCCCTGCTCCCGATCCGGAAACAGGGTAATGCCGACACTGGCTCCGATGTGCAGCACCTGCCCCACATAGGTATAAGGAGCGGCAATCTCGGTGATAAGCCGTTCGGCAATGATATCGGCCTGCATCTCCGCCTGGGGCGGGCTCGCCGAGAGCGATGGCAGCAACAGTACAAACTCGTCACCGCCGAGGCGAGCCAGACAATCCCCCTGTCTCACCAACCGTTTGAGACGGGCGGCGACCTCCTTGAGCAGCCAGTCACCGGTGGCGTGGCCGAGGGAGTCGTTGATGGTCTTGAAGTGATCGAGATCGATAAAGAGCAGCGCGCCAATCAAGCCATCGCGGGTCGCCTCGTTGAAGGTCTGCACCAGAGTCTCGTGGAGCTGACGGCGATTGGGCAATCCGGTCAGCTCGTCGTAATAGGCGAGATCCTGAATGCGTCGCTCGGCCGCCTTGCGCTCGGAGATATCCTCGAAGCAGATGACAAAGTGGCTGATCACCCCCTTCTCGTCCTGCACCGGCGTCACTATCTCCCACTGGGGATAGGTGTGACCATCGACATGGCGACGCTGGGTCTCCCCCTGCCAGCGGCTGAGGGTATTGAGCTCGTAGCCAAGCCCCCCCAGATTTGGCCAGAGATCCTCTTCAAGATGCAGGCCCAGCACCGACTGGCTGTCGAAGCCGGTGATCTGGCTGAAGGCGTTGTTGACCCGCAAGATCTTGAAGCCCGGATCCGTGATGATGATCCCTTCGTGGGTCTCGAATGCAACGGCAGAGAGGCGCATCTGGGCATCTGATTGCAATCGCTCCAGCTCGGCCACCATCCGTACCGAAAAGGTATTGAGCACCGAGGTGAGGTTGCTGGTATCTGCCGGGGCCGAATAGAGCAGCGCCAGATGGCCCAGAAGTTGGCCTCTGGCATCAAACAGCGGCTGACCATAATAAGTCTGCCCGGCCGCCAGCCAGGGTTGATACTCCTGCGACTCGTCGATCACCTCGAAACAGATGGCCCCTTGCTTGTAGAGCTCCTGACAGGGGGATCCCGCCAGCGGATAGTCCTTCTGCGCCAGCCCGTCGGCGGCCAGCACTTTGACCCGGTCGGCACCGCACAACTCCCCCACCCAGACCGCATCCACCTTGAGGATATGGGCCAGCTGGCTGACCAGGGTATTGAAGAAATCGAGCCCGGTGCGGGCAGAGAGCGCCTGCGCCAACTGGGTGAGCAGGGTGGTTTGCAGCAACGGCAAAGAGAGATTGAGGGAGGAGACCGCACTGTTGGCGGTATCAAGAGGGGCCAGCCAGCCACAGCAGATCTGCTGGGTGGGCACAAACTGGCCGCTCCAGAGCACATGGTTGAGCTGCCCCTGATCATCTTTCAGATGGCCGATAAACTGCTCGGGCAGATGCGATTCATGAAGCCGGACGAGAAAGTCGGCAAAGCCTACCTCATCTTCCGGTAACAGGCGAGCGGCCCAGGGATGATTGCCCTCCCCTTGCCACTGCTGGTAGGCCCCCTGATCAGAGAGACTCCACTGATCATGTTGCCGATCGAAAAACCACATGACTTGCGTGGCCTGCTGCTTCATTTACCACTCCAACACAACAACCAACCACGTTTGATGTCCAATCAGGCATAGCAACGCCCCCTGCATCCGCTCATGAGATCAGAGGTTGCGAGGGAAGAGTACAAACATGCGATATCAAGCAGTGGAAACCGGACATGAGGTCGACACGAAGTGCTGCCAAGAAGGGACAGAAACGATCCTATTCCCGCCATACTGCCTGCCAGTTTCATGGAGCTCAAGCTGTTTTTGGCACGAAACCGGAAAAGATCACAATTTATAAGTTGCTGAATAGCCAAGGGAAGGTTATGTGACATAGATCACATTTCAATCTTTACCAATGAGTAATCTGAAGGTGAAGACACAAGCAAGACGACCCGAAGGGGGCCAATATGAAAATCGAAATTACCAGCAAAATCATCGACATCACCCCGGCTATCCGCGAGCGCATCGAATCCCGTTTTGAAAAGCTCGAACGTCTTCAGGTGCCTCTCATCACACCCCATGTGATTGTTTCCAAAGAGCGTCTGATGTTCACTGTCGAAGCCAGTGCTGGCATCCCCAACGGCAAACTGTTTGCCCAGGCAGAGCATGAGGATCTCTACGCCGCCATCAACGAACTGGGGCAAAAGCTGGAGCGCCAACTCAACCGTCACACCGAAAAGCCGATTGCCCGTCGTGCCAATGCCGCGCTCAAAGAGCAGCCGCAACCGGATGAAGCTGACGCTTGATAGCATGCCGCAAGGCTAAAAATTCCAAAGAGCATAAAGGCGGGGTCACCCGCCTTTTTGTTGCTTGTGATTTGCCGACAAGCACAGCATTACACCAGTGAACAGGCGCCATCAACTGAGCCAGTGCAACCGGGTATCCACCCCCTCTTGCAAACGGTCGAGGATCGGCAGCAATACCAGCGGATCCTCCTGCCTCGGCATATCGGCCAGCTTTCCTTGCAACCGCTCCCGCGCCAGCGGCGACAGGTTGTCGTAGACAGCCTCATCCAGCAGTGGCTGTTTGACCGCCAGCGGCGGTGTTTGCAGCGCCAGCCAGAGCCGCACATCCACCATGCTTCCCCCCTGTTGCAACCGCTCATTGATGGCACTGCAGTCACTCCCAACCCCTTCAGCCACCAGCACCTCTGCCGGTCTCAGCTCAAAGTGCAGACGCCAGTCACGGCTCTGGGGAGTGGCCGCCGGTTTGGCATCAAACCAGGGCTGCTCCTCCACCGCATCGGTCAGCAGGGCCAGATGCAACCGGAAATCAGCGCGATCGCCATGCTGCAGGTCACGGTTGAGGCGCTGCCCCAACTGGCCCTCATCGACGAGCAGGTGATTACGGATTGAACTGGGCAGCATGAGATAACTCTCGAAAATGGCGATTTCACTGGTTATCGGCCACAAATCCAATTCTTTTAATGGAAAAATCCTGCTCGGGGGTTCACAAAACCGGAAGATCTGTTAGTATGCGCCTCGCACTTGTGGAGGGGTTCCCGAGCGGCCAAAGGGATCAGACTGTAAATCTGACGGCTCTGCCTTCGAAGGTTCGAATCCTTCTCCCTCCACCATTTCAAGTGCGACAAGTTGAAAGCAATACCCTGTGGAGGGGTTCCCGAGCGGCCAAAGGGATCAGACTGTAAATCTGACGGCTCTGCCTTCGAAGGTTCGAATCCTTCTCCCTCCACCATCATTCAGAAAACCCGGCCTGGCGCCGGGTTTTCGCATTTATAGCCCGCCGCAATCCATTCTACCTCTGCACTCCAGTCCCTTATCGCCATTTACCTGCAGCCGATCGCGCAATAAAAAAACGGGAGGCCTGCGCCTCCCGTTTACGTTCATATCAGCCCAGTTACGGGATGAAGCGTTACAGGGTGAAGCGATAGAAGATATCAACCGCCTGAGCCACCCCGCTCATCGCCTGCAGATAGAGCCGTGGCAATACCTCGTAGCGCAGCTTGAATTCGGCGATGGGGCTGAAAACCCCGACCCCGTACTGGAACTGCAAGCCCGGTAGCAGATAGGCCGACAGGGTCACCTGGGTGTTGTCGCCACTGCCCGCGGTATCGAGAGAGACATCGCTCATCCCCAGCGACTCGCCGATACTCGACACCACGCCATTGGCCTGACTCACCGCGCCGGCCACCAGCAGACCGTTGAAACCGCCATCCTCACCGCCAGTCTGCAACCCTTTGCCACGCAGCAGATAGGAGAGCTGTTCCGACTGCGCCATCTGCGGTTCGGAATAGACAGTGATTTCAGGCTTGCTGGCAGGGCCGGTCACCCGCACCCCGACCGTCACCTGACCTTCTATGGTATCGGGATCCCGGTTGGCCTCGATGTTGAGGAAGGGCCGATCCAGCGGACCGGAGAAGAGGATCCGCCCCTCCTTGATGATGAGGTTCTGACCATAGGCCTTGAAGCGGCCGTTGGTGAGCACCAGCTGGCCATTGCCAGCCAGCGGCTTCTCGGGATCCTGACGGATATTGAGGCCACCGGAGACATCGGTCTTCAGCCCCATGGCATCGAGCTTCACATCGTTGCCAAGGCGGATCGCCACCTTCATCGCCAGCGGCAGACTGGCCTGCTTGGGAGCCGGGGGCAGATCGTCATAGACCACGGTCACATCGTCGGAGACCGCCACCGCCGAATCCGGCAGGCTCTTGACCAGAATGCGCGCCCAAGGAATATCCACCTGACCGGTAATGCGGGTCTCCTCCCCCAGCGACACCGCGATATCAGGCGAGACTCTGACCCGACCCATGCCCGGATATTGCGCTTCCAGATCCTTGCCCTGGATGGTGAGACTGCCGCTGACCGGCATCTTGGCCCAGCTGAGCCAGCCGCCCAACGCAAGCGGTCCCTTGCCCACCAGCATGGAGCCATCGAGCTCGGCGCGGTTACCTTCGATCTTGAGGCGGGTCACCAGCTTGGTCAGGGTCACCATATCGGAGTGAGTCTGCACCTCACCGTCACGCAGGTTTAGCTGACCAAACAGCAGGGGCGCTGCCAGGGTGCCGTCGAAACGGGCATCGGCGGAGATGATCCCTTGCAGGGAGCGCACCTCAGGGATGAGCGGCGCAAAGGTATTAAGCTTGAGGTCGTCAAACTTAAGCTGACCGCCGAGCAGACCGCGACCGGCAGGCTCCCTGATCAGCAAATCGGTATCGATATTGCCGATCTGCTTGGAGGCAAAATCGAGGCGAATGGCCGCCTGCTGCCGCTCGAAATCCAGGGCCAGAGCCAGCTGCTGATAATCAGTCTTGAGGCCATCGGCCACAAAAGTGCCCGGCGTGGTGCGCACCACCGCATGCAGGGTCGGCTGATTGCCACGCCAGCTGGCGCGGCCATCGGCCGAGAGCATCGCCTGCCAGCGGAAGTTGTCCGGCAACCAGGGGCGCAGCCGCTTGAGATCAAACTCGCTCAGGGCAAACTCCAGGGTCCCCTGCGCAGCGGAGACCTGACTCCCCTTGACGCAGAGGCTGGCCCCCAGGGAGCCGAGGCAGAGATCC
Source organism: Aeromonas sp. 95A (assembly GCF_051919235.1). Classification (NCBI taxonomy): domain Bacteria; kingdom Pseudomonadati; phylum Pseudomonadota; class Gammaproteobacteria; order Aeromonadales; family Aeromonadaceae; genus Aeromonas; species Aeromonas sp. 95A. The sequence goes on from NZ_JBQBFC010000001.1 coordinate 1,340,891, forward strand.
CCCATCGCCAGCCGCTGACGCGGCAGATCGAGATCCAGTGCCCAGGGGAAGCTCAAGTCCCAACGGCGCAGCGGGGTTTTCAGCCGCAACTCGGAGAGCGCCCCGCGCCAGTGATCCCCGCGCACGCCGCCACCCAGTTTGAAGTTGGCCGCAACAGGGTCACCCTTCATGGTCAGGGTCAACAGATGCTCACTGATATCGCCGCTGAGGTTCAGGGCCAGCTGGCTGAGCTTGGTTTCGCCCTGTTTCAGCTGCGCCACCAACAACGCGAGCTCACCGGCCGGTTTGGCGCCGATCACCGCATTGCCCTTGAGGCTAATACCCTTCAGGTCGGTGCCGGCATAGTAGAGCCGCTCGGAGGCGAGATCCGCATCGATTTTTGGCGTCTGCTGATTGCCACTGACCTTCACCTGTCCCTTGATATCCCCTTTCAGGCCGGGATAGATGCCCCCCAGCTGGGGAGCCTGCAGGTTGGCATCGAGCCTCCACTGGGCGCTTCTGATACTGCCCTTGGCCTGCAACTGGTTGGGGCCACTTTGCAGCGAGAGCGCCGGGATCAGCCACTCCATCTTGTCGTTGCCGCTAAGCTCCCCCTTGAGGGCCAGCGGGTACTGGTTGAGCTTGCCATCCACCTTGAGCTTGGGCAGTTTCAGCTCCCAGTGACCCGCTTCGTTCATCACGAAACGGCTCTCCAGCTCACCTGCCAGCGTCCCTTTCAGCTCGGGCAGCAGCTCGGCCGGATTGATCCCCTTGAACAGTGTGGTCCCCTGCCACTCGATCCCCTTGTTCCAGGCGAGCTTGCCATCGAGCTTCAGCTCCCCCTTGAGGGCGTTGAGCTGCAAAGCGATCTTGCTGAGCCGCTCCAGATCCCCCTTGCCGTCCAGCGCAAGCTTGAAGGGAGGGACATCGGTACCCTTGCCGGAGGTATTAAGAGCAAATTGATAGCCGTAAAGCTTGCCCTTGGCGGTCAGGCTCCCTTTATCCAGCCGATAGTTCGGCTCATCTTTGGCAGGCTTGTGCAACGGCCAGCCGAGGTTCTTCCAGTCGAGGCCCAGATCGAAGGGCAGATCCGGGTCGAGCGCGGCCAGAGATCCCTTGAGGTTGGCTGCAACCGGCCCCTTGGCGACCAGCGTCAGTGCCAACTTGCCAACCGAGCCGCCCAGGGTCAGGGTCGCCTGCTCCCCTTGCAGCTCGCCATCAAGCAACCCCTTTCGGGCCTTGGCATCCAGCGTCACCGCCAGCGGGTAGTCGTCACTGAGCTGGATGTGTCCCTTGAGCGCCAGATCGGCCATGGCGTGGCGCAACGACAGCTCGCGCACCTCGATGCGATCGCCGACGGCACTGGCAGAGAGCTGCAACTTGTCGATCCCTTCGATCAGCTCGCCCTGCTTGTATTGCACCCGGGTCGCACTCACCCCTTCAAGCTGAATGGGGAATGGCAGATGGATGGCGGGCAGCACTATGGGTTCTGCCTTCGTAGCCTTGTCGCTGCTAGCTTTCGCTATCTTGGGCGCCTTATCGCTGTCACCCTTGGCTTCGCTCTTTGCTACCGGGGAACTTGCGGCCTTGCCGTTTTCCTGAGCCGGCGCCTTGGCTGAGGTGCTGGCAGGGGCATCAGCAATCGTCACGCTCAACTTGTCGAGCACCGGCCCGCGCACGATCAGCCCCTTGCGGTTGAGGGTAGCGCCGATATCGAGGGACCCCAGAGTCACGGCCACACCGGGCACTGCCAGATCGAGATCGGCCACCTTGAGACTGTCGACCTGGATCTTGAGTGGCAGCGGGCGCCAGACAAAGGGTTCGGAAGGCTCTTCCGGCGCAGGTTCGGAGTCGGCTACCTTGACCACCGGATGGGTCACCGCCAGGGATTTTATCCAGAGCTTGCCCTGCAGCAACTTGCCGAGATCCCAGTCGAGCACGGCGCGATCCACCGTGACATCCACCAGCTCATCCTGCCAACCCGCCCCTTCCAGAGTCCAGCCATAGCCAAGCTGGCCCGCCACCAGCTCCCCCTTGAGGGAGGGCAGCGCCGCCCTAGCCTGTTGCCACAGCCACTTGTTGCCCTGATGGGTAAAGCCCAGCAGGCTGACACCGATGAGCAGCAGGAACACCAGCCCCATCAGCCAAAGAAAAATGCGTTTTAGCCAGATCACAATGCAGACCCCCGCGCAAGATACAGCCGCAGCGGCCAAAGAAAAAAGCGTTTAGACAACATCATAATTCAGGCCCCAATGCGAAATGCAGCCGCAAGGGCTTGTCCTCCTCCGATACCCCGACCGCCAGATCCAGTCTGACCTGACCGATGGGGGTGACCCAGCGCACACCGACGCCGGTACCTATTTTCCAGGGTTCGCTGTAATCGGTGGTGGAGGTGCCGCCATCCACAAACATGGCCCCCAGCCACTTCTCGCTGAAGCGGTAGTTGTATTCCAGACTGGCCACGCTGGTGTAACGACCACCGGTCAGCTTGCCATCCGGCCCGGTGGGGGAGATGCTCTCGTAACCAAAGCCGCGCACCGTCTGATCGCCACCGGTAAAGAAGCGCAAGGACGGCGGCACCAACGAGAAGCTGTCACCTATGATGGCCCCCTGCTCTGCCCGCATCAGGAATCTGTGGTTATCGCCGAGGGTACGCAGCCACTTGCTGCGCCCCCACACCCGCATAAAGCTGATGTCGGAACCCCATCTGGGATCGGAGAACTCCAGCGTCAGCTGCTGGCGATCCCCCCAGTCGGGCACCAAGGTGCCGCGCACCCGCAGCCGGGACCAGGAGACCCCGGGGATCAGCAGCAAGCTGTTCCCCTCGTCGGCGCCCTGGGTATAGATCTCGTTCTCCAGCCGGATAAAAACGTCCCGATCCCAGCTCTCCGGCCGTCGCGTCCAGCGGTGCACACCGATGGTAGTGAGATCGGAGCGGGTATCGTTGTTGTCCTTGTACTGGTAACCGGTCTGGATGGAGTAGTAGTCCCGCAGCGGGTTACCCACCGGGATCTGGTAGTCGAAGCTGAGCTCGGCCTCCGGCGCCGACACCTTGGCGGTGGCAAACAGGCGGTGGCCGTAGCGGTTGACCCAGGGCTTCTCCCAGGTGGCACTCATCCGCGGCCCTACGTCGGTGGCATAACCGATACCGGTCTCGATTTCGTGATCGACCCGGTTATCCAGCGTCACCGCAATGGGCACCCGATAGTTGCTCGCCTCGCTCAAGACCGGCTTGATATCGACCTGACGGAACAGCTTGGTGGAGGAGACATCCTGCGACATCTCGGCCATACGGATGGCGAGATAGGGGTCGCCGCTCTTGATGTTGATAAGCGGGCGGATCAGGTGAAGCGCTTCGGGAGTGGCATCGTAGCGGATCTCGCCAAAACGGTAGCGATGGCCCGATTCGAACAGAATAAAGATCTCCGCCGTCCCCTTGTCCGGGAACACCTTGACCTGACTCTTGCTCAGCTTGGCATCAAAGTAACCGCGGGCCAGCCCGAGGCTGCCCAGATCCGCCTTGATGGATTCATATTTGGCGTGGTTGAGGGGCTCGCCCTCTTTGAGGGGCAACTTGTCCAGCAGGGCGCTGTAGAGCTCGTCGCTGCCCGCATCCCCCTCCAGCAGAATATCGAGGCGGGAGACGATGACCGGCTCCCCCTTGTCTACCTCAATCACCACTTTGGACGGAGTCTTCTTGTCGCGACTCAGGGTGATTTTCGGCTGGTAGTAGCCATATACCTGCAGCGCCTTTTGCACGCTCTCGGTGATTTTGGCTTGAGCCGGGCGGTATTGCCGCTCCTGATAGACCGGCAGGGCATTGAGGTAGGCTTCAACGTTATCCTTGTTCTCCCCTTTCAACCCCTTGACCTGATAGGTGAGCTTGGCGGCAAACGCGGGCGAAGCCAGCAGCGACAGCAACAGGCCCACCCCCAGTACCCGCAGGCCGCGGCGAAACGCAGGGCCGGACAGTAAACGCCCTGCCAGCAGGGATGAAATGCATCCTGTCAAAGGTCAATATTCCTGAATCTGTGGTGAAGGAAACCAGCGCCCTTTCGGGCCAACCCCGAATGCGGCGCAGCACGCCATGCCGTGCATGGCCGTGACACAAAAATGCGCGCCAGAAAAATGGCGAACCTTATCCTAACATAGGCATCCGCCAGCGACAGCGCGGCGCCATTGGCAAATTCGCCATATCTTTTAAGAGGTTGACCACAAATCACACATTTTGGTGACAATGACGCCGCCCGCTTTCCCGATGGAAGCGAATTGACCTGCCCTGAATAAGGCTCACCCCACCATCAGGCACCATTTGTCGCCTCTCCTCCTCTCTTTACCACCAGAAACCCACCACGACAGAGTTTGTCGGCATAGCCCCACCCTCACCGTTTAACAGGCCCGGCACACGCCAAAGCCCACCACAGAGAGTGATTGAGAATTGCTCGTTCAGCGCAATCGAATTATCCCGCTGCCTTTGCAGACGCCCCTCCCTCACACTTGAACCATCAACTGAAGGAGACACATCATGCATGCACGTAGCGAACAGATGGCTGACTATATTGCCGATCGTCTCGAGTTCATCACCTTCCTCGCCTGTTGCAGCGCCCTGCTGGCCCTGCTGACTGGCATGAGTGGCCAACAGGCGCTGGCCTTTACCGCCCTGAACCTGCCGTTTGGCCTCGGCATTTTGCTGGGGATGGCGATGCTGGCCCCCCTGCCCGTCCACTGGCGGCTGCCGGGGATCACCTTGCTGCTGGCAGGTTGCGCCCTGATGACCCTGCAACTGGGGGGGAGTGGCTCAATCCGCTGGCCATCTGGAGCCTCTACGCCCTGCTCGGTCTGGAGATCATCTGGCAAGCGCGTCCTCGCGCCATGCTGGCCACCCGTGCTCGCCAGTAACAGGGCTGACGAACGCCGGTAAATGGCGGGCTGTGATGGCTGACGCCGCTGGCAAATTGGGGTACTCTTGCGCCCCGATTTGCTACCCCCCTTGGCGTTAACAACCTTCGCCATCACTCCCAGGAGCGCCCCGATGAAAAAAGCCTGTGCCCAGCACATTCTGGTCAAGACCGAAAAACAGTGTCTGGAGATCAAGGAGAAGATTGAGAAGGGAGCCGACTTCGGCCAGATGGCCAAGCGCTTTTCCACCTGCGCCTCTGCAAAACGCAGCGGCGATCTGGGGGAGTTCAATAAAGGGGATATGGTCAAGCCCTTCAACGATGCCGTCTTCAAGGGTGAACTGCTCAAGGTGCTGGGGCCGGTGCGCACCAAGTTCGGCTTCCATCTGATCAAAGTGCTCTATCGCAGCTAAGTCATCGCAACTGACCATTTTCTCGGTGAAGCTCCCGTCAGGCGGGCTTCACCGATCTCTGCATCTCCCTCGCAAAACTGGCCAAAACCACGCCAGACTCGCATCAATTTACTAACGTTATCAGGCAATTAAGTTTATCCTTCTCGGCATTGTCCACATTCGACGATGGATCCCGTGCTATGCCCCGCTCTTGCTTGTGGCCCCTGCTGGCCTGGTTACTCCCGCTCGCTGGCGCCCTCGGCAGCCGCTTTCATCTCTGGCCCTGGTGGATCGGTTTTGCGATCTGTCTCATCGGAGCCCTTGTCTCCCTGATCTTGCTGGTACGCCTGCCCTGGAGCCGCAACCGCTACGCCAGCGGCCTTGGCGCCTTGCCGCTACTGCTGCCCCTGACATTTGTGGCACAGGCGCTGCGCATGCCGCTGATCAACGATGTGAGCACAGATCCCTACAATCCCCCCCCGCTTCGCTGGGCGGCAGAGCTCAGAACCGCGCAGGATCTGCCAATAAATAGCGCCCCGCTGAAAGCATTTGAAAGAAATCCCGGTCCTCTCTTTACCCATACCGCCCCCGAAGAGGTGGTTATTGAGGCTGAGGAGCTGATGCAGGAGCTGGGCTGGCAGGTACGACCGAGCCCGGATGGCCTGGATGCAGTGGTTACCACCGGCTGGTTCGGCTTTCAGGATGATGTGGCGCTGCGGGTCTTTGCTGGCCCCAAAGAGACCCGCATCGATATGCGATCGGCCTCCCGTCAGGGGCAAAGCGATCTGGGCACCAACCGGGCGCGGATCGAGGATTTCCTGACCCGCCTGAATGAGCGGTTGGGCCAAGCCTACAAACCCAATTTGAAACCGTAAGTGTGAAACAACAAGAAGGTAACTGATGCGCGTTGAGGTCAAACCCGACCGGGAATATGCCTGGTTTATCCGCCCCTTTTTCTGGCTGCAAAAGCGCAACTATGGTCAAGTGCTTATTCCGGGCAAGTGCTGGGGCCGCTCGCCGCGCCTCTTTGCCGCCGTCGCTACCCTCTACGGGGTCATCAACCGCAAGCGATCCCCCATCGACCCCGTGCTGCGCTCGCTGGTGACGGTGCGGGTCTCCCAGCTCAACTGGTGTCGTTTTTGCGTCGACATCAACGCCATGACCCTGGTAAAGAGAGCCGGCTCCAGCGAGAAGGTGGAGGCGCTGGCCAACTGGCGCGAAAGCCCCTTGTTCGACGAGCGGGAAAAAGCGGTGCTCGACTACACAGAAGCGATGACTGGCCTCGATGGGGTGAGCGATGAACAGGCGGCCCGCCTCAAGCCCTGGTTCGATGACGATGCCATGGTGGAGCTGACCGGTCTTATCGCCTTTCAGAACATGTCAGCCAAGTTCAACGCCGCCCTCGATATCGCGCCGCAGGGCTTCTGCCAGCTGCCGGTGCAACCGGAACACCCCGCCCAGCCAGACAACAAGGACGCCTGATGAACCGGACCCGCCTGCTGCTTGCACTGGTGATGGGCAGCCTTATCGGCACCTTTTTTGCCCTCGATCTCGGTCGTTACCTCACTCTGGACGCCTTGCAGGCCCAGCAGGCGGCAGTGGCGCAATGGGTCGACAGCCACTTTGTCTCGGCCAGCCTGCTGTTCGTGCTTATCTATGTGCTGAGCACCGCCCTCTCCCTGCCCGGCGCCAGCTTGCTCACCCTGGGTGGCAGCGCTGTGTTCGGCGTCGCCTGGGGGCTGCTGCTGGTCTCCTTTGCCAGCACCCTAGGCGCGACCCTGGCCTTTCTCAGCGCCCGTTTTCTGCTGCGCGACTGGGTCACCGCCCGCTTTGGCGACAAGCTGGCCACCTTTCAGTCCGGCATGGCGAAGGAGGGGGCCTTCTATCTGCTGAGCCTACGCCTCATCCCCATCTTCCCCTTCTTTCTGGTCAATCTGCTGATGGGGCTCACCCCCATCAGAGTCAGCACCTACTACTGGGTCAGCCAGCTTGGCATGCTGCCCGGCACCTTCGTCTATGTGCTGGCGGGCAGCGAGCTTGGCCAGTTAACCAGCACCGGCAATATCCTCTCCCCCGGCCTGATGGTCGCGCTGACCCTGCTCGGCCTGATGCCCTGGCTGGTCAAGAAATTGACCACACGTCTCGCCCAGCGGCGCCTGCTCGCCCCCTACCGCAAACCCGCTCGCTACGACTACAACCTGCTGGTGATAGGTGCCGGTGCCGGTGGGCTGGTCACCAGCTATATCGCCGCGGCGGTGAAGGCCAAGGTGGCGCTCATCGAAAAGCACAAGATGGGGGGCGATTGCCTCAACAGCGGTTGCGTCCCCTCCAAGGCGCTGATCCGCAGCGCCCGCTTTGCCGCAGAGCAGCATAAAGCCGACGAGCTGGGCTTTAGCCCAAGCCACTCCCGCGCCGATTTTGCCGCCGTGATGGAGCGGGTAGCGGAGGTTATCAAGGAGGTCGAGCCCCACGACTCCATCGAACGCTATCAGGGGCTTGGAGTGGAATGCATCGAAGGAGAGGCGCGGCTGGTCTCCCCTTGGGAGGTGGAGGTTAACGGCAAGCGCCTTGCCAGCCGCCATATCGTTATCGCCACCGGCGCTCGGCCGCTGGTGCCCAAGCTGCCGGGGCTGGATCAGGTGCCTTACCTCACCTCGGATAGCCTCTGGCAGCTACGCACCCCACCGCGCCGCCTGCTGGTGCTGGGCGGTGGCCCTATCGGCTGCGAGCTGGCCCAGAGCTTCGCCCTGCTCGGCATTCCCGTGACCTTGGTGGAACTCTCGGAGCAACTGCTGCCCCGCGAAGAGCGGGAGGTGGCCGAGCTGCTGGCGGAACAGCTGGCCCACGACGGCGTGCGGGTGCTCACCGGCTGGCGCGCCGAACGAGCCGACTATCTGCCCGCAGCCGATGGGGATCTCCCCATCCGGCTGCAACTGCGCCGTGGCGATGAGACACAGGTGGTGGAAGGGGATCAACTGCTGCTGGCACTGGGTCGGATCGCCAACGTCAGCGGCTTCGGGCTCGAAGCGTTGGGGGTCGAGCTTGCCCCCCGCGGCACCCTAGCGGTCGATGGCTTCCTTGCCACCAACTTCCCCAGCATACTGGCGGTGGGAGACGTAGCGGGCCCTTACCAGTTCACCCACTTCGCCGCCCATCAGGCCTGGTATGCGGCGGTCAATGCCCTGTTTGGCCAGTTCAAGCGCTTTCGGGCCGACTATCGGGTCATTCCGGCAGCCACCTACACCACGCCGGAGATTGCCCGGGTCGGCCTCAATCGCAAGGAAGCCGAGGCGCAGGGGATTTCCTTCGAGGCGACCCGCTTCGAGCTGGCCGAGCTGGATCGTGCCATTGCCGATGGCGAGCGCCACGGCTTTGTCGAGGTGCTCACCGTCCCGGGCAAGGATACTATCCTTGGCGCCACCATAGTGGGCACTCACGCCGGTGAGCGGATTGCCGAGTTCGTGCTCGCCATGCGTCACCGCCTCGGCCTAGGCAAGATCCTCGGCACCATTCACGCCTATCCCACCCTGATGGAGGGGAACAAATATGTGGCGGGTGAATGGAAACGGGCCCACCAGCCCACCCGGGTGCTGGCGTTGCTGGCCCGTTATCACCGCTGGCGCCGTGGCGCCTGACAATCAGGGAAACGTTTATGCGCAAGCCATTCTCACAACTCAACTCACAGCTCAAACAGCGGCTAAACGCCCTGCTGTGCGCCCTGCCACTGCTGGCCAGCGGCCCGCTGTTGGCGGCCAACCCAGACGATAACTGGCAACGGACCCTTGAGGAGGCGAAGGGACAGACCGTCTACTTCAACGCCTGGGGCGGCAGCCCGGAGATCAACGCCTATCTGGTGTGGGCCGGGCAGGAGCTGGCACGCGACTATCAGGTCAAGCTGGTGCAGGTGAAGGTGGATGACATCGCCCAGAGCGTCAACCAGTTGCTGGCCAACAAGCAGGCGGGCAAGCAAGCTGGCGGGCCCATCGACCTGCTCTGGGTCAACGGCGAGAACTTCAAGGCGCTCAAGGAGCAGGGGCTGCTCGGCGCTCCCTTTACCACCGAGCTACCCAACATGGCGCTGGTAGACAGCACCCTGCCGGTGAGTGAGGACTTCACCCTGCCGGTGGAAGGGCTGGAAGCCCCTTGGGGCATCGGCCAGCTCAATCTGATGGTCGATACCGAAGAGGTCGCCAGAGCGCCCACCTCGGCTGCAGCCCTGCTGGCGTGGGCCAAGGCCCATCCAGGTCGCTTCACCTATCCCAAGCCGCCCCAGTTCCATGGCTCCAGTTTTCTCAAGCAGATCCTGCTGGAATTGACGCCAAACCCCGCCCCCCTCTATCGGGAGGCGACCGAGAGCGACTTTGCCAACGTGACCGCCCCGCTCTGGGCCTGGCTCGATGAGCTGCATCCGGCACTCTGGCGCAAGGGCAAACTGTTCCCCAGCAGCGCCGCCGAAACCCGCCAGCTGCTCGATGATGGCGAGCTGGCGATGGCCATCAGCTTCAACCCGCAGGAGGCGCAGAGCGCCACCCAGATTGGCGCCCTGCCCCCCAGCGTCGAAGCGATTGCCATGGAGAAAGGGGCGCTCACCAACAGCCATTTTCTCGCCATTCCCTTCAATGCCAGCGCCCGTGCGGGAGCTAAAGTGGTGGCCAACTTTCTGTTAAGCCCGGCGGCGCAGGCGCGCAAGGCCAATCCAGCCTTCTGGGGTGATCCCAGCGTGCTACGGGCCGATGCCCTGCCTGACTCCGCCAAAGAGCAACCGGCACTGCGCTTCAAAGCGGTGGCCGAGCCTCACCCCAGCTGGCAGCTCAAGCTGGAAGCGGCCTGGGCCGAGCGTTACGGTCACTGATGAGTGCCGCTGGTCACCCGCTTTCCCGCTCCCGACCGTGGCGCCGGTTGACACGCCCCCCCAGTATGAGTACGGGGATGGCGGTCATTTATCTGGCGCTCTTCGTCATCCCATTGCTGGCGGGGCTGTGGCAACTGCTGGCGGAAGGGATGACCGCCTCTCATCTCGCCTTGCTGCTGGCCCAGCTAGGCCTGTGGCACTCCGCTGCGCTGAGCCTGTGGATTGGCGCCGCCTCCACCCTCGGCAGCCTGCTGATGACCGCCTTGCTGCTGGCCCACAGCGACAGCCGGGCTTTCGGGCTGCTCCGCCGCCTGCTCTCGCCCATGCTGGCTATGCCCCACGTCGCCTTTGCCATCGGCTTTGCCTTTTTGCTCGCCCCCTCCGGCTGGCTGCTGCGGCTCGTCTCGCCAGCTCTGACGGGTTTTGATCTCCCCCCGACTGGCAGACCATTCGTGACCCTTGGGGGCTCGGGCTGATTGCACTGCTCGTTTTCAAGGAGACCCCCTTTCTGCTACTGATGGCGATGGCCGCACAGCAACCCATCCAGCTGGCACGCCAGCAGTGGCTGGGGGCAAGCCTTGGCTTCAGCGCCCCCCAGACCTGGTGGCGCCTGCTGCTGCCCGCCCTCTGGCCTGCCCTGCGCCTGCCCATCTATGCGGTGGCGGCATATGGTGTGGCGGTGGTGGATCTCGCCCAGCTGCTCGGGCCCGATGCCCCCGCCCCACTGGCGGTGCGGTTGTGGCTCTGGTATCAGGACCCGGATCTGCTCTGGCGTGGCGCCACCGCCAGCGGCGCCCTGCTGCTGCTCGCCATCACGGCGCTGCTCATTGCCATGCTCAGATTACTGGAGTGGCTTCATCAAGAGGTGGGCAAAGGCTACTGGCTCGATGGCAAACGGGCGGCGCCCCACTTCTTTGCCAACCGGCTCGCAGCGGGCTTTGCCTTCACCCTGATCACCCTCAATCTGGCGGTGCTGGCGGCCCTGCTGCTCTGGTCGCTGGCGCGCCGCTGGCCCTTTCCCGCACTCTGGCCCAGTCAGTGGAGCAGTCACTACTGGCTGGATCTGCTGCCAACCCTGCTGCCGCTGCTGGCAACCAGCGCACTGTTGGCACTGGCGAGCGGCTTGCTGGCACTGGGAATGGCGGTATGCAGTCTGGAGGCACAAGCCGGCCGCCGCCCCTGGCCACTCTGGCTTATCTGCCTGCCGCTGTTGCTGCCGCAGGCAAGCCTGCTGTTTGGCATCCGGCTCGGGGTGGACTGGCTTGCACATGACGCGATAAGCAGCGGTATTGGCTGGGGCTGGGTGCTCTGGAGCCAGCTGCTGTTTGTCTTTCCCTATGTCTATTTGTGCCTGCACGGCCCCTATCGCAAGTTCGATCAGCGGATCACCCAGAGCGCCCTGCTGCTGGGGGCTACGCCATGGCGAGCCTGGTGGCAGGTGAAAGCGCCGCTGCTGGCGCGCCCGCTGCTGTTTGCCTTCAGCGTCGGGGCGGCGGTGAGTTTGGCCCAATACCTGCCGACCCTGCTGTTTGGGGCTGGCAGAGTGGTCACCATCACCACCGAAGCGGTGGCCATCGGCAGCGGCCTCAACCGGCGACTGGCGGGGCTATACGGCCTGCTGCAACTGCTGCTGCCGCTCGTTATCTATCTGCTGGCGCTCTGGCTGCCGGCGCGGATCAATCCGGCGCTCAAGGGGGGCGGCTCACGATGAACTCTGATGATGGAAACAGCCATATGCTGAGCACCACGCCTCTTCGACTTTACCTTGATGAAAATCCACTGCTCTCGCTCCCTGCCCTGCAGGTGGCCCCCGGCGAGGTATTGACCCTGATGGGGCCGAGCGGCTGTGGTAAAAGCTCCCTGCTGGCAGGGCTGGCAGGAGTACTGCCCGGCGCGCTGACAGGAAATGGCCCGATCCGGCTGGAGGGAGAGATAAGGCTCGGCGAGCGGCCACTCAACACCTTGCCTGCGCAAGCACGGCGCATCGGCATGCTGTTTCAGGATGACCTGCTGTTCGACCATCTAACGGTGGCGGAGAATCTGATGTTCGGCATGCCAGCGACCATCAAGGGAAAACGCACACGGCGGGAAAAGGCACTGGCCGCATTGGCACAGGTCGCGCTGGCGGATCAGGCTGACAAGCTGCCGCAGCTGCTGTCAGGGGGTCAGCGGGCGCGGGTCAGCCTGCTGCGGGCACTGTTGGCCGAACCCGACGCCCTGCTACTGGACGAGCCCTTCTCCCGCCTCGACAAGCCGCTGCGGGCCGCCTTTCGCGAACTGGTGTTCGCGCAGATCAAGGCGCTGGCCATCCCTGCCATCCTGGTGACCCACGATGCGGAAGACGCGCCGGGCACCATACTCAACCTCACCGAATGCCACTGTTAACCGAGGAGTGTTCACCTTGTTTGATCGCCATCTGATCCCCGTGATCCGCAGCCCCCTCACCCAGCTTGCCAAACCGCTCTGCCGTGCCGGGATCAGTGCCAATCAGGTGAGCCTCACCGGCTTTGCCATCGGCATGCTGGCGTTGCCGCTGCTGGCCTTTGGCTGTTATTCATGGGCGCTTGTGGCCATCCTGCTCAACCGGCTGCTGGACGGGCTCGACGGCGCTGTGGCACGGGAAACCGGCATCACCGACTGCGGCGGCTTTCTCGACATCACGCTGGATTTTATCTTCTACGCCGCCGTGGTGCTGGGCTTTGCCCTCGCCGCCCCCGCCAATGCGCTGCCCGCCGCCACCCTGCTGTTTGCCTTTATGGGCACCGGCTCGAGCTTTCTGGCGTTTGCCATCATGGCGGGCAAACGGGGCATCGACAATCCGGTCTACCACCACAAATCCCTCTACTATCTGGGTGGCCTCACCGAGGGGAGCGAGACCATCGCCCTCTTTGTGCTGATGTGCCTGTGGCCAGCCGCCTTCGCCCCGCTCGCCTACGGCTTTGCCCTGCTCTGCGCCATCACCACCCTGACCCGGCTCTGGAGCGGTTACCACACCCTGCGTCCCCCCCAGCCATAAACAGCACAGCCCTCACCGGAGGGCTAATCCATCGCACGATGAATTGGCGGCAAACAAGGCACACGGAACACTTGCACGGGGATGACAATGTTTTACCATGACGGCACTTTTATCAGTCTCTTTGAGAACCCTATGCGTCGCCTTGCCTCTCTTCTCACTCTGTCATTATTCCCCCTGCTCGGTGGCTGCAGCAGCGCCCCAGCGCCAAAACCCGTGGTCGTCCCCCAGCCCAAGAGCGCCTTTATCAATCAGGCGACATCGAGCAAACCCGTTTATACACAAGGGGTTAGCAAGGGGGACTTCGCCAATCGCCCCAACGTGGACAGATTTGTCCAGAAAATGGTCGAGAAGCACGGTTTTGACAACGCCCAGCTGCATCAGGTGCTGGCACAGGCAGAGCGTTACGACTGGATCATCCGCCTGATGGATGCCCAGGCGCCGACTACAGCCAAGCCCACCGGCCCGACCGGCGCCTGGAACCGCTATCGCGCCAAGTTCATCACCCCGGACAACGTACAGAACGGCGTCAACTTCTGGCGTGAATACGCAAGCGAGCTGAACCGGGCGGAGCAGATCTACGGGGTGCCGCCGGAGATCATCGTCGGCATTATCGGGGTCGAGACCCGCTGGGGCCGGGTGATGGGCAAGACCCGCATTCTGGATGCATTGGCCACCCTGGCATTTGATTATCCGCGCCGCGCCGAGTTCTTCACGAGCGAATTGGAAGCCTTCCTGGTGATGACCCGCGATGAGGGGATGGATCCCACCGACCCCAAGGGCTCCTATGCGGGCGCCATGGGCTACGGCCAGTTTATGCCCTCCAGCTTCCAGCGCTATGCGGTGGACTTTGATGGCAACGGCCACACCAACCTGTGGGATCCGGTGGATGCCATCGGCAGCGTCGCCAACTACTTCAAGGCCCACGGCTGGGAGAAAGGTCAACCGGTTGCAGTGCGCGGTCAGGGCCAACTGCCCGGCTATGAGCATGGCTTCCAGACCCGCTACCCGGTGGCCTCCCTGCGCCGGGCAGGGCTCACCCCCACCAGCAGTCTGGGCAACCACAGCGAGTCGAGCCTGCTGCGCCTCGATGTCGGCACCGGCTACCAATACTGGTACGGTCTGCCCAACTTCTACACCATCACCCGCTACAACCACAGCACCCACTACGCCATGGCGGTGTGGCAGCTGGGTCTGGCGGTGAAAGAGGCCAAAGGCGGTTACTGAATCATTTGCTTATAAACGCGAGGCAGGCCTGTCCAGGCCCGCCTCGTCTGCACTCCACACGGCGCCTACTGGCACCGTGTCGGTTTAAAGCATCCCGGCCGCGGCCAGTCTGTCCAGCTCAGCGATCAGCTGGGTCGGCTCTGCGCGTTGGGTGTAGTCCACATTGACGAAGTGGTAGCGCACCACCCGATCCTGGCCAAGGATATACGTCGCCGGGACAGGCAAAGTAAAACTGTCATCCCCGTTGCTGGCCGGAATATCGATACCAAAACGCTCATAAATTGGGCGCAGCACCTCGGGCAGCTCGAATACCAACCCCAGCAAAGCCGACACCCGGTTGCCTTCATCGCTGAGCACAGTGATCGCCAGCTCGTTGGCGGTGAGAGTGTCCTGCGCGGTTGTTGGCATCTCGGGAGTCAAACCGAGGAGGGTGACCCCCCGTTTCACAAACTCGGGCAAAGCGATATTGAGTGCCTGCATCTCGAGATTGCAATAAGGACACCAACCACCTCGATAGATGTTGAGCACCACAGGCCCCTCCGCCAGATAGTGGGAGAGCGGGCGCACCACCCCGTGCTGATCGGGCAACGCAAAGTCAGGAAACTGATCGCCAGTGACAAATGCCCCTTGTCCCAGTCCGCTCGCCCGTAGCGCTTCTGTTACCCCCTCCATCACCGCCAGTACATCACCAGGGACTTTAGTTCGCTTTATCGCATCGTACTCTTTGATTTTTTGCTCAAGTGTGGGCATCATTATCATCCTTTCTGTAGTGGTCACTACAATATCAAGCAAGCCACCAACACTGGTCAAGACATTTTTTAGTGATCACTACAGAAAGACAACGCAAGCAGGAATCGAAATGGCAAGACCGGCATCATTTGACAGAGAACAAGTTCTGGAGGTTGCCCTCAACAGCTTCTGGGAAACTGGCTTCAGCAACACTGGCATCGCCACACTCGTTGACAGAATGGGGTTGAAGCCCAGCAGCCTGTACGGCGCCTTCAGCTCTAAAGAGGGATTGTTTATCGAAGTGTTGCAGCGCTATTCAGCACAGAGTCTGGCGCAGATCGAACTGTTGTTGGCCTCGGCAGATTCTCCCCTAGCCGGTGTGCGAGCCCTGCTCGATGCTGTAGCTCGGGATGCCATAGCCAGCGAGGCACATCGTGGCTGCCTGCTGGTCAATACCCTGCTGGAAGTGGGGCGCCAAAATCCAACGATTCAAAATGAAGCCAGCATTCACTTAGCCGAAGTGGAACAGCGGGTGGCCAATAACTTGCGCCAGGCACAAGCAGCTGGAGAGTTGGCCGCCGAGCGCGATATCGACACCCTCGCGGCTTTGTTGATGACCATGGTGTGGGGAATGCGCGTGCTGGGTCGCACCCATCCACCTGCCGCCAAGGTACAGGCTGTGTTGGCCCAGATACAGGCCATGCTTTAAACCACAGACCAGCAGGCCCTCGCACAATTCGTAGCCACCACAGAAAAACAGAGGAGCCGATTTGGCTCCTCTCTTCACCTTGTCTTTAGTCCGAGGACCCGGGCGCTGACGTGATGCGCGGCTTAGACACCTGCCTTGGCCAGTGCCGCAGAGACGATCTGCTGGGCCTCTTGCTGGATGAGGTCGAGGTGCGCGTCGCCCTTGAAGCTCTCCATGTAGATCTTGTAGATAGACTCAGTGCCGGAGGGGCGCGCCGCGAACCAGCCGTTCTCGGTGACAACCTTGAGGCCGCCGATGGCGGCATCGTTGCCCGGCGCCTTGGTCAGCTTGGCGATGATGGGCTCACCCGCCAGAGTGGAGGCTTCTACCAGTGCCGGATCCAGCTTGGAGAGCACCGCTTTCTGGGCGCTGTTGGCCGGGGCGTCTATACGGCGGTAGCTGGAGCGACCAAACTTGGCTTCCAGTGCATCGTAGTGGGACTGCGGATCCTTGCCGGTCACCGCCAGAATTTCCGCCGCCAGCAGCGCCAGAATGAAACCATCCTTGTCGGTGGTCCAGACGGTGCCATCTTTGCGCAGGAAGGAGGCGCCCGCGCTCTCTTCACCACCAAAGCCAAACTCGCCGCTGTAGAGGCCATCCACGAACCACTTGAAGCCGACCGGCACCTCTTTCAGGGTGCGGCCAATCTCGCCGGCCACCCGGTCAATCATGGAAGAGGAGACCAGCGTCTTGCCAACGGCTGCATCGGCAGACCAGCCGGTGCGATGGGTAAACAGATACTGGATCGCCACCGCCAGATAGTGGTTCGGGTTCATCAGGCCGGACTTGGTGACGATACCGTGACGATCGTAGTCAGGGTCGTTGCCAAGGGCGATGTCGAACTTGTCTTTGAGGGCAATCAGGCTCGCCATGGCGAACGGGCTGGAACAGTCCATCCGGATCTTGCCGTCTTTATCCAGGGTCATGAAGGAGAAGGTCGGGTCGACCTTGTAGTTCACCACCTCGATGTTCAGACCATAGGTCTTGGCGATGACGTCCCAGTAGGCGACGCCGGAGCCGCCCAGCGGATCGACACCGATCTTGATGCCCGCGTTCTTGATGGCGTCCATGTCCAGCACGTTCTTCAGATCATCCACATAAGGGGTAACATAGTCGTGCTCGACCACGAACGGGCTCTTGAGGGCCTCGGCGAACGGCACCCGCTTCACGCCCGCCAGACCCGCTTCCAGAATGGCGTTGGCACGATCCTCGACCCACTTGGTGATCTCCCCTTCGGCGGGGCCGCCGTGGGGCGGGTTGTATTTGAAGCCACCGTCTTCCGGCGGGTTGTGAGATGGGGTGATCACCACGCCGTCGGCGCGCGCTGCAGGCTTGCTGGCCCCTTCTTTGCCAGAGTTGTAGCGCAGGATGGCATGAGAGATAACCGGAGTCGGGGTAAAGCCCATACCAGCCTGAATGCGGGTTTCGACGCCGTTGGCGGCCAGCACTTCGACGGCGCTGGCAAAGGCGGATTCGGACAGGGCGTGGGTATCCATGCCGACAAACAGCGGGCCCGTGATGCCGGCCTGCTGGCGATACTCCACCAGGGCCTGGGTCACCGCCAGAATATGGGATTCGGTAAAAGCATTGTGCAGGGCGCTGCCACGGTGGCCGGAGGTACCAAAGGCCACCCGCTGCTCGGGGCGGCTCATGTCCGGCTTGTTGAGGTAGTAGGCGCTGACCAGACGGGGAATGTTGGTCAGGTCGCTTAAACGGGCCGGCTGACCGGCGTGGGAATGCTGAGCCATGGCGTTTTCCTTGCGTAATGGCGGCCTTGCCGGGCAAGGCCTGAGTCTTGAAGAATCGTTAAATGGCGCCACACACCTGCGCAATCACCTCTTCGCCATAGCCCATGCTGGCCATCAGCTGGGCCACCATATTCTGCTTGCGGCTGGTGTTGGTGTTGGTGATTACCCAGAACGGAGTCTCCGGTACCGGCTTGGGCTTGGTGGTGCTGCCACTGGCGCGCAGAGCCTCGGGATCCTGCGAGAAATAGACGCGCTTGCGCCCCTTGATTTCGGTGGCTTGGGTAAACCCGACCGGATCGTCCCGGTAGAGGGTACTGAGCACCTGCATGAAGCGGTTGATGGACTTCTCTTCCCTTTGCAGCTCACCGGAATCGAGCAGGGCTTGCAGCCCTTGCCGGGTAGCTACCGCACTGGGCTGCGCGACGGCAACGGGCTCGGCAACCGGCACACCTTGGTGAGCAGGCTGTTCCAGCAGACGGCGCAGGATATCGGAGGCACTCTCACCAATGTGCCGGGTCTGGCTGGCGATATAGAAGTAGAGATCGTCATCAAGCTCGATGGTTTTCATAGGGATGCGCTGGACTCGTCGAAATTCGGATGCGGCGATTATACATAGGCAAACCCGACAGCCCAAGCAAGGGGCTGGCAGATGTACATGAATCTCATCGAGAATACGGCATAATAGCGGGCCAAGTGTGTGATCAGCCGCACTGATAGCCGATCCGGACAGGATTTTTTAGAAAAAAAACCACATAAAATCCCAATCCATTGGACGAAATCCTTTTCTTTCCAGTGCGTTAAATAAAACAGCGATACGCACCCACGACCGACAAGGTGTCATTTTGCAACAAAACAGCATATTGAACTTCAAGGAGCAGGGTCAGGGCCCGGCCGTTATTCTGATCCACGGCCTGTTTGGCAGCCTCGACAACCTCGGCCTGCTGGCCCGTGCCCTCTGCGAGCACTATCGGGTCATCAGCGTCGATCTGCGCAACCACGGCGCCTCCTTTCATAGCAGCGAAATGAGCTATCCGGCCCAGGCAGCCGATATCCTGGCCCTGATGGATCGGCTGGAGATTGCCGAAGCGACCCTGATTGGCCACTCGATGGGTGGCAAGGTGGCGATGCAGCTCGCCAAGCTGGCGCCAGAGCGGGTGACCAAGCTGGTGGTGGCCGACATGGCGCCGGTCGCCTATCCCCACTCCCGCCACCAGAATGTCTTTGCCGGACTCAACGCCACACTGCGCACGCCGCCGCAAAGCCGCAGTGAAGCGGAAGCCATGCTGGCGCAGCATATCGAGATCGCCGGGGTACGCCAGTTCCTGCTCAAATCGTTCGCCAGAGGCGAGCATGGCTGGGGTTGGCGCTTCAATGTGCCCGCCCTTGAGCAAAACTACGCCAACATCATGGGCTGGCCAGAGGATGAGCATCGCTTCGAGGGGCCTGTGCTCTTTATCAAGGGGGGGGATTCTGACTATATGCAGCCCCAATACAGCGAGACGGCACTGGCCCAATTCCCGGCGGCAAAGGTGCGTGTCATCGCGGGTACCGGCCACTGGCTGCATGCGGAAAAACCGGCTCTGTTCAACAAATTGGTTGTGGATTTCCTGTCGACAGGCGGTTAACAGTTTCAAATCCTTTGTGATATAGTGCGCCCGTCATAAGGAGTGTGCGCAATCCATGCTAAGTGAACATATCGACCTGATCGAAAGTTTGGGCCTCAAGTTATTCTTTGTGGCCATTTTCATATTGATTGGCCTGGCCATTCAGGACGTGCTCAAGCGCGGCAACGTGCCCCGTTTCGGTCGTTTTATCGTCTGGTTGGTACTGTTTCTGGGTTGTGCGGGTTTTGTCGCCAAGGGGCTGATCGAACTGGGCTGGGAAGGCTCAGGACTCGGCTAACTTATTTTCATCTGTGATGTATGGCCAAACAGCAAACTGATCGAACAACACTGGATCTGTTCGCAAATGAGAAGCGCCCCGGCAGGCCAAAGACCAATCCACTCCCCCGCGAGACCCAGCTCAAGATCAACAAGCGTAACCAGCTTAAGCGCGATCGGGAAAATGGGCTGAAGCGGGTAGAGTTAAAGGTGGAGGCCGAGTTGCTGGAGCGCCTGAACCAACTTGCGTTACAACAGAACATCAGCCGAGCCGAGCTGATCCAATCTATCCTGAAACAACAGATTGAGTCCGCCTTTGCGGTGGACATTGCAGTCTGAGCGTTGAGCATTAACACCAAATACGGGTAACTAAACACTATGGCAAGTGTAGGTCTGTTTTTTGGCAGCGATACCGGTAACACCGAAGCTGTCGCCAAGATGATCCAGAAAGAGCTGGGCAAAAACCTGATTGAAGTCCGTGACATCGCCAAGAGCAGCAAGGCCGACATCGAGAGCTTTGATCTGCTGATGTTCGGCATCCCGACTTGGTACTACGGCGAAGCCCAGGCCGACTGGGACGACTTCTTCCCCGATCTGGGCGAAATCGACTTCACCAACAAGCTGGTCGCCATCTTCGGTTGCGGTGATCAGGAAGACTATTCCGAGTACTTCCTCGACGCCATGGGCACCCTGCGTGACATCGTCGAAGCCAAAGGCGCCATCATCATCGGTCACTGGCCGACTGCCGGCTACGAGTTCGAAGCCTCCAAGGCACTGGTCGATGACAAGCACTTTGTCGGTCTGGGTATCGATGAAGATCGCCAGCCGGAGCTGACCGCCGAGCGCGTCAAGGGCTGGTGCAAGCAGTTGCACGAAGAGATGTGCCTGGGCGAGCTGGAGTAATCCACCTCCCCCTCATACCTCTGACAACAAGGGCCCCGACGGGGCCCTTGTTGTATCTGCTTGTTGCGATGCCTGCCTTTATTCTTCCCTGTTATTCACCTCTGTGCTCCGGTTTGGCCCGCACATAGAGGGTGCGCTTGACCTGCGCCACCAGCTCGCCGCTCTTGTCCTGTACCGTCACCTCGAATTCGGGGAAATGCTTGTTGCCACCTTCAGTCGCCGCCACGATTTCGGCCAGCTTGCCCTCGGTCAGGTTGAACTCGGCCACCAGCTTGCCCTTGCCCGGCTTGATGTAGTTGATGCTGCCCGCCTTGTCCCAGACGTAGTAGCGATTCTTGAAGTAGCCCATTAGCATCAGCGGATAGATGGGGTCAGTCATGGCAAACATGCTGCCGCCAAACTGGGTGCGGTTGGCGTTCTTGTTCCACCAGCGGGATTTCAGGGTCACCCGGCAGTAGCAAAAGTCATCGCTCAGGGTCTCTATCTTGATACCGGCGCCCCAGAAAGGGGGCCAGGCGTTGAGTGCGCGGCGCACCCAGGCCGCATTGTCAAAAAGCCAATCCATGGATCTCATCCGACCAGAATATGAAAGTTACATCTTATCAACATCTGCCATGCCAGCAAGTCGGACGACACGATTGATTATTTCAATCCAACCGGCCCTTTATGGCTAAACCCCTTGAATTGCTGGGTTTATTTTTAGGGAGGCTACGACCTATAATGACAGGCCAAGCGAGTTCAAGGTTGCCATTCCTGCGGCAGTCCATCAGAATAACCCCACCTTCGAGAATGCGAATAAGTAGAATATGGCAGACAACAACCAAGCGTTAAAAAAGGCCGGGCTCAAGATCACCTTGCCCCGGGTCAAAATCCTGGAAATCCTGCAACAGCCGGATTGCCAGCACACCAGCGCCGAAGATCTCTATAAACGACTGATCGACCTGGGTGAAGAGATTGGTCTCGCTACCGTCTATCGCGTTCTCAACCAGTTTGATGATGCCGGTATCGTTACCCGTCACCACTTCGAAGGTGGCAAGTCGGTATTCGAGCTGGCCACTCAGGAGCACCACGACCACCTGGTTTGCCTCGACTGCGGCAAGGTGATCGAGTTCTCCGACGAAGTGATCGAACAGCGTCAGCGCGAGATCGCCAAGAAATTCAATATCCGTCTCACCAACCACAGCCTCTACCTCTACGGTCACTGTGCTACCGGTGAGTGCAAGCACGACGAATAAGTCGCCCGCGACTTGCAGATAACGGACAATAAAAAAGCCAGCATCAGCTGGCTTTTTTATTGTCCGGCGCAGGCCGTGGCATCGCACAGGGCAGGGTCTCCCCTGCCCCATCGGCTTAGCCTTCTACCTTGCCCCAAGAGTCACGCAGGGCAACGGTGCGGTTGAACACCAGATGCTCCGGGCTGGAGAGCTTGTTGTCGGCGCAGAAGTAACCTTCACGCTCGAACTGGTAAGCCTGCTCCGGCTTGGCGTTCTTGAGCGAAGCCTCGACACGGGCACCCTCGATGATCACCAGGGATTCCGGGTTCAACGCGGCTTCGAAGTCATCCTCGGCGCCCGGGTTCGGTACCTTGAACAGACGGTCGTAGAGACGCACTTCCGCTGGCAGGGAGTGAGTGGCGCTGACCCAGTGGATCACCCCTTTCACCTTGCGGCCATCGGCCGGATCCTTGCCCAGGGTCTCGGGGTCGTAGGAGCAGTAGATGCAGGTGACTTTGCCATCGGCATCTTTCTCGATGCGCTCGGCCTTGATCACATAGGCATTGCGCAGACGCACTTCCTTGCCCAGCACCAGACGCTTGAACTGCTTGTTCGCCTCTTCTTTGAAGTCGGCTTCATCGATGAAGATCTCGCGGGTGAAATTCAGCTCGCGGGTACCCATCTCGGCATTGCTCGGGTGGGCCGGGGCCGTCAGCACTTCGTCGGCAGCCAGATTCTCGATGACCACTTTCACCGGATGCAGCACAGCCATGGCGCGCGGCGCATTCTCGTTGAGGTCTTCACGGATACAGGCTTCCAGCATGCTCATCTCGACGATGTTGTCCTGCTTGGTGACGCCGATGCGCTTGCAGAACTCGCGGATGGAGGCCGGGGTGTAACCACGACGACGCAGACCGGAGACGGTCAGCATGCGCGGGTCGTCCCAACCATCGACGTGCTTCTCGGTCACCAGCAGGTTCAGCTTGCGCTTGGACATGACGGTGTATTCGAGGTTCAGACGAGAGAACTCGTACTGACGGGGGTGGCAGTCGATGGTGATGTTGTCCAGCACCCAGTCGTACAGACGACGGTTGTCCTGGAACTCCAGGGTACAGATGGAGTGGGTGATCCCTTCCAGCGCGTCCGAGATGCAGTGGGTGAAGTCATACATCGGGTAGATGCACCACTTGTCACCGGTCTGGTGGTGGTGGGCAAACTTGATGCGGTAGATAACCGGATCACGCATCACCATGAAGGGGGATGCCATGTCGATCTTGGCGCGCAGGCAGGCAGTGCCTTCGGCGAACTCGCCATTCTTCATCTTGGCAAACAGCGCCAGGTTCTCTTCCACGCTGCGATCGCGGAACGGGCTGTTCTTGCCCGGCTCGGTCAGGGTGCCACGGTACTCGCGCATCTGCTCGGGCGTCAGCTCGTCCACATAGGCCAGACCCTTTTCAATCAGCTCGATGGCGTAGCCGTGCAGCTTGTCGAAATAGTCGGAGGAGTAGCAGATCTCGCCGTTCCACTGGAAGCCGAGCCACTGTACGTCCTGCTTGATGGACTCTACGTACTCGATATCTTCCTTCACCGGGTTGGTGTCATCGAAACGCAGGTTGCACTGGCCCTGATAGTCGCGGGCGATGCCGAAGTTCAGGCAGATGGATTTGGCGTGGCCGATATGGAGATAACCGTTCGGCTCGGGCGGAAAACGGGTATGCACGCTGCTGTGCTTACCGCTGGCCAGATCTTCATCAATGATCTGACGAATAAAGTTAGTTGGGCTGTTCGCCTGACTCATGGCTCACCTCAAAAAAGCGTCACTGGCGGAAGTTGTGCCGGCTGGCACCCTCATCCCCCCGCCGTCAAGCCGGGTATGATCCCTTATTACGGGCGCTGTCTCAACCTGAATTTGGCACTTCCGGGCCATTTCCCGGCCATTGCGCCGCTAAAAACGGCGTGGCTTGGCACATTGCGCCCCAAATGCATAAAAAAGGCTATGTCCCAATTACGTGTTGAATGGGGCGCCCCAGCGCCTCATGCAAACATGCTTTGATATTTACGCCTTTTCCGTAACGCTCCAGCATCCTGCGCCAACCCAGGTAGTTCTTCAGGTAGTGCGTCGCCACGCCATGGAACCGCTCCATCCACTCTTTCAACCGATGGTGATATCCGTTCACATGCTGGATGTGATACGCATCGACTACCCGTTCGCCTTGACGATTGCGCACCACCTGATGG
Organism: Aeromonas sp. 95A; assembly: GCF_051919235.1. Lineage (NCBI taxonomy): Bacteria > Pseudomonadati > Pseudomonadota > Gammaproteobacteria > Aeromonadales > Aeromonadaceae > Aeromonas > Aeromonas sp. 95A. The sequence goes on from NZ_JBQBFC010000001.1 coordinate 1,364,712, forward strand.
GTTATACCCTGTTCCTTGCTGAAACAGGCATACACACCCGCCCCATCGCTACACAGCACCGCATCCGGTGACACCAACGGCTTCAACACCGCGATGACCGTCTCGGCATCTATTTTCTCCAACTGGAAATCCGCATGGTGGCCTGCACGGTCTTGTACCACCATCACCGGGATGTAATCTGGCCCGGTTCCACGAGTTCGACCTTTACCACCGCGATGACGTGGTGGACGCAGCAGTCCCCGCTGCCCCTTGAACGATTCAAGGAAAAAGCTCTCATCAACCTCAACGATGCCCTCTTCCCGGGTGGCCTGATGGGTTGCCATCGCGCGCAAGAAGCGGTGACGCCAGAGAAACGCGGTGTTTTTGCTGACCCCGCAACGCATCACTGCCTGGCGGACAGTCAGTCCTTCGATGAGGGCTTGCGCGTAGTCTTCCCAGCACTGTGCTTTACGCAATCTGGCCAAGGGCGTCTTGGTCAGAACGGTGCTGGTGCGCAGACACAGTTTGCAACGGTAGCGGCGCAGTCCCCGACTCCATCCCCAAGGCGCCAGCTGGGTGACATCAGCCTGACAATGGGGGCAGCCACTGCATGCCGGTAACTGAGTATTGAGCGAGGTAATGGTGTGGGGTGCAGTGAGCTCCTGCTGCGCAACACGGCGCTGGCGCAGGGTCAACTGGGGAAAAAGGGACAACAGGTGTTGAAAGGCTGGGGTATCCATGATGGTAGACCTCAAGGTGATGGCCTACTTCAAGATTAGCCTTTCAACACGTAATTGGGACAGAGCCATAAAAAAGCCCCGCACTGGGCGGGGCTGAAAGTGATGAAAAACACAAAACAGACAATTACACACAACAAAGGCTCACACGCACAGTCAACCTTTCCCAAACCCGATGCGCCATCGCCCTTGGGAAAGGCGGGTCTTGCGACCCACCTCATGTTAACGGTTGACTGCTATCAGTTCAGTTCGGTGACGCGGCTGGTGCGCTTGCCATCGAAGCTGGTGGTACGCAGGTAAACCTTGCCATTCACGCTCGGCTTGGCCGCGGCATCATAGGCACTCCAGTTGGTACCGTCCAGGCTGTACTGAATGGGCAGACCCGGCAGGTCCACGTTCGCTTCCAGCACACCGTTCACTACCTTGGCGCCCGGTACGGAGAGGCGGTATTCAACACCGGCCTGATCCAGTTTCGGCAGCACGCGCTGACCCAGTACGTTGGCAAACTGGTTCCACTCTTTATTGAGGGTGGCCTTGTTGACAAACTTGGTCTCGCCGGAGAACTCGCGACCCTTCACATAGTTCAGCTCGAAGCCACCTTTGTGCCAGGCACGCTCAGCCACGGAGAAGATACGCGGGTAGACCATGTACTCGTACTGAGCATCGGTACGCACGGTTTCACTCCACTGCTGACCGGAGATCCCCTTGAACTTGACCGGATCCTGGTCACCCTTGGCCACGAAGGCGTTGCCGTCGCGGTCAACCGAGGTCTCGGCGTTCTGCGGCAGGTTTTCCGGGGCGAAGGCGAACACCTTGCGGGTGTCGTTGAAACGGGTTGCCCAGTAGTAGCCACGCTCGGCCGGGTGTACTTCGTTCGGGAAGTCGAAGTAGAGGTAATCCGGGTTGGACAGCACCACTTGGTAACCCTTGTGCGCCCACTTCATCGCTTCGTTGAAGCCACCCCAGTAGAGGGTTTCCCAGAAGTTGACACGGGTGTTGTCGGTGGCGAAGTCCTTGGCTCCGCTGGCGTACTTCAGACCATCTTCCCACGCCTGCAGGGTAGAGAAGCCGCGGTCTTTGACCATCTGGCCCACTTCCTTGGCGAAGTAAACCGGCAGCTCGCCCACTTCCTTGATCTTGCCTTCGTCGATCATCTTCTGGCACATCGGAGACTTGCCAAACGGCTTGTCCTGCTTGCTGGAGTCGACGTTGCCTTTCCAGGCGACCAGCTCTTCTTTCTTGGTGACGGCCGGATCCTGATAGCCACCACCCTGCATGATGTTCTTCGCCTCATCACCACCGTAGTGCCATGCGGTCAGCGGCTGACCGGCGGCCTGGTGCATCTGGGCAACTTCATCCATTACCTTGGCCACGAAGGTGGCAGCACCCGGCTGGCAAGGGTTGATGAAGGACATCTTGTCGTAGAACTGGACCGAGGTGACGTTGGAGGTGTCAGCCGGATCAGTCAGACGGAACTGGTTGGCTTCCGCTTCTTTGCCTTCCGCCATCAGACGCTTGTAGCGCGCTTCCATGGATACCACGGCAGCACGGGCGTGGGCCGGCATGTTGATCTCGGGGATCACGGTCACACCGCGGGCCTTGGCATAACGCACCAGATCCACGTAGTCAGACTTGCTGTAGAAACCGGAACCCTGGTTGTCGCTGGTCGGGCCGGAACCCAGTTGCGGCATCAGGCACTTGGTTTCGGACTCGTCGTGGCAACGCTGGCTACCGACCTGGGTCAGCTCCGGCAGACCCGGGATCTCCAGACGCCAGCCTTCATCGTTGGTCAGGCCAAGGTGCAGCACGTTGAGCTTCATGGCAGACATCTGGTCAACCAGCTTCTTCATGGTATCGAGACTGCGGAAGTGGCGGGCCACGTCGGTCTGCATGCCACGGTATTCAAAGCGCGGCGCATCCTCGACGGTCATCGGGCTCACCAGCTTGTCATCAACACCCAGCAGGGAGATCAGGGATTGTGCACCCCAGAATGCCCCGTCGATGTCGCGCCCCTGGATCACTGTGCCCTTCTGACCGATGGTCATGTCATAGCCTTCAGCCTGCTTGAGCTTGCTGCCGAGCTTGATGGTCACCGGGTAGCCGGTGTCGGAGAGGGTAACACCCAGCTTGGTCAGTTGAGCCTTCAGGGCCTCGGCGCGATCGCTCGGCAAGTCCAGGGCATTTAGCTTGATGGTAGAGAAGTCAACCTGCGGACCAGCCTTGACCACTTGCTTCATCGGGGTCGGCAGGATCTGGTTGTCAATCTTGCCAGCCGGCAGCAGGGTGCTGGTCTGGTTGGCCGCGAAACGGGTTTCGCTGTTCATCAGGATGTTCTTGTCATCCTTGGTGCGCTTCCAGCCATCGGCCGGCATCGGCTTCTCGTAGGTGCTGGCATCATTGATGTTGCTCATGCTGGCCAGTACTTTCGGCTCGGCACCTTCGCTGGCGACATACCAGTTCGGCATGATGTCAGATTCGAACAGTACCCAGTATTCCACCACCAGCGGCACTTCGACCGTAGCATCCTTGGCAAAGCCCTGGAACTTCTCGGTTGGCGTCAAACGATAGAGATCGCCGGTCAGGTGAGTGATGGTGAACTGGTCGTTATCCACACGCTGGATACGACGGATGGAGGAGACGTAGATGCTCCAGTCTTTGGAGGTCACGTCTGCACCGGTATTGGTCAGGTGCAGCTTGGCAACGCCACAGCTCGCCCACTCGGAACCGAGTGCCTGGCAATCGAGGCCGGCACCGGCACCGTCGTTGGTGACCACTTCATACTTGACCACCAGGTTGTTGGCGAGGGAGTCGACCACAGCCTGCTTGGCGGCATCGGCTGCCTGGACCTGGCTGACAAAAACGGTAGACATGGCAATGGCTAACAGAGAATGTTTCAAGTTCATAACTGCTGCTCTCATTTGAAGTAAAGGTTGGATTTTCTTGGCTTTTTTATATGGGGCCCCTGAGCGGGGCCCTTAGTTATGTCAACAATGGACTTAGACTTGAGGTGAGCGAGTCGCTCGATTAACGCAGGGCTTTCATCTCACCGGCGATGATTTCGGCCAATGGGCCCAGAATCACCTGCAGGTTCTGCTCACCGAGTTTGACCACACCGGCCGCGCCCAGGGCTTTCAGCTTGCGCTCATCGACGATGCTGCGGTCTTTCAGAGTCAGACGCAGACGGGTGATGCAGGCATCGATGGAGACCAGGTTCTCTTGACCACCCAGCACTTCCAGGTATTGCTTGGCCAGCTCGGTACGGTTGGTAGATTGAGCGGCAGCCGGAGCAGTATCTTCGTCATCTTCACGACCCGGGGTTTTCAGGTTCAGCTTGGCAATCACTACGCGGAACACGGTGTAGTAGAGGCCGAAGAAGACCAGACCCTGAGGGATCAGCATGTACCAGTTGGTCGCCAGCGGGTTACGGCTGGAGAGCACCATATCCACCAGACCGGCACTGAAACCGAAACCGGCCATCCACTGCATGGAGGCAGCGATGAACACGGAGATACCGGTCAGTACGGCGTGGATGACATACAGTACCGGCGCCACAAACATGAAGGAGAACTCGAGCGGCTCGGTAACACCGGTGAAGAAGGAGGCAAAGGCAGCTGCGATCATGATGGAAGCAACTTTCTCTTTGTTCTCTTTCTTGGCGGAGTGGTAGATGGCCAGAGCGGCACCCGGCAGACCAAACATCATGATGGGGAAGAAGCCAGCCTGGTACATACCGACCACGCCTTTCACCTGCTCCAGGCTCTTGCCAGCGGCCAGAGCGGCATCGATGGTAGCCTGACCACCCAGGAAGTTCGGGATGTCGTTGATACCGGCCACGTTGAACCAGAACACGGAGTTCAGGGCGTGGTGCAGACCGATCGGGATCAGCAGACGGTTGAAGAAGGCGTAGATACCGGCACCGGTTGAGCCCAGGCTCACGATGGACTCACCGAAGGAGACCAGACCACCGTAGATTGCCGGCCATACGGCCATCAGGATGAAGGATACGACGATCATCACCACGGAGGTTACGATCGGTACCAGACGACGACCGGAGAAGAAGGATAGTGCCTTGTGCAGCTCGACGCTGCTGAAGCGGTTGTACAGCTCAGCGGCGATAACACCACACAGGATACCCACGAACTGGTTGCTGATCTTGGCAAACGCGGCAGGAACCTGCTCCACCGGGATGCTCTTGATCTGGGCCACAGCGCCCGGGCTCAGCAGGGTGGTAACGACCAGGAAGCCGACCAGACCTGCCAGAGCAGCAGAACCATCTTTATCCTTGGACATACCGTAAGCAACACCGACTGCGAACAGTACGGACATGTTATCGATAATGGCTGCGCCCGCTTTAATCAGGAAGGCAGCCAGCGCACTGTCACCACCCCAACCATTCGGGTCAATCCAGTAGCCAACCCCCATCAGGATCGCGGCGGCAGGCAATACCGCTACCGGCACCATCAGGGCACGGCCGATCTTTTGCAAATAACCGAGAATGTTCACGGTTCCTCTCCTTAGTTAATGTTTTTCTAGAAATTAAGTGCTTATCACGTTTGACGCATAAGCCATCAAGGCTTGATTGGCAGTCTAGGGCTTTTATTTCGCTGCGCAAATTAATAAACCGATAATCGTGATCGTTATCACCCAAACAAGATAAAGGTGGTGGATAGATGTGGCTTAGTTCGCAATCTTTATTTACGCTATAAAACAACTTGAATCCGTCTTAGCCAATTGCCACCGCCAAACCGGTCGCAACCCGACACAGAGGTATCCCATATGCGCCTGATCCCGTTGAAATCTGCCAGCCAAGTAGGCCTGTGGTCTGCTCGTTACATCGTTGACCGCATCAACGCGTTCAAGCCGACCAGCGATCGCCCTTTCGTACTGGGCCTGCCCACCGGTGGCACCCCGCTCAACACCTACAAGCGCCTGATCGAGTTGCACAAAGCCGGTGAAGTGAGCTTCCAGAACGTGGTCACCTTCAACATGGACGAGTACGTCGGCCTGCCGGAAGATCACCCGGAGAGCTACCACAGCTTCATGCACAACAACTTCTTCAGCCACATCGACATTCGTCCCGAGAACATCAACATCCTCAACGGCAATGCCGAGGATCTGGTGGCCGAGTGCAAGCGCTACGAAGACAAGATCAAGTCCTATGGCAAGATCCACCTGTTCATGGGTGGCGTGGGTAACGACGGCCACATCGCGTTCAACGAGCCGGCCTCTTCCCTCTCCTCCCGCACCCGGGTCAAGACCCTGACCGAAGACACCCGCATCGCCAACTCCCGCTTCTTCGGTGGCGACATGGAGCAGGTGCCCAAGCTGGCCCTGACCGTGGGTGTCGGCACCCTGATGGATGCGGAAGAGATCATGATCCTGGTCACCGGTCACGGCAAGGCACTGGCCCTGCAGGCCGCCGTGGAAGGCAGCGTCAACCACATGTGGACCATCTCCACCCTGCAACTGCATCCGAAGGGAATGATGGTGTGCGACGAGCCCTCCACCATGGAGCTCAAGGTCAAGACCGTTCGCTACTTCCAGCAGCTGGAAGCCGCCAACATCGGCCGTCTGTAAGGAGTCGTCATGTACGCATTGACCAACTGCACCCTCTACACCGGCAGCTGCGTGCTGACCGGCTACGGGGTGCTTATCGAGGGCGACAAGATTGTCGCCATCTCTCACCTGGCCGAACTGCCTGCGGGCATCGAGCAGATTGACCTCAAAGGCGCCAACCTGACCGCCGGTTTTATCGATGTGCAGCTCAACGGCTGTGGCGGGGTGATGTTCAACACAGACATCACGGTCGAGACCCTGGCAACCATGCAGGCGGCCAACCTCAAATCCGGTACCACCAGCTTCCTGCCGACCCTGATCACCAGTCCGGATGCCGACATGAAGCAGGCCGTTGCGGTGACCCGTGACTACATGGCGGCACGCCCCAACGAGGTGCTGGGCGTCCATCTGGAAGGGCCTTATACCAACCTCAAGCGCAAGGGGATTCACCCTGCCGCGCAAATTCGCCAGCCAGCAGACGAGATGATCGACTTCTTCTGTGCCAACGCGGATGCCATCACCAAAATCACCCTGGCTCCGGAGCGCAACGAGCCGGCCCATATCCGCCGTCTGGTGGAAGCGGGCATTCTGGTCTCGGCCGGTCACACTGCCGCCAGTTACGATCAGGCGATGGCCGGGTTCGATAACGGTATTCGCTTTGCGACCCACCTCTACAACGCCATGACTCCGACCCTCAACGGTCGCGAGCCGGGCGTCGTGGGCGCCATCTACGATCGCAAGGATGTCTACGCGGGCATCATCGTCGATGGCCACCATGTGCACTGGGCCAACGTGCGTCTGGCTCACAAGGCGCTGGGGGAGCGACTGGTGCTGGTCACCGATGCCACTGCGGCAGCCGGAGCGCCGGAAGGCTTTGAGAAATTTGATTTTTGTGGCACCACCGTCTTTTTACGCGATGGTCAGTGTGTCGACGAGAATGGTACACTCGGCGGTTCCTCCCTCACCATGATTGAGGGGGTGGAAAATCTGGTCAAGCAGGTCGGATTACCGCTCGATGAAGCACTGAGAATGGCCAGCCTCTACCCCGCTCGCGCCATTGGATGGGACTCACGTCTCGGTAGTATCCAGGTCGGTAAAGTAGCCAACCTCACTGTCTTCGATCAGGACTTCACGGTCCGTGGGACCGTGGTTAACGGACACTACACACAACAGTGACATCATGACTGGCGGACAAATAGCAAACGTAGATCTTATCAAGCAGGTCAACAGTGCAGCCGTGTATCGGCTCATCGACCTGCAAGGCCCCATCTCCCGGGTCAAGATTGCCGAGTTGAGTCAGCTGGCCCCGGCCAGCGTGACCAAAATAACCCGGCAACTGATCGAGCATGGCCTGATCAAGGAGACCTCTCCGCAAGCCTCAACCGGCGGGCGGCGTGCCATCTCCCTGACAACCATCAAACATCGCTTTCAGTTTGTCTCTGCCAAGCTGGGCCGCGGCTACCTGCAACTGAGTCTCTATGACCTAGATGGCAAGGAGCTCGACCAGCACGTCATTCAGGTGACCGAGATCGACCAGCAACCCGTGGTCGACATGCTGCTGCGAGAGATTGGCGCCTTTATCGATGCCAACCGCGAACGCTGTCGCAACCTCATCAGCATCGCGCTGACCATGCCGGGTCTGGTCAACCCGGAATCCGGCATGGTCATCTACACCCCCAAGTACCAGATCCGTAATCTGGGGTTGGCGAAGCTGCTTGAGAACCACTTCAACCTTCCCTGCTACGTGGGCAACGACACCCGCTCTCTGGCACTGGCCGAACACTTCTTCGGCGAGTCCCGCGACTGCATGGACTCCATTCTGGTGAGTGTCCACCAGGGGACGGGCTCCGGGATCATCACCAAGGGTCAGGTGTTCCTCGGTCAGAACCGCAACGTCGGCGAGATCGGCCATATTCAGGTCGAGCCGCTCGGCAAGCGCTGCCACTGTGGCAACTTCGGCTGCCTCGAGACCATCGCCTCCAACGAAGCGATCATCGACAAGGTGAAGGAGCTCATCAGCCGCGGTCACCAGAGCGCACTGCAGGAGAAGCACATCACCATTCAGGAGGTGTGCAAGGCGGCACTGGCAGGTGATGAGCTGGCCCGCAGCGTGATCGAGAACGTGGGTGAGCATCTGGGACGGGCGGTGGCCATCACGGTCAACCTGTTCAACCCGCAGAAGGTGCTGATCGCCGGCGAAATCACCGCCGCCGAAGAGATCCTCTTCCCGGCAATTCGTCGCTGCGTCGAGCATCAATCCCTGCCGAGCTTCCACCGTGGCCTGCCCATTGTGAAAGCCCGCTTCCAGAACCAGCCGACCTATGGCGGCTTTGCACTGGTCAAGCGCGCTCTGCTGGAGGGGGATCTGCTGCAGATCATCATGGAGCAGAAGTAAGGCTCTGATCTTGCGAGATAACAAAACGGCAGCCAGTGGCTGCCGTTTTCTATTATGTGCTTGCTAGCGGTTTAGCCCGCCCGACATGGCTTGAACAGATCCAGCTTGTTGTCGTAAACACGGGTCTGCACATCCATGATCCCCAGCATGGAGTGAAAGAGGTTGTCATGGGAGAAGCGCTGGCTGCTCGCCTCCGCCGCCAGGCAACCCATATCCAGCTGGCGATCGGCCTGCAACTGGGGCGAGAACCAGGTCAGCAACGGCACCCGGGTCTGATCATCCGGCGCGAACTTGTATGGCGTGCCATGCAGATAGAGCCCCATGGCCCCGAGGGATTCACCGTGATCGGAGAGATAGACCAGTCCCACATCATACTGGCTCTCCAGCGACTTGAGCTTGTCTATCAGCAGCCCCACCACCTTGTCGGTGTAGCGGATGGTGTTGTCATAGGTGTTGACCAGCTCTTCGTTGCTGCAGTTTTCAATGTCACTACGCGGGCAGTCCGGCATAAAGGCGCGCTCGCTGGCAGGGTAACGACGGAAATAGGTCGGGCCATGGCTGCCCATCAGATGAAAGGCCACCAGCTTGTTGCCCTTCATGCCTGCAATCTGTTGATCCAGCCCCTCCAGCAGCACCTCGTCATAGCAAGACTCCCCCTGACAGAGCGCAGGATAGGATTTGGGGAGGATCTCGATGGTCGGCACATTGCGGCACACCCCTTTGCAGCCGCCATCGTTCTCTTTCCACAACACCGAGACTCCGGCATGTTGCAGCACATCGAGCAGGCCGTCACGGGAGCTGGCAAGCTGGTCATCGTAGCCACGGCGCGTGAGGTTGGAGAACATGCAGGGCACCGAGACGGCGGTGGCTGTACCGCAGGAGCGCACATTCCTGAACGACACCACCCCCTGCTCTTTTGCCGTAAAGCTGTTGGTCGCCTTGCCATACCCGTTAAGGGAGTAGTTCTGGCTGCGCGCCGTCTCCCCCACCACCAGGAACATCAAAGTCGGCTTGCTTCCCCGCGCCACCACCCTGGCATCTGTCCCCAGATGCTGGTAGGGGATCGGCGTGGCAAACAGCACATCCCGCCCATATTTGTAGAGGCCGTGCACATAGTTGGCAGGCACAATCTCTTTGGCCAGAGACTTGTTGTTGCGCCCGACCGAGGCGTAATCCTGATAGTAAAGTGACGCGACGCCCCCGATAAACAGCAGAGAGATAGCCAGTGCACCAGCCCGCAACGCCAACCCCTGATACCAGCGAGCCGGATAGCGGATCCGCAGTGACCAGAGCACCAGAACAGGCAGCAGCCCGGTCAGCAGAAACCAGAGCGCAACCGAGCCATTCAAATAGGCCCCCGCCTCACCACTGTTGGTCTCCACTATGTTCTGGATCATGCCTGCATCAAAGATGACGCCGTATTTGAGCATGGCGTAGCTGACGATGGAGCCAGTCAGAATGAGCACGGTAAAAAAGGGCTTGAGCACAAACCGGAACGTGAAGGGAATAAACACGGCATTGAGCGCCGCGATCAGCACCAGCGGGATCGAGATGGCAAATCCGGCTTTGACATGGGTCAGGGCGCTGAGCACCGTATAGAAATGCAAAAAGATTGGCCAGTTCAGTACCAGGGCGAAAAAGAGCACCAGCAACAGATTGGTCTGCAGTACACCGAGAGTTACACGCATAAACAACTCCTACATACCGGCCTGCAGCGCAGCGGGCCGGCCAAGCCAACAAAAACGACGGGGCCAGCGTAGGAAGTAAAACTTAAGCGCGAATTAAGAGGAGAAGCACGGCGCTCGTGCGCCCCATCACAGCACGGGGCGCTCCGCGGCCCCGAAATGGATTTTTAGTTGTCTATCCATCGGATTTTGCTAGCTTGTTGAGTAGGCATTCACGAAATGCAGGTTAACCGATGGCACTGATCCAAGCCTCGATAGAGCAATTGAGAGTAGGCCACTATATCCATCTCCCCACGGGATGGACTAACCACCCGTTTATGTTCAATACCTTCAAGATCAAGGATCAGCAGCAACTCGACATTCTCCGTCATCTTGATCTCACCCTGCTGATGGTCGACCCCGACAAGAGCGATCTGCCCATCGAGCCGCTGCTGCGCGGCGATATCCCGGATGCTGGGCCCGACCTTGACGAGCTGGAAGAGCTGATTGCCTCGGGCCCGCCCCCCTTTGACGAAAAGGCCTTTCGCCGCTCCATGCGCGCCGCTGACAAAGCCTTTGGCCAATCCATGAGCGAGCTGCGCGATGCACTCGGGGCACTCAACCTCAAACCGGATGAGGGGCTGGCCAATACCGCCCAGATTGTCCGCAATGCCGCCTTCACCCTCAGTCAGCATGAAGGGCCTCTCGGGCTCCACCTTATTCGCAGCCCCCACACCGATATCCTGCTGCAACACAGCCTCAACGTCGCCTTTATCGCCATGCTGATGGCGCGCGAACTCGGCATGAACCCCATCGAGATTGAGGAGACGGGACTTGCGGGACTTATCCACGACATCGGCGAACTGAAAATCCCGAGCCAGATCACCCAAAAACGGGGGGATCTCAACAAGGCCGAGCAGAACTTCCTCAATATGCATCCCCAGTACGGGCTGGAGATGCTGACCCAGCTCAACGCCTTTGAACCGAAAATCCGTCAGGTCGCCCATCTGCACCACGAGCGGCTCGATGGCAGCGGGTATCCGCTCGGGATCAAGGGCGGGGAGATCCCGCCACTGGCGCGGTTGATCGGGCTGGTCGACTTCTACGACGAGCTGCTCCATCCCCGCAACAGCGGCAACCCGGCCGCGCCAAGTCAGGCCATCAGCCAGCTCTACAAGTTATCCCAGAAGAAGTTCGACCAGAATCTGGTCAAGTTGCTTGTCAAGGTGCTGGGGGTCTATCCGCCGGGATCACTGGTGAAACTCTCCGACGAGAGCATCGCGCTGGTGCTCTCTACCGAACCCACCATGCCCCTCAAGCCGAAGATCCTGCCCTATATCAAGGCCCAGCGGCCGGAAGCCGTTGCCATGATCGATCTGCGGGAAGATGAACGCACCATCATTGCTTTTATCAAACAGGAAGAGCTGGATGAGGGACAACGGCAGTTCTTTAACCTGACCCGCCGCTTCTGCTACTACTTTGCATTCTGAGTTATCCCCAGAAGCTGGGGATAACTCATTGGACAAACCGGAATAATTGCTCAAACCCCCATCAGAAGGTTGCCAACTGACCATGTATAAAAAACGCCCAGCCAAGGGGCCGGGCGGAGCATGCCACCTCCGTGTGGCGTATCCAGCGGATACATTCATGCTCCATCCATCAATATCAACCCGCTGCCGCTTACACAAATATCAATTTAACATGCTGATTTAATATGGTTTTATCCACTTGTTCTGGCAAACTGACGGCCCGTTGCGCCCAGTTGGGCCAACAGAACAAGATCCTGATCACACTTATTCACGGGCTGGCTATTTTTTCAGCTGGCTTATGAGGAGCGTTTTTTATGCAGTTGGTCCTCTCCTTGCTGCAACAGATGAGCGTCAGCTTGGTGATCGCCTATCTCTTCTCGAAAAGCCCGCTGCTGCGCCCGCTTGCCAACTATTCAGTGAGATTACCTCACAAGATACTGATATACATCATCTTTTCCAGCTTTTGTATCCTCGGTACCTATGTAGGCCTCGATATCGACGATGCCATCGCCAACACCCGGGCGGTCGGCGCCGTCTTGGGGGGATTATTGGGGGGACCGCTGGTGGGCTTTCTGGTGGGGCTGACCGGCGGTCTGCACCGCTATACGCTGGGGGGATTTACCGATCTCGCCTGCGCCATCTCCACCACCTGCGAGGGGTTGCTCGGGGGCATAGTGCACTGGCGCCTGATGCGCTCGGGACGAACGGATGCCCTGTTTGAACCGCGCATCGCCTTTTTTACCACCCTCTACGCCGAGATCATGCAGATGGTCATCATCCTGCTGGTGGCGACCCCGTTCGACAAATCCCTGCTGCTGGTGCGCACCATCGCCACCCCGATGATTCTGGCCAACTCCTGCGGCGCGGCGCTCTTTATCAGCATGATCCGCGACCAGCAGCGGATGTATGAGAAGTTCTCCCGGGTCTTCTCCGCCAAGGCGCTCAATATCGCCAACCGCACCGTGGGGATCATGAGTCAGGGCTTTACCCCGGAGGCGAGCAACAAGATTGCCCGCATAATTCAGGAGGAGACCGGCGTGGGGGCTGTCGCCATCACGGACACCGAGCAGATCCTCGCCTTTATCGGCACCGGCGAAGATCACCATCTGCCGGGTACCCCCATTGCGTCAGCCATCACCATGCAGGCCATCGCCCAGAACAAGGTGCTGTTTGCCGATGGCAACAGCCAGCCCTATCGCTGCAGCCTCTCCTCCGCATGCCAGCTGGGCTCGGTGCTGGTGATCCCGCTGCAGGGGGACAAAGGAGTGATCGGCACCATCAAGCTCTACGAGCCGAAGAAGCGGCTGTTTCTCAAGATCAACCACACCCTGGGGGAAGGGATTGCCAACCTGCTGTCACAGCAGTTGCTGGCCGGTCGGCTGGAGCAGCATCAGCGGCTGCTGGTGCAGTCCGAGTTGAAACTTATCCAAGCCCAGATCAACCCCCACTTTCTGTTCAACACCCTCAACACCATCAGTGCCATCACCCGGCGCGATCCGGACAAGGCGCGGGATCTGCTGCTGCATCTTTCGCTGTTCTTTCGCAAGAACCTCAAACGCCAGAGCGGCCTTGCGACGCTGCTGGAGGAGCAGGAGCACTGCCAATCCTATCTGGAGATCGAGCTTGCCCGCTTTGGCGATCGGCTGACTGTGATAAACGAGATCCCGCCCCATCTGGCCACACTGCGACTGCCCAGCTTCACCCTGCAACCGCTGATCGAGAATGCCATCAAGCATGGCATCTCGACCCTGCTGGAGCAGGGGCGCATTCGCCTCTGGACCGAAGAGCATCCCACCAGCGTCACCATCCATGTGGAAGATAATGCAGGCACCTGGCAAGCACATCCCGCTGGCGACGGTCTGGGCATGACCATTGTCGACCGGCGACTGAAAAGCGCCTTTGGCGAACGCTATGGCGTGACGATTGCCTGCGAGCCTGAGCAGTGGACCCGGGTGTCGTTCACCATCCCCAAGGAGCAACCATGATCCGCACTCTGATAGTCGATGACGAACACTACGCCCGCGAAGAGCTGAGGCAGCAGCTTGCCTGCGATCCTGCCATCGAGATCGTGGGGGAAGCGGCCAATGCCATCGAGGCGCTGCCGCTTATTCAGCGCCTCAAGCCTGATGTGGTGTTCCTCGATATCCAGATGCCCAAGCTGAGCGGCATGGAGCTGGTCGCCATGCTCGACCCCCTGCCCCGCATCGTCTTTGTCACCGCCTTTGACGAATATGCCATTCAGGCATTTGAAGAGAACGCCTTCGACTACCTGCTCAAACCGGTGGAACCCGCGCGGCTCGCCAAGACCCTCGCTCGCCTCAAGCAGGATATCTCCCCGCAGCCCATCGAGCGGCTGGCCCCCACCATCGAACATATTCCGGGCTATCTGCACAATCGGGTCAGGCTGCTGCCCATCGCGCAGGTGGAGTATGCCTTCTCCGATCTGGGCGGGGTCCATGTGGCCTGCCAGGGCGAGCTGTTCCACACCCAGCTCACCCTCAAATCGCTGGAAGAAAAGAGCCCGCTGCTGCGCTGCCACCGCCAGTATCTGGTCTCCCCCAACGCCATCTTCGAGATCCGGCTGCTGGATAACCAGCTGGCAGAGATTGTCACCCCGAGCGGCGCCCGGGTGCCGGTCAGTCGTCGCTATCTAAAGGAGCTCAAAGATCAACTGGGGCTGGACTGAGCCGCGGAGTGTGCGCCTGATCACAGCCGCCGACCGCTCGGCGCGCCAAAGCGCCGCTCGGGGAGTTTCACCTGCCAGCCAGGCGCAACCGTTTTAGACTCGCTCTGCACACTAAAAAATAACAATGCAGGAGCGTAGCAATGATCTGGTTCTTCCTCTGTGTCGGCTTACTTGTGGCCGGCTACTTCATATACGGCAAATTCATCGAACGGATATTCAGCCCGAAACCCGAGCTGAAAACCCCCGCCATCACCATGGCTGACGGGGTGGACTATGTCCCCATGTCGGACAAGAAAGTCTATCTGGTTCAACTGCTCAACATCGCAGGTGTCGGCCCCATCTTCGGCCCCATCCTGGGTGCCCTCTACGGCCCGGTCGCCATGCTCTGGATCGTCTTTGGCTGCATCTTCGCCGGTGCGGTACATGACTACTTCTCCGGCATGCTGTCGGTGCGCGCCAAGGGTGCCTCGGTGCCAACCGTGGTCGGTGAGCATCTGGGCACCGCTGCCAAGCACTTCATGAACCTGTTTGCCGTGGTGCTGCTGATGCTGGTGGGCGTGGTATTCGTGCTGAGCCCGGCAGGGCTGCTCGCCAACCTCACCTCCACCGATCTGGTCTACTGGATTGTGGCAATCTTTGCCTACTACATCCTCGCGACCATAGTGCCCATCGACAAGATCATCGGCCGCTTCTACCCCATCTTCGGCGCCCTGTTGGTCTTCATGTCGGTCGGCCTCATCGTTGGCCTGATCGCCTCCGGCAAAGGCTTCTACAACACCGGGATGGACTTCTCCAACCTGCACCCGACCGAGCTGCCACTGTGGCCGCTGCTCTTCATCACCATCGCCTGTGGCGCGGTATCAGGCTTCCACGCCACCCAGTCACCACTGATGGCGCGCTGCATGCAGAACGAAAAATCTGGCCGTTTCATCTTCTACGGTGCAATGATCGGTGAAGGGATCATCGCCCTTATCTGGTGCACCCTGGGTCTCTCCTTCTACGACAGCACCGAAGCACTCAACGCTACCATGGCCAACGGCGGCCCGGCAGCCGTGGTACACGAAGTCTCCACCAGCCTGCTCGGCACAGTCGGCGGCATTCTGGCCATCCTCGGCGTGGTGATCCTGCCCATCACCTCCGGTGACACCGCGTTTCGCAGTGCTCGCCTGATCGTGGCGGACTTCCTGAAGATGACCCAGAAGCCGCTGGCCAAGCGTCTGCTGATCGCCATCCCCATGTTCATCCTTGGTTTTATCATCTCCAAGGCTGAATTCGGGGTGATCTGGCGCTACTTCGGCTGGGCCAACCAGACCACCGCCGTCATCATGTTGTGGGCTGCGGCTGCCTACCTCATCAAAGAGGGCAAGCTGCACTGGATCTGCACCATTCCCGCCATGTTCATGACTGCTGTCGTGATCACCTATCTGGCCAACGCCCCCATCGGGTTCGGGCTGGAGATGGGGACCTCCACCATTATCGGCCTGACTGCAACGGCGGCCATTACCGTGGCCTTCCTGATGAAGTTCCGCCAGCCGCTGGTCAGCAGTACCAGCGAAGGGTAAAAACAGCAAAAAATGCAGCGAAAGCAGCACAAAAAAGGCGCCTGATGGCGCCTTTTTTAATGACAAAAAGACTAATAATGCAACTATTGAACGGCTTCAGCTTCAATACAGCGAATAGCTTTAAGATTCCGGACGAACTGACGATAAATATGTGATTCTTAATTGCTTTAGTGCTTGTTGGAACCAATGATTAAGCTGTGCGTCATGCCAGTGGAGGTTATAAATGGCCCTTGATTATTTTGCACTTGGTCTGCTCGTCTTTGTCGGACTGGTCATTTTTTATGGAGTCATCGTTATCCACGATATTCCTTACGAGATTGCCAAACATCGGAATCACCCTCATCAGGATGCCATTCACGTGGCAGGTTGGGTCAGCCTGTTTACCCTGCATGTGCTGTGGCCCTTCCTCTGGATCTGGGCAACCATCTATCGCCCCGATCGCGGCTGGGGCTTTAGCCAGCGGCTGCAAAAAGATGAAGAGGAGCTGGCGGCCCTCAAGCAGGAGTTGGCGGATCTGAAGAGCCGTATCAACACTATCGAACAGAGTGAGCAACAGGGATAAACCATGGACCTGCTACTGATCCTGACCTACACGGCGCTGTGTGTCGCCATATTCAAAATCTTCCGCATCCCACTCAACAAGTGGACCGTCCCCACCGCAGCACTGGGCGGCGTGCTGCTCATCGGCACCCTGATCATGCTGATGAACTACAACCACCCCTACTCCGAGATGGCGCGCAACTACTACGTCTCCACCCCCATAGTGCCGCTGGTCAAGGGCCGGGTCGTTGAGGTTCCGGTGCAGGCCAACCAGCCGGTGAAAAAAGGCGACGTGCTGTTTCGCCTCGATGACGAACCGTTCCGCCTGAAAGTGGAGAGCCTCACCGCACGGGTCGAATCCAACCGCGAGCACCTCAAGTCCATTGAGGCAAGACTGCGCTCCGCCAGGCTGGATCGGGATCGCGCCAGCGACCTGATGCGCCGTGGCGTGGGCAAGCAGCGCGACCTCGACGTCACCCAGGCCAACGTGGACGACATCGTGGCCCAGATTGACCAGCAGAAAGCCACCCTGAACGATCTGCAAGCCCAGCTGATGGAAGCCAAGTACCAGCAATCACAAACTGTGGTCTATGCCCCGAGCGATGGCCATGTGGTGCAGTTGGCCCTGCGCCCCGGCATGATCGCCACCCCCTTCATGTATCGTCCGGTGATGACCTTCATCCACAAGGATGACACCGCCTACGTCGGCTGGTTCTGGCAGAACAGCATGCAGCGACTGGCGGTGGGTGATGAGGCCGAAGTGGTGATCGATGGCGTACCCGGCAAAATCTTCAAAGGCAAGGTGACCGCCGTGGTTCCGGCCATTGCAGCCGGTAACGTGCAGGCCAACGCCGGTCTGCTGGATCAGACCACGGCGGTGCGTCCGGGTCGCCTGCCAGTAGTCATCTCCATTACCGACCCCGAGTGGGCCAAGTATCAGATGATTGCCGGTGCCAGTGGGCAGGCCGCGGTCTACACCCAGTACTTCCACCATGTATCTGTGATGCGCAAAGTGCTGCTGCGCATGGCAAGCTGGATGAACTACATCTTCCCGTTCCATTGATCAGCAACCAAGCACCCTGCGGGTCGGCATCATGCCGGCCCGCTGTTTTTGTGGCAGCAAGCACCCTATAATGGCGCCACCCTGCGCCGCACCATGCCCAAACGCCACGCCCCCATGTTCGTTCTCAGACCCTATCAGACCGACGCCGTCAACGCCGTGATCAACCACTTTCGCAAACACCCGGATCCCGCCGTGGTGGTGCTGCCCACCGGGGCTGGCAAGAGTCTGGTGATCGCCGAACTGGCCCGCAAGGCACGCGGTCGGGTGCTGGTGCTGGCCCACGTCAAGGAGCTGGTGGAGCAGAACCACGCCAAGTACGAGGCGTGGGGGCTCAAGGCCGACATATTTGCTGCCGGCCTGGATCGCAAGGAGGCAAACGCCCAGGTGGTGTTCGGCTCGGTGCAGTCGGTCGCCCGCAATCTGGCGGCCTTCGACGGGGCCTTTTCGCTGCTCATCATCGATGAGTGCCATCGGGTCTCGCTCGATGACGATAGCCAGTACCATCAGGTGATCGACCACCTCAAGGCCGCCAATCCCGCCCTCAAGATCCTCGGCCTCACCGCCACCCCCTATCGGCTCGGGCTGGGCTGGATCTACCGGCGCCACTACCACGGCATGGTCAAGAGCCACGGCGAGCGGCTGTTTGGCGACTGCGTGTTCGAGCTGCCCTTGCGTTTTATGGTGAAAAACGGCTACCTGACGCCACCGCGCATGGTGGATGCTCCCATCGTCCACTACGACTTCAGCAAGCTGGTGGCTCGGGAGAACGGCCTCTTTAGCGAGGCGGATCTCAACGGTGAGCTCAAGCGCCAGCAGCGGGTCACCCCCCATATCCTGAGTCAGGTGCTGGAGTATGCTGCCGACCGGCAGGGGGTAATGATCTTCGCCGCCACTGTCGAACATGCCCGCGAAATTCACGGCCTGCTGGGCGCCAGAGGGGAGCAGGCGGCCCTTATCACTGGCGAGACCCCGGGGCCGGAGCGCGATGCCCTCATCAACGCCTTCAAGGCGCGCGAACTCAAGTTTCTGGTCAACGTGGCGGTGCTCACCACCGGCTTCGATGCCCCCCATGTCGATCTTATCGTGATGCTCAGGCCCACCGAGTCGGTCTCGCT
Organism: Aeromonas sp. 95A; assembly: GCF_051919235.1. Lineage (NCBI taxonomy): Bacteria > Pseudomonadati > Pseudomonadota > Gammaproteobacteria > Aeromonadales > Aeromonadaceae > Aeromonas > Aeromonas sp. 95A. Next base: position 1,383,538 of record NZ_JBQBFC010000001.1, read on the forward strand.
CTATCAGCAGATTGTGGGGCGGGGCCTGCGCCTCTCGCCGGGCAAGACAGATTGTCTGGTACTCGACTATGCGGGCAACAACTTCAATCTGTTCGCCCCCGAAGTGGGGGAGCCCCGCCCCCACGCCGGTACCGAGCCGGTGCAGGTACCCTGCCCCGCCTGCGGTTTTGCCAACACCTTCTGGGGCAAGACCGACGAGGATGGCAAGGTGATCGAGCACTACGGCCGCCGCTGTCAGGGGCTGTTTGAAGATGACGAGGGCAACCGCGAGGAGTGTGACTACCGCTTTCGCGCCAAGATCTGCCCCGGCTGCGGCGCGGAGAACGACATCGCCGCCCGCCGCTGCCAGAGCTGCGATCAGCTGCTGGTGGACCCTGACGACAAGCTCAAAGAGGCGCTCAATCTCAAGGATTGCATGGTGATCCGCTGTGCCGGGCTCACCTTTACCGCAGGGCGCGGCAAACAGGGGGAGCGGCTGGAGGTGACCTACCACGATGAGGATGGGCTGACCCTCAGTGAATACTTCGGATTTCACTCCCCGGGCGCACGGCGCTTGTTTCAACAGCACTTTGTGCGTCATCATTGGCCCGCCCCGGGGCTGGAGCCCGAATTTACCACCCTGGCGAGCGTGCTGGCCGCGCAAAGCCAGTTCCGTCATCCGGATTTTGTCATCGCCCGCAAATCGGGTCGCTTCTGGCAGATAAAAGAGAAAATTTTTGATTATGAGGGTCGCTATCGCACCGCCAACTCGATGACATGATGGCGACCGGCATACATGGCATGAATTGCATTACCCCCGTCGATCCTGCATCGGCGGGTTGAATTATCAGGGTCGGCACCACTGCCGGGCCCTTCGTCACGTTAGAGGATGTTATGCAGCGGCTGTTGATTGGTTTTTGTGCTCTCTTTTCTTCTCTGGCGGCTCACGCCGCCCCGCTGACGCCCCCTCAGGGTGGCCAGTACGCCATCATGGTGCAGGGCAATAACGGCGTCGAGTTCGCCCGCCACGCCGATCAGATGATCGCCCCCGCCTCCACCATGAAGGTGCTCACCGCGCTGGCGGCCCGCCTCGAGCTGGGTGCCGACTTCCGCTTCGCCACTGACATTCAGGCCCAACCTGGTGCCAAACAGGGTGACACCATCAACGGCGATATCTGGATCAACTTCGTCGGCGACCCCACCCTCTCCCGCATGGATCTGCTGGCCCTGTTCAAACAGCTCGGTGTCACCAGCATCAAGGGCAATGTCTACGTCAACACCGGCGCCTACAACGGCTACGAGCGCGGCAACGGCTGGTCGTGGGGGGATCAGACCCTCTGCTTCGCAGCGCCCGTCTCCTCGGTCATCATCGACAAGAACTGCGCCTACGGCACCATCACTGCCACCCAGATTGGCAAACCGGCAGTCGGCAACGTGGCCACCGGCGTCCCCATCGGCATCGGTGCCGACAACGTGGAGGTGATGAGCTATGGCGACATGGCACGCCAGTTCTGCGCACTGGAAGTGGACATGGCCAAGGGAAACTTCTACGAGCTCAAGGGCTGCATCACCCCGAACAAGGAGCCGCAGGGGCTGCGTTTCGCCATCCACGACGTGGAAGCCTGGGGCTGGGACAACATCCGCTGGGCGATGAACCGTGCCGGTATCAAGCATGATGGCCTGCTGCGGGTCACCCACAAGGCCCCTGAAGGGGCTGAGACCCTCGGCACCCACTACTCGGTCTCCCTGCCGGTGATGCTCGCCAAGATGCTGAAGAAATCGGACAACCTCTATGCCGATACCTTCCTCAAAACCGTGGGCCGTCACTACTACAACAAGCCGGGCAGCTATCGCAGCGGCACCATGGCAGTGCGCGCCATCCTGACCAAGAACGGCATCGATCTGGGCAATGCCACCCTGGCTGACGGCTCCGGTCTCTCCGCTCACAATCTCATCAGCGCCCGTCAGATGATGTCGGTGCTGAACTTCATCCAGAAAAATGATGCCGAACTTGGCCTGATCAAGCTGCTGCCAAGCTCTCAGGTGGATGGCACCCTGGCGTGGCGCCGCAGCGTCACCGCCCCCATGATGAAGAACAAGGTGCACGCCAAGACCGGTACCATCACCGGCACCTCCAATCTGGTGGGCTTTATCGACACGGCAGGCGGCCAGCGCAAGGCGTTCGTGATGTTCCAGCGCGGCCTGTCCAAGATCCGGCCACCCATGAGCGCTACCGTGCCAGCAAGGCGCCGTGGCCCTGGACTGTATTCGAAAAGGGGGTGCTGGAGAGCATCTATCAGCAGCAGCCGATCCAGATCGCCGATGAGAGCTGATCCAATAGGCCCGCTCGAATCACGGTATCGATAATTTCGGCTTCAAGTCGCCACGAGGCAGGGCTATGCTGTTGCCTGCCTCATATCAACGGCCATACATAAACGGCTTAAAAAACGGAGAGAAAATATGTTTGCAGTGATTTTTGGTCGCCGGGTTGCCCCTACTGTGTCCGTGCCGTACAGATCGCCGAGCAGCTGACCGAACAGCGCGATGACTTCAAATTCCGCTACGTGGATATCCATGCAGAAGGCATCACCAAAGAAGATCTGGCCAAGAGCGCCGGCAAGCCGGTCAACACCGTGCCGCAGATCTTCCTGGACGAGCAGCACATCGGTGGCTGCACCGATTTCGAAGCCTACGCCAAAGCGAATCTGGGTCTCTACCAGTAATGCCTGCGGGTCATCCCGAGCGGGTTGACCGCCAGAGCGTATAAAAAAATCCGGCGCCATCAGGCGCCGGATTTTTTTATTAGCGGAACTCGCACCATCCCTTGTCAGGAAGTCACAGACTGGGGTCAGGGAGTCACAGACTGGGCGGCAAAGCGCGCAATGATGGGGTTGTGATCCGAGCTGTCGGTGGCCGGTGAGCTCACCTCGACCAAATCCAGATTGCGGTAGTAGAGGTGATCCAGCGGGCGACCGAAGGCAGTGCGGCGCAAATCAGGCATCGGCACGGCCTCTTGCAGCCCCAGCTCGTCCACCAATTTGCTTAACCAGAACTGACGTTTGTCGCTCCAAGTATTGAAATCACCGGCCAGGATCACCGGCCCCTGATGGCGGCGCACCAGCGCAGTCAAATCGTTGAGCTGCTCGCGGAAGGTCGCCATCCCCAGCTCGAAATTGACCGCATGGATATTGATCACCATGACGCCGTCAGGATCGCCCTGCAGCGGATAGAGGCTCACCAGCCCGGATTTGGGAATGCGCAGCAAAGGCTCGGGGGAGCGCACGCCACAGACGAACGCCTGCGGAGTCTTGGCCACCGTCATCACCCCGAACGACACGCCGCCCTGGGTGAAGGCTTGCAGCTGTTGCCACTGGAAATCACCGGCGCGCAGCCAGTCGAGCATATCGGGACGGGTGGCCGACTCTTGCAGCAGCACCAGATCCTGCCCCTTGGCATAACTGTCCATCCCTTCGCGCCAGTTCTTGCGCTGGCCCTTGTAGAGATTCCACACCGTCACCCCGAACTCACGGGGCAGCGCCGTGGTCGCCAACGCTACCAGCGGCGGACGCTGGCAGTCGAGTCCCGGCACAATCCCTTGAGCTGTGACCAGATGGTTCTGATCCGGCACCTCAAAACAACCTACCAACCCCAGGGTCAGCAGGGAGGTGCCAAGAATGCGATAACTATTTTTCATTGGCTAACAACCGCCCGCCTTTGCTTTTTGTTGCGACCATCACAAACGTCATCCACGCCGACTAAGCTGATAGTCCCTGTTCCACCCAACCAGAAGGAACCTGGCAATGGCGAGAGAACTTCGGTATTGCGTGACGTTTTATGATCAACAAGGAAATTGTCATCAAGTGGAGCTTGCCACCGTCTATCAGATAAGACGGGACCCTCAATGCGATCTCTGCCTGTTTGACACCCTGCAATATGTGGGCTCGGAAGAGATGCTGGAACGCATGATACGGCAAAAAACCGGGCTTGAGCAGGAAATATCCATCATCAATGCCCGGCTGATTTAATCAGGCACTCACCGGAACCGGGCGGGATTTGCCCTGTTCGTCGATGGCGACATAAGTGAAGATCCCCTCGGTCACGCAGTAACGCTGGGCATCGTTTTCCCGCAGTACCGGCTTGACCCACACCTCCAGCTTGAGCTTCATGGAGCTGCGGCCGATCTTCATGCAGCGGCCGTAGCAGCAGACCACATCGCCCACCTTGACCGGACTGTGAAAGGTCATGCCTTCGACGGATACGGTACAAATACGTCCTTTTGCCAGCTCCTTGGCCATAATGCCCCCACCTATATCCATCTGGGACATGATCCAGCCACCAAAGATGTCGCCATTGGGGTTGGTATCGGCTGGCATTGCCAGGGTTCTCAGCAACAACTCCCCATCGGGGTGACGTTTTGTATCTACCATCATTACCGCCTCTCTCTCATGGATGGCGGCATGATAGGGGGCGATCACCCCCTTGGCAAACCTCAATTGCCCAAGGCGGCGAGCTCGGCAAACCAGTGGGCCGGATCGGGCCAGCGATAGTTGAATCCCATCTGCTGGCAAATCAGCTGACCGTCGATGGGCTGAAATTCACCGGCAGGCTCGATAAAGACCGGCACAGGCAGCCCCTGCTGACGCGCCGCAAAGGGGTAAAACTGCTCGCGGCGCGGATGCACAGGCGCACTCAGATTGAAGACATCCCCGCCCTTGCCCCGCTCCAGCAGCAGCATGCAAGCCGCCACCACATCGTCCAGATGGACCAGATTGACCGACTGGGCGCCGCCATCCAGGGTCTTGCCCGCCAGGAAACGACCGGGATGGCGATCCGGGCCATAAAGGCCGGAGGGGCGCACTATCATCACTGCCTCGAAACCGGCCGCCAGCACCGCCTGCTCCGCCGCCAGCATCCGCTCACCACGGGCATGGCGCGGTTGGGGCTGTTCACCCTCCTGCTGCCCCGCCCCCCACACCGAGGTGGCGCTGACAAACAGCACCCGCCGGGTGCCGCTCGCTTTGGCCAACGCGCAGGCCTTTGCCACCGCCTGCGGATAGTCATCGGTCTTGCTGGGCGGCACACAAATAACCAGCGATTCGCAGGGGATAGGCCACGCATCCGACATATGGGCAGAAATCGTCAGCGGATGAGCAGCGATCCCCTCCCCCTGCAAACGGGCCGCTTTTTCGGCGCTGCTGACCGTCACCGCCACCTGCTTGCCAGCCGCCAGCAGGGCCCGCGCCAGCGGCAGCCCCAGCCAACCCGCCCCCAGAATGCCGATCGTCCCGGCGATATGTTGTTCTGTCATGGTCCCTTCTCCTGCTTGACGCTATTTGCCCCGCAGCTTACCTGCCTTGGAATAAAAAGAAAGCTTTGGCCTGCAGATAGACAAATGCCGCCAATAGCTGCGGCATATCGTTTCTATTAGTGAGTGATGTCGTAAGTCATATCGGGCGTCATATTTTTTCCAACTCTCTTTTCCTCGAGCACTCAACCTTCTTTCCCTGTGCCATTGATGCGAATTAAAAACTGAATATGTAACTTCTCAGTTATCTCGAGAGGGTAGAACCTGTTGCTAGGGTAAACATAACTCCCGGCTAAAGGACTTATAACGCAATAACACAACTACCGCAGCATCTTGGAACTAGAAGAGCCAAACGTTGATAGTTATTCTTGAAGCATTTGTTATATACATTATGACAAACCGTTTTTAATTAAATTAAACACTCTATCAAACAACCCATATATTTTGCTGTCAATCCCTTCCTTGTTAAGTATATTTTGCTCAGATTCAATTTTTTTAAGCTTGAGACCATTTACAGGCGTTAAAACAAACATGCCAGTCAGTTTGTTTTCATTAGAATAAGCCATTATGGCATTTCCTGAGTAAGCTCGAATAAGCACTCGACCTAATTCATCCGAAAAATATTCTTTTTGGTTTGATGCTGAAACATTACCAGCAGCATGCGCAGCGACAGCTAGGTAAAAACATATTAATACAACACGCCCAATCGATGCCTCACCAAATACTTTATATCTCTGAGTTAAACCACCATAACCCCTCGACCACTCAATAACTTTACTTTGAGCATCACTATACGAACCATAACTTTTTATTTCAAAAAATGGCATTATTATCTGAAACCACATATTCATAAAAGGGATAGTCAGAAAGAAAACCTTCTTATACCACTCTGCATCAATAAAAAGACACAATATCACCGCAGGAATAAAAATAACCCCATATGAGTCAAAAATTTTAGCTATTGGTTTATCCGCATACTTATCATTAATAACCGTAGTAACCAGATCTAAAACTTGATAAACCAATCCCGTCAGACCTAGAATAGACAAACATGCTAAAATTATTGACTTAACCTCAACCTGTAGTAACCCTTCTGGAACTTCAAAATATGAGAGATAGCTTCTCTCAAAAATATATGCCACCAAATAGGACATTGCAGTTATAACTAGTCCTACTATAGCTTCATTACTAAAAATGATATTAGTACTACGTTGTTCTTTCAATTTAAAACCTCAATTATCTACAGAACACATATTGCTTCGTATATCGTGCCCAGTTCTGTCAGACAGTTCAATAAAAATGACATGTCTTTTCAATATTTTACTGTCGGCATCTTCAAGATAGCCCTACCCTTACTATCGGATAAATGGAAGCTATCCCTTTATAGACAATCTATTGTATCACTCCCACCCAAGTTTTATAAATTTACAACATTGTAGGTGGTGCATATATTCGTAAGCCAAGAACCCTTTGCTATCAATATAAAAATAGCGGGCCAATGGCCCGCTTGGTTATATTTCACTCACACAATCCTCACACCGGCGGATGAAAATGGCTGGCCTCACGGGTGGCCATCTCCTCGTAGGTGGCCCACTTCTGCCACGCCACTTTTTGCGCCACCTGCATCAGCCGCTGCGCCTCCTCCGGGTGGCTCTGGGCCAGCACCCGATAACGGGTCTCCTCCTGCCGATATTCAGCGAGGGGGATGGAGGGGCGAAGGCTGTCGAGGCTGAAGGGGTTCTGCCCCGCACTGCGCAGTACCGGGTTGTAGCGCATCAGCGGCCAGTGGCCGGAGGCCACGGCCCGTTTTTGCTGGGTCAGGCCAAACTCCATGTCGATACCGTGGGCGATACAGTGGCTGTAAGCGATGATAAGCGACGGCCCCGGATAGGCTTCGGCTTCACGCAAGGCCTGCAGCGCCTGCTGCGGGTTGGCACCAAAAGCGATGCGGGCAACATAAACGTTGCCGTAGGAGATGGCTTGCAGCGCCACATCCTTCTTCGCCAGCGTCTTGCCTCCCGCCGCGAACTTGGCGACGGCGCCGAGCGGGGTCGATTTCGACATCTGGCCGCCAGTGTTGGAGTAGACCTCAGTATCCATCACCAGCACGTTCACATCGCGTCCGGAGGCGAGCACATGATCGAGCCCCGCCGAGCCGATGTCATAGGCCCAGCCATCGCCGCCGATGATCCAGACCGAACGGCGCACCAGCTGATCGATGAGTGACAGCAGCTCGCGGGCCTTGCCGGATTTCACCTCTTCCAGCCGCTCCCGCACTTGCGCGACCCGGGTGCGCTGGGCGCGGATCTCCGACTCCAGCCGCTGCGGGGCGTTGATAAGCGACTCGACCAGCGCCTCCCCCAGCTCCCCCTTCATCGCTTCAAGGGCCGCCACCGCCTGACCGTGATGCTGATCGGCGGTGAGACGAAAACCAAAGCCAAACTCGGCGTTATCCTCGAACAAGGAGTTGGACCAGGCCGGCCCCTTCCCTTCCCCGTTCTTGGCCCACGGGGTGGTCGGCAGGTTGCCGCCATAGATGGAAGAGCAACCGGTGGCGTTGGCCACCAGCATGCGATCGCCAAACAGCTGGGTCAGCAGCTTGAGATAGGGGGTCTCGCCACAACCCGCGCAGGCACCGGAGAACTCGAACAGGGGTTCGAGGAACTGGGCACCGCGCACCGTGGAGAAATCCACCCGCTCGCGGGCAGGCCACTGCAGACTCTCGAACCAGCGCAGCGCCTGTTTCTGGCCAGCCAGATGCGGCGCCTTGTCCATCATGGTGATAGCGCGCTCGCCCTCGTGTTCCTCATCGGCCCCGGCCCGCACCGGACAGGCCTGCACGCACTGACCGCAGCCGGTGCAATCCTCCGGATAGAGCTGCAATGTGTAGCGGCTGTCGGGGAAGCCCTTGGCGGTGACGGGCACCGACTGGGCAGCCTCGGGGGCGGTCGCCAGCCAGTCCTGATGGTAGAACTTGGCCCGCAGCGCCGCGTGGGGGCAGACAAAGACGCAGTTGCCGCACTGGATGCAGATATCGGAGTGCCAGATCGGGATCTCGCGGGCGATATCGCGCTTCTCGAAGCGGCTGGTGGCGGTGGGGTAAGTGCCATCCACCGGCAACATGGAGACCGGAATAAGATCGCCGCGCCCAGCCAGCATCTCGCCTGTGACCCGCTGGACAAACTCGCTGCCCCCCGGTGCCAGTGGCAGCGGATAGTCGCTGATCTGCTCGTCACCGGCCGGGATCGCCACCTTGCTCAAGTGAGCCAGGGTGTCATCCACCGCCGCGAAGTTGCGCTCGACCACTTCGGGCCCCTTGCGGGCATAGCTCTTCTCGATGCTCTCCTTGATCAGCGCAATCGCTTCGTCCCGCGGCAAGATGCCAGCCAACGCGAAGAAGCAGGTCTGCATGATGGTGTTGATGCGATTGCCCATACCGTTGCGTTCGGCCACCCGATCCCCATCGATGCAGTAGAGCTGGATATTGAGGGCACGGATACGGGCGCGTAGCCGCTCGGGTAGCTCTGCCCAGACACGGTCAGCCTCATAGGGCGCATTGAGCAGCAGGGTCGCCCCTTCGGCGGCGTGCTCCAGCAGATCGACCGATTCAACAAAACCCCACTGGTGGCAACCGATAAAGCTCGCCTGCTCGATAAGCCAGGGGGCGTCGATGGGCTCGGGGCCAAAGCGCAGGTGGGATACGGTGCGCGAGCCCGACTTCTTGGAGTCGTAGACGAAGTAGCCCTGGGCGTGGAAGCCCTCCAGCTCGCCTATGATCTTGATGCTGTTCTTGTTGGCGCCCACCGTGCCATCGGCACCGAGGCCGAAGAAGAGCGCCCGCACCCGACTGGCAGGCTCAAGATCACCGATGGGATGCCATGCCAGACTGAGGCCCGACACATCATCCACTATCCCCACGGTAAAGCGCGGGCGCGGCGCATCGGATGCCAACTCCTCGAACACCGCCGCGCACATGGCGGGGGTGAACTCTTTGGAAGAGAGGCCGTAGCGACCGCCACTGAGCCAGGGCAACCGCTTGATAAGGCCGCGCTGCAAGCCGTCGATCAGCGCGCTCTGCACATCCAGCAGCAGCGGCTCGCCGCCCGCCCCCGGCTCCTTGGTTCGATCCAGCACCGCCATGCGCCGCACGCTCGCGGGCAACGCATCGAGCAGCGCCTGTACCGGGAAGGGGCGATAGAGGCGAATGACCAGTACCCCGGTCTTGCGATCCTGTTGGTTGAGCCAATCCACAGTGGTGCGGGCGGTAGCCGCCCCCGAGCCCATCAGCACGATGACGTCGGTGGCATCGGGCGCGCCGTGGTACTCCACCAGCCGGTAGTGGCGGCCGGTCAGCTCGCCGAGATTGTCCATGCACTGCTGCACCCGCGCCGGTACAGCCTCGTAGAAGGGGTTGACGCTCTCGCGGGATTGGAAATAGGTGTCCGGGTTCTGGGCTGTGCCACGCATCACTGGATGATCCGGGTTGAGCGCCCGCGCACGGTGGGCGCGTACCCAGTCGTTGTCGATAAGGGCGCGAATCTCATCCCGATGCAGGGCGGTGATCTTGTTCACCTCGTGGGAGGTGCGAAAGCCGTCGAAGAAGTGGATAAAGGGCACCCGGCACTGCAGGGTGACGCTATGGGCTACCAAAGCCAAGTCCTGCGCCTCCTGCACCGAGCCGGAGGCTAGCATGGCAAAGCCGGTGCTGCGCGCCGCCATCACGTCCTGATGGTCGCCAAAAATCGACAGCCCCTGCGCCGCGAGCGAACGGGCCGCCACATGGAACACCGCCGAGGTGAGCTCACCGGCGATCTTGTACATGTTAGGCAGCATCAGCATCAGCCCCTGACTGGCGGTGAAGGTGGTGGCAAGCGCCCCCGCCTGCAGGGCGCCGTGTACCGTGCCGGCAGCCCCCCCTTCACTCTGCATCTCCACCACGGTGGGGATGTTGCCCCACAGGTTGGTTTGTCCCTCCGCCGCCCAGGCATCGGCCAGTTCGGCCATGGTCGAGCTCGGGGTAATGGGGTAGATGGCACACACTTCACTCAGCTGGTAGGCCACCCGGGCCGCGGCTTCGTTGCCGTCGACCATGATCAGTTCATGTTTCATTGGGACTCCTCCGGTTGGCGCAGCTCGATGGCGTGACAAGGGCACTGGTCGTGACAGGCACCGCAGCCGGTGCAGCGCTCGGCATCCACCTGATAGCCTTTGCCCGGCCCCAACTTGGCGATGGCCTGCTCAGGACAGCTGCCATAGCAGCCGTCGCACTCGAAGCAGTTGCCGCAGGAGTAGCAGCGCGCCGCCTCGTAGCGGGCAGCCGTCTCGTCTAGTCCGCCGATGATCTCGCCAAAGTCATCCCGCGCCCACGCCGGTTTGACCGGCTGGCTGCTGGCGGGCGCGTGGGTCTGGAACCAGAGTTGCAACTGCTCTGGCCCCACCAGCGGGTAGGAGAGCATCTTTTGGTAGTGGCGACCGCGCAGCCAGGCATCCATATGGCGCGCCGCCTTCTTGCCATGGCCGGTGGCGATGGTGACGGTGCGCTCGGAGGGCACCATGTCGCCGCCCGCAAAGAGACCCGGCACATCCGTCATCAGGTTGCCAGCCACCTGTACGACCCCCTCCTTGTTGACCCGCACGCCGGGAATGCTCTCCAGCACCGAGAGGTCGACCTCCTGACCGAGCGCCAGAATAAGGGAGTCCGCTTCGAGGGTTTCAAACTTGCCGGTGGGTACCGGTTTGCCCTCGGCATCCAGCGCCATCACCTCCACCTCAATATTGGTGTTGTCGAGCTGGCGGATGCTGCGCAGCCAGTTGATCTTGATCCCCTCCTCCTCGGCCTCGTCGGCTTCGAAGGCGTGGGCCGGCATATGATCCCGGTCGCGGCGGTAGATGATCATCGCCTCCTCGACCCCGAGGCGGCGGGCGGTACGGGCCGCATCCATGGCGGTATTGCCACCCCCATAAATCGCTACCCGCCGTCCCAGTTTGGGGGGTGGCAAGCCCTGCTCTTCGGCCAGACTGGCCTGTTCGAGGAAGCTCACCGCATCGAGGATCTTGCCCGCTTCCCGGGCCGGAATATCGACCCGCTTGGCCAGATGGGCGCCGATGGCCATAAAGACGGCATCAAAGCCCCCCTCATCGCGCTCGCGCAGCACATCCTCCACCTTGTGGTTGAGAGTCAGCGTCACCCCGGCCGCCACGATGCGGGCCACCTCCCGATCCAGCACGTCGCGGGGCAGACGGTAGGCGGGAATGCCAAAACGCAGCATGCCGCCCGCCAGCGGCCCCGCTTCGCGGATCTCCACCTGATGGCCGAGCCGGTTGAGGTGCCAGGCGCAGGAGAGACCGGAGGGACCAGCGCCTATGACCAGCACCTTCTTGCCGCTGGCGGGCGAGGGGGGCGCAGGCAGCCAACCTTTGGCCAGCGCTTCGTCGCCGAGGAAGCGTTCGATGGCGTGGATGGAGACGGATTCATCCACCTGCCCGCGGTTGCAGGCGCTCTCGCAGGGGTGATAACAGACCCGGCCATGAATGGCGGGCAAGGGGTTCTCTTCGATCAGGGTCTGCCAGGCCGCTTCAAAGCGACCGGCCTGCGCCAAAGAGAGCCAGGCCTGGATATCTTCTCCGGCCGGGCAGGCGTGATTGCAGGGTGGCAGGGCCGGCCGCCAGACGGGTAGCCGGGTACGCACCGGGCCTGTTCCCGTTTTCAGGGAGAGATCCGGCAATGGGGTCATGTCCAGTTGTTTGCTCATACATTGCTTTCTTCTTTTTGTGTGACAGGCCCCACCCGATGGCGCTTGATACCGTGTAGCCGAAGCGGACGGTGGCCGGATGGGGAAGAAGCGAAAGCGTTAGAAACTGGGAACTGAGTCGATAATGGCGGCTTTTTTGTACTGATTAGCGAATCAGGATCAAAAAATGTTGCACTTTATGGTTCATAGAGACCAGAACGTGACTCAAGTAACATCTTCTCCAGCTGACCGCTGGCTTTCAGTTTGGCGAGGCCCCGATTGAAGGTTTTGATCAGTTCGTCAGCGTTGGCGCGCTTGCGGCTGATCAACAGGTGACCTTCGACCTTCATCACGGGTTTTGAATGGGTTGCAAAGAGATCGACCGTGCTGGCCGGGTAGAACTGACGCAGGGAGTAGTAGCCGACATCTATGTTCTCCAGGGTCAGGTCGGCGCGGCCGGAGAGCAGCAGATCGAAACTCTGGCGCAGCCGGGTGACGAACTGCACCTGCAGCGGCACCTGCGCGATGGCTGCAAAAAAATCTGCATTGTAGGTATAGCCACTGACCGCAGCCAGCTTGCGATCTGCCAGATCCTGATAGCCACGCCATTCCAGCGGATCGGACTTGAGATAGAACCAGACGTAGGTCTCGCTCAGGATGGGATCGCTGTAGAGATGGGTTTTGCGCCGCTCGCTCGACTCATACCAGTGGACTGTGCCATCCACCACTCCCTCCTCCGACAAGCGAAAGGCCCGCTTCCAGGGCAAAAACTGGAACTTGACGCTCACCCCTTCACTCTTGAATGCCTCGCTCACCACATGAGGGATAAGCCCCTGATATTTCAGCGTCTCGGAGCAGTAGGGCGGATACTCCCCCGTGGTCAGGGTCAGCTCCTGCGCCCAGAGCCCGTGGCAAAGAAGGCTCCCCGCCAGCAACCAGCTTATTTTCATCCCGATGCCCTCTTGTTCTGTTTTCCCAACTATAGACCGCCCCCTTGAAAGGATTGCCGGATCGCCGGGGAGCCGTTATGTTCCCCTTTTTCCAGGCGATCGCGCCGCGTCACAAGGATATGAAGATGCCCAGGCTAGACAGCATTCACCTCTACCCCATCAAATCGACTGCAGGTATGCCGCTGGCTCGCGCCCGGGTGACCGAAGAGGGACTGGCAGGGGATCGCCGCTACATGGTGGTCAAACCGGACGGCACCTTTATCACCGCCCGAACCCACCCCCAACTGCAACAGATCGTGGCCACCCCCATCGAAGGGGGCTTGCAACTGCGCTATCCGGGCTTTGAACCCCTCACCCTGCAAGAGGTCGACTTCAGCCGCGCCCCGCAAGCTACCGGAGTCTGGAGCGACCGTTTCACCGCCCTGCACACCGACCCCAAAGCCGATGGGTGGCTGAGCCGGGTGGCAGGGGAACCAGTGCAGCTGCTCTGGCTGGGTGAAACCTCTGATCGCTTTCGCGAGAAGACCGGCACCCGGGTCAGCTTTGCGGACGGTTATCCGCTGCTGCTGATAAGCCAGGCCTCCCTTGAGGATCTCAATCTGCGCTCCGATGCGCTGCATCAGATGAGCCAGTTCCGCACCAATCTGGTGGCAAGCAATACCCAGCCCTTCGAGGAGGACAGCTGGGTGCGTATCCGCATCGGCGAAGTGGAATTTAAAGTGGTCAAACCCTGCAGCCGCTGCATCATGACCACGGTGGAAGCAGGCACCGATCGCTTCAACGCCCTGAAAGAACCGCTGGCGACCCTCACCCGCTACCGCCGTGGCGAGGATGGCGAGGTCTACTTCGGCCAGAACCTGATCGCCCTGAACGAGGGGTGGATTGAGGCTGGCAGCGAGATCGAGGTACTGGAGCGCACCCGTCCGGTGGTCTATCCCGCCGCCACACCGAAGAAGCGGGAGCTGGTCTGCGTGGCCCGTGAACCGCTGGCGCGGGATCTGGAGACCTTCTGGTTCGAAGCAGCCGATGGCGAGCCCCTACCCGACTACCTGCCGGGCCAGCATCTGCCCATCAGTCTCGATATCAAAAACGAGCGGATTCAGCGGCGCTATACCCTGAGCTCTACGCCGGACCACCCGGAACGTTACGGCATCAGCGTCAAAAAGGTGGAGGGTGGCCGCATCTCCCACTGGCTGCACCAGCAGTTGCAGGTGGGTGATCGGCTGCTGGCCGCCAACCCCGCTGGTGAGTTTCACTTAGGGTCCGAGCGAAACCTACTGTTGCTCTCCGCAGGCTCCGGCGTCACCCCCATGCTGGCGATTGCCCGCACCCTGGCGCTACGCGGGGAGCTGGAAGAGGTTCACTTTATGCACCTGTGCCGTAGCGAAGCGGACATTCCCGCCGCCAGCGAACTGCATGCCATGGCGCAGCAGGGGATGACCCTCACCATTATCCTGAGCCAGCCGGACAATCACTGGCAGGGGCTGCAAGGGCGACTCAATGATGAGCATCTGCAACTGGTCAAAGGGTTGGCCGGGAAAGAGGTCTTTATCTGTGGCCCCCACGACTTTATGGCCAATGCTGCCTCCAAAGTTGCGGCCCTCGGCGTTCCGGCCGCGCGGATCAAACAGGAGAGTTTTGGCGGCGCCATTCTCTCGGTGGCCCGCCCCCATCAGGCGGTGCAACTGCGTATCGGCGCCCAAGCCTTTACCGGCAACAATCAGGGCACTGTGCTGGATCAGGCCAACAAGCAAGGCGTAGAGCTGCCATGGAGCTGCCGCGCCGGCATCTGCGGCAGTTGCAAACAGACGCTGATCTCGGGCGAGGTGGATCACCCCGACGCCCCCGCCATCACCGCCGCCGAACGGGCCGAAGGCAAGATCCTTGCCTGCTGCGCCGTGCCGCTCACCGACCTTGAAATCCAATGATCGGGTGATCGGGCCGCATTAACTCACGCCAACCCAGATGACCGGGGAATGGTCTTACATGCCATCAATCAGGATTACGCCTGATTGCACTTCGACTTAGAACAGCATTTCTGTCAGCCGAGATGCACAAATAAAAATCCGAAGCCATTTCAACCGGCTTCGGATTTTTTCACATTGGGGAATTAGAGCATGACCAATGCACGGTTAGGCGCTCGACGAGTTCTTCCCTCTATTGGCTCGGCAAACGGACACCTCTCCACGGATAGTGATGGCTCCCCGTCACGCTCAGATCAGCCCCCAAGCGGCAATCTGGTAGATCCACACCATCGCCAGCAATGTGCCGACCAATCCCATGATGACGCCGATGCGCACCATCTGGTGACTCTCCACCAGACCGGTGGCGTGGGCCAGCGCATTGGGCGGGGTACTGATGGGCAGCGACATCCCGAGCGAGACCGAGATGGTGACCGCCAGGATCAGGGTGTGGCTGCCGCCCCACTCGGCCAGCTCCGGCATGCTGACCGCCAGCGCCGCCACCAGTGGCAGCAACAGGTTGGCGGTCGCGGTGTTGGACATAAAGTTGGCCATCACCACTGCCAGCAGACAGGCGCCGATCAGCACCGCCAGCGTGGAGTACTCGTGGAACGGAATATGGGTGATGAGCCGCTCGGCCAACCCAGAGTCCTCCAGCGCCAGCCCCAGCGCGATACCGCCCGAGACCAGCCAGAGCACGTCGAGGGAGATCTTGTGCAGATCGTCCTTGGTGATAATGCCGGTGGTCAGGAACACAGCTACCGGGATCATGGCGACCACGTAGGAACTCATTCCGTGGAGATCCCCCAGCAACCAGAGCACTATGGTGGTGATAAAGGTGAGGTAGACCACCCAGGCGCGGGGGGTCTGCATAAAGCGCCCCTCAATTTTGAGATCCATCCGCTTGAGGGTGCTCGGGAAGAAGCGCCCCAACAGAAACCAACCGAGCAGCAACAACAGCACCACAAAGGGCACCGCAAATCCCATCCACTGACCGAACGAGATGGCATGCTCGCCGGTCAGGTATTTGAGGGCCACTGCGTTGGGCGGAGTGCCGATGGGAGTTCCGATCCCGCCGAGGTTGGCCGCCAGCGGAATGGCCAGCACAAAGCCGATTTTGGCCGGGTCCTTGTCGGGGAACGCTGCCAGCACCGGGGTAAGGATGGCCAGCATCATGGCGGTGGTGGCGGTATTGCTCATGAACATGGAGAAGGTGGCGGTGATCAACATCAGCCCCAGCATGACGATCCGGGGATCCTGACCGAACGGGCGCAGCAGCACCCGCGCCAGATTGACGTCCAGATGGTACTTGGTCGCCGCAATGGCGAGGAAAAAACCACCGAGAAACAGCATGATCACCGGCGAGGCAAAGGTCGCCATCACCTCGGTGGACTTGAGCAGCTCACCAAACCCCGGTTCAGCCTTGTCGGCAGTCATGAACCAGAGCCCCTTGTCGGAGAGCAGCAGCAGCTCCAGCACGATGATCAGCACCGAGGTAGCAAAGATAGGGATGGGCTCCAGGATCCAGCAGAGGGCGGCCAGCACGAAAATGGCCACGACCCGCTGCTCGATGACGGTGATCCCCTCCAGCGGAATCCAGTGGGTCGGGATCAGCAGGATGGTGAGGCTCAGCAGCAGTGGCAGAATAATCTTGTTATTGATGGGCACTATTGTCTCCAGGATCGGGAGTAAGAAGCCAATAGTGGCATAACATGCTATCGCCTCACGCGGCCAACTCGCCAAAATGAGAGCTGGCTAACTGCACGGCGCACCGTTTTGTGAGTCATATCAAGCTGGGGTCGGCGCGCTATGGCTGACGCCTCAATCCTTGCAACAAACAGGCAAAAAAACGGGCCCGCTGTTCGTTGCACACGACAGCGGGCCCGTTTCACCATTCAAGCCGATGAGGGGGCTCAGAAGTAGATGCGGGTCACCGACTCGATGACGCAACCCGGGCGGCGGATCCCTTCGATCTCAACCTTGATCTCTTTGAGCAGCTCCAGCCCACCCTTGATGGGGGTGACCCGGGCCAGCTTGGTGCGGGCGCGGATGTTGCTGTCCACCTTGATGGGGTACGGGAAACGTACCTGATCCAGCCCGAAGTTCACCACCATGCGGGCGGTCGGGAACTCGGGGGTGGCCTCATCGACCGAGCCGGTCAACTGCGGCAGCAGCGCCAGGGTCAGGAATCCGTGGGCGATGGTGGTCTTGAAAGGCGACTCGGCGGCCGCACGCTCCGGATCGGTGTGGATCCACTGGTGATCCCCGGTCACTGCAGCAAACTGATCGATCATCTGCTGGCTGACGTGCAGCCACTCGCCGACATGGGTCTCTTCACCAATGCGAGCCTGCAGGGCGGCATAGAGCTCGGCCGCCTCGGCCCCCAGCTCAACAGCGGGTTCCTGAGCCACGGCAGGCTGACCGTTGGCTACTTGTGCCACGGTTGCTGCATCCTGTTGCTGCTCGCTCTGGGACTCGGCTTGCAAGTCCAGCACACGCCCCAGCAAAGGGTGAAGATGTGCCTTTTGCTGAAACTCACGCCAGTAGTCGCGGATCGCCGGAGAGAGCCAATCCTTGAGCTCAAAGGGGTGCTGCGCCAGAATTTCGCGCTTGCGCTTCAGAAAATCGACAACTTTCATCTACCGATCCCTATTTGATTCAATGCCTGTAAAGAGGTCTAACCAGTCCTATTTTATTAAAGTTTCAGCTGCAAGTGCAAAAAAATCTCGGCGTACACCTGTACCAAGGCGGAAGTAACTACTTAGACCATGTAAACCAGCACGATCTGCCAATGAGGAAATCGATTGCCAAAGATGCCGCCAGCAGGGGAAATTCATCGGGGTCGTTATGAAAAAAGGCCCTCGTCGGGCCTTGTGGTGGGGAGTCAGCGCGCGCTCGACCAGCCGCGACGCAATCCCTCTTCATCCAGGAAGGACCAGGCGAGGATCCGGCTCACCTTGTTGCCCTGTGCCATGTCGATCACCCGTACCTGACGCGCCCCCACCCGGCTCAACGCCTTTTTCGCCCCCGGCAGGTTCTCTTTTTTCGACACCAGCGAGCTGAACCAGAGACACTGAGTGGCAAACTCCTTGCTCTGGGCAATCATGTTGGCCAGAAACGCCGCCTCGCCCCCTTCGCACCAGAGCTCTGCCTTCTGGCCGCCAAAATTAAGCACAGGAGCGCCTGTCACCTCCTTGCCCAGATTGCGCAGCTTGCGCTCCGTCCCCTTGCTCGCCTCCTCCAGCGACGCATGGAACGGTGGATTGCACAGCGTCAGGGCGAAGCGATCCTTCGGCCCTATGATGTCGCGAAACACATGGTTGGGGTTACCCTGCAGACGACACTCAATCTGGTTGCCGAGTCCGTTGCTCCTGGCCAGCAGGGTGGCCGCCTTGACCGAGACCGGATCGATATCCGATCCCACAAAACGCCAGCCATATTCGCGGCAGCCGAGCAGCGGATAGATGCAGTTTGCCCCCACCCCGATATCCAGCACCCTCACCCCCTTGCCGGTAGGGAGCTGGCCTGCGCTCTCGGTCAGCAGGTCGGCCGCCCAGTGCAGGTAGTCCACCCGTCCCGGGATAGGCGGGCAGAGGTAACCGGCAGGCAAGTCCCAGTGGGCAATCCCGTAGTGATGGGCCAGCAGGGCGCGATTGAGGGTCTTCACTGCATCGGGATCGGCAAAATCGATGGTGCGGGTGCCGTAGTCATTGATAAATACGTGGGCAGCCAACTCGGGAGTTCGCAGGCAAAGCGCCTCAAAGTCGTAACCCGCCTGATGGCGATTACGGGAGTGAAGTCCGGATTTACGGTCGCCCGACTTGGGGCCACCGGCTGATGGGATGCGGGGTTTCATGCTGAGCCTGCCGAAGAAAACGGGCCCACACTATAGTGATTTGACTCGGGAAAGTCTAAACGACGGCAATAAAAAACCGGGCTATCGAGCCCGGTTCAAGTGAGGTTGGAAAAACAGTCCGTACTGCGAGCCGTTTGTCCAGCCTGACTCAGATATCGATCCGGCGAGCTTGCCAGAACTTGTTGCGCCAATATTGGCTATCCAACTTGGAACGCGTCACACCGGCTCGAGTCGAGGCGTGGATGAATTCACCATTGCCGACATAGATACCAACGTGGTTGAGACGACGATTGATTTTGAAGAAGACCAAGTCACCCTCGACCAGATCCTGCTTGGAAACGCGCGTCCCTTCATGGACTTGGGAGCGGGTATCGCGGGGTAATTCGATACCGACGGCATTGCGGAACACTTCACGGGCAAAGGCGGAACAGTCGATACCGCGCTGGCTGCTGCCACCCATACGGTACGGAACACCACGCCACTCTTTATATACAGTCAGGATTTCATTCACATCGGGTGTCTGGGAAGCTTCTGGTTCGATGACAGGTTCAACCATGGAAACTTCGATCTTGCTCGCGACCTCGGGTTGGGGTGCCGAGGCACAACCCACCATTCCGAGCGCGACCAGCAGTAGCATCAGGTGGCGCAATCCTTTATCCCCGCTAAATAGTAAATCTTGTTAAAATACGGCCCCAAAGGGCAATTTATAAGGCAACAGCACCCGACTATATCCAAGAATTCTATCGAGGCAAGTGAAAATCCCTATCAAGCTCACATTTTTGCAAGGAAATGCACGATTTTTCATAATTAATGTGATCATGCCCAAACAATATACAATCGCAAAAAGAGCTTTGGGCCTCATAGATAACTGGCTTTTATCCCTGCTTCAGCACCTTTTTAAAGTGAAAAATCATGATCGAAACCGATCTTTTTTTGTTAAAACCGGCCAGGGTATGCCAGGAACTGCTTGCTCAATTGCCTGAATGGCTGTCAACCGATGAGCAACATATCTGGCAAGCCATGACCCATCCTGAACGGCGTCAGGAATATCTGGTGAGCCGCTCCCTGCTGCGCCAGCTATTGGCCGAGCGGCTGCAACAACCCGCCGCCAGTCTGCAATTTTGCAACGGTCCCCACGGCAAGCCCCGACTGCATGATGATGCTTGGCAGTTCAATCTGAGCCACAGTGGCAGCTGGCTGGTGTTGGCGCTCTGCCCGCAGGGGCCGCTTGGGGTGGATATCGAACTGGGCAAACGGCGGCATCATCCCCTCCCCCTGGCCCGCCGGTTTTATGCACAGAGTGAATATGAGTGGCTCTGCGCACTGCCTGCCCAAGAGCAGGAGAGCGCCTTCTACCGGCTCTGGTCACGCAAGGAGGCGGTACTGAAAGCCCACGGTGGCGGCATAGCGGCGGGACTGGAGAAGGTACGATTTATCCCGGAGGAAGGATGGCGACTCGACAACCGGCTCGATGACACCCCTTATCAGGTACAGGATTGGCCCTTTGCCAGCGGCTGGCTCAGTCTCGCGGCGACGGCAGCACCCGTGACCTTTTACCAGCTGGATGAGCGCTTGAATTGCCACTCGCTTAACCCCATGTTACTCAACACCCTTTCTGAAGAGTCCAACCCATGATCGTCGACATTACTCCCCAGAATTTTCACGCTGAACTTATCGATGCGTCCATGAAGAAGCCGGTCGTCATCTATTTCCATGCTCCGCAGATGCCGGAGTGCCAGGGGATGACACCGTTGATTGAATCACTGGTTGGGCCCGCCAATGAGCAGGTCACCCTGGCCAAGGTGGATATGAACGATCCCCAGCTGCAGCCGCTGGCCAGTCAGCTCGGCCTGCGCGCCCTGCCCGCATTGGTGCTGTTCCATCAGGGTCGCCCTGACGAACAGGGGATCATCGAAGGACCGCAGGATGAAGCCACCCTGCGCCAGTATTTCGCCGCCTTCGCCCCCAAAGAAGAGGAAGAGTTGCTGGCCAAGGGGCAACAAGCACTGGCTGACGGGCAGCCCAGCATCGCTTATGCCCATCTGACCAAGGCACACCAGCTGGCTCCTGAACGTCACGACATCAGCCTGTGGCTCATTCAAGCTGCGCTCGACCTCAACCTGCTGGATGAAGCGCAGGAGCGCCTCGGCACCATCCCGATGGCGGCGCAGGATGGCCACTTCCATACCCTGAGCTCACGACTGGCGCTGGCCCTGCAAGCGGCAGACAGCCCGGAGCTGCGCGCGCTGGAAGCCCGCCATGCAGAACAGCCTGATGATTTTGCCCTGACTCAGGAGCTGGCGGTGCAATACAACCAGGCAGGCCGTCAGGAAGAGGCGTTGGGACTGCTGCTGGAGATCCTCAAGCGGGATTTGGCATTCGGCGATGCCAGAAAGACCTATCTCGATATTCTGGCGACCATGGGCAGCACACCGGCGGCACAGAGCTACCGTCGCAAACTCTATAGTCTGCTCTACTGATCGGAATCGAACTGGCTGGTAATGATGGGGGAGTGCCGGGAGACCGGCATGACCTCATGGGTCAAGTACGAAGAAGGTACTGTGGGAATAAAGTGCTGTGGGAATAGTGGAAATACGGTGAATTTCAGGCAAAAAAAAATGGCGCAAAACTGCGCCATTTTTTTCGCATGGATTACTTCTTGTAGGAAGTAGCCATGTTGTCGATGCGCTGGTTAGCACGCATAGCTTCTTGCTTGGCTTCGGCAACATCAGCAGCGATTTTGGACTGATCAGCACGAACTGCGCTAACATCTTGAGCCAGTTGGTCAACTTTGTTAGACAGATTCTGAACGGAAGTTTCCAGTTCGCTGGTGTTTGCACAACCGCCCAGCAGAGCGGACAGACCAACAACACCTACCAACAACAATTTTTTCATTTTTAAAGCTCCCTTGAACTCGCCAGACGTTTAGCAAGCGGCGTGATTATGGCACAAAAAAATCCTACTTTGCATAGTCCCCACCACAGATAAATGCATTAAAACCCTCATTTTTTTTTGAATGAACAGTTTTTGTCCAGATTCGTCTAAAAAATGAGTGCCGTGTGGTGGAGGCACGGACAAAGGTTAACCAAATTTTTGCCTTATTACAATTTCGTATGAGGCTCAGGCTGTACGTTCTGACAACAATTGACGATATTGCACCAGATCCTCGATGGTCAGCACCGGCATCTGGTGCTTGCGACCGAATGCAACAAGGTCTGGCAGACGCGCCATCGAGCCATCTTCTTTGGTCAATTCACACAACACACCAAACGGTTTGAGGCCAGCCAGCTGCATCAGATCGACCGTCGCTTCGGTATGACCCCGGCGGGTAAGCACCCCACCGGTTCGCGCCCGCAGCGGGAAAACATGACCCGGGCGGTGCAGATCGCCCGGTTTGGCGCCGTCTGCGATGGCTGCACGGATGGTGGTGATGCGATCAGCCGCCGAGACACCGGTCGTGACCCCCTGCGCCGCTTCGATGGTCACGGTAAAGGCGGTCTGGTAGTGACTGGAGTTGGCCTCCACCATCATCGGCAGTTCCAGCTGGCGAACCCGCTCATCGGGCAGGCAGAGACAGACGATGCCGGAGCACTCGCGGATCATCAGCGCCATCTGTTCATTGGTCATTGATTCAGCAGCGAAAATGAGGTCGCCCTCGTTCTCCCGATCTTCATCGTCGGCCACCAGCACGCCGCCTCCGGCACGCAAGGCAGACAGGGCCGCTTCGACACGGGCAACGGGATCACCGAATTCACTGAGTAGAGACTGATTCATGGTAAAACTCCTAAACAAGACAAGGACCAGAATCAGGGCATGGAAAGGCAGACAGGGACGGGCATGCAGCGGCCAGCCCACAAGGGCCAACACGGCAAGGTCTGTCTTATCCTCTTTCATCCGGACTATGACCGTCGGCTCCGGCATCTCACCGGATCTGCTGACCCCGACCTGGCAATCAGCCGGGTCGGGCGCTCGCGGGCTCCCCGAGTCAATCGGGATACCGCCGGTGGGGAATTGCACCCCGCCCTGAGAATAAGCGCAGACAGCCTAAAGAAAAACGGTTGCAGATACCAGCCAAAATCCCCCGCAGGCTGAAAAGCGTTTCAACATTGCGCCCGGGATCCCGCTCTGCGGCCCGCTCGCCAGCGCGAGAGGCTATGACTGGCGAATTTCTTTATGGCGCGGATCGGTTTATGGCATAGTTCCCGAAATAAAAAACAAGGCCCGAAAAGAGAGCCTGAACAACGCTGCCGGCGCAGACAGCAGCGCCAACACCACAAACGGAAAATGACAGAGATGGAAAAGAAAATACTGCTCACGGATTGCCCGGATGCCAAAGGGCTCATCGCCAAGATCACCAACATCTGCTACAAGCACCAGCTCAACATCATCAAGAACGATGAGTTTGTGGATCACGAGAATGGCCGCTTCTTTATGCGTACCGAACTGGAGGGGCGCTTCAACGACGAGACCCTGCTGGCCGACCTCGATGATGCCCTGCCCATCGGCGCCCAGCGCCGTCTGGTCAAGGCAGGCAAGAAGCGCATCGTCATCCTGGTGACCAAAGAGACCCACTGCCTCGGCGATATTCTGATGAAGAACTACGCGGGCGCGCTGGATATGGATATCGTTGCGGTGATCGGCAACTACGATACCCTGGCCGAGCTCACCGGCAAGTTCGATATCCCATTCCACACCGTCAGTCACGAGGATCTGAGCCGGACCGAACATGAAGAGCAGGTACGCGCCATCATCGACAGCTATGAGCCTGACTATGTGATCCTGGCCAAGTACATGCGGGTGCTGACCCCGAGCTTCGTCGAGGCCTATCCGCGCAAGATCCTCAACATCCACCACTCCTTCCTGCCCGCCTTCATCGGTGCCCGCCCCTACCGGCAGGCGTTTGATCGCGGCGTCAAGCTGATCGGCGCCACCGCCCACTTCGTGACCGACGATCTGGATGAAGGCCCCATCGTCGAACAGGACGTGATCCACGTCGGTCACGCCTTCAGTGCGGACGACATGGCCAAGGCGGGCCGGGATGTAGAGAAATCGGTGCTGAGCCGCGCGCTGGAGCTGGTACTGAACGAGCGGGTGTTCGTCTACGGCAACAAGACGGTGGTCTTCAAGTAATTCGCCCACACGACTCGTATGCAAACGCCAGAAACAACAACGGCTCCCGCGGGAGCCGTTGTTGTTTTTGCGCCAAATATCAGAGCGGCAGATCGTTTACCGTCACCGCGCCCTTCTCCAGCTTCAGCTCGGAGGTCAGCGCTTGCTTGTCGGCCTTCAGATAACCCATCAGGGTCAGCTGATCGAGCATGGGGGCCAGTTGCGGCACCGCCTTGCCCAGCTTGTCGCTGAGGCTGGCATGCAGCACGCCGGAGAGGGCCTGCATCCCCGCGTCGCTGTTGAACAGCTGCTCCAGCGAGGTGGAGGCCAGCTTCACGTCCCCCTTCATGGTCACCGCCTCACCGTTGAGCTTGGCGCTGAGATCGGCCAGCTCCAGGGTCGCACCACGTTTGAGCATCTTGTCCAGCGCCTGCTGGATGGCGGCATCTTCAACTCCCTTGCCACCGGCTGCCTGCAGCCCCTGATACCCTTCCAGATCCAGACCGTTGAGGTTGAGCGCCAACTTGCTGTCGGTCACCGCCAGGGTGTCGGTCTCGTTCTCCAGATCCAGCTTGGCAATTTTCATCTGATAGCTGCTGGAGAGGGTCTGGGCATCATCACCAGTCAGCTGAGTCTCGGTAGTCATCCCCTGCAGGGCAACCTTGACGCTGTCAGGCAGTTGTACCGTGAGGGCCGAGAGGGTCATCTCGCTCTGGGGCGAGAGGAGCACACCGCTGATCTCGGCAATGTCGGCACTCCCTTTCAGATCGGCCAGCACCAAGTCCATCTTGCTCTGCTCTTCATGGACCGTCATCCCCTGCCAGGTCATGGTGAGGTGACCATTCCCCTCCAGATTGCCGTGGAACTCGCCGCTCAGGGGCAGGAAGCTGAACTCGTCCAGCCCCTGTTTGATCTTGAATTCATTGGCCCAGAAACGGCTGCTGTTACCCTGGGTCCAGAGACTGGTGACCGACTCCAGACCGAGTTCCCACTGCTCCATGCCCAGTGCAGTGAAAACCGGCGCTAGCGTGCCGTTATGGGTATCGAGCAGGAAGTGGCTCTTGATGTAGAGCGGCAGGATCTGGCTCTTGACCACCAGTTGCAACTCGATAGGCTGACTGCCCTCCAGCTCGCTGTCGATGGCAGCCAGCTCCTCCGGCGTCACCACGACCTTCAGGATCCCGTCACGGGTGAAGAGGTTGCTGCTACCCGGCAGCCACTGCATGTCGAGCCCGCTCTCTTTCTCCACCTTGGCGATCTGCTCCGCCATGATGTTGTCGAAGCTGTTGCCCGTGTACCAACACGCAGCCAGACCACCACCTACCAGTGCCGCACCCACGGCGAGGGCCACTATCTTTTTCATATATCCATGTGTCTCCAGGGAGTTGTCACTGCACTCTACGGGGCGGACTCGGGGCTAGGCAAGTCCAATCAGATGGCGAGTCCACTTTCTTGCGGCTCGCCACAACATCACAGCAAGGGGCTGAAGAGATAGAAGATGTTCTCCATCGCCTTCTTGTACCAGGGGCGGGCCTGCCATTGGGCCAGGGTCATCGGGGTGGCTTCCGCCATATAGCCCTGTACCAGCCGGGTCATCTGGGCCACGAACGAGGGGTTGTCCACCAACAGGGTCACCTCGAAGTTGAGCCAGAGGCTGCGCCGATCCAGATTGACCGTCCCCACCAGAGCGAAGTCATCATCCACCAGCACGCTCTTGGTATGGAGCAGACCGGCATCGTAGCGGTAGATCTCCACCCCGGCCGCCAGCAGTTCCTCCATAAAGGCGTTGCAGGCGTAATTGGCCATGATGGAGTCGTTGCGTGCCGGCAACACCAGCTGCACCTGCACTCCGCGCGCCGCTGCCGAACTGAGTGCGGCCGCCAGCGGATCGTCGGGTACAAAGTAAGGGGTCGTCAGCACCAGATGGCTGCGCGCCTGATAGATGGCCAGCAGCAGGCTCTGCTGGATGCAGTCGCCGCCGACGAAGGGACCGGACGGGATCAGCTGGGCGCGGTAGTTGGTCTGGGGCCAGGCTTCCGGCTCATGCTGCAGACTGTCGAGCAGCCGCTCGCCGGTCTCCATCTCCCAATCCCAGACGAAGATCGACCACATCAGCGGCACCATGGGGCCCTGCACCCGGATCATGATGTCGACCCACTGGCCGACCCCGGCATCCTGCTTGAAGAAACGGGGATCCACCATGTTCATGGAGCCGGTGTAACCCACCCTGTCATCGATCACCACCAGCTTGCGGTGCATCCGCAGATCCTGACGCTGGAACAGAATGCGCCAGGCGCCGACCGGCAGCACCTCCACCAGCTTGACCCCCGCCTTGCGCAGCTTTTTGGGCCAGTGGGAGCGGAAGAACTGTTTACTGCCCACCGAATCGAGCAGCAAGCGACAATCCACGCCGCGTTGCGCCACTTCAATCAGCGCCTCGCACACCTCGTCGGCATCGCCGCCCGGATGCCAGATGTAGAACTCCAGATAGCAGGAGAGGGTCGAGCGACGGATATCCTGGGCAATCTCGCGCAAGATCCAGTCCGGCTTGTTGAGCAAGGTCATACGGTTGCCGGAGAGCATCGGCATGGCGAGCCGTCCCTGGATCAGATCGTGCAGCGGCTGTGCCTTGGCGCCCACTTCGCAGCAGTGCTGCGGGAACAGACGGGCCAGTTGGCGGATCCAGATAGCGTAAGGGCGATACATGGCCTGGGCGCGCTCGGCACGGCGGCGCCCCAGCTTTATTTCACCAAACAGCACATAGAAGCCCACCCCGGCAAACGGAATGGCATAGATCAGCGCCAGCCAGGCCAGCGACACCCCGATGGGACGGCGTTTCATCACCACCCGAAACGACACACCGGTGACAATCACGGTATGAAAAAGCAGTAGCAGCCAACCCAGAAAACGGGAAAACAGCAGTTGAAGATCGTGTTCCAGACCGTTAAACAACGGGGACTCCTTCTAATCGACAAACAGCGCGGTGGGCAGACCCCAACCGGCCGGGATGGTATGCTGTAAGGCAAATCCATTCTATCAGGTCGCACGCATGATCCTGCAATCTATGCTGCTCAGCCTGGCCATGCTAGGCCAAGGCTCATATGACATCAATGAGCAACAGATAAACCAGTACCTGCAATCTCAGGTGCAAGTCGACAAACAGCTGGAGCTGCCGGGCATCATCAAGGCCCATGTGACGCTTGAGCAGAGCGATGTCCAGATCGGTCGCCAACGCCCCGATACCGCCCGGGTCTATGGCAAGGGCAAGCTCAAAATCGCCCTGCCAGACAATACCGAATATGACGCCCGCCTGCAGATGACCTATGAGGCGAGACCCCGCTATGACAAGAGCCAGAGCGCCCTGTTTCTCGATAACATGAAGCTGGTGGCGTACAAGCTGGAGCCGGAGGCGGCCGAGAAGAAGTTCGGGCTGATGCTCAACATGCTGCTGCAGAGCATGGAGAAGCGGCTCGAGACCAAACCGGTCTACAAACTCAATGACAAGGATCCGGATCAGGCCTGGCTGAAGGAGAATCTGCTGGGGCTGGAGCTGTCACCGGGCAAGATCCACCTGCTGACCAAACCGCGCTAAACCGCTCAATTCAGGAGGGGCTGGGTGGTATCCCGTACCAGCAGCGCCACCTGATAACCCTGCTGCTGCTGCCGCTCGTAGAGGGAGAAAAGCGACCCGCTCAATTGATTGAGGGGCATATCGGCAAACCCGGCCTTGAGATAGAAAGGCTTCTCGAAGGGCAGCGCCTGACAGACCACAGGTTTGTCCAACAGACCGTGACAGGCGTGCTGCAGCAGCCGTGACCCCAATCCCAGCGACTGGTAGTGGGGCAACAGGCGAAAGCCGCACAGATGGTAAAACTCCTCCTCGTCCCGCAACCGAACCGCCCCCACCAGCCAGTGAGCATCACGTACGACAAAGATCCGCTCGGCCAGATCCGGCACATAGTGGGAAAACGTCGTCTCGTAATAGTCCCTGATAAGGGAAAGGTCGGCGTCGCAGTACTCTTCGAAAGTGAGTTCCATCGCCAGCTTGCTTGTCACAGACAAATCCTTTGATAATCAGTTATTAGTGCCAGATACGGTGCGCTAATCCGACCACATGACGCCAGCACGATAGCATGCCTTTCGTCAACAAAAAAGCGGACGTCGTGGGCAGCTTGCTTACCCGGTGGAAGAGGCAATTACCCACCGCCTGACGGCCAAAACCGTGCTTTATGATGACAATCCTTTATTGCGGCGGATACTTTGATCCCGGTCACCGAATCGGATCATTTGCCCCCTGTTGGCCGCTTGTTCTGCCCTCATCATGATGCTTTACTCAACATGGTCATCACAAGAAGGAGTATCAGGGTTGAAAGCATGGATGCTGGCAGGCCATATGTTGTTGATCCCCCTGAGCGGATGGAGCCAGACTCCCCCTCCCGCGGAGGTGATCTTCCTGACCGCCGCTCCCTCCCCCTTGCGTCCGAGCAAAGATGCCACTCCCGCCTCACAACCCGACACCGCTCAAACGACGGCAGTCGCCACCAACGGCAAGAAGCAGATCCAGGTCTATAAATCGGTGCAACAAAACGGGGTGGTTCGCTACTCCGACATGGCGCCCGAACAGGGCCATTACGAGCTGCTGCTGTTCAACGACTGCTTCGCCTGCGACCCCAAATCCAGCGTCAACTGGCAAACTACAGGGCTGTTTCTCTATGACTATGCCAGCACCATCAAGGCAGCAGCAAAGACCTATCAGGTTGAGCCTGCGCTGATCCGGGCGCTGATCCATGCGGAATCCGCTTTCAATCCGCTTGCGGTCTCCCGCAAGGGGGCGATGGGGCTGACCCAGCTGATGCCAGCCACGGCGCGGGAGTTGGGGGTCGGCAATGCCTTGCTGGCAGAGCAGAATATCTTCGGCGGGGTGAAATACCTGGCGGGACTGCTCAAGCAGTATGATGGCAACGTGGCGCTGGCGACCGCGGCCTACAATGCCGGCGCGGGCGCCGTACAAAAACATGGCGGTATCCCGCCCTATGCGGAAACCCGTGCCTATGTGGAGCGTGTCCAGCTCCTCCACCTGCGCTACAAAGAGATGCTGCAGGCCAAAGGGCTCTGAGGTTAGCCTCGGTTAATGCTCTTTTCTCGCCCCTCCAGAAACAAAAAACACGCCCGCAGGCGTGTCGATACCACACTTTGTTTCGCAAATGATTACTTCTGCTCAGTCGCCACCAGGCGATAAGCCAGCGCACCCAGAATGGCACCGACAATCGGGGCAACCCAGAACAGCCATAGCTGGCTGATGGCCCAGTCACCGACAAACAGCGCAACACCGGTACTGCGGGCCGGGTTGACCGAGGTATTGGTCACCGGAATGCTGACGAGGTGGATCAGGGTCAGGCACAGACCGATGGCGATCGGCGCGAAACCGGCAGGCGCACGGCTATCGGTGGCGCCCATGATGACGAACAGGAAGAAACCGGTCATCACCACTTCACACACCAGTGCGGCAGTCAGACTGTAACCACCCGGAGAGTGCTCACCGTAGCCGTTGGAAGCAAAACCGGCAGAGAGATCAAACCCGGCCTGACCGCTGGCAATTACGTAAAGCACGGCAGCAGCGGCAATGCCACCCAACACTTGCGCCACGATATAAGGCAGTACACCGGATGCCGGAAAACGACCTCCCGCCCACAGACCAATGGTCACGGCCGGATTGAGGTGGCAACCGGAGATATGACCGATGGCAAACGCCATGGTCAGCACGGTCAGACCGAAAGCCAGCGAGACCCCCAGCAGACCAATCCCGACGTGAGGGAAGGCTGCAGCCAGCACGGCACTGCCGCACCCGCCCAATACCAGCCAGAAAGTGCCCATAAACTCAGCAGCAACAGGTTTCACATTATTTCTCCCATTTGAGATAACACCGAACAAGACCCGAGAAGGGCCCATGCTTGAACAAGCGCAGCATTATGGGAGTGTGAGTCCAGATTGCGAACCCTGCAGGCGGGGCTCACTCAATGTGACATTCGTCACAATTAGTTGATTAGATAAGGGATTTATCATTAAGACAGCTGGCTGCACATCTCATACCCAAGGGCGTCATGCGACAACTTGTGACACCGTTTAGCTCGAGTGCTCATCCCTTGAACGATATAAACGGAGGCGTGGTCAGTCTCCTGCAGGGGCAAAACGGCTGACAACCTGCCCCTGATGCTCAATCCACTCCATAAACATGGCGACGGGTCGGGCATAGACCTGACCATCCTGCTCGGATTGATAAATGACCAGCTGCTCCTGGGTTTCGGTATGCAGAGCCAGGGCAAGCACTTGATAGTAACCCCCCTTGAAGTGGCGATAGCGGCCTGGAACCTCAGAGATCCCCTCATTTTTAGAGACTCAAATAATTCCAAGTGTGCGGGTATATAAGCGGTGTTGCTTCAGGTAGTAGATAAATTTATCCATCAACAAGACCGCATTGGCTTCTTTCATTTTAGGTAACAACTGGTAATAGATGACCCCTTGCCGAAAGAACGAATAGGTTCGGCTCTTGCTGGTATTGACCTTGATCGTTCTCTCAGACCGACACTGTCTCCAGCCTTACCCAGCAGCGTCAGCAAGACGATGGCCAGGGCACTGAATAAAAACAGTCGGTCGCGCCGGACCGGATTACTGATGTGCACATCTCCCATACCCATGCCGAATTTGTAATCTTTGATATCACGAAAACTGGTCTCGATACCCCAGCGCTGGCCGTATAGTTGCAACGCCTTGGCGGCGCTCAGGTCGGTCCGGTTACTGGCCAGAAACCACGCGTCTTTCATGCCACTCTTATGACAACAATAGACCCGTTCGACAGGCTGTCGCTGCCCAGTTAGCTCCACCGCTTTGAGGGTTCGGGTGCGCCCGGTCGGCGTTAGCCAGTCCCGAGCTGGAACCTGCTCTACACCAGGGTAACCAACCAAAACATTTCCTTTAAATCTAATGAGATAAGCAAAGCCTAGCTCTTGCTCCAGGCGTTCGAACAGCTCCATGTAACCAAAGCCGCGGTCAGCTACTACCGTCACGAAGATACCCTCTGGCAACGTCTGCTTGAGCTTGGTGAGCAGCTCTTTCTCATGGGCATTGCGTTGCCCTTTGAGCAACGATTTCCGATGGGTTTTCCACAGCAGCGGAGTACTGCGACCGTGGTTGGTTTGCAGGCTGATAACCAAGGTACTGTGATCATCGGCATCGAATTCGGTCCAGTCCATGGAGACTACGATCTCGGTACGTTCACCGACCACATAGGGCACCCAATCGTCAAAGAGGCTCCAGACATTGAGCTTGGTGTTAGTGAGCAGGCGATCCACCTGTTTAACCGCATGTTTACGTTCGAGACCGTTGGCCAAGGAGAGGCCACTACCGATGGCGTGGATGGCCAGTGAACCTGACTCGATAACCCCGAGGGTAGCATTGGCGAGGGAAAGAACACGCTTAGCATGCATGTCCTGTCCAAATATATCGTCGATGTGGTTGAGGATTAGTTCGTGGTTAAACATGGGGATAGTCTGTTGGGTATTAGCTGGTCAAGGATGGCGATCATACCTCAGAAGCCGCGCCACGCCTCGCTCATATGAGGGGATGGTTAAGGCCTGGAACGGGTGCTTGCATGGGAAAACCTCGCAGAAGTGAACGCCGATGAGCGAACCACATAAAGATGACACCATGGGTGCCATTCAACTCATCGAAAAGGGGGACGAAGACGATTTTTTACACAAGCCAATCGTGCCACAGGATCCGGATATTGCAACACAGTCAGGCTGCTTTGTTAATTCGTTCCCCATGTTTCACTAGTTAACCTTGGTTAGCACCAAAGATCGTGCTGAATTTAACGTTCTAGCAACCCTGTTTTAGGGCTAAAAATCAGGGAATTCTTCTAAAAAGAGGATTGTTCTAGCATTCAATTCTGTGAAGAATAGAGGAAAAGAAATTTGATACTAAAAATCGCCTTTTTCGCCAACGCGTCCCTGTGGGGAAGGAATCACACTCACCATGTTCACAATCGACAAGTCGCACAAGCTCGACGATGTCTGCTATGACATCCGCGGCCCGGTGCATAAAGAGGCTCGCCGTCTCGAAGACGAAGGCCACCGCATTCTCAAGCTCAACATCGGCAACCCTGCCCCGTTCGGCTTTGATGCGCCGGAAGAGATCATCAAGGATGTGATCCTCAACATGCCGCTGAGCCAGGGCTACTGCGACTCCAAGGGGCTCTTCTCTGCCCGTAAAGCGGTGATGCAGTACTACCAGCAAAAAGGGATGCGCAAGGTCGATATCGACGACATCTACATCGGCAATGGCGCCAGCGAGCTGATCGTGATGGCCATGCAGGCGCTGCTCAACAATGGCGACGAGATGCTGGTGCCCTCCCCCGACTACCCGCTCTGGACCGCCGCCGTCACTCTCTCCGGTGGCCATGCGGTGCACTATCGCTGCGACGAAGGGGCTGACTGGTACCCGGATCTCGACGATATCCGCGCCCGCATTACCCCGCGCACCCGCGGCCTGGTACTGATCAACCCCAACAATCCGACCGGTGCCGTCTACGGCAGCGAGTTCCTGCTGGAGGTGATCGAGATCGCCCGCCAGCACAACCTCATCATTTTCGCCGACGAGATCTACGACAAGATCCTCTACGACGATATCTCCCACACCAGCGTTTGCACCCTGTGCGACGATGTGATGGTGGTGACCTTTAACGGCCTCTCCAAGGCCTACCGCGCCTGCGGCTTCCGTCAGGGCTGGATGGTCATCACAGGGCCCAAAGGCCGTGCCCGCGGTTATATCGAAGGGCTGGAGATGCTGGCCTCCATGCGGCTGTGTGCCAACGTGCCGATGCAGCACGCTATCCAGACTGCGCTTGGCGGCTACCAGAGCATCAACGAGCTGATCCTGCCGGGTGGCCGCCTGCGCAAGCAGCGGGACAAGGCATGGGAGCTCTTGAACGAGATCCCCGGGGTTTCCTGCGTCAAACCCAAGGGAGCGCTCTACATGTTCCCGCGCCTCGACCCCAAGGTGTATGACATCCGCGACGATCAGAAGATGGTGTTCGACCTGCTGCAGCAAGAGAAGCTGCTGCTGGTACAGGGCACCGGCTTCAACTGGCCGGCACCGGATCACTTCCGGCTGGTGTTCCTGCCCCGCGAAGAGGAGCTGGAAGATGCCATCGGCCGCCTCGCCCGTTTCCTCAAGGGCTACAAGCAGTAAGAAAAGCTCAATTACTGGCCCTGAAACAGGGCCAGTAATTCTCCGCATTCTTCTTGCAATCCCCACGAGACAGCACATCGGAGAGATTCTCTCTTAATGACTACAAGTGTGTCTGTTTTCCAAACCCTACTCCTACTCGTGATGCTCTGTCGTCAACCCTTTCCGCATTAGACGAAAGTGCCATTTCTCAATAGTCACTGAACTTGCAGGCAATCTAGATTTGACCCAGCACTGACGTACACAGAATCGTTCTCGTTTGTGTGGCAATGGCTTTGTCTCTGTTTTAAACGCCATTTTTTGGCCGTTGGTGCCATAAGGGGCTGGGCTGCCCTGTCAAATATCGGTATGGTAGAGGCACGTTACTCCCCCCCTCACGTGAGCACACCATGAGCCTGAGATTCAAGAAACCCGCTTTTATCGCCCTGGGGCTCATCGCCCTCATTTCCGCCGCCTGGCTCGACTACTACCTGCCGGAGCACACCATCGCCACCATCACCGGGGTCGAGGTGAAGCGCACCGACAAGGATGGCCCCATCAGCCAGAAAAACCCGGCTGACGGCCCCACCACCGACGTCTATTACATCTACACCGAGCGCCCCGGCGAGAAGATCCGGGTGTTTCGCAATGAAGATACCGAGTGGGGCTGGCCCTTCTACTTCAAGTTCAACGCCGCCGACGTCCAGGCCAAGGCCAAGTCCATGGAGTTCGAGAAACGCTTGGCCATCATTACCTCCTACGGCTGGCGCGTGAACATGTTCTCCATGTTCCCCAACGTCACCAAGATTGAGAGCACAGAGCCTGACGCCTCCACCTGGAGCTTCTTCCGCTGGTTCTGGTTCGGCCTCTGGGCACTGGTGATGGGCAAGGCAGCCATTG
The DNA here is from genome assembly GCF_051919235.1 of Aeromonas sp. 95A. NCBI lineage: Bacteria > Pseudomonadati > Pseudomonadota > Gammaproteobacteria > Aeromonadales > Aeromonadaceae > Aeromonas > Aeromonas sp. 95A. Next base: position 1,417,551 of record NZ_JBQBFC010000001.1, read on the forward strand.
CGACCTGGCGCTACTTCGATCGTCTTGAGGACGAGCTATGAGTGAGCCGAGCAAGACCCGCACCAGCTTCTACCGGCGGCTCTACGTGGCCTGGCTGATCAGTCAGGGCACGGATACAGTGCCTGCCATTATGGAGGCAACCGGCATGCCGCGCCGCACCGCGCAAGATACCCTGAGCGCGCTGGCCGAGCTTGACATCAGCTGCGCCTTCGAGCAGACCGAGGGGGCTCGCCACCTGCAGGGACACTACCGCATCAGCGACTGGGGGCCCATCAATCCGGCGTGGATCAAGGCTCAACTGCCGCTTATCAAGGAGACTCTGAGCTATCCCTGATCCGTGTGCTGAGCAACAATAAAAAGAGGGGCCAGCCGACAAGGCTGACCCCTCTTTTTTCAGGCCGATGGCGTGACAGGTGTCTCTACTCGGGCATGGCCGAATCCTCAAGCTCCCCATCAGACTCGCCGCGGGTGCAGTCGATGATGGAGCGCTTGGGGTTGTTGGGATCGCGCAGCAGCAGGGGCGCCAACCCCTCGTCATGCTTCTGCTCGTCACCAAACTCGCTGCCGTAGGCGTTATGGGTCAAGCGGCGGGCGTTGGCGATAGGGGTATCAACAAACAGGGCGTGCACTTCGAAGCTGGAGGCGGGCACGATAAAGCCGACCACCGGCAAGCCGTGCAGCTCCTCGTGCACCTTGTACCAGGCAAAGCCGTCGCTCACCTTGTAGGGGGTGTAGTTGGCCAATTGTAGATTGGCGGGCCTGCCCGTCTCATCCACATAGAGATCGGTAAATTCACAGGTCGCCAGCCCCTGCCACATCCGCTCGAATGGCGTCGCACAGCCTGTCAGTTGCAACCCGGCCAGCAGCACCAAGCCTCTCTTCCACATTCCCCGCCCCTTCTTGCAAAAATGAACCGGCGCTCAGTCAAACGCCCGCAGCCGCGTCACCATCAGATCGATAAAGCCCGGACGATCCAGCCCCAACAATACCAGCGCATTGGCTGGCTTGCCGGTCAGGCCATAACGATCCACCACCGTCATCCCCACGGTATGCTCCCCGCTGGTCTCGATATCGACCCGGCACTCAACCCCGTGGAACAGCTCGGGAGCCAGCAACCAGGCAATGGTACAGGGGTCGTGCAGCGGCGCGCCAGCAAATCCCCACTTGGGATCCCGATGGTAGATCATGAAGAAGTCGAGCAGCCCGGCCACGCACTGGGCCACCGGATTGGTGATGGCGCGTACCCGCTCGATATCCTCATCCATCACCTGCGCCTCATGGGTCACATCGAGGCCACACATGGTAATTGGGATGCCCGACTTGAAGACCATATCGGCCGCTTCCGGGTCCACATAAATATTGAATTCCGCGGCCGGGGTCCAGTTGCCGGCCCCTGCGGCGCCCCCCATCAGCACGATGCGGGCGATCCTGGGTTTGAGCTCGGGGTGTGCTGCCAGCAGCAGGGCGATATTGGTCAGCGGGCCGGTCGGCACCAGAGTCACGGGCTCCGCGCTCTCGCGCAGACATCTGGCCATCAGCTCGATCCCCGTCATCCCCTGCGGTGCAAAGGCGGGATCCGGCAGTTTGGGGCCATCGAGACCCGATTCGCCGTGAACGTTGTCGGCGATGATCAGCTCGCGGGCCAGCGGTTTCGGAGCCCCGGCCGCCACCGGAATATCGTCCCGTCCCAGCAAGGTGAGGATCCGCAGGGCATTGTTGAGGGTCTTGTCCGGCGTCTGGTTGCCCGCGCTGGTGGTGACCGCCAGCACCTTCAGTTCAGGGCTGGCCAGCGCCAGAATGAGGGCGATGGCGTCGTCGTGGCCGGGATCACAATCAAGAATAACGGGCAGTGCCATGGGATGAGTCCTTACAACATAACAGGGAGCCATACCTTAACAAGCAAGCCTCGGATGAACTCGGGAAGGGGTCACAAAACGGGGCCTTGTTGCGGACCTGGGCGGTTTGCACGGCACACCGCCTCGCTCAACGCGGCTCATTATCAATAGGTTGCATGACGTCATTCCGTTCATTTTCCGAGGCTGCGCACCACCCATTCGCCCGGCCGCGCCGGTTCGGGTATGATCGCACCCCGTTTCCAGCCTGTGCCACCTATGTCCGTTATCGTCGACACCTTTATCGCCCCGCCCTGCAAGGCCGCCATCGAGATCCTGTTCGAAGATGAGCACCTGCTGCTCATCAACAAGCCGAGCGGCCTGCTGAGTCTGTCGGGCAAGAACCCGCAGAACCTCGACTCGGTTCACTATCGACTGGTGCAGGATTTCCCCGGCTGCACCCTGGTGCATCGCCTCGATTTTGGCACCTCAGGCATCATGGTGGTCGCCAGAAACAAGGCCATCAATGCCCTGCTCTGCCAGCAGTTCAGTCAGCGGGCGGTGAGCAAAGCCTACAGCGCCCTGCTGTGCGGTCATCTGATTGACGACGAAGGGGTTATCGACGCCCCCATCGCCAAGGATCCGTCGATTTTCCCGCTGATGAAGATCTGCGCCGTCAGTGGCAAACCCGCCCGCTCCCGCTATCAGGTGATTGAGCGGCTGGAGCAGCAGATGCAGGGGCAGACCGTGCCTTTGACCCGGGTACGACTGGTGCCGGAGACCGGCCGCACCCATCAGCTGCGCATCCACAGCCAGCTGCTGGGCCACCCCATTCTCGGCTGCGATCTCTATGGTGGCCTGCTGCCGCCCGGCTGCGAACTGGCGCCGCGGCTGATGCTGCATGCCAGCGAGCTGGATTTTGCTCATCCGGTGAGCGGTGAGCCGATGCAGATCCGCTGCGCGCCTGCGTTTTAGAAGCAATCGGTAGAGACAACAAGTGCGAGTGCAACGGGATCAGTGGAAGGCGTGACGGGAGAGGAAAAGCGGTAAACGGCGGATAAAGATAGGGGCCGCGCTTTCGCAACGGCCCCCACCCCCCACTCTTTGTGGTGCTATCAGATCAGCTTGCGGGCAGCGCCCAGTACGATCTTGATGGCATCAGATTCGGTCTTCGCCATGGTTTCGGCGTTCGGGATTTCCTGCTGGGTACGGTTGACGATAACGCCAGCTACCATACCGGCACGCAGGCCTTGGCTGGTGCACATGGTCAGCAGGGTGGCAGATTCCATCTCATAGTTCAGCACGCCCATGGCTTGCCACTCTTTCATGGAACCCTGGAAACGGCTCACTACGCGGCCGGATACGGTGTCGTAACGCTCCTGACCCGGGTAGAAGGTGTCAGAGGAGGCAGTCACACCGATGTGCAGCTTGGAGCCCATCTCTTTGGCGGTGTTCACCAGCGCTGTGGTGCAGTCGAAGTCGGCAACAGCCGGGAACTCCATCGGAGCAAAGTGCAGGCTGGCACCGTCGAGGCGCACGGAACCGGTGGTCACGATCACGTCACCCACGTTCAGGTGCGGCTGGATGGCGCCAGTGGTACCGATACGCAGGAAGGTGCGGATACCCAGCTGGGCCAGCTCTTCTACCGCGATGGAGGTGGACGGGCCACCGATACCGGTAGAGCAGATGATCACGGCCTTGCCGTCCATCTCGCCGCGCCAGGTAGTGAATTCACGATGGCTGGCCAGGTGCACCGGGTTATCCAACAGCTCTGCGATACGCTTCACGCGCTCGGGGTCACCGGGGACGATCGCCAGGGTGGCGCCTTGCAGATCCGCTTTCTTCAAACCCAAGTGAAATACATCAGACATATTGGACTCCTGGTTGCCCCCTGCCAGCATGGTCAGGGCACAAGTTAAGATGATTCTTTATGATACTTTCAAGCCTTTACCCCCCCCTTCGGGGAGGCGCCAACTATGGTCGAAAGCGCTTTCCAATTCCTTGAAGCGCCTCACACTTCCACGCATTGACAGTGACAAACATTGCGCAAAACGTTTGCTAACTCAATGAAATAATTGACAAACGTTTTTCTGCTAATCGAGTCAGATGCGGGAAAGTCAAGCCTGGTTCAGCGCTTAATTAACGACTCGTGATCGACCCCGTAAAGTTGTAAACAAGATGCTTTTGTATCCCTTTCTAGATGGTAGCCTAGCTCTCAACTACCACTTAATGGCTAACTATAGGAAGTCCATCATGGCTACATTCAAATTCTATATTCCCGCAATCAACCTGATGGGTGCCGGCTGTCTGCAAGAGGCTGCCGCCGATATCAAGGGTTACGGCTATCGCAAGGCGCTGATCGTCACCGACAAAATCCTCAACCAGATCGGTGTGGTTGCCAAGCTCACCACCCTGCTGGCTGAACATGGCATTGAAAGCGCTGTTTTCGATGAGACCAAACCCAACCCCACCACCAGCAACGTCGAAGCGGGTCTGGCCATGATCAAGGCCAACGGCTGTGATTGCGTCATCTCGCTGGGTGGCGGCTCGCCTCACGACTGTGCCAAGGGCATCGCGCTGGTCGCCGCCAACGGTGGCAACATCAAGGATTACGAAGGGGTGGATCGCTCCGCCAAGCCGCAACTGCCGCTTGTCGCCATCAACACCACTGCCGGTACCGCCTCCGAGATGACCCGCTTCTGCATCATCACCGACGAAGCGCGCCACGTGAAAATGGCCATCATCGACAAGCACGTTACCCCGCTGATGTCAGTCAACGATCCCGAGCTAATGTTGGCCAAGCCGGCTGGTCTCACCGCCGCCACCGGCATGGATGCCCTGACCCACGCCATCGAAGCCTATGTCTCCACCATCGCCACCCCGGTGACCGATGCCAGCGCCGTGATGGCCATCGAGCTGATTGCCAAGCACCTGCGCACCGCCGTTCACCACGGCGATGACCTGCATGCCCGCGAGCAGATGGCCTACGCCCAGTTCCTGGCCGGCATGGCCTTCAACAACGCAAGCCTCGGCTATGTGCACGCCATGGCCCACCAGCTGGGCGGTTTCTATGACCTGCCCCATGGTGTCTGCAACGCCGTGCTGCTACCCCATGTTCAGGCGTTCAACGCCCAGGTGAGCGCGGCTCGTCTGAAGGATGTGGCCCGCTACATGGGGGTAGACGTGAGCGCCATGAGCGACGAACAGGGCGCCGCCGCTGCCATTGCCGCCATCAAGCAGCTGGCGCTGGATGTGAAGATCCCGGCCGGTCTGGAGCAACTCGGCGTCAAGGCCGATGACTTCGATACCCTGGCCAGCAACGCCCTGAAAGATGCCTGCGGCTTCACCAACCCGAAACAGGCGAGCCACGACGAGATCGTCGCCATCTTCCGCGCGGCGATGTAACAGCAGCCGGATTGCCAGAAAGGGTCGCAGTGCGGCCCTTTTTATTGGCTGATGGATCAATGGCTTTTTACTTCCGTGGAGGGAGTCGGTATGATTTGCCGAGCCAAAAAAGACTGTATGGATGATCTGAACTCGATATGCGGATGAAACACCTGATTGCCGCGGCTTTGACCGCCCTCACCCTCTCCGGTTGCAGCCTGGTCTATCGTATCGATATTCCCCAGGGCAACTATGTGGAACAAAAACAGGTCGACAAACTGCGCCAGGGGATGACCCGCGAGCAGGTCAGCTATGTACTGGGGACCCCCATGCTGCGTGACGGCTTTGACCCCAACACCTGGTACTACCTCTATGAATTCCAGCCGGGCCACGGCGACAAGGAGCGCAAAGAGCTCACCGTCACCTTCGCCAATGACAGGCTGACCACAGTGACGGGTGACTTCCCGCTGCCAGCAGCTTTCAATACCCCGCTCTGATATCCCGCAAAACCGGCCTCGCGCCGGTTTTGTTTTATCCAGCCCCGCGTAATTCATCCTGCCCGTGATCCTGTCAGGGGATACAGTGTCATCTCACCCATTGCAGCTGCTCGCAAATTGCCTGATGCTGATGAGCAGCCACCATGGCATCAACACCATCGAATGACACAGGGAGAATCCCCATGAGCCGGATCCTGATTGCCGGAGCCAGCGGCCTGATCGGTCGCGAACTGGTGCAGCAACTGCCTGCCGAACATGAACTGACCCTGCTCTGTCGCAAGCCGGGCAAGGAGGCGCACCACTGGCTGCCGGTCAATTTTGATGATCTGGCCAGCGTCACCCTCTCCCGCCCGGTGGATATCGCCTTCTGTGCCCTCGGTACCACCCGCAAGGAAGCGGGCTCTGCCGAGGCGTTTCGCCGGGTCGATCTCGACTATGTGGTCGCCTTTGTCGAGCTGGCCCGCCGCCACGGTTGTCAACGGCTGATCGTGGTCTCGAGCATGGGGGCCAGCGCATCGTCCCCGGCTCTCTATCCGCGTACCAAGGGAGAGATGGAGCAGGCCCTGCTGGCCCAATCCTGGCCACGGCTCGCCATCGTGCGGCCCGCCATGCTGCTGGGGGATCGCCAGCCACCGCGCCTCTCCGAGCAGATTTTTCAGACCATCTACCCGCTGTTTCGGCCGCTGCTGGTGGGCAAGCTCGCCCGCTGGCGCGCCATCGAGGCTCGTCAGGTGGCTCGCGCCATGATCGCCCTCTCGAAACTGCCCGCCGGGTGCGAGATTGTCGAGAACGAGCAACTGCTGGCCCTCTGAACCCGCCCTTCCCCACTGATTACGCACAGTGCTGCAAAAACAGAGCCGCAAAAACAAAGGGCAAGCCAGCCGGCTTGCCCTTTGTTTATCTGTTGGCGTGATACACCCCAACCACCTCTTGCCACCATTGACCGCGCTCGACTGTCAGGGCAACCGCCCTCAACCGCGAATATGGTCGATAAAGGCGTCGATCTGCTCGCGAGTGCAGGCAGGGTTCATAAATACCGCCTTCTCCCCGGCGATGTAGGAGTACTTGCCGCGGGCGTCATAGTCGGAGTGGGCCACCGCCTCCACCCAGTTGGTGTAGAGCCCGACTTTGCCACGCCCCTTGAACAGGCTGCGGTGATAGTCGGTATTGCGCTGCAGCCGCGCCTTGTAGGCGGGATCGCTGGAGCGCGCCAGTTCGAAAGCGAACTCGGCCTCCGGATCGCTCACCCACTCGGGGTTGTAGATCTTGAAGCCGACGCTCGGCCCCTGATTCTCCTGCGCCACCAGCTTGACGTTGCCAAGCTGGCTCAGGCGATAGCGGAAGTAGTTGGCATTTTGCAGGCAGTGGGCCAGCACGATGCGATACCCCTCCACTCCCATGTAGTTGAGCGCCGCATAGGCGCCAAACAGGCCACTCGCGCCACGGGAGCACTCGATGGTGGATTGCAGGTGGGTCTGCCCCTGAATGTCCCGCTCGAAGTAGGAGAAGTTCTCCGGGTCATTCTCCATCGCCTTGAGGTCATCCTGCTCCTTGATCATCACCAGACTGGAGGTGTAGGGCACATAGCCCCACTTCTGGAAGTCGACAGTGAAGGAGTCGGCATATTTGAGCTCGGCAAAGCGCGCTACGTTGCGCTCGATCCCGGCCAGGGTTGCGGCATTGATGCCAAGCGGGTTGGCGGCAAAGTCGTAACCCAGGAAGAAGATCATCGACCAGCCGATGGCGGCATCGACGTGAATGTGCGGTTTGACCGCCACCTCGAACTGCTCGCAGAGGCGATTGCGCAGCTCGAACACGGGTTTCACCTGATCCACCCCGAAGGTGTCGGTGGTGCCCATGGTGAGCATGATGGCGGGCACCACGTGTTTCAGGGCAAAACAGGCGGTCAGGGTGCGCTCGAGGTGGTCGAGATCGATGTCATTGTTCTCGCCGACCTGAATGCGGATGGTCTTGTTCTCGATATCGACCCCGAGCAGAGAGAGGTTGGTGATGTTGGAGTAGTGACCGCCCTGAGAGTTGATGATGCGGTAATCCTGATAGTGGCCGAGCCCCTTGTGCTTGGCTTGTGGCAGGCTTTTGCGAATGCCGAGCAGGTAGCCGTAGAGGTTACAGAAGGTCCCCCCCTGGGTGAAGATGCCGGTGGCGCGAGCCGGGTCGTAACCCGCCAGCAGGGCAATCTGGCGCACCACCTTCTTCTCCAGCTCCTCGGCCACTCCAGCATATTCAGAGTAGACCAGATTGGGGTTGGCCAGAATACCCATCTGGGCGCCATAGATAGCGGGATCCGCTGACATGGTGATGACGTTCTCGACGCTGGAGGGGTTCTCCCAATCCTTCGACAGCGCGGCGGCAAACAGCAGCTCGGCCATCGGCTCGCCCGGGGTGCGCATGGTGGCGGGCACCGGCATGGTCTCGCAGAGATCGGCCAGGCGGGCGCGGCCATCTGGCCAGACGTTCAGGCGGGCATCGGGGGCCAAGCCACGGGCCCGAAATTCGTTGAGGGTGGCAAATCCGGGTTCGCGAAAAACGGGCCAGAGATCGGGATTGCGCGAGAAAAAGTTGGCTTTGACGGTGGCGAAACGGGCGGAGAAATCGGGGTGGACGGCATTGACGCTTTCGTCTTGCAGATAAACTAAGTCACTCATTTTTATACCATTAGTACAGCAAATGTGCGGCCGTTATACCCCTGTACCAGCGGGGCCAACAGTGACAATATCTAATGGCCTACCCTACTTTTTGTCATGTATCAGCCATCACAAGGGCTGGCAAAAAGGCGCCTTTGAGGCGCCTCTTTATATTTCGTGATCTTGCTCCCATCCTGGCTGACAGCGCCCTCAGTACCAGACCATCATCAGCGCAGCACTCAACGCAGGGAGGCCAACAGCCACTCGGCAAACTCCGCCAGCTCGCTCTGCTGCTGCGGGAAGGACGCCAGCCAGGGCTGCAGGCGCGCGGCAACAGCGTCCGGTCGATAGCCGCAACCCGCCAGTTCGGCCGCCAGCAGATCAAACGGGGCCGGCTCCAGAGTATCGCTAAAGAGCTGCGCCCGGGTGATGACCCCTTTCTCCACATCAAAGTGCAGCTCCACCCCGCCCCAGCTGAACCGCTCCTCCAGCAGATGGCTGAACGCCGGGGCATGGCCATAGTTCCACTCCCAGCTGCGCTGGCGGGCGAAGGTCTCGGCAAAGCCCGGCAGATCCGGCATCTGCTCAGGGGAGATATGCTCGGGCTCAACTCGCGCGCCGTAATGGTGGGAAAAGGCCTCCTGCAGCGCCTTGCTCACCTGTTGATGGTCGATCCCCGGCAGCAGTTCGCACAGATTGGCCACCCGGCTGCGCACCGAGGTGATCCCCTTGGCCGCCAGCTTCTTGGGGTCGGGGTTGAGGTAGTTGGCAAGGCGGCCGAGATCGGCATCCAGCAGCAGGGTGCCGTGGTGGAACCCGCGATCCTGAGTCTCCCGATAGGCCGACCCCGATACCTTGCGCTCCCCGTTCGGGGTGGCCACCAGCAGATCGTTGCGACCGGAGGCAAACGCCTCGATCCCCAATCGCTTGAGCCCGTCCAGCACGATGGCGGTGGAGACGCTCTTGTCATACTCCGGCTTGCCCGCCATGAAGGTGAAGCAGCTGTTGCCAAGGTCGTGGAACACGGCGCCGCCACCGCTGCTGCGACGCGCCAGGGTCACCCCGCCCTCTTCCATGCGGCGGGTGTTGCACTCCTTCCACGGATTCTGGGCACGACCGATCACCACGGTATTGGCGTTGCGCCAGAGGAACAGCACCCGCTGGCCGGGGTCCATCTGGCGGAAGATGCACTCCTCGACGGCCAGATTGAACAGGGGATCGTGAGAGTCGGAGAGAAGCAGACGCAAGCGGGACATAAAAAGACCTTATCCGGAACTGGGGGCAGCATGATAACACTGACGGGGTACCATCACTGAGCAGTCGCACATTAACCGGTGCGCAGCAGCCGCGATACATTTGTGTCACACCTGACTGCCCCATAAAAGTATCTATTGATATAACGACACAACTTGACGTGCAACCACGGAAAAAATGCAGTTTAGCCACAATGATAACAATAAAGACGGGAAAAAGTGGCTAGAATGCGACCACCTCGATAGGCCATATGACTCTCTTATTGGTCACATAACTTGCAAAAAAGCGGCATGTATCCATCCCGTGTGATGAACGACACAAAAATGACTTTCCAACCCCCCTATACCCCATTGCAAACGCCTTTTCTCCCCTTGCAGGTGACACAAAATTGCTTGAATCTAGCCTAGACACCGCTCCCGAGAGAAACGTTGTATGACGGAGAACCCAGCCCCCCGCCAGCCCCTCAGCTGGTTTCTGCCAATGCTGGTCAGTATGGTCATCGCGACCCTGACCTCTCCCTCGGTGCGAGCCGGCGAGCAGGTCATCGTCCAGTTGCCGTGGCAACACCAGTTCCAGTTTGCCGGTTACTACGCGGCCATCGCCAAAGGGTTTTATCGGGAGGCCGGTCTGCATGTCACCTTGCGTGAAGCGGACTCCCGCACCGATGTGGTCAGCGAGGTGATCTCGGGAAAGGCCCAGTTTGGCATCAGCGGCAGTGATCTGCTGCTGGATCGGGCTGCCGGTCGTCCGGTAGTGGTGCTCGCCGCCCTGCTGCAGCACTCGCCGCTGGTTCTGCTCACGCTGGATCGGCCAGATATTCGCAACCCGGCCGATCTGGCCAACAAGCGACTGATGCTGGAGCCTGGCTCCAACGAGCTGCTGACCTACCTTTCCCACCATACCCGCAGCCGCGACTGGGTCACCCTTCCCTACAAACAGGGGATTCAGGCACTGCTGGCGGGCAAGGTGGATGCCATCAGCGCCTACAGCACTACCGAGCCCTTCTATCTGCAACAAAAAGGGATCCCCTATCGGGTCTTCAGTCCGCGCACCATCGACTTCGACTTCTACGGCGACAACCTGTTTACCTCCGAGCGGGAGCTGATCACCCGACAGGATCGGGTCTACGCCTTCCAGCAGGCCAGCCTCAAGGGGTGGCGCTACGCGATGGACCACCCCGACGAGATGATCAACCTCATCATGGAGCAGTACCCGACCGGGGCTGGCCGTGAACAGCTGGAGTTCGAGGCTCGCGAAACCAGAGAGCTGATGCAACCGGATCTGATCGAACCAGGCTACATGCAGCAGGAGCGCTGGCTGCAGATCGCCAAAACCTATCTGGAGGCGGGCATGCTCACGGTATTGCCCAACCTCGACCGCTTTATCTACGACCCGGCGCAGGAGCGGCTGCGCCAGCAACGGCAACTGCTCGACAAGAGCGTGGCGGTGGCCATGCTCATCACCTTTACCCTGATGACCCTGCTCGGCATCTTCTTGCACCTCTATCTGCGCCTGCGCCAGGAGGCGCGGGATCGCCAGCGGCTGACCCGTGAACTGGCCCAGAGCGAGCAGCACTATCGCTTCGTGGCGGAGAACAGCGCCGATGTAATCTGGACCATGGATGCAGCCAGCTTGCGCTTTCGCTATGTCAGCCCGGCCATCACTCCTCTGAGCGGCTACGAGGCCCCCGAGCTGTTTGCCCTGCCCCTCAAACAGCTGCTACCGGATGCCTCAAGGCAGCTGCTGCGTGAGGAGATCTCCGCCACCCTGGAGGCCTGGCAGCGGGGAGAGCATGACCAGACTCGCCGGGTCATTCGCACCCAGCTGCGCCACAAGGATGGCCATCTGGTGGCGACCGAGACCATCACTACCCTCCATGGCAACCACAATGCCCAGCCGGAGGCGATCCTCGGGGTCACCCGGGATATCACAGAGCGGGCAGCGCGAGAGGAGATGATGCGCCGCCTCGCCTTCTACGACCCCCTCACCGGGCTGCCCAATCGCCGCTTGCTGCAGCAACGGCTCAAGGAGCTGATGGAGCAGGAGACGCCCCGTCCGCTGGCATTGATGTTTATCGATCTCGATCACTTCAAACCGATCAATGACACCTTCGGCCATGAGACCGGGGATATTCTGCTCAATATGGTGGCCGAGCGGATGAGCCACTGCGTGCGCAAACAGGATCTGGTGGCACGGCTGGGGGGCGATGAGTTCGTTATCTTGCTGCCGGAGAGTGGCGACGAAGTGCTGGCGGTGGCCGACAAGCTGCACCAGCAGCTGCGCCATCCGTTCCAGCTGGAGGGGCAGGAGCTGCTCATATCCAGCAGTATCGGGCTGGCGCTCTATCCCGAGCACGGGGAGGATGCCAAGACGCTGATGCACCACGCCGATCAGGCCATGTATCAGGCGAAGAATCGCGGCCGCGGCCGGGTCTGCCTCTATACCGAAGGCCTTGATCCCGAGCAGGGGGCACTGCTGTGGCAACCCGGCCACGAGTGCGGTCACCCGCGCATCGATGCCGAGCATCGCCAGCTCTTCGTATTGACCAACCGGCTGCTGGAGCGGATGAAAGATCAGCACGAGGATCCGGCCCCGTTTCTGGAGAGTCTGGAGAGCCTGTTCGACATGGCTCGTCACCACTTCGCCTTTGAAGAGCAGATGCTGGCGGAGATCGACTATCGGGAACTCGTCAGCCACCGTCAGGATCACCAGCGCCTGCTCAACAAGGCCGGTCAGCTGCTGCACGCCGCCAAAGCGGGAACACTGGGCAACGACGAGCTGCTCAACTTCATCATTCAGGAGCTGGTAGTCGGCCACATGAGTCAGGCGGATCGCCGCTACTTCCCCCTGTTCAGATCTGAGCGCAGCCTGTCGGTTGCAGAGGTGGTCGCCTAGTCCCCCCTGTTCAGCCCCGAGCGTAACGCGCCTCTTGCGAAAGGGGCGACCTAGTCACCGCGCAGGGCCACCACGGGGTCGAGACGCACTGCCCGCAGCGCAGGAGCGACCCCGGCCAATAGGCCAACCAGGGCGCTGCAACCGAGCGCCAGCAGCAGATAGAGAGGATGGAGGGTGAGCGGTAAGCCTGTCGCCAGCAGAGTGAGCAGCAGCTTGAGCCCGCCGAGCAGGGCCAGCCCCATGCCCCCGCCCAGCAGCGCCAACACCACGGCTTCGAGCAGGAACAGCAATAAAATACGCCGCCGCGGGCAGCCCAGCGCCATCAGCAAACCCACTTCGGGGATCCGCTCCTGCTGGGCGATGCTCATGATGCTGAAGATGCCGACCGCCCCGATCAGCAGCGAGATAATGCCGAGCCCGCCAACCGCCAGCTTGATGATGGAGAGGATCTTGTCGAGGCTGGTCAGCATGTCCTGCTGGGAGGTGAGGGTGAAATCCTCGGCGCCGTGGCGGGCGATCAGCACTCGCCGGATCTGGGCGGTGATATCGGCCTCCGTCTGTCCGGCGCGATAGATGACGTCGATCTCCTGCAGCCCCTCCTTGTTGAACAGCGCCTGGGCGTGAGCGGCGGGCAGATAGATCATGTCATCCAGATCAAAGCCGAGAAATTGCCCCTTGGGTGCCAGCACCCCGGCCACTCGAAAACGGCGATCACCGGCGCGCAGCAGACTGCCCGGCCCATCGCCGCCGGGAAACAGCTCAGCCGCCACCTTGGCCCCCAGCACCGCATAGGCGCGGGGCATGGCACTGTCGTCCGCGGGCAAAAAACGCCCCTGCACCAGGGTGAGGCGCCAGCCTGAGAGTGCCGCTGGGCCGGTGCCCAGAATGGCGGTGCTGCGGGTCAATCCGCGACTGCGCACCTCCCCCTGCCCCTGCACCACAGGGAGCGCCGCCTCTACCCCTGCCAATCTGGCGAGGGCATCGGCATCCTCCAGCAGCAGAGGACGGCTGCTGGATAGGATACCGGGCGGGCCGCCGGCGGTTTCGGTCTTGCCCGGGGTCACGGCGATCAGCCGGGTGCCAAATTGGGAGAAGCTGTCGAGCAGATAAAGCCTGAGCCCCTCGCCGATGCCGGTGAGCAGGGTCACCGAAGCGATCCCGATGGCGATGCCGAGCGCCGACAGCAGACTGCGGCTGCGCCCCGCCAGCAAGGCGCGCCAGAGCCAGAACAGCAGATCAGCTGCGCGCATCAGCCACCGCTCCACTGCCCGCTGCGCAGGCTGCTGACCGGATCTTGCCGTGCCGCCCGGGAGGCGGGCAGCCAGCTAAAAAACAGCCCGGTCAGCAGGGCCGCCGGTATGGTGCAGAGAGTCGCGAGCAGAGGGACCGCCGCCGGAAATCCGGGCCAAATCACTCCAGCGAGGCCAATCAGGGCATAGCCCAAGACCGTGCCAAACAGCGCGCCACTGCCGCTCAGCAGCAGCGCCTCCCACAAAAACAGCTGGCGGATCTGGCGACTGTCGGCCCCCAGCGCCTTGAGCAGACCGATCTCGCCGGTGCGCTGGCGGGTGCTGATCAGCGCCAGATTCATCATCATGATGCCGGAGACCAGCAGGCTGATGGCACCGATGCCGGCAACCGCCAGGGTGAGGGTCGAGAGAATGGTGGAGAAGGTGGCCAGCATGGCGTCGCGGCGCACCACGGTCACATCGAGCACCCCGTGGCGCGCCTGCATCAGCTGCTCCAGTCGCTTGACAAGCGGGGGCACCGCTTGCCCCGCCAGCGGCTGGATCAGCAGCCGAAACAGCCCCTCGGTATTGAACAGCCGCATGGCGCTACCGACCGGGATCAGCGCGGCCTCGGCCATATCCATCCCCAGATTGCTGCTCTGGCTGGTGAAGACCCCCACCACCCGAAAGCGGCGATTGTCAAAACGCAGCCACTGACCGACCGGATCGGCCTGACCGAACAGCTCACGGGCCACCTTGACCCCGAGCAGGACGACCGGCCGATCCTCTGCGGCATCCCCCGGTAGCCAGCGACCGGAGAGCAGTTCCAGCCCGTGGGTATCGCGCAGCCCGTTGCTGCTGCCAAGCAGCATGGTCTGGCGCAGCCGCGCCCCCTGCTTGGCCTCGGCAAAGCCCATCACCAGCGGCACCAGCCGCACGTTTGGCTGATGCTGGCCAAGGTAGTGCATATCATCGAGAGTGATCTGCCGCAGACTGTTGCCAGTGACCGGCGGCAGCCCGCCGGTGGTCTCCTTGCGGCCGGGGAACATAACCAGCAGATCCTTGCCAAGGGAGCTGAACTGGTCGGCCACATAGCGCCTCGCCCCCTCCCCCAGCGCGGTGAGCAGCAGCACCGAGGTGACGCTCAAACTCACCGCCAGGATCAAGACCAGCGCCCGTGAGCGCTGGCGCAGCAGGGCCACGGCGGCAAAGCGGATCACATCGGGGCGCCGCATTCAGCCACCGCCGCTATCAATGTTGATGCGGCCATCGTTCATCAGGATCCGCCTGCCAGCCCGATCACCGAGGCGCGGGTCGTGGGTCACCACCACCAAGGTAATACCCTGCTCCCGGTTGAGTCCCTCCAGCAGGGTAATCACCTCCTCCCCTGAGCGGGAGTCGAGATTGCCGGTGGGCTCGTCGGCCAGGATCAGCCGCGGCGTCATTGCCATGGCACGGGCGATGGCTACCCGCTGACGCTGACCGCCGGAGAGCTCGGCAGGGCGGTGTCCGGCCCGGTTCTCCAGCCCCAGCTCCCCCAGCAACTGCTGGCTTCGGAGATGGCGCTCGGCGGGGGTGATCCCGCACAACATCAGCGGCAACTCGACGTTTTCACGGGCGGTGAGGCGGGAGATGAGGTGAAACGACTGGAACACGAAACCAATGCGATGGCCGCGCAGCTGGGCCAGCGCCGGCTCTGACAGGGTGGCGGTATCCTCCCCTCCCAGCCAGTAACGCCCCTCATCGGGCTGATCCAGCAGCCCCAGCACATTGAGCAGGGTCGATTTGCCGGAGCCCGAGGGGCCCATCACCGCCAGATACTCCCCCTCGGCAACCCGCAGGGAAACGCGATCGAGGGCGGCCACCTCGCTCCCCCCCAGAGTGAAACGACGGCTGACGGCATCAAGGCGAATGAGATCACTCATCCGTCTGCTCCGTGGCGGCGCTGAAAGGGCCCTCCCCGACAATCTGTCCGGGCTGGGCTGCCAGCCGATCACTGGCAGCGAGCCCCTCGGCCACCTCAATCCAGTTCCAGTTCTCCACGCCCCAGCGGGGCACCACCCGTACCAGCTTATCCCCTTCCAGCCGCAGCACGCTGCCATCGTCGGCCCGGCTGCTGGCCGCTACCCGCAGCACATCGGTGGCGCGGGTCACCTCGACCTCAAGGTCGGCGCTGTAGCCAATAAGCAGGGGCACATCGGTGGGCAGGGCAGTGAGCGCTGCCTCCACCTCGACGGTGCGGGCCTGCTTCTCCAGCTCCTTCACATAGGGGGCGATACGGGTGACGGTGGCGGCAAAATCGCGCCCGGGCATGGCATCGAGCAGTACCCGGGCAGACTGGCCCACCTTGAGGCGGGCAGCATCCACCTCATCGATGGGGGCTGAGACATACAGACAGCGATCGTCGATGAGATCGATAACCGGGGGCATGGCGACCCCGGGCGGTGAGGGAGTCATGTATTCGCCCAGCTTGCTGTTGACCTCTGCCACCACACCGGCAAACGGCGCCAGCAGGCGGCGCTCGCTCAAGCGAGCCTCCACCTGGGCGACCTGCGCCTCGTCTACCCGCTCCTGCTGACGGGATGCGCGGCAGACATAGCGGCGGGTATCGGCCAGATTCTGGGCCTGCTCGGCGAGGGTGCGGGAGGTGAGGTTTTTGGCCAGCAAGGTGGCCAGCCGGTTGGCCTCCCGCTCGTAGTAGGCCGCCTCGCTGCAACGCTCCTCGCGCTGGGTCTTGCCGAGCGCCTGCTGGGCGCGGGCACGGGCGAGATCGGCACGGATATCGTCGCTCCAGAGGGTCAGCAGCAGATCTCCCCGGGCCACCCGATCCCCGGCCTTGACGGCGATCTGCTCCACCACGCCGCCACCGGGCAGACTGAGCCCGGCCCGCTGACACGACTTGATGGTGCCAGCCCGAGTGTTGACCACGGTGACCAGCACATCCCCCCGCCCGACCTCAGCCAGCCTGATCGGCGTCGGCTGCGGTCGCCACCACCATGCCACAGCAGCCACCGCCACCACAACGCCACTTCCCCACCACAACCAACCTCTCTTCATCGCGCATCCTTTCGCTAGTGACTCCCGTCATGTGCGTCGGGAGAGCAGGGCATAATAGAGCAAGGGTATCACCACCAGGGTGAGCAAAGTGGAGACCAGGATCCCGAAAATCAGGCTGATGGCCAGTCCGTTGAAGATGGGATCATCGAGGATAAACAGGGCCCCGATCATCGCCGCCAACGCCGTCAGCATGATGGGTTTGGCCCGCACCTGCGCAGCTTCGATCACCGCCTGCTCGAACGCCACTCCGGCGCTGCGCTGCTGCTCGATAAAGTCCACCAGCAGGATGCTGTTGCGTACGATGATCCCGGCCAGGGCGATCATCCCGATCATCGAGGTGGCGGTAAACTGGGCCCCCAACAGGGCGTGGCCCGGCATCACCCCTATGATGGTGAGCGGAATGGGGGCCATGATGATGAGCGGCACCAGATAGGAGCGGAACTGGGCCACCACCAGCAGATAGATGAGGATCATCCCCACCCCGTAGGCGATGCCCATATCGCGGAAGGTCTCGTAGGTGATCTTCCACTCCCCGTCCCACAACAGCGCCACCTCCCCCAGCTTGTCGGGCTGCTGCACGTAATATTGGGGCAGGTCGATATCGGCACCGGCGGCAAACATGCCGTAGAGCGGGCTGTCGGTGTGGCCACCCATGTCGGCCACCACCATCACCATGGGCTGCATGTTCTTGTGCATGATATAGCTGGGGGCCACCTCATCACGGCGACTCACCAGCTCGGAGACCCGCACCAGCTGGCCGCTCTGGCTGCGCACCTTGAGGGCCAATACGCCCGCCAGATCCCGTTTGTCACCGGGTGCCAGCTCGATGCGGATCGGCACCGGATACTTGGCACCATGCCCCTGCAGCCAGCTGGCATCCTGATAACCCACCCCGCCATTGAGGGTGTTCACCAGATCCCCGAGATCAACCCCGAGCAGGGCCGCCTTGCTGCGATCCACCACCAGCCGCCACTTGGGCTGCGGGTCGGTCAGATAGATATCCACATCCACCAGATCCGCCGTGGCCACAAAACGGGCCTGTACGGCGCGAGCGGCCGCTTCGCGGGCGGCCTGAGTCGGGCCATAGATCTCGGCAACGATGGGGGACCAGACCGGCGGGCCGGGCGGCACCTCAACGACTTTCAGGTTGCCCCCTGCCGCACTGGCGATGGCCTGCAGCGGCTCCCGAACCGACTGGGCAATCTGGTGGCTGCTGCGATCCCGCTCATGCTTGTCCACCAGATTGACCTGAATATCCCCCACGTTGGCGCCGCTGCGGATAAAGTAGTGACGCACCAGGCCGTTGAAATTGATGGGGGCGGCTGTGCCGGCGTAGATCTGGTAATCCTTCACCTCCTCCACCTTGGCAAGCTCCCGCCCGACCGCCAGCAGGGTGCGCTCGGTCTGCTCCAGGGTCGCCCCCTCCGGCATATCGAGCACCAGCTGAAATTCCGACTTGTTGTCAAAGGGAAGCATCTTAAGCACCACCCACTGCACCACCGGCATGGCGGTGGCGGCCCCGACCAGCAGCAACACCACCAGCCAAAGTTTGCGTCTGGCGCGCTTGGCACCATCACCAATCAGGAAAGGGGTCATCAGCCGGTGAAAAAGACCCGCCTTGGCCTCGCCGTGGGTACCGTGCGCCTCCCCCTTGAGTAAATGGCTCGCCAGCCAGGGGGAGAAAATGAAGGCCACCAGCAGGGAGATGAGCATCCCCATACTGGCATTGATGGGAATGGGGCTCATGTAAGGACCCATCAGCCCGCTGACAAAGGCCATCGGCAGCAGGGCCGCGATGACGGTCAGGGTCGCCAGTATGGTCGGCCCCCCCACCTCGTCTACCGCCCCCGGAATAAGCTCCTTGAGCGACCCCTTGCCCAAACCGCGATGGCGGTGGATGTTCTCCACCACGACTATGGCGTCATCCACCAGAATGCCGATGGAGAAGATCAGCGCAAACAGCGACACCCGGTTGAGGGTAAAGCCCCAGGCCCAGCTGGCAAACAGGGTCAGTGCCAGGGTGATGACGATGGCAACGCCCACCACCAGCGCCTCGCGCCAGCCCATGCTCACCAGCACCAGCAGCACCACCGCCGTGGTGGCAAAAATCAGCTTGCCGATCAGGGTGTTGGATTTGGTCTCGGCGGTAACGCCGTAGTCCCGGGTCACCGTCACCTCGACCCCGGCAGGGATGAGCCGGTTCTGCAAACTTTCGACCCGCGCCTCCACCCGCTTGGCCACATCGACCGCGTTCTGGCCCGGCTGCTTGCCGATGGCCAGAGTCACCGCCGGATAACTGGCCTGCCCCATCCCCATCCAGCTGCGCTTGGTCGGGGTCTCCTGACCCAGAGAGACCCTGGCCACCTCCCCCAGATAGACCGGCTTGCCGTCGTGCAGCCCCACCACCAGCTCACGGGCCTCCAGCTCACTTTGCAGGAACTGCCCGACCTGCACCTTGATCTCCCGGTTATCTTGCTCGATGGCCTGTGTCGGGCCCACCTGATTGGCGGCCGCAAGTCGCTGGCTCAGATCGCCCCAGCTGATGCCGTGGGCGCTAAGGGCCGCCGGATCCGGCATCACCCGCAGCACGGCGCTCTGGCTGCCCAGCGTGTAGATATCGCGGGTACCGGGAATGCGCTTGAGTTCGGTCTCCAACTCATGGGCGACCCGGGTCAGCTCGGGTGCTCCCAGTTGCTTGCTCCCCTCTTTGCTCCATAAGGTCAAACTGACGATGGGGACATCATCGATCCCCCGGGGTTTTACCAGCGGCTGACCGACTCCAATCCCCTGCGGCAGCCAATCGCGGTTGGAGTCGAGCTGGTTGTTGAGATCGACGATGGCCTGCTCGCGGCTCACCCCTACCTTGAACACCACCACCAGCAGGGCGCCATCGGGTTGGGAAAAAGAATAGAGGGTATCAATGCCCTTTATTTGGGAGACCACCTGCTCGGCAGGGGTGGTGACGAGAGAGGCCACTTCAGCCGGAGTGGCTCCCGGGAAGGGAATGTAGACATCGGCGAAGGTGACATCGATCTGCGGCTCCTCCTCCTTGGGGGTCACCAGCACTGCAAACAGACCGAGCAACAGCCCCACCAGCGCCAGCAGCGGGGTGATGGCCGAGCCCTGAAACAGCGCAGCCAGCCGACCGGCAGGCCCCAGCCTCTCCTTGTTGCCGTTCAGCTCGCTACTCATGGGCCACCTCCTGCTGCTGCGCCCAGGCATCGGGGGCCAGCTTGTCACCGGCTTGCAGCCCGGCCAGGATCTCGCACTGTCCCTCGACGCAATGACCGACCCGTACCGGCGTCAGGGCCCAGCCAGCGGGTTGCTGCAGATAGACGCCGTTGAACTCCCCTTGCCGCAGCAGGGCGCGATCCGGCACCTGCAACACCTGACGTTCACCCTGTTTGAGCTGCACCTTGAGCCACATGCCGGGCAATACCCCGGCGGTTTGCGGCGGCAAGTCGAGGCGCAACCTGAAGGCGTGGCTCTGGCTGTCGGCATAGTTGAAGCGGGTCAATTTGACCGGGGTAACAGGCTTGCCATCCGGCAGCAGCACCTGCACATCCGCAGGCTCACGAGCCAGCGAAAGGGCGGATTGGGGCAACTCCACCTCCACCCGCAGTGTGTCTAGAGAGAAGCCGGAGAGCAGCGGGGTACCGGGGGCGACAGTCTCCCCCAGCTCTACCAGCCGTTTGGTCACGACTCCGGCGTAAGGGGCCAGAATGCGGGTATAACCGTAGGCCTCGCGGGCCTGAGTGAGGGCCGCATCGGCAGCGTTCACCTCGGCGCGGGCGGCGCGATCCGTCGCCTGGGCATTATCGAGCTGGGCGCGGGTGATCACCCCCTTGGCAATCAGCGCCTGAAAGCGGGCAAGCTGGCGCTCGGCTTCCACTTGCTGGGCCTGCGCCCGCGCCAGCCGCGCCTCGGCACCCGTGACGGCGGCAAACTGCTCTTTGCCGCTGATCTCCAGCAGCGGTTGCCCCGCCTGCACCTGATCGTTCACATCCACCAGCATGCGGGAGACCCGGCCGCTGGTCTGGGCCGCCACCGTCCCCTGATTGATGGCACTGACGGTGCCATCCAGCGTCAGCCAGTCGGTCACCGCCTGTGGCGCCACTGTCAACAGGGGCACTGTCAGTGGGGCAATAGACTCCCCGTCTGCGGCAAGGGCCTGGGGGGATGTCATGGCCTGCGATGTCATCACCAACATGGTGATCCCCAGCAACCGGATCTTTTCCATCATTACTCTCCTTCCCTGGCATCATCAATCACTTCACGGGATCAGGCGGTATGGGACTGGCGCACCTTATCCACTCCCCGAGCTGGCGCCTTGGTCAGCACCCTGGCCAGCCCTCTGTCAAACAGCAAGATCCCGGCCACCATGGCCGCTATAAACAACATTATCATGGGCTGCCCGCTGGAAATGAGACTCAGAGCTGGCCCCGGGCAGATGCCCACCAATCCCCAGCCGATGCCAAACAGCGCGGCCCCGCCGATCAGCCTGCGCTCCAGCCGAGGGGCTGGTACGGCTGCGATGGGATCCCCCAGCACACTCTGGCGACGGGGTTTCACCAGCAGAAAATAACCCGGCATAAAGACCAGCAGGGCCCCTCCCATCACGAAGGCGAGGCTGGGATCCCAGGCCCCGGCCAGATCGAGAAAACCGGTGACCCGGGCGGGATCCATCATGCCGGAGATGGCCATCCCCAGTCCGAACAACACACCCGCAAACAAACTTGTCAGCAACTTCATGGCAATCAGCCCCTTACAGCAGATGATGAGTGACGAAGACGGTGATAAAGCCAGCCGCCATAAAGGTCAGGGTGGCGACGATGGAGCGCAGGGAGAGCCGCCCCATGCCACAGATGCCGTGGCCGCTGGTGCAGCCATTGCCAAGACGGGTACCGATGCCGACCAGCAGACCGGCCAGCAGCACTACAGGCCAGCCGGGCAAGGTGGTGAATGCGGGCATGGTGGCCCAACCCAGGGTCAGCGCCAACCAGGCGCCCGCCCCCAGCCCCAGCAGAAACAGCACCCGCCACGGCGCACGGTGTTGCAGTGCACCGGCCAGAATGCCGCTGATCCCGGCAACCCGGCCGTTGAACAACATCAGGATCAGGGCCGACAGCCCCGCCAGCATGCCACCGCCCAAAGAGAGCAGCCATTGGCTTTCCATCATCAAGATTCCTTATTTTCCGAGTGACAAAAATGGGTTTGCAGCGCCCCCAGCACATCGGCGGCCGCCTCGCTCACCAGCGAGTAGTAGATCTGCTGGGAGACCTTGCGCGAACGGATCAGGCCGTAGCGCTTCAATACCGAAAGTTGCTGGGAGAAGGCCGACTGCCCGAGTTGGCTATGGGCCAGCAGCTCCCCGACCCCCTTCTCCCCCTCCACCAGTTGGCAGAGCACCATCAGGCGTTCGGGATGAGCCAACGCCTTGAGCAGGGAGGCGGCGGCTGTCGCATGTCTGTTCATCTCGTCGAATTGGCTCATAAGAGTAAATTAGCAATTGCTGATATTTGTTCTATTGTATAAAACAACACTAAATTAGCAATATCTAAAGTAGATAAGGAGAAAGACCATGACAGTAGATAACGGAGTCAGAATCGTCGCGGGTTGCATGTTGCTGCTCTCGCTGATCCTTACCACCTGGGTTCATCCGGGCTTTGTCTGGTTAAGTGCCTTTGTCGGGGTCAACCTGATCCAGAGCGCATTCACCGGTTTCTGCCCGGCAGCGATGATCCTCAAACGGATAGGATTTAAATAAACGGGTCGGATGACCCGGCTCACATGAGCGTGTAATAAACGCAGGAGGCTGAACATGGCAACGGTAATCGTCATCGGCGCGGGTCTCGGGGGCATGTCTGCCGCCTACGAACTCAAGGCCGAACTGGGCAAGCAGCATGAGGTGATCCTCATCAATGACAAGCCGGACTTTGAATTTACCCCCTCCAACCCCTGGATTGCCGTCCAGTGGCGGGAGCGCAAGGAGACCTCGATCCCCATCGAACCCCATGTGAAGAAAAAGGGGATCCGCTTTATCCATGCCGCCCTGACCGAGCTGCAACCGGCAGCGCAGCAGCTCACCCTCTCCGATGGCCAGACCCTGCGTTACGACTTTCTGGCAATCTGCACCGGCCCGGCTCTCGCCTTTGACGAGGTGACGGGGGCTGGCCCCGAATCCGGTGGCACCACCAGCGTCTGTACCCTCTCACACGCCGAAGAGTGCCGCCACAGTGTCAGTGCCCTGGTCGATGAGCCCGGCCCGGTGATTGTCGGCGCCATGCCGGGCGCCTCCTGCTTCGGCCCCGCCTACGAGTATGCGTTCATCCTCGATCGCCACCTGCGCGACAAGAAGGTGAGAAAAAATGTGCCCATGACCTTTGTCACCAGCGAGCCCTACATCGGCCACCTTGGTCTCAACGGCGTGGGCGACTCCAAGGGGATGCTGGAGAGCGAACTGCGGATGCGCGACGTGCAGTGGATCTGCAATGCCCGCACTGTGGCGGCGCAAGATGGCCAGATGACGGTGGAGGAGCTGGACGATGAGGGCAACATCAAGCGCACCCACACTCTGCCCTACAAACACGCCATGATGCTGCCCGCCTTTGTCGGCATTGCACCGCTGCGGGGCATCGAGGGGCTGGTCAATCCCCGCGGCTTTGTCATCGTCGACGAGCACCAGCGTAATCCCGCCTTCCCGCAGATTTACGCCGCCGGGGTCTGCATCGCCATTGCCCCGCCGCACAAGACGCCGGTACCGACCGGGGTGCCCAAGACCGGCTACATGATTGAGGCCATGGTGCGCACCCTGAGCCACAACATCAAGGCGGAGCTCAGCGGCCAGCCGCCGGTGACCAAGGCAGTGTGGAATGCCATCTGTCTGGCAGACATGGGGGACACCGGCGCCGCTTTCGTCGCCATGCCGCAGATCCCGCCGCGCAACGTCGCCTGGTTCAAGAAAGGAAAGTGGGTCCATCTGGCCAAGATCGCCTTTGAGAAGTACTTCCTGCACAAGATGCAGGTGGGGGATACCGAGCCCATCTACGAGAAACTGATGCTCAAATACCTCGGCATCGACAAGACCGAATGACCCCGCAGACCCGGCCCTCGCCGGGTCTCTTTTTACGGCCCTGCGCGGCAAAACGGGGCTTTCGATTATGTTTCAAGATGTTGCTGCGGGCGGCGCGGGGTTTACCCTGCCTGCCACCTCGGCTATCATTCGAGCCTCTTATCAATAGCGGAGACCATCAGTGGGCAACTCATCAAGTGACAGTTGTAGACCGACCCTCATCGTCGGTACCAAGGTCGCGAGCTAGCCGCAGGTCTTTCTCTGCCGCATGCTCGCAACCCTGCGAGAAGCGGAAATCCACTCCCCTCTTCTCCCTTTTTACACTTGACGTCTGGCAACCAGAGGCCAACCGCCACGGTCGCCATGCCTGCATAGTTTCTGCTTCCCACAAGGAGGCTGCTATGCGTTTTATCTCAATCAAACCGGCTGCGGATCGCACGGTCGTAACAGGTTCTGTTGCTACCCGGGCTCACCCCCTGTTGAGCCGGCTCGGCCGTGGCATGCTGCCACGCTGGCTGGGCGGCAAACAGCGTCAGCACCACTACCGGCTGCAGATCCGCTGTGAGGATCGCGCCGATATGGAGCAGGTGCTGGATATGGTGAACCACACGTTGCAACCGGCCGGGCTGCAACCGATGCAATCGATGAAGCCGGGTCGCGGCGGCGGGCGAGAGCTGGTGCTCAACCTGCAGTGCACCCCGCCCCAGCGACGCTATCTGGTGCAGTTCGTTCATCAGGTCGGAGTAGCACATCCGGTGCGCTGGCAACTGCGCCCGCGCATCGACTGCGATCCCGAACTCAACTGACCGCACACCTGCGTTAACCACAGTGAAAGGGGCCAGCCACGCTGGCCCCGCTTGTTGCGTCCTCTCCGAGCGTCAGGGCATCTGATGGTGCTCGCGCCCCGGGACGCCGCGTTTTTGTTTGTCTGCTGGCCATCCGCGCAATCATCCCCTGATCCATCCGCCTCCCGGCGTTTCATCATGGATTGCGCCAAACCAGCGCTCATCAGAAGGAGTACGCCATGAAGATGTGGCAACAAATTGACATGATCTCCCTGCTCGACACCCTGGCCAGCCTGCTGCTCGCCTTTGTGCTCGGCAGTCTGGTCGGGCTGGAGCGCCAGTACCGCCAACGTACCGCGGGCCTGCGCACCAACGTGCTGGTCGCCGTAGGGGCCGCCCTGTTCGTCAGTCTGGCCCAGCGTATCTATGACCTGCACGGCGGCAACTACAACGTGGTCCATGTGGTGGCCTATATCGTCTCCGGCATCGGCTTTCTCGGCGCCGGCGTCATCATGCGCGAGTCGGGCAATATCCGCGGCATCAACACCGCCGCCACCCTGTGGGGCGTTGCTGCGGTCGGCGCCGCCTGTGGTGCCGGACTGGCCATGGAGGCAATTCTGGGGGCCCTGTTCGTGCTGGCCGCCAACACCCTGCTGAGACCGCTGGTCAACCAGATCAACCGCCGCCCGGTGGACAATACCGACACCGAAGTGACCTACAAGGTGACGGCCCTGACCCAGCGCGAGCATCAAAAAGAGGTGCTGCACTGGCTCGAGGAGATGCTGGAGCAGGCCAACTACCCCTTGAGCGAACTCGATATCGAGCCGTTTGGCGAGGGGGATCTGGAGATCTCGGCGGTGCTGCTGGCTACCTCCATCGATGGCGACGAGCTCGATGCCCTGATGGTGAAACTCGGCATCCACCCCCATATCAAGCAGGTGTTCTGGCGCACCAGTACCACCGACTGAGCTGTCGGCCAGAGTCATGGCTCCATCCGCCAACAGCAAAAAGCCCCGCCAGCAATGGCGGGGCTTTCTCATATGGGATGGGTGACACGGCGTGGCTAGCGGCGACTGCGCCAGCGCACCTTGGGGGTGATCACCTGGGCAGTCTGCGCCGGGGGATTGCCCGCAATCAGTTGCTGCATCAGCTCGAAAGCGGCGAGGGCCAGCGCCGGACAATCCTGCGCCACCGAGTCGATGCGCATGGGAATGCAGTCGAGCAGGTCGTGATCATCGAAGGTGCACAGGCGCATGCCCGTCTCCATCAGCCCTGCCTCGTTGAGGTAGCGCAGCACCCCTTCCAGCAAAGTAAAGGAGGCGGTAAAGAGCCCCCTGGGAGGCGCTCCCAGCTCGGCCACCAGCTCAGCCATCAGCTGATAACCGGAGCTCGGCTGATAGTCGCGATGACGCACCCGGGCTGCATCGGCTTCAAAACCGGCGCGATGGAGCCCCAGCTCATAGCCCGCCAGCCGATGACGACTGGGGGAGAGATCCAGCAGGCCGCCGAAGTAGTAGATCTCCTCGCCGCACTCGCTGGTCATGTCCCGCACCAGCTCGGCGGTGGCCTTGCAGGCATCGGAGATCACCATGGGCAGGCGCGACTCGCCAATATGGCGGTCGAGCTGCACCACCGGCAGGCGGTCGTGGATACGGGCATAGATGTCATCGCTGTGGCCGCTGGAGGCGACAATCAGCCCGTCCACCTGACGGCTGATGAGGTTGTCCACCACCCGCTGCTCGAGAGCGGGATCATCCTCGGAGCAGGCGATCAGCAGCTGGATACCCGCCTCCCGGCAGTCCGCCTCGAGGGCGCGGGCGATGCGGGCAAAACCGAAGTTGGTGAGATCGGGGATAACCAACCCCCAGGTGTAGCTGCGGGTCTCGCGCAGGGAGCGGGCGTGAAAGCTCGGCAGGTAGTGACACTCCTCCGCCACCGCCTGAATGCGCTTGCGGGTATCGTCGGCAATGCGGTACTCCGCACTCTTCCCGTTGAGCACCAGACTGGCGGTCGCCTTGGACACCCCCGCCAGTTCGGCGATCTGGGCAATCGTGATCCGTTTCTTCTTCTCCACCTGGCCTCCCGGCTGACTAGAACCGGGCTATTGTACTAGGCACGCCGACAGCGGCCAGTGATTGAGGCAAATTTTGCAGCCATCATCGCCGTTGCCTGATGAAAGTTGCGGCTTGTCCCCGGGGAAGTAGCGCGCCGACAGGCTGTTTCGCCCCTCATCGATGAAACACTCCAGACTGGAGCGATCGCACAGGACGGTGATCCGCCCGCCAGCCCATGGGCTGCTGCGGGTCTCCCACGTCCCGCTCTGCCAGTTCTGGCGCCGCAAGGTGATGCGGTCCGGCTGCCACACCAGCTCGGCCACGGCACCGAACCAGAGACTCCCCTCACCACACAGATCCAGATCGAGCCAGGCCGAGTCGATGGCCATCCCCGAAAACTCGCCAAGCGTCCCCTCGAAACGGGTCAGCTCTCCCTTGAGCGCCGCAAGCTCCGCCACCGGCCGCTGGCAGAGCCACTCATCCTGCCAGAACAGCTCCCGCGGGCAGCTCATCTGGTGGATCCAGCCGTAAGCGACAGTGGGCTGGCTCATCTCGTTCTCCTCCGGTAGACCCAGCCAGCCAAACAAGAGGCGGCGACCCTGAGTGTCCAGGGTAGTTTGCGGCGCATAGAACTCGAAGCCCCGATCTAGCTCGTGGAAAGCCCCGTGCTCGAAGCGCTCGCCGTCGAAGTTGCCAGAAAGCCAGCCGCACTGGTAGAGGTTGCGATAATCCTCGCCTGCCGGGGCAATCCCCTGCGGGCAGCTGATCAGCACATGGAGCTCCCCCAGCGGGAAGAGATCCGGGCACTCCCACATATAGCCAAACTCGCCCAGCCCCCCTCGCCCGCTACCGGCGATGGGGCCCACCCGCTGCCAGCTTTGCAGGGTGTCACCGCGATAGAGCAGCACTTCCCCCTTGTCATCCAGGGTGCGCGCGCCCAGCACCATCAGCCACTGTTTGCCGTCGTGCCACACCTTGGGGTCGCGCACGTGGCCGCTGTAGCCTTCGGGCAGATCCAGCACGGGCCCCAGCTTGGCAAAACCGCCCTCACCGTCGGCGCGGGCCAGACACTGATAGGCGGTGCGGCTGCCATCCGGGTATTTGACATTACCTGTGTAGATAAGGGTCAGGCACCCCTGCTCATCGCTCACCGCCGAGCCAGAATAACAGCCGTGGCTCTCATAGGCCTCGGTGGGCAGCAAGGCGATGGGCTCGTGCTGCCAATGCAGCAGATCGGTGGAGGTGACATGGCCCCAGCCCTTGTTGCGGTGCTCGCAGCCCAGCGGGTTCCACTGGTAGAAGAGGTGGTAGCGCCCGTCGTGCTCGATAAAGCCGTTGGGATCGTTAAGCAGCCCCACCGGGGCTGCCAGATGCCAGTGGGGCCGATGGGGATCGGCCGCCGCCTTGAGCTGTCCGGCCAGCAACGACCGGACAATCTGGTTGAGAAGATCGCTTTCCTTCATCACTCCACCTTGTACTTGAGCAGGTAGGATGCAGCGAAGGCGGCGCCAAAGGCGATCACCAGCCCGATGATGTAGTGAATAAGGCTCATGGGCTGGACGATGGCCATGCCGGGAATACCGGTCAGCCCCACCGCCGTCATCCCCACCTTGGCCGCCACCACGTAGGCGCCGCCGCAGGCCCCGCCAAACAGACCGGCGAGAAAGGGTTTGATGTAACGCAGGTTGACCCCGAAGATCGCCGCTTCCGTGATACCCAGCAGGCAGGACATGGCCGCCGGCACGGTAATGGCCTTGATCTTCACATCGCGGGTCTTGAAATAGACCGCGAGGCAAGCCCCGCCCTGTGCCACGTTGGCCATGGCCCAGATGGGCAGCAGGAAGTTGACGCCAATTTGCGGATTGGCCAGCAACCCCGCCTCGATGGCGTGGAAGCTGTGGTGGATGCCGGTGATGACGATAAGCGAGTAAGTGCCGCCAAACACCAGCCCCGCCAGCCAGCCCGCCTGCTCATAGAGGGCGCTCAGACCGAACGAGATGCCATCCCCCAGCACCCGACCCGCCGGGCCGATAAAGAGCAGCGCCACGAAACCGGTGATGATGACGGTGAGAAACGGCGTGAGGATCAGATCCAGCGCATCCGGAATGCGCTTGCGCAGCTGTTTCTCCAGATGGGACATAAACCAGACCGCCAAGAGCACCGGGAAGACGGTGCCCTGATAGCCGATCATGGCGACATCGAGCCCGAAGAAATCCATGGTCTTGAAGCCACCGGCCACGCCCCAGGCGTTGGTTAGCGCCGGGTGGGTGAGGATGCCGCCAAGGGTCGCCCCGAGGTACGGATTGCCACCGAACTCACGTGCTGCCGTAAAGCCGATCAGAATGGGCAATATGATAAATGCCGCCGAGCTGAACATGTCGAGCATCACAAACAGGGCGCTGTCGGCATTGGCCCAGCCGTAGGTGCGCACCATGCCGAGCAGCCCCATCAGCAGGCCGGAGGCGACGATGGCCGGAATGATCGGCACGAAGATGTTGGAGAGGGTTCGCGCCAACCGTTGAGCCACGTTGAGCTTGGCCGCCGCCATGTCGGTCAACTCAGCCTTGCTGGCGGTGCCGGTACCGGTCAGCGCCACAAACTCCGCATAGACCTTGTTGACCAGACCGGTGCCGAAGATCACCTGAATTTGGCCCGCGTTGCTAAAGCACCCCTTGACCCCCTCCAGCTTGTCGATGGCGGCCTTGTTTACCTTGCTGTCATCGGCCAGCACCAACCGCAGCCGGGTGGCGCAGTGGGCAGCGCTGACGATATTCTCCTTGCCCCCGAGCAGGGGCACCAGATCCTTGGCTATCGCACTGATATTCATATTCTTCCTCTTATGACCCGCCACGCTGGCGGGCCCTTGTCACATGAGAGTAGGGGCTGTCGAACCGGGCTTCTAGCCTCAGCTCAACAGCCGCTTGCGCTTGATCGCAAAAAGGCATCCAGTTCAGTACGGGTCGGCAACGCCGTCATCGCCCCCTTGGCGGTGGTGGCAAGTGCCCCGCAGCCGTGAGCCTGCGCCAGAATGGCGGGCAACTCGGCCAGTGTCGGCAGCGACGAGCGCCCGGCCAGCGCCGCCAGCAGACCGGCGACGAAGGCATCCCCCGCCCCCGTGGTGTCGATGGGCGTCACTTTCTGCCCCACCCACTCCAGCAACTCGCCATCAAGGCGAGCCACCACCCCGGCCGCCCCTCTGGTCACCAGCACCAGCGCCGGGCCAGAGAGAGTCGCAAGCCCGGCGACCAGTTCATCCTCGCCACTCAGCAGTTGCAGCTCCTCAATGGAGAGCTTGACCACATCCGCCTGCCCGATGGCCTGACGCACCAGCGGCAGCATCTCGGCGGGGTTGCCCCACACCTCGGGGCGCAGGTTGGGGTCGAAGCAGACTCGCCCGCCTGCCGCCTTGATGGCCGCCATGGCCTGCAGGCAGCTGGTGCGTACCGGCTCGTTGGCTAGCGCGATGGAGCAGGTCAGCAACCACTGACCGGCCTTGAAGCGGGGCAACTCATCCGGGGTGAGGAACTGGTCGGCACTGGGGCGCACCATAAAGGTGAAGCTGCGCTCCCCCTCGTCATCCAGTGCCACCAACACGGTAGAGGTGCGATGGTCTGGATCGAGCCGCAGCGCACCGATATCCACCCCCTCCCCGCGCAAGGTGTCGGCCATAAAGCGGCCGAACGGGTCAGCTCCAACCCGGCCGATAAAGGCCGCATCGCCGCCCAGCCGTGCCACGCCAACCGCCACATTGGCGGGCGCGCCACCCGGACACCTGAGGTAGTGCAACGCCCCTTCCGGGATCAAGTCCACCACCGCATCCCCCATTACCCACACACGATTCGTCACCTTGCTACTCCACTGCTGCATCGGATCCACGGTCAAACCCGAACTCTATTCTGTTGGCTAGCATTATCAGCTAAACCGTTTTAGCCAACCAATAGATCTCGGCACCGACTGCCATTTTTGTGATCGGGATAACGAACTAGAACCAGGTTTCCATCTGTACGCCAAAGTTCCACTCGCCACCGGCGGTGAAGTTGCTCTGGCCCATGGCATCGTCGCTGGCGTAGTTGTCGAGCTCGGAGGACCAGTCCATCCAGCTGGCGAACACCCGCAGTTCGGGCCGTTCGAAGAAGCCGGCGGTCTGCGCCTTGAAGGTGGGGGCGAAGGTGAGCTTGGTGAAGTTGCCATTCACCGCCTGGCGTCCCTTGTAACCCTTGGGATCGAGATCCATGTACTGCCAGGCCGCCTCGTAGACCAGCTCGACGTTCTGGCTCAGCACCTGCGCCACCCGGGTATTGACGGTAAGCCAGCGGTACTCATCTCCTTTCACGTAGCGATCCTGACTCTGCTCGGCCAGCAGGGCCGGGGCAAAACGCCAGCGCGAGTTGAGATCGGTGGCGCCAAACACGGCGACCCGCACCGCATCGGCGTCCGGCAACAGCTCGCTGTCAGAGCCCAGCCCCTTGACCTCGGCCCCCAGCCCATGGCCGTACAGCACCGCCGCCTTGGCAAACCCTGGGTTGATGCCAAAGAAGCTCTCGCCGTGGTAGGCCAGCAGGGTGTGTGCCCCCTTGTCCGCCGCCTCGCTGCCCACCCCCTTGTCATTGATGCGGGCGTCATTGTCCTTGGCCGAGAGGCCGTTCACCATCCACTGCCAGTTGCCGACGCGGTTGTTCATGGTGAGAATGTAGCTCTCGATATCGGAGAGGCCACTGGCGCTGATGTCGCCGTAATCGCGGCCATAGAGGGAGAAGTTGGCCTTCCAGCTGTCGGCCAGCTGCACGTCGTAGACGCCGCCGCCGGTACCGGCCAGGAACACCACGTCGGAATCGAGCCAGTGGATATCGAAGTTGTCGCGGTCAAAGCGCTTGCCCGCCCACAGCACCGCATTCTTGAAAGGGCCGTCGAAGCTCGCCAGATTACCGATCTCGGCAAACACCTGACGGGTATTGAGGCTCGAATCGCTGGCGGTCCAGTCGTTGCTGGTCTCCACCCCGTCTGCCAGCATCAGCTTGTAGCGGGCCCAGCTGCCATCCTCGAAGGTCTGGGTTTTCAGCAGGTTGGCCTCCATGTAGGTGTCATCCTCGTTGCCAAGGCGACCGACAGCCCGCCCACGGATCCTGCCGGGGTGATGTAGGGGCCGCCGCGCCCGCCGTTGCCATTGCCGTTGACCAGCAGGCCCGAGCGGGCATAGCCGTGAAACTCGAAGCCCTGGGCACCTGCTGTCTTCTCATCCACCTTCTGGCTGCGGTTGTCGGCCACCTGCGCCTTCTCGCTGGCCGCGCTCGCCTTCACTTCCGCCTGACTGGCACGGCTCTCTGCCGCCTCGGCTCTCGCTTCAGCCGCCTGTACCCGCGCCTCCAGCGCCGCCAGTCTGGCCTCGACACTCTCACCTGCAACACTCCCCTGCGCCGCCCACAGCGGGCTGCTCATCCCCAATCCCAGCGCTACCGCCAGCGCCAACTTGCTCTTGAACATCATCATCTTCCTCACCTGTCATCTGTGGCCCGGACGGGCGCTGTTGTTATCGACAGACGAAGCATAGCTAAACCGCTTTAGCCAATTCAATGCAACAACTAAACCGTTTCAGCAACAGTGTGAGCGGGATAACATTTGTACAGCAGGAATTGGCGGGAGTTGTGAGGAGGATCCCTCATCAGGATCCACTCAATAGGGCGGATCTTGGCGAAATGGCGGGCAAAAAAAGAGCCGGCACAAGGCCGGCTCTGTTTATTCGGGTCGCTGAAATCAGCTGGTCAGATCGTCGAAGAAGCGTTTCACCCCTTCGAAGAAGCCTTCCGATTTCGGCTTGTGGGTCTTGGCAGCGGCACCGCTGAACGACTCGTCCAGCTGGCGCAACAGCTCTTTCTGCTGCTCGGTGAGGTTGACCGGGGTTTCGATCACCACCTTGCACATCAGATCCCCTACCTGGCCGGAGCGTACTGACTTCACGCCCTTGCCGCGCATGCGGAACATCTTGCCAGTCTGGGTCTCCGGAGTGACCTTGAGCTTGACGCGGCCATCCAGGGTCGGCACTTCAATCTCGCCACCCAGCGCAGCTGCGGTGAAGCTGATGGGCACTTCACAGTAGAGGTTGTTGCCGTCACGCACGAAGATCTCGTGCTCTTTGACGTGCACCTGTACGTAGAGATCCCCTGCCGGAGCTCCTGCTTCCCCCGCTTCCCCTTCACCGGAGAGACGGATGCGATCGCCGGTATCGACGCCCGCCGGAATTTTCACCGACAGGGTCTTGGTGCGCTGGTAGCGACCTTCACCGTGGCACTTGCGGCACGGATCCTTGATGATCTTGCCGCGGCCGTGACAGTGCGGACATGCCTGCTGCACCGCGAAGAAGCCCTGACGCATCTGCACCTGGCCGGAGCCGTGGCAGGTCGGGCAGGTCTGGGCACTGCTGCCGGTGTGGGCACCGGAGCCGTTACAGACTTCGCAGTGAACCAGAGTCGGCACCTTGATCTCCTTGGAGACCCCGCGTACCGCCTCTTCCAGCGTCAGCTCCATGGTGTAACGCAGGTCGGAGCCACGGGCCGGGCCACGACGGGCACCACCACGGCCACCGCCGAAGATGTCACCGAATACGTCACCAAACATGTCGGCGAAGTCGGCACCGCCGCCAAAGCCACCGTGGCCACCGCCACCCTGGCTCGGGTCGACACCGGCATGGCCGTACTGGTCGTAACGGGCACGCAGGTTGGCATCGGTCAGGACCTCGTAGGCTTCCTTGACCTCTTTGAACTTCTCTTCGGATGCGGCATCACCCTGGTTACGATCCGGGTGATACTTCATGGCCAGGCGCTTGTACGCCTTCTTGATCTCGCGATCGTCGGCATCTTTCGCCACACCCAGTACTTCGTAGAAATCGCGCTTCGACATACTCATCCTGTGGTTACGCAGACGGGCGTTGGTTACCCAACGCCCGTGAATTCATTGACCAAGCCGATGGGCGAAGCGGACTCCGCCCATCTGGGTAGGGCTTACTTCTTGTCGTCTTTCACTTCTTCGAACTCGGCGTCGACTACGTCGTCGTCAGCCTTGGCAGAAGAGGAGGACTGACCGGCATCAGCACCGGCTGCACCCTGGGCCTGAGCCTGCTGCTGGGCAATTTCCATCAGCTTCTGGGACGCTTCCAGCAGCGCCTGCTGTTTGGCTTCGATAGCAGCCTTGTCGTCACCCTTGATGGCAACTTCCAGCTCGCTCAGAGCGGCTTCGATCTTGGTCTTGTCGTCGGCAGGCAGGGCTTCACCGGCTTCGGTGATCTGCTTGCGTACGGAGTGGACCAGACCATCAGCCTGGTTGCGAGCCTGTACCAGCTCTTCAAACTTCTTGTCCTCGGCCGCGTTGGCTTCGGCTTCGCGTACCATGCGCTCGATCTCGTCATCAGACAGACCAGAGGAGGCCTGGATGGTGATCTTCTGCTCTTTGTTGGTCTCTTTATCTTTCGCAGAGACGTGCAGGATACCGTTGGCATCGATGTCGAAGGTCACTTCGATCTGCGGCAGACCACGCGGTGCCGGACGGATGCCTTCCAGGTTGAACTGGCCCAGAGACTTGTTGTCGCTGGCGCGCTTGCGCTCACCCTGCAGCACGTGAATGGTCACGGCAGACTGGTTGTCTTCGGCAGTGGAGAACACCTGGGACTTCTTGGTCGGAATGGTGGTGTTCTTCTCGATCAGCGCAGTCATCACGCTGCCCATGGTTTCGATACCCAGAGAGAGCGGGGTAACGTCCAGCAGCAGTACGTCGGTCTTGTCACCGGACAGTACGGCACCCTGGATGGCAGCACCCATGGCCACGGCTTCGTCCGGGTTGACGTCTTTACGCGGCTCTTTGCCAAAGAACTCGGCAACGGTCTTCTGAACCAGCGGCATACGGGTCTGACCACCAACCAGGATCACGTCGTCGATCTCGCCAACTGCCAGACCGGAGTCTTTCAGGGCGACACGAACCGGCTCCAGAGAGTCTTTCACCATGTCTTCCACCAGGGATTCCAGCTTGGCGCGGGTCACCTTGATGTTCATGTGCTTCGGACCGGTGGCATCTGCAGTGATGTACGGCAGGTTGACGTCGGTCTGCTGGGCAGAAGAGAGCTCGATCTTGGCTTTCTCGGCGGCATCTTTCAGACGCTGCAGAGCCAGCTGGTCGTTGCGCAGGTCGATGCCCTGCTCACGCTTGAACTCGTCAACCAGGTAGTTGATGACGCGGTTGTCAAAGTCTTCACCACCCAGGTGGGTGTTACCGTTGGTCGCCAGTACTTCGAAGGTGGTTTCGCCTTCCACTTCGTCGATCTCGATGATGGAGATATCGAAAGTACCGCCACCCAGGTCATATACGGCAACCTTGCGCTCGCCCTTGACCTTGTTCACGCCGTAAGCGAAAGCAGCAGCAGTCGGCTCGTTGATGATGCGTTTTACATCCAGACCGGCGATGCGACCGGCATCCTTGGTAGCCTGACGCTGGGCGTCGTTGAAGTAGGCCGGAACAGTGATAACAGCTTCGGTTACCGGCTCGCCCAGGTAGTCTTCAGCGGTCTTTTTCATCTTTTTCAGCACTTCGGCAGAGATCTGCGGCGGTGCCATTTTCTTGCCCTTCACTTCAACCCAAGCGTCGCCGTTGTCAGCTTTGGCGATGGCGTACGGCATGATTTTCAGGTCACGCTGCACTTCTTCATCTTCAAAACGACGACCGATCAGACGCTTGATGGCGAACAGGGTGTTTTTCGGGTTGGTGATGGCCTGACGCTTGGCCGGCTGACCAACCAGGATCTCGCCATCATCGGCATAGGCAATGATGGACGGAGTAGTACGATCGCCTTCTGCGTTCTCGATCACGCGAGCAGTGTCGCCATCCAGAATAGCGACGCAGGAGTTGGTAGTACCCAGGTCAATACCGATGATTTTACCCATTTGACGAATCTCCAAATACTTTGAATAAACTGGCGAGGAACTCGCCTTAATGCGTTAACGGCTAGGTGGGGGCTGCCAATCTGGCTTTCAAGCTCCCGGCATCAAATTTTTTGTGCCGCCGCGGCCTTGCTACCTATATGGGGTCGCCGGACGCAGCTTCAAGCCCCAACCCTAAAAAACCACACCCTTTGTCATGGTTGCGCGGTCACGTTGAGCCGTAAAACCGGGCAAGATGAACAGGTGCTGCACTGCGAAACAAAAAGCCCGCCACGGGGCGGGCTCGGGCACCCACAGCCAATCAGTCGACCGCTTTGGCGATCATCACCATGGCCGGACGGATCACCCGACCGTTGAGGTCATAGCCCTTCTGCATCACTGCAATGACGGTGTTCGGGGCAACATCGGCACTCGGTACCATGCTCATCGCCTGATGGGCGTTGGGGTCAAACGGCTGGTTGATCGGGTCGAGCGCCACCAGACCAAACTTGGCCACGCCGCTCTGCATGGATTTCAGGGTCAGCTCGACACCTTCGATCATCGGCTTGAGGGCTTCGTTCTCCTTGTCGGCCAGTTCGATGGCACGCTCAAGGTTGTCCAGCACCGGCAGCAGTTCATTGGCGAACTTCTCCAGAGCGAATTTGTGCGCCTTCTCCACATCCAGCTCGGTACGACGGCGCAGGTTCTCCATCTCGGCGGCGGTACGCAGGGCGCGTTCACGCTCTTCCGCCGCTTTTTGGATGGCGGTTTCCAGCTGCGCTTCCAGTTCGGCAATGCGGGCCTGCTCGGCTGTCACTTCACTGTCTACATCGGTCGGCTCGACTGGCTGGGCTTCCACTTGCTCCATCGCTTCAACCTTTTGCTCTTCGTGGTTCATGACATCTCCAATTCCGGGGTTACTTATGAGGGCCCTGACGTCTGGTTGAGCGACCGGACGACAACAGACCGACTATGTTGGCGCTATTATGGGGATGCATCCCCGGCTTTCAAGGGGTAAAGGGCAATCTGGGTTGCTGAATAGCCGCAACCGTCGGTTTATCCGGGTTACCGCTCACCGTTTAACCATTAGCCTCAAGGGGATAGCCGACACCCTCACACGGGAGAGCGTCACAAGCGGAGCAAAGCACTGTATACTGGCCCGCAATACCCATCCCAGATCTGACTGACTATGGATTCTCCGTTCAAAACCATCGCCCTGATTGGCAAACCCCACCATGAGGGGGCCAACCAGACGCTGACCGGCCTGCATCAATACCTGACCGCCCGCGGCTTTCGGGTTCTGGTGGAGAGCCGGGTCGCCCAGACCCTGAGCATCCTCGATGAAAACGTGATGGATCTGGTGCAACTGGGCCAGCAGGCCGATCTCGCCATCGTGGTCGGCGGTGACGGCAACATGCTGGGGGCGGCGCGGGTGCTGTCGCGCTTCGATGTGGCGGTGATCGGGGTGAACCGGGGCAACCTCGGCTTTCTGACCGATCTCTCGCCACAAGATTACCTGCTGCCGCTGGAGCAGGTGCTCTCCGGTCACTACAAGAGCGAACACCGCTTCCTGCTGGAGGCCTCGGTCTATCGCCACGGCGAGCGCAAGTCGAGCAATCTGGCGGTGAATGAAGCAGTGCTGCACCCGGGCAAGATCGCCCACATGATCGAGTTCGAGGTCTATATCGATGGCAGCTTTATGTATAGCCAGCGCTCGGACGGCATCATAGTGGCCACCCCGACCGGCTCCACCGCCTACTCATTGTCGGCGGGCGGCGCCATCCTCACCCCCAAGCTCAACGCCATCACGCTGGTGCCCATGTTCCCGCACACCCTGAGCAGTCGCCCCATCGTACTCGATGCCGACAGTGAAGTGCGGCTGCTGGTCTCGCCGGATAATCAGGACGATGCCATGCAGGTCAGCTGTGACGGTCAGGTGACCCTGGCGGTCCACCCGGGGGACGAGATCCTCATCAAGAAGAGCCACCACCAGCTTCATCTGGTGCATCCCCTCGACTACAGCTACTTCCACGTGCTGCGCAACAAGCTCGGCTGGGGCAGCAAGCTGTTTTAATCGGCGCTGACCGACAACGGCATTGCCACAGAGGGCGCCTGAATTGGCGCCCTTCTCTTTTCTGTCGTGGCAACGTCCCCTGCACTCTCATACCCGTACCGCGTACCAATAGTCAGTACCGCATTCTCATAGCCATACCGCACTGGCGCGGCTTTCCTGCGTTAAAAATGGCGGCGCCCTCTTTACTGTATATAAGACCAGTATATACTGGATGCATACACAGTAATGTTGACCTATACAGGATGAGACCATGCTGACCCAGCTGACCGTCAACAACTTCGCCATCGTCAAGTTTCTCGAACTCGATCTGCAACCGGGCATGACCTGCATCACAGGGGAGACCGGCGCCGGTAAATCCATCGCCATCGATGCTCTCGGTCTCTGCCTCGGAGAGCGGGCCGAAGCCGGCATGGTGCGACCCGATAGCGACAAAAGCGAGGTCAGCGCCCGCTTCCTGCTGGACAACAACCCGGCCGCCCGCGCCTGGCTCGCCACCAACGAACTGGAAAACGAAGGTGAGTGTATCGTGCGGCGAGTCATCT
The DNA here is from genome assembly GCF_051919235.1 of Aeromonas sp. 95A. Classification (NCBI taxonomy): domain Bacteria; kingdom Pseudomonadati; phylum Pseudomonadota; class Gammaproteobacteria; order Aeromonadales; family Aeromonadaceae; genus Aeromonas; species Aeromonas sp. 95A. Next base: position 1,455,771 of record NZ_JBQBFC010000001.1, read on the forward strand.
CCGCCGAGGGCCGCTCCCGCAGCTATATCAACGGCGTGCCCGTCCCCCTCACCCAGCTCAAGAATCTGGGCCAGCTGCTGGTCAACGTACACGGTCAGCATGCCCACCAGATGCTGCTCAAACCCGACTATCAGCTCGCTCTGCTCGATGGTTATGCCGGTCACCATCTGCTGCTCGACGAGGTGCGCCAGCACTATCAGCAGTGGCGCCAACTGCAAAACGAACTGAACCGGCTCAAAGCTGAGCAGCAGCAGCGGGAGGCCCGTCGCCAGCTTATCGAGTATCAGGTGCAGGAGCTGGACGAATTTGCCCTGCAGCCGGGGGAGTTTGAAGAGATAGAAGAGGAGCACCAGCGTCTCGCCAACGGCACCGAGTTGATGCAGGAGTGCGGCGCTTGCCTCGATCTGCTCTATGACAACGAAGAGACCACTATCGCAGGGCTGCTGCAATCGGCCGTCGATCGGGCCGAGGGGCTGGTCAGCATGGACAGCCGCCTCACCCCGGTACTGGAGATGCTGAACGAAGCGCTGATCGGGGTGCAGGAGAGTCACAGCGAGCTGCGTAGCTACCTCGATCGGCTGGAGCTGGATCCCGAACGTTTTAACGAGCTGGAGGCCCGCCTCTCCAAGGCGATCAATCTGGCCCGCAAGCACCACGTCAAACCGGCGGATCTGGCCCAGCACCATCAAGAGCTAGCCTCCGATCTCGCCCGCCTCAACTCCGACGAAGAGCGGTTAGAGGGGATGGAAGATGAGCTGGCCGAGGCCCGACAGGCTTTTGTCCAGGCCGCCGAAGCACTGAGCCAGAGCCGTCAGCGTTACGCCCAGGAACTGGGCGCCAAGGTGACCAACAGCATGCACGAACTGGCGATGCCCGATGGCCGTTTTGCCATCGAGGTACGCCCCGATGCCCAGAGCAGCCTCTCTCCGCTGGGTATAGATCGGGTGGAATTTATGGTCACCACCAACCCGGGCCAACCGATCCAGCCGCTTGGCAAGGTGGCTTCAGGCGGCGAACTGTCACGTATCAGCCTCGCCATCGTGGTGATCAGCGCCCGCAAGATCTCCACTCCGACCCTGATTTTCGATGAGGTGGATGTGGGGATCAGCGGTCCGACTGCCGCTGTGGTAGGTCGCCTGCTACGCCAGCTCGGGGAGTCCACTCAGGTGATGGTGGTCACTCACTTGCCTCAGGTGGCAGGCAACGGCCACCAGCATATGGTGGTGAGCAAGCATACCGATGGCAAAACCACCGAAACCCAAATGAGTGCCCTTGATGAGGCTGCCCGTCTCAACGAGCTGGCACGCCTGCTCGGTGGTGACCAGATCACTGACAACACCCTGGCCAACGCCCGCGAGCTGCTGCGTCGTTGAATCTGGCAATAAAGCCGATTTGCAGCGATAGCGACTGACAGGGCAGACCGAACATGTTGACTGCGCAGGTACGGACGAGTGCCATAGCCTGCACAGTTAGCAATAGCCAATAGCCAATAGCCAATAGCCAATAGCCAATAGCCAATAGCCAACTGTGAGAACCGAACTCGCGTAAGGATTACCGACCCAGATCAATAAAATGGCGAGTTAGGCGAAGCTGGCAGCAACATGGGCGTGGATCCAGTTGCCTTCATGTGGCGGATTTCGCATAGTGTTGCCCCCCTTTATGGGTATCCAATTGTGAGGCTTTGTCTATGATCCACGTTTTTGGTCACAAGAATCCTGATAGCGACAGTATCTGCAGTGCGCTGGTTATCACCGACTGGCTCAATGGCCAGGGCCGTCAGGCCACCCCATGGCGTCTGGGTGACCTGCGCACCGAAACCCGTTTTATTCTGGAGCAGGCTGGCGTCAGCGAACCCGAGTTGCTGACCAAAGATCTGACCGGTGAAGATGTCTGGCTGGTGGATTTCAGTGATCTGGAACAGGGCCCTGCCACACTGGCACAAGCCAATGTATTGGGTCTGGTGGATCACCACCGTCTCGGTACCCTGGTCACCCAGTCTCCGCTGGATGCCTGGATCCGGGCCGTCGGCTGCACCTGCACCATCGCCTTCGATCTGCTGAGCCAGCAAGGCACTGTGACCCGCAGCCAGGCTCGCCTGATGCTAGGTGCCATCATGAGCGACACCCTCTGTCTCACCTCGCCGACCACCACCGAGCAGGACAAGATCGCCTGTGAGCGTCTGGCACCGCTAGCCGAAGTATCGCTGGCCGAATTCGGCCAACAGCTGCTGATGGCGAAAACCGACCTGAGCGGCCTGACTCCGGCTCAACTGCTGCAGCAGGATGAGAAAGCGTTCCAGGCGGAAGGTTGCAGCTTCATCATGAGCCAGATCGAAGTGGGCAGCGAGCAGCAGCTGGCCGAGCACCTGCCAGCCCTGCAGCAGGAGATGGCCCAGCGCGTGGCGAGCGAAGGGCTCGACTTCTTCGTGCTGATGGTGACTGACCTGACTGCGGCTGCGAGCCGTATCTACTTTACCGAGCACACCAAAGTACCGGCAGAGTCCAGCTACCACCCGGGCTTTGTCAGCCGCAAGAAGCAGGGTCTGCCATGGGTGATGGATCTGCTGGCCAAGGCCTGATCCTCCCTCGCCATCACCTATTCCAAAGCCCTGCCTCTGCGCAGGGCTTTTTCATCGCCACCGCCAGCCGCACTCCCCATCCTCTTGCTGATCATCTGGCTCACCCCTCCGGTCTCTCACTTACGCCTTCCACCGCTTATTGACAGTTAACGCCATAACTTTGCTTACATATTTGCGGCTGTTATTTATCAGGGCTTTGCTGCAGGATAATCGCCGCGCACAACCTTTTCCGTTTCCATTCAGGTGATCGATGAACATAACCCCCAAGCAGAGAACCCTGGCCATCACCATGCTGATCGCCGTGGTGCTCCTCGGCTGGCTGCTCTGGCCCAGTCAACCACCCAAGGCGATGCTGACCGCTCAAGTGACCCGCGAGGATATTGCCCAGACCGTGCTGGCCAGTGGTGTGCTGCAGGCTGTAGAACAGGTGGATGTGGGGGCCCAGGTCTCCGGTCAGGTTACCAAGCTGGCCGTCGAGGCTGGTGATCAGGTCAAGCAGGGAGACCTGCTGGCCGAGATCGATCCCCTGATTGCCCAGAACAACCTCAAGACGGCCGAGGCGGAGCTTGCCAGCAACCGCGCCCAGCTCAAGATCAAGCAGGCACAACTCAAACAGAACGAGCTCGCCTGGCGGCGCCAGCAGCAGATGTTCAAGCAGGAGGCGAGCTCACGGGCCGATCTGGAGAGTGCCGAGGCCCTGCTGGCGGTCACCCGCGCCGAACTGCAAAACAGTCAGGCCAATATCGACAACGCCCTGATCAAGGTTGATCGGGCCAAGACCGAGCTGGGCTACACCAAGATCCTGGCGCCGATGGATGGCACCGTCATCAGCATTGTGACCCGTCAGGGCCAGACCCTGGCTGCCAGCCAGACGGTGCCGACCGTGCTCAAGCTGGCCAACCTCGAGACCATGACAGTCAAGGCTCAGATCTCCGAAGCCGATGTCACCAAGGTCAAAGCCGGCATGCCGGTCTACTTCACCCTGATCGGCGATCCGGATACCCGCTATCAGGGTACGCTTCGCGCCGTGGAGTTAGCGCCTACCAACATCAACGATCAGGCCACCACCGGCACCACCACCAACAATGCGGCCGTTTACTACTACGCCCTGTTCGATGTGCCCAATCCCGATCATACCCTGCGGGTGGCAATGACCACCCAGGTGACCATAGTGCTCGGCGAGCGCAAGCAGGTGCTCACTGTGCCGCAAACCGCCCTCGGCAAGTCGTTGGGTGACAACGAGTATGAAGTCACCGTGATCAAGGACGATGAGACAACCGAAACCCGTCATATCAAAACCGGCATGAAGGACGAGATCCGCATTGAGGTGATCAGCGGGCTGAGTGAGAAGGAGGAGGTGCAGCTCAATCACGGAGCCCCCGCCGACAATGATGAGATGGCGGTGATGCTATGAGTGAGCCCCTGAACCAGCTGCCGTTGATCCAGCTGAAAGGGGTCGAGCGACGCTACCAGAGCGGCGACAGCGAAGTCACCGTGCTCCACGCTCTTGATCTCACCATCTCGGCAGGAGAGATGATCGCCATTGTCGGCGCGTCCGGCTCTGGCAAGTCGACCCTGATGAACCTGCTGGGTTGTCTCGATAGCCCGAGCGGCGGCCAGTACCTGTTTCGCGGTCAGGACACCGCCACCATGGATGCGTTGGCGCTGGCCCGGCTGCGCTGCCACCACTTCGGCTTTATCTTTCAGCGCTACCACCTGCTGCCCCATCTCGATGCCGCCGCCAACGTGGAGATCCCCGCCGTCTATGCCGGCACCAGCCGCCCGGATCGCCAGGTGCGCGCGCGTCAGCTGCTGGGCAGACTGGGACTGGCCGATCGCAGCCACCATACACCGGGCCAGCTCTCCGGCGGTCAGCAGCAGCGGGTCAGTATCGCCCGGGCGCTGGCCAATGGCGGCGAAGTGATCCTCGCCGATGAACCGACCGGCGCACTGGATAGCCAGAGCGGCAAGGAGGTGATGGCGATCCTCAAGGAGCTGCACGCTCAGGGCCACACCATCATTCTGGTCACCCACGATATGAACGTGGCCAGCCATGCAGACCGGATCATCACTCTCAAGGATGGTCGGATTGAACAAGATAGCGGCCCCTGCCAAACGGCCGTGTTGGCTCCAGCCACCGCTGTAGCCCCTCAAAAAATAGCGCCCACTAAAGGTGCCATGGGCCACGACTGGGATCGTTATCGGGAAGCGGGACGGATGGCGATGCATGCCATGCTCGCCCACCGGATGCGCACCTTCCTCACCATGCTCGGCATCATCATCGGTATCGCCGCCGTAGTGAGCGTGGTGGCGCTGGGGCAAGGGGCGCGCGCCAAGGTGATCGACCAGATCAATGCGATGGGCACCAACACCATCGAAATTTTCCCGGGCAAGGGATGGGGCGATGAGAAGATGGCCAGCATCCAGACCCTCAACAAGGGGGATCTCGATGCCCTGTTGGGGCAACCCTATCTTGCAGGCGCCAGCCCCGAGATCGGCAGCTCAGGGCAGTTGCGCTATCGCAACAAGACCAACAGCGGCAATGTGACCGGGGTTGGTAACGACTATTTCAAGGTGAAGGGGATGACGCTGGTCAGTGGTCGCTTACTGGAGTGGCAAGATATCCAGCAGCGTGCCGCCGTTGCCGTGGTGGACAAGAAGAGTATCACCAGCCTGCTTGGCAAGGAGGATCCTGTAGGCAAGGTAGTACTGGTCGGCACCTTGCCGGTGCGGATTGTCGGTGTGGTTTCGCAGGAGACCGGCTTCGGCCCCACCAGCCAGTCGGTCAATATCTGGCTGCCCTACAGCGCGGTGATGAGTCGCCTCATCTCGCAGCACCACTTCAGCCAGATCACCATCCGGGTCAAGGACGGGGTACAACCGGCACTGGCCGAACAGGCGGTGATCGAGCTGATCACCAAGCGCCATGGAGTGAAGGATTTCTTCACCTTCAGCAGTGACAGCATCATCAAATCGGTGGAGAAAACCACCGCCACCATGACCCTGATGGTCTCGGCCATCGCGGTGATCTCGCTGATCGTCGGCGGGGTGGGCGTGATGAACATCATGCTGGTGTCGGTGGTCGAACGCACCCGCGAGATCGGCATTCGCATGGCAGTGGGCGCCCGCCAGTCAGATATTTTGCAGCAGTTCCTGATTGAAGCTGTGATGGTGAGCCTGCTGGGGGGGATCTTCGGCGTCGGCCTCTCGCTAGGCATTGGTGCACTCTTTTCAGTGCTGGTGGACTCCATCAAGATGCAGTTCTCGCTCTTCTCCATCCTGATGGCCTTTGGCTGCTCGTCACTCATCGGGATCCTGTTTGGTTACCTGCCGGCACGCAATGCGGCGCGGCTCGACCCTGTTGTCGCACTGGCGAGGGAATAACAATGCACAAACTCTCCTGGCTGGCTCTCTGCATGGCCCTCAGCGGCTGTAGTCAGCACAGCACCTATCAAAGACCCGAGCTGGCGATCGCCCCTGCATGGCAACAGGCAGAGGGCGCCCAACTGGCTGCGCAGGCTGGGCCCTGGTGGCGGGAATTTCATGATCCCCAACTCGACAAACTGGTCGAGGCGGTACTGGCCGCCAACCCGGACATGCGTGTGGCGGCCCTCAAGCTCAAAAGCGCCAGACTGGGCGCCGAGCAGGCCGATACCAACCTCACACCCTCGGTCAATGGCACTATCGCAGCCAGTGGCAACAAGGATCTGAAAACCGGCAAAGGCACCAACAGTCTGGGCCCCTCGCTGAGCCTCAGTTACGAAGTGGATTTGTGGGGCAAGCTTGCCTCGGTGCGAGATCAGGCAAGCTGGGAGGCGGCGGCAAGCGAGCAGGATCTCGCCAGCACCCGACTGCTGCTGATCGGCAATACCCTGGAGCAGTATTGGCAGCTCGGCTATCTCGGCTCTGCCATCACCCTTGGGGAACAGCAGTTGGCCAACCTGTCCCGAACCGAGCAGCTGACCCAGACCAAATACCAGGCTGGCGCCATCACCCGACTTGATCTGGCGCAGGCACGCCAACTGTTGGCAGGAAAACAGGCTGAGCTGGCCTCCCTCAAGGCGCAGCAGGAGCAAGCTCGCAATGCCCTGCGTCTGTTGCTGGGCCGCAGCAGCGGGCCGCTAGAGTATGCACCCGCTTCCCTTGTAAAGCAGACCATTCCTGAACTTGCGGTGGGTATTCCGGCTGATGTGCTGGCACGCCGCCCCGACGTCAAAGCGGCCGAATTGCGGCTGCGCAAGACGCTGGCCAAAGGGGACGAGATCCGCACCAGCTTCTACCCCAGCCTGACCCTGACCGGCAGTGCCAGCACCGCATCCGATAGATTGGCGCAGGTGCTGCAAAATCCGGTTGGTACGCTAGGGGCCAGCCTCGCCCTCCCCTTCCTTGAATACAACCGCACCCAGCTTGCCATCGAAAGCTCAGAGCTGGATTACCAGATTGCTGAAACCGAGTTTCGCAAACAGCTCTACACCGCACTGGTGGAGGTGGAAGACAATCTGGCCGCCCGCCACTATGGCCAGCAGCGACTCGATTATCTGCAAGAGCAGCTGAGTTATGCCCAGGAGGCCGAACGACTGGCCAAGGCTCGCTTCCAGGCGGGCGCGACCGGCGTGCAAGCCTGGCTTGATGAGCAGAACCGGCTGTGGGATGCCCAGCAGAGCCTGCTGGCCCAGCAAAAAGAGCAGCTCACCACCACCGCCAAAATCTATCGCGCCCTGGGCGGAAGCGATAGCGTGACGCCCCGATAGCGCTTCACCTGGGCATTCCCCACTCTGCCGGCAGAGTGGGGAATGCCATCATCATCGACCGCACAGAATTCCCTCTCCCACACGGCAGACGAACGCCATTGCCCATCATCAGGGGCTGTTATGGCAGCGCAGCCAATTACATGCATCGGTGACCCAGAATATCCCGGCCATACCTTGCGGCTATCTCTATCCCTCACGCTCCCTGACCAGAGATAACGGTTACCGGATATTCCATCAGCAGAGAGCTCGGCTCTTACCGAGCGGCACCCCGTGAATCATGAGCGACATATCCGAAGCGCATATCTGCACGACGCATACAAATAGCGATATCACGCAGTTAATCCTGCACGACAAAATTAATCGCAAACAACGAGTGATATTGAGCAAAGTAACAGTGAAGTAAAACGACGGTAAAAAGGATACAAGCGAGGATGTAGATAACAGTGGGGTGAAGTGGCGGATTGGATAACCACGAGTAAAACGGCAAAAATAATGCCGCCCAAGAGCGGCATTATTCAATCTCTGAACCTGACGAATTAGATCAGGAAATCGTTCAGGTCTTTACCCAGTGCTACTTGAGCAGCAATGGCTTTCGGCATACGGCCTTGACCGGTCCAGGTTTTTTCCTGACCATCTTCTTCGTACTTGTATTTAGCCGGACGCGGAGCACGCTTGCTCTTGGCAGCACCAGCCGCAGCAGCCGGAGCAGTGGCAGTCGCCAGCAGCTCGCGAGGATCAATACCAGCCTGCTGCAGCATTTCGGTGAATTCATTCAGCTTGCGCTGACGCTCTTCCTGTTCAGCACGCTCCTGTTCAACAGAATCGGCGCGCTCTTGGTAAACCAGGTCAAACTTCTCTTTAGCTTCCAGCAGTTGCTCAAACGGCAGCTCACGAATAGCCGCACGCAGACTGCGAATGTTCAGCAGAACTTTCAGAAACTCGTTCATTATTTCCTCACAAAAAAGTCGGTTACAGGGATAACTGTTTCAGAATAGCATGGACAATTCTCGAGAACATGCAGTTTTTCTATATTAACGTTCTTTTTTTCTTAAATTTCACCATCATGATCGAATGCTTGCCACTATCAATAACAAACTGGCTGGAATGCAGATCTTCTGGGTAGAGAGGTGATTGCCATCTTGTGTTCAAGAAACATCGGTATTTCAAGACTCATTAATTTCCTGTTCAGCATCCAACAAAACTAACTCGGTAACCTGACTTATAAGCCTGAGCGAACATTTCTACCATACGTTCAACATCATGTGACAAGACTATGCCTATCTGTTTAGCAATGCACACGTCTAGAACCTGTCCCGTCCCCCGATGATAAGGGGATATCCCAACTGACTATCAACCCATTCGGCACCACCAACAAAACTGCATATTAATCAATTGGTTGAGAACAGAGAATGACATTTCAAATATGCTTTTCATAGCCCGTTTGACAGACGTGTGCGTCTGAAAACAGACTGTTCGGATACTGGCAGTCCAGAAGGTAAACAATAAAAAAGCCAGCCGTTTTTAAGGGCTGGCTTTCTATGTATCCAAATAGCGCTATTTATTTTTGGTTATATTCTTGCCTGATTGGTCAACACCGCTAATCACTGCCTGTGAAGCAGACCCAGTTAAAAGGGGCTCGGTTGGATAGAGCGTAAGTGCTTCTGCCCGCATCGCATTGGCTTCCTCCGTACGACCCAATGCATTAAGCGCGATCACCATATTAGCGTATATGTTGGCACGGGGTGTATGGCGTACGAATGCCTGCCCCCACTCCAGATAAGCTCCCAGTTCGGTCTTGTTGTTTGTCTGCAAACCCACCATCAGACGAACCGAGTTCACATCAAACTCGACTCGGGTCAACCAAGCTATGGGATTGATGATATCAAGTAGCAAGGTCGGCTCTTTATACCCACCCCGTTCATATTTGGTGACTACCCATGCGGTGTGAATGGCCGTAAGCATAAAGGGAACGACCAGCAGCGGGATAGCGATCGCCATAAATCGCAGTAAAAGCCATGGGCGGCATTCCATATCCCACCATGATGAGAACCCCTGACTCGTCAGGTTGGTCTCCTCAATTTCGGTATCGATGATATAAATCAGCGTCAGCAACAGCCACCACAACACGATCGCATGGTAGAGCGGGTATTCCGTCTGGGTATGAAGCAATATCGGTGTAACCAGAGCAAGCAGTCCCATGGCATTTACCCAATGCACACTCGCCAGACGCCATAATAATGCGCCTCCCATGATCACCATGCCGACCATGGGTGCAATACCGCCCTCAACAGCCCAATAGAGAAACTCGTTGTGGGGGTGGTCAAGATTGTACTCAATCTGCACCATGGACGGATTCAGTGCTTTATCAGCCATGTAGTGATGAAGAAAAACAGATTCAAAACTGCCGTATCCCCATCCACTCCAGGGAGCCTGTGCAATCAGTTTTACAGCATAAGGCCAGTAAATAGAGCGCATACCACCGGACTGATAGATCTCTAATCCGCGTTTTGCTCCAGCCAGCCAATATTGTGATAACAGACCAATCGCTACAGCCAAAATAACCAGACCCAATATCCGCCATAGCAGCCTCTGTCGATAAAGCTGAGGCATCAGTAAAAACAGTGCTAGCAGACCGCCCAACTGCCCCACTCGGGATTGCAAAACAACGAGCAGCAGTGCTGCAGATAGAATGACGCCATAGCGCAACGCCATCAGCAATCGACCACCCTCTGTGCGTAATTCCAGCCAGATAGCAAGGGCAAGTCCAGTTGCCATAAACGTCGCCATCACGTTTGGCTGTTGAAAGATCCCGTAAGGGCGATTGGCTTTAGTATCATAGCCAATCCAGTTACCTGGCGTTAAGAGGTAGAATTGCACCAGACCCAGCAATGCCTCCATCGCGATCGCAATCAGGATGAGATAGAGCAAGCGATCACGCTGCGACTTATCAAAGCGCCATTGATAGAGTCCAAACAAAAACAGCAGACCAGCAAAAAGGCCCAGCAGTCGGGGAATGGCATAATCCTTGAGTGCAAAACCTGGATATAGCATCGGAAGCAGTAGCAAGAATGCCCCTATCCATAGACCAGCCTGTAATGGAGAAAAGAGCAGACGCTGGCGTAACGTTACTTGCCACAATCCCAATCCAATAGCCAACGAGGCAAACACCCATCCCCATGCGTTAAAGGGCAAATACAGCCCCGCACCACCAGGATTGTGCATAAAAAAGTGCATGCCCAACAACCAATAAGCGATAAAAAGTACGCCAAACAAACCACCTAGGTATTTAATCATCATGCATTCCTAGCATAATTCCCTCAGATTGCCATATATCTTAGGCAGGTAATAAAAGGGCGAGCAGTGTACAACTGCTCGCCCTGTTTGATGAAGAAAGATCAGTCCTATGGCAACTTTCGATTACTGCAGCTCAGTCAAGCCGTAAAGACCATTCTTGCGACTCAACATTTGGCCTCCATCCCGTGTCAAAGGAACCCATCCAATGCTTCCTTTCGCGGTTGTTGGCTTGAGCAGCATCAAATCAAACGGTATCGTGACATAAATTCCTTTGGTAAAGCTACCTTCACCATACTCGTCCGCAGAAACATCTGTAAATGTTGCATACCCCCCCAAGATAACCCCCGAATCAAACCGCTTGGAAAAGTCGAATGTAGCGCCTTTGTCACCAGCCAAATACTGACCCACGGAAACTTTGGCAGTGACATTATTCATGAATGGTAACTGCCAATACGCAGTAACATGTCCGGTCATTACATCATAATCAGCCATTTTCAGGGTGTTGTTCCAGTCTCGCTGTTTCACCCAGTTTGCATCAACACCAATGGCCCAAGTCTTACCGTATGGGCGATAGAGCACCTCACTCCCAACGCCGGCATACATCATCTCCAAATATCCACCATAAGCTTGCCCGTACCAATCTTGAGCAAGTGGTTGCATATGGGTTAACTGCAAGTTGTTGAGTAATACATTAGAAGAATCGACATACTCACGAATCCACGTCCGAACCCGTGGTAAGGCAGCGCCATCTGGAGGAGGAGCTTTATAATTGAACTCATCGTAGTTATTCACCAGATTGACAAACAGCGTACCTTGCAAACTGTTGTTTGCATTTATACGCCAATCGGCATTTGCGTTAATGCCTAACTGATACATATAGAAAGACTCAGCACCACCAAATGATTGCGTTAGATCTGGATCAAAAGAGTATGAAAAACCTTTGCGCTCAGCTGCATAGGTGGGTTTCCCCTGAATTTTTCCTGGTGCCTGCATTGTTGATTTTTCATACTGCTCTTCTCCCAATACCTGTACCACATTTGCACGACGAACTGATGGAAGATCGATGTGAGTCTCTTGTAACTGGAAGTTCGCCTTACGTTCAACAACATTCAGCTCATCCACTGTACTAGGCAGATAATTTGCTGCTAACAAAGAGGTTCTCTTTATCGCCTCACTCTTATTACGATACTTGCTCTGCTTACCGATGACAGTCACAGAATTAGTGGTTGTGTAAAACTCTGTATCCTGCCAACCAGCATTCTCTTTCAAATCGGCAGTTAGCGCCTTCCACTTCACATCAGTCATAGTGGCAGGTACTTGATCAGGTTGATAAATGGGTCTCGGCTGGTCAATATGAGCGGATTTCATATCATTAAAGTTAGTTCGAAAAGTCACCCCCCACATCAAGGTGTTTCCTCTCTGCCAGCTTAGATGGCTATCCAGATTCTCGAAAACGCGGTACACCGCACCTACATTCCAAGGTGAATCTTGATCAATATGGCCAGCGAACTCCTTGCTATAATCATTACCATCATATTCCAGCTTCAACCTGAGTGGCTGCCATGGTGTTTGATACTCAATACCACCGAAGAGTGCTGCTGGTCCATGAAACAAGCTATCAACTTCAAACTTACCGCCGCTACCAGAATAACCCGAATTTCTTTGGCACCAGTTATCTTTATACTCACAAAACGGGTTTTTAATATTACCACTTTCGGCCATATTTCCCCAGCCGATACCGATAGTAAAATCAAAAGGGCCATACCGTTTGCTAGCCGTCACGAATTCACTATCAAAGAGACCCGTCCCCATTAGATCTCTAAAGCCTACTGATACTTGTGGCAGATAGTTAGATTCTTTCCAGAGACGGAACTTGAAATCCATCGCTTTGTCTTTATAGGTTTGATCACCACTAAAATCTTCGTTCGGACTATATTTTCTTGTTCTTACGTCAGTGTATCTTAGTGTCGCCTCAAACCAATCAAATGGCTGTGCAGAAATGGACCATCGACGATACTGGTCATTATCAACATAGTTGGCACTGAATTCACCTGTTTTGGCCATTCGTGCAGTAGGCATTTGAAGCAGCCCCACCCCACCGAAGTCACCTTGTGAGGGACCATAAGGATCAATAACAGACTCTGCAGCACAAACCGCCCCTGAAACAAAGATTGCAATATATTTCAATTTAGGCAGCATCATTCTGGCACTCGATTAGCAATCAGATTGGCAATACGAATATTGATATCCTTATATTGCTCTGGAAGGATTTGGGAATCAAAACCGACAAACAGCGTAGCTCCCGCCATAGGTTCACGATGAAGTTTGTTCCAATTAGCGACAGGAACGCGGCTGATAGAACCATCAGGCTGGATCAGGAATGCTTCATGCTGCGCAGCGCCAGCCAACAAGCGGTAATCCTGCCAATAGCTTGCCAAACTGGCACCAGGCTGAAGCAGCTGCTTACTGCGACCGTTAATCAGTCCGACGAAGTAGATAAAATCGGGCCTTGAAGCAAGAAAAAGTGTGTACTGCCCTTTCAACAGTGGATTACCATGCGGGTCAACTCTGGATTTAGCAGGGTCTAATGCGATTGACAAACGACCACTGACAGGAACTTTGTCCAGCTCTTGTAGTAACTGCTGAGTTGACTGGATCAATGCACCTTTGTCACCCTCTTGCATCCAAAATACCTGAAGAGATTTAAGATCCTTGAGCAATTGTTCTTTAGTCGCCTGAAATTCCGCTATGGTTTTTTCATTCGCTATTTGTGCAGTACGCCAATATATATCATCTGGCAATTGAACATTAAATAACAGATCTGCAAGTCTGGCTCCATCATGCAACTCAATCTTCGCTGTAGCATGACGTTCAAAAATTACGTTTACATCAGCTTGAGCCAAAGCAAAAAATGGTATGAGACCGATCGTCAGGTATCTTTTCATAATGCGTACGGCTTTAATATTGTCATTTCAATCACCGGTAAGTCCGGCCCCAATTGCTGCTGGCTTTTTAATACTCTGCCTGTACTAGGTTCAAACCAATAGTAATTATGCCAGGAGTTCTGGTCATGTCCGAGACTGACCAACTCGTCAATCAACATAACATCATGTGATTTATCAAGGATTACCAACATTTCTGGAACAGCAGATATAAACTTAGCCCGCATGTTATATCCACTCACATAATCCTTTTCCCATTCAGCAGTATACTGCCAAGACATCGAATCTAGGTTCAAAGATATATCGGGTACATTTACCATTTTTTGTAATGGATCAGGCCAAGTCGATGCCACTAAATAGAGATCATTTTCCAAACCCACCGTCTTGTATAGTCGACCTGATTTGGTAACAAAAAGCTTATTATCAGAACTCACCCAGCTCAATGAACCATCAGGATCTGCAAACGCAAGTACTACCAATGCCTGCGGGTTATCACCAACTCGCAGATAAGCACTGGCATAAGGTAATTCTCGCACCTTTTCAGCAGTTACCTGCACATCATCCACCCCCAAAAGGGCATAACGGAGCGTTGCATAGGTATCAGAACTGGTGGCAGAACAACCACTCAAGAGTAACAATCCCAAAGGTACAAACAAACGAAGATAAAACATAGACGGGTCACTCAGTGGAATTGGAAAATGATTGCAAAGTGACAAAAATAAGGCTGCCAATATGGCAGCCTTATTACAATACCAAACAACTTACTTGGTAGCAGTAGTTGTGTTAGTGCTGGTACTGGTCGAGTCGTCGTTTGCCTCTGAAATAACAACCGCTGCCAGTACGGCAGCACCAACACCGACAGCAACCAAAGAGGTGGTACCAACAGCCGCAGTGCCCGCTGTGGAACCCGCTGCAGTCCCTGTGGTTTCTTCAGCAGCAAAAGCATTTGAAGAAAGAACCAACAGAGCAGCCAGAGTCAACGCTGATTTTTTCATTACTAGTTTCCTTGTTTAAACATGACTTAAAGTACTAACAGGATATCGTGAAACAAACCAATAAGCCAGAGTAAGTCGCTCAGATGAGCCCTTAATCAATTACGATAGTGTACGTCCCATTGCATGCCGTACCAGCACGATCATAACGCCTAACATGCCACCAAGCAAAGTCCCCAATACGGCTATCAACGCTCGCTTAGGTTTCGCTTTCTCTTCAGCTACCACAGCAGGATCAAGGGTTTTAAACACATACTCTTGATTTACTTCCGTCAACATCAAGGTCTTGGTCTGATCCTCGATCAGCTGATAGAACACCTTTTGCATATCTGCGACCGGTGTTTTTTCAAGTTGCGCCTTGAGATAGCTAATGTTGCGTGTCGCATCAGTTTGATCCCGCAACTTCATAGCCTCATTGAGATCAGCTACCAACCAGTCAACCCATTGCTTAGCAGATTCGGGGGAGTAGTACTCCACTGCCACCGTAACTAACCCTGATTTGGCATCCTTACTAATGCTGGCAATATCGAGAAATTTCTTAACCAGCTCCCAATCCGTTGGTTCAACAGACTTTCCTGGAGGAACCTCACGCACCCACTTGTTGCTCGTGACATCGTAGGCATTTTCATCAATCACCAATTCGCCGGTCACCTTATCTGCTTTGGTAACAGCCATCAACGGCACTTCCAACTGATGTTGGCGGATGAAGCGACTTAGGAATTGGCGGGATTTCCCAATTTCGACCGCTATGGCCGTCTTGTCCGGACCACCGCCACCACTGAGATTTACGCCAGCCAAGCTAGCAAGACCACCAAACTGGGCAGCAATGGCGGCAAGTCCCCCCCCCTGCTGCTCAGCAGATGGCGCAAGCAAGGCCTCTGAACGATAGATATTTGGCAGTGATATTGCAAAAATGACGGCTATTACCGCACCAACCAAGGTACTGACAACTATCCACCACTTACCACGCCAAAGCGCCACGAGCAGTTCACGCAAATCTATTTCATCTTCCCCCGCCCCATTCATTGCTACTGGCAAGGGAGGGTGTTCTTTTACTTGTGTCATAACAAACCGGATCTCAGAAGAGTCAGGTGGCCTTCACCACCTGACTGAATGGGTTATCAAATAAACTTTGCCATTACTTGATTGCATTCCATGCGACACCCAGTTGATAGAGGATCTGGGTTGCAGAAGTCATGATGCTCAGGTTATCCAGATAGTCAGAATCAACAGGCACCACGATCGTATCACCCGGCTCCAAGCTCTTGCGACCACCAAACCAGCTATCACCTGGCAGCATCACACTACCATTGGCCTTGATAACGTAGATACGGTCGGTATCAGCCTGTTTCTTGGTCCCTCCAGCACGGCTCAAGTAATCATTAACACTCAAGTTACCATCGTAAACATGGGAAGAGGGGAACTGCACCATACCCTGAATAGATACCACATTTTGCAATGCGGGCACATAGAGTTTGTCGCCATCTTGCAGCATCACATCAGCTTGCTTGTCGCCAGACAAGATCGCTGGCATATCGATAGTCATACGACCAACCGCCTTGCTGTTTTCCAGCTGATTAACTACTGTCATC
This sequence comes from Aeromonas sp. 95A, assembly GCF_051919235.1. Lineage (NCBI taxonomy): Bacteria > Pseudomonadati > Pseudomonadota > Gammaproteobacteria > Aeromonadales > Aeromonadaceae > Aeromonas > Aeromonas sp. 95A. The sequence goes on from NZ_JBQBFC010000001.1 coordinate 1,471,920, forward strand.
GCTTCGGCAGGTGAGCTGGTATAGTTTGCAATACTGGATTGACGACGCAGTGTCATGGTCGCAATCTCTTGCTTGAGTTCATCACGCAGCAACGCGATGCGTTCTGCTTCCTGTTTACGCAGCGCTTCACGCGCAAAAACAGCACCATTCGGGTTAGCATAGGCGGTAATACCGCCCACTCTCTGGATCAAATCCTGCAGACTTTCACCCCGACGGACAGTGTAAGTACCCGGATACTTCACCTCACCAAATACTTGCACTGTTGCCTCTTCACGCCATTGCGGATGAGGCAAAACATTCAGACTGTCTTTGGACTGTACCTGAGGCGCCCCCAAAACTCGATTGGCTGTTGGTAGATCCAAGCGCGAATTTTCAATTGATATATTATCTCCCACTTCATTAATACGTGAGAGCTCGATGATACTAGCCTGCTCATTCAGCCCACCTGCTGCGACCAATAGATCATGTGTGGTGGTAACCCGACTGATTGGATACACTCCCGGAAACTTCACTTCACCCCGTACTTCAGCAATCTGTACCGGTTTTCCTTGAGCAGCCTGAGCTTTCAGTTTTTCAATTACAGGAGCAAGTAACGCTTGGCGACTGGCAGCGGCTTGCACAACTGTGCTGCTATCAGTCCCCAGTTTTGCAAGGGTCATTTTTTCTGATGTCAATTCTCCTTGACGAACCATGGCACCGGTACTCGAGTCGACAACAGATCGCTGCTCTTGCTGCAATTGCATCGCCAATTGTTGCTGATCAGCAGACGGGGTAACGACCGAGTTATCAGATGTAGATGCCAGTTGACGATGGTTGTCACGCCCGGAATTAGCACCATGAAAAGTAGAGTTATTTATACCATCAAGCGCAGAATTACTAAATATCAGAACCTGATCACGAGGCTGTAACCGCAGATCATCTTCACTCCCAGGGAGTTGAAGTGCACGCCCCAAATTAAATTGCAATACTTCGATATTGCGTAATGCATCCACTTCACGAACCACGAGGGCATAATTCAGATCTGCAGCTGATGTCAAGTCTCGTGAAGCACTTTGCAAAATGCGGCTAATGCGCATACCTGGCTGATAGCTAAACGCACCATCACGAACCACAGCACCTTTCACCATTACAGCCTGACTGTACTCAGTAGTGCTGGGCTTGACTGTTATTTTGTCGCCATCACGTACGACAAACTGACGATCATGATGATTTGACAAGTTCAGATTAAATACCCGCATTCCGGTTTCACCATAGCGAGTCACCGAAATCTCTTTCAGCGCAGCGGCTTTCATCCCACCCGCAAGTCCCAGAACATTGGTCAAGGCTGCAGGACCACTCAGCTCGTAAATAGCAGGGCGTTTTACCAAACCATCAATACTGATCTCACTCCCTTTTGCAGGGATAAACACCGTATCACCGGAGCGCAGGCGGATATCCTGGCTGGTATCGCCCCATACCAGCATCTTGTAGAGATCAACATCGATAACTTTCTGCCCTGCACGCTTGACCTGGATCTTTCTCAGTGACCCAACGGTATCGATACCACCTGCAGCCTGCAAGGCCTGGGTTACGGTAGCCATACCATTGACGTTATAGGCGCCGGGGCGATATGCATCACCCATAACAAATACCTGCATGGTACGCAGAGCACCAAAACTGATGAATGCCTCTACACCAATTTTTTGCTCTTTGATCCGATTTTCCAGTTCACTGCGCAGTTGCTGAAAAGTTTGACCACTTGCAGCAATGGGACCGAGGGATGGAAAGTCGATAAAACCTTCACGTCCAATGGCCAGCGTATAATTTGCATTCTCTTTGCCATAGAGCTGAATCCGGATCTCGTCACCCGGTCCCATCACATAGTCATCAGCAACAGGCATATCAACAACTGGTGCATCAGTTAAAGGCTCACCGGCAAACACGTTATAACCAAAGGGCTGTAACTCTCCCTCTTGTGCCACACCAGCCAACAGGGGGCGCTGGGATGCCTGGCTATAATCAACTTCACGTGGTACCGCAACAGGTGCTGTATTGACTGGGGTCACACTGCTTTTAGTCGATGAGCTCCCCAACTGAGAGGGGTCAATACCATATTGTGCTGCCAACGCCTGCTGCTGGGCAGGAGACAGCTGTTTAAATTTGGCCATCATATCTGGCGTCACTTGTGGTACGGCCAACACTGACCCGCCGACCAACGCCATTGAAAGCACCAATCCCTTTTCTATCATTTTTATCAAATCCACCAAATGTAACTAAAGAAAACTATGAAACTGCAGCACAAAACGGCTTTTATCATAACATAGTGAGAGCCCAACAATCTTGGCTGCGCTGAGCCTGTACTCAACACATCAGTGCAGTCAATACGTAATAACAACAACCGAAAAATACTTCCCTAAAAATATACTGAGCAATAATGAGGCATTAACCTACAAACTCAGGAGCAAGACGATCTTTATCAGATAACAGCAAGGGAAATCGCTCGGACAACGAGCCATTTTATCGCCAGACGAGCGCTATCCCAGCGAATGGCTCACAATGTCCTGGACAAATCGATGATGGTCGCAATGACGTTCAAACTCCGTATAACGAAAACACTCCCGAAAATAACCGCGCTGATCAGGACAGATTTCTGGCGTCAATACCATCACCTCGGCCAGCGCAGTGGGGTGAAATTTCATGGTCTTACCCCCTGTCAATAATTCCCCCAAGGGAGAATTATTGACATGAGTGATACCAAAGCGAGGGGTCGGTAAACACAGCAAATACTGCCCATAATCACTTTTTACCAACCTCTGCGCCTGCAACTGCGCATCATTGATCCAGCCCTGACGCTTTTGCAAAGTCTGAATGAACAGCCCGGCATCTTGCTAGCTATCCGGTGTACCCGTGTCTAACCATGCACAACCACGGAAAAAGGTGACCTGCAGTTGCCCCTGCACTAAATAGCAACGATTGATATCGGTGCTCTCCAGTTCACCTTGAACCGAAGGAGTCAGCTGTTTGGCAAACTCGACCGCATGCTTATCAAAAAATAGAGACCGGTCACCACATAATGACTAGCAGGATTGGCCGGCGTCTCGGTGATCGCCAAGGGCTTACCCTGCTCATCGTGCGTCAATACCCCATAACGAGCCGGATCGTCGACCCTATAGGCAAATACCCTATCCCCCTGATCATCCGACATTGCCTGACGTAACTGCTCGGAAACATCTGCTGATACCACCTGCTCGGCATATGAAAAGGTCGCCCCCCATTGACTGCCATCCCTCAACAGTCATCGGAAGCTGAGCAGATCGATGGGCGCACTGATAATCAAAATCTCGCGGATACCGGCCAGCATCAGCACCGATAAGGGGTGGTAGATCATTGGTTTGTCGTAAACAAGTAAGAGCTGTTTGCTCACAGCCTGTGTGGCTGGATAAAAACGAGTCGCCTTTCCGAGAGGGTGGGGGTACACACAATGGACGCGCCATTACCGATCCTCCAATAATGCCTGCTGCGTTGATTTGAAAGTGATATCTTTGCTATCAGATTTCGACTACCCTTTTTAGTACCTTATCTACTAGCATCTTCGCTTTATCCATATCACTCGCTTCTACATAACAACGCAATTCTGGAGCATTACCAGAAGGACGTAAATGAATAATGCAACCATCATCAAGCGTGATACGAAGACCATCCGTTGTATCAATCCCACCCACTTGACTATCGACCAATCCGAGATGCACCACCAACGCCTGTGGATTGGCAACTCCCAAGGCTAAAATAGCTTGACTACGAGAAATGGCAAAATCCTTAATCCGATCAGAATGGGTATAGCGCGTAGGCAATTCAGCCACTAATGGCGATATAGCACCTTTTCCTGTAGCCGACAACAGCATCAAAAATGGTAATACAGCATCACGAGTTGGCAGAGCAGCAAGTACTTTACCATCCAGATCAATATCACTACCTAACAAAAAACCACCATTGGCTTCAAACCCTGCTACTCGCTGATATTCATAAACCAGCTCAGCAAATTGTTCGATAACATATGGTGAACCAATTTTTGTCAATTTCACTTTTTTAAAGCGACCACAGCTTGCAATAATAGTGTTACTACTCACAGGAATGGCCAATGCCTCAATATTCAACGCGCTGGCACACAACAAACCCAAAATATCGCCGCGCAGCCATTCACCATTTTCGTCAGCGACCAAAGGCCGATCACCATCACCATCGGTAGAGAAAATTGCATCAAGTTGATGTTCGAATGACCAACGACGAGCTTTTAATTTATCCTCTTCCCCCACCGCCTCAGTATCAATTGGCACAAATTGATCGCAGCGCTCGATACGCACAACCTCAGCCCCTAAAGACTTAAATAATGGAGCATAAAGTTCACGACCAGCACTCGAATGTTCATAAATACCAATTCGCTTACCCGCCAACATATCATCAACAAACAAAGATGCGTAACGGGAACAATAATTTTCAGCGGCCCTTGGACTGGAAATCAACTCAGGCAACACAGGCAAAGAGTCAAAATCAACCTCAGCCGCCAAAATCGCCAATTCATCGGCCTTGGTGATTTCACCATCTGGTCGATAGAATTTTAGCCCGTTGCGATCAAATGGAATATGGCTCCCTGTCACCATAATACATGGCATGTTATCCTGCATTGCCTGACAAGCTAATGCTGGGGTTGGGATTACCCCGTAATAAATTGGCTCAACCCCCGCTTGCAACAAAGCAGCTGCACAAGCCTGCGCCATGGCATAACTGCTCGGCCGGTTATCAATGGCCAACGCCAATTGGATGGGAGAGAATTCCTGGCGTAATACGGCAATAAATGCATGGGTAAAAGCGGCGCATACCTCGGGCTTAAAATCGGCTACCAAACCACGAGCACCGCTAGTGCCGAAGGAAATACCACTCTGAGTAATAATAGATTGTGTATTGTTCATGATTTTTTGACCAAAAACTGAGAAATTTTGGAGATATTTTTCAACACAACTGTCAATGGCCAGAATAAACCATTATTGCGCATCGCGTGAATATCCTCACGAGTCTTGCGCAAGATACTTGCCAGAGAGCGATTACTGATCCCACCCACACGCATCTTGATTAATACCTTTGGTAAGTAGCCAGCATGAACATTCCCTCGCCATAAATAACGCAAAATAGAGTCATAGTCAGCAGCAATCTTATAACTCAAATCAAAATAATTAAATTTTTTGTAAAAACTACGCTTCATATAAAATGTCGGATGTGCAGGCATCCAACCATATTTTAATTTTTTCTTATTATAGGAGCCACTTTGCCATAGACGAACTACTTTATTGACATCTTTTTGCTGCACGTATTCAAGATCTGCATACACGGCATCATATCCGCCTGATTGAAAAATTCCAACCATGTCCTGAATAGCGTCTGGATAAGCGAACAAATCATCTGAGTGCAAGAAGCCGACAATATCTCCGGTTGCAGCCGCAATACCTTTATTAAGCGCATCGTAAATTCCACGGTCAGGTTCAGAGATAATCTTGCTTACCCGCGTGCAACCATCATTGATCACTTTAAGAGTATTATCTTTCGAAGCTCCATCAACAATAATATATTCAATATCAGGGTAAGTCTGGCTCTCTAATGAAGCAAGTGTGTCATGAATGGTGGCAGCACTGTTATACGTTGCCGTGATAATGCTGACTTTCATCAATAGCCCACTCCAGTAGATGGAATACGTACAATGTCATCCTCCTCAAGATATATACCGGTACGTACCTCGATCATCTCCAGTGGAATTTTCCCAGGATTCTCGATGGAGTGAGCGACACCGACCGGAATATAGGTCGATTCATTCTCAGAAATCAGAAAAGTATCATCGCCACGGGTTACTCGCGCTGTGCCAGAAACAATAATCCAATGTTCGGCGCGATGATAATGAATTTGTACTGCTGTTTTCTGACCGGGTTTAACCATCACCTGCTTAACGTGATAACGCTGACCATCCGCAATTGCATCGTGGCTACCCCAAGGGCGAAATACCTCACGATGCTGTAATTGCTCTGGGCGATTAGCCGCTTTTAACTTGTTAACAATACCTTTAATATCTTGCACTCGGTCTTTATGGGCAACCAGCACAGCATCTTTTGTTTCTACCACAACAACATCATCGATCCCCACTGTAGCGGTTAAACGATGTTGGGCATAAATAAAACTATTATGAGTCTGCTCGGTTAATACATCACCTTGCAATACATTACCCTGAGCATCCTTTTCACTTACTTCCCACAATGCAGACCAGGATCCCACATCACTCCAACTGGCATCCAGCGGCATCACCACTGCATTGGCCGTTTTTTCCATTACAGCATAGTCAATGGAATCATCCGGGCAGGCTGCAAAAGCATCCGGATCAAGCCGGATAAAATCGAGATCGTCCTGCGCCAGCTGCAATGCCAACTGACACTGCTCAACCATCTGTGGACAATGCAGGGCCAGCTCGTCCAAATAGACCGACGCCTTGAATAGAAACATGCCACTATTCCAGAGATAACGGCCATCAGCCAAATAATGTTGCGCCAGCTCAAGGTATGGTTTTTCAACAAACGCAGCAACCGTGCTCGCCCCAAGCCCGATCAAATCACCTTGCTGGATATAACCATAACCGGTCTCTGCCGCTGTGGGTACAATACCAAAAGTCACCAGTTTGCCCTGCTCGGCCAGTGGCATGGCTGCTTGCACCGCTTGGCAAAATGCTGCTGGTTGTGCAATTACATGATCGGCAGCCAGCACCAACAGCAAGGGGTCCTCTCCCTTGGCACGAGCATGCAATGCTGCAATAGCCACCGCAGGGGCGGTATTGCGCCCAACCGGCTCTAATGCAATGCCACCATTTGCCAATGTGGCTTTGCGCAACTGCTCTGCCACTATAAAGCGGTGTTCCTGATTGCAGATAAGAAATGCCGGCTGATGATTTAAGGGAGATAGGCGTAACAAGGTCTCTTGCAACATGGTGGCCGAGCTGGTGAGCGATAGAAACTGCTTGGGAAACAGGGTGCGAGACAAGGGCCACAGGCGAGTACCAGAGCCCCCGGCCATTACAACAGGCAATAACATGGCATTACGTCCTTTCTAAAAAATAATCTTTGGTATGCGGATGCACACTCGGGTCTTTCAGCAACTCATTGACGCTACACCAGCGATATTGGTCATGCTGGCTCAATGGCAGTGCATCTTGCGCTCCTTGCCATGCCACTTCATACCCCAACACCACGTAATGGGTTGAAAAATCTTCACCCGAGAAGTTATCGGTATAAAAGTGCTCATAAGGACCGAGGAAGCGGGCATTGTCACGACAAGCTGCAACCCCTAATTCTTCCTCAGTTAAACGCAAAAAAGCATCATTTAACCGTTCGTCTTTACGAACTCGACCACCCGGGACAAACCAGAAACCTTGCGCCGGGCGGTTTAAACGACGCCCAAGCAGTATCAGCCCAAGCTCGTTGCGCACAATCAAATCAATCGAGATAAGTGGCGTAGCCGCCACTATCAGTTGAAATTGCGTCTTATCTAACCAATGACTTAGTATATTTGGGACGTCATTATTTACGGAAGGCATCTTGGTGCTCCAGGAACCACTGATAAGTCAGGGTCAGGCCTGCTTCCAATGAATGGGTATAATGCCAACCCAGGTTAGCCAAGCGGCTTACATTCATTAGTTTTCGCGGAGTACCATCAGGCTTAGTAGCATCGAATACTACCTCACCGGCAAACCCCACCACCCTAGCCATAGTCTCTGCCAACTCGCGGATTGTACAATCGACACCGGTTCCCACATTGATATGGGACAGCATCGGCTGGGTATTGACCTGATATACCTCGTTCGCCAATTCCATCACATGAATGCTGGCGGCCGCCATATCATCAACATGCAAAAACTCGCGCATCGGCGTACCGCTGCCCCACACCACCACCTCTTTATCACCATGTAACTTGGCTTCGTGGAAGCGGCGCAGCAGTGCCGGGATAACATGTGAATTTTCCGAGTGGAAATTGTCATTTTCGCCATACAGATTGGTAGGCATCACGCTGCGATAATCTCGACCATATTGGCGATTATACGATTCACACAGCTTGATACCTGCGATCTTGGCAATGGCATATGGCTCATTTGTGCCCTCCAAGCTCCCTGTCAGCAGTGCAGCCTCGGTCATGGGTTGCTCGGCCAGCTTGGGATAAATACAGGAAGATCCCAAAAACAATAACTTCTGAACGCCCGCCTGATGTGCGGCATGAATGATATTGCACTCCATCACCAAGTTTTCATAAATAAACTCTGCTGGATAGGTGTTATTAGCATGGATCCCGCCCACCTTGGCAGCCGCTAAGTAGACCTCATCGATCGCTTCATTTGCAAAAAAACGCTCTACAGCCTCCTGGCGAGTCAGATCCAGCTCACGACGAGAACGAACGACCAGCTCAACATCATTTCGAAGGGCCAACTGGCGGCAGATAGCCGAGCCGACCATCCCTCGATGGCCAGCGACAAACACACGCTTTTTATGGATGCTCTGCTCGCTCATCTCTTAATTCTCCAGTGAGATAGCCACATCAAAGCCATTTGCCTTGAGCAAAGCATGCTGTTTGGCTTGTTGCAGATCGTTGGCCACCATTTCGGAACACATCTGTTCGACAGAGATCTCAGGCACCCAACCCAGCTTGGCCTTAGCCTTGGCAGGATCGCCCAACAAGGTTTCAACTTCAGCGGGTCGGAAATAACGGGGATCGACCCGCACAATGACATCCCCAACGTTAACTGCCGGTGTATTATCACCCGTCACAGCCGTTACCGTGGCGATCTCATCAACACCTTCACCACTGAACGCAAGTTCAATCCCCGCCTCTTTGGCTGACATACGCACGAATTCTCGAACAGAAATCTGCTTACCGGTGGCAATGACAAAATCCTCTGCCACCTCTTGTTGCAACATCATCCACTGCATCCGTACATAATCCTTGGCATGACCCCAATCGCGCAGGGAGTCCATATTGCCCAAGCAGAGACACTGCTCAATTCCCTGAGCAATATTAGCAATGGCACGAGTAATCTTACGGGTCACAAAGGTTTCACCACGGCGCGGTGACTCGTGGTTAAACAGAATACCGTTGCAGGCATACATGCCATAAGACTCGCGGTAATTTACAGTGATCCAGTAGGCATACATCTTGGCCACTGCATAGGGGGAACGGGGGTAGAACGGAGTGGTCTCCCGTTGCGGGATCTCTTGCACCAAGCCATATAGCTCGGAAGTGGAAGCCTGATAAAAACGGGTCTTTTGCGCTAGGCCGTTCACACGGATCGCCTCAAGAATACGCAAAGTGCCGATAGCATCGACATCTGCAGCATATTCAGGCGATTCAAAAGATACCGCCACATGGGACATTGCGCCCAAGTTATACACCTCATCAGGTTCTATCTCTTTTATTAAGCGATTAAGGTTTGAACTGTCAGACAAATCACCATAATGAAGGATTATATTGTCGCTTAACTGGCGCAGGTGATCAACACGGGTTGTGTTATAAGAAGACGCACGACGGATTAAACCGTGAACTTGATAACCCTTTTCAATTAACAGCTCGGCTAAATAGGAACCATCTTGGCCGGTAATGCCGGTAATTAACGCTTTTTTTTTCATTTTATTACTCTCAAACATACATAAAAAAAGAGAACAGAGCGATGACAAAACTTTTCTTTTAATGAAAATGAACTAACGTCAGCAGTGCATGAAACATTCGCCCCATGTCGACGATAACTTAACAAAGGCATATCAAGAAAAATCACTTTGCCATACATGTTTGCAATTAACCCCAGCCACCAATCATGCATAGGAATTGAGTCAGGAAAGGGCATTGCGCTTAGTAAAATCCGCCGTTTAAATGCCAAGCAGCAACCAAGATATGAATTCTTTATTAAATTTTTAAATAGGCCACCACCTGAATGACGCATTTTAAAAAATGAGGGTTCAATAACTTTTCGACTCGCATCGACGACTTGACAATCAGTCACCACCATACTGACTTGATCGCTTGACAATATAGTTAAGCACTCTGTTACTTTTCTCTCATGCCATATGTCATCTTGGTCAGAAAGAAATATAACATCTCCTTTAGCTTGAGCAAGTGCATACTCAAAATTTTTTATCAAACCCTGCCGTGGCCCGTTGACCAACCGAATACGTGCATCTTGGAAGCGAGCGATAACAGCCAGAGTATTATCTGATGAGCCATCATCTGAAATAATAAGCTCATCATTAACTTGCAACTGTTGTAAAATACTTTCTATTTGTTCACCGATGTATAACCCTCCATTATAGGAGGCTAGACATACACTAATCATATTAGTAACATGCATTCCATGCCTCAGCTTAATGAATATTTACTTTATTTATTCTATTTACCAATGATGAGTTACATATAACGGCAACCGAACACAGCACTATCAAAACAAATGCCCCTCTACTATTTGAGAAAATCAACTCTTTAAAATTAACAACAAAAATCAACAACCAAAAAACTAAAACTGATACACATATATGCTTTTCAAATTTAGTAAAATTTATACTTTTGGTTGCATTGCAAATCAAAAAAACAAAACAAATTGTATTCGCAGCAAGAAATATCGCACCAACTATTCCGACACTTGAAAGGATTTTAATCGGCCCAACATCGCTATTAATTAAAAATGTGCCACCACCAAATATATAGTTAGTCTCCGTCAATGAAATTGAATAATGATTATTCAACAAATCACTAGTGCTAGCAGATGAAATGTTTTTTGATTCAGCAGCATTAATAAATAATTCAAAAGCCCATGGAATCATTACATTAAAAATCAAATCATTATATTGATAAAGAGCATATGATACAAAACAAGATATAATAACAATATTTATAGCAAAATGTTTTATTCTTGTTCTCTTGTCGCATGAGACATGAAAGAATTCATGAAAAACATTAATCACAACAAAAGATACATATAATAAACATGTTACCATAAAACCAGTTCGAGCAGTAACTAAAGAGCTCAATATAAATAAATATGATGCCAGGGAGTTCTTGTATGAGTCCCCTCCTCCCCACAAATACAAGCAATTAACGAGCACAAAGCCAAATACAAATACCAATGATAACGCTGTTCCCCCTCCCACACTAATATCGATTGACCTCATCCCCTTTAAAACCTGAATGTTATCTGCCATTTTGAAACTTACAACATTTAAAACAAATTGTTTCACTGGATCGAATAAAAAAATAATCAGCGTGGTAATAGCTACAAGTATACATGCGTTTACAACATCACAAAGAAGGATTTTAAACCAATCAAGTCCAATCATCCGACTATATAGTGAAACGACACCAAAGCTACCAGTAATGAAAAATGAAAACTTTAACAACTCAATAAAAAAAATATACTCATTGCCTTTAGAAAAGATAGAAATAAAAAGAGAATAAATGATTACTGGGAATATGGAAAAAGTTAGAAGACCATAACTCGAATCAACTTTCCCATTTATAAAAGATAGACATAAAAAATAAACAGAAAATAAAAAAACAGTTGGGAACAAAAAGTCTAAAGGCTTTAAATTTGGTCCAAAAATAAAAAGGTATAACAAAAGAAACAACACTACTCGTATAAGTGTTCTTTTCATAGGAAAGTCAACTTTATAGGCGTTGCATATTGACATTTTTAAGTATGTGCCCCATCTGTACAACCCATGTAAATTTCTGAGTCGCATAAGTCCTGATAGTGGTATGTGATGAGTTGATGCTTGTAAACCAACAAAATAATTCGCTTAAAGAAAATACTTCTTCATTTGCAGAAATCTGATAGCAATAGTTATTTATATCAATAGATGAATCGATATGTGACTTAATTATAGGCAGGCCTCTAATCAGGTACTCTTTAGATTTCAATGAATTATTATAGTTATTTCCACTTCGATGCCGCCCCAATGAATCAACACCAATATGTGCGTTAGCGAATACTTTATCCAAGTTCTCACCATCCAAAGGACCATGGAATGTCACTCTTGAAGTAATATCAAGTTGTTTAGCTAAGGCCACTAAATCAGAAAGCAAAGGACCATCACCAACCAGATGGAAGTGAATGTCACACGTTGGTTTGTTCGGCCCAGTATAGTAGTGTGCTAAACTTCGAAGAAATCGATCATAACCATGCCACGGAGCAAGATTGGCAACAGCAATAAAATTGAGTTGCAGACCATTAAATGTTGATGTTGAAATTGGTAACAAATCAGGGTTTACTGCATTTGAAATACAGATGGCTGGGCGGCCCCATATCTCTTTATCGTTAGAGAAAGTAACGAAGCGATATACATGATTCGCCATTGTTTGACGAAAAACTTGTTCAAGCTTCAGCTTCAATCTACTGAATAGACAAGCCTGATCGTATTCATGATCATAAGGAAATGTTGGTATTTCCATAATAACCCGAACCCCGGCCGATTTAATCCTTTTCAAAAAAATATTAAATAGAGGGTTAGCATAATGCGTATAACGAATATATAAAAAGGTGACACCATTTTTTAAAATAAATTGCTCGAGATTATAGAACTGCAACCATGATTTTAAGCGTCCTAGTTTTCCTGCACCAAACTCATTTAAAAGATAATCATCGACTTGCCTACTAAAATAACCATCAGATTCAACTAACCGGCAAAAATAACACGTTTCAGACATTGATGCTAATGCAGAAACTTGTGATAATATTTTTTTTGATATGCCAGATGACTCTTTTATCGTCTCATTAATAAAAAATAGGGCGCGCATAAAGTTCCTTATGCTTGGCAGGTAACTACTCACAAACGCGTAAAAATGTTAACTCTCTAACCTTATTAAGGTCGCAAGATGAATCAGAGAACTTTATCAATCACACCCAAACAAATCGCGGGTATAAACTTTTTCGACAACATCACTTAATTCATTCACCATACGGTTCGCAATGATAACGTCACACTCAGTTTTAAATTGCTCAAGGTCGATAATGACCCGCGAGCTGTAGAATTGGCTCTCTTTTAAAGTGGGTTCATACACAACCACCTCGATGCCCTTCGCTTTAATACGCTTCATAATGCCTTGGATAGCACTGGCGCGGAAGTTATCTGAGCCGGCTTTCATCACCAGTCGGTAAACACCTACCCGTTTGGGGTTCCGGTGCAAAATAGATCCGGCAATAAAGTCTTTGCGGGTAGTATTGGCATCAACAATGGCACGGATCAGGTTATTCGGCACGTCATTGTAGTTGGCCAATAACTGTTTGGTATCTTTGGGCAGGCAGTAACCGCCATAACCGAAAGAGGGGTTATTGTAATGATTGCCAATGCGCGGGTCTAACCCGACCCCTTCAATGATTTGACGTGAATCGAGGCCAAGTGATTGGGCATAGGTATCCAGCTCATTGAAATAGGCTACCCGCATCGCCAGATAGGTATTGGCAAACAACTTGATGGCTTCCGCTTCGGTGCTATTGGTAAGCAGTACCGGCACATCTTCTTTAATAGCCCCTTCGAGCAGCAAATCTGCAAACTGCTGAGCACGCTCACTGCGTTCACCCACAACTATGCGGGAAGGATGCAGGTTATCATAGAGGGCTCGTCCTTCACGCAAAAATTCAGGTGAGAAAATTAGCTTGTCACAACCAAGTTCTTCACGCAGTTTGGCAGTAAAACCGACCGGCACCGTTGATTTTATCACCATCACCGCAGCCGGATTAATCGCCATCACGTCACGCACCACGGCTTCTACCGTATGTGTATTGAAATAATTGGTAGTGGGATCGTAGTCGGTAGGGGTTGCGATTATCACAAAATCAGCATCGCGATAAGCCTGCTGCTTATTAATCGTTGCGGTGAGATTAAGTACATGAGTTTGTAGGTAGTGTGCAATTTCAACATCCACAATCGGTGACTGGCGATCGTTAATTAGTGCCACTTTTTCTGGCAATACATCAAGGGCTACCACTTCATGGTGCTGGGCAAGCAACACCGCATTAGATAAACCGACATACCCGGTTCCGGCAACAGCAATTTTCATACAGACTCACTATAACGATTGTGAATATTAACTATTAAAAACAGCATTCCAAGCATCGGATATTTTTTTATCCGAATTTTTTTGGTTTGCTATATTGAGAACATTTTTTTTATTTGGCACATTAAGGCTACACAGAATAGCCTGCAGTTCATTATTATTATACTCATGCACAAATGGGTATTCATTAGTTGCCCAAGCTGAGAAGTCGGATTTATTAACGAGTACATTTGCGCCAAGACTCATCGCATGAAAAATAGCACCAGTCACGATCATGGAATTATCTACGTGTGGAATAACCACGTAATCTGAATTTAATATTGCAGAATCCAGTTCAGATGCTTCAATGTAACTATTTTCCCAGGAAACAAGAATTTTTCTATTGTAGATAATTGAATTTATCTCATTAGTTAAATCAGTATCCTGACAATAACCAAGCATAGTGAGTTTTTTGTCTTGTGGCCATACTGATAACAAAGAAGGCAATCCTTTATACGCTCTCACCAATCCGAAATATAAAAAAACATAGTCTTTTTTATTATTTTCATCATCTTGACCTTCATCATCCATATTTATTTTTCTGTAAAGAGGATGTGGCACAACTTTGGTAATATTTAGACCATCAACCTCTCGATGAGCAACGATCTCATTAGCCAAGTGATACATTATTTTGCAAATAACGTCATAATACCACTCAGAACCAGGTTTCATATCGTGCGGTTTGTAATTATGTCTGACCCAGATTATTTTTCTAACAACAATCTTAGCAAAAAGAAGATATAAAACCGCCACTCCTAATTTAATTAAGCGTTTATCTTGAACGACCAGGTTTTCAAAAAAATTTAATATTAATAAATCTCGGTTCCAACTAAATGGCTTGAGTATTTTACTTGTTATTTTAAGAAATGAGGTAACAGAAAATCCCATTTTTTCCCAAACAGCTGAATTTAATGAAAAATATTCATTCATTTCCATTTTGGGCGGGTAGCAATAAATAGTCTCATTTTTAGCTATCATTATTTAAGCTCAACTTAAGTTTGGCTGTTAGGTTAGCCTTGACAATGCCTTTAACTACTCTAATTAAATTTTTTAAGAACAACAAAATGAAATCTCGCCTAGAGGCCCATGATATTAATTTCCCTTGGCTTTTAATCAATTCTTTGCTTAGCCATTTTTCATTCAGTATAGCTATTAACTTAAACTTTTTACTTTCTAAAGATTTTGAATTAGCTCCATACCAACCTTTTTGACCATCTTTTGGGAACAGCCATTTATTGATATGGTGACTAAACGCCTCATTTACCGAAGCAGTCCACAAAATGCCACTATAATCAACTTGTTTAATGATTGAGTTAATATCTTCACTTGGTATGACTAGGTTCCATTTTATTTTATCTAAAAATTTCTGATTACAGACAAAAATAAACGTACTAATCCAAGCATGCAAATGTACATCTTGCATAAAAAGCCCTTTTAAATGCCCATCTGCATGACCTATTAATACAGGGATCGTTTTATGCCTTTGAATTTCTGCTATTCCACTCAGTATCGCAATTCTTGATCGGATATTCCATTTTCGATGCTGATTAAATGTATCATTTGCAAAAATGAAGTAATTTTCATTATCAGCCAAGTCATTCATATCAGCAAGTATATCTAGCCAATATGAAAGACCTTTCTGCCAACCAGAAAACTCGCCTCTCGTATTATCACCAGTGGAAAAATAAATATTTTCATATTTCTTTTTATTAATGGCGTTATTTTTATCAAATTGACCGTTGAAAACGACTATACATTTATATCGCATACCAGAGTTTTTTAAAACTGCCAAAAATTCATCCAAGGCACTTTCAAAATAATCTTGATAATAAGACAAAAACACCGCAATGATTTCTTTTTGCAATTTTGGTTTCATTAAAAACTCAGGTCCAACATTATTGACTTTCTTTTTAAAGGGACTATTCCAGAATGGAATTATTATTTAAATTCAATTCCTAGAGCAAAAATTTGTTTTATACACACAAATATGCATAACAATCATTACCAATACTCCCAAAAATTCGCCTAGAGTGAACCCAATAAATAGACTTAAAAATCCAAAGCCAAGATGATACATAAAATACGCTGTTAACGGGCCGGTGATCGCAACTATACTATTCGATAATGTCGTTATCTTTTCCAGCCCTATAATAACACTTGATTGATTATCGATATAGACAGCTAAAGATGTAGCAACAACAGAAAAACATATTAGATCTACATACATCTGCTTAAATACCACTTTTTCACCTAAAAAGCTAGATATAACCATCAAGCCGTAACTATGGAATATGTATAGACCTAAAACCAAGCAAACAATCATTAAAATAAAAAATTTTTTATGATGCTCAATTAACATTCCATTTCTATAGGCTTTAAATGCATCTGGCATAATGAATTTATTGACCATATTAGGTATGGCCATTATAGTGGAAACGATAGTTTTCATGATATTTAATAATGCAAGTTCACTACCTGACACAAGAAAACCAATAACTACTTGCCCTACATATGCATATACACTACCTATTGCACCATTAGCATAGAAATACTTAGCACCGATTACATCTAATTTTACTTTTTCAAAATTTAATTTGATTTTATACGTCTTATTCGCCAGAGCAAATGATATGACAGCAGGTAATATCAAACTGCAAGCCATAATTATATTATAGTAATTGGCATCACTTTCATCTTTTACAAGAATAAAAAGAAAAAGCAATACTAACGCCCTAATAATAAACGTCCTAAAAAATATGACCCTATAGTCTTGTTTGGCTTG
Source organism: Aeromonas sp. 95A (assembly GCF_051919235.1). Lineage (NCBI taxonomy): Bacteria > Pseudomonadati > Pseudomonadota > Gammaproteobacteria > Aeromonadales > Aeromonadaceae > Aeromonas > Aeromonas sp. 95A. The sequence continues at coordinate 1,488,835 of NZ_JBQBFC010000001.1, forward strand.
AAAAAGCCACTCTACATTCATGAAGGAAAAGAAGGTTATCAATGTATATAATAAATAAAGTGGCGTTAATAGCTCCAGCACTGTAATCAAAAAAACTTGGAATATAGTAGCGATAAATGACATTATAAACTGGAAAGATACTATACGACTAAAAACTGACTCCTCTACAATTTTTTTGTCAACTTCTATCGCGTGACTAAAGAGGCGTAATGCGTATGGATTTATTGCCAAGATAAATAAAAATGAAAATAGCTGATGAAAAAGTGCAGCATGTAAATTTTTTCCGTATAATTCAGGTCCGACAGTTTGCAACACATAGGGTAACGTAACTAGCGGGAAAATAGCATTTTGAATTGTATTTAAAATACCATAGGAAAGATTAATTTGTTTTTTCATCAATGATCTTGGCCAACTTGTCGCTGATAGATTTCCAATCAAAATTAGATATACCAAAATCCATTTGCTTTTTTCCTAGTGAGGGATCACTTTCGGCGGCAGATTTTAATACATCTGCAAATGATTCAACGGTCTGCTCTTTTGCGATAAAACCGAGTGTCCCCATATTTGTTACATCTGCTACACCACCAACATCAGTGGCGGCGATAATGCAACCATGAGCAACAGCCTCAGGTAAAACGAGCGCAAATCCTTCCCAGCGGGAACTTAAAGCAAAAATCTTTGCTTTACGCATATAAGCGAATAACTGCTCTCTATTTAAGTGCCCCGTTAGACTTATCATTTTATTATCTTTTCCGATATGTTCGTAAGTTCTTTCTCTTATATAATTGACAAGCTCTTCATCATAACTACCTGCAAGAATGAGTTGCCAACCTTCCAGCCATAGTCTTGAGGTAAAGTAAGCATCAACAAGTAATCTTGTGTTTTTTTCATAGGATTCTAATCGTCCGGCGGTAAAAATTATTTTTTCTTTTTTATCTATATTCTCATGCTTATTTATTTCAATTAATCCATCATCTAAAAATACACCGTTAGGTATTAAATATGTTCTATCAGCTACACAAGCTACTTGCTTTAAGAAATGATATGCCTCATGTGTTTCCGCACTAAACATGTCAACTTGACCCAGCAAGTAATCCCTAATCCTACCCTTATATTTATTTGATTTTGTAAATATTTCCTTTGCAACATTAGATCTAATATCCAACTTGATATATATAAATGACTTAGGAAAGATCATCTTGATTATACTTGATAATAAAATTGTATTCCTATGTAGATGATAAAAATTCAATACCACCTTGTCATAAGTTTTGGATAATTTTGATATGAATTTTATGATTTTAATTACATCATAATTTGCTATATCTAAAGAGATGTTACCGGTCTCTTTATCTGTACCCAATGGAATATTTTTCACCCTTTCAAAAACATTATCACTCAATGTGACTAATTTATTTGAGATAATAAAGCCATCATAGCCATGATAAACACTCATGTATCTTGATATTAAACCAACATCCTTGTAGGCTAAGGCATCACTAAACAAAGGAAATATAGTGACAAATGCTTTCTTCATTTTAATTTATCTCTTAAATCACATCGAAATATAATCGAATAAGGCTTGTACTTTAATAGCCATTCTTAGAATATGAATTGATAGAATCATTTATATTATGCAAACATTTTTCGGTTGGTCTTTCATATAGAAGAGAAATGACATCATCACTTAAACCCTGTAAATATAGGTTTTCAAGATCAAGTGATGAAGCAATTTCCCTTTCCTTCTCCGTTAATCTAAATCCTATTATTTTAGCTGGATTACCGCCAACAATTGCATATTCAGGAAATGATTTTGTTACGACACTACCAGCTCCTACGACAACGCCTCGCCCAAGTCTAACACCCGATAAAATTACTGCGCCAAAGCCGATCCATACATCATCATCAACAATGATCGCTCCTTTAGACTGAGCATCTAATTCTGGAGTCAATTGTTTAAATTTTGAATAAATAGGGTAGGTCAAAAAACCATTTAAATGATGATTCCCACCAAGCAAAAAGCAGACATTTTCTGCTATAGATACAAAACTACCTATACTGAGTCGTTCTTTATTTGCACCCCACTGTTTAATAATTAAAGCGCCATAAGATTCACGACCAACAGTAACTACTCTAGGATCAAAGATATTAACAGCAATTGTTCTATTATGAGTATTAAGCGAACGCCACTTTCTTCTAAAAGAACGTAATTCTATATACGACTGAACTCTATCAAGTAAGGACATTTCCATCACCACGCTTTTCAAAACAATTCTGATAAATGCAAAAAACTCGCATCTTGATCTTTATTAGATAGATTTATTTGCTCTTTAATTGGCCACTCAATATCTAGTTGAGGATCATTCCACCGTATTGAACCTTCACTCTGTGGAGCATAGTAATTAGTAGTTTTATACAAAAACTCTGCACTCTCACTCAATGTCAGAAAACCATGGGCAAACCCTTCCGGGATCCACAACTGTCGCTTGTTTTCACCTGACAGGTTAACCCCAACCCATTGCCCGAAGGTCGGTGAGCTTTTGCGGATATCTACCGCCACATCAAATACTTCACCGGCTACACAACGCACCAGCTTGCCTTGGGCATGCGGCGGCAACTGATAGTGCAACCCACGCAACACCCCTTTCGACGATTTGGAGTGATTATCCTGCACAAAATGAACCGGATATCCTACCGCCTCTTCAAACAACTTGTGGTTGAAACTCTCGAAGAAAAAACCACGCTCATCACCAAATACTTTTGGCTCAAAAATAAGCACGTCAGGAATCGCTGTCTTGATTACATTCATCTGTCTATCCGCATTCAATTCAATCTTTCTGGAGAGACTATCTTTCCTCCCCCCATACCACATCAGGCTTTGGCAACCATTTTTAGCAAATATTGGCCATACGCATTCTTTGCCAACGGAGCTGCAAGTTCACACACCTGCTCGGCAGTAATAAACTTCTGGCGATAGGCAATCTCTTCCGGACAGGCCACCTTCAACCCCTGACGGGTCTCAATAGTCTGAATAAAGTTGCTCGCTTCAATCAGGCTTTCATGGGTACCGGTATCCAACCAGGCATAACCACGGCCCATCATGGCCACCGACAGATTGCCTTGCTCCAGGTAGATACGGTTCACATCGGTAATTTCCAGCTCACCACGGGGCGATGGCTTCAGGCTCTTGGCGATCTCCACCACGCTATTGTCGTAGAAATAGAGGCCGGTGACCGCATAGTTGCTCTTGGGCTCCAGTGGCTTCTCTTCTAAAGAGATAGCGGTACCCTCTTTATCAAATTCAACCACCCCATAACGCTCGGGGTCATGCACATGATAGGCAAAGACGGTAGCGCCGCTCTCTTTGGCCGCTGCCGTCGCCAACTGTTTCTGCAGATCGTGGCCGTAGAAAATGTTGTCACCCAGCACCAGCGCACAGGGGTGTGACCCGATGAACTCTTCACCCAAAATAAAGGCTTGTGCCAACCCGTCCGGGCTTGGCTGCACCTTGTATTGCAAGTTAAGGCCCCACTGACTGCCATCACCCAGCAGTTGCTCAAAACGGGGGGTATCTTGCGGCGTGCTGATGATCAAAATATCCCGAATACCGGCCAACATCAGGGTGCTGAGCGGGTAGTAGATCATCGGCTTGTCATAGATGGGCAGCAGCTGCTTGCTCACCGCCATGGTCACAGGATAGAGACGGGTGCCTGAGCCACCGGCCAGAATAATGCCTTTGCGTTTGGTCATGATGTTTGTTTCTTATTTTTAAAATGCAAAAGAAAAGGGTGGCTTGCGGCCACACCTTTCTGTTTTATCCCTGCCAGCCAAGGACGCATTCAATAAATTCCTGGCCAGTAATTTACTTACCGAGGATCTCGGTCAACATCCGCTCCACACCGACGGTCCACTCCGGCAGCACCAGATCAAAGGTGCGCTGGAATTTGCCGGTATCAAGGCGGGAGTTATGGGGGCGTTTGGCCGGAGTCGGGAAGGCGCTGGTCGGAACTGCATTGAGCTGCGTCACCGCCAGTTCAACCCCGGCCTCTCTGGCTTTGGCAAACACCAGCTGGGCGTAGTCAAACCAGGTTGTGGTACCAGAGGCAATCAGATGGTACAACCCGGCGACCTCGGGTCTACTCTGCACCACACGGATCGCATGGGCGGTGCAATCGGCCAGCAACTCGGCGCCAGTCGGGGCGCCGAACTGGTCATTGATGACTGACATCTCGCTACGCTCTTTGCCAAAGCGCAGCATGGTCTTGGCAAAGTTGGCACCGCGGGCGGCGTAAACCCAGCTGGTGCGGAAGATCAGGTGACGGGAACAAAGCGCGGCCCCTTGCTCACCCGCCAGCTTGGTTTCGCCATAGACGTTGAGCGGGGCGGTGGCATCGGTTTCCACCCAGGGGCGCTCACCGCTGCCATCAAACACATAGTCGGTGGAGTAATGCACCAGCCAGGCACCCAATGCTTCCGCTTCTTTGGCGATAGCGGCCACGCTGGTTGCGTTGAGCAGCTCGGCAAACTCACGCTCGCTCTCTGCTTTATCCACTGCGGTATGGGCCGCTGCGTTGACAATCACGTCCGGCTTGACCAGGCGTACCGTTTCGGCCACCCCTGCCGGGTTGCTGAAATCACCGCAATAGTCGGTGGAGTCAAAATCAACGGCAGTGATGCAGCCCAGCGGCGCCAGTGCGCGTTGCAGCTCCCAGCCTACCTGACCGTTTTTGCCAAACAGCAGAATATGCATCAGGCACGCTCCCCATCGTTCTGTTCAATCGCGAAATAGTGCTGCTCAATCCAGGATTGGTAGGCGCCGCTCTTGACGTTGCTGACCCACTGCTGGTTATCCAGATACCACTGCACGGTTTTGCGAATGCCAGACTCGAACGTTTCTTGCGGTTGCCAAGCAAGCTCACTGCTCATCTTGGTCGCATCGATCGCATAGCGACGATCGTGACCGGGACGATCCGCTACATAGGTGATTTGCTCACGATAAGAGCCCGCCTTCGGCACCATCTCGTCAAGCAGATCACACACGGTATGCACCACATCCAGGTTCTGCTTCTCGTTATGGCCGCCGATGTTGTAGGTTTCCCCGACCACACCAGTAGTCACCACCTTATAGAGCGCGCGAGCGTGATCTTCCACATAGAGCCAGTCACGGATCTGGTCGCCCTTGCCGTAGACAGGTAATGGCTTGCCATCCAGCGCGTTGAGGATGACCAGCGGGATCAACTTCTCGGGGAAGTGGTACGGGCCGTAGTTGTTGGAGCAGTTGGTGACCATGGTGGGCAGGCCGTAGGTGCGGCGCCAGGCGCGCACCAGATGGTCACTGGAAGCCTTGGAGGCAGAATAGGGGCTGCTGGGGGCGTAGGGGGTGGTTTCGGTAAAGAGCGGCAATGCCTCACCGGCAGCCACTTCATCCGGATGGGGCAGATCACCATATACCTCGTCGGTGGAGATATGGTGGAAGCGGAAGGCCGCCTTGCGCGCCTCGTCCAGACCATTCCAGTAAGCGCGAGCCGCTTCCAGCAACATATAGGTGCCGACGATATTGGTCTCGATAAAGTCAGCTGGCCCTGTAATGGAGCGGTCAACATGGCTCTCGGCGGCCAGATGCATCACGGCATCCGGCTGGTGCAGGGCAAACACCCGATCCAGCTCGGCACGGTTGCAGATATCCACCTGCTCAAACACATAACGCTCGCTTGACGATACATCGGCCAAGGATTCCAGATTGCCGGCATAGGTAAGTTTATCGAGATTGATAACGGAATCTTGGGTATCACGGATAATATGGCGCACAACGGCAGAGCCGATAAAGCCTGCGCCACCAGTAACGAGTATTTTCATTCTCTTTATTAGGCCATGTTGAAGTTAAATACAAATTTATGAAAGATAAAATAAACAATGAATAATATATCTCTTAGTCTCAGTTTGGCAAAACCTAGATAAGGGTCAATTACTGTTGTTACTTACTTGATTTTTACTGCTCTTTATCCAACGTCCCACTCGCCATGCATAGTTAAGAGATAGGGTATAACCTGCAAACAACCCCAAGTAGATAACCATCATTAACCACTCAGGTAATTTTGCCATTTCAGCCAAAATGCCCATGAAAACTATGCCAAGGTTGGTGACAACCATTAGCAACAATGCCTCACGATGAGTAAATCCGGCATGCAACAAGATATGATGGAGGTGATTACGGTCAGCCTTGAGTGGGGATTGACCTTTACGAATACGCCGAATCATAATTCCGACCATGTCGATCAGCGGCAATCCCATCAGCCACAGGGCCATTACAGGCCTGAATGCTGGGTGTTGTTGAGTGACTTGTGAACCATAAATGACTAAAAAGCCGATTATAAAGCCCAAAAACATTGAGCCTGCGTCACCCATAAAAATTTTGTGTTTAAAGGGGGGGATGGTGAGGTTCATCGCCAGATAGGGTACCAATGCAATCGCGATTACCAAACAGAAGTTGGCCATATCGGGCATGGTATTGCTGAACAAAGTAGCTAAGCCGACCAAGCTGATCCCGGCCATTGAGCCAGCGAGGCCATCAATGCCATCCATCATGTTAAAGGCGTTAACCGCTGCACAAACAGCAAGTACAGCAACAACCCCCCCCCCCCAAGGCAGGCTAATATTACCCAGCCCCACTAAGTCACCAAAGTGGTGTAGACCCACACCTGTGGATAAACATAACACAACTATAAGGAATGCCTGCAAACCTAAACGCAGCCTTGGTGAAATATCAAGTGCATCATCTACCGCACCAATCACCACCATAGCTCCTGCACAAAATAATAACATAACCAGCGTAAGTGAAAGAGGCATAGTAATAAATACACTTAGATATACACCTATACTCACTGCAAGCCCCCCAATCAACGGGATAGCCCCCACGTGCTGTTTACGCTGATTGGGAAGGTCAACAAGTTGCAACTTACCTGCGATTGGCCGTAAAAACACGATCGCTATTGCAGTGCCAAGAAAGGCAATAATACCTGACATCTCCATTATTTGATTCCTGTTTTATCCCTTCACTTGCACACAAGCTATATCCTAGCTAGCCTGCACACATTTTATCTATTATTAACAAATTCAATCATTCATCCGTTGAATTTTTGTTTTCCACAATTATTAACGTCATCATCAAGAATTAACCTTTTTCTTGACCGTTTAAACTAACCAGTGACAGGCCTTACAAACAAACACAAGAACAAAAATATGAAAAGGTTGTTACAAAACACCTAATTACATAAAAAAACTTAAAACACTGGTAAATTTCAACTACAAAAACCGTGCGGCATGAATAGTCAAAAAAACAAAGACATGGCTACCGCACTGGGTTGCAGCCCCCAGTTCGCTGATTTTAACCACATTGTTCAAGCTGTTGGTCATCATGTCCTCCAGCATTTAATTGTACTTTGGCGGCGTACATCACTAGACGAAATCACAAATCTATAACGCCATTGCACACCACAAAGACCCGATTTAGGCTAGGATTCTAGCTCGTATCCCCCCCAGATGAACAGCAAAAATTTCCTCATTGGGGGTCAATTTGAAGCTGAACACGAGGCCGATCACAACCAGCTCGAGCGCCCTGCGACTTATTTCAACAATCGGTAACACGAACCTCTCGGCAAGCTCAGAAAACAGGGCAACCCATGAGGTTGCCCTGCTTGATTGTCAGCCAAACCAAAGCTGACTGGCGATTTATTAGCCTCTGTTCAAATTAGCTCAACCTGCATGCCATCAGTCACCTTTTGACTCAACTGCTGCAGCCATGCTCGCCTCTTTGCTTTGGTGGCTAGTGAAGTAACGCATCACCAACACAAAGAAGAGCGGTACGAAGAAGATGGCCAGCACGGTGGCACTGATCATCCCCCCCATCACGCCGGTACCGATGGCGTTGCGGCTGCTGGCACCTGCGCCGGAGCTGATCACCAGCGGCAGCACCCCGAGGATAAAGGCGAGCGAGGTCATCAGGATCGGACGCAGACGCAGGCGTGCCGCCTCCACCACCGCCTCACCCAAGCTCATCCCCTTGTCGTAGAGCTCTTTGGCAAATTCCACGATCAAAATCGCGTTTTTTGCCGACAAGCCTATGGTGGTGAGCAGACCAACCTGGAAGTAGACGTCGTTCTCCAATCCGCGAAGGGTGGCAGCCACAATGGCCCCCAGAACCCCGAGCGGTACTACCAGCATCACCGAGAACGGAATGCTCCAGCTCTCGTAGAGGGCTGCCAGACAGAGGAACACCACCAACAAGGAGATGGCGTAGAGCGCAGGTGCCTGTGAACCGGCCTGACGCTCCTGGAAGGAGAGCCCGGTCCACTCGATACCCACCCCTTCCGGTAGCTGTTTCACCATCTGCTCGATGGCGGCCATCGCATCACCGGTACTCTTGCCGGGCGCCGCCTCACCGACGATCTCCATCGCCGGTACGCCGTTGTAACGCTCAAGACGCGGTGAGCCGAAGCTCCACTCGGTGCTGGCAAAGGCGGAGAAGGGCACCATCTGACCGGCACTGTTGCGTACATACCAGAGTTTCAGATCTTCCGGGTTCATCCGGAAGGGGGCATCCGCCTGCATATAGACCTTCTTGATCCGGCCACGGTCAACGAAATCATTGACGTAGGACGATCCCCAAGCGGTAGCCAGGGTGTTGTTGATATCCGCGATGGATAGCCCCTGCGCCAGCGCCTTCTCATAGTCGATCTTGATATCGAGCTGCGGCGTATCTTCCATCCCGTTCGGGCGTACCCGCACCAGGGTGGGATCCTGCGCCGCCATGCCGAGCAGCTGGTTACGTGCCGCCATCAGCTTGTCGTGACCGATACCGCCGCGATCCTGCAGGAAGAAGTCAAAACCGGTCGCCGTACCCAGCTCCGGGATCGGAGGCAGGTTAAAGGCGAACACTTGCGCCTCCTTGATGCTGAACAGATAGCCCATGGCGCGGCCGATAATGGCATTGGCGCTGCGATCCGGGCTCTTGCGCTCGCTCCAGTCCTTGAGCTTGATAAAGGCCATCCCCGCGTTCTGGCCACTACCGGCGAAGCTGAAGCCGGATACGGTCAGCACAGAATCGACGTTCTCCTTCTCGTTTTTCAGGAAGTAGTCGCGCATGTCCGCCAGCACCACCTCGGTACGCTGCTTGGTCGCCCCCACCGGCAGTTGCACCATGGACATGATGACCCCCTGATCCTCTTCCGGCAGGAAGGAGGTGGGCATCCGCATAAAGAGCACTGCCAGTACCGCCAGCATGGCACCGTAGATCAGGCTGTAGCGCACGCCCTGTTTGATCACCTTGCGCACACCGCTCTGATAGCGATTGGTACCGGCATCAAAGGCGCGGTTGAACCAGCCAAAGAAGCCGCGCTTGGCACCAAACTCGCCATGTTTCATCGGCTTGAGCAGGGTGGCACAGAGCGCCGGTGTCAGGATCAACGCCACCAGCACCGACAGCACCATGGCCGAGACGATGGTCAGCGAGAACTGGCGATAGATGGCGCCGGTCGAGCCGCCGAAGAAGGCCATCGGCACGAACACGGCGGAGAGCACCAAGGCAATCCCCACCAGCGCACCAGTGATCTGGGTCATCGACTTGCGGGTCGCTTCCAGCGGGGAGAGATCCTCCTCACTCATCAGCCGCTCCACGTTCTCCACCACCACGATGGCGTCATCCACCAGCAGGCCGATGGCCAGCACCATACCGAACATGGTGAGGGTGTTGATGGAGAAGCCGAACGCCGCCATCACCCCGAAGGTACCGAGCAGCACCACAGGCACCGCAATGGTCGGGATAAGGGTGGCGCGGAAGTTCTGCAAGAACAGATACATGACGCAGAACACCAGGAAGATCGCCTCGATCAGGGTCTGCACCACCTCCTCGATGGAGATCTTCACAAACGGCGTGGTGTCGTAGGGGTAGACGATCTCCATGTTGGCCGGGAAGTAATCCGACAGCTCATTGAGCTTGGCACGCACCTTCTCGGCGGTATCCAGCGCGTTGGCACCGGTCGCCAGCTTGATGGCGACCGCGGCGGTAGACTGGCCGTTGTAGAGCGCATCGGCGTCATAGCTTTCGCCCGCCAGCTCGACCCGGGCCACATCTTTCAGCCGTACCTTGGAGCCATCCTGATTCACCCGCAGCAGGATGTCGTTGAACTGCTCCACGGTAGATAGGCGGGTCTGACCCATGATGGTGGCGGTGAACTGCTGATCTTCCACCGATGGTGTGCCACCCAGCTTGCCAAACGCTACCTGGGCGTTCTGCGCCTTGATGGCCGCCTGCACATCACCTGGGGTCATCTGCACCCGGTTGAGCTTGTTGGGATCGAGCCAGACCCGCATCGAGTACTGGCTGCCGAACAAGGTGATATCCCCTACCCCGTCCAGACGACTCAGGGGCTCCTTGATGTTGGAGACCACATAATCCGCCAGATCGTCGTTGTTCATCGAACCATCGCTGGAGATGAAGGCCGCGACCATCAGGAAGCTACTGGAGGTCTTCTGAACCCGGATCCCCTGCTGCTGAACCTCTTGTGGCAGCAGCGACATCGCCTGCTGCAGCTTGTTCTGCACCTGCACCTGGGCGATATCGGGATCGGTCCCCGGCTGGAAGGTGAGGGTCACCGACACCCTCCCCGCGGAGTCAGACTGGGAGGACATGTAGAGCAGGTGATCCAGCCCGGTCATGTTCTGTTCGATGATCTGGGTCACCGAGTCTTCCACCGTTTTGGCGGATGCGCCCGGATAGCTGGCGGAAATACCGACAGCGGGCGGCGCAATGCTCGGATACTGGGCGACCGGCAACTTGATGATGGCTAGGCTGCCCGCCAGCATGATCACCAGCGCGATCACCCAGGCAAAAATGGGTCTGTCTATAAAAAATCGAGCCATGAAGCGACTACTCCATCCTACTTGTTGGCCGGGGTGTTGGACGCAGCTTGAGCAGACGCTGCATCAGCACCCTGCTCGGCGGGATTGACCACGGCGCCCGGTCGTACTTTCTGCAAGCCAGCCACGATCACCCGCTCGCCGGAGGTGAGCCCTGACTCCACCACCCAGTTGCTGCCAACGACCCGGCTCAGCTGCACGTTGCGCAGCTCCACCTTGTTGTCAGCGGTTACCACCATCACGGTGGCACCGCCATTGGGGGTGCGAGTCACGGCCGTTTGCGGCACCAGCAGCCCTTGCGCCCGCTCACCTTCTTGCAGGGTGGCGCGCATAAACATGCCGGGCAGCAGCAGCTGGTGAGGGTTGGGCACAATCACCCGCAGGGTCACCATGCCGGAGGTCTCATCCACGGTCACATCGGAGAACTGCAACGAGCCCTCTTCGCCGTAAGTGGAGCCATCTTCCAGCTGGAAGGTCACCTTGGCCCCCTTCTGCTCGTCCTGGGTCAGCTTACCCTCGGCGACCAGTCGCTTGAGGCGCAGCAGATCGGCGGTGGACTGACGCACATCCACATACATGGGATCGAGCTGCTGAATGGCGGTCAGGCTGTCAGCCTGCTGGGCGGTCACCAGCGCCCCCTCTGTCACCGCGGATTTACCTATGCGGCCACTGATGGGGGCGGTGATGCGGGTGTAACCGAGATTGATCTCGGCAGTGCGCAGGGCCGCCTTGCTCGCCATGATCTCCGCCTTGGCCTGCTTCCAGCTGGCGTCGGCGTCGTCATAGTCCTGACGGCTGATGGATTTGACCTTGAGCAGCTCCTGATAGCGCTGCGCCTTGAGGCGGGCACTCTGCTCGTTGGCCTCGGCCTTGGCCAGATTGGCCTTGGCGCTGGCGACTGCCGCCTGATAGACAGCCGGATCGATCTGATAGAGCAGATCGCCCGCCTTCACATCGCTTCCCTCGGTAAAGAGGCGCTTGAGGATGATGCCGCTCACTTGCGGACGCACTTCGGCCACCCGCAACGGGGCGCTGCGGCCGGTCAACTCGGTGGTCAACATCAGCGGACCGCTCTGCAGGGTCACCACGTTGACCGCCGCGGGGGGCATGTCGCCCTGTCCCTGAGGTGCGCCCCCCTTGTCACCACAACCTGCCAGCAAGCCTGTAGCCAGCAAGGCAAGACCAACTGAACGAGCAAGAATATGTTTATGCATGAAACACCTGAGCCTTTGCCAGTCAATGAACAATCAGGGCCGCATGGGCCCTGTTGGTAAATAGTCGAAAGATGAGGCAATATACATACATTCATAAATGTATGTAAGTGACTTTTTGCTTGCATGAGGCACAAATTTCGATGGCCAGACGAACCAAAGAAGAGGCGCAGCAAACCCGCTGCCACATCATGAGCACGGCGCTGGATCTGTTCTGCTCTCAGGGCCTGGCCAAGACCAGCCTGACCGACATCGCCAGGGCGGCAGACCTGACCCGCGGGGCCATCTATTGGCACTTCAAGAACAAGGATGAACTCTTCATTTCGCTCTGGCAGGAGCTCTGCAGCCCCCTTGCCCACCAGCTCGACGCCTGCCTCAATCCAGATGAGCCGGATCCGCTGGGGCAACTGCGCCTCTTCTTCGAAGGGGTGCTCTACAGCTTCGTTCACAATCCGGCCCAGCGGCAGATGTTCACCATCCTGTTCAATCTCGAATCGCTGGAGGGGGAAGCCATCTCACTGCGCGAGCATATCCGCAGCCAGTCTGCCAACTTCTTCCGGGACTTGGAGACCACCCTGGCCAACGCGGTACGGCGGGGCCAACTGCCCGCCAACCTCAACCTGCAGCGCGCCGCCACCCTGCTCCACTGCACTCTGGATGGTTACATCATCAACTGGCTCCACTTTCCGGGGCGGATCGACCTGCAGAGCGAATCAGCCTTCCTGATAGAGAGCATGTTCACCATGCTGGCCCAACCCCACGGGCCTGCCTGTGGTCGCTAACCGGCTCCGGCAACGTCCTCACATCCAAATCGGGGACTGACCGCACGTTTTGGCAGTCAGGCCCCGATTTGTTACCCTGTGCGCCCCCTGCTTGAGGTAACCCCTGTGCCACACTCTGACGCCATCCCCGCTTCCCGGCCATTTAACGACCAGCACGCCCACGTTCGAGCTGCCTTTGTGGCGTGTCTCAAACCCGGTGCTCACCTGCTCAATGGTCAATGCGGTATGGGGGAGGATCTGTGCTGGCTGCGTGCAGAAGGGTATGTGGTCACTGCCTGTGAAGCGGTACTGGCCGACGCCAAAGTCGCCTCGCAGCAATCCGGGCAAGCAGTGCGGGTCTGCCCACTGGCGAAGATGCACTCGGTGCTCCCTTACGATGGCATCTGGTTAAGCCGCCAGCTTGATAGCGACGCAGCCACTCTTGTCCCCCTGTTGCAACAGCTGGCGACCCTGCTCAAAGCGGGTGCTCTGCTCTGCTTCCCCCTGCCGCCAAGCGGCAAGATAAGTCACGCTCAGCTACAGCAACTGATCACCACATCCGGGATAGCGCTGCAACTGGCGCCGATGGAAACCGTATCAGCCAGTACGTCAGATTCCTCAAGTCAAAACGCCAATCAGTACGTCATGTTGCTGCGTGGCGATCATCAGGCCACCTAACAGGCTAATTCATCACGGATTTTCCAGTTCAACGTCAAGCCGACAGCTAGTCGGCGATCTTGGCTTTCGACAATATTTAACTCGGCGTTAACGCAGAAAAGGCAGACATAACACGGCTTACGTGTTAAAAAGTGTGATTAATATCAAATTTTAATAACAAAACAGACAATACAACCAACTCCGGATTTCCTTATGAAACTTGTCCTGAAACTCATTGCTGGCATCCTTGCCGGTCTCTTGCTCGGTCTCTACGCCCCTGAGTGGGTGGCGCGCGTGCTGTTTACGGCCAAGACAGTGATAGGTCAGCTGATCACCTTCACCATTCCGCTCATCATTCTGTTCTTTATCATGAGCGGCATCGCCAGCCTGCCGAAAAACTCCGGCAAGCTGCTGGGCAAAACCGTGGCCCTCTCCTACTGCTCCACCATTCTGGCGGGGCTGTTCGCCTTTACCGTGGCGAGCCACCTGATCCCGCAGTTCACCACCGCCGCCGAGCCCACCACGGCCACGGCTATCAAGCTCGCCTCCTACGTCAATCTGGAGATACCACCGCTGTTTGGCGTGATGTCGGCACTGGCCGCTGCCTTCGTGTTCGGCATCGGCATCAGCGCCACCCAGGCCACCGATCTGCGCCGGGTCGCCGATCAGGGTCGTGACATCATCGACCGCCTGCTGGCCAAGGTGATCATTCCGCTGCTGCCGTTCTATATCGCGGGCGTCTTTGTCGAGATGACGGTAGAAGGCACCGTATTCGCCACCCTGAAAACCTTCGGCGTGGTACTGGTGATGGCCATCCTGATGCACTGGATCTGGCTCTCCGTGCTGTTCGTGGGTACCGGTCTGGCCCTTGGCCGCTCACCGGCCCAGCTCATCAAGAACATGCTGCCCGCCTACTTCACCGCGCTGGGGACCATGTCGAGCGCCGCCACCATTCCGGTCGCCCTGCAATCGAGCAAGAACAACGGCGTGAGCGACGGTATCGCCAACTTTACCGTGCCGCTGTGTGCCACCATTCACCTCTGTGGCTCCACCATTACCCTGGTCACCTGCGCCACCGCGGTGATGTTCCTCTCCGAGCATCTGGCCATTCCGGGCATCGAGACCATGCTCCCCTTCATCATGATGCTGGGTGTCATCATGATCGCCGCACCGGGCGCGCCAGGTGGTGGCGTGATGTCGGCGCTGGGCCTGCTCACCTCCATGCTCGGCTTTGGTGAAGCCTCCATCGCCCTGATGATCGCCCTCTATCTGGCGCAGGACAGCTTCGGCACCGCCTGCAACGTCACCGGTGACGGCGTGATCGCCCTGTGGGCGGATCGCTTCGCCAACGGTAGCGAGAACGCAGCTCCAGTGGCCGAGGCCGAACAGGCGTAAGCTCGCCGGGATAGCTCGACCATCCTCTGCAAAACCGCAGGCCCGAACCTCTGTTCGGGCCTGCGTCGTTTCTGCCACCTTCACTGCTTTTGTACGTATTCCTCCTCCCCCTCTTTACCCCTCTCTGCCGTGAACAGCACTGGCGCAGCTCTCTACATCCGACAAAATTATTGGCATATGCCACATATGAGCGTATAAATGGCTTATGCCAATTAGGAGCCACCATGCCAAGACCCAAGATTGCCCGCCAGATCTGTGGCCGCCCCGCCAACAGCTGCTTCAAACCCAACGGCCACCCCATGCATCAGCTGGAACAGGTCACGCTGGCCCCTGATGAGTTCGAGGCACTGCGCCTCGTCGACCTTCAAGGAATGCAGCAGCAGGAGGCCGCCCTGGTGATGGGGGTCTCCCGTCAGACCCTGGCCAATATCCTGAAAAAAGGGCGCTACAAGGTGGTGGAGTGTCTGAGTCTGGGCAAGGCATTGATGATGCAACCCGCCGAGCCCGACCACCCAACCAGTGGAGAAGAGCCGACATGAATGCTGTCACAACCATGACCACCACCCTCTGCAACAGCGCCCTGATGCTGAGTCAGGGGCTGCTGGCTGGCCACTTTACCCGTGCCGAGCAGCTGCAAATTCTTAACCCCGAAGGGAACGTCATCGCCACCCTGACCAACCCTGCCGCAGCCGAAGGCTGCCACGGCAAGCAAGCGCTGCTCGACGCCCTCGCCCATCATCAGGTGGGTCAGGTGGTGGTGCGCAATATCGGCGAGCGGATGCTAAGTCGCCTGCTGGCGGTCAATATCCGGGTGCTGCAATGCCGCTCTGCCCGCCTGCCGCTGCCCGCGCTGCTGGCCCCCGCCAATCTGCAACCTCTCACCGAGGCCAGTCAGGGCCGTCCGTCTCGCCGTCATCAGAGCAAATCGGCGATCCGTGCCATCCAGCCCATCGGAGCAGGCCACAGCCATGCGAATTGTCACGGTGGTTGCAACAATGGCTCCGATCACTGTTGCGCCAGTAGTAGCAATCAGGCAGAGAGCCCACTGCAAGGCCATACTTGTTGTCACGGCAGTGAAGGCGCCAACCAGCAGGGCGGTTGCTGCCATCATCACTGATGCCATCGCTGTGCATGTCATCACCATCAAGGAGAAGAGATCATGTCCATCTGGTTGTTGAGCCTGCTCGCCTCGTTCGTGTTGATCCTGGCCATGGGCACCATCATCTGGTGGCGCCAATATCAGCTTGCCCAGAAACGGGAAGATAAAGAGGTGCGCCCCTGTGGCTGCTCCAGCGCCTGCGCGGATCACCTCTATCAAATCAGCGAGCCGACGCCCAAAAAGTAACCTGACCGCAGCCGCCCTAGCCGCAGATACAAGGTCGGCAAAATAAGGGCGCATAAATAGAAAGTCGCATAAAAGAGAGGGGGCACCTGCTGGTGCCCCCTCTCTATTTATTTCTCGTCATGCTTGTTCCGCCACTTTGCCCTTACGCGCATCACACGTGCTCAACAAGGCTCTGCGCCGCTGGCCGCCACGCTCGCAGAGCAGGCCGGATCCTGATACTGCTGATAGATGGCATAAAACTCGGCCTTGTTGTGCAGGGCCGCGGCGACACAGGCGGGATCAAACTGGCTGCCGGCATGCTCCTCCAGATAGGCAAACGCCGTCTCGAACGGCCATGCCTTCTTGTAGGGGCGCTCGCTGGTCAGGGCATCAAACACGTCGGCCACCGTCACGATGCGTGCCGCCAGCGGGATCGCCTCACCCGCCAGCCCCAGCGGATAGCCAGTGCCGTCAAAGCGTTCGTGATGGCTGGCGATGATATTGGTCAGCATATCGGTATGGTGAATGCCATCGAGACCAAACTCGTTGATCATCAGACTGATCATCTCCCGCCCCTTGCCGGGGTGGATCTTCATGATCTCGAACTCTTCCGGGGTCAGCTTGCCCGGCTTGAGCAAAATGGCATCCGGCACCGCGATCTTGCCGATGTCGTGCAGCTCGGAGAAGAGGTAGATAAACTCCACCTCCTCATCGCTCAGCCCGCAAGTCGGGGCCAGCGTCTTGGCGATCAGCCGGGAGTAGGCCGACATCCGGTGCAGATGGTTGGCGGTCTCCTCATCCCGATAACGGCTGAACTCCCGCGCCGTGGTCAGCGCGCCGCCAAGGGTCTGGATGGAGAAAAACTCCACCGCAATGATGGCCGAGAGCGCCTGGGCATAGGCCGACAGCTCGCTGCGGATCGGCTCCTCGAAGTATCCCGGCTCCATAGCATCACAAAACAGAAAGCCAAACAGCTTGCTGTTGAACAGCAGCGGCTCGGTATAGCTGGAGGCATAACCAGCCTCCAGTACCTTGCGGCTATGCTCCGATGCAGAGCCACGCAGGGCATCGAGATTGCCGAGCACCCGGGGCTGCTTGTGCTCCGCCAGATAACTCAGGGAGGGGACATCGCTCAGCTTCACCTCATACTGCACCAGCGGCGAGGGCCCCTCTGTGCTGTGGGCAAAGGTCTTGAGCTGATCGGTATGGGGATCGTAAATCGCGATGGCCACCCGACTCAGCTTGTCAAAGCGCTGCCTGAGCGTGGCATGTACGCTTTGCATTTTTTCGCCAAATGAACTTTCCATCGCCTTCTCCAACGGGACCCCGTGATGGAAGTATAGTGACTCCCTTTGAAGCTCTCCCCGCCACAGCGTCAAAATTGACAGAAAAATCAACAAAGCAGCTTCCTCACAACAAGCCTGCATGGCAGAGGCAATAGCCCTACCAAGGGCGAGCCATCACCGGCTGCTGGTGCGGCCCAATCTTGCCTGGTCGGAGATATTGTTCGGTTCTGCCATGCTGGCTGTATAGTTTTTGGTTAACCATTCCGGTAAAATCCGCGCCCTTAAAGAAGAGCCACCTAAGAGTGATTGAGCGATGTCCAACACAAAACAGGCCCCCAAAGTAGGATTCGTCTCCTTGGGTTGCCCCAAAAACCTGGTCGATTCAGAACGCATCCTGACCCAGCTGCGTACCGAAGGGTACGATGTGGTGCCCAGCTATGACGATGCCGAGCTGGTCGTCGTCAACACCTGCGGCTTTATCGACAGCGCGGTGCAAGAGTCGCTGGAAGCGATCGGCGAAGCGCTGGCCGAGAATGGCAAGGTGATCGTCACCGGTTGCCTCGGCGCCAAAGAGAATCAGATCCGCGAGATCCACCCCAAGGTGCTCGAGATCACCGGCCCCCACGCCTATGAAGAGGTGCTGGGTCACGTCCACAAATATGTGGAGAAACCGCAGCACAACCCCTTCACCAGTCTGGTTCCGGCCCATGGCGTCAAGCTGACCCCGCGCCACTACGCCTATCTGAAGATTTCCGAGGGCTGCAACCACCGCTGCACCTTCTGCATCATCCCCTCCATGCGCGGGGATCTGGTGAGCCGCCCCATCGGCGACGTGCTGGCGGAAGCCAAGCGCCTGAAAGAGGCGGGCGTGAAGGAGCTGCTGGTGATCTCCCAGGACACCTCCGCCTACGGCGTCGATGTGAAGCACCGCACCGGTTTCTACGACGGCATGCCGGTCAAGACCAGCATGGTTGCCCTGTGCGAAGAGCTGGCCAAGCTCGATATCTGGGTGCGCCTGCACTACGTCTACCCCTACCCGCACGTAGATGACGTCATCCCGCTGATGCGCGATGGCAAGATCCTGCCCTACCTCGACATCCCGCTGCAGCACGCCAGCCCGCGCATCCTGAAACTGATGAAGCGCCCGGGTTCGGTCGAGCGTACCCTGGAGCGGATCCAGAAATGGCGCGAGATCTGCCCACAGATCACCCTGCGCTCCACCTTTATCGTCGGCTTCCCGGGCGAGACCGAGGAAGATTTCCAGATGCTGCTGGACTTTATCGACAAGGCGGAGCTGGATCGCGTCGGCTGCTTCAAATACAGCCCGGTCGAAGGGGCACTGGCCAACGAGCTGCCGGATCCGGTACCGGAAGAGATTCAGGAAGAGCGCTTCCAGCGCTTTATGGAGCTGCAACAGCAGGTCTCCATCCGCAAGCTGGCCCGTAAAGTGGGTCAGGAGATGACCGTTATCATCGACGAAGTGGACGAAGAGGGCGCCACTGGCCGCTCCTTCGCCGATGCGCCGGAGATCGACGGTCTGGTCTACCTCAACGGCGAAACCGGCCTCAAGCCGGGGGACATGGTCAAGGTGCGGATCGACGAATCCGACGAATATGACCTGTGGGCCAGCCTGATCAGCTAATTGAGGCCTTACCAGCCAAATGAAAAAGCGCCTGCGGGCGCTTTTTTATTGGCTCAATGTCGCAGGCAAAACCGCTGGCCTAGCTCAAATCATGGAGCGCCTTGCCAAGGGGCGGCGTGAGGCGCAAGTCAGAGAATCGCACCGCCAGCCCCTGCCGCTCCGGCGTGCAGCACATCACCCCGATAAAGCAGCGTTCGCTTGGCGGGAACGGGGCGAGGCGCAGCAGCGGCCACACCTTGCCATCGGTGGAGTATTGCAAACGCAGGCAATCGGCCAGCCGGGTCAGCCGCAGCCAGAAGCGCTGCGGATTACCGCTGAAAATACCGGTGGCCCAGTCAGAGCGCGGATTGGTCAGCACGCTGCCGATCATCGGCTGGGCATCGTTGTACTCGATCCCCGCTTTCAGCCAGTGCGCCTCGTCTTGTAGCAGCATCAGCCCCGCCTGATCGTAGAGGGTGGTGAACTCCCCCTCGACGCAGACCTGAAAGGTAAACTCCCCTGCCACCTCGCAACCATAGAGATGGCCGCTGTGGCGCTCGAAGCCATACCAGGTACTGCGCCAAAAATCGGTCTGCTGATCCGTTACCACCTGCAAACCGTCGTTTGTCTGGTGCCACTCGGCCGGTTCATTGAGCCAGCGCCATTGCGTCCCTTCCATCATCTCGTTCAACTCCTGTTGTTTCGCCAACTTGCCACCAGCGACCCGCTTACTTGTCCTGTTTGAAGAGGATGGCGGTGAAGTGGCTCTCTTTGGTGCGCGGGAAGTAGCGATCCTTGTAGCACTGCTGCTCACTGCTCTCGCAATGCACCCCGTTGCTCAGGGTGTAGCTGCCAGGGTCGGCCCCCTGCAGGTTCTTCTGCAAACGGCTGGCCGCCTGCTCCCCGAGATGGGCGCGGGTCAGGCCGATGGAGATCCCCTGCGGATTGGCGCAATAGCCGCCCTTCTTGTCGCACACCACCTTGGCGGCGGGAGAGAAAACGGCCGGAGCCGCGTGAACGCCCCCGATTAGCAGCAGCGCCACCAGCGCAGCCGAGCGTTTGAACATGGTGTTACCTTGATAAACCTTGCAAATCAGGGCGTTAATTTATCACTCTGCTTCCGTGATGGCCAATTTCCAGCCGCCCCATAAGCCGGTTACCGCGCAAAGCCCAAAACGAGGCTTGGCGCCAAGCGGGCCGCCACCGCCGCGAGGCTGGCTTATCGCGAGGCGAACATGTGTAATAGCCGCCTGTACACGTCAGTCAAAGAGTCCGCCATGCAACTCAAACCCCTTCTCAAGGGGCGCTTTCAGCCCCACTGGCAGGCCAGCCACGATCTGATCGAACAGGTGGTCATCTCCTGCATCATTGAGCGGTGCCTGATCCCCGAGGGGGAGCCCCTGATGCGTCAGGGGGAGCTATTGCGGGATCTGGTGCTGGTGCCAAGCGGGCGCATCGCCATGGGCCACACCGCCATGAATGGCCGCCGCTTTCAGCTCGGCACCCTTGAGTGCGACAACCAGCTGTTTGGCGAGATGGAGTTCTTCACCGGCTACCGCTGCCAGCTCGACATCATCGCCGAGGAGCCGCTGGAAGTGGCCCGCATCGATGGCGAGCAGCTGGAACAGGCGCTGGTCGCCCACCCCAAGGTGGCGCTCTTCTTTGCCACCGCCATTGCCATCGACTATCAGGACACGGTGGATATCTTCACCTGCCGCATGCTCTACCCCATCAGCTACAACATCGCCCTCGACCTCTATCACAGCCACTGCCACGACAACCCGGTGAGCGGCTTTCGCAAGGGATATCAGGAGGCGGAACGCTTCGGCACCACGGATCGAGTCTACCGGCGGGCGGTGAAGGAGCTGATGGATAAAGGACTGGTGGAGCGCGGCGAAGAGGGGTTGCAGATCCGCGATCTGGCTGGGCTCAAGGCCTTTCTGGACCAGCCATAACCAGTGGGCATCAGTCGCCAGCTGAACAGCAACAAAAAAGAGGGGCGGTCGATACCGCCCCTCTTGCTGTTTACTCTCCCGCTCAGGCCAGACAAGGCTGGGGCCGAGCCATGCGCAGCGATGCTACCAGCATGGCGAGGATCACGCCATAGATAAGCGGGATGGCGTACATCACCGCCTGCAAGCCGATCACCTGCTCGAACATGGCGCTGATGGCCGGACTGAACATGGCCCCCGCGCTGCCGCTGATGAGGATGTAGGAGACGTTCTTGCTCGACGCCTGACGCACAAACGACACCCCGTAGGCGATAAAGGCGTTGTAGAGCGCCGCGCAAACAAAGCCGTAACCGTAAGTGAGGTAAGGCAGCTGGCTCAGGTTGTCAGTGGTGACGATAAGCGCCGTCATCCCCATCGCCAGCGTGATGATCACCAAGAGGAAAGTGCGGATCGCAACGCGGGTCACGATGGCGGTCGAGACCAGCGCGCCGAGCAGGGCCGCCGTCCAGTACTGGGTGATGATATTGCCCGCCTCCTCGAAGGGGATGCCGAACTTGTTCTTCACGAACATGGGCGCCCAAGTGAGGAAGGTGTAGAGCGCCAGCATGCCCAGAAAGAGCCCAAGCCCGCCGCTGATGATGCCGAGGTTCCACTCCGAGTGCTCGTTGCCAGCGCTCTCGCCGCCCGCCTCGCAGCTGCGGAAGTTGGTCAGCACCGCCACCAGCATGGTCGCCAGCGCCACCACACCCACCGCCAGATAGCTCCAGCTCCACGCCATGGCGTGAGTCAGGGTGTAGGTAGTGATAAGCGGGAAGACCACCCCGGCCACGTTGAAGGTGGCATCCTGCACCACCAGCATGGTGCTCTGCATTCGCGCCTGCCAGACGCTCACCACCAGCGTCCCCGCAATGCAGAGCCCCACCCCGCCGCACAGGCCGATCACCGTCATGGCCGTCATCACCACATAGAGCGAGCCGGTCAGATGGAGCGAAGCCGCCGCCAGCGCGATCAGGCCATAGCAGAGCAGCGTCATCCGCTTGAGGCCCACCTTCTCGATGAGGAAGAAGGCGGCAATGGTGCCCGCCAGCGCCCCGCCGTTGAGCAGGGAGAAGATGGAGGCCACCTGATTGACGTCGGCGCCGAACTTGGCGGCGATGGGGTCAATCAGCATGCCGAACTGGGTCGCAAAACCGGCCATCACGAAGTTGGCTAGGAAGCTGATGGCAGTGAGGGAGAGCTTATTGTTCATATTGGATCTCTCATAAGGTCAGGGTGCGTGCAGGGTTGGGCGGGCTGCGGCGCTTACAGCGCGGTGTGCAGCGCCAGCTCGATCATCTGGTTGAAGGAGAGTTGCCGCTCCTCGGCAGTAGTCTCTTCACCGGTCAGGCAGTGGTCGGAGACAGTCAGGATGGCGAGCGCCTCGATCCCCTGCTGATGGGCCAGCCCGTAGAGACCGGCCACCTCCATGTCGATGCCGAGCACGCCGAACTTCTCCAGCGCCGGAATGAGGTTTTCGTCCGGATCGTAATAGAGGTCGCCGGTGAAGATATTGCCCACCTTGACCGGAATGGCCTTCTCCTGCGCCTTGGTAAAGGCCTTGTGCAGCAGGGCGAAGTCGGCCGAGGTGGCCATCTGGTAACCGGCGCTGCGCTTGGCGTTGGTCGGGGAGTCGGTGCCCGCCGCCTGCGCCAGAATGACGTCACGCATCTGCACGTGGCGCTGGGTCGCCCCCAGACTGCCGATGCGGATGATCCGCTTGACCCCGAAGTCGTTCACCAGCTCGTGGGCGTAGAGCACCATGGAGGGGATCCCCATGCCGTGGCCCATCACCGAGATGCGCTGGCCGTTGTAGTAGCCGGTGTAGCCCAGCATATTGCGCACATTGGTCACCTCGCGCGCATCGGTCAGAAAGGTCTCGGCGATATAGCGGGCCCGCAGCGGGTCCCCCGGCATGATGACGGTCTCGGCGAAATCGCCCGGGTTGGCATTGATATGAGCGGTCATTATTGTTGTGCTCCAGTTTGACTCGTGTGGATGAGGGCATCCTAGCCCCCGCCCCCTCGCCCCTTGCAGGACAAAAGTCCTGTTGCCCCGATCGAGATCCCAGTTCCGGCAACTTCTCCGGGGCCACCCCGCTTGCCCGCCTTCGCAGCCGTTTGTCCGCCCCGCACAATCCAACCCCTGCCCTTGCTGCAAGCTCGCATCACCCGCTTAGAGATAACGCCCCTGCGCCCCAAAAGCGCGGGGGGCCTGATGGCCCCCCGCAAACACACCGGATGAGAAGATGCCTTACTTGGCGGCGCTATCCTTCACGCACTTCTGGACAAAGCTGTTCTTGGCCGCGCCAGCCAGCTTCTTGTCGGCCGCCGCCTTCTCGCACTTGGCCGCCGGATCGATCGCCGCGCCCGTCTTCACGCACTTCTGGATAAAGCTGTTCTTGGCCGCACCGGCCAGCTTCTTGTCGGCGGCCGCCTTCTCGCACTCGCCGGTCGCAGCGCCAGCGGCATCTTTCACGCACTTACCGACAAAGCTGGTCTTGACGGCGCCGTTAAGCTTTTTGGCTGCGGCCTGCGCCTCGCACTGCAACTGGGCTGTGTCGTTGGCAAAGACCGGATTGGCCAGCAGCACGCTGCCGCAGAGCAGGCCGAACAGGATGGTACGCTTCATGGGAGATCTCCTCTCTATCTGGTGATGTGTTTGCATGGTCATATTTGCATGACGGTGTGTTGCAAATGGCTGTGATTGCAACAGCTGATTGTTGCCCCAGATCCCCCGCCTCGCCAGCTTGGGAGCGGAGCACAGGGCAACTATCGCCCGCACTATAGCGCCAATTGGCCGCGCGGGATTATCCCCACCAACCCCTCCTCAACGGCAAGCCAGCCACCCTATTCCAACCCACGCCCGCCAACCCCAATAAAATCAAGGGCCATGGGAATCCAGTGCCCGGTCAGGGCGATTTGTTGAGCCAGCGCAAAAAAGGCTATTTTTCTGATAGTTACGTCATTTTTTGACTGGCACGACCAGATTCGATTGGCTTAACATAGCCATCCGGTGCCTATTCATCTGCGATGGGCTGCTACCCTCGCTGGTTAATGGAGCATTTTGGAAGCTGTAATCCACGGGCGGTAGCGTAGAGTTTTGTGAAGCGGCGAAAATCAAATACAATCCCTGCCTTTTAAGGCCTTACATAAATACAAAACCCTATCGATATAACACTAATCAATTATCTGTGTAAGTTTACACTTAGGATATAAACATGGAACTAAGTACACTAATTTCAATCATAAAAAATAAGAAATCCATTTTGTTCTGTGGAGCCGGATTTTCATATGGGGCAAAAAACATTAATAAAACATCACCATTAGACTCAAGAAGTCTATCGATGTATTTATCAAAAGAATCTAATGTAGGAGAAAGTGAAGATTTGTATTACACATCTGAGCTCTATATTGATAAGTTCGGCCCATCTAAGATAATTGAAAAATTAAAAAATGAATACACAATATCAGAGATTGCAGAACATCATAAAAAAATATGTAGTTTACCGTGGAAGAGAATATACACTACAAATTATGACAATATAATAGAGCAATCCTGTGTAGCTAATGGAGTTGTAATTGACAGTGCTAGCATATCAGACACAACATCTGAATTCTTTAATAACAATCTATTGTGTTTACATATAAATGGTTCTATATCATCTTTATCAAGAGAGTCACTGCACTCTAGTTTCAAGCTAACAGATTCATCATATATAACTGCTGACCCGTTTCACAATTCACCTTGGTTCCCTATATTCAAGAGAGATCTTGACAAAGCGGAGGCAATTGTTTTCATCGGATACTCACTATATGATTTCGAAATAAAAAAAATTACTAAAAGATAATGATATATATAGAAATAAAACTTTCTTTGTGACATCCCCGACACCTGCTGAAAAAGAAAGATTCATTCTTAGTAAATATGGCGAGATATATCCTATTGGTGTATGTGAATTTAGTAATGAAATAATAAAAAGCGATTCTTTAATAAACAACCAAGATGATAATCATCATATTCCGTATAAGTTACAGTCACTTAGTAAGTATGACATAACTGAGCCTCACGATATATCCATTCGTGACCATGATATTGAAAATATGCTTGCATATGGTGTCATTGATGAAAGATTAATCGATGAATTTATGCTAGGAAACATAAAAACTCCATTTTTAATAAAACGAGAGCAAGTCGAAACAATTATAAAATATATTCATAATGAGCAAAACATTGTTATATATGGAGCATTAGGAAATGGCAAGTCAATTTTAATAAAGCAACTTAAACCAGTACTTGCATCAAGCGGATTCCAAGTTTTTGAGCTAGATGATAGTGACGCAGACTATACATCAGACATTGATTACTTATCAAAAACAAATGATAACAACATTATATTTATAGACAATTATGAGCGATATCTTCCTGTGATTGAGTATGTTTCAACCTCATCACCAAAAAATATTAGACTTATATTATCAGGCAGGATATCAGAGCATGAATATGGTAGAAGAAAACTAGCTTCGTATAACTTTAACTACAGTGAATTTAATGTAGATATTTTGAGCGATAGCGAAATCCTAGAGTTCGTTGAAATAATGAACAACCTTGGTGCTTGGGGGGAAAATGCTGGCATAAGTTTGAATGATAAGAAAAACATCATAAAGAATGAGCACGATGCGCAATTATCTATAACGCTACTGGTTATTTTGGAATCACCACAAATAAAAGGGAAGTTAGATGATGTTATGAGACATGTCATCACATCACAGAGATCTCAAACTATTTTCTCTATATGCTTGTGTAATATATTAAATATTCCTTTAACTAGAAGTATAATTTCTGATCTATCAAATTCTGATGAGATATACTCCCCCTACTATACAACAGATGATAAATTCAAACTAATTTTCAAAACACTGGATAGTGGTCAATTTATTGCGTGCTCATCCCTTTTTAGTATATTTATCATTAAGAATTACTTCTCCGCAACAAATGTCACCAAATACCTTCTTTCTATTGCTACCACATTTGAGAAATTACGTTTTAATGGAAAAATAGAAGAACAAATCTTCAAATCGATGCTTAAATTTTCTTTCATAGAAAGAATAATGCCAGCAAACACAAAACTCGGTAATATGCAATCATACTACGAGCAATTGAAAACATATATAAAATGGTTAACTAACGATCCTCACTTCTGGTTGCAGTATGCTATGTGTTATTTAGCATTTCACGATTTTCCTACAGCGCAAAAAAGACTTGATGAAGCCTATAATATAGCGTGGAAAAAAACTAACTACCATACATTCAACATTGATACACAACAAGCTAAACTACTGCTTATTTCCACTAAAAACATATTGGATGGAAATGTAGCTTTTGACCACTTTCAAAGAGCAGATTCACTTCTAAACGGTACTCCCACTGAAATATATAAGATAAGACAATTGTTAAATTATGATGTTTTTTATAAGGACAGTTACATCAAACTTTCTAAAAAACATAAGCAATTATTCCATGCACTATGTAAGAAAACGTTAGATGATATAAATAAAATTATGGAAGATAAAGACAGTGGAATAAGCATGACAATATTAAGTAAGACTCAGATGCTTTTCAATAAACTATCAATGCAGCTCTAGTCTGTACAGTTCTAGTTATCAGCTGTCATCTGAGGAAACAGATGACGCAAGGGAAGAGGGGGAGATGGCCATGCAGCCTATCGAGTAAAAAATCGAATTTGAACCACCTTTTCCCATCCAGAAATAAAAATCCCCCGTTACCGGGGGATTTTTATTTCTATCGGTTATCTCAGTTCGGCGGCTTAACCCACCAAAAACGCTCTTAACCGGGCAAACTCCGCAGGCAAATTAACGGACAGCAGCGGCAGCTCGGCGTGCTTGGCCAGAGGGCCGGGCAGCGGTACATCGAGATCCAGGATCTCATCCACCGACTCCTTGAACTTGGCGGGATGGGCGGTGCAGAGGAACACCCCCACTTCGTCCTCGGCCAGCTGTTCCCCCAGCAGATCCCAGGCAATGGCGCCGTGGGGTTCGCACAGGTAATCAAGCTGGTGCAGGCGTTTCAGCGCATCGCGAGTCTGGGCGTCGTCGCGCATGCCTGACCCCAGAGTCTCCTGCGCCCAGCCTTTGCGACGGCAGAGCTCCTCTACCCGCGGCCAGTTGTTGGGGCGGCTGACATCCATGGCGTTCGACAGGGTGGCCACTGTCTGGTGCGGCTCCCACTGACCGGTTTTCAGGTAGCGCGGCACGGTGTCGTTGGCGTTGGTGGCGGCGATAAAGCGCTTCACCGGCAGCCCCAGTGCCTTGGCAATCAAGCCTGCGGTGAGGTTACCAAAGTTGCCGGACGGCACGCTGATGACCGCCTTGGCGCGATCGGCTTTCGGCAGCTGGGCCACCGCCTCGAAGTAGTAGCAAACCTGCGCCAGCAGACGGCTGATATTGATGGAATTGGCGGAGTTGAGGCCAATGGCCTTTTTCAGCGCCTCGTCGTCAAAGGCCTGTTTTACCAGCGCCTGACAGGCATCGAAGTCGCCGTCGATGGCGATGGTGCGAATATTGCCGCCGAGGGTGCAGAAGAGCTTCTCCTGCAAGGGGCTGATCTTGCCCTTGGGATAGAGGATCACCACTTCGATCCCCTCCAGCCCGTAGAAGGCGTGGGCCACGGCGGCGCCGGTGTCGCCGGAGGTGGCAGTGAGGATAGTGATCTTGTCGTTGGTTCTAAACGCCGCGAGACACTGGGCCATAAAGCGGCCGCCGAAATCCTTGAATGCCAGGGTCGGGCCGTGGAACAGTTCGAGGGCATAAGTGCCGTCTTTGAGTTTCACCAGCGGCGCCGGGAAGGTGAAGGCGGCGTTGATAAGCTCGCTCACCTTCGCAGCGGGCACTTCGTCCCCCAGCAGGTGGCTCAGGATGCGGGCAGAGCGTTCGGCCAGCGGCAGATCCAGCAGGGCATCCACATCGGCGAGCGGTTCGAGTTGTTCGGGGAAGAAGAGCCCCTGTTCGCGACCCAAGCCCTGACGCACCGCCTGCGCGAAGCTCACCTGTTCGCTGTTGTCCTTGATGTTGTAGAGATTCATAGCTCGCTTCCTGTTACCCGTGCCCCGGCCATGTCCAGTTTGCAGACCCGGGCAAATCCATCTTCGTTCTGCACGAAATGTGCTTCCATCCAATCTTTCATCCGCTCGGCCTGCGCCAGATCCTTCATCACCACAAATACGGTGGGGCCGGAGCCGGAGATGCCGGTGGCCAGCGCGCCGTTCTGGGCCGCCTGCGCCCGCACCTCGTTAAAGCCTTCGATCAGCGCCGCGCGGTAGGGCTCGGCAATCACGTCTTTCAAGACGCTCGCCGCCAATCCCTCCTGTCCGGTGTAGCTGGCGTGGACAAAGGCAGCCAGACGGCGGCCATAGGTGAGGCAATCCTGACGGCGATATTGGGCCGGCAGAATGGCGCGCGCGGCAGCGGTAGAGACCACTGTGCCCGGGTAGCAGACCACCCAGTACCACTGATCGAACACCGGAATACCCTGACTGATAACGCCGTGCTCTTCCAGCACCAGCTGCATGCCGCCGAGATAACAGGGGGCCACGTTGTCGTAGTGAACGGAGCCGGAGATCTTGCCTTCCATCTCCCCCATCAGCAGCAGCATGTCGTGCTCGTCGAGGGGCTCGCCGTGAAAGGCGTTGAGCCCCTCAAGGGCCGCCACCACGCTGCAGGCACTCGACCCCAGACCAGAACCCACCGGCAGGTTCTTCTCCAGCACCATTTCGAGCGGCTTGAGTTTAAGGCCCCGCTTCTCCAGCGCCTCGCCATAGGCCACCCAGCAGTCATGGAGGATATTCTTTTTCGGATCGTCCGGCAGCTTGTGGGCGTAACGGCCCACGGATGAGAGGGCGAACGGCACGTCAGCCGCTTTTACCTGCACCCGATCGCCGAGCAGAGAGCCATCCACGGGGGCGAGCGCCGCCCCCAGTACATCGAATCCCACGCTCAGGTTGGCGCTGGAGGCGGGTGCATAGGCGACCACGCTACTGCTCTGGTACATGTCTGAACTCATGCTTACAACTCCTGCTTCCAGTTCTGGGTGCGCAGCACGTCGGCAAAGACGCCAGCGGCAGTCACTTCGGTACCGGCGCCATAGCCGCGCAGCACCAGCGGGATCGGCTGGTAGTAGGTGGAGAAGAAGGCGAGCGCGTTCTCCCCATCTTTGACCTTGAACAGCGGCTCGTCGCCACCGACCGCCTTGATGGCGACCTTGCACTTGCCACCTTCAATGGAGCCTACATAGCGCAGCACCTTGCCCTGAGCTTGCGCGGCTGCGAACTGGTCGCGGAACCAGCCGTCGGCTTCGGGCAGACGGGCCATAAAGGCTTCTACATCGCCGCTCACATCAAAGCCGGGTGGCAGCGCCTGCTCTACCTCGACATCGGAGAGCTCCAGCGCCATGCCGGCTTCGCGAGCCAGAATGAGCAGCTTGCGCGCCACATCCATGCCGTTGAGATCGTCGCGGGGATCCGGCTCGGTAAAGCCGTTACTGCGAGCAATCTTGGTGGCTTCAGAGAAGGCCATCCCCTCGTCCAGCTTGCCGAAGATAAAGGAGAGCGAACCGGACAGAATGCCATCGAAGGCACGCAGCTTGTCACCGGCCTTGATAAGGTTCTGCAGGTTCTCGATAACCGGCAGACCGGCGCCGACGTTGGTTTCATAGAGGAACTTGCGGCGAGTCTGTCGGGCAGTGCGGCGCAGCGCCTTGTAGTAATCGAGCGAGCCGGTGTTGGCCTTCTTGTTCGGAGTCACCACATGGAAACCGGCGGCGAGGAAGTCGGCATACTGGACGGCCACCGCCTCGGAGGAGGTGCAGTCGACGATCACCGGGTTGATGATGTGGCTATCTTCCACCAGCTTTTTCACCCCTTCCAGCGAGAAGCTGTCGCGGGCTTCCACCAGCTGTTCACGCCAGTTGGCGAGGTTCAGGCCATCCTTGTTGACCGCCATCTGGCGGCTGTTGGCAATGCCGACCACGCGAAGGCCAGTGCCCTGCTCGGCCAGAACCGGTTGCTGGCGGGCAATCTGATCCACCAGCGCGGCACCGACGCCGCCGACACCGACCACAAAGAGATCGATAAACTGCTGGCTGCCAAAGAAGTTCTGGTGACACGCCTTGATCGCTTCCGCCACCTTGCGATCCCGCACCACCGCAGAGATGGAACGCTCGCTCGACCCCTGTGCAATGGCGACGATATTGATGGAGGCTTGCGCCAGCGAGGTGAAAAAGCGGGCTGCCATCCCCTTGCTGGTGCGCATGCCGTCACCGATGAGGGAGATGATCGCCAGATCGCTGATGATATCCAGCGGCTCCAGCAGCTGGTTTTTGAATTCGAGCTCGAACTCGCGCTCCAGCACCTTGCGGGTCTTCTCACTGTCGTAGCTGTGGATACAGAAGCTGACGCTGTACTCGGAAGAGGACTGGGTGATCAGCACGATACTGACCCCGGCGCGGGAGACGGCGGAGAAGATGCGACCGGCCATGCCGACCATCCCCTTCATGCCGGGACCGGAGACGTTGAACATGCACATGCCGGAGAGATCCGAGATGGCCTTCACTTTCAGGTCATCGTCGCCGCTCTCGGGGCCGATCAGGGTGCCCGGCCCCTGCGGGTTGAAGCTGTTCTTGATGAGGCAGGGAATATGGAACTGGGCCACCGGCGCGATTGTTTTCGGGTGCAGCACCTTGGCACCGAAGTAGGATAGCTCCATCGCCTCCTTGTAGGAGAGGGTTTTCAGCAGGTAGGCATCCGGCACCAGACGGGGGTCACAGCTGTAGCAGCCTTCGACATCAGTCCAGATCTCGCAGCACTCGGCATCGACACAGGCAGCCAACACGGCGGCGGAGTAGTCGGAGCCGTTGCGACCCAGCAGCACGGTCTCGCCCTTGTCGCTGCCACCGGTAAAGCCCGGCATCAGATAGAGACAATCGCTGCGTAATCCCTTGGCGGCAAAGCGCAGGCGGGAGGCTTCGATATCGACATGGGCTTCGAGGTAGCCGCCGTCGGTGACCAGCAGCTCTTCCGGTACGATCAGCTCCAGATCCAGACCGCGCACCCGCAGCAGTTCGTGCATAAAGGCGATGGAGAGGTTCTCGCCACGGCTCAGAATGCGCGCCTGCACGTTGTCCGGGCAGAGGCCCAGCAGACGAATGCCCTGCATCAGGCGCTCCACCTGATCCAGCTCGGCGGTGAGGCGGGCCAGCAGCGCCTTGTCATCGAGCGCCGGATAGGCCGCCTTCAACCCGGCCAGCAGGCGGGAGAAGATACCGTTCACTTCAAACAGGGTGGAACTGGCATCCATGCCGCGGCTGGTCTGTTCCACCAGCGCCACCAGATGATTGGTCACCTTGGCGGGTGCAGAGAGCACCAGGGCTACCTGAGATTGGCCGTGGGTGTTGACCGCGATATCGGCCACCCGTAAAAAACGCTCTGCATCGGCCAGTGAAGACCCGCCAAATTTCAACACTCTCATCGCTTTCTCTCCCTGTAAATCTATGAAATTCAATCTAAAAACCAATCCAACAAAAAGGCCCGTACTGGGTGGGTACGGGCCTTTTTTGATTTCTGTGCTTGTTCGTCAGCGCATCAACCGGCCCCAGTGCCACCTGTGGTGGTACCGGTAATAATGGTGGTGGTGATGACGTTGGTGAATAACTGCATGACGAACACTCGTTGACGAAGCTGGCTTTTAGCAATACCGCGGCGGGCGATGGGCTGTCAACTTAAACCTCTTTGCCAAGTTTGCGCGCAAGGTCTTTGCAGAGCAGGTGGAGCATGTTCAAATCCCGCTGCGGCAGCATGGGCACCCGGTCCATCACCCATTGATGCAGTTTTTCATCCTGCGAAACTCCGAGTTCACCCAGCAATTCTGCTGTTTTGCTTTTCAGCACCCGAACCTGCCCGGCGTTATCAAAATTTTCTGCTACCGCAGAGGCGCCGTCGGCGTTCAGCTCATCCATCAGCTGGCTCATCTCGTAGGCGTAGAGCATGATCGCCTGCCCCAGATTGAGAGACGGGTAGCTCACCTTGAGGGGCAGATAGCTGATGAGATCGACCTCGGCCAGCTGCTCGTTGGAGAGCCCCGACTCCTCGCAGCCAAAGACGATGGCGACCTTGCCGAGCGATGGCTTGCTGCGGATCTGCTCGCGGATCTCCCCCGGCGTGAGGTAGTGCTGGTAGCGACCGCGTTCACGGGCGGTGGTGGCGATCACCAGATCCATGTCCGCCAGCGCCTCGGGCAAAGTCTCGAACGCTTCGGCCTGAGTCAGGATCTCCTGGGCGCCGTGGGCCACCCAGCTCGCCTCCTCCTCTTCGTGTACCCGGCTCGCCACCAGTCGCATGGCATCGAATCCCATGGTTTTCATGGCGCGGGCCGCCGCCCCCACGTTCGCAGGACGGGCAGGTGCCACCAGGACAAAATAGAGCTTCATCGGGTTTCCTCACAGGCCGGACGGCCTCTCAAACAGACAGCAAACAGTCGCTAAACCATCACCAAAACAGGGGCGCAATCTACCGTTTATCCCCAAAAATTGCCACTTGAACAGACGTTTGAATGTTGCGATAGTGGCCTGACGTGTGAACAAATTACACCCAATCCTTCGCGCTATCGGCCCGACAGATCACAAGGAAGAGAGAGATGCAGCAGCCATTGGAACAGGCCGTCGCCGAGACTATCTTGCAACGCTTCGAGTCGTTTTACAGCCGGTTTCTCGAGATAACCCAGGGCAGCAAGAGCCGCTTCGAGAACAGTGACTGGCTGGGGGTGCAGCTCGCCGGACGGGAGCGTATTCGCCTCTATGACCACCATGTGGGGGCAACCGCCAGCTCCATCCGCCAGATGATGGGGGAGCATCACGCCACCCAGGAGCTGCTCAAGCGGGTCAAAAGCGCCTTCAGCGATCTGCTGCCCCGTTGTGACAACTTCGAGGTGGCGGAGTCCTTTTCAACTCCGTCTATCGCCGGATCTTTCGCCATCGCAATATCCGTGACGAGAACCTCTATATCCACCCCTTTGTCAGCCGTGGCGAAAAACCGGATTTAAGCTCCCTGCTGCGGATCTATCGCACCGATCTGGCCCACTTGCCGCAGACGTTGAGCCAGCTACTCGGCGATTACAGCTTCACCCTCCCCTATGAGGACAAGCAGCGGGATATTGTCGACATCCACCGCCATCTTGCGGAGAACGGCCCACAAATACTCCATGATGAGCCCTTTGCCATCGAGCTGCTCAAAGAGGTGTTCTACCGCAACAAGGGGGCCTATCTGGTGGGGCTGATCCGGGCCCGGGATCAGGTCTTCCCCTTTATCCTGCCCCTGCTCAGCACCGGCCACAGCATCTATGTGGACACAGTGATCTTCGAGCCGGATCTCGCCTCCATCGTGTTTGGTTTCGCCCGCGCCTATTTCATGGTTTATGCCCGCGAACCGGCGCTGTTTGTCGCCTTCTTGCGCCAGATCATGCCCCACAAGCCCGATTACGAGATCTACAACGCCATCGGCTGCCAAAAGCACGGCAAGACCGAGCTCTATCGCCACTACCGTCACCATCTGGCCCAGAGTCGGGATCAGTTCATCATCGCTCCCGGCATCAAGGGGATGGTGATGAGCGTGTTCACCCTCCCCTCCTACGATGTGGTGTTCAAGGTGATAAAAGACGAGTTCACCCCGCCCAAGGATGTGAGCCACGAGCAGGTGAAGGCAAAATACCGGCTGGTTAAACAGCACGACCGGGTGGGCCGGATGGCCGATACCCAGGAGTTCACCAACTTCGAGTTTCCCCTCGATCGCATCTCGCCCGAGCTCCTTGCCGAGCTCAAGACGGTGGCACCCTCGGCGCTCACCATCAGCGACGACAAGCTGGTGATCAAGCACCTCTATACCGAGCGCAAGATGATCCCCCTCAACCTCTATCTGGACAAGGCGGACGAGCAGCAGACCCGGCTCGCGCTGGAGGAGTACGGCAACGCCATCAAGCAGCTGGCGGCGGCCAACATCTTCCCGGGGGACATGCTGTTCAAGAACTTCGGCGTCACCCGTCACGGCCGGGTGGTCTTCTACGACTACGACGAGATCTGCTACATGACGGAGTGCAACTTCCGCCAGATCCCGCCGCCCCGCTACCCCGAGGATGAGTGGAGCGCCGAGCCCTGGTACTCGGTGGCCCCCAACGACATCTTCCCCGAGGAGTTCGCCACCTTCCTGCTGCAAAAGCCGCAGGTGCGGGAGATCATGCTGCAGCTGCACAAGGAGATGTTCGACGCCAACTACTGGAAGATGCTGCAGAGCAACATCAAGGTGGGGGTGTTCGAGGATGTCTATCCCTACCGGCGCAAGAAGCGCTTCAAGTACCAGCGCGGCGGCTGATCCCGCAGCGCCCGCGCACATCGCAGCAACGAAAACGGGGTGGCCCAAGCCACCCCGTTTTGCTATCCGCTTTGCGCCTTAACTGCCGCGACGGCGGATCACCCCTTCTTGCATGGTGCTCGCCACCAGCATGCCGTCACGGGTAAAGAACTGACCGCGCACCAGACCGCGACCGCTGCTGGCGCTCGGGCTGTCTACCACGTAGAGCAGCCAGTCGTCGAAGCGGAAATCCCGGTGGAACCACATGGAGTGATCGATGGTGGCCACCTGCATATCCGGCTCCCAGTAGGATACCCCGTGGGGCTGCAGCGAGGTGAGCAGGAAGTTGAAATCGGAGGCGTAGGCCAGCAGGTATTTGTGCACCCGCAGATCGTCCGGCATCTGACCGTTGGCCTTGAACCAGACGTGGCGCACCGGATCCTGCACTGTCGGCCGAATAGGATCTACCAGGGTCACCGGGCGCATCTCGATGGGCTGCTCGCAGAGGATCTTGTCCCGCAGGGAGGCCGGGATCAGGTTCTCGTAGGGGCGCACCAGCTCCAGCTCGCTCTTGAGCTCCTCCGGCAGGGTGATGCCGGTGGGCATCTGCGCCTGATGCTCGAAACCATCGGCCGGCACCTGAAACGAGGCGTTGAGATAGAAGATGGGCTTGCCGCCCTGAATCGCCTTGACCCGGCGGGTAGAGACGGTCTGGCCGTCGCGAATATTCTCCACGTCATAGACGATGGGACGGGTCACATCCCCCGGACGCAGGAAGTAGGAGTGAAAACTGTGAACCTGACGGCCGGTCTCGACCGTCTGCTTGGCAGCTGACAAGGCCTGCCCCATTACCTGTCCGCCAAACACGGCCCGCAGACCGAGATCCTGGCTCTGGCCCCGAAACAGGCCCTCCTCGATTTTTTCCAGCGCCAGCAACGCCAGCAGCTCATCAAGTACCTTGCTCATCGTTCACTCCTCTATCAGAGCCGCACAGGCTAACAAGCTCACCGGAGCAGAGCAACCGCAGCGGCGAGTCTGCGGGCAAACAGACGACAGAAATTCCCCTCAATTTCTCACCAGCCACTCTTTTACCATCCAAGGAGCGCTGATACAAAAAGGCCCGCACCAGTTGGTGCGGGCCTTTGCTTGGCCGACTGCGCGCTATTTGACGGCACACAGTTCGCAACGGGTTGCCAGCTTACTTGCTACCGGTGCCGGAGTTGCGGGTAGAGGCTTGCGGCTTGCGACGGGCGGTGGTGGCGCGAGCGCGCGGCTCTTTGCCCTGCATCTCTTTGTGACGCTGCACGGCGCGACGGATCTGGGCGGCCTGCTTGTGACGGCTGGTTTTGCCATCCTGCTGCAGATCGACCTTGGATTCGGTCTCCGGCGGCAGGTTGACCAGACCGCGCAGGTAGTTCACTTCCGGCAGTTTCAGCTCTTGCCAGCCGCCGCGCGGGATGCCGCGGTCCAGCTTGACGTCGCCGTAGCGGATACGCATCAGGCGGCTCACCTGCACTTCCTGGGATTCCCACAGGCGGCGCACTTCACGGTTGCGACCTTCAGTCAGGGTGACGTTGAACCACTGGTTCAGACCCTCACCGCCAGCCGGCTTGATCTTGTTGAACTTGGCGGTGCCATCTTCCAGCTGCACGCCCTTGCGCAGACGCTGCAGCATGGCTTCGGTGATTTCGCCAAAGACACGTACCGCGTATTCCCGCTCCACTTCGTGGCTCGGGTGCATCAGACGGTTGGCCAGCTCACCGTCGGTGGTGAACAGCAGCAGACCTGAGGTGTTGACGTCGAGGCGGCCGACCGCGATCCAGCGGGCACCTTCCATCTTGGGCAGACGATCAAACACGGTGGGACGACCTTCCGGATCGTGACGGGTACACATCTCCCCTTCCGGCTTGTGGTAAGCCAGTACGCGGCAGATCACTTCCTCTGCGGCACGGGTCTTGACCTGGTGACCATCCACCCGGATCACGGCGTTCACTTCGACGCGATCCCCCAGTGTGGCGACCTTGCCATCCACACTGACCCGACCTGCGGTGATCAGGGCCTCCATCTCACGACGGGAGCCGTGACCCGCGCGGGCCAACACTTTTTGCAGTTTTTCACTCATCGGGGTTACCTGATTGTTGATCGCTGCCCACTGGTAAAAGGGGCAACGGGGTTAACTGTAACAAACGCCGGTTGGAGCACTCGCCACAGTTGAAAAATGTATATCTCGGTGAAATCGGCACGCTTGGGCGCCATTCACCGGGCATCGCTCTCCCCGTCCACCGCAGAGGGCAACAGGGGTTGCAGCTCAGGATCAAGCTCGGGGAGCTGCTCCAGACTCTGCAGATTAAAGTAATCCAGAAACTCTCTGGTGGTGGCGAGCAGCTCGGGGCGACCCGCCACCTCTTTGTGGCCTATGCTGCGCACCCAGCCACGCTCTTTCAAGGTATTCACTATCTGGCTCGACACCGCCACCCCGCGGATCGCTTCGATCTCGGCCCGGGTGATGGGTTGGCGATAGGCGATCAGGGTCAGCGTCTCCATCACGGCGCGCGAATAGCGCGGCGCCCGCTCGCTCCAGAGCCGCGAGAGCTCTTCGGCATACTCCTGACGCGCCTGAAAGCGCCAGCCGGAGGCGACCTCTTTGAGCTCGACGCCTCGCGAGCTGTAATCTTGCCTGATCTCGGCCAACAGTAGCTGAACATAGCGACTGGTCACCGGATAATCCGCCAGCACGCTGCTTTTCAGTTCACTGACATTGAGCGGGCGACCGGCCACAAACAGCGCCGCTTCGATCAGGGTCTTGAGTCGTTCAGTGGGCAGCGCCACGGTTGCCCTCCTCGCTCTGCTCGGCCAATGCGAAATGGATTGGGCCGAGTGGTTCTGCCTGCAGGATCCAGATCAGTTGCTCCTTGCACAGCTCCAGCAGGGCCAGAAACGTCACCAGTACCCCCATGCGCCCCTCTTCGGCGCGCAGCACCTGCTCAAGGCGCAGGGTCTGCCCCAGAGTCAGCATGGCGAGGATCTCCGCCATGCGCACCCGGGTCGGGATCTGTTCGCGGCGGATCTGGTGATGTTCGAAATGAGTCGCGCGTTTTACCACACTTTGCATGTAAAGGGCGAGCTCAACCAGCGAAACATCGGGCGCCAGTGGCTTGAGGGCGCCAAAATCGGGGGGCAAGGCAGCGGCGATATAAATTTCCCGCTCCACCCGTGGCAGCTCATTGACCCTCTCCGCCCCTACCTTGTAGCGCTCGTACTCCTGCAGGCGGCGGATCAGGGTCACCCGCGGGTCTTCTCCCTCCTCTTCATCCTCCAGCTCCGGCGCCTTGGGCAGCAGCAGGCGGGATTTGATCTCCGCCAGCCAGGCTGCCATCAGCAGATACTCAGCCGCCAGCTCAAGGTTGAGCCCCTGCATCAGCTCCACGTACTCCATGTACTGGGCGGTGATCTGCAGGATCGGCAGGTTGAGGATATCGAGCTGCTGACGCCGGATCAGATAGAGCAGCAGATCCAGCGGCCCCTCGAAGGTATCGAGGAACACCTCCAGCGCATCGGGCGGGATGAACAGATCCTGGGGCAGCTCGTGATAGGGCTGCCCCAGGACTTTCGCGATGGGTAGTACGGCGCCACTCCCCGTCTCGGCGGAAGGAACAGTCACCGGTTCAGCGACATCACTCAAACGGGGTCGGGTCTCCGGCACCGCGACGACGCAATACCGGCTCGTCGTCAGAGAAATCGACCACAGTGGTGGGCTGCTCGCCCAGATAACCGCCGTTGACCACCAGATCAATCTGCTTGCCCAGCTTGTCGAAGATCTCTTCCGGGTCGAACTCGGCCATCTCGGAGTCCGGCAGGATCAGTGTGGTGGAGAGCAGCGGCTCGCCGAGGGCTTCCAAGAGCGCCTGAGCTATCTTGTTGTCCGGCACCCGGATGCCGATGCTCTTCTTCTTCTCGTTCATCAGGCGGCGCGGCACCTCTTTGGTCGCCTTGAAGATGAAGGTGTAGGCGCCCGGGGTATTGTTCTTGATCAGGCGAAACGCGCTGTTGTCGACCTTGGCGTAGGTGGAGATCTCGGAGAGATCGCGGCACACCAGGGTGAAGTCGTGGTTGGCGTCGAGGCGACGGATGCGACAGATGCGCTCCAGCGCCCCTTTGTCACCCATCTGGCAACCCAGCGCATAACCGGAGTCGGTCGGATAGACGATGACGCCGCCGTTCTGGATGATCTGTACCGCCTGACCGATCAGACGGGCCTGGGGATTTTCCGGATGTACGTAAAAATGCTGACTCATAGCTTGTTCTCGCAATGGGGGCAGCAATACCTGCCCGCTCGTATGGTCACGGGTCAAAGACCCATGACACTACCTTAACCTGTTTGTGGCCGCTTCGCTGGCGCCGTTACCGGCTTGCCAGCAGCTCGGCATGCTGTTCGGTGGTGAGCCCAAAGTGACCGGGATAAGCCAACCAGACGGGCATTCCCTCTTTGGGCAGCCAGAGATGGCGGCCCAGCTCGGTCCAGTTGGAGGGGAAGTGAAAATCCGATCCCACCGAGATATAGAGGTCGTGATCCTTGGCCCACTGGCCCAGATTGGCCCGCTCCTGCGGGCTCTGCTGAGGCAATGAGACCTCCATGGCATCGCCACCGGCCGCTTTGAAGGCCACCAGCAGCCGCTTGATCCACTTGGCGGTGAGATCGTAACGGCTAGGGTGAGCCAGCACCGCCAGCCCGCCCGCGGCGTGAATGGCTGTGATTGCTTCGCTCATCTCGGGCCACTCGGCCGGGGCATACCCTTTATTGCCACGACTCAGGTACTTTTTGAATACCTTCTGCATGTTGTCGGCTACCCCGCGCGCCACCAGCACCCGGGCGAAGTGGGCACGGGTCACAGCCGCATCACCGGCCAATTCCTTGGCCTCTTCATAGGTGCCGGGGATCAGACACTTCTCCAGACGGCGCCCGATTTCCAGTGCGCGAGCCTCCCGGCGAGCCCGTTGCCCGGCCAAAAACGCCACCAGCTGCGGATTTTTTTCATCCACCCCCAGCGCCACGATATGAATTTCGTGATGCTCCCAGCCGGTGGAGATCTCGACCCCGCTCACCAGTCGCAGCGGCAACTGCTCGGTCTCGATGGTGCGGCGCACCTCATCAAGCCCGTCAAGGGTGTCGTGGTCAGTAACCGCTAACACCTCGACCTGCTTTTCAGCGGCGCGGCGCACCAGTTCGGCCGGGCTCAGCACCCCGTCGGAGGCAGTGGTATGGCAGTGAAGATCGAATCTCATCGGCTTGTTTCGCTCTTGTCTTGGGGCCCGCTTGAAAAAAAGAAGGCTAAAAAGCGACTTGACTTGGCCGCAGCTTTATCGTTTTCTGTAGGCACTTCATTGCAAACATCTTTTTACAGGACTTTATCATGCAAACGACTTCCATCCTGACCATCTGGTGGTGGCACACTCCCTGACATGCGGGCGTGTGGTCGTTGCTGTACCTGTAATCTGACAGCAAATTAAGAACCCAAAGAAAAAGCCCGCTGACCCCAGCGGGCTTTTTTATTATCCGGCAAATGGACCTGTGATGAAACCGAGAATTCAGACAAGCGCAATGACCTGGCGATGGCGGCCCTACTGAAACCGCCCGAACCGACCCAATTTCCAAGGCATTTTTACGGGATTAGACGCATGAACATCGGTAAACCGCATCACACGCAAGGGAACGCACTATGACAGCCACACATCGCCTTCCTCTGGGTGAATTCGATACCCTCAAGCTCAACGCCCCTTATGTGGCCGATCCGCTGGCGCTCTATACCCGCCTCTGTCAGGGTCGCCCCAACAACCTGCTGCTGGAATCGGTCGAGATCGACTCCAAGGCGGGTAAACAGAGCCTGTTGCTGGTCGATGCCTGCCTGCGCATCGAGTGCCGTGGCCGCACCGTGCGGGTGCGCAGCCTGAACGACAACGGCGCCCAGTTGCAAAGCCTGCTGGCCGAGCGGCTGCCTGCGGTGGTGACCCGCTCGCTGGTAGATGGCGAACTGCAGCTCGACTTCCCGGCCTCCGATCGGGAGCTGGACGAAGATTCCCGCCTCAAGGGGAGCAGCGTGCTGGACGTGCTGCGCACCCTGCAGCGGGAGCTCGATTGCCAGTTGGGTAAAG
Source organism: Aeromonas sp. 95A (assembly GCF_051919235.1). NCBI lineage: Bacteria > Pseudomonadati > Pseudomonadota > Gammaproteobacteria > Aeromonadales > Aeromonadaceae > Aeromonas > Aeromonas sp. 95A. The sequence continues at coordinate 1,529,553 of NZ_JBQBFC010000001.1, forward strand.
AAGCCCTGTTTATGGCGGGCAGCTTCGCCTACGACCTGATCGCCTCCTTTGAAGATCTGCCCGAGGTGCCACAGGGGAGCAACGACTGCCCCGACTACTGCTTCTATGTGGCCGAAACCCTGATCACCATCGACCATATCGAACGCACCACTCAACTGCTCGCCTGCATCTTTGGCGGCGACAGCGACGAGAGCCAGGTGGAAGACAGATACACCCGCCTGACCGAACGACTCACCGACTTCAAACAGATTTGCCAGCAACCCCTCTGCGCCGAGCTGACCACCCAGCCCCTGAGCGGCGGCATGAGCGTGGACAAGAGCGACAAGCAGTTCTGCGCCGAGGTAGAGAAGCTCAAGGGCTTTATCCGCCGTGGCGACATCTTCCAGGTGGTGCCGTCCCGCTGTTTCTCCCTGCCCTGCCCGAGCCCCCTGGCCGCCTATCGCCGCCTCAAGCAGACCAACCCCAGCCCCTACATGTTCTACGTGCAGGATGAGGGCTTCACCCTGTTTGGCGCCTCGCCGGAGAGCGCGGTGAAATTCTGCGCCGCCAGCCGCGATGTGGAGATGTACCCCATCGCCGGTACCCGCCGCCGCGGCTTCAACCCGGATGGCAGCATCAACCGCGATCTCGACGGCCGCATCGAGCTGGAACTGCGTCTGGACGAGAAAGAGGTGGCCGAGCACCTGATGCTGGTGGATCTGGGCCGCAACGACATCGCCCGCATCTCCGAGCCCGGTACCCGCTACGTCAAGGAGCTGCTGAAAGTGGATCGCTACAGCCACGTGATGCATCTGGTCTCCAAGGTGGTCGGCACCTTGCGTTCCGACCTTGACGCCCTGCACGCCTATCAGGCCTGCATGAATATGGGCACCCTCACCGGCGCCCCCAAGATCCGCGCCAGCGAGCTTATTCGCATGGTGGAAGGCAAGCGCCGCGGCAGCTACGGCGGCGCGGTCGGCTACATCAACGGCGCTGGCGAGATGGATACCTGCATCGTCATCCGCTCCGCCTTTGTCAAAGAGGGCGTGGCCCACGTGCAGGCCGGTGCCGGTGTGGTCTATGACTCCAAGCCGCAAGCCGAAGCGGACGAAACCCGCGCCAAGGCGGCCGCCGTGCTGGCCGCCATCGCTGCCAGCCATGGCACCTCCCTGCAAGCCCTGAGCGCCCAGCAGGAGCAACATAAGGACGTGAGCCATGACTAATATCTTCCTGCTCGACAACTTCGATTCATTTACCTACAACCTCGTCGATCAGTTCCGCTCCCTCGGCTATCCGGTGCGGATCTACCGCAACAGCCTGCCGGCGAGCCGCATCATGAGCGAGATCGCAGCCTGTGAAGGGGACGCCGTGCTGGTGCTCTCGCCGGGCCCGGGCGCCCCCCATGAAGCGGGTTGCCTCATCGACCTCATCAAGCTGGCTCGTGGTCAGGTGCCCATCCTCGGTATCTGCCTCGGCCATCAGGCCCTGTGCGAAGCCTACGGCGGCACCGTCGGGGCGGCAGGCGAAATTGTCCACGGCAAGCGGTCCCTGATTGAGCACAACGGCCACGGCGCCTTCGCCGGTCTGCCGAGCCCGCTGCCGGTGGCCCGCTACCACTCGCTGGTCGCTACCTATGTACCGGAAGAGCTGACGGTGATTGCCCACTATCAGGGCATGCCCATGGCCATCGAGCAGCAGGATGAGCGGGTGCTGGGCTTCCAGTTCCATCCCGAATCCATCATGACCTCGGAAGGGGCCCGTCTGCTGACCCAGGCGCTCGCCCATATCACCCGTCCAGAAAGCAGTGTGCGGTAAGGAGACCAACATGCATCAACATCTCAACACCCTCTATCAGGGTCAGTCTCTGAGCCGTGAAAGTACCCGTGACGCCTTCGGTCAGGTGGTACGTGGCGAAGTGGATCCCATCGTGCTCGCAAGCCTGCTGACTGCCCTCAAGATCAAGGGAGAGACCCCGGAGGAGATCGCCGGCGCCGCCGAGGCTCTCTTGGCAGAAGCGCGCGACTTCCCGCGTCCGGACTATGCCTTCTGCGACATCGTCGGCACCGGTGGCGATGGCCTCAACACCATCAACGTCTCCACCACTTCGGCGCTGGTCGCCGCCGCCTGCGGCCTGAAAGTGGCCAAGCACGGCAACCGCTCGGTCTCGAGCAAGTCGGGGTCGAGCGATCTGCTCGACAAAATGGGCATCAAGCTCGACATGAGCCCGGCGCAAGCGCGCCGCTGTCTGGACGAGCTCGGCATCTGCTTCCTGTTCGCCCCCCAGTACCACGCCGGGGTGCGCCACGCCATGCCGGTGCGTCAGGCCCTCAAGACCCGCACCCTGTTCAACGTGCTGGGGCCGCTTATCAACCCCGCTCGTCCCACCTATCAGCTGATGGGGGTCTATGCCCCCGAGCTGGTGCGCCCCATAGCCGAAACCCTGCTGGCACTGGGGCTGAAAACCGGTATGGTGGTGCACGGTGCCGGGCTGGATGAAATTGCCATCCACGGCCCGACCCAGGTGGCCCAGATCCGTGACGGCGAGATCCGCGAATTTCTGCTCACCCCGGCTGACTTTGGCCTCGAGACCTATCCGGTCAGCGCCATTCAGGGTGGTGAGCCTGAAGAGAACCGAGCCATCACCGCCGCCATTCTGGAAGGCCGTGGCACCCCGGCCCACAACGCCGCCATCGCCGCCAACGTGGCACCGCTGCTACTGATGGCGGGCAAGGCTAAGGATCTCAAGAGCGCGGCGGCCGAGGTGCTGGCGGTGCTGGCGAGCGGTAAAGCAGCGGAGCTCGCCGCCCGGCTGGCTACTTTGAGCCATCAGGACGCGGGTCATCAGGAGGCATGATGTCGGCCACCATGTCGCACAGCAGTCATTCAGAACGCCCACAGGGCAAGAGCCAGTTTCGCAAGGATAACGAGATGTCAGACCGTATCGCCCCCCATGCTTTTCTGAACATGTCCTCCATCAGCCAGACCATCCTCGGCAAAATCGTGGCGGCCAAGCAGGAGTGGGTTGCCGCCCGCAAGCTGGCCCAGCCGCTGGAGAGCTTCCAGAGCGCGCTGACCCCAAGTGATCGGGATTTCGTCGGAGCCCTCAAGGCGGGCTCCACCCGCTTTATTCTGGAGTGCAAGAAGGCCTCCCCCTCCAAGGGCTTGATCCGCGATGATTTCAGCCCGGAGGCCATCGCCGACATCTATGGCAAATACGCCACCGCCATCTCGGTGCTGACCGACGAGAAGTTCTTTCAGGGGGATTTCGCCTTTTTGCCGCGGGTGCGCAGCCGCGTCAGCCAGCCGGTGCTCTGCAAGGATTTCATGATTGACCCCTATCAGGTCTATCTGGCCCGCCACTATCAGGCGGACGCCATCCTCTTGATGCTCTCGGTGCTCACCGACGAGGGCTATCGCGCCCTGTTCGCGGTGGCCAAAGAGCTGGGCCTTGGCGTGCTCACCGAGGTGAGCAACGAGGAGGAGCTGACCCGCGCCATCGCGCTGGGGGCACCGGTCATCGGCATCAATAACCGGGATCTGCGCGACTTGAGCGTCGATCTGAACCGCACCAAACAGCTGGCTAAAGATATTCCGAGCGAGCGGGTAGTGATCAGCGAGTCCGGCATCAACCACCGCGCCCAGGTGGCGGATCTGCGCCACCACGCCAAGGGCTTTTTGGTGGGCTCGTCATTGATGGCCGAGCCGGATCTGGAAGCGGCTGTGCGCAAGCTGGTATTGGGCCAGAACAAGGTGTGCGGCCTGACCCGCGCCGAAGATGCCGCCGCTGCCCATCAGGCGGGCGCGGTGTTCGGGGGTCTTATCTTTGTGGCCAAAAGCCCGCGCTATGTGGATATCCCCGCCGCCCGCGCCGTGATGGCGGGCGCGCCGCTCGCCTATGTGGGGGTATTTCGCAATGCCCAGCCCGCCACCATCGCCAAGACGGTGGATGCGCTGGGGCTCTCTGCAGTGCAGCTGCATGGGGATGAGGATGCCGCCTATATCGATACCCTGCGCCCACTGCTGCCCGCTGGCTGCCAGATCTGGAAAGCAATCGGAGTCACAAGCGACGAGCCGCTGCCCGCCCTCGACTATCCGGCCGATCGCCTGCTGCTGGATACGAAAGTCGGCAGCCAGAGCGGCGGCACCGGTCAGGCGTTCGACTGGGCCATGCTGGCCACCCTCGATAAAGCCAAGCTGATGCTGGCGGGGGGCCTTAATCCCGACAACGCCCTGCAGGCGGCGCAAGTGGGCTGCCTCGGCCTTGATTTCAACTCCGGGGTGGAGAGTGCCCCGGGCCAGAAGGATGCGCACAAGATAGCAGCCGCCTTCGGCGCACTGCGCAACCTGTAACGCAACCCTTTTTGATGTTTCGATTTAGCTAATACAAGGAAGAAGCCATGACCCTGCTCAACCCGTTTTTCGGTGAATTTGGCGGTATGTATGTACCCCAAATCCTTATCCCGGCCCTGCTCCAGCTGGAGAAAGCCTTTGTCGATGCCAAGGATGATCCGGCCTTTATCGCCGAGTTTCAGTCCCTGCTGACCGAGTATGCCGGCCGCCCGACCCCGCTCACCCTGACTCGCAATCTGACCAAGGGCACCAAGACCCGACTCTATCTGAAGCGTGAAGATCTGCTGCACGGCGGCGCCCACAAGACCAACCAGGTGCTGGGTCAAGCCCTGCTCGCCAAGCGGATGGGCAAGAACGAGATCATCGCCGAAACCGGCGCCGGTCAGCATGGCGTTGCGACGGCACTGGCCTGCGCCCTGCTCGGCCTCAAGTGCCGGGTCTATATGGGTGCCAAGGATTGCGAGCGCCAGAAGCCCAACGTCTTTCGCATGAAGCTGATGGGCGCCACCGTTATTCCGGTGCACTCCGGCTCGTCCACCCTGAAAGATGCCTGCAACGAGGCGCTGCGCGACTGGGCTGCCAACTACGAGTCGGCCCACTACCTGCTCGGCACCGCCGCCGGCCCGCACCCCTTCCCCACTATCGTGCGGGAGTTCCAGAAGATGATCGGCGAAGAGGCCAAGGCCCAGTGCTTCGAGAAAGAAGAGCGACTGCCCGATGCGGTGATCGCCTGCGTCGGCGGTGGGTCGAACGCCATCGGCATGTTTGCCGACTTTATCGATGAGCCGTCAGTGCGCCTTATCGGGGTCGAGCCGGGTGGTCACGGCATCGAGAGCGGCGAGCACGGTGCGCCGCTCGGTCACGGTAGCAAGGGGGTCTTCTTTGGCATGCACTCCTACCTGATGCAGGACAATCAGGGGCAAATTCAGGAGTCCTACTCCGTCTCGGCGGGGCTGGACTTCCCCTCCGTCGGCCCGCAGCACGCCCATCTGGCCGCCATCGGCCGCGCCGAGTACCCCTCGGTGACCGACAAGGAGGCGCTGGATGCCTTCCAGGAGCTGGCCAAATCCGAAGGCATCATCCCGGCGCTGGAGTCCTCCCACGCGCTGGCCCACGCCCTCAAGATGGCCCGCAGTGAACCGGAAAAAGAGCAGGTGCTCATCGTCAACCTCTCCGGCCGTGGCGACAAAGATATCTTCACCGTCGCTGACATTTTTGAGAAAGAAGGAACCTTGTCATGAACCGTTACGCACAACTCTTCTCCCGTCTGGATGAAGCCAATCAGGGCGCCTTTGTGCCGTTCGTGATGCTGGGTGACCCCACCCCCGAATTGTCGCTAGCCATCGTCGATGCGCTGGTAGAAGGGGGCGCCGATGCCCTCGAGCTCGGCATTCCCTTCTCCGATCCGGTGGCGGATGGCCCCACCATTCAGGGCGCCGCCCTGCGCGCCTTTGCCAGCCACACCACTCCGGACGACTGTTTCGAGCTGCTCGGTCGCATCCGCGCCAAGTACCCGCAGCTGCCCATTGGCCTGCTGGTCTACGCCAATCTGGTCTATGTGCGCAAAATCGAAGGCTTCTACGAGAAGTGCCAGCAGGCGGGCGTGGACTCGGTGCTGGTTGCCGACGTGCCGGTGCAGATGTGCGCCCCCTACAAGGCGGCCGCCGACAAGTTCGGCATCGACAGCATCTTTATCGCCCCGCCCAATGGCGACGCAGAGACCCTGAAACAGGTGGCGGAGCTTGGCAATGGTTACACCTATCTGGTGAGCCGCGCTGGCGTCACCGGTGCCGAGACCAAGGCCGGCATGCCGGTGGAAGGGCTGATCAATACCCTGCGCGAGTTCAAGGCGCCCCCCGCCCTGCTCGGCTTTGGCATCAGCGAACCGGCTCAGGTGCGTGAAGCCATTGCCGCGGGCGCCGCCGGTGCCATCTCCGGCTCCGCCGTGGTGAAAATCATCGAGACCCACCACCAGAACCCGGAACATATGCTGACCCGCCTGAAAGAGTTTGTGGAAGGGATGAAGGCTGCGACCAACCGCTAAGGTCGGGTATGGGGTCAGCTGTCTGTGGCCCTGAGTTGCCAGTTCGCATAACCATGTAAAAGGGAGCCTGACCGGCTCCCTTTCTTTTTATCGCTTCGCCCCACTTGCGACTCTGGGGGTGTTGTGCCCTCTCCCTCCGGGAGAGGGTTGGGGTGAGGGGAATCTGCGGCAACCAAATTTGCTCGCATTGGATACCACTGATGACTAATTTATTGATCCAACACAGATTCCCGCCAAAACACGCTTCTCAACGCGCCCCCCTCCCCCTTAAGATACCCGAATGACAATCAACTTCTCGGAAGAACACCATGACAGCGATTGTTGCAATCTCGCAGGTTAACAGCAGCGAACTGGGAGCTGTCACTCAGGGGCGGTAGCGTGGTTTTTTTAGGTTGGTGCCGAACATAACGAAGCCCAACAGGCGAGCATTATTGCACCGACCAGATCGGGATAAATATGGATGTGGCAGATCCATAAAATAGATTTACAGATATATTTCGCGGTAAACGTTGGGCTTCACTTCGTTCAGCTCCAACCTACGACTTTTAGCCCAACATACGAGATGGGACGAGCTTTGGCATACGCTACTGAATTCGAAAATAACTGTCGAACTTTGGCTCATCTATTTGATATCGAAAAGTCGGATAGTGAGTTCTCTTATGAGATTTATAAGTTAGTCAACTCAGGCACTTTGCATGAAAAAATAAAGCTCCTTGTTGACGAGCATGGATTACCCGATTGGGTGGAAGAAAATATTCATGAAGCAAGAAAAGCTAGAAACTTTATTGCTCATGAAGCGGCGGAAGATCATAAGAGAATGATGTCGACACAACAATTAATGAAAAGTTTCGAAACGACTATCATGCTTATGACCTTAACCATCCCCTCATATGAGCGAGGCGTGGCGCGGCTTCTGAGGTATGATCGCCATCCTTGACCAGCTAATACCCAACAGACTATCCCCATGTTTAACCACGAACTAATCCTCAACCACATCGACGATATATTTGGACAGGACATGCATGCTAAGCGTGTTCTTTCCCTCGCCAATGCTACCCTCGGGGTTATCGAGTCAGGTTCACTGGCCATCCACGCCATCGGTAGTGGCCTCTCCTTGGCCAACGGTCTCGAACGTAAACATGCGGTTAAACAGGTGGATCGCCTGCTCACTAACACCAAGCTCAATGTCTGGAGCCTCTTTGACGATTGGGTGCCCTATGTGGTCGGTGAACGTACCGAGATCGTAGTCTCCATGGACTGGACCGAATTCGATGCCGATGATCACAGTACCTTGGTTATCAGCCTGCAAACCAACCACGGTCGCAGTACTCCGCTGCTGTGGAAAACCCATCGGAAATCGTTGCTCAAAGGGCAACGCAATGCCCATGAGAAAGAGCTGCTCACCAAGCTCAAGCAGACGTTGCCAGAGGGTATCTTCGTGACGGTAGTAGCTGACCGCGGCTTTGGTTACATGGAGCTGTTCGAACGCCTGGAGCAAGAGCTAGGCTTTGCTTATCTCATTAGATTTAAAGGAAATGTTTTGGTTGGTTACCCTGGTGTAGAGCAGGTTCCAGCTCGGGACTGGCTAACGCCGACCGGGCGCACCCGAACCCTCAAAGCGGTGGAGCTAACTGGGCAGCGACAGCCTGTCGAACGGGTCTATTGTTGTCATAAGAGTGGCATGAAAGACGCGTGGTTTCTGGCCAGTAACCGGACCGACCTGAGCGCCGCCAAGGCGTTGCAACTATACGGCCAGCGCTGGGGTATCGAGACCAGTTTTCGTGATATCAAAGATTACAAATTCGGCATGGGTATGGGAGATGTGCACATCAGTAATCCGGTCCGGCGCGACCGACTGTTTTTATTCAGTGCCCTGGCCATCGTCTTGCTGACGCTGCTGGGTAAGGCTGGAGACAGTGTCGGTCTAGAGAGAACGATCAAGGTCAATACCAGCAAGAGCCGAACCTATTCGTTCTTTCGGCAAGGGGTCATCTATTACCAGTTGTTACCTAAAATGAAAGAAGCCAATGCGGTCTTGTTGATGGATAAATTTATCTACTACCTGAAGCAACACCGCTTATATACCCGCACACTTGGAATTATTTGAGTCTCTAAAAATGAGGGGATCTCTGAGGCTTATGACAGGAGATATAGCTCATGGAAATCAGATTGTGCTTGATGTAACGAGAATGCTAAAGGAAGGAAAGCGTTGTCATGGGTCAGATGTTGTTGCATATTCATTTGCTGTCGCGAATTCAACTTCGAAGTGCAATTCCCGATTAAAAATCAGGCTGCTTTCAGAAGTTCGTCAAAAACCACCTGTGGCTGTTTGAATCCCAAGCATTTGCGCGGCCTGAAGTTCAGCCGCTTTTCGACGGCTGACAGTGCCTCTGCTGTCACCACACTCAAATCACTGCCTTTGGGCACATATTGCCGCAGCAGACCATTGCTATTCTCATTCTGTCCCCGTTCCCATGCACTGTATGGATGCGCAAAGTACACCTGCGCTTCCAGCTCTGCTGCAACACGTTCATGTTCGACAAACTCGCTACCATTGTCAGCTGTGATGGTATGGACATGTGCCTGGTAGGGTTTCAGCATGCTGATAATGGTGTCCGCCACCGCGCTGGCTGTTTTGCTGGGAACGTATTGAACCAGGTAGAGCCGGCTCTTACGCTCCAACAGACTCACTATTGCACCGCTGCCTTGCTTACCCAACACGGTATCGACTTCCCAATCTCCCACACGGCTCCGCTCATTGACTATCGCAGGGCGTTCATCAATCGATACCGGATTGGGAATGACACTGCGTTTGCTGTTCTTACCCTTGCGATAGCGTTTGTGACCCTGACGCAGATGCCGGTATAGCGTGCCACCGTTGGCCTTGTCGCGTGCCACATAGCGGTATATCCACTCGTGGCTAACCGGGCAGTTAATCATGTCTCCAACGCCACTGATTTGCTCGGGACTCCAGTCCGCGACCAGCGCCATGCAAACAAAGTCGATGGTATCAGACGGGACAGTACGCTTCTGACTCGTCAGCCGTCGTGCCGTGGCAAGTTGGTGAGCCTGCTGCGGCTGATAGGCCTGCCCAGCACAATTACGACGAAGCTCACGACTGATAGTCGATGGATGAACCCCGAGCTGTTTGGCAATGCGGGCCTGTGACAGGCCATGGTCACGGAGGCAGGCAATCTGGTATCGTAGCCCCTCGGTCAACTGCTGGTATTTCATGGTGTATCGCTTTGTTTCTTTGGCGAGAAGAAGCGTACCCTAACTGGTAGTTGACCGCCTCTCTCCTATGCACCATGGGCATTGCACTTATTATCTGAATTCACGCTTGCGAAATATTGTTTCCTGTTTAATCATCGTGTTGACCTCAATAGGAATGCAGGTTGAATTGGTCCATCCGGTAGTAGCAAGCCCTCTGATGTCATATCGGCTCTTGATGCTGTCTGATGGTTATGGCTAATTAAAAAATAGTTAACGTTAAATCAAACAGCTCAGGTCAATTTATGAGGAATTAAGGATGAACAAACTCAAGATAGCTTTCGCAGTACCCGCCATCATGTCTGGCCATGTCTTTGCAGCGGGTGCCAGCTTTGATGCCCGCAATGATGCTATGGGTGGTGTTGGTGTCGCCAGCAGCAACTACAGTGTTGCCGCCCCGGTGAACCCTGCATTGGTAGCCAAGTACAAGACCGAAGATGATTTCGCTGTAGTACTGCCCTCTATCGGTGCTCTAGTCGCTGACCAAGACAGCCTTGTCGATGTCTTTGACGATATAGATAACCACTACAAGCAGTACAACGATCTGGTGAACAGTGGCGGCAATGCGCAAGCAGCAGCTGGTCAGCTTTCCCAAGATTTCAAAAAGGCCCAGGGGAAAAATGCGGCAGGTAATGTAGGTGTAAACCTGCAAGTCGCGATGCCTAACGAACTTATGTCTGTATCAGTATTCGGTAATGCGTATGCGACAGGCATTATTGGGAGCAACGTAACTCAGTCTGACCTAGACTACCTTGACGGGGTTGCCTCTGGGACTCTGGCCGCAGATCCTGCGCATAAATTCAACTCGACTGCTGTTGGTGTAGTCGCTGTTGTTCAGGACTACGGGATTGCCCTAGCCCATAAATTCGAGCTGTCTGGCATGCCTCTGTATGTCGGTGTTACACCCAAGGTTCAGAAAATTGAGACCTTCAACTACAGTGCAAACATCTACGATTACAATATCGATGACGTGACCGATGATAAATATCGTAGCAGCGAATCTCACGTTAACGCTGATCTGGGTGCCGCACTGGATGTAGGTTCCTTTACCTACGGTGCCACAATTCGTAACATCATCAGCAAAGACGTGACTACCAAAGATGTTGCTGGTTCACAGTATATTTACCAGGTCGCACCGGTCGGAACGATCGGTGCCGCCTATTCAAATGATTGGGTTACTGTCGCGGCTGATGTAGATGTGAACAAAACCAAAACATTCAAGGGCGTGAAAGATTCCCAATACGCTAGCATTGGCACCGAGCTGGATATAGCCAAATGGCTTCAAGTTCGTGCGGGATATCGTGCAGATATCAGTGGTGAAATGCCAAATGTGTTCACCGCTGGTTTGGGTGTTTCGCCATGGGGTGTCTTCCATATCGACCTAGCAGGCCAGATAGGATCAGATAACGCAGTCGGTGCTATGCTGACCACTCGGCTGATGCTCTGATTAAGCTGTACAGGTGTAGTTATGTAGTGGCCAACTAAATCTAGACACTTGGTCAGGCAAAGTATCGGCTATTGCTGGCGGCATCCCGTCGTTGTGTTGATGTGGACGCCGCCAGTTGTAGTAATCCATTAGGTAGTAACTGTAGTGATGTGATGGACGCCCCCTCCCTGCGCGGTCAGTTTCATACTTAGGCTGACAGCGTTCAACTTGGGGGATCACCACATGAACACGATCAAAGTAGTTGGAATCGATATTGCTAAGTCTGTTTTTCAGGTGTGTGTATGGATGGCTGATGGTTCTGTTGCCTGGAATCGTAAAATATCTCGCCAGAAACTGCTCCACACGTTGCGCCAGTTTCCACCGCAAACACTGATTGCTATGGAAGCTTGCTCAACATCTCATTTCTGGGGACGAGCACTGATATCGATGGGCTATGACGTAAAGCTCATTCCCACACAGCATGTCAAAGCCTTTGCAAGACACCAGAAGAATGATGCCAACGATGCATTAGCTATTTGTGAAACAGCTTGCCGACCAGGGATCCACTTCGTCTCAGTTAAAACTACAGAACAACAAGATATCAAGGCGTTACGTAGTGCTCGCCAGCTCATAGTTGAGCAGCGAACCGCTCTGGCTAACCAACTACGGGCATTACTTGCCGAGTACGGAGTCATTATTCCAGCCGGGTTACAACGCCTGCAACGACAACTGCCAGAAGTGCTTGAAGACGGAGACAATACGATAACCTTCACGCTTCGCCGACTACTGAGCCTGTTACGAGAAGATATGCAGATGCTCACTGAACGGATTGATGTCTTGGATAAGGAACTAGCTGAACTGTCCAGCCAGCAGGTTGCCTATCACCACTTATTGACCATTCCTGGTGTCGGGCCACTGATTGCCGCTGCGGTGGTCAGTGAGGTTGATGCCACCCAGTTTTCCAGCGGCCGTGAGCTTTCTGCTTGGTGTGGCTTAGTCCCTCGACAGCACAGTTCAGGTGGAAAACAACGGCTTTCATCCATGACCAAGAACGGTAATCGTAACTTGAGGACCTTGATCATCCATGGCGCTCGAGCGGTGATGCGTTGTGTGCAAAAACGGGATGACAGTTTAGGGAGATGGGTTAAGGCAATTGAATTGCGGCGTGGCTTCTTGAAAGCCACTGTCGCCCTGGCAAATAAGTTAACTCGGATCATCTGGCGTGTACTAACTGACTCGGTTGATTTCAGTATGAACAGAGCTTTTGCAGGAAGTTAATTTGATATTTGCTTAGAAAATCTACGTTACTGAGTTTGCAGGCACTGATGAAGAAACGGGTACCGTCCTTGTAACAGCCTGAATTAGACCTGGGTATGCATATACCGGTGTAGTGATAAGGAAGCAAGGCTCGGATGACATCATGGCGAGGGAGTTAATCCCATCATAACGCCGGATATATGGTCGCAAACCGTATCAGTTCAGTTCTTGCACAACCCGGGGGCGTCCATATATGGTCTAATCATCCCGGACACCATTTTAGGTGGTACAGTCGCCACCATGACCTGAGGTGTTCAATGACAAGATTACGTCGCTCATTTACTGCCCAATTCAAACTCGAAGCCGCATCCCTGGTGCTCGACCAGGGATATTCTGTACCCGAAGCCAGCCGTTCACTGGATGTCAGTGAAACCGTACTGCGCTGTTGGGTTCAGCAACTGCAATCCGAACGCTGTGGTACAACCCCAATCGGCAAAGCACTGACTCCGGAGCAGCAAAAAATCCAGGAGCTGGAAGCCCGCATCAACCGGCTCGAACGTGAGAAGGACATTCTAAAAAATGTATGGTCTGCTCCTTATCTGCAAGCGTGAACTGATTTCCAGAAGTCGCTTGCGTCAATGTATCCGGCCTGTCTGTGAGCCGTTTTCCGGCTCTGGCCTTGATGGGATCCGCACGTCGTCGTCCTAATAAAGCTACCAGTCATGAGAGACTGCTTTTTTAGCCAGGCTGCAACGTCGTGGGGTGAACGCTTCAGTCATCTGTTTTTGGCTCGCAAAACCGGGTATGAGTTATATCTGTTAAACGGCTGCGCTTGCGTTGGGATAGGGTTGGTAATCCCTGCCGGATGTCAGTACTTTCCAGCAAATTCGCATTATCTTGTTGGCCAAGGCGATAAGGACCACATGATGGTGATGGCCGGCCTCCAGCCTGGCGACCCATTCGCCTAACGATGATTTGTCACGCTTCATGTGAATTTTTAGCGCTTTGGCGCCCTGAATAACCATTTGCCTTAAATAGCTATTGCCACGCTTACTGATCCCGCCGAGCGAAGATTTGCCGCCCGTTGAATATTGCCTGGGGACCAGCCCCAACCAGGCTGACAGGTCGCGGGCTTTCTTGAATTGTGAGCCATTGCCAATCGCGGCAATCACGCAGTTGAGATAATCGGTCCAATGCCGGGGATGGTACTGATTTTTTGGCACAAACCTGATGCGCTTGAGGCTTGTCCGAGCATGAGGCTCATGTCATCAATCTGAGTATCCAGCTGTTGCCACCGTTTTCTCAGGCGTAATACCAGGGCGCGGATAAAGTCAGGCAAGCCATTCTCGGCATCTTCAAGGATCGTCGGCAGAGAGCGCTCGAAGACTTTTCTGCCGACTGGCACAGTGAGCCCATATTCCAGCAGCAACGCTCGCATCTGATTGACAGTGGCGGTACGTTCGACGATGAAACGCTGACGGACGCGATGAGTCGCTTGCAATGCCAGTTGCTCATGAGATTTCAACGGGACACAGCGCATAGTACCTCTGCTACCAGCCTCGGCAATGGCGGTAGCATCGTTGAAGTCATTCTTGTTTGATTTGAGGTAGGGCTTCACAAATTGGGCAGGGATAATCTTGGGTTCGAACCCCGCCTGTTGAAACAGGCGCCCCCAGTATTGCGAACCAGGACATGCCTCGAAGGCGACCCGACAGGGTGGGGTCGTGCGAATGAACTGTTTCAGTTGTAAACGAATGAGCTTTTGCTTGGTCAATACATGCCCCATGCGATCCATCGCCACCAGGTGAAACCAATTTTTGCCTAAATCGATCCCGTAAATGTAAATCTGCGCTTGAGTCATGATGAGCCTCCTTGATGCTGGCTACAGCATAGCGGGGTGGGTGGAGCAGACCATCCCATTAGGCTACTGCTCTCTTGATGGCGGACGAGTTCACACGTACGCGCTGATAGACCGATTAAGGGAGCAAGCCCCCATCACTCTGGTCTGCTGCGCCTTCGATGTTCCAACATCCTGCTTTTACGACTATCTGGCTCGCAGACGGACGACTAACCGTGAACGTATGCAACAGCGCTGTGAGTTGCGCCGTTTGTTCAAAGAAAGCCGGAACTCAGCGGGCAGCCGCGCCTTGATGTCGATGATGCGAGAGTTGGGGTATCAGATTGGTCGATTCAAAGTACGTAACCTGATGAAGGAAGCCGCTCTGGTATCCAAACAGCCGGGCGTACACCGTTATAAGGTCGCTCGGTCTGAACGACCGGACATTCCCAATCTGCTGGCCCGCGAATTTGATGTCCAGCAACCCAATCAGGTGTGGTGTGGCGATATCACCTACGTCTGGGCAGGTGGTCGTTGGATTACCTGGCAACGGTTCTTGACCTGCACACCCGGCGGGTCGTGGGCTGGGCGATGTCTGATAAACCTGATGCAGAATTGGCAATCAAAGCACTGGAGATGGCCTATCAGCAGCGGGGTTGCCCATCCGGTGTGCTATTTCACTCCGACCAGGGCAGCCAATATGGTAGCCGGGCATTTCGACAACGACTGTGGCGCTATCGTATGACCCAAAGCATGAGTCGTCGTGGTAACTGCTGGGATACTCAGTTCATTATGCTCAAGAACATCAGCCCAATCTGACCCGTGCTGGGATTGGCGAACATAATGCCTTTGCGTTGACCTGTCGATTGGATGCTGATGTTCCCTGGCATTGCTGGGCCCAGCGTCTGTGACCTAATAGGAGCCTTGTGCTGCATCTTGAGTGTCCTGTCCTGCGTATGGGGTTGGTAGTGCATATTCCTTGGAGGAATGAGCCATGAACAATTCCAGAAACAAAGCTGAAGTTATCCTTGGTGTAGACACCCATATGGATACCCATGTCGGGGTTTTGCTTAATGCACAAGGGCACCAGTTGGGATGCTTGATGGTCACGACCAATACCAGCGGATATGAGAGACTCGTGACCTGGGCAAACTCTTTCGGGTGCTTGAAGAGAGCAGGCGTTGAAGGCACAGGCACGTATGGTGCTGGCTTGGCCAGTGTACTGCGCAAGCATGGTATCGAAGTGTTCGAAGTTAATCGCCCTGACCGCTCCAAACGCAGGCTTCAGGGGAAATCGGATCCTACTGATGCTGAAAGTGCAGCGAGATCCGTTCTTTCCGGTAGTGCTAACGCGATAGCAAAGACCCAGTCAGGCGCGGCAGAAATGATGCGAGTGGTATCAGTAGCCAGACGCAGCGCCGTCAAAGCCAAAACTCAGGCAATGAATCAACTCAGATCATTGCTTGTCAGTGCCCCCCAGGATGTTCGTGAACGACTCTGGAAAAGCAAGCCCGCTGACTGTGCAAAGGGATGCGCACGAGTGAGGTCATTGGGTACCACTGAACTCCTTCATACGTTAACGACTACCCTGTGTCTGCTGGCCAAGCGTTGGCTGCTATTGGCAGACGAAGTTGAAAAACTTGATGCCATGTTGGATGCCTTGACCCATCAACATGCTCGTCGTCTGCGCGAGCAATTTGGCGTCGGCCCTCAAACCGCAGCGGTGCTGCTTTCAACGGCTGGCGATAACCCGGAACGGTTAAGAAATGAAGCATCGCTTGCGGCACTTTGTGGGGTTAACCCTTTACCCGCCTCCTCTGGAAAGACCGTACGACATCGCTTAAACCGAGGTGGTAACCGTGCAGCAAATAATGCGTTATGGACGATTGCAATGGTCCGGATGCGGGGAGATCCACAAACCCAATCTTACGTCGCACGACGTAGCGCCCAAGGCTTATCTTCGAAAGAGATCCAGCGTTGTTTGAAACGCTATATCGTCAGGGAACTCTACCCTTTGATCTTGGCCGATTTAGCTGACTCAGCGCGAGCCTGTTGACATAGGAGCGTCAACGCCACGATGGAGCGACTGTTCAGGAGCCTGAAGTCAGAGTGGCTCCCGGCTATGGGATATATGAGTTTGCGAGAGGCAAAGCGGGATATCAGTTATTACCTGATGGATCACTACAACTGGCGACGTCCACATCAATACAATGACGGGATGCCACCAGCAAAAGCCGAAGAACGGCCTAACCAAGTGTCCGGATTTAGTTGACCACTACAATCCCATTGCTCGGCCCGGAAGCCAGGCCATCCAATCGGCAGCAATCCATAAAAAAAAACCACCGACCTGCAAAGGTCGGTGGTTTTTTTATCGGTGGTAGATAACGGGTAGCCGATACGAAGCGTTCGCTACCTCAACTTTCGCCCGGGAGCGAGCACTACTCTTCCTGCTCCTCCGGTTGTCTCTCCTCACCCCGTATCTGTAGCAGCTCCTCGACCCTGGCTTGCCACTTGTCGTGGGCCTGTTTGCGCTCCTGCTGCATAAATGCTTCTCGCATGGTGTCGATTTTCTGGTCAAGTGTTTCCATCAGAGTGTCTCCTTGTGTGACCGCGTAAAGACTGGCTGACGGCGCGTTGGCCAACCTGCTCCCCTAATCTGACACCGCTAATGCCGTTACTGCCCAATCAAATAATCGATTGGAAATACCAAAACCAATCTAAAAATTCTTTTTCGTGTTTATTCCACCACGCCAGCGCGAGGGAAACAGGCCGTTCCGAGCGGGATGATCCGGCACGGGGTCAACACGTTGTTGAGTGTGGTCGTCCCCCCTTTCAGGGGAATGGGGCGCCGTTGCCCCATCCGTCCAGTGAGGAGTACCGGCAGATTTCCGGGGTGTTGCTGTGCCCATGATCACACAGTCACAACTCTCGTCCTCCTCTCACCGCGCCCCCGCTTTTTATCATCTAGAGTTAGCGGGCAGTCGAAAAGCTGCTGATTTATATACATTCGCCGCCAAGAGGGATCTTTTTTCATGACCGAGCATATCGATCTGCTACCTATCAACACGGATGATGAGCAGGACGCAGGCAACCGTTACCTCTACTACACCGAAGGGGATCTGGCCCGCATTCTTGCCAATCTGGAACAGCTGCGCCACGCGGTGTTTCCGGCCGCCATCGGAGAGAGTGAAACGGGCGCCGCCGTGCCGCACAACTTTCCGTCCGTCTGTCTGGTGGGGCTGGGACGCTGCGGCTCCAACATCGCCCAGGATGTGGCCTCGCTGGTCTACAACGCCCGCAGCTTTTATCTCAATGAGTTCAATAGTGAAGAGCAACGCAAGCGGGAGAAGGAGTTTGGCCCGGTAAGCTGGATCCGGCGCAACCTGCGGCTACCAAACAACGGGGCCCGGCCGGTCTTTCTGATCGAGCCCATGGTGATGCTGGGAGATCTGGACAAGGACATCGATGGCCGCATCCGCCACTCCAATCGCAGCGGCGAAGGTGGCTCCTTGCGTGATTACGCCAAGATGCGGGTGATGGACTTGTCGGAGATCCACGCGGGAGGCGCGGGTGATGGACTTGTCGGAGATCCACGCGGGAGGCGCGGGTAACGCCCCCATCCTTGGCCAGTATCTGGCCAAGATCATCCTCAACAAGAGTCCCCACTACTTCGCCAACTCCGAGTGGCAGGCCATTCATACCTATCTGGTCGACTCCTGCGGCATCAAGGCCAACCAGTCCCGCCTCTATTTCTATATCTTCAGTGCCGGGGGCGGCACCGGCTCCGGCATGGCCTCCGAGTTCGGGCTGGCCCAGCAGTACTCCTACATGAGCAAGACCTTTTCCCCCCCGTCAGAAGAGGAGGAGCACCTCTCCCTCGGGGAGCACTTTATGTTCGATCCCATCTTCACCAGCGGCATCTGCATCCTGCCCAATATCTGTGATCGGGGGATCGAGATCTCGGAAGCGCTGCACATCAACGCCGGGCGCCTGCTGTGCAAGTATCTGGCCGAGGAGTGGGACTTCTCCTATCACTTCGACAACGAGCAGGCGTGCGATGCCAGCATGCTCAAGCGGATCAGGCCCTGGAATGCCATGATGCTGATCTCCAACGACATCATGCGCTACGCCGAAGAGAGCGACGATGGCGAGATCCAGCATGTTGATGTCAACACCATGGAGAAGTACGCCAACCAGTACATCTCCCAGCAGATCTTCAACATTCTTACCGCTCAGGCCGTGACCACCGACTACGACGAGAACTACTTTCGCCGGGCGGGCATCGATATCAGCGAGACCATTCGGCTCGATGCCAACGACCTCTTTATGAGTCTGGCGGGGCCGGTGGCGGTGGCGTATGCCGAGTCCATCTCTCCCCCCGGCGGCCTGTTTGACAAGGAGGGCGGGCTCAATGTGGACGATCTCTTCACCCGTTCCATCGAGCTGCCCCACTTCAACAAGATGACCCAGGCCATCGAGGGGATCAGTCTGCTGCCCATCGAGGCGGGCAACTATCGGGAGTATCTGGACGACTATGTGAAAAGTGGCCATGACCCGGCCCATCTAAACGAGCTGCACTTCTTCAAGAACTGCTCCTCTGTGGTGTCGATCATCTCCCTGCCCAAGGAGTACAAGCTCTCCTATATGGATCTCAACCGGCTCAAGTCTCACCTCAACGGGCTCTTCCCCAATACCACCCTCAAGCGCTATGCGCTGGTCATCGGGGCGTCGGCCAACATCTCCCTCACCACCCTGATCGTCAAGAGCCCCTGCCTGAGCGATGACTTCCTGACCCTGATCGTGGCCTTTATCAAGCGCTGCTTTGCCAAGGATCACTATCGCTTCGATGAGCATCTGGACAAGGCGGTGATCGAGATGATCAGCAATGAGGAGTGGAACGACACACTGCTCGACAGCATGCTCAACGAGTTCGAGAACCCGGCCAAGATCCTCGATACCAACTGGTACGCCATCAAGCCCATGTATGAGAAGAAATATCGGGAGCTTATCCGCGAGAAGGAGAAGTTCGTCTCCATCAACGATATTCGCCTCAGTCGCGAATCAGTGAAAAAGGCGCTGCTCTATCTGCGGGAGATCTATCGCCACCGGGTCAGCAAGACCCGCATTCTCTCCCTCAACCCACGGCTGGGGGAAGCGAACGCTCGCTAGCACCCTGCCCATAAAGCAAAGCGCCCGCCCCACATGGGGCGGGCGCTTTTTTACTGGCGCAGCCTGGCTTTATCTCATCAGAGGGAGACAAAGATCCCGGCCAGGGTGGCGCTCATCAGGTTGGCGAGGGTCGCCGCCAGCACCGCCTTGAAGCCCATATTGGCCACATCGTGACGGCGCTCCGGCGCCATGGTGCCGATGGAGCCAAGCTGCACCGCTATGGAGCCCAGATTGGCAAAACCGCACAGCGCAAAGGTGATGATGATCTGGGTGTGGGCGCTCAGGCCCTCCTTGATGTTGGCAAAGTCCAGATAGGCGACGAACTCGTTCATGATCACCTTCTGACCAATCAGGGAGCCTGCCGCCATCATCTCGCTGGCGGGCACGCCAATCAGCCAGGCCACCGGGGCAAACAGATAGCCAAGCAGCTGCTGCAGGGAGAGATCGGCCCAGCCGAACCACTCGCCGACGGTGGTGAGACCGGCGTTGATCATGGTGATGACGCTGACAAAGGCGAGCAGGATGGTGCCGATGGCCACCGCGATCTTCATGCCGCCCATGGCGCCGCCCGCCAGTGCGTCGATGGCGTTGCTGTAGTCGCTCTTGTCGAGGGTGATCTCGGTCTGATCGCTCACCTGCTGCTGCTCCGGCACCAGCAGTTTGGCCATCAGCAGGCCACCGGGCGCAGCCATAAAGGAGGCGGCAATGAGGTATTTAAGATCCACACCCAGACCGGCGTAACCGCCCAGCACCGAGCCCGCCACCGAAGCCATGCCACAGGTCATCACCGCAAAGAGTTCAGAGCGGGTCATACCAGCGAGGAAGGGACGGATCAGCAGCGGCGACTCCCCTTGCGAGAGGAAGATATTGCCGGTAGCAACCAGCGACTCGGCGCGGCTGGTGCCTAGCAGGCGGTGAATGGCACCGCCCAGAACCCGGATCACCCACTGCATGATGCCGAAGTGGTAGAGCACGGCGATCAGCGCGCTGATAAAGATCACCAGCGGCAGCACCCGCACGGCGAAGATAAAGCCGTTGCTGGCGAGATCGCCAAACACGAAACGAATGCCGCTGTCGGCGAAGCCGAGCAGGGCGGAGACGCCATTGCTCATGGCACCGAGCATGATTTGTCCGGGGGGAAATAGAGCACCAGGGCAGCAAAACCGGTTTGCAGGGCGAGCGCACCCAGCACGGTTCGCCAACGGATGGCTCGGCGGTTTTCACTCGCCAGCCAGGCGATAAACATCAGGGCCAGCATACCGACCAGACTCAATAACAGTGTCATCTTGCACCTATGAAGAGAGGAGTTTCATATGGCAAGTCTGCAGACAGGCGTCGCGGGCGATCCGGCGGGAGAGGTGCCGACCCACGCGACACGCAGACCACAAACCTACAGGTTAGTGGCGGGTCCCATCCTGGGGTCATTCACGTTCCGGGTGACAGCATGTATCGGGTGACGCCAGCGCCGTCGCAGGGGGAGATGCGGCCGGGTGGCAGGTCGGGCGGCGATGGTACAGTGATCATCGTCACAGAAAAAGCGGTAAAACGATTGGCCGGAGTAACTTTTTCAACTTGTTCACAGAACGAAACAGGGCCAGCGTGAAGCTGGCCCTGTTTCAATCCGTACTTGAGCGTTCAGACGATTACTTGAGGCGCTTGCCGCTCGCATCCACCACCTGCTCGCCATCCTCCTTGGCGAAGGCCCCTTTTTGCTGATCGGGCAATATATCGAGCACCACTTCCGACGGACGGCACAGTTTGGTGCCAAGCGGCGTGACCACGATGGGCCGGTTGATGAGGATGGGGTGGGCCAGCATGGCATCGATCAGTTCATCATCACTGAAACGATCTTCCGCCAGACCGAGCGCCTCGTAGGGTGGCACGTTCTTGCGCAGCAGATCGCGTACCGGCATGGCCATGGCGGCGATCAGCGCCACCAGCTGGTCGCGTGAGGGGGGCGTCTCCAGATAGTGGATGACAGTGGGCTCCACGCCGCTGTTGCGGATCAGCTCCAGGGTGTTGCGGGAGGTACCACATTCCGGGTTGTGATAGATGGTGATTGCACTCATTTGCGTCTCTCTCATTAATCAAGTGAATAGAAAATGGATAGCATCAGTTAGTGGCCATCTGTTAACGGCCATCAGTTAACGGCTTAGCCCCGCTTCGTACCAGGGTTTGCTGGCGTTAACCACCCGCACCACCAGCAGCATGACCGGCACCTCGATCAGCACCCCGACCACGGTGGCGAGCGCCGCGCCGGAGTGAAAGCCGAACAGGCTGATGGCGGCGGCCACCGCCAGTTCGAAGAAGTTGGAGGCGCCAATCAGGGCTGAAGGACAGGCAACCGAGTGCTTTTCCCCCACCTTGCGGTTGAGCCAGTAGGCGAGCCCGGAGTTGAACAGCACCTGGATCAAGATGGGCACCGCCAACAGGGCGATAACCAGCGGCTGCTCAATGATGGCGTTGCCCTGAAAGGCGAACAGCAGCACCAGAGTGAGCAGCAAGGCCGCCACCGACCAGGGCTGGATGCGGGTCATGACGCCGTCAAAATGGGCCTCTCCCTTTTTCAGCAAAGCCTTGCGCAGCAGTTGGGCGATGATGACCGGGATGACGATATAGAGCACCACAGAGGTGAGCAGGGTATCCCACGGCACTATGATGCTGGAGACCCCGAGCAGCAGCGCCACCAGCGGCGCGAAGGCAAACACCATGATGAGGTCGTTCACCGCCACCTGCGACAGAGTGAAGTAGGGATCGCCGTTGGTAAGGCGACTCCAGACAAACACCATGGCGGTGCAGGGGGCCGCCGCCAGCAGGATCAGCCCCGCTACGTAACTGTCGAGCTGATCCGCCGGCAGCCAGTCGGCAAACAGCACGCGGATAAAGAGCCAGCCGAGGAAGGCCATGGAGAAGGGTTTGACCAGCCAGTTGATAAAGAGGGTGACCCCAATACCCTTCATGTGGCCCTTCACCTGATGCAGGGCGCCAAAATCGATCTTGAGCAGCATGGGGATGATCATCACCCAGATCAGCAGCCCCACCGGCAGGTTGACCTTGGCCACCTCCATGGCGCCGATCGCCTTGAAGAGATCCGGCACCCCCTGCCCGAGGCCAATCCCCACCAGAATGCAGAGGGCGACCCAGGCGGTCAGATAACGTTCAAAAAAGCCGATGGCAGGCACGGCCTTGGCATCACATGTTGCAGACATCACAGCTCCCGATGCGGCGCAATTTCGCATCTTCTATTGGTTCAAAACACGGGTTTATAACAAGTAACGGCATATTCAAGCCGCCCCGGCAGCAGGCCGGGGCGGCGACTCAATGGTGCTGGCAGAGACGGCGCAGGGCATCGGGCCCCACCGGCTCCTCGGCGAGCAGCGGCACCACGGCGAAACGGCTGGCGTGTTGCTGCTCGACCGCCTCGATATGGGACAACTGGCGCTCGGCCCGCAGTTGCAGCAGCGGCGAGCTGACCGCGGCTTGCTGCAAGCTGTGGTTGATAAGCCAGCCCCAGGGCTCGATGCCGGCCCGGCGCAAATCGGATTGCAGATTGGCCGCCTCCTGCACTGGCGTCGGCTCGGGTAGGGTCACAATCAACACCTTGGTCTGTTTGGGATCCTGCAACTGCATCATGGGGGTAGTGAAGTGCAGCCCCTTGTTTCCCATCTGGCGAGCGATCTCCCTGTGGTAGGCGCCGGTGGCGTCGAGCAGCAGCAGGGTGTGGCCGGTGGGGGCGGTATCCATCACCACGAAGCGCTTGCCCGCCTCGCGAATGATGCGCGAGAAGGCCTGAAACACAGCGATCTCCTCGGTACAGGGGGAGCGCAAGTCCTCCTCCAGCAGCGCCCGCCCCTGCTCGTCCAGGGCTACCCCCTTGGTAGCCAGCACCTGGGCGCGGTAACGCTCGGTCTCGGCGTGGGGGTCGATGCGGCTCACCTCCAGATGGGGCAAGCTACCTGCAAGCGTCTCGCTCAGGTGCGCGGCGGGATCCGAGGTGGTGAGGTGCACCGGCAAACCGCGGCTCGCCAGCTCCACCGCCACGGCGGCCGCAAGCGTGGTTTTGCCCACCCCGCCCTTGCCCATCAGCATGATGAGGCCGTGACCGTCGGCGGCCAGCTCGTCCACCAGCGAACTCAACTCGGGCTGGGCTTGCTTGACAGTGGACTGTACTGTCGAGAATTGAGCGGCTGTTCCCTCTGATTGCAGCAACAGCCGCAAACTGTCGAGCCCTACCAGATTGGTGGCCAGCAGCGGGATATGATCCTGCGCCAGCCCCTTTATCCCTTGCGGCATCTGGGCGAGAGCCTGTTGCTCGCGCTGCCAGAGCGCCATTGCCAGTGGATCTCCGGCAATAGCGCCTTCGGGGAAGAGGCCATTGATCACCAGTTGCTGATTCAACAAGCCGATGGCGGCCAGCTCCTCGTGGGTGCGAGCCACTTCCCGCAGAGTGGATTGCTGGGCGCGCGCCACCAGCACCAACCGGGTGCGAGCGGCATCTGCCAGCGCGGCGACCGCCTCGCCATACTGGCTGCGCTGTTTCTCCAACCCCGCCAGCGGGCCGAGGCAGGAGGCATCCCCCTTGCCCTGCTCCAGAAACTCGCTCCAGGCGCCCGGCAGTTGCAGCAGCCGGATGGTATGGCCGGTTGGGGCCGTATCAAAGACGATGTGGTCATACTCGGCCAGCAGCGTTTGGTCGGTCAGCAGGGCGGTGAATTCGTCAAAGGCGGCGATCTCGGTGGTGCAGGCGCCGGAGAGCTGCTCCTCGATGCTGCGCACCACGCTCTCGGGCAACTTGCCGCGCACCGGCCCGACAATCCGCTCCCGATAGGCTTTGGCCGCCGCGGGGGGATCTATCTCCAGCGCCGACAAACCGGGCACAGCGGCGATGGTAGTGACGCGATTGCCGATCTCGGTGGCAAACACCTGCCCCACGTTGGAGGCAGGGTCGGTGCTCACCAGCAACACCCGCTTGCCAATATCACACAGCGCCACCGCACTGGCGCAGGCCAGCGAGGTCTTGCCCACCCCGCCCTTGCCGGTGAAAAAGAGAAACGGCGGTGGATTGGTCAGAAAATGATACATAGCCTCTCCCGAACGGTGCGTCGCGACTCAGCAGCAACCGCTGCCGGAGCAGCAGCCGCTCTTGACGATCCCCTTGATTGCCGCTTGCGGCGCAGGCAGCCCGGCATAACGGGCCAGCTCGCTGCGGCTCGGATAACGGCCGGTCAACACCACCTGCCCCTCCACCAGCACCAGCGGCAACCCCTCCTCCCCGGCATGGGTCAGAAAAGCGCTGACGGCAGGTGTCTCGGCAAACTGCATCGGCTGCTGGGCCAGATTGAAACGTTCGATGGCAACTCCCTGCTCCTTGGCCCAGGCGAGGTCGGCTGCGAAGGTGACCAGAGCCTGATCAACCTCGGTACCGCAGACACCGCTGGAGCAGCAGAGGGCGGGATCAAAAATCTGAATGGAGGACATGGCATTACTCCTTGTTGCAGCAGGGCTGCGCAGGCAGAACATGGGGGGAGCAGGCTGACTCGGCACGCATCACGCCGCACGCCTCGGGATGACCGGCGCAGCACTCCTCGGTGAGGTAGGCGATCACATCCAGCATCAGGGGAATATTGGCGCGGTAGCGCAGAAAGCGCCCCTCCTGCTCCACCGACAGCAGACCGGTGTTGAGCATCGCCTTGAGGTGAAACGAGAGGGTATTGGGGGCAATATCGAGCTCGCTGGCCAGTTCACCGGCGACCCGCCCCTCCAGCCCGGCCTTCACCAGCAGCCGCCATACATCGAGCCGGATGCCGGATGCCAGCGATTCAAAGACCTTGGTGGCCATCTCTTTGTTCATCTTTACTCCCATTGGTGCGATCTTTCATTTCAACTATACAAGAATCATTGAAATGATCAAGATGCGTACTGAAACGAAGATCCGAAGTGCTGGCATCAAACCGGGCAGAAAGGGGGCGACGAGTGAACAACCGTTGCGGACGACCACACAGGGTTTATCGCAGATAAACAGACGCCCTCCAGAGGGAGGGCGTATCAGACAGTCAGCGCTGTCGGGGCAATCAGACGAACGCGTGCCTTATTTGGCAGCAGGTACCGCGTTAAAGGTGAGCAGGGCAGCCTTGTTGGCATCGCTCAGGGTCAACTGGTTGCCGTTGATGGAGTAAGTTGCCACCTTCTCCAGCTTTTGCAGGAACTCGGTCTCTTTGTTCATGGCGTCACCGATGCACATCATGCGAGTTGAGCCCATGGCGCCCAGCGTCAAGACACCGTCACCCTGCTTGGTGATGCCGCCAAAATAGCGGTTGCAGCCGCCCTTGCCCGCCACCTTGCCGTCGACCACTTGCAGGGTGAAGGTATCGCCGGTAGCGCCTTGCAGCTGCCAGCTGGATGCTTGCAGTTGAGCCATGCTGGAACCTGTTGCCATTGCGCAGCCTCCCAGTGCCAGCGCGGCCAGCAGAGTCAGTTTCTTGTTCATGGATTCACCTCTTAATGATTAGAGCCATCAATACGGCAGCCTGTTTAACATGGCTGGCGCCCATGCCAAAGGATTTTATTGTGATCACGCTTCACTTTACTACCAGCTGGCATGTGCCATGCTTAGGCTCAGTTCCGGACCCAGGGAGGGGAAACGAATGGTCAAATCACTCATCATCACACTGCTTGCAACCTGCGCCAGCATGGCCGTACAGGCCGCCGACTGGGCAGTGGTTCAGCCGCACTCCAACCCGTCTCTCTATGTCAAAAGTTACTCGGGTGTGCTGCTCAATGGCCATAGCCATCACAGCGACAGTTTTGATCTCTGGCTGGTCAATAGCGGCTATCAATATCCGGTGGTGGATGATGTGACCCTCTTTATGGAAGCGGGCCCGGCGGTGGCGGATCAGAATCGCACATCCGGTTTCAATATGAGTTCGGGGGTACGCTACCAGCTCTCTCCGGCATTCAATATCGGCAGCCAGATCAAGCATCTCGATCTCAACAAGGCCAGCACCCTGCTGGAGCTCAACTCCAGCCTGCTGCTGACACCCAGACTCTCTCTCACCGCCAACTACGGGGTCAGCGCCATCACTGCCGATCAGGCGCTGAGTCTGGGCGTCGGTTTCAACTTCTGAATCAGATCAGCGGCGTGGCGCTCACCACCACGCCGTTGCGATCCGCATAGATGTAATCCCCTTCGTGGATGGTCACACCGGCAAAGCTGACCACGGCCCCCAGCTCTCCCAATCCCCGCTTCTCGGTCTTGACCGGACAGGCCGCCAGCGCCTTGACCCCGAGCGCCAGTGTCGCCAGGGTGCCCACATCCCGCGCCGCGCCGTGGATCAGGATACCCTCCCACCCCTGCTCCACCGCCTTGACCGCCAGTTGATCGCCAAGCAGCGCACGGCGCAGCGAGCCGCCGCCGTCGATCACCATCACCTTGCCGTGACCGGGGCGGGTCACCAGATCCCGCACCAGACTGTTGTCTTCATAACAGGAGAGCGTTACGGCGCGACCATAGAAGATGGCCTTGCCGCCAAAATCCTGAAACACCGGGTCGGCCACTTGCAGCAAGTCGCCATGTTGATCGCAGAGGTCGGGCAGGAGATCCAGCATGATTTGATTCCTTTCAGATACATGAAGGTGTTCATTCTTTCATCAGGCAAGGTTTCTGGCAATCCAGAAGGATTCAATATTGCCCAGACAAGCTGCTGATCTATCCGTCAATAATGGCACCAGCCAGAGCTGGCCATCCTCCACCCAGTAGAGAGCATTCTGGCCAAAACGGGCAGCCAGCTGACGGGCTTGTGGCAGAGATAGCGCCACCGCCAGCGATGACTCCTGCCAGCGTTCGTCCGGGTCAGATCCCCAAAACGGCCCCACCACTGGCACCTGCAAATCCACGGTCAGATGGCGCCACAGCGCCCGTTCCCGCCGTATATTGCGTCGTTCTGTGACCCACTGGCTGGCCGGATTCCAGGCGGTGATGATGGAAAAGGCAGACCAGTCTGGTGACTCAAATGGCGCGATAAAGCAGATTTTCTTGTAGTTTTCCCACAAATTCATGTCAATCACATGTTACATTCCATTACATTTTGTAGGGGCGAAAACCCGGTTCAGGCCAAGTATGATGCAGCTGTACCAGGGTTTGACCTATATCAAATCAGAGTTAAAAAGTTGCTATCTGACGGCAAAGAGTGTTGTTATGCTCCTGTTAACTGATAAAATGCGGCCACTTTCGTAATGGACGACCTTTCCAGGCTCTGCTCGACCAGACTTGTCGGGAACCTATAAGTGGCACAGGGATACTTGCCGGTACTGATGCCTAATTCGCGATATTCCGACCTGACTCTCATACCCAGGATGACGTAATAAATTTTCAGGATCAGTCAGGAAATCGGTTTGAAACGCCAAAGAGTGTTAAATTTAAGATAATTAACTGATAAGAATCTGGGAATACTCATGCAAACACCACACATTCTGATCGTCGAAGACGAGCTGGTCACACGCAATACCCTGAAAAGCATTTTTGAAGCCGAAGGCTACATCGTGCTCGAAGCCAACAACGGCGACGAGATGCACCAGGCCCTCACTTCCCACACCATCAATCTGGTGATCATGGACATCAACCTGCCGGGCAAGAATGGCCTGCTGCTGGCCCGTGAGCTGCGTGAGAACGACAACATCGCCCTGATGTTCCTGACCGGTCGTGACAACGAAGTGGACAAGATCCTGGGTCTGGAGATCGGCGCCGATGATTACATCACCAAGCCGTTCAACCCCCGTGAGCTGACCATCCGTGCCCGCAACCTGCTGAGCCGCACCATGAACGTGGCTGCCGGTGGCGAAGAGAAGAAGCTGGTTGAGCGCTACCTGTTCAACGGCTGGGCGCTGGATATCAACAGCCGCGCACTGGTCAGCCCGACTGGCGACATGTTCAAGCTGCCGCGCTCCGAGTTCCGCGCCATGCTGCACTTCTGCGAAAACCCGGGCCAGATCCAGACCCGTGCCGAGCTGCTGAAGAAGATGACCGGCCGTGAGCTCAAGCCCCACGACCGTACCGTCGATGTGACCATCCGTCGCATTCGCAAGCATTTCGAAAGCGTCAACGATACTCCAGAGATCATCGCCACCATCCACGGCGAAGGCTACCGTTTCTGTGGTGAGCTGGAACAGGAATAAGCTCCCGCTACGCTGTTGATCTGAAAAGGCGCCTCGGGCGCCTTTTCTGTCTCTGCAATTTGCCTTAAAAGCTGAAAAACGGTTAGCGTGACGTCGAACGGCGCACAAGACAGATGAAAAACAAAAAGCCCACTCGCAGGAGTGGGCTTTTTGTTTTGAAGCTGGAGCAGGCAGCGGGAATCGAACCCGCATCATCAGCTTGGAAGGCTGAGGTAATAGCCATTATACGATGCCCGCCTGGCATCTGAAATTTGGAGCGGGTGATGGGAATCGAACCCACGTATGCAGCTTGGGAAGCTACCGTTCTACCATTGAACTACACCCGCGTCAGGGCTACTACTATATGCATTTTGCCGCCGAGCGCAATGGCGCCTTTGCCACTTTTTTCAATAAATCAATCTGTTCGGACAAGGATTGAACAGACGGTTGCTTTTTCAATCAAACATTTTCAACACAGATAATTTACAAGGTTGCCAAGGCCAAACGGCAAGGATAGTCTTGCGCCACTCGACGCGAGGATGGTGGTAATGGATAAAAAAACGCAAAAACGTCTCTATGGCTGGTTGCGCAAGCAATCGAGTCACGGTCGCCGCTGGATCACGATATCCATCGCTTTTGGCCTTGGCCAAGGCATTCTGATGGTGGCGCAAGCCTGGCTGCTAGCGACCCTGTTGCACGGCTTTATCATCGAAGGCTCAACGCCTGAGCAATCCATCACGCTCTTTATTACCCTGCTGTTGGTGACGCTTGGCAAAGCGGCGCTGGCCTACGGCCGGGAAGTGGCCAGTTTCAAGGCGGGCAGCGCGGTGCGCCAAACCATCCGCCAGCTGGTGCTCACGCGCTTGAGCCGTCTCGGCCCTGCCTATATCCAGCGCCGTCCGGCCGGTAGCTGGGCTAGTCTGTTGCTGGAACAGATTGAAAACATGCAGGATTTCTTCTCCCGCTATCTGCCGCAGATGGCCATCGCCGTCTTTATTCCGATGGTCATTCTGGTGGCTGTATTCCCGGTCAACTGGGCGGCAGGTCTGATCCTGCTCGGCACTGCGCCCCTCATCCCCATCTTTATGATCCTGGTGGGTGTGGGCGCCGCCGATGCCAACCGCCGCAATTTTCAGGCGCTGGCTCGTCTTTCCGGCCACTTCCTCGATCGCCTGAAGGGGCTGCGTACCCTGCAACTCTTTATGCGTACCCAGGCGGAAGGTGACGCCATTCGCGATGCCTCGGAAGATTTTCGTGAGCGCACCATGGAGGTGCTGCGCCTGGCGTTTTTGAGCACCGCCGTGCTGGAGTTCTTCGCAGCCATTTCAGTGGCGCTGGTTGCCGTCTACTTTGGCTTCTCTTATATCGACCATCTGAACTTTGGTAGCTATGGGGTAAAGGTCACCCTCTTTACCGGCCTGTTCGTGCTGTTTCTCGCCCCCGAGTTCTACGCCCCGCTGCGAGAATCGGCGCCCACTACCACGCCAAGGCGCAGGCTATCGGCGCTGCCGAACAGCTGCTTGAATTCCTCGAAGCCGAGGTGAGCGAGCCGGCCGCAGGCAATGCGCCATTCCATGCCGACAGCCCGGTCAAGGTAGAAGCCAAAGGACTTGAAGTGCTGAGCGCCGAGGGCAAGGTCCTGGTCGGCCCCATCGACTTCACCCTGGAAGCCGGTTCGCGCACCGCCCTCATCGGCGTCAGCGGCGCCGGCAAGAGCTCGCTGGTCAACGCCCTGCTCGGCTTTGCTCCCTATCGCGGTGAGCTCAAGGTCAACGGGCAGGAGCTTGCCACCCTCGACATGAGCCAGTGGCGCCTGCAGTTAGGCTGGCTCTCGCAAAACCCGCAGCTGTTCCACGCCTCATTGCGCGACAACCTGCTGCTGGCCAAACCAACGGCCAGCGATGCCGAGCTGGAAGATGCCCTGAAACGGGCGCAGGCGTGGGAATTTGCCATGGAGAAGGGGCTCGACTATCCGGTCGGCGATCAGGCCGGCGGCCTCTCGGTCGGTCAGGCCCAGCGTCTCGCCCTGGCGCGCACCCTGCTCAAATCGACCCAGCTGATGGTGCTCGATGAGCCGACCGCCAGTCTGGATCGCCACTCCGAACGCGCCATCATGACCACCCTCGAGCAGGCGATGGCTGGCCAGACCCTGCTGATGATCACCCACCGCCTCGACCAGCTTACCAAGATGGACAAGATAATGGTGCTGGCCCGCGGCCAGCTGGTGGAGCAAGGCAGCTTCCAGCAACTTAGTTCTGGGCAGGGACCTTTTGCCCGCCAGCTCTCCCAACGTTCCGGAGGTTCTCTCGATGAGTGATCTGTTGCCGTTTCTGCGCCTCTATCGCCAACACTGGCTCAGCCTCACCATTGGTTTGCTGCTGGCGCTGGTGACCCTGGCCGCCGGCATGGGGCTGCTCTCCCTCTCCGGCTGGTTCCTCTCCGCCGCCGCCGTGGCGGGAATGACAGTTGCGACGACCCATGCCTTTAACTACATGACCCCCGCGGGCGGGGTGCGCTTCTTCTCCATCGTCCGCACAGCCGGTCGCTGGGGTGAGCGGGTAGTGAGCCACGACGCCACCTTCAGGGTACTGACCCGACTGCGGGTCTGGTTCTGGCAGAAACTCTCGCCGCTCTCCACCGGTACCCTGACCGGTTTCCGTCAGGCGGATCTGCTCAACCGGCTGGTGGCCGACATCGATGCGATGGACCACGTCTATCTGCGGCTGATCACCCCCATAGGCGCGGCCCTGCTCAGCACCGCCGGACTGGTCTTCTTCCTGTCGTTTTTCGACAGTCGCCTCGCCCTTACCCTGGGAGCCATTCTGCTATTTGGCATGATCGCCCTGCCGCTGGTGTTCTATTTTCTCGGCCGTCGCCCCGGTCAGGCGCTGATTGCGGAAAAATCGACCCTGCGCACCCGGATGGTGGACTATCTGGATGGTCAGGCCGAGCTGCAGATGTTTGCTGCCGCCCCCAAGGCGCTGGTTGAGCTGCAACAAGCCGAACAGGCGCTGCTCGTCGCGCAGGCCCGGATGGCCAAGGTAAGCGGGCTGGCCAACTTCTCGGTGCAACTGCTGAGCGGCTGGACCCTGACTCTGATGCTCTGGCTGGCCGGTCATGGGGTAGCGGGCGCTGCGCCCGACCCCATTACCGCATTGATGGTCTTTGCCACCCTGGCAAGCTTCGAGGCACTGATGCCGCTGGCGGGGGCTTTCCAGCACCTCTCCACCAGCCTCACCTCGGCACGCCGCCTGAACGAGATCCTGCAAGATGCCAAAGCCCCCGTGTGGGGCGACGAACAGACCCATGCCACCGTTGGTGCGCTACAGATCAATGACCTCTATTTTGGCTACCCCGGCAACCCCCAGCCGGTGCTGCGTGGCTGCACCCTGCAACTGCACGCCGGTGAGAAGCTGGCGCTGCTGGGCCAGACCGGCTGTGGCAAATCGACCCTGATGGGGCTGCTGACCCGGGAGTGGAGCCCGCAGGCAGGCAAGATCCTGCTGGGTGGCAAGCCGCTCACCGACTACAGCGAAGGGGCGCTGCGCGCCTCCATCTCGGTGGTGAGCCAGCGGGTGCATCTGTTTGCCGATACCTTGCGGGGCAACCTCAAACTGGCCGCCCCGACCGCCACTGACGAGCAGCTGATTGCGGTACTGACCCAGGTCGGACTGGCCAATCTGCTGGAAGATGAGGCGGGCCTCGATGCCTGGCTCGGTGACGGCGGACGCCCCCTCTCCGGTGGTGAGCGTCGCCGTATCGGTATCGCCCGCGCCCTGCTGCACGATGCGCCGCTCTGGCTGCTGGACGAACCGACCGAAGGGCTCGACAGTCAGACCGAGCGGGAGATCATGGATCTGCTGTTCCGGCTCGGGGCTGATCGCACCTTGTTGCTTATCTCCCACCGCCTGCTGGGGATGGAGCAGATGGACCGGATTGCCCTGATGGAAGAGGGACAGATCCGCCTCTGCGCCCCTCACAACGAGCTGCTGGGGGATGATTACTACCGCAGCCTCTATCAGCGGCTGGCTCCTGTTTGATATCAGGCTGATGGGGGTCACACCCCGACAACCGGGCGCAAAACGGGGCTGGTCGCCGCAGGCGGCTGGCCCCTATAATGTCCCCCTCATTATTCAACAAGATGCCGACATGGAGCGCCTGCGCATTTCTACTGTCCTCATCACCGACACAAGATACGAGACGATGAAACGCCTGATCCTGATGATGCCCCTGATTGCCTCCGGCTGTGCCAACTACGCCTTCAACAGCAATCTGGATAAAGAGAACTTCGACGAATACTTCAAACCCGGTAGCGTGCGCATCTATGAACAGGATGAGCTGGCTGACCTCAACTACCTCTACCTCGGCACCATCGAGGGTGAATCCTGCCAGGCCGATGCCAACCAGCCGGTGCCCAACGCCGGTGAAGCGCGCACCCTGGCCCGCCGCCGTGCCGCCGACATGGGTGGCAACGGCGTCACCATCGACAAGTGCGCCGAATTCAGCGACACCCCGGGCTGCCTGAGACAAGTGATCTGCTACGGGCAGGCGCTGAAAGTGGCCGAAGAGAAGTAACCCACTGTCATGGCCCTCGCTATCGTTCGCCTTGGCAGCCCGCGCCTGCCCGATGAGGGGCTGAGGATCGGCACTGTGCGCCGCCCACCCCGCGGCGTCCCCAAGAGCGAATTTGCCAGCCAGCATTGGTACGATGTCTGGTTCCCCAATCTGGCCCCCAGCAGCGAGACCATGAAGCTGGGGCAGGCAGCCGAGACACCCGCCCAATGGGCGGCGTTTGGCAAACAGTACAAGGCCGAGATGGCGCAACCTGCCGCCAGGCACGATCTGGCGCTGCTGGCCGCCCTCTCCCACACCACCAATCTGTCGGTGGGTTGCTACTGCGAGCAGGAGTCCCGCTGCCATCGCACCATTTTGAAAGAGCTGCTGGTAGCCGCGGGGGCCACCATCCGCTAACTAGGTGATCGACAGCGATGGGACGGGGAATCGCGTCAGCCTCTATTCGGCAACCATCAGGCATGGATAGACAGAGAGGGCATCCCGCGGGATGCCCTCTCTCGTTATGTTCGCGCTATTGCAGCAATTTTCCGCAGCAGCGGCTCGATGCACCCCCTCCTAATGCAGACTGGGCTCCAGCAACTGTTGCCGCAGCGAAGTCTCCTCTGCCTGAGTTATGGCATGTTCCGCCACCCCGGCGGCAGGCTCGATGGCCAGCCAATTGGCAAGGTCGGCGGCGGTCTCCTCCAGCGGCCGGAAGTTCAACCCGTGGACGATGGCCGCCTCGGCGCTTATAGAGCCATAACCGGCAAACTCCGCCTGCGCGCAGGGCAGCAGGGTGGGATAGCTCTGCCAGGGCTCGATACCGGCCGCCATCAGGGTCGGCCAAGGCAGCCACTCTGGCTGGATGGGGCGGGCGGGCTGCAACCGGGCGCTCAACCGCTCCAGCCAGTCGCAGAGGGGAATGCCGGGTTTGAGCAGGTTGAAGATGCCCGACAACTGCTGCTCGGCCGCGCGCAACACAAACTCGGCGCAGTCGCGCACATCGAGATACTGCAAGCGATCCTCGCCACTGCCCGGCAACAACCAGGGCCCGCCCTGCTGCACCCGCTTAATCCACCAGGCCATGCGACCGGTGGGATCATGGGGGCCA
This sequence comes from Aeromonas sp. 95A, assembly GCF_051919235.1. Taxonomy (NCBI): domain Bacteria; kingdom Pseudomonadati; phylum Pseudomonadota; class Gammaproteobacteria; order Aeromonadales; family Aeromonadaceae; genus Aeromonas; species Aeromonas sp. 95A. The sequence continues at coordinate 1,563,700 of NZ_JBQBFC010000001.1, forward strand.
CACAGCACGCCCGGGCGCAGGATGCAAAGCCGCTCGCCCCAGCGAGCGCGATACTCGGCCTCGCACAACACCTTGAGCGGGCCATAGTCAGTGGGCATTTCCCCTTCGGGGATAGCATGCAGCGGCGCCGACTCATCCATTCCGGGCAGTGAGAAATCGCGATAGACGCTGATGGTGGAGATAAAGATGAGCCGCGCGCAGCGCCCGAGCAAAGCTGCCGAGAGGCTCGCCGCCTGCTCGGGGCGATAGCAGCAGGTGTCGATGACGAGATCCCACTGCAACCCTGCCCCTTGCAGGGGGCTCAGGCTCTTGTCCCTGTCGCCGGTGAGCTGCACCAGATCGCGCCAGTCCGGATGCTGGTGCAGACCGCGGTTGAACAGGGTCACTTCATGGCCCCAATCCAGTGCCAGCGCGGTGAGGTGGCGCCCCAAAAAGCCGGTGCCACCGATAATCAGCAGTTTCATCCCTCTCCCTCCCTTCGGCGCATGTGCGCACATTTCATCCTGACACGCCAGTTGCCTCCACCCTACGCAACTTGGCGCGCGGGCACAGCCCCCGACTGGCCGGGATGGGACAGGGATCACGGCAGCGCCGCAGAAATTGGCGTAGCGAGGCCGAGCCTGCGTTTTGGGGCCGCCTGTGCTAAATTGCCGAGGTTTTCAGTCAGGATCCGCCATGAAGTTCGAAATCGACACCCTCGGGATCATCCGCTCTCCCTACAAGGAGAAGTTCGCCATCCCCCGCCAGCCCGGTCTGGTCAAATCGGCCCGCGCCCGCCTCGAGCTGCTCCCCCCTTACGATCAGCCAGATGTGCTGCGCGGCATCGAGCAGTTCTCCCATCTGTGGCTCAGCTTCGTCTTTCACCAGACCATGGCGCAGGGCTGGCACCCGACGGTGCGCCCGCCACGACTTGGCGGCAACGAACGGGTCGGCGTCTTTGCCACTCGCTCCACCTTCCGCCCCAATCCGCTTGGGCTCTCGGTGGTCGAGCTGCACGGGGTCGGTCGCGAGCGTGGCAAGCTGTGGCTGGAGCTGGGAGCGGTGGATCTGCTCGATGGCACCCCCATCGTCGATATCAAGCCCTACATTCCCTATGCCGACAGCCTGCCGGATGCCCGTGGCGGCTTTGCCCCCGACGCCCCCACCCCGCCGCTGGCGGTGAGCTTCAGTGCCGAGGCCGAGCAGCAGTTGCAACCCTGGCTCAAGGCCCATCCCGAGCTGCGCCAGCTGGTAAGCGAAGTGCTGGCGCAAGATCCGCGCCCCGCCTACAAGAAAGGCAAGCCCGATGAGAAGGAGTACGGGGTGCGGCTGTTTGACTGCAACGTCCGTTTTCGCATCAGCGAGCCGGATTGCATGGTGCTGGCCATCGAGCCCGCCTGAACCTGGGCGGGCCGACATCACTGATGCTATTTCACGCCTTCTTCACGTCACAAGGGGCTTAATGAGCCTGTAAATTGTGTGGCATTGATCAGACTATCCACCCGGTTGCCAGTGATACCATGCACACAACAGAGGGCATCTCCTCTCTGACTGATGCCAGCAGCAGGCTATCGTTCTATGGCAAACATGGTAGCCAGCCTGTTGCCGCCAAAGGAGCAGGCCTCGTCCCGACACGTTTGAGTGCGGGGATGCCACACGGATGTGACAGCACTTCGAAGGAATAAACTTATGCTGATGAACTGTGAACAACGTTATGGCACCCTGAATATCGGGCTGCACTGGCTGACCCTGTGGGCCATGATCGCCGTCTACGCCCTGATCGAGTTTCGCGATATTTTCCCCAAAGGGGACCCTGGCCGGGATCTGATGAAGGAGTGGCACTTTATGCTGGGGCTGCTTATCTTCGCCCTGGTCTTTGTCAGACTGGCCCTGCGCTGGATGAGCCCGACGCCCCGTATCGTGCCCGAGCTCTCCCCGCTCATGCACAAGCTGGCAAAACTGGCCCACCTCGCCCTCTACGGTTTTCTGATTCTCACCCCGCTGTTTGGCTGGCTGCTGCTGAGCGCCGCGGGCAAGCCCATCCCCTTCTTCGGACTTGAGCTGCCATCCCTGCTCTCCCCCAGTCCGGATCTCAAAGGGCTGATCAAGGAGGTGCACGAGACGCTGGGTAATATCGGTTACGCCCTGATCGGCCTGCACACGGTGGCGGCCCTCTATCACCACCATATTCTCAAAGACAACACCCTCACCAATATGCTGCCACCGCGCCGCAGCTAACGGGTAACAAAGAAATGCTGAGGGGGCCATTGTGGCCCCCTCTCTGTTTTCCTGAACAACCGTCATCTGCACCGCTGGCAAACGGCATCACGCCTGCTTGGCCAGCTCCTCGGTCGGCTTGCCTTTCGGCTCGTGCGGCAGCTTTTTCACATTGCTCTTGCTCTCCGGCTGTTTGCTCCCGGACGCACTGTGTTCAGACAAGGCTTGCAACACGGGATCGGTCTTGCCGGCCACGGTGGGCTGGGACTGGCCAACAAAGTTGCCGCCTTTGCAGATGGAGAGACTGCCCCCCTTGAAGATCCCCTGCATCTTGCCGCTCTCCAGGATCTCCACCTCGGCGGAGGTACAGGTGCCTTCCAGCAGACCATTGATGATCACGTGGGGCGCACTCACCTCCCCCTCAACGCTACCGCCCTGCATGATGCGCAGCACACCACCGATGAGCTGGATGGTGCCATTGACCTGACCGCGCACCTCCAGATCCCCCTCCACCTGCAACTCGCCCTTGAAGCGGGCACCGGCTGCAATCACAGTGGCGCCGGCCGACCCAGTAACCGCACCACCTTTGTTTCTTCCAAACATCCGTACTCTCTCCACCAACCACACAAGCAGAACCAGCGGCATCGGCGCCACTGGCCACAGAAAACAGGGCGACCCCAGCACGTAGAGCAGCAAGGCTGCCCCCCAGCAGAGCCAGACAATATAGAGGAGGTCGCTGCGCTCACGCTGTTGCAGTCGCGCCAGCAGCCTCCCGGCCATCTCTCTCATCACATCAAACCTTTCGCAGCATGGCTGCCGACCAGCATGCCATCGACAACCCGGACCATGGTTAAACGACCAGTTGGCGCGAACTCTGAAGTCCCGCTGATTCAGTCCCGATACAGCCGGGATGCATTAGGATTCGAATTGACTCGAAGCGACATACACTTTCTAATTGACAGCCTGGATCCCTATGACCGCTCACATCATGAAAATTCTGTTGGTCGAAGACGACAAGCTGCTCAATCACCACCTCTCCTCTCTGCTGACCGAAGCCGACAATCAGGTCTACAGCACCGACCAGGCCGGGATTGCACTGCACTACGCCGCCGACTATCCCATTGATGTGGCCATCATCGACCTCGGCCTGCCCGATATGGACGGCCTGCAACTGATCCGGCAACTGCGTGAACGGCAGATCCCCTTCCCCATCATTGTGCTGACCGCCCGTGGCAACTGGCAGGACAAGGTCGAAGGACTGGAAGCAGGTGCTGATGACTATCTGGTCAAACCGTTCCAGAAAGATGAGCTGCTGGCCCGACTCAATGCGCTGGTGCGCCGCAGCGCCGGTTTTATCTCGCCCAAGGTGAAGGCCGGTGATTACGAGCTGGATCTCTCCCGCAAGGAGCTGACTATCGCCGGAGAAGTGGCGGTGCTCACCAGCTTTGAATACCTCATTCTGGAGTACTTGATGCGCAATGCCCGTCAGGTGGTCTCCAAACAGCAACTGCTCGACCAGCTCTACGGCGACGGCGAAGGTGATCCCAACACCATTGAGGTGATGGTGAGCCGCCTGCGCAAGAAGCTGGATCCGGAGGGGACGATTCAACCCATCTCCACCATCCGGCGTCAGGGTTATATCTTCAACCTCTCCTGTAACTGATGCAGTTTCATCTGCCGCGCCCCATCAAGATGATCCGCAGCTCACTGCACATCAAACTGCTGCTCAGCTCGCTGCTGGTCATCGCGCTGATCATGGGGTTTGCGGTCTACGCCCTCTATCTTGGCCATGTCGAGGAGCAGACCCAGAAGGCCAGCGCCCGGATGCAGGAGAACCTGGCCAAGCTGTTTTCCTCCACCGAGCCGGATGACAAGGGGTCGAACGTCGAGCTGGGGCGGATATCCCGTGGTGCGGGGGATCGCAACCTCGATACCCTGATCTGCCGCGCCGATGGCGATCTGGTCTGGTCGAGCCTCCATATGCCGGAGGTGATCAAGGCCAAACAGACCATTTGCGGCGATCTGATGAAGTATCTGGGGGGGATGGACCTCGACTACTTCTTCAAGAAGCACACCATCAAGAACGGCGAGAGCTACTTCGTCTACAGCTTGCGGTTTATCCGCAATCCCGGCAGCGGCACCACCGCCTACTACGTGGTGATGATCGACTCGGCCAAACGCTACCACGAAGAGTCCCGCACCTACCTCTACCAGACCGCCAAACAGGCGCTGCTCGCCTATATGCTGCTGGCCGGGCTACTGCTGCTCACCACCTTCTGGAGCCTCAGCTCCCTGCGCACCATCGCCCGTCAGATCGACGATATCCGGGCCGGCAAGCGCGATGACCTCTCGAGCGATTTTGAGCGAGAGCTGGCCCCGCTGACCGACTCCATCAACCAGTTGCTGGAGAACGAACGCCAGCAGACCCAGCGCTACCAGCACGCCCTCAACGATCTCGCCCACAGCCTGAAAACCCGGCTAGCGCTGATCCAGATCACCACCCGCGAAGTGAAGCTGGGGCGGGAGATCCACGACAACATCAACGAGCAGATCCTCACCATGGATCAGATGATCCAGTATCAGCTCAGACGAGCCGTGACCGGCCGCCAGCGCCTTGCCAGCAAGGGCACCGAGCCGGTACCGCTGATTGAAAAACTGCTGGCCAGCCTGACCAAGGTCTATCGCCACAAGAAGCTGCAAACCCACTTCAAGTTCGATGATGACGCCCTCTTCCACGGCGAACAGGGCGACCTGATGGAGCTGATGGGCAACCTGCTCGACAACGCCTGCAAGTTTGCCATCAGCGAAGTGAAGGTGACGGTGCGCCGCCATCTCGAGCGGCTGCGCATCGAAGTGGAAGATGATGGCCCGGGAATCGACCCGGCCAAATCGGAGCAGATCTTCCAGCGCGGCGTGCGGGCAGACAGTTCACCCGGTCAGGGCATAGGTCTGGCGGTGGTGACCGAAATCGTCCACAGCTACGGCGGCCAGATCCGGGTCGATGAATCCCCCCTCGGCGGCGCCCGCTTTACCCTGGACTTGCCCTGATCGGCATTGCCCTGCTCAGCCTCGCCAGTGATGGCCCTACCACAAGGCCCCCAACCTCGGGGGGACTTGTGATAGGGCAAACAAAAACACATTACGGGCCCGCAAGAACAATCTCCCATCTATCATTCCAGCATGGGGAGTGTTGCGCCAACCCCGTCTAACCCCTATCATTGCGCGGATTTGTCAATTTTAAAACTGCTCCTCTTCACAAAGGTGCGGTTCATCTTTATCTGGCCAAGGTTAATCTCATGCTCAAATCCCCACTGTTGCCCCGTTTCGGGGATCTGGTCGTTGCCATTGTTGACGATGTGCTCGGTCAGGGTCTTACCCTCGACCGCGCCTATGCCCGTCACTTCTCAGGCATCGAACTCAAACCGCAAGAACAGGCAAGGATTGCCCTGGTCACCGGCGACCTGCTGCGCCGTCTCAGCCTCTATTGTTTCCTCACCGGTATTCAGGTGCGTCAGGCCGAAAAGAATGTCTGGCCGCTGCTGCACAGCTGGCATGCCTTCCACAAAATTGCCCAGCCCAACCACCCGACCCTGGATCGCTTCAATGAAGAGGCATTCCGCCGCCGTCTGACCGAGGCGAAGAAGAATCCGGTGCTAATGGATGGTTGCCCGAGCTGGCTGGAGAAACTGGGCAGCGAGCAGCTGGGTGAAGCCTGGCCTGCCGAGCGTGCCGCCCTGGCCTGGATGCCCAAGCGCTACCTGCGGGTCAACACCCTCAAGTGCACCCGTGATGAGCTGCAAGCCATTCTGGCCAAAGAGCAGGTCACCACCATTCCGGTTGATGGTGTGGATACTGCCCTGCAGGTCACCTCCGACGCCGCCCTGTTCCGTACCAAGGCCTTTGCCGATGGTTGCTTCGAACAGCAGGACGCAGGCTCCCAGCTGGTTGCTGCCGCTTTGGAAGTTGCCCCAGGCATGCGCGTTATCGACGCCTGCGCCGGTGCCGGTGGCAAGACCCTGCATATCGCCGCCATGATGCAGGGCAAAGGCCGTTTGCTGGCAATGGATGTGGAAGAGTGGAAGCTGGAGAACCTCAAGCAGCGCGCTCGTCGCGCCGGTGCCCACAACGTGGAGACCCGGGTCATCACCAGCAGCAAGACCGTCAAGCGCCTCAAAGAGAGCGCCGACCGCGTACTGCTGGACGTGCCCTGCTCCGGTCTTGGCGTACTCAAGCGCAATCCGGATGCCAAGTGGCGTGATACCGCCGAGCGTCTGCCGGTGCTGGTCGCGCTGCAAGAAGAGATCCTGCAGCGTTACAGCCAGATGGTGAAAGTGGGTGGTCTGCTGGTTTATGCAACCTGCTCCATCCTGCCCGAGGAGAACCGCCTGCAGGTGGACAAGTTCCTCGCCGCCAACGAAAACTTCCGTCTGCGTGACGATCACACCGTGAGCCCGTCCGAGACCGGCTTCGACGGCTTCTACATGGCTCGTATCGAACGGATCGCCTGATCTGCCCGATGACCAGATAGAAAAAGCGGCTGCCATTGGCTGCCGCTCTGTTTTGGCTTGCTGACACGCTTCCGATGGGGGTGACAGTGTCTACTGCTTGCATCGCCAGCAAATAAAAAGGGAGCCATGATGGCTCCCTTTTCAGCGAAGTGAACACCCGCTTATTCAGCAGCGTCATCCTGCTTGTACTTGGCAGCAGTCTCTTTGATCAGAGCCTGCAACTCGCCAGCCTGGAACATCTCGATCATGATGTCACAGCCACCGATCAGCTCACCTTCAACCCACAGTTGGGGGAAGGTCGGCCAGTTGGCGAATTTTGGCAATTCGGCGCGGATATCCGGATTTTGCAGGATATCAACGTAGGCAAACGGCTCGCCGCAGGACATCAGAGCCTGGGAGGCCTGGGCAGAGAAGCCACAGCTGGGTAGCTTGGGGGAGCCCTTCATGTAGATGATGATGGGGTTGTCAGCCAGCTGCTGCTTAATCTTTTCAATAGTTTCCATAGGTGCCTCACTAGAGCGATTTCGGCGGCCATTCTACTGCAATCTTGCCCGAGCACAAACTGACAAAGGGGTGACCCGGCTCGAATTGCGCAAAGAACCCACACAGGATTGATCGCGATCATGGCGCCAATCAAGAGTTGTTAGGCCATCTTTGATACTGCTACAATCCCTTGGCTTTGGGCTACCCAGCCCCATCATTTTAAAAACAACTCTTTTCACATATAGAAAAGAGTACGCAATGTCTTGCAACCGTCGCCTTCGCACGGTCCAGCCAATGGAGAGTAGAAAATGGCATTCGAACTTCCCGCTCTGCCCTATGCAATCAACGCTCTGGAACCGCACATCTCCCAGGAAACTCTGGAATATCACCACGGCAAGCACCACAACACCTACGTGGTCAACCTGAACAATCTGGTGCCGGGTACCGAGTTTGAAGGCAAGTCTCTGGAAGAGATCATCAAGACCTCCAACGGCGGCATCTTCAACAACGCCGCCCAGATCTGGAACCACACCTTCTACTGGCACAGCCTCTCCCCGAATGGCGGTGGCGAGCCGACTGGCGCCCTGGCTGATGCCATCAACAAGGCATTCGGCTCCTTCGCCGAGTTCAAAGATGCCTTCACCAAATCTGCCATCGGCAACTTCGGTTCCAGCTGGACTTGGCTGGTGAAGAAAGCTGACGGCTCTCTGGCTATCGTCAACACCTCCAACGCTGGCTGCCCGCTGACTGAAGCCGGTACCACCCCGCTGCTGACCGTTGACCTGTGGGAGCACGCCTACTACATCGACTTCCGCAACCTGCGTCCGAAGTACATGGAAACCTTCTGGGCTCTGGTTAACTGGGAATTCGTGGCCAAGAATCTGGCTGCCTAATCAGCCTCGCTTGCCAAAACGCCCCGCACTGCGGGGCGTTTTTTTATCTCGATATGGCTGCAAAAATGAATAAGGCGCCCGCAGGCGCCTTTTACATATCGAGATAGCCCGTTTACTGGTCCAGCTCGTCCATGTATTCATCCAGATTGGCATCGTCAGCCTGCTCTTGCTGAGACGCTTTCAGCTCGGTCTGCTTGCCCGTCACCTTGCCCTGGTTATATTGCAGGTAGAAGTCCTTGGTCAGCGCATAGGGGTCGAGGGAGTTGTCGATGATCCGCTCCTGATCGATCAGCTTGGCGCGTGTGCCCAAGCCATCCAGCGCCCAGTGTGCGACCTTCATCGGGAAGGTCAACAGGGCATAGGGGAAGTAGAAGCTGTCAATCGCATCACCAACCAGCTCCCGGGTGGTGGTCGGGCCGTAGACAGGCACCATGATGTAAGCACCATTACCGATATCGGCCCTGCCCAGCACTGTGTCCATCTCCAGCTTGTTGCGCTCGAGGCCGGCATGTTTGGCCACATCGAAGATACCCAGCAGACCGACCGTGGTGTTGAGGGTAAAGCGCCCCAGGTTGGTGCCTGCCCCTTTCAAATCACCGGTGATCAGATGGTTCACCATGCTGCTTGGCTCATCAAAGTTGGCAACAAAGTTGGCAATGCCATCCTTCACCCCTACCGGAATGTAGCGGGCATAGGCATGTACCACAGGACGTGCCACATAGGGCTCCAGCACATCATAGTTGACCGCCCACATGGCCCGGTTGGCCCCCTGGAAGGGATCGCGCGGATCGGCCGCCGTACTGGTGGCACCCGGATTATTCATGCCGGGATTGAGATCCAGACTCTCTGGGCCAGGCTTGGGTGGGCCACCGGCACAGCCAGCCAGCAAGAGGGCTGCCAGTATGGCCCCTGAACGAAGATACATATGATTGTCCTGACGTTTTATTTTGATTTATCAGAAGTATAGATAACCCGGCTCCTATCCAGGGGCCGGGTTATCCAAAGGCATATTAGAGGGCGTGATCTATGCGGATGTCAATCGGAGCAGCAGGGATCTCGGCCGTCTTGACCGGCACGGATACCCCTTCGAAGGCTCCTTCCTTGTTCATAACATTGCCACCGCGCGAGAGACGTGCCTTGAACTGCAGCTCCGGATAGGCCGCCAGTTTGCTACCTTCCATCATGGCATCGCCATCCCCGAGTGACAGGGTAACAGGCAGGGTTGGCCCTGCAATACGCTTCACGGCGATGGGCATGGGCGGCCCGTTGGGCACCACGGCAAAGACGAAGAGATGGGCATCTTCCGGCATCTGAATGCCCGCCGCCAACGTGACGTGGATGGGGAATTCCCCCTCCTTCACCGCCAGCGGTTGTCCCTCAACTGCGCCCGCTTTGGCTGCGCCTGAATTCGTCACCTCGATGCCGCGCTGCTTGAGCTGCGCGCGGGCGTACTCCATGGAGCGCTCGACCATCACGTAACGGGGGGTACCTTTCTCCATCAGTGGCAACATCGCCTGCCAGCGAGCCAGCGCGGTCTGGAAGTCCTCTTTTTGCAGCGCCATAAAGGCATAGACGGAACGCGCTTCAATATTGTCCGGATCCTGCGCGATAGCAGCCTGCAACAGGGCATCCGCTTGCGCCTCATCCCCCGTCATCATCAGCGCCTGCGCATAGGGCACCGCCACCAGCGATTTCTGGGGGGCAAGCGTGTAGGCCCGCTCCAGCGCCTCGCTGGCCATCTCGGGATCATTACCATCCAGCGCCAAGCGTCCCAGCAGCAGCCAGCCGCGGTAGTCGTTCGGTTCATCCTTGAGGCGGGTACGCAGTGCCAGCGTGAAATCCAGCAGATCCTGCTCGGTCACCTGGGCATCGCGTTCCACCAGAATGCGGTTGCTCAGCTCGCCAAGACGGCTGCTGGCATCTTGCCAGCGACTCACCTCTTGCCAGGAGCCCAACTTGTAGTAGAGCCCCAGACTCACCACCAATAGCACCAGCACACCCGGGATCCAGATCAAACTCTTGCCACTGCGGGCAGCCTGCTCCACATCAGGGATATCATCCAAGAGACTTCGTTGCAGCTCGACCAGCGAGTCGGACTCCTCAGCCAGGACACCCTGCTCGCGCTCTTCGCCAATCTCCAGCAGCCGCTGGCGATAGAGCTGTTTGTTGAGCGCCGAGCGACTGATGCTCTGTTTGCCTTCACCACGCCACAGCGGCACGACGAGCGCCAGACTCACCAGCACCAGCAAGCCCGCAATCACTATCCAAAAAGCGGTCATTGTTTCTCTTCCTCTTTGAGCAGCTCGGCCAGTCGGCGCTGCTCCTCCTCGCTCAGGGCGTTATCCAGTTGTATTTTCACCGCAGGGGGCCGGCGGCTGCGCATCACGACCACGGCGCCACCGATCAGGATCACCAGCAGCGGGACGAGCCAGAGGATCAGGGTGGAGGCCATCAGGGGCGGGTTATAGAGGATAAAGTTGCCGTAGCGGGCCACCATGTAATCCACGATCTCCTCTTTATCCTTGCCCTCGCGCACCATCTGGTAGGTCTTGTCGCGCAAGTCCTTGGCCAGCCCCGCATTGGAGTCGGCGATATCCTGGTTCTGACACTTGGGGCAACGCAGCTCCTTGGTCAGTTCGCGAAAGACCTGCTCCTGATTGTCGTTGTCGAAGGTGTAGACATCGATAGCGGCCATGGCCGGCGCTTGCACCACCCATCCCAGCAACAGCAGCAGGGAAGCAATAAATACTCTCATCAAGACTCCCCTCACTTCATGGCATCAAAGATGGGTTTGAGGGTCGACGCCCAGTTCTCGGGGTTGATATCCCCCACGTGGCGATACCGGATGATCCCCTTGCTGTCGATAAAGAAGGTCTCCGGCGCGCCGTATACCCCGAGATCCAGCCCCAGCATGCCGTCCGGATCATAGAGGTTGACCTCATAGGGGTTGCCCAGCTCCGCCAGCCATTTGATCGCCTTGTCGCGCTCATCCTTGTAGTTCATGCCGATGATGGGAATGCCCTGCCCTGCCAGCTGTTTGAGGTAGGTGTGCTCGCCATAGCAGGTGGGACACCAGGTAGCCCAGACGTTGAGCAGCATGGGGCGACCAGTCAGGATACTGCGATCGTGCTGCTTTTTCAGATCGTAAATGTCCTGCAGGGTGAACACCGGCACCTCTTTACCCACCATCACGGACTCAAGCTTGGTGGGATCGGAGTAGAGCCCCTTGAACAGGAACACAGCCCCCAGCAAAAAGACGATAAAGGGGATTAAAAACAACCAGGTCTTTTTGTTCATGCCTTGGCCTCCTCCTCACGACGGCCGAAACGGTAACGCTTGTCCAGCATCGCCAGCACGCCACCAATGGCCATAAAAACGCCGCCGAACCAGATCCAGCGCACGAACGGCTTGTAGTAGATCCGCACCGCCCAGGCACCGTTGTCGAGCTGTTCCCCCAGCGCCGCATAGAGATCGCGGGTGATACCGGCATCGATGGCCGCTTCGGTCATCGGCATCCGGGTCACCTTGTACATCCGCTTCTCGGGCTTGAGCAGGGCGACCTGCTTGCCATTGCGGTGCACTTCCAGCACGCCCTTGAAGCCATCGTAGTTGGGGCCGTTCTTCTCCTTGATCCCGGCAAAGACGAACTCGTAATCGGCAAAGTGCACCCGATCACCCGCCTGCATCCGCAGATCCTTCTCGATGCTGTAGTTCTGGGTGCAGGCGATACCTATGATGCTGACTGCCAGCCCCACATGGCCGAGGATCATGGCCCAGTGGCTATTGCCAAGCTTGCGCACACCGACTGCAAAGCTGTGCTTGTGGGTGGCCCGCGCCCAGGTCTCCTGCACGCTGGTGACGATGATCCAGGCCCCCAGACCAATCCCTACCGCCGCCCACGGCTTGAAGGTTTCGGCAAAGAGCAGCGGCAACAGCAAGGCTGCGGCCAGACTCAGCACCAGTGCCACGACCACCTTGCTTTTGAGTTCCCCCAGCTCCTGACGACGCCAGCGAAACAGCGGGCCAACCCCCAGCAGCAGGGCAAACGGGATGATCAGCCAGCTGTAGATGTGGTTGAAGAAGGGAGTACCGATAGAGATGCTCCCCAGCCCCAGCTCCTTGTGCACCAGCGGCAGCAAGGTACCGAGCAGCACGGTCAGCAGACCCGCCACCAGCATGATGTTGTTGCAAAGCAGCAGGGTCTCGCGGCTCCACAGCTCGTGTTTGCCGTGGCTCTTCACCTGCGAGCCTTTGAAGGCAAACAGCAGCAAAGAGGAGCCGATCACCGCCAGCAGGAAGCCGAGAATAAACAGACCGCGGGTCGGGTCGGAGGCAAACGCATGGACCGACACCAGCACGCCGGAGCGTACCAGGAAGGTACCCAGCAGGCTCAGCGAGAAGGCTGAGAGGGCCAGCAGCACGGTCCACGCCTTGAAGGTGGCGCGCTTCTCGCTCACCGCCAGCGAGTGCAGCAGAGCGGTACCCGCCAGCCAGGGCATGAAGGAGGCGTTTTCTACCGGATCCCAGAACCACCAGCCGCCCCAACCGAGCTCGTAGTAGGCCCACCAGGAGCCGAGCACTATGCCGAGGGTCAGGAATACCCAGGCCGCCATGGTCCAGGGGCGAGACCAACGGGCCCAGGTCGCATCGAGACGACCGGTCATCAGCGAAGCTATGGCAAAGGCAAACGCCACCGAGAAGCCCACATAACCCATGTAGAGCATTGGCGGATGGAAGATAAGACCCGGATCCTGCAGCAGTGGATTGAGGTCACGACCATCGACCGGGAAATAGGGCAAGGTGCGGGTGAAGGGATCGGAGGTGAACAGCACGAAAGCAGTGAAGCCGACCGAGATCAGCCCCAGCACACCGAGTACCCGCGCGACAGCATCGAGCGGCAGACGCCGACTGAACATGGCTACCGCCGCGGTCCAGCCACCCAGGGTCAGTACCCACAGCAGCAGGGAGCCTTCGTGGGCACCCCATACGGCGGAAATGCGATAGGCGAGCGGCAGCAGGCTGTTGGAGTTAGTGGCCACATACTGCACGGTGAAGTCGTTATCGATAAAAGCCCAGGTCAGGCAGAGAAACGACAGCAGCAGCAGCAAGAACTGGGCATAGGCGAGCGGACGGGCCGCCGACATCATGCCAAGACGCCCCCAACTGGCGCCCAGCAGCGGGTAGCTACCCAGCAGCAGGGCGGTGGCAAAGGCCAGGATCAGCGCAAACTGACCTAATTCCGGGATCATGAAGGCATTCCTTTCAATTGAACGGTGACAACAGCCGCACCACGCACGGCAGGCAAAGCGAAAAAGGCAAACACCAGAGGGATCACTGCTTGGCTCCCTTCAACTGCGCCTCGGTATACTCCGGCTTGAAGTGCATGCCGTTGGTGGCATCGGCCACTTCCGGCGGCATGTAGTTCTCATCGTGCTTGGCCAACACCTCGAACGCCTCTACGGTCGTGGCATCCTTGAGGGTGCCCTGGGCAACAATCCCCTGCCCTTCACGGAACAGATCCGGCAGGATGCCATCAAACTCGACCTTCACCAAATGACCGCCGTTATCCACCAGCTTGAAGGCAACTTTGAGGCTCTGGGGATCCCGCTGTACCGACCCCGGCACGACCAACCCACCGATGCGCAGGCGCTGTCCCTCTTCCGGCTTGATCTTGTCCGGCCCCTTCCCCTCCACCAGCTCGCTCGGGGTATAGAAGAGGTCGATATTCTGACTGAGGGCGTAGAGCACCAGCCCGCTGACGGTCGCCAGACCCAGGGTGATGGCAAGAATGATGGTGAGGCGTTTTTTGCGTCTCGGGTTCATAGGGTGTTCTCCATCTGCTGGGCCGCCTTGCGACGGGCCTCACGCGCCTGTTTGCTGCGCAACTCGGCGAGCAGGCCGCGGGTTTTCATGCGGGTAGAAATGATGATGCCGACCAGACACACCAGCGTCAGGCCAAATGAGAGCCAGACATAGAAGGCGTAACCGCCCATCGCCATAAAATCACTGAAAGAGGCAAAGTGCATGCTTACTTCTCCTGCTCTGCAATCTCTTTGACCCAGGGGCGATGCCACTCCCGCATCAGGAGTTCATTGCGAAAACGCATCAGGGTCAGGGCCCCGAGAAATGCGGCAAACGCCAGGATCATGATCAGCAGCGGCCAGAGCATCTCGGGTGAAATGGAGGGTTTGTCAAATTTGGTGATGGTAGCCCCCTGATGCAGGGTGTTCCACCACTCCACCGAGTAGTGAATGATCGGCAGGTTGATCACCCCCACCAGTGCCAGAATACCGGCGGCACGGCCAGCGACCACCTTGTCGCTGAAGGCATTGTAGAGGGCAATCACGCCGAGGTAGAGAAACAGCAGGATCAGTTCAGAGGTGAGCCGTGCATCCCACACCCACCAGGTTCCCCACATCGGTTTGCCCCAGGCGGCACCGGTAAAGAGGGCAATAAAGGTAAATACGGCGCCGACCGGCGCAATGGCTGCAACCGTCATATCCGCCATCCGCAGTTGCCACACCAGGCCGATAAAGGCGGCCACCGCCATGGTGGAGTAGGCTCCCATGGAGAGAATGGCGGAAGGCACGTGGATATAGATGATCCGGAACGAATCTCCCTGCTGGTAATCCGCTGGCGCAAACGCGAGGCCCCAGACAGTACCGATCACAAACGAGAGCAGACTAATCACCGCAAACCAGGGCAACAGCGTGCCTGCCAGCTGATAGGCACGCTCCGGTTTGGCATAAGGGTGCAACCATTTCCACATAGCTCACAAAACCTTTTTGTTATTAATCGTTTGGCGAGGCCTACCATACCGACCACGGGGCAGCATCAAATACCCCGAAAGCAATAAGCGGCACTCTCCTTGATCCATCGCAACATTATTTTTTGCAGAAAGACCCCATTCGGAGCCAAATTCGGTTCAACTCACAGCCATCAGTTGAGACTGACCCGCAACGCCGCCGACACAGCCAGCGGCGTCAGTGTCAAAGCCCCCACCAGCATGGCGGCCAGAATGGCAAGCTGCCCGCCATAGGGCAAGCTCATCCCCGCGGCATCGATGGCTGAGGTGGCAAAAATCAGTACCGGAATATAGAGCGGCAGGATCAGCAGACTGAGCAGCACCCCGCCTTTGCGCAATCCCACCGTCAACGCGACCCCGACCGCGCCGAGCAGGCTCAATACAGGAGTGCCCAGTGCCAGCGTCGCGACGACGGCTAGATAGGTGTTCATATCCAGCGACAGCAAAATCGCCAGCAAGGGAGAGATAAGCAGCAGCGGCAAGCCGGTCAGCAGCCAGTGAGCAACCACTTTCGCCAGCGCCAGCAAGCCCAGCGGGTGCGGCATCAGCATCATCTGCTCCAGCGCGCCATCGGCAAAGTCGTCGCGAAACAGTCGCTCCAGCGACAGCATGGCCGCCAATAGCGCCGCTACCCAGATGATCCCCGGGGCAATACGGGCCAGCAGTTTGGGCTCCGGGCCAATGCCTAACGGAAACAGGGTGATGACGATGAGGAAAAACCAGAGCGGATTGAGAATATCGGAACGCTGGCGCAGAGCCATCAGCAGTTCACGGTGAATAAGGTGCATAACAGCGCGCAACATGGCGTTACTCCTGCAATGTCGATGCGAAGGGGGTCAACGAGATAGTCTTCAGCCGTCCCTGCATCAGGGTCAGATCCTGATGAGTGGTGAGGATCACCATGCCGCCCCGCTCGGCGTGGGCCAGAAAGAGCTGCTCGAGCACCTTGACCCCTTGCTTGTCGATGGCGGTAAAGGGTTCATCGAGGATCCAGAGTGCCGGTTTCTGTGACAGCCAGAGTCTGGCCAGAGCCACCCGGCGTTGCTGGCCGGCAGAGAGTTGCCCGGTCGGGTTCTCTTCAAACCCGGCCAGCCCTACCCGGGCCAATATCTGCCACAAGTCGATCTCTGTTTGCTGCGGGTGATGTAACTGCTGGTAGAACTTCAGGTTTTCAAAAGGGGTCAGCGCCGCTTTGACACCGGGCTGGTGACCGAGATAGAGCAGATTGGCATGATACTCATCGCGACAGTGACGAATATTCTCCCCATTCCAGCACACTTCACCGGCAAACGGCTGCGACAGCCCGGTCAACAATCGCAACAGGCTGGTCTTGCCGACCCCGTTGGGCCCTTCAATTTGCACCAGATCGCCGGGCGCAACAGAGAAAGAGAGGTGTTCAAACAGAGTGCGATCTTCGCGCACGCAGCTCAGATTGTTAACTTGAAGCAGCATGGGGATTTTTTCAGAGAAAATGAAGCGGTCTGCATCTTAACACAGTATTCGAATACGTCTTTTCAAAGATGCAACAATTGAACTGACTGGCGACCGGGATCACAAAGAAAACACGGTAGAAACTACTCGCTCAACGCTGCTGGGGGAAAAGCGGCTGCACGCCATAAAATTCAGGAAGGCAATTGCCTTCCTGAATCATCAAGAGCGACCTTTTCGCAACGATATCAAGAGCTCAGCCTCTGCCTTTGGCAACTCGCACTCACTCATGACTTCATCAAGATCGGCGCCCAGTTCGACCATCTTTGCCGCTCGGCTGTAGAGCCTGCGTTCGGGATCCTGCATGGTCAGTTCTTGCTGGCGCTCATTGACCTGCTGCATCGCTCCTTCCACCGACTGCAGACGCTGCCCCATGCCAATGGCACCGGTATGGAGCTCCATCATCTGCTTGCGCAAGCTTTCCAACTGACCTTGCAGCGTTGCCACACTGGCCTCGGACTCCTGCTTGCTGCGCTTGCTCTTGAACCAGATATAAGAGGCAAACGCCAAGGCAATCAGGGACATCACCAAGGCAACCATCTCGATTATCAAAACATCACCTTACTTATCAGAGGGAACCGATATCTTCCCACTCTTCATCGGAGAGCAGCTTGTTCAAGTCAACCAGGATCAGCAGTTGCCCATCGCGGTTGCTCACCCCCTGAATAAACTTGGCGCTCTCTTCAGTACCGACCGCAGGTGCCGCATCGATCTCGGAAGAGCGCAGATAAACCACTTCAGCCACGCTGTCGACCATGATGCCGATCACCTGCTTCTCGGCCTCAATGATCACAATCCGGGAGTTTTCACTCACATCACCAGAAGGCAGACCGAAACGGGAACGGGTATCGATGACAGTCACCACATTGCCACGCAGGTTGATGATCCCCAGCACGTACTCAGGCGCACCCGGCACCGGTGCAATTTCGGTGTAGCGCAACACCTCCTGAACCTGCATCACATTGATGCCGTAGGTTTCGTTTTCCAGTTGGAAGGTTACCCATTGCAGCACTTCATCTTCGGCCAGATTCTGTGCAATATTGCGCTTTTCTGTCATGTTTTTATTCCTTTTATGAAAACGTCTACTGCTAAAACTAGCAATAAAACAGCTCGATTGCAGAAGTTATCAGCGACCTTCTATGTTAACCCCACGCTCCAGCAACAGGAGCAGTTCGCGGACGTGTAACAGGGCACACATTTTTTCTTTGACCATGCCCGCCAACCAGGGGCGCTTGCCCTCCTGATGGCGCCATTTCACCTGGTCACGGTGTAACAATTCAGTCCCCTTGAGATGGTGGCAGGCTAATCCCCACGGCGATTCACCAAGCATAATCAGATACTTGTAATCATCCATCTCGAGATGCTGACTCGGCATGACCCACTGGGCAGTATCGACCACATTCATCTTCTGCTCGCGAGAGGTCATGATCCCCTTGTACCAGCCCGGTTGGCCAAACAGGGAGGTGATCTCGCCCAGCTGATGAATACCACCCAGCTCGGTCAACGGGACCGCAAACGTCACACCCGCGACTTCAAAGAAAAGGGCCTGAAACTCTTTGCCGGTATCGATATTTTCCCAGGCGACCGGTTCACTGGCCTCTACCGGAGCAACCTCCAGCGCTGTCTCGGTCAGGATAGTAGTATGGGGCTCCGCAACCTCGGGGAGCAGCACCTCCGCAGGCCACTCAGGCTCCACCGGCAGCAGTGATTCCTCTGCCACAATCTCCAGCGGTGCAGTGAGAGTCGCTTCCTGGGTGAAGGCGTCATTCTCAAACTGGACTTGTCCCACCTGAGCCAATAGCTCACCGAGCTGGGCAAGCCGTGGATCGCTTTCAAGGTAAGGTGCGGCGACTACCTCTGGGACGCTTTGGGGCTGACGTTGCAACTGTAAAACAGGGGCAGATTGAACCTCTTCCACCTCATCCAGCACCAGTGGCTCATCGAGCAGCAGGGAGTGGAAATAGTCATCCATCGCCCGAACTTGAATGGTATCTCTCATACCGTCACCTCATGAACCCGTTGCCGCTCAAGGGCATCAAGATGGTTGAGCAGCGTTTCATATGCATAGGTTCCACGACTCCCGGGAGAATAGATAGACGGGGGGATATGCAGCAAGCTGGCATCCCGAAACTTGGTATCAATAGGGATCACCGCATTCCACACTGAATCTCCATATTGATCCTTGATCGATTTCAAGGTCATCAAAGAAGCACGGGTGCGCTTGTCGAACATGGTCGGGATAACGGTGTAGCGAAACTTGTCACGCTTGGAACGCTGCATGATCTCGAATGTTTTCATCATCCGCTCCAACCCCTTGAGGGCCAGAAATTCGGTCTGGACAGGCACCAGAATGCGATCGCAGGCAGCCAGCGCGTTGACCATCATCACCCCCAGTACTGGCGGGCAATCGATCAGCACGTAATCATATTGATCCTGAATGCGCAGCAGTGCCCGCTTCAGTACCAGTCCCATCCCCTCACGATTGCCCATCACCCGATCAAGGGTCGCCAAGGTAATAGATGCTGGCAGCAAGTTGATATTTTCGAACTTGGTCTTGAGCGTCAGTTTATTGACAAGCTCGGCTGTCGGTTTGACAGCTTGAAACAACTCATAGAGGGTTCCATCCAGGCGATCTGAATCAAAATCAAGATATGCAGTCAGCGAAGCATGGGGGTCGGTATCAATCAACAGCACCCGCTGGCCACGCTGGGCCAGGATCCCCGCAAGCGAGACCACTGTGGTGGTTTTACCCACACCACCTTTCTGGTTGGCAACCGTCCAAACAATCACTGTATCAATCCTGCCTTGTTGTTATGCGTATGCCACCACCGGGCAAGGTGATCACCTTTATCTCTCCTGCATCCACCGCCTGTTGTACAGCAGGAACAGGTTCAGCAACTACCGTAGGCGTTGCAACCACAGGTGCTGGCGGCACCCAGGCAAACTTGGAGATAGCGACCACAACCTTGCGATTCTGCAGTCTGCCCTGCTCGCTGCCGTTGTCAGCAAAGGGGGAAAACTCGCCATATGCCTCAAACGCCAGACGCTGGGGGGCGATCCCATCTGCAATCAAGCCATTGAGTACCGCCTCGGCCCGAGCAGCAGAAAGCGCCCAGTTAGAACGATAAATTTCATTATTTATCTGTTGGTTATCGGTATAACCCCGAACCCTTACATAGTTATCGACCGGTTTGAGAATACTTGAAAGAGTATTAATGACCGGTGCAGCGTTTGGTCCCAAAAAGGCACTGCCGCTGCCAAACAACAACCCGGAACTGAGTTCAACCGTCAGCCAGTTCTCATCTTGCGTCACTTTGACGATACCGGCATCCACCAGCGACCCCATGCTCTGTTGCAACTGCATATCAAGTTTCGCAAGTGTCGTGCCATCTTGCAGTACTGGCACTCCAGAAATGGGAGCAAGTGAAGGAGAGGGGGATGCTGGGCTTTCCAGCAACGATGGAGAGGCAGATACCGCGTTATCCAGCAGGGAATTACCCTGCCCTTCAAGCAAGCCATTGCCGCCAGACTGCATGACACTGAACGCCTGGCTCATACCATCAATCACCGCGCGATACTTGTCCTTGTTCACCAGCGCAACAGAGTAAAGCACCACGAACAAAGCAAAGATCAGCGTCATATAATCGGCATAGGAGACCAGCCAGCGGTCAAGATGCTCGCGACCCTGCAAGTGCAACCGATAGCGCTTGCGCATGGCTACTCTCCTTTCAAATAGGCCCTGAGCCGGCGTTCAACCTGCAAGCCGTTTTCACCATGGGCGATAGCCAGCAGCCCTTCCAGGGTCATCTCCTGGAAGAGTGCATAGTGATAGTGAAATGCGCGTAGCCGGTTGGCGATAGGCAGGTAGATGAGGTTGGCAAACCCCACTCCATAGATGGTTGCCACAAATGCCACTGCGATCCCCGCCCCCAGCGCTGACGGGTCTTCGAGATGAAACATGGCCTGGATCAGGCCCAGCACGGCACCGATGATCCCGATGGTCGGGCTGTACCCCCCCATGGCTTCAAATACCCTGGCGGCATGTTCATTGCGCTCCTGCTCGATATCGATGTCCGCTTCCAGCAGCATACGGATATCCTCTGTGGAGACCCCATCGACAATCATGCCAAGCCCTTGACGGGTAAAGTTGTCCTCCTCCTGCTCGGCCTGATTTTCAAGAGCCAGCAGTCCTTGCTGGCGCGCAAAGACGGCCCATGACTGCAATCGTTCGGCCTGCGTCGCAAGATCTTGGTGGGGAGGGGTAAAAATCCATAACAGCTGGCGCAACGCCAGCAGGATGTACTTGGCTGGAGTCTGCAACGTGACAGCACCAACGGTACCACCCAGCACGATCAGAAAAGCAGGCCCGTCCACCAGCGTCAACAGGGAGCCGCCATGCCACAGTTGGGCAATGGCAATAGCCCCCAATGCCAGGAGCAGACCGAGCAAGCCCATGATTAGCGCCCCAACTCAACCAGAATACGCTGGGCCACCTTGTCCAGAGGGAGTGATTCGCTGGCAATCCCCGCTTTGGCTACTGCTTGGGGCATACCATATACCACGCAGGAAGCCTCATCCTGAGCCCAGATGGTTGATCCCTGCTCTTTCAGCAGTCTGGCGCCATCACGGCCATCTGCGCCCATACCGGTCAGCACAATCGCCAGTACCTTGTCGGCATAGGTTTTGGCCGCAGAGGCAAAGGTGATGTCCACACAAGGCTTGTAATTTACCTTGTCGTTGCCATCCACGATGCGAATGCGAGCCCCTGCACCACGACCTTCCAGCAGCATCTGTTTGCCACCGGGAGCAAGGTAGGCATGCCCTGGTTTAAGCACATCGCCATCTTCCGCTTCCTTGACGCCAATCTGACATAACCCGTTGAGACGGGCAGCAAATGCGGCAGTAAACGTGGCTGGCATATGCTGGATAAGCAGGATGGGATGGGGAAAATCCCCCGGCAACTTGGTCAGCACATTTTGCAAAGCAACAGGTCCGCCGGTAGAAGTACCGATTGCCACCAACTGATAACTCTTGCCACTGCGCTTGAATGAAGCACTTGGCACAGTACGTTGCAGGTCAGGCTGACGATCTGAAGTTCTGGGCGCAGTGCTGCCCAGAGGAGTACGAGCAACCGGTTCAGGTGCCTTGGGGCGAGCAGCGGATGTCATCAGGAAGCGCTTGCGAGAGATCTCCTTTACCCGCTGTTGCAATAGTCTGACCGCTTCATCTTTGTCTCTGGCAATGTCCTCAAACTTCTTGGGCAAGAAGTCGAGGGCACCGGCGTCCAGCGCATCAAGCGTAGCCTTGGCCCCTTCATGGGTCAGGGAGGAGAACATCAGAATGGGGGTTGGGCACTTGGCCATGATCTCGCGCACCGCACTGATGCCATCCATCACGGGCATTTCGATGTCCATGGTGATCACATCAGGGCGCAGCGACATCGCCTTGTCCACCGCCTCACGTCCATTCTGGGCCGTATCAATCACCGTCAGCATGGGATCCTGATTGATGATCTCGCTCACCCGACGGCGAAAGAAGCTCGAATCGTCGACAACTAATACCTTGACTGCCATTGTTGTTTTTCTAACTCCTTGGGCCTGAGCTATTAATGTCTACGCGCATATGCTTTGAGCAGACTCGGCACATCCAAAATAAGAGCAATTCCACCATCACTGGTAATGGTCGCCCCGGCCATGCCAGGGGTGCCTTGCAGCAGGTTATCGAGTGGCTTGATCACCACCTCTTCCTGACCAATCAGACTGTCTACCACAAACCCGATTTGCTGAGTGCCAATCTGCACGATCACCACATGTCCGGTATCCTGACGTGAACGCTTGTTGGCGCCACGAATCAACCATTTATGCAGATAGAAGAGCGGTATCGCCTTCTCGCGCACAATGATGGTGAGCTGGCCATCAACCATGTTGGCCTTTTTCAGATCCAGATGGAAAATCTCGTTCACACAACCAAGGGGAAGTGCGAAGGTCTGCTCACCCACTTCCACCATCAGCGTCGGCAGAATGGCTAGCGTCAACGGAACCTTGATTTCGAGACGGGTACCTTTCCCCCAGGTGGAATCGATGTGCACCGATCCATTGAGGCTGACAATGCTGGTTTTAACCACATCCATTCCGACACCACGGCCAGAGATATCGGAGATCTCGGCCTTGGTTGAAAAGCCCGGAGCAAAAATCAGGTTATAGGCATCGTTGTCGCTCATGCGAGCGGCAGTATCTGCATCCAGAACACCGCGACTGATTGCGATGGACTTGAGTTTCTCAGGATCCATCCCTGCCCCATCATCCTCGATGCAAAGCAGAATATGGTCACCTTGCTGGGAGGCGCTAAGGGTAATAGTTCCTTGCCGCGGCTTGCCCGCTTTCTCTCGCACATCCGGCATTTCGACCCCGTGATCGCAGGAGTTGCGAACAAGGTGAACCAGAGGATCAGCGAGCGCCTCTACCAGGTTTTTATCAAGATCGGTCTCTTCCCCCACCATCACCAGCTCAATCTCTTTCTTGAGGGTTCTGGCCAGGTCACGCACCACGCGCGGGAAACGACCAAATACCTTCTTGATTGGCTGCATGCGGGTTTTCATCACCGCACCTTGCAGGTCAGCCGTTACCACATCCAGATTGGCAACCGCCTTTGACATCTCTTCATCATTGCTGGCAATACCCAGGCTCACCAGCCGGTTACGAACCAGTACCAACTCACCTACCATGTTCATGATGACATCGAGGGTCTTGGTATCCACCCGCACCGTCGTATCGCTTTGCACGGCACTGTTTTCTGCTGGCGCAGGCGCAGCCTTGGCGGCAGGCGCTGGTGCCTTGGCTGCTTCAGCGGGTTTTGCGGGGGCTGCCGGTGCTGGTTTGGCAACAGGAGTGGCCGGTTTGGGCGGAGTCACCGCAGCAGGTGCGGCAGGTGCGGCAGGTACGGCAGGTACGGCAGGTGCGGCAGGTGCGGCAGGTGCGGCAGGTGCCATAGTACTCTGAGGCCCTTGACCACGACCATGCAATTCATCAAGCAGGCGTTCAAACTCATCATCATCGATAAGCTCGTCCACCTCTTTTTGCACCGATTTCAGAGGATTCACCTCTGGCGCCCCCATGTGCTGTCCCTGACCATGGAGTTGATCCAGCAAGGCCTCAAACTCATCATCGGTGATATCGCCAGAGCCACCAGCGATAGGCGCTGCTGCAACCGTCTTGGTCGGTGCCCCACCCACGCCGTGGAGCTCGTCCAGCAGGCGTTCAAATTCGTCTGCAGAAATTTCATCTATCGAGCCGCCGCCATTGACAGGAGCAGGCTCGCTGCTGGTGGCTGCGGGTTCAACAACGTCTGGAACAACTTCTTCAACAACTACCGGTACTGCAGGTTCAGATTCTACAGCCGCAGCCGCACTGGTAGCAGTGCGCAGTTGCTCTTCCCCTTCCGGCTTGCACAACTCGTGGAGGTCATGAAGCAAATCATCTGACGCAGGGCTGGGTGCTTCGCGATTTTGAACCTGGGCGAACATGACATTGATGGCGTCCAGCGCTTGCAGGATCACATCCATCAGCTCCGCAGTAACGGTTCGCTTGCCATTACGCAAGATATCGAACACGTTTTCCGCACCGTGGCATACATCAACCAGTTCACCGAGCGACAGAAAACCTGCCCCCCTTTCACGGTATGGAAACCGCGAAAGATAGCATTCAACAGGTTCTTGTCATCGGGCCGCTTTTCCAAGTCGACCAGTTGTTCAGACAACTGTTCCAATATTTCGGATGCTTCGACCAGAAAGTCTTGCAGTATGTCTTCATCAACTTCGAAGGCCATGCGTCACTCCATTAGAATCCCAAGCTAGACAGCAGATCGTCCACATCATCCTGACCATTGACCACATCGGCACGAGCCTCGGGGTTCATGATAGGGCCCTCTGCTTCAATCCCGTTGACAGGAATACTACGAGTTGAATGCTCAGCAGAAGCCTCACCAAACATGGTCAGCATTTCTATTAATTTTGTTTCAACTTCCTGAACAAGCTTGATGACCTTGCGGATCATCTGCCCTGTCAAATCCTGAAAATCTTGTGCCATCAGAATTTCTGTCAGCAGTTGCCGTAATTTATCGGCATCAGACTCTGAAGCCTTAATAAAATCATCAAGTTGGTGACATAAGGATTTGAACTGCCCCACGCTCATGTCACGAGACATCAGGGCATTCCAGTTCGGCATCACCAGCTGGATATTGTCATTCAGGCGATCCGCTATCGGCAAACTGGCTTCCACCGCATCCATTGTGCGATTGGCCGCTTTGTCGGTCATATCGATAACGTAGCTCAAACGCTCCCGAGCATCGGGAATGTCATGGGTAGCCAAATCGGGAATACGGGGGTCGAGGCGAAATTCTTGAAGTGAATCATGCAGTTGTCGGGTCAGCTGACCTACTTTTTCAAACAGATCGGCTGCGTTGGGGGCACATACTTCGGCAAGCAGTTCATCGGCCAGCTCAAATTCGCCTTGCTCCAGATGAGCAACAAGCATCCTTGCCTGGTCGAGCGAAATCATTGCTCTCGTTTTGGCCATCATCCCTGCAGCTCCTTAGCCAATTCGTTCGAAAATTTTGTCGAGTTTTTCTTTGAGCGTTGCTGCGGTGAAGGGCTTGACGATGTAACCGTTGACGCCAGCTTGGGCGGCTTCAATGATCTGCTCACGTTTGGCTTCAGCGGTTACCATCAGTACCGGCAGATGCTTGAGCTTCTCATCGACACGGATGGCTTTAAGCAGGTCAATACCTTGCATGCCAGGCATGTTCCAGTCGGTAACTACAAACTGAAAATCACCATTTTTCAGCATCGGCAGCGCTGTATTGCCGTCATCCGCCTCATGGGTATTGTTGAATCCCAAGTCGCGCAGCAAGTTCTTGATAATCCGGCGCATCGTTGAAAAATCGTCAACAATGAGGATTTTCATGTTCTTGTCCAAAATTCCCTCCTAAATAGCCACCAGAGTGGCTCACTTACATGATGCTAAAAACGGGTTGTGTCGTGCGGATTATGCCTTAGAGTTTCATCTCAGTGTAGCCAGTACAAACACTTATAGATGCCAATCTCTCAAACGAGCACGCAATCTGTGCATTGCCTGACTGTGGATCTGGCTCACACGCGACTCGCTGACATTCAAAACCTCGCCAATTTCACGCAAATTCAGCTCTTCATCGTAGTAAAGAGAGAGAACCAAAGCTTCTCTCTCTGGTAGACGACCAATTTGCTCTGATAATTGAATCTGAAATCGCTCGGCAGCCAATTCATCGAATCCCGAGCCGGAAGGGGCATCATCGGGGTGGCCGATCACATCCTCGCTGACCCCCAAATCTTCGATGCCGATAATTTTGCCGCAGGAGACATCTTGCAGCATCGCATGGTAATCAGCGATGGAGACCCCCATCTCGGCAGCAACCTCGGTATCTCGCGCGTCACGCCCGTGGGTCTGCTCGACATTCTCGATCGCTTCTGCAATAGCCCGACTGTTGCGATGCACAGAGCGGGGTACCCAGTCACCACGCCGGATCTCATCCAGCATGGCGCCTCGGATGCGGATCCCGGCATACGTCTCGAAGCTTGCTCCCTTGCTACCGTCAAAGTTGCGGGAGGCTTCAAGCAGCCCAATCATACCTGCCTGGATCAGGTCATCCAGCAAGACACTGCTGGGCAGGCGAGCCAACAAATGCTGGGCAATTCGCTTGACCAGGGGAGCATGACGCTCCACCAGCACATAGGAATCCTGATGACGCAAGTACGCTTGGGCTTTATTCACGGGAACCTTCCTGTGTTGTGGCCGGTTTCTGCAACAAATTTTCCAGGAAAAACTCCAGCTGGCCGCCCGGCTGGTTGGGAACCGGCCAGCTCGCAGCCTTGTTGGCAAGGGACCGGAACGCCAGTGCGGCCGGCGACTTGGGAAACGCCTCGACAATCAGCTTCTGCTTGCGCACGGCGGCACGCAGATTGGTGTCATAAGGTACACAGGCGACCAGCTCCAGCGAGGTATCGAGGAAACGATCCGTGACCCGGGTCAGTTTGGCAAAGAGCTCCTGCCCTTCGCGCAGACTGCGCACCATATTGGCCACCACCTTGAAACGAAACACGCCGTGATCCTTGGAGAGGATCTTGATGAGGGCGTAGGCATCGGTGATGGAGGTCGGCTCATCACAGACCACCACCATGATGTCCTGAGCGGCACGGGTGAAGCTCAGCACCATGTCGGAGATCCCCGCAGCCGTATCCACCAGCAGGATGTCGACCTGGGTCTTCATCTCGCTGAAGGCACGGATAAGCTCGGCATGCTGCACCGGAGAAAGCTCGACCATGGACTGGGTGCCCGAGGTCGCAGGCACGATCATCATGCCGTATGGACCTTCGACGATGATATCGTCGATGGTGCATTCACCCGCCAGCACGTGAGAGAGGTTGCGATGAACCCGCAGCCCCAGCATGACGTCGACGTTGGCCAGACCCAGGTCGGCATCCAGCACCATCACCCGCTTGCCTTGGGCAGCCATGGCTCCGGCCACGTTCAGGGTTACGTTGGTCTTGCCCACGCCCCCTTTACCACCGGAAACGGCGATTACTTTTACTCGATTGTTTTGACGCATTTTGCGCAGACCACTCGCCTGATCCATATACATGTTACTCATAAAACTCCGAATCTTCGGCCTCGCCAAAGCCTGCGCCCCAGAAATAGGGCTCCTCTGTTTCTCGCTCCAGCGAGCCCATGGCAGCCCCGACGAGCTGCGCCGCATTGGCAACCTGAA
Source organism: Aeromonas sp. 95A (assembly GCF_051919235.1). Classification (NCBI taxonomy): domain Bacteria; kingdom Pseudomonadati; phylum Pseudomonadota; class Gammaproteobacteria; order Aeromonadales; family Aeromonadaceae; genus Aeromonas; species Aeromonas sp. 95A. The sequence goes on from NZ_JBQBFC010000001.1 coordinate 1,590,870, forward strand.
TATCTTCCGGAACCCTTTGTCCGTCAGTGATATAGCTGATGGGCAATGAATTCTGGATACACACGTTAATCACTTCGCCCAGATTCAGACTTTCATCCAATTTGGTAAGTATGCAGCCGCTTAATGGAATACGCCGGAAATGGTCAACCGCCTCCTGCATCACCCGACGCTGGGAAGTTGCCGACATCACCAGATAACTGCGGATCCGCACCTTGGCATTCTTGACCAGGGTATCGAGCTGCTCGGTCAGCCGGATATCCCGTTGGCCAACTCCAGCCGTATCGATAAGTACCAGCCGACGGTGGCGGAACTGATAAAGGGCATTGGCCAGCTCTTCTGCATCACGCACCTGCCGCACCGGACACCCCATGATGCGACCATAGGTCTGCAGCTGTTCATGGGCACCAATCCGGTAGTTGTCGGTGGTGATCAGCGCCACCTGCTCGGCGCCATACTTCATGGCGAAACGGGCCGCCAGCTTGGCAATAGTGGTGGTTTTGCCCACCCCGGTCGGGCCAAGCAGCGCCACCGCGCCGCCCTGACGCATGATCTCGTCCTCACTGATCTTGAGCTGGGCCGTCAGCACCTCGGCCAACTGGGCCATCGCCTGATGGATGGACATATCTTCGGGGATCAGTCCCGCCAGTTGATCGGCAAACGCATCATCAAAGCCCAGTTTCTTGAGCTCCTTGATCAACAGGGCCCGCATCGGTTCGCGGCGCTCCACCTCTTGCCACATCAGCCCGGAGATCTGGTGCTCCAGCAATTTACGGATGCTGGCCATCTCCTTGCGCATCCCTTCCATCTCCTGATCCCGCTGGGCAGGTTGAGGGGCGCGCTGGCCGGACGCAACTCGGGCTTTGGGCTTGGCAGGTTCCGGGGCGGCGCCCCATTGCCCCTGCTCGGCCAATGTTCTGGGCGCTGCATTGGCAGCGGCCAGCCCGGACGATTGGGTATTGCCCATTGGCGCCCCATTGCCCGGCTTGAGCTTCTGCTGGCGCGCCAGCAAGGCGGCCAGGGTATCGGCATAATGTTCGTTCTGCTCCTTCGCCGGCGACGGCTCGGGGCGGATCATCTGCCGTGCAGCAGACGAAATATTGACGCTCTCATCGTTCAGCTGACGGCGAACCGGCGCATCTTTGGGCCCCGGAACCTGGGATTGATAATCGACTGCGGCGACTATCTCTACCCCTCCGGTGACCTTCTTGTTGGACATGATGACGGCGTCAGGCCCGAGAGTCTCCTTGACCTCGGCCAGAGCCGTTCGCATATCCTTGGCAAAAAACCGCTTAATCTTCACCCGTCGTCTCCGCTAACTAGTTCTGCCCTACCGCACTGACGATGCGGATCTGCTTGTCGTCGGGCACTTCCTGATAAGACAGAACGCGCAATCCAGGAATGGCATTCTTGACAAATTTCGCCAGGGTATTGCGCAAGATCCCCGATGTCAGAAGCACGGCCGGTTGGCCTTCCAATTCTTGTCGTTGAGTGGCTTCCACCAGCGAACGCTGCATCCGCTCAGCCAGACCCGGTTCAATACCGGCACCATCACCACCACCTGCCTGCAAGGATTGATGCAATATACGTTCCAATTCCGGCGCCAAGGTAATCACCGGCAACTCGGGATCCGGGCCTGCAATCTCCTGCACAATCAGGCGACGCAGGGCAATCCGGCAAGCGGCCGTTAGCACTTCCGGATCCGGACTGCGCGGCGCGTATTCAACCAGGGTCTGCAGGATAGTGCGCATATCGCGGATTGGCACGCCTTCATTGAGCAAATTCTGCAATACCTTCACAAGGTTACCCATGCTGATCACTTCCGGCACCAGCCCTTCGACCAGCTTGCTCTGATGTTTGCCAATCATGTCGAGCAGCTGTTGTACCTCGTCATGACCCAGCAACAGAGCCGCATGGTTGGTCAGGATCTGGCTCAGATGGGTAGCCACCACGGTCGCGGTATCCACTACCGTATACCCCAGCGTCTGTGCCTGAGAGACCATCTCCTTGGCAACCCAGACCGCTTCCAGCCCGAAGGCGGGATCCCGGGTCGCTATCCCCTGGATCTGGCCGAACACCTGCCCCGGATTGATGGCCATCTCCTTATCATGGTAGACATTGGCCTCGCCGGTACTGACCCCCATCAAGGTGATGCGGTATTGGTTTGGCGCCAGATCCAGGTTGTCGCGAATGTGGACGGCCGGGACCAGAAAGCCCAGCTCTTGCGAGAGTTTCTTGCGCACCCCTTTGATCCGGTTGAGCAGTTCGCCCCCCTGATTGCGATCCACCAGCGGGATCAGTTGATAACCCACTTCAAGCCCGATGATGTCCACCGGCATCACATCGTCCCAGCTCAGCTCTTTCTGCTCATGAGGTTGTTCGGCAGTGGCCGGCAGCAACTCACCCTTGGCCGCTTTGGCGGCCGCCAGTTTCTCGCGGCGCAGCAACCACCAGGCGCCAGCGGCGGCAAGAGCCCCCAGACTCAGGAAGGCAAAATGCGGCATCCCCGGCACCAGTCCCATCATCAGTAGAATCCCGGCAGAGATGATCAGCGCCTTGGGATTGTCAAACAGCTGACCCAGCACCGCGGTTCCCATATCCTGATCGGTATTCTGACGGGTCACTATGATGGCTGCTGCAATTGAGAGCAGCAGGGAGGGGATCTGCGCCACCAGACCGTCACCGATGGCCAACAGGGTATAGATCTCGGCCGATTCGCTGAAGGTCAGCTGGTGCTGCATCATCCCGATGATGAAGCCGCCGATGATGTTGATAAAGAGGATCATGATACCCGCAATGGCATCCCCTTTGACGAATTTGGAGGCACCATCCATGGAGCCGTAGAAGTCAGCTTCCTGGGTTACATCCTGACGACGCTTCTTCGCCTCTTCCTGATTGATAAGGCCGGCGTTCAAATCGGCATCGATGGCCATCTGTTTGCCCGGCATCGCATCAAGGGTAAAACGGGCACTCACTTCCGCGATCCGCCCGGCACCCTTGGTAATGACCACAAAGTTGATGATCATCAGGATGGTAAAAACGATGATGCCGACCGCATAGTTGCCGCCGATCACCACGTTACCGAATGCCTCGATCACATGACCGGCCGCCGCACTACCATTGTGACCTTCCAGCAACACCACCCGGGTCGAGGCAACGTTCAACGCTAACCGCAGCAAGGTAGCGAGCAGCAGTACGGTCGGGAAGGCAGCAAATTCGAGGGGGCGGCGAGTATAGACGGATACCAGCAGCACCACGATGGAGAGAGCAATGTTGAAGGAGAAGAGCACATCCAGCATCAACGGCGGGATGGGCAACACCACCATGCCGAGCGCGGCCAATACCAGCAGAGGGGTTCCAAGGCCTTTGCCCAAAACTCCCCGGTACTCTTTGAACTGGCCCAATACTGCCTTGAATTCCATCGCGCTTCTCAATTTCAACCTGCTGGTGCCAGATTAAAGCAAACATCAAGCCAACAATACAAGGCTTTGAAATTCAATGGATTTATTTTGACTACGTCAGAACTTTGTCATTTGCGATATTCCGTCGGGATGGGTAGATCTTTAGCCAGCGGCTGGGGACGGCGCCCCTGACCACGACGGAATTTCTTGAGCTGGAAGACATAGGCGAGCACCTGGGCAACCGCCGCAAACAGCCCTTCCGGGATCTCGTGGCCCAGCTCGGTTGAGTGGTAAATAGCCCGGGTCAAAGCTGGTGACGGCATGATGGGGATCTCGTACTCTCTGGCGATCTCCCTGATCTTCATTGCAATTTCATCGGTGCCCTTGGCCACGACCTTGGGCGCGGCACCGGGTTTGCCCGCATCATACTTGAGCGCTACCGAGTAATGGGTCGGGTTGGTGATCACCACATCGGCCTTGGGTACATCCCCCATCATCCGGCGCATCGCCATCTGCATCTGCAACTGACGGATCTTGCCCTTTACCTCGGGCTTGCCTTCGCTGTCCTTGAACTCGTCCTTGACCTCCTGTTTGGTCATCTTGAGCTGACGCATGTGGTTCCACTGCTGGAACGGCACATCGATGGCCACGATGGGGAGCAGGGCACAGCAGAGGATGATCAACATCCAGAGAAACAGCTCCAGCGCATCGATAATACCGCCGGGAAATCCCTCCATAGAGAGGTTGAGCAGGTGATTGAACTGGCTGGATAACATCCACCAGGCAAACAGGGTGATGAACACCACCTTGGCGATAGATTTGACCAGCTCGATCAGCGACTGCACCCCGAACATCCGCTTGATGCCGCTGAGCGGACTCAGTTTACTGAACTTGGGCATCATGGCTTCGGTGGAGAAGTTCATTCCTCCCATCAGGGTGTTGCCGATAAAGGCGGCAATCGCCACCAGAGCGAACAACAGCCCCAGCGGAAGCACCAGTTCCCCCAGCAGCGCCGGCACCATGGCGATCATGGCATTGGGATCAAAAGCCTGCTCCCTGTCCAGGGTAAAGCCCATGGTAACGACCTTGACCATGGCGGTCGCCAGCGAGCCCTTGAACATCAACAGGCCAAATACCGCCGAGAGCAGAACACAGGCGGTCCCCAACTCTTTTGAACGTGCAATCTGCCCTTTTTCACGGGCCTGTTGCAGTCGTTTGCCCGTGGGTTGTTCGGTACGTTCCTGGTCGGTATCAGCCATGAGCGCCCCCGAAGCACTGGGTGTTGATCAGCTCGCAGCTGACCTCCTGCACCCGCTCCCACATGATGTCGAAGTGGCCGAGGAACCCGCCGATAGTGAGCCAGAGGATCAGCAGACCTGACATCATGCTGACCGAAAAACCGATACTGAAAATGTTGAGCTGCGGCGCCGCCCGGGTCATGACGCCAAAGGCGAAGTTGATTAGCAGCAAGGCAACGATGGCAGAAAGGGCCATCACCAGTGAAGCCTGATACATCACACCGAGAAAACCGATCAGGGTACGGATGGCCGGTAAAGTGAGCCCTGAGTCCGACACCGGCAAGGTCTCAAAACTGAGGATCACCAGCCGCAGCATCACCAGATGACCATCCAGCGCCAGAAACACCAGGGTCGCCAGCATCAGATAAAACTGACCCACCACTGGTGCCGACTGGCCATTCATCGGATCCACCAGGGTGGCAAAACCGAGGCTGGTCTGCATGGCGATGACCTGACCGGCCATCACGAAGCTCTCCATCAGAAACTGGGTCATCAGGCCGAGGGCAATTCCGATCAGCAGTTGCTGGCCCAATACCAGAAAGCTGCCGGCAGAGAAGAGCTCGATAGGGGGCATTTTCGGAAGCAGCGGGGCAATCAGAAAGGTGATAGCAAGAACCAGCCCCATCCGTACCCGCGCAGGAGCAAGGCGGCTGCCGAACACCGCCATCACCATCAGCAGACTGCTCACCCGCGCCAGCGGCCAGAGGATGGAAGACAACCACTCCATGATCAGAGCGGTTGTGTAGGTCATCCCACCACCTCGGGGATTTGATTCACCATCAGTATGAAGAAGTCCATCAGACTCTGCAGACCCCAGTGAGCACCAGCACCCAGCGCAAACAGTGTCACGATGAGACGAGGCAGAAAGCTCAGGGTCTGTTCGTTGATGGAGGTGGCCGCCTGAAAAATGGCTACCACCAGCCCGATAGCGAGGCTGGGCAGAATCACGGCTGTCACCATAATGGTAACTAGCCAGAGCGCCTCGCGAAAGACGTCGATAAAGGTTTCAGGACTCATGTTCGGGGGCTCCTTGCACTCGACCGACTAACCGGCACCCAGTCCGAAACTGTTGGCCAACGACCCCAGAATGAGGTTCCAGCCATCCACCATCACGAACAGCATCAGCTTGAAAGGCAGCGAAACGATCATCGGCGAGAGCATCATCATCCCCATCGCCATCAGGATACTGGCGACCACCAGATCGATGACCAGGAACGGCAGGAACAGCATAAAACCAATCTGGAAGGCGGTCTTCAGCTCGCTGGTGACAAACGCCGGGATCAGCACCCGTAGCGGCACATCGGCAGGTTTCTCCACCTGCACGTTGGCGATCTCCATAAAGGTGTTGAGATCCTTGATCCGGGTCTGGGCCAGCATGAACTGGTGGATGGGCAACTCGGCCCGCTCCAGCGCCTCCTTTGCCTGAATGGTCTCGGCCAGATAGGGCTGCAACGCCTCATCATTGATGCGATCCAGCACCGGCGACATGATGAAGAACGACATGAACAGGGCGATGCCGATCAACACCTGGTTGGAAGGACTCTGCTGCAGACCTATCGCCTGACGCAAGATACCCAACACCACAATGATGCGGGTAAACGAGGTCATCATGATCACCATGGCCGGCAAGAAGGAGAGCGCGGTCATCAGCGCCAGCACTTGCAGGGTCAGGCTGTACTCCTGAGAGCCATCCCCCATGGTCTTGACGGTCACCGCCGACATGGCGTCCTGTGCCAACGCAGGCCAAGAGCAAAACAGTGGTATCAGCAGGCTGACCAACAGCCCCGTTTTCAGCCATAAGCCGTTAGCTTTTTTCATGCTTGCCCATCAATTTGCCAAGCTGCTGGGAAAACGCCTGTGGCTGGTTTTCATCCAGCGGCTCCTCCAGCCGGTAGAGAAAATTGACCTGCTGCGGTGTTACGCCGACCAGCAGTTGCTGTTCGCCCACCTTGACCACCAGCAGCTTCTCTTTGTAACCCACCGGCAACGAGGCGATGACCCGCATCTGGCCGCCCCCCATGGCGGTCGCCAGCTTGCTCTTCTTGAGCAGAAAGCCCAGCACCAGAATGAGACCAATCACCATCAGACTGGAGAGCAACCAGGAGCTCAGACTAGGCACGTTGGCAGATGCCGCTGTCTCGGCAAAGGCCGGAACAGGCAGCAATAACAACAGGAGGCGCATCATTTAAGCTTCTTGATCCGTTCAATCTGGCTGATGACGTCAGTCAGGCGGATACCGAACTTGTCGTTCACCACAACCACCTCGCCGTGAGCGATCAGGGTACCGTTGACCAATACATCCAGCGGCTCGCCTGCAACACGATCCAGCTCCACCACCGAGCCCTGGTTCAGCTGCAACAGGTTGCGGATGCTAATCTGGCTGCGGCCCACCTCCATGGCGATAGTGACCGGAATATCGAGAATGGTGTCGAGCTTGCGACGCTCCTCGGCACTGATGGGGGCATCATCTTTCAACTCTTCCAGCGGAGCTGGCTTGGCTTCCGCCGTCACCTGCTCCTCCAGAGCCGCAGCCCAGGCATCAGCCATCAGATCCTCTTCCTCAGTTCCGCTCATCTTGTTTCCTTATGCTACTTCGTGACCGTTTACCGTAATAAACCGTCAATTATCGCTGTTGATCTTCGATACTGCGCTCGAGCTCTTCCAGCTCGGCCTCGCCATCAATTCGTACCCCGCCCCGGGTCACCAGATGCATCTCCGTCTTGACCCCTTCCGGACGTTTGAGCTTGTCGGTGATCTTGAGCGCCACATTATCCTTGGTACGGCCCATCTTGGCGTGGAAAGTGGGTAAGTCCTCGACAAAGACCAGCAAATTTTCCGGCATATCGACCGGAATGATATCGCCAGGTCGCAGCTCCATCAGCTCACGCAGGGTGAGTTCGGTCTCCAGCAGCTTGGCGCGCAGCTCCACCTTGACGTCCATGATCTCGTCACGCAGCGCCTTGCTCCAGCGTACGTCGGTATCCCCCTTGTCACTCTGCACACCGGCGTCCAGCAGCTCGCGGATCGGTTCCAGCATGGAATAAGGCATCGCCACGTGGAAGTCGCCGCCGCCACCATCGAGCTCGATGTGGAACGAGCTGACCACGATCACCTCGGTCGGGCTGACGATGTTGGCCATCGCAGGGTTCACTTCGGAGTCGAGATACTCGAACCCCACATCCATCACCGGCGCCCAGGCATCCTTGTAATCCTCAAACACCAGTTTGAGCAGCATCTGGATAATGCGCCGCTCGGTCGGCGTGAACTCGCGCCCCTCAATCTTGGCGTGATAACGGCCATCGCCACCGAAGAAGTTCTCCACCAGAATGAAGACCAGTCGGGCCTCCATGGTGATGAGCGCCGTCCCCTTGAGCGGGCGGAAGCGCACCATGTTGAGACTGGTCGGCACAAACAGGGTATGAACATACTCGCCAAACTTGAGCATCTGCACCCCGTTGATGGAGACCTCGGCGGTACGACGCATCATGTTGAACAGACTGATCCGCATATGGCGGGCGAAACGCTCATTCACCAGCTCCAGCGTCGGCATGCGACCACGGACGATGCGGTCCTGGGAGGAGAAGTCAAACTGGGCTACGCCGGGGTCTCCAGCGCCGCCTATCTCTTCCTCTTCGACATCATCGACACCGTGCAAGAGGGCATCAATTTCGTCCTGACTTAACAGATCGCTCACGCTTCACCTACTGCATTACAAAGCCGGTAAACAGCACTTGTTCGATAACGGGGGAAGAGACCAGGTCCTTGAGCACCCGACGGCACTCTTCCAGTGAATCCTTGCGCAGCTTCTCCTTGCCTTCAAAGGTCATCAGCTGTTCGGCACTGGCTGCGCTGAATACCCGCAGCAAGGTGCCTTCAATCAGGGGGATATTCTGTTTGGCCAGCGTCTCGTCGGCGGTACCGCGCACCATCAGCTGGATCTTGATCTGCACCAGTCGATCTCGCTGGGCACCTGCAACGTTGAAGACAAAGGGGCGCGGCATACCGACATAGAGGGAAGGTTTAGGCGCTTCCTCCTTGGGTGCGGCCTCGGCACCTTCCGCCGCTTCAGCAGGCGGTTTATCGGAGCCGGAGAGCATCAGAAAGGCGCCAGCACCACCACCGCCCAGCAAAATAACCGCCAGGGCAATGATAATGATCAGCTTCTTTTTCTTGCCCGCAGCCGGGTCTTTTAGCGTCAACTCGTTATCGTCAGCCATCCCTTGTCCACCCTAGTCTCAAACTTGTTCGATATCATAAACTTACTCGGGATTGCATCAAGCATAGAAATCAATTCCGGAACCGTTTGTCGATTCCACCAGCAAACTGGGGTTGGAAGTGGTGAGTTCCCCTTCAACCAGCCCGTTACCGGACCGCGACTGACCACTACTCTGCCCCTGCCCGTTAAAGGTGGGCTGGCCCTGTTGCTGCTGTTGCTGCGACTGCTGCTGCACCTGCGTCTGACCAAGCTGGATCCCCTGCCCTGCCAGCATGTCACGCAGCCGAGGCATCGCCTGCTCCAGCATCTCGCGGGTCTGTCCATGTTGTACCACAAAATGGACGTTGGCCTGGCTGTCAGCTCCCATCTGGATCTGGATCTTCATCTTGCCAAGGCCGAGTGGGTCGAGCTGAATTTCCGCCTGTTGCAGTTTTTCGGCCAGCATCACATTGACCTTCTGGTGCAATTCGGCAGGTGCTTCCTGACTGGCCAGCTTCAAATGGGGTAAATTCTGCGGCTCACGGCGCAGCGTCGTCTCAGCGGCGGGCGCCCGGCTATCGGCTACCTGTGGCTGAGTCTGGCTGTTCTGGCCATGCTGAACGGTCTGGCTCGGGCTGCTCTCACTGTTAGATGTCGTCGCAACCAGGCTCTTCTCCGCCTCACCGGCCTTCGGTTTTACCTCAAGCGAAACCGCTTTGCGCACCTCGTCGGTGCCGGTCACTTCCATCTGCTTGATGCCGGCTGAAATGGTCGACAGCGGCGCTTGCGGCCCCTGAGATTCAGCCTGTGCCAACACCTGCTGCGGCGCCACCATCACGGGAGCGGCAGCGTTATCGGTCGGAGTCGTCGCATTTGTCGTCACGCGGCCCTGGGCTGCGGCACTTTCTGCGGCACTTTGCGCCGTCGCCACGGGCGCCGAACCTTGATTAGCGGCGGTGGCTGGCTGCAGGCTTCCCTCGGCAGCACTCTTTTCTGCCCCCTTGCCAGCTACCCCACTTCCATCCGCAGTTGCTGAAGTGGTTGCAGCGCCCGCCTCAGACTGCTTGAGCCCCTCGCTGAAGGCCTTGAGCGCAGCCCCCTGAGTCGCGGCTTGCGTCGCCTGCCCCTTGTTAGTCAAAGCATTACTGGCGGCGAGATCGGATTTGCTGTCGCCCCTCTCTTTTTCTGTTAATAGCTCTTCCTGTTTAACGGTAAGCAATTCGTCAATCTGATTCCCCTTAGCCCTGCTATTGCCCGCACTTTTATGACCATCATGCCCCTCTACGGTAGCTGAAAGCCCCTCGCTGAAGGCCTTGAGCGCAGCCCCCTGAGTCGCAGCTTGCGTCGCCTGCCCCTTGTTAGTCAAAGCATTGCTGGCGGCGAGATCGGATTTGCTGTCGCCAGCCTCTTTTGCAGCGAGTGACTCAGCGGATTTGGCGGTGCTTGCCGACTCATCGACCGGCAGCACCTTGGCCAGCTGGGCCATCCGCTCTGCCCCCGTGAGGGGCTTGGTGTGCTTGCCATCTGCTCCGAGGGTTTCGCCCTTGGCAGAGGCTTTCTCCCCGGTCTGCTCATCCGCAGTAGTGGCGGCATCTTCACCTTCAGAGGAGAGAACGGCAGCAGACGCATCGCCCTTCGCCACCACTCGCGCCGCGGAAGACGATACGGTGGTTTCTGGAGTCGAGTTGGCGGTCGTCGCCAGCGGCGACTGCGCCCCGGTCTGACCGGCAAGCTGTTGGGCAATCCTGGCAGCGGCAGGAGTCTGCTCGCTTTCATCAAGCGCAATCCCCTCCAGCTCACCCTCTTGCGGCAACGGATTGCCGTCTATCGCAGTGGCGCTCTGTTGGGCAGCCACCGCCAGCTGGGGCGTCACTAGCGAGGTATCGAGCTTGAGGGAGTCTTGCAGGCGCAGCAGAAAGTCGGTGGCAGGGACCTCCTCCACCTTGTTGTCGGCGTCAGGATCCTGCTCCTTGCCGGTCTCCTCTTTGGGAGAGGCGCTCTCGGTCGCCAAAGATTTGGCTGATCGGACATGGTTACCGCCCTGAGTGGCCTCGGCGGCGCCCTGTTCGCTGTTCCGGGCCTTGGCAATCAGGGTGGCGAAATCCCCCTTGCTGTCGCTGCCGGTTCCCCCATCGATACTTTTGCTCTCGACGGAACCGCTCAGAGGCGCTTTGTCCAACCCGTTGGCCGCAGCCGAAGGCGTTTGTGTCAACAGTGTCTGCATCATGATGGGATCCCTGAATTCTGGTGGCCCCCAAAGAGATGGCCGCCGACAATGTCCATATCAAAGCAAGTTACAGGCCAGATTGATGAAAGCGTCGCAACATGGCGTACTCATCCAGCATCTTCTGCTCCTGACGCTGGGCTTTCTGCTGCTCGCGGCTCGCTTGCTTCTCCAGCAACAGCTCCACCGCCTTGCGCCGCTGCTGAGCAGCCAGCCATTCTTCACGGCGTTGTTCCAGCGCCTGACGCACCTGCAACATCCCTTCGTACTGCTGGGTCGCTGCCTGTTCGAGCTTGTTGATAAAGGCGTGATACTGGGTGTTTTGCTGGGGTGAAATCCCCTGCAGGCCGCGATCGGTCCACTGCTGGTGATAGATCTGGCGGTACTGGTTGAGGGCATTTTGCTGATCCATGAACAGCTTGAGATCCTGCTGCGCCTTCACCAGTGCCAGCGCACACTGCTGCTCCGCTTCCACCAGCCGATCGGCCAACAATACCAACCCTTTACTCATCGTCGACCTCTCTGTTACCGACCATCATCAGCGCATCAATGGCATAGCCACCATCTGCAAGGCTTGCAGGCCATCATCGTAGTGAATGACCTCGCGCATCCCCTGCTGCAAGAACTGATCCAGATAGGGTTTTTGAATGATGGCGCGGTCAATACGAGGATCGGAACCCTGACTGTAGGCACCGATGGTGATGAGATCCCGGTTCTGCTGATAGAGGGAGTAGAACTGCTTGAGGGTGCGCGCCAGATCCATATGTTCCGGCGAGGTCACCATGGGCATGACCCGGCTGATGGACTTCTCGATGTCGATAGCCGGATAGTGGCCCGCATCGGCCAGCTCGCGCGACAACACTATGTGGCCATCGAGGATCGCCCGCGCCGCATCGGCAATGGGATCTTGCAGGTCATCCCCCTCGGTCAGGACGGTGAAGAAGGCGGTGATGGAGCCCTGGCCGTCACTGCCGTTACCCGCCCGCTCCACCAGCGCCGGTAATTTGGCAAATACCGAGGGCGGATAACCCTTGGTCGCTGGCGGCTCGCCCACCGCCAGCGCAATCTCACGCTGGGCCTGGGCATAACGGGTCAGTGAATCCATCAAGAGCAGCACATTAAGCCCCTGATCGCGGAAATACTCGGCGATGGCCAGCGCCGTTTCACACCCCTTTAGCCGCATCAGCGGCGAGGCATCAGCGGGAGCCGCTACCACCACGGAGCGGGCACGCCCCTCCTCGCCCAGAATGTCTTCAATAAACTCTTTCACTTCCCGGCCCCGTTCACCGATGAGGCCGACCACCACCACATCCGCCACCGAGCCGCGGGTCATCATGCCCAGCAGCACCGATTTGCCGACACCGGAACCGGCAAACAGCCCCATCCGCTGGCCCTGACCCACCGTCAGCACGGCGTTGATGGCACGCACCCCCACGTCCATCGGCTGATGGATCGGGCGGCGAGAGAGCGGGTTGATGCGGTGCTGGGCAAACTGCACGGTCTGGGAGGATAGAATGGGGCCGAGCCCATCGAGTGGCTGGCCGATGCCATCGATGACCCGACCAAGCAGGTTCATACCAACCGGAATGCCGTGCTCTTCGGTGATGGGCACCACCCGGGCACCGGGGATCACCCCCTTGAGCTGCTCGCTCGGCATCAGATAGAGGCGATCGCCAGAAAAACCGACCACTTCAGCCTCCAGCGTCCCATCAAGGGTATCGATGCGGCAGAGGGCACCGATAGCTGCGCGACAGCCGATGGCTTCGAGGGTCAGCCCCACCACCCGGGTCAATTTGCCGGCGACCGGCGGTTTGGGGGCACTGTCGCGTACCTTGTACCCTTGCAACCGGTTCAGTAGCGAGCCACTCATCTGGCCTCCTGAGAGCTAAAAAGTGCAGCCGGACGGCAACGTCCGGCATCGGTTATGGGCGTGAGTCCGGCGAAGCCGGTTTCTGCGACGCATTGTCCCGCAAGAAGTTGCGCAGCAACTGATCGATGCGCGCGGAGAGGGTCAAATCGATGCTGGAGAGCTCGGTAGCCAGTTGCAGATCGCCGGGGGAGAGGGTGGGATCGCTCTGCAATCGCCAGTGGCGCTTGGCACACTCTTCGGCGCCAAATGCCTGTTCGATTCGCGCGATATCGTCGGGATGCAACATCAGAGTCACCCCCTGCTCGGCGGCGGGCAGCAAAGCCAGCCCCTCTTTGAGCGCCTCCAGCAAAATGCGAGGAGAGGTCTCCGCTTCGTGACGAATAAGCGCGCGGGCCAGTTGCATCACCAACGAGACCAACTGCTGCTCCACCGCATGATCCAGCTCGTTAAGCGGATTAGCAAGGCGGGCGGCGAGCCCCTGCCAGTGGGCGATCTCCTGCTCCACCAGCTCGCGGCCCATAGCCAGCCCCTCCTCGCGCCCCTGTTCGAGACCGGCAGAGTGGCCCTGTTGCAATCCTTCCAGCTTGCCCTCTTCCATTCCCTTGGCATAACCGGACTCGCGCCCCTCGGCCATCCCCTCTTCCCAGGCGGCCTGACGGATCGCTTCAAGCTCTTCGGCGGTGATGCTGGGGGCCGGCTCCTGTTCGGGCTCCGGCTCCACCACCTCCTCTTCCTGCTGATACCAGTCAGGGGCCAGGCCGAGGGCATTGGTGGGCGCTCCCGCCTCTACCTCGACCTCCATCTCGGGCCAGCCCCAAGTCTCAACCCGGGCATCATCGCCCTCGGGGCGCACATACCCACGCAGTTTGTTGTTCATGCTTTGCGCGGCTCCTCACCACTGCCTGATGCGGAGTTGGCATCGCAATTCGGTTTATGGGCCATGGCTTAGAGGAACTCCTCGCCGCCACCGGCGCCCAGCATGATCTCGCCAGCATCCGCCAGACGACGGGCGATGGAGAGGATCTCTTTCTGGGCAGCCTCCACTTCGGAGACCCGGATCGGCCCCATGGCCTCCAGATCGTCCGCCAGCATTTCGGCCGCACGTTTGGACATGTTCTTGAATATCTTCTCGCGCATCTGATCGTCGGAGCCCTTGAGGGCGCGTTGCAGCAGATCCCCAGGCACTTCCCGCAGCATGGTCTGGATGCCGCGATCGTCCACATCGATGAGGTTTTCGAACACGAACATCAAATCCTGGATCTGCTGGCTCATCTCTTCGTCCGACTCGCGGATGGAGTCCATCAGCTGTCCTTCGATGTTGGTATCCAGGTAGTTCATGATGTTGGCGGCTGCCTTCAGGCCGCCCATCTTAGCTGCCTGGGCACCGGCCGCACCGGCGAACTGTTTCTCCATGATGTCGTTCAACTCTTGCAATGCCGCCGGTTGTACCTCTTCGAGGTTGGCGATACGCATCACCAGATCGAGGCGCACCTGCTCCGGGAACTGGCTCAGGATCTCGGCGGATTGCTCCGGCTCCAGATAGGAGAGCACGATAGTCTGGATCTGCGGGTGTTCGTTCTGGATGATGCTGGCCACCTGACGGGCATCCATCCACTTGAGCGAATCGAGACCGCGGGCGCCGGAACCGAGAATGATCTGGTCCACCAGATTGCTCGCCTTGTCCTCGCCAAGGGCCGCCACCAACGCCTTGCGCACAAAGTCTTCGCTGCCGATACCGATGTTGGTGTACTTCTGGATATCGTCGATGAATTGACGGTGCACCGCCGCCACCCGATCGTGACTGAAGTCGGACATGGAGGCCATCGACATACCGAGCCGCTGCACCTGCTTGGGCTCGAGATGACGGAAGATCTGGGCGGCATCCTCTTCATTGAGGCTCAGCATCAACACCGCAGCCATCTCCATTCCCGACATCTGGTCGAGGATCTGGCGCTGACTGTCGGTGATGTCATTGCCGGTGACTTGACTCTTCTTTTCTTCAGGCATCTTTGTTCGTTACCCATTCTTTAATGACCTGAGCGGCCAGATCCGGCTCGTTCGCCACCAGCGCACGGACCGCCTTGAGCAAGTCTTCATCACGGTGCAGATCCGGCAGTTTAAGCTGGCCATCGCGGACACCAAATACCTGATCGTTCTCGACTTGTGCTGACAGCAGACTCAACTCGTCATCGCCACCCAGTACGGTGTGGTTGTCGAAATCCACTTCCCCTTCCGGTTTGGCATCCGGATAGAGCAGTCGCTTGAGCATGGGGCGAACCACGGTAACGATCAAGACGATGATCACCAGTACCGAGGCGGCGATGCGCACCGCACGCCAGAACCAGGGCTGATCGTAGAGCGGCACCTCGGCCACAGTATCCAGCTCTGGACGATTGAACGGAATCGCGACCACCTCAAGGGTATCACCACGGGTCACATCAAAGCCAAGGCCACCGCTCAGCAAACGACGCAATGTATCGAGTTCCGCCTGGGTGCGCGCCTCACGGGTCACGGCCCCGTCGGCACCTGGCACCGCTTTGTAATCCACCGCAACCGAGACGGTCATGCGGCGAATGCCACCCATCTGGCGACGGGTATGGCTGACGGTAGTATCCAGTTCGAAGTTGCGAGTCGCCTCTTTGCGGGAACGGCCCGAAGCGGCAGCGCCGGCACCATCACCACCGGTCGCCTCCTCGGGAATATTGGAGGCGGCAGGGGGCTGGTTGGAGAGCGCGCCGGGAACACCACCATTGCTGCCGCTGGCGCTGTTCTCTTCCATGGTCATTTCGGAGCGCACTGCAGGCAGATCCGGGTTGTAAGTCTTGCGGGTTTGCTCTTGCTGAGAGAAGTCGAGGGAGAGATCCACTTCCGCCGTATAGTTGTCGGCACCCAGCACCGGGATCAGGATGGCGTCAATTTTTTGTTTGTACTCCATCTCCTGCTTCTGCTGCATGGCAAACTCTTTGCGAGTCTGGGCCGAGATCGGGTCTTGCGAGCCGGAGTTGAGCAGGCGGCCATTCTGGTCGGTGACGGTGACACGAGTCGGTTCGAGGCCGTGTACCGCAGAGGCAACCATATCGACGATAGAGTCCACCTCCCCCTGCCCCAGCGCCGCCCCTTTCAGGTTGAGTACCACGGTGGCACTGGGTTTGCGTTCGTTGCGGGCAAACACGTTGTCTTTCGGGATAGCCAGCAGCACCTGGGCCTTGGCCACATTCTGGAACTGCTCGATGGCGCTCGCCAGCTGGCGCTCGCGGCTCAGCTTCAGACGTTCGCTCTCCATCCGCTGGCTGACGCCGAAACTGGAATCTTTGAGCAGGATATCTTCACCACCGATGCTGCTATCGGTGGCATTGGCAAGACCGGCACGGGTCAGGGCCAGCTGGATAGTGGGGTAGCTTTCGGCGTTGACCAGCACGCTCTTGCCATCCACCTCGTAGGGGATCTTCTGCTGATCGAGGAAATCGAGAGTCTTAACCAGCTCCTGGGTGGTGTAGGTGCCGAGGGGACGCATGTCCGGCTCCTTGCCCCACAGCAGGATAAACACCGCAATGGCCAGACAGATGGCAAGCCCCAGGATCAGGGTGATTTGCCGCAGCACATCGGTGTTGGACAGGAAGCCCAGCGCCGAACTCTTCTGCTCATTTTCATCGAGGGCGGCGGTGCCCTCATCGTTTATCAGCAGATCGCCGTTTTGGTCAGTAGCCACGATTTATGTCCTTATTGCTGACATGTTCATGATGTTCAGTCGTCATGGTTTATTGGCGTCGCTTATACCGGCATGTTCATGATGGTTTTGTAGGCATCGACCATCTTGTTGCGCACCTGTACCGTGGCTTCAAAGGCGATAGACGATTTTTGGCCCGCAATCATCACCTCGGCCAGATCCACCGACTTGTCGCCCATGTCGAAACGGGTACGCAGGTCATTGGCGGCCCCTTGCAGCTCGTTGACGTTGCCAAGCGCCTGTTGCAGCAGCAGACCAAAGTCGGAGGTTACCTGACGACCGGGTTGTGCCAGCGGTGTTGCGCCTGCTTCGATCTTGAGCGCCTGCATCTCTTGCATCAGGCTGCTTGCACTAATTTCCATTTTCCATCCCCAGACAAATCATTGACGCTGTCATGCAACAAGCAATTAGAGTGCCAATCAGATAAACATCATGCTAGGCAAGGGGTATTACGGGGTCATCAGCAGGATAAAATGTGTAAAAAACGAGCTCTACTGCCGGTAGTGGAACCTTGGTACGTAACCGGCAGAGGCGGGTCACCTTATTGAGTCAAGTCCTTGTCAATCCAGTACTTGGAGCCGGAAATATTGGCATCGAGCAGCAGGCCCTTCTCGCCAATCTGGTAGATCGCCATGCCGCCATTGTATTTGGCGGTCAGCTCAGCGCTCTCCTTGCCGGCCACCACGCCCACTTCGGAGGTGGCTTCCCACCCCTGGGTCACGAAGGCATCGAATCTGGCCTTGTCTTCAAACAGGATCACCTGCTGATAGAACTTGCCGCCAATCCCGGCCGCCAGACCCGCACCAAACATCTTCATATAGGTGTGCTTGCCGGTTTTGCGATTGACCGCCACCCCGGCCCCCTGATTGGTATGCAGCATCAGGGAGAACTTGCGCGAATCGAACACTGCATAGCCATAAGCCTTGTCAAACAACAACTTGGCTGATGGCTGCTCGTTGAACAACCGGATCAGCGCAGTGTCGGCCATGGTATTGAGCGCGATCCTCGCCTCTTTCGCCGTCTTGGGGTTGAGCATCTCGTTGAGCTCCTTGTCGGCCGCCTTCAGCCACTCCTTGCCGGTCGCGATGCTCTTGTCGGTCCAGACCCCGGCGGTATTGAAGGCATCCTCCCCCCAGGCCGAGATGGAAGCCCAGCTCTTTTTGGAAAAATCGCTGACATCCTGCCACACCTCCTTGCTGGTCTCGCTCACTGCCGCTCCGAGATCGGACGCTGCGGCCTTGAGCTTGGCCCAGTCGGCATAACAGGGTGAGAAGGCCAGACTCAGTGACAGGGCCAGCAACCAGTTACGCTTGTTCATTTTTTCACTCCCGTATTGTCGAGTGTCTGGGTTACCTGGGGCGATCACCTACAACAGGCTACCCGGTCAAAATCACTCCCGCATTATCGGAAGGGGAATCCGGTTAAGCAATCATTGAGTCCTGTTTATCCCGCCACAGCACGACAGCGGTTAACAAAAAGGCTGCTCATCAAAGAGGAGCAGCCTTGTTAAGCACAGTAAAACCGGACGGGCTTATTCGACCATCATCACCTTGCAGGTGTTGGTACTACCCACGGTTTCCATCTTGTCACCGTGAGTCAGCAGCACCATGTCACCGCTCTGCAACAGCCCCTTATCCTTGAGCACAGCCAGCGCGTCGCGGCACACTTCGTAGACCGGTTTGGTCTCGTCACCATCAAACATCACCGGAGTGACGCCACGGTAGAGGTTGGTCCAGGCCAGGGTCTTGTTGTGGGGAGACATGGCGAAGATCGGCAGACCGGAGCTGATACGGGACATCAGCAGCGGCGTGGTG
Organism: Aeromonas sp. 95A; assembly: GCF_051919235.1. Lineage (NCBI taxonomy): Bacteria > Pseudomonadati > Pseudomonadota > Gammaproteobacteria > Aeromonadales > Aeromonadaceae > Aeromonas > Aeromonas sp. 95A. The sequence goes on from NZ_JBQBFC010000001.1 coordinate 1,609,396, forward strand.
CCGGACTCGGTCAACGCCACGATCGCCTTGACCCCTTCCAGGTGGTTGGCCGCGTACATGGTGGACATGGCCACCGCCTCTTCTACCGAGGTGAAGGTGTAGCTCATGCGGTGGTTGGAGACGTTCAGGCTCGGGTGCTTCTCGGCACCGACACATACGCTCGCCATGGAGGTCACGGTCTCGATGGGGAACTGACCGGCAGCAGTCTCGGCAGAGAGCATCACCGCATCGGTACCATCCAGCACGGCGTTGGCCACGTCCATGACCTCTGCACGAGTCGGCAGCGGCGCATTGATCATCGATTCCATCATCTGGGTCGCGGTGATCACCACACGGTTGAGACGACGGGAGTGGCGGATCAGCTTCTTCTGTACGCCAACCAGCTCGGGGTCACCGATCTCGACACCCAGATCGCCACGGGCAACCATGACGGCGTCGGAGCCGAGGATGATGTCTTCCATCGCCTCATCGGTGGCGACGGTTTCGGCGCGCTCAACCTTGGCCACGATCTTGGCATTGGAACCGGCTTCGCGGGCCAGCTCGCGGGCGTAGCGCAGATCATCGCCACAACGGGGGAAGGAGACTGCCAGATAGTCCACGTTCATACGGGCGGCAGTCTTGATATCTTCCTTGTCTTTCTCGGTCAGGGCCGGAGCGGAGAGCCCCCCCCCTTTCTTGTTGATGCCCTTGTTGTTGGAGAGCGGCCCGGCCACGGTCACCGTGGTGTGAATGCGGGTGCCTTCAACCTGCTCGACCTTCAGCTGTACACGGCCATCGTCCAGCAGCAGGATGTCGCCCTGTACCACATCGTCTGGCAGGCTCTTGTAGTCGATACCGACCTGCTCCTGACAACCTTCACCCTTGCCGAGCGCCGCGTCGAGAATGAACTTGTCACCGATGGCCAGATAGATTTTGCCATCCTTGAAAGTGGAAACACGGATTTTCGGGCCTTGCAGATCACCCATGATGGCGACGTGACGACCGAGCTTGGCAGCAATGTCACGCACCTGATTGGCGCGCAGGATATGGTCTTCAGCAGTGCCGTGAGAGAAGTTCATCCGCACCATGTCGGCCCCGGCGCGGATGATCCCTTCGAGGATCCCTTCGCGGTCGGTAGCCGGACCGAGTGTGGTTACAATCTTTGTACGTCTAGGCATGAAAGACTCCAATATGAAGTTGATATGACTTGAGATTCTGCCCCATCAAGCCCATGGCTCGATGCACCCGTTTGCAAACCATCTGGGTGGTTTTTGTTATTAAATTACAATACTACACCAAGGCGGGTGGCATAGACAGTCGGGGGCCAGAGCCCCCGACGGTTCAGGAAGAGTGCGGGGTTTCGAAGCGGGATTCGCGCAATCCCTCTTTTACTTTCTTCAGATTTTCGCGAAATTTCATCCCCCGGCGCAGGGTAAAACCGGTCGCCAGCACATCCACCAGCGCCAGCTGGGCGATGCGGGATGCCATCGGCATATAGACATCGGTATCTTCCGGCACATCCATGGAGAGCACCAGATTGCACTCGCGGGCCAGCGGGGAGTCCTTGGCGGTCATGCCGATCACGGTGGCGTCGTTCTCGCGGGCCAGCGCGGCGATTTCTACCAGCGCCTTGGTGCGACCGGTGTGGGAGATCAGCACCACTACATCCCCTTCGCTGCTGTTGATGCAGCTCATGCGCATCATGACGATATCGTCAAAGCTCACTACCGGAATGTTGAAGCGAAAGAATTTGTTCTGGGCATCGCGGGCAACGGCGGAGGAGGCACCAAGGCCGAAGAAGCTGATCTTCTTGGACTGGGTCAGGATATCGACGCAGCGGTTGATGGCAGAGATGTCCAGGCTATTTTTGGCGGCATCCAGACAGGCCATGGTGGATTCGAAAATCTTGGCGGTGTAGGTATCCGGCCCATCTTCCGCTTCCACATGACGATTAACGTAAGGGGTGCCATTGGCCAGGCTTTGGGCCAGATGGAGTTTGAAATCAGGAAAGCCCTTGGTATCGAGACGGCGGCAAAAGCGGTTGACGGTCGGTTCACTGACGTCGGCCATCTTGGCCAGAGCGGCGATGCTGGAGTGGATGGCGGTCTGGGGAGACGCCAGGATCACCTCGGCAACCTTGCGTTCTGATTTACTGAAACTTTCCAAGTTGTTCGTAATTTTATCAAGGGTATTCATCATCACCACCAGGCGTTTTTGTAATTTAGCTTCAGTGTCTTTGCACTCAATCTACGGCTAAGCAAGTTTCCATTCAAGCTAAGGACTATACAAGACAAGCGGTTATCGCAACTAACGCCTGCCATACAAAGTATGACTCATCTCTAATTATTTCGTACTTTTCGTTACAAAACGTCACCTAGCCATGAAAGCGCTTACAAATGTTGCAAAGCAACAACACTGTGAGCAGGCGCACGTTTGTATCGATCCGGCGGGTGAGCAAGCCTGAGCTCGGATAGAATGGGCCGTCATAATCCAACAATAATCTCGGGACACCAGAGTCGTCCCCATCCTGTAACGAAGGAGTTGTTATGCAGCATACCCATGCGCTGGTCGGCGATGTCGGCGGCACCAATGCGCGTCTGGCCCTGTGTGAGCTGGCCACCGGTACTATCTCTCAGGCAAAGACCTACTCAGGTCTGGCCCATCCCAGCCTTGAAGCCGTGGTACGCCTCTATCTGGAGGAACACAAGGTTCAGGTGGCTGAAGCCTGCATCGCCATCGCCTGCCCCATCAACGGTGACTGGGTTGCCATGACCAACCACAGCTGGGAGTTCTCCATCAGCGAGATGCAGAGCAATCTCGGGCTGGCACGCCTGCAAGTGATCAACGACTTTACTGCGGTCTCGATGGCTGTGCCGGTATTGGCTGAATCGGATCGCATCCAGCTTGGCGGCGCCGCGCCGGTAGCGGGCAAGCCCATCGCCATCTATGGTGCAGGCACCGGCCTTGGGGTCGCCCATCTGGTCAAGGCGGGTGAGCAGTGGCTGAGCTTACCGGGTGAAGGTGGTCATGTGGATTTTGCTGCCAACACCGAAGAGGAAGATGCGGTGCTGCAAGTAATGCGAGGCGAATTGGGCCATGTCTCGGCAGAGCGTTTCCTCTCCGGCCCGGGTCTGGTCAATCTCTATCGCGGGCTGGTGAAATCCGATGGCCGTGAGCCCGAGCCGTTTGCCCCCAAAGACATTACCGAACGCGCACTGGCCGGGGAGTGCCTCGATTGCCGTCGCACCCTGAGCCTGTTCTGCGTGCTGATGGGCCGCTTTGCCGGCAATCTGGCCCTCAATATGGGCACCTTTGGCGGTGTCTATATCGCAGGTGGCATAGTACCGCGCTTCCAGGAGTTCTTTACCGGTTCCGGTTTCCGGGTCGCCTTTGAAGACAAGGGGCGCTTCAAGTCCTACCTCAAGGAGATCCCGGTGTTTCTGATCACCCATGAAGGGCCGGGGCTGCTCGGTGCGGGCGCTTACTTGCGCCAGTCGATGGGGATCACTATCTGATTTAAGAGGGGAACGAGGCGGGATCATCCATGGTTCAGCCTCGATTCAGTGTGAATGGCATAAAGTAGCCGCACGTAACCAAGAGTGTTGTGCTTCACAAGGAGTGGAAAGCGACTCTCATCCGCTGGATACGTTTGTCACCTGACAAGCCTGAACTGTTTCAACCGGCCTTTTGGCCGGTTTTTTTATGTCTGACATCCGGGATTACTGGGCCAGCGCCTTCAGCTGCGCCTTGTCGGGAGGATTGTTCCAGTCGATGGGGCCGTGGGTAAAACGGTACTGCAACCGTGGCAGGCTGGTCTCCAGCCACTCTTCCCGAAAATAGGCATAACCCTGATCCCAATCCGGATCATTAGCCCAACCGCTCTGGAGGAAGTAGAGGCGAGTACCCTGCCCTTCCGGCACAAAGCGCAGGCAAACCTGGGTCTTTTGCTGGCGGATATGGGGTAGACTGGGCGGGAAATTCCAGCTGAAACTGAGCAAGTCATAGGGCATGACGGCCATGACCCGGCACCCTTCACTGCCACGTTCACCCAGCGGGGCATCAGGCCTGAAGTAGATCTCGAAAGGACCATTCGGTTCGGCCACCATCAAACATTCGGGAGCCAGAAAACTGCGCAGACCGCTTTCGGTAGTCCAGGCGTGCCAGACATCGTCTATGTGCGCCGGAACAAAAATGTTGCCTTCAATCAGTTTATTGTCCATAAATCAGCGATCCTCAAGCCATCCATACAAGGGACTCCGGCAGTATAGCCCCATGGCAAATACAATGGACAGTGCTTAATCACACCCTTGTCATTTGCATCGATTAACCTGCCGCTGTGCAGCTGCCTCAATGAACATTGGCTTGATCCGGGAGGGCATCATGATCCGGCTCATGGAAGAACACGACATTCCCCAACTGGCCCGGCTGTTTTTAAAGAGCCGCCGCCACACCTTTCACTGGGTCGATCCCGCCCGTTTCCAACTCGAGGATTTCGAGGAACAGACCAAAGGTGAACAGGTGTGGGTAGCCGAACAGGGAGGCAATATCTGCGGCTTTATCGCCATCTGGCAGCCCGATCACTTCGTCCATCACCTCTATGTGTCAAGCGACTGGCACGGTCAGGGGATAGGGCGCGCCCTGCTGGAGCGGGCCCTCGCTGATTCGCCGCACGGCTCGCTCAAGGTTGCGACCCGCAACACGGCGGCAGTAGCCTTCTACCATCGGCTGGGCTGGCAAAACAGTGATGAGACAGGCCACTGCGAGGTCACCGGCCCCTGGTGCAAGTTGCTTAGAAGCTAGCGGGATGCCCGGCACCTGCGCTTTGCGGCTGAACAGGCACCAGTGGTGCCGGGGGGAAGAACCAGCGGTAGAGATCGAACCAGCCATCTCGCTGGGCAATCACGACCTCGTGCACCGGATCGCGCTGGAAGATCGCCACCTTGTTTTCAGTCAGCGGCACCCAGGCATAGTTGACCAGCGCATATTGCGACTGGATCAGGTTGTACTCATTGAGATAGGAGTCATCGTTACCCGATTCGTGCAGTTGGGTACGACTGTCGATGAGGTAAACAAGCTGGTTGAAAAAGGTCAGTTGAAAACCGGTCACCCGCCACTTCTCCCTGGTCGCCTCCTCCTCTTCGATCACGGTAATTTTGCCCCAGCGGCACACCCCGTGATAGTTGACTCCATTGGCCGACATTTTCAGGTCGTAATGGCAGCCCAGACTGTTGATAAACATCCCGACCACAAACAGCAGCACGACAAGCAGTGGCAACAGCAGCAAGGTATTTTTCAGCGTTCGTTTCATCAGAGATCCCTTACAGCGTTTTTTCGAGCTCTTTATAGGAGAGCACGCGAACCTGGTGGCCGGAGACCAGCACCAGCGATGCCGGTTTGACTGGTGGCACATCGCTCCGTGCCTCCATCTGGCAAACAACGCCGGTCGGCGAGTCGGTGCAGTGCACATGGAGCCACTCGAAATGGAGATAGCTGGCGAAAAACGCCACCAGCACAGCCAGTAGCAGATTGACGTATATCAGGCCCCTTGCCAGCATTGGCCGCCCGATACCGCTGAGAAAGACAAGTTTGGCGCGCTCACCAAAAGAACGGGGAGCAGCAGGCTCTTTGATGACCTCGTGGTCGGAGCTTGGTGATGTCGACGGTGGCTGCGCAGCCGCTGCAGGCGTGGGCTCGCTCATCGGCTCGGGCAAGGGCTCACTCTCTGTTGGCAGTGCCTTGCCGTAATAGCTCTTCATCTTGCAGTTAAGATGCAGGGAGTACCCTTTTTTCGGGGTACTTCTGATATCCAGCGTCTGGGGGGATGAGATGAAGTGGCGACGAATATTGGCGATGGCCACGTTCAGGGAGTTGGGGCTGATGGGGCGACCCAACCAGCCGATTTCGAGCAACAGATCCTTGTCGCACACCTCGTCATGGTGATCGAGCAGATAGCTGAAAATGAGGCTCTCTGCCGATGACAAGCGCACCACCCGGGCGCTTTGCAAGTTGTCCTTGTCGGCACAGAAGATCAACTCTCGTCTTTTGACATCAAAGACATAATCACCGAAGTGATAGGCTGATATGTTATTGCCTGGCGCAACCCCCGTCATACCAACCACCTGTTATTTGCATTCATCATGAAGAAGATGGGATTCCACACCTGATAAAGCCAGATGGCGGCTCAGGACTTGCTGTAATTAAACGAAATTCTAAAGGGTCGGGATCTGCGGCACAATAGATGCCGGCAGGCATGAGCGGGGAAAATGAAAATATGCGTCCAGCGCTGTCGGACAGCATATCGGGCAGAGCATGATGCTGCGAGTTTCGCCTATCACGGTCACGCCAATCTCAGCGGAACAGTGACATGGGTATGACGAAAAGCTCTGCTGGACAAGGCCCCTTGCCCCTCACGACATCTCGCCACGCCTTAATGGGAACCGGCCTGCCCCGCAGGATGATCCAACGGGGCGAAGTTAACTGACTAGACCCGAAACTGCTTGAGCAGGGTGTCGAGTTGGGCCGACAACTGCCGCAGATCGCTGCTGGCTTCGGCAACCTGTGCCACTCTGGCTGCACTCTCGCTGTTGAGCGTCGCAATCCGGTTGACGCTGTGGCTGACCGCCTCCGCCACCGAGTGTTGTTCTTCCGATGCCTGGGCGATATACATGTTCATCTCGCGGATCAGGCTGACCTGATTTTTAATCTTCTCCACCGATATCTGCACATCTGCCGCCTCGATGCCGGCGCGGGATGCCTTCTCCTGACTCTGTTGCATGCCGGCCCCGACATTCTGGGTCGCTTGCTGCAACCGCTTGATACTGGCGCTGATCTCCTCCGTCGACTGGCGAGTACGGCCCGACAAGGTGCGCACCTCATCCGCCACCACCGCAAAACCGCGCCCCTGATCACCCGCCCGCGCCGCCTCGATGGCCGCATTGAGGGCAAGCAAATTGGTCTGCTCGGCAATGCCGTTGATCACCTCGATGATGGTGCCAATGCTGCTGCTTTCGGTCGAAAGGGTGCGCATCAGGGTGGCGACTCGCTCCACCTCCCCCACCAGTTGATGGATGGCCTCATTGGCATGGCCCGCCAGATTGTAACCCTGCTCCACATAGAGGTTGGCCTCATCGGTAGCGCCAGAGGTTTTCACCGCGTTACCAGCCACTTCCTGCACAGCCTGACTCATTTCGGTGATGGCGGTGGCGACTTGATCCAGCTCGGATTGCTGGGCGTCACTGCCTACCCGGGTATCTGCCGAGAGGGAGTCACAGAGTTCGGCGGTTTGCAACACACCGGCAGAGAGCTCGTTGATCTCCGCCACCATCTCCTGCAACTTGGCAATAAAGTGGTTGATGTTGGTGGCCAGCGCGCCCATCTCATCCTGGCGGCTGATCTTCAGACGCCGGGTCAGATCCCCCTCTCCTTTGGCCAGATCGAACACCGCCTGATTCATCTGGTGAAGCGGCCTGAGCACATTGCGATGAATCAGCACCATCAACAGGGCGATGATGCAGAGATCGAGCACAAGGATCTGCCAGACGGTAGTGATCAACTGCTGGCGCAGTTGGGCCTGAATGGCAGCATCACTGGTTTGCACCAGCAATCGGGCCACGGTGTTTTTCTGGCCGCTGTCGTCATAGACCAGGTCATATCCCCCATAGGCAGCGGTATCGGCAGGCATGGCTGTCACAGGGGCAATGCTCCCCGCCGAGTCACGGGCAAACCCGGCCACCAGCTTGTCCTTGTTGACCACCAGCAAAGCACTCAGGATATCGGCCGCCAGCTCGGACTTGAGCGATGCCTCGATGAAGGCCGATTCATAATTCCACAGCGGGCCGGGCAGGGAAAGCTGCAGCCGGCCGATGGCCTGTTCGACCAGCGCACTCTGTTTGCTGTAGCTCTCCGCCCTGACCGCGTTGTAGTTGTAAGCGCCAAACAACACCAGTAGCAGACTCACCGACAGGGAGGTCAACACGGCAATCCTGAACGTCAGACTTTTCCAATCCATGGTTTCCTCCCGGTTTTACGGCAGCCGGCGCAGTGCCATTGAGCGGCACTTGCTATTGGTACTGTTACTGGTACTTGGCATTGATCTTGTCGATGGTGCCATCCGCCTTCATGGCAGCGAGTATCTCGTTAAGCTTGGTGATGAGCTCATCGGGCGTATCCTTGTTAAACGCCAAGCTCATCTGGGTTTCCTTGAACACGAAGACCGGCTTGGGTGAAGCTACTTTCTCCTTGCTGGCCAGATAAGGCGCCAGATACTGGCCGGTTGCCCAAAGATCGATGCGGCCGGCCTCCAGTTTCTTCACGTTGGCGGTGTCGTTGGCCGCCAGCTGCAACTTGGCAAATCCCTGGGCTTTGAGATACTCGGCGGCCGCATCACCGTTATAGCCACCCACCGAATACTGCTTGGCATCTTCCAGCGACTTGACCGTGATATTGGCGGTCGAGCTGGAGAAAAACACCCAGTTGTTATTGACCAGCGGCCCTACCCACTTGAACAGTGCTTCCCGCTCAGGAGTGCGGGTCGTGGAGTAGAGGGCGGTATTGGGAGTACCGAGGGTATCTTCGTACGCCCGTTTCCAGGGCATCAGGGTCAGCTTGTATTCGACTCCAGCACGCTTGAACAGCTCTTCGACCACCTCGGTCGACAGCCCGACAATCTTGCCCCCCTCTCCCTGCATGTTGAATGGCGGGTAATCCTCGGTCATCACGTTTAGTGGCGCAGCCTGAACAGCGCTTATCGCCATCATGGAAGAGACTGAAAAAATTGCACTTTTCCACAGCAGTTGATAGTTCATTGCAACCTCGCTTTGCTTGCCATTCATCCCTGAACATCCGCCATTATCGATGGCGGTGCACGTCTGACCCGCTGGGGTCATGCCGGCTTTCACGGCTCGCCGCCCACCCATGTGCAGCAGCAAACAGATCCGGATTTTGCCTGTGCGCAACGAAACGCAACCGGCGAGGGAGGCTCACAACAAATCGAGGTGGATACATGCCAGGGCAGCATAAGGGGAGTGCGGAGTGGGGCGGATAAGCCTCTGCCATACAACAGCGCCGTGGCAAAGAAAAAGCGCATCGTTTTATGACAGGGGTCTGGGAGAGAAATGATAGAAAACGCCAACATCCATTTTCCCATACTGCTCGAGGAGACCTCAGAGCCAAACCTGTCCTTTAGCTAAGGTCACGAAAAGAGATACGTCAAATGAGAATGCTAACCCCCTCATCTGCTTCCAAATTAGATTCCAGATGAGCTCCGTCGAGCCAAAAAGTGGCGCGAGATACCCGAAAATGAGAAGGCCACCGCGAGGTGGCCTTCTCCAAATCAACAATGAACGTCTGGTGGAACTCAGTCCTTGGCCGCGTCCATCACACCTTCTTCGGAGTGCGCAGGTAGGATCAGGTTGAGCAGGATGGCGGCAACAGAGGCCAGGCCAACGCCGGCCAGCGCGAAGTCGCCAATCTTCATCTCCAGCGCACCGACACCGACGGTCAGAGTCACGGCGACGATGGCGATATTGCGTGACAGTCCCAGATCCACCTTGGATTCCACCAGCGTCTTGAGACCGATGGCAGCGATGGATCCGAACAGCAGCAACATGATACCGCCCATCACCGGCATCGGGATGGAGGTGAGCAGCGCATTGAACTTGCCGAAGAAGGCCAGAATGATGGCAAACACCGCAGCCCAGGTCATGGTGACCGGATTGAAGTTGCGAGTGATCATCACGGCACCGGTCACTTCGGCGTAGGTGGTCACGGGTGGGCCCCCGATGAAACCGGCGAAGCAGACGCCGATACCGTCACCGGCCAGCGTACGGTGCAAACCCGGCTCCTTGGTGTAATCCTTGCCAGTCACGCCACCGATCGCCAACACACCACCTATATGCTCGATACAGGGGGCGATGGCTACCGGCAACATGAACAACGCAGCAGCCCAGTTGATCTCCGGGGTTTCGAAGTGGGGCAGCGCCAACCAGGGGGCGTTCACCATGCCATCGAAACTCACCTGGCCCATGAACACCGCCGAGACATAACCGGCAATCACGCCGCACAGGATGGGGATCAGCTTGATCCACCCCTTGCAGAACACAGCTGCAATCAGGGTGACCGCCAGCGAGATACCGGCCAGCGTCAGCGCAGTCCCCGCAGGTACCACCTGCTCACTACCGGCACGGCCCATCGCCATGTTGCAGGCAACCTGCGCTACAGAAAGACCGATGACCATGATCACCGGGCCAATCACCACCGGGGGCAGCAATTTGTGCACAAAACCCATCCCTTTTGCCCGGATCAGCGCAGCCAGAATGAAATACATGAAACCGGCGGCAAACAGGCCAAACATGGTGGATGGCAATCCCCAGGTCTGGGTGGCGTAGATGATGGGGGCGATGAAGGCAAAGCTGGAACCGAGGAAAATCGGGACCTGGCGGCGGGTACAGAGCTGGAACAACAGGGTGCCCACACCGGCGCCAAGCAGGGCCATGGAGGGGTTCAGTCCGGTGAGCAGGGGCACCAGAACCATGGCGCCGAAGGCGACAAACAGGATTTGCAGCCCGGCGACACTTTGCTTGACTAAGGAAAACATGGATGTCCTTAATTTTTTGATAACTGATGGGGATATTTATCACTTTTCAGTTATCACAAGACTTTTTCAAGGCACGAAATGAACACGAATGCGTCACTTGTTACCTTTTACTGCTTGGGAAGGGCATGAAACTGGCTTTTTAGGCGGGATTCGTTGCTACAAGCATCGAGTATGCGATTTTACGCATTATTGTGACGAACGCCAATCGTTTTTCTGACCGGTTTATTGAAACCCCATTCAACAGGGTGATGTTTTGTACGCTAAATGAAGAAAACGGCGGGGACTTGACCCCGATGCTGACACGCTCACTATCTGGCAACCAATACCAGGACACATCCGACATAACAAGGAGGCCACCTGGCCTAATGCCGATCAGTTAAGGATCCATTGACCGATCCTTCTGATGTGTGAAAATCCGAAACCTGTTGATTGGTTTCGGATTTTTTTATGCGTATCGCCCAGGCTCTCGACTTCCTCCACGCCAGCAATGCAGCTCAGTTTGAGTCACTCTCAGACCTCATTGCTCCCGAGCTCATCACGACGCGCTTGCCGAAGAGGATGTCGTGACCCTGCGTCGCCGTCGTATGCCCATGGAGCGTCTGGTCTGGGCTATCATCGGCATGGCCATCTTCCGCCATATCCCCATGACCCAGCTGGTCAATCAGCTTGATATCCTCTTGCCCGGCGACCGCCCCTTTGTCGCCCCCAGCGCCTTTTTGCAAGCTCGCCAAAAGCTTGGCCACAAGAGCATTGAGCGGCTGTTTCACGACACCGCCGCAGGCTGGCACCAGCAGGCCAATCATCCGGGTTGGGCCGGGCTGCAACTGCTCGCCGTTGATGGCGTGATGTGGCGCACACCCGATACCCCGGACAATGCCGCCGAGTTTGCCAAACCCGGCACCCAGCATGGCGAGACCACCTATCCGCAGGTGCGCATGCTTTGCCAGATGGAGCTGACCAGTCACCTACTTGTGCAGGCAGTCATGGAGAGCTGCGCCGTCAACGAGATGGTGCTGGCCGAGCGGCTGGTCGCGCGCACGCCGGACCACTCGCTGACCCTGTTCGACAAGGGGTTTTACTCCCTCGGCTTGCTCCACGCCTGGCAGACCACTGGCAGCGAGCGGCACTGGCTGCTGCCGCTCAAAAAGGGCACGCAATACGAGGTGGTGCGCAAGCTGGGGCGTCAGGATGTGCTAGTGCGTCTCAAAACCAGTCCACAGACGAGGAAGAAGTGGCCGCACCTGCCGGATACAGTGGAAGCCCGCTTGCTGACTCGCACTATCAACGGCAAAGAGCGGCAGGTGCTGACCTCAATGGTCGACCCGATGCGTTTCCCGGGCGCCGACATCGTCGAGCTCTACAGCCACCGCTGGGAAATCGAGTTGGGCTATCGGGAGATGAAGCACAGCCTGCAACAACACCGGCTAACCCTGCGCAGCAAGAAGGCGGCGGGGATACGGCAAGAGCTGTGGGGCGTGCTGCTGGCGTATAACCTGCTGCGCAGCCAGATGGTAAAGATGGCGGCGAGTCTGAAGGGATACACTGCGAGCCAGCTGAGTTTTCACATGGCGTCGGTCTATCTTATCCATGAACTGAGCTGCATGCCGTACCTGTCACCGGGGAGTATCCCGAAGCGGGTGGCGGAGCTGGATAAGCAGGCGGGGCAGTTTGTATTACCGGAGCGAAGGGAGCGGAATTATCCCCGCAGTGTGAAGGCAAGACCACAAAAGTATGCGGTGCAAAAGCCAATGAAAACAATGCCAGTCAGGCTTAACTGACTGGCATTAGGCCACTTGGCCTCCTTTTTCTTGCCGCTTATTCGCCCACCTTGTAACCCTCTTTTGCTCTTCCTCTTCCCGTGTCGCGCCCTAGTTCACGGCGTGTCGCCCCCCATACCTCTTTGGTGGTTAAAAACAGCCCGTCACCTATACATAAGTGTGGGGTTTGACCAGCAGGCAACCCCACTATACCAAACATCGACGAGGATACGCGATGAACATAAGAGTAAAACCTGTGTGGATTGCACTGGCATTGGCGAGCACAGGCGCACAAGCGGAACCGGTTCACGACTGGTATGCCGGGGTTGGCGTTGGCTGGGCCATTGCCCACAATCTGAATGATTTCAGTCAGGATGTCGGCAAGGATGCGACTGCACTCTCCCTGTTTGGCGGCTACAACTTCACGGAAAATCTGGGGGCCGAGATTGGCTATCTCTCCACCGGTGACTGGGATATCAGCGGCCATGACTTCAACAGCAAGGGAGCCACGCTGTCAGTCATTGGCCGCCTGCCGCTCAGCGAGATGTTCTCGCTCTTTGCCGAGGGCGGTGGCTATATCTATCACGTCGAGTCGGTCAATGGCGGGGACGACAACCTGGCGCCGCTGGCGGGTCTGGGAGTGACGGCCCGGCTCCATGACTGGGTCGATCTGCAGGCACGCTACCGTTACATAGTGCGCGTTGGCGATGATCCGGATAACGGCAAAGCCAACAGCGGTACCCAGCGCTGGGTCAGCGACATCAGCACCGCCACGCTGGAGCTGGTGATCCACCCGAACCGCAGCCAACCTAAAGAAGCGGCCCCCACGCCCGCCCCGGTCGTGGTTCCCCCGCCACCGGCCGAACCGGAGGTGGTGGATCAGACCTTCAACCTCAGTTCCGATGTGTTGTTCGCCTTTGGCAAAGCGGACCTCAAACAGGAGGGGATGAGTGCGCTGGACGATCTCTACCAGCAGATCGTCGACGTGCAGCCCAAGGATGGCAGTGCGGTCGTGATAGGGTATACCGACCGTATCGGCTCGGATGCCAACAATCATAGGTTGTCAGAAGCTCGAGCCCAAACCGTTGCCGACTTTCTGATCAGCAAGGGATTGCCTGCCGACAAGGTGAGCATCCAGGGCAATGGCGCGAGTAATCCGGTCACCGGCAACCAGTGTGATGCCATCAAGGCGAAGGCGGCGCTCATCGACTGCCTTGGGCCGGATCGCCGGGTAGAGGTGCGCGTCACCGGCGTACAGGGCGGCAGCGAGTAGTTCATCTTGAGGCGATAACCATGTCAGACGTGCAGTAAAAAGGGATGCCGAGGCATCCCTTTTGCTTTGCGTCTTTTCGCAGAAATCAGAACGAGGTGCGGCGGTAGCGGCGATATTCCGGATGCCAGAAGTTGGCGTCGATGGCCTGATCGATCACCTCGTCCGGGGTCTGCACCGCCTTGCCCTGCAGCATGGCTGTCTTGGCCACCATCTTGGCGATGTAGCGGGAGACCTGATGGATATCCGCCAGATCTGGCAGCAGGGAGCCCTCCTCCCCTTTCACCAGCGGCGAACACTCCGCCAGCGCGCGACTGGCCGACATCAACATGGCGTCGGTCACCCGGGTGGCGCCGGAGGCGATGACGCCAAGGCCGATCCCCGGGAAGATGAAGGAGTTGTTGCACTGAGCGATGACGTAGCGTTTTCCCTTGTACTCCACCGGTGCAAACGGACTGCCAGTGGCCACCAGCGCCTGACCGTCGGTCCAGCGGATAAGGTCTGCCGGCGTCGCCTCGACCCGGGAGGTGGGGTTGGAGAGCGGGAAGATGATGGGACGGGCACAGTGCTTGTGCATGGTCTTGACCACCTCTTCGGTAAACAGCCCCGGCTGACCGGAGACCCCGATCAGGATATCCGGGCGACCATGCTCCATCACCTCCAGCAGGGAGATGTTGTCACCCACCGGCCAGTCGGCGATGCGCTCCACCGGTTGGGAGAGACGGCGCTGGAAGTCGAGCTGGTTGGGGATCTTGCCGGTGATAAGACCAAAGCGGTCCACCATAAAGACACGGCTGCGGGCCTGGGCATCGGTCAGCCCTTCGGCCTTCATCTGTGCCACGATCTGCTCGGCGATACCGCAACCGGCGCTGCCCGCACCGAGGAAGGCAACCCGCTTCTCGGAGAGCTTGGCGCCGGAAGCCTTGCAGGCGGCGATCAGGCTGCCCAGGGTCACCGCTGCAGTGCCCTGAATATCGTCGTTGAAGCAGCAGAGCTCGTTCTTGTAGCGGTTGAGCAGCGGCATGGCGTTGTTCTGGGCGAAGTCCTCGAACTGCAGCAGGATATCGGGCCAGCGGCGCTTGACCGCCTGAATGAAAGCATCGACAAACTCGGCGTACTCATCTCCCGAGATACGCGGATTGCGCCACCCCATATAGAAGGGGTCATTCAGCAGTTGCTGGTTGTTGGTGCCGACATCCAGCACCACCGGCAGGCAGTAGGCGGGCGAAATGCCGCCACAGGCGGTGTAGAGGGAGAGCTTGCCGATGGGAATGCCCATGCCGCCGATCCCCTGATCACCCAGACCCAGGATCCGCTCGCCATCGGTCACCACGATCACTTTGACGTTCTGCTTGGTGGCGTTTTGCAGCATGTCATCGATCCTGTCCTTGTCCGGATAGGAGATAAACAGGCCACGGGCGCGGCGATAGATGTTGGAGAACTCCTCGCACGCCTTGCCCACCGTCGGGGTGTAGATGATGGGCAGCATCTCGGTCAGGTGGTTGTGCAGCAGACGGTAGAAGAGCGTCTCGTTGGTATCCTGGATGTTGCGCAGATAGATGTGCTTGTCCATGTCGTTGCCAAACGCCATGAACTGGCGATAGGCGCGCTCGGCCTGCTCTTCGATGGTCTCGATATTTTGGGGCAACAGACCTTCGAGGTTGAAGTTGCTGCGCTCTTCGCTGGTGAAGGCGCTGCCCTTGTTGAGCAAAGGGGTCTCCAGCAGGGCGGGACCGGCGTAGGGAATGTAGAGAGGACGTTTCTGGTTATTATCTTCAAACATGGATCTTGGTACCTAAACGGTTAGCTAGACGCAGGGACCCGCCGATCCTATGGGCTTGTCTCATTAATTTCAAAGAGTTTGCACATCCGTTGCAAAAGGTTTGCGACCCAGTCGACGAAAGGCGCCGGGGGTCTGACCAGTCAGACGACGAAAGCGGTTGGCAAAGTTGGCCCCATCGCTGTAACCGACCCGGGCCGCCAGCTCGCCAAGTGGCCAGTTGGTATAGAGCAGCAGCTGGCGCGCCTTGTTCATTCTGAGCTCGGTCACCCTCGCCATCGGCCCCATACCGAACGCTTGCTGACAGAGACGATGCAGATGGGGAACGGAGCAGGCCATCTGTCGGGCCAGCAGGGCGACACTCCAGGGTTCGTCCAGGCGCGCCTCCACCCGTCGAAACAGTGCCTGCAACCTGAGTTCAGGGGTACCGCGCACCTCCCCTTGCAGGGTGCGCTCCAGCAGCGCCAGCAACAGGTTGAGCAGTTGGGGTTGCAGCGGGGAGCGAACCCCTTCCCCCTGCATCAGGCTGAGCAGATGGTAGAGCTGATCGCCGCCATCCCCTTGCCAGATACGGTGACCAAGGCGATGCAGGTGCTGCCAGCGCGGCACGTCATCGAGCAAAATCCAGCTGATCTGCCAGCTTTCGCCAATCAGTTTGAGACCACCGGGCACGGCGGCAGGCAGGAAAATCAGCGACCCGGCTGGAATGGCTTGCTCCCCCTCGTCGGTGAGCAGCGCGCCACCCTCATCGTGACTCACCATCAGGATGTGAAACTCGGGGCGATTGCGACGGATGAGGTAGTGATCCCGCACCCGGGAGAGGCCGGTCAGAAAGATCCCTACCTCGCCGAGCAGGGGCAGCCCTTCACGTCCCAGCATCTGCTCTTCACAGGCTGGCGCTATCTCCAGACACTCGCTGGCAAATGGCATAACACCTCAACAGGATAGTTTTACACAAGAAAACCGAGAGCTACTCACAGTGAGAAGAGCCTCGTCAGCCCCTATCATACCCCTGACAAACCTTGCTTTTCTCATACCCGGTTAACAACTATGAATTATTGGCAAGCGATTTTAAAACAAACCACCGATCGCGAGTTCATGACCCGATTGTGGCGGCTGGCCCTGCCTGTCTCGCTGCAATCCATGATGTTCTCCCTGCTCGGCCTCATCGATATCATGATGGTGAGCCAGCTTGGCACCACGGCTGTGGCGGCGGTCGGCTTGGGTAACCGGGTCTTCTTCTTCAATCTGCTGGTGATAGCGGGCCTCGCGGGCGGGGTCTCGGTATTGGCAGCACAATACTTCGGGCGCGGGGAGATGGCCGGGGTACGCCGCTCCCTGGCGCTGGCAATAGTGGGCGCCTTGCTGGTCACCCTGCCCTTTGCCTTCATCTATGTGTTATCACCGGGCAGCGTGCTGGGTTTTGCCAGTCAGGATCCGGCGCTGCGGGCACTGGCAGATCAATTCCTGATGATCACCGGCGCCACCATCCTCTGTACCGCCATCGTGGTGCCGCTGGAATCAGCCCTGCGCTCGGTCGGCAATGCCGCCGCGCCGACCCGCATCGGCATTATCGCCATCATCGCCAACGTCATCCTCAACTACGCCCTCATCTTCGGTCACTTCGGCTTCGAGGCGATGGGGGTCGCCGGTTCGGCCTGGGGCACCACCATTTCCCGGCTGCTGCAGACAGCCCTGCTGCTGCTCTACGTAAGGCGTTATGAAGCGCGCCTGATCCCGCGCGCACCAGACTGGCTGGCCGCCTTCAAGCGCAAGGAGGTGGTGCGCTTTACCCTGATCGCCCTGCCGCTGCTGTTCCATGACGGCCTCTGGGCCTTTGGCATGCTGATTTACGGCTTTCTCTACGCCCATCTTGGCACCGATTCGCTGGCCATCATGACCACCCTCGGCACCCTGGAGAGCATCCTTATCTCCCTCTTCTTCGGACTGGCGGTGGCCTGCTCCACCCTGCTCGGCCACCGGCTCGGGGCCGAGGAGTACGAGATTGCCTGGCAGCACTCCCAGCTGTTCCTGCTGCTGGCACCGATTGGCGCTCTGCTGGTGGGGATCATCGTCTGGCTGCTGCAAGCCAACCTGCTGCAGTGGGTCGGCAACCTGCCCCCCGAGCTGATGACGGAAGCGGGTCAGGTGCTCGGCATCATGTGTCTCGGGATGCTGCTCAAGGTGTTCAACATGGTAGGGATCATCGGGGTGCTGCGCTCTGGCGGCGATGTGAACTACAGCATCTTCATCGATATTGTCGGGATGTGGTGCATCGGCATCCCGCTCGCCTGGGTGGCGGTCACTTTGCTCGGCTGGCCCCTCTCTTGGGTGGTGGCGGTGGTCTTGCTTGAGGAGCTTAGCAAGGTGCTGCTGGTGCAGCGCCGTATTCGCCAGCGCTGCTGGTTGAAGAATCTGGTGATCGGATAAACAGCCACAAATCGGGGTCATATCAATGACAGAAAAACCCTGTTTGCAGTATGCTGGGCGCCTCTTCAATCAGAGGCAGGGATCCACGGTTTCCCTGTCCAGTAGTCGTTTAAGGAGACGAGCATGCAACCACAGAAAGAGCTGATCACCGAGACGGCCCTGCTTGAGATGGCCAACAAGATCATCAAAGAGCATGAAGACTTCATCCACGGTATGCGCGCCGATTCGGTGGAGCAGAAGGGGGATATTCTGGTGTTCAAGGGGGAGTATTTCCTAGCCGAAGATGGCACCCCGACCGGCAAGACCATGGCGGTCTTCAACATGTTCAAGCTGCTGGCCCAGCAGCTCTCCGGCAAGTACAAGCTGGCCTGATCGCACCAGCTCATTGCCAACAGGATGCCGCCCTCAGGCGGCATCTGTTTTTGCGCGGTTCTGCCCCTCGACCACCACGCAGTTGCGTCCCGCCATCTTGGCCTGATAGAGACACTCGTCGGCACGGTTGATCAGAATATCGATGGTGTCATCGGCACGAGCCATGGCAATCCCGATACTCACCGTCACCTCCAGCAATTCGTCCGAGGTGGGGCTCTTCACCAGCCGCGCCTCGACGGCAATGCGCAGCCGCTCGGCCATTTTGCTCGCCAGTGCCGGATCGGCGCAGTTGTGCATCAGGATGGCAAACTCTTCGCCGCCATAACGCCCCAGCACCATGTCAGGCTCCAGCTGCTCCCCCAGGGTGGTAGCCACCTCCTTGAGCACCGCATCCCCCGCCAGATGGCCGTAGATATCGTTGATCCGCTTGAAGCGATCGAGATCCAGCAGCATCACCGCAAAGGGCTTCTTCTTGAGTTGCAGCCGGATTCTGGCCTGCTCCAGCTGCTTCATCAGCAAGCGGCGGTTCATCATGCCGGTCAGCTCATCGGTGGTCGATTCCCGATATAGCCGCAGCAGCATGTTGAGCTGGCCGCACTGCACCCAGCAACTGGCCATGGTAAACATGCCGAGCACCCACACCTGATTCAGGGTGGCCTGACTCCAGATACTCTGGCCCACCAGCAGCCAGTGGCCCAGCAGCATGGTCACCAGTACCACGCCTGCCAGTTGCAAGCCGAGGGAGAGGGGGATGGGGAAGATGGCAAACAGGGTGATCAGCAGATAGGGAAAGGCCGCATAGCCCGCCTGTAACTCCTGTCCCGCGCCAAAGCTGTTCAGGCAGAAGAGGGAGAAGAGCATCATCACGGCCATCAGGTAGCCAAGGGCCAGCTTCATCCGCTCCCGCTTGAAGTGGATGAGGTACGAGAGCGGAATAAGTGGCGAGAGCGCCAGGGTGCAGAAGATCCTGGCCTGGAATAGCTGCTCGAAATGAACGGCGGGCAAGGTCAGCCAATCCACCACGGCCCAGGCGGGCAATCCGAGCATCAGCAAGCAGGTCAGCAGGCGCAAACGCACCGTCATAAAGCCCATGCGAGTACGAGTAAAGTCTTCGGAGTGAACCCTCGCACTCCAGAACTCTGACAACTTGAGCATCCAGAGTCTCCACGATGAATACTGAGGGCTCATTCTACACCTACAAAGTGGTAAAATTGTCATTAGCGGGGAGAATAAAAAGGAGAGGTCGGTCACACAAACCGACAGATGATAATCGCAGCGCGCAAACGTTTCAACCCATCAAAAAATAAACCTTTTTTTGCATAATTAGCGCTGGTCAGCCTCATTTCAATCACTACAATAGCGCCCAATTTTCTCCCCCTCCCCACACAATTCGAGGTACTTATGGAACAGGCTGCTGTCACACGCGCCAATCGAGAGGCACATCCACCCAGGCGAGCCCATAGCGAACTGGTCTATGGCATAGAGGATGTCCCGCCTCTGCCCCAGACGCTGTTCGCCGCCCTGCAGCATATGCTCGCCATGTTTGTCGCCATCATTACCCCACCCCTGATTATCGCCAATGCCCTCGGCCTCCCTGCCGCCGACACCCGTTATATCGTCTCCATGTCGCTGGTCATGTCCGGCATCGCCTCCTTCATTCAAACCCGCCGCTTCGGCCCCATCGGTTCCGGCCTACTCTCGGTGCAAGGTACCAGCTTCAACTTCCTCGGCCCCATCATCGCCTCCGGTCTCGCCCTCAAACAGGCCGCCATGCCCACCGAGGATCTGTTGGGCACATTGTTCGGCACCATGCTGGTTGCCGCACTCACTATCGTGGTGATGAGCCGCTTCCTCCATCTGGTGAAACGGATCATCACCCCGCTGGTCACCGGCATAGTGGTGCTGCTGATCGGTCTGACCCTGATCAAAGTGGGCCTGATCAGCATGGGCGGCGGCTATGCAGCCCTCTCTGATGGCAGCTTCGCCAGTCACACCAACCTCTTCCTCTCCCTGCTGGTGCTCGGCCTTATCGTGTTGCTGCAGCGCAGTCGCAATCCCTGGCTGCGTCTCTCCGCCATCATGATCGCCATGCTGGCGGGCTATGCCGTGGCCCTGCTGTTGGGCAAAGTGAGCGCCCCCACCTTCGACGGCCCGCTGGTGATGGTGCCCATTCCGCTCCACTACGGTCTCGGCTTTGACTGGCAGCTGTTCGTGCCGCTCGCCATCATCTTCGTGGTGACGGCGCTCGAAGCGATCGGCGACATGACCGCCACCTCGGATATCTCCGGCGAGCCACTGGAAGGGCCTGTCTATATGGAGCGGATCAAAGGCGGCGTGCTGGCCGATGGTGCCAACTCCATGCTGGCGGCAGTTTTCTCCACCTTCCCCATGTCCACCTTCGCCCAGAATAACGGCGTCATTCAGCTGACCGGCGTCGCCAGCCGCCATGTCGGGCTCTTTATCGCCGCCATGCTGGCCCTGCTCGGCCTGTTCCCGGCGGTCGCGAGTCTGGTGCAACAGATCCCCGAGCCCGTGCTGGGCGGAGCGACCATCGTCATGTTTGGCACCATCGCCGCCGCCGGGGTGCGCATCATTGCCCGCGAGGAGCTGGACAGACGCGCCCTGATGATCCTGGCGGTGTCGCTGGCCATGGGGCTGGGAGTCGCGCAGGTGCCGGAAGTGCTGCAACACCTGCCGGAGCTGGCCAAGAGCGTGCTCTCCTACGGCGTCGCCACCGGTGGCATTACCGCCATCGTGCTCAACCTGCTGCTACCCAAGCGCGAAGCGCGCCACTCCTGAGACACAGCCTACCGATAGCAAACAGCCCCGCACTGCGGGGCTTTACCTTGCCAGTCGCCACGGGTAGTGTGCTGGGCAGCCTTTTTTGAGGATGCCGCCATGCCCTATCGCCTGCTCTCCCCCCTTCCCGATACCGCTTTACCCGCACAGATACTGGCGCAAGAGCAGCGCTGGCTGCGCGACTGTGCCCATGACGGCCAGCCCCGCGCTCACCTCTGGCAGGCGCCCCAATGTCTGATTGTCACCCGCAAGGATACCCGCCTCCCCCATTACGAAGCCGCCTGCCAGCAACTTGCAGCTGAAGGCTGGCCGGTACATGTGCGCGACAGCGGCGGCACCGCCGTGCCCCACGGGGCGGGGATCCTCAACCTATCCCTGCTGCTGCCCCGCACCACCACAGACCTCGCCCACTACTACCGGCTGCTGGGGGCGCCACTGCTGACCCTGCTGGCGGAGTACGGCCTTGAGGGAAGCTATGACTTCGTGCCCGGATCCTTTTGCGATGGTCAGTACAATCTGGTGATCGGGGGACGCAAGATCACCGGCACTGCCCAGCGCTGGCTGGCGCCGGGGCAGGATCACCAGGGCGCCGTGCTGGCACAAGCCATGCTGCTGGTGGCGGGTGATGTGGATGAGGGAACCAGAATGGCGAGCCGCTTCTACGAGCTGGCGGGCGGCGAGCTGCGTTTTATGGCGGGAACCTCCACCACGCTGGCAAGCTGCATCGATTGGCGCGGTAGCGATCAGGCACTGGTAGAGAAAGTGCGAGCACGTCTGGATAGCCTGCTGAGCGAGGGGCTATCCCCCTCATCCTGACCTTATCCCGAAGGGAGAGGGAAAGTCCCCGTCCATAGACATAGCGCACAAAAAAGCCACGACCGGAGTCGTGGCTTGTTCTTTTCAATGGGAACGTGAAACGGGCCGAGGCGTTCAGGCCGTCTGCGGCTCCGGCTCGGCTTCGCTATCCAGATCCCGGCTAAAGTAGGCGCGGGTCTCGGCGATCACCACATGGCGCAGACCAATCAGGCCGATGAGGTTGGGCACCGCCATCAGGCCGTTAACGATATCGGCAAGCAGCCAAATCATGTCCAGATGGAGGAAAGCACCGCTCGCTACCAGCGCCAGATAGACCAGACGATAGGGCTTGATCGCCTTTACCCCGAACAGGTACTCGGTGCAGCGCTCGCCGTAGTAGTTCCAGCCAAGGATGGTGGTAAAGGCGAAGAACAGCAGGCCAATGCTCACCAGATACTGACCAACATGGGCATCGAGCCCCTGGGCAAAGGCCAGACTGGTCATGGCCGCGCCGCTTGCATCACCGCTCCACACGCCGGTCACCACCAGGGTCAGGCCGGTCATGGTGCAGATGATGATGGTGTCGATGAAGGTACCTGTCATGGAGACCAGCCCCTGCTCCACGCAGGAATCGGTCTTGGCCGCCGCCGCCGCGATGGGCGCAGAGCCCAGTCCCGACTCGTTGGAGAAGACCCCGCGCGCCACCCCGGACTGGATTGCCAGCATGATGCTGGCGCCGACGAAGCCGCCGGTCGCCGCATGGCCGGTGAAGGCACTCTCGACCACCAGCATGACGGCATCGGGCAGGGCGCTGGCGTTGTTCACCAGCACACCCAGACAGGCGACGATGTAGAAGATGGCCATGAAGGGCACCACCTTGCTCGACACGCTGGAGATGGATTTGATCCCCCCCAGGGTCACCAGCGCCACGATCAGGGTCAGCACCACGGCGGTCGCTTCACGGGGCACCGAGAAGGAGAGGCTCATGGCGTCGGAGATGGCATTGACCTGCGGGAAGGTACCGATACCGAAGAAAGCTACGCCGATGCCAAACAAGGCAAACAGCTTGGCCAGCGGCTTGGAACCGAGCCCCTTCTCCAGATAGTACATGGGGCCGCCAGCCATCTGGCCGTTGGCATCCTGCTCGCGATATTTGACCGCCAGCAGACACTCGGCGTACTTGGTGGCCATGCCGAACAGCGCCGCCATCCACATCCAGAACAGGGCACCGGGGCCGCCGAGCTTGATGGCGGTAGCCACCCCGACGATGTTGCCAGTACCGATGGTGGCAGAGAGAGCGGTACAGAGGGCGCCGAAGCTGGAGACATCCCCCTGCTTGCCCTGCCCCTGATCGCGGCCAAAGACCAGCCGCAAAGCGAGCGGCAAGCGCACCACCTGAAGCAGACCCAGACGCAGGGTGAGATAGATACCGGTCCCGACCAGCAGGATCAGCAGGGGCGGCCCCCAGATAAAGCTATCGATGGCGGTTAACGCCGATTGAATTGATGACATGCATCCTCCTTAAGAAACAGAAATTAAGGAGGAGAAGGATGATCTTCCCATAGGTGTCGCGATCGGCCAGAGGCGATCGGATGCGGGCCAAGCCCAGGTACAACCATCCCATCCCCTCTGTCCTTTTGCCTGAGAGTTTCCGGCGCCAGCCTGCCCTTGCGGGTAGTCATGGTGCCTTGCTCCTTCGGCGCCCGATTTAACGGGTCTCTCCAGAGTATCGTCCAGTAGCAGTCCACACCGGTTGCCCGGTACCTGAAAGATTCACTTCTTCGGTGGATGGTTGCCCATCGCTCTCCTGCTACCTTCATCCGAACTAGTTTGGATTAGGAAGTCGGCATGTTAATCCAAAAAATGTGAGCTGTCTCGCACTTGGCCGCCCCCATTTATATTTTTTTAGTGACCATCAGAATCGCAGCAAGAATGTTAAATGTTAGTTAACTATCAACAAGTTAGGCTCTCACGGATCAAATGTGGCCCAAACGGGAAAAATGGCGGATAGAGAACAGTGATCCCTCTCGTTTCGCCAAGAAAATCTTGCCGACATATCCAATCAAAATGCTTGCACACAGAATCAATAAGCCGATAATCCGCTGCATAACCAAGCACTTTGTCATCAATTTATGCACTGTGTTCGGTTGGTCCCACCGGACCGCTCGCCTGACCCGGCCGTCGCCGGTTCAATCGCATATGGCTTGGGCATATCACGCCCCCTAAGGATGACCAAAAGAGAATGAACGAGACCCTGGTTGCAAAAGATGTGGTCGCACAAGATTACCGTCAGCTGGTTGAACAATTCGGCTCCCCCCTGCTGCTGCTCGACAAGGCAGCCGTCCGCAAACAGTATCGGGCCCTGGCCGCCGCCCTGCCCGATGTACGATTGCACTATGCACTCAAACCCCTGCCCCATGAGGCGGTGGTCTCTGTCTTGAAGGAAGAGGGGGCCTGTTTCGATCTGGCCACCAATGGCGAAGTGGATCTGGTGCGCAGTCAGGGGGTTCGCCCGGGACGTTGCATTCATACCCATCCCATCAAGCGCGACAGCGATATCCGTTACGCGCTGGAGTTCGGCTGCACTGTGTTTGTCTACGACAACCCGCTGGAGCTGGAAAAGTTCATTCCCTACAAGGACGAAGTGAAACTGCTGCTGCGGGTCAGCTTCCCCAACCCCGAGACCAAGGTCGATCTCTCCAAGAAGTTTGGCTGCACCCCGGAGCAGGCGCTGCCGCTGCTGCAACTGGCCCACGCCAAGGGGCTCAAGGTGATGGGGCTGTCGTTTCACGTCGGCTCGCAAGTGCCCCATGCCCGTCGCCATGTGCAGGCCATCGACGCCTGCCGCGAGATCATGGAGCAGGCCTGGGCGCTCGGGCTCAAGCCTTGGGTGCTGGATATCGGCGGCGGTTTCCCGGTGGATTATGAAGGGGGCGAGTTCGATATCGACGGTTTCTGCGCGCCGATCCGCGAAGCGCTGGCCAAGTTGCCCGCTACCGTGCAGAAGATTGCCGAACCGGGCCGCTTTATCAGCGCACCGGCCATGACTTCGGTATCCAGCGTGATGGGCAAGGCCCACCGTGGCGACAAGATCTGGTACTACCTGGATGACGGCCTCTACGGCAGCTACAACGGCCAGCTCTATGACCACGTCACCTATCCGGTGAGCACGCCTTATGCCAGTGGCGAGCAGCACAACTCGGTGCTCTCCGGCCCCACCTGCGACAGCGTGGATGTGATCCGCGATGGCATCATGCTGCCGGATCTGGCTATCGGCGAGTTGGTGGTTGGCAAGGTGATGGGGGCCTACACCTGGGCCTCCGCCTCCACCTTCAACTTCTTCCCCAAGGCCAGCATCCTCATTCTGGACAGCAGCCAGAAGGGGCAGAAGCTGGTGGCAGTAGCCTGAGCACACCGCTCGCCAACAGATTCACTGGGCAAAAACAAGAGGGGGAAGCTTGCGCTTCCCCCTCTCTCATTTCACCAACCCCTATCAGATAAACTGACTGGTCAGCAGCCAGCCGGTGTAGGCGACGAAGCAGGTGAGCAGCACGCCCCCCTCCAACCGGTTGATGCGGCCCTGCCCCTTGCGGCCCAGACACATCACCAGCAGCAGCAGGGTCAGCCCCATCATGATGCTCCAGTCACGGGTGAGCACCTCCGGCGCCACATCGAGCGGGTGGATGCCCGCCGCAATCCCCACCACCGCCAGGGTGTTGAACAGGTTGGAGCCGAGCACGTTGCCAAGGGCCAGATCATGCTCGTTCTTGCGAATGGCGATCAGCGACGAGGCCAGCTCCGGCAAAGAGGTCCCTACCGCGACTATGGTGAGACCAATCACCAGATCGCTGATACCTAGCGCCTGAGCGATGGTCACCGCCCCCCAGACCAGCAGACGGGAAGCACCGATCAGCAGCACCAGCCCGACCACCAGCCAGAAGATGGCACTCTTGAGGGACATCCCCTCGCTCTCGATATCCTCGGCGGTCTCGGTATCCAGCGCATCTCCCTTGCCATTCATGCCAGCCCAGATAGACCAGCCCATCAGGGCAACGAAGACGGCCCCCAGAATGACCGCATCCATCCGGCCCAGATGACCATCAATCAGCAGGGCGCCGGAGAGCAGGGTAATACCGAGCAGAATGGGGATCTCCTTGCGTACTACCTGAGAGGCCACCGCGATAGGACTGATCAGTGCCGTCAGACCCAGGATCAGCGCGATATTGGTGATGTTGGAGCCATAAGCATTACCGAGCGCCAATCCGGGATTGCCCTGGGACGCCGCCAGCGCCGAGACCACCATCTCCGGGGCCGAGGTACCAAAACCGATGATCACCATGCCGATCAGCAGCGGCGGCATCCCCGCATAACGGGCAGTGGCGGCGGCACCGTCGACAAACTTGTCTGCACTCCAGACCAGCAGCGCCAGTCCGGCAATCAGGGCAACAAAAGCCAGGGTCATAGGATCTTCATCTCTTGTTATCTGCAACGAAGCGCCAGCCCAGACGGGCAGGCACCATGGGAAAGTGGCGCCAGTGTAGCTGTGCCACCTCCCATTTCAAGGGGAAATCAAACCGTGATTAACATTTCACAGTGTAGCCAGCAGGCTCGCGGCATCGGAGACCTCAAACTTGCCCGGCTCCTCCAAAAACAGCTGCTCGACCACACCATCGTTGGCGATCAACGCAAAGCGCTGGGCGCGGATGCCGCCAAAGGCGCCGGTATCCTTGGCCAGGCCCAGCGCCCGGGTCCAGCTGCCATCGCCATCCGCCAGCATGGTGATCGCCTCGGCATTCTGGGCCGTCTGCCAGGCCCGCATCACGAAAGCGTCGTTGACCGACAGACAACAGATGGCATCCACCCCTTTGGCCATAAACTGATCGGCCAGCACCACATAGCCGGGCAGATGGGCATTGGAGCAGGTGGGAGTAAAGGCGCCGGGTACCGCAAACAGCACTACTTTTTTACCGGCGAACAGCGTCTGGCTATCCCGCAGCTGCTTACCCTCGGCGGTGATAAAGGTAAATTCGCCCGCAGGCAGGGGTTGTCCTACAGCAATCATGATTTCTCGTCCTGAGTCGTGATGGGAAGTCGCCAGTTTATCCCAGAGTGACGATGCCTCCTAACAGCGGCTCTGAGCCTGACCATGGATAGCGGCAGGCATTTTCCCCTTGGGCAGACTACTCTTGAGCTGGTTTCACGGCGCCAGGAGGCCCCATGCAACACTATTACGATGGTCTGGAAATTCGTCCCCCCGCCATGCGCGAACAGCAGCAACTGGACCAGCTCAATCATCAGCTTACCCATGTCAGTCAATATTGCGCCGGTTACTCCAGCGCCTATCGCCAGTGTCGCCTCGAGGATCTGGCAGAGCTGGCCACCCTGCCACTGCTCGACAGCAAAGAGCTCTTTGCCGCCCAGCAGGCTCATCCCCCCTTTGCCGGTCTCACCGGCCGTCCGGCCAGTCAGGCGCTGCGGGTATTCTCCTGTCCGGGCCAGCTGGCCATCCCCGAATATGCCGGGGCAGACTGGTGGGGCGCCGCCCGGGCGCTGTTTGCCGCCGGTTTCAAGGCGGGGGAAGTGATGCTCAACGGCCACGACTATCACGCTGGCCCCACCGCCTTTATTTTCGATAACGGCGCCCGCCAGCTGGGGGCTCCCGTGGTGCCTTGCGGGCCCCACGATACCCAGCGCCAGCTGGAGGCACTACTGCGCTATCAACCCACCGGCTATGTCGGCCCGCTGGTGACCCTGCTCGACCTGCTGGAAGCGGCCGAGGCGGCGGAGATCCCGAGCGACTCGCTGCGCCGCGCCCTATTGTGCGAAGCCACCCATCCCGAAACCGCGCCGCTGCGCGCCATTCACGGCATTGCGGCCCTCAACTGTCTGGTATGGCAGGATGTGGGGGTGGTGGCCTACGAGAGTCAGCCCGGTCAGGGCTTTATCGTCAACGAGAGCTGCATCGTCGAAATCATCGATCCCGCCAGCGGCAATCCCGTGAGTGGCGACGAGACCGGCCAGCTGGTGGTGACCCGGCTCGATCTGGAGTATCCGCTGCTGCGTCTGGCCACCGACTGGCAAGGTCACTGGCTCGCCAAACCGAGCGCTTGCGGGCGCACCAACCGACGCCTCAAGCTGGTGTAGCAGACCAAGTAAATGCACACATGCAAACGGGCAGCCATCAGGCTGCCCGTCTTGTCTCTGGAGAAGAGGATATATGAAGTTGGTCAGCGTCTCGCCTGCCAGGTGGCGATGGCGAGCAGGGAGTCGGGGGTAAATTCACTGGCGCGCTCGGCGATCTCGGCCAGGCTCATCCAGTGCACCGAGCTCACCTCTTCGGCCTGCAACTGCAGCGGCCCCTGATAGCGGCAACTGAAGAGGCCACCCCAGACCCGATAGCCCTCCCCTTCCGCATAAAAGCAGCCAAAGCCCTGCAGAGGAACATCCATAATCCCCAGCTCTTCGGCCAACTCGCGGCGAGCGGAGCGCTCCATCTCCTCACCGGTGGTGACCACGCCACCGGCGCAGGCATCCAGCATACCGGGGCAGAAATCCTTGCTGAGGGTGCGTCGCTGCACCAGGATCCGATCCGCGTCGTCGAGCACCAGAATATAGCTGGCACGATGGCAGAGATTCTCCCGCCGCACCTCGGCTCGCTCGGCCACACCAATCACCCGGTTGTTCCCGTCCACCACATCAACCCATTCCACGCACAGGCCCTTTCGTTTGTTCCATTCAAGCCCGCAGTATATCGGTGCAGTGGTTTGCCATGGCACAACTTTTTCGATGATGACGTCAATTTGCCGAGCTCACTGGCAAAATAAGGATTCATGCAAATCTTTATAAACCGTCATATCAGTGTCATCGACCGACACCATAGTGTGCCCTGTCCAGGCAATCAGGGAACCGTGTGATGAAGGTATTCAAGCAGTTATCCCCACGGCAGATCGCTCGCTACATCAAGAGCTTTCATCGAGGCTATTTTGCCATCGAGTCGCTGGGGACATTTGAATTCAACGCGGGCAGGATCAGCCTCCATGGCCTGACCTGCCGCCAGCGGCTAAGACTGGCTCGCCAGATCAATCTGGCTGTCAGACAACTTGGTCACCGCGACCCCTTGCCGGACATGTGAGTCAAAGGGTCTTGCCCTACTGTCTGTTGTGCATCCATGCTTTGCCCGCCGGCTACTGGCCGCGCGGGCCGTTTTCGATGTCAGTCACCTTTCCATTGCGTACCGTCACGAAGCGCATGAACTCGTTCTTGCCGAAGTTGTAGGTCCAGCGTTCGCCATATTTGACCTCAACCACAGTGCCGTGCAGATTCTCCTCGTTACGGGTAATATCTTCCCGCAACATCGGCTCGCCGCACTTGAGCAGCATCTCGGCGGTACTGTCACCCTCGCTGATCAGGGCATTCTTGCAACGCATGGCATCGGCACTGGCCGGAATGCTCAGCAGCAACAGAGCAAGCCCCGCTACATTCTTCATCTTATTGCTCATCGGGTTCTCCTTATCCTCTCTAATGAGTCGCAGTATGCCTGTTCCCGTTTCTGAAAAAACCAGTAAAAAGCGCAAAAAAGCCGCCCTTTTCTGCTATCCAACCTACTGACCGCGACAAATACTGTCTATCACATAACCCAAAAACAAACGGCGACCCGAGGGTCGCCGTTTGCATCAAGCCAGCAGGATCACAGGATGTCCAGCAGCTCGACTTCAAATACCAGTGCAGAGTAAGGCGGGATGGAGCCCGCGCCACGGGCACCGTAAGCCAGATCGTGGGGGATGTAGAGCTTCCACTTGGAACCAACCGGCATCAGCTGCAGCGCTTCAACCCAGCCAGCGATCACGCCGGTCACCGGGAATTCAGCCGGCTGGCCGCGAGCGACGGAGCTGTCGAATACGCCACCGTGGGTGAAGGTACCGTGGTAGTGCACACGCACGGACTGACCGGCTACCGGAACGGCACCGTTGCCTTCTACCAGCACTTCGTACTGCAGACCGGAGTCGGTCACCTTCACTTCAGCGCGCTTGGCGTTGTCAGCCAGGAAGGCTTCGCCGTCAGCAGCGGCGGCCTTGGCGGCGGCTTCCTGCTCTTCTTGCATACGCGCAGTGATCACCTGGAAGGCATCATTGATATCGTCACGGCTGACCGCGAACTCCAGACCATTCAGGGCATCTGCCAGACCTTGTTGCAGGGCCGGGATATCCAGACCGGCGAAGGCTTGCTGCGCCAGCTGATCACCCATGTTGCGGCCGATGCCATAGCTGGCCTTCTGTTCGATAGAGTCGTATTGGGACATTGAGATGTTGCTCCAGATCCATGTAGTAAAGAGGCGGGATAATATCAGACTTTTGGCCGGGGTGCTGCCGGGGGAGCCCCTGATTTCCCCGTCAGTGGGAGGAACTTCACACAAGATGCGGATGAACGCCGCCCAACGGCGGCGATCTGCTTAACCGCGATCCAGCAAGACTCTGACCGCAGCCACCTTGGCGCCATCGGTGATATTGACCCGACCATCATCCGAAGTGCCCATATTCACTCCGTGCGGCACCATGCCACCGCGCCAGCCCATGCCGGACATATGCACTTCGCTCACCCCGGTGAACTCGATGATGGTACGCACGTTGTCGGCATTGACCCCGGCCCCCGGCATCAGGCTGGCACGCCCCGCCAGCGCCTGCTGCATCTCCTGCAGGGTTTCCAACCCCGCCAACGCGGTCGGCGCATGGCCCGAGCTTAAAATGCGCTCGCAACCGGCAGCAACTATGGTCTCCAGATCGAGGCGCCAATCGGAGGAGAGGTCAATGGCGCGATGGAAGGTGACTCCCAACGGGCCTGCTGCATCCACCAGCTGTTTGAGCTTGGCGGCAGGCACCCGCCCCTCCTCATCCAGCAAACCGACCACCACCCCTTGCAGCCCCGCAGCACGTGCGGCCGCGATATCTTGCAGCATCATCTCGAACTCGCCGTCGTTGAAGCAAAAATCCCCGGCACGCGGGCGGATCATGGCATAAACCGGCACGGTGGCGTGGCGGGCTGCCTGCTGCATAAAACCGTAGGAGGGGGTCAGGCCGCCCAGACCCAGCGCAGAGCAGAGCTCGATGCGATCCGCCCCGGATTGCTGGGCAGTAAACAGGGATTCTAGGTTGTCGATACAGATTTCAAGACGGGTCATGAGGACTCCTTTTTCGGGGAGATCAGACCCCACATCTGATCTCATAGATTGAGCAAGGCTGCGCCGCGCACACCACCGGCACCGCCGAAGCGAGCCTGGCGGATCTCGGGCAGGGCGACCCCGGGCAGCAAGTGACCGGGCAGACGCAGCGGCAGCTGTTCATAGAGGGCGGGCAGGCCGCTCAGGCCGCCCCCCAACACCACCACCTCGGGATCAATCACCGAAATGGCGGTGGCAAGCCCGGCAGCCATGATCTCCAGCCAGCAGTCGACCGTCTCGACCGCATGGGGTTCATGGGCCTCGAAGCGTCCCACAATCTGGTGACCCGTGGCGCGCTGGCCATGGAAATGGTGATAGAGACGCTCCAGACCGGTGCCGGAGGCATAGGTTTCAAAACAGACCAGACGGCCGCAGCCGCAACGGGGACGGGGCAACTCGGGGTACTTCATCAGCATGGTCGCAGGCAGGGGGTAGTGACCAATCTCGCCAGCCAGCCAGTTGCGCCCCTGAATAAGCTTGCCCGCCAGATAGACGGCGCCGCCGATACCGGTGCCGATGGTGACGCCGAGCGCACTGCCTGCGCCGTCGGCTGCCCCTTGATGCACTTCGGACCAGAGGAAGCAGTTGGCGTCGTTATCCACCTTGACCGGCCGCTCCAGCAGCTCGGCCAGATCGGCGCCCAGATGGCGACCATTGATGGAGGGCAGATTGGCCGCCACTATGCTGTGATCCTGGCTGTTGATGACACCGGGGAAACCAATGCCGACCGAGCCCCGTGCGCCGAAGCGGGCATCCGCCTGCTCGACCCGGGAGCGGATCAGCTGCTGCAGCCCCTCATAATCATTGCCAGGGGTGCTCATGCGCTCCTCGTGGCAGAGGTTCAATGCACCGTCATAGACCGCGAAGGCGATCTTGGTGCCACCGATATCAAAGCCGTAATACATGCCAGCACTCCCTTGTCAGCCCGTGTTTATCCAACTCTGTTTCAAGAGGGACATTGTATTAATTCGCAAAAAAAATAAAGTGACCGAAGGCGAAAAACGGGAGAGTGATCAGAGCAAACGGCTCATTTGTCGCTGCAGGCAGGGCTGCCCGAGGCTTATCAGGGTGCGCTCTTCACCATCAAAGACGAAGCCGCGGCGCAGGTAGAACCCCTCGCCGATGTGGTTGCCATCGAGCAGCCACAATTTGACGCTATGACAACCGGCGCGGCGCATCTGCATCGCCACCGCCTGCCACAGCCGTTTGCCATAACCTTGTCGCCAATGGTCGGGATGGAGGTAAAAAGCGCGGATCAGGGCATGGCTCTGCCCCGCTTCCTGCTGTGGTTGCCAGTAGAGCAGACCTATCACCACCTCATCGAGACAAAGCAGCATGGGCTTTGGGCCCGGCTCGGCCAGACGGCTCTGCCAAATCTGCAGATGAGCGGTGACATCGAGCTGTTCCAGCAGGTCGGCACCGAGCACCTGGCCATAGGCAGCGAGCCAGCTGGCTCGCTGCATCACCGTCATGGCGGCGGCATCATCGCTGCGCGCCATGCGCAGGCTTATGCCTTGCATTGGGGCACCAGACCGTTGGCGCGGGCCTGCTCATAGAGCGGCAACACTTGCGCCTGTTGCGCCTGCAACTCGGCGATCCGGTTCTCGTTGCTCGGGTGGGTAGAGAGTAGTTGCGGCGGCGTGTTGCCACCGGCGGCGGCACTCATGTTTTGCCACAGGGGGATTGCCTCGGCCGGATTGAACCCGGCGCGCGCCATCAGCTCAAGTCCGAGCCGATCCGCTTCGCTCTCCTGAGTTCGGCCATAGGGCAACATCACCCCCACCTCGACCCCGAGGCCAAGGGCGGCCATGGTGGCGCCGCGATACTCGCTGGTGCCCATGGCAATGTCGGCGGCCGCCAGACCGATCCCCGCCAGCTGGCTGCGCGAGAGTCGCTCGTTGGAGTGCTGGGCCAGCACGTGAGTCAGCTCGTGCCCGATGACGGTCGCCAGCTGATCCTGATTCTTGGCCACCTTGAGCAGGCCGCTGTAGACCCCGATCTTGCCGCCGGGCAGGGCGAAGGCGTTGACCTGTTTGGAGTCAAACACCACCACTTCCCAGTTGGTGATGCCATAGCTGGCCGGCACCTGGGCGGTCACCGCCTTGGCGACACAGGAGACATAGGCGTTGAGTTTGGCATCCTTGCTCACCTTCTCCTGCTTCTTCATCTGCTCGAAGGAGTCGGCGCCCAGCTGGTTCATCTGCTGGGGAGAGTAGAGCAGCATCTGGCTGCGGCCGGTCGGCGACTGGGCGCAGGCGACCAGCAGGGAACTACAGAGGGCTACCATGCCAAACTTGGTGAGGGACGCAATCATGAAGGGATCCTTTGCCATAACGTTGCCCTATTCTCGGAAATGCCGCCCTGCTGCGCAAGGGAGCCAGCCCCCGGCTGGCGGAAAAATATCCATCCTGCGCTATTAACAAAACTGACAGCCGCCAAAAACAAAACGAGCCCGCTTGGGGCTCGTTTTATCAGGGCATGCTGACTGCGGGCAGTTACATGATACCCAGCTTTTTCAGGTCAGCCTGTACCACCTTGGCCGGCACCGGCACGTAGCCATCTTTGGCAACGATGTTCTGGCCTGCTTTGGAGAGCATCATCTTGACGAACTCTTGCTCCATCGGGGAGAGCGGCTTGTTCGGATGCTTGTTCACGTAAACGTACAGGAAGCGTGACAACGGATACTTGCCGGTGATGGCGTTATCGGAGGTCGCTTCGATGAAGGTCTTGCCATCTTTGGAGAGCGGTACTGCACGCACGCCGGAGGTGACATAACCGATACCGGAGTAGCCGATGCCGTTCAGGGAGGCAGAAACAGACTGAACCACGGAGGCAGAGCCCGGCTGCTCGTTCACGCCGCTCTTGAAGTCGCCGTTACACAGGGCGTGCTCCTTGAAGTAACCGTAGGTACCGGATACGGAGTTGCGACCGAACAGTTGCAGATCCTTGCTGGACCAGTTGCCATCCAGACCCAGATCAGACCACTTGGTGGCAGCCTTGGCTTCGCCGCACTTGAGGGTGCTGGAGAAGATGGCGTCGATCTGCGGCATGGTCAGCCCCTTGATGGGGTTGTCCTTGTTGACGAACACCGCCAGGGCATCGACTGCAACGCGGATGGCAGTCGGCTTGTAGCCGTAACGCTTCTCGAATGCTTCCTCTTCACCGGCCTTCATGGCACGGCTCATCGGACCGAACTGGGCAACACCTTCGGTCAGGGCAGTCGGTGCGGTAGAAGAACCGGCGGCCTGGATCTGCACGTTGACGTTGGGGTACAAGCGCTTAAATTCTTCGGCCCACAGGGTCATCATGTTGGCCAGGGTGTCCGAGCCGACAGAGGACAGGTTGCCCGAAATGCCGCTGGTCGGTGTGTAATCCGGCAGGTCTTTATCCACACCGGCAGCCAGGGCGCTGACAGAAAACAGGGTTGCTGCGGTGAATCCGATTACACCAGCCAGTTTGTTGAGTTTCATCCAATCTCTCCAAAGTTACAGAAGGTCCGTTCTTAAGACGGCGCCAGTATCTGACCTGGCAGTGACAAATTTATGGATTTAATGTGACACTTTAATGACATGGCGACAGATTTGAACAAATGAAAAGAGGGCCCGTTCAAAGGCCCTCTTTTTGCAGCTAACCCATTGCCATAAAAGACTATTTAATCACCACCATGCGACTCGGAATGAGAAAGCTGAAGCGGCTGCCAAGGCCGACCCGGCTCTCGATATCGAGCTGGCAGTCATGATGACTGAGGGCATGCTTGACGATGGCAAGGCCCAAGCCTGAGCCGCCGGTATGGCGCGAGCGTGCCTTGTCGACCCGATAGAACCGCTCGGTCAGCCGCGCCAGATGCTCTGGGGCAATCCCCTCCCCTTCATCGCTCACGGCAAACAGCGCCATCGCCCCCTGCTTGCGCCACTCCACGGTAATTTTTCGCCCCGCCGGGGTGTAGTGGATGGCGTTATAGACCAGGTTGGAGACAGCACTGCGCAGCTGCTCCTGATCCCCGCGCACCAGAAGATTGGGCTGCACCACAAATTCGAGCTGGTGGGCCCGTTCGCCCGAGAGCGCTCGCGCCTCCTGCTCCAGCAGCCCCAGCATGGCAGGCATGTCCACCAGATGGGAGAGATCCACGGTCGGGGCCGCCTCGATACGGGAGAGGGTGAGTAGCTGATTGACCAGATTATCCATCCGGATGGTCTGCTCCATCATCACCCGATGCGCCTTGGCCCACATGGCGGGCGGGGGCGGCTCCTCGGTCATCTCCAGATAGCCCTTGAGCACGGTCAGCGGGGTGCGCAGCTCGTGAGAGACGTTGGAGACGAAGTGCTTGCGGGTCTTCTCGAGACTGCGCAAACGGGTGACATCCCGCACCACCAGCATCGCCTGATCGGAGGCGTAGGGCATGATGCGAAACTCGAGAAACTTCTCCTCGTTGACCGGGGAGTGCATCTCGAGGGGCTCGTCATACGCCCCCTTGCCCAGATAAGCGTTAAAGGCCGGATTGCGAATGAGGTTGCCGATATGCTGGCCGGCATCCTCCGGCCAACGAAAACCGAGCAGTTGCTCCGCCAGCCGGTTGCACCAGAGGATGCTGCCATCGGTGCGAAACACCACGGCGGCATCGGGCAGCGCCTCGGCACCCTCCCGAAAACGGCGAATAAGCCCCGCCAGCTCGCGGCGACGGGCACGGTGACGCTGCTGCAGCTTGTAGATACCGTTGAAGATGTACTCCCAGCTGCCATTGCCGCTGGGGGGCACCAAGCTGCGGTCGTGCCACAGCCAGTCAGAGAGCCGCTTCTGGAAGCGATAGTGCCAGCCCAGATGCAACACGGCCGCCACTAACAGGCAGAGGGCAAGATGATCAATCAACCAGCCAACCAATGCGAAGGGGGCGTAAAAAAACGCCATTCGCCACAACTGTCGCCGCCAGGCGTAAGGTTGCAACATAACTGCCTCTAGAGACGGGTTGAGAAGCGGTATCCGGCTCCACGCACCGTCTGGATCAATCTGTCGTGCCCTGTCTCTTCAATCGCCTTGCGCAGGCGACGAATATGCACATCCACGGTTCTGTCCTCGACGTACACATTGGTACCCCAGACATTATTGAGCAGCTGTTCACGGCTGTAGACCCGCTCGGGGTGAGTCATGAAGAAGTGAAGCAGCTTGAATTCGGTCGGCCCCATGTCGAGCGCCTTCTCTTCGGCACTGACCCGGTGGGAGACAGGATCGAGTTTCAGCCCCTGCACCTCGATCACCTCATCCACCGAGGTGGGCGACACGCGGCGCATCACCGCATGGAGGCGAGCGGTCAACTCCTTGGGCGAGAACGGCTTGGTAATGTAGTCGTCGGCACCGGCCTCCAGACCACGCACCTTGTCCTCCTCTTCACCGCGAGCGGTGAGCATCACCACCGGGATCTGGCGCGTCACCTCATCCTGCTTGAGCTGCTTGATAAACTGGATGCCACTGCCGCCCGGCATCATCCAGTCGAGCACGATGAGTTCGGGGTAGGGTTCGCGCACCTTCGCCAGTCCATCGGCGTAATCTTCCGCTTCAATCGTCTCATATCCCTTCTGCTCCAACACGAAGCAGAGCATTTCGCGGATCGGTGCTTCGTCCTCGACCACCAGAATTCGCTTAGCCATTCCCTTCTCTCTCCTCTGTGAAGATGGGTGCGCCAATTATTAGAATTTTCTGTGACACTTTTATGACTTTATGACAGGCGGGATGATAAACGTTTTCAGATTCAGTTGGCAGCAGTACGTTGCAACAAGTCCCACCGGTTGCCACTGATATCCTCAAACACCACCACGGTGCCATATGGTTCATCGCGAGGCTGTTCACAAAAATGAACACCGTACGCCTGCATGCGCTGGTAATCCCCCCAGAAATCAGTGGTCTCGAGGAACAGAAATACCCGACCACCGCCCTGCTGACCGATGGCGGTCTGCTGCTGCGCATTGGCCGCTTGTGCCAGCAGCAACGCGGAACCGGGGGCGCCTTTGGGGGCAACCCGCACCCAGCGCTTGCCCGGTTTGCCCGGCTCGTCGAGCCGGGTGTCTTCCAGGAGCACAAAGCCAAGTCCCTCGGTAAAAAAGCGAATGGCCTGATCGTAATCGGCGACCAGCAGGGTCAGCGCCCCTATGTGTTGTGACATGGCAGAAAAACCTCAACGGATGAGTCAACGGGCGCAATGCCCCCGGCAAGGGCGCATCATAGCGGCTGGATGGGCAGGGCTCCAGCCGTCATGTGCGTCTTGAAAACGACCGATGAGGGGAGCGAGCACTCAAGGGGCTTCGCGCAGCGCCCGGTAGAGGGTGGTGCGACTGATGCCGAGCTGGCGCGCCGCCTCGCTCACGTTGCCCCCGCACGCCGCCAGCGTTTGCTGTACCTGCCGCCGGGTTTGTTCACGCAAGCTGGTCGCCTCCCCCATCGGCAAGACGCCGGGCTCTGTGGCCACACTGGGCAGATGTAGGTGGGCGGGTTCTATCCAACCCAACCCCTCTGCCAGCACACAGGCTACTTCCAGTGCCTGCTTGAGCTGGCGCACGTTGCCGGGCAGCGGATGGGCCAGCAGTTGTTGCTCCGCATCGCGGGTCAGACGCAGGGTCGGGTCCATCTCCGCCAACAGTCGCTGGATCAGCTCCAGACGCTCAGTGGCAGGCCAACGGCGCAGCGGCATCAGCTGCTGACGCCAGCCGCAGATCCGGTAATAGAGGTCTTCGCGAAATGCGCCACTCTGCACCATGGCCGCCAGATCCCGGTGGCTGGCACTGACCAGCCAGAAATCCACCGCCTCCGGCTTGTGACTGCCAACCGGCGTCACGCAGCGCTCCTGCAATACCCTCAGCAGTCGAGTTTGAGCCTGCAGCGGCAGTTCGCCAATTTCATCGAGCATCAGCATGCCGCCGTGGGCTGCACGCAGATAACCCTGACTGCCCTGGCTGCGGGCACCGCTGAAAGCCCCGCCCACATAGCCAAACAGCTCTGCTTCCACCAGATCTGCTGGTAACGCGCCGCAGTTGACGCACACCAGTGGCTGCTCCCGCCGACTCGACGCTCGGTGCAGGGCCCGCACCAGATGCTCCTTGCCGCTGCCGGTCTCCCCCTCGATAAGCAACGAAATGCCGCGCTCCAGCATCTTGAGCGGCACCTGCTGCGGAGGTAGCACCGAGCTTGAGTGACCCGGCAGCACGGCGCGGGAAGGTGTCGCGTCCGCTTCTGGCAACAGCCGCAAGCCACGCCCCTCGCGCAGCAGTTGCCTGCCATCGAAAGGGTGCTGGCCGAGCCAGAGCCGGCCTGCCCGGTTGGCGCCGAGCAGCTCCCCCTCCTCCCCCAGCAGCAGACGGGCGGACCAGAGACTCTGGGGCTCGAGATCCACCAGCCAGCCCGGCTGACGCGCCAATAGTGCGTTTTCGAGGGTCATGGCCAGCAGCCGCACCGTGCCCAGCATGTCGCCATCGTGATGGGCCGCATCGGTGGAGATATCGAGCACCCCGAGCAATTGCCCATCTGGCCCGAGCAACGGGCAAGCGCTGCAACTAAGGAAGCTGTGCTGGGCGAAGAAGTGCTGATTGCCGAGCACCTGCACTTCGCTCTGCTCGGCCAGCGCGGTACCGATGGCGTTGGTACCCTTGCTCGCCTCCCCCCAGCGGGCGCCACTGCGCAAAAAGATACGCTCGGCATGGCGGGCGAACCCCTCATCACCACTGGCGGCCAGAATGGCCCCCTCACCGTCACACAACAACAGGCGACAGGGGCGACCCGCCAGCAACTGGGCAAACAGCGGCAGCACGAAGCGCTGGAAGCAAGCAATCAGCGCCCTGTGCTGCTCCTGACGGGCCGACAGCTCCCCTTGGGGCAGCAAGTCCAGATCAGCGCTCTGCTGGCGGCTCAGCCCCTGATGCAGGCAGCGCTGCCAGGAACGCTGGATCGGACCGGGACCGGGTTGAAGTGACTCACTCATCACGCCTCCTGTTCACAAACAGCACAACTGTCTCGGTCACTGTCCAGAAACGGTACAGTTTTATCGCAATAGCCGTGGACATTGGTTAACCAAGATACGCTGCCACACCCCATTTGATAACGTTTTTGTAACCTTTTGTCTGCTGGTCAGACCCTTTGGCACGCCCCTTGCGATATCAGCTGGCAACCGGTCTGTCAGCCAGTCCGGTCAGGATCACACACATAAAGGATGATGAGATGATTTATACCGCTCCCGGTCAGGCAGGTGCCCTGGTCAGCTTCAAGTCCCGTTACGACAACTTCATCGGTGGTGAGTGGGTGGCACCGCGCGCCGGCCGCTACTTTGAAAATATCTCGCCGGTGGATGGCAAAGTATTCTGCGAGGTCGCCCGCTCCGACGCCGCCGATATCGAGCTGGCGCTTGATGCCGCCCACAAGGCGTTCACCAGCTGGAGCAAGACCAGCGTCACCGAGCGCAGCAACCTGCTGCTGCGTATCGCCGATCGCATCGAGCAGAACATCGAACGGCTCGCCATCGCCGAAACCTGGGAGAACGGCAAGGCGGTGCGTGAAACCCTGGCCGCCGACCTGCCGCTGGTGGTGGATCACTTCCGCTACTTCGCTGGCTGCATTCGTGCTCAGGAGGGCTCGGCCGCCGAGCTGGATCAGAACACCGTCAGCTACCACTTCAAGGAGCCCATCGGCGTGGTCGGCCAGATCATCCCGTGGAACTTCCCGCTGCTGATGGCCGCCTGGAAGCTTGCCCCTGTGCTAGCGGCGGGTTGCTGCAGCGTGCTCAAGCCCGCCGAGCAGACCCCGGTCACCATCATGCTGATGATGGATCTCATCAAGGACATCCTGCCCCCCGGCGTAGTCAACGTGGTCAACGGCTTCGGCGCCGAGGCAGGTCAGGCGCTGGCCACCAGCAACCGGATCCAGAAACTCGCCTTCACCGGTTCGACCGAAGTGGGCGCCCATATCCTGCGCTGCGCCGCCGACAAGCTGATCCCCTCCACCGTGGAGCTGGGCGGCAAGTCCCCCAATATCTACTTCGCCGACGTGATGCAGCACGAGAGCAGCTACATCGACAAGGCGGTAGAAGGGATGCTGATGACCTTCTTCAACCAGGGGGAAGTGTGTACCTGCCCCTCCCGCGCGCTGGTGCAGGCCAGCATCTATGACGACTTCATGGACCGA
This sequence comes from Aeromonas sp. 95A, assembly GCF_051919235.1. Classification (NCBI taxonomy): domain Bacteria; kingdom Pseudomonadati; phylum Pseudomonadota; class Gammaproteobacteria; order Aeromonadales; family Aeromonadaceae; genus Aeromonas; species Aeromonas sp. 95A. The sequence continues at coordinate 1,649,545 of NZ_JBQBFC010000001.1, forward strand.
GTGCTGGCCCGTGCCCGCACCATAGTGCAGGGCAACCCCCTCGATACCGCCACTCAGGTGGGAGCGCAGGCGTCCCGCGAGCAGTTCGACAAGATCCTGGGCTACATGGAGATCGGCCGCGGCGAAGGGGTCAAGATGCTGATCGGCGGCGGCCCGGCCAAGGTGAACGGACTGGAGGGGGGATTCTACATCCAGCCCACCATCTTCTCCGGTCAGAACAAGATGCGGGTGTTCCAGGAGGAGATCTTCGGGCCGGCACTCGGGGTCACCACCTTCAAGGACGAGGCGGATGCTCTGGCGATTGCCAACGACACCCAGTACGGGTTGGGGGCAGGCCTGTGGACCCGCGACAGCAATCTGGCCTGGCGCATGGGGCGTGGCATTCAGGCTGGCCGGGTCTGGGTCAACTGCTACCACGCCTACCCGGCACACGCCGCCTTTGGCGGTTACAAAAAGTCGGGGATCGGCCGTGAGACCCACAAGATGATGCTGGACCACTACCAGAACACCAAGAACCTGCTGGTGAGTCACGACATCAACTCGCTCGGCTTCTTCTAGCGCAAGCAGATGTCATCAGAAAGGGCGCCTGCGGGCGCCCTCCTTGTTTTGCTTCATCAGATGACATGTCCGGCGATTTGTTATCGGGCTGACTGTAGGCGATAACGCTGGGGGGAGCAGCCCAGCTCCCGGTTGAACATGGCGATAAAGGCCGAGGTGGAGCCGTAACCGAGCCGCCAGCTAATCTCCTGAATGGACATGTCCCCCTTGAGCCAGGCCAGCGCCTTGAGCAACCGCAGCCGCGCCCGCCACTGACCGAAGCTCATCCCCAGCTCCCGCAGGTAGCGCCGCGCCAGGGTGCGCTCTGTGGTGTGCAGTTGTCCGGCCCACTGGGCCAGAGTACGGGGATCGGCAGGATCGCTGTGCAACGCCGCCAGCATGGGAGCCAGCAGCTTGTCCTGACTCATCGGCAGGTAGCTCTCCTGACAACGGGTGCGCGCCAGCCGCTCCACCAGCAACTCGGCCTGGCGCTGATCCCACTCATCCACCATATGGCCTACCCGCCGTTCGCAAAAATCGCTCAGCAGGGCGCGGATCAGCGGGGTGAGCAGCAGCAATCTGGGCTCTGGCGGCAGCTTGGCCGCCAGCTCGTGGCTGACGTAGATGGAGGTGTAGTCGAGGGTCTGCTCGTTGTAGGAGGTGTGGTCGAGATCCGCCGGTACCCAGATAAGGTAGTCGGCAGGGGCCACCAGTCGCTGATCCCCCAGCTCTATCTCCATGATCCCCAGACTGATCATGTTGAGCTGGCCCCAGGGGTGGGAGTGCAGCACGGTCGCGCTGTCGGCCAGCATCTGCTGGTAACTGAAATAGAGCGGATTCGGAGCGGGCAGAACGACATCTACCGGCTGAAACTGGTGAGTGGCCATCAGCGCCCCTTGTCAGCGAGAGAGAGGAGCAGGCGTGATGCAACGCCCTGTTGGCTCGGTCTCCGGCACAGGCCAAAAGCAGCCATCAGTTGCGGGCAGACGCTGCCCGTGTGGGCCGGAATAAGGTACATCAGAAAGAGTTGTCTTTTCTGCTGGGTCATCTGTCTGTTTTACGCTACTTGATAATATAAAGACAAGGGTAGACTTGGCCCCCTGTTAATAAGGAGCCTCTGATGCGAATCTTTTCCCCTCTTCTCTTTCCGCTGATGGCTGTGCTGATCTGGGCTACCAATACCGTGGTGTCCAAGGCGGCCGCCAGCGTGCTCGACCCCGCGGCTATCTCCTTCTATCGCTGGGTGATTGCCGCCCTAGCGCTGACCCCCTTCTGTCTGCCAACCCTCTGGCGGCGACGCAGTGAGGTTCGCCCCTGGCTCGGCAAGCTGCTGGTGCTGGCGGCCCTCGGTATGGTGCTCTACCAGTGCCTCGCTTACTACGCTGCTCACAGCACTTCGGCCACCAATATGGGGGTGATCGGCTCCCTCATTCCATTGCTCACCCTGCTGCAAGGGGCGCTCTTCTTCGGCCAGCGTCCCGGCAAACAGGCACTGCTCGGCATGAGTCTCTCCCTGTTCGGAGTGCTCTGGCTGCTTGGCAAGAGCGAACCGCTCGCCCTGCTCCACAACGGCATCAACCCGGGGGATGGCATGATGCTGCTGGGCTCCGCCAGCTACGCCCTTTACGGCCTCTTGATCCGCCGCTGGCACCTGCCGTTTGGCCCCTGGCTCAACCTCTATATGCAGATCCTGCTGGCCGTACTGCTGCTGGTGCCGCTCGCCCTCAGCGCCGACTCGATGGCAGTGCCGGCCGAAGGGTGGGGGCTGGTGCTCTTCGCCGGGCTCGCCTCCTCCCTGCTGGCAGCCTACTGCTGGATGCGCGGCCTCGCCTGCATGGGGGCAGAGCGTACCTCGGTCTTTATGAACCTGATGCCGCTCTGTACGGCGCTGATCGCCGTCGTCGGCCTGGGCGAGCCGATCCACGGCTACCACCTGCTGGGTGGCGGACTGATCCTGGGAGGCGTGATGATCTCCCAGCTGAAAAAGCGTGTCCCACTGCCGGAACGCAATGCGGCCTGACGGGCAACATGCAAAAAACAACAAGGGAGCCGCTGGCTCCCTTGTTCATTTCTATCGTGCTCTAACGACGGTGAACCGACTTCACCCCGCCCGGCGCCAGCGGTAGCGCCGCTCCGGTCGCCCCCGCTGACCGTAGTTGAGATCTACATCGACCCGGTCTTCCGACTCCAGATACTCCAGATAGCGGCGCGCCGTGGTGCGGCTGAGGGAGAGTCGCAGCGCCACCGTGTCGGTGGAGAAGACGTTCTCCGGCTCACCCGCCAGCAGATCCAGTACCTGACGCAGGGTGATGCTGTCGATCCCCTTGGGGGTGACGCGCATCTCCTTGATCTGGGAGCGCCCCCCCTTGCCCAGCAACTTATCGAGATCTTCCTGCTCCAGCCGACCCCGCTCGCAGAGGCGGCTGTGCAGTTGCAGGATCTCGTCCAGACTCTGCTGGATGCGAAACAGCCGCAATGGTTTGATGACGTAGTCATGAACCCCCAGATTGAGGGCCTGCTGGATGGTCTCCACATCCCGCGAGGCAGTCACCATGATGACGTAGGCTTCGCGGTTGTGGCTGCGCAGGCGGCTCACCCACTCAAGGCCGGAGCCATCGGGCAGGGAAACATCCACCAGCAGCAGTTGGGGCACCACACCGGCCATCATGGCATCGGCCTGGGCCAGGGTGCCGGCCCGCCCCAGCAGGGAGAAACCGGGGGTCGCCGCCACCAGTTCTGACAAGATGGCACCGATCCGATCGTCATCTTCAATAACAAGCGTGATTATTGGGTCCATGGCTCACATTAATTGGTTTTTATTCAAGTAGATACCAAACAGGGTGGTCTGCTCGGCGGTTCGCCGCCATTCTATCACACCCTCGTGCCGACCCACGGTCTCCTTGACCAGGAACAGACCCACTCCGTGATCGCCGCTCTGGCGACTCACCCCGTAATCGAACAGGTGATCGGCCAGCTCCTCGTCGACCCCCTCGCCGCTATCCTCCACCTCGATCACCAGTCGCCGCCCCACATCGCACAGGGACAGCAGCACCCGCGGCGGCCGCTGCTGGCGGTTGCGCCAGGCCGCCTGCAGGCCGTTGTCCAGCAGGTTGCCAATGAGGGTGATGAGATCGGCCGAGACCGAAGCCGGATACTCCGCCAGCGCCGAGTCGGGATCGAGCTCCAGGGTCACCCCGAGCTCGCGAGCCCGGCTGAACTTGCCGAGAATAAGCCCCGCCACCGGCTTGTTGTCGATCAGCCGCAGCAGCTCCTGCAGCATGGTCTGGCACGCTTCATTCTCCTGCTGGATCAGCTCCACCGCCTGATCCACATGGCCCAGCTGCAACAAGCCGGAGAGGCTGCTCAGCTTGTTGGCAAACTCGTGGCTCTGCATCCGCAGCATCTCGGCATACTGGCGCAGGTGGGTCACCTGCACCCCCAGACTGGCAGCCACCTCTGGGCGGCTGAAGATCAGCAACCGCCCCGGCGCCTTGCCCTGCACCGCCTGCCAGCGACCGACAAAGGACTCCCCCTGAATGGTGAAGCTCACTTCCCCACCCTCCTGCTCCAGACAGGGGGCAAGGGGCGGCACCAGCTCCGCCAGCGACTGCCCCTGCAGGGCATGGCGCCCGGTAACCGGCAGCCGCAGCTGATAGCTGGCGGTGCTGTTGATCATGTTGATGTTGCCGCGGCCATCAAGGGCGATGACCCCTTCGGTGATGTGCTCAAGCACCAGATCCTGCAGGGTGAAGCGGCGCACGATCGCCTCCGGCTCCAGATCGAGCAGGGTCTTGCGCAGCAAATATTGCACCCAGAGTGCCAGCAGCAGGCCGCACCCCAGCACAGCCACAATGGCGCTGATGAGCAGGGCCACCCGCTCCATATAGATGCCCTCCACCTGCTGCATCAGGTAGCCCACCACCACGGCCCCCATGACGCGCCCATCCCCGCCCACCACCGGGGAGAAGCAGCGGATCGCCGGCCCCATGGTGCCCCGATCCTTGGAGCAGTAGCTGCGTCGCTCCTGCAGCGCGGGCCAGATATCCTCGCCGCGAAACTTCTGCCCCACCAGATCGGGGTTGGGGTGACTGAGGCGGCGACCATGCTCGTCGGTCACCACCATATAGGTGGCATCGGTGCGGTTGCAGACCGCCTCCACATAGTCGCGCAGAGTCGGATCACTGCCCTGACGCAGGGCCTCGACCACCCGGGTGTCCGCCGCCATCACCCGTGCCAGATCACTCCCCTTATCCTGCAGGTTGCTCTCCAGCAGATGACGGATAAAGAGGGCCAGCAGGCTGCCCAGAATGAGGATCAGCAGCAGGGAGAGCCCAAGAGAGAGGGTGACCAACTGGTGGCGAAGTTTCATGCACATACCTTAAAACGTCAGGACGCAGCCCAATAGTGCGGATGCCACCAGGTCTGGTCAATCAAAGGAGCCGGATCGCCGACAAAATCGGCCAATCCTTCCTCGCGGGCACAGAGCGCCACCGCTCTGGCGACTGCGCGGGCCACCTCTCCCACCTGTTCAATCGGGGGCAGCAGACGACCCGCCACCAGCGGATAGGCACCGACCGCCCGCACCGCGGCCAGCAACATGCCATCGCTGATGCGGCGCGCCTTGACGGCGCAGGCCCCGAGACCAATCCCCGGAAAGACATAGACGTTGTTGCACTGGGAAACCACCCGCCGCTCCCCCGCCAACGTCACCGGCGCAAAGGGGCTGCCGGTGGCCAGCAAAGCTCGGCCATCTGTGGCAGCCCACACCTGCTCGGGGGTAGCCTCGGCGCTGCGGGTCGGGTTGGAGAGTGGCAGGATCACCGGCTGCGCACACACATCCCCCATCGCCTGCAACACCTCGCCAGTAAAGAGGCCGCCCTGACCGCTCACCCCGATCAGCACCGCCGGGCGCACCTGACGGATGGTCTCCAGCAGCGAACAACTCCCCTCCTCAACGGCGCGGGCAAACGGCTGTTGGGCGCGAGTCAAGTTGGGACGATCGGCGCAGACCACCCCGTCCTGATCAAACAGCCAGACGCCGTCGTGACTCCCCGCCAGCTGGGCCAGCATGGCGGCGATGCCGCAACCGGCAGAGCCCGCCCCGACGATCAACATCGGGGCATCATTGAGGGTGGTACCCGCTTGTTGCAACCCGGCCAGCACGCAGGCAGAGGCGACTGCCGCCGTGCCCTGAATGTCGTCGTTGAACATGCAGAGCTCGTCCCGATAGCGGGCCAGCAGGTTGGCGGCGTGCTTGCCGGCAAAATCTTCAAACTGCAGTACCACCTGCGGCCAGCGCTTGCGAATGGCGGCCACCACCTTGTCCATGAAGTGGTAGTAGCTCTCGCCGTCGATGCGCGGGGATTGCCAGCCGAGGTAGGAGTCATCCTCCAGCAGCTCGGGGTTGTTGGTGCCCACATCGACACAGAGCGGCAGGGTGCGCGCCGGGTTAATGCCGCCAGCGGCGGAGTAGAGCGCCAGCTTGCCGATACAGATCCCCATGCCGCCGATACCGAGATCGCCAAGCCCCAGCACCCGCTCACCGTCGGAGATGACGATCACGTCCACCTCCTGCTCTACCGACTCGAGGATGTCGTCAAGATCATCCCGGTCGTGCCAGGAGAGATAGAGACCGTGGCTGCGCAGATAGAGATCGCTGTGGCGCTGGCACGCCTCTCCCACCACCGGGGTGTAGATGATCGGCAGCAGCTCCGGCAGGTGGTGGCGTACCAGATCGTAGAAGAGCACCGGGTTGTCCTCCTGCAACTGGCGCAGCAGCAGATGCTGGTCAAACGGACTCTGCATGGCGCTGACCAATCGGTAGATCCGGCGCCGCTGCTGGGAGAGGGACTCCTCCTTGTGGGGCATACGCCCCCGCACGCCCTGACGCTTGCGTTCTGCATAGGGCAGGCTGGTGCCCATCATGATGTCGTTCATTTTGTTTGTTCCTCAATCCGGTATCAGGCGAGCAGGGAGATAAGAGCAGTAGCCAGGATCAGCATCACGGCGCCGCCAAGACGGGAGGATATCTGGGCAAAGGGCATCAGCTTCATCCGCTGGGCCGCCGAGAGCACGGCTACGTCGCCGGTGCCGCCCATGTTGGCCATGCAGAGCCCGCCGGTGATGGCCGCCTCGATGGGATAGAAGCCGATCATCCGCCCCACCAGTGCCGCGCCAAGGGCTCCACCGATCACGGTGACCATGACCAGCACGAAGTAGCTGATGGAGAAGGCACTGATGAGCTCCGGAATACTGGTGTAGGCGACACCGATCCCCACCAGCAGGGAGGGAGTGAGGTTGCTCACCACAAACTGATACCAGTCGGCCGCCGCCTGCTCATAACGGCGCGGCAGCAGGCCGCTCACCTTGATAAAGGCGACCGCCAAAATCATCAGGGCGAAGGGGTGCATGGGGATAAAGTTGCCAAGCAGGGAGCCCAGCACAAACATGCTGGAGCTGATAAAAAGCCCCATACCCAGACTCTGCAGGGTCGGCGCTTCGGCCTGCTCGTCAGTAATGCTCTGGCTATTCTCTTTGACCATCAGCTTGCCGTTGCCGGTCAGGGAGGGATAACGGCGACCGAGCCGCGCCAGCAGGGAGCCCACCAGAATCGCCAGGGTGTTGGCGATCACCACCGCCGGTACCATGCGCGACAAGAGATCCGCACTGGACATCTGCATCGGGCCGGAGAGGATCTCTACCAACGGCACCGCGCCAGCCCCCATGCCGCCGCCCATGATGGGCAGGCCGATCAGCAGCACCGCATTCTTAAAGCCATACCCCATCAGGGAGCCGACCAGCCCCACGCTCAGCAGTGCTAGTGCGACGCCGCCAAGAATGACCGGCAGGTAGCGCATGGCGGCATTTTTCAGCAAAGCGCCGCTCATACCGAACACCGAACCGGTCACCAGACTGGCGATAAAGAAGTTGAGAAAGCCCCCCTCCTTCATGAAGTTGGTGATGACCTGCCCCGCCTGCACCGGCAGCAGCTGATATTCGAACAGGGCGGCGCCGCCGAAGATGGCGAGGATGGTGCCGCCCCCCAGGTATTCGCGGATCGGCATGATCCGCTCGCCCAGTTCGGTCAGCAGGGTGCCCAGCACAAACATCAGCGCCAGCGCACCGACCATGCCCAGCGGCAGCGAGCCATTCCAGCCAGAAAAGAGAACACAGGTCGCCAACCCCAGAAATATAAAGAGCGGCATACCGGCAATTTGTTGGCCGCCCATAAAGGCGGCCTTTTCTTGTGTGGTTTGTAGGGGGGAGAGGTTTTTCATTGTTATGTACTCTGCGTGTGATTGTGGCCGCTACTTTATTGATCCCCCTCTCCCCTGTCGGTTAGCCAGACTGCAAAGCCATATAAAAACATTAAAAACTTAAACATCATGGTGCCGCCAACGTGCGCAGCACAATAGAACACCAGACATCCGATCCCCGACCAAGTCAGGAAATAGGGTGATAAAACGAGCGACCATAATGGCGGATATTTGGATGATCAGCAGTAATAACGATGCGATGATCTCCCCTCTTCGTGAAAATAACAGAGCCAGATGACAAGCTCTGCGACCATTTATCGTCACAGCTTCTGTGAGTGATAATCAGCGGGCAATGTCATCACCATGACGCGAGTGCCACGGCATGCCACATCAGGGTTTGAGTCGGCGTGCAGGAAGCACCCACGATGAAAAAGGGTGAGGAGAAAGATGCAAAAAGGGGAGGTTGAAATAGTGATGAGTCAAGCCAGCGAATACCAGAGCACTGGCTTGAACTCACAAGGATCACACACGGTCAGGTCTATTCTGCCAACAGCAATGGAATATTGGCGGGGTCAAAATCATGACTGATATCGGTACTTCTGATTGCGCCTTCCCGATTCACGCCATGGTGTGACTCTGCACCATATTCCCCATCACTCAACAGCACTTCAATTGCCAGATACACACATCCACTGTCATATCCATCCACAACCCGTTTCCCCCTTGTTTTATAACCCCATCAATATTAGCGGATAAAAAAAGAGCTGCTCACTGAAGCTGAAAATTTCATGAAAATAATCGCCGGATATCCTCTATTCACGGCGCAATATCCGAATCGGCAAGAGAGCCTCGAGTGGATCAGCCCCGAGAATAATATCAGGGGCTCGAATGCTGCTCGCCCTCACCAACGAAAGATCCGACCAGAAACATGATCAGCATCACACTATTTACTTAGCCTGCTAAACAAGTATGATAGTTAGCATGCTAAGTACATTGAGGATGAGAAGATGACGGATCTGGAAAGGTTGCGCGAGCTGTCGCTCGCCGAGCAGATAGCGCGGATGCACCGGCTATGGCGTACTGCCGCCGATCTGGAGCTGGCTCCCCTTGGCCTCACCCATCCCCGCTGGACCGCGCTGTGGAAACTCTCCCGCATGGGGAACCATGTCAGCCAGAAGACCCTGGCCGAAGCCCTCGAGATAGAGCTCCCATCCCTGATGCGCACCTTGGGCCAGCTGGAAGAGCAGGGACTGATTGAGCGCCACTGCTGCAGTCAGGACAAGCGGGCCCGCATCGTCTGCGTGACCCCGGCTGGCCAGACCCTACTCGATCAGATCGCCGACCGCATCATGAATATCCGCCGGGAGCTGCTGGGGGGCATCGACGAGCAGACCCTGCAACTGTTTGAAGCCACGGTGCAGCGGATCTCGGCCAACGCCCTCAGCAAAATTGAACAACACCACGACCGACAAGCCGGAGGCGATACAAGCCCTCCCGAGACCGACACAGAGAGAGAATAAGATGACCCCGGATCAACAATTTACCCGCTGGATCAAATGGTCCATGGCGGGCTTTGCCACCTTGTTTGCCTATTTTCTGATAGCCGACCTGCTGATGCCCCTCACCCCTCAGGCGATGGCGACCCGGGTGGTCACCAAGCTGGCCCCGCAAGTGAGCGGCAAGGTGGTCGAGGTCGCCGTTCACAACAACCAGCAGGTCAAGAAAGGAGAGCTGCTGTTCAGGCTGGATCCAGCCCCTTTTGAACTGGCAGTGGAGCAGGCCCGCCTTGCGCTGGCGCAGGCAGAGCAGCAGAACAGTGAACTGGATGCAGCCCTGACCGCCGCCGTTGCCGAGATCAACGCCAAGGAGACCCTGGCCAGCCAGAAGTGGCGCGAGGCTGAGCGGATCGATGCGCTCTACCAACGTCACATGGTTTCGCTGCAACAAAAAGATGAGGCTGACAGCGCCCTGCGCAGCGCCCAGGCCAACCTGCGCGCCAGTCAGGCCAAACTGGCCCAGATCAAGGCCAGTCGTGGCGTGACCGGTGAGGACAATCTGTTGCTGCGCCAGGCCCGCAACAAGCTGGCGCAAGCGCAGCTGGCCCTCTCTTACAGCCGGGTCCACGCGGATCAGGATGGCACCATCACCAACCTGCAGCTCAAGCCGGGCAGTATCGCCAGCGCGGGCAGCCCGCTGCTGGCGCTGGTGTCGGAACAGGTGGACGTCATTGCCGATTTTCGGGAGAAGAGCCTGCGCCATGTCGGCGAGCAAACCCGCGCACTGGTCGCCTTCGATGGCGAGCCGGGTCAGATCTATTCTGCCCGGGTGAGCAGTCTGGATGCCGGGGTGAGTGCCGGTCAGTTTGATGCCAACGGTCGGCTGGCAGCGCCGGTCGAATCGGATCGTTGGGTGCGGGATGCCCAGCGGATGCGGCTGCACCTCGAGCTGGAGCAGCTCCCCGATCATCTGCCAGCCGGGGCTCGGGCCACGGTACAACTGCTGCCGGACAATGCCCTGACCGCCATGCTGGCACGGGGCCAGATCCATCTGCTCAGCCTGCTCCATTATGTCTACTAACCACGCCACTCACCCGTCGGCCAATACCGCCGCAGCACACCCCGCCAGTGTTGCTGCCACCCACCTCTGGTATCGGCCCCTCACCGGCAACGAGCTGCGCCAGTGCCTGCGCATCGCCTTTGGCTGCACCACGGGCTTTTTGCTCTGCAAGCTGTTTGGCTGGAATTACGGGGTCTTCTATACGGTCACACCGGTGCTGCTGCTGGGGATGGTGCCGGTGATGAATGGCCATGCCGCACGCCAGCTGATCGCGGCGGCGGTGGTCTGTGGTGTGGAGGTCGGGCTGCTGGGGGGGCTGTTTGGCAGCCATCCGGCGCTGATGACCCCTATCGCCTTTCTGCTGTTTCTCTACCGTTTCGCCGCCATGTCGCGGGGCAGCCTGTTTCTGTTCGGGGCCAACGGGGTGCTGAGCCTCAGCATCATGCTGCACTTTGCCAGCTATCCGCAGACCGACCTCAACGACCTGATCCTCAACAATATCTGGGCGAGCGTGCTGTCGGTGCTGATCGCTTACCTGATGACCATGCTGATCCCGGATGTGGAGACCAGACCCAAGCCAGCCTCGGCCCCCAAGGCGCCGCACCGGATGCGCCATGAAGCCCTGCTGGGGGCCACAGTGGCCACCCTGTCGTTTCTGGTATTTCAGGTGTTTGACCTGCGCGACTCCATGTCTGCCCAGGCCACGACCCTGCTGGTGCTGTTCCCCATGCACTGGAACGGCGCCCTCAGTTATGCCCGCAAACGGGCGATGGGCACCTTGCTGGGGGTCACCTTCGGCCTGCTCGGCCAGCTGCTGCTCTATGACTGGTCAGGGCAACTGCTGCTTGTCGCCCCGTTACTGTGGCTCGGCGCCATGCTGTTCAGCCATGCCCACGTCAAGGAGGCAGGCGGCTCCGGGGTCGGCTTTGGCGCCCTCACTACCCTCGGCATCCTGTTTGGCCAGTACCTCACTCCGGGCAACGATCTGGTGTTCAGCGCCCTCTACCGGGTGAGCAGCATACTGTTTGCCATCGTGGTCACCCTGCTGGCCTGCTACCTCGTCCACCGGTTGCTCAACCGCTTCGAGGCGACCCGCTTCGGTTATTGATTTCCTGTTGTAAGCACTGTTGTCAGCCCATGGATGAGCTCTCTTTCGCCCCGTCGCCTGCCGGGGCGTTTTTTCTCTCGCTCGTTGACTTCCCTCACCAATACTCCTGCCACTACAAGTCAGCGCAGAAGTGTGGCTATGCTTGTAAGGCTGCTGTCGATGAGGTGCACACTTATGGTTCCGTTGTTAAAAAAATGGCTGGTTTGTCTGATGCTGTTGGCTACCAGCCCGCTCGGGGCCACCTCGCTTGTCATTGGTGCCGAAGATGACTGGGCCCCCTACTGCGAGCGCGACAAAGACAATGAGGATGACCAGCCCCACGGACTGGCGCCTGAGCTGGTCAAGGCGGTGTTCGCCGCCGAAGGGATCGAGATTGTCTTTCGCACCCTCCCCTTCGCCCGCTGCATGCACGATGCGAAAAGCGGCAAACTTGCGGGGTGCTTCAACGCCACCATCACCGAAGAGAACCGCTACCAGTACCATTGGCACGATACCCCCATGTTCGAAGAGGATCTTGCCATCTTCGCCCTTGCCAGCGACCCGCAACGGGATCTCAAGCTCACCTCGCTGGAGGGCAAGCGGGTGGGCATCACCCTCGGCTACACCTACCCCACCGATTTTATGGAGAACCCCAGGATCACCCGCTTTCAGGCCAAATCCGATGCCCAGATCCTCGAGATGCTGGTGCGCGGCCGGGTCGACTACATCCTGATGAACGGCATGCCAGGCTACCTCAAGATCCAGCAAAAACAGCTGACCGGCAAGGTGGTCAAGGTTGGCAAGCTCTCCACTGATGGCTTCTGGCTCGCCTTCTCCCGCCACCACCCGCAAGGGGAAGCGCTGGCCAAACAGTTCGAGCAGGGGCTGCAGAAGATCAAAAACAACGGCATCTATGAGACGCTGATCCGCCAGTTTGAAACCAGACTTGGCCTCTACTGATTGACGATGCCTTCCTGATAGCGCCCCCTCATACTCACGCGGTATGACGGACAGCCAGCGACGCACCGAATGGCCGTGCGGATTGCACAATAACGGCAACCTGTTAGGCTCACGCCCGTATGACACCAATGGAGCTGTAATCATGAATAAGGTACATATGATGGCCGCTGGTGCGCTGGCCCTCGGCCTGCTCGCTGGCTGCAATCAGGGCAATACCCTCTCAGTCACCGGTGGCGAACCGGTCAGTTACCAGTGCGAGCAGGGCAAGAAGGTGCAGGTGCGCTACTTCTCTCTCTCCGACGAGAGCCTCAACTTTATCAAGCTGTCACTGCCGGACGGCAAGGATTACACCCTGCCCCAGGCCATTTCGGCCTCCGGCGCCCGCTATACGGACGAACATGAGGCCGTTTGGTGGAACAAGGGGGATGAGGGCTTTGTCGAGCTTCGGGATCAGGATGGCGAGTGGCAGACCGCCTACAACGACTGCAAACAGCAATAAACGTGACCCCGGCCTGGCCGGGGTCTCTCTTTCTCTGCCATCAGAGTGGTGGGGGATCAGTTGATCTCGATCTCGAAGCGGTTGGTTACCTCGACCGGAATGGCATCCGGGTTGCCCTCTGCCGGGCTGTAGCGGATCCGCGAGAGGGTCGCCAGCGCGCTCTGCTCCAGCTCGCCGGGGGGCTCGGCCGCCACCACTTCCGGCTTGACCGGCGTGCCGCTGGCGTCGATTTGATAGCGCACTTCCACATACCCCTTGACCGGTTTGGCTGGCAGGGCGGGCTCGTCATTGCCAAGCCATGACCACTGCTTCTCCTGAACCCAGTAGCTGGACAACTGCTCGAGAGGGATAGCGATCGGAGCGCGTTCGTGCGCCACCTCCTGACGGGATGAGCACCCCAGCAACAGTGTCACTGCCAGACCTGACCATACTGCGACTTTCCAATTCATGTAACGCTCCTTGTTCTTTGCCGGTGCTTGTTGCCGGACTGCGGGACGCTCAACGCGGCCCGCTTGGTCAGTCACCCATCCTAACGAAAAAGTATTCGTATGAACATGAACAAAAAGGCCAACCCCGAGAGGTTGGCCCTTTTATCGTCAATAAGCTCACTAACCAGCCGAAGGCATCAGCCGCGCTTGTCGCTTACCACCAGCCAGAGGGCATGAACCATGCCGGGCAGACCGCCCAGCAGGGTCAGCACTATGTTGATGAGGAAGTGGAGGCTGAAGCCTACCTGGATAAAGGCGCAGACCGGGGGGAGAAAGATGGCCAGCAGGATCTTGAGCAGATTGTTCATCGGGATTCCTCGTGTAAACAGCGCTTGGGGTTGGCCTAACCATAAACACCCAAGGCCTCAACTGCAAACCAGACAGGGGATCCGCTCTCCTCCTTTCCGCCAGGCGTTGAGGTCGTGAACCATCTGGTTGCTGCTGCCGCGCCAGAGCAGACCGGGATCCGCCAGGGCCTTCTCGAACCTGCCATCCACCAGCACGTCCAGCAAGGCCACCAGCTCCCGCTGGGCCGGGCTGAGATCGGCCAGCAGATAGCCGGTCCAGCACCAGATGTCCTTGCCGGGGCACTCGGCCCGCACCCGCTTCACCAGCGCCAGCACATGCGGCACGTTGGCGGGGTGGAGCGGATCGCCGCCGGAGAGCGACAGTCCGCGCCGCTTGATGCGCGTGTCTTTGAGATCGTGAATGATGCGATCGCTCATCGCCTCATCGAACGGCTTGCCCCCATCGAGCCGCCAGGTGCTCTGGTTGTAGCAGCCGGGACACTGGTGCTCGCAACCCGACACGAACAGGGTGGCGCGGGTGCCGGGGCCGTTGATCACATCGACCGGGTAGTACTGGTGGTAGTGCATTCGAGTTCTCTGGGTTAACGGCCAACCCCCTCCCAACCTCCCCCTTCGAAAGGGGGAGGAGCTTCTTTGCCCCCTCCCCTGCCAAGGGGAGGGCTGGGGTGGGGTCTGCTCGCTTACATATGCTTGACCCTGCGTTTGACCTCTTCCTGCTTGCCCGCGTTGAAGGGGCGCGCATCCGGGCTGCCGAGATAGCCGCACACCCGGCGGGTCACCGACACCTTGGCCGGGTCGTGGTTGCCGCAGCGCGGGCAGGTGAAGCCCTTGGAGGTGCACTCGAACTCGCCGGTGAAACCACAGTCGTAGCACTCGTCGATGGGGGTATTGGTGCCGTAGTAGGGCACCTTGTCATAGCTGTAGTCCCAGACATTCTCCAGCGCCTCCAGGTTGTGCTGGATGTTGGGGTACTCGCCGTAGCAGATGAAGCCGCCGCTGGCGATGGGCGGATAGGGCGCCTCGAAGTCCAGCTTGTCGTAGGGGTTCACCTGCTTCTCCACGTCCAGGTGGAAGCTGTTGGTGTAGTAGCCCTTGTCGGTCACCCCGGCCACCACGCCAAACTCCTTGGCGTCGATGCGGCAGAAACGGGTGCAGAGGTTCTCGCTCGGGGTGGAGTAGAGGCTGAAGCCGTAGCCGGTCTCCTCCTTCCACTCGTCGGTGGCCGCCTTGAGCCGCGCGATGATGGCGATGGCCTTCTGGCGCAGGGTCTCGCTGTCGAACAGGTGGACGTCGGTGCCATAGAGGGCGTTGATGGTCTCGTGTACCCCGATGTAACCCAGCGAAATGGAGGCGCGGCCATGTTTGAAGATCTCGCTGATGTTGTCGTCCGCCTTGAGGCGCACCCCGCAGGCCCCCTCCATGTAGAGGATGGGAGCGACCCGGGCCTTGACCCCGTCCAGGCGCTTGATGCGGTACATGAGCGCTGTCTTGGCCACCCGCAGGGCGGCATCCAGTTTGTCCCAGAAATCCGCTTCATCGCGGGATTTCAGGGCAATGCGCGGCAAGTTGAGGCTCACGACCCCCAAGTTGTTGCGCCCTTCGTGGACCAGCTCGCCATTCTCCTCGTAGGCACCGAGGAAGGAGCGGCACCCCATGGGGGTCTTGAAGGAGCCGGTCACCTTGACCACCTGGTCGTGGTTGAGGATGTCCGGGTACATCCGCTTGGAGGCGCACTCCAGCGCCAGCTGCTTGATGTCGTAGTTGGGATCGCCCTGCTTGTGGTTCAGGCCATCCTTGATGGCGAACACCAGTTTCGGGAAGACGGCGGTCTTCCTGTTCTTGCCAAGGCCGGCGATGCGGTTGCCAAGGATGGCGCGCTGGATGAGGCGCGATTCCCAGCTGTCACCCAGGCCAAAGCCGAAGGTGACGAACGGCGTCTGACCGTTGGCGGTGTGCAGGGTATTGACCTCGTATTCGAGGGACTGGAAGGCGTCGTGGCACTCCTTCTCGGTGCGGGCCATGGCATAGGCATCCACGTCCTGGATCCCCCACTCCTCGGCCACCTCCCGATGCTTGTGCCAGCTGATGGTCACATAGGGTGCCAGCACCTCGTCGATGCGGTTGATGGTGGTGCCGCCATAGATGTGGCTCGCCACCTGGGCGATGATCTGGGCGGTCACGGCCGTGGCGGTGCTGATGGATTTCGGGGTATCGATCTCCGCATTGCCCATCTTGAAGCCGTGGGTCAGCATCCCTTTCAGATCGATCAACATGCAGTTGAACATCGGGAAGAAAGGTGAGTAATCGAGATCGTGGAAGTGCAGATCACCGCTCTCGTGGGCCTGAACCACATCACGGGGCAGCATGTGGCTGGTGGCATAGTGCTTGGCGACGATACCGGCCAGCAGGTCGCGCTGGGTCGGGATCACTTTGGAGTCTTTGTTGGCATTCTCGTTGAGCAGGGCGGCGTTGGTCTGCTCGACCAGACCGCGGATCTCCTGCGCCAGACGGCCGCGCGCCTCGCGGGCCTGATCCCTGTCGTGACGATATTCGATATAGGCACGGGCGATGGCCTTGTCGTCGGAAGCCATCAGGTGGTTTTCGACCCGGTTCTGGATCTCGTGGATATCAACTTCACCACGCCCTTCCAGCTCCTGACTCACCGCATTGGCAATGCGGGAGGCGAGTGCCGGATTGGCCTGATTGACCGCTTCCGCCGCTCGGCTGACCGCCTCTGCAATCAGCTGGGCATTGAATGGTGCGCGACATCCGTCACGTTTGATCACAACCGGTTTCATGAATTTTCCCCGTTAAAAGGCCAGGCATTTGCCTCTGGCTCACCCTTGTTGGGCCCCCCTCCCGGCATCTCATCCTGGACGCAAATAAATTCAGCCGAGGCTTGACAAGCCTGGGCTGAAGATAGGAGGGGAACAGCTTATACACAGCTTAATAACACAACATATAGGGATTAAAAACGAATGCGTCCCTATATGTGGTGTCTATTAGGCACCAAAGTGCAGCCTCATTTCTTGATCCAGAACAGGTTTTTCAGCGAGCGGGACAGTTCACGACCAACCCAAAAGAGACCCACTCAAGTCCAACCTCAAGCGGGGTGCGGGCTGGCGTCCGATCCATCAACCCGAAAAAAATCGCCCCCCGCCGCACCGGTTTCGAGATGACAGCGCCAACGAAAACCGCCCATACTGAACAAGAACTCTCTCCCCCTCGACAAGGGACAACCCATGCGCACCTCCCTGCTATTGCTACTGCTATCCACCCTCTCTCTGCCGCTCTGGGCCGCCAACATTCTGGTGATCAGCAGCTACCATCCCGAATACCTGTGGGACCAAAGCTACAACAAAGGGCTGCTCGATGGCTTGCAGGGGGAGCACAAGATCACCCACTTCTATATGGATACCAAACGCCATCCACGGGAGAAGTTTGACGAGATCGCCCAGCAAGCCATCGCCTTTTATCTGAAGAACAAACCGGATCTGGTAGTACTGGGGGATGACAACGCCATCAACTATCTGGCCAACGAGATAGCCTCGCTGGGCACTCCAGTGGTCTTTCTTGGCATGAACGAGAATCCGCGCCTCAAGGGCTTTGTCGGCCACCCCAAGATCACCGGCGTGCTGGAGCGCCCCCTGCTCAAGCGCAACATCAGCGAAATAAGCCAGATGATGGGAGGGCTCGACAAGGCACTGGTGCTGTTTGATTCCAGCAATGTGGCCCTCACCGCCATCGAGGATGAATTCAAGACCCAGACCGAGCTGCGAGTCGGCCAGACCAGGATCAACAGCCAGCTGATGGGGGATTACAGCCTCTGGCAGGAGGCGGTGCTCAACGCCAAGAAGAACGGCTATCAGGCAATCTTCCTCGGCCTCTACCACACGCTGGTCGATGACAATGGCAAGCATGTGAGCGAAAAGACTGTGCTGGAGTGGACCAGCGCCAACACGCCGGTGCCGCTCTTCTGTTTCTGGGAGTTTACCGTCGGCAAGGGGATGGCCATCGGCGGGCTGGTGCTGGACGGACACGATCAGGGGATACAGGCAGCCAGCCTCATCAACACCATACTGGCGGGCACCCTGCCCCGTACCATCTCCCCGCGCGCGGCCTTACGCGGCGAATATGTCTTCAGCAAGAGCGAGCTGGCCCGCTGGCAGCTCACCGTGCCCGACAAATGGCGCCACAAGATCCTCTGGCGTGAGTGACCACCCAAACAAAAAAGAGAACCCGGCCATGCCGGGTTCTCTTTTATCAGGAGCTGCGGTTAGCAAGCTTGGTGAGGGCTATCAGCCCTGCAACGCCTGTTGCAGCTCCTCTTCGGTCCAGATGGTAATGCCGAGCTCCTGCGCCTTGGTCAGCTTGGAACCGGCCGCTTCCCCCGCCACCAGCACATCGGTCTTGGCAGATACCGAACCCGCCACCTTGGCCCCCAGCGCCTGCAATGCCGCCTTGGCGTCGTTGCGCGACAAGGTGGTCAGGGTGCCGGTCAGCACGAAGGTCTTGCCGGCAAAGGGTTGCTCCGCGGCCTCTTTCTTCTCGATAGCCGGCCAGTGGATGCCGGCAGCCAGCAGAGCCTCCAACACCTCCACGTTGTGGGGCTGACGCAGGAAGTAGTAGACATGCTTGGCCACCACATCGCCCACATCGGCCACTTCGAGCAGCTGCTCCACCGAGGCTGCGCGCAGTGCATCCAAGGTGAGGAAGTGGTTGGCAAGGTTGAGCGCAGTCGCCTCCCCCACTTCGCGGATCCCCAGGGCAAACAGGAAACGCGGCAAAGTGGTACTGCGCGCAGCATCGATGGCGGCTACCAGATTGAGGGCCGATTTTTGCCCCATCCGCTCAAGACCGGCCAGCTGGATGGCATTGAGGCTAAACAGATCGGCGGAAGTCTTCACCAGTCCCTTGTCTACCAGCTGCTCGACAATCTTGTCGCCAAGGCCGTCCACATCCATGGCGCGACGGGCGGCGAAGTGCTTGATCGCCTCCTTACGCTGCGCCTCGCAGAACAGGCCACCGGAGCAGCGGGCAACCGCTTCTCCTTCCAACCGCTCGACCGCAGAGCCACAGACCGGACACTCGGTCGGGAAGAGGATCGCGCGGGCGTCGCTTGGGCGCTGCGCCTCCACCACGGCGACGATCTGCGGGATCACGTCCCCTGCCCGGCGCACGATCACGGTATCGCCGACCATGACGCCAAGACGCTCGATCTCGTCGGCGTTGTGCAAAGTGGCGTTGGAAACGGTCACGCCGCCGACAAACACAGGTTTTAGCTTGGCCACCGGGGTCACGGCACCGGTACGGCCAACCTGAAACTCGACGTTCTCAAGCAGGGTCATCTCCTCCTGCGCCGGGAACTTGTGGGCGGTCGCCCAGCGCGGGGCGCGGGCCACAAAGCCGAGCTCCTCTTGCAGAGCGATAGCATCCACCTTGTAGACCACGCCGTCGATCTCGTAAGGGAGCTCGCCACGGCGGGCCAGAATGTCGTCGTGGAACGCCTGACAACCGTCAGCCCCCTCTTTGAGTTTCACCTCGGGACTGAGCGGCAGCCCCCACTCTTTGAGCTGATTGAGGCGACCAAAGTGAGAGTCACCGAGCAGCTCGCCGCCAACACCGACACCGTAAGCGTAAAAGCTCAGGGGACGGCTGGCGGTGATGCGTGAATCGAGCTGACGCAGGCTGCCAGCAGCGGCATTGCGCGGGTTGACGAATACCTTCTCGCCTGCGGCCAGCGCCTTGGCGTTCATCGCCTCGAAACCGGCCTTGGGCATAAAGACTTCGCCACGCACCTCCAGCCGCTCGGGCCAGCCAGAGCCCCGCAATGCGAGCGGAATGGCCTTGATGGTACGCACGTTCTCGGTGATCTCCTCACCGGTAGCGCCATCGCCCCGGGTGGCCGCCTGCACCAGCTGACCATTTACATAGAGCAGGCTCACCGCCAGACCATCGAGCTTGGGCTCGCAGCAGAAGGTGAAACGCACGTCACGCTTGAGGCGATCGCTCATCCGTTGTTCGAACGCCTGCAACTCTTCGCTGCTAAAGACGTTGTCCAGACTGAGCATGGGGATCTCGTGGCGCACCTGTTTGAAGGCGGTCAGCGGCTGACCGCCGACCCGCACGCTCGGGGAGGCCGGGGTTTTCAGCTCGGGATGCTCGGCCTCCAGCGCGATCAGCTCGCGCATCAGACGGTCGTATTCGGCATCCGGCACTGTGGGGTTATCCAGCACATAGTACTGGTGACCGTATTCGGTAAGCAGTTCACACAATTGACGGTGGCGGGAGAGGGTGTCGCTCATGAAAAAGTCTCGAAGTGTGATTGAACATACGGCCGGGGTAGAAACAAAAATGCGGTACCAGGGTACCGCACTTTTTCTTCACTCGACCCGCATGGCGTATTAGTCGCGACTGGCCTCGTAGGCAGCCAGCTCGTGACGGTAACGGGCAATGGTCTCGTCGCTCAGCGGGCTGCGATCCATATCTGTCAGCATGGCATCGAGATCGCTGGCCAGCTGATCGGCAGCCTGCAGCATGTCCTCGAAGGCAAACGCGGCATTGCTGCGCAGCGGCAGTTGCATGAACAGGGAGACACCCGGCGTAGTGAACTGTTCCATCCGGTACGGGTTGAAGGTACCCGGCTTGACCATATTGATCATGGAGAAGAGCACTTCACCCTTGCCGTTGGGATCTTCGTGACGGTGGAAAATATCCATCTCGCCAAACTTGAAGCCCAGCGCCATCAGGGATGAGAGCAGGGTCGCACCTTGCAAGTCGTGACCCGGACGGCCCATCAGGTTGATGACATAGACATCCTGCCAGATCTTCTCGACCGGCTGGGGCGCCATGCGCGGCTCTTCCACCACAGGTGCAGGCGCCACATAGGCTGGCTCTTCATAAACAGGCTCGGGAGCCACATGACGGGGCTGCGGCTGATATTCCGGCTCGGGAGCACGCACCGGTTCGGCACGAACGGTGTCAGCGGTACGGACTGTCTCTGCACGGGCACCAAAAGTCGGGGCGGTCGCGTAAGCGGGCTCGACCAGCGGCTCGTCGTCCAGCGACTGCATCATGGGCTCGCGCAGGGGACGGGAACGGTAGACCGGGGTACGACGATTGACCTGAGCAGGTTTGCGCACCGGCGCGGCGGGCGCCTCGTCGATCTCCTCGGGCAGCGGTTCGTCGAACGCTTCCTCCTCTTCATAGACAGGAGGCGGCGGAACCGGGCGGGCAGCAGGCTTGCGCACTACGGGCGGCGGCAGATCGTCCTCGTCATCTTCATCATCAAAGGCGGGGACGGCAGGGCGACGACCGAGTTCCGGCTGGCGGCTCTCTTCACTGCGCAGCTTGGGCTCGGCACGACGGCCACCACTGACCACACGTACCTGGCCGATGCCATCGCTGTCGAAGGCGTCGTTATCACGATCCCGCGACTTGGAGTCCATCCGTCCAATCGGTTTCTCTTTGATCGGTGCCTGACGATTCTTTTTGTTGCTCCACAACCCGTGAATGAGCAATGCCGCAATAGCAATACCGCCCAGGGCAACCAAGATGTAACGCAATTCCTGCATTAGCTGCTTCTCTTTCTAGTTTTGCTCAGCCAAAGCGACGGCTTCACCGATATCGACCGACACAATGCGAGAAACCCCGGGCTCTTGCATCGTGACGCCAACCAGCTGCTCAGCCATCTCCATGGAGACCTTATTATGACTGATGTAAACGAACTGTACTGTGCTCGACATCTCTTTGACAAGAGAACAGAAGCGACCGACGTTCACTTCATCGAGCGGTGCATCCACCTCATCCAGCAGACAAAAAGGTGCTGGGTTGAGTCTGAAGATGGCAAAAACCAGCGCAAGCGCGGTTAACGCCTTCTCCCCCCCGGAAAGCAGGGCAATGGTAGCATTCTTCTTACCCGGAGGTCTCGCCATGATGCTCACTCCGGCCTCCAAAAGATCATCGGAGGTAAGCTCAAGCCAGGCACTGCCCCCACCGAACACTTTTGGAAACAGGGATTTTAAATCTTCGTTGACCTTATCGAAAGTGTCCCGGAACCGTATTTGTGTCTCTTTATCAATTCTTTTAATGGCTTGGCTCAAGGTTTCCAGCGCTTGCTCGAGATCCTGGCACTGATTTTCGAGGTAGGTTGCCCGGGTTTTCGCCTCTTCGTACTCCTCCAGCGCCGCCAGGTTGATGGCGCCGAGTGCCTCCACTTGCGCCTCCAGGGTCTGGATCTCCTGCCGCAGCTTGCCGCGATCAGCGGCGATCAGCACCGCCTGATCGAGATCTACCAGTCGAACACCCAGCTCTTCGAACTGCTCGTGCAACCCCTGTCGACGGGTGAGGTTGCGTTCGCGCTCAAGACGCAGGGTTGCCAGCTTCTCTTGCAGAGTCACCAACTGCTTGTGATCGGCACTTCTGGCCTGCTCCAGCTCACCGAGCTGGCGCTCCAGTTCCGCAAGCCGTTGATGGCAGGCGAGCTGCTGCGCCTCCAGATTGCGCTGCTCGGCCAGCAGGGGCGCCAGATCCGGCACGGCCTCGCTATCCGGCCCTTTCAGCCCGGCCAGCTCCAGCCCGAGCCTCGCCAGCTCCTCTTCACCCAGGGTAATGAGTTGGCGCAGATTGCCCAACTCCAGTTGCAGACGCTGGCAGGTCGCTTGTTGCTGTTCGCGCCGCGCACGGGCCTCGTCGACCGCCCGCTCGCAGCGGGTCAGCTGCTCCTGCGCGACCTGCAACCCTTGCGTCAGCGGCTCCCCCTGCTCCTGCAACTCGGCAAGGCGCGCCTCATCGAGTTCCAGTTGTTCACGGGCGCTGGCCAGTCGCTCTGCCTCTTCGGCCTGCTCCTGATCGAGCCGGACCAGCTCTTCGCCGAGCTGACCGAGCCGCTGCAACCGCTCCTGCCGCTGACCCTGCTGCAGGCTCCAGGCTTCGCGCAGTTGTTGCCATTTCTGCTCTTGCTCGCGCAAGGTTCGCTGCGACAACTCCTGCGCACTGGCAAGCTGGGCACGCCGGGCATCGGCAGCCACAAGTTGCTCGCTCAGCTGTGCCAGCCCTGCGGCAACCCTCTCCTGCTCGGTATGCAACCGCTCACGCTCACCGAGCAGCGCCATGGTGCCGAGCGCCGCGCCCTGCCCCAGATCTGCCCAGTTTGGCCCCAGCCAGTCGCCAGCAGGAGTCAGTACCGACTCACCGGCCGCAAGGCTTGGCTGGCGGGCCAATGCGACCTCCCGGCTCTCGACCAGCCAGATGGCATTGAGGAAGGCGGGAATATGCTCGCCGCCCAGTTGCGCCGCCAGCGTACCGGCAACCGCCGGTTGCGCCGGGCCAATCCAGAGCCCCTCTTGCGCCAGATTGCACTCGTCCGCCGGCGTTGCGGTGAGCCAGCGACCCAGCACCTTGTCGAGCGCCGGTGCCCACTCGGGGGCAACCTGCAACCGGTCGGCCAGGGTCGCCCCCTCCATCTGTTCGCCGAGGATCTGATCCAGAGTCGCCAGCCGCGCTTCCAGCTCCCGCTGCAGGCTCAACTGCTGGCCATGCTGCTGCTTGAGTAGTTCATGGGCGTCGACCGCCTGCGCCAGCTGCTCGGTCAGCTCGCTATTGGCCGCCCGCGTCAGCTCCAGCTCACCACTCAGGGCATCGAGGGCCGGTTGCAGGTCATCGGCCTCAGCGCCGAGGGGGCCTGCGCGTTCATCTTCCAGTTTGAGGCGTGCCAGCCGGGTCTTGGCTTGCAGCTCCTGCAAACCACCCAACCGGGTACGGGTCTGATTGAGCTGCCCCTGCACCCCGGCCAACTGTTGCTGCCACTGCTGCTGGCGCAAGCGGGCTTGTTCCAGCTGCTCGCTGGCGTGCTGGCGAGCCTCCTGCTGCTCGGTAAGCAACTGCTCACACTGCTCCAGCCGAGCGCTCTCCTGCTCAGCGCGCAATACCCCTTCGGTCAGTTGATCCTGCTGGCTGGCAAGCTGCGCCTTGCGGGTGGCAATCCGCTCGCCCAGCGCCTCTGCACGGACCTGCCAGTCGCGCCCCAGTTCACTCTGGTGCAGTTGCTGCTGTTCGAGACGGGCGATGGCCTGCCCGCCGAGAAAAATCTGTTGCTGACGGCTCGCCTGCTCGGCTTGCGCCTCTTGTCTGGCGACCGACAGGGTGACGTGGCGCCCCTCATCGGCGGTGCGCTTGGCATCGAGCGCCGCCAGCGCCTGCTCGGCCTGTGCCAGCTCTGTTTTAGCCTCACCAAGACGCGTCTCCAGCGCCCACAACTCGGAGCCAATCAGCTCGGCGCGAGCGGCGCGCGAACGACTCTTGAGCTGTTTGTAGCGCTCGGCCGTTTCGGCCTGGGCTTTGAGGTGGTCAAGGCGCGAACCCAGCTCGCCGCGAATATCGCCGAGGCGCTCCAGATTCTCCTGAGTGTGGCGAATGCGCTGCTCGGTCTCGCGGCGCCGCTCCTTGTAGCGGGAAACCCCGGCAGCCTCTTCCATAAAGAGCTTGAGATCGGCCGGACGCGACTCCACCAGTCGGCTGACAGTGCCCTGCTCAATGATGGCGTAGCTGCGGGGGCCAAGACCGGTGCCGAGGAAGAGGTCGGTCACATCCTTGCGGCGGCACTTCTGGCCGTTGATCTGATAGTGGTTGGAGCCATCGCGCAGCACTTCGCGGCGCACCGAGATCTCGGTAAAGCGGCCGAACTCGCCGGGCACCCGGTTATGGGGATTGTCGAACACCAGCTCCACCGAGGCGCGCCCGTGCGCACTGCGATTGATGGAGCCGTTGAAGATGACATCGGTCATGTTCTCACCGCGCAGATGGCGGGCGGAGCTCTCCCCCAGCACCCAGCGCACCGCGTCGATGACGTTGGATTTGCCACAACCGTTAGGGCCCACCACGGCGGTCATGTCTGCCGACAGTTCGATGCGGGTCGGCTCGACGAACGACTTGAAGCCGGCGAGTTTGATCAGTTTCAGACGCATGGCGACCTGTATCAGTGGCTAAATAAAGAGGATGCGGGCAGGTGACTTTACCAAATCCAGACCCGGCTTTGTGTGTAATATGCAGGCATCATCCCCATTCATGCCCGATTTTTGGTCGCCACGGCACGAAATAAGGAATAGTCGGCGACTTTACCAAATCAAAGGCTTGTTTGTAATATGCTGGCAGTTCTCCCATGCATAGATGGAGCTCACATGAGCCAATCACCCCATATGGTCAAAGATTCAATCAGCGGTGCAGACTACTTTCTGCGCGGATTTTCCCTCATTCGCCAACCGGGCATCCGCACCTTTGTGCTGATCCCCCTGCTGGTCAACTTCGTGCTGTTTGCCGGGGCCTTCTATGCCCTGCTGCTGCAACTGGACGGCCTGTTCGCCTGGCTCCACCAGCAGATCCCCGCCTGGCTCGACTGGCTGGACTACCTGCTCTGGCCCATCGCCCTCATCACCATACTGGTGGTCTTCTCCTTTATCTTCAGCTCGGTTGCCAACTGGGTAGCCGCCCCCTTCAACGGCCTGCTGGCGGAGAAGGTGGAGCAGATCCTCACCGGTCAGCCCGCCAATGACAGCGGCATGCTGGATATCGTCAAGGATGTGCCACGCACCTTCGGCCGCGAATGGACCAAGCTGAAGTATTATCTGCCCAAGGCCATCGGCTGCCTGATCCTGTTCCTGATCCCGGTGGTGGGCCAGACCCTGGCGCCTGTGCTCTGGTTCCTGTTCAGCGCCTGGATGATGGCGATCCAGTATGTGGATTATCCGTTCGACAACCACAAGATCGACTTCATCACCATGCGCGATGCCTTGAAGCAGCGCCGCGGCAAGTGCCTCAGCTTCGGCGCTTTGGTGACCCTCTTCTCCGCCATTCCGGTGGTGAACCTCTTCGTGATGCCGGTCGCCATCTGTGGCGCCACCGCCATGTGGGTCGATCACTACCGGCAGGAGCAGTTGGGGCGCTAACCCTTGAACATTGATTAGAAAAAGGCACCCGAAACGGTGCCTTTTCCGTATTTAGCATGAATTAAATTAATGCATGCATTCGATAGCTTGTCCCATATGACACGAGTTGGTAGGATTCTGGCCTTTCTCATTCCCTGGGATATCTCATGTTACATGCACTCTTCTTGGTTGGCCTGGTGGCCGAAGGGATGACCGGCGCGCTGGCCGCGGGTCGGCGACGGATGGATCTGTTTGGTGTGGTGATCATCGCCTCGGCGACGGCCATCGGTGGTGGCACCATCCGCGATGTGCTGCTCGGCCACTATCCGCTGCTCTGGATTGAGCATCCGGAATACGTGCTGCTGGTTGCCGCAGCCGCGATGGCGGGTGTGGTCTC
This sequence comes from Aeromonas sp. 95A, assembly GCF_051919235.1. NCBI lineage: Bacteria > Pseudomonadati > Pseudomonadota > Gammaproteobacteria > Aeromonadales > Aeromonadaceae > Aeromonas > Aeromonas sp. 95A. The sequence goes on from NZ_JBQBFC010000001.1 coordinate 1,675,554, forward strand.
CGCCCCCCTGATGCGCTACCTCGGCAAGCTGTTCATGGCCCTCGATGCCCTGGGACTGGTGGTCTTCTCCATCTTCGGTGCGGCCCGGGCGCTGGATATGGGCCACGGCGCCGGTATTGCCTGCATCATGGCGGTGGTGACCGGAGTCTTTGGCGGTGTGCTGCGGGATCTGCTCTGTCAGCGAATTCCGCTGGTGTTTCGTCGCGAGCTCTATGCAGCCATTTCGCTGATCACCGCAGCCCTCTACTGTCTGGCGCTGGATCAGGGCTTGCCCACCAACTGGGCAGCGTTCGGTTCCATCGGGATCGGCTTTGTGCTGCGGCTGCTGGCGGTACGCTTCAAGTGGGGTCTGCCCACCTTCAACTACCAGTACGCGACCCACTGAGTACGCCAGCTTCTGGCGAGGCGGGTTGGATTACGAGCAACAAAAAAGCGCCCGAGTGGCGCTTTTTTCATGGACGTTCTGCGACTCAGTTAATCCCTTCCGAGCTGAAGAAGGTCGCCTTGTCGGCGATAAAGCGGATCTTGATGTTCTTCCCTTCCCCGCCCCAGAGGCAGCTGGTGGTGCCCAAGGCATCATCACAACGCTCCGCCTTGCCCAGAATGGTGCTGGCCTCGGCGTAACTCATCCCCATCTTCAACTGGTCGTAATTTTCACGGTTGAGCTTGCTGCAACCGGTCAACAACAGGGCGATCAGGCCGCCAATCACTATCTTTTTCATCGCTATCTCCTCTCTGGTGGGAAGAGCTTGGCAGCTTGCCAACCCCTTTACCAGCTGCGCACCGGGCCGGTATCGAGGTGAACGAAGTTATCACGGGGATAATAACCGACCCCACCCACCTTGAGCTGGAGCGCCGCCTTGCGCAGATGGGCCAGCTGTACGCCGGGGATCCGCACATCCACCGCCTGCCCCAGGGTGTGGTAGCTGTGCTTGGCCACGCCGCGGCTCTTGTGGCGCTTCTGACGATTGGTTGCCGGGGCGCGATAGCCGGAGATCAGCTGAATTTCACTGCGCCGACCCAGCTTGTGCTGCAACAGAAACAGTTGATCAAACAGCTTCTTGTCGATGTTGAACACTTCATTGCGCCGGTAATCGCGGAAGATGTGGTTGAGCTCGGCCAACCCGTCACTCAGATAGTGGCCATTTTCCCAATAGCTGGCGCGCACCCGCTCGCCGGTATTGAGATTGAAGAAACTGAGTTCACGCCCGGTGGTACTGCGGCTGGCCAGTGCAGGGAAGGAGATCAGCGAGCTGCCCAGCAGGCAACCGGCTCCCAGCAACAGGCGACGTCGACTTATCTCTTGTTCCAGCATAAGGGGTTCGTCCATCGCAGATTCAAGCGAAAATAGTTGAATAAGATCACTGATTGAATGTGATACAGGCGCTTGAAACTACCCTCCGGCGGGGGGCCCTGTCAAACCTCAATCGCCCATAGAAAAGCCCGGCACAGGCCGGGCTTTTCACTCTGTGGCAGGGATCACAGCAGGCGGCTCTGGAAGCTGACCCGATCAAATCCGTAGATGTCGTTACGCAGTTGCTGGCGACCATTTTCGTCGATCCAGCTGCTCCAGTAGACGGTAAAGACCGGGATCGGCGTGGTGAGCGGCAACCATTTGGTCTGGCTCTCCTTGAGGATATTGGCCACCTTGTCCGGCTGATAGCGGGAGTCCGCCAACAACAGCTCGGCCAGATCGTCCGCATGTTCCACCCGGATGCAGCCCGAACTGAAGGCGCGCGCCCCCTGCTCGAACAGCGCCTTGCGCGGGGTGGAGTGCAGATAGATGGCATCATTGTTGGGCAGGTAGAACTTGTAGCGTCCCAGCGCATTATGATCCCCCGGCTTTTGCCGCAGGCGATAGGGGAAACCGGCGGCCAGCGCCTGATGCCACCCCTCTTCGGTGAACTGCACCGGATTGCCCTCGCTGTCGATCACCTCGAACTGCTCGCGACTCAGATAGGCGGGATCGCGACCCAGCTTGGGTAGGATGTCCTTGCTCAGGATCGAGCGCGGCACATGCCAGGAGGGGTTGAGCACGATGGAGCGAATTTCGCTGGCCAGAATGGGGGTGGCGCGCTGCTCCTTGCCGACGATGACCCGGCTGGTAAACACCTCGTTGCCGGACTCCACCACGCTCAGACGGTAGTCGGGAATATTGACCAGCACGTAGCGGCCACTGGCGAGTTGATCCACCAGATCGCGACGCCACAGGTTACGCAACAACAGACTGGCGCGCACTTGCGGGCCGGTATTGAGCCAGGAGCGGGTCTGACGACCGATAATGCCGTCCGCGGTGAGACCGTGACGACGCTGGAACTGCTTGATGGCCTGCTCGGTATCACCATCGTAAATCTGATCACCATGGCTCGGGGCGCTGTCGCCCAGCTCGTTGAGCATGGCGCGGATTTGGCCAAGCTCGGCTGAGCTCTCTCCGGCACGCAGGGTCGGCATATCGAGGGTTGGCCACTTGCTGGCCATCGGCATTGCCAGCAGTTTGTGCACTTTGGCCCGCACCGCCTCGTATTCCGCCACCTGGGGGCGTAGGGATTTCACCTGGGTGAGCAGGTCATCATCGCTGGGTTGGGTCACTACAGGGCGGTTCAAATCGAGCTTGAGGGTCTTCATCTGCTCGCGCGAGACCAGATCCATCCCCCGCCAGGCGTGCTGGAAACGGCTCAGCTTGGTAAAAATGTCGTCATAGATGGCACCACGCTTGTCTGCAGGGGTGGCCTGCAGACGCTTCCACTGCGTGAAAAAATCGGGGTGCAGCTGGGCTAGCACAGCCTCTTGCAACTGCTGCTCCAGCTCGACACGGGCCTGTTCGGCCTGACTGCCCTGATACCAGTCGTGTCCGGTTTTACTGGCCGCCACCACAACTTGTGCTTCGGTTGCATGTACCGCGCCAGCGGGCAAACATCCCAGCCACACCAGATTGGCAAGGGCCAGCCAATACTTCATCCCCATGGGTACCTCAAAACGGTTTGTTCACTCTGTCAGGCCTGACAAGCAGACCCGATGCTCAGGCCGCTCATGATGCGTGAACGGCCAATACTTTGCTAGCGCCCGGGGGCATAACGCTGCCAGATAATGTCATACGCATCTGTCTCCTTGAACCGCGCCAACGCCTGATTGAATTGTTGCAAGAACTGCGGCGAAACGCTGCGCTTGCCCAACATAAAGAAGCTTGGCGATTCAGATACCACCATGGGGTGACTGGTGAACAGACCGCTCATCCCCTCCTTGTTAAGGGCGCTGGGGGTAGCCAGCATGTCACCAAGGAAACCGTCGATCCGCCCGCGGGCCAGCTTCTCAAAATTTTGCTGGTCGCTCACCGCACTCACCTGTTTGGCATAGCGAGCGAGCAGCGACATCACTTCCTCACCATAGAAGTACTCTTTGGTAACGCCGAGGGAGTAACCACTGGCCAGCCAGCTCGCCAGATCCTGCTCGGGGTAGTGGCTGCCCTTGCGGATCCACAGCAAGGTGCGACCCGGATTGTAGGAGTCGGAAAACCAGGCATAACGGGCGCGCTCATCATTGATATTCGCCTCCATCGCCATGTCTATCTCGCCATACTCCATCTCGTGCAGTACCCGCTTCCAGGGCAGCTCCACATAGTGGACCTTGCAGTGCATGGAAGTGAGCACAGCCGTCAGCACCTCTGCGGCATAACCGCGCACCTCTTGCGGTGAATCGGCTTCGTAATAATGGTAAGGGGGCCAGTTATCGTAACCGACCTGAATAGGCTCGGGACACAAGGCCCTGGCCAATGCCATTGGCGCCCATAATCCAAGCAACAGACAGCAAGAGATCCACTTCATATGTCATCCTTGACGAATAAGTGAGTCATCATAAATCGCCCCCTGCAAAATGGCGATAGAGGCCAGATGACTATCGCATCCGCTAGAAAATGACGCAGCAAAGCGCTTCTATTTGCCAAATACCTTGCCGGAGCGCCACTGGCAACCGGCGCCCCGCCAGACCTGTTTAACCGGGAAACAGCAACGTTTGGAACAGGGGTAAAAAGGGGTTAATATGTGACCAAATTTTTTTTTGTGATCCACTATGCTTTTTTTGCAATTGGATTAGCATATGCGCGACATCGGCCTACCCATTCTGTCAGGCATAGAGAGTGATATGACGTACAAAAAGTTCGGTTTTTTGACTGCCATTCTGGCGTTAAGCGGTTTTTATCTTTACACCCTCTATCTGGCTGCTCACCCCAACGTGAGCCTGGCCTACAAACTCTATTATCTGGAAGGCAAGACCCGCTTCTGGGAACACAACTCCAGCATGACCTATCAGCCGGGTAACGAGCTCAATCTGACCAAGCCGAGCCGCTTTCTCTCCAGCGAAGGCTGGGCCAAGAAGCCGAGCGACGAAGGTACACTGCTCAGCGGTCAGGGCGGTCTCTACTTTGTGCTGCCCAAGCAGGCAGCCAATCCGGATCAGCTTACCGTACAGGCCCGCATCAATAGTCCGGAAGCCGGTGCCCTGTTGAAAGTGGCGCTGGGTCACGACTTCACCACCACGGTGAAACTGGCCAAAGCGGGTATCAACGAAATCCGCCTCAGTCTGCCCGGCGACTCGCTCACGGCAGATCCCAAGCGCCCCAATTTTTTGGCGCTCTCGGCACCTACTCCCATCAATGTGCAGTCGGTACGTTTGACCGTAGCCCAGTGATCCTTGCCCCGAATACCATTTTATAAAAACAACTATCCCAAATAAGGACGTTCTTATGTCGCATCCAGATTTTCGACTCTCTCTGGTCGTTCCCGTTTACAACGAGGAAGAGAGCATCGATGCCTTCATCAACGCGATAGACAACGAACTGGCCCCGCTGAAAGACCAGCTTGAAATTGTATTCGTCAACGATGGCAGCCGTGACCGCACCCGTGAAGTGGTCGAGCAGGCCATCGCCCGCGATCCGCGCGTGACCCTGGTCAACCTGGCACGCAACTTCGGTAAAGAAGCGGCCTTGACCGCCGGTCTGCATCAGGCCAAAGGGGATGCCATCGTGCCGATGGACGTGGATCTGCAAGACCCGCCCGCCCTGATCCTGGAGTTCGTCAAACTGTGGCAGACCGGTGACTATGACACCGTCTACGGCATCCGCGTCGATCGCAGCGCCGATACCCCGATGAAGCGCCTGACTGCCGGTGGCTTCTACCGCTTCTTCAACGCCCTCTCCACCAGCACCAAGCTGCCGGAGAACGCCGGTGACTTCCGCCTGATCGACCGTCGCGTGGTCGAGGCGATCAAGCTGCTGCCCGAGCGCAACCGCTTTATGAAGGGGCTGTTTGCCTGGGCCGGTTTCCGTGCCGTTGGCGTCCCCTACGAGCGCCCGGCCCGTCACGCCGGTGAAACCAAATTCAACTACTGGAAACTGTGGAACTTCGCCCTCGACGGCCTGCTCAGCTTCTCCAGCTGGCCGCTGCGGGTCTGGAGCTATGTGGGTGTCAGCGTCTCGCTGGTGGCCTTCCTCTATATCCTGAAAATCATCACCCAGGTGATCTTCTTCGGCATCGACGTGCCCGGTTACGCCTCCCTGATGTCCGTAGTGCTGTTCCTCGGCGGTATCCAGCTGCTGTCCCTCGGCATCATCGGCGAGTACATCGGCCGCATGTTCGTGGAAGTGAAACAGCGCCCGGTCTACCTCATTGAAGGGGTCTATGGCCAGTATGCCAAGCAGGATGCGGCCAAACCGCAGAGCGCTGACAGCAACCCGCAAGAGCAGCAGGAGCAGGCGCCTCAATGATCTCCCGCGAGGAATTCTGGCGGCTGGTACGTTTCGGTTTTGTCGGCGGGGGGGCTACCCTCGTCGACCTTGGCACCTCCATCGCACTGTTTCATACCTGGCCCACCATCTCGGAGCACCTGGTTACCACGTTGGCTTTTGCCATCGCGTTCTGGTTCTCCTTCTTTGGTCACCGCTACATCACCTTCCAGAAGCAGGGAGCCGCCAGCAAGTTTCTGCTGGTCGCCCTCTTCTCGCTGGCGGTGCGTAACCTGATCCTGAGCGGCCTGCTGTTTGCGGGGCTCTCCGGTCTGCTGCCGGTGGTCATCGCCACCCTGACCGTTACCGTCCTCACTTACGTTCTTTCTCGCGTCTGGGTTTTTGCCTGATGAATGATATGACCAATACTGCCCCGCTAACCGGGGCTGCACTCCCCTATCGCCCGTCACTGCGCATCAGCGGCCGTGACTGGCTGATGATCATCGCCGCCTTCATGCTGAGCCGGGTGGCGCTGTATGGCATGGGCTACTTCGGGGTCCAGCTCTATGGCTCCCCCGACATTGGCCCGCTGCAGGCCTATTGTCAGTTTGACTGCGTCTGGTTCCAGCGCATTATCGAGAACGGCTACGACCTCTACCCGCGCTGGCTGAGCAAGGGCAATGCGGCCAACTGGGCCTTTATGCCGCTCTATCCGATGGTCTCCGGTGCCATCTCCAACCTGTTCAATGTCGAGAGCCTGATCGGCCTCATCATTGTTACCAATATCTCCTTCTTCGCCAGCCTGCCGCTGATGCTGCTGGTGTTGCGGCAGCTCAAGATGGGGGATGATACCGCCCGCTTCGGCGTCTGGCTGCTCGCCTTCTCCCCCTTCTCCGCCTACTTCGTCTCCGGTTATACCGAGTCGACCTTTATGGCGCTGATGCTGGGGATGTTCCTGTTCGCCTATCGGGAGCAGTGGCTGATGGTGGCCGTGCTGGGGGTCTGTATCTCCGCCACCCGCAACCTGGGGGTGATGATGGTCTTCCCGGTGCTGATCCTGGCGCTGCAAGCTTACGGCTGGCGGGAATTTTTCCGCTTTACTGAGCGCGCCTTCAAGGTGGTGTTCACCCTCTGGATGATCCCGTTTGGCCTGTTCGCCTACATGGTCTACCTCTATCATCTGACCGGCGATGCCTTTGCCTTCAAGCACATTCAGGTGGCCTGGGGTCGCTACATGGACAGCCCGCTGGACTGGTGGCTGAGCGGTTTCGAGCTGGGCGGCCGCAAGGCTTACCTCTCCATCATGGTGATCTTCGGCTGGTGCCTGAACGGTTACCTGTTCAGCCAGAAGCGCTGGGCGGAAGCGACCCTGATGTTCATCTGCTGCACCATCCCGCTGATGACCGGCCTCAACGCCATGCCACGCTACATGTTCGGGCTCTACCCGACCCTGCTGGCCATCATTCTGCTGACCCATCGCTGGCCCGCCATCCGCCCTGCTGTGCTCTGCATCAGCGGCATGGTTGCCTCCTTCATCGCGGTGGCCTTCGTCAACTTCAAGTTCTTCACCGTCTGATGTGACGACGATGCCTGATACACCAAATGCCGGTCACCTGACCGGCATTTTTTTATGGCCGCTATTTTTATCGACAGAGCCTCCCATCTCCTCTCCGTCACACTTTCCTCGGCTTGAAAACGTAACCATTTGAACTGAAGTCACAAATCGGCATTTTGCCGATCCAAGGCGCGCTTTGCTGCTCCTAGAATGGGCCCTTGTCCGAACTGCCCTGCTCAAGGAATGGCTTATGCGTCGTGCTCATCACTTATCCCCCCTCTGGCTTGCCCTGCTGGCCGCCCCTCTGTTCACCCAACAGGCGATGGCCGCCCCCGAGGTTCGCCTCTATGTGGATGGTCAACCGGTGGCGACCCCGATCGTGCTGGACAAGGGCACGGTGGAGCTGACCCATCCCCTTGCCAAGGGGAGCCACCAGATCCGCATAAGCGACGCAGGAAACAGTTGCGGCACCAGCTTTGGCCCGAGCGAGAGCAAGCCGCTCCCCTTCGGCACCGCCCAGCCCATGGACAAATGCAGCAAGGATCAGAGCTTTACCCTGCGGGTGATGCTGGCCGGGGAGTATCAGTTCACCTTCAACCCGGATACCCCCAGCCTCAAGGTGCTACGGGCGACCAAGAAGAGCGAGTTCAAGCGCCAGCCACCACAAGAGCCCTGCATCAGCTGGGATGGTGGCCCGGTCACTGTATCCCTGAAAGGGGTCTGGCCCGACGGTACCCGACTGAGGGATGCTTACTCGAAACAGGAGGCGGTGGTCAAACAGGGCAAACTGACCCTGACCCCGAGTAAAGAGAGCGGCGGCCTGCTGCTGCTCGAACCGGTCAAGGCAGCCAAGCCAGCACCGTTCAGCTGGGATCAGGCGAGCGTCTATTTCCTGCTGACCGATCGCTTCCACAACGGCGACCCCGCCAACGACCACAGCTTCGGCCGCCAGAAGGATGGACAGGATGAGGTGGCCACCTGGCACGGCGGCGACTTCAAGGGGCTGACCGAGAAGCTCGACTACATCAAGAGCCTCGGCATGAACGCAATCTGGATCACCCCCATGGTGGAGCAGGTGCACGGCTTTATCGGCGGTGGTGAGCAGGGCAACTTCCCCTTCTACGCCTACCACGGCTACTGGGCGCTCGACTTCACCAAGATTGACCCCAACTACGGCGATGAAGAGAGCCTGAAAACCCTGGTGGACGAGGCCCACAAGCGCGGCATGCGGATCATCCTCGACGTGGTGATGAACCACGCCGGTTACGCCACCCTCGCCGACTTGCAGGATTTGGGGCTCACCGAACTGACCCAGAACAGCGGCAAACTGCCGACCGTCTGGAACCAGTGGCGCCCGAGCGGCGGCCTTAACTGGCATGGCTACAACCAGTTCATCGACTATCAATCACCCGCGTGGAACAAGTGGTGGAGTGGTGACTGGGTGCGCGCCGGTCTGCCCGGCTACCCGCAGCCCGGCACCGACGATGTCACCGGCTCGGTGGCGGGGCTGCCGGACTTTCTGACCGAATCGGCCAAACCGGTAGGGCTGCCGCCGTTGCTGGCGGCGAAAAAAGATACCCTCGCCAAGGCGCAGCCCGACGCTACCGTGAGTGACTATCTCATCGCCTGGCACACCGACTGGGTGCGCCGCTTTGGCATCGACGGCTTCCGCGCCGACACCGTCAAGCATCTGGAGCCCGAAGTGTGGGCCAAGCTCAAGCAGGCGGGCACCGCTGCGCTCAAGGAGTGGAAGACCAACAACCCGGACAAGGCCCTCGACGATCTGCCCTTCTACATGGTGGGTGAGGTATGGGATCACGGGGTGGCCAAGGATTTCTGGTATCAGAACGGTTTCGATTCCCTGATCAACTTCGACTATCAGCGCGAGTTCGCACTGTCACAGGCTCAGTGCATGGCCAGCGCCGAGCCCACCTATGCCAGCTACGCCAGCCGCATCAATCAGGATCCCGAGTTCAACGTGTTGAGCTACATCAGCTCCCACGACACCAAGCTGTTCTTTGGCGACTATCAGGATGTGCCGCTACAGCGCCGGGTCGCCAACAGCTTTATGCTGCTGCCGGGCGGTATCCAGCTCTACTACGGCGACGAGTCCGGCCGCGGGCTGGCCAAGGATGGCGGGGTGTTCGATCAGGCGCTGCGCTCGGACATGAACTGGCAGGAGCTGGCCAGCGGAGACAAGGCTGAGTTGGTCAAGCACTGGCAGCAACTGGGCCAGTTCCGCGCCGCCCATCCGGCCATTGCGGCAGGCAGTCACCAGAAACTCTCGGATGCCCCCTACGCCTTCGTGCGGGAGAAGGGGGATGACAAGGTGGTGGTGGTCTTTGCCGGTCGGCAGAAGTAACCCTTAAGCCACATTGACCAGCAGCAGAGAGGGGAGCCACTGGCTCCCCTCTTTCGTTTATCTATCTACCAAGGCTCACTGTGACAGGCGCGCCGCCACCGGTCACTGCAACCGCGCCTTGACCAACATCTCTTGCCACAGGGGCCAGGCCAGCAGCGCCTGCTGATAGGCTCCGGCCTGACCGGGCAACAGGATGCCGTAGCTGGCCAGTCGATAGGCCATCACTGCATAGAAGGAATCGACAATGCCCGCCTCGCCAAAGTAGAAGGGGCCCCGCGCCTGCGACCAGATCTCCTGCAAACGGGCCAGCTCACCGACCGCCTCCACCGGCGGATCGATACGGGTTGGCGCCCCAAGAAAGAAGGGGAGCAGAGAACGGATCTGCCGAAATCCCGCGTGCAACTCGGCGCAGAGGCTGCGAGCCAGTGCCCGCTCGGCCAGCAAAACCGGATAGAGCTGGCGGTCGGGACAGAGCTCGTGAACATATTCGGCGATGGCCAGCGAGTCGTGAACCCGCACGCCGTCGTGTTCGAGCCAGGGCACCAGACCGGCCGGTGCCAGCCGCTTGAGCCGCGCCAGCGACTTGGCATCCTCCAGATCGAACACCTGCTCCTGCCACGTCAGCCCGCTCATGGCGAGCACCAGTGCCGCCCGCATCGCCCAGGTGGAGCCGGTGCCCACCGCCAATACCAAGGATCCCATCTGTTGCCTCCTGCATTCGTTGCCTGCGACCGGCCAGTCTGCCCTGATGGCAAAACATCCGATGGTCGCTTCACATTTGCGCACCGGCGGGTTTGACCCTCTTGGTGAGCGATGCTAGTTTGATTTTTCAAAACAATCAGTTAGCAACAATGTGAGCCATTAACCGAAATATGGACAGCCAATTTACCATCGTCATCGCAGATGACCACCCCCTGTTTCGGGGCGCCCTTTACCAAGCGGTGCACATGGCCATCAACGACGCTCAATTGCTGGAAGCGGACTCCATCGACAGCCTGACCAACCTGCTCGGCGAGCACCCCGAAGTTGACCTGTTGCTGCTCGATCTCAAGATGCCGGGGGCCAACGGCTTCGAGGGGCTGGCCCACCTGCGCGGCCAGTATCCCGACCTTCCCATCGTGGTGGTCTCCGCCTCGGAAGATGCGGCCATCATCCAGCAGGTGCTGCGGCTCGGGGCGCTCGGCTTCATTCCCAAATCGGTACCGATGAAGGAGCTGGTCAACGCCCTCAATACGGTGATCGGGGGGGATAACTGGGTGCCGGAAGGCATCTCGCTCCATCCTGAATCGGAAGATGGCCCTGATTTCGCCAGCAAGCTGGCCAGCCTCACCCCCCAGCAGTACAAGGTGCTGATCATGCTGCGCGACGGCAGCCTCAACAAACAGATCGCCTGGGAGCTCAACGTCTCCGAGGCCACCATCAAGGCCCATATCACCGCCATCTTCAGAAAACTGGGGGTCAAGAACCGCACTCAGGCGGTTATCGCTCTGCAACAGCTCGATATCAAGGAGAGCTGAACCCCGCGCGCAGTGACACGCGGGAGACGACATAGCCAGCCATGCTGGCTATTTGTTGCTCGACAATTAGCACGATCGTACTTTATGCTGCCAGCGCCAACGAGGAGAGAGTGATGAGCAAGGGGCGCCTGACCCGGGAAACCATTTTGCAGACCGCCTTTGAGCAGGCGAGCCAGCAAGGGCTGGAGAGCCTGACCATCGGCTCGCTGGCCAGCGCCTGCGAGATGTCGAAAAGCGGCCTGTTTGCCCACTTTCAATCCCGCGACAATCTGCAGATCGCCGTGCTGGAGTTCGCCGCCGAGGTGTTCCGGCTGCGGGTGATCCAGCCGGTACGCCAGCAGGAGCACCAAAGCCAGCATGACAAGCTGATCGCCCTGCTGCGGGCCTGGCAGGCGTGGAACCACTGCTTCGCCGGACGCTGCATGTTCCTCGACGCCTGGACCTCGGCGCAGGATGGCCATGAGCAAAAGAGCCTGGTGCAGCAAGCTGCCCGGCAACTGGTGCGCTTCTGGCTCGACTATCTGGCCCGTCAGGTAGTGCAGGGTCAGGCCGCAGGCGAGTGGCGACAGGAGATGGATCCCTGGCGCGCCGTTTACCGTCTCTATGGCCTCTATCTGGCGGATCAGGTGTTCAACGATCTCGAACTGTGTCAGGATCCGACCCGCCACTTCTGGCCCGAGGTGGACGCTCTGCTCGCCAGCTGGCGCTGATGTTTTGGCATCCGTTCAACACTAATTTTTAAAAACCGACAAAAAAGCACGACCGTTCGCACATAAAAACCACAGGATGACCATGAGCAGCAAGATCTACTTCAACACCCGCCGCTTCAGCCCGAGCAAATGGCTGCTGGGGATCGGCACCCGGTTGCACCACAGACTCGCCCCCACCCATGCCAAGCGCACCGCCAGCAAGTTGCTGCTCACCCCCCAGCGCAACCAGCGGAATGCCCACGAGCCAGCGGGCCTGGTGAAGCAGGCCGTCCATACCAGCGAAGGGGTATTGATGAGCTATCGGCTCGGTCAGGGGCCGCTGTGGCTGCTGATGCATGGCTGGTCCGGCAGCGCCAGCCAGTTCTATCCGCTGATGAGCCATATCGCCGCGCAGGGTTTCACCGCCATTGCCTACGATCATCCGGCCCACGGCCAGAGCGCAGGCAACACTGGCCACCTGCCCCGCTTCGTACGCGCCTTCGACGAGCTGGCGACCAAGCTGGCCAGTGAAGTAGGCCCGCTGCACGGCGTCATCGCCCACAGCATGGGAGGCGCCGTCACCCTCTCCAGCCGTCAGGCGGGTATCGATACCCTGCCGCTGCTGTTGATTTCGCCGGTGCTCGACTATGTGCCCCAGCTCTACGGCATGGTGGCGCGCTCCGGCTACTCCATCCGGCTGTTCGATGCGGTGGTCAAGGAGATTGAGCAGGAGTACCAGCACCCCTTGAGCACGGTTGATCCGCTGGGCCGACTCGCCAGTCGCAGCGGCGAGGCGATGATCGTGCACGACGAGGAGGACAGGTTTGCCCCGCACGGCGATTCCTTGCGGGCCAGTCAGGATGGTCATACCCGGCTGGTGAGCACCCGGGGTCTGGGCCACGGTCGCATCCTCGCCAGCGCCCCGGTATTCGCCGCCTTCGATCAGCTGGCTCGGCCGGAAAATCCTCACCGCGCCCTTTGACATGGGGCCATGAAAAAAACGGGCAAGCGCCCGTTTTTATATTTGATACAGCGCCTTATAGTTAACTTGTCAGTGGGAACATTCTTGTCAGAACACAATAAGGCGCCAGCATATGGCCAGACCCAATACAGCGTTGTTGCTCACCGGTGGCGGTGCTCGCGCCGCCTATCAGGTCGGCGCTCTCAAGGCAATTGCGGAGCTCTACCCGCGCAATCTCGGCATCCCTTTTCCCATCCTGTGTGGCACCTCTGCGGGGGCCATCAATGTCACCGCGCTCGCCTGCTACGCCTCCTGCTTCCATCTGGGGGTGCGCAAGCTGGAGTGGGTCTGGCGCCGTTTCGAGACCCACCACATCTTCGATTTTCATCCCGGTCGCCTGCTGTGGCGGCTGATGTACGAGGGGTCAGCGGGGCTGATCAATCCCCACACCAACCACGCCTTTCACCTCTTTGACAACGCGCCGCTGCACCGCCTGCTGGATCAACTCATCGACTATCACCGCATCGATGACAACATCCTCTACGGCAGTCTGGAGGCGCTGGCCATCACGGCATCGGATTATGATGACGGCCTCTCCACCACCTTCTTTCAGGGGCGGGCCGACCACCATCCTTGGGAGCGAGCCAGACGGCGCGGGGTACGCACCGTGCTTACATCGGAGCACCTGCTCGCCTCCTCGGCGCTCCCCTTTGTCTTTCCGGCCACCCGGATCGGCGAGAAGTTCTACGGCGACGGTTCCATCCACCAGCTGAGCCCGCTCAGCCCCGCCATCCATCTGGGGGCGGAGCGGATCCTGCTGATCACCCTGGATCCGCCGGCGCACTCGGCGCCGACCCATCATCACGGCCATCTCACCAGCTCCAATATCGCCAGCCATCTGCTCGATACGGTCTTTACCGACACCCTCAACTCCGATCTGGAGCGGCTGTGGCGCATCAACCAGACTCTGGATCTTATCCCTGAGCGGGAGCGCAATCGCCTCAAGCTGAAACGGGTGGAGACCTGCGTGCTGAAACCGAGTCATGATCTCGACACCATCGCACTGGCCTACCTGCGCAAACTACCGCTAAAGTTGCGCCGCCTGTTGCGGGTGCTGGGCGTGAAGGGGGATGAGACCAGCAGTCTAGTGGCCAGCTTTTTGATGTTCTATCCGGGTTATTGTCAGCAGCTGATCAAGCTGGGCTATCAGGACACCCTGAGGGAGCGGGAGCGGGTCGTCGCCTTCCTCGATATCGATGGGCTACCAAAAGAGCGGGAATAAAGGGCGCGCCGATGAGTCCGAGGGAACTCAGCGTCCCTCCAGCAAACGCTGCTCCGCCTGCTCCATTGCCACCACGGTACCAAACAGGATCAGCCGATCACCGGCCGCCAGCAACAGCTCGGGTCTGGGTTCCAGACTTTGATCGCCACGCTGCACCTCCTTGATCCGCACCTCATCGAGCGGCAGCTCGCGCACTTCACGGCCTACCGCCCACGCCTGATCGTGCAGCAACAGCGGATGGAGGCGTTCAAGCAGCTGATCTGCCTCCAGATTGCTGGCACTCTGATCCCCCCAGTAGAAGCCGTGCAGGAAGCGATACTGACTGCTGCGCTCCAGCTCCATCCGGCGGATCACCCGACCGATGGGGATATCGCAATTGAGCAGCAGGTGGGAGACCAGCATCAGGGCCCCCTCCTGGGATTCAGGGATCACCTCGAAGGCCCCCGCCTGCTTGTACTGCTCCAGAAAGCTGTCATCCCGGGTGCGCACCAGCACCTTGAGATCCCCCGCCAATTCGCGGATCAGTGCCAGCATCGCCTCCACCCGCTTGCGGTCATCGAAGGTGATGATCACCAGCCGTGCTCGCAGCAGACCGGCTGCCAGCAGAATATCGCGGCGGCTGGCATCGCCGAAGGCCACCTGCTCCCCCGCCAGCTTGGCCTCGCTCACCCGCTCCGGGTCAAGATCGAGGGCCAGAAAGGGGATCTCCTCGATCTTGAGAAAGCGGGCACAGGTCTGCCCGGCCCGGCCAAACCCGGCGATGATGACATGCTGGTTTTTGCTCAGGCCCGACTGGGCGACTTCGGAGCGGGTCAGCAGCGCCGGGTCGGTCAGGCTGCGGGCCAGCGAATGGGCCTGAGTCACCAGCCAGGGGGTCATGGCGATGGAGATGATGCCGATGCCGATCAGCAGGGAGACCAGTTGTTGATCCAGCAAGCCGTGGTGCAGTGCCAGCGCCAGCAGCACGAAGCCAAACTCCCCCACCTGACTGAGCATGATGCCGGCGGCCATGCTGTCGCGCTTGCGCTCCCCCATCAGCCGCCCGGCCAGCAGTACCAGCAGGGATTTGCACAGCACCAGCAGCACCACGCAGATCAGCACCTGCCACCAAGCCCGCGCCACCAGCTCCCACTCCATGGCCATGCCGATGGTGATAAAGAAGAGCCCCATCAGCACATCGCGAAAGGGCTTGATGTCTACCTCAAGCTGATGACGGTAGTGAGACTCCCCCAGCATCATCCCCGCCAGAAATGCCCCCAGCGCCATCGACAGCCCGAGCGAATGGGTCATGTAGGCGGCCAGCAGCGCCACCAGCAGGGCGCTCAGCACGAACAACTCGTCGGAGCGGGCCCGCGCCACCTCGTGAAACAGCAGCGGCAGCAACCACTTGCCCACCGCCAGCAGAGTGAAGAGAGCAAACAGCCCCTTGAGGGTGGCCCAGGCGATCTCGGCGGCAAGGGCGCTCCCCTGCACTTCCGGCTGGGCGAGGATCGGAATCATCACCAGCAGGGGCACCACCGCCAGATCCTGAAACAGCAGCACGCTCACCCCCAGCTGGGCCCGGCGGGTATGGAGCTGCTTCTGCTCGCCGAGCTGCTTGATCACCACAGCCGTGGAGGAGAGAGCCAACGTTCCCGCCACCACCAGCGACTGGGCCAGACCCAGCCCCCACCACCAGCCGATGGCGAAAAAGAGCAGTGACGTGAGCAGCACCTGCAACATCCCGACCCCCAGCACCAACCGGCGCATCGCCAGCAATTTCGGCAGGGAGAACTCCAGCCCCAGCGAGAACATCAGAAAGACGATCCCGAGCTCGGCAATGGTCTGCATGATCGACTGGCCGGTGATCACCGCCAGCCCGTGGGGGCCGAGCAAGACGCCGGCAATCAGGTAGGCGAGAATGACCGGCAAGCCGAGGCGCCGGAAAGTTGCCACCAGCAGGACGGCGGCGAACAGCAGGATCAACAGGTCGGTGTACAAATTTTCCTCTCCTTTTATCGACTTAAGCTTAGTCAGCCGATCTGGCGGGCAGGAAAGATATATTGGGCATGCCAATTGCAGAGAGGAGACAGTAGTCAGGTGTTACAGGTGGAAGACCATGGAAAATACGTCGTCACTTAATGGCTTTAGCCATGGCATCGAGCAGTGGGTTCGCCAGATGGAGCGGCTCACGCCGTTGCCCAGCGTTGAACGCAACCAGTTGCTCGAGCAGTTGTTGGGGCAGAGCGATCTCGGCGGTCTGCTGACAACTTTTGCCGATCGTGCGGCAAGAATTGTCAGGATCCACGGTCTCTACCTCGATTGTGGCCAGCCCCATGTGCTGATCCAGCACCCGCCGCTGGCCACCCTCAACCTGCACAACTATCCGTTCGAGCTGCGCGGCCAGCACGGCCAGCTGCTCGGCCAGCTTCACTACGAGCTGGAACATCCGCTGAGCGGCAGTCAGCAACGGGTACTGATGCAATACCATCAGCTGCTCTGCCTGCTGCTGCCCCTCTATCTGCGGCTGGAAAAACTGGATCAGCTGGTCCGGCTCGATCACCTGACCGGCCTTGGCAACCGCTCCTACTTTGACGAGGCCATCGGCCGCGCCATCGAGCAGCACAGCCGAGAGCCCCACGGTCTGGTGCTGGTGCTGCTGGATCTCGATCGCTTCAAGCAGATCAATGACACCTGGGGCCATCCGGTGGGGGATCTGGTGCTGAGTCGCTTCGCCCAGCTGCTCAAGGGGTGTATCCGCAGCACGGATCAAGCCTTCCGGCTCGGGGGAGATGAATTTGCCCTGCTGCTGCAACCGGCCGAACCCGAGGCGTGGCGCCCGGTCTGGCTGCGACTGCAGCATATGTTGATGACCAACAAGGAGCTCAGCACCTTCTCGGTCGGATGCAGCCTTGGCGCCGCCAGCTGGCAATCCGGGGTCGATGTGCCGAGCCTCTACGAGGCGGCCGACAGTCACCTCTACGCCCGCAAAAAAGCCGGCAAGGCCAGCCCTAACGAATAATCCCGAACTCTTCTTTGCTCCGGCACATGCGCGCCATGTGACCGGAGCTTCTTTTTTTGGGGTTACGCCGAGATCACCTCAGGCAAGATCCTGCTCGGGCATGATGGGGGCGGCACCGCCACCCTGCCAGTGGCACACCAGCCCGGCCCCCTGCGCCATAAAACCGTCGCAGATAAAGAGCCCCACCGCCGCCGCCGCCTGCTCGCCATAGTAGAGGATGGGGATGCGCCCCCGCTGCCACGAAGGCACGCCATACTCCTGCAGCAGCTTCTTCATCCGCCGACTGCCGCTTCGCCCCACCGGTTTGAGGGGGATCCCGGGCGCTACCTGAAAACGCACCGAGAGGGGCTCATCCGCTCGGGGGGCACGCAGCAGCCCCTCGCCGCTCTCCGCCATACTCACCACCAGCTCGCCCAAACCGTCCGGCAGGGTCAGCGGCTCACCCACGGTCAGCGGCAATACCTGATGGCAAGGTTGCAGGTCAGGGCTCACCAGATAGAGTCGCTCCTGAAAACGGCGACAGCTCTGGCGCCCCCAGTTGAGCTGGGGATTGGCATCACCGCGCGCCAACGCCACCTCCTGCCACAGCCGGGCAAGCTGCTCGCGGGATGGCATCTCCCCCCCCTGACGGCGGATCCAGTAGCGCAGCAGGTTGTTGCGCCGGGTGGGTGAAAGGGCGTGCAGCGGGCCGATATGGAGCGCCTCCCCCTCGCCCGCCAGCAGCCAGTCGCTCTCGGCCAGCTCATCCAGCAGCGCCTCCTGCTCGGCGCACAGGGCCATGCTGCGTGCAGCGGTCTGGGCCATGGCTGGCCAGCGCGCCTTGAGCTGGGGGATAAGCGTCTGGCGCAAAAAGTTGCGGTCATAGCTCACATCCTGATTGCTCTCATCCTCCACCCAGCCAAAGGGGAGGCTAGCCGCCGCATCGGCCAGCTCGGCGCGACTCATATCGAGCAGCGGCCGCAGCAACAGGCCGCCAGCAAAGGGCTGGCTTGGCAGGATCCCCGCCAGTCCACGCAGACCGGCGCCGCGCTTGAGGGCCAGCAGCAGGGTCTCCAGCTGATCGTCCTGATGGTGGGCGGTGAGCAGCCACTCCCCCTCCCGCATCCGGGCGGTCAGCCGCTGGTAACGGGCGGTGCGGGCCTGCGCCTCCAGACTCTCGCCATTGCCGCGGGCCAGAGTCACTCGCTCGACCAGCAGCTCCACCGCCAATTGCTGACACACGGCTTCACAATGAGCGACCCACTCATCGGCATGGGGACTGAGGCCGTGATGCACGTGCAGGGCGCGAAGTGGCAGGCTGTGCTCGCGGGCATACTGCGCCGCCAGCACCAGCAGCAGGGTGGAGTCGAGGCCGCCACTGAAGGCCACCAGCAGACCGGTGGAACCTTCTGGTGCTGGCATAGTCAGACAAAAGCGAGAATAAAGATGAGAAATCATAGGCTTCCCCAAAACGGACCGGCCGATCTTAGCAGAGTCGGGCTTATCAAGCTGCAACCCTGCTGCTAGAGTGAGGCTCGCCCGCCCTCTCCACCAGGCTGGCCGCAAGGCGGTCGCACAACCGGTTGGAGCAAGGAAGATGGGCAGGGAAGCAAACAATCCGAATTGGAATCAAACAAGATGAACAATAAGAAAAGCTTACTGGCCGGCCTGATTGGACTGGCACTGCTGGCTGGCTGCAGTCAGGTACCGCAAGACTCCCCCAAACACTCCGGGCTGGCGCTGGCCAATATGGACACCCAGGTCAAACCCGGCGATGACTTCTTCCGCTACGTCAATGGCAAGTGGCTCGCCACCGCCAAGATCCCCGACGATCGCCCCGCCGATGGCGCCTTCTACATGCTGCGGGACAAATCCCTCGCCGATGTGCGGGTGCTGGTCGAGGGGCTGGCCAAGCAGGAGGCCGCCACCGGCACGCCGACCCAGCAGATCCGCGATCTCTACGCCAGCTATCTGGATCAGGCAGGCCGTGACGCCAAGGGGCTCACCCCGCTGGCACCGGCGCTGGCCGACATCGATCGGATCGGTGATCAGGCCGCGCTGGCCCGTGCCTTTGCCCAGTCGGGCCGCATGGGCGGCGGCGCGCCGTTCGGCATCTGGATCGACGCCGATGCCAAGTCTCCCGACCGCTATGCGGTCTACCTCTATCAAGGTGGACTGGGGCTGCCGGATCGGGACTACTACCTCAAGCAGGATCCCGACAGCCAGGCCCTGCGCCAGAAGTACCAGCAGCATATCGCCGCCATGCTGAGCCGCCTCGGTGAGTCTGACCCGAGCGGCAAGGCCAAGCGGATTCTGGCCCTCGAAACCCGGCTCGCCACCATCCAGTGGGACAACGTCGCCCTGCGGGATCGGGAGAAGAACTACAACAAGCGCCCCGCCAGCGAACTGGCACGGCTCGCCCCTCATCTCGACTGGCAGGCCTATCTGAACGCCGCGGGCATTGCGGCCCAGCCGGAGCTCATCATTGGTCAGCCGACCTATCTGAGCGCGCTGGATCAGGTGATGGCCCAGACCCCCATCGCCGATTGGCAGGCCTACCTCAAGTGGCAACTGCTGACCGACTACGCCCCCTATCTCGACAGCGAGACCGACCGCGCCAACTTTGCCTTCTACGGCACCACACTGAGCGGCACGCCCAAGCAGCGCGCCAGCTGGGAGCGGGCGCTCGGGGTGCTGAACGATCATCTGGGTGAAGCGGTCGGCCAGCTCTATGTGGCCCGCTACTTCCCGCCAGCGGCCAAGGAGCGGATGGAGCAGCTGGTGGAGAACCTGCGCACCGCCTACGGCCAGAGCATCAAGGAACTCGACTGGATGTCGCCCGAGACCAAGGCGCAGGCACTCGAGAAGCTGGCCAAGTTCCGCCCCAAGATCGGCTACCCCGACAAGTGGAAGGATTACAGCGCCATCACCATCAAACCGGATGATCTGGTGGGCAACCTGCAACGCTCGCAAGCCTTTGAATATGCAGACAGTCTGGCGCGCCTCGGCAAGCCGGTCGACCGGGACGAGTGGCACATGTCGCCGCAGACGGTGAACGCCTACTACAACCCGAGCAACAACGAGATCGTCTTCCCTGCGGCCATTTTGCAGCCCCCCTTCTTCGACATGACAGCGGATGACGCTGTCAACTACGGCGCCATCGGCGGGGTGATCGGTCACGAGATGGGCCACGGTTTTGATGATCAGGGGGCCAAATCCGATGGTGACGGCATGATGCGCGACTGGTGGACGCCGCAAGATCTCAAGGAGTTCCGCTTCCGCACCAGCCGTCTGGTGGCCCAGTACAACCGCTTCGAGCCCATCAACGGCCAGTTCGTCAACGGTCAGTTCACCCTGGGGGAAAACATAGGTGATCTCGGTGGCCTCACCATCGCCCACAAGGCCTACGAACTGTCGCTCGATGGCAAAGAGGCGCCGGTGCTGGATGGCTTCACCGGCGAACAGCGCTTCTTCCTCGGCTGGGCGCAGGTGTGGAAAGGGATGTATCGCCCCGAGCTGATGCAGATGCTGCTGCGCTCCGACCCCCACTCGCCCCCCGAGTACCGGGTCAACGGCGTGGTGCCGAACATTCCCGCCTTCTACGAGGCATTCAACATCCAGCCGGGGGACAAGCTCTATCTGCCACCCCAGAAACGGGTGAAGATCTGGTAGCAACATCACGGCGGGCTCCCCGGGAGCCCGCACTCAAGAGACAGCAAGAGGTTGCAAGATGAACAGAGCATTGATGATGGCAGGGCTGCTGACCCTGCCGCTGGCGGCACAAGCCGAAGAGGGATTTAGCAAGCAGCTGACGCTGCCCTCCGGTCAGGTGATCCGGGTAGCGCAGGGGACAGGTGAACCCGCCTCCATCGGCAGCTATGACGTGCGGCTCTACTCGGGCCAGAACGCCCAATTTCCACTGGATGAGTTTCAGGATGGCAAGGTGATGGCTCGCAACGGCTTTATCCGGGAGCTGAAACTGGTCGATTTGAATGGCGACAAACAGCCCGAGCTGGTGGTCATCATCGAGAGCGCCGGCAGCGGCAGCTATCAGGATGCCGATGCCTACACCGTCAGCCCGCAAGGGGAGCTGGAGATCTTCAACCAGGTCAAGGAGCTGGAGCCCAAAGAGGATGTGGTCAAGGCGCTCAAAAGCCCGCAGGACTAAGCCCTCTCCCGACATCTGAAATATAAAAAGCCCTGATGATCAGGGCTTTGTTGTTTCTGCTGTTGGTACAAACAGCTCAGAGGCGGGTCGCCCGGATGGAGACCTGCGGCAGCGCCATCTCGTGCTGGGCCGCCACCAGTTGCAGCTCGTAAGCCCCCGCCAGCCAGGTCCGGGACAGCACTGCATCAACGCTGGCGTTGGTAAGTTCGAACGCCGCTACCGGGGTACAACCCGCCAGCAGATTGGCCAGCATGGTGGCGCTCAGCAGATCCCCCACCCCGATGGGGTGGCGGGCAAAAGGGTAGAGCGGGCGGGAGAGGTGAAAGGTCCCCTCCTCGCACACCAACAGCATTTCGAAACGGTCCATGGCAAAACCGGCCTTGCCCAGATGCTTGACCATCACCAGCTTGACCCCTTGCGCGCGCAGCTGCTGGCACGCCTCGATGGCCTCCGGCACATTGCGGATATCGCGGCCGGTGAGCTGTTCCAGCTCCAGCAGATTGGGGGCCAGCATATCGGCGCAGGCCAGTGCCCTGGTTTTCAGAAAATCGTCGACGCCGGGTGCCACTATGCACCCCTTGTCGGGGTGACCCATCACAGGGTCACAAAAGTAGAGGGCGGCCGGATTGATCGCCTTGAGCCGAGCAACCGCCGCCAGGATCTCCTCCCCCTGTTCGGCTGAGCCGAGGTAGCCGCTCAGCAGCGCATCGCACTCGGCCAGCACGCCGATCTCCGCCAGGCCGTTTACCAGCTGACGGATATGGCCGCCGGGCATCACCATCCCCTGCCAGCCTTCGCGGTATTGGGTGTGGTTGGAGAACTGCACCGTGTTCATCGGCCACACCTCGATCCCGAGGCGACGCATGGGAAAAACGGCGGCGCTGTTGCCGGCACAGCCAAAGACTACGTGGGATTGAATGGAGAGCACTCGCTTCATGGTTGGCGACTCACGCAATAAGAACAGGAATTCCGGAGGGAAAAACGGGCCTTGCGGCCCGTTGTTGTCACTTTCGACTGTTGTCACTGTCGATTAACGCAGCACCTTGACGGTGTAGCTGCCATCGGCCTGACGATAGAGGCCGTGGATGTCGGTCTCGAAACCCGGGTAGTGGGCACCGATCTCGCACAGCATCTCGAGGAACTCGAGCACCGGCAGAGAATCCTGGGTCACCATCTCGCCCGGCAGAACCAGCGGTACTCCCGGCGGGTACGGCAGGATCATGTTGGCGCTGATGCGGTCAACCATGTCACGCAACGGCACCTCTTCCAGATTGCCCGCCAGCTCTTGCTGCCATGCAGCATGCGGGGTCATCTTCATCTCCGGCAGTACGTCGAACGCCTTGAACATCAGCTCCGGCAAACGGTATTTGCAGGTCAGATCATGGATGCTCTGGGCCAGCTCCTGAATGCGCATCCCTTCGTAGAAGCTCGGGTCTTCACGATAGAGGCTCGGCAGGATGTTCTTGATGGTCAGGTTCAGGTCATAACCACGCTTGAACTCGGTCAGGGCGCGCAGCAGCTGCATCGCCTTGGACTGATCGATACCGATGGAGAACAGGAACAGCATGTTGTAAGGGCCGGTCTTCTCGACCACGATGCCGCGCTCGTCCAGGAACTTGGAGACCAGAGAGGCAGGGATGCCCTTCTCCAGCAGCTGGCCGTCACGACCCATACCCGGGGTCAGCAGGGTGACCTTGATCGGATCCAGGTACATGTGGTTGTCATCGATGTCCTTGAAGCCGTGCCAGTCATCTTTCGGATCCAGCTTCCAGCACTCGACGGTGTCGATGTTGTCCGGCTGCCATACGTCGAAGAACCAGCCTTCGCTCTGATCACGCAGACGCTTGATCTCTTTGCGGAAGGAGATGGCGCGATCGATGGAGTCCTTGATCAGACGCTTGCCGGTGTTGCCACGCATCATGGCAGCGGAGATCTCGGTCGATGCCACGATGCCGTACTGCGGCGAGGTGGAGGTGTGCATCATGAAGGCTTCGTTGAAGGTCTCTTCCTCCACGTCACCCTTGATGTGGATCATCGAGGCCTGGGAGAAGGCCGCCAGCAGCTTGTGGGTGGACTGGGTTTCATAGAACACCTTGCCCGGCATCGCTTCGCCGCTCATGCCGCACTTGCCTTCATAGATCGGGCTGAAGTTGGTGTAAGGCACCCAGGCACTGTCGAAGTGGATGTAAGGGGTATCCAGACTCTCCTTGATAAAGCCGGTGTTGTAGAGCAGGCCATCATAGGTGGAGTTGGTGACGACGGCGTAACGGGGAGCCTGGGCACCCGGTGTCGCGGCCACCTTGGCAGCGATGGTGTCGCGGCTGAATTCGCTCTGCGGGATACCGCCCAGAATGCCGTAGGCGTTGCGGGTCGGACGGAAGTAGATCGGCGTCACGTCGTTCATCATCATCAGGTGAGTGAGCGACTTGTGGCAGTTGCGGTCAACCAGCACAGTGCTGCCGGCCGGTGCGGAGAACATGCCGACGATCTTGTTGGCAGTGGAGGTGCCGTTGGTAACGATATAGGAGCGATCGGCGTTGAAGGTACGGGCGATGTACTCTTCGGCTTCCTTGTGCGGACCGGAGTGATCCAGCAGGGAGCCCAGCTCCGGCATGGAGATGGAAACGTCAGCCTTGAACGCGTTCGGGCCATAGAAGTCATAGAAGATGCTGCCGGCCGGGCTCATCTGGAAGGCGGTACCGCCCATGTGACCCGGAGTACAGAAGGTGTATTTACCCTCTTCCACGTACTTGAACAGCGCCTTGGTGAACGGCGGCAGGATGGCGTCTTGATACTCCTGAGTGGCCTGACCCATCTTGAGGGCAATGTCGTCAGCCATGCCGAGACGGTACTCGAAGAAGTGCACGTTCAGACGCAGGTCGGTCAGGTGAATATCCAGAGTGGACTGGTCGTTGGCGAAGGCGAAGATCGGCAGCTTCTCGTTGCGATCGTGGATCTCCTTGCACAGACCCAGGGAGTATTTGTCCCAGTCGAAGATGGCGCCGCAAACGCGGGGATTCTTCTCAATCAGTTTCAGCAGGTCGGCGACGTCGACCGGATAAACAACCTCGAAACCCTTGCGCTCGAGGGAGGCTTGCAGCTGGCGAATGGGTTCTTCTTTAAAGAAAACGCCGAGGTGGTTGAGGATGGCAATGATATTCATCGTAATGCTCCACACGTAAAGGGGCACTCTCCATCAGGGATGGTGAGTGAAGAGCGCTCGGAAGATAAAAGGGGAAATCAGTTGCTGGGTTGTTCGTTCAGCAGGGCATCGTGCTGACGCAGACCCAGTTTTTTGGCGTAGAACATCAGGATGATGAGCGACACCACGAAGGTAGCTGTGAGGTTGGAACCCTTGGCCCCCATCAGGGCTACCAGACAGAAGACGCAGGCCACACCGGAGAAGATCATCGCGCCGATGCTGCGGGAGGTCATGCCCTCGAAGCGGATCAGGTTAATGCTGGAGTAGAAGTAGGGCAGCATGGTCAGCAGCACCGCATCGGTAGTCAGCACGTTGAAGAGATCGGCAGCGTGAGCGGACTGGGAAGTGAAGGCGGTCAGGCCAACCATCAGGGCAGTCATCTTGAGGGAGCCCAGGATCAGACCCTTCTTGGCTACGCCGTTCTTGTCCACTTCGCCGTAGATTTTCGGGAAGTTGCCGTCGTTGGCGGCACGCTTGCCCGCCTCGCCCACCAGCATCATCCAGGAACCGAGCGAGGTGAAGCAGGCCAGGGCGGTGAAGGCAGAGACGAAGGGTGCAGACCAGCTACCGAAGATGGCGGAAGAGGCCATGGCAAACGGGGCACCGGAGGCAGCCACTTCACCGGCCGGGAACATGCCGCTGATCACCTGGGTAGAGAGGATGTAGATAACACCCGCGATACCGGTACCCAGCATGGTAGCGAGCGGTACGGTGCGCTTGGGGTTCTTCACCATGCCGGAAGAGACGGCGGCAGATTCAACACCGACGAAGGACCAGAGGCAGATCAGCACGGCGCTGATGACCGCATGCAGGTCGCTGCCGCTGGTGGTGTTCCAGTTCTGGCTGTAGACGGTGGCATCAAAATGACCCCAGCCCATCACCGCAGTACCGACAACCGGCAGCAGGATCAGCACCAGACCCAGGGTACAGAGTCGGCTCACCCAGCTACCGCCAAGCAGGTTGACGAAGGTGAAGATCCAGACGGCAGCGATGGTGGCTGCGGCGGCCGGAATTGGGCTGTTGAGAATGGGGAAGAAGACCGAGAGGTAGGAGACGCCGGTAATGGCGATGGCCAGGTTACCGATCCAGTTGGCGTGGTAATAAAGCACACCGGTCTGGAAACCGAACACCGGAGAGATCTCGCCAGCGTAAGCAATGGGGCCACCCTCTTGCGGGTTCTTGGTAGCAAGGCGGGCGAAGACAAAGGCGAGGCCCATGGCGCCTACCAGACAGATTGCCCAGCTAAAGACAGAGATGGAGCCGATGGTGGCCAGTGCCGAAGGCAGCAGCGCAATACCACTCCCCATCATGTTGCCGGCCACCACACCTGTACAGGCGATAAGGCCAATCTTCTTGCTCGTATCTAGGGACATAAGATCTCCGGTTCTATAAAAGGTCGGGTCGTCACATACACATTTGGCGGAACGCCCCGCCAAAGAATGGGCACAGACTAGGCCTCTCATCCCCGGAAAACATAAAGACCAGCTAACGGATAAAAATATGAGGCAACTTTTTTCGCCGCCTCATTATTTTTGATAAAAATCATTTAAAAACAGCACCTTGACATCATGGCGCACCGCCATCTTGATAAAACCTTGATATCCGACCGCCCCGTTTCTGCCCCTTGATAACCCTCTTATCTCGCCGTCTTGATATTTTTGGCCAGATAAACCCGGGATAAAGCAGCTCCCATTGCGCCCCCCTGCCCTTGCGGCCATTTGGAAGCCCTGCTGATCATCACCCTAAGTGGCCGCTCACCTCCTGCTTTCCCCTTCGCTCGGCTCATCACAATCCAAACTCAGAGGTAAAGCGCAACGGCGATAACCGGTAAGCAATGAGAAATGGGTCGAGACAGACAGCTTATCCCGCCGCCAACAATGAGCAGATGTCACAAGCTGCGTGCACGGCGTGAAGCCGAACAAACGCGAGTGCAGCGAATGCCGCGTGCAAGGCAAAGGCAAATGGGGATAGTGGGGAGCTGCGGGGGATAAATCATGACTCACCAGAGCGACTATCCCCGGTAGCAAACAAGCAGGATTGAAACAAGCAGAAACCGCACAGGCCGCCCGAAGGCAGCCTGTGGATGAGGTCGGCAACCGCACCGACCGGGGGAAAACCAAACTGCGGTGTTAAAAGAGCTTCACCTTGCTCTGGCCCAGCGCATTGAACAGAGCCGGAGTGAGGCTCTCCATATTGCTGTAGAAACCGAGCTGCTGGCAGAGCAGATAGGTCTGCTCGGTCGCCTCCATCAGGAAGGCCTGACTGTAGGCATCCCCCGCCGCCTCGGGGCGACCATCCAGCTCCGCCAGCTTGCCCTGCAGTATGTAGTAGAGCACCGAGCGGCCGCGACTCGCCGCCTTCTCCAGCAGATAGTTGGCCTGCTGTTGCTGGCCGTTGAGGATCGCCTGCAGGGTCAACGCCTCCCACACCCGGGCTGGTAGGGCGCCGCTGTTTTGCACCACGCTGGCGAGATGGGTGCCAATCCCCTGCAACCGCTCGCTCTCGGATTTGCCCGCCAAGGTGGCCAGCGCCTCGCCAGCCAGATAGCGCTCCGCCAGCAGCAGCGGCTGATCCGGATGGGCAATCAGCGCCTGCTCCAGCAGATCGATACCCCGCTTGAGGGCGACCGGATCCCGGCTGTTGATGTAGTACTGCGCCTCCATCATCGCCATCAGGGAGGCATCATCGGTCGGCCAGCCCATCCCCGGCTCGGCATCGGGTTGGTCGAGGGCGCGCAGCAGATCCTGGCTGCTCGCCTGCAACACGCCGTGCACACTGTGGCGACTGAGCTGGTACTGATGGCTGAACAGCACCCGGTTGGTGTTGATATTGCGATACTCCAGATCGAGATAGGTGCCGCGCGGCTGGCGGGTGACCCGCACACTCAGCTCCTTGCCGGGCATGATGCCCCCCATCAGAGTGGTGGCGCCGTACTGCACCCGCAGCGGCGTAGCCACGGCCACCTCCCCCATCAGGGCGCGGGTAATGCCATCGGCGAGGCGCACGTTCTCGTTGTTGTCATCCATGCCGGAGTGGAAGCGGAACACCAGCAGATTGGGATCCAGCATGGCATGCACTTGGGGGCTGGTGTGCTGGTAGCTGAGCATGCTGACAATGGCGATCAGCACGATGGCAACGAAGATATCGAAACTCACCATCTTCCAGCGGCTGCGGGCATCCTTGGCATGGGTGGAGATGGCGCGAGTCAGGGGCCCGGCGGGAAAAGGGGCGACATTGGGCTGTGCATCATCATCCTGCTCAGCCGCGGGCGGGCTCAGATCGGAGAGAGTCGGGTTGTCGGAGAGAGCGGTATTGACCGCAGGAGCAGGCTGCTCGTCCGCCATCACCACGGAAACCACCTGCAGCGGCCGCACCGGTGCCACCAGCTTGTAGCCGCGCTTGGGTACGGTGACGATATAGTCGGTCGCATCGGTGCGACCATCTTTGAGGATCTTGCGCAGTTCGAAGATGGACTGGGTCACCACCTGATCGGTCACCTCGGCGCCATCCCACACCTCGTTGATCAGGGCATCGCGGCCAAACACAGTGCCGGCATTATGGGCAAGAAACCGCAACAGGTTGACCAGCCTGGGTTCGAGGTAGACCTCGCGGTCGGGGCGACACAACATGTTGTCGTCAACGCTCAGGGTCCAGTCGTGGATCTCAAAAACCGATTCGCTCATGATTCACTCGCTGCAGATGGTGACAATGCACGATGAGAGAGACGCAAAACCCGGGCTGACTGAACGGAACAAGGCGCTATCACCACAGGTGACAGATAAAAAGAGAACCGAAGCAATCACATCTCTGAGAGTCAGTCTGGCCAGGCCATCCTGTTTACGTCTGAAGGGCATCCTTGCGGGCATTCCGACCACCGGGATCGGAAGGGATCACTTTAAGCAAAACGGGAGCTGGATCCCACTTTTTTTGGCTATAAATCGCCGTTGAGTTGATCCGACACCGCACTTTTCGGCAAATAGCGTGCCAACTAGTATTCATATGAACATCCCATATGCCGTAATCAAAAAGCCCTGAACATCAGGGCTTTCTCATTTCTTCGACCATCGGGGAGGCGTTACTTCGCTACCGGGAGCGCATCCTGCTGACGACTGCGGCGCAGATGACGCCGCCACAACGAGAAGCCGCCGTAGCCAAGACTGAGCACCACCGCATAGAGCACCTGAGTGGCGAGCGCCACCAGCACCAGAGCGCAGAGCAGCACGCTTATCCCCGCCAGCCCCTTGCCTACCCCGCCGAGCAGACGCCAGCCCGCCGCCATGCAGAGCAAATAGACCAGCACGAAGTTGCCGTTGGCGTAGCGGATCAGCTCATCGAGCGGCAGTCGCAGCCAGATGATAAGGGTGATGCAGATCAGACAGATGGCGAGCACCAGAGTGAGCGCCCGCAGCGGCGCGCCGCGCGCGGTGAGCACGGCCAGCGAGGGGGGCAACTTGCCTTCCCGCGCCATGCTCCAGATCAGCCGGGCAAAGCCCTGAATGTAGATGTTGATGCTGGCAAAGCAGGAGAGGTAACCGAGCACCGCCACCAGCCACTTGGCGGTGGGGCCGAACAGCAGCGCCAGCAGGGAGGGAATGGCGGTGGCGTTTTTCGCCTCATCGCCGTAGAGGCCATATTTGAGCACCACCAGCGAGTGTACCCAGTAGATAAGCCCTGCCAGCAGCACACCGCCGAGCAGGGCGATGGGGTAATCCCGCTCCGGCCGCTTGAACTCCTCCCCCATATGGGCGAACGCTTCCAGCCCGACGAAACACCAGAACATCACCGCCAGCGCGGTGGCCATAGGGGGCCACTCGTCCGCGCTCGGCAGCGGCCGGGCCGCATCGCGCCAGCTCACCTCCCCCTTGAACCAGATAAGCAGGGTGAGCCCCAGAATGGCGAGCGCAATCAACAGTTGCAGGTTGCCGGAAGATCGCGCCCCGCGCAGCCCCAGCAGAAAGACCCCGAGCAGGGTGAGCAGCTGGATGGCCCAGAGGGTCCACTCCCCCATATCAAACAGGGCGTGCCAGAAACCGGCGGCAATCATCAGGGCGGCAGGCAGCCCCACCGGCAGCACAGCCAGAAACAGGAAGGCGGAGAAGCGCTCGGCGCCGTTGCCAAAGGCGAGGCCAATCAGGTGCGGCGCGCCGCCCGCATGGGGATAGCGACGGCCGAGGCGAGCGAAGGTAAAGGCGATGGGCAGCACCAGCGCAATCAGCAGCAACCAGGCCCAGAGCGAGGCCCCACCCGCTAGCGAGGCGGCGGTCGCCGGTACCACGAAGATCCCGGTGCCAAGCAGCGAGGTGGCGAGCAGCCCCATTCCCTGCCAGAGCCCGAGATCCTTTTTCAACCCAGACATATCCTTTTGTCCCGACTAGAAAAACATCCCGCCATGTTAGGCCTGCTCCGCCCCTTTGTTAAGCACGATGGTTAAGCGCGGCGGCGAGAATATGCAGCCTTTTATTCGGGCTCGGGCCCAGCTTGCAGGGATTCGGCCAGAAAATCCCCCAGCAGGGTGATCTTGAGCACCTGCCGCCGCGCCGCCGGATAGATGAAGTAGAGGGTCTTGGCTGGGCTCTGATAGCGACCAAGCAGCGGCAGCAAACGCCCCGCAGCGATATGATCACTCACCTGTTCGGCGGGCTGCAAGGTGATGCCAGCCCCCGAGAGCGCCGCCGTCAGCAGCGCCGGCCAGTGATTGATGCGCAGGCGCGAGGCGACCCGCACCTCCTCGCTCTGGCCATCCTCACCGACAAACTGCCAGCGCTCATGCTCGCCCCAGTTGCCGTGCAGACACTGGTGGAGGGCGAGATCGGCCGGATGACGGGGCACGCCGTGGCGATTGAGGTAGTCGGGGGCCGCGCAGAGGCGGTAGTGCTGGGTCAGCAACGGACGGGCGATCAGCGCCTCATCCTGCGGGCGCAGGGTACGGATGGCGGCATCGAACCCCTCCTCCACCAGATCGACCCAGCGCGGGGTGAGCTGCAGATCCAGATCCAGCTTGGGGTAGCGGTCGAGAAAAGCGGGCAGCAGCGGCACCAGCCGGTGGTGGCCAAAGCTGAGGGGGGCGGCGATGCGCAGCCGTCCGGCCGGCTCGGCCAGCAGATTCTGGGTGAGCGACTCGGTCAGTGCCAGCTCCTCCAGTACCCGCTGGCAGCGAGCCAAAAACAGCTGGCCCAGTTCGGTGAGGGTCTGCTGGCGGGTGGTCTTGTGAAACAGCTTGCCCCCCAGCCACAGCTCCAGTCCCAGCACATGCTTGCCCACCATCTGGGCGCTGATCCCCTCTTCGCTCGCCACGGCGCTGTAGGAGCCGAGATCCACCACCCGGGTGAAGATTCGCATGCTGGTCAATCGGTCCACAACCCCTCCTTTTTGCCCGTTTCAAGGCCGTTTGGCCCGCGACAAGGGCCCTGATTCACAACCAAAAGTTTAGTAAGAATTGGATTTTAGCCAATTTATTTAACTTTTAGTTGCCAATACAGTGATGCCATCCCTCCCCCACAGGATAAATTCCCATGAAAAGCACCTATCTGGCCGCCCTGCTGGTCGGTCTGCTGGCTACCGGTGTCAGTCAGGCTGCCGAGAGCAGCTTTATCAGCAACCACGATCAAGCCCCTGCCTCAGCAACTCAAGCCCGGCCCGATATCTTTCGGGTCAGCCTGCTCGGCACCGGCACTCCGGTGCCCCAGATCAGTCGAGGCGGCTACAGCACCCTGGTCGAGGCAGGCAACCAGAAGCTGCTGTTCGATTTTGGCCGCAACTCCGCCACTCGCCTGTGGCAGCTGCATATCCCCATCGGCCGGGTCAACGCCTTCTTCCTCACCCACTTTCACTCCGACCACACCAACGGGCTGGCGGATCTCTGGCTGACCGGCTGGCTGCAACCGGCCTATGGCCAGCGCCACGCGCCGATGGAACTCTACGGCCCCAAAGGCACCACAGCTCTCGCCCGTGGCTTGCAGCAGGCCTACGCCACTGACATCGCCACCCGGGTCAAGGATGAGGGAACGCCGCTGGATGGGGTGGAGATCAACAACCACGAGGTCACCGCCGGGGTGGTCTACGACCAGGACGGGGTCAAGGTGACTGCCTTTGACAACGACCACGGGGTCAACATCAAGCCGTCATTCGGCTATCGCATCGACTACCACGGCCACAGCGTGGTGCTCTCCGGCGATACCCGCTACAGCCCCGAAGTAGTGAAGCAGGCCAAAGGGGCCGATCTGCTGGTGCACTGCGTCTCCATGACCTCTGCCGAGCAGATGAAGGCCAACCCCGGCTACAAGGCGATCGCCGGTCACCTCGCCTCCCCTGAGCAGGCGGCCCGGGTAATGAACGAAGCCAAACCGGCGCTGACCGTGTTCAGCCATATCGGCCTCAACGGCAAGATCAGGGTCAAAGATCTGGCGCAGGATCTGCGTGCCCGCTACACCGGCCCATTCGTCATCGGCAACGACCTGATGCAGATTGATCTGCCCACCACGGCCTCCGGCAAGGGCTATGCCCTCTGGCAGTCGGAGAATATCGACAATAAATAGCTGGCACGGATGCCGGTCAGCCATGGCCGGCATCCGCAATCGACACCGGGGGCTATCTTTAAGGGGTGTTTGACCACAAGGAGTTATCTCTATGAGCCTGAAATGGAAGCACCTCGCCCTGGCCACTCTTCCCTTGTTCGGCATGACGGCCGCGCAGGCGGCGGTGTTGACCAGCCTTGAATGGCCCCCTTACACCAGCGCCAGCCTCCCTGAACAGGGCAAGAGCAGTCAGGTGGTGACCGCAGCCTTTGCCCTGGCTGGCGACCCGCTGACTATCAAGTTCTATCCCTGGCAACGGGCCGTGGACGAGGCGACCAACAACCCCGAGGTACTGGGTTATTTCCCCGAGTATCTCGACCCCAAGAGCAGCTGCCTCTTCTCCGACCCCATAGGTAACGGCCCTCTCGGGTTTGCCCAGCGAGCCGATCAGCCGGTCACCTGGCAGAGCCTTGATGACCTCAAGGGCAAGAAAATTGGTGTCGTCACCGGCTATGTGAATACCACCGAGTTCGACGAAAAAGTGGCCAGCAAGGCGCTCTCGGCTGACGCCACCAGCTCGGACAGCCAGAACCTGCTCAAGCTCGGCAACGGTCGGCTCGATCTGGCGGTTATCGACCAGAATGTGATGACCTATCTGCTGGAGAGCGATCCCCAGCTCAAGGACGTTGCCGCCAACCTCGGCTTCAACGGCAAGATCCTCGAGGACAAGTCTCTCCACGTCTGCTTTACCAACTCTGCCAAGGGGAAAGAGGCACGGGACAAATTCAACAAGGCGCTGGCCAGCGACGAGGTGAAGAAGTTGATGAAGTAGCGATACCGCATCCGCTCGGCGCCCCAAACAGCCATAAAAAAAGCCGCCTCTTGCGAGGCGGCTTCTTCATTCAACTTGGTAACCGGAGTTATCAGGCAATCAGCTTGTAGATGATACCGGACATGGCGATCAGGCCGATGATGGTCACGAAGCCGTTGCTGATGTTGCCAGCGTATTTGCGCATGGCCGGAACCTTGGTGATGGCGTACATCGGCATCAGGAACAGCAGCATTGCGATGATCGGGCCGCCCAGGTCTTCAATCATGCCGAGGATGCTCGGGTTGATGGTAGCGATGGCCCAGGTGGTCAGGATCATGAACACGGCAGTGACTTTGTTCAGTTGCTTGGTGTCAACGTTCTTGCCCTTCTCGCGCAGCGCCTTGGCCATCAGGCCGTTCATGCCTTCTTGCGCCCCCAGGTAGTGACCCAGGAAGGATTTGCTGATGGCAACCATGGCGATCAGCGGAGCCACAGTACCGATAACCGGGTTATCGAAGTGGTTGGCCAGGTAGGACAGGATGGAGATGTTCTGTTCTTTGGCAGCAGCCAGGTCAGCCGGGGAGAGGCTCAGTACGCAGCTGAATACGAAGAACATAACGGTCATCACCATCATGACGTGGGCGCCCAGCAGGATGTTGCTGCACTTCTTCTCGGCACCTTCACCGTAACGACCTTTGTTGTCCACCGCGAAGGAGGAGATGATCGGGGAGTGGTTGAAGGAGAATACCATTACCGGGATAGCCAGCCACAGGGTCTTGATGAAGTCACCGTTGAAGGCGTCGGACAGGGCCGGAGCTTCAGTGATGATGGCACCGTTCCAGTGCGGGATCAGGTAGAACGCCAGACCCATCAGGGTGAGCACGAACGGGAATACCAGCACGCTCATCGCTTTGACGATAACCTGGCCGCCCAGACGAACAACCGCCATCAGACCGAGGATCAGAGCCAGTGACAGAACGGCACGGGGAGGTGCAGACATGCCCAGCTGGTGAACAATCACGCTCTCGACGGTGTTGGTGATGGCGACTGAATACATCAGCACGATCGGGTAGATGGCAAAGAAGTAGAGCAGGGTGATGAATTTGCCTGCGGTCTTGCCGAAGTGCTCTTCTACTACTTCAGTGATGTCGCCATCACGGGTAGAGCCGGACAGCACGAAGCGGGTCAGACCACGGTGAGCAAAGAAAGTCAGCGGCAGCGCCAGGATCAACATGGCAACCAGCGGCCACAGGCCACCTACACCGGCGTTGATTGGCAGGAAGAGCACACCGGCACCGATCGCGGTACCGTACAGACCCAGCATCCAGACCACATCGGCCTTGTTGACGCCGCGGGAGGTGTTGCTGGCTAAACGACCATCAGCTGCAATATTCATGTCAGACATACGTTGTTCCTGTCATCTAGGAAAATGGGATTCTTGTTTGGTCGGGCCTTGGCCCGGTTCCATCTCCCTGGAACGCCTGCTGTCCGTCCTTGATATTAACCTCTCGCCCCCCGGCAACCTGGCCATCACTCCTTGTGACAACAGGATTGCAACAAACAACAGTGCGAGATTTTGACCCTGAGGGTCGGAGCCCGTCTCACTTAACAACCGATTAACGTGCACCACTCTTGATGGGCTGACTTTAATTAAATGCCCTTATTAATCACAGCGTTTTTTTGAATTAATCAACCAAAGTTTGATTTTGGTCGCCTTTCGGATGACTAAGATCACACTCAAAGCGCCTTATTGTGAGTTTTTTTTAACAATTCAACTTAGTTTCACTGGAATCAATGGCCTGCGAGCAGCTACATATTTGCAACAAACCACCCGTTTAGCGCGGATTGTGTGCAGCACGGCCTTGGCGTACCCTTGTGACTTACGCCTTTTTGTTGATTGATGATGACCATTACCCGTACCGATCTCGCCGAACTGGCGGTGTTTGCCGCCGTCGCCCGTCACCGCAGTTTCAGCAAGGCCGCCCTCGAACTCGGGGTCTCCGCCTCCGCCCTCAGCCACAGCCTGAAGGGGCTGGAAGCAAGGCTGGGGGTGCGGCTGCTCAACCGCAGCACCCGCGCCGTGGTGCCGACCGAAGCGGGCCAGCGGCTGCTCAAGCAGCTGCTCCCCACCCTCAATACCTTGGAAGAGGCGCTTTGCGAGCTGGCCCGCAACAGCGACGAGCCGGTGGGGCGACTCAAGCTCTGCGCCCCCCGCGGCGCCATCGACAGCCTGCTGGCACCTGTGCTGATCGACTATCTGGCCCGTTATCCGCGGATGCAGGTGGAGGTAGTGGAACAGGAGCTGATGCCCCGGCTGATTGAAGATGGTTACGATGCCGCGCTCTTTTATGGCGATCTGCTGCCCAAGGAGATGATCGGCATCCCCCTCGGCCCGCCCCAGCGTTATCTGGTGGTGGGCTCCCCGGCCTATCTGGCGGAGCACGGTACACCGGAACACCCGAGCGAGCTGAGCCGCCACGCCTGTATCGGCTATCGCCTCACCCCGCACCACCACTATCGCTGGGCCTTTGCCGCCGATGGCACCATGCTGGAGATCGAAGTGACCGGGCCGCTCACCACCAGCACCCCGGCCCTCTATCTGGGCGCCGCCGAGGCGGGGTTGGGACTCGCCTACTGTCTGGAAGAGGAGGTGAGCCAGAAGGTCGCGGAGGGGAAACTGCTCACCGTGCTGGAGCCCTGGTGCCCCACCTTTGCCGGCTTCTACCTCTTCTATCCCAGTCGGCATCAGCTGGGCAGCGGCCTGCGCATCCTGATCGACATGCTCAAGGCGCACTACCAAAACCCCGGATTAGTGAGTAATACTCAGCAATTCATCAAGTGAAACCCTGATTATCACCAAATAAGTATTAATCTAGACTAGCTGTTCGATAATCGAACTCCCCGAGAGAACAGATATGTCTGCCTATTTAACACTGCGGCAACGGGCCATGACCCGTCGCTTCTGGGCTTACGCCCTCCCCTCCATTCTTGCCATGCTGGTCTCGGGGGCCTACTACCTCATCGACGGCATCTTCGTCGGCCACTATGTCGGCGCCGCTGGCCTCGCCGGGATCAACCTGGTCTATCCGGTCATCATGGTGCTGATCGGTCTGGCCGCCATGATCAGCATGGGGGCGGCCACCGCCATCTCCTTCCAGCAAGGGGCGAAAAACGACAAGCTGGCCCGTCAGGCGCTGGTCAACGCCCTCTGGCTGCTGGCCGGACTCGGGGGCGTTGCGCCGGTTCTGCTCTATTACACCCACACCGATATCCTGCTGGGGCTGGGAATTGAACAGGGCACCGAGACCTGGAAACAGGCAAGCGACTACCTCACCTGGATTGGCGGCGGTACCCTGCTGCTGGCCAGCAATCTGGCGGTGCCCTATCTGCTGCGCAACGATGGTCGCCCGAAACTGGCCATGGTGCTGGTGAGCAGCGGCGCCGTGCTCAATATCATCCTCAACTACATCATGGTGGGTCGGCTGGGGCTGGGATTGATCGGGACCGCGCAGGCCACCCTGATGGCAGAGGGTGCGGTGAGCCTGATCGGCCTTGGCTACTTCTTTACCCCCTGGGCGCGGCTGCGCCTCAGCTGGCGGGATCTGGTGCCCAACCTCCCCGCCATGCCGCACCTGCTCTTTACCGGCCTGCCGAGCCTGATTGCCCAGTTCAACCTCGGGCTGCTGCTGATGCTGCACAACAGCCAGCTGATGGTGTACGGCAATGTGAAGGATCTGGCGGGCTTTACCGTGGCCGGTTACACCGAAGCTGTCTTTATCGTCATTCTGCAGGGGCTCGCCTTCGGCATTCAGCCGCTCATCAGCAAAGCGGCGGGGGCCAAGCGCCACCGCAACCTCAAGTACCTAATGGAGATGGGGCTCAAGTTCACCTTTATCTACGGCATGCTGGTGTGGCTCACCATCCAGCTGCTGCCGGGACAGGTCGCCATGCTCTATACCGGCGACAAGGATCCCGAACTGCTGGCCGCTGCCATCAGCAGCCTGACCCTCAACCTCGGCGCCATTCCGCTGGAGGGGATCATCATGTTCGGCATAGTGCTGCTGCAATCCATGGCGCGTACCCGTCAGGCGCTGGTCATCTCCATCGCCAAAACCGTGTTGCTACTGCCGCTCATCTTCCTGCTGCCGCAACTGTGGGGGCGTGATGGGGTGCTGATGGCCCAGCCCGCCACCGTGCTGCTGCTCACCCTGCCGCTCTGCTGGCTGCTGTGGCGCGAGTGGCTGCGCCTGAAGATGGCCTGCGCGCCAAAAGCCAAACAGCGCCCACAACCGGCCCGCGCACGCGCCGCCGTCCAGCTGGCCCGTTAAGGCCACCAGTCCCGCAAAACAATAAAAAAACCGGCATCCATTGATGCCGGTTTTTGCTATATGAGCGGGTCTGCCTGCCCTTACACAGGGATTCAGGCCAGCACTGCTGCCCACACTTATGCCAATACTTCTGGCCTGAGCTGGGCCATCAGCCCCGGGTTGTCGGAGTAATCCACCGGGATCGCCACCACCGCAGGCCCCTCCACCGCCAGCGCGGCCCGCAGGGTGGCACGCAGCTCGTCGGCCGAACGCACCGCAAAACCTGCCGCCCCGAACGATTCGGCATAGCGTTTGAAGTCGATGGGGCCAAAAGAGACGCCGGAGGTGCGGCAATATTTCTGCTGCTCCTGCATCGCGACCATGTTGTAGCCGTTATCGACCCAGATGATGTGAACGATATTGCTCTTGAGCCGCACCGCCGTCTCCAGCTCCATGCTCGACTGCATGAAGCTGCCATCCCCCGATACCGAGATCACCTTCTCTCCCGGCCGCACCAGCGCCGCGCCGATGGCCCACGGCAGGGCGACCCCCATGGTCTGCTGGCCGTTGGAGATCAACACCTGACGGGCACGGAAGCTGTAGAGGTAGCGGGCAATCCAGATATGGAAGCTGCCCATGTCGACGCAGAGGGTCATGTCGTCGCGCACCAGATCCTGCAGCTCGCGCACGATACGCAAGGGGTGAACCGGATTGCCGTGCAGATCGTCGGCCCGCATCGCCAGTCGCAACCGCTGCTGGCGAACCCCTTGCAGCAGCCGATCCACCTCGGGAGGACGGATTTTCGGATTGCCCATGATGCGGGTCAGCTGCAATAGGTTGGCGCGGATCGACCCCACCAGCTCGGCGGTCGGGCAGTAGCTGCTGTCGATATCGGCAGGCAGCACGTCGATATGGAGGATGCGCCGCTCCCTGTCGCCATTCCACAACACGGGGTCGTACTCGATGGGGCTGTAGCCGATGCAGATCACCAGATCAGCCCCAGCCAGCAGCTGATCCCCCGGCTGGTTGTTAAAGAGCCCGACCCGTCCTGCAAAGTCATCGAAGTGACAGCTGTCCACCACCCCGGCGGCCTGATAGGTACCGGTCACCGGCAGCCGCGCCTTGTCGAGGAAGGCGCGCACTGCCTCGGCATTTTCCGGCCGGCTCGCCATCAGGCCGAGCAGCACCACCGGATTCTGGGCGTTGCGCAGCAGGGTCAATGCCTGCTCCATATTCTGTTCATCGGCGCAGCCCGGCTCCGGCACTTCACGGGGCACCAGCACATTGCCCTGCACCGGCTTGTTGATGATGTCCATCGGCAGGCTGACAAACGCCGCCCCCGGCCGTCCCAGCTCGGCAGCGCGAAAGGCGTTGGCCATCACTTCCGAAATTGCCGCCCCGCTGTTGACCTGAGCACTGAACTTGGTGACCGGACGGCAGAGATTGACCGTATCCATGCTCTGGTGGGTGAGCTTGAGACCATCGGCACGGCGCACCGCACCGCCCAGCGCCACCATGGGGTCCCCTTCCGAGGTGGCAGTCGCCAACCCGGTAATAAGGTTGGAGCAGCCGGGGCCCGAAGTGACCAGCGCCACCCCCGCCTTGCCGGTGAGACGCCCCACGGCGGCAGCCATAAAGGCGGCGTTCGCCTCGTGGCGCACCACTATAGTCTCGATGGGGGAGTCTTCCAGCGCATCGAACACCCGGTCAATCTTGGCCCCCGGGATCCCGAACACCTGCTTGACCCCTTGTGCCTCCAGATGACGAACCACCAGCTCGGCACCGCACTTCCACTGTCTGTTTTCCATGATATTGCTCCTTGTCTATCAGCCTTCGGCGGCCTGAATGGCGCGATCGAGATCGGCGGGGTTGAGGTCGGCCTGCCGGAAAGCGGGATCCGATGGCAGGGCCAGATTGAGGTGACGCACCACAGAAAGCCGCAGGGTGCCGTGAGCCATGGTGTAGTCGAGCAGATGGCCGCCCCCCTTGCGATCGGCGGTGATCATGTGTTCGTGAAAACCCGCCACATTGACCCCCTGCACGAACGGCGGGCAGCGAAAGCCCACCAGGGTTCCCGCCACCGCGGCAAAGCGGAACAGCGGCTGCTGTTCGATGGCTTCCAGCATGGGGCGATAGGGGGGCTCCTGACGCGGCACGGTTCGTACCTTGGCCGTTTCAAACTGGCCGTCGAGACGCAGGGCGACAAAGACGTTGTCGGAGCCCACCAGCCGATCCACCCACTGGTGGATCTCGTCACGGCTCAAGGGGTGATCGAAGCGACGCTCCAGACAGGGGCGAAAATGGGTCATCACCGCAAAGGGGGTCTTCTGATCGGCGCGGGCGGGCCGGGCCGAGCCATCGGAGCGCAACTGGTGGATCTGGCGCTCGAAGGCGATCAGCTCACCATCGAGGTGGTTGAAGGTGCCGAGGCCAAAGTCGCCGTGGCGCAGCAGCTCGCTCATGGTGGTCTCCCCTTCGTAGACCCCCGCCAGCAGGGCGCTCATCAGGGAACTCTGGTAGATCTCGCCACCGTCATGCTGCCTGCGCCAGCGGGAAAACTGCTGGCTCACTTCAAGGGCACAGCTGCACCCGGCACTGTCAGATGTTGCAATATGTTCCATTCGGGTTTCACCTCCACCGTGAATCCTGTTAGCGTTCGGATCCAATGGTGACTTGGTTCACATTTCAACACCAATACGCTGATCCCATGACTTTGAGACTCAATCGATATGGAACTTCGTACGCTCCGCTACTTCATGGCCGTTGTTGAAAAGCAGAATTTCACCCGCGCAGCCGAATCACTCAACATGGCCCAGCCGCCGCTGAGCCAGCAGATCCGCAAGCTGGAAGAGACCCTGGGCACCCCGCTGCTGCGCCGTTTGACCCGCAGTGTCGAGCTGACCGAGGCGGGCGAGAGCCTCTATCGGGATGCGGCGCAGATCCTGGCGCTGGCCGATGCGGCAAAACTGAAGGTAAAGCGGATTGCCCGGGGCGAGCAGGGGGCACTGCGGATCGGCTTTGCCGGTTCCACCGTGCTCCACCCCACGGTGCTGACCCTGCTGCACGACTATCGGGAGCGCTACCCCGAGGTGGCCCTCAGCCCGCAGGAGGGCACCATGCCGGCACTGGTGGAGGCGCTGCGCAACGATCGGCTGGATGCCGCCATCTTGCGGCTGCCATGCCGGGGTAGCGAGGGCTTTGCCCATCACCTTATCGAGCAGGAGCCGCTGCTGATCGCCCTGCCGACCAGCCATCCCAAGGCCAAGCCGGGCCCCTTGCCACTGGCCAGCCTGAAGGACGAGAGTTTTATTCTGTTTCCCCACGCCATCGGGCCCGGGCTCTATGACGGCATCGTGGGCCTCTGTCGGGAGGCGGGGTTCGAGCCGATATTGGGGCCCGAATGCCCGCAGGTGATCTCCACCGTCGGCATGGTGCAGGCGGGCTTTGGCGTGACTCTAGTGCCAAGCTCGGTGGCGGCGCTGCGCCCGCTAGGGGTCAGTTATCACCCCATTGAGGGCAATGGCATGATGACCAGTATCAGTCTGGCGACACGGCCACACCCAAGCAGTGCCGTGCTGCGGCACTTTATCGCCCAGATCCGTGCCGCCCAGATACGACAGGGCCTCCCGAAGGAGGCCCTGTTGAACAAGCTTGAACCGGTTTGATGGCCAGCTTGCCTGATGCGACGGCTTATTTGACGGTGCTGCTTATTTGACAGTCACTCGGGCAAACTTGCGCTTGCCGACCTGATAGACGGCGGTACCGGCACCGATGAGTGCCTTGCCATCTTCCAGCTTCTCGCCATCCACCTTGACCGCGCCCTGCTTGATCATCCGCAGCGCTTCGGAGGTGGTGGCCACCAGATCGGCCTCTTTCAGCAGATTGGCAATGGCCAGCCCTTCGCCTTCCAGTGCCAGCTCGACTTCCGGCATTTCGTCCGGAATGGCGTTCTTGGAGAAGCGCTGGGTGAAATCTTCGTGGGCCGCTTCGGCCGCCGCTTCGTCGTGATAACGGGCGATGA
Organism: Aeromonas sp. 95A; assembly: GCF_051919235.1. Classification (NCBI taxonomy): domain Bacteria; kingdom Pseudomonadati; phylum Pseudomonadota; class Gammaproteobacteria; order Aeromonadales; family Aeromonadaceae; genus Aeromonas; species Aeromonas sp. 95A. The sequence goes on from NZ_JBQBFC010000001.1 coordinate 1,716,639, forward strand.
TCTCTTTGGCCAGCCAGATCTTCACGTCGCGCGGGTTGAGGGTACCGGCAGCGATGCCTGCCTTGAACTCTTCGATTTCAGCCAGCGGACGGAAGGAGAGCAGCTCGTAGTAGTTCCACATCAGATCGTCGGTGATGGACATGATCTTGCCGAACATCTCGCCCGGAGCGTCGTGGACGCCGATGTAGTTGCCTGCGGATTTGGACATCTTCTTGACGCCATCCAGACCCACCAGCAGCGGCATCATCAGCACGCACTGGGTCGCCATGCCGGCATCTTTTTGCAGCTCGCGGCCCATCAGCAGGTTGAACTTCTGGTCGGTACCGCCGAGCTCAACGTCCGCCTTCAGCGCGACCGAGTCATAGCCTTGCAGCAGCGGATAGAGGAATTCGTGAATCGCGATGGATTGGCCGCCGGTGTAGCGCTTTTTGAAGTCGTCGCGCTCCATCATGCGGGCCACGGTCTGCTTGGCCGCCAGCTTGATCATGCCGGTCGCACCCAGCTCGCTCAGCCAGGTCGAGTTGTACTCGATGCGGGTCTTGGCCGGGTCGAGGATCTTGAACGCTTGCTCGGCATAGGTGAGGGCGTTGTGCTTGATGGCCTCTTCGGAGAGCGGCGGACGGGTGGCGTTCTTGCCGGAGGGATCTCCCACCATGGCAGTGAAGTCACCGATCAGCAGGATCACTTCATGGCCCAGATCCTGGAAGGTCTTCAGCTTGTTGAGGATCACGGTATGACCCAGGTGAATGTCAGGGGCGGTCGGGTCCATGCCCAACTTGATGCGCAGCGGGCGCCCTTCCTTCAACTTGGCGACAAGTTCTTCTTCAACCAGAATTTCTTCCGCTCCGCGCTTGATCTCGGCTAGCGCCACCTCGAGCTGGGACATTTTTTGACTCTCCATCACGATTCCACAGGGCCAAACATATTACTGGAATGGCGGGCCAATTGGAAAGGCTGTAAAATCCGTCCATTCTGCCCGACTTCATCTGCTTCTCATGGTTATTTGGCACGCCTTCAACGCACTCCCCCACTGGCACCGCAAGATGGTGCTGATCTTGAGCATCATGATCATGATGCTGGCTGCCTGGCCAAGCGAACAGGCAGTAGCAACACGGGTCGATGAAAACGGCAACGAAATTGCCCTGCGGGAACCGGCTAACGATAACGCGCTGAACGACGAGCTGCCGGCCGAGGCCGCCCAGCCCGTTACCCCGCCCAAGCCACGCTATATCACCAAGCAGGTGAAGGTACGCCGTGGCGACAACATGGGAGTCATCTTCCAGCGCATTGGCCTGAGCACCACGGATCTGCACCTGATCGATCAGCTCGAGGGCAGCGATCCCCTGCGGATGCTGCAACCGGGGCAGGAGCTCACCTTCAAGCTCACCGAGAACGGCGAGCTGCACAGCCTCTATTACCCCCACAGTCTGGAGCAGGCGCTCAAGGTGAGCCGCAAGGAGGAGACCTTTGTCGCCCGCAACGTCAAGATCGCCCTCGACACCCGCGAACAGGTGAGCAAAGGCGAGATCCGCTCCAGCTTCTGGGGCGCCGCGGTGGATGCGGGAATGACCGAAGATCAGATCATGGACTTGGCCGCCATCTTCGGCTGGGATATCGACTTTGCCCAGGATTTGCAGCCGGGAGACAGCTTCCGGGTGGTCTATGAAGACAAGTTCCGCGACGACGAGCGGGTCGCCTCCGGCGATATTCTGGCGGCCGAGTTCGTCAACCAGGGCACCGCCTACCGCGCCGTGCTCAATGAAGATGGCAACTACTACACCCCGGAAGGGAAGGCGATGCGCAAGAGCTTCCTGCGCGCGCCGGTCAACTTCAAATACATCAGCTCCAACTTCAACCCGCGCCGCCTCCATCCGGTGACCGGCAAGATCCGCCCCCACAACGGCATCGACTATGTGGCGCCGGTGGGCACCCCCATCATGGCAGCGGGCTCCGGCAGCGTGGTGGCCGCCGGTTACAACCAGTTCAACGGCAACTACGTCTTTATCAAGCATGCCGGCAACTATGTGACCAAGTACCTGCACCTCTCCAAGCGCACCGTCAACAAGGGACAGCGGGTGAAGCAGGGGCAGACCATCGGCACTCTGGGTGGCACAGGTCGCGTCACCGGCCCGCACCTGCACTACGAATTCGTGGTGGGCGGCATTCACAAGAACCCGCGCACCCTCACCCTGCCGCAGGCAGAGACCCTGAGCGGACGCGAGCTGGCCAACTTCAAAAAGCTGGCGATGCCGCAACTGGCCAAGCTCGACAACCCCGAGCTGCAGCTGGCCCAGAACAAGCGGGATAGTCGCGGCAACTAAGTCATCAGGGCTGGCAGGGTGAAGGCCCTGCCAGCCCCTTTTATTGAACCCGCGCCAGGCAATCAGATTGAAATGAGTCCGCTTTCGGACATAAGATGAGATGGAACACCGGGAGCGGCATGTGGCACGGAAGCAAAGGCTTATCTATCCTGTCTCTCTCACTCTTTTTCCGGTCCGCATTGAGGATGCAACATGGTTGAGCGTTATATCGGTCTGATGTCAAAGATCACGCCATGTGGCATGGGATGAAAGCCGTTCCCCTCTTCACCCTCTCTGCACACCGTATTTTCGAACAGCAATGTAAGGAGACACCATGGCTGAGCGCTATATCGGTCTGATGTCGGGAACCAGCATGGACGGCATTGATGCCGTGCTGGTGATGATCGCCGGGGATGAACTGCGGGTCGAAGCGGCGCTTTGTCACCCCTGGCCGCAAGAGACCGCCCGCACGCTGCATGCCCTCTGCACCCCGGGCGACAATGAAATCGACCGCATGGGGGTGGCCGATAATCTGGTGGCGCGAGAGTTTGCCGCCGCCACCCACGCGCTGCTGGCCAAGGCGAAGCTTGAGCCCAAAGATATTCGCGCCATCGGCAGCCACGGCCAGACCATCCGCCATCGCCCCCAGCTCGGCTTTACCCTGCAGATCGGCAACGCCGCCCTGCTGGCCGCCCTGACCGGCATCGACGTTATCGCCGATTTTCGCACCATGGATATGGCCCTCGGCGGTCAGGGGGCGCCGCTGGTGCCCGCCTTCCATCAGGCACTGTTTGCCAAGCCCGGCGCCCTGCGGGTGGTACTGAACCTCGGCGGCATCGCCAATATCTCGGTGCTGCCGGGCAATCCGGGCGGGGTATATGGTTTTGATACCGGCCCGGCCAACACCCTGCTCGATGGCTGGTATCGCCGCCATCAGCCCCACGGCGGCAGCTATGACGCCGGTGGCAAATGGGCCGCTAGTGGCAAGCCCATCCCGGCCCTGCTGGAGAAGCTGCTGGCTCACCCCTACTTCGCCGCCCCCTCCCCCAAGAGCACCGGACGGGAGATGTTCACCCTCGATTGGCTCGATGGGGAGCTGGCAGGCACTTCATACGCCCCCGTGGATGTGCAGCGCACCCTGCATGCGCTCACCTGCCACAGCATCGCCCGCCAACTGCCCGCCCGGCCCGAATCAGTCGGTGCTAGCCAGCCGAAAGCCGAGCTGTTTGTCTGCGGTGGCGGCGCCCATAACGCACCCTTGCTGAAGGAGCTGGCCAGCCTGCTGCCTGCATGGCGCATCGCCAGCACTGCCGAGCTGGGCCTTGCCCCCGACTGGGTGGAAGGCGCTGCCTTTGCCTGGCTGGCCATGTGTTTTGTTCACCGCAAGCCGGGTAACCTGCCCGCCGTCACCGGCGCCAGCCGTCCGGCTGTGCTGGGGGCGCTTTATCCCGCCTGAGTGATGACAAGGGGGCTGCGGATCAGTGTGCCCCCTTGAACAGACGCACAACCTGTTGCCGGATCGGTGCAAACAGCGGGGGCTTTGGCGGCTCCAGATTGATATGGCGCCGCCCGGCACGGGTTTCACAGCGAAGCAGATTCTGGATGTAGTGATGGTGGGAACGATGGATCAGCTGTGAGGCCTGATACGCCCACTGTCTGGGCACGCCCCACAGGGTGCTGGCAATAGCCCCGACGATGCAGAAGAAAGCGGGCTCCTGAATTCCCATCCGGCTGGCGTTCTCCAGCGCCTCCTTGAGCGAGTTGGAGTGAGCAATACAGGTCATGATATTGACCATGAAGGCGTCGTAATCATCCTCCCCACCCTTGCCAACGCGCGCCGTCAGGGTCGCCGCAGGCTGATAACCAAACTGATGGCCGATATTTTCCAACACCGTATTCCGCTGGCGGATCACCTTGCCATAAAACATCAGCATCACCATGCAGTCGATCGCCTTGCACAGCGCCTCGTAGTGGGGATGGCTCTTCTTGGGACGCGGCGCCGTGGCGAGGGCCAGCTCTTCAGAGATGGCCAAGAGGCCCACAGGTACGGCGGTGCTGACAAACGAGAGGTCAATCGACAGCTCCAGCCCCTCCTCCCCTTCCATGCGGGCCACAATCACATGCTCGCCAAACAGCCGACGCTGGCGCTCGATAAAGGCGCCAAAGACCAGATCACGAAACTGCTTTTGCGGATAAGGGGTATCGAGCAGGCTCTCGATGGTCATGATGGCGGCGGATACCCGGCCGCGCAGTCGGTAATCGGCAGGAATGGGAAAACTCTTTCCCAGGCGAGGAGGTAACCGCTGCCCAGATGTTTGACAATACATATCGCCCAGAACGAAACCCAGCATAAATCCTCCACTGTCAGGTAATGATGATCGCGATGCGATCTCGCTTGCCAATCCTGGGCAATGGCCTGCCGGTGCTTCGATGCTCTCCGTCAGGACTCCTTGATCACCTTATTAATCATACGATTAATAGTGAGTGAAAAAAGCGACCTGACTCGCAATCACGCCACTAATTAACAGTTTCATCAAGAAACCATAAAAAGCGGTCGATAAATCCATTTATTGACGGATTTACCTTTAAAAACAATATATTGAACTTTGTGCCTGCGAAATCACCTGAGCTGTTCCCGAGCTCTGAAAACCATCCCAATCATCACAACCAGCCACAGATAAGGGGGAGATCAGACAAAGCCGCAAAAAAAGTGGAAAAAACGATGAGGCGGGGCAACACCACCCATCTAGGGATGCAACCGGCGTGAAGATAAGCGAATTGCCAGCACCTCCCCTTCCTCATCCAGCGCCACCTCTCATCCAGCACCACAGCTCCCGCACACCGTCACGCCAACGCCATGCTCCCCACTCCTGTGCAGCAGGGGCAGATCCGCCGTGCAAATTCATGGCATAGCATTTTATGGCGTTAATAACAGATCCCGGCTGCCAGCAAGGTGTCATCGAGTATGCCGGAATCAGCATTAACAGAGAGGAATGCAAAAGCCGTGAATTATATTCCAGAGGTATCTTTAATAAGGTGGACATGCATATTCACGGGAATTTTCATAGCCCCTTAAAAGAGCTGAAAACAGATATCCATGCACCATAACATGCATTATTTGCACATCGGCGCATAATATTAACCCTTTATTCACACGCCAATATCCCGAAGAGGGGGAGAGCAAACCCAGTCAGGACAAGGCTGTTCGCCGGTTCGGCACCATTTGCATACGAATTGGCTGCGATTTCGGGTGAATTGAATAGCAATATGATTAAATTTGCACCCATTGAGCCATCTCATAGAAATGCAATCAGCGGTTTGCAACCCCTGATAGCCACTCATAGAATCGCAGCGTCTGAAATATCTACCCTGTCCTCTTATCCCTTATTCCTCTCAGTAATTGAGTGGATCACAAATAATAACCGGGGATGCCGCCGCTGGCGCAATGGCCGTGGCACACAACAAGATGGGGTAAACCTGTACCTGAATGAACAACAAATATTAAAAAGAGGCATATCTATGAGTGGCACCATCATCAAGTCGGCAAGAAATACCCCCCATGCACCCAGGATCTGGGCCCCTGCACCCAAACGGTGGCGTTTTCTCATTACAACAATATCTCGGCCCAGCTGCCGGTCGATCCCGCCACCGGCAAGATGGTGAGCGGCGATGTCACCGCGCAGGCAAGACAGTGCCTGAGCAACCTCAAGGCAATCATCGAGAGCATCGGCCATGTGATGGACGATATGGTCAAAGCGACCATCTTCCTGAAAGAGATGGCGGATCTGGAAGCGGTCAACGCCGTCTATCGCGAATTCTTCCCGGGCTATCTGCCGACCCGCACCACCCTCGCCGTCGCCGCGCTGCCGCTGGGCGCGCTGGTGCAGATCGATGCCATCATCTCCAACGGCGAAGGCACCTTCCCGCAAGATCCTTGCCCGCTAGTGAAGCTCGCCCGCAATAGCGACAAGGCGCCGCACAATCCGCTCTCCACCCATACTGTGGCCTTCTCCCACTACAACAATATCGGCGCCCAGCTGCCGGTCGAGGCCGCCTCGGGCCAGCTGGTTGCCGGTGGCATCAAGGAGCAGGCGGGCCAGTGTCTACGCAATATCAAGGCGGTGCTGGAGAGCATCGACGTGCCGTTTGACGATATCGTCAAGGTTACCGTCTACCTGACCGATCTGGCCGATCTGGATGCCGTCAACGAGGTCTACACCACCTTCTTCCCCGACTCTGCCATTGCCCGCGCCGTCGCCTATCTGCCTGCCCGCTCGGTAGTCAGTGCCGCCGCCCTGCCCATGGGGGCGCTAGTGCAGATTGATGCGGTCATCTCCCACGGTGACGGCACCCCGCCGCAACTGGTGGAAGACAGACACAATCTGGTGATCCGTGCCCACAATACCGACAAGGCACCGCAGAGCCCGCTCCATTGCCAAACCGTCGCCTTCTCCCACTACAACCATCTCTCTGCGCAGTTACCGATTGACCCCGCCACCGGCAAGATCCTGGCTGGCTGCATCAAGGAGCAGACCGCCCAGTGCCTGAGCAATATCAAGGCGATTGTGGAGAGCATCGGCCATGTGATGGACGATATCGTCAAGGTAAATATCCAGCTCGGCAATATCGCCGACCTTGATGCGGTCAACGCCGTCTACACCAAATATTTCCCGGGTTATCTGCCTGCCCGCACCGTATTCGGGGTGAGCGAACTGCCCGCCGGCGCCCTGGTACAAATTGATGCGGTGATGTCCAACGCGGAAAGCACCCCGCCGCAGGCGTAAGTGTTGCGGTAAATAAAAAGAGACCGGCTATATGCCGGTCTTTTTTTGATAACAGGAAATAGCATTATTTTTTATGGCATCCTCTTAAAGAACGCGAACGCCCGATTACGCTTCACTAATCGATCTACTAACTAGGAAATACTCACTGATTATGGCATTATTCATCTAATTGCCAGCATATTGACGATCCTAATTATCGATGGGAGATTATAAATCTATGTCTGAACGTTCCATAGAGTTAATAAAACAGAGCATCAACGGAGCTAATAAGTATGACTACTTTATAGTAGGCGTTGGAGCTGCGACATTTTCTTATTTTGCTAAAGATTTCAAGGTTAGTGAGCATTTTTATTTCAATGAAAGCACAGTCATTTTACTAGCGTTAACTTTGCTTTCAATATCAGTTATTTGTGGATTGAAAACAATATCACTTTACAACATTTACTTAAATAAAAATGGAAAATACCTAGACCTTTCAGAGCATTTAGCTGGATACAAGAAAAATGTCATTGAAGGCGGCATTGCAATCAATGAGGAGAATGGGGATATATTATATCCTGATGAGTCAGAGCTAAAGGTTAGAGCATTATCAGAAATACTTCCAGAGAGAAAAAATGAACTGCACAAGCTAGGAAATAAGATAGAAGTTGGTTACAGGATTAGAGATTACTCACTGTTTATATCTTATATATTCCTAGCAATAAGCAAGTCTATGCCACTTTTTATTAATTTAATACCCTATAATTAACATACAAACTGATTTATATATTTCCATTTCTATTTAGAATGTAAAAACGCCTCCATAAGGAGGCGTTTTTATTTGCAAAGACTCTGGAATTACAGGGATTCAGCGGTTGCAACCACGTTTTCCACGGTAAAGCCGAATTCCTTGAACAGCAGCTCGGCCGGTGCGGACTCACCGAAGGTGGTCATACCGATGATCTTGCCGCCGAAACCGACGTACTTGTACCAGTAGTCAGCGATGCCCGCTTCGATGGCCACACGCTTGGTGACAGAAGACGGCAGGACGGACTCTTTGTACTCGGCAGACTGGGCGTCGAACACGTCGGTAGACGGCAGAGAGACCACGCGCACGGCACGGCCTTTGGCAGTCAGCTGCTCATAGGCGGCAACGGCCAGTTCCACTTCGGAACCGGTGGCGATCAGGATCAGCTCCGGAGTACCGGCGCAATCCTTCAGCACGTAGCCACCCTTGGCGGTGTCGGCCAGCTGCTGGGCAGTACGGTCCATCTGGGCCAGGTTCTGACGAGAGAAGATCAGAGAGGTCGGGCCGTCAGTACGCTCGATGGCGTGTTTCCAGGCGATGGCAGATTCAACCTGGTCACACGGACGCCAAGTGCTCATGTTCGGAGTCAGACGCAGGGAGGCGATCTGCTCAACCGGCTGGTGAGTCGGGCCATCTTCACCCAGACCGATGGAGTCGTGGGTGTAAACGAAGATAGCGCGCTGCTTCATCAGGGCGGCCATGCGCAGGGCGTTGCGGGCGTACTCCATAAACATCAGGAAGGTAGCGCCGTAGGGGATGAAACCACCGTGCAGGGCGATACCGTTCATGATGGCGGACATGCCGAACTCGCGTACACCGTAGTGGATGTAGTTGCCGGAGGCATCGTCGTTGGTCAGGGACTTGGAGCCAGACCACATGGTCAGGTTGGACGGAGCCAGGTCGGCAGAGCCGCCCATGAACTCCGGCAGCAGCTTGCCGAACGCTTCCAGAGAGTTCTGGGATGCTTTACGGGTCGCAATCTTGGCCGGGTTGGCTTGCAGGGTTTCGATGATCTTGGCGGATTCAACAGCCCAGTTGGCCGGCAGTTCGCCAGCGGTGCGGCGCTTGAATTCGGCAGCCAGCGTCGGGTGAGCGGCTTCATAGGCAGCGAACTTGGCAGCCCAGTCAGCTTCCAGTGCAGCGCCCTTCTCCTGAGCGTTCCACTCGGCAGCGATATCGGCCGGGATAACGAACGGAGCGTGGTCCCACTTCAGGAATGCGCGAGCAGCGGCGATTTCGTCGTTGCCCAGCGGTGAGCCGTGGCAGTCGTGAGAACCGGATTTGTTCGGGGAGCCGTAACCGATGATGGTGCGGCAGCAGATCAGGGTCGGCTTGCCTGTCTCGGCCTTGGCGGCTTCGATGGCGGCATTGATGGCTTCCGGGCTGTGACCGTCAACAGCCGGGATTACGTGCCAGCCGTAGGCTTCGAAACGCTTGACGGTGTCGTCGGTGAACCAGCCTTCTACGTGACCGTCGATGGAGATACCGTTGTCATCCCAGAACGCGATCAGTTTGCCCAGTTGCAGGGTACCTGCCAGAGAGCAAGCCTCGTGGGAGATACCTTCCATCAGGCAGCCGTCGCCCATAAAGGCGTAGGTGTAGTGGTCAACGATGTCGTGGCCCGGCTGGTTGAACTGCTCAGCCATGGCTTTCTCGGCGATCGCCATACCAACAGCGTTGGTGATGCCCTGACCCAGCGGGCCAGTGGTGGTTTCCACGCCCGGTGCATAGCCGTACTCCGGGTGACCCGGGGTGCGAGAGTGCAGTTGGCGGAAGTTTTTCAGATCGTCGATGGAGAGGTCATAACCGGAGAGGTGCAGCAGGGAGTACAGCAGCATGGAGCCGTGGCCGTTGGAGAGAATGAAACGGTCGCGGTCGGCCCACTTGGGGTTGTTCGGGTTATGTCTGAGGTGGCTACGCCACAGCACTTCGGCGATATCCGCCATTCCCATGGGGGCGCCCGGGTGACCGGAGTTGGCTTTTTGAACGGCATCCATACTCAATGCACGAATGGCATTGGCAAGCTCTTTACGAGAAGGCATCTGAATCTCCTGCGATTGCTTCATTTGATGGCCAAGATTAAGGCGCGTTATTGTCCCAGCAGGGCGCGCGGCGTGCAAATATTATCTGGATGAATAAAGTGGCTTTGGGAGGACAATCGCTTTTCTTGCCCTCTATTGACCAAAGCAACCAGAGAAAAACGTTTGATTTCCATCCCTTTTGGGATAGGAGAGCACCGCTTGTGACCCATTGGACACTGTGCGACAAAATAGTGCTGGCAATCACGGGGGGCGCTAATTAAAATAGACGTCCAGATGTAGATACCTCTACACCATCCCATTCATCCGGTTATTGCCGTGGCGATAACCCAGACAAGCTGAGACTCTTATCATGGCAAAGCTGTTTACTTCCGAGTCGGTCTCCGAAGGCCATCCCGACAAGATTGCGGACCAGATCTCCGATGCGGTACTGGACGCCATCCTCAAGCAAGATACCAAGGCACGCGTTGCCTGCGAGACCCTGGTCAAGACCGGTATGGTCATGGTGGCCGGCGAAGTAACCACCTCTGCCTGGGTTGATATCGAAGAGATCGTGCGTGATACCGTACGTGAAATCGGCTACACCCACTCCGACATGGGCTTCGACGCTGACTCCTGCGCCGTGCTGAACGCCATCGGCAAGCAGTCCCCGGACATCAACCAGGGTGTTGACCGCAGCGATCCGCTGGAGCAGGGCGCTGGCGACCAGGGCCTGATGTTCGGCTATGCCACCAACGAAACCGACGTGCTGATGCCGGCCCCCATCACCTACTCTCACCTGCTGGTGAAGCGTCAGGCTGAAGTGCGCAAGAACGGCACCCTGCCGTGGCTGCGTCCGGATGCCAAGAGCCAGCTGACCTTCGCCTACGACGACGCAGGCAAGATCATCGGTGTGGATGCCGTGGTGCTGTCTACCCAGCACGCCGAATCCATCAGCCACAAGGATCTGGTTGAAGCTGTACGCGAAGAGATCATCAAGCCGGTACTGCCGGCCGAGTGGGTCAACAAGGACACCAAATACTTCATCAACCCGACCGGCCGTTTCGTTATCGGCGGCCCGATGGGTGACTGCGGTCTGACCGGTCGCAAGATCATCGTCGACACCTACGGCGGCATGGCCCGTCACGGTGGTGGCGCCTTCTCCGGTAAGGATCCGTCCAAGGTTGACCGCTCCGCTGCCTACGCCGCCCGCTACGTTGCCAAAAACATCGTTGCCGCCGGTCTGGCAGATCGCTGTGAAATCCAGATCTCCTACGCCATCGGCGTGGCCGAGCCGACCTCCATCAGCGTCGAAACCTTCGGTACTGCCAAGGTCGCCGAAGAGCTGCTGGTCAAACTGGTGCGCGAGCACTTCGAACTGCGCCCGTATGGCCTGATCGAAATGCTGGATCTGAAGCGCCCGATCTACCAGGCTACCGCTGCCTACGGTCACTTCGGTCGTGACGAGTTCCCGTGGGAGCAGACCGACAAGGCCGAACTGCTGCGTTCCGCCGCTGGCCTGTAAGGCTCGCTGTTGTGATAAAAGGGGAGCCTGGCTCCCCTTTTGCTTATCCGCTATCTGACGAGATGTTGATGTCTGCCACTCCTGCCCAGCTTGTCGCCCTGCTGCAACAACGCGTAGAAGCCTGTTTTGTGCAGGCCGAGGCGCGCCTTGGCCGCACCTTCCCCCGCCCGCGGATCTACTGCAATATGCGGGGCCGAGCGGCGGGATCGGCGCGGCTGCAAACCTGGGAGCTGCGCTTCAATCCCGCCCTCTATCAGGCCAACCAGCAGGCGTTTCTGGATGAGGTGGTGCCCCACGAGGTGGCCCATCTGCTGGTTTATGCCCTGTGGGGTGACGGGCGCGGCAAAAACCGGGTGCTACCCCACGGCCGCCAGTGGCAATCGGTGATGCGGGAGGTATTCGGCCTTGAGCCCAGAACCACCCACAGCTTCGATCTGGCGGTTTTGGCCCAGCGCACCGTGCCCTATCGCTGCCTCTGCCAGCAGCATCAGCTCTCTATTCGCCGTCACAACAAGGTGGTGCGTGGCGAGGCCCGCTATCACTGCCGCCGCTGCAAGCAACCGCTGGAGCGGGAACGGCCGGAGCCAGAGCAGTAAGCCAGCTTGTGTCGCGCCCCTGTGGTAGGGTGCCCGCCATCGTTCGTCAATCACCCCGTTTTGCAAGGAATCCCATGCGTTTCACCTCCTCCCTCGCCCTGACCCTGCTGGCCGGTTTGCCGCTGCTCAGCGCGCCTCTGCACGCCCAGACCTTTCGCGAAGCCAAGCAGGATCTGGTGAAGCTCTATCGCAGCCAACCTGCGGTCACCACCTTCTACTGCGGCTGTGACATCGACTATCAGGGCAAGAAAATGAGCCCGGATCTCGCCAGTTGCGGCTATGAGCCGCGCAAGCAGGCCAAGCGCGCCGCTCGCATCGAGTGGGAACACGTGGTCCCGGCCTGGGAGTTCGGCCACCAGCTGCAATGCTGGCAGGATGGCGGTCGCAAGAACTGCGAGAAGGTGAGCCCGGAGTTCAACAAGATGGAGGGGGACATGCACAATCTCTTCCCCGCCATCGGCGAGGTGAACGGCGATCGGGCCAACTACCGCTTCTCCGACTGGAACGGCAAGCCGGATCAGTACGGCCAGTGCCAGATGCTGGTGGATTTCAAGGATCGTCGGGTGCAACCGCCAAAGGGGCCGGTGCGGGGCCAGATTGCCCGTGCCTACCTCTACATGGGCCAGCAGTATGGGCTGCGTCTGGCAGCGCAACAGCGTAAACTGTTTGAAGCCTGGGATCGCCAGTACCCGGCAGAGGGCTGGGAGTGCGAGCGCAATCGCCGTATCGGCAAGCTGCAGGGCAATACCAATCCCTTTATTGAAAAGCAGTGCCAATAACCCCATTTGACCTGGGAGGGGGATCGCCCCTCCTATCATGAAACCCTTCTTCACTGCCGCGTGAGCCTTGCTCGCAGCAGGATATGGAGGGTTTCCAAGCAAGAGACTGACAAGCAGCCATGCGCATTCCACGTATCTATGAACCGGCCACCCTGCAAGTTGGCCAGACCATCGCCCTGTCGGAAGACGGCGCCAACCATATCGGCCGGGTACTGCGCATGCAGCCGGGCCAGCAGCTCGAGCTGTTCAACGGCGATGGCAATCAATATCCCGCCACCATCGCCAGCGTCGGCAAGAAGTCGGTGGAAGTGACCATCGACAGCTGCGACGTCCAATCAGTGGAGTCACCGCTGGCCATCCACTTGGGTCAGGTGATCAGCCGCGGCGACAAGATGGACTTCACCATCCAGAAATCGGTTGAGCTGGGCGTCACCTGCATCACCCCGCTCTTCTCCGAGCGCTGCGGCGTCAAGCTGCCGGCAGACCGGCTGGAGAAGAAGCGCGAACAATGGCAGAAGGTGGTGATCAGCGCCTGCGAACAGTGCGGCCGCAACGTGGTGCCCGAAGTGCGTATGCCGATGGAGCTGGACGCCTGGCTGGCGGAAGAGACCAAAGAGCTCAAGCTCAACCTGCACCCGCGCGCCGAGTACAGCATCAACACCCTGCCCGTTCCCGAGCATGGGGTACGCCTGCTGATTGGCCCGGAAGGGGGCTTGTCGAGCGACGAGATCGCCCGTACCGTGCAGGAAGATTTCAAAGAGATGCTGCTGGGGCCGCGGGTGCTGCGCACCGAAACCGCCGCCCTGACTGCGATCACTGCGCTGCAGTGCCGTTTTGGCGATCTGGCCTGAAGCAGGTTTTAAGAATCTCACTCGCAATCGAGCTACCAGAAGGATATTCGGATGACCATTAAACTCGGCATCGTGATGGACCCCATCTCGGCCATCAACATCAAGAAAGATTCCAGCTTTGCCATGCTCGAAGAGGCGCAAAAGCGCGGCTATGAGCTCTTCTATCTGGAGATGAAGGATCTCTACATGGAAGCCGGTCGCGCCTTTGGCACCATGCGCCCGCTCACCGTCAAATATGACTATGCCGACTGGTACACGCTGGGCGAGGTGGTGGATCAGCCCCTCTCCAACCTCGATGTGATCCTGATGCGCAAGGATCCGCCGTTCGACACCGAATTTATCTACGCCACCTACATGCTGGAGCGGGCCGAGGATGAGGGTTGCCTCATCGTCAACAAGCCCCAAAGCCTGCGCGATGCCAACGAGAAGCTCTACACCGCCTGGTTTGCCGAGCACACCCCGACCACGCTGGTGACTCGCCGCGCCGACAAGCTGCGCGCCTTCCACGCCCAGCACAAAGACGTGATCTTGAAGCCCTTGGACGGCATGGGCGGCGCCTCCATCTTCCGCATGAAGGAGGATGACGCCAACATCGGCGTGATTATCGAGACCCTGACCGCCCACGGCAGCCAGTACTGCATGGCGCAGACCTATCTGCCCGCTATCAAGGATGGCGACAAGCGGGTGCTGGTGGTGGACGGTGAACCGGTGCCTTACTGCCTCGCCCGTATTCCGGCGCAAGGTGAGACCCGTGGCAATCTGGCGGCCGGTGGCCGTGGTGAAGCACGTCCCCTGAGCGAAGCCGACTGGGCCATCGCCCGCGCTGTGGGCCCGACGTTAAAAGAGAAGGGGCTTATCTTCGTTGGCCTCGATATCATCGGCGACCGCCTGACCGAGATTAACGTCACCAGCCCGACCTGCATTCGCGAGATTGAAGCGGCCTTCGATGTGCATATCACCGGTATGCTGATGGATGCCATCGAGCGTCGGCTGGGCAAATAATCGCCAGGCAGGCTAACCGCCTGTTCAGGGGTAACCCGCCCCTGACAAGCCCTGAAAAAGAGAGGGTGGCCCGGCGCCACCCTTTCTGTTTCAAGGCAATCCGGAAAGGGGGCGGGATCTCGCCCTGCCCAAAAAGCGGTTTTTCCCATGGGGATCAACTGCCATAATTGACCTCAAATACCTTTGCACTATTTGGCCTCTATGCAAACACTGCAAAATCACTTCCTGCTTGCCATGCCAAGCCTGACGGATCCCTACTTCGAGCGTTCGCTGGTCTATCTGTGCGAGCACAACGAAGAGGGCGCCATGGGACTGGTCGTCAACATTCCGGTCGAGATGTCGCTGGAAACCATGCTGACCCAGCTCCAGCTCAACCCGCCCAACAACCCGGAACTCAAGCAGCCGGTGCTGCAAGGGGGGCCGGTTCATGCCGATCGTGGCTTCGTGCTGCATAGCTTCCGCCCCGGTTTCAACTCCACCCTGCAGGTGGGGGATGAGATGATGGTGACCACCTCCAAGGATATTCTGGAAACTCTGGGTACGAGCGAGGCTCCTGCCCAT
Organism: Aeromonas sp. 95A; assembly: GCF_051919235.1. Lineage (NCBI taxonomy): Bacteria > Pseudomonadati > Pseudomonadota > Gammaproteobacteria > Aeromonadales > Aeromonadaceae > Aeromonas > Aeromonas sp. 95A. The sequence continues at coordinate 1,731,842 of NZ_JBQBFC010000001.1, forward strand.
TGGCTGGTGGCCCTTGGTTATGCCGGCTGGAGTGCCGGGCAGCTGGAGCAGGAGCTGGTGGATGGCGCCTGGCTGGTGATCCCCCCCAATCCGGCTCTGGTGTTCAAGACCCCCATTCACAAACGTTGGCAGCAAGCTGCCGCCAGCATAGGGGTGAACCCGGTTCACCTCTCCAGCGATATCGGCCACAGCTGATCGGCTGGCCCGCTCCGCTCTCTATTTCGAGGATTTATCAGTTATGTCATCACGCAGCATCATGGGCTTTGACTATGGCACCAAGAGCATTGGCGTCGCCATCGGTCAGGAGCTGACTGGCACAGCCCAGCCTCTGCGCGCCCTCAAGGCCAACGACGGCATCCCCAACTGGGACGAGATTGAGAAGCTGCTCAAGGAGTGGCAACCGGACCTGCTGGTGGTCGGTCTGCCACTGAACATGGATGGCACAGATCAGGAGATAACAGTACGGGCCCGCAAATTTGGTAACCGGCTGCATGGCCGTTTCGGCAAGCCGGTGGAGTTCAAGGATGAGCGACTCACCACCACAGATGCCCGCGCCCGCCTGTTTGAACGGGGCGGCTATCGCGCGCTGGAAAAAGGCAGTGTGGACGGCGTATCGGCGCAGCTGATCGTCGAAGCCTGGATGGAAGAGCAGTACAACTAAGTCATCAACAGCAAGGCAAGGGTCGCAGCCCTTGCCTTGTCTCGCACTATCCTCCCCTCATTACACCTGTGACTGACCCGCGACCAGCCCCTCGGCCTCTGTCGGCGTCGCATTCATCATCCGGTTGAGCCAGGGCACCATCAGCCCCATCACCACCGCAATCAGCAGGGTCGCCATCCCGATCTTGCCAAACACGCCGGTGTAAATGGGCAAAGTTTGCAGCGGATCCGTCATCCCTTGCGGCACGGCGGTAAAAGTCGCCACATAGCCACCCAGCAGGGACGCCATCGCCTGAGTCAGGAACCACATTCCGAGAATAAAGCCCATCAACCGTTGTGGCACCAGCGCGGCGACCATCGCCAGCCCCAGCGCACTGATCATCAGCTCGCCCAGACTCTGGAACAGGTAGATAAGCACCATAAACCAGGGGGAGGTAAGCCCCTGCTCATCGGCAAACCACCAGCCGGATGCCGCCGCCGTCAGAAAGCCCAGCGAGCAGAAGAACATCCCGAGGGTGAACTTGAGCGGCATGGTGAGATCCCGCCCCTTGCTGCCCATCCGGGTATAGATCATCGCGAGTACCGGGCTACCCACCACCACCCAGAAGGGGTTGAGCGCCTGGAAGCTGATTGGGTTGACGCTCATGCCCAGCATCTCGTGGTGCATGTTGTTGATGGCAAAGAAATTCAGAGACGTCGGCATCTGGGCGTAAAGCACATAGAAGAGCACCGCCTCCAGCATCAGCACGAAGGCCACATACATCTTGTTGCGGCCCACGGTATCGAGCCTGAACGCCTCGCGAAAGAAGAAGATCACCACGGCGATAGTCACCGTCATCAGCACCATGTTGGCGATCACCACGTGGTGCATCAGCCAGGCGCAGAAGAAGACCATGGCTACCGAGCCCAATATAACCAGCAGCAGCTTGCTGTAATTCAGTGGCAGGTGATCCGGCGCTGAGCCAATATCCTTGACCATATTGCGGCAGGCAAAGAAGGTGAGCAGCGCAATAATCAGCCCCACCCCTCAGAGATCCCCTCATTTTTAGAGACTCAAATAATTCCAAGTGTGCGGGTATATAAGCGGTGTTGCTTCAGGTAGTAGATAAATTTATCCATCAACAAGACCGCATTGGCTTCTTTCATTTTAGGTAACAACTGGTAATAGATGACCCCTTGCCGAAAGAACGAATAGGTTCGGCTCTTGCTGGTATTGACCTTGATCGTTCTCTCTAGACCGACACTGTCTCCAGCCTTACCCAGCAGCGTCAGCAAGACGATGGCCAGGGCACTGAATAAAAACAGTCGGTCGCGCCGGACCGGATTACTGATGTGCACATCTCCCATACCCATGCCGAATTTGTAATCTTTGATATCACGAAAACTGGTCTCGATACCCCAGCGCTGGCCGTATAGTTGCAACGCCTTGGCGGCGCTCAGGTCGGTCCGGTTACTGGCCAGAAACCACGCGTCTTTCATGCCACTCTTATGACAACAATAGACCCGTTCGACAGGCTGTCGCTGCCCAGTTAGCTCCACCGCTTTGAGGGTTCGGGTGCGCCCGGTCGGCGTTAGCCAGTCCCGAGCTGGAACCTGCTCTACACCAGGGTAACCAACCAAAACATTTCCTTTAAATCTAATGAGATAAGCAAAGCCTAGCTCTTGCTCCAGGCGTTCGAACAGCTCCATGTAACCAAAGCCGCGGTCAGCTACTACCGTCACGAAGATACCCTCTGGCAACGTCTGCTTGAGCTTGGTGAGCAGCTCTTTCTCATGGGCATTGCGTTGCCCTTTGAGCAACGATTTCCGATGGGTTTTCCACAGCAGCGGAGTACTGCGACCGTGGTTGGTTTGCAGGCTGATAACCAAGGTACTGTGATCATCGGCATCGAATTCGGTCCAGTCCATGGAGACTACGATCTCGGTACGTTCACCGACCACATAGGGCACCCAATCGTCAAAGAGGCTCCAGACATTGAGCTTGGTGTTAGTGAGCAGGCGATCCACCTGTTTAACCGCATGTTTACGTTCGAGACCGTTGGCCAAGGAGAGGCCACTACCGATGGCGTGGATGGCCAGTGAACCTGACTCGATAACCCCGAGGGTAGCATTGGCGAGGGAAAGAACACGCTTAGCATGCATGTCCTGTCCAAATATATCGTCGATGTGGTTGAGGATTAGTTCGTGGTTAAACATGGGGATAGTCTGTTGGGTATTAGCTGGTCAAGGATGGCGATCATACCTCAGAAGCCGCGCCACGCCTCGCTCATATGAGGGGATGGTTAAGGCCCCACCCCGCACAGGTTATAGGTCACGGTGTAGCCGTAGTGATCGGCAATCACCGGTGCCAGCGAGAGGGAAATAAGGGAGCCGATATTGATCGACATATAGAACAGGGTAAACGCCCCATCCAGCCGCGGATCTTTTGGCTGGTAGCATTTTGACAGCAGGCTGGCCGGATTGGCCTTGAACAGGCAGTTACCGACCGCGATGGTGCCTAGCGCATAGAAAATCAGGTCGGGATTGTAGATAGAGAGGCCGGTCATAAAGTAGCCTATCACCAGCACCACGGCCCCCAGCACCATGGTGCGCTTGGTGCCGAGAATATGGTCGCCAACATAACCGCCTATCGAGATAAGACCATACACCAGCGCCGAGAAGGCACCGAAGGTGATAAACGACTGCTCCTGGGAAAAACCCAGTTGCTGTACAAAGAAAACGGCCAGGATCCCCTGCACGCCGTAATAACCGAAGCGCTCCCAGAGTTCGACGAAAAATATCATGAAAAAGGGTTTGGGTTGTTGTAACAACCCGGTCGGTGCTGTTGCTGGACGCATATCAACCTGCCTTTGCTGAGATTTATTTTTATTAATCTGGTGGTGGCTACCGCACTATTTTTTTGCCCGCCATTGCCATAACGGGGAGCACAGTCAGCCTGCCAATCTGGCTATTTTCGGGTGCACGGGCCCCGTTCGATGAAAGGTGTTTTTCATCTAGCCGGTTTCAATTACGGGTTATCGGGGGATGGTGAGTGGCGTCACGCTATGCCATTACCGGCGCCAGGCGCTACCTTTGCTGCATCCCTTCACTCAAGCCGGTTTTGCTTATTCCCCTCTGCTCCGTCACTCATGGCTGGTGGTTAGATAGCCGGGGCATGACACGGCCACAGACGACCTGTGGGGCTGGCTCACGCCGCGCTCTACTGGCTGTCACCTACGCAGGCGATATCTAACCCCACCATTCCAAGGGGCGTCATGCTATATCACTACAAATACAGGAACTTAATGGTCGATCACACTTTAAAATTGACCATTAGTGAAGTTTTCTAATGAAACCACATGAATTTTTTTCGTGAAAAGAGCTTCACTCGAGACGTGCAACCAAGGCTAATCTGTGCATAAAGAGAGTTGAATGGCACACAGTTGAACCCGAACTCGGCACTTAAGTCGTGCAAAAGCCCGCTCATCAGGGCGATACGACAACAAAAAGCCGGAGCAGATGGCTCCGGCTGATCGATGGGCACCGTCACGGCCACATTAGCGTGGCGATTCATCGTTGTAGAGCCGCCGGATCTCGTTGCGCAGCCACATCACCTTGGCATCCTGATTGTGCCGCTTGTGCCACAGTAAGATGAAGGCGATCTCCAGCTGGGCGTAGAGCTTCTCGGGGAGCGGCAGCGGCATGGCGATCAGATTGCCATGATGCCGACTGGCATAACCACCGCAGTAGGAAGGAGCCACAGCAATCAGTTCGTGGCTCGACTGGGAGGCGATATGCAGCGCCTGCTCGAAGCTGGAGACCATGATGGGCACCTCCCGCTTCAGCCCCTCGTCCTCCAGCAGGCTGTCGAGGGCCCAGGTATCGTTCGCCTCCCACACCATGCTGATCTGGGGGCAGGCCAGAAAGTTCTCCAGCGACCACTTCTGCTGGAGCAAGGGGTGATCCTTGCGCAGAAAAACCACCGGGCGATCGGTGAACAGCACCTCGTGATCGATGTAGTAGGGCAAGCGGTTGACCCTGGCCCGGGAGCGGCCATGGGTCTCGCGGGCGCAGAAGCCGAGATCCGCATCGCCATTGACGATGTCGTTGAGGGAGTGGTGATCCCACCCCAGCATCCTGACCACCGAGTTGGGGTACTTCTGGTAGATGGTCATGGGCAGATCGCTCAGGAAGCTGATGTAAAAGGGGGACTCCATCACCAGCGTGAAACGGGCACCGTCGGGGATCGCCTCGCTATTGAGCGAGGTGATGCTGTCGGTGAGCTGGAACCAGACCTTCAGCTCCTCCTCCAGGGTCAGGGAGAGGTTGGTGGGCTGCAATCCCTGCCGCACCCGCACAAACAGGGGATCGTCAAACCACTCCCGCAACTTGGCCAGAGACTTGCTCACCGCCGACGGGGTGACGCAGAGCTTTTTGGCCGCCCCTGCCACACTGCGCGCCTGCATCAGGTACTTGAACACCACCAGCAGGTTCAAATCGAGCTCACCCAGGTTGCGCATACCCCCTCCCATCGTTATCCCCGCGACCGCGCTTCGCGAAGCGCGAGCCATGGTACCAGCCCTTTGACAGCCAGGTAACTGAGCAGTGCCAGCAGCAGGGCGCAGATCAGCATCTCGGTCGGGGCAAAGCCAAGTTGGCCCAGCAGCCAGATATAGAGGCCGGAGAGGCTGATCTGCATGATGCAGAGCACCGCGCTGGCGAACGCCACATTGTGCTGACAACCATCGAGCGCCTCCCCCATCGCCACCCCGAACCCACAGGAGAAGCCGACACAGACCAGCGCAAACCCCGGCAGCAGCAGATGGATATCGCCCCCCGCCTGCCAGCTGCCGATCAGTGAGCACGCCGCCAGCAGATAGGAGAGATGAGCCACCGCCAGCACCTTCTGTTTGCCCAAACGTCGCAACAGCAGGGGCGTCAGGAAAGAGGTGGACATACTCACGCCGGCCATCACCATCATCACGATGGAGTACTGCTCGGTGGTGAAGCCAAACTCCTTCATCAGGATCAGCGGCGAGACGCTGACATAGACCAGAATGGCGGTCACGCTGGCACTGGTCAGCAGGGATAGCAGCATAAAGCGCGGCGAGCGCAGCAGGGCAAAGGGCAGCGCAGCGCCACTCCCCGGTTGCCGGGCCGGACGGGTCTCCTTGAGCAGCAACAAATTCACCAGACCGCTGATGGCCGCCACCAGCGCCATCGCCACGAAGATCCCGCGCCAATCAAAATGGGACAGGATGAGGTAACCGAGCACCGGCGCCAGCACCGGGATCACGCAGATAACCCCGTTGATCATCGAGAGCGCCATCGCCAGCCGCTCCTGACTCAGCACATCCCGCAGCACGGTAAAGGTCATGATATAGAGCGCCCCCGCCCCGACTCCCTGCCAGAAACGGCCGAAATAGAACTGACTTATCCCCTCTGCGCAGCCTGCCACCAGCGAGGCGAGGACAAAGATCAGCGCCCCCCCGAGCACCACCCAGCGCCGCCCGAAGCGATCGGCAATCATTCCGCCCAGCAGCACGGTGGCCGCCATACCGAACAGATAGATAGAGAAGGCGGTGTGGATCTGCGCCTCGCTAGCCTGCAGGGTATCGGCAATCTGGGGCACGGCGACCAGATAGAGATCGATCCCGACCGGATAGAGGATGATCATCAGAAAAGTGCACAACAGGAATACAGGCATGGATGCTCCATAACAGATTGACCCGCCTGCCCCCGCCAGATGGCAGCAACATAGAGCAAAAGTTGGCGGGGCCAAGGTGGTGACAAAGCTAGCAACGCAGCGCGTCGCAATGGGGGCAACTATATGGGCGCCCACCGCCCTCACCTAGTGAAGAGATGGCGATCGGTACATTCCAATCAGGAAATATTGTATTGAGCTGCGTGCCTGGGTGGCCATATTGAATCGACCAGAGGCCGTAATAAACCGGGTCACCTCCCGCTCATAGCCATCCCTGCGCAGCACTTTTACCGCCCGTCAGTTATCCGCCTTCGCCCTTGCGGGCGTATAAGCTGTAGGTGCGACGCAATACAGGGAAGGTGTATGAAGGGAATGAAGAGAGAAGAGCAGATTGCCGGGCTGCTGGCAGCACTGGAGCAAGTCATTCTGGGCAAGCCGCTACAGCTGAAAATCGCGCTGGTGACCCTGCTGGCGCGCGGTCATCTGCTGATCGAGGATCTGCCCGGTATGGGCAAGACCACCCTGGCCCACGCGCTGGCACAGGTACTGGGGCTGGCATGCCGGCGGATGCAGTTCACCGCCGATCTGCTTCCCGCCGACCTGCTGGGGTTGCAGATCTTTGACCCCCAGCAGCAAACATTTCGCTTTCACCCCGGCCCCATCTTCACCCAGGTACTGCTGGCGGACGAGATCAATCGCGCCAGCCCCAAAGTACAGAGCGCCCTGCTGGAGGCGATGGCCGAGGGCAAGGTGAGCATCGAGGGCCACACGCACCCACTCCCCGATCCATTTTTCGTCATCGCCACCCAGAATCCGTCGGATCAGGCGGGCACTTATCCACTGCCGGAATCCCAGCTAGACCGCTTCGCCGTGCGACTCTCTTTGGGTTTTCCGCCGCGAGAAGCGGAGCGCCAGCTACTGCGGGGCAACCAACCGACTGACCCGTTGCCCGCCATGCTGAATGACGCCGAGCTGGCTGCCCTGCAAGCGGAAGGTGATGCTATCCATGTTTCCGATGCCACCCTCGACTACCTGCTGGCGCTGGTGCACCAGAGCCGCTTTGATGGGGATCTGCCACAGCCCCTCTCCCCCCGGGCAGCCCAGACCTTGCTGGCGGTGAGCCGGGCCTGGGCGCTGGTGGCGGGGCGGCACTTTGTCACGGTGGAGGATGTGCAGGCAGTCTTCCCCTATGTGGCCGAGCATCGGCTGCGGGGCAGCTTTGGCGTACAGCACGGCGAAGCCTGCCCCCTGAGCCAGCGATTGCTGGCCAAGGTCGATCCGGACAATCCCTGATGAGCAAATTGCTAAACCGTTGGCAGCAGTGGCGAGCCCGCTGGCAACGACGCTGGCTCGACCGTCGCATTCCCCCAGCCCGCCAGATCACGCTGGCTACCCGCAGCCTCTTTATCCTCCCCACCCGCATGGGGCTGCTCTATCTGCTGGTGCTGCTCGCCATCTATCTGCTAGGCACCAACTACCAGAACAATCTGGTACTGCTGGTGGCCTACTGCCTCGGCAGCCTGTTTATGGCAGCCATGTGGCTCACCCACCGCAACCTGCTGGGGCTGGAGCTGCTGGGTGGGCCGCTGGTGCTGGGGGAAGCGGGTAGCCAGCTTCCTATCCGCATCTTGGTGCAGAGCCCGCGCCCGGTGCAGGCACTTCACTTTAGCCTCAACGAAGGCACCCTCTGGCTGGCACAGGCCGGCGCTGTGCCTCGCACCTTGATCCTGCCAGTATTGGGTTCACGCCGTGGGCCACTCTCCCTTGGCCGATTGCGGGTCGAGAGCCGCTACCCTCTCGGCCTGTTTCGCTGCTGGTCCTTGCTGGACTTGCAGCTAGAGGGCTGGCTCGCCCCCAAGCCGATGTTCGGGGCGCTAAGAGGGGAACATGCGACCCAAAGCGAAGGACATCAGGGCCAACCCGCTCCGGCCACCCTCGGTGACTTTGATGCCCTGCGGACACATCAAGCCGGCGAGCCACTGAGCCGGGTCGCCTGGAAGCAGCTTGCCCAGGGGCGCGGCCTGCTGAGCAAGCAGTTCAATGAACCGCAGCAGGATGACACTCACCTCACCTTGCAGCGGGTCGCGGGTGGGGATCTCGAGCAGCGGTTAGCGGTGCTGGCCTGGTGGTGCACCGATTACGGTAAGCGGGGCATCCCTTTTACCCTGACACTGGCAGGCCAGACGCTGGGGCCAGATAGCGGCGCCGCCTTTGTGCAGCGCTGCCTGCTGGCATTGGCCCGATTCGATGCCACACCACCGAAGAGCACGCCCGATGCTGCTCGATAACCGCCGCCTGTTGCCACTCATCGCCCTGCAACAGCTGCTGCTGGTCGCGGCGCTCTGGCCCCAGTTGCAACTCTGGGTAGTGGCGGTGGGCGCCATGACCCTCGGCATCCGGGCCATGATGCTGTGGCGTGGCTGGCCGCCCCTCCCTGCCCGCGGGTTGGCGCTGCTGGCCTTCACAACCGTGATGTTGCTGGGGTTGCAGTGGCGCACATTGGGCACTCTGCCCGCCCTGATCAATCTGCTCTGGCTCGGCTATAGCCTCAAAATGATCGAGGTACGGCGCGAGCGGGATATCGAGCAGGTGCTGCTGCTCGCCTTCTTTCTCATCGCGCTAGCGCTGGTGCAGCGACAGAGCATCGGCTGGACGGTCGGAATGACAGTGGCGCTCTGGCTGGCAGTGACCGCGCTGGTGGCCGCCATCGCCCCCGAACAGAAACGGCCTTGGCGCAGTGCAGGTGGTACCCTGCTGCTGGCGCTTCCACTGCTTATCACCCTGTTTTTGCTGCTGCCAAGGCTCCCGCCCCTCTGGCAGATGCCCACCACCAGCCGTGCACTGTCGGGGCTCTCGGAAGAGCTGGCCCCCGGCGATATCAGCGAACTTGTCAACTCCTCCGAACTGGCGTTTCGGGTCACCTTTGCCGATGGCCCGCCCCCTGTCCGCGAGCGCTATTTTCCGGTGATGCGCCAAGAGGTTTTCGATGGCCAGCGCTGGTTGCTGAGCCCCGAGGTCAAAGCATGGCAGCAGACAGTGCCGGTGCAGACCGGGCTGACCCTTCTGGCATCCTCTTCACAGGCCAACACTCAACAGGTAGATAGTCCGTTACCCGCCGGGAGCTACGAGGTGATCGCCGAGCCCCAGCGCCACCGCTGGGCCTTTGCTCTGAGTGAACCGCGCCTGCTGGCGGGTCCGGTGCTGCTAACCCCTCTCGACACCCTCTATCGACAGGGGAGCGGCGAGGTGGCGATCCGTTATCGCATTGGCCGCGGCGAAGCGCAGCCAGAGGATGACCACCAAGCCGCCCAGCGCAACCTGCAACTGCCAGCCGGGGGGCAACCCAAGAGCGCGCGCTCACGGCCAAGGGTTGGCTGTGCGCTATCCAGAACGCGCAGCGCTGGTCACCGCCCTACTCGCGCAGTTTCGCAGCCAATCCTATTACTACACTCTGACCCCGCCACGGCTTGGCAGTGACGGGGTGGATGAGTTCCTGTTCGATACCAGGCAGGGCTTTTGCGGCCACTACGCCATGGCGACCGCTTTCGTACTGCGCGCCGCCGGTATTCCGGCACGGCTGGTCACCGGTTATCTCGGCGGCGAGTGGAATCCCAGAGGCAACTATCTGGCGGTACACCAGTTCGATGCTCACGCCTGGGTAGAGTATCTCGATGAAGAGGGATCATGGCGGCGAATCGACCCCACTGCGGCAGTGGCACCGGAGCGTATTGAAGGCGGCGTAAGGGAGGCGCTGAGCGACGAGTTTACCGCTGCCGACCCCCTCGCTTTGCAGCGTTATCGCAACTGGGCCCTGCTCAATCAACTGCGCTGGTGGGGCAACAATATCGACTACCAGTGGAGTCGCTGGGTGATTGGTTACGATGCGGGTCAGCTCTGGCAACAAATCGGCCTGCGCTGGCCCGCACTGGCGGGACACACACCCTGGTTGATCCTCGCCAGCCTGATGCTGGTCGCCCTGCTGGTGAGCCTGCCCCTGCTGCTGCCCGCCCGCCTGCCGCCAGAGCGGCGCATCTGGCAGCCCCTGCTCAAACGGGGTAAACGCAGCGGCTATCCCCCAGAGCCCGCCGAAAGCATGGGGACATGGTGCGAGCGGCTGGCACGGCTGCGTCCCGACCTTGCCCACCCCCTGCTAAAGAGTGCATGGCTCTATCGACTCTGGCGTTATGCCCCCCTCAGCGAACGGCAACAAGGGCGCTGCGGGCGCCAGTTACGACGGCGTGTCAGACAGCTCGTTCGGCGCTGGGATAAGCAACCCAAGAGTGCACCATAAAAGAAGGGGGAGCCACCGGCTCCCCCTTCAGGTTTTAATCAAGAGGTTTGACTCACCGCTTGTTACTTTTTGGTCGGATTGTCCCAGATCCCCTCTTCCAGCTGGGAGCGGATCTCGGGGTATTTGTTGGCATCGAAGGTGGGTACCTTGCCCAGCCGGAGCTGGTCGTTGTAATCCTTCGCCAGCTTGATGGCAACGCTGGAGAGCAGCAGGATCGCCACCAGGTTGACGATGGCCATCAGACCCATGGAGACATCCGCCATGGCCCACACAATCGGCAACTCACCCACGGCACCGAACATCACCATCCCCAGCACGAACACCCGAAACAGCATCAGGCCACCCTTGTGGTTGTGCTCGAGGAACACCAGATTGGTCTCGGCATAGGAGTAGTTCGCCACGATAGAGGTGAAGGCGAAGAAGAAGATGGCCGCCGCAATGAAGATGTTGCCACCGCTGCCAATCTGGGAGGAGAGCGCCCGCTGGGTCAGCTCGACACCGGTCACGCCGGAGCCCGGCTCAAACTGACCGGACATCAGGATGATGGCGGCGGTACAGCTGCAGATGACGATGGTGTCCATAAAGACCCCCAGCATCTGCACATAACCCTGGGAGGCCGGGTGCGGCGGATAGGGAGTGGCAGTCGCCGCAGCGTTGGGCGCAGAGCCCATGCCCGCTTCGTTGGAGAAGAGACCGCGCTTGATACCGTTGATCATCGCCTGGGAGATGGCATAACCCAGCGCACCCGAGCCTGCCTGCTCAATCCCGAAGGCGGACTTGATGATCAGCATGAAGACATGGGGCAACTCGGTGATGTTCATCGCCACGATCACCAGCGCCAGCAGGATGTAGGCCAGCGCCATAAAGGGCACCACCAGCTCGGCAAAACGGGCAATGCCACGAATTCCGCCGAAGATGATCAGGCCGGAGAGCGCCACCAGCGCCAGACCGCTGACCCAGTCAGGAATGCCAAACGCCACCTTCATCGCCAGACTGATGGAGTTGGCCTGCACCGCGTTGAACACCAGACCAAACGCCAGGATCAGGCAGAGCGAGAAGACCACCCCCATCCAGCGCATGCCAAGGCCTTTCTCCATGTAGTAGGCCGGGCCACCACGGTAGTTGCCATCCTCATCCTTGACCTTGTAGAGCTGGGCCAGGGTGCTTTCGACGAAGGCGGTCGCCATGCCGATAAAGGCAATCAGCCACATCCAGAAGATGGCGCCGGGGCCACCCAGATAGATGGCGACAGCCACACCGGCCAGGTTGCCGGTGCCGACACGGGCGGCAAGGCTGGTACAGAGGGCCTGGAAGGAGGAGATGCCCGCGTTGTCCGATTTACGGCTGTTTTTCAGCACGGAAAACATGTGGCCAAAGTGACGGATCTGGATAAAACCCAGGCGGAAGGTGAAAAAGATACCGACCCCGATGAGCAGGTAGATGAGCACGGCTCCCCACATCAGGTCGTTTAGCATCGCAATCAAGGTGTCCATAATTCTCTCGTTGTTATTCACATCCATGGCCAGTCTGCGCTGACCGTTTTCTGTCTGTCGTTTAATTAGCGTTTCGCTAAAGGGGCGGAATCTAGCACAGCGGGAGAGCCCGGAATAGTGATCCCGGTCACGCGAGACACAAAAAACGAACTGTAAAAGCCCATAAAGCTCCATTTAAATCGCAAACTTTCAACAAACTCAATAATTCAATCAGACAGGCCACCATTAAGCCCCATAAGAGAACCATTTTGATATATCCCTGATGAGCTATGCGAAAACGCAAACGCTTGCATGAAATGGCTTTCAAACGGAGACATTTCGCCAAACGTTTTCGCTGTAATTAAATTTCAAGTGCGTAGTGAGATAATTTATGTGATCGACGACACAAATATGGATATTGGCTAAAAAAGTTCAGCTGAAAGCAAACCGGAGCGAGGTCGGAAGGAAATGTAAAAAACCTTACTAATCATATAGTTTCAAGCCATAAAACTGGATGACTCAACAGCCTGAATGTTTAACAACCAAGCGCCCCTATTGCAGGATGCAGCACATCAGTATTAATTAGGCAGGCAATGACGATGGGCCGCCCCCATCGCGCTTTTCTGAGCCTGAGGCACCAAGATCCTGTAATTTTATTTCAGAACCACCGTCTCAAGCCCGCAACCCAGGGATTACTCCCTCATTAAGAGATGATATTCGCTATGGCCGATAAATTAACCCAGCTGAAAGCCCTGACCACTGTTGTTGCCGACACCGGTGATATCGAAGCCATCAAACGCTATCAGCCCATCGATGCCACCACCAACCCCTCTCTGGTTCTGAAGGCCTCCGAGATCCCCGAGTACGCTCCGCTGATCGAAGACGCCATCAAGTGGGCCAAAGCCCAGAGCCAGGACAAGGCACAGCAAATCATCGACGCGGGCGACAAGCTGGCCGTCAACATCGGTCTGGAAGTGCTGAAGATCGTTCCTGGCCGCATCTCTACCGAAGTGGATGCCCGCCTCTCCTTCGATACCGAAGCCAGCATCGCCAAGGCCCGCAAGCTGATCCGTCTCTACAACGAAGCGGGTATCAGCAACGACCGCATTCTGATCAAGCTGGCCTCCACCTGGGAAGGGATCCGTGCCGCCGAGGTTCTGGAGAAAGAGGGTATCCAGTGCAACCTGACCCTGCTGTTCTCCTTCGCCCAGGCCCGTGCCTGTGCCGAAGCCGGTGCCTTCCTGATCTCCCCGTTCGTGGGTCGCATCCTCGACTGGTACAAGGCTAAAAATGGCCGTGATTACACCGCCAGCGAAGATCCGGGCGTGGTCTCCGTCACCTCCATCTACAACTACTACAAGCAGCACGACTACCCGACCGTGGTGATGGGCGCCAGCTTCCGCAATACCGGCGAGATCCTGGAACTGGCCGGTTGCGACCGCCTGACCATCGGCCCGGCCCTGCTGGAAGAACTGAGCAAGACCGAAGGCGCCGTGGTACGCAAACTGGACTACACCGGTGAGCGCAAGGCCAAACCGACCCCGATGACCGAAGCCGAATTCCGCTGGGAACTGAACCAGGATGCCATGGCTCACGAGAAGCTGGGCGAAGGTATCCGCATGTTCGCCATCGACCAGGGCAAGCTGGAAACCATGCTGGCAAGCCGCCTGTAATCGGTTCTTTTTTCTGATAAAAACCGGGCCCCTAACAAGGGGCCCGGTTTTTTTTCATGGGCTTTTTTAGCGCTGTCATAGAGTCGTCACGAAAACGTTTTAATTTCAGATTCGTTATGTTATACGGGTGGTGAAAACGATAAAAACCAAGGAGGGAGCCATGGAAATGTTCAACTTCGATTATGACGAGGTGGTTGAACTCGGTTCGCGTAGCCGCGGGACAACGGGAAAAAAACGTAAATGGCGTGAAATCGAGGCGTTGAAAGACAAACATCGCCTGCAGAAGGAGCTGCAATCCATCGATATCGCCTATGAAGGTCTTACAGACGAGATTGAACTGTAATACCGCCAGACACCTGTAAAAGCGCTCCGCACAGCCGGGGCGCTTTTTTATGCCGCTATCGGATGATCAAGCGGCTTGTCATGCCACCGCTAACGATGCCACAGGATGCAGCGGGCAGGCGACAGACAACGCGTTGCCGTAGTCCCTGACAGCCCTCACCAACGGCATGGCATACCAACACGGCCCCTCATCCGCGAAGAGTGAGCGGCGCCGTTTCAGGGCGTGTTGGAGCAAACATCGCAAGACAGGTCATCAGCAATAAAAAGCCCCCGTCGATGACGGGGGCCTGAATACTCGGGATTGACGGCAGCGCTTAGCAGTAACCGTAGCCCAGCAGACGCTGGTAGCGCTGCTCCAGCAGTTGCTCGGTATCGAGCGGACGCAGTGCGTCCAAATCCTGCTTGATGCGAGCCTTGAGGTTTTTGGCCATCTTCTCCACATCGCGGTGAGCACCGCCGAGGGGCTCGTCGATCACGTGGTCGATCAGCTTGAGCTCTTTCAGACGCTGGGCAGTGATACCCATCGCTTCGGCAGCTACGGAGGCCTTGTCAGCGCTCTTCCACAGGATGGAGGCACACCCTTCCGGCGAGATGACGGAGTAGGTGGAGTACTGCAGCATGTTGACCCGGTCACCCACGCCGATTGCCAGCGCACCACCGGAGCCACCCTCACCAATCACGGTGCAGACCACCGGCACGGTCAGACCGGCCATCACTTTCAGGTTGCGGGCAATCGCTTCGGACTGGCCACGCTCTTCGGCACCGACGCCGGGGTAAGCACCTGGGGTGTCGATAAAGGTGATGATCGGCATCTTGAAGCGCTCAGCCATCTCCATCAGACGCAGGGCCTTGCGGTATCCTTCCGGACGCGGCATACCGAAGTTGCGCTTGATCTTCTCTTTGGTCTCGCGACCCTTCTGGTGACCAATCACCATCACAGGCTCACCGTCGAGACGGGCGATGCCGCCGACGATAGCCTTGTCATCGGCATAGGCGCGATCGCCAGCCAACTCGTCAAAATCGGTGAAGATATGCTCGATATAGTCAAAGGTGTAGGGGCGCTGGGGATGACGCGCCATCTGGGATACCTGCCAGGCACCCAGATCACCGAAGATCTTCTTGGTCAGCTCTTCGTTTTTCTTCTCCAGCCGGCGGATCTCGTCTTTCAGATCCACGGCGTGATTGCCTTCACTCACATGTTTGAGTTCATCAATCTGCGCCTGCAACTCGGCAATCGGCTGTTCAAAATCCAGAAAAAGACTCATAGGGCCTTAGAACCTCTAATCAAAAACCAATTCAACCCGCTCTCGTCCAAGCAGGACTCGCAAGTCATCTATCAGTTGATCGGTGGGCGTCACCCGCCACTCGGTACCGAGCGTCAATCGCACCCGGGAGCCGGGGCGACGATAGTTTACCTGAACCGGACAGACTCCGGCACGGGCGGGCTCCAAAATCTCGCACAAACGCGGGAAAAAGCGATCATCAATCCGCTGTTCATCGAGGGAGATGCGGATTGCTCTGGCAAAACGCTCCCTCGCATCGTTGATATCCAGTAATTCTCGAGCCGACATTTTAAGGCCACCGGAGAAGTCATCAAAGCTGACCTGTCCAGAAACCACCAAAATGCGGTCTTTTTGCATCAATTCTTCATATTTTTCCAGCGCTTCACTGAACAGGGTCACATCAAGGCGACCAGAACGGTCGTCCAGGGTGAAGATCCCCATCTTGTTGCCACGCTTGGTCACCATGCTGCGAGCCGCGATCACCAGCCCCGCCGCCGTGGTCACGGTATCGCGGGAGGTGGGATGCAGATCGCACAGGCGACCCGAGGTATAACGACGCAATTCGCTGCTGTACTGGTTGATGGGGTGGCCGGTGAGATAGAGCCCGAGGGTCTCGCGCTCCCCTTCCAGCCAGACCTTGTCAGGCCAGTGCGGCACGTTGGCAAACGCCTTTTTGACGTCGTCAATCTCTTCGGTGAGCACGCCGAACATGTCGACCTGCCCCACTGCCTGCGCCTTGGCGTGCTGCTCGGCGGCCCGCATCGCCTCCTCCAGGGTCGCCATCAGGGCGGCGCGGTGGGGGCCGAGCCGATCCATGGCGCCGGAGAGGATCAGCTTCTCCATCACCCGCTTGTTGAGCTTCTTGATGTCGACCCGGTTGCAGAAGTCGAACAGATCGCGGAATGGGCCGTCCTGATCCCGTGCGCTCAAGATCGCATCGATGGGGCCTTCACCCACCCCTTTCACCGCCCCGATCCCGTAGACGATATGGCCATCTTCGTTGACCGAGAAGCGATAGCGGCCAGTGTTCACATCCGGCGGGATCACGGTGAGCCCCATCCGCTGACACTCGTCCACCAGAGTCACGATCTTGTCGGTGTTGTCCATATCGGCGGTCATAACCGCCGCCATGAACTCGGCCGGGAAGTGGGTCTTGAGCCAGAGGGTCTGGTAGGAGACCAACGCATAGGCGGCGGAGTGGGATTTGTTGAAGCCGTAGCCCGCAAACTTCTCCACCAGATCGAAGATCTTCATCGCCAGTTCGCCGTCGACGCCATTTTTGACGGCGCCCTCCTCGAAACCGGCTCGCTGCTTGGCCATCTCCTCGGGCTTTTTCTTACCCATCGCCCGGCGCAGCATGTCTGCGCCACCGAGCGTGTAGCCAGCCAGGGTCTGGGCGATCTGCATCACCTGCTCCTGATAGAGGATGATGCCGTAGGTCGGTTCCAGAATCGGTTTCAGGCTCTCGTGCTGCCACTTCTCGTCCGGATAGGAGATCGCTTCATTACCGTGCTTGCGGTCGATGAAGTTATCCACCATGCCTGACTGGAGCGGGCCCGGTCGGAACAGGGCCACCAGTGCGATCATGTCTTCGAAGCAGTCGGGGCGCAGCCGCTTGATGAGATCCTTCATGCCGCGGGATTCCAGCTGGAATACCGCGGTGGTCTCGTAGCGCTGCAGCAGGTCAAACGACTTCTTGTCATCGATGGGGATGGCGGCGATATCGACCGGCGGCTTGCCCTCTTTGGCAAGACGCGGGTTTATCATGCCGAGCGCCCAGTCGATGATGGTGAGGGTGCGCAGACCCAGGAAGTCGAACTTCACCAGGCCGGCGTATTCCACGTCGTTCTTGTCGAACTGGGTGACCGGGTGATGGCCTTCGTCATCGCAGTAGAGCGGCGCAAAGTCGGTGATCTTGGTGGGTGCGATCACCACGCCACCGGCGTGTTTACCTGCGTTGCGCACTACCCCTTCCAAGCGGCGGGCCATGTCGATGAGGTCCTTGACCTCCTCATCCTGCTCGTAGAGCTCGGGCAGCTTGGGCTCGGCCTCGAATGCCTTGGCGAGCGTCATGCCCGGATCCGGCGGAATGAGCTTGGAGATGCGATCCACAAAGCCGTAGGCGTGGCCCAGCACCCGGCCCACGTCCCGCACCACCGCCTTGGCCGCCATGCTGCCGAAGGTGATGATCTGGGAGACCGCATCCCGACCATACATGTCGGAGACGTGTTCAATCACCTCGTCGCGCCTGTCCATGCAGAAGTCGACGTCGAAGTCGGGCATGGATACCCGCTCGGGGTTAAGGAAACGTTCGAACAGCAGGTCAAATTCCAGCGGGTCGAGGTCAGTAATCTTGAGGGCGTAGGCCACCAGAGAACCTGCCCCCGACCCCCGGCCCGGACCAACGGGGATGCCGTTGTCCTTGGACCACTGGATAAACTCCATCACGATGAGGAAGTAACCCGGGAAGCCCATCTGGTTGATCACTTTCAGCTCGACATCGAGACGCTCGTCATACTCGGGACGTCGCTCGGCGCGCACTTGCGGATCCGGGAACAGGAACTCGAGACGCTCCTCCAGACCCTCTTTCGACTTGGCCACCAGAAAATCTTCGGTAGTCATGTCACCGGTCGGGAAGTTGGGCAGGAAGTACTCGCCGAGACGCACCGTCACGTTGCAGCGTTTGGCGATCTCCACCGTGTTTTCCAGCGCTTCGGGAATGTCGGCAAACAGCTCCGCCATCTCCTCCTGACTACGCAGGTACTGCTGGGGGCTGTAGCGACGGGGACGGCGTTTGTCCATCAGGGTATAGCCATCGTGGATGGCGACCCGGATCTCGTGGGCGTCGAAGTCATCGGCGTTGAGGAACACCACCTCGTTGGTGGCCACTACCGGCAGCTCGAACTCGGTGGCAATGGCCACCGCCATGTGCAGATAGACCTCCTCGTCGGAGCGACCGGTGCGCAGCAGCTCGAGGTAATAGGCATCCGGGAAGTGAGTCTGATAGAAGGCGACGCACTGCTCGGTCATCTGGCGGTTGCCCTTGAGCAGGAACTTGCCCACATCCCCCTCGCGGCCGCCGGAGAGGACGATCACCCCCTTGGCATGCTCGGCGAGCCAGCTCTTGTCGATAACCGGCCGCCCTTGCACGTGGCCGCGCTGGTAACCGCGGGAAATAAGCAGGGTGATGTTCTGGTAGCCGTCGTTATCCATGGCTAGCAGGGTGAGACGGAACTGCTCGTCGCCGAGCTCATCGCTCTGCACCCAGAAGTCGGCACCGACGATGGGTTTGATCCCCTTGCCGTGGGCTGCGCCATAGAAGCGCACCAGACCGCACATGTTCATCTGATCGGTCAGCGCCAGCGCCGGCATGTTGTTGGCCGCCGCCGCCCCGACTATGGGATTGATCTTCTGCAGGCCATCGACCATGGAGAAGTCGGAGTGGACTCGCAGGTGGATAAAACGGGGGTCAGCCATCGTCATCTCCTCTCGCTGCTCAAACTAAATGGCATGGTCTACTCGATCCCCAGTGCGCGGCGCACCGGCTTGAAGCTCTTGCGATATTCGGGCAACGGGCCACGCTCGGCCAGAATGGCGAGGTGCTCAGCGGTCGGATAACCCTTGTGGCGGGCAAAACCATATTCGGGATGACGGCTGTCCAGCTCGGTCATCTCGCCGTCGCGGGTCACCTTGGCGAGGATCGAAGCGGCACTGATGGCGGCCACCAGACTATCGCCCTTGACCACGGCGCGCGCTTCCATCGGCAATGCAGGGCAACGGTTGCCATCGATAAAGACCAGCTCAGGGGTGACCTTCAACTCCGCCACGGCTCGCTGCATCGCCAGCATGGTGGCATGCAGGATGTTGAGCTCGTCGATCTCCTCCGGGCTGGCGCGACCGATGGCCCAGGCGAGCGCCTTCTCTTTGATCTCGTCAAACAGGGCGAGGCGCTTCTTCTCGGAGAGCTTCTTGGAGTCGTTGAGCCCCGCGATCGGATTAGCGGGATCGAGAATGACCGCAGCGGTGACCACGTCACCCACCAGGGGGCCACGGCCCACTTCGTCCACACCGGCAACCAGCTTGTCGTCAGGAATATCGATCATCATCTTGTAGCCTTGAATCAAAACAGGCCCCGTGGGGCCTGACAGGGGTCGACTGGCGCGGCATCACCGCTCGGAAAACGGATTAACGGGCTGCGCGGCGCAATCGACGGTCCGAAATAGCGTTATCTGCCGAGCAGATCCGCCACCGCATCGGCGGCCTGCGAGTCGGCATTGCAGCGGATCAGCTGGTGCAGCTCGGTGAAGGTGTTGACCAGCGCACTGTTGTCGTGCTCGAAGTACTTGCTCACCTCTTCCACCAGATTCTCCGGGGTGCACTTGTGCTGGATGAGTTCCGGCACCAGCATGCGACCGGCCAGCAGGTTGGGCAGAGAGACAAATTCGGTCTTTACCAGTCGCTGGGCCAGCCAATAGCTGAAGGGCTTGAGCTTGTAACCCACCACCATCGGCTTTTTCACCAGCATGGCTTCGAGCGCCGCGGTGCCGGAGGCCAGCATCACCACGTCGGCGGCGATCATCGCCTCGCGGCCCTGCCCTTCCAGCAGCACCATGTCGAGACCCGGCGCTACCTCGGCCTTGATGGCCATAAACTGCTCGCGCCGTTTCTGGTTGACCAGCGGCACAATGAAGCCGAGATCCGGATAGCGCACCGTCAGGTGTTTGCACGCTTCGAGAAACAGGGGGGACATAAAGCCCACTTCTGCGGTGCGGCTGCCCGGTAGCACCGCCAGCCAGCGGCGATTGGCATCGATACCGAGATTGCGACGCACGGCAGCCTGATCCGGCACCAGCGGAATATCATCCGCCATGGTGTGACCGACAAAACGGCAAGGGGCATCGAAGCGGTCGTAGAAGGCTTTCTCGAACGGCAGGAAGGCGAGCACCATGTCGGTAGCGGCCTTGATCTTGTGAATGCGGTTCTGGCGCCAGGCCCACACAGAGGGGCTGACATAGTGAACCGTCTTGATACCGGCGCGGCGCAGTTTCAGCTCCACTCCGATATTGAAATCCGGTGCATCCACGCCGATGAAGATATCGGGCGGATTGGCAATAAAGTGGCGCAGCAGTTCGCGACGAACCTTGAGGATGCGCGGCAGACGGCCAAGCACCTCGGTGATCCCCATGACGGAGAGCTCTTCCATCTCGAACAGCGCCTTGACGCCGAGGGCCTGCATCCGCGGCCCTGCGATCCCTTCAAACTGCGCATCCGGGTAGCGGGCTTGCAGCTCGCGCACCAGACCGGCAGCCAGGATGTCGCCGGAGACTTCTCCGGCGACGATACCGATACGAACCGGATCAGGCACGGATGATCCCGCGCTCGTTATCTTTGAGGAAGTCCACATAGAGCTGGACGGCCGGTTCGGCTTGCGCCATCTCAATCAGCACAGGCAGCACCTCTTCGATGGTCTTGCCGGAGCGGAAGATCTCTTTGTAGGCACGCTTGACGGCGGAGATCGCCTCGGCGCTGAAACCGCGGCGACGCAGACCTTCGGAGTTGACCCCGAACGGCTTGGCGTAGTTGCCGGCGGCCATTACGTAAGGCGGCACGTCTTTGTTCAGGGCTGCGCAGCCACCGACGAAGGCGTGGGAGCCGACGCGGCCAAACTGGTGAATGGCGGAGAGACCACCAAAGATCACGAAGTCACCGATCACCACGTGGCCCGCTAGGGTCGCATTGTTGGCGAAGATGCAGTTGTCACCGATGATGCAGTCGTGGGCAACATGAACGTTGACCATGAACAGGTTGCCGCTGCCCACCTTGGTCAGACTCTGATCCTGAATGGTGCCACGGTGGAAGGTGCAGTTCTCGCGAATGACGTTGTTGTCGCCAATCTCAAGGAAGGTGCGCTCACCGGCGTACTTCTTGTCCTGGCAATCCTCACCGATGGAGGTGTGCTGGAAGATCTTGTTGCCGCGACCAATCTTGGTCGGGCCCTTGATCACCACATGGGAACCTACCCAGGTGTTGTCACCGATTTCCACCTCGGCGCCGATGACAGAAAAGGGGCCGATTTCAACCCCTTTACCGATCACGGCAGACTCATGGACGATGGCAGTATCGTGAATGATGGCAGTCTGGTCGATCACGTGTGTTAAACCTCGCGTTTGGCGCACATCAGCTCGGCGGTACAGACCACTTCACCGTCGACGGTGGCGACACCGGTGAACTTGGCAATACCGCGACGCTCTTTCAGGAACTCCACGTCGAGCACCAGTTGGTCACCGGGGCCGACCGGACGCTTGAAGCGAGCGTTGTCGATTGAGGCAAAATAGTAGAGTTCGTTGGGAGACGGCTTGCCCACCATGGTAAAGGCCAGGATACCGGTGGCCTGTGCCATCGCTTCCAGGATCAGTACGCCCGGGAACACCGGCTTGGCCGGGAAGTGCCCCTGGAAGATCGGCTCGTTGAACGAGACGTTCTTGATGGCGCGCAGGGTTTTGCGCTCATCGCTGATCTCGTAGTCGTCTACACGATCCACCATCAGAAACGGATAACGGTGGGGCAGCAGATCCATGATTTCCTGGATACCCAGGCTCTTCTTTTCAGTAGTCAAAACAGTACCCTATACCAATCGTGATTATTCTTGATCCAGCTTCTTCTCAAGCTTGCTTAACCGCTTGTGCATCTCTTCGATACGCATCACCCGGGCGGCGGTCTTGCGCCACTCTTTATTGGTTTGCAGAGGGATGCCGGAAGAGTAGACACCGGGCTCGGTAATGGGTCGCATCACCATGGCCATACCGGTGACGGTGGCCTGGTCGCAGATCTCCATATGCCCGTTAAAGACGGAAGCGCCGCCAATGATACAGTATTTGCCGACCTTGAGACTACCAGCCATCACGGTAGAGCCCGCCACGGCGGTGCCGTAACCGATCTCCACGTTGTGGGCGATCTGGCACTGGTTGTCGATGATGACATTATCAGCGATGCGGGTATCTTCCAGCGCACCGCGGTCAATGGTGGTACAGGCACCGATCTCGACCCGGTTGCCAATGGTCACACCGCCGAGCTGGGGGATCTTGACCCACTCGCCACGTTCATTGGCATAACCGAAACCATCGGCGCCGATCACTGTGCCGGATTGAACCAGACAGTCGGCGCCCATAGTCACATTGTGATAGAGGGTGACGTTGGCCCACAGCCGGGAGCGCGCTCCCAGCCGGGTATTTTTGCCAACAAAACAGCCCGGGCCAATGCGTACATCGTCACCCAGCACGACGCCGGATTCGATCACTGCATTGGCGCCGATGGCCACGCTCTCGCCCAGTTGCACGTCAGCCGCGATAACGGCGCTCGGATGAATATCCGTGGCCGGCTGCGGGGTGGTGTCCAGCAGTTGGGCTACCCGGGCAAAGCCCACATAGGGGTCTTTGAGCACCAGGGCATTGGTGGGACAAAATGGCAGATCCGCTTCTGTAATGAGCACGGCGGTC
The DNA here is from genome assembly GCF_051919235.1 of Aeromonas sp. 95A. Taxonomy (NCBI): domain Bacteria; kingdom Pseudomonadati; phylum Pseudomonadota; class Gammaproteobacteria; order Aeromonadales; family Aeromonadaceae; genus Aeromonas; species Aeromonas sp. 95A. The sequence goes on from NZ_JBQBFC010000001.1 coordinate 1,754,742, forward strand.
GCCTTGCTCTGCTCCAGATAGTGCCGGTACTTCTTGTTGGACAGGAAGGTGATATCCCCCTCTCCGGCCTTTTCCAATGTCGCTACCTTGCGGATTTCCAGGGTTCCGTCGCCATGGACCTGGGCCCCCAGTTGCTGGGCCAGCTGTGCGAGAGTGAATGCCATCAATTAGTTGCTCTTGCTTACCTGAGAAATAACCTGGCCGGAGATGTCCAGCTTGCTGGCGGCATACGGGGCGGCATTGCGCTCCAGCACCAGATCGTAACCATTGCTCTTGGCGATGGAATCGATGGCAGCCTGTACCTTGGTCAGGATCTTGTTGCGCTCTTCGGACTGACGGCGGCCGTTGTCCTGCTCAAAGGCTTGACGCTTCTGGTTGAACTCCATCTGCAGCTTGGCCAGCTTCTCCTGGTTCTGCTTCTTCTGCTCGGCGCTCATGAAGGCTTCATCCTTGCGGAACTTCTCGACCAGCTTCTGGCCTTCCTGTTCCAGCTTCTGCAGCTCACGCATACGCGGCTCGAATTCACCTTTCAGCTTGGCTGCAACGGCTTCACGCTGGGGCAGCTTTTGGAAGACTTCGCCCATATCCACCACGGCGATCTTGGTCTCAGCGAAGGCAGAACCCATGCCGGCAGCCATCAGTGCAAAGCTCAAACCAGCTACTTTCAACGCTTTATTCACACTTACTCCTTGTTCCCTCATGGCGAGGGCTACCTGATTTACCCGATTATGCAAGCGGCGTTAGGACCGTCTTGTTACCTGGTGAGGCACGCATACCGCGCGTCCCATCATTGAAGACCCCCACCGCATGGGTGGGGGCGAAACTCTGCTTAGAAAGTACGACCGATGTTGAAGGAGAAGACTTCGGTGCGATCCCCTTCATATTTCTTGATCGGCTTGGCCAAGGCAAACACCAGCGGGCCCATGGGCGAGAGCCACTGCAGGGAGACACCGGCAGAGACCCGGATATTGCTCGGGCTGGAGTAGTCCTGGCTCAAGTAGTTGCAATTAGAACTGGCGGTACAGGGATATGCCCCGTTGGCAAAGTCAGTGCTCCAGACGGTACCAGCATCCATAAAGATGGTGGAACGGATCTGCGGACGATAGGTCTCGGAGACGAACGGGGTCGGGAACACCAGCTCCAGTGACGCAACAGCCAGCGCGTTGCCACCCACCGAGGTATCGGAACCTTCGTAACCACCAGTTCCACACGGACTGCCGTCACTAGGACATAAAACATTACCGTTTGGATCTTTCTCGCCTGGCTTATAGTATTTTTGGTAAATAGCCTTAGGACCAATGGTATTGCTCTTGAAGCCACGTACCGTATCGAAACCACCGGCATAGTAGTTCTCGAAGAACGGCAGCATGGCGTCATCGCCATAGCCGTTACCGTAGGAGACGCGCCCCTTGCCGATCATCACCCAGTTGTGGTCCGCATCGAGCGGGAAGTAGTGGGCATCTTCGGCAGAGAGCTTGTAGTACTGCAGTTCCATGCCCGGCACGGTTACCTTGGCGTTGATACGCTGGCGATCACCAGCGGTGGGGAACATCCCCTTGTTCAGGGTGGAGCGGGTCCAGCCAGCGGTCACATCGACGGTCACGAAGTCGAGGTTAGCGCCATCCTGTGAATAGGCATTCCAGAACTGATCCATCTGCACCGACTGGCGGTTATCATTCCACTGATCCCAGCAGTAGGTATTGCCATTGGTATCCGGATTTTCATCCAGACACTGCTGATAATTCTGGGCATTGAACGATGGACGGCTCAGTTTGGTACTCTCGATACCGGTACTGAAGTCGAGACGGTTGAACTCGTTGACCGGGAAGCCGCTGGAGAGACGGAAACCGATGGTTTCGTTCTCGTAATCGACGATATCGGCATCATCGGCGCGGAACTGGTTGTAGTAGACCCGACCACCCAAGCTGACACCATCTACAGTGAAGTAGGGGTCGTTGTAGCTCAGGTCAACGTTCTTGGAGTAGTCGTTGGTGCTGGCGTTGATGGAGACCGTTTTACCGGTACCCATAAAGTTATTCTGAGAGATCCCTGCCTGCAGGCTCAGACCCGATTCGGTACCGTAACCGATACCGGCGTTGATGGAGCCTGCTGGCTGCTCCTTGACCTTGAAGTCGAGGTCAACCAGGTCATCGTTGCCCGGCACCCGCTTGGTGTCCACTTCGACGCTCTCGAAGTAGCCAAGGCGGTTGAGACGGCTCTTGGACTGCTCGATGTTGTCGGAGGAGAGCCAGGTGCCCTCCATCTGGCGCATCTCGCGACGCAGTACCTGATCTTCGGTAGTGGCGTTACCGCTGAAGTTGATATTGCGCACATAGACACGGGGGCCCGGCTCAACGTTGACGATCAGCTCCACTTCCTTGGTCTTGTCATTGATCTGCGGGAAGGTGACCACTTTCGGATAGGCGTAGCCGTAACGGCCGAGGAACTTGGAGAGCACCTCTTCGGTATGAGTCACCTGACTGGCAGAGTAAGTGCTGCCGGCAGCGATCGGGATCAATCCCTTCATCTCGCCACCGCGATCGATCAGGTCACCCTTGAGCTGGACACCGGAGACCTTGTACTGATCCCCTTCCTTGATGTTGAGGGTGACGTAGACGCCCTTCTTGTCGGGGGTCATGGAGACCTGGGTAGACTCTTGCTGGAAGCGGATATAGCCACGGTCCATGTAGTAGGAGCGCAGGGTCTCGATATCACCGGCCAGTTTCTGCTTCTGATAGCGCTGATCGGCGGTGAAGTTCCACCAGGGCACTTCGTCGCGTAGGGAGAGCTGGGCAATCAGCTTCTCTTCAGGGAAGACGCTGTTGCCGACGATGTTGATCTGCTGGATCTTGGCCGCTTCCCCTTCCACGAAGGTGAACTTGAGGTCGACCCGGTTGCGCGGCAACGGGGTGACGATGGCCTTGACCTTGGCGGAGTATTTACCCACGCCATAGTAGAAATCTTCCAGTCCCTTCTCGAGGGAAGTGAGTACGGTGCGATCCAGCGGATCGCCCACACGGATACCAGAGGACTCCAGACTCTGGGTCAGTTGCTCCTCTTTGATATCCTTGTTGCCGGCAAACTCGATGCTGGAGATGGTCGGACGCTCCTTGACCATCACCTGCAGCACCTGGCCGTCACGGTAAACCTTCACATCCTCGAAGTTACCCGAGGCATAAAGCTTTTTGATGGCGCTGGCCAGAGCAACGGAGTCGACGGTATCACCTACCCGGATCGGCAGGTTCAACAGTGCGGCACCCAGGGTCACCCGTTGCAGACCTTCGACCTGGATATCTTGCACCACAAAAGAGGCAGGGGCCGCCTGGGCCAGGAAACTGGCACCCAGCAGGCAACTCAACACCAATGCTTTTTTAACAGCCATTTTGTTCTTATGTGTCCTTGTTGATGCTCTGGCCTCAGAGGCGAGCGAAATCGTTAAACAGCGCAATGCCCATCAATAACATCAGAATGGCGGCGCCGATCCTGAAACCCACTTCCTGTATTTTCTCTGATACCGGCTTGCCGGTGACCGCTTCGATCAGGAAATAGACCAGATGGCCACCGTCGAGCACCGGCAGGGGGAACAGATTGATAATCCCCAGGTTGACGCTGATCAGCGCCAGAAAACTCAAGAAATAGACCAGACCATAGTCGGCACTGCTGCCGGCGCCCTTGGCAATGGAGATGGGGCCGCTCAGGTTGTCCAGCGACACGATGCCACCGATCAACTTGCCAATCATGTCAAAGGTGAGCGTGATCAGGCTCCAGGTCTTGTCCGCGCCATGCCACAGCGCCTGCAAAGGCCCATACTGTAACAGAATTCGATATTCATCCGGTAATGGAACCAGTTGCGGCGAGAGACCGACGAATCCTACCAGCTTGCCCTGCACCTTGCGGCTATCCGGGGTCAGAGTCACGTTGAGATCACTGTTGTTGCGCTCAACCACCACTTGCAGGGGTTCACCCGGTGCCTGCTGCACCAGTTCGACAAACTGGGCCCACGCGGTAATAGGCTGATCGCCGACCTGTTTGATACGGTCACCGACCTGCAGCCCCGCCTTTTCACTGGCACTCTTGGCCACCACGGCAGCCACGACTGGCAGCACTTTGCCACTCAGGGGGACGATCCCCAAGCTGCCGATGGGCGACTCTTTATCCGGATCAAAAGTCCAGCCGGTCAGCGACAAGGTTTTATCGGTGGCATAGCTGGTATTGGGTGCCTGCACTTTCAGGGTGACTGCATCATCACCCAGATGGCTGATAAGGGCGTAAGTGACGCTCTCCCAGTCACCGGTCTGCTCATCGCCGACCCCGACAATCTCCATCCCCGGCAGCACACCCGCCTCGGCAACTATGGATGCCGGACGCACTTCACCGATCACCGGCTTGACACTCGGCACCCCGATGATAAACATCAGCCAGAGGGCAAACAGGGCAAAGACGAAGTTGGCCATAGGACCTGCGGCAACAATCGCCATTCGCGCCCAGACACTCTTGTGGTTGAAGGCATACTGCTCGTCACCGGGCTTGAGTTCATCGACCCGGCCATCGAGCATCTTGACGTAACCACCGAGCGGGATCAGCGCCAGCACATATTCGGTGCCATCTTTACCCATCCGGCGCCAGATCGCCTTGCCAAAACCGATAGAGAAGCGCTCAACCTTGACGCCACAACGACGGGCCACCCAGAAGTGACCAAACTCGTGCACCGCGACCAGCAGGCCCAGCGCAACAACAAAGGCACCGATATTCCACAACACACCGCCCATCAGCCAAGCTCCTCAATCAAAGTGTGAGCACGGGCTCTTGCCGCACCGTCCAGGGCAAACAGATCATCGAGCGAGCCGACGGCGCTGCTCTCCAGCGCCAGCATCACTGCCTCGTTGATCCGGGCAATATCCATAAAGCCGATGCGCCCGGCCAGGAAGGCGGCAACCGCCTCCTCGTTGGCTGCATTGAGCGCAGTGGTCGCCGCTTGTCCCTTCTGGCAGGCATTGATGGCCAGCGCCAGACAGGGATAACGATCATAATCAGGCCGGATAAAGCTGAACTCTCCGACACTGAAGAAATCCAAAGGTTCCACACCGGAAGGGATGCGATTGGGATAAGCCAGCGCATGGGCGATGGGGGTACACATATCCGGATTGCCAAGCTGAGCCAGCACGGAGCCATCCTTGTACTGCACCATGGAGTGGATCACCGACTGCGGGTGGATCACCACCTGGATCTGCTCGGGCGCCGCATTGAACAGCCAGCGCGCCTCGATGTACTCCAGCCCCTTGTTGATCATGGTGGCGGAGTCGACCGAAATCTTGGCCCCCATCGACCAGTTGGGATGGGCGATAGCCTGCGCCGGCGTCACCTTGGCAAGCTCGCTGATCTCGGTGTAACGGAACGGGCCGCCGGAACCGGTCAGCAAAATCTTGCTGATCCCCGCCGCCGCTAGATCGCAAAAACCGGGCTGGCGCTGCACGGCGGTCGGCAGACACTGGAAGATGGCATTGTGTTCGCTGTCGATGGGCAGCAGCTCGGCGCCATGCTCTCGCACGGCCTCCATGAAGAAAGCACCGGACATCACCAGCGCCTCCTTGTTGGCCAGCAAAATACGCTTGCCGGCACGTACCGCGGCCATGGTCGGGGCCAGTCCGGCCGCACCGACGATGGCTGCCATCACGCTATGGGCGTCGGGGTGAGCGGCAACCTCGCAAAGGGCTGCTGCACCAGACATGACCCGGGTCGCACTGCCGTGCGCTTTCAGACGGGCAGCCAGTTCACGGGCGGCATCCTCATCGACCATCACGGCAAAACGGGGGGAGAATTCGAGGCAGTCCCGCAACATAGCATCCACGTTGCGGGCGGCGGTCAACGCCAACACTTGCCAACTGCCCGGGTTATGGCGCAGCACTTTCAAGGTACTCTGACCAATGGAGCCGGAGGCTCCCAGAATAACCAGTGACTTGTGCATCAAAACTCCTGACTGAGTAGCAGATAACTGAGCAGAAACACCGGCAGGGCGGCGGTCAGGCTGTCAATCCGGTCGAGAATGCCCCCATGACCCGGCAGCAGGGTGCCGGAGTCCTTGATGCCCGCTTCGCGCTTGAACATGCTCTCGGTCAGATCACCGAGTACGGAGGCAAGCACCGCCAGCAGAGAGCAAAACAGCACGGTGATCATCTTGGCAGGAACAAATCCCATCGACCAGGTAACGCCGATGGCCAGCAGGCTGGCGGTAAAGAGGCCGCCACACATTCCTTCGATGGTTTTGCCCGGACTCACAGCCGGTGCCAGCTTGTGCTTACCGAACGCCTTGCCGAAAAAATACGCGCCAGAATCTGCCGCCCAGACCAGTCCCATCACGAACAACAGGATCCAGGCCCCCATCATGGGGTCATGGTAAAAGTTGTAACCACGGATTGCGACCAGCGACCAGAAGAAGGGAACCAGGGTCACCAGACCAAACAGCGACTTGAGCCAGATAGACTCTTTCCACAGCTTGGCGCTTTGGGGATAGCGCAGCACCAGCAGCAGGCCCAGCAGCCACCAGCTTACCGCGGTCCAGAGCACGCCCATCACCAGGGGGTGCAGATGGGGCGTCCAGAGTTGCTCTACCGGCAGCCAAAAGAGGCTGGCACCGAGCAACAGACAAAATACGATGGGCAACCATTGCTGCGGAGCAGCAGAGACAAACCCACTCCATTCGCGACTGGCCAACAAAAACACCAGCGCTGCCAACAGGGCAAAAAATTTCAATGGCAGAAAGAAGAGCGCCCCCAACACCAGGGGGATCAACATCAAAGCAGTAATAATTCGTTGTTTTAGCAAAAGAAACCTCTCTCTTGGGAGCGGGGTTTAGCCGGTCTGCTGCTCGGCGATCAATTCCCGTATCTGTTCACCCGTGCAACCGAAGCGACGCTCGCGGGCAACGAAAGAGGCAACCGCCTCACTGAACTCGGCCTCGTTGAAATCAGGCCACAATACCGGGGTAAAATAGAGCTCGGCATAGGCGAGCTGCCATAACACAAAGTTGCTGATGCGATGATCGCCACCGGTGCGGATCAACAGGTCCACGGGTGGCAGATCGGCCATGCAAACCTCGCGGGTCAACATGGATTCATCAATGTCGTCAGCGGCCAGTTCACCGGCCGCCACTGCTTTAGCCAGCTTGCGGGCCGCCTGGGCGATATCCCACTGGCCGCCATAGTTGGCCGCAATGTTCAGGGTCAACCCCTTGTTATTGGCGGTCAAGGCTTCCGCCTTGGCGATTTTGGCCTGCAACCGCTCACTAAAGCGAGCAGTATCGCCAATCACCTTGAGCCGGATCCCGTTGTTGTGCAGTTTCTGCACCTCACGACCCAGCACTGTGATGAACAGTTCCATCAAGGCACTGACCTCCCCTTCCGGGCGGCGCCAGTTCTCGCTGGAGAATGCAAACAGGGTCAATGCCTCGATCTTGGCACGCGCAGCAAAGGTAACGGCCTCGCGCACTGACTTGACGCCCGCCTTGTGGCCATAAACCCGCATCTTGCCTCGGTTCTGGGCCCAGCGACCGTTACCATCCATGATGATGGCGACGTGACGGGGTAAAGACGAGTTGGCACAATCACCCAACGCAGCCAAAAGCGACATGTAATTCTCCCACAAAGACAAAAGCGCCGTGCAGGGGCACTACACGGCGCTCGTAATATACCTTTCAGACGGTTAGATTTCCATTAGCTCCTTCTCCTTTACGGCAAGGGCCTCATCGACCAGCTTGATGTAGGAGTCGGTCAGTTTCTGGATCTCTTCCTGGGCGCGACGATCATCGTCTTCGGAGATCTCTTTGTCCTTCAGCAGCGCTTTCAGATCGGCGTTGGCGTCACGACGGATGTTGCGCACGGCAACACGGGCGTTTTCCGCTTCGGCACGGACGATCTTGGTCAGGTCACGACGGCGCTCTTCGGTCAGCGGCGGCAGCGGCACGCGCAGGGTCTGGCCATTGCTGGACGGGTTCAGGCCCAGATCGGAGGTCAGGATCGCCTTCTCTACCGCCTGGATCATGGAGCGGTCAAAAATGGAGATGGAGAGGGTGCGAGCATCTTCTGCCACGACGTTGGCCAACTGTTTCAGCGGAGTGGCAGCACCGTAATACTCAACCTGGATGCCGTCGAGCAGGCTCGGGTGAGCGCGGCCGGTACGGATCTTGGACATTTGAGTCTTGAGCGCTTCTACGCTCTTGCCCATACGGTCCTTGGCGTCGTTTTTAATCTCGTTGATCACAGTGGTTTTCCTTTTGGCGAACGAGCCGCTACACGGCCCGTGTCTATCTTATTTACTGACGTGATGGATAGGATAAGAGCGCCAGGTGGCTCACTTTTATCTTATTTACCAACGTGGTGGATCAGAGTGCCTTCCGGTTCACCCATGACAACCCGGCGCAGGGCACCCGGTTTGTTCATGTTGAACACACGGATCGGCAGATCATGGTCACGTGCCAGGGTAAAGGCAGCAAGATCCATCACCTTGAGCTCTTTTTCAAGAACTTCATCATAACTCAGTTCATGATACAGCACGGCATCCGGATTCTTGACCGGATCTTCGTTGTATACACCATCAACCTTGGTGGCTTTGAGCACCACGTCAGCTTCGATCTCGATCCCGCGCAGACAAGCCGCAGAATCGGTAGTGAAGAAGGGGTTGCCGGTACCGGCAGAGAAGATAACGACTTTGCCAGCACGCAGCTGGCTGATTGCCTCGGCCCAGCTGTAGGAGTCACAGACGCCTTGCAGGGAGATGGCAGACATCAGACGGGCATTCACATAAGCACGATGCAGGGCATCACGCATGGCCAGACCGTTCATCACGGTTGCCAGCATACCCATGTGGTCGCCCACCACGCGGTTCATGCCCGCTTTGGCAAGACCGGCACCACGGAACAGGTTGCCGCCACCGATGACCAGACCGACCTGAACACCCAACTCAACCAGTTCTTTGATCTCTTGGGCCATCCGCTCCAGCACCGCCGGATCAATGCCGAAACCCTCGGATCCTTGCAGGGCTTCACCACTCAACTTCAGAAGAACACGTCTGTATGCAGGTTTGGGATTGGTACTCATGTCACTGATTCCTGGTCATATAAAGACCGCGACATAAGTCGCGGTCTGGGGAAACGGAAAAACCGGTTCGATTAGGCCTTTTGAGCGGCCGCGATTTGGGCTGCAACTTCAGCAGCGAAATCGGTCTCTTGCTTCTCGATGCCTTCGCCCACTTCGAAACGGGTGAAGGAGACAACGTCAGCGCCTTCTTTCTTCAGCAGCTCGGCAACGGTCATGGAAGGATCTTTCACGAACGGTTGACCAGTCAGGGAAACCTCACCGGTGAACTTCTTCATGCGGCCTTCAACCATCTTCTCGGCGATCTCTTTCGGCTTGCCGGAGTTGATGGCGATGTCGATCTGGATTTCGCGCTCTTTGGCAACGACTTCAGCAGACACGTCTTCAGGCTTGACGAATTGCGGGCTGTTGGCAGCAACGTGCATGGCCAGATCTTTGGCCAGCTCGGCAGAACCACCGGTCAGCTTGGTGATAACACCAATGCGGGAACCGTGAACGTAGGTACCCAGGTTGTCACCTTCAACCAGCATCACGCGACGCAGGTTCATGTTCTCACCGATCTTGGCGATCAGGTTGGTGATGGTCAGCTCGACGGATTCGCCGTTACCGAAGTCAGCGGCTTTCAGCGCGTCAACGTCAGCAATTTTCTGGGTCGCAGCGATGTCAGCGATCTTCTGGCCCATTGCCATGAAGCTGGCATCTTTGGCGACGAAGTCGGTTTCGCTGTTCAGCTCGATCATGACGGCAACGTTGCCTTCGGTGCGAGCAAAGATAACGCCTTCAGCGGCGATACGGCCAGCTTTCTTGGCAGCTTTGGCCTGACCGGATTTGCGCATGTTCTCAATTGCCAGCTCGATATCACCAGCAGCTTCTTCCAGTGCTTTTTTGCAATCCATCATGCCAGCGGCAGTGCGCTCGCGCAGTTCTTTTACCAGGGCGGCAGTAACGTTAGCCATGTCCAGTATCCTCGGTCTTGAATTGACAAGAAACAGGGGCCACAAGGGCCCCTGCTAACCAATTACATCAGCTTGGTTAATAAGGGCTTTACAGTCCTTATCAATTACTCAGCTTCAACGAAGCCATCTTGTTCGGCTTGAACAACGATGTCCTGAGCGCGAGCTTCCAGTACGGTGTCAGCAGCAGCATTCAGGTACAGCTGTACGGCACGGATAGCGTCGTCGTTACCCGGGATGACATAGTCAACGCCGTCCGGGTTGGAGTTGGTATCAACGATGGAAACTACCGGGATACCCAGGTTATTGGCTTCTTTGATAGCGATATGCTCGTGGTCGGCATCGACAACGAACAGAACGTCAGGCAGGCCGCCCATGTTCTTGATACCACCCAGGCTCTTCTCCAGCTTTTCCATTTCGCGAGTACGCATCAGCGCCTCTTTCTTGGTCAGCTTGTCGAAGGTACCGTCCTGGCTCTGGGTTTCCAGATCTTTCAGGCGCTTGATAGACTGACGAACGGTTTTCCAGTTGGTCAGCATACCGCCCAGCCAGCGGTGGTTTACATAGAACTGGTCGCAACGCTCAGCGGCTTCTTTTACGGCTTCAGACGCGGCACGCTTGGTACCAACGAACAGTACCTTGCCTTTCTTGGCAGCTACGGAGCTGATGAAGTTCATGGCATCGTCAAACATCGGAACGGTTTTTTCCAAGTTGATGATGTGAACTTTGCTGCGGGCACCGAAGATGTAGGATTTCATTTTCGGGTTCCAGTAACGAGTCTGGTGACCGAAGTGAACGCCGGCTTGCAGCATGTCGCGCATAGAAACTTTAGCCATTTTATACCTCTGTATTGGGGTTAGGCCTCCACACATCCCATATAACCGACCCGTTAAGGCACCCCGGCATATGTGTCGATGTGTGTGTGTTGTTTAAGTAAGGGTGATGAAATCGGGACGCAAGTTCCCCATTCCGGCGCGCTTTATATCATAACTTTGTCCAGGACACCACCGGCCGACACCCTAAACAGGTGTAAATATGGATCCCGCCAGAGGATGCTGCGACGCCGATTTGACGTTGTGATGACAATCACACTGGAAGTACGCGGGGGTTGCGGATAAAATTTTGCCCTGATTGCAAACGCATCTATTTTTCATTACCTGTCCTGTCTGCCCTCGCAGGCCCAGCGGCAGGCCGCAAGAGAGATCCCATGTCCATTAAAATCAAGACACCGGAAGAGATTGAAAAGATGCGCGTTGCCGGCCAATTGGCCGCCGATGTGCTGGTCATGATTGCGCCCCATGTCAAAGCTGGCGTCACCACTGACGAACTGAACACCCTCTGCCACGACTATATTGTCGACGTACAACAGGCGGTTCCAGCTCCGCTCAACTACCACGGCTTCCCCAAATCCATCTGCACCTCGGTGAACGATGTGATCTGCCACGGTATCCCGAATCACAAGAAACTGCGCGATGGCGACATCATTAATCTGGATATCACCGTCATCAAGGATGGCTACCACGGCGATACCTCGGCCATGTTCATCGTGGGCGAGACCACCCCACTGCGCCGCCAGCTCTGCAAAGTTGCGCAAGAGAGCCTCTACGCCGCCATCAAGAAGGTGCGTCCGGGTGCCTGCATCACCGAGATTGGCGCTGTTATTCAGCCCATCGTCGAGAAGGCCGGTTTCTCCGTAGTGCGTGACTACTGCGGCCACGGCATCGGTGCCGAGTTCCACGAAGAGCCACAGATCCTCCACTATCGCAACAGCGGCAAGCTGGAGCTGAAAGCGGGCATGTGCTTCACCATCGAGCCGATGGTCAACAGCAAGAAGTATCACTGCAAGGTCAATCCGAAGGATGGCTGGACCGTGACCACCAAGGATGGCGGCGACTCCGCCCAGTGGGAACACACCCTGCTGGTGACCGAGGATGGCTGCGAGGTGCTCACCCTGCGCCCCGATGACACTATCGACCGCTTCATCAAACACAGCTAACATCGAACCCCGGCCCTGAACTTCCAAAGCGCCGGGGTTTTTACTTCTGTTTCAGCCATTTGCCTGCCACTGTGTGTGAGATGCCATGGACGCCAGCCTGCTTTCCCCCCATTTGTTACCCGATGATCAGCTCACTCGCGACAACTGCAAAGAGTACCTGAGCCGCTTTCTCGGCTGGCTGCACGCCCGTTTTGATGCCGGCGACAACATCATCGAGCTGGTCGCCACCCGCTCCGAGTACATGGATCAGTTGCTCTGCCGGTTGTGGCAGAAGTTCGGCTTCGACAAGAGCGACCTAACCCTGATCGCGGTAGGCGGTTATGGCCGTGGCGAGCTGCACCCCCACTCCGACATCGACCTGCTGATCCTCTATGATGGCGACGAACTGGACGAAGTGCTGGGACTGCGGATCGGCGAGTTCATCACCTTGCTGTGGGATCTCAAGCTTGAGGTGGGTCAGGCGGTGCGCAACGTGTCGGAGTGTCTCGAGCAGGGGCGCGCCGATATTACGGTCGCCACCAACCTGATCGAAGCGCGCTACATCACAGGTCGCCAGGAGGGTTTCCGACAACTGAAAGAGGCCACCGGCCCCCAGCACTTCTGGCCGAGTGAAGCCTTCTTTCGCGCCAAGCGCCAGGAGCAGGCTGAACGTCACCAGCAGTTTCTCGGCACCGCCTACAAGCTGGAGCCCGATCTCAAGAGCAATCCGGGTGGCCTGCGTGATATTCAAACCCTCGCCTGGGTCGCCCGCCGCCACTTTGGCGCCACCACCTTGTTCGAGATGACCAGCCACGGTTTTCTCAACCGCGCCGAGTACCGCGAGCTGCTCGACTGCCAGAATTTTCTCTGGAAGGTGCGCTTCGCCCTGCACATGGCCATAAACAAGGGAGATAACCGCCTGCTGTTCGATCGCCAGCGCACCGTGGCCCAGATGTTGGGGTTCGAGGGGGAAGGTAACACTCCGGTCGAACAGATGATGAAACGCTTCTATCAGACGGTACGGCGGGTCTCCGAGCTCAACGAGATGCTGCTGCAGCTATTTGACGAAGCCATCCTCGGCAACACCGCCATGGATGTGCGCCGCCTCTCCGACGAGTTCCAGCTCCGTGGCCGCCTCATCGATGCGGTGGATGCGGAGTTGTTTAGCCGTGAACCGGCCGCCATCCTGCGCCTCTTCTATCAGATGGCCCAACACCCCGAGATTGCGGGTATCCACTCGGCCACCTTGCGCCAACTGCGCGAGGCGCGCCGCAAACTCAACTGCTGGTTGCAAGACTTACCCGACTGCCGTCGCCTCTTTATGGCGCTGCTGCGCCACCCCAACGGCATCGGCCTGCCGCTCACCCTGATGCACAAGTACGGCATCCTCGCCGCCTATCTGCCGCAGTGGAACCTCATCGTCGGCCAGATGCAGTTCGATATGTTCCACGCCTACACGGTAGATGAGCACACCCACAGGCTGCTCAAGAACATTCATCAGTTTCCCAATCCGGCCAGTCGCCAGAGCCACCCGCTCTGCCACGAGGTCTTCACCCGGCTGCGCAAACCGGAACTGCTCAGCATCGCCGCCCTGTTCCACGACATCGCCAAGGGGCGGCGTGGCGATCACTCGGAGCTCGGCGCCGTCGATGCGCTGGAGTTCTGCCAGCTGCACGGACTCGATCGCTACGAGAGTCGACTGGTCGCCTGGTTGGTACGCCACCATCTGCTGATGTCGGTCACCGCCCAGCGCCGCGATATCTACGATCCCGACGTGGTCACCGACTTTGCCCAGAAGGTGCGCGACGAACAGCATCTCGACCTGCTCTACTGCCTCACCGTGGCCGATATCTGCGCCACCAACGATACCCTGTGGAACGACTGGAAGGGCACCCTGCTGCGGGAGCTCTACTTCGCGACCCAGAAGGCGCTGCGCCAGGGGCTGGAGAACCCGCCCGACATGCGGCTGCGCATTCGCGAAAACCAGCGTCAGGCCAAGCAACTGCTGGCGCAACGGGATGTATCGGAAGAGGCGATCAACCAGCTCTGGGCCGATTTCAAGGCCGACTACTTCCTGCGTCACAGCCCGGAGCAGATCGCCTGGCACTGCCGCCACATCATCGAACATGGTGACAATCCGGCGCCGCTGGTGATCATCGGCAAACACCCGACCCGCGGCGGCAGCGAGGTATTTATCTACTGCCGCGATACCCCGAATCTGTTTGCCACCGTCGCCTCGGCACTGGATCAGAAGAACCTTAACATCCACGACGCCCAGATCATGAACTCGCGCAGCAACTATGTGCTCGATACCTTCGTGGTGCTGGAGCCGAGCGGCGAACCTATCAGCCCCAACCGCACCGCCACCATCAAGAAGGCACTGGAGAAGGCGCTGCAGGAGCCGGGCAAGCTGGTGCTGCGCAACAAGCCGCTGTCACGGCGCCACCGCCAGTTCAGCGTGCCGACCCGGGTGGTCTTCCTGCCCCGCTCTTCGCCCACTAAAGGGGAGAGCCGTCACACCCTGATGGAGCTGACTGCCCTCGATACTCCCGGCCTGCTGGCGCGGATCGGTGCCGTTTTCCAGCAGTGTGGACTGTCGCTGCACGCCGCCAAAATTGCCACTTTCGGTGAGAGGGTCGAGGACTTTTTCAGCCTGACCAGCCTCGATGGCGAGCCATTGACCGCCGAGCAGCAAAAACAGCTGGAAGAGCGACTGGTACACCAGCTCAATCCCCAGCAGTCGGTACTTGATTAAGCGAAGAGTGATTCGAAAGAGGCTGATTGTCGGGCGTTTTTTGCCATACCAAACAACTGGTTGGCGCACGCCGGATGAAGAAATGGCCGCAGGCCGGAAGAATTCCGGTCAACCCCTTAAAAACAGTCGGAAAAGTGTGATACAACAAACAGAATTTTTTAAAGGAAACCTGTCATGACCGAGTTGCAACAGATCATTGAAGCGGCCTTCGAGCGCCGCGACACCATTACTCCGGGCTCCGTGGATAGCGCCACCAAGTCCGCCATCCTGCAAGCCATCGACCTGCTGGACTCTGGCAAGGCACGGGTTGCCGAGAAGATCGCCGGTGAGTGGGTTGTCCATCAGTGGTTGAAGAAAGCGGTACTGCTCTACTTCCGCATCAACGACAACGGCATCATCAAGGGCGACGATGCCCAGTACTACGACAAGGTTCCCCTCAAGTTCTCCAACTACACCGCCGAGCAGTTCAAGGAAGCGGGTGTGCGCGTGGTGCCGCCGGCAACGGCCCGCAAAGGCTCCTTTATCGCCCCCAATACAGTGCTGATGCCCTCCTATGTCAACATCGGCGCCTTTGTTGACGAAGGTACCATGGTCGATACCTGGGCTACTGTCGGCTCTTGCGCCCAGATCGGTAAGAACGTCCACCTCTCCGGCGGCGTCGGCATTGGCGGCGTACTGGAACCGCTGCAGGCCAACCCGACCATCATCGAAGACAACTGCTTTATCGGTGCCCGCTCCGAAGTGGTTGAAGGGGTCATCGTCGAGGAAGGTTCCGTCATCTCCATGGGCGTCTTCATCGGCCAGTCCACCCGCATCTATGACCGTGAAACCGGCGAAATCCACTACGGCCGCGTACCGGCTGGCTCCGTGGTCGTCTCCGGCTCCCTGCCCTCCAAATGCGGCAAGTACAGCCTCTACGCGGCGGTGATCGTCAAGAAGGTGGATGCCAAAACCCGCGCCAAAGTCGGCATCAACGCCCTGCTGCGCTCCATCGACGAGTAATCAGCATTGCTGTGATGAAAGGGCGCCTGATGGCGCCCTTTTGATTTTGGCGCCCCTGTCACAGGCAAGCCATGAGGCATCGGTTAAGATGGATGGGACAGGATCGTTTCAAACCGAGGAAGCCTGATGTACGAGAATCTGAAGAGCCTGGGGATCCAGGATCCCGCCTCCGTCGACAGCTATACCCTGCGCCAGGAGGCCAACCACGACATCCTCAAGATCTACTTCAAGAAGCAGAAGGGCGAGTTCTTCGCCAAGAGTGTCAAATTCAAGTATCCCCGCCAGCGCAAGACCATGCTGGTCGACTCCGGTACCCATGAGTACAAGGATGTCACCGAGATCAACGCCAACCTCAAGTATGTGGTGGATGAGCTGGACAACCTGACCCAGGGCGTCCATCAGCAAGCCGACCCGGACATCAAGCAGAAGATCCTGCGCGACTTGCGTCATCTGGAGAAGGTGGTGCAGAACAAGATCAGCGAAATCGAACGGGATCTGGAGAAACTCTAATCCCCCCGACTCGACAAAAGAGCGCCCAGATGGCGCTCTTTTTATTGGCTGATTACTGGATGACTCTATCTGGCTATAAGGTTGATCTGGTGATGGTGTGCGATAAGGCGAGCGAGGCACAACACCAACAGAAGGTATCCCGTTCACATCGCATCTTGGGCAACGAGACTCCTGCCGAGCTCGACCTGCTGTGACTCGCACGATCCATAACCAGAAATAGCAAGAGGGAGGCTTTCGCCTCCCTCTTCAAACACGCTGATATTCAGGCAACAGGATTAGTTGCTCTTCATCCAGATGTCCATGTCGGTTTTCAGGTTGTCGGACTTGGTACCGAAGATGGCTTGAACGCCGGAACCAGCCACTACCACACCGGCAGCACCCAATTTCTTCAGACCAGCCTGGTCAACCTTGGCAACATCTTTCACGCCAACACGCAGACGGGTGATGCAGGCATCCAGAGAAGCGATGTTCTCTTTACCACCGAAGGCGGCAACCAGAGCAGCAGACATCTCGTCTTTGCCTTGGCCAACGGCCTCTTCAGCAGTCTCGTCTTCACGACCCGGGGTTTTCAGGTTCATGGCACGGATAACGAAGCTGAATACCACGTAGTAGATAGCTGCGTAAACCAGACCCAGACCAACCAGCAGCAGCATGTTGTCGGCACGCGGTGATTGCACCACGAAGTCGATGAAGCCGTTGGAGAAGGTGTGACCGTGTACGATACCCAGAGAGTTGGTCAGCACATAAGCCAGGCCAGCCAGTACAGCGTGAATTGCGTACAGAACCGGAGCGATGAACAGGAAGGAGAATTCAATCGGCTCGGTGATACCGGTCAGGAAAGAGGTCAGGGCTGCAGAGGCCATGATACCAACGATCTTGGCGCGGTTTTCCGGCTTGGCAGCGTGAGCGATGGCGAACGCAGCAGCAGGCAGACCGAACATTTTGAACAGATAGCCACCAGCCAGCTGACCGAAGCCGTTACCGGCAGCGCGGGACGCGTCATCAGCAGTCAGGAAGCAGGTCATGATACCGTGAACAGTTTCACCGGCACCGTTGACACAGGTACCAGCCTGATAGAAGAACGGTACGTTCCAGATGTGGTGCAGACCGAACGGGATCAGGGAGCGCTCAACCACGCCGTAGATACCGAAGGCCAGTACCGGGTTCTGGTTGGCAGCCCAGTCAGAGAAGGCACCGATGGCGCCACCCACTGGCGGCCAAATCACGGACAGGATCACACCCAGACCGATGGAGAGGAAACCGGTGATGATGGGTACGGCACGTTTGCCCGCGAAGAAGCCCAGGTACTCTGGCAGCTGGATCTTGTAGAAACGGTTGAAGGCCCAAGCAGCGATACCACCGGCCAGGATACCACCCAGCACGCCGGTTTCGATGGTTTCAACACCCATCACAGGTGCCATGACCTTCAGGGTTGCGACCATGATGCCGTAGCCAACGATGGCTGACAGACCGGATACACCGTCGTTATTGGTAAAGCCAAGAGCAACACCCACTGCGAACAGCAGGGCCATCTGGCCAAATACAGAACCACCGGCTTGCTCCATCAATTGGGAGACAATTTCCGGCATCCAGCTGAAGTGGGCAGCACCCACCCCCAGCAGAATACCTGCGACTGGCAAGACTGATACTGGCAGCATCAGCGCCTTACCAACCTTTTGCAGATTAGAGAAAGCATTTTTGAACATTGTGTGCGCTCCTGAATGGATTGTCGTCCCTGAACGATCTATCTGGATGAAATAAGGACTGATTCATTCAGATATCTTCGAGTCGGGCTTGTTTATTTTGACCATCAGAATATAACCCAGCGGGTCATAAATTGCTGCTTTCGAAGGCGGGGGAATATTGAATTTGGAGGGAAGATCACAACTTGTTTAGCAGCTAAAAAACAACACTAATATAAGATTAACAATCTGCATTATCACTCTATTACAAAAACATATAAATAGCAGTTTCACTTTGTATTTTAATGATGCGATTTATATCAAATGGAAACTCATTGTAACTCAATGTAACGGCGTTATTTTTATTTATTACAGTCTACCGATTAAAAAGGCCTCCAACAAGGGAGGCCTCAATAAATATATCTGACCAGCAAAGGGGCGTATTATTCTATTTTTGCGAGCGCTTGACCGCATCAATAAACACGCTTTTTGCCTTGGTTGAACCAGCCCGCTCGGCCTCGTTCACCAGCTTCATCGCCTTGTCGATATCCCCCGCCTTGACCGCTTTTTCGATCTGGCTCTGGTAGAAGGCTTCAGTTTCACTCAGCATGGCATGTGCTGAAGTTGATGCTGGTAACACGATGGCACTTTTGCTATTGCCTACGGTAGGCTGAGGTGAGGGAGTGATGGACTGGTTTTGCACTGCACCTAATGACATTACCTGCCCTGAACTCAAGAGCTGGCCAGATGAACGCACCGACAGAGCTAAATTACCAGACATGCTGTGTGAGAACACAGGATCAGCTTCTACCGGCTCGGCCAAGCCAGTCTCCTTTGCCCATTTTCTTGCCGCAGACATTACCTTAGTCTCACCCTGACGACTTTTGGGGTCCGCCTTGATAATCATAAACTCAGCCTGCTGGCCAGATGACGCTTGGTCTAAGGTAATATGGCTATCCAGGGAAATGCGACGACCGATGCTGCCATAAACGAGCTGGAATTGCTCAGCATTGACTTCTTTGACAACCCTCAGAGTTTTGTCTAAAAAAAGCACACTTGGCAACATGATGCTATCAGTGAAATAAGACTTAAGCGTGATATCTATTTGGCTACGCTGTTTGGGCAGCTGAAAGGCTTTGAAGTAAGACTTGCCATCATTGAAGTCAAATACAGGCGAAGAAGAATCCAAGACGACTTCCAGAGTGCTGTCATCATCTGGTAATGCATCAAGGGGCATCTGAGCAAAATCTATGCAACATGCGGGAGACGCCATCAAGGTAGCGAATCCAGAATCCGGAATTGACTGTGAGCTATGACTGGCACACCCACCCAACAGCAGAACTCCAGCCACGATCACAGCCACTTTCGTGTTACGTCTCATAATAGCTATTCCTTTAAATCAAGAAGCGACGCATGAACATGCGCCGCTTCTTTTGCTGTTTAGCTGAGAATCAGCTTAGAACCATACTTCAGCTTCAACCCCGAAGAACACTTGCGAGGTAGACAGCTTGCCGTTGTCTTTGGTGGAGTCAATGCTGATCGCACCAGAGGCATTTTCATCGCTCGATTTCACCCAGGTCACGAAGGGTTTGATCTGTGGACGTCCCCAGTAATCTGCATCAACCGTAAACGCTGTAGCTACTTCCAAAGCATAGAACTGGGTATTTACATCCGTGCGACCCCACTGCGCTTTACCATTCTGATCTTCAACTTTCTCGTTCGCATAAGAACCGGTCAAGAGCAAACGCAGATTGTCATTGATCTTGTAGGATGGCTGCAATGCAAAGATGGTACGAGCAACATCGAGATCACCTCCCCAGCTCACATGTTGTGGAGCCCAATAAGTCAGCTCACTACCAAGCTGCAAGCGAGGAGCCACTTCAGCAACACCATAAGAGGTGAAGAACAGGGCGCTGGAGTCTTTACCGAAACCACCGTTCCAGGAGCCGAAGTTAACCCCACGATTGGAGGCCATACCTTCGCCATAAGCGATAGCCGTTTTGGACCAACCTTTAAAACCATAATAATCACGGTTATAGGCAATAGAGGCACCAACACCGGTATCTGCATTGATGGTATATTTTCCGGTCACCGGATCTCTGTTTGATGCGGCATCAGCATCGGTATTGGACTGCTTCATCCCCTTCAAATCGAAGTCGAAAGTTCCACCAAGAGCTTGCAGACCATAATAATAAATATTCAGTGACGTAGCAGTGCGATTTTCACCGGTTTTGCCGAAGTCATGGCTATTACGAACTTGGCCTGCATCATCAGCTGATACCACGGCCATACCAAAACCACCATTCTGGAAACCAGCACCGACACCGGAAGATTGCTTCCAGAACTCTTTGGTCAAGATCCCTTGTTCACGGTTCAAATAACGTTGACCTGCCCAAATCTTGGTATCCTTATCAAGGAAATCAAAACCAGCCAGCTCCACATAGGCTTCTTTCATTTCAAATTGGGCATCATCACGCTTTGTCTGCAGTGAGCCTTCAGAGGAAACAAAATAGCCAGTGTCACCTGCATTCTGGTTACCATATTCGGCACGAGTGACAAACTCACCCTTTACACCATTTTTTCCTTCAAATTTCTTTTTTACAGACAACTCGACCTGGTTGGCATTTTCATCCATAGAGGTCACAGTACGGTAGTCCTGTTTCCCCAAGGTGTTCATTTTGCTGGCGCCATCGCCATTCCATTGACCACCCAGACGACCATAACCATGTACTTCCCAACCATTATCTGCGTCAGCAGCAACAACAACACCGGAAGAGAGCGCCATACTTACTGCGGCAGCTATCGGAAGCCATTTTGCATTCATTGTCATTTTCCTTTTCCCGCTGAGGATGAGTGATGTCCTAATAATCAAGGCTTAGCCAGTAGATATATCCAAGTGACAAGCAGGTGCGATTATATGGAGCATGCCATCTGGGTGATATGACAACACTCACAAAATGAACACCCATTGCCAAGCCACCACAAAAAGCATAAAAAAAACCCTCAAAAACAACAAACCAGCAGAAATAAAACCCAAAGTGGCAGATTTAAAGCAATAAAAAATCACTTGAAAGCGATACCAACAAAAATATAAGCCATCAAGAAATGTCTCATTAGCTCCACAATTCTTTAAAAACATGATTGAAATCGCTTTCAGCGATTGAACTATTTAGAAAGAACTATGTACATATTTCCACACGAAAGAGGACTCAAAAGAGAAAAAATAAAACAACAACAGAGATAATTTATGGGAACATATGAGAAATGACAGTTCACAAATAACAATCCCCTGTCGGTTAAGGATCAGGGGATTGATATGGCTCTATTTCAGAGAATATTCAGGGCTGAATATCCCACTTTTTCAGCCAGCTGAGTGCCACCTGTTCGGGTTCATCGTGCACGGTGGCATCCAGCTCCAGCGGGGGAATCACTCGCGTGGCGCCCAGCTCTTGCAGCAATCCGTCCAGCCGACGCCCCGCGCCACAAAAATGGTCATAGCTGCTGTCACCCATGGCGATCAGGGCATACCGCAGCCCCTTGAGCCAAGGCGCCTTGTCAGCCAGCTCGCTGGCAAAGGGCTGCAGATTGGGAGGAATGTCCCCCTGTCCTGTAGTGGCACTGACCAGCAATAAAAAACGGCCGGGGTCGATGTCCGCCAGCCGTGCTTCTTCGTGCAGGGTGCAGTGATGCCCCTGGCGTTCCAGCTCATCTGCCAAGGTCTCGGCCACCAGCATGGCTGCGCCATAGACAGTTCCTACCACGATATCGATCTGCGCCATTCTCCTCTCCCTGCTTGAGTCACTCTTTTGAGCAACTCTATCAGCAAGCTGGCGTCAGATGCTACCGGTTCAGGGCTGAGGATCTGGCGCTTAGTAGTCGCTCTCGCTGGCGGGCCAGCCCAGCTCGGCAAACAAGCGCAGCACATCCTGACCGAGCGGCGCCTGGATCCGCATCGGCACCTTGAGCACAGGATGGGTAAAGCTCAGGGTGCGGGCCACCAGCAGCAGCCGTTCGCAGCCAAAGTGCTCGCGAAAGAAACGGTTGTGGCGGCCATCCCCGTGGGTGGTATCCCCGACGATGGGGTGGAACAGGTGATCCATATGGCGGCGCAGCTGATGCTTGCGGCCGGTCTTCGGGAACAATCTGACCAGACTGTAGCGACTGGTGGGGTGCTTCTTGGAGACCGCGTGGGGCAGCTCGACCTGATGCAGGCGCCGGAAGGTGGTGACGGCATCCTGCGCCGGGCGATCCGGGTTGCTCATGGCATCGGCAATCTTGTCCAACTGCTCCTTGAGGGGATAGTCGATCACCCCCTGCTCGGGCGCCCAGCCACGCACCAATGCCAGATACTCCTTGTGCACCTGACGTTGGGTGAAGGCTTCGGTGAGTGCGCGGGCAATCACCGGATCGAGCGCAAACAGCAGCACGCCGGAGGTGGGACGGTCGAGGCGATGCACCGGATAGACATGGCGACCGCCGATGAGATCCCGGGTCATCTGCATGGCAAAACGGGTCTCGCCCTTGTCGAGCCAGCTGCGATGCACCAGCAGACCGGACGGCTTGTTGACCGCCACCAGCCACTCATCCTGATAGAGCAGAGTCAGCTTCAGGTCACTCTCTTCTCGAGTTTGCGCAGGCATCATTGTTCGATCACTTTGCCGGAGAGCAGCAGATCGAAGCGGGCGATCAGGCGCAGCAGCGCTTCTGCTTCGGCCAGATCTTCTTTGTAGACTTCGCTGGCCATGGGATAGAGGGAGACGCTGGTGGGCAACGGCGCCTGCAACATCACCAGTTGCTCCATGCGCGGGATCAGCACGAACTGCAGCCACTGATCAAAGCTCAGGGTATCGACACAAAAAGGCAGGGTGCTTGCCAGGGCTTCGTCACCGGGATGGTCAGCTTGCCAGCGCTCGAGGCGCTGCAACTCGGCGGTGAGTTCCCCCAACAGGCCAGCTACCAGCAAATATTGATTCATCTCGCTCTCTTCCTCATAACCACAAATTGATCCGCCGACCCGACAGGGCCAGTCAGGATGCCAGTACATTCGGTCGCGCAGCACCGGCGATTCAGCCGGCTCGTCGACATACACGGCAGTCAGCGCGGCCTGCCGCCGTTAAAAAAGGGCGATACTATACACCTCCCCCCGCATGGCTGCCATGTTGATATCTGCCGCAACACGCGTCTGCTGCCACTGGCTATCCTCGGCAAGGGCCTTATAATCGGCCCGCATCACCATTAGCCGGATCTCACCATGTCTGCGACGCCTACTGCCATCAATACCTTGACCGAATTTCTGACTCAGGCTGGCACCCAGTTCCAGCTGTTTGACATGGGCCGCCAGGTGCGGCCACTGGCAAGCGATACCTTTGTGCGCATCGAACAGCAGCAGGAGCCCTACCCCTGGCCGCTGCAACAGCACGCCTGGCTCGGTGTGCACTTCTTCCAGCCGAGCGAGTCTCGCCACTACCTCTGGTTCCTCAAGTTTGCCCTCGATGAGCGCGGTCTGTTGATGTCAAATGGCCCCAAGCTGTTCATGGATCAGGTGGTGGAGACCCTGGGCTACAAGCTCACCGGCGATCTGGATGAAGAGAAAGCCCAGCGCTTGGCCGACAATCCCTACACCTTCCGCCCGGCGGAGGCAAAAATGGCCAGTCTGCACGCCAAGCTGGCGCGCCAGCTGGAGCAGGCTCCTTCCGCCTATTACGATGCCCTCTGCCACTATCTGGCCACCCCCAACGACACCGGTTGGCAGACTCTGGGGCTGCAGGGCTTTGCCGATCTGGCCGAGCGACTGCATGATGAACGCAATCTGGCGCTGATCTGCAAGGCGCTACCCAAACTGCCGCAAGAGCCGCTCTACGCCCTCTGCCAGAGCCTTGAAAACGCCCCGCTGCCACCGGCAGTACAAGGCGCCTTGCTCGAGCGGATCGGCAAGGAGCAGGAGTGCGCCGCCCCCAACCCGGAGACCCTGGCCTACCTCTGCCGCGCCATGGCCTCCTGCCCCGGCAGCACGCTGCGCACCAACAAGCTGCTGACCCTGCTGCAAACCCAGCCGAGCCCGGCGCTGCTGCTCGCCATTGCGGGCCGGCTCTGGCCCGACCTGAAAGATGCCAATCTGCTCAGCCACTATCTGGAACAACTGGCACTGCAACCGACCCAGTTCTTCAATCAGGTTTTTGCCGAGTTGGTCACTTTACCGGCCCTGCGCAATGATATGCTGGCCAGACTGCGTGACCCCAACCGCAGCGATGCGCTGGGCAAGGCCATCGGCCGTCTGTTTGCCTCGGCCTGATCCCTCGCCTCCCCCTCACGCCACGAGGCAACACGGCGGGAAATAGAAAAGGAGATCGGGAGTGCCGAGCAGGACTCCCGGTTATCGACATCACGATAAGGAAGCCCGCCTATGGGAGAGATGCTCGGAATTTTGTTGCTGATTGCGATTGCCGGCCTGTTCTGGCTGCAACGCCAACAGGCAGAAGTGGCCTGGCAATATATGCGCCGCTACTGCCAGCACCATGACCTGCAACTGCTGTCACTGGCTCGCCATCGGCGGGAGCTGGCACATAATCCCCTGCGGCTGCTGACTCACTATCAGTTTGAATTTTCCAGCGATGGCGAGAGCCACTATCAGGGCACCCTCAAGATGCAGGGGCTGCACGTCGTGGGTGTCGATCTGCCACCCCATCGCATCCCCTCTGCCTGATCCCCAATCTCGTCTCTGCGCCCGATGGCTGTGCCTGTCTATAATCTCAGGGATTAAACAAAGGGAGAGACGAGATGGAACCCCTTGTCCACGATCTGCCAGCCCTGTTTGCCCAGCTCGGGATGGCCAACGACGAGCTGAGCCTGCACCGCTTTGTGCACGACCATCACCTCGACAATGAGACCCTGCTGCCGGAGGCCGGTTTCTGGAATGCCGCCCAGGCCAGCTTCCTGCGCGATGCCCTGTGGAACGACTCCGACTGGTGCGAGGCGATCGACCAGCTCGATGTGATGCTGCGCCAGCCCCGCTAAGCCGCCCGCCCCTTTCCTCCCCTGCCGGCTTTGGTTAAGATCCCGCCCCGATATCGATCCCCCCTTCTCACCCAGAGCATGCTTATGTCCGCCCACGAGATCATCCGAATTGCCAACGAGCTGGCCGCCAAGGGCCTGACGCCCACCACCGCCATGATCAAGGCCCGCCTCACCCAGCCCGTGCCGATGGCCGAGCTGCTGAAAGTGCTGAGCCAGTGGAAGCAGCAGCCAGTTGCGACCGCCGAGAGCGAGATCCTGCCAGAGGCTGTGCCTCAGCCAGCACCGGAGCTCACCCTGCAGCAACTCGCCGAACAGCTCGCGCGCATCGAACAGAAGGTGGATCGCCTGACCGACCTGCTCCTCCAGCAGGGGCAAGGCTGAACCATGTATATCGTCGAACTCTGCTTTGAGTGTTACCGCGATACCTCCCTTGGCGACGCCGAGCGGGCCATCGTCAACTATCTGGACATGCTGCGCAATCAGGGCCAGATCCTCGGCCGCGAGTTTCCCACCAGCATGCACGAGGGCTATTTCGTCAGCCGGGTGGTCTGCCCGGAGCAGGACAGCCTGCACCCGGACAACCAGAGCGAGCAGGTCAAGCTGGCCGAGCAGCAGCTCAATCAGGCGGGGCTGCTGGCGCCGAAACTTCATCTGCAGGGGGCGGATCTGCTCTCCGACAGCACAGATCCTTGCGGCCAGCAGGGCGAGCGGCCGAGCTGGATGCTGCTCTATACCAGTTTTTTGCATACCTGCTCGCCGCTGCGCTGTGGCGACCACTTCGCCCCCATTCCGCTCTACCAACTGCCCGCAGTCGCCAATGGCGATCAGAAACAGATCATCAAGTGGCAGGAGGATTGGGAGGCGTGTGATCAGTTACAGATGAACGGCTCCATCGCCGAACATGCGGCGCTGCACGAGATTGGGGAAGTGGGCAGTCGTCTCTACCGGCGTGGCAGCGATCTCACCAAACGGCTGGAGGTGCTGACCGGCATCCCCACCTACTACTACCTCTACCGGGTGGGCGGGTTGAGCGCGGCCGAAGAGAAGGCGCGCCCCTGCCCCAGCTGTGGCGGTGAGTGGGCGCTGGCAGCGCCGCTGCACGAGATCTTCGACTTCAAGTGCGACAGCTGCCGGCTGGTCTCCAACCTCTCCTGGGATTTCAAGGATTAAGCGCGTCCCATGTACGTGCCGCCATAAAAAAGAGCCTTGCCGCATGGCAAGGCTCTTTTCGTTCCGATGGGTAACCTTGGCTCGAACCGGCGCTATTGTGGCAACGTCTCCAGCCGTTCCAGAAACGCCGGCAAAGAGGGCGCCAGCGTCAGACGGCGACCGGAATCGAGCCACTCCAGCCACACCCGACCACTCTCGTTATCCAGCGAGATGAGCGTCATCTCGTTGCGGGTGGTGGCAATAAAGATGGAGGGGGTGCGTTTTAGCTTGCGCAGCATCAGCAGGTGGCCGATGAGGTTCTCCTTGAGCAGGTCGAGATCCGCGTCGTTCCACGGCAGGATCAACTCAAGGCGCAGCCCCTTGAAAAGGCAGGGGATGGGGCGGCTGAACCAGTGCCCGAACAGGGCGATGGCGCTGGGATGAATCGTCAGCTCAAGGGCGTCGGCCATGGCTGTAAAATCGGCGGGTTCGGAGCGATGGTGAGGACGCCAGGCAACCCGACCATCGGCAGGCTCACCAAGTTGGCAGGGGGAACGCCAGTCCGCCTCCCACTCGCACAGGGGCAGGCCTCGTCTGGCCTCGCCATCCCGTTGCCAGCGGGCAAAAAAGTGCTCCAGGGCAGACAAAACTTGATCCGACATCGAAAATCCCCACAATTGCTGGCAAAGTCCGCTATTGCACCACCAAACCCGGTAACAGACAAGGTTGCCAGCCGACCTTGCGACCCGGGAAACAGAACCCGGGATACAGAGAGGCCGACACCCAAGCCAAACGGCTGCAACCATCCGGCCCAGCAATGGCCCGTTTCATTCCACTCATCATGAGCACATTACGTGAGCAACCCTGTGAGCAAACAAGATAGATACGCCGGGGCCAGCGCCCTGACCGGCCTGAGCCTGGGCCAGCAATCCGATTACATCAGCCAGTACACCCCCTCCCTGCTGCAGCCGGTTCCACGTAGCCTGAACCGGGATGATCTCAAGCTGGGCGATGACCTGCCCTTTAGCGGTTGCGATGTCTGGACCCTCTATGAGCTCTCCTGGCTCAATGCCAAGGGCAAGCCGATGGTGGCGGTGGGGGAAGTGACCATTCCTGCCACCAGTGCGAACCTGATCGAATCCAAATCCTTCAAGCTCTACCTCAACTCCTTCAACCAGACCCGTTGCGACTCTATCGAGGCAGTCGCCGCCATGCTGTCCAAGGATCTGAGCGCCTGTGCCGGGGAGACCGTCAAGGTGACCCTGTTCCCCCTCGACAAGGCGCCGCACCAGATTGCCCAGCTGCCCGGCGAGTGTATTGATGAGCAGGATATCGAGGTAGACAATTACGAGTTTGATGCGTCCCTGCTGCAAGGGGCGGCAGGCAGCGAGCTGGTCGAGGAGACCCTGCACAGCCACCTGCTCAAATCCAACTGTCTGGTGACCAGCCAGCCCGACTGGGGCTCTGTGGTGATCCGCTACAAGGGGCCGAAACTCGATCGGGAGAAGCTGCTGCGCTACCTCATCTCGTTCCGCCAGCACAACGAGTTCCACGAGCAGTGCATCGAGCGGATCTTTATCGACCTCAAGCACTATTGCCAGCCTGAGCAGTTGACCGTCTATGCCCGCTATACCCGCCGCGGCGGCCTCGACATCAACCCGTTCCGCTCCGATTTCGAAGCCGTGCCCGCCAACTTGCGTCTGATCCGCCAATAAAGTCGAGTTGCGACAGAGAGGGCAGGCACACTGCCCTCCATGACTTGCAAAAAGGTTTCAATCGATGCTTTACGCAGCAGGGATAAGGAGGCTGGATAATAAAATCCAGACGAAACCCACTTGCCGGCCACCAGCAAACCACAGTAAACGCTGGACTCGCAGGGGGGGGCTTGGATAACATGCCAACACCTCTGCGCCGTCCTTAATCCAATGAATCAACTGTTTTTTCTGGCCATGATGATGTCCTCCCTGTCAGCTCCGAATCTGGATCTCGACAAGGAGCAACTCTCTATCGATCTGCAACAAGCGCAATCGATGGTACTGACCGATCCTGCCAGATGCGTCCAGATCACCACAGCCTTCCTGACGCGCGCAGCCAATAATCCCCAGCAAATCATCAGCAATCGCCAGGAGTTCGGTTATCGCGAGCCCATCCTGAGCTACAGCACGGCGGCCCAGACCATAGGCGCCCACCTGCTCAAAGGGGAGTGTCTGCTGCAACTGGGCCAATATCAGGCCACCCAGCAAGCGCTCGACAAGGCGATGGCGCTGGCAGACAAAGAGCGGCAACCGGAACTCAAGGCGCACGGCCTCTATCTCAAGATCCGCAGTCAGGCCCTCAAACCGGATAACCAGAGCACCAGCCGCGCCCTGATGGATCAACTGGACGAACAGTTGGCCGTCCCCACGCTCAAGCAGAGCCAGCTGCAGATCTATGGCCGCCTGCAACGCACCAGCTACGACATCGAGAACCAGCACTTCGATGATGCCAAGGCCCACTTGGCAGATGCGCGGATCTGGGCCGCCAAGACCCCCAATCCCCTCGCCAGTGCCTGGGTCAGCGCCATCAGCGGCGACCTCTATCGCGCGCTGCAGCAGCCACAGCTGGCACTGGGGGAATATATCGATGCCCAGCAACAGGCCAAAAGCCTCAACGACCCGCTCTTTCTCGGCCTGCTGTCGAACCAGATAGTCAAACTCTATCAGCAGGAGCAGGAGCCCCAGAAAGCGCTGCAGTATGCCAATGAGGCGGCCAACTACTTCCACTCCATCGGCAACCCTTCCCTGCTGTGCGACTCCCTGATGGTGCTGGCGCGACTCAACCGCGAGCAGGGCGACCTCAATATGGCGCTGGTCTACTTCTTCAATGCGCTGGATCTGCTCGATGAAGGGAGCAACCGACCGCAGGCCTCCCTGCTCAAATACGAAATCGGCAAGACCTACCTGCAAAGCGGCAACCTCTCGCTGGCCAGCAACTACCTCAATGCGGCCCGTCAGTCCCATGAGCTGGGCGATGCCAAAGAGCCGCTGATCGATACCCTGTTGCTGCTCGGCGAGCTCTATCTGAAGAAGCAGGAGGCCGCCATCGCCATCCTGCAGTTGGAGAACGCCCGCGCGCTGGCCAATCAGCTCGGCGATACTCGCCGTCAGTACGAGGTATTCCGCCTGTTGTCGCTTGCCTACGAGCAGAAGGGGTATCTGCGTCAGGCTCTCGACAGCTACAAGCGCTTCCACCGTCTTGGCGAGGAGGTGCGCCAGCAGGAGCAGGCCATGGAGCAGGCGGCGATCCGCGACAACTATGTTCAAGTCGAGCGGGTACAACATATCAAGGAGCTGGAGCAGCGACTTAACAACAGCCAGCATCAGCAGGAGCGCTATCTCTGGTCGAGCATCACCACCAGCCTGCTGCTGGCGCTCTTTATCTACCTCTTCTTCACCCTCTGGCTCAAGCTTCGTACTGCCCGCCTGCAACTGAAACGGACCAATGAGGCCCTGCTGATCGAGCCACGCTCGGGGCTAGCCAACTGGCAGCGACTGATGAACCGCTGGCCGCGGGAGATGGCAAAGCGCCAGCTGAAATCGGATCGCTGGTACCTCAGCGAACAGCCCTCCAGCGAGTTCGATGACAAACTGCACTATCTGCTGTTCCGGGTACCTTTCCTGGTCAATACGCTGGAGCGCCACGGCTATCAGGCCAGCAGAGAAATCGAGCAGGCCTTCGGTGCCTATATGGACACCCTGACTCCGCAAGATGGCCGTATCTATGACTTGCGTGAAGGACACATGCTCTATGTGGTGCCACAGCGCCACGTCACCAACCTGCATCAACTGGCGGGAGACCTGCTGACCGCCATCGCCGCCTTCCCTTGCAACTATCCGCTGGATCGCCAGATCAGCCTCGGGATTGTCAGTCACCCCTTCCTGCCGAAAGCGGCGACCGCGCTCGATCACAATGGCCTGTTTGACCTCTGCTATCTCGCTCTGTCGGGAGCCATTCAGCTCAGTGAAAAATGCCAGCAAAACGCCTGGTTGGAGCTGGCTGCGATCGATTGCCAACAAGCGGCATTTTTTAATGGAGATGTGTGGCAATGCGGCCTGATGGCAATTGACAAGGGACTGGTAAAAGTCAATTCTTCTCATGAAAAGCAATGGGTTAATTGGCCCAGCCTTGCAAGGAAGCCGGCAGCTGATAACCACCAGGAAATAATGTAGATAACAGGCGAGGATCGAAACCAGGTTCGACCACTGTTGCTATCCAACACCAAAAACAATAATGACAACAGGGCGACCTGATAATGAATGACATCGCTGCCGTAGCAGGACAATTGGCAAGACTCAGGGAATCCCTTCAGCAGAAACAGCTGGAACTCGACGGCGTGCTGTCGTTTTCTGATGCAGAGCGTGCTCGCGGCATCCAGTTTATCAACAAGTTGATGCTCTCCTGCCGTGGCTTCGACCGCGAGCTGGACAATCGCTTCGCCAAGCTCAAGCAGAAACTGGATAACAACCCCGCATTTACCGCGCTAGACGAGGATCTGCTGGCCATTGAAAAACTGCTGCAGCAGCACAGCAATGCGCTGGAAGAGTCGATCACCCTGACCCAGACCGCCATCGAACTTGGTTCCAAACAGCTGAAAAACATCAAGGGCTTCCCGGAAGAGACCCGCAAGTCCCTCAAGGAATTTCTGGCAAGTCCCGCCGGTTACAGCATTGCCGATCACCAGAAAAAGGTGATCAAGCTGCTGGAGTTTTACCAGCAGGCGATCAAGATCCAGCTGCTGCCAAGCCAGCCCCTGTTGGCACCGTCAGGTGCAACTCAACAAGAAAGCGATACTGCCAGCAACGATGGCCAACCCGATGTCGACCCGTTTGATCTCAAGGATCACGCCCGTATCGCCGATGAGCTGCAGCGGCTTATCACCGAACTCGACTTTGCCGGCGCCATCGGCGAGAGCCTGAGCGACATTCGCCGCCAACTGCTGATCGGGATCAACCCTGCCCTGCTGGCGGAAACCTGCCTGCAGGTGATCGAGCTCATCATCGAAGGCACCCGTGAGGAGCGCAAAGCCTCCCGCGCCTTCCTCAGCTCCCTCAACGAGAGCCTGTCCGCGGTACATGTCGGGTTTACCGAATCCCTCGATGAGGGGCGTGCGCTGCAAAACGAAACCCGCGAGACCCGCGAGGCGCTGGTCAACGAGTTGCAGGCGATCGATCACTCCCTGGCCAGCCATAACTCCATCGATGCGCTCAAGCGCGCCATCTCCGGCCATATGGGCGCCATCAACCTGCTGCTGCAAGAGCGTGACAGCACGGCGGCGCGGGAGCGTCACCTGCTCACCCGCCTCTCCACCATGGAGTCCAAGCTGCGCTTGATGAAGGAGGAGACCGCCGAGTACAAGAAGCGGCTGACCATTCAAAAACACAAGCTGTTCCTCGACAGCCTGACCCAGGTGCACAACCGGGCCGCCCTCGATGAACGGCTGGAGCAGGAGTACAAACGTTGGCTTCGTTACCGCACTCCGCTCTGCATGGCGATCATCGACATCGATCACTTCAAGAATATCAATGACAACTACGGCCATATGGCGGGTGACAAGGCACTGAAAGTGGTCGCCAAAGCACTGCAGAGTGCACTGCGTGACACCGACTTCATCGCCCGCTTTGGTGGGGAAGAGTTCGTGGTGTTGCTGCCCAACATCAACCCGGACAAGTTCCAGAAGCCGCTGGAGACCCTGCGCCAGACCATCAAGAGCATCCCGTTCCGTTTTCGCGATGCCAAGGTGGAGATCACCATCTCCATCGGTGCAACCCTGTTCAAGGATGGGGACAACCCATCAGATGTGTTCGAGCGGGCGGACAAGGCGCTCTACCACTCCAAGCACACCGGTCGGGATCAAGTGACACTGGCCTGACAAGCGGCTAAAAAAACAGCGAACAGTCGTCGCCCTATTTCCCTCCACCCTCTGTTACCACTACTATCGATCTCAGGGGATGCAACATAGCGTCCCCTTTTCTCCCCAGGGAAAAACACAACGATAACAAGTGAGTAAAGGGGAACCTATGATTACGCACATCAATCCCGTCGGCAGCATGGATTTGCTGTCACAGCTTGAGGTGGATCGCCTCAAGCAGACTGCCTCCAGCGATATCTATCAACTGTTTCGCAACTGCTCGCTGGCAGTGCTCAATTCAGGTAGCCATACCGACAGCTCCAAGGAGATACTGGAGCGCTTCAAATCGTTCGATATTCATGTGATCCGGCGCGAGCGCGGGGTCAAGCTGGAACTGTTCAATGCCCCCGAGCACGCCTTTGTCGATGGCGAGATCATTCGCGGCATTCAGGAGCACCTCTTCTCGGTGCTGCGCGACATTCTCTATGTCTCCAATCAGCTCGAGTCCAACCGCCTGGTCAATCTGACCAACTCCACTCACATCTCCAACGTGGTGTTCGCCATCCTGCGCAACGCCAAGGTGATCCTGCCCGGCGCCGATCCCAACCTGATCGTCTGCTGGGGTGGCCACTCCATCAACGAGATCGAATACCAGTACACCCGCGCCGTGGGCAGCGAACTGGGCTTGCGTGAGCTGAACATCTGTACCGGTTGCGGCCCTGGCGCCATGGAGGGCCCGATGAAGGGAGCCGCCGTCGGCCATGCTAAACAGCGGGTAAGAAACGGCCGCTACATCGGCCTGACCGAGCCTTCAATCATTGCGGCCGAACCGCCCAACCCCATCGTCAACGAGCTGGTGATCCTGCCGGATATCGAGAAACGGCTGGAAGCCTTCGTGCGCCTCGGTCACGGCATCATCATCTTCCCGGGCGGGGTCGGCACCGCCGAAGAGCTGCTCTATCTGCTCGGCATCATGATGCATCCGGCCAACGAGCGGCAGCCGATGCCCATCATCCTGACCGGCCCGAAAGAGAGTGCCGACTACTTCCGTGCCATCGACGACTTCATCAAGGCGACCCTCGGTGAACCTGCGACCAAGCTCTACCGGATCATTGTCGGCGATGCGCCGGAAGTGGCCCGGGTGATGAAAGAGGCGATGCCGAAAATCCGCGAATACCGCAAATCGGTCGGCGATGCCTACTCCTTCAACTGGTCCCTCAAGATTGAGCCGGAGTTCCAGCTCCCCTTCGAACCGGATCACGCCAGCATGGCCAGTCTGGACCTTCACCGCAACCAGCCGCCCCAGTTGCTGGCCGCCAACCTGCGTCGTGCCTTCTCCGGCATCGTCGCCGGCAACGTCAAGGAAGGGGGCATTCGCGCCATCGAGAAGAAGGGCCCCTTCAAGTTGCACGGCGACAAGGAGCTGATGCACCTGATGGACAAACTGCTGGAGAGCTTCGTCAAGCAGCAGCGGATGAAGCTGCCGGGCAGCCAATATGTGCCCTGCTACGAAATCGTCCGCTAGGGTACAGATACATCATCGACAGAGGGGCGCATCGGCGCCCCTCTTTATTGGCGCTATGCCTTCCCGACTGCCATCAATCCCCCATAAGGCGAGCGGTTTGTTACAATGGGGCGTCCCGACCGCCAAGAGTGCCCCATGTCAACTATCCGGCCACACCTGCTCATCATCGATGCCCTCAACCTCATTCGCCGTCTGTACGCGGTACAGGCCCAGCAGGCACTGACCCCTGCCCAGGCGCTGGTTGCCACCCGCGCCAACCTTATCAATACCTGCCGCAAGCTGCTGGCCAATAGCGAGCCGACCCATGTCATTGCCGTGTTTGATGGCGAGGTGCATAGCTGGCGCAAGGAGGTCTATCCGGCCTACAAGGAAGGGCGAACTCCCATGCCCCCCGAACTGCGTGAAGGGCTGGCGACCCTGCAGGATGCCTTTTGGGAGTGCGGGGTCGATGCCCTGCTCTCCGAGACCGATGAAGCAGATGACCTTATCGCCACTCTCGCCTGCGGCATCGCCAGCCATGGCCATCAGGCGACCATCATCTCCACCGACAAGGGCTTCTGCCAACTGATCTGCCAGCAGATCCGGGTGCGCGACTACTTCAACAAGCGCTGGCTGGATGCGGCCTTCGTCCAGCAGCAATATGGGGTAGCCCCTGCTCAGCTGGTCGACTTCTGGGCCCTGACCGGTATCAGCGGTTCCAATATCAAGGGGGTTCCGGGGATCGGCCCCAAGACCGCCACCCAGCTGTTGCAGCAATATGGCAATCTGGCAGCCATGCTCGAAGCCTGTCAGCAAGAGGATGCCGCCAAGCCCCTGATCAAGCTGCGCCAACATCAGGATGAGGCCCTGCTGGCCCAGCGGCTGGTACGCTTGCAGCAGGATATTCCGCTGGGATTCAACCTGCGGGACATTCGCTACCCGCCCCAGCCAGACTAAAGTGCCGAACAAAAATGCAGGCAAGGGCGTGAACCATGACGAGACTCACCCTCGCTGTTGATAAAAGTGAGTAGAATGTAAGGGAATGTGGTTGGTTTGCTGAGTAAATGCTATAAAGCAGCCCCATCCTCCCCTATACCCTGGAAGTGGAACCCTCTCATGTCCAAAAGAAAAATTACCGTGATCCCCGGCGACGGCATCGGCCCCAGCATCATTGAATCAGCCATCCAGATCCTGACCCATGCGGGCTGTGACTTTGAGTACGAATACGCTGATGCGGGTCTGGTTGCCCTCGAG
Organism: Aeromonas sp. 95A; assembly: GCF_051919235.1. Lineage (NCBI taxonomy): Bacteria > Pseudomonadati > Pseudomonadota > Gammaproteobacteria > Aeromonadales > Aeromonadaceae > Aeromonas > Aeromonas sp. 95A. The sequence goes on from NZ_JBQBFC010000001.1 coordinate 1,789,516, forward strand.
AAGCATGGCGAGTTGCTGCCCCAGGCTACCCTGGATCTGATTGAGAAGAACAAGGTGAGCCTGAAAGGGCCATTGACCACACCGGTCGGCGGCGGTTTTACCTCCATCAACGTCTCCCTGCGCAAGAAGTTCAACCTCTACGCCAACGTGCGTCCGGTCATCTCCTTCAAGGGCACCAGAAGCCGTTACGACAACATCGACATCATCACGGTGCGTGAAAACACCGAAGGGATGTACTCGGGTGCAGGTCAGAAGCGTAGCGATGACAACAAGAGTGCCGAGGCGATGAGCATCATCACCCGCGAAGGGGCCGAGCGCATCGTCAAGTTCGCCTTCGAGCTGGCTCGTCAGGAAGGGCGCAAGAAGGTCACCATCATCCACAAGGCGAACATCCTTAAGTCGACCTCCGGCCTGTTCCTCGAAGTAGCCCGTGAAATCGCCAGCCACTATCCGGATATCCAGAGCGAAGAGATGATCGTCGATGCCGCCTGCATGAACCTGGTGATGTACCCGGAGCGTTTCGATGTCATGGTCACCACCAACCTGTTCGGCGACATTCTCTCGGATCTTTGCGCCGGTCTGGTCGGCGGCCTTGGCATGGCGCCCGGCGCCAACATCGGCGATGGCGCGGCCATCTTCGAAGCGGTCCACGGCTCTGCGCCTGACATAGCTGGCAAGAATATCGCCAACCCGACCTCGGTGATCCTGGCCTCCATTCAGATGCTGGAGTACCTCGGCATGCAGGATAAAGCAGAGCGGATCCGCAAGGCGGTACGAGCTACCATCGAATCCGGTGATCGGGTCACCCGCGATCTGGGCGGCACGGCTTCCACCAGCGAATTCACCCAGGCTATCATCGATCGTTTGTGAGTTAATTCATTGATTTTAAAAGGGAGCTTCGGCTCCCTTTTTTATGTTTCCGAATCCTTTGCCACTCCCCAAACAGCAACTATGTTCAATAGAGAAGAAGAACAGGGAGTGTTTTTCATGAAGGGATACGGGTGCTATCTGGTTTCGGGTCTGATGCTGGTGTGTGGTACTGCCAGTGCTTTCGAGCAGGATCAACAGACCCAAACCGCCAAACTGCCACAGCAGGAAAAACGGACTGCCACCGAGGTATGGCGCTCGAGCCTGAATACCAACGACCTGCTCAAGGCACCCAAACCCCTGTCGTTTGGTATTGAAGTCTCCACCGACAACTTTGGTAATCAAAAGATCACCTCCTACCCGCAGCTCAATCTGACCCCGGAGAAGAGCGTCAGTCTGTCGGTCGAACGCTTCAGACCCAAGGTCAAGTTCAAGGCTGGCGGAATGAACACCGCCCTCAGGCTGAGAGGAGATGGGATAAAGATGCAATTCAATCCGGTCGACAAAACCATCCCGCTGCAGATAGAGATCAAGGTGACCGACGACGAATCCTCCCTGCGCCTCGATTACCGTTTCTGATATTTTCCGGCAGCCGAATAGCAAAAGGCCGACAGGTTTCCCTGTCGGCCTTGGTATTTATCGTACGGGCTGAACGGCTACATCACGCCTTGGGCTCGAGTTTGGAGACCCAGTACTTGTTGTAAACATGCACGGTGATCTCTTCTCGATCGTGATAGAGCTGCTTGGCCTGGATCACGAACGCGTTGTCGATCTCCTTGAGCATCTCGCGCAATACCTCGATATTGTGCACCGACTCGGCATAACGCTTCTTCATCGGCAGCTTGAGGTTGAACATCGCCTCCTGGCAGTCGCCCTCACGGAACCAGTCCGCAATCATGTGAACGACCCGAGCCGGTTTATCGACCATGTCGCACACCAGCCAGTAGGTGTTCTTCTTGCTCGGTCGCCAGACGAAACCGTCATCCCGGATATGCTTGACCTGACCGGTATCCATCAGGGATTGGGCCATCATGCCGTTGTCGACCGCCGTCACCATCATGCCACGGCGCACCAGCTGATAGGTCCAGCCACCCGGACAGGCGCCCAGATCCACCGCCTTCATGCCTGAACAGAGACGCACATCCCACTCTTCCCGCGGCACGAACACGTAAAACGCCTCCTCCAGCTTAAGGCTGGAGCGGCTCGGTGCATCGGCCGGGAAGCGCAGGCGCGGGATCCCCATGTGGAATCCGGAGTTGTTGAACGAATAGGAGTAACCCAGCAAGACATGATCATTGGCCATGAAGAAGGCGTGGAACACCGGACGGTTCGGCGTCTCCTTCTTGGTCAGGATCTCGTTGCTGCGCAGCGCCTGACGCAGCGGCACGGTGAACTTGCGGCAGAAGGCTGACAGCTCTTTCGCTTCGTTGGTATCCGCGGTTTCGACACGCAGATCGCCGCAAATGGTGTAGTCACTCACCGCCTCAAGGATGGGGGAGATCCTGTCCGCGACATCCAGATCCTTCAGCTCATGGGTAACCACCAGCATCTGACGGATGAAGATGAGCTCCCGGAATGGCAGCTTGCGAGCCAGCAGGTCCGCCTGCTCCTCGTCATACAGTTCGAAGATCACATAACCGCTGTCGTCCTTGACCCGGGCGAAACCGTAGCACTGCATGTTACCGGCACGCTCGGTGATCTCTGCAGCCGCCTCTTTCTCAAAACCGGGGCGGCAATAAAGCAGCAGATTATTCATTTTTTCCTCCAAGACGACAGCCAGCCCAGCAGAGGGCCGCCCATCCCAACATAAAACAGAGGCCACCGGCCGGGGTAATCAACCCCAGCCCCTTGCTGCCAAGCAGCACCATGGCGTAAATACTGCCGGAGAATCCGATGATCCCCAGCACAAAAGCGGTGCCAGCCAGGTGGATCACCCTGCTGCGCACACCACACCAGCCCAGAACCAGCAGGGCCAATGCGTGAAAAAACTGATATTGCACGGCGGTATTGAACGCCGCCAGACGCTCGGGCGTAATGCCGGTCGCCGCCAATCCATGGGCGCCATAAGCCCCCAGCATGGTGGCCGTCAACCCGAAGAGACCGGCCAGTATCAGCCAATATCGATGGATCTGCATCCTCACTCTCCCTCTCTCATCACGGCTGGCAATCAAACCAACCCTCTCGTGCTATCCGTGCCGGGCCACAAAATGGCTGATGGCCGCCGCTGCATGCTGCATATTCTCCTGCTCACTCACGCCACTGGCTTTTCGCGGTTTGAAACCATGATCACCATCGGTCAACCAATGGACCGATACGGCGGGTGAGAAGGGGAAATCGGCCAGTTCAGCGCGACTACCGAAGGTGTCGCGCTCCCCCTGCAACAGCAGGGTTGGCACTGCAATATGCTTGAGTACCTCGCCTCGCCAGCTGTCGGGCTTGGCCGGAGGGTGGAAAGGATACCCGAGAATGAGCAATCCTGCAGCATTCATCTCACCCTCGCCTGCGCTATACAGTTCCGCCACCATCCGCCCGCCCATCGACTTGCCTGCCAGAAACAGCCGTGGATGGGCAAACTCGCGGATCATGTCGCGCCAATGGGCGAGCAGCACAGGCGCCCTGTCCGGCGGGCGGCGCTTGCCATCCTGTGCACGCTTTGTCATGTAGGGAAAGTTGAAGCGCACCACTTCGATGTCGGGGCCAGCCAGCAGACGTGACAACTCGGTAAGAAAGGCATGATCCATCCCCGCGCCTGCCCCGTGGGCCAGCAAAATGCGAACGGGGGCATCAATTGCCCCCTCGCGGATTACATCAGGCATCGGCGAGCCTTGCCCTGCGACGCGCCTCTTCCTGCTCCACCAGCTCCAGCATCCAGTCGCGGAAGGCCACGATCTTGCCCTGATCCGACTGTTGTTCCTGGCACACCAGATAGAAAGCATTTTTGCTCACCAGCACCTGCTCGAACGGGCAGATAAGGCGGCCGGCCTCAATCTCGGGTTGTGCCAGCACGCTGTGGCCAAGCGCCACCCCCTGGCCGTGGATCGCCGCCTGGATCACCATGGTGGAGTGGCTGAAGATGGGCCCCTGATTGACGTTGGGTGCATCGATATCGAGCTGGCGGAACCAGGCCTTCCAGTCGCGGCGGGAGGTATCGTGCAGCAGGGTATGAAGAGTCAAATCTTGCGGCGTACGCAGCGGTTTGGGCCCGGTCAGCAGCAAGGGGGAACAGACCGGGATCAAGTATTCGGTATGGAGCTTGTCCGAGCGCAGACCCGGCCAGTTTCCGCGCCCGTAGTAGATGGCCACATCCACATCGTCGGTGAGCGACCCTTCGTCGAGATCGACCGCCTTGATCCGCACGTCGATATCGGGGTGGCGCTCGCTGAACTTGACCAACCGCGGCACCAGCCACTGGATGGCGAAACTCGGCTGCAAACTGACAGTCAACGCCCCCTTGGCACTGCGGGCCAGCAGCTTGTCGGTCGCCTCAGAGATGGAGGCAAAGATGTCCTTGATATCCAGGAAATAGCCTTGCCCCTCTTCGGTCAGCAACAAGGAACGGTTTTTGCGGCGGAACAACTTGATGCCAAGATACTCCTCCAGCGCCTTGATCTGGTGACTGATGGCAGCCTGAGTCACAAACAACTCTTCTGCTGCGCGGGTAAAGCTTAAGTGACGAGCCGCAGCTTCAAAGGCCTTGAGGGCATTGAGCGGGGGTAAACGACGAGACATGACACCAGCCGACGATGAGTTTTTCTAATGGGGCGCATTATAATTTGTCGGTTGCGGGTCGACCAGTGAATAAACATAATTCGCCCAGCAATCAGTCGTCATATGGCTCACATTTTCTACTACGTGTTGGTTTACATGTGTTTTTAGTGAGTCTTTCGACTGCGATTGTGGTGTTGTGTTTTTTCCTCTGCGGGAAGAGGGGCTCAAATCTCACCGGTTTGACCCAGTCTGTCATCTGAATGTGTTTGGCGCCTCCAGCTGGATGGCGCCTTTTTTCATCCCTTCTATACCTTGAACTGCCCCACCAGCTGCTGTTGTTTATCCGCCAGCGCAGAGAGCTCGCGACCATTTTCGGCGGAGGTCGCCGCCTCGGCCCGTATGGTGTGGCTCACATCGCGAATGTTGCTGACGTTGCGGTTGATCTCGTCCGCCACCCGGCTCTGCTCCTGTGCCGCCCGGGCAATCTGCTCGTTCATCTGATGGATGGTGGAGACCGACTGGATAATCTGCTCCAGCACCTGCACCGAGAGATCCACCTTGGCTAGCGTCTCGTCAGCCTGACCATGACCATCGCGGATCGCCTTGACCACGGCGCCGGTACCGGATTGCAGTTGGCTGATCAGGGTCTGGATCTCGACGATGGCATTCTGGGTGCGACCGGCCAGATTGCGCACCTCATCGGCCACCACGGCAAAGCCACGGCCCTGCTCACCGGCCCGCGCCGCTTCAATAGCCGCATTCAGCGCCAGCAAGTTGGTCTGCTCGGCAATTCCCTGGATCACAATGAGGATGTCATTGATGTTGTCGCTGTTGGCGGAGAGTCGCTCCACCACCGGCTGGGCATCGTTGATGATGGTCATCAGCTTGCGCATAGCTTCCTGGGTGTCGGCAACGACATATTTGCCCTCTTGCGCCGCGGCATCAGTGGTGTTGGCGGCTGCCACCGCCGAGCCGGCATTACCGGAGACCTGCAACGCCGTGGCGCTCAGCTCTTCAAATGCCGTTGCCACCAGATCGATCTCCTGATACTGGGCCTGCATGCCGCTGCTGGTGCGCTCGGCCACCTGCGCGGCTCGCTCGGCACTGTTGCGCGTACCGGAGACGGTATCAATCACCTGACTGATGGTGGATTGCAACTTGTTGAGGAAGCTGTTGAACCACTTGGCCAGCTCGCCGATCTCGTCTTGCCGCTGGATCTCGATACGCTGGGTCAAATCCCCCTCGCCGCTGGCGATATCCTTGAGGCGGGCAACCACGGCGCGGATGGGCGCCACAATCTGGCGCGCCATCAACCAGATAAAACTCAGGGCCACCAGCGAGATCAGCACCCCGATTGACAGCTGCGAGACCACGCTGCGATTGGCTTCACTGGCCAACTCATCTTGCAGTTGCTGGGCCGAAGCCAGTACTACGGCCCGTGGCAATTCAATGTAGATGCCCCATTTACGGTCGGTGCCACGCATGGATACCGGGACAAAAGTCTGCAACAAGGCGCCGTCGCTGCTCCAGCGAGTCAGCTCCTGCCCCTGACTGAGCCAGCCTTTCAGCTCGCTGGCCAGCCCCTGATACTTCTGATCCAGCCCGCGCCCCATGGTCACATCGAACTCATCGGCTCCCGCCACGCGCCCCTCGTGACTGACCAGCAATATTCTGCCCTTGCCGTCATAGAGCTCCTTGTCCATGGTACTGACCAGACTCTGCAAAGTAGCCAGCGAGATATCGACCCCGACCATCCCCAGCAAGGTCTCCTGCTCCAGCAGCGGGACCGTCACCGAGGTCATCAATATCTGTTTATCGCCCACATCGTCCAGGTAGGGCTCCAGCAGGCAGAGGGCACGGGTGCGAATACTGCAGCGATACCACTCGTTTTCGATTCCACCAGCCTCAGTCGGGCTCTCATCGGCCAGTACATCCTCATTCTGCACTTCCGGCTCTATCTTGCCGTTGTCATAGGCCCAGTAACTGGAAAAACGACCCTTGTCGTTGGAACCCAGCGCCGTTGAGCCCTGATAGTTGCTGTCTTCCCCATCCAGCTGGTCAGGCTCGAACACCGCATAGACACCAAGCAGATTGGTCGATGAGGCAACGGCATCGTGCAGCTGCTGATTGACGGCGCTGCGCAGCGCCTCCGAATGGACAAAGTTCTCGGCCGCATTCTTGCGCTGGAACAACACGCTCTCCGCCAGCAAACTGGCGCGGAAATAGGCCTCATCGAGATAGCTGGTCACCTTGGCCGCCTGCTCCGAGCCCATCGCCTTCATCCAGTTTTCGGCAGACTGCTGCGCCTCGTGCATGGTGGCTTGCCGCACCTGCTGTTGCATCTTGTTCGCGTTGTAAATCGAAGAGGCAACCAGAGCGGCGGCTGTCACCAACAGACAGCAACCGGCGATCAGGGTAATCCGACCCTGGACAGAAAGAGCGCTCATGCCAATATTCCTACGTCATACAGATATGGATAGATTATCGACTTTATAAACAAAAACCTAACTCTCTCACAGCAAATCCAGCGAGAGTTGATTAACTTCACCCTCTTTTGGCAAACCCACCACCAAGCCAAGCAGGCGAACCGAACGCCCTTGCGCCCGCTGTAGCCCCTCTTTGAGCAGGGGAACGAACAAGGCTGGCTGATAGCCACCCTGACTGCGATAGACGGTGGTCTGGTGGAAGTCGGCAAACTTGAGCTTGATCCCCTGCCCCATCACCTGTTCGGCAGGGCACGCCAGCTGAAATCGCCGCTCAAGCTCCGGCAGCAGTTGCTGCAATACCGTCAAACAGGCCTCTTCGTCACAGAGATCGCTCGCCAAGGTGGTCTCCACCCCGATGGTTTTGCGGATCCGGTGCGCCTGCACCGGCTGTTCATCCTGCCCCCAGATCCGGGTCGTCAGCATCTCCCCCAGCTTGCCAAAACGGCTGCACAGCTCTTGTGCCGACAAAGCCCGCGCATCCTCACAAGTGTAAAGCCCCTGCGCCTCCAGCCGCTCGGCAGTCTTGCTCCCCACCCCGGGCAGTTTGCCGAGGGGCAACTGGCAGACAAATTCGGCCACTTCGTCGGGACGAATGACAAACAGACCATCGGGTTTGCGCTGCTCCGAGGCGAGCTTGGCGAGAAACTTGTTGGGGGCCACTCCGGCCGAGGCGGTCAACCCCAGTTCGGTGACGATGGCTTGCCGGATCTCTTGCGCCATCAGGGTGGCGCTACCGCCACAACAGCGACTGTGGGTCACGTCGAGGTAAGCCTCGTCCAGCGACAGTGGTTCAACCTGATCGGTATAGCGCAGGAAAATGGCCCTGAGCTGACGGGAGATATCCTTGTACACCGCCATTCGCCCCGGGATCAGTACCAGCGGCGGGCAGAGTTTTTTCGCCAGCGCGCTTGGCATGGCGGAACGCACCCCGAACCGGCGCGCCACATAGTTGCAGGTCGAGATGACGCCGCGCCGCTCGGAGGCCCCACCGATGGCGAGCGGCACCTCCCGCAACGCGGGATTGTCCCGCATCTCCACCGCGGCAAAAAAACAGTCCATGTCGATATGGATGATCTTGCGCATACCACTGTATAAATAAACAGACATGGCATCATCTTACCCCAAGGATAACCGCAGCTCTATCTCTCTCGTTGCGGCTAAAATAGTAGACTCCAAGGAGACCTTTACTACCACAATGACAAGGAGAGTTCGGGATGAAATATCTTTGGCTGGGACTCTGTTTACTGCCGTTGACCGGCATCGGCAAGAACAACCCGACGGCAGAGTGCCGCTGGCTGTACGACCGGATTGAGATACTGGAACAGGCTATCAAGAAAGGGGACAAGCTCGGCACAGAGCAAGAATTGGCACGCTGGAAAACTGAGTACAACAAAAAACAGTGCTCACAGTACGACTACTGAGCCGGACAAGATGGCGTGACCGACAACGGCAGATAACAAGCGGGCCCCGATCAAGATGACCGGGGCCCGTTTTCAAAGCATGGCCAGCTGGATTCTGCAGCAGAGTGCGCTCAAGGCAGCACCATAGGGGCAGCGACAGTGGCCGCCACCTCATCCCCACGCAGCACCTGGACCAGTTCAAGGGCAAACTCGATGGCACTGCCCGGCCCCTGACTGGTGATAAGGCGATGAGCCTCATCCCTGACGACCCGCTCATGTGACAGCTGCGATGTCGGCAGTCGGGACTGAAAGCCGGGATGACAGGTGACGATGGCACCATCCAGCAGCGCGTGATGTTGCAACACCACCACAGGGGCGGCGCAGATGGCAGCGCGCCAGCGGCCAAGAGCGGCCTGCTCTTTGAGCAGATCGATGGCCAGCGGGGTATCGCGGATCACTTCGCTGCCGGGCAGACCACCGGGTACCACGATGGCTTCAAAGTCCCGACGGGTCAGCTCGTCGATATGACAATCGGCCACCAGCTGTACCCCGCGCGACGCTTTTACCTGCCGGGATCCGGCTGGACAACAAGAGGCCAGCACCACCTCGATGCTGGCACGCACCAGGGTATCGACAATCGCAACCGTCTCTATCTCTTCCGACCCAGGGGCCACCAGCACCAGTACACTCACGTTCGCCTCCTTGCTGCTTGCTCTGCCATGTAAAAGGTCAGACGGCCTGACTCTTCTCTTTGATCGCCTGATAGAGACCCTGATTGACCGGTACGGCAATGCCATGCCGGGCAGCCTTGGCCAGCAGGAAGCCGGTGATGGCCTCAATCTCGGTCTCGCGTCCCAGCTCCATATCCTGATGCATGGAGGAGTAATTGTCAGCGGTCAGTTCCACCACTGTCATCACCCGGCGTTGCAACTCCTCTGCCGTGGTCGCAACTCCTTCGGCGCACATCACATCCGCCACTTCCACGCAGATCTGCTGCAGGGCATCGGCAAAACGGGGGCCAGCCAGCTCGCCATTTTTCAGCTTGTAGAGAGCCGTCAGGGGATTGATGGCACAGTTGATGGCCAGCTTTTGCCACTGGCGCGTCAATACCTGCTCATCCCAACCAGCCTGACCCAGTGCCAGCGCCAGCTCGTCCGCGAGCGCGGCGTGGGCCTTGGCTGCGTCGTTGATCGGGCCAAGCCAGGTTTCACCCTTGCCAGTATGACGGAAGACAAAATGGCCGCACTGCATGGCGCCATGGCTGGTGACACCGGCAATCACCGGATTGTGCGGGAACATCTCGACCACCTGCTCGGCAATCCCCATCCCGTTGTGCAGCAGCACGATCGGCACGCCGGCATCAAGCTTACCCACCAGCGGCGTCAGTGCGGCAATCACCTGACTGGCCTTGGTCATCACCAGCAGACGCTGGATCTTGCCGGGTTTGCTGACAAATCCGCGCTCGATATTGAGCAGCTGGACATGCCCCTCCAGCGAGGTGAAATCGATCCCCGGATGGAGCGTGGACTTATGATGTTCGCGCAACAAGACACGGGTGGATTGACCACTCTGGGTCAGCAGGGAGGCAAAAACGCCGCCGAGGGCGCCACAACCCAACAGTGACCACTTCGGAGTAACGGGTGGAATAACGGGCTGTCGGGAATTTTTTAATCCGCTTGGCATGGTGTGACTCTGTCAGGGTAAGGGTTGCAATCCTCTCAACCTGTTACCGGGGATAAGTGAAGATGTCGCTAGTGGACACTAACGGGTCCACCCGTCCTGTGCGCAGGGGATTCTAGCAGAGCAACCCCATCAAAATCAGCAAATTTGCCCGTTTTCTGGTAGATTTGCCCCCCGATAACGCAACATGAGGAGCTCCGGCTATGCCGTCATTCGATATTGTCTCTGAAGTCAAAATGAACGAGGTGTTGAACGCAGTCGACAACGCCAATCGTGAACTGGCCACCCGTTTCGATTTTCGTGGGGTAGAAGCCAGCTTCGAGTTGAACAAGGAAGAGGTAAAACTGGAAGCCGATGCTGATTTCCAGCTCAAGCAGATGGTCGAAATTCTGCGCGGTGCCCTGCTCAAGCGCAACATCGAAAACAGCTCCATGGAAGTAGGTGACTCAGTTCACTCCGGCAAACGCTTCCACCTGACCGTCAAGTTCAAACAGGGGATCGAGAAAGAGATCGCCAAGAAGCTGGTCAAGCTGATCAAGGACTCCAAGATCAAGGTACAGGTCGCCATCCAGGGTGATGAAGTACGTGTCACCGGCAAGAAGCGTGACGATCTGCAAGAGACCATGGCACTGGTCCGTGGCGCCGAACTGGGTCAACCGATGCAGTTCCAGAACTTCCGCGACTGATTTGCCCACTCAGCCGTGGCGCACTTGATGACTCGCGCCACGCTATCTAAATCGCGGCCATAAAAAACCGGAGCAGATGCTCCGGTTTTTTGTACCCCAAGTTTTATTAGAACTTGTAGGTAACAGAGAAGTAGTGGCCGAAACCGGTAGTACTCAGACCACCAAAGGCACCATTGTTGATACCGTAGATTTCGTTGAAGTACTTCAGACCGTACCCAACAGCGTAACGGTCGGAGTGCCAGTAGATACCGTGGAAGGTACCCAGACCATTGGCACTCTGGTTGTTGTCGCCGTGAGTATCTTTATCAAACAGATAATCCAGGTAGCCCTGATAGGAAACAAAGCTGCCGTTGGAGAAGGTATAGAAAGGCTTGAACCAGTTCATGGAGAACTGATAACCGTTCCAGTCGCCTTCTTCTGCGGTGAAACCACTTTCAGTTGCATGACGAGCATACAGGTTCATGCCAACTTTACCGAACCAAGGCACCTGAACATCAGCCCCCAGACCGATCATGTTCTCCATCATATTGCCATCTTTACCGTGTCCGGTTTCAACGTTGTTCAATGTGGCAATATAAAGTTCTTGCACAGGACCAAAGGAGAGGTCCTTACCAGTCAGGGCATCCAAGGAGAGGCGCGGAGCAAATTTCATGAAGATATTGCTGCCGTTATGTTTGTCACTGTGGCTGCTTTGGAAAATATCGAACACATCGACATAGCCATACAGATCAAACATACCTGAACGACCACCAAATTCCATTTCCAGATAGGTATCGTTGTAGCCATCCTTCGCGCTCATAGGACGCTGGTCAATGGTATGCATGACGTTGAACTGCATCCATTTGAAATCGTTCTTGTGGATATCACCGCTGTAGTCAGCAGCGAAGGCCGGGGTAGCGGCAGCAGCCAGCAGACCGGCAGCGATCAGAGTCTTGGTAAATTTGGCCATTTTATTGGTCTCTTGTGCGTTAGTTGAGGTTTTCCGTAGCCTGCCCACAAGGAGCGAGAGGGATTCTAATCAAATAAAATTGGGGGTGAAACAACTTCTCGGGAACTTTATCCGGAAGTGTGAATCTAATCACCCCCGATTCTACGCAAACGCTTGCTATTTGTCAGCCGTTGAGAGCAACTCACTCCCTTTTCTGGCGACAAGCACAATCAACAACAACACGGGCAAGCCCAATAAACTGGTTCCGACAAAGAAGGCGCTGTAGCCAATTTGCTCCACAACCTGCCCGGAAAAACCGGCCAGCAACTTGGGTAGCAGCAACATTACCGAGCTGAACAGGGCGTACTGAGTGGCCGAAAATGCCACATTGGTCAGGCTGGAGAGATAGGTCACGAAGGCCGCGGTCGCGATACCGGCACTGAGGTTATCCAGCGAGATAATCAGGGTCAGCAGTTCCAGGTTGTGACCAACCTGATTGAGCAGGGCAAACAACAGGTTGGTGCTGGCAGTGAGCAGCGCCCCCAAGAACAGGATGCGCAGCGTGCCGAAGCGCATCACCAGCACGCCCCCCAACGCAGCGCCCACCAGCGTCATGATGACGCCAAACACCTTGGTAATGGTGGCAACCTCAGTCTTGCTGAACTGCATATCCACATAGAAGCTGTTGGACATCACCCCCATCACCACATCAGCAACCCGATAGCAGGCGATCAGAGCAAGGATCAGCAGCGCCGAGCTGCCATAGCGACGAAAGAAATCGGCAAACGGACACCAGACCGCCTCATAGCCCCAGGCCCCCGCACTCGCCAGCAGCGCTGGCCACCCTTTTTCCAGGAGCTGCGCCTTGCGTTCGGCCTGTTGTTTGCCCTGCTCAGCCAGATCGATATCCGGCTCGTGGCAAAACAGCGTGGTGATGACCCCGAGTGACATCAGACCCGCCATCACCAGATAGGTAATCTGCCAGCCACGATAGTCATAGCCACTATTGCTGCCAAACCAGGCTGCCAGCGCCAGCGCACCGGCGCCCGCCATGATCATCGCCAGCCGGTAACCGGTCATGTAGGAGGCTGCCATCGCCGCCTGCAGCCGCTCGGGGGCGGATTCGATGCGATAGGCGTCGATGACGATATCCTGCGTGGCCGAGGCAAAGGCCACCAGCAGGGCAAACATCGCCAACTGAGCCAGCTCGGTCTTGGGATCGCAGAACGCCATGCCGACCAGCGCGGCGGCAATCAGCAGTTGGGAGAAGAACATCCAGCTGCGGCGACGCCCCAGCAGCGTGGAGAGCAACGGCAGCGGCATGCGATCCACCAGCGGCGACCACAGCCATTTAAAGCCATAGGCGAGCGCCACCCAGCTCATATAGCCGATATCGGTCAGGCTGACATCGGCCTCGCGCAACCAGAATGAGAGGGTACCGAACACCAGCAGCAGCGGCAGACCCGATGAAAAACCCATGGCAAAGAGAATAAACACCCGAAATTCGAGATAGACGGCGAGGGACTCTCTCCAGCTTGGTTTGCGGATCATGTTCAACTACCTGACGACTTTGGAAAAGTGCGTCATTTTGGCAGGTTGATGGCAGATAGCCAAGGCGAGCAAAGAGATAGGCAAAAGAAGCCCGGATAGAGAAAAGGCCCATCCCGAACGGGATGAGCCTTGTATCGTGACCTGACGAGGCGAGGTGACGAGCCGCGTCCGATGAGGATTACTTGCCCGCTTTCTTGTCGACTTTCTTGTCTGCTGGAGTTTCTGCCAGCAAGACCACCTTCTTCAGAATGATGGGACTGGTCGGCACATCATTGGCGCGCAAAATGGGGCTGTAACCTGTCTGTACCTGAGCCAGCTTGTCCAGCACCTCCATCCCCTGAACCACCTGACCGAACACGGTATAACCCGCAGAACCACCGGCGTTGAGGTTATTGTTGTCGACCAGATTGAAGTAGAACTGGCGAGTAGCGCTGTCGACCGCCTGGGTGCGAGCCATAGCGATGGAGCCACGCTTGTTGGGCAGACCGCCGCGCGACTCGTTGACCACAGGCTCATAGGTTGGCAGTTGCTGGAACTGCTGGTTATAGCCCCCACCCTGCACCACGAAATCCTGGATCACCCGGTGGAAGATGCTGCCGTCATAGCTGCCATCAGCCACGTAACGCAGGAAGTTCTTCACCGTCTGGGGCGCCTGCTTGGACGCCAACTCCACTACGATATTGCCGTGGTTGGTCTCCATTCTGACTTTCGGGCCTGCAAACGCCAGCGGGGCGATCAGCATGGCCAGCAACCAGAGTTTTTTCATCATCAGACACCTGCACCGTTCGGTTGACCTTTCAGGTAACCGCGCAGCGCATCATCCGCCATGATCTGCTGCAGCACGCTACCCATTTGCAGGTTCAGTGTAGACTCCAGATCGGCCATGCTTGGCTCGCTCGGGCTCTCCTTGCTGGAGGACATGTTGAACTGCTTGGTCAGACGGTTGCCCTGGAAATCGGCGATCACCTGCAGGCTGACGCGGGACTTGGTGACATAGGTAAAGGTCTTCTCTTCCACATTGACTGCGGCGTTGGAGATCACCAGCGTCAGGTTGGTGGTGCCACTGTTGCCCACTTCCAGACCCTGGCTGCGCAGACCTTCGGCCAGCCGCTCGGCCATCAGCAGGTTGAGCGGACGCTCGCTGTTGACCAGCACGGGCGCTTTCTCTTTATGTTTGATGGAGAAGACGTAGGCAGCCTCACGCTTGTCCACCCCTTCCATGGTGATGCGATTGCCAGAGTAGTATTGCTGGTTGGCGGGGATCACCTGCGGATTGAGCAGTGCTGTCTCCGGCCAATGGGTGGCACACCCGCCCAGCATCAGGGCGGCCAGCAGCAAGAGTGACTTTTTCATCATGGTTTCCTTTGGCTTTAGCGTTTGATGGCTTTCAAAATAACGAATTTGCTGTTCGACGCAACGACTTGTGCGTTGGCAAACAAGCGCTTGAGTTTGTTGTGATAGTCCAGATGACGGTTGCCTACTATCCAGAGTTCACCCCCTTGAGGCAACACCCGGTGCGCATCGCTGAACATCTGCCAGGCGATATGATCGGTGATCGCCTGCAGCTGATGGAAAGGAGGGTTGCAGAGGATCCGATCCGCCGAGCCGATCTCCACCCCGTCGAGACAGTTATTGACCATAAAGCGGGCACGCGGCAGTGCATCAGGCAGATTGTGCTCGACGTTGAGCTGTGCCGAGGCGACCGCCATATAGGATTCATCGATAAAGGTCACCTCCACCTCGCTGTCTTTGGCGAGCAGCGACAGACCCAGCACCCCGTTGCCACAGCCCAGATCGATCACCTTGCGGGCACTGTGGATAGGCAGGTTGTCCAGCATAAAGCGGGCACCAATATCGAGACTGGTGCGCGAGAAGACGTTGGCATGGTTGTGGATGAGCATGCCACTCCCCTCCAGCGGCCAGACAGTCGGGAAGGGGTTGGCCAGCGCGGGACGATCTGCCTGCGGCTCGCAGTGAATGAGGCGCGCCTTCTTCCAGGCCAGCGAGGTACGGGTAGGCCCCAAATACTTCTCGAACAACTTGAGGGTGGAGGTATGAATATCCTTCGCCTTGCCGGCAGCGATAACGCGGGTTGCCGGTGTCACCACCTCCCGCAGCGCCAGCAGTTGCTGCTCCAATAGAGCCTGATATTTGGAGACCTTGATCACCACCAGCGCAGGGGCATCGGGCAGCGGCGCCAGCGCATCCTGCAAGCGGATACCACCCGCATCCAGTCCGTTTTCGGCCAGATTGGCCAGGGTCGCCCGCTCACTGATGTAGGAGTCGGTGACGCAGCAGGGGGAGTGCGGATGCAGATAGGCCGCCAGCGCGCCAAAACCGTCATTCATGATGATGACGGGGCCCGCCTGCTCGAGGGGAGACTCCGCCAGGGTATTGATCAGATATTCGTCAGCCGCATCCCAGGCTTGCAGGGTCTCCTGACTCTGGCGCGGATAGCGGTAGAGCGTGAGCTGGCAATAGGGAGTGTCGAGAAGGGTTTGCATAGGAAGAGTCCAACCTCGGCTTGATTCATGTATACAGGCGCCAGGGGCGACGCAAAGTGGCGCTATTCTAGCGAGGAGCAGGAATTTCACCAGTTCGATGCGCATCAAGGGGGCAACTGACGGGTGATTTCCCTCTTACGGGGGCTTATTCCATCCCGCGACTGCCGATAGAATGGCCCGACATTCACTCTGGAAGCCGATCCGATGACCATCCAACAACTGATTGAAGCCAAGCTGACCGCCGCCCTCTCCCCCACCGTGCTGGAGGTGATCAACGAGAGCCACATGCACCGTGTGGAACCGGGATCTGAGAGCCACTTCAAGGTGGTGATCGTCAGCGAGCAATTTGCAGGGCAGCGGCTGCTGGCCCGTCATCGTCAGGTCAATTCGGTGCTGGCCGACGAGCTGGCCGGTGCCGTTCATGCACTGGCGTTGCATACCTACACCGAGACCGAGTGGCAGGAAAAAGGCCACGCCCCGCGCACCCCGAGCTGCGTTGGCAAACCGCCACTCTCCTGAAACCGGTTGTACCACAGGATTCCCCTCGAGAACCTGCCAACAAAAATTAAACATATTTCCCCCATTGGCCCCGAAAAGGCTACATCCAAGGGGGTATATTTCGGCATCAAGGCTTTTTGCTGATAGTGGAGACAACGGCAAATACCCCCATCGAGGTATCGAAATAAAAAAACCTTTAAAACCACTACTTACAAGGTGTCGGGGGCTTATTCATTGCAGGTTAATTTTGTGATGGCACGGGGATTTTGCCCATTTGGCATGGCAGAAAATGCACCTTAAGTGGTAAACTCAAGCGCTTTTGAGTGAGCCTGCATGTTGAATAATTGTTGAGCCTGCCCACCTGGCGCAACCACAACACCGACTCATTCAACCACCCGTCGTGATGTATTTCTCGGCGCTAACCAACCTCTCCCGTAACGGTAGTGCAAGTAAGTATGATTACAATCAAAAGAGGACTGGACATCCCCGTGCTGGGTGCGCCAGAGCAAGTAATCTACGATGGCCCCGCCATCACCCGTGTTGCGACACTGGGCGAGGAGTTTGTGGGTATGCGACCTACTATGTTCGTCAAAGTAGGTGATCGCGTCATCAAAGGTCAGGATCTTTTTGAAGACAAGAAGAATCCGGGCGTTAAATTCACAGCTCCTGCCACCGGTGTGGTTTCAGAGATCAACCGTGGTGCCAAACGTGTTCTCCAGTCTGTGGTCATCGACCTGGACGGTTCCGATGAACAGGTGACGTTTGAGCATTTTGCCTCTGCCGAGCTGGCCAAGCTCGAGCGCAGCAAGGTGCAAGAGATCCTGGTCGCATCAGGTCAGTGGACTGCGTTGCGTACCCGTCCGTTCAGCAAAGTCCCCGCGGTAGCGTCTGCCCCGCGCGCCATCTTTGTGACTGCAATGGACACCAACCCGCTGGCAGCCGATGCCGAGCTGATTATCAAGGAACAGCCGCAGGCCTTCCTCGATGGTCTGGCCGTATTGACCCGCCTGACCGACGGCGCCGTCTACGTCTGTAAAGGCGAAGGCAGTCTGCCCCACTCTCCGCTGGCTCAGGTCAAGGAAGAGATCTTCGTTGGTCCGCACCCTGCCGGTCTTCCGGGTACCCATATCCACTTCCTGGATCCGGTCAGCAGCACCAAGGTGCAGTGGCACATCAACTATCAGGATGTGATCGCATTCGGCAAGCTGTTCACCACCGGTCAGATCTTCACTGACAAGGTGATCGCGCTGGCTGGCCCGAACGTGCTCAAGCCGCGTCTGCTGCGTACCCGTCTGGGCGCCTGCATCAGTCAGCTCACCAATAATGAGCTGCGTGCCGACGAAAACCGTATCATCTCCGGTTCTATCCTGAGTGGTGCCAAAGCCGAAGGTGTTCACGACTACCTGGGCCGCTACCACAATCAGGTTTGCGTGCTGGGTGAAGGTCGCGAGAAAGAGTTCCTGGGCTGGATCAACCCCAGCGCCAACAAGTTCTCTATCACCCGTACCACCCTCTCTCATCTGATGAAGGGCAAGCTGATCAACTTCACCACCACTACCAACGGTAGTGACCGTTCCATGGTGCCTATCGGCAACTATGAGCGGGTGATGCCACTCGACATCCTGCCAACCCTGCTGCTGCGGGACATGGTCTCCGGCGATACCGACGGTGCGCAAGCACTGGGCTGCCTGGAGCTGGATGAGGAAGATTTGGCGCTCTGTACCTTTGTCTGCCCCGGCAAGACAGAGTACGGCCCGATCTTGCGTGAGTGCCTGACCAAGATTGAACTGGAAGGTTAAGCGATGAGTTTCAAGCAACTTCTTGAAAATATGGAACACCACTTCGAACCGGGTGGAAAGTACGCCAAGTACTATGCTCTGTTCGAAGCGGCGTACACCCTGTTCTACACCCCGGGTAGCGTTACCCGCAACGCCTCCCACGTTCGTGATGCCCTCGATCTGAAGCGCATGATGATCATGGTGTGGCTGGCCGTGTTCCCGGCCATGTTCTGGGGCATGTACAACGTTGGTAACCAAGCGATTGCCGCCATTGCCCACATGGGCTCGGCTGCTGGTGCCAGCAGCTGGCAATATGCCCTGGCTACCATGCTGGGCGCCTCCCTCGATCCGGCTGTAGCCGGTATCGGCAGCAAGATGCTGATTGGCGCCACCCACTTCTTCCCAATCTATATCACCGTCTTCTTTGTCGGTGGTTTCTGGGAAGTGCTGTTCGCTATGGTGCGCAAACACGAGATCAACGAAGGCTTCTTCGTAACCTCCATCCTGTTTGCCCTGATCGTGCCGCCCGAGCTGCCCCTGTGGCAAGCTGCGCTTGGTATCACCTTCGGTGTGGTGATGGCCAAAGAGGTGTTCGGTGGTACCGGCAAGAACTTCCTGAACCCGGCGCTTGCTGGCCGTGCGTTCCTGTTCTTCGCCTACCCGGGCCAGATCTCCGGTGACGCCGTGTGGGTTGCCGTTGACGGCTTCTCCGGCGCGACTGCCCTGAGCCAGTGGGCCCAAGGCGGCCAGATGGCGCTGATCAACGGTGCAACCGGCCAGGCTATCAGCTGGATGGACGCTTTCCTGGGTAACCTGCCGGGTTCCATCGGTGAAGTCTCTACCCTGATGATCCTGCTGGGTGCCGCCATGATCGTCTACATGCGCATCGCCTCCTGGCGCATCATCGCCGGCGTGATGATCGGTATGATCGCCACCTCCCTGCTGTTCAACGTCATCGGTTCCGATACCAACCCCATGTTCAACATGCCGTGGCACTGGCATCTGGTACTGGGTGGCTTCGCCTTCGGTATGGCCTTCATGGCGACCGACCCTGTCTCCGCCGCCTTTACCAACAAAGGCAAGTGGTGGTATGGCGCCCTGATCGGCGTAATGGTCGTGCTGGTTCGCGTGGTCAACCCTGCGTTCCCGGAAGGTATGATGCTGGCCATTCTGTTTGCGAACCTGTTTGCTCCCCTGTTTGACCACTTCGTCGCTCAGGCAAACATCAAGCGGAGGATTGCTCGTGGCGTTTAATAAAGATTCAACCCTCGGCACCGTCAGCGTGGTCACCGGCCTGTGTCTGGCCTGTTCCATCGTGGTATCCGTTGCCGCTGTGGGCCTGCGTTCTACCCAGCAGGAAAACAAGGCGCTGGACAAGCAGAGCAACATTCTCGCCGTAGCCGGTGTGGATGTGAGCGAAGTGGCCAAGCGCGACCTGGCCAAACTGTATGGCGAGAAGATAGAAGCGCGTCTGGTGGATCTGGCGACCGGTGACTTTGTTGACGGCGATGCCGACAACTTCGACACCAAGCAGGCAGCCAAAGATCCGGCCCGCAGCATCCGTCTTGCCGCCGCTGACGACAAAGCCAGCCTGCGTCAGATCTCCAAGCAGATCCCGGTATTCTTCGCCAAGGATGCCGAAGGCAAGATCGACAGCATCATCCTGCCCATCTACGGTCAGGGTCTGTGGTCGACCATGTATGCCTTCGTCGCCGTTGCCGCTGATGGCCAGACCATCAAGGGCATCACCTACTATGACCACGGTGAAACACCGGGTCTGGGTGGCGAGATCGAAAACCCAGCCTGGCAGGCGCTGTTCAAGGACAAGAAACTGTTCGACCAGAATGGCATGCCGGCGCTGCGCGTCATCAAGGGCCATGCTCCGGCGGGCTCCGAGCACGAGATCGATGGTCTCTCCGGTGCCACTCTGACCGGTAACGGCGTACAGCATACCTTCGACTTCTGGATGGGTCCCAAGGGCTTCGGTCCTTTCCTGGCCAAGGTTCGTGCAGGAGAAATCAACAATGGCTGACAAGAGCGAAATGAAGAAGTTGCTGTTGACGCCTGTGCTGGGCAACAACCCCATCGCCTTGCAGGTGCTGGGTGTCTGTTCTGCACTGGCGGTTACCAGCCAGATGAAAACTGCGTTTGTAATGACCCTCGCGGTCATGGCGGTCACCGCCTTCTCAAACCTGTTCATCTCCCTGATCCGCAACCAGATCCCGAACAGCGTCCGGATCATCGTGCAGATGGCGATCATCGCCTCACTGGTTATCGTGGTTGACCAGGTGCTCAAGGCGTACGCCTATGACATCTCCAAGCAACTGTCGGTCTTCGTGGGTCTGATCATCACCAACTGTATCGTAATGGGCCGCGCCGAAGCGTACGCCATGAAGAGTGCCCCGCTGCCCTCCTTCCTGGATGGTATCGGCAACGGTCTGGGCTATGGTGCCATTCTGCTGAGCGTCGCGACCGTGCGTGAACTGCTGGGCTCCGGCACCTGGTTCGGCATCGAGCTGCTGCCGCTGGTGAACAACGGTGGCTGGTATGTGCCCAACGGCCTGCTGCTGCTGCCGCCGAGTGCATTCTTCATCATTGGTCTGATCATTTGGGGCGTACGCACCAAGGATCCCAAGCAGGTGGAGGCGAAGGATTAAGGTATGGAACACTATCTGAGTCTGTTGATTAAATCGATCTTCATCGAAAACCTGGCACTCTCCTTCTTCCTGGGGATGTGTACCTTCCTGGCGGTGTCCAAGAAGGTAAAGACCTCCATGGGTCTGGGTATTGCCGTTATTGTGGTGCAGACCATCGCGGTTCCTGCCAACAACCTGATCTACAACTACGTGCTTAAAGATGGCGCTCTCGTATCCGGTCTGGATCTGAGCTTCCTGAGCTTCATCACCTTCATCGGTGTGATTGCAGCACTGGTACAGATCCTGGAGATGGCGCTGGACAAGTACTTCCCGGCACTCTACAACGCGCTGGGTATCTTCCTGCCGCTCATCACCGTGAACTGCGCCATCTTCGGTGGCGTCTCCTTCATGGTGCAGCGTGACTACAACTTCATGGAGTCTGTGGTCTACGGTGTGGGTTCAGGGGCAGGCTGGATGCTGGCGATCGTTGCGCTGGCAGGTATCCGCGAGAAGATGAAGTATTCCGATGTTCCGGAAGGCCTGCGCGGTCTGGGCATCACCTTCATCACCGCCGGTCTGATGGCGCTGGGCTTCATGTCCTTCTCTGGTATCTCCCTGTAATCGGCTTTCCTGCAATCAGAAAGGAACGATAGATGGAAATTATTTTGGGTGTGGTCATGTTTACCGTGATCCTGCTGGCACTGGTGGCAGTCATTCTGTTCGCCAAGTCCAAGCTGGTGACCGCGGGCGACGTGACAATCAGCATCAATGGTGACCCGGCCAAGGCTGTGACCAGCCCGGCCGGTGGCAAGCTGCTCGGCGTGCTGGCTGGCAGCGGTATCTTCGTCTCCTCCGCCTGTGGCGGCGGTGGCTCCTGCGGCCAGTGCAAGGTACGGGTGAAATCCGGTGGTGGCGACATTCTGCCGACCGAACTGGATCACATCAGCAAGGGCGAAGCCCGTCATGGCGAGCGTCTGGCCTGTCAGGTTACCGTTCGCTCCGACATGGATATCGAACTGCCGGAAGAGATCTTCGGGGTGAAGAAGTGGGAATGTACTGTTATCTCCAACGATAACAAGGCCACCTTCATCAAGGAGCTCAAGCTGCAGATCCCCGATGGCGAGAGCGTGCCGTTCCGCGCCGGTGGTTATATCCAGATTGAAGCCCCGGCTCACCACGTGCACTACAAGAACTTCGATATTCCCGAGGAGTATCGCGGTGACTGGGATCGCTTCAAGATCTTTGAGCTGGAGTCCAAGGTCGATGAGCCAATCATCCGTGCCTACTCCATGGCCAACTATCCGGAAGAGTTCGGCATCATCATGCTGAACGTGCGTATCGCGACCCCGCCCCCGAGCAACTGGACTGCCCCTCCGGGACAGATGTCCTCCTACATCTTCAGCCTGAAGGCTGGCGACAAGGTGACTATCTCCGGTCCGTTCGGTGAGTTCTTCGCCAAAGACACCGATGCCGAAATGGTATTCATCGGTGGTGGTGCAGGTATGGCGCCGATGCGTTCCCATATCTTCGACCAGCTGCGTCGCCTGAAGTCCAAGCGCAAGATGAGCTTCTGGTACGGTGCCCGTTCCAAGCGCGAAATGTTCTATGTCGAAGACTTTGACATGCTCGCCGCCGAGAACGAGAACTTCACCTGGAACGTCGCCCTGTCTGATCCGCAACCGGAAGACAACTGGGACGGCTACACCGGCTTCATCCACAACGTGCTCTACGAGAACTATCTCAAGAACCACGAAGCACCGGAAGATTGCGAGTTCTACATGTGTGGACCTCCGGTGATGAACGCTGCCGTCATCAACATGCTCAAAGACTTGGGCGTTGAAGACGAAAACATCCTGTTGGATGACTTTGGTGGTTAATCCATGCACAGTGTTGTAAAGACCTGGCTAGCCTTCGGGCTAGCCTTTTTCTTGACTGGGTGCGGTCAGGAGACGGTCCAATCCAAACCGGAGATCCACATCACCGGTAGCACCATGGGCACTTACTACTCCATCAAGGTGGCGGACAGCGCCATCACCGATCCAGCCAAATTGCAGGCCGAGGTCGATGTCTTGCTGGAGCGGGTCAACGATCAGATGTCGACCTATCGCCCCGATTCCGAACTGTCGCGCTTCAACCAGAGCCGTGACAACAAACCGGTAGTGGTCTCCCACGATACCGCACGGGTTGTCACAGAGGCCATTCACATTGGCCGTGAGAGCCAGGGGGCGCTGGACGTCACCGTTGGCCCCTTGGTCAATCTGTGGGGCTTTGGCCCTGACAAAAAGCCGACCAAGGTTCCCTCCGACGAGCTGATCACCCAGACTCGCCAGAAGACCGGTCTGGGCAACCTGCACGTCATCACCTCGGTGGATGCCGACACCCTGCAAAAAGATATTCCGGATCTCTACGTCGATCTCTCCGCCATCGCCAAGGGCTTTGGTGTGGACAAGGTAGCCGAGTATCTGGAGTCACTGGGTGCGCGTAACTATCTGGTGGAGATTGGTGGCGAGCTGCGGATCAATGGCGTCAACGGCAAGGGTCACCCCTGGCGCGTGGCCATCGAGAAGCCCACCGCAGGCACCGGCACGGTGCAAGAGGTGATCGTGCCCGGTGACAACGGGGTGGCCACCTCCGGCGATTACCGCAACTACTATGAACTGGATGGTCAGCGCTTCTCCCACACCATAGATCCGCGCAGCGGCAAGCCGATCCAGCACCGCCTGGTATCGGTCACCGTGATCCACCCCTCCTGCATGACCGCAGACGGGCTGGCCACCGTGTTTATGGTGATGGGGACCGAGAAAAGCCTGGCCTATGCCAACGAGCGCGGCCTGGCGATCTTCGTGATCACCAAGACGGACAACGGCTTTGAAGAGGCTTACTCCGATGCCTTCAAACCCTATCTGGTCAAGAAGTAAGAGGTAGAGATGCAGATTTTTCTGATCACCTTCGGGGTATTCATGCTGGTGATAGCCGCCATGGCTATCGGTTACATCTTCCAGAAGAAGACCATCTCCGGCTCCTGTGGCGGTCTGGGTAGTGTCGGCATCGAGAAAGAGTGCGATTGCCCGGAACCCTGTGACAACCGCAAGAAGAAGATGGCTAAGGAAGAGGCCCGTCGCAAGATGCTGGAAGAGAACCGCATCATCTGATGACTCTGGTTTTTCGGTAAACAAAAGCGCGCCATCGGCGCGCTTTTTACTGGCCGTTATCTTGCGTTAACGGTCAGGGCTGACGTTCGATATAGAGGATCACCTCGCCAAGATGGATACCGAACTTGCTGATCTCGGCACGATTGATCAGACGATCTTCGTCCAGCAGGTACATCCAGTCATCGAAGCTCACCCGCACCACCTCGCCATCCGGCAGCGCCAGATCAAGCTGATAACGCCAGTTGAGGGCAAACCCTTGGGTTTTACCCACCGCCTCCCCCACCACATCGGAAGCAGTACCGCGCCAATGACCATCATCGCCCTTGCTCAGATACCAGGTACGGGTCTGCTGGCGGCCATCATCAAAGTAGAACTGCTCGAACAGCTCTCCCTTGCCATCCTTCCAACGACCCACCATCTCGACCCGAAAGCGACTGGTCACTTCGCCGCTGCGGTCGGTTACCAGGCCATGAGCCACCAATTTGCCGTTGAAGAAACAGGCGAGATCCCAGTTTGGCCCCTGCCCCCGATAGTCATCGAGACTGGCACCACAGCCGCTCAGCAGCAAAAAAGGGAGCAGCAGCAACCAGCGGTATGCACGATAGAAGGACATCAGAGACTCCATGTTCAGGGTTGGCCACGCAGGCGGCGGGTAAGGGCGGGATCGCGGCTGTTGTCAGCCAGCCAGATGGCGAGAAAAGCGGCCGAGAATTGCGGATCGGCCAGGGTGCCGAGGGGTTTTTCCTGCCACCAGAAGTGGCCTGCCCCGCCCTTGTCGACATAAAAGGTGAGCTTGTCGCCTGCCTGCACATCGGGCCAGAGTGCAGCGAGCTGGCCGAGCCAGCGCTGACGCTCGGCGTCAGAGCCAAGACCAAGCCGCTGCCACTCGGCGGCAGTAGCGCTCAGCAGATCTTCCCGCTCGATGGATCTGGCATAGGTGAGGGTCAGTGCCTGTGGATAGTGACCGGGCTGATAGTGCCCGCTCGCACTGTAGAGGGTGGCATCGTAGAGCTTGAACCAGAGCCAGTTCATCTCCCCCTGCCCGACCGGGCGCAGCTGCTGCCAGGGGGCGGCAGAAGCCTGCACTGCGGTTGCAGCCAAGAGCGTAAACGCCAGCAGTAGCGGGTTAATTCCACCCCATATGCCAGTGGTTGGGGTCTTCCAGTTCATGCCAGTCCATCTCCTGTTCTTGCAGGGTGTTGATATCCTGCATCACCACCTGCACCAGCCGCCCCTGCGCATCCCTCTGGCAGGCAACCACCAGATAGAATCGATCAGTCAGCTCATGCTGGCTCTCTTTGGTCCATTTAGAAAAAAGCAACGAGTCGGTCGAAAAGGTGTTTGTCATGACTCACCCTCCAGCTTGACCATTACCCACAGGAGTACGGGTAACCACCACATCCAGATCACTGCCAGCAGCGCCGTACTGATCCAGATGCCCCAGGGTAAGTTTACTGCCCCCATGGCAGCCCCCGCCACATAGGAGGAGGCACCGCCAAATACGCCAAACAGCGCCTGCTGCCAGCGAGGCAAGCGCAGCAGCCAGCGCATACCGTGGGCCAGCGTCAGGGCAAAACCGAGCCAGAGCAGCACCAGCCAGAGGGGAAAACCGGACGGGAACCGAAACAGGCCGAGCTGCCAGAGCAGCACATCCAGCAGACAGCCGGCCACCGCGATGGGGAGCAGCCGCCAGTCACGCAGGCGGCTGGGTGAGAAGAGAAAGTGCAGCAGCAACATTGCCAGCAGCGGGCCCGGCTGCTGCCACTTCACCGCCAGCAACCAGTAGAGGTTGAACCCCAGCAGGTGAGCCCACTGCCACATAGTCAGTGATCGCTTACTGGCACATCACCCGACCAGCCAGCGGGCCCCGGCTTGGCGGCCTCCAGCTGCACCAGACTGATGGTGCGCTCCCAGAATCCCCCTTCGCAATAGGCAAAGTAGAAGTGCCACAACCGGATGAAATCCTGGCTGTAACCGAGCTTGGGCAGCTCGGGCGCCAACGCCAGAAAACGCTCGCACCAGTGAGCCAGGGTACGGGCATAGTGATGGCCGTGATCGTGCAGCCGCACCAGCTGCATGTCGGTCTCCCGCGCCAGCAACCCCGCCATCTGGGAGACGCTCGGCAGGCAGCCACCGGGGAAGATATAGCGCTGGATAAAATCGACCCCGCGCAGATACTGGGCGTGGCGCTGATCGGCGATGGTGATAGCCTGAATGAGCAGGCGACCACCGGGCTTGAGCAGCCGTGACAGCTGGCGGAAATAGTCGGGCAGGAAGGCGTGGCCCACCGCCTCGATCATCTCGATGGAGACCAGCTTGTCATAGGTGCCTTCCAGCTTGCGGTAATCCTCCAGCAGCAAGGTGATGCGATCCCCCAGCCCCTCCCGCGCAATCCACTCCTTGGCATAGTCGTGCTGAGCCCGGGAGATGGTGGTGGTGGTCACCCGGCAGCCATAGTGGCGGGCGGCATAGACGGCGAGGCCACCCCAACCGGTACCGATCTCCAGCAGATGATCGTCAGGCCCTAACTCGAGCCGCTCGCAGATGGTGCGCAGCTTGGCCTGCTGCCCCTCCTCCAAAGTGGCCTCGGCGCTCGGATAGATGGCGCTCGAGTACTGCATATGGCTGTCGAGAAACCCCTGATAGAGGGTATTGCCGAGATCGTAGTGGGCGGCGATGTTGGAACGCGAGCCGGTCAGGGTATTGCGATTAAGCCAGTGGCGCACCTTGTTGAAGGGGAAACTGAGCCAGCCTAAGCGCTGCTCGAGGGAGTCGAGCAGGGTCAGGTTGCGAGCCAGCAACCGCACCAATGCCACCGGATCCGGGCTGGTCCAGAGCCCCTCCACCCAGGTTTCTCCGGCGGCAATACTGCCCCCCAGCAGCAGGCGACGATAGAAGGCCGGATCCTGCACCACCAGTTCGGCATGCAGATCGGTGCCCGCGACGCCAAAACTGTGGCGCTCACCGCCATCCCGCAGCAGCAGTTGGCCATGTTCGAGGCGACCCAGCAGATTGAGCAGCAGTTGTCTTGCCCCCTTGTCGATGAAAGAGGCAGAGAGGGTTGATTGAGCAAGTTCCATTAGCGGCTCTCCGGATGGGTAAAAATCGGGGTTCGTTTGATAAATAGACGCAGGGCCTGCCAGTAGATCCCGAGCAGCACCTTCATGGTCATCCAGGGCCAGCGGACCAGCAGGGCCACCAGCCCCTTGCGCGAAAAGGGTTCGCGAGTGAGCGCCAGGGTTGCGTCAAACAGCTTGGCTTCACCGGATACGGGATGACTCTCGATGTGGATCAGTGTCTCCCGCGCGGGCGGCCTGATCCGCCAGTGATAACGCATCGCGAGCCCCATAAAGGGGGATACGTGAAAATCCTTGTCATGGGGTGCCAGCGCCGCCAGATCCAGCAGGTAGTAGTGACGCTCGTTCCAGGGAGTGTTCGACACCTCTGCCAGCAGATAGCGCGCCTCGCCCTGCCGGTAACAGAAGTAGAAGTTGACCGGGCTGAAGTAGAACCCCAGACAGCGCACATTGCCGAGCAGCAGCACCCGCCCCTCGGGGTCGGCATCGCCACCCAGCTCGCTCACCTTCTGCCACACCGCCTGCTTGAGGCTTCCCTCACTCCCCTTGAGATAGTCATGGCGGTGAAACGAGAGCAGCCCAGCCCGCTCCACCCCGAACCAGCGCCCCTGATCGAGCTGCGGCAGCTCGTCGAGATCCAGTCCCAGCATAAAGAGGCTGTAGGAGAAGGCGTGAGCCCGCGGTGCGAAACGGCGGTGGCGTACCGAGCCCTGCCAGATGGCGCTGGTGACGCCAGCCAGTTCGTCGGCACCCTCATGTGCGGTGGCCACGGTGGCGCCGTTCATAGCTCGGCTCCGAAGCGCCTGGCGACATCCAGCGCGCTGCGCACCCCATCCTCATGGAAGCCGTTGTACCAGTAGGCACCACAGAAGTGGGTGTGTTGCTGGCCGCAGATCTCCGCGCGGCGCTGCTGGGCAGCGATGGAGGCCTGATTGAACACCGGATGGTGATAGACGAAGCGGCGCAGCACCTTGCTCTCATCGACCTTGCCCCTGGGGTTGAGACTGACGCAGAAGGGCTCCGGCGAGTTCACCCCCTGCAGGATGTTCATGTTGTAGCTCACCAGCGGCCGTGCCTCGTCGTCGCCATCGAGTTGATAGTTCCAGCTGGCCCATGCCTTGCGACGGGTAGGCAGGCAGCGCGCATCGGTATGGAGCCAGACATCGTTGGCCTGATAGGGCATGTCGCCGAGAATGGCCAGCTCCCGCTCGCCGGGATCCGCCAGCAGTGCCAGCGCCTGATCGCTATGGCAGGCGAAGATCACCTCGTCAAACCGCTCCTCGCCGTAACTGCTCAGGATCACTACGCCATCCGCTTCCCGCCGCACGCTCTGCACCGGACAGGCGAGGCGGATCTGCGACTGCCAACCCGCGGTAAGGGGGCCGATATATTCCCGCGAGCCGCCCGGGATCACGTACCACTGGGGGCGATTGGCCACATCCAGCAGGCCGTGGTTGGCAAAAAAGCGCAGGAAGAAGCCAAGGGGGAAGGCGCGCATATCAGCCAGGGTCGATGACCAGATCGCCGCCCCCATCGGCAAGATGTAGTGGCGGGCGAAGTAGTCGCTAAACTCCCCCGCCAGCAGAAAGTCTCCCAGGGTCAGCTCGGGGCCAGCCCCTTGATGTTGCCCATCCGCCAGCCAGGCCCGCGCCTCCCGGTTGAACCGCAGGATCTCGGCGACAAAGCCGTAGAAGCGCGGACTCAGCAGATTGCGGCGCTGGGCAAACAGGGTGTCGAGGTTGTGGCCGTTATACTCCAGCCCCTCCGGGCTCTTCACCGAGAAGCTCATCTCGGCCGGTTGCCGCGCCATGCCGATCCGCGCCAGCAACTTCAAGAAGTTGGGGTAGGTGCGATCGTTGAAGACGATAAAGCCGGTGTCGATGGCATAGCTGCGGCCAGCCTGATTCACATCGACGGTCGCAGTATGGCCACCCAGGGTCGGCGCCGCCTCAAACAGGGTAATGTCATGGAGTTTGTGGAGCAGAAAACCGGCGGTGAGCCCCGAGATCCCTGAACCGACGATGGCGATCTTTTTCTTCATGAATGGCTTCCTTTCGATACAAGTGCGCGGCCAAGGCGCAGCCAGAGCCCCACCGGCAGCGCACCAAGCAGGCGCAGCAACCAGATGAAACGGCGGGGAAAGTGGATCTGGTGACGACCAGCGGTCAGCCCGTCCATGATGGCGCGGGAGGCCTGCTCCACCGTCACCAGACAGGGCATGGGAAAATCATTTTTGGCGGTGAGCGGCGTCTGGACAAAGCCGGGGCGGATCAGGGTCACCCCGATCCCTTTGCTGGCCAAATCGAGGCGCAAGGTATCCGCCAGATAGTCGAGGGCCGCCTTGGAGGCGCCATAGGCCTCGGCTCGTGGCAGCGGCAGCCAGCTCACCGACGAGCTGACGATGGCCAGCCGTGACCCAGCCCCGAGCAACGGCAAGAAGGCGGCCAGCGCATGGCCGGTAGCGGTCAGATTGGTGTCGATGACACGGGCAAACAGCTCGCTGTCAAACCCATCGCCGACATCCATGTACTCGCAGTTGCCTGCGTTGAGGATCAGCAGATCGAGGAATGGCAGTGTAGCAGCCACCCCGTTCATAGCGGCCAGATCTCGGGCATCGAACTGCAGCGGCGTGACACCGTGCAGCCCCAGCGCCTGCAGCCGTTCACCATCGCGGCCACAGCCCCACACCTGCCAGCCTGCCCGCCGGTAATCCAGCGCCAACTGGCGACCGATGCCGGAAGTCGCGCCTGTAATAAGCACCCGGCCGCTCATGCGCCAAGCCTCATCTTGATAGTGCGCACCACGGGCCCGAGCAGCGGCAACTGCTCGTAGAGCATGGCGCCCAGGTCAAAATAGTCCCGGTGCTGGCACACCTTGCCCGCCTCGTCGAATTCGAGGCGGGTGGCCCCCTCCACCGTCACCGGCTCACCACCACGCAATCTGGGGTGAGAGAAGGTCATGGTCCAGCCGAGCCAGGCCTGCCGCCCTTGTTGCTGCTGACTGGTGATGACGAAACGGCAGTAGGCGAGGCGCTGATAGAGGGCGGTAAAATAGTCGCCAAGGGCCGCCAGCCCCTCAATGCGGTGAGCCGGATCGGTAAAGACCACCTGTTCGGCATAGACCTCGGGCAAGCGGTGCAACTGCTGTTTGTCCAGTTGCTGATAGAGGCCAATAAAGCGGGCCAGCGGCTCGTTCATCCTATTTCTCCAGAGAGCGAAACATCTCGATGGCTCTCACCCGGGCAACGGCGTGATCCACCATGGGTGCCGGATAATCCTGTCGCCCCTTGAGTCGCAGCCAATCGTGGGGCTGATGCACATAAGCGGCGGGAATATCGGCAAGTTCAGTTACCCAAGTACGGATAAACTCCCCTTGTGGATCAAATCGTTGCCCCTGAGTGGTGGGGTTGAATACCCGAAAATAGGGCGCCGCATCGGCGCCGGTACCCGCCGCCCACTGCCAGCCGCCGTTGTTGGCCGCCAGATCTCCGTCGATGAGTCTACTCATGAAGTAATCCTCCCCGAGCCGCCAGTGGATATGGAGATCCTTGGTGAGAAAGCTCGCCACTATCATTCGCAGCCGGTTGTGCATCCAGCCGGTGGTGTTGAGACAGCGCATCGCCGCATCGACGATGGGGTAGCCGGTTCGTCCCTCGCACCAGGCGGCGAAGGCATCCGGATCCCAGCTCCACGGCAAGGCTGCCGTCTCGGGTTTGAAAGGGCGATTCATGGAGAGGGTCGGGATCAGCACCAGCAGGTGGCGATAGAACTCGCGCCAGATAAGTTCGTTGAGCCAGACAAAGCCGGGCTGAGCCTTGGACTGGGGCCGATAGCCGAGCCGCTGCTGGAGCGCCGCCACGCACTGACGGGGGCTGATGATGCCGGCCGCCAGATAGGGGGAGAGCACGGACGTGCCCGCGATGGCAGGAAAATCCCGGGTCTCGCCATAGTCGAGCACCGCCTGCTCCAGGAAAATGTTCAAACGACGCAGAGCTTCTGCCTCCCCCACTGGCCAGCGGGGATCCGCCGTCAGCTCGCCGAGCGCCTCATCAACCCACGCACGTTCGGCCAGCGGCTGCCACGGCAACGACTCGCCACGGGACGCAGGAGCGCGATGAATGACAAACCCCTCTTCATCGAGGGCCTTGAGCCAGGCTCGGCTGAAGGGGGTGAACACCTTGAACATCTCACCCGAGCCGGTCAGCACCCGCCCCGGCGGCAATACGCAACAGCCGTTGAGCCAGTGACAGCTCACCCCCTGCTCTACCAGCGCGGCGCTGACGGCGTGATCGCGGCGCTGCTCGTCGATCTCGATAGCCTGATTGGCGTAGAGCTGGGTCACCCCCTGCTCGCGGCAGAGGCCTGCCAACGCTGCGGGCACCTCGGCAAAGGTCTCCACTCGCAGCAGATGGAGCGGGATGCCAAGCGCCGCCAGCTCGCGCCCCAACTCATCCACCTGCGCCAACATAAAGCGCTGACGAATGGGGGCCATTTTGTGCTGCCGCCACTGGGTAGGAGAGACGATAAAGAGCGCGGCCACCGGTTCATCACCGGCGCAGGCATGCCGCAGCGCCGGGTTGTCGGCAAGGCGCAGATCATTGCGAAACCAGACCAGCTTCATGATTTTTTCCTCCCGCGTCCGCTGGCGCCAGCCGCAGCAGGTGCGTTCGCCATCAGCTCGGCAAGGCTCGCCTGCCAGCCGTGTGCTTTAAGCCACTCATCCTCGTAGAGACGGCCCAGTTCGCCAAACAGGCGCGTGCCGGCGGGCCATCCGGCGGCCAGCTCCTGTTTGCCAAGCCCGGCCCCCAGCAGCACCAGCCAGGGGGTAACGGCTCGCCCCTCCAGCAGGCTGGCATGGCGCGGCTCCACCGCCCCCAGCAGTTGCACCTCATAGCCCTGACCGATCAGCTCGTAGGCGACCCAGACCAGATCGAGGGGGCCGACCTGTCCCCAGCTCGCCAGTGTGATCGGCACGCCCTTCTCCTGCTCGATCAGGTGGCGGGCGAAGCGGGTATGGAGCCAGCCCAGCCACACCTGTTGCAGCAGCTCGCCATCGGGCCGCTCGCGCCACAGCCCCAGCAGCCGCTCCACCAGCGGTTGCAGTATCCGGCTGCGCACCAGCTCGAACGGGTAGCTTGCCAGCAGGTCGTTCAGCTCAGCCTCCGCCTTGCGCTGGTTGAAGGCGAGCAACGCCTGACTGAACTGCTCCAGGGTTTGCTGCCAGTGATCGCTCACTGGCTCGGAATGGGGTTCGCTCAAGAGCCCCTTCACCTGCCCGATACTCACTCCCCGCTCCAGCCAGCTCAGGATCTCGCCGATCTGGCGGATATCCTGCTCGCTGTAGAGGCGGTGGCCCTTTTCGGTGCGAGCCGGTTGTACCAACCCGTAGCGGCGCTGCCAGGCGCGCAGGGTCACGGCGTTGACACCGGTGAGACGGGAGACCTCGCGAATGGGGTAGATCCCCTCATCAGCCAGAGGAGCAACTTCTTGCGATAAATCAGACATGACAACGTCCATCAAACAAAGGAGTAAGGCTACCCGGCGCAAACCATGCGCTGGGGCAACAGAACGGATTCAGAGCCCGTAACGCAATTTCAGCGTATCGGGGTGCGGATTGAGATAAACCTGCTCGGCGAGATAGGGATTGGGGTACTCGCGCAGGTAGTGACGGATCAGGGTGAGCGGCACCAGCAAGGGGAAGATACCGGTGCGGTACTTGTCGATGGTATCGGCAAGCTCCTGCTTCTGGGCCGGGGTCAGCACCCGCTTGAAATAGCCCTGCAGGTGCATCAGCACATTGGTGTGGCTGCGACGGTTTGCTCGCAGGGTCAGCGCCGTCATCAATCCCTTGATGTAGTTGTCGGCCACCTCCTGCAAATTGGTGGACTTGCCCAGATTGCCGAGCAGCTTGCCGAGGATGCGGTAGTGGGTGGTGGCATGGGAGAGCACCAGATACTTGTAGCGGGAGTGGAAGCGGATCAGCGCAGAGGCGGTAATGCCGCGGGCGCAGAGCTGCTGCCAGTCGTGGTAGGCGAAGACCCGCAGCACGAAGTTCTCCCGCAGGATGGGGTCGCACAGACGGCCATCCTCTTCCACCGGCAGCAGGGGGTTGGCCTCCATCAAGGCCTTGGCAAAGAGGCCAATCCCCTCCTTGGCGCTCCCCTCGTTGTTGGCTCCATAGACCTTGACCCTCTCCATGCCACAGCTGGGGGATTTGGCGCAGAGGATATAGCCGGAGATAAAGTCGAGCTGACGGGCTTTCTGCTCGCTAAAGGCGATCAGCTTTTCGGTGACATCGAAGCTGCCGTTGCTCGCCTCGGCGCGGATCTCGCCGTTGCGCTTGACCAGCCGGATGGCGGCGCGAGGCGCCCCTAGACCGATGGCCATCTCGGGACAGACGGGGTGGTAGTCAAAGTGAGCGCCAAGATCCCGTTCGCAGAAGCTGGAGCGCTTGTGGCCCCCATCGAAACGTACCTCTTGTCCCAGCAGGCAGGCACTGATACCGACTTTAATCTTGTACATGATGACGCTCCTTGTATAAGCATTGATTCAGTTATAGCAGTTATACAAAAAAATGAAAGTTGTATAACTATTTGCGACTGATACGACACAAGGAGAAAAAAGGGATCACCGGAAAAAGAAAAAACCCATGGCGAACGCCATGGGTAAAAAACAAGACACTACGGACTACGGGAAGGAAAATTAGAAGCTGTACTTCACACCCAGGCTGGAGATGGAACCTTTTTGCAGATCCCAGTTGCGATAGGTGTAATCGGCAGTCAGCGCCCAGTTCTGGTTGAGCTTGTAGGCACCGCCCACCTTGAAGTCGTGCATATCGTCGGTCATGTTGGCGTAGCGATAAGCGGTGGAGAGCTCGACATTGCCGATGTCGTAGCGCAGACCCACTTCACCGTACATGCTGCCGCTATCTTTGCGAGCAACAGCATCCCACCCTTTGTTAGCGATATCGCTGGCAAGTTCACGCTCCAGCATGTAGCCGGTCACACCGGTTTCACCGTAGAGGTTCAGACCCGTGCTGAGCGGGGTAAATACACCGACACCAATGCTGGAGATCGACATGCTGTCGTTGCCGTTGCTGCGAGAGGTGTATTCAGTGCTGCCGCGACCATAGAAATTGGAGCCGAAGCTCTTGGAGAGATCCAGGCTCAGACCGCCAAAATCACGGGTTCCTTTGCTGTCATTGCTGAAGGTACCGTTGAGATAATCGGATTTGGTGTGCGCCCAGGTGGCCGCGCCCTTGGCGTAGCTAAAGGCATCCTGCGCCATGGCGGAAGTAGAGGCAAACCCGGCCAGAACCAGAAGAGAGACAGTTGCTTTTTTCATGATGATAACTCCATGTGATTGGGCCCGTTGCTAGCGAGCTGGTATGGAGTCATTGTGCGATCAGGTTCCCGGCTTGCCGAGCTGCAAGCTGTTGCAGAACCATGTCAGATGTAAGCAGATATTGCAGGGGGTGTCAGCGGCAACAAGTTGCCGGCCCACACGGTTTGCATGGGCCGGAACAACGCCAAATCAGCGGAAGACCACCTCGTCAATTTCGACCCGCACCAGCGGCTGACCGGTCAATCCGGCAGGACGGGGGATCTCGAGGGCCAGCGACGGACGGGCTTGCCCCTTGCGCAGATAGGTCTCCGGCAGGCGGTTCTCGGCAACCCAGAAGCGGGCCTCATGACGGCTCAGCTGCACCCCGTCAGCACTGAACAGGGTCACCATGCCACGCACCCCGACTACATTGCGGGTACCGGTATTGCTCACCATAAAGGTCAGCACCAGCGGGTCAGATCCCTCGATCTTGTCCAGCTTGACCACCACACCGTCACGCGCCATCTGGGCAAGCAGGTCCGGATTGGCCTTGGCCTGCTCGGTCAGTACCGGGGCCGCGACGGCCACCACGGCCCCAGCCTTCCCATCGGCAGCCACGCCCTGCACAGGCTCGGCCGGTTTGACCACCAGATACTCCCAGGTGAAGTCGTCGTTGAGCTGAACCTGCCGACCATCGGGCAGCGTCACCTGAGAAAGAGGGGCAGCCTGCGCCAATACGGGGGAGAGGCACAGGGCAATCAGCAGACGGGAGAAGGATTTCATAGGGCGAAGCTCGGTAACGGATGAAAGGGCGACAGTATAAACAGTCCCGTCGCCCCTTGCCTATGACAGCACTCACGTTCTGGCACCCGCATCGCTTGCCCGCAGGCTAGATGGCGAGATCGTGCCGCTCTTTCTGTGCCATATCTAGGGTCACCAGATCGAACTTGCTCCCCTTGAGGGCAGACAAAATATCCGATTGCATATCAAATGCCTGCGCACGCTGATGCTCGGGCAGACGCACCCGGGCCAGGGTGGTGGAGCAGTCACACAGGGTATGGAAAAAGACCTGTGCCTCGTCCAGCCCCATGTCGGCCAGCATCTGCTCTGCCTGATCCACCATTCGCAGATAACGCTGCTCAAGCTGCCGTGGATTGGTGAAGCGATTGCTAAGGCAACCGTTGCTCCCCTTACCCCAACGACCGAGCTGACGCTTGTTGAAGCCGTAACGATAATCGCGGCGCATCAATCCGTTGTCGGCAAAAAACCAGATTGAGTTGGCAGGCAGAGACCCGAACTGGGCAAGATAATCATCACGCTCCTCCACCGCTGCCGGAACCAGCAACGGCAGATGAGTCCACTCCGGACGAGTCTGCACATACTCACCAATGCGGCGAACCGGGTCGATCAGCCCTTCAATATTTGGCAGGCGATCGCAAAAGACGATCTCGTCACTCTTGATGACCCAGTGATCGATGCCATAACGCTGGCAATAACGGCGGGCTCGGGCCACTTCGCTGCGACTGCGGGTCGGATTATCGAGGGTAATTGCGTGGATTTTCACACCGGCAGCGCGGCACAGCTCGATGCTGTAGCAGGATTCCAACCGTCCCGAAAAAGAGACAACCAGCTCGTCAAAACTTGCCAGTCGCTCAATCAGCAGCTGTTCCCTGGCTTGAAAAGAGTGATCATATCCCTGATTCAGTACAACTACATTGGCACCCATTAAACAGCTCCGGATGATGAACAGGTGCAGTATTGTGCGGCAAACAAACTGAATAGACCCTTAAAGAGTCTGGTTAAAATTAAAACTTGATGATTATTTCCTGTGATTCTGCTGCTAAATCTTCATTTTGGGCGTCATAAATTCGTAATCTTGCTTGGTGAACCCGATGGGCTCGCAAGAAACCCTGCGCCTGATCCAGCGAGGTGAAGGTCAAGCGCCCTCCCTCGCTGTCGGTCAGGCAGAGGCACTCCCCTTCCGCCTCGATGCAAAGCTGATAACCGCTGCCATCCTTGCAGGCGATGATCAGGGTCGCCTCGGGATAGTGACTGAGCCAATTGCGAAACCGGCCATGCTCCATAGTGCTCCTAGAGGGGCATCACCCCTTGCCGGTGGCGGGCAAACAGCCCAGCTCACCCAGTTGCTGACGACAACTCTCAGCGTCGGTAAAAACGATCCCCCTGATACCGAGGGCCTCGGCGGCCGCGATGTTGGCAGGACTGTCATCGATGAAGATGCACTCTGCCGGTTTCAGATCGAACGACACCAGCAGATAGCGGTAGATATCCGGCTCCGGCTTCATCATCCGCACCCGCGCCGAGACCACCTTGCCGCTGAAGAAGCGCCAGAAATCCTGATGCTGCTCCAACCAGTCGATGCTGGCATGACCCATGTTGGAGAGGGCATACAGGGTGTGCCCCGCCCCGTGCAGCTCGGCTATCAGGGTTAGCATAGCGGGATCTGGCAGCAGGGAAGCGGGAACTGCCTGTAAAATGGCCAGATTCTGTGCCGCCGAGAGGCCAGTGCGCGCTTGCGCTTCCCGGGCCATGGTGTGGAGCGACATGGTACCTCTGTCTACCTCCAGCCAATCCGGGTGGTTAAAGAGCTGCTCGGCCAACTGTTCGGCCCCTTGCGGGCCACGCACCGAACGCACTATGCCTACCGGATCCCAGCTCACCACCACCCGCCCCAGATCGAAAATAATCGCCATCGTCTTTACC
This sequence comes from Aeromonas sp. 95A, assembly GCF_051919235.1. Classification (NCBI taxonomy): domain Bacteria; kingdom Pseudomonadati; phylum Pseudomonadota; class Gammaproteobacteria; order Aeromonadales; family Aeromonadaceae; genus Aeromonas; species Aeromonas sp. 95A. The sequence continues at coordinate 1,826,513 of NZ_JBQBFC010000001.1, forward strand.
TCCCCCACTGGGTTTCAGTCATCAAAACAGAGTCAATAGAACATCGCTCATACGCCATTTTCTTAACCGGATACCCTGCCCCCATCCCCTCCTGCGGGCAAGTTTTACTTGCATCAGACCGGCAAATCCCTTAATGGTTATGACGTTACTTCAAGGACACACCTATGCACGCACCATTCTTCTTTGCTTTCTCGTTTATCCGGCCCGCTTGAGGGAAGGCCTGTCGTCGTGTGAACAGAAAGCAAAGACGAATCGAGCCTCCCCTAGCGGAGGCTTTTTTTTGCATTAATATCAATCGATTACTTGGATAGGGAACAATCATGGCAACGCTCGACGAGATCAGACAAGACATCACCCGGTTGGATCAGGAGCTGCTTGCCCTGCTGGCGAAACGCAAGACCCTCAGCATCGAGGTCGCCCGTGCCAAGCAAGCCAACCCGCGCCCCATCCGTGACCACCAGCGGGAGCAGGAACTGCTGGTCGCCCTGATCCAGAAAGGGCGCGTGCTTGGGCTGGATGCCCAGTACATCACCCGCATCTATCACACCATCATCGAAGACTCTGTGCTCTCCCAGCAGGCCTATCTGCAGAGCCTGCTCAACCCGGAGCAGCAGGAGCCGATGACCAGCGTCGCCTATCTGGGGCCGCGCGGATCCTACTCCAGCCTGGCCGCCCGCAAATATCTGGCGCGCTACAAGGATCAGGTGATCGAGGTGAACTGCCAGAACTTCCGCGAAGTGCTGGATGCCGTGGAGTCAGGCCGCGCCGCCTTCGGTGTGCTGCCCATCGAGAACACCAGCTCGGGCTCCATCAACGAAGTCTATGACGTGATGCAGCACACCAGCCTCTCCATCGTCGGCGAGCTCACCTACCCCATCGAGCACTGCATCCTCACCGCCGTGCCGACCGAGCTGAGTCGCATCAAAACCTTCTATGCCCACCCGCAGGTGTTCCAGCAGTGCTCCCACTATCTGAGCAAATTGGAAGGGGCACGCCACGAGATCTGCGACTCCTCCTCCAGTGCCATGATGAAGGTGAAAGAACTGGCCAGCCCGGAGGCCGCCGCCATCGGCAGCGCCGCCGGTGGTGAACTGTATGGTCTGGACGTGCTGGCCGAGCAGCTCGCCAACCAGAAAGAGAACTACAGCCGCTTCATCGTGGTGGCGCGAAAGCCCATCGACGTGGCGCCGCAGATCCCGGCCAAGACCACCCTCATCATGTCCACCTCCCAGAAGCCGGGTTCGCTGGTCGAGGCGCTGCTGGTACTGCGCAACCACGAGATCAACATGACCAAGCTGGAGTCCCGTCCGGTGCAGGGCAACCCGTGGGAAGAGATGTTCTATCTGGATGTCTCCGCCAACCTGCAGACCCCGGCGATGCAGGCCGCACTGGTGGAGCTGACCAAGATCACCCGCTATATCAAGGTGCTTGGCTGCTACCCGAGCGAGGATGTGAAACCCACCGCAGTGCCGCCGGTGCTGATGGGGAGCTAACCAGCCCACAACGACAAAAGGCGAGCACCCTGCTCGCCTTTTGTTTTGATGCCGGTTTTCACGGCAAGCCCATCAACTCAGAACTGACCGGCCATCAGCTGGTTGATGTTGTAGAGGGCACGGGTATCGAGCTCCATCTCGGTGGCATAGGTGTTGCCGCGCGGATAGGAGGCAACCACCCGGGCACCACGCACCACACCGGCGACCGACACATCCAGCGAGTTGGAGGTCTGGGTCAAGTCGCGGTAGCTGCTCTGGCCGCGCACCTGCTGACCATTGAGCTGCTCGGCCAGCTCGCGATAGGCATCCATCTTGGAAGCGCGAATGGCTTGCAGCATCTTCTCCGACTGGGAGGGGCCGGGCTGGATGTCGATCACCGCATACCCCACCGCCTTGAGCACCGGAAAATCATCGGGCTTGCCACCCTGGGTGTAATCCACCACCCGGTTGTAGCTGCAACCGGTGAGCAAGAGTGCCAACAGGCAACCAAACAGGATCTTCATGACTCGCTCCTCACGGGGTCAGGTTGACCAGATGACCGCCCGGCCGGGCCTGACTGTCACGCATCAGATAACCGCGATTGATCGATGCCCGACCAAACGAATTGTTGGCACCGAACAGATATTTTTGCGGGATCAGGCTCTGGGCCGTGGTCTCCACCATCTTGGTGCGCATGTCGATAACGCGGGCATTGACCAGAATTCCCTTGCTGTTGCGGCTGAAGGTGCCGACCAGAATGCGGGAGATCGGCAAACGGGAGGAGAGCTCCTTATAGTTGCGGCTCAGCACGAAGTCCCCCTGCGGCGTCACCTTGATGCTACCGGTCAGCTTGAAGTCCACCACCACCTCGCCGCGACGATTGAGCTCGTAGATAAAGCTCTCCTCAATCTGCTGCCCCATCCAGTTGGTATCCTGCAGGGTATCAAGATCGACGAAAGAGGCCACCGCGATGGGCTCGGTCAGGGTGGTCAGCGATTTGCGCTCCATCAGCTGATCGGTCATGCGCGCCACCAGCCAGTTGAGCTCCATCCCCTGCGCCGCCTGGCGGGGGTCACCCTGATCCCGATTGATAGGGTCGGAGCCACACCCGGTCAATGCCAGGGCAAGCGCCAACGCCGTGATGAGTTTGTTCATGGATACCTTTCCTGTATCTGCACCTGACTTATTATCGGACGCGCCGGACAAAGCTTGAGCCGGGAATGAGGCATGATTCTTGCTTTTTAATGGTCATCATCAGCGCCAACGTGCGCTGCCACTTGGAACGTGTTGTGATCCATGTCGGCCAGCAGGCGTCATTTCCTCAAAATGGCTCGGCTGCCCGCCAACTCAAGGTATCTGCTATGAAATTACCGCTGCTGTTGACCCTGCTGCTGGCCAGCCTGAGCGCCCGAGCCGAGCTTATCGAAGCGCAGGGCAGCGCCGCCATTCTGGGGGGCGATGAAGTCTATGCCCGCGAGCAGGCAACCCGCGACGCCCTGCGTCAAGCCTTGCTAGCCAGCGGCGCGGCCGTTTCCAGCGTCCAGCGTCTGGAAAATGGCAGCCTGCGATCCGAGCAGATCCAGATCCGCTCCGGCGGAGACATTCGCCAGTATCGGCTCAAGCGGGAAGAGGTGCGCAACGGCCGCATGTATATCACGCTGGTCGCCGACATTCAGGCCGAGCGCCAGATCTGCCAGACCCAACACTTCGCCAAGGATTTGACACTGGTCAGGCTGCGGATGCGTTATCCGGACCAAGCCAGCTACGGCGCCATGGACGACATGCCGGAAAACCTCTCGCGACGACTGTTCGAAACTCTCGCCAACGCCCCGCAAGGGGTCGCGGTGCGCCAGTGGCTGGATGAAAACCTGCGCATCGACCCGCTTCACCTGCAACAGGGGGATCGCAGCGCCCTCGAGGAGATCAAGGCCCTCAGCCTGCGTAGCGACAGCCAGTATCTGGTGCTCGGCAGCATCGACGATCTCTCCATCGAACCGCAGGGCAATCAGCTGACCAGCTGGTATGAGGATCCCGTCCGCAATTTTCGCATGCAGCTCTACCTGTTCGACGGCATCAACGGCAGCCTGATCAACCGCAAGGTCTATGAAGGGCGCGCCACCTGGACCTTCGGCAAACGGGATCAGGTGGGCAGCAGCAGCGGCCAGTTCTGGCAGTCGAGCTACGGCCAGGAGGTCAACTACCAGTTGCAACAGGCGGCTCAGGATCTGGTAGCCCAGCTCACCTGTGCCCCGGTCACTGCAAGAGTGGTCGGTCAGAACGAGCGAGGTCCCTACATCAATCTGGGGCGGCGCAATGGTGTCAAACTCGGCGACCAGTTCCGCATCCAGCACAACGCTGACTTTATCGACCCCTACGGCAAGTCGCGCATGATGCGCAACCCGGCCGACGGCCTGTTTGAGGTAGTACAGGTATTCGACGATGGCGCCATCATCAGCAGCCAGAACAAATATTCGCCGTTTAACATCCAGAATGGGGATTTGGCAGTATTGGAATAAGAATCAAGGGTTTAAAAGGGAGTTGCTTCTTGTATAATGCCCGCCACACAGCTCCCGTAGCTCAGCAGGATAGAGCGGTCCCCTCCTAAGGGACAGGCCACTGGTTCGACTCCAGTCGGGAGCGCCATATAAAACAAGGGGTTGGCATCATCATGATGCCAACCCCTTGGTCTTTTTTGGCGACAATGAATCCGACCATCCAACCGTAATGACCCTCTCCTTTCTGCGTTCAGAGCATGCGCTCTCTGATAGACTGCTTCTCTTTGGCTTGTCTTTGAGGCCAAGCCCTGTTTCATCTTGCAAAGGAGTGTTGGATGTCCGGATGTTCCTGGTGGGATAGATCCACCGGTTTTGCACTGCTGACCATTGTGCTGTGGGCCTCGCTGGCGGCGCTGACGTCACGGGTCACCAGCGTGTCACCGCTGGTGCTGGTCGGGCTGGTGCTGTTTTTCTGCGGGGTTGGGGCCTTGCCGTTTTGGCGCCAATGGCGCGCTCGCCCTATTACCTGGCTGGTGACGGTTACGGCATTGCTGCTCTACCATCTGCTGCTCTTTATGAGCTTTCACCATGCCCCGGTGCTGGAGGCAAACCTCATCAACTACCTCTGGCCGCTCTGCATCATTCTGTTCACCCCGTTGTTGCTGCCCGGCCATCCGCTCCATGCCCGTCACCTGCTGGCCGGTGCCTTCGGTCTGGCGGGCTCCCTGCTGGTGATGGTCAACGGCGAGCTGCAACTGCAACAGGTCTATCTGCCGGGATACCTGTTGGCACTCAGTGCAGCTGTCGTCTGGGGGGCCTATTCGGTGTTGTCACGCCGTCTGCCGCCAGCCCCTGCCGTGGTCACTGCGGCAGCCTGCCTGCCCGCAGGTTTGCTGGCGCTGCTGCTTGCCCGTCTGCTGGAGGGGCCCCTGCCGCTCGCGCAGATCCCCACCAGTGACTGGAGCCTCATCATCGGGCTGGCGCTGGGCCCGATGGGGGCGGCCTTTGTGACCTGGTATCTGGCACTGCGAGACGGCGATCCACGCCGGATCGGTGCCCTTGCCTACCTGACACCGCTGCTGAGTACTTTGCTGTTAGTGGCATTGAACGGAGAAGAGCTGACCTCGCGCCATCTGCTGGCCGGTGCACTTATCATGGGAGGCGCCCTGCTCGGTATGCTGGGCCAACGCAACAGAGCACTGGCATCCCCAGCCAGTTAAGTCGGTAAAATAGGGCCACCTGACCATGCTGTCATAAAAACGCCATCATCCCTGTTTAGGCTCGGGCCACGCTCCCCCATGGTCTGTGCTGACAGGTATTACCCCGTGAAAATCGCCCATTACGCCACCCTCTCCTCCCTGGTTCTGTTACTGGTCGCGGGAGGACAGGCGCTGGCCCTCTACCACGGCTGGCAACAGCTTGCCCGCACCAATCAGGCCCAGCATCAGCACGAGACGCTGCAACAACTGGTGACGGTGCCCCTGCAAAACAGCCTGCGTGACTACCTCAACAGCGGCGATCCACAGCAACTGACCGCGGCAGAGAAGATCCGCCAGCAAGCGCTCTCCTCGCTGGCCGCTCAGGATGATGCCGTGGCGGCCCCGCTCAGGCAGCAACTCGAACAGATGGGGCAGCGCATCGCGCACGACTATCAGGCCGCAGGCAAGCTCTCGGGCAACAGCCAGCTGCTGCTGCAAAATGCGGAGAGTGAGCTGGGCAGCCAGGCCATGGCGCTGATCCGCTATGGGGAGCAAGGTGCCAGCACAGAACAATCTGCCGCGGCACAGCAATATCGCAGCGGTGCGGCCGAGATCCTGGCGGGCCTGCCGCGCCTCGCCCATTTGCGCCAAAGCTATATGGAGCAGGGCAATGAAAAGCTGCTCGAAGGGATCCGCTTCGAGCTGGAGGCACTGCAAAAACAGGCGCAAGCGCTGCAAGCCTTGCCGCTGCTCGGCCTGTATGAAGAGGCTCCCGCCGATGAGTTCACGCTGGGGGAGCCGGTACGCAAGGAGCTGGGAGATCAACCGCGCAGCGAATTACGTTCGCTGCTGGGCCGCTATCCGCAGGAGCTGGCCAACAGCCGCACGGCGCTCCAGCAACAACAGGCTGGCCGCCAGACCGTGCAGCAAGACATCATGGCCATGTTGCAAGCGACCAGACAGATGGGGGAACAACTTGCCCACGAACGGCAAGCCGTCAATCAGGAGCTGGCCACCATCCTCGGCACGCTGGCGCTCTGTCTGGTGATAGTCGCCCTGCTGTTTGCGCTGGTGCAACGACGCTGGCTGCTCGCCCCCTTGTTGCGACTGCGCGGAGCCTTTCTGCAGCTCGATCAGACGGGGCAGGCCGAGCCGTTGCCTGACGGGCGCGATCGCAACGAGCTGGCCGATATTGTTGCCAGCTACAACCGGCTGATCGGTCGCCTGCAACTGGACCAACAACAGAAAGAGGGGCAGCTGTCAGCGGTATCCCTCAGTCTGCAAGGGATGGTCAGCCAGGTTGACGAGATCCACCACAGCACCCGCACCACTGAACAGGTAGTCGACGAGAGCGGCCAGATGATGGATGAACTGAACCAGCTGGCCGGAGAGGTCCATCAGGTCGCCGCCGACATCGCCCGGCATGCCCACCATAACGAACAGGCGATGAGCCAGAGCGAAGATCTGGTGGGGAGCATGCTGCACGCCACTCATCAGACAGGACTGGCGATTGACGAGAGCGATGAGGCGCTGCAAGCCCTCACCCGCTCGGTTGCCGATGTGACGGCCATTGTCGATGTGATCGGTCATATCGCTCAGCAAACCAACTTGCTGGCCCTCAACGCCGCCATCGAAGCGGCCCGCGCAGGGGAACAGGGACGCGGCTTTGCGGTGGTCGCCGATGAGGTGCGCCACCTCTCGGCCAATACCCAGCAATCCCTCAACCAGATCACCGATATTCTGGGGCGTCTGACCCAATCCGGCGAACAACTTGGCAATGTACTGAACCGGATCACCAGCGAATCAAGCCGCCAGCGGGCGCAGGCGGAACAACTGCGCCAGACTACCCAGGCGGTGCGGGAGATCGCCCGCAACACCGCAGTGATCGCCCTGCAGGGCGCCGACAACGCCAAAAGTCAGGAGCACAAACTGGCTAGTTTTGCCGATCTGATCACCCGTATCCATCAGCATGCCCGTCAGGTGAGTCAGCTCTCGGTGCAGGTCTCCTCCCATATTCACCATCAGGCGCAGCAGATCCCCCGCATCCTCGGCCAGCAAGGCTGAACCCTATTCGCCCCAAATCTTTGCCAGCTCACTTTCCCTCGACCAGAGGGAAAGTTTTTTTGTAGCACAAAATTATCTGTTACCGACTGGTTAACTGGCAGCGCTTCGCCCGTACCGGAGGAAAAACCGCACCAGTGCTGGCGGCGACACCAAGAAAACGCTCTCATCACCGTCATACCGGCCATGAGGCTGTTTACGACCTTGCCCATGATTATTTGCACTCGGTCATACTTTTGAAACGTTGAGGGAACTTTTCATTGATATTTCGCACCGCGAACGTACTCTTGGGGTTGTCCGATAGCCAAGAATCGGAACATAAAAAAACAACATGTGATGATCAGGACTGCCAACTACAGATGTGCCAAGACATCCGGGTTGCAGGTAGCCAAGACAAGATTTTTTGCCCTTCGGGGTGTTGATTGCAATACCGATAATCGAGCGGAAGGCACACAGCCAACTGCCGAAAAAAAAGCTAAGTCCATAAAATCAGGAGCTATCTTATGTTCAATAAATCCGCACTGGCTGTTGTCATTGCTTCAGCTTTCGCACTGCCTGCTCATGCAGATATCAAGAATGTCGACATCTATGGCCAGATCGCAATCTCTGCCTGGACTGGTGCTGACTGGGCAACCGTTGATGCCAATGGCGGATACGAGAACCCCATCAAGATCGAAAATGAATCTCGCATCGGTTTTCGTGGCAGCAAGGATTTTGCCAACGGCCCCAAGTTTATCTGGCAAATCGAATCCGGCAACGTCGGTGAGTCTGGCGGTGACGGCAAGCTGGGTGTGCGCGATACCTTCGGTGGTTTCGAGTGGGAAGGGATAGGTAAAGTTCGCGCAGGCCGTATGCTAACACCGCTCTATGAAGTGCTTGACTGGCCGTACAGCAGTATCTCTACCGGTAAAGTGATGGACTGGCGCGGCGACATCATCGGTGGTGGTAACTACGACCGTCAATCCAACATGATCCGCTTTGACTCCGCCAACCATAGCGGCTTCAGCTACAACCTGGCGCTGGGCCGTGGTAACAATACCGATGATGCGAGCTCCAACTTCTATGGCTTGGGCGCCCACTACAATACCGGTCCGCTGACTCTGCACGCGACCTATGAAAAAGGAACTGACCGCAAAATCGGAGATGGCGCGTTTAACAAAACCCAGAAGGGTGGCGATACCATCCTTACGCATACTAGCGGAACAGGCGACTCAAATGCCTATCTGCTGGGCTTCGAGCTGAACTTTGACAATGGCCTCGGCTTCTACGGTGCCTATAAGCGCCTGACCGCCGATTATACCGACATGGACTTGAATGTTATCGGTGTAGGCACCTCACAATTGAACGGCATGTCACAAGATAGCTATACCTTGGCCACGATATACAACACAGGTCTGTGGCAGTTCAAACTCGCCTATGCCGCCAACCTGAAGCCTGAATTTGAAACGGCGGCTGGCGACTTTAAGGTGACCGAGTTCAGCGACTCCATCATCTCCGGTCAAGCCATGTACTTCCTGGATGACTCCGCCGTTGCCTATGTTCGTCCTTACTATCTGCAGCGCCGTGGTCTGTCAGTGGTACAAGATGGCGATAAAGAGTTTGGTCTGGGCATGGGCGTAGAATACTACTTCTAAACCCTGGCTTGTGTTCCCTGTATTTAATGCCTACTTGGCGGGCCCTTACAGGGCCCGCCTTTTTAGTTGTGATGAAGACAAGAGGTAAACCAGAAATGAAAAAGACCATTATGGCAGCATTAATCGCCACACTACCCTCTGTCAGTCAGGCTGCAGTCAATCTGGAAATAGGCAGAGGGGTAGAACTAGTTGCGGTCAATGGTATTCCGGTTGACTCCCCGCTGTTTATTGGCAAGGTAGACAATCAATCTTTGCCCGACGGAGACAATCAAATTGCGATTAAAATCTCTCAATTAGTCAAAGATAAAAACAATACAAAAAAATATAACTCTCATGTACATGTATTGACATTTAATGCTGCAAACCAAGCAATATCGGTAGAAGCACCGAGGTTGCAAACATGGGAGCGAGGAGAGGCGTTTGACAAACAACCACAATGGAAACTCTCGTCATCCGGCAACACCGTTTCATACAAACTTGGTGAGCTGGTCTCTATGACCAATATGTCCGTGCTTCGTAATTTTGGCGAAGAGCTTGACGCATTTAACCGTAGCAACCAACCAGCGGCGCTACCTCAACTGGCAGGAGCAATGCAGGGTAATGTGAAAAACGTATATGACTTGCCGACACAAGGCAGCAACATGATTCCCGCAGCAGTAGCCACAAAACCCATTCAGCCTTCCGATATCAGTGGCTCAGCTTCCCAACAAGCGCGATTCTGGTTTGACAAAATGACCCCAACCGAGAAACGCGATTTTATCTCTTGGGCAGCGCAAAACCTGTAAGAAGTACTGTTTATCACACTTAGCCCGCTTTTATGCGGGCTTTTGTTTCATGTATCCTCAAGCGATACATCGTATAGAGATTTCCCATCATGCCCCGTTTTGTTCTGATCACCGGTTGTTCCAGCGGTATTGGCCTCGCCGCCGCACAGGCGCTCGGGCAGCACGGTTTTACCGTGATCGCCTCGGCGCGCAAGGCGGAAGATGTGGCCCGTCTGCAGCAACAGGGATTGCTGGCGGTGCATCTGGATCTGGCGGACCCAGCGTCCATCGAGCTGGGTGCCAGTGCGGCGCTCCATCTGGCAGGCGGGCGCCTCTATGGCCTGTTCAACAATGGCGCTTATGGCCAACCCGGGGCGCTGGAAGATCTGCCCACCGAGGCGCTCAGGGAACAATTCAATACCAACCTGTTTGGCTGGCATCATCTGATCCGTCAGGTGCTGCCACCGATGCTGGAGGCCAAAGAGGGCCGGATAGTGCAAAACAGCTCGGTACTGGGGCTGGTTGCCATGAAGTATCGCGGCGCCTACAACGCCAGCAAATTTGCGCTGGAAGGCTATAGTGATACCCTGCGCCTCGAACTGGCGGGCAGCGGGGTACATATCAGCCTGATTGAACCGGGCCCCATCGATACCCGTTTTCGTGCCAATGCCCGCAGCGCCTTCTTGCGGCACATCGATCCGGCCCAGAGCCGTCATCAGTCGGCCTACCGCCAGACCCTGACGCGGCTGGAAAAAGAGGGGGCCACCAGCGGCTTTACCCTCCCAAGCGAAGCCTGCATCCCGCCGCTGCTCCATGCGCTGACCCACGCCCATCCCAAGGCGCGCTATCCGGTGACCACTCCAACCCGGCTGTTTGCCTTCCTGCGACGGGTATTGCCCACTCGCTGGCTCGATAAACTGCTGGCCAAATCGGCCTGATCCCGTGATTGGCGACCAAGTACCCGGTCGCCCAGGTGGCGTTAGCCGGGTAGCGGCGTCACCTGTCCCGCCAACCTGGTTTGTCCCTCTCTTCAATAGTGCTCGCCATTGCTGTAGTAGGCGCTCTTGACCAGAGGGATCACCTGCACCACCACATAGATCTGCTCCCCCAGCACCAGTTTCAAATGGCGCGTGATAAGGTGCGCGGCCGCGTCCTGCATCTCTTGTGGCCGCTCGAACCAGTGCAGCTCAACAAACGGAAAACCCGTCTCTGGCTCGCCGTTGCGGATCCAGCAGCTCTCCACCCGCTCCATGGTGACAAACTCCGGCTTGCCGCCGGTCAGCTCGCAAAGCTCGGCCAGCAGCGGGCCGCTCACCTGTTGCAGGGTATCGAGCGTCACGGCGCGAAAACGAAGATGGGGCATGGCAAACCTCTTGGTTATCTGAAATGAGGACTTATCATAGGGGTTATTGTCAGCAAGAGAAGTCACCCGGCGCATATTAAGGATCCCCATGAGATTTCATCGCACCCTCTTTGCCTTCCTGCTCTGCCTGCTGCTACCGCTGCACGCCTTTGCCGATCCCGCCTTCTATCGGGTGAGCAAGGGCAACCAGCAACACTGGCTGCTGGGCTCCATCCATGCGGGCAAACCAGCCCTCTATCCTCTGCCCGAGCCGGTGGAGCGTGCCTGGCTGCAGAGTCGCGCACTGGTGATGGAGGTGGACATGAACAGCATCACGCCAGATCAGTGGCAACAGACCGGCTCACTCTCCCGACTGGTGGATGGCAAACCGCTCAAGGATCATCTGCCTGCCGAGCTCTATCAACGCACCCTGATGGCGGGCGCCCGCTATGGCATCGACGAGGCGACCCTCGCCACCCTGCGCCCCTGGTTTGCCGCCATTACCCTGACCCAGGCCGCCATGGCCCGCTCCGACTTCAAGAGTGAACTCGGGATAGACCAGCACTTTGCCACCCGGGCCGCCAAAGAGGGCAAACCGGTAGTGGGTTTTGAAACCCTGCTGGAGCAGCTCGGTTATCTGGCCAGCGTGGGTGACAACCAGACCCTGATGCTCGCCAGCACCCTGGATGAGCTACCGATGCTGGAGAGCGGTTTCGCCGCCGTGATGAAGGCGTGGCAGCAGGGAGATGAGGCGACGCTGATCAATCTGCTCAAGGAGGAGATGGCTCCCCCAGCGCTACAGAGCTGGATGGAGCAGACCCTGCTGGCCGAGCGCAACCACAACTGGCTGAAGAAATGGTCCACCCTGCCCAACGAGAGCTTTATCGTGGTAGGCGCCCTGCACCTTTACGGCGAGCAGGGGTTGCTGGCGTTGCTGGAGCAGCAAGGGTGGCGCATTACCCCGCTCACCACACCGAGCCCTGTGCAGGCTCGGTAGCAAGGAGTCCAGTGAGAACGATCACAGATCGCGCTGGTTATTAAACAACCTGCAAGGGAGTTGATCGGGATCATCCCGGACGGGGCAAAGAGGTATTTATCATGCCTGTCATCAACCGGGTGACAGGAGCAATAAAATGGACTTTTGGCTGGACCTGATGTTTGGCAACAGCGTGGGATTGATGTCGATGCTGGTGATTATCGGCACCTTCTTGCTCATCAGCTCTTACGCGGCCTACTTCATCTACAAGGTGATGCACTCGCAACCGCCTCATTCACAGCAACCCCATTCTCAACAACCCAAAGAGGGAAAATAATCCTCTGACCACAGGCGGCAGCTCACACTGACCGCCTGTGCTGTTTTATGGTTCGCGACTGTGATTCCTGGGCCAAGCTGCACTGGTATCCACGCTGGGCCTCCCTTATCCCTTTCCCCGTTTTCTGTGCCGGTTGCGACCGTTATAATGACCCCCACTTTTTCTTATGGGGAGCCTGCCGTGTCTCATAACGACGAACTCTCGCTATTTATGAATGAAGTGGCCGACGTGCGGCCCATTCGCAGCGACAACATCCATCCCCATGCGGCCAAATCCGCCCCGACCGAGGCGCAGCTCGCTCGCCGTCAGGCTGCCACCGCCGAGCAACTCGCCCTCGACCACCTCACCATGGAGGCCATCGAGATGCGCGATCCGCACGAAATCGTCGGCTTCAAACGCGATGGGGTGCAGGAGGGGGTCTACAAGAAGCTGCGGCTCGGCAAATACGAGCTACAGGCCAGCCTGGACTTGCACCAGAAAACCCTCAACGAAGCGCGCCAGACGCTGGTGCAGTTCATTGCGGATTGTGAAGTCCGGGATATCCGCTGCCTGCTGATCCTGCACGGCAAGGGGGAGCGCAGCACCCCGCGCGCCCTGCTGAAAAGCTATGTCAGCGCCTGGTTGCCGCAACTGCCCGCCGTCATGGCGATCCACAGCGCCGAACGTCGCCACGGCGGCAGCGGTGCTCTATACGTGCTGCTGCGTAAAAGCGAACGCAAAAAAGCGGAAAACCGCGAACGGCACCAGAAGCGGCTCGGCTAATCCGCCTCTCGCCACCACACCTTTGGCCCGCCTGCATGATGGTGGTCAACTATACAGCGGCGGTGTTAGCATCGATCGGCCCCGATCATGCCAGGTACGGGGCGGCATACCATCAGGGACGATAACAAGGACAATCCCATGTCATATCAAAAGCTTGAACAACATCAGCAGCAGATCCACCGCTTTAGCCACCTCGCCGCCATCTGCGGTTGGGATCAGGCGGCCATGATGCCGGAAGGGGGCAACGATGCCCGCGCCGAAGCGATGGCCGAACTCGGTCTGCTAATCCACCAGAAGCGCACCGCTCCCGAGCTGGGCGACTGGATTGCCAAGGCCGAGAGTGAGCCGCTCGATGAAGTGCAACGGGCCAACCTCGGCGAGATCAAGCGCCAGTGGCAAGATGCCAGCCTGCTGCCCGGTGAGCTGGTCGAAGCGCTGTCGCTGGCTGGCAGCAAGTGCGAGCACGCCTGGCGCAGCCAGCGCAAGAACAACGACTGGGCCGGTTTTGCTCCCAATCTCGAGGAGGTGGTGAAACTCTCCCGTGAAGTGGCACAACTGCGGGCCGATGCGCTTGGCGTGCGCCCCTACGACGCCATGCTGGCCCTCTATGAGCCGGGCATGACCAGCGCGCGGCTCGATCAGATCTTCGGCGATCTCGCCAACTGGCTGCCGGATCTTATTCAGACTGTGAACGAACAGCAGAAGGGCGATGCCCTGCTGCTGCCGCAAGGCCCCTTCCCCATCCCGACCCAGCAGGCACTCGGTCAGGAGGTGATGGGACTGCTCGGCTTTGATTTCGCCCACGGCCGTCTCGATGTGAGCAGCCATCCCTTCTGTGGCGGCGTGCCGACCGACGTGCGGATCACTACCCGCTATAACGAGCAGGAGTTTGTCTCCAGCCTGATGGGCATAGTGCACGAGACCGGTCACGCTCGTTACGAGCAGGGGCTGCCGCGCCATCTGCTGGGTCAGCCGGTGGCCGAAGCGCGCTCCATGGCGATCCACGAGAGTCAGAGCCTGTTTTGCGAGATGCAGCTGGGGCATCATCCCGCCTTCCTCGCGCTGCTGGCGCCACGCATTCGTCACCACTTCGGCGAACAGGCGGCATTTGCACCGGACAATCTGGCCAAGCTCTACAGCCGGGTCGAGCCGGGCTTTATCCGGGTCGATGCAGACGAGGTGACCTATCCGGCCCACGTTATCCTGCGCTACGAGGTGGAGCGCGATCTGGTGGAAGGGAAGATCGAGGTGGCCGACATCCCCGAGCTGTGGGATGCCAAGATGCAGCAGTGGCTGGGGCTCTCCACCAAGGGCAACTACCGCAATGGCTGCATGCAAGATATTCACTGGACCGACGGCTCGTTTGGCTACTTCCCGAGCTACACCCTGGGCGCCATGTATGCCGCCCAGCTGCGTTTTGCCCTCGAGAAAGAACTGGGCAGCATGGGTGAGGTGATCGCGGCGGGCCGCCTGCCGGAGATCTTCGGCTGGCTCGGACGCAACATCTGGTCACAGGGGAGCCTGCACAGCACCGACGAGCTGGTGCGCCGTGCCACCGGTGAAGCGCTCAACCCGCACTGGCTGCGCCAACATCTGGAACAGCGCTACCTGAAGTAATGAGCACAGTAAGCTAACAGCAGAACGGAGCCCTTTTTAGTTGACCACTACAGGGCCCCGTTTTTATGGCGGTTAATTTTTATGGCGGTGCATGGCACAGCACGCCGTCACGACAATGCTGTAAAAATAGGGAGTTCAGAGGGGGTCCGGGGAACCCAGCAACTCGCGCAGTTGCAGGATATTGCCCTCCGGGTCGAAGGCGTTGCGCACCACAAAGCCGGGCCCTGTCCACTGCTGTGACAACAAACCGCCGCCGAGATCCGCCGCCTTCGCTTCTGCCCAGGCGAGGCTGGAGACGGTGAAGAACAGCTTGATGGCCCCCTCTTCCCGCAATTCCGGCGGCCGCTTGATAACAACTTGCCCGGCATAAGGCTCGGGAATGGCGTGGATCAGCAGCTGGATATCGCTGTTTTCCAGCACCACCAACTGCTCATCCTGACTGCAGACCACCATCTGCAGCAGGGTACGGTAAAAGTGGGTCAGCAGGCCCGGATCCTTGGCATAGATCAGGGCACCGGCGCGAGCGGGGCCTGGCATGGAGCACTCCTCAACAGTGAACGACTGGGTGGACAGATCTCCACCTTCTCACAGTTGCGCGCCCCATTCGATCCTTTTTAGCGGCTCACCAGCCTCACTGCACAAAGTGCCACTGCCGCAGTGCCAGCGTCGGAGGCGGCCCCTGGTCGTCCCCCAGATCTGCCATGCCCAGCGCCTCGTCATAGTGCACCCCGCCTGCACCGCTCTCGGTCAAGTGTTTTGCCCGCACAGCCCCGTACAGACCGCCACTTCCGCTGATCTTCATCTCGGTCAGCGGGGCATAGAGGGCGGCATAGAGCGGCGTATTGCCCGACAGCTTGATCCCATCCTTGCCGCTATACGCGGAATAGATGGAGATAGCGGGCGTATCGCCAGCGGTCAGCCCCTGTTTGGCTGCCGTCACCTCGGCACCGGCCCCGAGATCGACCTTGCCGCTGACGATCAGGGTCAGGCTGCTCCCCTCGCTCACCGTCAACTTGTTGCTGCCAGTCATGGTGAAATCCTTGTCGATCAGCAGCACCACATCCCCCTTGATGGTGAGACTGGCATCGGCCCCCATATTGAGGCTGTCGAGCTGATAAATGGTCTGCTCCTTGCCAAACAGCTCCCCCTTGCCGGGTAGCGGTAGCCCGGGCTTGTGCTGGTTGCTGCTGGTGACCGAGCCAGTGGCGGGATCCGTGGTCAACACCATCTGCTGGGTGGCGCCCAGCGTCAACGGGCCATTAATAGGCAATGTTGCAGGGGGAAACGATTTGGGCAACGCGGCCACATTGAGCGGGTCACACACCTGCCCGGCCACCGGTGGCAGCTTGGGATCATTGCGATACTCGGGATCCAGATACTTCTGGTTCGCCTGATCTTTAAAAAAGCCAGCACCACCATAACTGAGTTTGCCGCTGTCGATACTGGTACCCCAGTCCATGGAGACATTGCCATTGACCGCCACCTGACCACCGATGCGCCCCCCTTTCAGGGTCAAACTGCCGCCCCCTTTCACATTGCCGGAGACCCGGACAATCTTGTCCGAAGAGGGGGAGATAATGACGTCGCTCCCGGCATTCACGTTGCCGGAGATGGGAGAAGATCCGTTCAGGGTCACGGAGCCGGTCGCCCGTACATCGCCCCAAATTGGCGAATTGCCGTCGAGCACCACATTGGCCTTGTCACTAACGGTCGCCACCTTGGCATTCTGGTTAATGTTGGTGCCGCCATATTTGCCCTTGCGCGAGTCATAGCTGTCGATAAAACCGCTACCGGAGAGGCTCAGCCCTTCACACGCCACCACCGAATCCTGAAAGATGAGATTGCCGGGCTCGCGCTTGAGGGCAAACAGGGCATTGAGGCTGGCATTGCCCTCCAAATAGCGGCCATGGCTCTGCAATGCCAGCTTGCTCCCGGCGGAGGCATCCAGCTGTTCGATGCTAAAGCGGCTACCCGCCATGGCCCCTTCGCCCTTGCTTGGCACCTTCTGCACCAGCTGAGCCCACTCTATCCGCGGTTCGGCGCCAAGGGCCTGATGCAGGGCACGATAACTCTCGTTCATCCCCTGCTCGGCACTGAGCTGCGCATTGATCTTCTTGTGAAAATTGCCGCTCAGGCGAGTTTGCAACTGGTTCTCCTGAATGCTGGTAAACACCAGCAGACTCGACAGCAGGCTCACCACCAGCACCACCAGCAGTACGGCTCCCCGCTGCCCCTGCAATCCCTTGTTCATCCCGCTCCCCCTGCTGTGGCGTTGGCACCGGATGTGGCCAACGCTGCCGCCCAGACCGCCTTGCGGCGGGCCACCTGCACCTCTACTCCCGGTGCCAGATAGCTGGGCAGCCCTTCGGGCAAGATGCGGATATTGACCAGTGCACCCTGCTGGCCGAATTCAAGATCCTGAAGATGGGCCAGCAACAGGCGCGGGCCATCTCCGTCATCGCAACTGAGTACCGGCGGCGTGAAGCGGTACTGCTCGGTAAAATCGGCGGTTTTCTGGTTGCCAAGGCAGGAGAGCACCTGACTGCCCCCCTCTACCTTGAAAGCCAGCGTCAGGCGATCAGGGGTCACGGCTATCAGCTGATCCGCCTGCTTGATGCTGTTGGTAAAGGTGAGAGTGGCAAAGCGCAGCACTTCGTTCGCCTGCTCCAACGCCTTGCTCTGCTCGACCGTGCTCTTGATCGGGGCGTAACCGGCAAAAATCGCCAGCATCAGCATCAGACCGAGCACCATAGAGATCATCAGCTCGACGAGACTGACGCCTCGTTGCCGTGAGGGGACACTCAGCATAAAGGCGGAAATCCTGCGTTCAGCTCCACCCGCTTGGCGCCGGAGACCCGCTCATCCTGCCACTCGATAGCGACCACAAAATTGTCGCTATAACGGTTCGGTAGCACCAGCCGGTGGCCATCCTGCAGGGTGAAGCGGGCAAGAAAATCGGCCTGGGTGAAGCGCTCGGGCTTGCGCTGCACTTCGCACAGCGAACTCCAGATCTGCTCCACGCTGTTGCTCGCCTCTATGGTGGCCAGGGTGCTCTGCAAGCTGTAATGCGCTTGCTGCAACGAGACCACCTGCCCCTTGGCGAGACCGAGAAACACCATCACCGCCAACACCATGGAAACCATGATCTCCACCAGATTGAAGCCTTGCTGGCGGGCAAGTGCGGCGTATCTCATGAGCAGCTCCCTTGCAGCAGCTGGCCGCTCGGGGCCACGCAAAGGACCCGCTGCTCACCGAGGCGATTGGCCAGAATGATCTCGGCGTGGCTGCTGCTGCCGGTTGGCGCGATCTGGATGGGGTCAAACGGCTTGATCACCACGCCGCCACCGGGAGCCGATGCCTGACGCAACCGCTGGCTGTCGGCCATCACCTCCCAGCCACCGTTCTCGGTGCCCTGCAGTACCACCGGCAGGGTCAGCTTGACCGCTTCGCTGCGGGCAAAGCGGTATGCTGACGCGAGTTCGGTCGCGCTGCGATCGAGCCGTTCGGCCGCGAGGCGCTGACTCATGGAGGGCAACCCGACCAATAGCAAGATGGCGGCTATACCGACCGTGATCATCAACTCAATCAGAGTAAATCCGCGCACATTCATCTTATGATCCCCAGCAGTCATGGCGATTGGCCGCGCGATAACCGGTCTGATCGAGGGTCAGAGTGCCGCACTCATCCTGTTGTCGCGTCGTTGGAATGGCTTTAAGCAGGTAGTCGCCAGCATCTTGCTGGCTGTAGCTGAACTGGTAGAAATCCGTGTTGGAAGGGGTAGCAAACGTGTCTGGATAACGGCCCTGTTGGGTATAGATATGTTCGAGGGCGAGCGCCTGCTCCAGCAATTGCTGCTGCGCTTCGTAACGACGTCCCTGTTGCAGATAACCCTGATACGCTGGCAACGCGATGGCCGCGAGAATGCTGACAACCGTCATGGCGATCAACAACTCGATCAGACTAAACCCCCGGCAATGGGGCCATGCCTTACAGTCGTTCACTTATCATCCTTGGCAAGTGTTGTTGTTATTGGTCGGCCCTGGGCCGCAAACGTGATGACTTAATAATCATCAAAAATTAACTAACTCGATTGAACAACACAAAATCGCCACACTCAATGTAAAAAAGATAGTTATGTGATCTGTTATTAATTTTTAAGCACTTTTCGCCGCCACTAATCTCGCTATGCAAATAAAGCTAAGCCAATCGTGCCTACGAACCGTCCGTTATGCTCCCTTCTGTCGAGCCGAGAGATATGAATAACAGCGTGACGAAGAGTGAAACCCGGCCGTGCAATGAAAGAGCAAAAAAACCTTTGGCCAATTTTTGCTATCCCTGTCCGTTTCTGGCTAGTCACGGCCCCCGAGCCCCCTTACTCTCTTGCCATCTATTCCAGCAAAGCCGCCAACACCATGAATGCAAAGCACAGCCCTGAGTCGTCACCGGATGAGGTAATCAACACCCTCAGCCGCGAACAGTGTCACGCCGCACGGCTCGCGCGCGACGCGCGCTTCGATGGCCGCTTCTATACTGGCGTGCTCTCGACCGGCATCTACTGCCGGCCTGTCTGCCCGGCACGGCCACCGCACGAGCACAATGTGCGCTACTTCCAAAGCGCCGCGGCCGCCGAGCTGTATGGGCTGCGACCCTGCCTGCGCTGCCGCCCTGAGCTGGCCCCCGCAGCCCGTGGCGATCTGCCGGTTGAACTGGCACGTCTGCTGGCGCGCATCGATCGCGGCGAGCTGGCGGAAGGCACGCTCGCCAAACTGGCCACTGAGGCAGGGATCAGCGAACGCACCCTGCGCCGCCAGTTCGAGCAACATCTCGGCGCCTCACCAAAACAGGTGGAGCAGACGCGCCGCCTGCTGCTCGCGAAACGGCTGCTGACTGAAACCGGGCTGCCCATTACCGACATCGCGTTTGCCGCCGGCTTTGCCAGCATCCGCCGCTTCAATGACGCCTGGCTCAACGCCTACGGACTGGCCCCGCGCTCCCTGCGCCAGCAGGAGCAGCACGATGACGCGCCAGAGCACATGAGTGCGCAGCCCCGCGGCGCAACCCTGACACTGCAACTGCCCTACCGCCCCCCATATGACGTGGCGGCCATGCTGGCGTTCTACCGGCTGCGGGCAATCCCGGGGCTGGAGCGGGTAGATGGCGAGGTGTATGAGCGGCGCTATCGGGTCGGCGATCAGGTCGCGCAGGTGCGTATCGCGCAGGGCAAGGGGCATAGCCTGCAACTCACCGTGCATGACCTGCCGCTCGCGGCACTGCCCGATCTGCTCTACCGGGTGCGCCGGATGTGGGATCTCGATGCCGATATGCAGCGGATCGGTGATCTGCTCGGTCAGGATCCGCTGCTCGCCCGCTTGCAGGTGCGCTGGCCCGGCGTACGGCTGCCGGGTGGCTGGGACGAATACGAGGTGATGCTGCGCGCCATCGTCGGCCAGCAGGTCTCGGTCAAGGGAGCAATTACCATTCTGGGGCGACTGGTGGCACGCACCGAGGCACAATTCGGGGTGGCGCAATTGCCGACCCCCGCCCAGCTGTGCGAACTCGATCTCGACGGTATCGGCATGCCCGGCAGCCGCATTCGCACCCTGCGCGGAGTGGCACAAGCACTGGCCAGCGGTGAGCTGACCCTCACTACGGCCAGTGACGAGCAGTTGCTGGCGCTACCGGGTATAGGCCCCTGGACTGTCTCTTACTGGCGGCTGCGCTGCGGGCTGGACACCGATGCCTTCCCCGCCTCCGATCTGGTGCTGCAAAAAGCGCTGGGGGGTGGCACCAAGCTGCCGGTGAAGGAGGTGTTGGCGCAAAGCGCCGCCTGGCAGCCGTGGCGCAGCTATGCGGCCAGCTGGCTGTGGCACGCCATGAGTGAAGCGCCCAATTTGCTGCTCCATGCCACCGGCAACGAACAACAGCCAGATACCCAACCACAGGAGATAACCCCATGATCCGCTACGATATCCTGCCGACCCGCTGCGGCGATCTGCTGGTTGCCATCAATGAATCTGGTCTGGTACACGTGGACTTTGTGGCGGGCCTGCGGGCACTGCCCGATATGAGTTGCTGGCAGCAAGACCATGGGGCGTTGGCCCCCTTCCTCGCCGAGTTTGACGCCTATTTTGCCGGTCGCTTGCAGCGCTTCTCCCTGCCCCTTGCCGCCCGTGGTACCGCCTTTCAGCAGGCGGTGTGGCAAGCGTTGTGCGACATACCCTACGGCGAGACCCGCAGCTACGGCGATATCGCTCGCGCCATCGGCAAACCCGATGCGGTGCGGGCAGTAGGCGCAGCAAACGGCCGTAATCCGCTCTCGATCATCGTCCCCTGCCATCGGGTGATCGGCCAAAACGGCAGCCTGACCGGCTATGCGGGGGGATTGGAGATTAAAAAAGCACTGCTGGCGCTGGAGAGGGGCAATTAAAGGAGGGTGGGCAGAGAACCTGCGATAAAAAACTGCCCCTTTCCGGACGAAGAAAGGGGCTCATTGCTCAGCGTTTCAGGCTGCCCATCACATGCATTTCGCAGCGATTGCAGTCAAAGCGCAGGCGGAAGGTGTCTTTACCCATCTTGAGCTCCAGCGGCTCTGCCTTGAGACCTGGCACCTCGTTCGGGCAGAGGTTCTGGCTATAGCGGATGCAATGCTTGGTGATCATCAGCACCACTTCCCGCTCCTCCTTGTTCGCTTCATAGGCGGGGGCAATGCGCTCCACACCGTGCTCATGGAAGAACTTTTCAGCCGCGCTGTTAAGCACGTTGCCAAGGTAGGAGAGACGGTGCTGGGGATAGCTGATATCCCGTAGGGCGATGCGTCGCTCGGGGCGCTGGTAGCTGGCCACCCGTGCCGCCTCCAGCGCAGCGATGCCCTCCCGGCGCAAACCGTTGAGCTGTGATGCGGCGATAAATAGCGGGTGAGTGAATGCCAACTCAATCTTGCGCGCCACAAACAGGGTATTGCCGAGTTTGCCAAGTTGATCCCGCGCCTGCTGCAACGCCCGCTCCGGGTTGTCGGCAGGCTGTTTGTCGCAAGGCAGGGTCACCGCGGCTCTAATGCCCTGCTCGTCGGTGAGCGTGAGAATCACGCCCTCATCGCACTCTGCCAGCACCATATCGACCCGGATGCGGCGATCCGCGCTCGCCTTCTCCAGCATCTTGCTGAACGCCTGATCGTGGTTGCGGTAGATTTCGGTGCCCACCTTCAACCCCGGCATACGTTCAGACAGGAGTAACTGCTTACCTTCGACCTTGTTGAGGCGCATCCCCACCAGCTCGTTGTTCGGCTTGAAGAAGCCCAAACCGTCGCCGTTGTTGAGGGTGACCTGTTTGCCATCAATCTCGATACCGTCACGGGTCACCTTGGTGACACGCCCCAGCGGTTCACCCACATATTTCGGGCTCCTGGTAGAGTCGATCCCCTGCTGGCGGCCATGGAGGAAGTAGTCGGTGCTGCCGCGGTTGAAGCTCTTCTTGGGGTCAGGCGTGAAGCTGTAGCTGCAACGACCCGCAGAGGCTGCGACCAGATCGGATCGGCTATCCAGAATGGCGTCCAGCTTCTGGCGATACCAGGCGGTGACGTTCTTGACGTAGTCGAGCCCCTTGAGACGCCCTTCAATCTTGAAGGAGCGGATCCCCGCCTCGATCAAGGCCTCCAGGTTGTCGGTCTGATCCATATCCTTGAGCGACAACAGGTGGCTGTCGGCCACCAGCACTTCGCCATCCGGCTTTTGCAGCGAGCAGGGCAGACGGCAGAGCTGGGCACACTCGCCACGGTTGGCACTGCGGCCGGTACGGGCATGGCTGATATTGCACTGGCCGCTGTAGGAGACACAGAGCGCACCGTGGATAAAGAACTCCAGCTGCACATTGGTCGCTGCACTGATCTCGCGGATCTGCGCCAGCGACAGTTCGCGCGCCAGCACCACCTGAGAGAAACCCACATCCTGCAGAAACTTCACCTTCTCCGGCGTACGGTTGTCGGTCTGGGTACTGGCATGGAGCGCGATGGGAGGCAAATCGAGCGCCAGCAGCCCCATATCCTGGACGATGAGCGCATCGGCACCGGCTTCGTAGATCTGGTGGGTCAGCCGCCGGGCCTGCTCCAGCTCGTGATCGTGCAGCAGGGTGTTGAAGGCGACAAAGACCTGGGCGCCGAAACGGTGGGCGTGGAGCGCCAGCGCCTCGATATCCTCGATGGAGTTGCCCGCCGCACTGCGGGCGCTAAAGGCAGGGCCGCCCATGTAGACGGCATCGGCACCATGGTTGATGGCCTCGATGCCGTAGGCGAGGTTCTTGGCCGGAGCCAGCAGCTCCAACCGGTTGTTGTGGCTTAACGGGTGCTTGTTCTGGTGCATGGTCTCGGGATCAGGGCGGACAGCAAATGGGCGCTACTCTAGCCCATTCACCACCCCCGTGCCTTGATCCCGCTTAAGGTATCTGCGAAATGCAGGATTAGATAACCACCTTGAGTGCCAGTCCCAGCAGCACCAAGCCGCTCACCTTATCGATCACAAAGGATTTGGCTTTAAGCCACGCCAGCACAGGCCCGCGGGAGAGCACCAGCGCCACCAGCACGTACCAGACGGCATCGATCCCGCCCGCGGTTAGCATCATGATGCCCCCTTCGCTCCAGCCGGTATCGGCCCGCACAAACTGGCTGAACAGAGCGATGAAGAAAACCGCCAGCTGGGGGTTAAGAAAGGCAACCATAAAACCTTCAAAGGCCCCCTGCCGACCGCGCAGTTGATGCACCTCTTCATTCCCTTCGTCACTGGTTGGTTTTGCCAGCAGGGCTTTCACCCCGAGCCAGGCAAGAAATGCGGCGCCGCCGTAGCGGATCAGATCAAACAGGATAGGGGTCTGGGTGATCAGGATGGAGAGGCCAAGCGCGGTGACCAGCGCATAGATACCAACCCCGAGACCGTGGCCAAGCGCAGTGGCGACGCCATGCCTCTGCCCGCCCTGCACCGTGTTGCGGATGATCAGCGCCAGACTCGGCCCCGGGCTGATGGCCCCCATCACGCAGATTGCTGCCAGTGCCAGCCAACTCGTCAGTTCCATGCTTTTCCTCTTTTGTGCTCGATATGATGCCCTGCACTCAGGGTACGGGCTGAGCCATTATGCCAGTAGTGAAAGTTATGAATAGAACCCATAACCCATGGCTATAGCGCCACACAACTGACTGGAGCTAACCACCGAGATCGAGCTGCTTGCGACTCTCGCCAACGGTGCGTTGCAGGTGATCCCGCAGGAATGGGTAGGCCAGCTCGCGAAACCAGCGGTGGGCCGGATCCTGATGGTGACGCTGATGCCACAGCAGATGATACTGCTGGTCGCGGGTAGCAAAGGGCAGATCGACAAAGGTGAGCTCATGGCCGCAGGAGAGCTGCCAGGCGATATGAGCAGGGGTGGTCATCAGGCAATCGGTGCGCAGCAACACCTCCACAGCCGCCTGAAAGAAGGGAACTCTGGCAAACCAGCGCCGACTCAGTCCCTGCGGCGCCAACACCTGTTCCACCGGGCTGTCCTTGTCGCCACCGCCACTCACCTGCAGGTGAGGCCAGGCGAGATAGTCATCGAGACTCAGCGCCTTGCCCGCCAGCGGGTGATGACGTCCCATCAACACCGCCAGCCGATCTTCCCCCTGATGCAAACCACGGATCTGATCCGGTACCAGCTCGGTGATGGTAGAGACCAGATCGAGCTCGGACTGCCACAGCTGCGGCAGCTGACGCTTGTCCCACAGGCTGTACTCCAGCGCCGCCAACGGCGCCTCTTTGGCGAGCGCGGCACAGATATCGGGCAGGATATGCTGAGCCACATAATCGGAGGAGGCGAGCCGAAATACCCGCTCGCAGCGGCTCGGGTCAAATCCGGGCGCCTCGTAGAGCCGCTCAAGCGCACCGAGAGAATCCGCCAGTTGAGCGGCCAGCACTTCGGCCCGTGGCGTCAGCAGCCAGCGTTGCCCCTCCCGCACCAGCAACTCGTCATCAAACTCGCTGCGCAACTGGGCAAGCTGCTTGCTGATGGAGGGCTGACTCAGGTGCAGCAGCTCGGCGGCGCGGCTGATATTGCGGGTCTCCAGCAGTACCTTGAGGGTCGGCAACAAGTTGAGATTGGCTCTGAGCAAGGAGATACCCTCATCGGTGGTGAAACGCCTATCTTAGGGCAGAGGAGTCCCGCGTTTTAAGCAAAATTTCCAGCCATGCTCAGCACGTTGCAGCCCTTTGCGACCAGATGGCACAGCTGAGCTCCCCGCACATAACCATGACCACAAGATGACAGTGGTTGTCTCGTACGGCATAATTGCACGATTTTCCGCCCGCGGGCGATCCACTTTGAGAAGCGGTAACAAGATGAAATACGCCAATATCACCGGCTGGGGCAAATGCCTGCCTCCCTCCGTGCTGACCAACGACGACCTCAGCACCATCATGGATACGTCAGACGAGTGGATCTATCCGCGCACCGGCATCAAGGCCCGCCGGATCTCCCATGTCAGCACCTCGGATCTCGCCACCTTGGCCGGTCGCCGCGCACTGGCCTGCGCCGGTCTGGAAGCGAGCGACCTCGATGGCATCATCCTAGCCACCGCCACCCCGGACAACCTGCTGCCAAGTGCCGCCTCTGCGGTGCAGAAGAAGCTCGGTGCCGTCAATGCCGCCGTGTTTGATCTCAACGCGGCCTGCACCGGTTTCGTCTACTCTCTCTCGGTCGCCACCTCGCTGGTGCAGACCGGCATGATGAAAAAGGTGCTGGTGATCGGCGCCGAGCGCCTCACCTACCTGCTGGACTGGGCACGCCGCGATACCGCCGTGCTGTTTGGCGATGGTGCCGGTGCCGTGGTAATCGAGGCGAGCGAGCAGGAGTGTGGCCTGATCGCCAACAAGCTGGGCTGCGACAGCGAAGCGCGGGAGATCCTGCACGTACCGAACTTCGGTACCGATCGGGTGCGTTTTGCCGATATCGATGGGCTGTTCACCTTCAACTTCGAAGGTCCGGAGATCTTCAAACGCGCCGTGCGCGGCATGGGTGAAGCCACCAGCACTGTGCTGGCACAGGCCGGTATTGCGCCGGAGCAGGTCGACCTGATCGTGCCGCACCAGGCCAATATCCGCATCATCGAGACCCTCGCCAAGCGGATGAATGCGCCGATGGAGAAGGTGATGGTCAACATCGAAAACTATGGCAACACCTCCGCAGCCACTGTGCCCATCGCCCTGTGCGAAGCGCTGGAGCAGGGCCGCGTCAAGCCGAACTCCTATCTGCTGACCGCTGCCTTCGGTGCCGGTCTGACATGGGGAGCCGCCATCATCAAGTGGGGCGATCGCGTCACCCCCATCAAGGCGTGCGATGCTGAACTGCCCCCGTGCGACAAGAGCGCGCTGGAGCTCATCGCCCACGCCGTGGAAGGTTGCCAGAAGGCTCACGCCAACGAGGCGTGATCCTCATCAGGAGCCTGAATCCTCAGGCTCCTTCTCTCCTTTTCATCCCCACCTGGCTCTGCCCCCCACCTCGCAAGCCGCTTGATACGGCAATCGCTGATACAAACAACTCCGATTTGCAGCCAATTAATTTTTTTCCGCTAACCTTATTGTGCCAACTATAAATAAAGAAAAGAGCGTCAAGGGGCACCATGACTGTTTCAGTCCCGCGCCTTTACCTCTTACCAAATAATTGCACAGGGATAAGCTACGTATGGCACAACACAAAAGTGGCGTGAACACACCGCTTTGGGAACCGGTTTGCTGGATTTGCTGCATCGGTCTTGCTCTGCTGAGCTGCCTGTTGCTGCAGCTTGCCGATGCGCTGTCACCTCTCTATCTGCTGCTCAATGTGCTGGTTGCCATTGCAGCCGCCCTCTGGACATCCAGTCACTTCCACCAGCACACACACCGACATCGTGCCGGAGAGGAACAAACCGTCGCGACCGATCCTCTCGCCCACTCCATCATCGGGCTCGAACAGGTGTGCGAGAAGGCTCTACCTATCTGGTCCCAGCAAATTGAAAGCTCTCGTCAACAAACCGAAGCCGCGATGATTGACCTGACCCAACGCTTCAGCGGCTTGGCCAACAAGCTGGAGGAAGCAGTCAATGCTTCTCATCTGGCAGCCGGAGAACTGGGTGATGCCAATTCCCGTGGCATGGCAGGAGTCTTGAGCGAGAGCCAGCAGCAGCTCAATGAAGTGGTTGCCATCCTGCATTCCGCCCAGGCTAATCGGGACGCCATGCTGGGTGAGATAAAAAGCCTGACCACCTACACCATAGAGCTCAACACCATGGCCATGGATGTGGCCAAAATAGCCTCCCAGACCAACCTGCTGGCCCTCAACGCCGCCATTGAAGCGGCTCGTGCAGGGGAAGCAGGCCGTGGCTTTGCTGTGGTCGCTGATGAAGTGCGCAACCTCTCCCGCCTCTCTAGCGAAACCGCCCAGAAGATGACCGACAAGGTAGACACCATCAATACTGCTATCGGCCGCGCATTCCAGATTGCCGAAAATGCTGCCGCACGGGATCACGCCTCGGCGCTCAACTCGGAGCAGACAATCGAACAGGTACTGGCCCGTTTTCGCCATGCCACTGACAGCCTGGCGGAATCCGCCTCCCTGCTGCAAAACGAGAGCACCGATATCCATCGCGAAATCTCCAACGTCATTGTCTCGCTGCAATTTCAAGACAGGGTCAGCCAGATCCTCAGCCACGTCAGACAAAACATGGAGAGCCTCTCAAGCCATCTGGTTGCTTCGGAGCAGAGCAGCAATGCGACAGGGCCAATCCAGATCGATGCCAATCGCTGGCTGGCAGAGATGGAGCTCTCATACGCCACCGACGAACAGCGCAATATTCACCATGGTCGCACCACCCGTTCTGTCAACGCGCAACCAAGCAGCGCCGACATCACATTTTTCTAGGAGAGAGATATGGGCAAAACGATCCTGATCGTGGATGACTCGGCAACTATTCGCCAAGTCGTGGGCATGACCCTCAAGGGAGCCGGTTATGAGGTCATGGAAGCCTCTGACGGCAAAGATGCGCTCAACAAACTAGATGGCAAGAAGATCAACCTGATCATCAGTGACGTCAACATGCCGAACATGGATGGCATCACCTTCGTCAAAGAGGCCAAAAAGCTGGCCAACTACAAATTTACCCCTGTCATCATGCTGACCACCGAGTCTCAGGACAGCAAGAAGCAGGAGGGACAAGCCGCAGGAGCCAAAGCTTGGGTGGTCAAACCCTTCCAGCCCGAACAGATGCTGGCCGCAGTCGCCAAGCTCATCATGCCGTGATCCGGAGTGCATCATGCAACTACAGAGTGAGCTACTCGACAACAAGGTGGTGGTGACCATGCCGGACGAGATCACCATTTATACAGTTAGCGAGCTGAAAGATGCTCTCTCACCCTTATTGCATCAGGGGAACGAACTGGAGCTGAATCTAGCGGCGGTATCCGAGATAGACAGCGCCGGGCTGCAACTGCTGCTGGCAGCGAAGAAGACCGCTCTGCAGCAGGGCTCCTCCCTGGCGCTGGTCTGGCACAGCCATGTTGTGCTTGAACTGCTGGAGCTCTGCCAGCTCTCGGCCTTTTTTGGCGACCCCACCCTCATCACCCATGGCGAACGGCCCTGAGCCACCATGACAAGGAGTCACCGTGAGCATCGATCTTGATCAGGCTTTACAAACCTATATCGCCGAGGCACGCGAGTTGCTTGAAGAGATGGAGTCAGCCCTTCTATCACTGGAATCTGACCCTGACAATAGCGAGCTGATTGGTGCCATCTTTCGTGCTGCTCATACCATCAAGGGGTCGGCTGGCCTGTTTGGTCTGCAACCCATCGTCGGGTTTACCCATATTGTCGAGGATCTGCTAGACCAGATCCGCAATCAGCAGCTCACCGTCACCTCTCCTCTGATTAAGGATCTGCTGGAGAGCTGTGACCATATCCAGACGCTCATCAATGTCGTTGCAGAACAGGGCAGCACGTTAAGCGAGGGCGATGCCAACCAAGATGAACGGCTGAGGCTCACCCTCACTCGTCATCAGTGCGTCCCCCATGCCACGCTGCCAGATACTGTGCATACGCCGGAACCCAAGATCGAAAAAGAGGGAGGAATTACCAGCTCCGCCTCCCTGTGGCATATCTCCCTGCGTTTTGGTCCCGATGTGCTGCGCAATGGCATGGATCCAGCCGCATTTCTGCGCTATCTCGGCACTCTCGGAACCATATGCTCGGTGGAGACCATCCATCAGGCGCTACCGGATTGGGAACAGTTCGATCCGGAGAATTGCTACCTAGGCTACGAGATAGACTTCGACTCGCAGGCAGACAAGACGGCCATCAGCGATGTCTTTGAATTTGTCAGAGATGACTGCCAGATCACCATCTTGCCACCCCACAGCAAGATCGCCGAGTACATCAACCTGATCGAGTCGCTGCCTGAAGATAGCGCCATGTTGGGGCAGTTGCTGGTCAACACCGGCGCCCTGACGGCAGAGGAGTTAGCAAGCGGTCTGCAGGCACAACAAGCGACCCCGGCAGAACAAGCACCCAGACTCGGAGAAATCCTTATTGCGCAGGGTGCCGTCAACGAAGCCGTCGTCGATGCTGCTCTGAAAAAACAGAACCAGACCAAGGAGAGCAAGAGCAAAGAGGGCCGTTACGTCAGGGTGCATGCCGACAAGCTGGACGATCTAATCAATCTGGTCGGGGAGTTGGTAGTCGCCAGTTCAGGAGCCAATCTGCTGGCCCAACGTACACGCGAAAGCCAGCTGCAGGAAGCCGCCTCGGTCATTGCCATGCTGGTGGAAGAGATCCGCGACAGCGCACTGCGCCTTCGCATGGTACCTATCGGCGATACCTTCAACCGCTTCCAGCGGGTGGTGCGCGATGTCAGTCAGGAACTGAACAAGGATATCACTCTGGTAATCTCTGGAGCCGAGACCGAACTGGACAAGTCGGTGGTAGAGAAAATCGGCGATCCGCTGATGCATCTGGTCAGAAACTCGATGGATCACGGCATCGAATCGGCAGAGCAACGACTGCTGGCAGGCAACCCCCCCCGTGGCACCCTGAATCTCAATGCCTATCACGACTCCAACAGTATCGTCATCGAAATTCGGGATGACGGTGCAGGTCTCAACAAAGCCAGGATCCAGCAAAAAGCCATCGAGCGCGGTCTGATCAGCCCAACCACCACGCTGACGGATCAGGAGATATACAACCTGATCTTCGAGCCGGGGTTCTCTACTGCCGAGGCGATAACCAACCTCTCCGGTCGCGGGGTGGGCATGGATGTCGTCAAACGCAACATCACTGCCCTGCGCGGCACGGTCGATCTGGACAGCATCCCGGGAAAAGGAACCCGTGTGCAGATCCGCCTGCCGCTTACCCTTGCCATCATCGACGGCTTCCTGGTGCGAGTCTGCGACACCCACTACGTCATTCCCCTCGATATGGTGATCGAGTGCGTTGAATTGACCCAGAGTGCACTGTCCGACACCCAGGGTCGCAATTACATCAATTTGCGTGGCGAGGTGCTGCCCTTTATCCGCCTGCAACACTACTTCGATACCAATGGCAGCAAAGGGCGGCGCGAGAACATTGTCGTGGTCAGCCATGCAGGCAAAAAATCCGGACTGGTGGTGGATGAACTGCTGGGAGAATTCCAGACCGTCATCAAACCGTTGGGAAAATTATTCCAGCGCCTGCAAGGCATCAGTGGCTCAACCATTCTGGGGGGGGGAGAGGTCGCCCTGATCCTCGACATTCCTTCGCTGATCCAGCACGCAATCACTCAGGAATCCTGTCAGCTCAACAGGTTGACAGTGTCGCGCAACCTGCCTCAATCCAGCATCAACTGAGGGGACCATCATGTTAAAAAATTCCACCATCAAATTGCGTCTTATTGTACTGCTCTGCATGCTCTGCCTACTGCTGCTGGCCGTTGGCAGCCTCGGGTTATACAACATGCAGAGCAGCAATACCGGGTTGCAGCGCGTTTACAACGACAGGGTGGTTCCCCTCAAGCAGCTGAAGACCATCTCCGACAGCTATGCCGTCTCGATCATCGACAACCTCAACAAGGCCAATGCGGGGCTGATCCCGGCAGAAGAGGCTTTGAAGCAGATACAACAGGCACAGCAGACAATCAAAAACGAGTGGCATCACTACCAGTACACCACCCTCACACCGGATGAACAGCGCTTGTCAGCCGAGGCGACAACCCTGTTCAACGCGGCCGATACCGATATTGGCAAGCTGGAGAAATACCTCGCCACCCAGCACGGCATGATTACTGGCATGCTGAACACTTTTGACGGTGCCCTCTATGGCTCCATCGACCCGATAGGCAACAAAATCACCGAGCTGGTCAACCTGCAGCTCAATGTGGCCAAGTCGGAATATACCGCAGCGCAATCCTGGTATGACGTGATGCTGATAACCATGGCGGTGGTTATCGCGGTCGGCATTGCACTCGCAGCCTGGTTTGGCACCCTGCTGATCAAAAGCATCATCACCCCCATCGAACAGGCTCTGCGCGTGGCCAATAGTCTGGCCGATGGCAATCTGGATGTATCGATCCAGATAGACTCCAACGATGAAGCGGGTCAGCTCTTGATGGCGATGGATAACATGGTCAAGAAACTGGGGGCCTTGATCACGGATATCGAAACGCTGGTCACCGCCGCTGTCGAACAGGGCGACTTCAGCCACAAGATTGCGCTGGAGGATCGTCAAGGATATATCAAGCGGGTATCCGAACTGCTGAATCGCCTCTCCCATGTGACAGATACCAGCCTGGAAGATGTGATGCGCATTGCCACCGCGCTCTCCAAGGGGGATCTGACCCAACGGATCGATGAGCCCTATCCAGGAATTTTTGGCCAGACCAAAGACGGCCTAAACCGGACCATCACTGCGCTGACCAATATCATCGAAGAGGTACGCAACGCCGCCGACAACCTGACCAATGCCTCCAATCAGGTGAGCAATACGGCGCAGGCATTGAGCCAGGCCACCAGCGAGCAAGCAGCCAGCGTTGAAGAGACCAGCGCCTCTATCGAGCAGATGAGCGCCAGCATCAATCAAAACACCGAGAACGCCAAGATCACCGACAGCATGGCCAGCAACTCGGTGCTGGAGGCCACCGAAGGGGGCCAATCCGTTCAACAAACGGTGACCGCCATGCAGCAAATCGCCAAGAAAGTCAGCATCATCGACGACATTGCCTACCAAACCAACCTGCTTGCCCTCAACGCCGCCATCGAGGCGGCTCGCGCCGGAGAGCATGGCAAAGGCTTCGCGGTGGTTGCTGCCGAGGTGAGAAAACTGGCAGAGCGCAGCCAGATCGCAGCGCAGGAGATTGGCGAGCTCTCCTCCGACAGCGTCAGCAAGGCAGAGCGGGCTGGCAACCTGCTGGAGAGGATCGTCCCCTCCATTCGCAAAACCTCTGATCTGGTACAAGAGATCAATGCTGCTTCCGGGGAACAGGCCAGCGCAGCCAACCAGATCAGTCTGGCCATGAACCAGCTTAATCAGGTGACACAGCAGAATGCGGCCAGCAGCGAGGAGCTGGCGGCCACGGCCGAAGAGATGAGCTCGCAAGCCGGCGAACTGCAACAAACCATGGCCTTTTTTGCTCTGGAGAAAAGTGCGCAGCTCAACACCAGGCCCCATGAAACCGGCCACAAGGGCATGCCTCCCAGAGGCAGTTTCATCGCCCCCCCACAACGGGCCAGCCAGCCCAATCAACCATCATCCCATTCCATTGATGACGCGGATTTTGTCCGCTTTTAACCGGAGGCGACCATGCATACATCCACCGACATCACGGTGCCATCAGCGGCCGCTGACGAGAGCAGTGGCGATGCCCAGTACCTGACATTTCTGATCAACAACGAGATGTTCGCCATCAATATTCTGGGGGTCAAAGAGATCATCGAATACGGCAATATCACTCCGGTTCCGATGATGCCGGGTTTTATTCGCGGCGTAATCAACCTCAGAGGAGCGGTAGTGTCGGTCGTAGACTTGAATGCCCGCTTTGGCAATGCACCTTCGGTCATCACTCGCCGCAGTTGCATCGTCATTATTGAGGGGGTGGCCCCGCAGGGCGATGAACCTTTAGGTCAGGATATTGGCGTTGTGGTGGATTCCGTATCGGAAGTACTGGGTATCCCACAAGCAGATATCGAGCCCCCACCCAGTTTTGGTGCCCGCATCCGGGCCGATTTCATCAGCGGCATGGGCAAAGTCAACGGCAAATTCGTCATCCTCATCGATACCGGGAAAGTGTTGTCACTCGATGAGATGGCTCAACTCAACGAACTGGCCCAGCCACAGGCAAGGTTGCCACAAGGCAACCTGCAACCCTCCTGAAAAGGCCTCCATACTCCACGACATGCAGCATAAGGAAACGCTCATGACCCAATCACTCTTAGGAAAACTCTTCGGAGACAATGCCACCGAAGTGAGGCAGCGGACCCAGTTACTCGACGCAATCGGCCAGCTGCAACACGCAGTCTTGGCAGAGCAGGTTCCAGCACCACTCGATCTTTCCGGTATGGATAGCCCCTTGCGTGAAGTAGGACATGCCATCAACGAGGTGGTCACCTTGCTCAGTGACAAGCTGGAACAGAGCCGCAGCGACATTAAAAAGAACCAGGTACTGCTCCATGAGAACCAATTGGTTCGCAAAGCCCTCGACTGCGCCAGTACCAACGTGATGATTGCCGATACCAACCTCGACATTATCTATATGAACGAGGCAGTGACCGGCATGCTCAATCAGGCCGAGACCGACATCAAGAAAGAGCTCTACAGCTTCAACGCCAATCAGCTGATGGGCGCCAACATCGACAGCTTTCATAAAAATCCCGGCCATCAGCGCGCCATGCTGGCCAAACTCAACAGCACCTACCGCACCCAGATACAGCTGGGGGGGCGCACCTTCTCCCTGATCGCCAATCCGGTCTTCAACGATACCGGAGAACGGTTGGGATCCGTGGTCGAATGGGCCGACAGAACCAAGGAAGTGATGATAGAGAAAGAGATGTCCGACATTGTGCAGGCCGTGATTAATGGCGAGCTGCACCGCAGGATGGAACTTGCTGGCAAGAGCGGCTTCTTTCAGGCGATGGGAGAAGGGATCAACCAGATTGCAGAAGTGATCGACAGCACCCTCAACGACGTCATCCGGGTCGTGCAATGTCTGGCAAAAGGTGACCTGACCCAACAGATTGAGGCGGACTACCCCGGTGTGTTTGGCACCACCAAGGATGCGCTCAACAAGACCATCGCTTCGCTCACCAACATCGTCACCGAAGTGCGCGGCGCCTCTGACAACCTCTCCAGTGCCGCCGAGCAGGTAAGCGCGACCGCCCAGTCGATCAGCCAATCTAGCAGTGAACAGGCCTCCAGCATGGAGGAGACCAGCGCCTCCATCGAACAGATGAGCGCCAGCATCAACCAGAATACCGACAATGCCCAGGTCACCGATGGCATGGCCAGCAAGGCAGCCAAAGAGGCCGTAGAGGGAGGAGAAGCGGTCAAACTGACTGTGGATGCCATGAAGCAGATCGCCAGACGGATTGGCATCATCGATGACATCGCCTACCAAACCAATCTGTTGGCTCTCAACGCAGCTATCGAAGCGGCGCGGGCAGGCGATCACGGCAAAGGCTTTGCCGTAGTGGCGGCGGAGGTGCGCAAACTGGCCGAACGCAGCCAGGTTGCAGCACAGGAGATTGGCGAGCTGGCCTCCAGCAGTGTCGAGATGGCGGAAAAAGCAGGTCGTTTGTTGGATCAGATGGTTCCTTCAATCAACAAGACCTCGGATCTGGTGCAGGAGATCAGTGCCGCTTCGGTTGAGCAATCCACCGGTGTCAGCCAGATCAACCAGGCCATGAACCAGCTGAGTCAGGTTACCCAGCAGAACGCTTCTTGCAGCGAAGAGCTGGCTGCCACAGCAGAAGAGATGAGCAGCCAGGCTGAACAGCTGCAACTGGCCATGGAGTTCTTTACCTTGGAGGCCCACGCCAAAGAAGGTAAAGCAGCCAGCTCGCATCTTCACCCCAATACCCGAGGTCGCTTTATGAACGAGAGCACTGCCAACAGTCGGGAACGAGCCGCCACAGTGCAACGCCCCATCGGCGATGGCGATTTTGTCCGGTTCTAGTCACGGGAGAGGCGTTGCCTCTTCCATCTCCGACAACACAGGTAGAGGAACAGTTTTTTGTATCAAACCCAGCTGCATGATGATGAGTTCTCCCGTTTCCAACGCTGGCTTCATCAAACGGCGGGGATAGAGCTGTCTCCGGCCAAGAAGGCGCTGGTAGCCAGCCGCCTGGCGAAGCGACTCTGCCACTATGAGCTGGATAGTTATGACGACTACTTCCAGCTCATCATGAACGATCGCAGCAGCGAACTGCAGCTGGCGCTTGATCTCCTTACCACCAACGAAACCTACTTTTTCAGGGAGCCCAAACACTTCGAGTTTCTGACACGGGAGATAGTCTCAGCGCTTCCGCCCGAGCAACCATTGCGGGTCTGGAGCGCTGCCAGCTCATCCGGCGAGGAGCCCTACAGTCTGGCCATGACCCTCGCGGAAAAACGCAGTACCTTCAACTGGGAGATCCTGGCCTCCGATATCTCGTCCCGGGTGCTGGAACAGGCGATGAGCGGTCGCTACCCCATCGAGCGGGCGCAAAATATTCCACTGCCCTTTTTGATGAAATATTGCCTCAAGGGTGTGGGCCTGCAGGAGGGCATCTTCATCATCGATCGCAAGTTGCGGGACAAGGTGCAGTTCATGCAGATCAACCTCAATCAGGATCTGCCGGACATCGGCATGTTTGACGTCATCTTCATCAGAAACGTGATGATCTACTTCAACAAGGAGACCAAAGGGCAAGTATTGCAGCGGCTGGTACCCAGACTCAAACCCGGTGGCTACCTGCTGGTGAGCCACGCCGAGAGCCTGCATGGCCTGCACCACGACCTGCAGCTTGTCTCGCCTTCCATCTATCAGAAGAGATAAGTCATGACTCGGGAGGTGATCCTGCAACCGGGAGAGCTCTTTTTTGGCAAGGAGGATGTGGTGGTCAGAACCGTACTGGGCTCCTGTATTGCCATCACCTTGTGGCATCCGGAGCAGAAACAGGGAGGAATGTGTCACTACATGCTGCCAAGTCGGCGCAATCCCTCTACCAAGCTGGATGGGCGCTATGCCGATGAGGCCCTCGCCTTGCTGCTGCAAGCGGCCAGTCACTATCCCGCCCCCATCCATGAATATGAGGCCAAGTTGTTCGGGGGTGGCAACATGTTTACCGAGCCTCAATACGCACAGAGCGACAACAATGTCGCCGCCAAAAATATTCAGGCAGCCTGGCAGCTGACCCGACACCTTGGCCTTGATATCAAGGCTCATCATCTTGGCCATAGCGGCCACCGAAGCTTGCTCTTTGAGCTCAGCAACGGCAGTGTCTGGCTCCGCCATCATCGTCTGCCACATCAACGGGAGTCGCGAGAATGAAGCAGATCCGGGTCATGCTGGTGGATGATTCCGCCGTGGTCAGACAGGTATTGCAAGCGGTGCTGGAGCAGGAGCCCGATATCCGGGTGATCGCCACAGCATCGGATCCCCTGTTTGCCCAGGAAAAACTGAAGAAAGAGTGGCCTGACGTCATCGTGCTTGATGTGGAGATGCCCCGTATGGACGGCATAACCTTTCTCACCAAGATCATGGCAGAGCATCCAACCCCGGTGGTGATCTGCTCCTCCCTCACCGAAAAGGGGGCCGAGACAACCTTGCAGGCAATGGCTGCCGGCGCGGTGGACATCATCACCAAGCCGACCATGGGAATAAAAAGCTTTCTGCAAGAATCTGCCCACGACCTGGCCATGGCGGTACGTGCTGCGGCCCAGGCCAATCTCAAGCGCGTGGGCAAGCCCTCCTCTGTACCAGTCAGCGCCAAGCTCAACGCGGATGCCATGCTGGCGCCCAACCAGCACGCCATGGCACAAACCACCGAGCGCCTCATCGCCATCGGCACCTCGACCGGCGGCACCCAAGCGCTGGAAGCCGTGCTGACTGCCTT
This sequence comes from Aeromonas sp. 95A, assembly GCF_051919235.1. Taxonomy (NCBI): domain Bacteria; kingdom Pseudomonadati; phylum Pseudomonadota; class Gammaproteobacteria; order Aeromonadales; family Aeromonadaceae; genus Aeromonas; species Aeromonas sp. 95A. The sequence goes on from NZ_JBQBFC010000001.1 coordinate 1,863,272, forward strand.
GCCCCGGGTCAGCCCCGGCATCGTCATCGTGCAGCACATGCCGGAGAAATTTACCGCCATGTTTGCCGAGCGGTTGAACGGGGTCTGCCAGATAGAAGTGCGGGAGGCGAGAAACAATGACCGGGTGATCCCGGGGCTAGCGCTGATTGCCCCCGGAGGCAAGCATATGCTGCTCAAACGCAGCGGTGCCTACTATCACGTCGAGGTGGTCGACGGGCCGCTTATCAACCGCCATCGCCCCTCGGTAGATGTGCTGTTTCGCTCCGTCGCCAAATATGCCGGCAAGAATGCCACCGGCATCATCATGACCGGCATGGGGGATGATGGTGCCCGAGGGTTGCGCGAGATGCTGGATGCGGGTGCCAACACCTATGCCCAGGATGAGGCCTCATGCGTGGTCTTCGGCATGCCCAAGGAGGCGATCAAGCTGGGAGCAGCCCGCCATGTACTCCCCTTGCAAGAGATGCAATACGCCATCCTCGGCAAATAATCCCTTATCGCGCGTTTTGACCATAAAAAAGTCCGGCTCCCATTGGGGAGCCGGACTTTTTACATCAACCGGAACCAATCCGGTATCAGGCGAGCAGATTACTCTGCAGCAGGAGCTTCTTCAGCGGCCGGAGCGGCGTCAGCAGCAGGTGCAGCCGCTTCGGTCGGGGCGTGTGCTTCCTTGATGGAGAGACGTACGCGGCCCTGACGGTCCACTTCCAGTACCTTCACCTTGACCACGTCACCGATGGTCAGGTGGTCAGCCACGTTCTGCACGCGAGCGTCGGTGATCTGGGAGATGTGTACCAGACCATCTTTGCCCGGCAGAATGTTGACGAATGCACCGAAATCGGCCAGACGGACAACTTTACCTTCATAGATGCGGTTCACTTCGATCTCGGCGGTGATAGCCTCGATGCGACGGATCGCTTCCATGGCGGCTTCGTTGGCCACGGCGGAGATACGTACAGTGCCGTCATCATCCAGCTCGATGTTGGTGCCGGTCTCTTCGGTCAGCGCACGGATCACTGAACCACCCTTACCGATCACGTCCTTGATCTTCTCGGGATTGATCTTGATGGTGTGGATACGCGGTGCGAAATCGGAGATCTGGGCACGGGGAGCCTGGATAGCTTCGTCCATCACTTTCAGGATGTGCAGACGAGCGCCACGAGCTTGCTTCAGCGCAATCTCCATGATCTCTTTGGTGATGCCTTCGATCTTGATGTCCATCTGCAGCGCGGTCACACCTTCGGTGGTACCGGCTACTTTGAAGTCCATGTCGCCCAGATGATCTTCGTCACCCAGAATGTCGGACAGCACGACGAAACCTTCTTCTTCCTTCACCAGACCCATGGCGATACCGGCAACGGAGGCCTTGATCGGCACACCGGCATCCATCAGCGCCAGAGAGGAACCACAGACAGACGCCATGGAGGAGGAACCGTTGGATTCGGTAATTTCAGAGACCACGCGCACCACGTACGGGAACTCGGCGGCGCTCGGCATCACGGCAGCAACGCCGCGCTTGGCCAGACGGCCGTGACCGATTTCACGACGCTTCGGGCTACCCATCATGCCGGTCTCACCGACACAGTATGGCGGGAAGTTGTAGTGCAGCATGAAGCGATCGGCACGGTTGCCGGTCAGCTCGTCGATGTTCTGGGCATCACGCTCGGTCCCCAGAGTGGCGACCACGATGGCCTGAGTTTCACCACGGGTGAACAGGGCAGAACCGTGGGCACGGGGCAGAATACCGGTACCTACGCTCAGGGCGCGGATCATTTCCGGATCGCGACCATCGATACGCGGCTCACCACGTACTACGCGACCACGAACGATGCGGCTTTCCAGGCTGTGGAACTCTTCGCCGATCTTCTTGGCATCTTCTTCCACACCGGAAGCGATAACTTGCTCAACCACACGACCCTTGATGGCCGCGATGGTTTCGTAACGAACAGCCTTCTCGGTGATGCGGTAGGCTTCACCCAGTTCGGCGCTCGCCAGCTCGGCAACCTTGGCTTTCAGCGCTTCGTTGACGGCAGGCGGAGTCCAGTCCCACGGCTTGGTGCCGACGGCAGCGGCAAACTCGTTGATCGCATTGATCACGGTCTGCATCTGCTCGTGACCGTATACCACGGCGCCCAGCATCACTTCTTCGGAAAGGATGGCCGCTTCGGACTCAACCATCAGCACGGCATTGGCAGTACCGGCAACTACCAGATCCAGATCGCTCTGCGGCAGTTCGGTGGTGGTCGGGTTCAGCACATACTGACCGTTCATGTAACCCACGCGAGCAGCACCGATCGGGCCGCCAAACGGGATACCGGAGATGGCCAGTGCAGCAGAGGCACCGATCATGGCAACGATGTCGGGGGATACGGCCGGATTCACGGACATTACGGTCGCAACGACCTGAACCTCATTGAGGAAGCCTTCCGGGAACAGCGGACGAATAGGACGGTCGATCAGACGGGAGATGAGGGTCTCGCCTTCGCTCGGACGGCCTTCACGACGGAAGAAACCACCCGGGATACGACCAGCAGCATAGGTACGCTCCTGGTAGTTGACGGTCAGCGGGAAGAAATCACGGCCGTGATCGGCCTCTTTCTTGCCGACTACGGTCACAAATACGCAGGTATCGTCCATGCTGACCATAACGGCCGCAGTGGCTTGACGGGCCATCACACCGGTTTCCAGAGTGACGGTGTGTTGACCGTACTGGAATGACTTTACAATAGGATTCACGTGAATTTCCTTTTTACAATTTGGCTCTTTAAATTCGCGCACAAGTATACTTGATTCGATGCAAAAGGTAAGCGGCGACGCGAATTCTGTGAGGCAGGCAACGGCTTGAAGAGCAATAAAAAAGGGGAACCTGACGGTTCCCCTTTTTCGCGAAATCTGATGGTCGATTAACGACGCAGACCCAGCTTGGCGATCAGAGCAGCATAACGCTCGGAATCTTTACGCTTCAGGTAGTCCAGCAGCTTACGACGCTGGGAAACCATGCGCAGCAGACCGCGACGACCGTGGTGGTCCTTGGAGTGCTCTTTGAAGTGACCTTGCAGATGGTTGATCTGGGCAGTCAGCAGGGCAACTTGCACTTCGGGGGAACCGGTGTCGTTGGCGCAACGAGCGTTGTCAGCAACGATTTGAGCTTTGATCTCAGCATTTAGAGACATGGTAATACTCCAGTAGAGTGTTTAAAGGTTCACAGCCAATCTCTAATTCAGCCGTGAAATGAGGGCGGTATCATAATCGCCCCCGCCCCTTTTCGCAACGATAAAGAGGCGAAACGGGAAAGACGCGCTGATACCGCCTGAGGATCACTCCTCGTCGTGATAACGCACCAGTCGCTTGGGAGCGACGCGGCCATCGTCATCAATCTCGCCAACCCCGATGAACTCGCGCTCCGGGCCGACCGTCATGCGAACCTGGCCGCTTTGCGGCGCACCCGCCACCTGCACGGCCTGGCCCTGATTCACATAGGCAGCCACAACCGCCAGCATGTTCACCTCGGGCAAGCTTGCTACGGCGGTATCCATCGGCAACAACAGCGGATCCAGCTGCTCGCGCGGCGGGATGCTCTCGGCCTTGGCCTGCTCGAAGATGCACTCGAGTTGCTCCAGGGTCAGCATACGCTCGTACGGATAGCTGGCCACCTGGGTACGGCGCAACTGGGTCACGTGGGCGCCACAGCCCAGCACTTCACCCAGATCATCCACCAGAGAGCGGATGTAGGTGCCCTTGCTGCAGTGCACTTCAAGGCGTACTTCATCACCTTCAAAGCTCAGCAGTTTGAGCTCGAATACGGTGATGGGACGGGCTTCTCGCTCGATCTCGATGCCTTCGCGGGCATATTCGTAGAGCGGACGGCCGTTGTGCTTGAGCGCGGAGTACATGGAGGGCACCTGCATGATGGGGCCGCGGAACTGGTCCAGCGCCTCGATCAGGGTACCGACAGCCACGTTCACCGGACGGGTGGAGACCACCTCACCGTCGGAGTCGCTGGTGTTGGTGCGCTCGCCCAGTTTGGCGGTCACCTCATAGCGTTTGTCCGCTTCCAGCAGATACTGGGAGAACTTGGTGGCCTCGCCAAGGCAGATCGGCAGCATGCCGGTCGCCAGCGGATCCAGTGCGCCGGTGTGACCGGCCTTGGCGGCATTGTAGATGCGCTTGACCTTCTGCAACACATCGTTGGAGGTCAGGCCGGTCGGCTTGTCCAGCAGCAGAATGCCGTGCACATCACGGCCCTTGAAACGACGTCTTCGGGTCATCTCAGGCTTTATCCTCAGTCGTGTCATCCGGTGCGGATTCAGCTTCTTCGTCACGGCCGGATTCGGCCATGCGGCGCTTGTCTTCACGCACAGTGTTGGTCACCAGGTTGGAGAGACGCATCCCCTCGACCAGGGTCTGGTCGTAGTAGAAACGCAGCTCGGGCACCACGCGCAGACGCATGGCACTGCCCAGCAGACTACGGATATATCCGGCTGCTTCGGTCAGACCCAGCAAGCCTTCCTTGATGCGCTCGGCATCATTTTCCAGCTGCAAGAAGGTGACGTAAATTTTGGCATAGTTGAGGTCACGGGACACTTCCACATCGGAAACGGTCACCATGCCGATGCGCGGGTCTTTCACCTCGCGCTGCAGGATCAGCGCAATTTCACGCTGGATCTGCTGTCCGACCCGACGGGTCCGGCTGAATTCTCTGGCCATATTCTATCCTGCGATAAAAGGGGGCCGCGGCCCCCTATTTTGTCTAACTCTCGGCTTACAGAGTCCGTTGGATTTCAACAGTCTCGTAAACTTCGATCTGGTCGCCTTCGCGCACGTCGTTGTAGTTCTTGACCGCGATACCACACTCGTAGCCGTTGCGAACTTCGTTGACGTCATCCTTGAAGCGGCGCAGGGATTCCAGCTCACCTTCATAGATAACCACGTTGTCACGCAGAACGCGGATACGGTTGGAACGCTTGACCACACCTTCGGTAACCATACAGCCGGCAACGGCGCCGAACTTCGGAGACTTGAAGACGCTACGCACTTCAGCCAGACCGATGATTTCCTGACGATACTCAGGGGCCAGCTTGCCGCTCATGGCCTGCTTCACTTCGTCGATCAGGTCATAGATGACGGAGTAGTAACGCAGATCCAGGCTCTCGGATTCGATGACCTTGCGCGCAGATGCGTCGGCACGGACGTTGAAACCAACCAGGATGGCGCTGGAAGCAGCAGCCAGGGTCGCGTCGGTTTCGGTGATACCACCTACGCCGGAACCCACGATCTTCACCTTCACTTCGTCGGTGGAGAGTTTGACCAGCGCATCGCAGATCGCTTCCACAGAACCTTGTACGTCGGCCTTGATCACCACGTTCACTTCGGACACTTCGCCCTCGGTCATGTTGGCGAACATGTTTTCCAGCTTGGCCTTCTGCTGGCGAGCCAGCTTGACTTCGCGGAACTTGCCCTGACGATAGAGCGCCACTTCACGGGCTTTCTTCTCGTCACGGACAACGGTGGCTTCGTCACCGGCAGAGGGAACGCCGGACAGACCCAGAATTTCCACTGGCAGGGACGGACCCGCTTCCTTGATCTCGCGACCCAGTTCGTCACGCATGGCGCGAACACGGCCGTACTCGAGACCACACAGAACGATGTCGCCCTGACGCAGAGTACCTTCTTGTACCAGTACGGTAGCAACCGGACCACGACCTTTATCCAGGAAGGATTCGATCACGACGCCGTTGGCCATACCGTCAACCACCGCTTTCAGCTCCAGTACTTCGGCCTGGATCAGGATGGCTTCCAGCAGGTCGTCGATGCCTTCGCCGGACTTGGCGGACACGTGCACGAACTGGCAGTCTCCACCCCAATCTTCGGACATGACGTTGTAACGGGCCAGTTCGGTCTTGACGCGATCCGGATCCGCTTCCGGCTTGTCGATCTTGTTGACCGCAACAACCAGCGGCACACCGGCAGCCTTGGCGTGCTGGATAGCTTCGATGGTTTGCGGCATCACGCCGTCGTCAGCTGCAACAACCAGAACAACGATATCGGTCGCCTTGGCACCACGAGCACGCATGGAGGTAAACGCCGCGTGACCCGGGGTATCCAGGAAGGTGATCATGCCACTGTCAGTCTGGACGTGGTAAGCACCGATATGCTGGGTAATACCACCGGCTTCGCCAGCAGCAACCTTGGCTTTACGAATGTAGTCGAGCAGCGAGGTCTTACCGTGGTCAACGTGACCCATGATGGTAACGACCGGTGCGCGCGGCTTGGCTTCGGAGGTCTCGTCACGATCGGACAGTACCGCCTCTTCCAGCTCGTTCTCACGACGCAACACAACCTTGTGACCCATCTCCTCGGCGACCAGCTGAGCGGTCTCCTGATCGATCACCTGGTTGATGGTGGCCATGGCACCCATCTTCATCATCACCTTGATGACTTCAACGCCCTTGACGGCCATCTTGTTGGCCAGCTCGGCCACAGTGATGGTCTCGCCGATGACGACGTCGCGGTTCACCACGGCAGCCGGCTTGTTGAAGCCGTGCTTCATGGCGTTCGGCATGGCGACCTTGCCGCGCTTGCCTTTGCGGGCACGCGGGTTGCGAGAGTCGCGATCATCTTCACGACGACCGGCTTTCTTCGGTGCCTTGGCAGCTGCGGCAGTGCGGCGGCTGGTCTCTTCTTTCCGATCCAACTCGTCTTCTGCGGCTTGCGCATGCTTGTTGGTGGTCAGATGGTAGTCGCTGCTCTCTTTGGCGCGAGCGGCCTCTTCTTCAGCCCAGCGGGCTGCGTTCTGTTCCGCCATGAGACGAGCCTCTTCGGCTTTCTTCGCGGCGAGTTCTTCAGCTTTTTTCAAAGCTGTTTGTTCCTGTTGGCGCTTCAGTTCTTCTGCTTCGCGCTTGGCCATCTTTTCTGCCTCTTGCTGAGCTGTGCTACTGGCTGCTTTGGCGGGCTGTGAAGCCTGTCGAGCCTTTGATTGTGCCTCGATCCGCGCCTTTTCCTCAGCTTCACGACGAGCTTGCTCAGCCTCACGGCGAGCCTTCTCTTCAGCTTCGAGACGGGCCTTCTCTTCGGCCTCGCGACGAGCTTTTTCTTCTGCTTCCAAACGCGCTGTTTCCTCGGCTTCCGCCTGACGCTGTTCATCTTCCAGCGCCGAGCGTCTTACATAGGTGCGAGACTTGCGCACTTCTACCTGCACTTCCTTGTTCTTGCCGCCAGTCCCCTGAACACTGATGGTGCTCTTGGTCTTGCGCTGCAAGGTCATGCGGGCAGGAGCGGCGACCTCGTCACCTCCATGCTGTTTCTTCAGGTGTGCCAGCAGAGCCTGTTTCTCAGACTCGCTGACCATGTCGTCGGCCTTGCTCTTGCTGATACCGGCATCGACAAACTGCTGGAGAAGACGATCAACCGGTGTGTCGATGTCAGTGGCAAGTTGTTTGACTGATACTTCTGCCATTCATTTTCCTCCGTTTGATCTTACTCGGACTGCTCTTCTCCGAACCAACAGATATTGCGAGCAGCCATAATGAGCTCACCTGCCTTCTCGGCAGTCAGCCCTTCAATATCAGCAAGGTCATCGATACCTTGCTCAGCCAAATCTTCCAGGGTGCCCACGCCACGGCCCGCCAGAGCGTAAGCCAGTTCGCGGCTCAGACCGTTCAGATTGAGCAGCTCTTCGGACGGCTCAACGCCATCGAAAGACTCTTCTTTGGCCAGTGCCTTGGTAGTCAGGGCATCTTTGGCGCGCTTGCGCAGCTCTTCGACCATGTCTTCATCCAGACCGTCGATAGCCAGCAGCTCGTTGACCGGTACAAAGGCGATCTCTTCCAGGGTAGAGAAGCCCTCTTCCATCAGCAGCCCGGCGAAATCGTCGTCGATATCCAGGGTGCTGGTGAACAGGTTCATGATGCGGTCGTTTTCGGCCTGGTGCTTGGCACGCATGTCCTCAACGGTCATCACGTTCAGCTCCCAACCGGTCAGCTGGGATGCCAGACGCACGTTCTGACCATTGCGACCGATGGCCTGAGCCAGGTTGGCAGCTTCCACGGCGATATCCATGGTGTGGTTGTCTTCATCAACGATGATGGAGGCCACATCGGCAGGTGCCATGGCATTGATCACGTACTGGGCCGGGTTGTCATCGTACAGCACGATATCGGCGCGCTCACCGCTCAGCTCGGCGGAGACAGCTTGCACACGGGCACCGCGCATGCCGATACAAGCACCAATCGGGTCGATACGACGATCGTTGGTCTTCACCGCGATCTTGGCGCGGGAACCCGGATCACGGGCAGCGCCCATGATTTCGATCATCTCTTCACCGATCTCCGGTACTTCGATACGGAACAGCTCTTTCAGGAAGTCCGGGCTGGAACGGCTGACAAACAGCTGGGAACCACGGGCTTCCGGACGCACTGCATACAGCAGGCCACGGACACGGTCGCCCGGGCGGAAGGTTTCACGCGGCAGCATGTCATCACGGAAGATCACGGCTTCAGCATTGCTGCCCAGATCCAGGATGACGTTGTCGCGGTTGCTCTTCTTGACCACACCACTGATGATGGTGCCTTCTTTATCTTTAAACTGATCAACTACTTGTGAACGCTCGGCTTCGCGTACTTTTTGCACGATAACCTGCTTGGCGGTCTGGGTAGTGATACGGTCGAAGGTTACAGAGTCGATCTGGTCTTCAACATACTCACCGATCTGGATTTCCGGCTGATCGATCTGCGCCGCTTCCAGGGTGATTTCAGCATAGGGGTTCTCCATCGCGGCTTGATCCGCAATGACTACCCAGCGGCGATAAGTGTCGTAGTCACCGGTCTTGCGATCGATTTCGACCCGAACTTCAATCTCGCCTTCATATTTCTTCTTGGTCGCAGTCGCCAGCGCGGTTTCCAGAGCCTGGAAGATCTTCTCACGGGGTACCGCTTTCTCGTTGGATACTGCGTCAACGACCAGCAAAATCTCTTTATTCATATCCGATAGCCTCGTTAACCAAAGTTCGGCACTATGTTCGCTTTTTGGATATTGGTGAAAGCCAACACGTCGTCCTTACCATCTACTGTCAGGGTGATCATGTCGCCTTGCACAGCTTTGATTACGCCTTTGAACTTGCGGCGGTTGTTTGTTGCCATCCGAAGCGTTACCGCCGCCTCTTGGCCAACGTATTTTTCGAAATGGGCAACCTTGAACAGGGGACGATCCAGGCCGGGGGAGGATACCTCGAGGTAATACTCCTCGGTGATGGGATCTTCGACGTCCATGATGGCGCCAACCTGATGGCTGACCTCAGCACAGTTCTCGACAGTCACACCCTGCTCGCCGTCGATATAGACACGCAAGGTGGAGTGTTTACCCGCACGGATAAACTCAATACCCCAAAGTTCAAAACCCAAGGCAACGACCGGAGCCTCGAGCAGATCGGTCAAACGTTGTTCCAACGTAGCCAAAGTCACCCTCCGAAAAACAAAAAAAGGGCATAAAGCCCAGATAGATATCGATTCAGAGTAAATTGCACATAACAAAAAGCCCCGATGTCAAATCGGGGCTTGGCGCTTTACCCTGATTGTCGCCTCGCAGCGACCGCCTTCCTGAGCGTAGGAAATGCGTGAAATTTGGTTGCGGGGGCCGGATTTGAACCGACGACCTTCGGGTTATGAGCCCGACGAGCTACCATGCTGCTCCACCCCGCGTCCGAAATCGTGCGAGATTATAGCCACTTCACTCTCTCGATACAAGACTGACTGGCTATAATACACTCGGTTTCCCGAGCTCACTGCTTAATTGGTGCCGTGGGCGGGACTCGAACCCGCACACCCTAGAGCACTACCCCCTCAAGATAGCGTGTCTACCAATTCCACCACCACGGCAAAACTCTTACTCGGGAACGTCAGTATCTTTCTTCACTGGCGCTTTGGTCTGCTCAACCTGTTGGGTTTGTTGCAGATTTTCCCACTCACTACCCTGCTTTACCTTATTGCTGGACATAGATCCTAGCACCAGGCTGATAACGAAAAACAGAGTAGCCAAAATTGCTGTTGTTCGGGTCAGGAAACTGCCTGAACCACCGGAGCCGAATACTGTGTTCGATGCCCCTGCGCCGAAGGAGGCGCCCATATCAGCCCCTTTACCTTGCTGAATCATCACCAGACCAATCAGAGCCAGTGAAACCAGCAGATAAACGACTAAAAGAATCTCGTACATTTAACTTGCACCCTTTGCCGCTTCAACAATTCCTAAAAACGCATCGCTATCGAGGCTTGCTCCGCCAATCAGTCCGCCATCGATGTCGGGCTGTGCAAACAAATCTCTCGCGTTGCTCGGCGTTACGCTCCCACCATAGATGATTCTAACTTTCTCACCTATTACCGGAGTATCCTCCGCCAAGCGACCACGTATAAACGAATGAACCTCTTGTGCCTGCTCGGGTGTGGCGCATTTACCTGTACCTACAGCCCAAATCGGCTCGTAGGCGATGATAGCATTATCGAAAGCCATCGCGCCATTTTTCTCTATGACGATATCCAGTTCTTCAGCGATCACCTCGAAGGCTCTTCTCGCCTGCCTCGCCGCACCTGATTCACCTAAACAGAGGATGGGAATCAAGCCTGCCGCTCTGGCTGCCGCAAACTTCTCTGCGACGATAAAACTGGTCTCACCAAAGAGACGCCTGCGCTCGGAGTGCCCTACCAATACGTAACGACACCCTGCCTCAACCAGCATCTGACACGAGATTTCTCCGGTGTAAGCGCCAGTAGCGTGCTGACTCACATTCTGAGCCCCCAACTTTATTACTTTCTGCTCGTTGAGCAGTGAAGCGGTAAAGTCGAGATGCACATGGGAAGGACAGAGAACCACATCTACTTTTCCGTCAACGCCCTTCAGGCACTGACTCGTAAACTGCTCTAACTGCGACCTACTACCGTGCAACTTCCAGTTGGCTGCTACAAACGGCTTGCGATGTCCCATCGGCAACTCCCTTGCGAAAGCGGGGCTGATAATATCCAGAGGATGCTCAGCTGACAAGTGCTATTTTTAAATTTTTGAATCGTTTGAACAAGATACAACCAGGGCGACTAAAAAGCCGCCCCGACTGTTCATTAAAACGCCGATTCAACCTGCTTGGCGATGCGCTGAGCCATGTCACGCACCTGCTGTTCATGCTCCCCTTCGACCATGACCCGGATCAGCGGCTCGGTACCTGATTTGCGCAACAGTACGCGACCACGACCAGCCAGCTCCTGTTCCACCTTGGCAACCTCAGCCATGACAGAATCAGCGGCCAGCGGATCCTTGCCTTCGGCAAAGCGAACATTCACCAGCACCTGCGGGAACTTGCTCATGCCGGAGCGCAGCTTGGCAAGCGGCATCTCGGCACTGCGCATGGCGGTAAGCACCTGCAAGGCGGCTACGATGCCATCACCCGTAGTGGTCTGATCCAGACAGATAATGTGGCCGGAGTTCTCACCACCGATGCGCCAGCCCTTCTCTTCCATCATCTCCAGCACATAGCGGTCACCCACCTTGGCACGGGCAAACGGGATGCCCAGGGTTTGCAGCGCCAGCTCCAGACCCATGTTGGCCATCAGGGTGCCGACGACACCGCCTTTGAGGCGACCATTGCGCAGGGCATCGCGCGCGATGATATAGAGCACTTCATCACCGTCAATGAGATAGCCGGTATGGTCGACCATGATCAGACGGTCACCATCACCATCAAAGGCAACCCCCAGATCGGCCTTGCACTCCAGCACCTTGGCAACCAGTGCGTCAGGCGCAGTCGAGCCGACACCATCGTTGATGTTGAGACCATCCGGGGCACAGCCCATGGTGATCACTTCGGCACCCAGCTCGCGGAAAACCGAAGGCGCAATGTGATAAGTCGCCCCGTGGCCACAGTCGACCACCATTTTTACCCCATCCAGATTCATGTGGGAGGGGAAGGTGCTCTTGCAGAATTCGATATAGCGACCGGCGGCATCATCAATGCGCACCGCTTTGCCAAGTTCGGCCGACTCGACACACTTGAGCTCGTGATCCAGCTCGGCTTCGATAGCCAGCTCGACATCATCAGGCAGTTTGGTGCCATCGGCGGAGAAGAACTTGATGCCGTTGTCGTAGAAGGGGTTGTGGGAAGCGCTGATGACGATGCCAGCTTCGGCACGGAAAGTGCGAGTCAGGTAGGCAACCGCCGGCGTGGGCATGGGTCCCATCAGAATGGCCTTGAGGCCTGCCGCAGAGAGCCCCGCTTCCAGCGCGGATTCCAGCATGTAACCGGAGATGCGGGTATCTTTGCCAATCAGCACCTTTTTGGTGCCCTTCTTGGAGAGCACTTTGCCGGCAGCCCAACCCAATTTCATTACAAAATCAGGGGTGATCGGGTATTCGCCAACCTTGCCGCGCACACCATCGGTACCGAAATACTTTCTTGCCATTGTCTGTTCTCTTTATTATCTGGAAATAAAATCTTGTCCCGTCATTGCCAGCCAACCGACGCGCAATGCGTCCATGGTCTCCCGTACATCGTGTACCCTGATGATGCGGGCCCCATGCTGCATGCCGATAAGGGCGCATGCCAGACTGCCCGCCAGACGCTCATCCACCGGACGGCCCAGCAGGTTGCCTATCATAGACTTTCGCGACATCCCCACCAATAGCGGCAAGCCATAATCAAGCAGTTCCTTTTGAGCCGCCAACAGCTGATAGTTGTGTGCAAGGGTTTTGCCAAAGCCATATCCCGGATCCAGCAACAGCTCTTCACGACGGATCCCGACCGCCAAGCAAGCCGCAATACGCTCATCAAAGAAGGCGCGTACCTCCCCGATCAGGTCGTCATAGTGCGGCTCGACCTGCATGGTTCTCGGCTGCCCCTGCATATGCATTAGACAGACCGGAACCCGCGCTTCGGCCGCGGCTTGCAGTGCTCTAGGTGCTTGCAGTGCCCGCACATCGTTGATCAGATGGGCTCCCGCCTTGCAACCCTCCCGCATCACAGCCGCTTTAGAGGTATCGAGGGAGATCATCACATCCAGCTCACGGGCCATCTGCTCCACGACAGGAATGACCCTGTCCAGCTCCTCCTGCTCGCTCACATCGGGCGCACCAGGGCGGGTTGACTCGCCACCGATGTCGATGAGGGTCGCACCGTCAGAGACCATCTGGCGCGCATGGGCCATTGCCCGTCCAAACTGGTTGAAATTACCGCCATCAGAGAAGGAGTCGGGCGTCACATTGAGGATCCCCATCACATGGGGACGATCGAGGGAGAGGCTGAGCCCCTTGCTGGTTAACTGCATTTTCACGTCCATCTGATAAAGAAAAACCCCGGGCAAGCCCGGGGTTTGGAGAGTCACGATTATTTGGCCGGAGCATCGTTGGCTTTGTCGATAGTGACATCCGCCACCGGTGCAGCCTCATCGGCAGGCTTGGCCTCGGCAGCCACGGTGGAACCGCCTTGCGGGGTATCACCGTGCTCGTCATGCCAGTTGCTCGGAGCACGTACCTCGCGACGTGCCATCAGATCATCGATCTGTTTGGCGTCGATGGTCTCGTACTTCATCAGCGCATCTTTCATGCTGTGCAACACGTCCATGTTATCCAGCAGGATCTGCTTGGAACGGGCGTAGTTGCGATCAATGACCTGCTTGACCTCTGCATCGATAACGCGAGCGGTATCGTCGGACATGTGCTTGGCCTTGGCCATGCTACGACCGAGGAACACCTCGCCATCTTCTTCCGCATATAGCATCGGGCCGAGACGCTCGGACATACCCCACTGGGTCACCATCTTTCGTGCAATGTCAGTCGCCCGCTCGATATCGTTGGACGCGCCGGTCGATACCTTCTCGGCACCGTAGATCAGCTCTTCTGCCAGACGACCGCCATACAGACTGGAGATCATCGACTCCAGATGCTGCTTGGAGTGGCTCCAGCGATCCTGCTCCGGCAGATACATGGTCACACCCAGCGCACGACCACGCGGAATGATGGAGACCTTGTAAACCGGGTCATGATCCGGAACCAGACGACCAATGATGGCGTGACCGGCTTCGTGATACGCCGTCATCTCCTTCTCGGACTCTTTCATCACCATGGAGCGACGTTCCGCACCCATCATGATCTTGTCCTTGGCCTTCTCGAACTCGGCCATAGAGACCACACGGCGACTTTCGCGAGCTGAGAAGAGCGCAGCTTCGTTTACCAGGTTGGCAAGGTCAGCACCGGAGAAACCGGGGGTACCACGAGCAATCAGTGCCGGGTTGACGTCATCCGCCAACGGAACTTTGCGCATGTGCACTTTCAGGATCTGCTCGCGACCACGGACATCCGGCAGACCGACCACCACCTGACGGTCGAAACGGCCCGGACGCAGCAGTGCCGGATCCAGTACGTCAGGACGGTTGGTGGCTGCGATGACGATAATGCCTTCATTGCCTTCAAAACCATCCATTTCGACCAACATCTGGTTAAGGGTCTGCTCACGTTCATCGTGACCACCACCCAGACCGGCGCCACGCTGACGACCGACCGCATCAATTTCATCGATGAAGATGATGCAGGGGGAAGATTTCTTGGCCTGTTCGAACATGTCACGCACCCGTGAGGCACCGACACCGACGAACATCTCCACGAAATCGGAACCGGAGATGGTGAAGAACGGCACCTTGGCCTCGCCCGCAATGGCCTTGGCCAGCAAGGTCTTACCGGTACCGGGAGGACCAACCAGCAGCACACCGGTCGGGATCTTGCCACCCAGTTTCTGGAATTTGCTCGGGTCGCGCAGATAGTCGACCAGCTCCTTCACCTCTTCCTTGGCTTCATCACAACCTGCAACGTCAGCAAAGGTAGTCTTGATCTGATCTTCGCTCATCAGGCGAGCCTTGCTCTTGCCGAACGACATGGCACCTTTGCCACCGCCGCCCTGCATCTGACGCATGAAGAAGACCCAGACACCGATCAGCAGCAGCATCGGGAACCAGGAGATGAAGATAGAGGTCAACAGAGACGGCTCTTCCGGCTTCTCGCCCATCACTTTGACATTGTGATTGAGCATGTCGTTGAGCAGCTGGGGATCCGGCGCAGGTATGATGGTGGTGAATCGTTCACCAGTACGCTTGACGCCATTAATGACCTTACCGTCCATCCGCACTTCACGGATCTGCTCTTGGGTCACCTCTTTAACGAAGCTGGAATAGTCCAGCTGGCGACTGGTGGTATCGCTGGGGCTGAAGCTATTGAACACCGACATCAAAACGACGGCGATGACCAGCCACAGGATTAAGTTTTTCGCCATGTCACTCAAATCAGTAACCTCGCAGACTGACAGTTAACGATGAAGGTTAGGGTACTACAGTTTAAAACCGGTAGCCACAATGTAGACTTCCCGTGATCTGGCGCGGGATGAGTCTGGTTTACGAATTTTGACAGCGGAGAAAAGTTTACGAATTTCATTGAGATAGGCATCAAAGCCCTCTCCCTGAAACACCTTCACCACGAAACTGCCGTCACTACGCAATACCTGATTGCACATGTCCAGCGCCAGCTCGACCAGATACATGGCGCGAGCCTGATCCACCTGCTGGGTACCGCTCATGTTGGGCGCCATATCAGACATCACGACATCGACCTTGTCGGGGCCCACTCGTTCCAGCAAGGCGCCGAGTACAGTTTCCTCCCGAAAGTCCCCTTGCAGGAAATCGACACCAGCAATGGGATCCATCGGCAAAATGTCACATGCGATGACGCGACCCGAATCACCAACCTGTTCAACCGCGAACTGGGACCAACCACCGGGGGCAGCTCCCAAATCCACTACGGTCATGCCATGTTTCAGCAAGCGATCCTTGCCCTGGATCTCGTCAATCTTGAAAACAGCACGAGAACGCAGGCCCATTTTCTGGGCTTTTTTGACGTATTGATCGTCGAAATGTTCTTTTAACCAGCGAGTTGAACTGGGGGAACGTTTTTTCTGGGTCATGATAATCGACTTTAAAAAACCACAAGGGTTATTAGTATTAAGGGCTAAGTGGGGGTAGAATACGCCCCTTTCAACCCTGACTTATGAAGAAATTGCGATGATTCTCAACAATAAACAGAAACAGTACCTCAAGGGCCTTGCCCATAGCCTCAAGCCTGTCGTCCTGCTGGGTCAGCATGGTCTGACCGAAGGTGTACTGGCCGAGATCGATCTGGCACTGAACCATCACGAGCTGATCAAGGTTAAGGTTGCCTCTGAAGATCGCGAAATGAAACAACTGGTTATGGATGCTATCGTCCGTGAAACCGGTTCAATCAAGGTGCAAAGCATGGGTCATGTGCTGACCATTTATCGTCAAGCCAACGAACCCAAAATCCAGCTGCCCCGCAAGTAAAAGGAAAGAGCATCGCTCTTTCCTTATTCCACTTCTTCCCGAGTCGCTTGCCAAAGTAGTCGCAAAGCCCTTAACCTGCGATGAATACTTCCGGACACGCATTATGGCTCACCATCCTATTCTGACCGACGATGAGCTGGCCATGCTGCGGGACTTGGGGAGCAATCAGGACACCCATGTTCTGAGTGGTCACCTCGATACCCCCATGCTTGGCTTGCTGCAAAAAGCCGAACACCTTGTACTCGAAGCCCGCTTCGCAGACCATCAGCTGCGTTTTCCCCTGAGCTTTACCCAAGGGGAAGATGGCTTCGTCGAGCCCCGCTTATCTGCACCGGTCATCAGGGAGCTGGGGTTTGCCCAACCGCGCGCCTGGCGTCTCACCCAAAAAGCCAAGCTATGCAGCGAACTGGGCCTGTTTCAGGTACTCAGCCTCTCCCTCAACGGCCTCATCGTGGAAAATTTGCCAACCGACATGGTGGCCGATACCCCCATCAACGGCGAGCTCTGCATCGAGCAAGAGGCCCCTCTTCCACTGCAGGGACGACTGGTAAGGCGCATCAAAGCCAATGCCGACCATGCCACCTGGGCACTGAGCTTTCAAATGAGCGAGAGCAACATCGAACGGCTGCGCCATTGGTTGTTTCAGCGTCATCAGGACGCCTTTACCGAGGCGTATCTGTCCTGATTTTTATCAATAATCATATAGATAAAGACAAACAGGGGAGCGCTAGCCCCCCTGTTTCATCATCTGTAGCATTCGCTTAGATATAAGCGACTTCCAGTACTTCGTATTCCACATCGCCAGCAGGGGTCTTGACGATTGCGACATCGTCCACTTCCTTGCCAATCAGGGCGCGAGCAATGGGAGAGTTGACAGAGATGAGGTTCTGTTTGATATCAGCCTCATCGTCACCCACGATGCGGTAGACCACCTCTTCCTCTGTCTCGCTCTTGAGCAGAGTCACAGTCGCGCCAAAAATCACGCGGCCGTTGTTGGTCATCTTGGTGACATCGATCACCTGCGCATTGGAGAGCTTGGCTTCAATCTCCTGAATGCGGCCTTCACAGAACCCCTGCTGCTCGCGAGCGGCATGGTATTCGGCGTTTTCCTTCAGATCGCCGTGCTCACGGGCATCGGCAATCGCTTCGATAATCTGGGGACGAAGCTCGGTCTTGAGATAATCGAGCTCTTCGCGCAGCTTCTCAGCGCCGCGAACAGTCATCGGAGTATGATTCATAGTCGAAACCTGGGTTGCTTGAAAATAGAAACTGCGGCCATCTGCAAGGAGGCCGCAGCAATCGGTTCGGATGAGGCATCTTAATATGAAGCCAACACAAAATCCACGTCAGCCCCCTGATGCAGATCCCACTTGCGTCATCGGCATTCCCTTCGCTTACTTCCCTTCCGGTACGGAAATGGGGGACGAAACGGTCGGTTTGCCCTGCATGATGGCGATCTCCACCCGCCGGTTCATCCGACGATTTTCCGGGGTGGTATTGGGCACCAATGGTTGGGAGTCCGCCATCCCCTGCACAACCAGTCGCCCCTGATCAAAACCGGGGACCTTCAGCATCTGGTGCGCCACCGCCACCGCCCGTTGCGACGACAGCTCCCAGTTGGACTGGAACAGCTCATCTTCGGTCGCCACGTTGTCGGTGTGACCGGAGATGGTGATTTCACCCGGCACATCCTTGAGCAGGGTCGCGACCTTGCGAATGACCGGCCAGAACTGGGGCTGCAGAAATGCCGAACCGGCCGGGAACGACGCTTTTTCCCTGATCCGGATGATGATCTGCTGACCCAGCGCCTCAATTTCGATGGCGCCATCCTGGATCTGATCTTTCATCTGCTCGGCGAGGGCTTTGGCCAGGGTATTGGACTGTTCTTGCGCCTTCTTCGCATCCTGCGCGGTATCGCCCCCCGTCTGTTTGCCATCACTCTTGTCCTGACCACCTGCTTGATCCGCCTCACCGGGCAGAAACTCCAGTTCGGTCTGAGTCATATCGATGGTCTGCTGCATCACAGTATCAATCGGCGTGGGCTCAGGGCGACCCGGCCTGAACTCCTGGGCAATCACCGAGGTTCCCTTGGGAATATCTTTCACCTCAAGGATGTTCTGCACTCCAAAGGCATTCTTCATAGAGCCCGCGATCTGCTTGAACTTGAGTACGTCCATCTCGGCAAAAGAGAGCAGCAGCACGAAGAAGCACATCAGCAGCGACATCAAGTCGGCAAAGGTGCCCATATAGGCAGGAAGACCGGGGGGGGGGCATTTGCAATCAGACATGGTGCCTACTCCGCGCCGGTATTGCGTTTGGACTGGCTCAGATAGTTCTGCAGCATGGACTGGATCACCCGCGGGTTCTGGCCATCCTGAATCCCCATAATGGCATCAAGGATCAGGGTACGACTGAGCTTCTCCTCCCCGCTGCGCAGCTCCAGCTTGTCAGCAATCGGAATAGCGATCATGTTGGCCTCAATCGCTCCGTACAGGGTGGTAAGCAAGGCCACCGCCATTGCCGGACCGATCGATTTGGGGTCACTCATATTTGACAACATGGCCACCAGGCCCACCAACGTACCTATCATCCCCATGGCTGGGCCCAGATCCCCAAGGGTACGGAAGACCTTGATGGCAATGACATGGCGCTCGGCTGTCAGGTCGATATCCTTTTCCATCACGGCACGCACCACTTCGGCATCGTGACCATCCACCAGCATGTCGATCCCTTTCTTCATAAATGCATTGGGGATCTCTGCGGCCTCCAGCGCCAAAAAGCCGCCTTTGCGAGCCGCGTCAGCCAGTTCAACGGCTTTGGCGATCAGGTCGTCGAGCTTGTCGCCCTTGTACATAAAGGCTTTGCCCGCCACCTTGAAAGCCAGAAAAAACTGCCCGATATTGAACTTCATCATGGCGATGAAGATTGAGCCAAGAATAGTGATATAGACCGATGGCATATCGATAAACATGCTCAACGAGCCACCAAGGATCATGCCGTAAATCACGACACCGAATCCTAAAACGATACCTAACAAGCTCCCTAGATCCACGTCCCTACTCCTGTCACCGGTTCTTATGCCTAATTATAGTTTGTTGAATTTTCTGCTATTGCGACCCTAGCGGCAAGCATGCATCCACTGAGAATGATGGCTCATTATCGGCCAGTTTAGCGAGAGTTTGAGGGGGCAATGCTTTTCTGCCTCCCCCCTGTGGACGGTCGATGTTAATATAAGCCGTTTTTTTCAATCCCCGAGGATGGACATGGCCAGTAAAAAAATCGACCGTCTGAGTTTTGATGCCACTCTGGAAGAGCTGGAAACCATCGTTCATCAGCTGGAACAAGGTTCCCTACCCCTGGAAGAGGCACTCAAGCAGTTCGAGCAGGGCGTTCATCTGGTACGGGCCGGTCAGCAGAAGCTGGAACTGGCCGAACAGAAGATCCAGATCCTGCTCAGTCAAGGCGATGGCAGTGACCAGCTCGCCCCCTTCCAGCCAGAACAAGGAGAGGAGTGAGTGGCGCTGGACCATTTTTCCCGTCTGCATCGTCAGCGTATTGACGACTGTCTGTCAGCACAACTTGAATCCTTGCCCCCCATGGCACCGCGCCTGCGCGATGCCATGAGTTATGGCCTGCTGCTGGGCGGCAAGCGGGTTCGCCCGTTTCTGGTCTACGCGGTCGGCGAGATGCTGGGCGTCAAAAGCGAACTGCTGGATGGCCCCGCGGCTGCCGTGGAGTGCATCCACGCCTACTCCCTGCTGCACGATGACCTGCCCGCCATGGATAACGACGACCTGCGTCGTGGTCAGCCAACCGTTCACAAGGCGTTTGACGAAGGAACCGCCATTCTGGCCGGTGATGCGCTGCAGACCCTGGCGTTCTCCATTCTGGCCGATCACCCCATGCCCGACTCCTTGATGGCCAACCGGGTGCGGATGCTGAGTACCCTCGCCCGCGCCTCCGGCTATCTCGGTATGTGTGGTGGTCAAGCGCTGGATCTGCAGGCCGAAGGGCGCCAGATCACGCTTGCCGAACTGGAGCAGGTACACCGCCACAAGACCGGTGCGCTGATTGAATGCGCCGTGGCGCTCGGCGCCCTGTGCAAAGCCGATGTCGATGACGCCACGCTGGCTGCCCTGCAAACCTATGCCGCCGCGATTGGCCTCGCCTTTCAGGTGCAGGATGACATCCTCGACATCACAGGTGATACCGTCACCTTGGGCAAGCCGCAAGGTTCTGACCTGGCGCTGGAGAAAAGTACCTATCCGGCCCTGCTCGGACTCGAAAATGCCCGTGAGCTGGCTCGCGAACTGCATGGGAAAGCCTTAACAGCCCTGCAATCCTTGCCCTACAATACCGACATTCTGGAAGCGTTTGCCGATTACATCATCGAGCGAACCCACTAAACGCTGGATAACAGTAACAATATGAGCGTTGATATTAGCAATTTCCCCAACCTGGCCCTCGCGGACACTCCGGTCGAGCTGCGTTCCTTGCCCAAAGATCGGCTGCCGGTGCTGTGCAACGAGCTGCGCGAATATCTGCTGCGCTCTGTCAGCCGCTCCAGCGGACACTTTGCCTCCGGTCTCGGCACGGTCGAACTGACCGTCGCCCTGCACTACGTCTACAACACCCCGTTCGATCGGCTGATCTGGGATGTGGGCCATCAGGCCTATCCCCACAAGATCCTGACCGGGCGCCGTGACCAGATCCACACCATCCGGCAGAAGGATGGCCTGCACCCCTTCCCCTGGCGTGGCGAGAGCGAGTACGACGTGCTCTCCGTTGGCCACTCCAGCACCTCCATCGGTGCCGCCCTTGGCATGGCGGTCGCCGCCGAGAGCGAAGGGCTGGGTCGCAAGGTCGTTGCAGTGATCGGTGATGGTGCCATTACCGCAGGGATGGCCTTTGAAGCGCTCAACCACGCTGGCGATGTCCATAAAGACATGCTGGTGATCCTCAACGACAACGAGATGTCCATCTCCGAGAATGTCGGGGCGCTGAACAACCATCTGGCCCGGGTCATGTCCGGCAAGCTCTACACCACCATCCGCGAAGGCGGCAAGAAGGTGCTGGCGGGGCTGCCGCCGGTCAAGGAACTGGCCAAGCGGGCTGAAGAGCACCTCAAGGGGATGGTGGTACCCGGTACCCTGTTCGAGGAGTTCGGCTTCAACTATATCGGCCCCATCGACGGTCACGATATCGAGGCACTGGTCGAGACCCTGCGCAACATGCGCAACCTCAAGGGCCCGCAACTGCTGCACGTCAAAACCAAGAAGGGCAAGGGTTACGAGCCGGCGGAGAAAGACCCCATCGGTTATCACGCCGTGCCCAAGTTCAATCCGGACGAGTGCGCCCTGCCCAAGGCGAGCAGTGCCAAACCCACCTTCTCCGCCATCTTTGGCCAGTGGCTGTGCGACATTGCTGCCAAAGACGAGAAGCTGGTCGGCATCACCCCTGCCATGCGCGAAGGCTCCGGTCTGGTGAAATTCAGCCAGCAATATCCGGATCGCTACTTCGATGTGGCGATTGCCGAGCAACATGCGGTCACTTTCGCCGCCGGTCTTGCCATCGCCGACAAGAAGCCGGTGGTCGCCATCTATTCGAGCTTCCTGCAGCGCGCCTACGATCAGGTGATCCACGACGTAGCGCTGCAAGATCTGCCGGTGCTATTCGCCATCGACCGGGCCGGTCTGGTGGGCGCCGATGGCCCGACCCATCAGGGGGCGTTCGACATCAGCTTCCTGCGCACCGTGCCCAACATGGTGGTGATGACGCCATCTGATGAGAATGAGTGCCGCCAGATGCTCTATACCGGCTATCTCCATCAGGGCCCTGCCGCCGTGCGTTACCCGCGCGGCAGCAGCCTGAGCGATGCGCCCATCTCGTCAGAGATGCAGACACTGGCGCTTGGCAAGGGACGTATCCTGCGAGAGGGCAAGGGCACTGCCATTCTGGCGTTTGGCACCTTGCTGCACCACGCGAAAGCGGCCGCCGAAGCACTGGATGCCACCTTGGTGGACATGCGCTTTGTCAAACCGATGGATGAGGCGCTGGTGCTGTCGCTGGCGGCCAGCCACGATCACTTCGTCACAATCGAAGACAACGCCATCATGGGCGGCGCCGGTTCGGCGGTGAACGAACTGCTGATGCGCAGCAAGCAGTGCAAGCCGGTGCTCAACCTCGGCCTGCCGGATCGCTTCGTGGAACAGGGCACCCAGCAGGAGATCTATGCCCTGCTCGGTCTGGACGATGCAGGCATCCAGCGCAGTATCGAAACCTGGCTGCAAACCTGAGTAGATCGCCATCGCATCTAACTGGGGGGGGGGCCGAGCCCCCTTTTCTTTGCTGAACAGAACAATGGGTGACTGCAATGTAATTGCCCTGATGACTCAACCTGAGCCACATTTAACGCCCCTGTGAAAAATATTAAAATCTGAAAGCAATCTATTGGTTTCAGATTTTTTCACATCAGATAAATCAGTTCATGACCTCCTAAGGGCTCAACATTAATGGCGACATGGCCCTTTTTTGTTATCCTTGCGCCCCTCAAATTTGTCGGAGGCCAAGGTGAACCGTTTTGCTCTCGCCCGCCGGGAAGCAGCTTTCTGCCTGCTGCTGACCCTGTTCTACTTCTTTGCCTGGTATGGCACCGCCTATTTTATCCCGCTCCAGCTGGAGTTGTGGGGGCTGCCGCTATGGTTCCTGCTCAGTTGCATGGTGATGCCGCTGCTGTTCATTCTGCTCTGCGCCCTGATGGTGAACCGGCTGTTTGTGGAGATCCCCCTCGATACCCACTCCCCTTCCGGCAAGGAGTCATCCCATGAATCTTGAGTTGATGCTGCCGCTCGTCATCTATCTGGTGCTGGTGCTGGGGGTGGGTTTCTGGGCCAGCCGCCATCGCGCAGAAGGCAACTTCGTGCAGGAGTACTTCATCGGCAACCGCAGCATGGGCGGGCTGGTGCTGGCGATGACGCTAGTGGCCACCTACACCTCGGCCTCCTCCTTTATCGGTGGGCCGGGTGCGGCCTACAAGATCGGTCTGGGCTGGGTGTTGCTGGCGATGATCCAGCTGCCCACCGTCTGGCTCACTCTGGGAGTGCTTGGCAAGAAGTTCGCCATCATCGCCCGCCGGGTCAATGCGGTGACCATCAACGACATGCTGTGGGCCCGCTACCAGAGCAAGGCGGTGGTGATCCTCGGCTCCATTACTATCATCCTCGCCTTTATCGCGACCATGGTGGTGCAATTCATCGGCGGCGCCCGCCTGCTGGAGACCGCTACCGGCCTCTCCTACCAGCAGGGGTTGATGCTGTTTGCCAGCTGCGTGCTGCTCTACACCATCATCGGCGGCTTTCGCGCGGTGGTGATGACTGATGCCCTGCAGGGGATCATTATGCTGATCGGCACCGGCGCCTTGCTGGCGGGGATTTTGATTGCCGGTGACGGCCTGCCGAACCTCATCCACCAGCTCAGGGAGATCGACCCCAAGCTGGTGAGCCCGCAGGGGGCCGGCGACATGCTGACCCAGCCCTTTATGCTGAGCTTCTGGATCTTGGTCTGTGTCGGGGTGGTGGGGCTGCCCCACTCGGCGCTGCGCTGCTTTGGCTATCGCGACAGCAAGGCGCTCCATCGCGGCATTCTGATCGGTACTGTGGTCAGCGCCCTGCTGATGTTTGGCATGCATCTGGCGGGCGCCCTTGGCCGCGCCATCCTGCCCGGCATGGACAGCCCGGACAAGATCATGCCCTCCCTGATGATGGAAGTGCTGCCCCCCTGGCTGGCCGGGGTCTTTCTGGCGGCGCCGATGGCGGCCATCATGTCCACCATCGACTCCCAGCTGATCCAGGCTTCCGCCACTCTGGTGAAAGATCTCTACCTCAACTATCTCAATCCAAAGCAGGAGAAGCTGGAGGTGCGCATTCCGCGTCTCTCCCTGCTCTGTACCCTGATCTTGGGCACCCTGGTGCTGCTGGCGGCGCTGCAACCCCCCGAGATGATCATCTGGCTCAACCTGCTCGCCTTTGGCGGTCTGCAGGCGGTGTTCCTCTGGCCACTGGTGCTCGGCCTCTACTGGTCGCGGGCCAACGGCCCGGGCGCACTGGCCAGCATGGTCAGCGGCATCGTCAGCTATGGGGTACTGAGTCAGTGGGGGATCAAGCTGGCTGGCCTGCACGCCATCGTGCCAAGCCTTACACTGGCGCTGGTGGTCTTTATCACGGTCAGCCTGCTGTCGGCACCGCCCTCGCGGGAAGTGCGCGAGCTTTTCGGGCAGAAATAATAAAAATATAAATTAGGGGTTCCAAAACTATCCCCAAATAGGTGTTTTCCGGTTAAACTGTGCGCCAAGTCACAGAACGTAGCCGCTGTATGCCCGTTAAAGCCACTCGACAAGTCGTTACTCAAGCCCTGCAGCGGCTCGGTTATGCCCTGCTGCTGCCCGTCTCCATCCTGCCGATGGCGGCGCTGATATACCGGCTTGGTCAACCCGACGTGCTCGATTTGGCGGTGCTCTCCCTCACCGGTCAGGCGATCTTCAGCCAGATGCCGCTTATCTATGCGGTGGCGATCGCCTTTGGCCTGAGTCGGCAGGAGCTGGGCGGACAGACGCTGGCGGGTGCGGTCAACTTCCTGCTGCTCAGCACCGCCTTCAATACGCTGGCTCCCAACCTGCACGCCGACATGATCTGCGGCCTGCTGGCGGGGCTAACCACTGCCATCATCTACCCCTGGGTTCACCAGCAAACACTGCCCCGCTGGCTGCAGATCGCCAGGGGAGAGTTTCCCAGCCTGCTGGTGTCGGCCTTGGCCTGCCTGCTGATCGCCATCCCCCTCTCGCTGCTGTGGCCGCCGCTGGAGCGCGGGCTGACCCTGCTCACCTCGGAGCTGCTTACCACGCCGTTTGGCGCCTTCTGCTACGGCACCCTCAACCGCTTGTTAATCCCGCTCGGGCTGCATCAGGTATTGGGCAGCGTCATCGGCCTTGGCGAGAGCAACCTGCAGGCGCTGGCCACCGCCCAGCCCCTTCATGAAGGATATGTAGCCGGTCTTTACCCCATCATCATGTTCGGCCTGCCGGGTGCCTGTTTTGCCATCTGGCTGCACCGCCAGCGGATGCAGCGGCTGCCGCAGGGCGGGCTGCTGCTCACCCTGGCGCTCACCTCGGCACTGGTGGGTATCACTGAACCTATCGAATTTCTGTTCGCCTTTACCGCCCCCTGGCTGTTTCTCGCCCACGCCCTGCTGACCGGACTGTCGCTGGCGGTCTGTAGCGGGCTGGGGATCAAGGTGGGCAGTTACTTCTCCGCCGGTCTGCTGGATCTGGTGCTGAGCTATCAGGCAGGGGAGCACAGCTTCTGGCTCATTCCGGTCGGTATCCTGTTTTTCGTCGCCTACACCCTGCTCTTTTACCAACTGCTGGAGCGTGCCCCCCTCAGCATGCCGAGCAAGCCCATCGCGGTGGAGCATCCGCGCCTTGCCAGTGTTGCCCCCTCAGACCCGCAGATGCTGGCGATCCAGTATCTCAAGGTACTGGGCGGGATGGACAATCTGGTGGCGATGAGTGTCTGTATCACCCGCCTCAGCCTGCGGGTGCGCGATATTTCACTGGTGGATGAATCTCGCCTGCTAGGCCTGGGCTGCCTCTCCTGGATCCAGCTCAACGACCACCAGCTGGTGCTGGTGCTGGGCCCCAGCGCCAGCCTGATTGAAGGGCAGATCCGCATGCTGGCGGAGCGCCAGTCGGTCCCCCTCGGCCTCAAACCCAATCAGGAATCGGCCAGCCAGAGCAGCTGGTAACTCAGGCAAACAGCAACCGCTCGGCCACGAAATCCATCAGGGTGCGCAGAGCGGGGGCCAGATGCTCCCGACTGGGATAGATTAGGTAGAACGGGTTGGCCGGAATGGGCTGATCCGGCAACACCTTCTGCAATCGCCCCACCGCCAAATCCCCTTCGCAGACATGGTGGGGCAACAGGGCAATCCCCCCGTCATGGAGCGCCATCTCCCGCAGCGCCAGCAAGCTGTTGCTGACACAGGCCCCCTGCGGCCGCCAACCCCCCTCTTGCAATGGCCACACCGGCATGGCCGAGTGCACCAGACAGGCATAACGGCCCAGCTCGCTCAACTGCTGCGGCATGCCGTGGGCCGCCAGATAGGCGGGCGCAGCCACCAGATGACGCGCCACCTGACCGATACGCCGACAGATGAGGCTGGAGTCTTTCAGCGGCGCCGCCCGCAGCGCCAAATCATAACCTTCCCCCACCAGATCGAGCTGTTCATCGCTCAGAGTCAGCTCCAGCACCACTTCGGGATAGAGGGCGCGAAACTCGGCGAGGATCCGGCCAAGCAGCAGGGTGCCGGTCGCCTCGGGGGCGGTGATCCGCACCCGCCCCGCCGGGGCCGAGCGCAGCCGTGCCATCGCCAGATTGGCGCTGCGGGCCAATGCCAGCAGCCCCTGACAGTGCTCCACATAGAGCTCCCCCTGCGGAGTCAGGCTCAACCTGCGAGTGGTACGCTGCAACAGCCGCACCCCGAGCTGGGATTCGAGCCGCGAGATCTTCTGGCTCACCGACGACTTGGGCATACCAAGCAGCTCGGCGGCCCGGGTAAAGCTTCCCTGCTCCACCACGGTGGCAAACAGTCCCATCAACTCCAGATCGACATTGTTCATATATTCAAACAGTCTTTACCGATTACCCATCTTAATCTTGATAATCAACCAGACTAGAGTGAGTGGCAATCCCGAACACAGCGATTTGAAAGGAAAAACCATGAAAGCCATTGCCCTGACTCACTATCTGCCAAGCGACCACCCCGACTGTTTCATCGCCGCCAACCTGCCCGATCCGGTTCCGGGCCCGCGGGATCTGCTGGTGCGGGTTACCGCCACCTCCGTCAATCCGGTAGATACCAAGGTGCGCTCCCCCAAGGCCAAAATTGAAAGCTCGCCTCGGGTACTCGGCTGGGATGCGGTGGGGGAAGTGATCGCCATCGGCAGCGAAGTCACCCTGTTCAAGGCGGGCGACCGGGTCTGGTATGCCGGTGATATCAGCCGCCCCGGCAGCAACAGCGCCCTGCAACTGGTGGATGAGCGCATCGCCGCGATCGCCCCCACCACCTTGAGCGATGTGGAGGCCGCCGCCCTGCCGCTCACCGCCATCACCGCTTGGGAAACCCTGTTCGAGCGCTTCGCTCTTACCCGCGAAAGCCGTGGCAAACTGCTGATCATCGGCGGCGCCGGTGGCGTGGGCTCCATCGCCATCCAGCTGGCCCGCCAGCTCACCGACATGGAGGTGATTGCTACCGCCTCCCGCCCCGAGAGCCGCGAGTGGTGCCTCGAGATGGGCGCCCATCAGGTCGTGAACCACCACAAGTTGCAGGAGGAGCTGACCGCCCTTGGCATCACTCAGGTCGATGCCATCTTCTGCACCAACGCCACCGCCGAGCACTGGGCCACCATGGCAGGGCTGATCCGCCCGTTTGGCCATATCTGCACCATCGCCGAATCGAGCGAGCCGTGGGATCTCTCCCTGCTCAAGAGCAAGAGCGTCACCTTCAGCCAGGAGTTCATGTTCACCCGCTCCCTGTTCCAGACGCCGGACATGATCGAACAGCACCGCCTGCTCGGCCGGGTGGCTGCACTGGTCGATGAAGGGGTATTGCAGACCACCCTGACCAGAACCATCCCGTCGCTGACCCCGGTCACGCTGGCTCAGGCCCATGCCGAGGTGGAGGCGGGCCGCATGGTAGGCAAGCTGGTGATCGACATGAGCGGCTTTGCCAACTAAGCCCTCCAACGCACCATGATGGGATAAGTTCACCAAGGAGATGCCCCAAACGGGCACAATCAGCTGCACTCATGACAGCCTGTGGCAGACCAACGTCCGACAATCAGCCAAAAAAGAGGCCATTTCGCGAGAAATGGCCTGAATACCTGAACATTGGGGTAACAATCACACACATATCCTTATGCAGGACATATTCGTCTCTGCATCTGGCGTGCCAACAGCAGCATGAATGCGCCAAAACGGCGTCAGCCCGTCCTTGAGCAAGGTGCCAACCTTGCTCTTTTTTTATCTGGCAGACTGTTTACCAGGCAAACAAGTGCAGATAAAAAAATGCCACCCGAGGGTGGCAGTGAAAGATGACGGAACTTGAGCAAAGCGTTCAGCGAAAACCGGTCGTCTTCGCCTGCATAGAGCAATACAGGAACCGTGCCAATCCGGCAAAAGCCCCCGAATCCCTCCACGTCATGGGCAAACCACGACAGCACTGCCCCATGATGGTAGAATCTCGCGGTTTCACATTTATGAAGAGTCGACGCCATGCCCTGGATACAAATTCGAATCAACGCCACTGCCAAGACCGCAGACAAGGTGAGCAACATGCTGCTGGGGCGTGGAGCCCAGGCGGTGACCTTTATGGATGCCAAGGATGTGCCCGTCTATGAACCCATGCCCGGTGAAACCCCGCTCTGGGGCGAGACCGAAGTGATGGGTCTGTTCGATGCCGAAACCGATCCGGCTCCCACCATCGCCTTCTTCCAGCAGATCTTCGGCGAAAATGTCGGCTACAAGGTCGAGCAGCTGGAAGACAAGGACTGGGTGCGCGAGTGGATGGATCACTTCCACCCCATGCAGTTTGGCGAGCGCCTCTGGATCTGCCCGAGCTGGCGCGACGTGCCGAACCCCGATGCGGTCAACGTCATGCTGGATCCGGGTCTGGCCTTCGGTACCGGTACCCACCCCACCACCGCCCTCTGCCTGCAGTGGCTGGACGGGCTGGATCTGACCGGTAAAACCGTGGTCGATTTTGGCTGTGGCTCCGGCATTCTCGGCATCGCAGCCCTGAAACTGGGTGCCGCCCGAGTTATCGGCATCGACATCGACCCGCAAGCCATTCAGGCCAGTCGCGACAACGCCGCGCGTAACGGCGTCGCCGACCAGATTGAGCTCTATCTGCCAGCCGACCAGCCGCAAGATGTCGAAGCTGACGTGGTGGTCGCCAACATCCTGGCCGGCCCGCTGCGCGAACTGGCACCGCTGATCGCCGGTCACGGCAAAGCGGGCAGCCTGATGGCCCTCTCCGGCGTGCTGGAAAGTCAGGCCCCGGAACTGGAAACCATCTACGGCCAGTGGTTCGAGATGGACCCGACCGCCGTCAAGGAGGAGTGGTGCCGCCTCTCCGGCCGCAAGCACGGCTAAACATAGCTCCCGCTCTCAAGGCGGAAAGTCAGCATCTTTATCAAACAAGAGCACCCGCGGGTGCTCTTGTTGTTTCTCCCCCTTTCCCACTCTGGGGGACGGTTCACGCTTCTCTGGCCAATGAGGGATTAACATCGTTCTTCCACATCATTGAGGCCCTGCCATGAGCGAATACCAGAAGATGATTAGCAGCCAACCGTACAACTGCATGGCACCCGAGCTGGCCCAGTTGCGCCGGGAGGCGGCACGGCGCTATCGCCGTTTCAATCAGGCGGAAGAGGAAGCAGAGCAGCGGGCACTACTGGCGGAGCTGATTGGCGAACTGGCAGAGAACGCCTTTATCTGCCCACCCCTCTACTGTACCTATGGCCGTGATATTCAGCTTGGTAAGGACTCCTACATCAATATGGGAGCGACCCTGCTGGACAATGCCCCCATCCGCATCGGAGCCAACGTGATGATTGGGCCAAACGTGCAGATCTATACCGCAGCCCATGCACTGGAGGCCGACAAACGAATTCAGGGCACAGAGACGGCGCTGCCGGTCACCATTGAAGACAAGGTCTGGATTGGTGGCGGCGCCATCTTGCTGCCCGGCGTCACCATAGGGCGGGAGGCGATCGTCGGCGCTGGCGCCGTAGTCACCAAAGATGTACCGGCCGGAGCTCGGGTAGTCGGCAATCCAGCCCGGATCCTGCCAGCCAAAAACAGGGCATAAGGCTGCCAACCGGGCTGCATGACGATGCTGCCATCAGCTCACAGCAACCCCGACACCCCATAAAAATAAAGCCCAATGTCACGAAGACGTTGGGCTGTTAAAAGGTGCTACGGAATTGCGACTCTCATCGCAGAAAAATTAGAAGGAGTGCCCTTCTAAACTGGCAGGGAGATATTAGCGAATGCGCAAACGTTTTACATAGTGAAATACAACAGGATTGCGAGGTACATCGCACTATTTAAATAATTACCTGCTATGACGCGCGAAGCCTCTTTGGCCCATTTATTTTCCCCAATTTCTCTGGTTACTATTCACGGTTAAACAGAAAAGCCCCGATTTCTCGAGGCTTTGCTTCTCTCAACCGCAACGTGGCCGAAAAGTCAGAAACGGCGGACAAACTCATCAAGCGGCAGCTCGCGCAGTTTACGCGCTTCCAGCATGGGGGTACCGAGATAGAGGAAACCCACCAGCTGATCCTCTCCCGCCAGCCCCAATCCCTTGTTGATCTGCTCATCGAAGATAAACCAGCCGGAGCGCCAGATACCGTTGAAGCCCTGTGCCTGCGCCGCCATCTGCATCGCCATCAGGGCACAACCGGCAGAGAGCTCCTGCTCCAGTTTCGGCACCTTGGGGTGATCCTGATAACGGGTTGCCACGGCGACGACCAAGGGCGCCCGCAGTGGCGCTTCGCTGCACTTCTTGATGCTCTCTTCATCTTCACCGCGGGCACGGGCCGCCTCGGCCAGCAGTTTGCCCAGCCGCTCGCGCCCCTCTCCTTCAAACAGAATGAACTGCCAGGGAGTCAGGGTGCCGTGATCCGGCGCGCGCAGGCCCGCTTTGAGGATATTGTCGAGCACCTCACCGCTCGGGGCGGGCTCGGCGAGACGGCCACAGGAGTGGCGGTTGAGCAACAGGGTGAGGGCATCCATGGGCAATTCCTTCTCTGGGGCAATGATGGCGCTACCTTAGCACAGCACCGAATGAAGAAAACCCCTGAGGCTCAGGGGTTTATCGCACTATAAAGGACAAGAGGGCACAGCTGGCTAGATGACCGCAGCCAGCTCGGCCCCTTGCCGGATGGCGCGCTTGGCATCCAGCTCGGCTGCCACGTCGGCACCACCGATGATGTGTACCGGCTTGCCTGCAGCCTGCAAACCCGCCTGCAGCTCCTTGAGGGGCTCCTGCCCGGCGCAGACGATCACCTGATCCACCGGCAGACACTGCTTGCTCTCGCCCACCTGAATGTGCAAGCCCTCGTCATCGATCCCCAGATATTGCACCCCGGAGAGCATCTGCACCTTGCGGTTCTTGAGCACGGTACGGTGGATCCAGCCGGTGGTTTTGCCAAGGCCGTCACCCACCTTGCTCTCCTTGCGCTGGAGCAGCCAGATCTGGCGCTCGGGGGCGTCGATTTCAGGAACCGTGAGGCCACCGCGCTCGCCAAGCTGTTTGTCGATGCCCCACTCCTTGAGCCAGTGATCACGGTACCCATCGGCATCCGTCTCCACCTTCTTCTCGACCCTTTTCTCCACAAGGAATTCGGCCACATCAAAGCCGATGCCGCCGGCACCGATCACCGCCACCTTCTGGCCGACCGGCTTGTGATCCCGCAATACATCGAGGTAGTTCAATACCTTGGGATGCTCGATCCCCGGGATATTGGGGGTGCGCGGACGGATACCGGTGGCGAGGATCACCTCGTCAAAACCACCGCCGAGCAGGCTCTCGGCACTCTGGCGCTGGCCCAGATAGAGCTCGACGCCGCACTTCTCCAGCCGCTTGGCAAAATAGCGCAGGGTTTCGTGAAACTCCTCCTTGCCCGGGATCTGCTTGGCGAAGTTGAACTGGCCGCCGATTTCGCTGGCCTGATCGAACAGGCTCACCTGATGACCGCGCTCGGCAGCGTAGCAGGCAAACGCCAGCCCGGCCGGGCCCGCCCCCACCACCGCCAGCTTCTTGGGCTGGGGCACGCGACCGAATGTCAGCTCGGTCTCGAAGCAGGCGCGGGGATTGACCAGACAGGAGGCGCGCTTCTGCTTGAACACATGGTCGAGGCAAGCCTGATTGCAGGCGATGCAGGTGTTGATCTCGTCCGCACGGTTCTCGGCCGCCTTGATGACAAACTCGGGATCCGCCAGGAAGGGGCGCGCCATGGAGACCATATCCGCCTCGCCCCCCGCCAGAATCCGCTCGGCCACCTCGGGGGTGTTGATACGGTTGGTGGTTATGAGGGGCACCTTGAGGTGTTTTTTCAGCTCGGCGGTCACCCAGCTGAAGGCGCCGCGCGGCACGCTGGTGGCGATGGTGGGAATACGCGCTTCGTGCCAACCGATGCCGGTGTTGATGAGGGTCACCCCCACCGCTTCCAGCGCTTTGCCGAGCGTAATCACCTCTTCCAGGGTCGAGCCCTGCTCCACCAGATCCAGCATGGAGAGGCGGAAGATAATGATGAAGTCGGTGCCGACCCGCTCGCGAATGGCGCGGACAATCTCCACCGGAAAGCGCATCCGGTTTTCGCTGCTGCCGCCCCAGCCATCGGTGCGTTTGTTGGTGCGCTCGCAGATGAACTGGTTGATGAGATAGCCTTCCGACCCCATCACCTCAACCCCGTCATAACCGGCCGCCTTGGCCAGCGCTGCTGTAGCAGCGAAGTCGCGAATGGTGCCGCGGATCTGTCGCTCGCTCATGGCGCGTGGCTTGAACGGGGAGATGGGGGCTTTGAGGGCGCTCGGGGCCAGACTGAAGGGATGATAGGCGTAACGACCGGCATGGAGGATCTGCAGCGCTATCTTGCCCCCCTCCTGATGCACGGCGCTGGTCACCTTCTTGTGCTTGCTCACCTGCCAGGGGAAGCTCAGCTGGGAGCCGTGAGGTACCAGCCGACCGCGCAAGTTGGGGGCAATGCCGCCGGTGACGATAAGGCCAACACCACCACGGGCGCGCTCGGCATAAAAGGCGGCCAGCTTGTCAAAACCGCCCTTCTCCTCTTCGAGGCCGGTATGCATGGAGCCCATCAAGACGCGGTTGCGCAGCTGGGTAAAACCAAGGTCGAGCGGGGTCAGCAGGGTCGGATAGCGGCTCACGATGCCTCCAGTTAATTTTTTGTTATCAAACTGAAGCTAGAGTAAAGAATCGAAAATTCTTTTTCAAACAAATGTTTGGACAATTTTTCAGCGAACAGCCGTGCCCTGAACGAAGATAGGCGGGATCCGCCAGTCGGAAATGGCAATTTCGCCCGCAACTGGTTAATAATGGCTCTTCTCTACCCATTAACAGGGCGATAACGCGACTATGTCTATTTTCAAAGGTCTGGGTTGGTTGTTCCGCAGCCTGTGGCGCCTGCTCAATTTCACCCGGCTGATGCTGGTCAATCTGCTGTTTCTCATCGTAGTGCTGGTCATCGTCTTCAGCGTCAGCCAGAAAGAGGCCCCCAAGGCGCCCATCGAAGGGGCGCTAACCCTCAATCTCAACGGCGTGCTGGTGGAGCAACGCTCCCAGACAGATCCCACCGTACAACTGCTGCGCCAGATGGACAGCAGCGACGAGCAGCCGAGCGAGATCGTCCTCTCCGACCTGCTGTGGGCCATCAAGAGTGCCAAGGATGACGAGCGCATCAAGGCGCTGGTGATCAAGCCACAAGGGCTGCAGGGAGCCAACTTCACCAAACTGCAGGAGGTGGCGAGTGCCATCGACTCCTTCCGGGAGAGCGGCAAACCGGTGATCGCCATGGCCGACTTCTACACTCAAGGCCAGTACCTGCTGGCGGCCCACGCCGATCACGTGCTGCTCAACCAGAGCGGCGCCGTGGTGATCGAGGGGCTTGGGGTCTACCAGACCTACTTCAAGTCGGCGCTGGAGAAGCTCAACATCACCCCGCATGTA
Organism: Aeromonas sp. 95A; assembly: GCF_051919235.1. Classification (NCBI taxonomy): domain Bacteria; kingdom Pseudomonadati; phylum Pseudomonadota; class Gammaproteobacteria; order Aeromonadales; family Aeromonadaceae; genus Aeromonas; species Aeromonas sp. 95A. The sequence goes on from NZ_JBQBFC010000001.1 coordinate 1,897,450, forward strand.
TTCAAGGTCGGCACCTACAAATCCTTCGTCGAACCCTATACCCGCGACGAGATGTCCCCCGAGAGCAAAGAGGCGAACCAGCGCTGGCTGGATCAGCTGTGGCAATCCTATGTGGCTGACGTAGCCGAGCAGCGGGAGATCGAACCCGAGGCGGTCGCGCCGGGCAAGGATCGCTTCCTCGAGCTGTTGCGCAAGGCCGGTGGCAATGCCGCCAACTACGCCCTCGACAACGGGCTGGTGGATCAGCTGGCCACCCGCGACGAGATGACCCAGGCGGTCATTAAAGAGGTGGGTGAAGCGGACGACCACGGCTGGAAAGGGGTCGGCCTGAAAGAGTATCTGGCTGCCATTCCGGAACAATATCCCCAGAGCGGCAAGGATGAGGTGGGTCTGGTGGTCGCCAGCGGCGCCATCATGGATGGCGTACAGCCTGCCGGAACCATCGGCGGTGATAGCCTCTCCGACCTGCTGGCCGATGCCCGCCGCGATGACAAGGTTAAAGCCGTGGTCCTGCGGGTCGACAGCCCGGGCGGCAGCGCCTTCGCCGCCGAGCAGATCCGCGCCGAGCTGCTGGCCCTGAAACAGGCAGGCAAACCGGTAGTGGTCTCCATGGGCAGCTATGCCGCATCCGGTGGCTACTGGATCTCCGCCGATGCGGACAAGATCTTCGCCTCCCCGACCACCCTCACCGGCTCCATCGGGGTATTCGGCATGTTCGCCACCATCGACAAGGCGTTGGCCCAGTTCGGGGTGCATACCGACGGGGTCGGCACCACAGATTACGTTGGCGTCGGCCCGACCCGCGCCTTGCCGGATCACGTAGGTCAGGCAATCCAGCTGAGCGTGGAGGATACCTACCAGCGCTTCATCGGTCTGGTCAGCAAGGGCCGTGGTCTGAGCCCGGAAGAGGCCGAAAAAGCGGCCGAAGGCCGAGTCTGGACTGGTGAGGATGCCAAGGCCCTGGGGCTGGTGGACGAGTTCGGCAATCTGGATGACGCCATCAAGGCAGCCGCCGAACTGGCCAACCTCAAAGAGTGGCAGGTGACCCCCATCGAGCAGGAGGAGTCCACCAAGGACAAGTTCCTGCGCCAGCTGTTTGACAGCAGTGCCCAAGTGCTGGCCCCCCAGTTGCAAAGCTGGCTGCCGGCTGGATTTGGCAAGGCATTGGTGAAAGTGAACCGCAGTCTCGACCCGCTCACCCGCTTCAACGATCCGCAAGGCACCTACGCCTTCTGCCCGGTCTGCGTGCTGTAGCGGATAACTGAAAATCACAATGTAAGAAGGTTGAACAGAAAAATCTGAGCCCACGACAGGTTCAGATCTTTTCAACTAATTTGAACGACTCACCCCCCCAGTGCACGGCACCGGGGGTTTTGTTTTCCTGGGCCCATATTGCGGACTATTTATCAAAAAAACTCGGCATTAAGTGCTTAATACAGCAAGAGTTATTGGCCAGTATGAAAACTAGAGAGACATTAAAAAAATCGACTCCAACAATACCCGGCACTTTTCCAGATACCACATGACAAAAAGCCCGCACCATATGGTGCGGGCCTTGGGTAGGCCGAGATGCTTCTAGCCCGGCTGCGTGTGTTGTCTTTTTAGAATACGTATTTGACCCGTGCACTCAGGTTGCGGCCCGGTTCGGTCATCATGCTGTTATCGGAGCCCTCGGCACGACCGGCGATGCGCTCGTAGCTGGTGTACTCCTTGTCAAACAGGTTGAAGACCCCGACGTTGAGCTGCAGGTCGGTCATCGGGTTGAACTGGGCGTACATATCCACCACACCCCAACCGGCGCTCTTCACGTAATCGTTGCCTTTGCTGTCTTTACGGACTTTGTCCATGTCGTCAGCAAAGCGCAGCGCGGTGTTGAAGTTCCATTGGGACTGTTCCAGACGCACACCGACGGAGCCGTTCAGCGGGCTCAGGCTGTTGATGTAGTTGCCATCCCCATCCTTGCCTTCGATGTAGGCGAGGTTGCCCCATACATTGACGATGTCGTTGAGCCAGTAATCCGCCTTGGCTTCGACCCCTTTGGTGGTCGCCTTGCTCAGGTTCTGGTACTGGTAGACGGCGGTGCGCCCCTCTTTGCCCACTTCCACCATCTCGATGAAGTCTTCAAACTTGTTGTAGAAGCTGGCTACTTCATAGCTGAAGCCGTTGCTGCTGCCACGCACGCCGAGATCGATGCCGTCGCTGCTCTCCGGATTGAGGTTCGGGTTGGGCTCGATGCGATAGCCGTACGCCTGATGGTTCAGAGTGGAGAAGGCACTGTCATACATGGGGGCCTTGAAACCGTGGCTGTACTGGGCGAACAGGTTGGCCGCCTCGTGGGCCTTGAACACCAGACCCAGCTTGGGTGACAACTCCCCTTCGGAGAACTTGTGCAGCTTGTCGCCTGTGTAGGCCGGATCGTTGTCCGGGGTCATCCGGTAGTAGTCATAACGGGCACCCGGGGTCAGCACCCAGCGCTCGCCAAACTTGATCTCGTCAAAGGCCCACAGGGCGCTGCGCTCGCTGGTGGTAGCCGGGAAGCTCAGCTCGTTGTAGCCGACAAAATCACCGGGAGTCGTCGGCCCCTTGTAACGGGTACGTTCGTTGTCGGTGTGCTCGTATTCAGCCCCCCAAGCCAGGCGGTGGTTGGCGACTGCCTTGTGGAACTGCAGCTGGGCGCCGATGTTCTTCTGATCGAACACGTTGTGATCCAGCGAGTTTTTGGTCACATAGGGGTTGCCGGGGCTGACCGGATACTTGGATGAGGCGTACTGATCCAGCGTCTGCTTGGTGCGGGCGAAATAGACCTTGCTATCCATCCGATCGGCCCAGCCTTGATTCAGCGCGATGCCGTGATCCAGCACCACTGAGAGGTTGTCGGTCTGCTTGTCGGTGATGGGCTGATCAAAGACACGGGCAGTGCCGGTACCGACCTTGTTGAGCTTGACCGCATCCGGCTCCTCGCCATCGGTCAGGTAGTCAACGGTCAGCTTGAGGAACTGCTCATCGGAGAGGTTCCACTTGCTCTTGAGCAGCAGGGCGTGGGTACCGATATCGAAGTCGTTCTTGGTGGAGTCGAAATTCTGGGTCACACCGCCATCGCGCCAGGTGTAGCGCAGCAGGTTCTCCACCTCGCCGGTGCGCAGGGCGCCGGTAAAGCCCGCCATCTTCTGGTGGCTGCTGGAGGCGTAACCGCTGGTCACATCCAGATAACTATCCTTGCCCTTGAGGAAGTCGCTGGCATCCTTGGTGGTGATGGCAATCACGCCACCCAGCGCATCGGAGCCGTAGGCGGCAGACGCCGGCCCCTTTGCCACTTCTACCTGCTTGATCATGTCGGTATCGAAGTAGCTCTGGCCAACACCGCCCTTGCTGTAGGCATCGTTCTGGCGCACACCGTCGCGCACCACCTTGACTCGGTTTTCCCCCATGCCGCGGATGATAAAGGTCTGCGCATCCCCCTGACCGCCCAGAACGGTCACACCGGGTTCGTAGCGGAACAGGTCGGCGACATTGGTGACGACCTGCTCTTCAATCTGCTTGGCGGTGATCACCGAGATGGGGCCGGAGACATCTTCCAGTTTTTGCTCCATCCGTGAGCCGCTGACGACCACGACTTCATCCGCCTTCTGGGTGGCAGCAAAGACCTGGGAGGAGAGACCGGCCGCCACGGCGAGGGCAACCAGAGAGAGTGCGTTATGATGGGTCACAGCGAATCCTTATTGAGAACTGTTATCAAACAGGCCGCATATTACCCGGCTCTCGACAAAGATCAACAAGAAACGAAATCATTCTCATTTGTTTTGAACCAAATTGGTTTTACACTGTCGCCCTGTGTTGCCCTTATTCTCTATTAGCCCCCCGAGATGCACCGGCATCCGGGCATATCAGCCGTGAGATCCCATGATTAGACGACTTCCCCTGCTCGCCCTGCCGCTGCTACTGGCAGCCTGTGCCACCCCCACCCAACCGACCCAGTCATCACAGTTGCAGACGCTCTATGACTACCGGCTAAGCAGCGAAAGAGAAGCAGACCTGACGCTGGAGCAGGCGATCGCGCGCATTGCCGACGCCGACATCATTCTGGTGGGTGAGCTGCACAGCCATCCCGCCGTGCATCTGTTGCAATCGCGCCTGCTGAGCGGGCTCTACACCGCTGGCCAGCAGCACGGGCGGCCATTGGCTCTCTCCATGGAGCAGTTCAGCCGCGCCGATCAGAAGACGCTGGATGCCTATCTGGCGAACCAGATTGGTGAAGCGGCCTTGATCCGCGAAGGCAACGCCTGGCCCAACTATCCGAGCGACTACCGCCCGCTGGTAGAGTTTGCCAAGGCTCACCAGATGCTGGTGATCGCCGCCAACGCCCCCAAGCCGCTGGTGAGCTGTGTCGGTCAGGAGGGGGCTGAGTGGCTCGACAAACTGCCCGCGTCGCGCCGCAGCCAGCTGGCCCGCCAACTGACGCTGGGGGATGATCCCTATCGCCAGAAATTTATGGCTTCCATGCACCACGGCGATGCCGACAGCAACGCCCGCCGCTTCGCTGCTCAGACCAGTTGGGATGACACCATGGCCGAGAGCATGGTGGATTATCTCGCCAAGCACCCGGGCCAGCAGATCATGCATATCGCCGGCAATTTCCACGTCGAGGGGGGGCTTGGACTCGCCAGTCGCATCGCCAGCCGCAATCCTGCCCTCAAGTTGGCGCTGGTCGTGCCCCGCACAGATGAGACCTCTGTTGCAGATCGCGCAGCCGATGTGCAGGTAACCATCATGCCGCTGCCTAAGCGCTGGCAAAACAGTGACGAGATGAAGCAAGATATGGGCGCGCTGCATCAATCCCGCAGTCGTGACTGCAGCCAGTGGCTGCAACCCTAATCTTCCAGGAAACGGCGGGTAAAATATGGATGTGTTACTGATCATCGATGTGCAGCAAGGCTTGTTCAACGAGCCCCGTTACCGCCAGGAGCAGGTGCTGGCCAATATCAATCGGGCTGCGGCCCATGTCAGGCAGCAACAGGGACGGGTCATCTATATCCAGCATGACTCGCCCCCCGGTACCGAACTGGAACCGGGCACACCGGGTTGGCAGTTGCACAGTGCGCTGCAACCGGCCAAAGGAGATAGCCGGGTGCGCAAAACGGCCTGTGACAGCTTTCTCGATACCGAGCTTGCCTTCCTGCTGGCCGAGCAGCCGGTCGATCGACTCATTCTCTGTGGCTGCGCCACCGATTTTTGCGTCGATACCACGGTGCGCAGTGCCGCCTCCCATGGGTACGAGGTGCTGGTGTTGAGCGATGGTCACACCACCGCCAATCGCCCCCATCTGAGCGCGGCCCAGATCACCGAGCACCATCACTGGATGTGGCGCCACCTCAGCCTGCCGGAGGGGCGCAGTGTCACCCTGCTCACCACTGACGAGCTGCTGGCAGTAACACCCGCCCTGCAGCCGTGCTAATCTGCGAGCCTCGCCTCGTTTCTCACTGGAGTCTGTCGTGCGCCTGTTGTCTGCCACCCTGTTGTTGATTGTTCCCCTGCTGTCGGCCTGCTCCAGCTTGCCCAGCCAGAAGTATGACGGGCCGGAACCCCTGTTTCTGACCCACATCAACGAGGAGGGGAGCAAGCGGTTCACCTTTGAAGCCGCGCCTAACGACACCTTGCCGCGCGGCCTCTCGGCGGCCCAGAGCCAGCGGCTGCTGGAACAGCGGGAGGCGTTACAGGAGAACCTGCTGACCGAGACCCTGGCGACCAAGCAGTATTGCCGCCAGGGCTACATCGTACTGAGCCAGACCTCCTGGAAGGTGCGGGGAGAGTGCAACGAAACGGCCACCGATGCCGATCGTCGCGCTTTTCCCAACAAGGCCAGCTGGCAGGATTGAAAAGGCCGGATGAGATAACGCAATAAAAACGGGCAGCCAATTGGCTGCCCGTTTTGTTATGACGGCTGTCGTGGTCGACAGGGAGCGTCAGACCGGCGCATCGGCCGGGCTGGTAAGCTCGGCACCGTTATCGATGCGCTTGTGCCCTTCCACCAGATGGACGAAATCCACCAGCTCGTCACCGGAGACTGCGAACGCCTGGCCGAAGCCCTTGACGAACAGCCCCTGCTCCGGCTTGAGGCGGAACAGTTTGAAATCCTTGAGGTTGGAGAGACCCTTGATGATCTCGCCAAAACGCCCCTCCAGCGCCGCCACCGCCTTGCTCCAGCGAGCGTCGTCACGGGCCACCACTTCAGCCACCGCATCGAAGGTCAAACGCTTGCGGGCAAACAGCTCGCGGGCACCGCTCTCATCCTCGATCAGCATCAGGGATACCCGCGGCACCTGTTGCAGGTTGCGGGCGTGGCGGGCGATCTCGGAGATCAGCACATAGTAGCCATCTTCCTGTAGCACGAACGGGGCATAGCTGGCGTTGGGATTGCCTTCGCCATCGACGGTGGCGAGCTGCAGGGTGCGGCAGCTGTCACGAAACTCGCGGATCTCCGGTTGCAGGCGGTTCTGCAGACGCTCCTGACGTTCACTCATGCTTTGACTTCCTCTTGAGAGTTGTGGCGCAGCGCCATGAAACGGGTAACCTGATCGGCCAGCAGCTGGCGTTTCTCGTCGCGACCCAGATAGACCTTGAAAATGCAGCGGCCGGAGTGACCGAAGAACTGGAAGGAGTGCCCCTCCTTGCCCATGAACAGCTTGCTGACCAGCGCAATCCCCGCCACGTTGTCGAGCTTGAGATGACCATGCAGCTCACCGTCGCGGCCCATCAGGTTGTAGTAACCGCGTGCGTCCTTGCCTTTCGGGAAGGGGGCTTTTACCTCGAAGATGGATCCTTCTGATTCGACGATGGTGGTCACCGGGCCCCAGTCGGCCAAATCTTCCAGCAGACCTTGCGCACGATCGGTGGGCAACAGGGTCACCAGCTCGGCGGGCAGATGGCGAACCACCTCCCATTCGCTGATGGCAAGCTGGGCCGCCAGGGTGGACGGATGAGCGCCGGGATCCTGCTCCAGCAGCGCGTGAATGCGTTGTGCAATGCTCATGTTTTCTCCCTCTGCGGGACCATACTGTCCCGCTGTTTATCATGGCGGCTACTCTAATAAAGCACCGAAATCAATGCAATTGATAATTGCTATCATTATCAGTGCATTTTTTCCAAAGCCTTGATATTCTCGGCGGCACACCCGTTTCATTCACCCCTTCGGAGGTTAGCATGGGCCGTCGTCTTGCCCTCGCCATCACCCTGCTCTGCAGTTCACTGTCCCCATTCTCTGCCGTTGCCGCCGACGGACAGAAAGAGCGTATCGTCAGTATCGGCCCGGCCACCACAGAACTCATTCTGGCCCTTGGCGGTGAATCGAGCCTGATCGCCACCGATGTCAGCAGCCCCTTGCCAAAAGGGTTGCCCAAGGTGGGTTATCACCGAGCACTGGCCGCCGAAGGGATCCTGAGCCTCTCCCCCACCCGACTGGTGGGCAGCGACGAGATGGGCCCGGCCCCGACCCTGGATCAGCTGCGTCGTGCCGGGGTCAAGGTGGAGGTGCTGGATACCGCGCCGACTCTCGCCAACCTCAATCAGCGTATCGACACCCTCTCCAGCCTGCTGGGCGATAAAGCCGCTGGCGATCGCCTGAAGGCAGAGATCCAGGCCCAGACCGATCAGCTGGCTGCGCAAGCCAAACAGAACAAACCGCTCAAGGTCGCCTTCCTGCTGCTGCACAAGGGGCAACCCACCAGCATCGCCGGGGGTGACACCACCGCCAGCGCGCTGATCTCGCTGGCGGGCGGCATCAATCCGGTCGCCGAATTGCGCAACTACAAGCCGGTATCCGCAGAATCCCTCATCGAGATGCAGCCCGATCTGGTACTGGTCAGCGGTCGTGACTGGCAGCAATATGCCGATCCGGCCAAGGTGCTGGCAGAAGTGCCCGCCCTGGCCGCCACCCCGGCTGGCAAGCGTAACGCCATTCACGCCATCGACGGCCACGCCCTGCAAGGGGGCCTGAGCCTCAACTCCCTGCAACAGGCGAACCAGATCGCCCAGTGGATCAAGCAGGGGTCATGATGCGGTTACCCCTCTCCTGGCTGCTGGCCTTCACCACGGCCGCACTGGCACTGTTGCTGCTCGGTTCGCTGGCAACCGGCCCCATGACCCTCACCCTGGGCGAGAGTCTGCGGGCGCTGTTTGCCGGGCAGGAGAGCGGGATTGAGTCACACAAGCTGCTGATCGTGCAGGAAATTCGCCTGCCGCGTACCCTGCTCTGCATCGCAGTGGGGGGGATCCTCGGGCTATGTGGCGCAGTGATGCAGGGGCTGTTTCGCAACCCCCTGGCTGACCCAGGCATCATAGGTGTCTCCGGCGGTGCGGCGCTCGGCGCGGCGCTCGCCATCGTGCTGCTGGCCCCCCTCGGCCAGCAGCTGCAAGCCACCATAGGGGTTGGTCTGCTGCCGCTGCTCGCCTTTCTCGGCGGCGCGCTCACCACCACCCTGGTCTATCTGCTCGGCACCCGTGAGGGGGGCACCTCGGTCACTGTCATGCTGCTGGCCGGGGTCGCCATCACGGCGCTCTCTGGTGCTGTGATCGGCCTGCTCACCTATCTGGCGGACGATCAGATGCTGCGCAACCTGAGCCTGTGGCAGATGGGAACGCTGGCGGCAGGCAAACCGGCCGATGTGGCGCTGGCCCTGCTCACCCTGGCGGCCCTGCTGTGGCTCTTTATGCGCGATGCCAATCCCCTCAATGCCCTGCTGCTGGGTGAAGGGGAGGCTCGTCATCTGGGGGTCAATGTGCAATCCCTCAAACGTCGTCTGATTCTGCTCACCGCCGCGGGCGTCGGGGTGGCGGTGGCGGTATCGGGGATGATCGGCTTCGTCGGGCTGGTAGTACCCCATCTGGTGCGCCTGCTGGCAGGCCCCAACCATGTCAGGTTGCTGCCGCTCTCGGCCCTGCTTGGCGCCGCCCTGCTGCTGGCGGCCGATATGCTGGCACGCACCCTGCTGGCCCCGGCCGAGCTGCCGGTGGGCATCATCACCGCCCTGCTCGGCGCCCCCTTCTTCATCTGGCTGCTGGCAAAAGGCCGCCGCGCCCTGTGATACGGACTGTTATGCAACCACTCTCATCCGCACTCTCATCCTCACTCTCCTCCCCCCTGTTGAGCTGCACCCGACTCAGCCTGCGCCGTGGCCAGCGCCAGATCCTGGATGGGCTCAATCTCGACCTCGAGAGCGGCACCCTGACCGCGCTGCTCGGCCCCAACGGGGCGGGCAAGAGCTCGCTGCTCAAGTGCCTGACCGGCGAGCTGGAATATGAGGGTTCCATCACCCTGTTTGGCGCAGATCGCCAGCAGTGGGACAGCAGCCAGCTTGCCCACCGGCTCGGGGTATTGCCGCAAAGCTCCTCACTCAACTTCCCCTTTCTCTGCGAGGAGGTGGTCGCCATGGGGCGCTTGCCCCACAGTGAACCGGCAGCGCGGCGTGACGAGATTGTGGCGGCGGCCATGACCCATGCCGGGGTCGAGCATCTGGCCAAGCGGCTCTATCCGGGGCTCTCCGGCGGCGAGCGGCAGCGGGTGCAGTTTGCCCGGGTGCTGGCGCAGATCTGGCAGGTCTCCTCTCCGACCGGGCAGGCCGAGCAACCCCGCTTGCTGCTGCTCGACGAACCCACCTCGGCGCTGGATCTGAAATACCAGCATCAGCTGCTCACCATGGCGCGCGCCCTCGCCAGCCGCAATACAGCTGTGCTGGTGGTGCTGCACGACCTCAATCTGGCGGCGCGCTATGCCGATCGGCTGGTGATGCTGGAGCGGGGCAAACTGATGGCCGATGGCACGCCTGCCGAAGTACTCACCCCTGAGCTGATCGCCCGTCTCTATGACTATCCGGCACAGGTGATCCACCACCCCGAGAGCGGCCTGCCGATGGTGGTGTGACAAATTCAGAGTGCGGTAACGGCTGGAAGCGCGCTATTCATCCCGGAAACTGCAGCGTATAAACCGGTTTTTCACACCCCATATCGCCCTGCTAACATTCATCATCGCCAGATATGTGGTGTGAATATCCTCACACTTTACTCAGGCAAAATCCCCGCAGCATCGCCGTCTACTTATAATGGCGCCGCCTCACAGAAGGCATAACTCATTGATGCTACGGAACAATTACAATGAAAAATATCAACAAGACCCTACTGGCTGCCGCCATCTCTCTCGGGATGCTGGCTGGCTGCAACAGCGACAACGACTCAAAGGCAGCTGATCCCATGGTTCGTTTTGCCACCTTCAACCTCTCTTTTGACCGCACTGCCGCCGGTATGCTGACCGGTGAGCTGGCCTTGACCCGCACCGAGCAGGATGCCCTGCTGGCCCGCCTCGCCGAAGGGAGCCTGAGCGGCGCCACTGAAACCAAAGCCAAGAACGTGCAGCAGATCCGCAACGTGGCGGAGATCATCCAGCGCACCCGTCCGGATGTGTTCCTGCTCAACGAGTTCGACAACGACGGCAAAGGCGAGAGCACCGCCGATCTGAAAGCCTTCAACGACAACTATCTGGCCCACGCCCAGCATGCCGAAGTGACCGCCATCAGCTATCCGGTGATGCAGAACTTCGCCACCAACACCGGCCTGATGAGCGGTTATGACCTCAATCTGGATGGCAAGGTCAACAGCGGCCCCGACGATGCCTGGGGCTTTGGCAACTACCACGGCCAGTACGCCTTTGCGGTGATGTCCAAATACCCCATCGATACCAAGCAGATCCGCACCTTCCAGAACTTCAAGTGGAAGGATATGCCGGGCGAGCAGAACCCCATCATCGATGACTGCAACAATCCCAAGGTCAAGATCCCGGCCAGCCGCCAGTGTGGTGATGCTTGGTATTCAGACGCAGCCTGGCAGCAGTACCCGCTCTCCTCCAAGAACCACGCCGATGTGCCGGTACGCATCAAGACCGAGAAGGGGGAAGAGGTGGTCCACTTCCTGATCTCCCACCCGACCCCGCCGATATTTGCCAACGCAGCGCGTCACACCGTCAAGCACAACCGCGCCGAGATCGCCTTCTGGAATGACTACGTCAAGGGTCTCAACTACATGACCGATGACAAGGGCACCAAGGGTGGACTGGCCAAAAACGCCAAGTTCGTCATCGCCGGGGATCTCAACGCCGATCCGCTCACCGGTGACGGCGACCTGACCGCCATTCAGGATTTGCTAAACAACCCGCTGATGAATCAGGCCATCACCAATGGCACCCTGATCCCGGTCAGCGAAGGGGGACCGGAGTGTGTCAGCAAAGGGGCCGACTGCAAACGCAACCTCAATCGCCCCAACCCGGAACGGATCACCAATAGCAGCGTGCTGCAGCTGGATCACGTCATCCCCTCCGCCAACCTCAACGCTGTCAAGAGCGGTGTCTTCTGGCCGGCCAGCTTCGAGGCCGGTTATCACCTGGTCTATGATGCGAAACTCGGCATCGCCAAGGGAGTCAGTTCGGATCACCGCATGGTGTGGGTCGATCTCAAACTCGACTAACTCTGCCATGACCCTGCTGCGGCGGGGTCTTTTATTGGCGATGGCAGCGAGCGGAGCACTGCTTATTAATCCACCAGTTGGCAGTGAGTTATCCATCCATAACTCCTCCATAGCCGTTGAATGGGCCTCGCGATCACAGAACCGCCGCGCCAATGGTGGTAGCATGCCTCCTCTTGCCATCCGGCCGCACGGCGGCTCCGGTGGCCCTCCCTCCTCCGCTTTCACTTTTTGAGGACATATCTGATGGAACTGCTTCTGCTTAGCAACGGTAAAGCCAACGAATTTCCGGGTCTGCTCGGCTGGGCCCGAGATCGGGTTCAAAGCCTGCTGGCTCGCAAACAGGTCAAGCGCATTCTGCTCATCCCCTATGCGGTGATCCGCAGCGACTGGGATGCCCGCGCCAACGAACTTACCGAGAGCCTCGGGATCGAGACCATCAGCATTCATCACTTCGATGATCCGGTTGATGCCGTCAATCAGGCCGACGCCATCTTTATCAGTGGCGGCAACACCTGGCGCCTGAATCAGCTGCTGCATGAAAATGGCCTGATCGTGCCGATCCAGCGCGCCGTGCGTGAGCGGGGCGTCCCCTATGTGGGCTGGAGCGCCGGTTGCAACGTGGCGACCCCGAGCATCCGCACCACCAACGACATGCCGGTCTGCAACGCCGCCGTGCTGCCCGCGCTGGGCCTGTTCCCGCTGCAGATCAACCCGCACTATCTGGACGCCAGCATCAGCGGCCACATGGGCGAGACCCGCGACGAGCGTCTGGCCGAGTTCTGCGCCATCAACCCGAGCGAATATGTGGTGGCCCTGCGCGAAGCGAGTCTGCTGCAAATCAGCGGCGATACCGTTGAGTACTGGAGCGCCCGCGAGCAGGACTTCAAGATCTTCAAACATGGCCAGGAGCCGCAAGCCTTTATGGACGCCACCCCGCTGGCCGAGCTGACCCCCTTCAAGGTCGCCTGAGACACGCAGAGCGCTTCACTACTGGCAAGCAGATAGCTCGCGAAATCGTAAAAACAAAGGAGGGATGGCTCGGCGCCATCCCTCTTTTTATCTTCATCTTTCAGCTAGTTGTAGTCTGATTACTCACCCTGCAGGGTCACCAGCACCTTGCGGGCACCGCCATCGACGCGATGTTCGCCAAGCCAGATCCCCTGCCAGGTGCCAAGTGCCAACTGACCGTCACGGATCGGCAATAGCAGGCTCACCCCGAGCAGGGAGGATTTGATGTGGGCGGGCATGTCATCCGCCCCCTCATAGGTGTGGCGATAGTAGGGGGCATCTTCCGGCGCCAGCCGGTGCAGATGGGCCTCCATATCGCTGCGCACACTCGGATCGCAATTCTCGTTGAGGGTGAGCGAGGCGGAGGTGTGTTGCAGCAGCAGGTGGGCCATGCCAATCCGGTAATCCGCCAGCATCGGCAGCTTGGCCACCAGCTCGTCCGTCACCAGATGAAAGCCCCGCGAGCGGGGCTTTAAGGTCAACAGGCACTGCTGCCACATCAGACGTATTCCATAAAGACGCGGGAGGTGAGCTTGGTGATGAGCTCGTAGGGGATGGTGCCAATCTCGTCGGCCACCCGCTCCACCGGCAACCCCTCGCCCCACAGTACCGCCTCGTCACCGGCCTTATCGGTTGCGCCGGGTCCAAGATCTACCGTGCTCATATCCATGGAGACACGCCCCACCAGCGGCACAATGCGGCCGTTGATCAGCACGGAAGTGCCATTGGGCGCCATGCGCGGATAACCGTCACCGTAGCCGATGGCGATCACCCCGAGCCGAGTATCGCGATCCGACACCCAGTTGGCGCCATAGCCCACCGGCTCGCCCGCTTTGTGATCCCGCACCGCAATCAGCTGGGTCTTCAAGGTCATCACCGGCTGCAGGTCGTAATCGGCCGCCACCGTGTTGGGGAAGGGCGACACGCCATAGAGGATGACACCGGGGCGAACCCAGTCGCAGTGGGAGTCTGGCCAGGCCAGAATGCCCGCCGAGTTGGCCATGGCACGCTCGCCCGCCAGCGGTGCGGTCAACTTGCTGAACAAGTCGATCTGCTCGCGGGTAGTAGGCTGCTCCAGCTCATCGGAGCGACTGAAGTGGGTCATGATGTTGAACGGCTGCACCACGTTCTTGCACTTGCCGAGGCGTTCGATAAAGGCGGGCATCTCGTCGGCACGTACCCCGAGGCGATGCATGCCGGTGTCAAGCTTGAGCCAGGCCACCACGGGCGCTGGCAGCTCGACTTGCTCCAGCGCTTCGAGCTGCTCCCAGGTGTGAACCGCCGTCTGCAGGTTGTTGGCCGCCAGCACCGGCAGATCGTCGGCAGAGAAGAAGCCCTCCAGCAGCACGATGGGTTTGACCACGGCGCAGGAGCGCAGCATCAGCGCCTCTTCGATACGGGCCACCGCGTAGGCATCCGCATCCACCAGGGTGCGGGCGACCGGCAGCAGTCCGTGGCCATAGGCGTTGGCCTTGACCACAGCGATGATCTTGCAAGCGGGAGCGTGGCGCTTGACCACGGCGAGGTTGTGGCGCAAGGCCGCAGTGTTGATTTGGGCAGTAGCCGCTTTCATGGTTTTCCCTTACGAGGGCACAAATGGTCTCCCCCTCATCGGGCCGAAGACCGCCACTCACTTATCGTCGTCGAAGGCCGGACCGGCATAATTGTCGAACCGGGAAAACAGGCTCTGAGCGGCAGCCAATGACTGGCTATCGATCAGGGCAGTCGTGGTAATGGCTAATCCGCCATCACCTTGGTTTACATCAATAATCGTCGTCAAACGCAGGACCGGCGTAGTTGTCAAACCGGGAGAACTGCCCCTGGAAGGTGAGACGCACTCTTCCGATAGGGCCGTTACGCTGCTTGCCGATAATGATCTCGGCAATCCCCTTGTCCGGGCTGTCATCGTGATAAACCTCATCACGATAGATAAACATGATCAAATCCGCATCCTGCTCGATGGAGCCCGATTCACGAAGATCCGAGTTGACCGGGCGCTTGTCGGCCCGCTGTTCCAGGCTTCGGTTCAGCTGGGAGAGCGCCACCACCGGGCACTGCAGCTCTTTCGCCAAGGCCTTGAGAGAGCGGGAGATCTCGCCGATCTCCAGGGTTCGGTTGTCAGAGAGCGCCGGCACCCGCATCAGCTGCAGGTAGTCCACCATGATCATGGATAGGCCACCGTGCTCGCGCGCCACCCGACGGGCACGGGAGCGCACATCGGTCGGGGTGAGGCCGGAGGCGTCATCGATATACATCTTGCCCTTCTCCAGCAGCAATCCCATGGTGGAGGAGAGGCGCGCCCAATCCTCGTCATCGAGCTGACCGGTACGCACCTTGGTCTGATCGATGCGACCGACCGAGGCGAGCATACGCATGATGATCTGCTCGGAGGGCATCTCCAGCGAGAAGATAAGCACCGGCTTGTCGGCCGTGAGGGCCGCATGCTCGCACAGGTTCATGGCAAAGGTGGTCTTGCCCATTGAGGGACGGGCCGCCACGATGATCAAGTCCGAGCGCTGCAAACCGGCGGTCATCTTGTCGAGATCGTTGTAACCGCTCGATACCCCGGTCACCCCGTTGTGCGGCGTCTTGAACAGCTCTTCAATCTTGTCGACGGTCTGCTCGAGGATCAGCTTAAGCGGCTGGGGCCCCTCGTTGGCGCTGGTGCGCTGCTCGGCAATCTTGAATACCTTGCTCTCGGCAAGATCCAGCAGATCGCCGGAGGTACGGCCCTGTGGCTCGTAGCCTGCTTCGACTATCTCGTTGGCGACCGAGATCATCTCCCGCACCACCGCCCGCTCGCGCACGATTTCGGCGTAGGCGTTGATGTTGGCGGCACTCGGGGTGTTCTTGGCGATCTCCACCAGATAGGCGAAGCCGCCCGCCTCTTCCAGCTGTTCGGAGCGTTCCAGCTCCTCCTGCAGGGTGATGAGGTCAATGGGGTTGCCCGCGTTGGAGAGGCGGGTCATGGCCTGGAAGATCAACCGGTGCGGACGGCTGTAGAAATCCTGATCGATCACCCGTTCGGCAACCCGATCCCAGGCATCGTTATCCAGCATCAGGCCGCCCAGTACGGACTGTTCGGCCTCAAAAGAGTGGGGAGGAACTTTCAGCTGTTGTGTCTTGGCGTCTTTTTTCGCCGTCACTTGCTCTGCCATACACATAAAAACCGCAGCGGGAAGGGGACGGGAATTTTACAAAAGAAAGCCAACTACGGCGAGCCCTATCTGGCGGCTCATACCATCATAAAGGGCCAAACCAGAGTCTGCTCTACCTTGACCATTTTGATTTTGCTTCGCATTTTGCGCTCCTTGCGACTCAATCTTCTGCTTTTCATCCGGTTTACTCCTCTTGTTTGACGCCGCATCGCGGCTACCTCGTTCATGAATAATTCATGCCAGAGGTGATATTGATGAATACAAGCTGCGACACAATTAGGGACAGGCAGCCTGCCATGCGCCTTGCTGAGCTTGCCAAAGCGGAGCATGCCCCACCCACAGACGAGAGTGAAAAGAGTCAAAATGAAAAAGATGCTGACCCTGTTTGCCGTGATCCTGGCCATTGGCCTGGGGGCACCTCACGCCGAAGCCAAGAAATTTGGCGGCGGCAAATCCTTTGGTAAAAGTTACAAAACTGCGCCGGCCCAGCCTGCGGCCAAACCGGTCGACAACAAGAATCCGACACTGAATGCCCAGACTCCGCCGAAAAAGAGCGGCATGATGGGTGGCCTGCTGGGCGGCCTGCTGGCTGGCGGCCTGTTTGCCTACCTGCTGGGCAGCGGTGCCTTTGAAGGTCTGCAAGGAATGGACTTCCTGCTGATCGCCCTGCTGGCGCTGGGTGCCGTCTTCCTGATCCGTACCCTGCGCAAGGGCAAGGTCGCGACGCCACAGCCACAACAGGCGGCCTATGCGGGCTATCAGCCACCGCAATCCGCTGCCCCGCAGCAGTTTGAGCAGAGCAACAGCGCACCACAAGCCACCGGCTTTGCCGACAGCGATGTGCCGTTCCGCCTGCCGCCAGGCTTTGACATGAACAGCTTCCTGGCCGGTGCCCGCGATCACTATCGCACCCTGCAAGAGGCGTGGAACAAGAACGATCTGGAAAAGGTGCGCGAGTACGTCAGCCCCGAGCTGTTTGAACAGCTCAAAGCCGAGCGCGCCGAACTGACTGGCGACCAGCATACCGAAGTGATGTACGTCGATACCCAGCTGGTACGCGCCGACTACGGCAGCGACTGGGCCCAGGTTAGCGTGCGCTTCAGCGGCCGTTACATGGACCGTCAGGAGCAGGTCGAAGAAGACATCAAAGAGGTGTGGCACCTCGAGCGCGATCTGGCCAAGAACAATGCCCCCTGGCATATCGTCGGTATCGAGCAGCTGTAAGGTTTAGATTGTCACTACGCAAGAGGCGGCCCATGGGCCGCCTCTTTTCATTTCATCCCCTCACCTGACCTCCTACAGGCGATGGCTATCGTCATTGATAATTGAAGAGTTGTGACCAATCCCCAGATGACATGTCACCACGCACATAACGACAAAGGGCAGCCACCGGCTGCCCTTTCGCATCACATCTGGAGCTATGCGCCCCGCTGACGAATCAGTTGCACCCTTCGGTAGAGGCTGAGTTCAGGTAGCTCACCTCATTGCCTGGCTGATAATCGGCCACGTTGATGGTCTTCTTGATCTCGATGTACTCCTTCAGCACGGCAGCATCGACCAACCCAGCGTTGATGGTATCGATCTTCGGATAGCCATCACCACCGGAGGCGCTGAAGCTCGGGATCGCGAAGCTGTAAGTTGCTGCCGGATCAAACGCCTTGCCACCGATACTGGTGATATTGACGCTCTTGGCCTGGCAATCCACCGCCATGTTGATACCGCCAAACTGGGCATAACCACCGGTATTGCGGGTCTTGCTTGCCACTTGGCCCAGATAGGTCGCCAGCTCGCTTCCCTTCATGACAGCCTTGTTGACCGTGTTGCCAAACGGGTGCACCAGCAACACGCTGCGGTAGGTGATATCACCGGCCGGGATGCTGTCACGGACGCCGCCAGAGTTGACGATACCAAAGTCGACACCCAGCTTGCTGCTGGTCGCCGTGGTGATGAGGCGACCCAGGTTGGTCTGCTTGTTGCGAACCGAGTTGCGATCACCAACCAGCAAGCCATCTGCCGAGCCAATGACGACATTCAGCTCTTGCTGACCTTTCTCCTGATAACCCAGCAGGGTGTTATACAGCTCGGGATCCTTGGTGATCTCGTCCTGTACGAACTGCATCTTGGCCGGGTCCTTGGTCACGGCACCGTTGGCATCGATCGCCTCGCCCTTGGCGTTACGCTTGATCAGGTTGACCGGGATCAGGTCATAACTGGTCAGGGTCAATTTGCCATTCTGGTACTCAAACTGGGCACGGCCCACATACTTGCCCCACTCGTGAGCCTGCATGATCCAGGTGCCGTTTTGCTGATCCGGCTGGCAGTTATCACCCGGTTTGAAATTGGCGTACTTGTTGGTGGTACCCGGTTCCATACAGACCGGATTCTGGGAGTGGCCACCAATGATGGCATCCAGAGTCCCTGCCGGCAGTGCACGAGCCATCTCTACATCGCCCGGCGCATTGCTGCCGTGCTGACCATTCTCGTAATGGCCCATGTGAGTGATGGCGAAGACCAGATTGGCCTCCTTGTTGCTGCGGATCTGCTGGCCCAGTTTGGCCGCCTCGCTGGTCGGATCGCGGAACTCCAGGGTCTGCACGTTGTTGGGATCCACCAGCTGGGCGGTATCCTCGGTGGTCAGGCCCAGTACGGCGACCTTGAGACCGCTCTCCAACTTGAACACCTTGTAGGGGTCAAAGTAGTGTTTGCCACTGGCCTTGTCGTAGATGTTGGCCGAGAGCATGGGGAACTGGGCCCACTTGCGCTGCTTCTCCAGCACGCTGAGGGGGTTGTCGAATTCATGGTTGCCCACTGCCATGGCATCGTAGCGAATGTTGTTCATCGCCATGAAGTCAGGCTCGGCGTCCTGCAGATCGGACTCCGGCACGCCGGTATTCACATCACCACCGGAAAGAACCAGCACGTCACTGCCAGCAGCCTTGGCATCGGCACGCAGCTGCTCGACCAGAGTCTTCTGGGCAGCCATACCGTACTCATTTTCAGCGTTGTGCCAGAAACGGCCGTGGGTATCGTTGGTGTGCAGGATGGTCAGTTTGCAGACATTTTCGGTGCAGGGTGCAACGGTGTCATTGCTCGAGGTATTACAGCCAGTCAGTGCAGCAAGCACGGCCAGTGCCACGCCGCCTTTGATAACGTTATTATTCATTTCCATATCACCTTGATTGTTTTGTTATTTATCAACCCTGTCCAGCGGGTCGGGCGCCAATATAACAAACAACAGATGACCGTTTTTCATCGATGACTCACAAATTCTGCTAATTGTGATCTTCGGCCCAACATCCGGCTTCCTGCTGATTTATCAGGTTTTTTGTTGAGCAGTCACTCACTTGCTCCCCTCCCGCACCAAGGAGGCGCCACCCGGACGCGCCTTTATGGCATACTCCCCAGCCAGCCATGCCCGAGGAGATGATTTGATGGCCAAGTACGACAAGATTTCCCCCGAGACCCAGCAGGAGGCGATGAAAATTGCCCGTGCCAACCAGAAGCCGGGGCAGACCAAGGAGCAGACCCAGCTTATCGCGCAAGGGATCCAGAAAGGCATCGACGAATACAAGAAACAGATGAAGGCGCGGGCCCGCGAAGCGAACCGCCAGAAAAAAATGCAGGCCAAAGCCAGGCAACCACAGGGTGCGCCACAAACCGAAGAGCAAGACGATCAGCTTGAAGTGGTTGAAGTAAGCCATCAGCATCCCCTGCCCTGGATCTTGCTGGTGCTGAGCTGGCTGGGATTTGCAGCAGCCTGGTTCTGGTTGCACTAAGACGCGCGAGCAAACCTTTATCCGGGATCCTCTTCACAGCCCGGACCCGGGCTGCTGGTGATTACCTGCGAAGAGTGATTAAATCCCGCGCCTCTTGCACCGGACTCCCTGTTTTTTGACGATCAGTTTTCAGGAAAGATGTTATGAACCCCGCTCCGCTCTATCTGCTGGCCCCTTTTGTACTGTTCCTTGTGACCATGCTGCTCTATCGCATTTCGCCGCTGCGGGCGGTCGCCGCCGGTGGGGTACGCTGGTTTATCCTCCCCGCCTTCACCCTGTTTATTTTGCTGATCATCATCAATGGAGCCGCCGATCCCACCCTGCGCGATCCGGCATTCCACTGGTTGATGCCGGGCCTTGGCTTTGCCCTGAGCCTGTTTCCGGCCCTACCCAAGGCGCTGGTGCCACGGCTCGCGATCAAGGAGGGGGCCTTTGCCGCCCTCGGTCTGATGCTGATGAGCCTAGCCATGGTCTACTGACCAACCGGCCACAGCAGTTAGCATGATGCAAGGGGCGCTCTGTGACGGGCACCCCTTGTACAAACAATGGCCTGCAGGCATCTTGGTGACAGGATAACCAGCAAGGAGGCCAAATGGACAATCCGCCCGATTTCATGGCGCTGTGGGATTATCAGGATCCCGCCGCCAGCGCCCTGCGTTTTCACACCCTTCTTCCCGAAGCGCGCGCCGCCGCCGACCTGCAACTCGAACTGGAGTTGCTGACCCAAATTGCCCGCACCCATTCGCTGCAGCGCCAGTTTGCCGAAGCCCACCAGCTGCTCGACGAGATAGCGCCTCGCCTCACCGACACAACCCCCAGAGCGCGGATCCGGGCTCTGCTGGAACGAGGCCGCACCTTTAACTCGGCGGGCGACAAAGCCAGTGCCAAACCGCTGTTTGAACAAGCCTGGCAATGGGGGCTCAAGGAGAAGGAGACCTATCTCGCCATCGACGCCGCTCACATGATCGCCATCGCCGCACCATTGGAAGAGCAGAGCCGCTGGCATCAACTGGCGATGGAGCTGGCGGAACGCAGCTGTGACGAGAAGGTGCGCGGCTGGCTGGCCCCCCTTTATAACAATCAGGGCTGGACCCTGTTCGAACTGGGCCGCTTTGATGAGGCGAAAATCCAGCAGCAGAAGTGTCTGGCCTGGCATCTGCAACATAACCAGCCGGCCAAGGCGTTTATCGCTCGCTGGAGTCTGGCTCGCCTGACCCGGGCCCAAGGTCAGCACCAGCAGGCACTGGCAGAGCTGCACCAGCTCAAGACCGATATGGCCGAGGCAGGCGAACCTGAGGATGGTTATCTGTTCGAGGAGCTGGGGGAGAATGCCTTGGTACTGGATGATCCGCTGGCCGCGGAATACTTCTCCCGCGCCTGGTTTCTGCTGTCACAGGACCGCTGGTTCAGCGCCAACGAGGGGGAGCGACTGGCCCGCCTCAAGCGCCTCGCCAAACTCTGATCCCCAAAATAGAAAGGGCGGCACGCTAGCCGCCCTTTCTGCTGGCAAGATGGTTCAGGCCCGATTGGACTCCTCCCACCCCTGCTTTTTACGGTAAATGGTGGAGGGGCTGATCTCGAGCAGTGCCGCCGCCTTGGGAATGTTGCCGTCACAGCTGGCGATGGCCTGTTCGATCACCTCTTTCTCCACCAGCCAGAGCGGACGAATTGGCCCGTTGGCCACCCCGGTGGCGGCCGGAACCGATGTCACCGCTGAAGCAATCGCAGCCGGCAACTGGGGACGAACTCCATTGAGCGGTGGCGGCAGAATATCCGGGCTCACCAGCTCCTTGTCATTGAGCACCACGATATTGCGCACCACGTTTTGCAGTTCGCGTACGTTGCCAGGCCAGGGGTAGTCGAGCAGCACTCGCGCCGCCTCGACATCGAAATCCTTGAAGCGTTTGTTCTCCTCCTTGGCGTAGCTCTGCAACAGGGTACGCGCCAGCAGCAGGATATCCTCGCCCCGCTCCCGCAGCGGCGGCAGGGTGAGGGGAATGACATGGAGCCGATAGTAGAGATCCTCGCGAAAACGGCCCGCTTTTACCTCGACCAGCGGATCACGGTTGGTGGCGCAGATAAAGCGCACATCCACCGTCTCGAGCTTGCCGCTGCCGACCCGCTGCACTGTGCCGGTCTGGATGAAGCGCAGCAGCTTGCTCTGCAGATCCAGGTCCATCTCGCAGATCTCGTCGAGAAACAGGGTTCCGCCATCGGCCAGACTGGCCGCCCCCTTGCGATCCCCCTGGGCGCCAGTAAAAGAGCCCTTCACATGACCGAAGATCTCGCTCTCCATCAAATCATGGGGAATGGCTGCGCAGTTGAGGGCAATAAAGGGCTGTTCGCTGCGGGGACTGCACTGGTGAATCGCCTCGGCACATACCTCTTTGCCGGTGCCGCTCTCGCCAGTGATAAAGACGGTCGCCTTGCTGGGCGCCGCACTTTCGATGATGCGATAGACCGCCTGCATCGACATGGAGGCACCGATAAAACCGAAGAAGGAGCTACGCTCGAAATTCTCCCGATAGTGGGCAACCAGCGAGCTCAACTGCTGGTGTTTCAAGGCATTGCGAACGGTGGCGCAGAGTCGCTTGCTATCAAACGGCTTGGTCAGAAAATCGAAGGCACCGAGGCGCATCGCCTCCACCGCCACATCCACCGAACCATGGGCGGTGATCACCACCACAGAGCAGGGCAACTGCTGTTCGGTGATCATTTGCAGAATATCCATACCGGACATATCCGGCAGCTCCAGATCCAGCAGCACCACGGGAGGAGGACTTGCCAGCAAGTGCGCCAACGCCTGCTGACCACAGTCGGCCAGCACCACCTCGTACCCCTCCTGGCGCAGGTACTGTTCATAGACCACCGCCAGACTACGGGTATCTTCCACCAGCAGGACACGCGATTTATTTTCAGCCACTGGACTCATCCTTGTATTTGATTCTGCGATCTATTTTGCCTTATTTTCGCGCGCAAACCCAACGCCAAGACAGCTCTGTTATCCCGCGATTGCAGGGAATACACAAGTAAAAACGGCTCCTTAAGGAGCCGTTTTTAACTACAAGAAGGGATTACTTCTTGGCGTCGTCAGCAGTCGGCTTCTCGATAGCCAGCAGCTCAACGTCAAACACCAACACGGCGTTCGCCGGAATGGAGCCTGCACCGTGCTCGCCATAGGCCAGCTTGGACGGCAGGAAGAACTTGAACTTGGAGCCAACCGGCATCAGCTGAACGCCTTCGGTCCAACCCGGGATAACCTGGTTGAGCGGGAAGGTAGCCGGCTCGCCGCGATCGACGGAGCTGTCGAACTTGGTGCCATCAGTCAGGGTACCGGTGTAGTGCACCTTGACGATATCGGTAGATTTCGGCTTGGCGCCAGTGCCCATCTTCTCGACCACGTATTGCAGGCCGGATTCAGTGCTCTTCACACCCTCTTTCTTGGCGTTGGCAGCCAGGAACTCTTCGCCCTTCTTCAGATTCTCAACGGCGTCTTTCTCGGCCTTGGCCTTGGTCAGCTCGTTGATCTTGGCGTCGTAATCCTGCAGTACCTTCTGGATCTCTTCATCAGTCATCTTGGCTTCTTTGCCCAGACCGTCAGTCACCCCTTTCAGGATCACGGCGTTGTCCAGTTTGATGCCCAGTTCCTGCTGACGCTCCAGGGTATTGGCGATGTAACGACCCATGGAGAGGCCAATTGCGTAGCCAGATTGCTCTTCAAAGCTCTTGGCTTCGGCCTTGGTCGCCTCTGCCGGCTTGCTGGCTTCAGCCTTCACTTCGGCGGTATTGGCCGCAGCAGGCTTCTCGTCTTTTTGGCAAGCAGTCAGACCGACGGCAACGGCCGCCGCCAACAGGGACACCTTCAGAAATTTGTTCATCAGTTTCTCCAAACTCCAAATACCGCTCTCGGTTCCATCGTGAAATGAGAGGTTTATCGTGATAAGCGCCTTATACTAACGCCGTGATCGCAGGTAACAAAAGCGTGAGACCGCAAAAATGATAAAAAGTGCCATTTATCTGGTGAGCCTCTGTTTAATGCTCACCGGTTGCGAGCAGAGCTCCCAACCCAACCAGCAAATGACCCTCGCCAGCACGGGTCTGCTGACCGCAGATCTCTCCAGTGATGGCAAGCAGGCCATCGTCTCCAGCATCAGCCAGGGCATCATCGTCTGGGATCTGGAACAGAACCGCCAACGCTGGCGCTGGAAGCAATCCGACTCGGCGGATGATCTGGTATTCATTACCCGCTTTTCCGAAGGCAACAGCCATGCCGTCACCGCCACCCCAGACACCTTTGCAACCTGGCGGCTGAGCGACGGGCAGTCACAAGGCTACTACTCACTTCCTGAATCTAGGCTGAGGGACATCGCGCTCTCTGCCGATGGTCGTTATGTGCTGATAGGTCGGGAAGATGGCAAGGCCGAGTGGCTCGATACCCGAAGCGGCCGTCGCCTGCAGTTTCTGGGGCACACCGAACAGGTCAATACGGTGGATCTCTCCGCCAACGGTCGCTATGCCCTGACCGGCGGCAACGACTACAGCGCTTATCTGTGGGATACCCGCAGCGGTCAGGTAATTTGGCGCTTCAACCATGGTGGCCGGGTGATCATGGCCAGACTGGAGCCGAGCGGCCGATATGCCTTCACCGCCGACAGCAGCCGGGCCAGCATCTGGGATCTGAAAACCGGCAAAGAGGTGAGTCAGCTGCAATATGATCACCGCTTCGAGGTCTACACCAGCGCCCGCTTTGCCAACGATGGCAAGTGGCTCATCACTGGCGCCCCTTCCCGTCAGCTCTCCCTGTGGCAAGTCAGCGATGGTGCCCTGCTGCAGAGCTGGCGCGTCTCGCCGCAACCCAAGGTGAAACCGCCCAGCGCAGTGGTCTACGGCGTCGCTTTGCGCGACAATAGCCACCTTGTCAGTGCCAGCTCCAGTGGTCTGGCCGAAATCTGGACAATCAAGTAAGGACCCGAAGGCCCATGAGTCAGCCACTTAACGATCGCATCGAAACCCTGGAAACCCGTCTTGCCTATGCGGAATACACCATAGAGCAGCTCAACGACGAGGTGACCACCCAGGGCCGTGAACTCGATCGGCTCAAATACCAGATCCAGCTGCTGATCGACAAACTGCAAAGCGTACAACCCAGCCAGATTGCCAGCATGGCCGAAGAGACCCCGCCGCCGCACTACTAAACACAGCGCAAGATAGAGAAGTTAGCTGATCCCCGGGTGAGGCAGCAGAGATTCATAGCCGGGATAACATGACGCGGATGAGGGTCACCTTTTTATATCGCTGTATGGCTGCTACTGCTGAGGTTTATCAAAAACTATATGTCACTTACCTGTATGCATGAGGTGTGCCAACGCTTCACGCAAACAGACGTTGATATTCCCCCTGCTGTCAGACCCGCCCTACATATTTGTAGTTAACCATCTTATTAGCGACAACCAATTGGCCACTATTGATCCTCTCATTAATGAGAACGATTCGAAAGTAAATAACTCTCAACCCTGTAGCAAAATGGAGATGCGGGATGTTTTCTCCGCCCGCCGCGATAAATGCATGGTATAAATCAGGTGATAGATGCTCTCCTCACCCCTGCGAGGATAATGCTGACCATGCTGCGCATCGGTTGTTTGCTGCTTTGCTCTCTGTGTGCGATCACCCACGCTCGCACAACCGATATCCACGTCTATTGCGATGGCTGGCCCGGTTTCTGCCAACCGGATGGCCGCGGTATCTATCTCGATCTGGTGCGAACCATCTACCAACCCCACGGCTACCAGATCGTGCCCCATATCGTGCCCTACAAACGCGCCGTTGCCATGGTAGCCAGGCAAGAGGGGGATATGGCGATGAGTGTCTATCTGGACGAGATCAAAGGGGTCAAACAGCCCCGTCAGCCAGCCTCCGCCGATGATGTGACCGTCTTCATGCTCAAACAGTGGCAGCCACAATGGCGGGGAGAGCGCAGCCTGGAGGGAGAGACCGTGCTCTGGCGGAGAGGATGGGTGCTGGATAAATATCTTCCGGTTACCATGCGGTGGCACGAGATCGACAGTCATGAGATGGCCCTGCAGCTGATTGGCAAGGGGCGCTATCGCTATTACCTGACCGCTGGCGTGCTCCATTCTACCGATGAGACCCCGTCCAATATGTACCGCACCATTGTGCGCTGGATCCCGACTTACCCCATTTTTGCCGATACCGAGCAGGGCGAGCGGCTACTGCTGCTGTGGGATCAGGAGATGGTGAATCTGATCCGTCGCGGCACGCTGGCCGAGATATATCGCCATTATCACCTCTATGAATACTACCGCGACTTTCTCGAGGAGCTGGCGGTCAAGGCCAGCGAAAAATGATCCCACCATAGGGGAAAGAGAAGGATGCCGCAGCCCCGTCAACAGCGGCCACCGTCAGCAACCTGCCCATGAGCAACACCTTTCCATTGTGGTTTGAGTCACCGTAGCCACGCCACAACTCAGGGTTGCCGGAACCCCTTCGCCAAGCGGTCATAGAGGATCACATTGACCGAGGCGGCCAGATTCATGCAGCCCTGAGTCGGCACATAGACCACATCTTTCACCGCGCCATAGAGGGCGGGATCGAGGGTGCCATCCTCCGGCCCGAAGATATAAAAAGCGCGTTCCGGATGGACATAGTCGGGGAGCGGCGTGGCTCCGTCGATCAGATCGACCACCACGGGCACGCATCCCTGCGGGATAAACGCCATCAGATCATCCACCCCGAGCAGCGGGATCTTCTCCACCATCTGCTTGGTATCAGTGGCAAAGCGGCGCGCCAGCTCGAAGCGGTTGCCGGTGTAGTAGACCTCGTCTACCCCGTAACAACCCGCAGCCCGCATCACGGAGCCGACATTTTCCGGAGACTTGGGATTGACCAGCCCCACGCAGCAGAATGCACTCTTTTCCATCATCTCTCCTCATCTTGCGGCAGCCATTATAAGCCGTTGCAGGGCCACCGACCCGTTAAAAGTCCCCTCCCCGGCTAAACCGCTTGCCAACCCAGCTTTGAATGTCGATTTTTTGTGCGCAGTCCGACAAATTTTGTACAAGTTGATAGCCAGCAAACGTTTCCCATCAATAATAGACAAACGTTTGTAAATGGATGTTTGTCTATGACTGAGCGTGAACAAGAGATCCTCGCCCTGCTGCGTCAGGATCCCATGATTGCCCAGCAGGAGCTGGCCGATCGCCTTGGCATCAGCCGCTCCGCGCTGGCCAGCCACATCTCCAGCCTGATCCGGCAGGGATATGTGCAAGGCAGAGGTTATGTACTGCGAGAGGGCCCCTACGTGGTGGTGATCGGCGGTGCCAATATGGATATTTGCGGCACCAGCCACGACAACCTGCTGCTCGGCGACTCCAACCCGGGCAAGGTGCGCACCTCGGCAGGCGGTGTCGGCCGCAATATCGCCGAGAATCTGGCGCGGCTCGGCAGCGACACCCGGCTGCTGACAGCGGTCGGCAACGACCAGTATGGCCACCATCTATTGGAAGTGAGCCAGCGGGCTGGCGTCGATGTGCGCCAGACCCTGGTGCTCGATGGTCACGCCACCTCCTGTTATCTCAGCCTGCATGATGGCAGCGGCGAAATGAGCTGCGCCATCAACGACATGGCCATCATCGAGCAGCTCACCCCAGCCCGCCTGACCCCCCTCGCAGGCTTTCTCGGTGGTGCCCGGCTTTGGGTGCTCGACACCAATCTGGCCATCCATACCCTCGACTGGCTGTTCGAGCGGCAGGGGGATCACGCCATCTTTGTCGATACCGTTTCGGTGGCCAAGGTGGAGAAGATCCGCCCCTGGCTCGGCAAGATCCACACCCTCAAACCCAATCGCAGCGAAGCCGAGCAGCTGTGCGGCATGACCATCGCCGGGCCCGAAACCTGGCCCATGGTGGCCGCCTGGTTCCACCGCGCCGGGGTCAAGCGGCTGTTCCTCAGTCTGGGTGAACAGGGGATCTTCTACAGCGATGGCGAGCAGCAGGGCCATCTGCCAGTGCTGGGCAGTCCGGTACTCAACGTCACCGGCGGCGGGGATGCCTTTATGGCTGGCCTCGCCCACGCCTGGCTGCAAGAACTCGACATTGCCCAAACCACCCGCTTTGCCCTGGGCTGCGCCGCCCTCACCGTCAATTGTTCCGATACCGTTTTTTCCGGTCTGAGCAAGACCGCCGTTGACCGCATACTGGAGGAGTACTCATGCTGAACGCTTACCTCGATATCCAACCGGAAGTGGCTGCCGCGCTGGCTGCCGGCAAACCGGTGGTTGCCCTCGAATCCACCATCATTTCCCACGGCATGCCCTATCCACAGAACGTGGAGACGGCCCGTCAGGTGGAGCAGGTAGTGCGCGATAACGGCGCCATTCCGGCCACCATCGCCATCCTCGATGGCCGCCTCAAGGTGGGTCTCGATGCGGGTGCGCTGGAAGCGCTCGGCCGGGCAGGCCACGACGTGACCAAGTGCAGCCGCCGCGACATTCCATTCGTACTGGCGCGCAAGGGAATGGGCGCCACCACTGTCGCCTCCACCATGATCATCGCTGCCATGGCGGGGATCCGGGTCTTTGCCACCGGTGGCATTGGCGGGGTACATCGCGGCGCGCAGGAGACCTTCGATATCTCCGCCGATCTGCAGGAGCTGGCACAAACGCCGGTGGCCGTAGTCTGCGCCGGAGCCAAGTCGATCCTCGATATCGGGCTGACCCTGGAGTATCTGGAGACCCAGGGCGTACCGGTGATCGGCTATCAAACCGAGGAGCTGCCAGCCTTCTACACCCGCGAGAGCGGCTTCAAGGTCGATTATCGCCTCGATACCCCGGCAGCCATCGCCGAGGCGCTACGCCTCAAGTGGGAGCTGGGACTGGCGGGCGGCGCCGTGGTGGCCAACCCCATCCCGACCGCACACGCCATGCCGAAAGCCGATATCGACGCAGCTATTGCCCAAGCGCTCCATGAAGCCGATGAGCAGGGGATCAAGGGCAAGGCGTCAACTCCCTTCCTGCTGGCCCGTGTCTGTGAGCTGACTGGCGGCAACTCGCTGGCGGCCAATATCCAGCTGGTACTGAACAACGCGGCCCTCGGTGCCCGCATCGCCGCCAGCCTCTGATCGCACGCCGATACCTCGCCATGTAAAAGAGGGCCTGACGGCCCTCTTGTTGTGTTTGCTATCTACTGCGCTATTGCAACACAGTGTTATTGCAGTACCACGCGTCCATTGAGCGGTTGCACTGGCCGGTTGTTGGGATGGTGCATCACCGCCTTGAAGGCGTCGATCTGGGCCTGACTGACCTCGACTGGCTGCTTCATCACCAGCCAGCGCACTCCTTCCGAGCAGGGAGGCGTAGTAAGGGAACCGCTGAAGCGATAGTAGTCACGATTCTCAGGCAGCAGTTGCTCAGCAGAGAGCGGCGCCTTGAGGGCCTGGATCTCCCCCACCTTGGCAGGTAACGCGCTCCAGGCTGCCGCCAGCACCGGATTGGCCTTGCCAGCCTCGAACATCACCGCCACCACGGCGATCTCTCCCTTGTCACTGACATGCACCAGATGCCCTTCCAGCGGATAGGATTTGCCCTCGATGAGGTTCTCACTCGGGGCGTGGAAGTGAAACTGCTTTAGTTCAAACGTGGTGCCATCGAGTTGCAAGGTGCTGCCCGGGGCATAACCGACCTGCACGGTATGACCGTTGTTGACCACTGTGTTGCCACCCGCCTGATAGTGGAGTACCAGCGGGGCCAGTTTGGCCTCGACCAATCCGCTCAGGTCAACCGGCGACTGATTGCTGCCCGCACACTGACCAAACTCCGGGGTCAGCTTGGCCCAGTGGGCAGGCCCCACCTCACCGCTATATTCCCAATGGGGGGTGGCAGCAAACACGACAGGGCACAGCAACAGGGAGCAGGCCAACAGAGACTTTCTCATCATACATCCTTATCTTGATTGAAAAGCACGACCATCCCCTCCCCCGGATAGCGGGGCATGCAGAGATGGCATATCAGATACGCGGAATACAGAGCATCGGAGCGACTTTCTAATGGTAACGAGCACGGGTTGGTCAATCGGTTTGACCGCGGCTCAATACAGAGTCGTTTGGCAAGTATATGGTGAAGGATCGGCAGAGACAGTGAAAGAGGGGGAAATTAATCAGCCGGCTATCCACTCATCCTCTGGCAGGCGCGGGGCAAGGTTCAGGGAGTCACGCTTTCATAACAACCATCCATCACAACCATCGCGGGAGTCCGGGCTCCCGCGATGGTTGACGATAACGGCAATTAACGGTCGCGATTCAACGCGATCAGACGATCAAGAATCGCTTCACCATCGGCACGCAAACCGTTGTGCTCATACTCATTGGTGATCCAGGCGCGACTGTTGCCAAGGCCACGCAGGGTTTCGCGACTGTAGTCAAACTCCACATACATATCCTCGGCATAGACGGCGCAGGCGACCGGCACCTGGTTGCGGGCCAGCTGTGCCGGACCATAGAGCGCCCCCCAGTCCGCCTTGTTGGCCAGCAGATGAGCCGCCTCTTTCAGGGGCAGCAACTCGCGGAACTGCTCGAACATCCAGGGGTAAACCATCTCGCCGGTGAAGGCGAAATCCTTGCCGGGTGCCCAGTTCACCGCAGGAAACTCCCCTCTGACCCGATCTGCCGCCCAGCGAGTCGCCTCCCCTTCGGCGTAGATAGCCTCGTGCAGAATGGCAAACAGCGGGTTGGTATTGAATGGCTGCATGCTCTGCACCTGATAGAGAAAGGCCGGGCTCAGCTTGTCACCGATAAAGGCCTCTTCCAGCAGGTAATAAAGCTCCTCGAAAGCCCCCGTAGCACCGAGATCCAGCCCTTGCTGCTGGAACTGCTCCACCGTCAGGCGCTGACCGTTGGGCAGCCGCACATCGTGCTGGTGCAGATGGTTGGCCAACCGGTTGGCAATCCCCTGAGCGTGGGGGAAGCGGGCGAAGAAGGCTCGGTTCTTGTCAGCCACCCTCTGGTAGGTGGCGCGGTAAACCTCCTCGGCGCTGCGGCCAATCGGCGCGATGCCGCCGGTGATATAGACCTCCCGCAGACTGTCGGGGAAAAGCGAGAGATAAGTCAGGCAGCAAAAACCGCCAAAGCTCTGACCAAGCAGGCTCCAGCGATGCTTGGGGCTGAGCTCCTGCCGGATGAACTCGGCATCTTGCACTATGCTGTCGGCGCGAAAATGGCCGAGATACTCCGCCTGCTCGGCCGGTGTCATTTTGGCCAGAATCTGCCCGTGAATGGGGCTCGACATCCCGGTGCCACGCTGATCCAGCAGCAGCACTCGGAACTCCTGCAACGCCCGCTTGAGCCAGCCACTGTTGGCCGTCGGGCGCGGCGCATCGAATCCCGGCCCACCTTGCAGAAACAGCAGCCAGGGCAACTTATCATCGAGCTTGTCTTTGCGGCAGAGGGTGCGGGCAAACAGGGTAATGCTGTCGCCATCAGGCTCATCATGATCGAGGGGAACAGTAAAAAAGTGCGGCTCGCAATGAATGCCGTCCAGTACATAGCTCAAGGGGCTGTTCATCTGGGATCTCTCCGTCAGGATGGGAACATCATTGACCCCATCATATCCCCGCCCAGCCACAGGGTCACTCCGGTTTTCCAAAATGTTAACAATGGCTTAAAGGTCGAAACATCACCAGACAAGCAGCTCTTCAACGGCGCTGAATTAATTGTTTTGCGGGGAGATTGACGCCATGGCGCCATTCAACAAAGATGGCTCGCCTGCACAGGAGTGCAGCCATTCAGGCCGACAAAATGGATAAGGGAATGTGATGAAACCGAAGTGGATCAGGGCCAGAAAAAAAGAGAAGAAGCCATGCCCTGGCAGCATGCTGCAGACCGGAATGCTGCTGTTCAGTGCCACCTGTGGCGCGACGCTCTTTTTGGCAGCATGCAACAGCAACTAAAAATGAAAAAGCCCGCTCGATTGAGCGGGCTTTTCGAATTTGGCTCCTCCTACTGGACTTGAACCAGTGACATACGGATTAACAGTCCGCCGTTCTACCGACTGAACTAAGGAGGAATTGTGGTGCCCAGAGACGGAATCGAACCGCCGACACGGGGATTTTCAATCCCCTGCTCTACCGACTGAGCTATCTGGGCAACGGCGCGCATTAAACCCTTTCTGGACTGGGGTGTCAACCTTGCCGCCCCAGTTTCTGGCATGTTTTTGCATAGGGTGAACTAAGTGGCGAGATAGTGTGCAAGGAACCCCTGACTCCACACCGGGATCCGGTTGTCGGGAGGTTCTCCTATCGAGGTTTTTTCCCTTTATAGAATTACCTTTTCGCTCTCTCACCCATCCCGAGCCTCCAACAAGTGAGCCCATTTTTTGTCAAAAAACGGATGAACTAACGTGCATGTTTTTTGTGCGCTGAAAAGTTACCAGAAATTGACCAAACAGGGTTTGGTGTGTCGCGGCCTCTGTACCTCCGGTCGTCAGCTCCTCAGCGTCCCTGTGAAGAAGAGAATTGATGGTGTTTCGGCGGGTGAACTAAAAATTTATTGTGACTCAAATCACAAAAACGAATCTTGGTTACACCTTACAAAAGGGCTCAATCGACAAGCTTTTTCGGGTTGGCAAATCACGATCACCCCAGCAAATCAGGAGCGTTTTTCACGAGATTCAAAAAGTCGGTCTCCAGAGGACGATCCTGAAATTTGCCTCTGAATCGCCTCTCCAGACGGCCTTCAGAACCTTCACACATAAAAAAATGCATTAAATATCAATGCTCTGCTCATTTTTTAAGCGGTCGTTCTTTGACTATGAAAATGCAAAATGCCTCCCATAACCGTCAATCCCGGCGGTTATGGTTAGAGAGGTAGTTGTGAGCAGCGAAGTGTCAACGCCAACTGCTAAAAGTAGGCAGGAGTCGTGTGGAGAACACGTCTCCAAACAAAAAGAGGTAAAAGACGAGTACGTACCTAGGCTCATATGGATTACTTATAAATCTGGTACCAAGGTCGGCTACTTCGATACGCACAGAAAAAAGCATCGTCGGAAAAGGATTGCGAGCACCAGTGAGGCTAGCCTCAAAGTGATACGCGACAAAGCACGTAAACTGTTGGCGGAGTTCATCATTGATCCAGATGGATTCGAGCAAACCTATTACGCTAGTTTATCGGTAGAGCGCTTCATTTATGATGATTACCTACCCGCAGTGCAGGTGTAGTGGTCAACTAAATCCGGACACTTGGTTAGGCCGAACCTCGGCTTTTGCTGGCGGTATCCCGTCATTGTATTGATGTGGACGCCGCCAGTTGTAGTAATCCATCAGGTAATAACTGATATCCCGCTTTGCCTCCCGCACGCTCATGTATCCCATAGCCGGAACCCACTCCGTTTTAAGACTTCTGAACAATCGCTCCATCGGGGCATTATCCCAGCAGTTGCCACGCCGACTCATGCTCTGGGTCATGCGATAGCGCCACAGTCGTTGCCGAAATGCCCTACTGCCATATTGGCTGCCCTGGTCAGAGTGAAACAGCACACCAGATGGGCAACCACGCTGCTGATAGGCCATCTCCAGTGCTTTGATTGCCAATTCTGCATCAGGTTTATCAGACATCGCCCAGCCCACGACCCGCCGGGTGTGCAGGTCAAGCACCGCTGCCAGGTAATGCCAGCGTCCACCTGCCCAGACGTAGGTGATATCGCCACACCACACCTGATTGGGTTGCTGGACATCAAATTCGCGAGCCAGCAGATTGGAAATGTCCGGTCGCTCAGACTGGGCGACCTGATAACGATGAGCGCCCGGCTGTTTGGATACCAGCCCGGCTTCCTTCATCAGGTTACGTACTTTGAATCGACCAATCTGATACCCCAACTCCCGCATCATCGACATCAAGGCGCGGCTGCCTGCAGAGCTCCTGCTCTCTTTGAACAACCGGCGCAACTCACTGCGTTGCTGTATCCGCTCACGGTTAATCGCCCGTCTGCGGGCCAGATAGTCGTAAAAGCAGGATGTTGGAACATCGAAAGCGCAGCAGACCAAGGTGATGGGGGCTTGCTCCCTTAATCGGTCTATCAGCGCGTACGTGTGAACTCGTCCGCCATCAAGAGAGCAGTAGCCTTTTTTAGAATGTCCTTTTCACGTTCGAGCCGGTTGATACGGGCTTCCAGCTCCTGAATTTTTTGCTGCTCCGGAGTCAGTGCTTTGCCGATTGGGGTTGTGCCAGTTCGTTCGGATTGCAGTTGCTGAACCCAGCGGCGAAGTACGGTTTCACCGACATCCAGTGAACGGCTGGCTTCAGGGACAGAATATCCCTGGTCGAGCACCAGGGATGCGGCTTCGAGTTTGAATTCGGCAGTAAATGAGCGACGTAATCTTGTCATTGAACACCTCAGGTCATGGTGGCGACTGTACCACCTAAAATGGTGTCCGGGATGATTAGACCATATATGGACGCCCCCGGGTTGTGCAAGAACTGAACTGATACGGTTTGCGACCATATATCCGGCGTTATGATGGGATTAACTCCCTCGCCATGATGTCATCCGAGCCTTGCTTCCTTATCACTACACCGGTATATGCATACCCAGGTCTAATTCAGGCTGTTACAAGGACGGTACCCGTTTCTTCATCAGTGCCTGCAAACTCAGTAACGTAGATTTTCTAAGCAAATATCAAATTAACTTCCTGCAAAAGCTCTGTTCATACTGAAATCAACCGAGTCAGTTAGTACACGCCAGATGATCCGAGTTAACTTATTTGCCAGGGCGACAGTGGCTTTCAAGAAGCCACGCCGCAATTCAATTGCCTTAACCCATCTCCCTAAACTGTCATCCCGTTTTTGCACACAACGCATCACCGCTCGAGCGCCATGGATGATCAAGGTCCTCAAGTTACGATTACCGTTCTTGGTCATGGATGAAAGCCGTTGTTTTCCACCTGAACTGTGCTGTCGAGGGACTAAGCCACACCAAGCAGAAAGCTCACGGCCGCTGGAAAACTGGGTGGCATCAACCTCACTGACCACCGCAGCGGCAATCAGTGGCCCGACACCAGGAATGGTCAATAAGTGGTGATAGGCAACCTGCTGGCTGGACAGTTCAGCTAGTTCCTTATCCAAGACATCAATCCGTTCAGTGAGCATCTGCATATCTTCTCGTAACAGGCTCAGTAGTCGGCGAAGCGTGAAGGTTATCGTATTGTCTCCGTCTTCAAGCACTTCTGGCAGTTGTCGTTGCAGGCGTTGTAACCCGGCTGGAATAATGACTCCGTACTCGGCAAGTAATGCCCGTAGTTGGTTAGCCAGAGCGGTTCGCTGCTCAACTATGAGCTGGCGAGCACTACGTAACGCCTTGATATCTTGTTGTTCTGTAGTTTTAACTGAGACGAAGTGGATCCCTGGTCGGCAAGCTGTTTCACAAATAGCTAATGCATCGTTGGCATCATTCTTCTGGTGTCTTGCAAAGGCTTTGACATGCTGTGTGGGAATGAGCTTTACGTCATAGCCCATCGATATCAGTGCTCGTCCCCAGAAATGAGATGTTGAGCAAGCTTCCATAGCAATCAGTGTTTGCGGTGGAAACTGGCGCAACGTGTGGAGCAGTTTCTGGCGAGATATTTTACGATTCCAGGCAACAGAACCATCAGCCATCCATACACACACCTGAAAAACAGACTTAGCAATATCGATTCCAACTACTTTGATCGTGTTCATGTGGTGATCCCCCAAGTTGAACGCTGTCAGCCTAAGTATGAAACTGACCGCGCAGGGAGGGGGCGTCCATCACATCACTACACCCTGAGTACTCGCTACTGGTTGCCGATTTGCAAGTAAAAAATTCTTTAACTAGTTTACGCCGAGCTATAGCAAGACGTAAATAGGTCCTCCAGACAACGATTAAGTCCCCATATTAGGCCCACCCATAGAAGGGGGAGCATTAGTTATCAACGCACTTTCGCCATTCAAAACCATTTTTTGAGAGCACTACGAACATCTTTTATCATCAGATTAACTTCATCACCCTTATTTTCGTCTTTATATTGAACCCCAGCACCTTCTCCAAATGATTTTCCTAAATAGTTGCCCATGGCTCCTCCGACTGCGGCACCAAGCACTGTACCTGGCCCTGGTACTACAGAACCAATTACCGCCCCCAATTTTGCCCCAGCTAATGCTCCGCCTACCCCACCCATAGTTTTGCCAACTCTAGCCTCTGTAGTATCAAGTTTTCCGACTACTCCACCTGATGACCAGTTATACTCTACCAAAGAGTCAAATTGTTCTAAGAATATTTCAAGAGACTCTTCATCATGATTATTGCATAACAAGCCTTGCTCATCGATATAACCATTCGTGTATGCATGCGCACAATAAATAGCATTGTTGATAGCTTCATCTCTAATACCACGATTTAGCATCTCATCGATGGCAGCCAATACGATCGGAAGGCCGTCACGTTGTATAATCGGTCTAGCCCTCAGGTACTCGTTGGAATCCTCAATCTGTTTTACCGCAACTCTTGCCATCAGCCTCAATGGGTTATTCACCATATTAAAGCCGTAGCTAGCATGTTTGACTGCGTTTGTTATTTCATTACCATCAATAATTTTTTGAAAAATAATAGCGGCAGCATCGAACGAACAGGCTGGAAAGAGAGATTCAAATTCAGAAAAAACCCCTCTGTCATCGTCAATAAAATGTGATATTAACTGAATACAATCAAGTGGGGCTCGAGCAACATTCACCGTATCAGCTTCATCGATAAAGGAACGGCTGCGTTCTGTTAATAGTGTATATGTCGATGCATGAATACGTTGTAAAACATCCATAGAATATATTCCCTATATGATGATATCGGACAAGCCTTGGCTAAATTCAATTTCCCCTGACATATAAGCCTTTGCAAGTTCGTGTGCTAGCCCACTTTCACCAATAATGCTTTTAACTAATCCATGATCATCAAACATATTGACACCTAGTGAAGTGTCGTATGAATGTATAGCGTGACCATCGCTCCCCAAAAAATGGCTATTACCTAGTTGATCTTGATAACTAGTACCTGTCATATGTCCTTGTCCATCAAAATGGGAAGAGGTTCCGTCCTGATGTTCCATTGTTCGCTCAACCGGGGATGCTTCAAAAGGCGCATAAGTAATACTGCCCATACCATATGCATTCGGACCAGTTAAACCAATTAATTGGCCATTACTGTAAAAACTCTGCGTACCAAAACGAGTTGCCATCTTGATAAATGCCATATCATTGGCTCCTTATGTCTACTCTATATCTATGTAAATAGAATGGATTAACGCTAACAAGATTCGGTACATAACTCAATGAGGGCCGTGGATTCCACAGTATCTTCCATGACTGTCCGGGAAGCATTCCCTCTGCGATAACCGGGATTTGGCGCACGATACAACCTGTATCACGCAGAGTTGGTAGGGAGGGCACGCGTTGTTCGTAGGAAATGGGGGGCATTGCAGGGGATGGGGTGTGCGTATTTTGCTATCTGTTGTCAGATGAAGCAGTGGATCAGGAGGTGGCGATTATGAATCCCGATCTCGGTGAGCAATCTTGCCAGAGATTGACCAGAGACGCATAACAAAAAGGCCTCGCATTGTAAGCGAAGCCTTGTAGTGTGTGCTGTCCAGCGTAGTGGTGTAGAAACTGTCATGAGGATTTTCAATCCCCTGCTCTACCGACTGAGCTATCTGGGCAACGGCGCGCATTAACCCCTTTCCAGCGCAGAGTGTCAACCATGATGGCACGATAAAAAGCGCGTTCGCTCAACAACCGAACGAAGCGACCATTTATTATCCATTTCAGTCCTGTTTGCCGTACTTGCTGGCCTCTGCACGCCCTGCAGGCTGCGCCAATATGATGGAAATTCGAGGTTCAGTGGGTCCGCCGCATTGAGCCGAATCCACTCTGCGAGTATGCTTTGCCGCAATGATACCGCCTGGAGGCAACATGAGTCTGAATATGCAAGAGTGGCGTGATGAGACCACCGAGATCGTCAACGAACTGCTGGCCGATGGCAGCAATCCCGATGCGGATTACGACATCGAGCACCACTTCGCCTGCCAGGATTTCGACCGTCTGGAAAAAGCAGCGGTTGACCTGTTCAAGGCCGGTTTTGAAGTGACCGATGCCGAAGAGATGGAGCTGGATGACGGCGCCACCATCTTCTGCTTCGATGCCACCATCGAGTGCAAGCTGAATGTCGAAGCGATCGTCGCCGATATCGCCAAGATGCTGCCCATCCTGGAAAAATACGGGGTGGATTACGATGGTTGGGGCACCTACTTCCAGGATTGATCCTGCCTCCATCGTAAAACAACAAGGCCACCTTGCGGTGGCCTTGTTGTTTCTGACGATCTCTCACGCCAGATAGCTGGCAGCAAACTCCGTCGGCGGCAGGGGGCGGCTGAACAGATAGCCCTGTAACCGATCACACCCCGCCTCGGTCAGCCACAACTGCTGCTCGGGTGTCTCTACCCCTTCGGCGGTGATGCGGATCCCGAGCTCATGGCCCAACCCGATGACCGAACGCACGATAGCGGTGGTCGCGCTATTGCTGGCCAGCCCCTGAGTGAAGCTGCGATCCAGCTTGAGGGTCGCTACCTGCAACCGCGGCAGATAGGCTAGTGAACAGTAACCGGTACCAAAGTCGTCGATGGCCAACTGAAAACCGGCGGCGATCAGGTTGTCGAGGTTGGTCTCAATCTCGTCGGCGTTCTCCATCAGTACCCCTTCGGTGATCTCCAGCTCCAGCTGACTGGCCTTGAGACCATGGCGGGCGATGCAGGCTGAGACCCGCTCACAGAGCGCCGGATCACGGAACTGTAGCGGTGAGAGGTTGATGGATAGCACCATATCCGGCTGCGCAGTTTGCCACTGCGCCAGCTGGGCACAGCCCTGCTCCAACATTAACTGGCCAAGCTGACCGATGATCCCCATCTCTTCCGCCAACGGAATGAATTCATCGGGGGAGATCATCCCAAGCTCGGGATGGGGCCATCGACAGAGCAGCTCGGCGCCGTGCAGCCGATGAGTGCGGGTACAGATAATAGGCTGATAGACGGCAACCAGCTGGGCGGACTTGATAGCGAGCGGCAACTGGGCGGCGATCAGCTGACGCCGCTTGAGCCGGGCATGCAGCTCGGGATCAAACAGGGTGCAGTACTGCTGCTGCCGTTTGCCCTGCGCCAGCGCAGCCTCGGCATGGCTGAGCAACCGCTCGGCATCGCTTGCCCGCCCCTGGGCCAGCCCCAGAAACACTGGGATCTGGATGCGATGATCTTCCACCTGATAGTGCTCCATCAACTGCTGCTGCAGATGCTGGCTCCACCCCTGCAATGGCTCATTGAAATCCGGCAGCAACAGGCTGAAGTCATCGGCAGCGACCCGACAGAGCAGGGAACGCGGCGGTACCAGCTGCTGCAACCGCTTGGCCACCTGGCTCAGCAGGCGATCGGCAATCCGGATCCCGAAGCGATCGTTGATTTCACGAAAATGGTGCAGATCGACCAGCACCAGCGTGGCACTGCGTCCCCCAAGATGGCGGCTGGTCTGCAAGAACCGGGAGAGTTTGAGCAGCCCGGTCAGACTGTCGTAGTGCTGCTCCTGCTGCAACTGCGCCTGAGTGGTGCGCAGGCCGGTGATGTCACGCCCCAGCGTCAGGATTCCTAGGGAGTGACCATCACCATCGGGGACATCGACCCGGGTGATCTCCATGTGTCGCCCCTGCCCGCTGGCATCCAGCAGACAACACTCGCCATGACCCATCCCCTGCGGCGCCGCCAGCCGGAACGGTAGCTGCTGACCCAGCACCTCATCCGCCCCCTGGCCGATAAAGTCGAGAAACGCCTGATTGCACTCCAGCAACACCCCGTTGTGATCATCGAAACGGATCAGGTCAGGAATAGCATCGAGCAGAAAACGCTGCAACAACTGCTGCTTTTTGACCGTCTGTTCCAGGCTCTTGCGCTGGGCAATCTCGTTAACCACCCCGAATACTGCGCACGCTTCCCCCTGCGGGGTGTAAAGAGGCACCTTGTGCACCTCCATCCAGCAGGTATTCCCGCCCCGGTTGCAATGGAGCTGCTGATACAGCATCGGCACGCCTCCGGCAAGCAGCTGCTCATCCTCACTGCGAAAGAGATCGCCCCATGGCATATCTGCATCTGTCTTGCCGACTACCTCGGCAGGCGACTCCAGCTTGGCTTCACGGGCGAACTCACGATTGGCGAACAGGTAACGCCCATGACTATCTCGACAGAAGATACTCATTGGCAATTGGTCGATGATCTGCTGCAGCAGATCCGGGGTGAGCATGTTAGTCACAGGGGTGCTTATGGAGGAATTTCGAGCAAATCTATGATAGCAAACCAATTTTGTAAAGCACCCCGATCACCTCCCCATAACATCGAACGCTGGATGGTTGCTGACAGAGATTGTCGCTCCGGCGATAATAGGCGCCGGTTGGCCAATGGCCTGGTGATATGGACGAGAGAAACAAGATGAAAAAGATTATGGGGAGCGCATTGGCGCTGCTGCTGGTTGGTTGTGCTGGTGACAATAACGGCGGTGAGGAGTATCGCTACAACCCGCCAATTGCCAAGGCAACCAACAATACTCAGGAAATGGCGATCCCGGTGGATCTGGTGTGGGCTCGCGCCGAGAAGTGGTTCACCGAACACGGCCTCACCATCGAAAACAGCCAGCGTGGCTCCGGCCTGATGACTGCCAACGTCAACCAGTCAGCCGACGGGCTGGAGTGGCTGGACTGCGGCACCATGGGTTCCAAAGTTGCACTGGGTAACCCGAACCTGCAGATCAACTTAATCATCACCCAGAGCGGCAACAGCAGCGTGGCCACCGTCAACGTCAAGGGCAACACCGAACTGTTCTTCGTTGAATCCTCAGGCGAGCGCGTACCGGCCCCGTCCATCAAGCCGGTCTGTGTCTCCCGCGGCACCCTGGAGCAGAGCCTGTTCGCCACCCTCGGCAACTGATTTCTCTTCCTTGCAAAGATAAAAAAAGCGGCAGATTGCTCTGCCGCTTTTTTATTGCGTAGTTGTTAGTGCTTACTGTTTATCAATATCGAGCATGTTGTTGGCCAACATGTAATCGATCACCTGGCTAGCCGTTGCACCACTATTACCGGTCAGAGAGCCAAAAGTGTGACCAGACAACACAATCTCCTGGGTCACAGAACCACCCACCGAATCGCTAACCTTGAGATGCACACCTTGGCTATCTGCAGACACAGACAACAGACTTTTAAGCAATGACTCCGTTTTAGACCCATCATGATCCAGCAGGTCACTCAGATCCAGCTTGTCGCGCAGCGTCGGATCACTCAGGCTCGGTTTGAAGTCCGTGACAGTATCAACGGCAGGATTGCTGGCACTCGCATCTCCCTGACTCCATACGAAGAAATCTTTACCTTCGCCGCCAGTCAGAATGTCGTTACCCAAACCACCATACAGTTTGTCACTGCCAGTGCCGCCATAAAGGATATCGTTGCCATCATCACCATAGAGCTCATCGTTGCCACCCTGGCCAAACAGGATATCGTCACCAAGGCCACCGTGCAGCTTGTCGTTCCCCCCTCGGGTATCGCCCGCCACATCCAATGAGTTGGCATTCCCCTTGATGTACTCGTAAAGCTCAAGGGAGCTGGGTGCATAACCATTTTTCAAGGTCAGGAACTGGGTCAGACCATCCAGCCCCTTGCCATTGACCCAGTCTGCCGGCTTGGTCGGGTTGCCAGCCGTGCCCCACGGCAGGTGATCGGTATTGATGGCATCCCCGAACAGGATATCGTTACCCGCCCCCCCGTGCAGGACATCGGCCCCCACTTCAGCAGGTGTATTGGTGGTCGAACTGCCAACCAGCACAGCCTTAAGCTGATCTGCCGTGGTGATGATGTCGGGTTGGCCAACCGGCGGACGCCCGCCCATCACCTTGTTCAGATCGTCGATCAGCAGCGTGGCAGAATCCCCGCTATCATCCTCATTTACGGTGAATACGTAGCGGTAATCCCCCGCCGCCAACGCACCGCTGTTGACTGTTCCGGCCGAGGTCACCGCGGCACCGACATTCACCCAGGCAGAGCCATTCCAGCGTTGCAGTTGCACCAAGAAAGTGTCTCCGCGGCCGAAATCATTACCCGTACTCAGATCGAAGCGCAGACCGGTCCCCGCCGCCACTGTCAGCTTTTCGCTTCTAAACACTGACACACCATTATCACCCTTATCCGTCAGCGTCAGACGGCCGCCGGAGATATCAACCGAGCCCGAGCTATCGCCGGTCTTGCTCCAGCTACTCGCGCTCCACGGCCCTGTATTGCCGGAAAAATCATTCAGCAACTGAGCGTTCTCATATTTACTGCCAGAACCGACCACCTTGGTATTGTCGAAATACGCCAGGTTCCCCTGCGTCACGCCATTACCGATGCCGATCGCCTTGACCTCGCTCTGGCCGGACAGATTCGCAAAAGCATCGATGGCCTTCTGCATATCGATATCGTTGGTTGTGCCACCACTGCCCGAAGTATCCCCGTTATAAACCGTCGGGTTACCGTCAGTCAGGAAGTAGGTCAAGTTCTCGAACGTTTTCCCGCTGCCACTGCCCGGCTGGCTGTTGAACCACGCGGCAGCCTTGATAAAGGCATCCTCGTAGTTGGTCGCCCCGTCGGCCTTCAGCGAGCTGATCTGTTTGATCAAATCCTGCACATTACTCTGCGTCAGCTTGTTAAGCGTCAGCAGTGAATTCGCCGAGGAACTAAAGCCAATGAGCGTCACGTTAACGACACCATCATGGCCTGCCAGCTGATTGGCCAACGCTTTCAGGGCGTTAATCGTCAAGGTCATTCTGTCCTGACCTGCAGGCGGGTCTTCCCTTCCATCCAGGCCAAATTTCATACTGCCTGATGTATCTACAATCAGGGCGATATTGTAGTTTTTGCCCGGATCAACCGAGGTCTTGATACCACCTATATCTCCCAGCAATACATCATCACCACGCCCACCCTCGACAGTGTTATCGCCGTTCGGATTGCTGGGCTTGACCATAAAGCCGGTATCCGCTTCGGTATATTTCACTTGACCGGCTATCGGCAGATCATCCATATCATACTCTTGCGAACCAGCCACCACTGTGACCTTGATATTCTGGCTACCGACAGGCAACTCCACCTGCAGCGACACTTTCCCGTCTTGATCCAGCATGCTGGCCGGCACCTTCCAGCTGCCGTCGGCCTGCAGGCTGCCGCCTTGCACCACGGTCCCAGTCGGCAGGCCGGTAATGGTCAGATCGGTGAAGCGCTCGCTGCCGTCGATATCTTTCAGGTCGACATCAACCTTCAAGGTCGCCAGATCCGCCACCTTGTTCAGGTTGCCATCCTTGAACTCATACTTGCCATCTTGCAGGTAAAGGGTCTCAACGCTGTAGAAGTCGTGGTTGGTCTCCGCCCCGGTGACCGGGTCCTTATAGACCAGCCGGTAATTACAGTCCTTTGGCAAACCTGTCATCACCAGCTTAAGGTCCTTCATCGAACCCGGCATATAGGCAACATCTTGCCCATCCCCACCGTAATAGGTCGTGGTAGCCTTCAGGCTTTGGGATATCAGCGTATCGTTACCCGCATCGCCCTGTAGCTTGACCGAGGATGCCGCATCCTTACCGCCGATCAGAATATCGTCCCCGTCACCACCGATCAGATGGTCATTGACACTGCCACCGCCGATCAGAATGTCATTGCCAGAACCGCCATCTGCCTGGAAGTCAGTGCCACTGCCGTACTTGATGGTGTCGTTGCCGCCACCGCCCTGGACCCAGTTGCCATCTTTGGAAACCAGATAATCATCGCCAGCGCTCGGCTTATCAGACTGCGTCTTGCCAGCCAGGTCGGACTCAATCTGCTCGACCTTCACCGCGCCCGGCACAAACCCGCCACTCACCAGCTCAACCTTCAGCGTCACGCCGTCAACCACCGGCTTGATATCGACCACAAAGGTCGCATTACCACTACTGTTTACCCCGTCGCTCACCTGATAGCCGAACGACGCATAATCCCCCAGCTTGTTGCCGTCCGCACCCGTGTTCACACCGCTGCCCGCCGACCCGCTCGCCTCATGCGGATCAGGCTTGAATTGCAGCTTGCCGGCGACGATATCGGCCTTAGTAAATACCTGATCTTTCACCACTGACTGCCAGTTACCGTTGGCATCCTTGTACTGCAGCACCCCGTCCGCCGGCAGTGAGGTGATCTTGATCGACAGCTGCTCCTCAGGTGTATCTGCATCACTGGCGT
The DNA here is from genome assembly GCF_051919235.1 of Aeromonas sp. 95A. Taxonomy (NCBI): domain Bacteria; kingdom Pseudomonadati; phylum Pseudomonadota; class Gammaproteobacteria; order Aeromonadales; family Aeromonadaceae; genus Aeromonas; species Aeromonas sp. 95A. Next base: position 1,941,228 of record NZ_JBQBFC010000001.1, read on the forward strand.
TGAACTGGCCCCACGTCAGGGTGAGCAGTGTGTCCTCATCACCCTGCGCGTAACCGCCGGAGGTGGTGGGGGAGTCGTCCACCAACGTAACATCCGGCGTATCGCTGCCATTGCCAGTCAGGCCATCCGGATCGGTCACCGTCAGTTCGACCGCCGGCAAGGTGCCGCCGTTATTGACGAAGTCCGCGCCAGCCTGGGTCAGCACCACGACGCCATTGACGATGGCGTAATAGCCCTTGTCATTGGTACCCGCCGTGAAGTCGACCGTGAGGGTGTCACCGTCTTCATCCCGGGTGGTGTAGGTCGCCGCCACATCACCAGCCGCAGCCTCATTTTCAACGAAGTCGTTGGCCACCACGTCGATGGTGGGCGCGTCATTGGTCGCGGTGATGGCCGGCGTATCGCTGCCATTGCCAGTCAGGCCATCCGGATCGGTCACCGTCAGTTCGACCGCCGGCAAGGTGCCGCCGTTATTGACGAAGTCCGCGCCAGCCTGGGTCAGCACCACGACGCCATTGACGATGGCGTAATAGCCCTTGTCATTGGTACCCGCCGTGAAGTCGACCGTGAGGGTGTCACCGTCTTCATCCCGGGTGGTGTAGGTCGCCGCCACATCACCAGCCGCAGCCTCATTTTCAACGAAGTCGTTGGCCACCACGTCGATGGTGGGTGCGTCATTGGTCGCGGTGATGGCCGGCGTATCGCTGCCATTGCCAGTCAGGCCATCCGGATCGGTCACCGTCAGTTCGACCGCCGGCAAGGTGCCGCCGTTATTGACGAAGTCCGCGCCAGCCTGGGTCAGCACCACGACGCCATTGACGATGGCGTAATAGCCCTTGTCATTGGTACCCGCCGTGAAGTCGACCGTGAGGGTGTCACCGTCTTCATCCCGGGTGGTGTAGGTCGCCGCCACATCACCAGCCGCAGCCTCATTTTCAACGAAGTCGTTGGCCACCACGTCGATGGTGGGCGCGTCATTGGTCGCGGTGATGGCCGGCGTATCGCTGCCATTGCCAGTCAGGCCATCCGGATCGGTCACCGTCAGTTCGACCGCCGGCAAGGTGCCGCCGTTATTGACGAAGTCCGCGCCAGCCTGGGTCAGCACCACGACGCCATTGACGATGGCGTAATAGCCCTTGTCATTGGTACCCGCCGTGAAGTCGACCGTGAGGGTGTCACCGTCTTCATCCCGGGTGGTGTAGGTCGCCGCCACATCACCAGCCGCAGCCTCATTTTCAACGAAGTCGTTGGCCACCACGTCGATGGTGGGCGCGTCATTGGTCGCGGTGATGGCCGGCGTATCGCTGCCATTGCCAGTCAGGCCATCCGGATCGGTCACCGTCAGTTCGACCGCCGGCAAGGTGCCGCCGTTATTGACGAAGTCCGCGCCAGCCTGGGTCAGCACCACGACGCCATTGACGATGGCGTAATAGCCCTTGTCATTGGTACCCGCCGTGAAGTCGACCGTGAGGGTGTCACCGTCTTCATCCCGGGTGGTGTAGGTCGCCGCCACATCACCAGCCGCAGCCTCATTTTCAACGAAGTCGTTGGCCACCACGTCGATGGTGGGTGCGTCATTGGTCGCGGTGATGGCCGGCGTATCGCTGCCATTGCCAGTCAGGCCATCCGGATCGGTCACCGTCAGTTCGACCGCCGGCAAGGTGCCGCCGTTATTGACGAAGTCCGCGCCAGCCTGGGTCAGCACCACGACGCCATTGACGATGGCGTAATAGCCCTTGTCATTGGTACCCGCCGTGAAGTCGACCGTGAGGGTGTCACCGTCTTCATCCCGGGTGGTGTAGGTCGCCGCCACATCACCAGCCGCAGCCTCATTTTCAACGAAGTCGTTGGCCACCACGTCGATGGTGGGTGCGTCATTGGTCGCGGTGATGGCCGGCGTATCGCTGCCATTGCCAGTCAGGCCATCCGGATCGGTCACCGTCAGTTCGACCGCCGGCAAGGTGCCGCCGTTATTGACGAAGTCCGCGCCAGCCTGGGTCAGCACCACGACGCCATTGACGATGGCGTAATAGCCCTTGTCATTGGTACCCGCCGTGAAGTCGACCGTGAGGGTGTCACCGTCTTCATCCCGGGTGGTGTAGGTCGCCGCCACATCACCAGCCGCAGCCTCATTTTCAACGAAGTCGTTGGCCACCACGTCGATGGTGGGTGCGTCATTGGTCGCGGTGATGGCCGGCGTATCGCTGCCATTGCCAGTCAGGCCATCCGGATCGGTCACCGTCAGTTCGACCGCCGGCAAGGTGCCGCCGTTATTGACGAAGTCCGCGCCAGCCTGGGTCAGCACCACGACGCCATTGACGATGGCGTAATAGCCCTTGTCATTGGTACCCGCCGTGAAGTCGACCGTGAGGGTGTCACCGTCTTCATCCCGGGTGGTGTAGGTCGCCGCCACATCACCAGCCGCAGCCTCATTTTCAACGAAGTCGTTGGCCACCACGTCGATGGTGGGCGCGTCATTGGTCGCGGTGATGGCCGGCGTATCGCTGCCATTGCCAGTCAGGCCATCCGGATCGGTCACCGTCAGTTCGACCGCCGGCAAGGTGCCGCCGTTATTGACGAAGTCCGCGCCAGCCTGGGTCAGCACCACGACGCCATTGACGATGGCGTAATAGCCCTTGTCATTGGTACCCGCCGTGAAGTCGACCGTGAGGGTGTCACCGTCTTCATCCCGGGTGGTGTAGGTCGCCGCCACATCACCAGCCGCAGCCTCATTTTCAACGAAGTCGTTGGCCACCACGTCGATGGTGGGTGCGTCATTGGTCGCGGTGATGGCCGGCGTATCGCTGCCATTGCCAGTCAGGCCATCCGGATCGGTCACCGTCAGTTCGACCGCCGGCAAGGTGCCGCCGTTATTGACGAAGTCCGCGCCAGCCTGGGTCAGCACCACGACGCCATTGACGATGGCGTAATAGCCCTTGTCATTGGTACCCGCCGTGAAGTCGACCGTGAGGGTGTCACCGTCTTCATCCCGGGTGGTGTAGGTCGCCGCCACATCACCAGCCGCAGCCTCATTTTCAACGAAGTCGTTGGCCACCACGTCGATGGTGGGCGCGTCATTGGTCGCGGTGATGGCCGGCGTATCGCTGCCATTGCCAGTCAGGCCATCCGGATCGGTCACCGTCAGTTCGACCGCCGGCAAGGTGCCGCCGTTATTGACGAAGTCCGCGCCAGCCTGGGTCAGCACCACGACGCCATTGACGATGGCGTAATAGCCCTTGTCATTGGTACCCGCCGTGAAGTCGACCGTGAGGGTGTCACCGTCTTCATCCCGGGTGGTGTAGGTCGCCGCCACATCACCAGCCGCAGCCTCATTTTCAACGAAGTCGTTGGCCACCACGTCGATGGTGGGTGCGTCATTGGTCGCGGTGATGGCCGGCGTATCGCTGCCATTGCCAGTCAGGCCATCCGGATCGGTCACCGTCAGTTCGACCGCCGGCAAGGTGCCGCCGTTATTGACGAAGTCCGCGCCAGCCTGGGTCAGCACCACGACGCCATTGACGATGGCGTAATAGCCCTTGTCATTGGTACCCGCCGTGAAGTCGACCGTGAGGGTGTCACCGTCTTCATCCCGGGTGGTGTAGGTCGCCGCCACATCACCAGCCGCAGCCTCATTTTCAACGAAGTCGTTGGCCACCACGTCGATGGTGGGCGCGTCATTGGTCGCGGTGATGGCCGGCGTATCGCTGCCATTGCCAGTCAGGCCATCCGGATCGGTCACCGTCAGTTCGACCGCCGGCAAGGTGCCGCCGTTATTGACGAAGTCCGCGCCAGCCTGGGTCAGCACCACGACGCCATTGACGATGGCGTAATAGCCCTTGTCATTGGTACCCGCCGTGAAGTCGACCGTGAGGGTGTCACCGTCTTCATCCCGGGTGGTGTAGGTCGCCGCCACATCACCAGCCGCAGCCTCATTTTCAACGAAGTCGTTGGCCACCACGTCGATGGTGGGCGCGTCATTGGTCGCGGTGATGGCCGGGGTATCGCTGCCATTGCCAGTCAGGCCATCCGGATCGGTCACCGTCAGTTCGACCGCCGGCAAGGTGCCGCCGTTATTGACGAAGTCCGCGCCAGCCTGGGTCAGCACCACGACGCCATTGACGATGGCGTAATAGCCCTTGTCATTGGTACCCGCCGTGAAGTCGACCGTGAGGGTGTCACCGTCTTCATCCCGGGTGGTGTAGGTCGCCGCCACATCACCAGCCGCAGCCTCATTTTCAACGAAGTCGTTGGCCACCACGTCGATGGTGGGCGCGTCATTGGTCGCGGTGATGGCCGGCGTATCGCTGCCATTGCCAGTCAGGCCATCCGGATCGGTCACCGTCAGTTCGACCGCCGGCAAGGTGCCGCCGTTATTGACGAAGTCCGCGCCAGCCTGGGTCAGCACCACGACGCCATTGACGATGGCGTAATAGCCCTTGTCATTGGTACCCGCCGTGAAGTCGACCGTGAGGGTGTCACCGTCTTCATCCCGGGTGGTGTAGGTCGCCGCCACATCACCAGCCGCAGCCTCATTTTCAACGAAGTCGTTGGCCACCACGTCGATGGTGGGCGCGTCATTGGTCGCGGTGATGGCCGGCGTATCGCTGCCATTGCCAGTCAGGCCATCCGGATCGGTCACCGTCAGTTCGACCGCCGGCAAGGTGCCGCCGTTATTGACGAAGTCCGCGCCAGCCTGGGTCAGCACCACGACGCCATTGACGATGGCGTAATAGCCCTTGTCATTGGTACCCGCCGTGAAGTCGACCGTGAGGGTGTCACCGTCTTCATCCCGGGTGGTGTAGGTCGCCGCCACATCACCAGCCGCAGCCTCATTTTCAACGAAGTCGTTGGCCACCACGTCGATGGTGGGCGCGTCATTGGTCGCGGTGATGGCCGGCGTATCGCTGCCATTGCCAGTCAGGCCATCCGGATCGGTCACCGTCAGTTCGACCGCCGGCAAGGTGCCGCCGTTATTGACGAAGTCCGCGCCAGCCTGGGTCAGCACCACGACGCCATTGACGATGGCGTAATAGCCCTTGTCATTGGTACCCGCCGTGAAGTCGACCGTGAGGGTGTCACCGTCTTCATCCCGGGTGGTGTAGGTCGCCGCCACATCACCAGCCGCAGCCTCATTTTCAACGAAGTCGTTGGCCACCACGTCGATGGTGGGCGCGTCATTGGTCGCGGTGATGGCCGGCGTATCGCTGCCATTGCCAGTCAGGCCATCCGGATCGGTCACCGTCAGTTCGACCGCCGGCAAGGTGCCGCCGTTATTGACGAAGTCCGCGCCAGCCTGGGTCAGCACCACGACGCCATTGACGATGGCGTAATAGCCCTTGTCATTGGTACCCGCCGTGAAGTCGACCGTGAGGGTGTCACCGTCTTCATCCCGGGTGGTGTAGGTCGCCGCCACATCACCAGCCGCAGCCTCATTTTCAACGAAGTCGTTGGCCACCACGTCGATGGTGGGCGCGTCATTGGTCGCGGTGATGGCCGGCGTATCGCTGCCATTGCCAGTCAGGCCATCCGGATCGGTCACCGTCAGTTCGACCGCCGGCAAGGTGCCGCCGTTATTGACAAAGTCCGCGCCAGCCTGGGTCAGCACCACGACGCCATTGACGATGGCGTAATAGCCCTTGTCATTGGTACCCGCCGTGAAGTCGACCGTGAGGGTGTCACCGTCTTCATCCCGGGTGGTGTAGGTCGCCGCCACATCACCAGCCGCAGCCTCATTTTCAACGAAGTCGTTGGCCACCACGTCGATGGTGGGCGCGTCATTGGTCGCGGTGATGGCCGGGGTATCGCTGCCATTGCCAGTCAGGCCATCCGGATCGGTCACCGTCAGTTCGACCGCCGGCAAGGTGCCGCCGTTATTGACGAAGTCCGCGCCAGCCTGGGTCAGCACCACGACGCCATTGACGATGGCGTAATAGCCCTTGTCATTGGTACCCGCCGTGAAGTCGACCGTGAGGGTGTCACCGTCTTCATCCCGGGTGGTGTAGGTCGCCGCCACATCACCAGCCGCAGCCTCATTTTCAACGAAGTCGTTGGCCACCACGTCGATGGTGGGCGCGTCATTGGTCGCGGTGATGGCCGGCGTATCGCTGCCATTGCCAGTCAGGCCATCCGGATCGGTCACCGTCAGTTCGACCGCCGGCAAGGTGCCGCCGTTATTGACGAAGTCCGCGCCAGCCTGGGTCAGCACCACGACGCCATTGACGATGGCGTAATAGCCCTTGTCATTGGTACCCGCCGTGAAGTCGACCGTGAGGGTGTCACCGTCTTCATCCCGGGTGGTGTAGGTCGCCGCCACATCACCAGCCGCAGCCTCATTTTCAACGAAGTCGTTGGCCACCACGTCGATGGTGGGCGCGTCATTGGTCGCGGTGATGGCCGGCGTATCGCTGCCATTGCCAGTCAGGCCATCCGGATCGGTCACCGTCAGTTCGACCGCCGGCAAGGTGCCGCCGTTATTGACGAAGTCCGCGCCAGCCTGGGTCAGCACCACGACGCCATTGACGATGGCGTAATAGCCCTTGTCATTGGTACCCGCCGTGAAGTCGACCGTGAGGGTGTCACCGTCTTCATCCCGGGTGGTGTAGGTCGCCGCCACATCACCAGCCGCAGCCTCATTTTCAACGAAGTCGTTGGCCACCACGTCGATGGTGGGTGCGTCATTGGTCGCGGTGATGGCCGGCGTATCGCTGCCATTGCCAGTCAGGCCATCCGGATCGGTCACCGTCAGTTCGACCGCCGGCAAGGTGCCGCCGTTATTGACGAAGTCCGCGCCAGCCTGGGTCAGCACCACGACGCCATTGACGATGGCGTAATAGCCCTTGTCATTGGTACCCGCCGTGAAGTCGACCGTGAGGGTGTCACCGTCTTCATCCCGGGTGGTGTAGGTCGCCGCCACATCACCAGCCGCAGCCTCATTTTCAACGAAGTCGTTGGCCACCACGTCGATGGTGGGCGCGTCATTGGTCGCGGTGATGGCCGGCGTATCGCTGCCATTGCCAGTCAGGCCATCCGGATCGGTCACCGTCAGTTCGACCGCCGGCAAGGTGCCGCCGTTATTGACGAAGTCCGCGCCAGCCTGGGTCAGCACCACGACGCCATTGACGATGGCGTAATAGCCCTTGTCATTGGTACCCGCCGTGAAGTCGACCGTGAGGGTGTCACCGTCTTCATCCCGGGTGGTGTAGGTCGCCGCCACATCACCAGCCGCAGCCTCATTTTCAACGAAGTCGTTGGCCACCACGTCGATGGTGGGCGCGTCATTGGTCGCGGTGATGGCCGGGGTATCGCTGCCATTGCCAGTCAGGCCATCCGGATCGGTCACCGTCAGTTCGACCGCCGGCAAGGTGCCGCCGTTATTGACGAAGTCCGCGCCAGCCTGGGTCAGCACCACGACGCCATTGACGATGGCGTAATAGCCCTTGTCATTGGTACCCGCCGTGAAGTCGACCGTGAGGGTGTCACCGTCTTCATCCCGGGTGGTGTAGGTCGCCGCCACATCACCAGCCGCAGCCTCATTTTCAACGAAGTCGTTGGCCACCACGTCGATGGTGGGCGCGTCATTGGTCGCGGTGATGGCCGGGGTATCGCTGCCATTGCCAGTCAGGCCATCCGGATCGGTCACCGTCAGTTCGACCGCCGGCAAGGTGCCGCCGTTATTGACGAAGTCCGCGCCAGCCTGGGTCAGCACCACGACGCCATTGACGATGGCGTAATAGCCCTTGTCATTGGTACCCGCCGTGAAGTCGACCGTGAGGGTGTCACCGTCTTCATCCCGGGTGGTGTAGGTCGCCGCCACATCACCAGCCGCAGCCTCATTTTCAACGAAGTCGTTGGCCACCACGTCGATGGTGGGCGCGTCATTGGTCGCGGTGATGGCCGGCGTATCGCTGCCATTGCCAGTCAGGCCATCCGGATCGGTCACCGTCAGTTCGACCGCCGGCAAGGTGCCGCCGTTATTGACGAAGTCCGCGCCAGCCTGGGTCAGCACCACGACGCCATTGACGATGGCGTAATAGCCCTTGTCATTGGTACCCGCCGTGAAGTCGACCGTGAGGGTGTCACCGTCTTCATCCCGGGTGGTGTAGGTCGCCGCCACATCACCAGCCGCAGCCTCATTTTCAACGAAGTCGTTGGCCACCACGTCGATGGTGGGCGCGTCATTGGTCGCGGTGATGGCCGGCGTATCGCTGCCATTGCCAGTCAGGCCATCCGGATCGGTCACCGTCAGTTCGACCGCCGGCAAGGTGCCGCCGTTATTGACGAAGTCCGCGCCAGCCTGGGTCAGCACCACGACGCCATTGACGATGGCGTAATAGCCCTTGTCATTGGTACCCGCCGTGAAGTCGACCGTGAGGGTGTCACCGTCTTCATCCCGGGTGGTGTAGGTCGCCGCCACATCACCAGCCGCAGCCTCATTTTCAACGAAGTCGTTGGCCACCACGTCGATGGTGGGCGCGTCATTGGTCGCGGTGATGGCCGGCGTATCGCTGCCATTGCCAGTCAGGCCATCCGGATCGGTCACCGTCAGTTCGACCGCCGGCAAGGTGCCGCCGTTATTGACGAAGTCCGCGCCAGCCTGGGTCAGCACCACGACGCCATTGACGATGGCGTAATAGCCCTTGTCATTGGTACCCGCCGTGAAGTCGACCGTGAGGGTGTCACCGTCTTCATCCCGGGTGGTGTAGGTCGCCGCCACATCACCAGCCGCAGCCTCATTTTCAACGAAGTCGTTGGCCACCACGTCGATGGTGGGCGCGTCATTGGTCGCGGTGATGGCCGGCGTATCGCTGCCATTGCCAGTCAGGCCATCCGGATCGGTCACCGTCAGTTCGACCGCCGGCAAGGTGCCGCCGTTATTGACGAAGTCCGCGCCAGCCTGGGTCAGCACCACGACGCCATTGACGATGGCGTAATAGCCCTTGTCATTGGTACCCGCCGTGAAGTCGACCGTGAGGGTGTCACCGTCTTCATCCCGGGTGGTGTAGGTCGCCGCCACATCACCAGCCGCAGCCTCATTTTCAACGAAGTCGTTGGCCACCACGTCGATGGTGGGCGCGTCATTGGTCGCGGTGATGGCCGGCGTATCGCTGCCATTGCCAGTCAGGCCATCCGGATCGGTCACCGTCAGTTCGACCGCCGGCAAGGTGCCGCCGTTATTGACGAAGTCCGCGCCAGCCTGGGTCAGCACCACGACGCCATTGACGATGGCGTAATAGCCCTTGTCATTGGTACCCGCCGTGAAGTCGACCGTGAGGGTGTCACCGTCTTCATCCCGGGTGGTGTAGGTCGCCGCCACATCACCAGCCGCAGCCTCATTTTCAACGAAGTCGTTGGCCACCACGTCGATGGTGGGCGCGTCATTGGTCGCGGTGATGGCCGGCGTATCGCTGCCATTGCCAGTCAGGCCATCCGGATCGGTCACCGTCAGTTCGACCGCCGGCAAGGTGCCGCCGTTATTGACGAAGTCCGCGCCAGCCTGGGTCAGCACCACGACGCCATTGACGATGGCGTAATAGCCCTTGTCATTGGTACCCGCCGTGAAGTCGACCGTGAGGGTGTCACCGTCTTCATCCCGGGTGGTGTAGGTCGCCGCCACATCACCAGCCGCAGCCTCATTTTCAACGAAGTCGTTGGCCACCACGTCGATGGTGGGCGCGTCATTGGTCGCGGTGATGGCCGGGGTATCGCTGCCATTGCCAGTCAGGCCATCCGGATCGGTCACCGTCAGTTCGACCGCCGGCAAGGTGCCGCCGTTATTGACGAAGTCCGCGCCAGCCTGGGTCAGCACCACGACGCCATTGACGATGGCGTAATAGCCCTTGTCATTGGTACCCGCCGTGAAGTCGACCGTGAGGGTGTCACCGTCTTCATCCCGGGTGGTGTAGGTCGCCGCCACATCACCAGCCGCAGCCTCATTTTCAACGAAGTCGTTGGCCACCACGTCGATGGTGGGCGCGTCATTGGTCGCGGTGATGGCCGGCGTATCGCTGCCATTGCCAGTCAGGCCATCCGGATCGGTCACCGTCAGTTCGACCGCCGGCAAGGTGCCGCCGTTATTGACGAAGTCCGCGCCAGCCTGGGTCAGCACCACGACGCCATTGACGATGGCGTAATAGCCCTTGTCATTGGTACCCGCCGTGAAGTCGACCGTGAGGGTGTCACCGTCTTCATCCCGGGTGGTGTAGGTCGCCGCCACATCACCAGCCGCAGCCTCATTTTCAACGAAGTCGTTGGCCACCACGTCGATGGTGGGTGCGTCATTGGTCGCGGTGATGGCCGGGGTATCGCTGTCCCGGCCAGTGAGCGTGCCATCGGAGACGGTCAAATCAACCGCCGGCAAGGTGCCGCCGTTATTGACGAAGTCCGCGCCAGCTTGGGTCAGCACCACGACGCCATTGACGATGGCGTAATAGCCCTTGTCATTGGTACCCGCCGTGAAGTCGACCGTGAGGGTGTCACCGTCTTCATCCCGGGTGGTGTAGGTCGCCGCCACATCACCAGCCGCAGCCTCATTTTCAACGAAGTCGTTGGCCACCACGTCGATGGTGGGTGCGTCATTGGTCGCGGTGATGGCCGGGGTATCGCTGTCCCGGCCAGTGAGCGTGCCATCGGAGACGGTCAAATCAACCGCCGGCAAGGTGCCGCCGTTATTGACGAAGTCCGCGCCAGCCTGGGTCAGCACCACGACACCATTGACGATGGCGTAATAGCCCTTGTCATTGGTACCCGCCGTGAAGTCGACCGTGAGGGTGTCACCGTCTTCATCCCGGGTGGTGTAGGTCGCCGCCACATCACCAGCCGCAGCCTCATTTTCAACGAAGTCGTTGGCCACCACGTCGATGGTGGGTGCGTCATTGGTCGCGGTGATGGCCGGCGTATCGCTGCCATTGCCAGTCAGGCCATCCGGATCGGTCACCGTCAGTTCGACCGCCGGCAAGGTGCCGCCGTTATTGACGAAGTCCGCGCCAGCCTGGGTCAGCACCACGACGCCATTGACGATGGCGTAATAGCCCTTGTCATTGGTACCCGCCGTGAAGTCGACCGTGAGGGTGTCACCGTCTTCATCCCGGGTGGTGTAGGTCGCCGCCACATCACCAGCCGCAGCCTCATTTTCAACGAAGTCGTTGGCCACCACGTCGATGGTGGGCGCGTCATTGGTCGCGGTGATGGCCGGCGTATCGCTGCCATTGCCAGTCAGGCCATCCGGATCGGTCACCGTCAGTTCGACCGCCGGCAAGGTGCCGCCGTTATTGACGAAGTCCGCGCCAGCCTGGGTCAGCACCACGACGCCATTGACGATGGCGTAATAGCCCTTGTCATTGGTACCCGCCGTGAAGTCGACCGTGAGGGTGTCACCGTCTTCATCCCGGGTGGTGTAGGTCGCCGCCACATCACCAGCCGCAGCCTCATTTTCAACGAAGTCGTTGGCCACCACGTCGATGGTGGGCGCGTCATTGGTCGCGGTGATGGCCGGCGTATCGCTGCCATTGCCAGTCAGGCCATCCGGATCGGTCACCGTCAGTTCGACCGCCGGCAAGGTGCCGCCGTTATTGACGAAGTCCGCGCCAGCCTGGGTCAGCACCACGACGCCATTGACGATGGCGTAATAGCCCTTGTCATTGGTACCCGCCGTGAAGTCGACCGTGAGGGTGTCACCGTCTTCATCCCGGGTGGTGTAGGTCGCCGCCACATCGCCGGCCTTGGCGCTGTTCTCGATAAAGTCCTTGGCCTCTACCGTAATGGTCGGCGCGTCGTTCACCGGCTTGACGCTAATGTTCACCTTGGCACTGTCGGTATCGCCGTCAACGTCTTCGGCCACATAGTCAAAACTGATATCGCCGTTGAAGTTCTCGTTCGGCTTGAAGGTCATGCTGCCATCGGCCGCAATCTCCACAACACCGTCCTTGACCGCGATGCTCTGCGCACCGCCCGTCAGCATGACGCCGTTGATGGAAACAATCTTCAGCCCGCCATCCGGAGCATTGTCGTTGGCCAGCAGATTCAGGCTCACCGAACCATCTTCGTTGACCTCGTACTGGTCGTTCACCGCATCGACCGACTCATCAATGTCCACGCTGCCATCGTCGGTAGCGGTACCTGTGTTGCCAGCCGGATCGGTGACGCTGGCATCCACCTTGTAGCTCCCTTCCGCCAGCGGGGTGGTGACATCCACGCTGTAGCTACCACTCGGTTGCACGATGGCGATCAAGGTCTGCTGAGTGCCATTGGCATCGGTCACCACCAGGGTGACTGTGCTGCCTGGAACTGCATTGGTAGTACCAGTGATGGTCGGTGTGGTGTCGTTGGTGTTGTCCGGCGCATCGACAGTGATGGTCGGGGCGGTCACATCCACGCTGCCATTGTCGGTTGCCGTTCCTGTATTCCCCGCAGGATCGGTGACACTGGCAGTGACGGTATAAGAGCCCTCAGCCAAGGGGGTGACCACATCCACTGTGAAGGTACCGCCGGGTGTAACGATAGCGGTCAGAGTCTGTTGATTGCCGTTGGCATCGGTGACCAGCAAGGTTACGGTGCTGCCGGCAGGAGCATCTGTGGTTCCGGTCAGGGTCGGAGTGGTGTCATTGGTATTGTCTGGCGCAACGACGGAAATGGTGGGCGGAGTCAGGTCAAATACCTCATCTTCGCCAGCAGCACCAAGCGGTAGTTCACCATTGGTGTTGTAGGTGGTATCGAAGGTGGCTTCCGCGATGGTTGCGGAACCGGTACGGTCGATGGTGACAAAACCGCCGTTGCCACTGGCACCGGCGACGCCCCCAATACCGCCACCACCAGCGGCAGGTGCACCACCTGCTGCGGAGGCTTCAAAGGCCTGGGTCGGGTCAGCCCCACCCAAGATCGCCTGTTGCAAGGCATTGATATCATCAGGAGTGCCAGCGGCACCATTTTGTGCCAGCTGGGGAGCATCTCCCTCTTCGGCAGGCTCACTCTGCTCGCTGGCTGGTTGCACATTGAATGACTGTCCGCCGCCCATGAAACTGGCGCCATCCGGCGACACGATCACCGCCCCTTTAGGCAGCACATCACCTTCAGCCAACAGCTTCCGGCTGCCATCAGCGGCAACCAGATAAATTTGTCCTTTAAGTTGGGTTACGGTTACGCCCTGTTCCAAGGTAACGGCATTGGTGATCATGTTCTCTCCTGAATCCTGATTTGAATGCAATAAGCCACAGCCTACTTTGCAGACTGAGGGAAAAAATAACCAGCTCGAAAATTCGAAAGGATAGACCGATTTGAAGCTGAACTGTTCAGCCAGACAGAAGTGTGTAAAACGAGGTTGCGAGAATGGCAAAAACCAAAATTATCAATAAATTACAGAATGATGACGGGAGCATGACAACGCATGCTCCTGTCAGGATTAACCCTAGGCCCCCGCCCAGAGGATGATAGCCAGCAGCTGTGGCGAGATGATCCGCAGGAACATAACCAGCGGGTAGACAGTGGCGTATGAGAGCGCACTGGCGCCACTGGTCGGGTGCATGGCGTTGGCAAAGGCCAGCGCGGGAGGATCTGTCATGGAGCCAGCCAGCAAGCCGCACAGGGTAAGATAGTTCATCTTGCCGTAGAGGCGCGCCAGCACACCGACTACCAGCAGCGGGATCAGGGTAATCGCCATACCGTAGAGCATCCAGGCTGGGCCATCACCGTTGATCAGGGTATCGACGAAGCCGGCACCGGACTTGAAGCCGACCACCGCCAGAAACAGCACGATCCCGATCTCCCGCAGCGCCAGGTTGGCACTGGGGGGCATGAACCAGTAAAGCTTGCCGATGCTGCCGATCCGAGACAGGATCAGCGCCACCACCAGCGGCCCACCCGCCAGACCCAATTTGAGAGCGGCCGGGAAACCGGGCAGGTAGAAGGGGATGGAGCCGAGCAATACGCCAAGGCCAATCCCGATAAATACCGGCAACATCTGCACCTGTTGCAGCTTTTGCTGCACGTTGCCGACCACATTGGTGACAGCTTCGATGGCGTCGAGACGGCCAACCAGGTTGAGGATGTCACCAAACTGCAGGCTTGTCTGGCTGGTCGGCACCAGTTCGATACCGGCACGGTTGAGACGGGAGATCACCACGTCATAGCGCTGTTTGATGTCCAAATCGCGGATCTTCTTGCCAAGAACCTGCTCGTTGGTCACCACTACTCGCTCGACGCGCAGATCGGTGCCCCGGGTCGAGAGCGAGGTCTCCACCTCCTCCCCCAACACCAGCAACACCTTGTGCAGCGCGTGACGCTCACCCACCAGGTGCAGCAAGTCACCCAGTTCGATACGGGATTCCGGCCGTGGCACCATCAGCTCGTCGCCCCGTTTGAGCCGTGAACAGATGACATCAGACTCGTCGAGACTCGGGATCTCGCTCAGCATCAGGCCGTGCATGTTGGGGTTGCGCACCGCGATGTTGATGGTCTGCAAGCTCTCTTTGGTTTTACCAGTTTGTAGCTCGAACTGGGCGGCTTCATCGTCGATCTTGATGCGAAAGAAGACCCTGACCAGCCACATGGTGAGCAAAATGCCACAGATGCCAAACGGATAGGCAACCGCATATCCCATACCCATCAGGCCGGTAGAACCGGGCGCGGCGCCCAGCTCGGCCAGGATCTGCTGGCCCGCACCGAGGGATGGCGTATTGGTGACGGCACCGGAGAAGACCCCCAGAATGACCGGCAACGGCACATCGAAAAATTGATGCAAGCCAGCGGCCACCACGCAGCCAAGGATGACCAGCAAGGCGGCAAAGGCGTTGAGTTTGAGACCCGAACTGCGCAATGACGAGAAGAAACCCGGCCCGACCTGGATGCCGATGGTATAGACAAACAGGATCAGGCCAAATTCTTGAATAAAGTGAAGCGTTTGTGCATCCAGCGCGAGATCGGAGGCGCCTGCAAAGTGACCCACTATGATGCCGCCGAACAGCACCCCCCCTATTCCCAATCCAACGCCATAGACTCGCCAGTTTCCCAGCCAGAGTCCTAGCACTGCCACCAGCGACAACATGCTGATGGAAAGCGCGATTTCACTCATTTCGTGCATCCTTTGCGAATTGAACTGGCCCTAGCTTGTCAGCAAACGCTGATGCCAACTGTGTGATACCGCACGAATTTATCCTTTTACGCGCTAAAAATACCAATTAAGGGCTAGTTGCAAGACGTTAGGCGACGTAGCCGTAAATGGCCATAAAGTGACAAACGCTGCCACCCAGCACAAAGAGATGCCAGATGGCGTGGTTATAGGGGATCTGCTTGGCCACATAGAAGATGACCCCGAGGCTGTAGATAAGGCCGCCAAGCCCGAGCAGCAGCAGCCCCTCACCGGCCAGATGGATATAGAGCTGGTAGATGACCACCAGCGACAGCCAGCCCAACATCAGGTAGGTAAAGAGCGACAACTTCTTGAAGCGGTTGATAAACACCAGCTTGAACACCACGCCAGCCAGCGCCAGGGCCCAGATCACCACCATCAACCCCTTCGCCAGCGGCGTGTCGAGCGCCACCAGCAGGAAGGGGGTATAGGTGCCGGCAATCAGCAGATAGATGGCGCAGTGATCAAACACCTTGCACCAGCGTCTGGCCCGCCCTGACCCCATGCTGTGATAGAGGGTCGAGGCGAGATAGAGCAGCACCAGACTGCCGCCATAAAGGCTGTAGCTCACCAGCGCCTGCGTACCCTGCCCCCATCCCTTGATGAGCAACAGCACCAGCCCGACAATCCCCAGCAACAATCCCGCACCGTGACTCAGCCGGTTTGCCAGCTCCTCCCGGGGGGAGTAATCCATCACACCACTCATAACATCGACTCCACAATAACTGTGGCTCACTCTACCCAGCACCATTTCGGAGTACAAGTGTTCGCTTAAAAAATGGGGTGGCTGTCACCCGCCCCCCTTTGGTGTATGCTCTGCCGCCGATGCCCGAGACAAGGGGCATAGACGCCTACCCCGGTGACCTGGTCTGGAGAACCTGATGAAGTTGACTGAGCTGTTTGCACAAGCGGATCCCGCCTTTGGCGAGGCGATGAACACCTTGCTGGAGAGCTTCCACCACTCCGACGACAGTCAGGCCCCCTATCAGCGCGACCTGTTCACCCACCAGCTCGATCAATCCCGCATGCCTGCAGTCGGCCACTCTATCGAGGAGTATCTGGCACGGCTGGCTACTCTGGTGCCCGGCGCCTCGCACCTCACCTCGCCACGCTACATGGGCCATATGACGGCGCCCCTGCCAACCTATACCGCCGAGCTGTCGCGCCTGCTGGTGATGCTGAACCAGAATCCGATGAAGATGGAGTCCTCCCGCCTGCTCAGCTTTCTGGAGCGAGAGGTGCTGGCCAAGCTGCACCGCCTCATCTATGGCCGGGACGATGCCTTCTACGGAGAACAGATGCATGCCAAGGATGCCGCCCTCGGTGTCATGACCAGCGGCGGCACCATCGCCAACGTCACGGCACTGTGGCTGGCCCGCAACCGCGCCTGCGGCGACAACCTGTTCGCCCTCTATGAGCAGGGCTATCGGGGCGCCGTCATTCTGGGTTCCCGGCTGATGCACTACTCCTTCGACAAAGGGATGGATCTGCTGGGGCTGGGCGCTCGCAGCGTCTGGCGCCTTGAGACTGACGAGCAGAACCGGCTCAGTCTGGCTGCGCTGGAGCAGGCACTGATCCAGTGCAAGGAACTGAAACTCAAGGTGCTGGCGCTGGTCGGCGTGGCGGGCAGTACTGACTTTGGCTCCATCGATCCGCTACCAGAACTGGCGGCCATCGCCGAGCGCGAGCAGATCCACTTCCACGTGGATGCCGCCTGGGGTGGCCCGACCCTCTTCTCCCCCCGCTATCAAAACCTGCTGGCCGGGATCGAGCGCGCAGATACCGTCACTCTGGATGGCCACAAACAGCTGCTGGTGCCACTCGGTACCGGCATGCTGCTCTGCCGCCAGCCCGACCTGATGATGGCAGTCAAGCGAGAGGCGCCCTATGCCATTCGCGCCACCTCGTTCGATCAGGGTCGCTTTACCCTGGAGGGCACCCGCCCGGCCAATGCCCTCTATCTGGATGCCGCTTTCCAGCTGTTCGGCCAGCAAGGCTATGCTGAGCTTATCGAAGCCAACTACGACCGGGCCCGAATGATGGCAGAGCTCATCGAAAGCGATCCTGCCTTCGAGTTGATGTCTGCTCCGGTGATGAACCTGCTCTCCTACCGCTGCATCCCGCCCCATCTGCAGGGCAAGGTGCTGGACGAAGCGGCCAACGAGCAGATCAACGCCTTCAACGTGGCGCTACAAAAAGCCCAGCGGGCCGAGGGGCACAGCTTTGTCTCCCGCACCCAGCGCGCTGTGGTGCGCTACGGTACCCAACCTCTCACCCTGCTGCGCGCCGTGCTGCTCAACCCCCTGATTGAAGAGCGCCATATCCGCGACCTGCTGGCCGATCAGCAGCGACTGGGGATCTCCATTGCACGCCAACTGTTTGGCGACAGCGCGGAACCGGCGTAAAAATGAGCGGTCTTATTCATTTGCCGTTGTCTGCTGTACAGGTAGACTGGGCGAAATTTGCAGGCCATCTTTGAGGACTAGGCGCCAACAATGAAGCAATTTATTGAATTTATTCCACTTGTCGTTTTCTTTGCGGTCTACAAGTTTTACGACATCTACATGGCTACCGGCGCACTGGTGGTGGTCACCGGTCTGCAGCTCGCCTATAGCTGGATCCGCTATCGCAAGGTCGAGAAGATGCAGCTCTTTACCTTCCTGCTGGTCGGCTTCTTCGGCGGCCTCACCGTCTTCTTCCACGATGACACCTTTATCAAGTGGAAAGTGACTGTCATCAACGTGCTGTTCGCACTGGGTCTGCTCATCAGCCGCTACGGCTTTGGCAAGAATCTGATCAAACAGATGCTGGCCAAGGAGCTGCAAGCACCCGATAAGGTCTGGGACACAGTCAATCTCGGCTGGGTCGGCTTCTTTACCGTCTGTGGCCTGCTCAACCTCTATGTGGCGTTCAACCTGCCGCAGGAGATGTGGGTCAACTTCAAGGTGTTCGGCCTACTGGGGATGACGCTGGTCTTTACCCTGCTGAGCGGCGTCTATCTCTACCGCCACATCCCTGCCGAGCAGTTGTCCCAGCAAAAAGACGAACCCAAAAAGTAACCCTCATCAGAAAAGGATTGTCTCATGTGGTATCTCATCTACTCCGAAGATGTCCCCGATAGCCTGCCACTGCGCAAGCAAGTTCGCCCTGCCCATCTGGCTCGGCTGCAAGCCCTGCAGGATGAAGGTCGCCTGCTGACCGCCGGTCCGAATCCTACAATCGATGCAGAGGATCCGGCAGATGCAGGTTTTACCGGCAGCACCGTCATCGCCGAGTTTGCCTCGCAGGCGGACGCCAAAGCCTGGGCCGATGCCGACCCTTATGTGGCCGCCGGTGTCTATGCCAAAGTGACCATCAAGCCGTTCAAAAAGGTCTTCTGACCGCAAAGCGCATAGCGAAATAAAAAAGGCCGGACTGGAAGTTCATTCCAGTCCGGCCTTTTTGCATCCCGATATCTCGTTTATGCCTTGGCGACAAACCAGGGATTGAGGATATCGGGCTTGTTGTAAGCAAGGGATGAGCCATCGAGTTGGGTGACGCTGCCACCCGCCCCCTCCAGCACCGCCTGTGCAGCGCCGGTATCCCACTCGCAGGTAGGAGCAAGGCGCGGATAGAGCTCGGCGCCCCCCTCGGCGATGATACAGAACTTGAGGGAGCTTCCCATCGAAACCAGCTCGATCTCGCCAAAAGGTGCCAAGAAATCGAAGGTCTCCTGCGACAGGTGGTTGCGACTGCCCACCACTCGCCACGCCTCGCCTTCACGATGAGGCGAGGTCTGGATAGGCTCGCGCTTGCCATCGGCGATGCGCCAGGCACCGAGCCCCTTTCCGCCATACCAGAGCTTGTCCAGCACAGGGGCATAGACCAGCCCCCAGCGCGGCGCCCCCTCTTCAATCAACGCAATATTGACGGTGAACTCGCCGTTGCGGGAGACAAACTCCTTGGTGCCATCGAGGGGATCCACCAGCCAGTAGCGGGACCAGCCGTGGCGCGCCGCCATCACCTCGAACCCAGACTCCTCCGACAATACGGGAATATCCGGAGTCAGCCGTGCCAACCCCTGAACGATCACATCATGAGCCCCCTTGTCGGCCGCGGTAAGCGGGCTCTCGTCGCTCTTGTACTCCACCGCGAAGAGCTGGCTGTAGATGGCCATGATGGCCGCTCCCGCCGCACGGGCGACAGGTTCAAGTTCGGTGATATCGGGGTGGTACAAGGGATGATCCATAACAATCTCGTCCAACTGACAGGGTCAACCAGTGTAACCCTTTTGACATCAACTGCTTATAGCCGATTGTGCTGGGTTATTACTGCGCGGGTGCCGCCCTCGCTTGAACAGGGCCAGAAATAATAAAGGACGCCGTGGCGTCCTTTGTTATTTCTGGCGACCAGTCTCAGGCCGCGGGCCTATTTTGCAACTCAGATCCCCTGACGAGCTTCCTGCATCAGCAGGCGCATATCGCTCACGGCTTTAGCCAGACCATCAAAGGCAGCACGACCGATGATGGCGTGGCCGATGTTGAGCTCATAGAGCTCGGGGATAGCGGCGATGGCCTTGACGTTGTGGTAGTGCAGACCATGGCCGGCATTGACCTTGAGCCCCTTGCCAGCAGCATAGGAGGCGCCGGCGGCGATACGCTTGAACTCGGCGTTGCGCTCGGCATCTGTGGTGGCATCGGCGTAACGGCCGGTATGGATCTCGATAAAGGGGGCGCCACTCTCGGCAGCCGCATCGATCTGGATGGGATCGGCGTCGATAAAGAGGGATACCTGGGCACCCACAGCAGAGAGGCGGGCAACGGCGTCAGTCACCTTGTCCAGCTGACCGGCCACGTCCAGACCGCCCTCGGTGGTCACTTCGGTGCGCTTCTCCGGCACCAGACAGACGAAGTGGGGCTTGATGCGGCAGGCGATGCCGATCATCTCTTCGGTCACCGCCATCTCCAGGTTCATTCTGGTCTGGATAGTCTGGCGCAGGATCTCCACATCGCGGTCGGTGATGTGGCGGCGATCTTCACGCAGATGCACGGTAATGCCATCGGCCCCGGCCTGCTCGGCCACGAAGGCGGCCTGTACCGGATCAGGATACTGGGTGCCACGGGCGTTGCGCAGGGTGGCGATATGGTCGATGTTCACACCCAGATAGATTTCACTCATTGAGAACTCCTTGAAAGGCTTCATCTGTTGACTGCGCGGTCAGCGAATCACACCGCGCCAATATCCGTATGTCTGTAATCTGTGTCAGCCTTGCATACTGGCTTTGCGTTTTAAAAACAGCTCCCGGCTCTTTAGCTGACGCTTGCCCAGATAGGGTTGCAGCGCCAGTCGGCTGAAACGTTTGGCCGCCTGCAGCAAGGGAGGGGTATCGAAACGTCCCTCGGCAAAGGCGAGCAGGTGGGCACCGAGAAACAGGGTACGGGGATCCGGCGCCCGCTCGCAAGCAACAAAGCCCAATTCACGCTCGAAGCCATAGAGCAGGGTCGGCTCGATGGGCGACTCGTCGTCCGCCGTGTATTCGAAATCCACCGCATAACCGAGCGCCTGCAACAGCAGGAACTCGAAGCGACGCAGCGGCAGCTCCGGCGTCTCGCCATCGGCCAGCGCCATGATGGCACGGGCATAGGCATCGAATACTTCTGGGAACGGGGTGTGCGCTTCCAGCAGGTAGTAAACAAGCTCGTTGAGATAGAGGCCGTAGAAGAGACGATCGCCGCCGAGACGCAGGGAGTGATCCGGGCATTCGACCTGGGTGAGGTTCTTGAGATCCCCCTTGCCGCGCCAGGCGATGGTGAGCAGGGTAAAGGGTTGCAGCAGCCCCTTGAGAGGGGAGCGTGGCCCGCGAGAACCGCGAGCCACCAGAGTAAATCGGCCACTATCCTGGGTGAAGACCTCGACCAGCTGGCTGGTCTCCCGATAGGGCCGACTGTGGATGACGAAAGCCGGGGTCAGCAATCAGTCGTCGCCATACCCGAGGCTGCGCAGGGCGCGCTCATCGTCAGCCCAACCGGATTTGACCTTGACCCACAGCTCGAGGTGCACCTTGTTCTGGAACAGACGTTCCATATCGAGGCGCGCTTCGGTGCCGATGGTCTTGATCTTCTCGCCCTTGTTGCCGATGACCATCTTCTTCTGGCCATCGCGCTCGACCAGGATCAGGCCGTGGATGTGGTAGAGGCCGTTCTCTTCCACCTTGAAGCGCTCGATCTCCACCGTCACCGAGTAGGGCAGCTCCTCACCGGTGAAGCGCATCAGCTTCTCGCGGATGATTTCGGAGGCCATAAAGCGGGAGGAGCGGTCAGTCACGTAATCTTCCGGGAAGAAGTGGACGTTTTCCGGCAGCAGATCCTTGGCCCACTCGCGGATCTTCTCCACATTGGTGCCCTTTTCGGCACTGATGGGCAGAATATGGGCGAAGTTCATCTGTTGGCCCAGCCACTCGAGGTGGGGCAGCAGATCTTCTTTCTCTTTGACGTTGTCGATCTTGTTGACCGCCAGCACCACAGGGCACTTGAGATTGCGCAGCTTGCCCAGCACCATCTCGTCGTCTTTGGTCCAGTGGGTACCGTCGACCATGAACACCACCATGGCCACATCACCCAGCGAACTGGTGGCGGCACGGTTCATCAGGCGGTTGATGGCCCGTTTCTCTTCAATGTGCAGACCCGGGGTATCCACATAGATGGTCTGGTAGTTCTCCTCGGTATCGATCCCCAAAATCCGGTGACGGGTGGTCTGGGGCTTCTTCGAGGTGATGCTGACCTTCTGGCCAAGCAGCTTGTTGAGCAGGGTGGACTTGCCCACGTTCGGGCGGCCCACGATGGCGACAAAGCCGCAATAGGTAGTATCTGTCATGACAGTTTTTCCAATGCTTGCTGCGCCGCGGCCTGTTCGGCCTTGCGACGGCTGGTGCCGACCCCGACGAGGGGACCATCCAGACCTTCCACGTCACACTGGACGGTGAACTCCTGGTTGTGTGCCTCGCCCTTGACGTTGGTCACGGTGTAGGTCGGCAGGGATTTGCGGCTTCCCTGCAAAATTTCTTGCAGACGGGTCTTGGGATCCTTCTGCTCGATGCCCGGCTTGATCTCTTCCAGGCGGCTGGCATACCAGCTCAGCAGCAGTGTCCGCACCGTCTCAAGATTGGTATCCAGATAGACGGCACCGATCACCGCCTCGACCGTGTCAGCCAGGATAGATTCACGGCGAAAACCGCCGCTCTTGAGTTCGCCGGGGCCCAGGATCAGGTGATCACCAAGGTCAAACTCCCGGCCCAGTTCGGCCAGGGTCTTCTCGCGCACCAGGGTGGCGCGCATCCGGCTGAGATCCCCTTCCGCCGCTTGCGGGAAACGGTGGAAGAGATCGTCGGCAATCACCAGACTCAAAATCGAGTCACCCAGAAATTCCAGTCGTTCATTGTGACGGGAGCCGGCGCTGCGGTGAGTCAGCGCCCGGGTCAGTAGTTCCAGATCCGCAAAGACATGCCCGAGACGGGACTGCAGTCTGTTCATCTTGATATTCATTTACTTGATTCCGCCAATGCGGTTGAAGCGCACACCTGTCGGTACCCAACTTGGCAGCAGGGAGCCTTCTTCGCGCTCGAATTCAAAACTTATCCAGATAGCGACCGCCTTGCCGACCAGATTCTGCTCGGGCACAAAGCCCCAGAAGCGGCTATCGGTGCTGTTGTCGCGGTTGTCGCCCATCACGAAATACTGGCCTTCCGGTACCACCCACTCGTCGGGGTAGGTGCCGGGCTGGCGATAGTAACGGCCAACCATGTCGGGCATCAGCGGATTGCGCAGGGTCTCGTGGGAGACATCACCCAACTGCTCGGTATAGCGGTCAAGGGGGATCCCCATCTGGGTAAATTCGCCTCTTTGTTCAAACTTGACGTCGAGCTTCTTGAAGCCCGGGCACGTTTTCCCTTCCTGCTCTTCGCACTTGGGCCGGATCATCAGCTCCTTGTTGCGATAGATGACCCGATCACCCGGCATGCCGACCACCCGCTTGATGTAGTCAACGCGCGGTTCAAGGGGATACTTGAACACCACCACGTCGCCACGCTTGGGTTCGCCAGTCTCGAGGAACTTGGTGTTGGTCACCGGGTCCCGCAGACCATAGGCAAATTTTTCCACCAGGATGAAATCGCCCACCAGCAGGGTGGGCATCATGGAACCTGACGGGATCTGGAACGGTTCAAAAATGAACGAACGCAGGATCAGCACAAAGGTGATGACCGGGAAGACCCCGGCGGTCTGCTCAATCCAGACCGGCACGGGGGCGACCTTGGCCAGGGTCTTCTCATCCAGGTGGGCACCGCCATGGGCACGAGCCACGGCAATCTTGGCGGCGCGCTGCTTGGACCAAATCATCTTGTCCAGACACCAGATAACACCGGTGATCGCGCAGACCACCACCAGGATCAGGGAAAACGTGCTTGCCATCTATTAATCCTTTCCGACGTGGAGAATCGCGAGGAAGGCTTCCTGCGGCACGTCGACACGGCCGAGGGACTTCATCCGCTTCTTACCTTCTTTCTGCTTGTTCAGCAGTTTCTTCTTACGACTCACGTCACCACCGTAGCACTTGGCGGTTACGTCTTTACGCAGAGCCTTGACTGTGCTGCGAGCGATGATCTGGTTGCCGATGGCCGCCTGAATGGCGATATCGAACATCTGGCGCGGGATCAGCTCGCGCATCTTCTCCACCACCTGACGACCGCGATACTGGGCGTTGTCCTTGTGGGTGATGATGGCCAGGGCATCGACGCGCTCACCGTTGATCATGATGTCCAGACGGACCATGTCGGAGGTTTCGAAACGCTTGAAGCCGTAGTCCAGCGAGGCGTAACCGCGACTGGTGGACTTCAGACGGTCGAAGAAGTCGAGCACCACTTCCGCCATCGGGATTTCATAGGTCAGTGCCACCTGCTTGCCGTGATAGACCATGTTGGTCTGCACGCCACGCTTCTCGATACAGAGGGTGATGACGTTGCCCATGTACTCCTGCGGCAGCAAGATATGACACTCGGCGATCGGCTCGCGCATCTCCTTGATGCTGGTGATGGCGGGCATCTGGGCCGGGCTGTCGATGTGG
This sequence comes from Aeromonas sp. 95A, assembly GCF_051919235.1. Lineage (NCBI taxonomy): Bacteria > Pseudomonadati > Pseudomonadota > Gammaproteobacteria > Aeromonadales > Aeromonadaceae > Aeromonas > Aeromonas sp. 95A. Next base: position 1,965,442 of record NZ_JBQBFC010000001.1, read on the forward strand.
ATGGTGGAACCGTCGGTCAGCTCGATCTCGTACACTACGGTCGGCGCCGTGGTGATCAGATCCAGATCGTATTCACGCTCCAGACGCTCCTGAATGATCTCCATGTGCAGCATGCCGAGGAAGCCGCAACGGAAGCCGAAGCCCAGCGCAGTGGAGCTCTCCGGTTCGAAGAACAGGGAGGCATCGTTCAGGGAGAGCTTGTCGAGGGCGTCACGGAACGACTCGTAGTCATCGCTGGAGATAGGGAACAGACCCGCATAAACCTGCGGCTTCACCTTCTTGAAGCCAGCCAGCGCCTTGTCGGCACCGTTCTTGGCCTGAGTCAGGGTATCGCCCACCGGCGCGCCGTGGATGTCCTTGATGCCGCAGACAACCCAACCTACCTCGCCGCAACCCAGACCCTGGGTATCCACCTGCTTGGGCGTGAAGATACCGATACGATCGACACCCCACACCTGACCGGTGCTCATCACCTTGATCTTGTCGTTCTTCTTCAGGGAACCGTTCTTGATCCGCACCAAAGAGACAACGCCCAGATAGGAGTCGAACCAGGAGTCGATGATCAGCGCCTGCAGCGGGGCATCCGGGTCACCTTCCGGCGCCGGGATCTTGGCAACGATCTCTTCCAGCACCAGATCAACACCCAGACCGGTCTTGGCGGAGCAGCGCACCGCATCGACCGCGTCGATACCGACGATGTCTTCGATCTCCTCGGCAACCCGCTCGGGTTCTGCGGCCGGCAGGTCAATCTTGTTCAGCACCGGCACCACTTCCAGATCCATTTCCATGGCGGTATAGCAGTTGGCCAGAGTCTGTGCCTCAACCCCCTGGCCGGCATCCACCACCAGCAGCGCCCCTTCACAGGCCGCCAAAGAGCGGGAGACCTCGTAGGAGAAATCCACGTGGCCCGGGGTGTCGATAAAGTTCAGCTGGTAGGTGTTACCGTCTTGTGCCTGGTAGTTCAGGGTCACACTCTGTGCTTTGATGGTAATGCCGCGCTCGCGCTCCAGATCCATGGAGTCAAGCACCTGAGCCTGCATCTCGCGGTCGGACAAGCCACCGCAAGTCTGGATCAGACGGTCCGACAGGGTCGATTTACCGTGGTCGATGTGCGCAATAATCGAAAAGTTACGAATGTGTTTCATCGAGCAAGAGTCACTCAAAATTAGTTAAGGTCAGTTATGGAGGCGCGATTTTACTGGATAACCCGGCTGACGGCCATTCTTTAGTCGCCAGCGCCAGTGAAATAGCGCCTGTTCGGTCAGGGGAGGATGCGGACAGGGACCACGACGCCGAGCATCTGCGGGCCGTAGCGCCCCTGATCCAGGCGGTTGGAAAAGTAACGAACCAGTAAAAAGCCCAGCACGCCCCCCAGCAGGCAGCAGAGAATGGTAATCCCCTCCCCGCCCGAGAGCAGCGGCGCCAGCCAGAGCTGCCCCAGCAAGGCGCCGGCCAACAGACAGAAAAGCGGCAACACATAGACCAGCGCAGCCCCGCTCAGCAGACTCTCTTGCGGGATACCGAGCCTCACTTGCTGGCCAACCCGCACCTCGGCGGTCAGCCTGACTCGCAAGCGGGGAGCTTTCAGGGGAAATGCCTTGGCCACGGTGCCGGTACCGCAGTTGGATTGCTGCTGACAACCACTGCAGGCGGAGCGACGCTCGCACTCCACCCAGGCATGGTCACCCTCAATGGCCACCACGGTCGCCAGCTCTTCACTCATCTCATTCACGGCAACACCTCGGGTTCACACAATCAGGGGATCTGACCACGACTCGCCACGCTCGGCAAGCGGGGAAGAACCCCGCAGCCCCCGTTACTGCACCGCTTCGTTGCGGGCCAGCGGCTGGACCGACTCGGCGATGCGCTTGGCGGTTTCGGCAGGCACCTCGCCGACCACGGTGATCTCGACCCCCACCTCGTTGACATAGCTCACCAGCGAGGTCGCCCCCTGGCGGATCAGCTGCTGGCGCACCGCCTGCTTGGGATCCACCCGGGAGACATAGACTGAGAGATCCACCAGCCCGTCGGAGAGCATCATGTAATCCACCGGCATACTGGTGGTCACCAGCTGGTGCCGGTCTTGCGACAGCACCTTGAAGCCATCGGGCAACCAGGTGATCTGCCAGTTCAACTGCTGTTGTGGCGCCGGATAGGCATCCTCCAGCGCCAGCGCCGGAGGCTGCTTGCTGTTGGCCAGCTTCACCAGCCAGGGGGCCGGTTTGCTCTGCAGATCCAGTTCGACACCAAGTACCTGCTCCACCAGATTGCCTTCCCGCTCAACCATGTCGATCCGCAGCAGCAAGTGGCTCTGCTCGTCAATCCAGAGCACGAAACCATATTTGTCGGCCTCTTTAGGCACCAGCCTCACCACCTGCGCCACCACACCGGCAACCCGGCTGCGACCGGCCAGCACAGGATCATAGCTCTCCAGCACCTGTGCCAACGGCATCTTCACCAGGGTCGACCAGATGCCGGGGAAGCGGGCATCCTTCAGGGTATAGGGGTCGTGGCTGTTTTCAAAGAAGGTGTATTCGTTCTGGCGCTGGAGATACTCGATCGCCTTGCCGTCAAGGTAACTGAGGTGGGCCACTTCCTTGCCGTTGATGACGGCATGGCTGATCCGGATCGGTTCAAGACGCCCCTGGCGGGCCTTGACCATGGACAACTCGAAATTCTGTTGCTGCACGGCACTCTGCATCTGCTGCAACAAGGCCTCGGCCGACTTATCGTCGGCCGAGGCCTTGGCACTAATCAGCAGGAGAGAGGCCAGCAAAATACGGCTGGACTGGCGCACGTTTGTATCCCTGACAATTCGTTATTGTTGGATCTGTCTGTCTTGCAACAGGCGCTGCTGCAACTGGTGGTCACGCAGGAAGGCGTTGATCCGCTCCCGCTGCTCCTGCATCTGCTGTTCGGTCAGCCCCTGCTGACGGGCACGGGCACCATCCTGTTGCGGATAGTGAACACTCACAGGCGCCGCACTGCCACCGATTGGAATGGTATTGAGCACCGGATTGGCCGGAACGCCATCCTGCCCCTGATACTGCTGCACCCCGAAGATAACGGCAGCGGCCACGGATGCCGCAATGGCATATTGACCCAGCTGCTGACCGACACGGCGGAACAACGGAACCACATTAGAATCTGTCTTGACCGGTGCAACGGCAGGTTGCAGCACGGGAGCCGTCTCGACCGGCTTGGGTGCCAGTATGGTGGGCTCATCCTCCAGCGCAGCCATGATGCTGTCACTGAGATCCAGTTGCAGATTGACCGGCAGGTCACCCCGCATGGCATCGCCGATCAGGTGGTAACGACCCCAGGTATCTTGCAAGTCAGAGTCCATCTCCAGCTCGTTCAGTACCTCTGCGTCACTCAGCTCACCATCCATCAGGGCAGAGATTTGCTCTTTATTTGCCATAAGTTAACCCGTCTTTCCCCAGTTAATTCTCGATCAGAGGTTGCAGCTTTTTATCGATTGCGTCCCTCGCCCGGAAGATACGGGATCTGACCGTACCCACAGGGCAATCCATGATTTCGGCAATCTCTTCGTAGCTCAGCCCTTCCAGTTCGCGAAGGGTGATCGCTGTCCTCAGGTCTTCCGGCAATGCCTCTATGGCGGAAAACACGGTGCGTTTGATCTCGTCAGTCAGCGCCAGGTTTTCCGGGGTTGAAACCTCTTGCAAGGCTTCACTACCACCATAAGACTCCGCTTCGTCAGCCTCCACATCACTGCTGGGCGGCCTGCGCCCCTGGGAGGTGAGATAATTCTTCGCCGTGTTCACGGCAATTCGGTACAACCAGGTGTAAAAAGCACTTTCGCCACGGAATGTCGGCAATGCACGGTAGGCTTTTATAAAGGCCTCTTGCGCCACATCGGGCACATCACCGGGATTGTTGACATACCTGGCAACCAGGTTGACCACCTTATGCTGGTATTTTTTTACCAACAGGTTGAAAGCTGCTTTATCGCCGCGCTGGACCCGTTCAACCAGCTGTTCGTCCAGTAGATTCTGGTCGCTCATCAGAGCCGTAAAACCCCCATCAGGTTATCGTTTTTCTTTTCCGGCCCTTCCTAAGCGCACAAGTTCAGACAGGGAGAATCAGAGAAAGTTCGCTTCAATTGAAAAAAATGTGATGCAGGCTGCATCCTCGCCCTCGCTTGGGCTACCATGGTGCCAGTTCTTAATCCAGGCCAATGATACTTATGAAAGCAAGTGTTGAATACCTTTGCGATGTACTGATCATTGGCAGCGGTGCCGCTGGTTTGTCCCTCGCGTTGCGATTGGCAGACCACGCCAAAGTCCTGGTTCTGAGCAAGGGGCCCATCAGTGAAGGGGCCACTTTCTATGCGCAAGGAGGCATCGCTGCCGTTTTCGACGAAACCGATAGCATCGAATCCCACGTGAGCGACACGCTCAACGCGGGCGCCGGGTTGTGTGACCCGGCCGTTGTGGAGTTCACCGCCCGCCACGCCCGCGAGTCCATCCAGTGGCTCATTCAGCAAGGGGTCCCCTTCGATCAGGAGGAGAACGCCGACGGCGAATCCCAGTACCACCTCACCCGGGAAGGGGGCCACAGCCATCGCCGCATCTTCCACGCGGCCGACGCCACCGGCAAGGCGGTGCAGCTCACCCTGATCGATCAGGTCCGTGCCCACCCCAATATCCAGCTGATGGAGCGCTTCAACGCGGTCGACCTCATCACCACCCGCAAGCTCAATCTGCCGGGCAACAAGGTGCTGGGAGCCTACGTCTGGAACCGCAACGCCGAGCAGGTCGAGGTGATCCGCGCCCGTTTCGTGGCACTGGCCACCGGTGGCGCTTCCAAGGTCTACCAGTACACCTCCAACCCGGATGTGAGCTCTGGCGATGGTATCGCCATGGCATGGCGGGCCGGTTGCCGGGTGGCGAATCTGGAGTTCAACCAGTTCCACCCCACCAGCCTGTTCCACCCGGATGATCCCAACTTCCTGCTGACCGAAGCGCTGCGTGGCGAGGGAGCCTATCTGCGCCGCCCGGACGGCAGCCGCTTTATGCCGGAATTTGACGAGCGGGCCGAGCTGGCACCGCGCGATATCGTCGCCCGCGCCATCGACCACGAGATGAAGCGGCTCGGGGCGGATTGCATGTATCTGGACATCAGCCACAAACCGGCCGATTTCATCATCAAGCACTTCCCGACCATCTACGAGCGTTGCCTCGCGGTCGGCATCGATATCACCAAGGAGCCGATGCCCATCGTGCCGGCCGCACACTACACCTGTGGCGGCGTGATGATCGACAACAACGGCCAGACCGATATCCCCGGCCTCTACGCCATCGGCGAAGTAACCTACACCGGGCTACACGGCGCCAACCGCATGGCCTCCAACTCCCTGCTGGAATGCGTGGTCTATGCCCATCAGGCGGGGGCCGACATTCTGGCCAAGCTACCGATGAGCGTGGAGCCGCCGCACCTGCCAGTGTGGGACGAGAGCAAGGTGGAAGATTCCGACGAACTGGTGGTGCTCCAGCACAACTGGCACGAACTGCGGCTGATGATGTGGGACTATGTGGGCATCGTGCGTACCAACAAACGCCTGGCACGCGCCAAGCGCCGCATCGACCTGCTCAAGCAGGAGGTACAGGAGTACTACGCCAACTTCCGCGTATCCAACAACCTGCTGGAACTGCGCAACCTGCTGCAGGTGGCCGAGCTTATCGTCAACTGCGCCCTGCAGCGCAAGGAGTCTCGCGGCTTGCACTACAACCTGGATCATCCGGATATGCTGCCGGACTCCAAACCGACCGTGCTGACCCCGGAGCGGGATTAATCCCCCTTCCCGCAAAGCGTTGCAACAATCAGTGATCCCGCCCTAGCGGGATCACTTTTTTCAGCGGTTTTTTACAGCAACTTTTTTTCAGCAAATTGTGCCGCCAGCCACATGGCAGCCGCTTATCGCGATAAATCAGCGCCTAGTCATCACGGGAACAGGTGTCAGCGCCGGGACGGCAGAAAGTGGATGGCTCGCGCCAGCAGGCGGTAGTGTTCGGGGGGAAGGGCGTCGGAGAAGAGCCACAGTTGCCGTGGCGACACAGCCCCACTCTCTTGCGGATCAGGACAAAGCGCCAGCCTGAGCACACCGGGCAGAATGCGGCTCTTGTTACCGAGCTGATAGCGGCGACCTTGCCACTGCAGCCACTGGCCATCCCAGACAAACTCGAACGGGGGCTCGGCGAGGAAGCGCCAGCTCAGCCAGAGCGCCACCAGCCAGACGGGCAACAACAGCGCCCACTGCCAACCGGCAATCAGGCCAGCCATCGGCCAGAGCAGCAACAGAAAGAGGGCCACCAGCAAACATTGCTGATGGCGGGAGGAGTAAACCGTCATGATCACCCGCTCCACGGTATTACCCCTGGCGGTCGTGGCGCGCCTGATTGCGCTCCAGGATCATCGGGATCATGGCGGCAAATGCGGGATCGGCAGGGACACCATGACCCATGCACCATTTGAACAGATCAGGATCGTCGCTCGCCAGCAGGCGGATAAAGGTCTGCTGATCGGCTTCGCTCAGGGAGTCGAACTCGTGTTCGAAAAAGGGCATAAAGATCACATCCAGCTCGAGCATACCGCGACGGCAGGCCCACTTCAGGCGGGATTTTTCAACTGGGCTCAACATGGCACTCTCCTTACAAAGACCGGGGGATGGTACCAGCTGGATTTTCCGGCTGACAAACATTAGTTACGTCTTTACCATGCAGCTCACATACTTTCTCTCTGGAATACCATCGTGAGCCTGCAACCACCTGTTTTTCCTGCCGAGCCGACCCGCTTCTCCCTGACCAAGCTGGCCATCACCCGTATCAGCGGCCAGGATCGCGCCAAATATCTGCAAGGTCAGGTCACCTGTGATGTCAACGCCCTGCAACCAGGCCAAAGCACCTTGGGTGGTCACTGTGATCCCAAGGGCAAGCTGTGGAGCAATTTCCGCCTGCTCTGCCTCGACGACAGCCTGCTGCTGCTGACCAGCCCTTCGGTGCTGGAGCGCCAACTGCCGGAGCTGAAGAAATTTGCCGTCTTCTCCAAGGTCGAAATCGCTGCCGACGAACGCCACGCCACCGGGATCGCCGGTACGGGCAGCGATGGATGGATCGCCACCCAGTTTGGCCTTCTGCAGAGCGGTCTTATCGACGGCGGCATGGCGGTGAAGATTGAACAGGATCGCTGGCTACTGGTCAGCACTCAGCAAGCCGACGCCCTTCCGCAAGGTGACGAGTCACTCTGGTGGGGGCTCGAGATCAAGGCGGGCCTGCCACATATGGAAGCGGTGCATCAGGGGGAGTTCATCCCGCAGATGCTCAACCTGCAGGCACTGGACGGCATCAGCTTCAACAAGGGCTGCTACATGGGGCAAGAGACGGTGGCCCGCGCCAAGTATCGCGGCGCCAACAACCGCGCCCTGTTCCTGCTGGCTGGCACTGCCGGCGAGCCGGTCGCCAGCGGCGATACCCTGGAGCTGCAACTGGGTGACAACTGGCGCCGCAGCGGCATGGTGCTCAACGCCTGGCAACAGGCCGGGCAGGTGTGGCTCACCGCCGTACTGCCGAAAGATACCGAGGCTGACGCCCAATTCCGCCTCAAGCAGGACGAAGGCTCCCGCCTCACCCTGCAACCCCTGCCTTACGCCCTGACCGAGTAAGGTCGGCTAGCGAGGCACCCGCGCCAGCAGGGCCTCCTTCAGCCAGCGCCCCGCCTGCCCCAGCGGGCGGGCGCGATGCCACTGCAGCTCCAGCGCCAACGCATGGCTGGCGATAAAGTCCGGCTCCAGCACCACGACTTCGCCCCGCTTCAGCGGCTGATGCAGCAGAAATTCCGGGATAGCGGACCAGCCAAGGCCCCGCTTGACCAGCTCCAGCACCCCGAGATCCCCCTCGACCCACCACACCTGAGCCGAGATGCGAAAACGCTGACGCTCGCTCCCTTCCCGTCGGCCGGTCACCATCAGCTGACGTGCCCCCTGCAGATCGACCTCCCGCAGCGGCTGCTTGCGGGCCAGCGGATGATCCGGCGACACCACCAGCGGCATGGTCACCTCCCCCAGCGAACGGGCGACAATCTCCCGCTGGGGATGCACCTTCTGATAGCTGATGCCGAGCTGGGCCCGGCCGGTCACCAGCATCTCGGTCACATCCTCCATCAGCGGGAAGAGCAGCTCCAGCTCCACTGTCGGGTAACGAGTGGCGAACGCCTCCAGCAGGGTGCCGAGCCAGGGGAGGTGGGAGTCATCATCGATGGCCAGGGTGAGGCGCGTCTCCACCCCGGCCGCCAGCTCCCCGGCAATGGATTGCAACCGTTCACTCTGCGCCAGCAGGATCCCCGCCTCCTGTACCATGCGGGCCCCCGCCTCCGTCAGCTGCGGATAGCGGCCGCTGCGATCAAACAGGGTGAGCGCCAGATCGATCTCCAGATTGGCGATGGCGCTGCTCACCACCGACTGCGCCTTGCCCAGCTTGCGGGCGGCAGCGGAAAACGAGCCGGTTTCGGCGGCCGCCAGCAAGATCCTCAGTTGTTCCAGTGATGGCGTCATCTTGTGGCCCTCCGGCAAGCCCTCTCATCCATCTATTTTAGCGATGGATACCAACATGAATCTATCGCTAAAGTTCTATAGATTAACCTGCAATTCGTGAATGAACCTGATTGAGAGAGTGACTTATGCGTACCCGTAACGATCGCCTGCGCCATGCCATTGGCTTTGAATTTATTGGCCTGCTGATTGCCGCCCCGCTGGCCAGCTGGGTTACCGGGGTAGGGCTCAACCATATGGGCCCGCTGGCACTGTTCTTCTCGGTGCTGGCCACCGTCTGGAACTACATCTACAACATCGGGGTCGACAAGCTGCTGCTCAAATATCAGGGCCATACCCACAAAACCCTGTGGCAACGTGTGCTGCATACCTTCGGCTTTGAGGGCGGTCTGCTGATCGTCGCGCTGCCGGTCATGTCCTGGTGGCTGAGCGTCAGCCTGCTGGAGGCGCTGGTGCTGGATCTGGGCTTCGTCGTCTTCTATCTGATCTATGCCTTCGTCTACAACTGGGGCTATGACAAGGTGTTCCCCATACCCCGCGAAGTGCCGCACGGCATGCCCCAAGAGGCGCGCTAAGGCACGAATCAGTTGGATTGAAACCGAGAAGTGAAGGTCAACAAGGAAAGACTACAGAAGAAACGACACGGCCCCATCATGGCAGACATGATGGGGCCGAAAGAGGGATCAGCGCTGGCAGGCCGGCTGATTCAGAGGTAAGGATTCAGGCCTGCCCGTCGCTCAAGCCTGGGCCTTGAGCTCTTCGCCGCTCTCGTCGGCCGCAGCAGCCTCTTCAGGCTGGGCCTGGGCGGCCTGCAGCGCTTCCAGCTCGCTCTGATAATCACTCAGGATCTGCTGGGCAACCGCCATATCTCCCTTGTGTTTGCGCTCGAACAGATGGTGCTGCACCACGCCGTTGAGATACTCCACCGTGATGGGCTGCTCCAGGGTGGCCATCAGCTCCTCTTTCTCCAGCTCGGCATTGATTTCATCGGCGGTCGTGCGCAGCAGCCCGGCCAATTGAACCAACATGCGGCGCTCACCTTCGCGCAGCAGGCTCAACATGCGGTTTCTCTGCTGCTCATTCTGTTGGGTCATACATTTCCTTACGTCAATTGGGAACAAGCCCGCTCATTCTGCCCTGTCCCCATGACAGCGTCTATCTCATGCCCCCCACAAATTTTTGGCGCTGGCTCACAAATGGCTACAGATGCTATTTGAAGCGCCTCTGGGGTATAGTAGCCGCTGATTTTCGGGCGCTTTTTTCACCTTCATCCGCAGACAGGGATGAGACGGCAAGGGCGCCTGCCCGGTTTACCCCAACGAGGTGAAGATCCGCTTTATGACCGACGCCATTGTGGTGCTCTGCACCTGCCCAGATCAAACCAGTGCCGACCTTCTCTGCGAACAGCTGCTGAACCAGCGGCTGGCCGCCTGCATCAATCAACTGCCGGGCATTACCTCCGTCTATCGTTGGCAAGGCAAGGTAGAGCGCGCCACCGAGATCCAGCTCATCATCAAATCCCGCCAGCCACTCTTTGCCAAGCTGCAGGCATGCATTCAGGCCCATCACCCCTATGAAGTGCCCGAGCTGCTGGCCCTGCCGGTAAGTGCCGGACTACCCGCCTATCTCGACTGGCTCAATGGGGAGACCTCATGACATTCACCCGCTTGCTCTCTCCCCTGTTGCTGCTCTGTGCCCTGTTGATGACAGCGGTGGGCAGCGCCCCAGCCCACGCCAGCGGCGCCGACCTGCTCAGCTCGCTGGGTATTGAGGCCAACGCCAAGCCCAAATTTTTGCAGGTCGATGAGGCCTTTCAGATCGAGAGCGAACAGCGTGGCGATCAGCTGCTGCTGACCCTCCACATCGCCGACGACTACTACCTCTATCGCCACAGCCTGCGCTTCAAGGGGAACAACCTCACCTTCAGCGAGCCGACCCTACCGGAAGGCACCGAGCACGAGGATGACTTCTTCGGCAAGACCCGGGTCTACTATCAGCAGGTGAGCATCGCGGTGCCGCTAAAGGAGGTGGGGGAAAATGCCACCCTGCGGGTGCGCTATCAGGGCTGTACCGACGGCCTCTGCTACCCGCCGACAGACAAGCTGATCGATGTGGCCCCGCTGGTCACGGCAACCACAGCGTCCACTGCTGATACGGCACAAAGCATCGCACCGGTTAGCCAGCAAGATCAGCTGGCCGCAGCCCTCGGCAATCAGGGGTTCTGGCTCAGCATCGTCGCCTTCTTCGCACTGGGGCTGGGGCTCGCCTTCACCCCCTGCGTCTTCCCCATGTACCCAATCCTGACCGGCATCATCGCCGGTGCCGGCCATCGCCTCTCCACCGGTCGCGCCTTCCTGCTCTCCTTTGTCTATGTGCAGGGGATGGCTGTCACCTACACCCTGCTCGGACTGGTAGTGGCCTCGGCGGGTCTGAAATTCCAGGCGGCGCTGCAACACCCCTATGTGCTGATCGCCCTCTCGGTGATGTTCGTGCTACTGGCCCTCTCCATGTTCGGACTCTATACCCTGCAACTGCCGAGCAGTTTGCAAACCCGTCTCTCCGGCCTATCCAACCGCCAGCAGGGGGGCTCGGTAGTCGGGGTTGCCATCATGGGGATGATCTCTGGGCTGGTCTGCTCCCCCTGCACCACGGCGCCGCTCTCGGGGGCGCTGATCTACGTGGCTCAGAGCGGCGATCTCTGGCTCGGCGGGGCGGCGCTCTATGCGCTGTCACTGGGGATGGGGCTACCGCTGCTGCTGCTCGGCACCTCGGGTGGCAAGCTACTGCCCAAAGCAGGCGCCTGGATGGATGTGATCAAGCAGCTGTTTGGTTTTGCCCTGCTGGCAGTGCCGATCCTGCTGCTGTCACGGCTCTGGAGCGATCAGATTGCTACTCTCGCCTGGCTCGGCTGGGGGCTGCTGCTGTGCGGCTATCTCTATCACCACAACCAGCACCAGCCCCACTCGGTGGCCAAAAGCGTGCGGGGCTTCGTGCTGTTGCTGGCGATGATCAGCGCCGTGGTAGTGGGCAAGGATCTGCTGCAACCAGCCACCCCTGCTGCCGTCACGGCGGATGCCAGTCAAACGGCGCCGCGGTTTATCCGCATCAAGACGCTGGATGATCTCAAGGTGCAGCTGGCCGCCGCTCGCGGCAAGCCAGTGCTGCTTGACCTCTACGCCGACTGGTGCGTCGCCTGCAAGGAGTTCGAACACAAGACCTTCAGCGACCCGGCTGTGCGCGAGCGTTTCGGCCAGATGGTGCTGCTGCAGGCGGATGTCACCGCCAACGACGATGCCGATGTCGAGCTGCTCAACACCCTCAATGTGCTGGGGCTGCCGACCCTCATCTTCTTCGACCATGAGGGCAAGGAGCTGACAGGCCAGCGGGTCACCGGCTTTATGGGACCGGCGGAGTTCCTCGCTCACCTCGACAGGGTCAGCCATGCCAAGTGAGCTGCGCCGATTGCAGCCAAGCGATGCGCCGGCCTTGCAGCGGCTGCTGGAACTGGCCCCAGCCTATCAGGCGGCGGTGAGCAATGACCCTCTCTCTGCACAGGCAGGAGAAGAGGAACTTGTCGCCTGCCCATCCGGCCTGCCTCTCTCCGACAAACATCTCATCGGCCGCTGGGAGCAGGGAGAACTCACCGCTGTCATTGATCTGCTGCGCGGCTACCCCAATCCAGACACCGCCTATCTGGGTCTGTTACTGGTGGGGGAACCCTGGCAAGGGAGTGGCCGTGGTCAGTCGCTCTATCTTCACGCCTGTACGCTGGCAAGCTCATGGGGGGCTACCCGGCTTCGCCTGTCAGTGATTGCCAGCAATGAGAGAGCTCTATCCTTCTGGCTGCGCAGAGGCTTCACCGAGTGCTATCGCCGCGAGCTAGCTGGTTATCGGGCAGAGACCATCGTACTGGAGCGTTCACTGGAACCGTGAGCCGAGGTTTGCCGCCGCGCATTCGCGTGGCACAATCGCCCCTCTCGTTTTGCACTTGTCCGGAGTTTTGATGAAAAAGTGGTTCATCCCCCTGCTAGCCCTCTGGCTTTATGGCTGCAGTGCAGGGCCCGGTGAAGAGGATATCCGGAGCCAAGTTACCGCTAGGTTGCTGGCCGAGACAGACGCCAACCTGTTCGAAATCAGCGACTTCACCATCCTCGGCAAGGAGGAGCGGATGGAGGGGGTCTATCTGGTCAAGGTGAGTTACCAGCTCCACTTCAAGCAGGGACTGGATCAGCTGCAGGTGCTGCACGACGAAGATCTGATTTATGACCGTGTCGGCCCCTTCCAGCAGGAGATGGGACTGATGGAGCTCGAGCGCAAATATGGCGAGTTCGAAGCGGGTCAGGTACTGCCGCAAGAGGCGGAGGTGTGGATGATGAAGGGCGAACAGGGGTGGCGACTGGCTGAACCGGCGCAATAAAGGGCTCCCCGCCCCTTACTCTCTGCAAGCTCTGCCGTGATTGACCAGCTCAGACCTGGGTATCGACCCGATACCCTTTTCGCTCTGCGGGTTCACCCGGCAGCTTGCTGGCCAACCCCGACAACACATCCTTGAGGGTGATCCCGCTATCTGCCGCACCACTGCTCTCCAGCAGCTTGGTCAGCTGGCTCTGCAAGGGGTCAATCGCGTCGTTCTGCCCCCCTTGGCTGCTCTCTTTTCCCTGCCCGCCCGGTTGATCCAGCGTCCCCAGCAGACGCGCCAGATCGCGTTTCAGCGGGCTCTCGCTGTTGTCGGCGAGCGCAATCTTTCGTTGTTCCTGTTCTTGCCGCTGTTGTTGCTGCAACGCCAGCTGTTGCTCCTGCTGCTGTTGCAGGGCTCCCATCATGGTATTGATGAACGCCTCCAGCGAGTCCTTGATTGACATATGGCTGCCGCCACCACCTTCTCCTTTCGACGACAGCCCTAGATTATCCAGCACAGAGCCAAGGTCGCGCACCATCCGGCTGTCACTGCCAGTTGATGACGACAGCGTCGTCCTTGCCAATGGCTGCGGGATAGAGATCCCTGCCGTTGCACCAGCGGGGTGGGCCCGCCTGGCGCGACCACATTCATCTCCATCTCGGCCCTCCTACACATCTTTTTCGGCCAGCTAACCCGCTCTTGTTCACCTGACCCGGCATCACTCTCACACCTAAAAGATAGCGCCAACCGGAAGGGATTGGCGCTAACGCATTTTTTGGTCTATCAGGCTGTGCGCTAGTGCAGTGCCGCTATAAACAAGGGCTGGCGGGGTACAGTGCCCCGCCAGTGACTCAGAAGATATCCTTGAAACGGTGCCACAGCATTCCCAGTGCCAACAGCGGGGAGCGCAACGCCGGGCCGCCGGGGAAGGTGATATGGGGCACGCTGGCAAAGAGATCGAAACCCCGGCTTTCGCCGCGGATCGCCTCGGCCACCAGCTTGCCCGCCATATGGGTAGCGTTGAGGCCGTGACCCGAGTAGGCCTGGGCGTAGAACACGTTGGGGTGTTCCTTGAGACGGCCAATCTGCGGCAGCCGGTTGGCGCCAATCCCGATCATGCCGCCCCACTGAAACTCGATGGCAGTGCCAGCCAGCTCGGGGAATACCCGCAACAACTTGGGTAGCATGAAGGCCTTGATATCGCGTGGATCCCGGCCGGAGTAGTTGCAAGCGCCGCCAAACAGCAGGCGGCCATCGGCAGAGAGGCGGTAGTAGTCGAGGGCCACGTTCTGATCGCACACCGCCATGTTTTGCGGTAGCAAGCGCAGGCGCAAGCGGCGATCCAGCACCTCGGTGGCGAGGATGTAGGAACCGGCCGGCAGCACCCGCCCTCCCAGCTCTGGATTGAGGTCGTTGAGATAGGCGTTGCAGCCGATCACCAGATAATCGGCGGTGACCCGGCCATGAGCCGTGGTCACCTCCACCTGCTTGCCGTAATCGATATGGGTCACTCTGGAGTGTTCAAATAGGGAGACCCCGAGGCTGGCGGCGGCGCGCGCCTCGCCGAGCGCAAGATTGAGAGGATGCAGGTGGCCGGAGCCCATGTCGATAAGGCCGCCGATATAGCGATCAGACCCCACCACGCTATGGATATCTTCCCGCGGTACCAGCTTGAGTTCGTGCTCATAGCCGAGGCTCGCCAGATGGTCGAGATCCTCCTCGAAGCCAGCCAGATGACGCTGACGGGTGGCGAGGTCGCAGTAGCCCCAGGTGAGATCGCACTCGATGTTGAAGCGTTCAACCCGCTCGCGCACCAACTGCACCGCCTCCAGCCCCATCAGGTCGAGCTCGCGAACCCCCTCCTCACCAATCCAGCGGACAAACTGACTGGTATCGTGGCCGATACCGCGAATAAGCTGACCGCCGTTGCGCCCGGAGGCACCCCAGCCGATGCGGTTGGCCTCCAGCAAGGCGACCTTGTAACCGGCATCAGCCAGATTGATGGCGGTATTCAGACCGGTAAAACCGCCGCCGATGATGCAGACGTCAGCCTTGTGCTCCCCCTCCAGCTCGGGCCACTGTTGCGAGTCGTTGCGGGTGGCCGCGTAGTAGGAGGCGACGTGCTCCTGATATCCGTTGTGCTTTCCTGCCTGCATACTCAGCATCCTGCCTTGGTTGCAAATTGTTTAATAAAATAAGCAAAGTTGTTTCGATAATACCCAGTTCCTCCTCCACTCACCAACCGGTGCGGATCACAGAAATGCAAAAGGCGCCCCGAAGGGCGCCTTTTCATGCAATCAAGGTGCTGTAACGAATTACAGTACGTCGATGGCGTTCAGGTCGGAGAATGCTTTCTCCAGACGAGCGATCATGGAAGTCTGACCTTCACGCAGCCATACGCGCGGATCGTAGTACTTCTTGTTCGGCTTGTCGGCGCCTTCCGGGTTGCCCAGCTGACCTTGCAGGTAAGCTTCGTTCTTCTTGTAGAAGTTCAGCAGGCCTTCCCAGGTTGCCCACTGGGTGTCGGTGTCGATGTTCATCTTCACTACGCCGTAGGAGATGGACTCGCGGATCTCTTCCAGAGTGGAACCTGAACCACCGTGGAATACGAAGTCCAGAGACTTGGCTGGAACGCCAAACTTCTCGGAAACGTACTTCTGGGAAGCGTCCAGGATGGACGGGGTCAGCTTGACGTTACCCGGCTTGTATACACCGTGTACGTTACCGAAGGAGGCAGCGATGGTGAAACGCGGGCTGATCTTGGACAGACGCTCGTAAGCGTAAGCAACATCTTCCGGCTGGGTGTACAGAGCGGACTGATCCATGTGGCTGTTGTCGACGCCGTCTTCTTCGCCACCGGTGCAACCCAGTTCCAGCTCCAGAGTCATGTTCATCTTGGCCATGCGGGTCAGGTACTCGCAGCAGATGTCGATGTTCTCTTCCAGAGACTCTTCGGACAGATCCAGCATGTGGGAGGAGAACAGCGGCTTGCCGGTTTCAGCAAAGTGCTTCTCGCCCGCTTCCAGCAGACCGTCGATCCACGGCAGCAGCTTCTTGGCAGCGTGGTCGGTGTGCAGGATTACCGGCACGCCGTAAGCTTCGGCAACAGCGTGAACGTGCTTGGCACCAGAGATGGCACCCAGGATGGCAGCTTTCTGACCTTCCAGCTTCAGACCCTTACCGGCGGTGAACACGGCACCACCGTTGGAGAACTGAACGATAACCGGCGCTTTAACCTTGGCGGCAGCTTCCAGTACGGCGTTAACGGAGTCGGTACCAACGCAGTTTACGGCCGGCAGAGCAAAGCCGTTCTCTTTAGCGATGGCGAACACTTTCTGAACGTCATCACCAGTGATCACGCCGGGTTTTACGAAGTCGAAAATTTTCTTAGACATGTTTAATCGTCCTGTCTCGTATGCCGTTAATAAAAAATGGGGGGTTCATCATGAACCGGCACAGCGGGCACATGATAAACGAAACGGGAGGCTTTTGCCCCCCGTTCCGGGTCAATTAGGCTTTGGCGCGCTGTTCCAGAATCGCAACAGCCGGCAGTACCTTGCCTTCTACGAACTCCAGGAAGGCGCCGCCGCCAGTGGAGATGTAGGAGACTTTGTCAGCGATGCCGAACTTGTCGATGGCAGCCAGGGTGTCGCCACCGCCAGCGATGGAGAAGGCCGGAGAAGCAGCGATGGCTTCAGCGATAACCTTGGTGCCTTCAGCGAACTGGTCGAACTCGAATACACCAACCGGACCGTTCCACAGGATGGTCTTGGCGTTCATGATGATGTCAGCCAGGGCCTTGGCAGAATCCGGGCCGATGTCGAAGATCATGTCGCCGTCGGTCACGTCAGAGACGGACTTGATGGTCGCCGGAGTGGACTCAGAGAACTCGGCACCTACAACCACGTCGGTGGTCACAGGAATGTTGGTCTCGGCAGCCAGTTTCTTGGCGGTGTCGATCAGGTCGTGCTCGCACAGGGACTTGCCGACGTTGTGACCGGCAGCAGCGATGAAGGTGTTGGCGATGCCACCACCGACAACCAGCTGGTCAGCGATCTTGGAGAGGGATTCCAGAACGGTCAGCTTGGTGGAGACCTTGGAGCCGCCAACGATGGCAACCATCGGGCGCTCGGGCTTCAGCATGGCTTTGCCCAGGGCTTCCAGTTCACCCGCCAGCAGCGGACCAGCACAGGCGACCGGAGCGAACTGAGCCACACCGTAGGTGGAACCTTCGGCGCGGTGAGCAGTACCGAACGCATCCATTACAAAGACGTCACACAGGGCGGCGTATTTTTTGGCCAGCTCTTCGGTGTTCTTCTTCTCGCCTTTGTTGAAGCGGCAGTTTTCCAGCACAACCAGCTCACCGGCAGCGACTTCTACGCCATCCAAGTAATCCTTGGCCAGGCGAACCGGGCAGGACAGAGCGTCTTTCAGATAGTTGACAACCGGAGCCAGGGAGAATTCTTCGTTGTATTCACCCTCGGTCGGACGACCCAGGTGGGAGGTGATCATCAGCTTGGCGCCCTTTTCCAGAGCCAGCTTGATGGTCGGCAGAGTCGCAACGATACGTGCATCGGAGGTGACCTTGCCGTCTTTTACCGGTACGTTCAGGTCAGCACGGATCAGAACGCGTTTACCCGCCAGATCCAGGTCAGTCATCTTGATAACAGACATATTCAGTCCTCTATATTTTCCAGGTAATGTTAAAAACAGTAACCTTTCGCCCGGGGCAGGCTCAGCCTGCGGCCATCATGGCCCGGGTGGTATCCAGCATCCGGTTTGCGAAGCCCCATTCGTTATCGCACCACATCAACATCTTGACGAGGTTGGCATCGCTCACCCGGGTCTGGGTACCATCAATGATGCAGGAGTGTGCATCATGATTGAAGTCTACGGAGACCAGAGGTTCTTCCGTGTAATCCAGAATACCGTGTAATGTACCTCTGGATGCCCGTTGCAGGGCTTGATTTACGTCAGTAACTGTCACTTTTTTACGAACAGTAATACTGAGATCCATCGCTGTTACATTGATGGTCGGCACCCGCACCGCGATCGCCTCAAACTTGCCGGCGAAGTGGGGCAGGATACGCTCCAGCCCCTTTGCCAGCTTGGTGTCCACCGGAATGATGGACTGACTGGCAGCGCGGGTTCGGCGCAAGTCACTGTGGTAGGCATCGATGACTTGCTGATCATGCATGGCCGAATGAATTGTCGTAATAGTACCACAATTTATCTCGAATTCTCGATGCAATGTTTCAATCACCGGCACCACGCAGTTGGTGGTACAGGAGGCGTTGGAGACAATCCGCTCCGCTCCGGTGAGGGTATGATGGTTGACCCCGTAGACCACGGTGGCATCCACATCCGCATCCGCCGGGTGGGAGAAGAGCACCTTGCCCGCCCCCGCCGCCAGATGCAGCTCGGCATCGGCCCGCGAGCCGAATACCCCGGTGCAATCGAGCACCACATCGACCCCCAGCGCCCGCCACGGCAGCTTTGACGGATCCCGCTCGGCAAACAGGGAGATGAGATCCTCCCCCACCAGCATGCTGTTGCCCGCCAGTTGCACCGGATGGTGGAAGCGACCGTGACTGGTATCGTAACGGGTCAGGTGCACCATGGCCTCGGGGGCCGCCAGCTCGTTGATGGCGACGATCTTGATGGTCTTGTCGCGCCCGCTTTCATAGAGGGCTCGCAACACGTTGCGACCGATCCGCCCGTAACCATTGATGGCAATCTTGATCATCGAGAATCCGTTTCCTTGAACCAGCAACAGGGCGGCGCACCGGCCGCCCGGGAGCCCCGGCTACGACAGCAGGGCCTCCTTGAATTCACCGCGGGCCAGCAGTGCGGCCCCGAATACCCCGGCACTGTCGCCAAGGGCAGGAGCAATAATGGGGGCTCTGAAGCGGGGATTAAAGAGGAAGGGCAAAATTGTCTGCCGTCCGGCGCTGTAAAGGCTCTGCACATTGCCCACCCCGCCACCGATGACGATCACATCCGGGTCGAGAATATTGACCACATTGGCCAGCGCCTGACCAAACAGCAGATGCAGCCGATCGATGGTGAGCTTGGCCACATGATCGTGAGCCGTGGCGGCCGCGATTTGGGCGAGCGAGAGGCGGCGCTTGGCCTTGGCCTCGTACCAAGCCTCCAGCGCCGGACCGCTGATCAGGGTCTCGACGCAGCCACACTTGCCGCAGTAGCACTCAGGGCCATCAGGGGAAAGCACGTTGTGGCCCCACTCACCGGCGATGCCGTGGTGACCGTTGAGGATCTGGCCGTTGATGACGATGCCGGAGCCGACCCCGGTGCCCATGATGATGCCGAACACCACTTTCGCATCGGGATGGTGCTGGCGCACTGCACCGAGATGGGTTTCTGCCAGCGCAAAGCAGTTGGCGTCGTTGGCGATCAGCACCGGCACGCCCAGCTTGCGCTCCAGATCCTCCTTGAACGGCTTGCCGTTGAGCTCGGTGGTATTGCAGTTCTTCATCAGGCCGGTCTGCGGATCCCGCGCCCCCGGCGTGCCCATGCCGATGACGGTCGGGCGCTGGCCAATCTTCTCGGCACACTCAGCTACCAGCTTGGCGATCTGGCCGATCATATGGTCATAACCGCCGGCCCGCTCGGTGGGGATGCGGTGGCGCAGCAGCACCTCGTCGCCATCCAGCACCACGCATTCACACTTGGTACCGCCAAGATCGATACCCCAATCCAGTGACTTGCTGCTCATCTTGCCTCCTGCACGGCCGCAACGCTCTCGTCATCGCGGCGCCTTTTTCAATGTAAAACGGGGCCTGACGGCCCCGGATTTCAAACACACTCTTCTTCTCTCGCCCCAGCCTTAGCGACTGTGATACTGGGCAGAGAGCTCGTGCACCGCGTCGACGAACACACCTGCATGCTCCGGGTTCACATCCTGATGGATGCCGTGGCCGAGGTTGAATACGTGACCATTGCCGTGACCGAAACCGGCCAGAATGGAGGCGACCTCTTCACGGATGCGAGCCGGAGTGGCGTAGAGCATGGAGGGATCCATGTTGCCCTGCAGCGCAACCTTGTCACCGACCCGGCGCTTGGCATCGGCGATGTCGGTGGTCCAGTCCAGACCCAGCGCATCGCAACCGGTAGCGGCGATCTGCTCCAGCCACTGACCGCCGTTCTTGGTGAACAGGGTGACCGGCACGCGGCGACCGTCGTGCTCGCGGATCAGGCCATCGACAATCTTGTGCATGTACTGCAGGGAGAAGTCGCGGTAATCGCGCGGGGTGAGCACGCCGCCCCAGGTGTCGAACACCATGACAGCCTGCGCACCCGCCTTGATCTGGGCGTTGAGGTAAGCAATCACGCTGTCGGCCAGCTTGTCGAGCAGCAGGTGCAGGGTTTGCGGCTCCGCGTACATCATCTGCTTGATCTTGGTGAACGCCTTGGAGCTGCCCCCCTCCACCATGTAGGTGGCCAGGGTCCATGGGCTGCCGGAGAAGCCGATGAGCGGCACTTCACCCTTCAGCTCGCGGCGGATGGTGCGCACCGCGTTCATCACGTAGCCCAGCTCATCTTCCGGATCCGGAATGGGCAGCGCCTGCACGTCGGCCATGGAGGTGATCGGGCGCTCGAAGCGCGGGCCTTCGCCCTGCTCGAAGTAGAGACCCAGCCCCATGGCATCAGGCACGGTGAGGATGTCGGAGAAGAGGATGGCGGCATCGAGCGGGTAGCGGCGCAGCGGCTGCAGGGTGACTTCACAGGCCAGTTCGGCGTTGCGGCACAGAGACATGAAATCCCCCGCCTTGGCGCGAGTCGCCTTGTATTCCGGCAGATAACGGCCAGCCTGGCGCATCATCCATACCGGGGTCATATCCACGTCCTGACGCAGCAAAGCGCGCAGGTATCGATCGTTCTTCAGCTCTTTCATCCCAGTTCCTGAGTTCGTATCACGCATAAAATGGCGGCCATAATACCACTTTGCCCACCGGATCGGACTGCCCAAAACGTGGCAAATGGACGCGCGGTTGCAAAGATGTGAAGGGGCGCAAACCTGACCGCCCCGCTTGTAACAAGAAGTGCAAAAAGATTGGCGAAAAGATAAGCGCCTCGTTACCCCTCGCCAGCCAGTGACAACTCGATCAGCCGCCGGGCAATGGTGCCGTGGGGCGGCAAACGCGGCAGCCGGTCGGCGGCAAAGAAATCGGCGGCCACCAGTTCGTCATCTTGCACCCGGATTTCGCCGCTCTCGTAGTCGGCGGTAAAGCCCATCATCAGGCTGTGGGGGAAGGGCCAGGGCTGGCTCGCCACATAGCGCACATTGCGCACCCGGATGCCGCTCTCCTCGAACACCTCCCGCGCCACGCACTGCTCGAGATTCTCCCCCGCCTCCACAAACCCGGCCAGCACGGTATACATAGGATCGTCCGCCTGATAGTGACGGCGATGGGCCGCCAAGAGGATCTCCGGCCCCTTGCGCACCGCCACGATAATGCAGGGTGAAATGCGCGGATAGGCCGTGTGGCCGTGGTGGCACACCTGCGCCCACTCCCCCGCCTTCGGGGTCATGGGGGCGCCGCACTCGCCGCAGAAGCAGTGGGTACGCCGAAAGGTGACGAGCTGCCAGGCGCGGCCAGCGAGACGAAACCCCTCTTCATCCCCCGCCACCATCAGCTGGCGCAGCGGGCTCATAGCGCTCGTGTCGGCCTCATCACCCAGATCGAGCAGATAGCAGGGCAGCCCCTGCCGCTCATCAAAACGCTCGAAAGGGGCGTCAGCCAGCGCTGCGGGCAGGCACGCTTTACTTCCTTGTGGCACCTCTCCCTGCTGATCGAGCAGTACCAGATGATCGCCCCCCAGCACGAACCAGCGGGCTTGTTCGGTTAATGACATCAGATAAACACTCTCGTTAAAACAAAACCTTGGCTACGGCTGGCCGAGCAAGGGGCAAACGCCACGCGAATGGCTCCCATCTTACGACCAGCACGGGTCGCTGACGACCCCACCGTGGCCGATTGTCCCATTCGTAAAAAACGGATGATGTAAATAAAGAGGCCGCCCGAAGGCGGCCCGCTGTTATCCGGTATCCCGTATCCGGCCTCTATCGACGCGGATCAGGCATCGCCCATCGCCAGCAGGGAGGCGTTGCCCCCCACCGCCGTGGTGTTGATGGTGCGGGTCTTCTCGGTAACGAAGCGGCTCAGGTAGTGGGGACCACCCGCCTTGGGGCCGGTGCCGGAGAGCCCCTGCCCGCCGAACGGCTGCACCCCGACCATGGCGCCGATCTGGTTGCGGTTGATGTAGATGTTACCGACGTTGATGCGGCTCGCCAGCTCTTCGGCGTGGGATTCGTTGCGGCTGTGGATCCCGAGCGTCAGGCCGTAGCCGGTGCCGTTGATGTCGCTGATCACCTTGTCCAGATCCCGGGTGGCGTAGCGCACCACGTGCAGGATGGGGCCGAACTGCTCCTTCACCAGCTCGCGGATGGAGCCGATCTCCAGCGCGGTCGGCTGGACGAAGTGTCCCTCCATGGTCGCGGCGGGCATCGGCGCCTGCGCAATCAGGCGAGCACGCGGGATCATGTAGGCGAGGTGAGCATCGAGACCGGCCTTGGCATCAGCATCGATAACCGGGCCGACGTCGGTGTTGTGCTCGGCCGGGTTGCCCACTTTCAGCTCCTGCATGGCGCCGGTGAGGATCTCCAGCACCCGATCGGCGATCTCCTCCTGCAGGTAGAGCACCCGCAGGGCCGAGCAGCGTTGACCGGCGCTCTGGAAGGCGGCGCTCACCACATCGCGTACCACCTGCTCCGGCAGGGCGGTGGAGTCGACGATCATGGCGTTCTGGCCGCCGGTCTCGGCGATGAGCGGCAAGATGGCGCCATCGCGCTGGGCCAGGGTCATGTTGATCAGCTTGGCGGTCTCGGTGGAGCCGGTGAAGCAGACGCCGCCGATGCGCGAGTCCGCAGTCAGCTTGGCGCCGACGGTAGCACCATCACCGGGCAGCAGTTGCAGCACGTCGCCCGGAATACCGGCCTGATGGGCCAGTGTCACCGCCAGATGGGCGATAAGGCCGGTCTGCTCCGCCGGTTTGGCGATAACGGTATTGCCGGTGGCCAGCGCCGCGGCGATTTGGCCGAGGAAAATCGCCAGCGGAAAGTTCCACGGGCTGATGCAGACAAACACCCCACGCCCCTGCAGGAACAGCTCGTTCTGCTCGCCGGTGTAACCAGGCAGCAGGGTCGCCAGCCCCATCAGGCTGCGGGCCTGCACCGCGTAGTAGCGGCAGAAATCCACCGCTTCACGCACCTCGTCGATGCCATCTTGCAGCAGCTTGCCCGCCTCGCGGGTACAGAGGGAGACAAACTGCTCGCGGTTCGCTTCCAGCAGATCCGCCAGCTTCTCCAGCGCGGCAGCACGCTCGCTCACCGGGGTTTCACGCCAGCGCGGGAAGGCAGCGTGGGCAGATGCCAAGGCCTGCTCCACCGCCTGCTCGTCGGCCCAGTGGATCTTGCCGACGGTGAGGCTCACATCCTGCGGGCTCAGCACGGTGCGCGCCTCGCTGCGCTTGAGGGTCTCGCCATCGACGATGGGGCCTGCCAGCCACTGCTTGCTCTCCAGCTCTTTCAAGCGGGCGAAGAAGGGGCGCTGGATGGAGAGGATGTTCATGTTGACGCCGCTGGAGTTCTTGCGGTCGGTGAAGAGGTTCACCGGCTGCGGAATGCGGTCGTTGGCAAAGCCGGAGTAGCGCTTGAGGGTGCGCAGCGGATGCTCGGCCAGCGAATCCACCGGGGTGTTGGGGTCCACCAGCTTGTGAACGAAGGAGGTGTTGGCCCCGTTCTCCAGCAGGCGGCGCACCAGATAGGGCAGTAGATCCTTGTGCGCGCCGACCGGCGCATAGATGCGGCAGTGCAGGCCGGGATTGTCGTTTAGCACGGCGTTGTGCAGCTCCTCCCCCATACCGTGCAGGCGCTGGAATTCAAACTGGCGATCGCCAGCCATCTCCAGAATGCTGACCACAGTATTGGCGTTGTGGGTGGCGAACTGGGGAGCGATAAAGCCGCGAGTCGGCTCGCTCAGCAGGTAGCGGGCGCAGGCGAGGTAGGAGATATCGGTACCCGCCTTGCGGGTAAACAGCGGGTAGCCGGGCAGGCCCGCCTGCTGGGCATATTTCAGTTCGCTGTCCCAGTAGGCGCCTTTTACCAAGCGAACCGGAATGAGGTCACCCTGCTCGCGGGCCAGTGCGGTGAGCCAGCAGAGTACCGGCAGGGCGCGCTTGGAGTAGGCCTGCACCACCATGCCGAGTTTGCCCCAGCCACGGTTGGCGTCGGAGCGATAGAGCTGCTCGAACAAGTCCAGCGACAGCTCGAGGCGGTCCATCTCCTCGGCATCGATACTGATGGCCACATCCTTGTCGCGGGCCAGTCGTACCAGTCCCACCAGCCGCTCGCACATCTCGCCAAGCACCCGTTCGCGGTTGGCCACGTCATAGCGTGGATGGAGTGCCGAGAGCTTGATGGAGATGGAGGGGGCCGGGCCGCCGTCGCTGATCCGCTCGTTGCCCACCGCCTCGATGGCGTTGCGGTAATCGGTCAGATACTTGTCGGCATCCTGCATGGTCAGTGCTGATTCACCCAGCATGTCGTAGGTGTGGGTGTAGCCCAGCTCGCGGGATTTGCGGCTCGCCTTGAGTGCCTCCTTCATGTCGCGCCCCAGCACGAACTGCTTGCCCATGATCTTCATGGCGGCGTACATGGCAGAGCGCACCACCGGCTCCCCCAGCTTGTTGACCATGCGCCCCAGCAGGTTGGCCGGGTTGCCGTCGAGCTTTTTGTCGAGCTTGATAATCTTGCCGGTCAGCATCAGCCCCCAGGTGGAGGCGTTGACCAGAGTGGAGTCGCTCTTGCGGAAATGGGATGACCAGTTGGCGCCGGAGAGCTTGTCCTTGATCAGGGCATCGGCGGTCTCGGCATCGGGAATGCGCAGCAGCGCCTCGGCCAGACACATCAGGATGATCCCCTCCTGGGTATCGAGGCTGTACTCCTGCAGGAAGGCGTCGATACCGTCACCGGAGCCGCTCTCCTTGCGCACCTTGGTCACCAGAGTACGGGCACGCTGGGTCACCTGCTCCAGCGAGGCGCCATCCCCCGGCAGCATGGCCGACAGTTCGGCCAGATAGGCATTTTCATCCACCACGTAGTTCTGGGTGATGGCTTCGCGCAGGGCGGCCAGATCAGAGGGGATATAGTCAGCGGCAAGCACTTGAGTAGCTTTGAACATATGGGGTCTTCCTGTACGCCCTAGGGCTGATATCGACAAAGGCGGACGCGCCGCCGAAACGCCGATAATGTATACAATGTTGCACCTTATATGAAATTAATTTGTTGCCACTCTTTAACAAAGATCGCTCATTCCCCCCATGAATTCCATTTTGAAGCCAATACGCCAGCAAGCGTGAGGGTCATCTGACTTCATTTTGTATACGATCTGCCACCGCCCGCCCTGTCGCAAAGCAACCACGCATTCCGCCCAATACCGGATGTCCCCAATGCGCCCCAAAAAAAGAAGGGCCGCCACGGCGACCCTTCTCAGCAATTCATTCAGCCAGAGGCTGTCAGTTCATCCAGCGATCGCCACGGCTGCGACGACGAGGCAGCATGGGCAGCAGGATACCAAGCAGGATACCGGCACCCACCATGGCACCACCACGGATAAACCAGTCCATCTGCATGTCGTGCTCCTGGTTGTCGTAGCTTTGGGTCAGGGCATCATTCTGCTCTTTGAGATTGCTCATCTCCTCACCCTGACTGACCAGCTGAGCCTTGAGAGCGGCGATCTCCTTGCTCTGGGCAGCGATCTGGCCATCCTTCTCGGTGAAGCGTTTCTCGTTGTCACCGTTAAGGTTCTGCAGGCGATCTTTAAGCTCATCGCGCTCTTTTTCCACCTGGGGCAGACGCTCGCGCAGGCTGATCTGGCTCTGCAGTTCGCTGTTCTTGATCCACCCCTCGCGGCCACGACCGTCCACCACCTGGGTGAAACCGGCCTCGCTGTTCACCGCCTTTACCTCCAGCGGTTCACCAGCCTTGACGCTGCCAAGGATCCGGTACTGGGTACCCGGGCCATTGTGGATATAGGTAAAGATGTTGTCTGAAACATAACGGGTATCGGCCAGTGTCTGTTGGGCACACAAGCAGATCAAAATCCCGAGAAGGGCGCGCATGGTCGATCGATTCTCTTTTTCAGGTTTGGACAAGAGGTTGAATGTTAAGCCGCCAGCAGGTTAAAGGACAAGCAAAGAAAAAGCACCTCCCCCGGGATAATACGCGCAGAGTTGCGAGTCACCTCGCAACTTGCCCGTCTGCGGCCTCACTTGTTTTTCAGCTCCTGCACCTCGCTGCGCAGGGCGCGGATCTCCCGCAGCAGCTCCTCTTGCTGGTTGTTGTAGTGATGACGCCACTTGTCGGTCTCGCCATCCCCTTTGTTGGGCTGCAAAAACAGGCTGGCCATGAAACCGCTTATGGCACCGAACAGACCGACCCCGAACAGGATCAGCAGGCTGGCGACAAACCGCCCCTCCTCGGTCTTGGGCACCAGATCGCCGTAACCCACTGTCGAGAGGGTCACCAGCGTCCACCAGAACGCGTCATAGGGTGTCTCAATCTGGCTGCCGGGCTGGCCTGACTCAATCCAGTACATGACGCCGGAGCCCACCCCCAGCAGCAGGAAGAACAGAAACAGGATGCCCGAGAGGGTGGTCTCGTTGCGCTCGCGACGGAACATAGCCCAGAGATCCGGGTGTTCCTTAAACAGCTGATAGACCCGCCACAGCTGGATCAACCGCGCCCAGCGCAACTGCTCCGCCATCGGCAGGCTACCCGGCAGATAGATCCAGTTGGCCTTGAAATAGGCCTTGCGATCGGAGGCCCGGATCCAGCCATAAGCAAAGTGCGCGAGGAAGAAGTAGCAGATCAGGCTGTCGAGGTCATAGAAGAGCTGCAGGGTCTGTGGTGTCAGGCTCTCATGGCCCCACCAGCGGGCCGTCACCAGCACAACCGAGATTATCGACAGAAATGCCATCAGCAGATCCATCGCCCGCAGATGAGTTAAGTGATGTCGCATACATTTTCCAACTTTAAGCACAGTGCAAATTAATAAAAGAGAAGATAATGCCGATAGTCCTGAGGGCAAAGGAAAAAACGGCTTTTAAAAGGAGAATGACAATGCAGCTGAACCTGCTGGAGAAAAGAATGAGCAACATCCGGTTGGTACCCAAAGTGGTGCTGCTGATGGTGTTCAGTACCCTCCTGCTACTGACAAAACTCTGGTTTGACGCCAACAATCTGGAAGCGACCCTGCTCAGCGAAGGGCTCGATCCCGCCAAGGCGGATGCGATCTCCAATCGCCTGCTCTGGACCGGTCTGATGGAGACCGCCATCATGGGGCTGCTGTTCGTGATCCTGCTGCTCACCGGCTCCCGCCTGATGGTCAAGCAGGTGCACTATCTGGTGGGCCTGCTGGAACGCTTCGCCAAGCGGGACCTCAGCCACAAGGTACTGCTCAAGTCTCGTGACGAATTCGGTGACATCGCCAAGGCGGTCTCCCACTCGCAAGAGAATCTCAAAGAGGTGTTTGGCAATCAGCGCGCTGCCTGCAAGGAGCTCAACGACATCGCCTCCCAGGTGACCCTTTGCATGGAAGAGGCCAACGAAGCGATCAACGAAGAGTTCACCCAGATCGAACAGCTGGCCAGCGCCATGAGCCAGATGGTCGGCGCCATTCGCGAAGTGGCCGCCCATGCGGATCAGGCCTCTCACGCCACCGCCGAAACCAGCCAGCTGGCGGAAGAGGGGAGCCGCTGCGTCGCCGACACCGTCAGCACCATCGACACCCTCTCCGGCAACATCCAACGCTCCGCCACCGTGGTCAACGAGGTGGAGCAGGGGGTCGAGCGCATTGGCTCGGTAGTCGACACCATTCGCGGCATCTCGGAACAGACCAACCTGCTGGCACTTAACGCGGCCATCGAGGCGGCCCGCGCCGGTGAAGCGGGTCGCGGCTTTGCCGTGGTGGCCTCCGAAGTTCGCGAGCTGGCCAACCGGGCTCAGGCCGCCACCGTCGAGATCCAGAAGATGATCGAACAGCTGCAGGGCAATGCCCATCAGGCTGGCGAGCTGATGGCCCAAAGCGTACAGCAGGCCGACAAGGGGGTGGAACAGGTGACCCAGGCCGGTACCCAGCTCGCCACCATAGTGCAGCGGGTACAGGGTGTCGCCGACATGAACCGCCACATCGCCGCCGCCTCCGAGCAGCAGAGCTCGGTCGCCGAAGAGATGCGCGGCAATCTGGAGCAGGTCAAGCAGATCGCCGAAGGCTCCGTCGTGGTGCTGCGTGAACTGCAAGAGGCCTCCGAGCTGGTCGAGCAGCACAGCAAGGAGCTCGACAGCCAGATCCAGTCTTTCAAGCTCGCGTGACCGCTTTCCTCGGTCGGGCATGACCGCCATTATGCCTAGCCGCCTCTCTGACCATAAAAAAATCCGAAACCTGTGGTTTCGGATTTTTGCTATTCAGCATGTGGCAGAGCGGAGTTATCCCCTCGCCTGCCATATCGGCAGCACTTACTCGGCAGCCATGCGGGCTTCGATGTAAGCCAGTGCGCGGTCGATACGAGCAAGTACGCGCTCTTTGCCGACCAGCGCCATCACGGCATCGATGGCGGGGGATTGGCCCAGACCGGTGACGGCCACACGCAGCGGCATACCAACCTTGCCCATACCCTGACCCAGTTCGGCGGCGGTCGCTTCAATCAGTTCGTGCAGCGCTTCGGTGGTCCAGCTATCCAGTGCAGCCAGCTTGGTTTTGGCCAAGGTGAGCGGCTCGGCAGCGACGCCACGCAGGTGCTTCTTGGCGGCCGCCTCGTCAATCGCCTCAAAATCTTCGAACAGATAGCGGCTCTGGGCAGCCATCTCAACCAGGGTGTTGCAGCGCTCGGCCAGCAGGGTGACTACCTCGGCCAGAGCCGGGCCATTGCTGGTGTCGATCTTCTGGTTTTCCATGTGCCATGCCAGATGCTTGGCCACATAAGCCGGATCCAGGCTGCGCATGTAGTGGTTGTTCAGCCACAGCAGCTTGTCGGTGTTGAAGGCAGAAGCGGACTTGGAGATGGCATCCAGGCTGAACAGCTTGATCATCTCTTCCAGGGTGAAGATCTCCTGATCGCCGTGGGACCAGCCCAGACGTACCAGATAGTTCAGCAGCGCTTCCGGCAGGTAGCCGTCGTCGCGGTACTGCATCACGGAGACAGCACCGTGGCGCTTGGAGAGTTTGGCGCCGTCGTCACCCAGGATCATGGAGACGTGGGCAAATTCCGGCACCGGCGCGTTCAGCGCCTTGTAGATGTTGATCTGGCGCGGGGTGTTGTTGATGTGGTCTTCACCACGCACCACGTGGGTGATCTCCATATCCCAGTCATCGACCACTACGCAGAAGTTGTAGGTCGGCGCACCGTCGGTACGGCGGATGATCAGATCGTCTAGCTCGGTGTTGGCGAACTCGATGCGGCCACGGACGTGGTCATCGAACACCACGGAACCTTCGGTCGGGTTGCGGAAGCGGATCACGTGCGGCGCATCGGCAGGGTGATCGTGGGCGTGGTCGCGGCACTTGCCGTCATAACGGGGCTTCTCGCCGTTGGCCATTTGGCCTTCACGCAGCGCTTCCAGACGCTCTTTGGAGCAGTAGCACTTGTAGGCGCGGCCATCGGCCAGCATCTCGTCGATCAGACCGTTGTAGCGATCGAAGCGCTTGGTCTGGTAGTAGGGGCCCTCATCCCAGTTCAGCTCCAGCCATTCCATGCCCTCAATGATGGCGTCGATCGCCTCCTGAGTGGAACGTTCCAGATCGGTATCCTCAATACGCAGCACGAACTCACCGCCCTGGTTCTTTGCAAACAACCAGGAATAGAGTGCGGTACGGGCACCGCCGACATGCAAAAAGCCGGTCGGGCTGGGAGCAAAACGGGTTTTGACTTTCATCTTTAAGCCTTGTGTAGAGGGCCTTGGGCCAATTCGTTAGAAAAAACCGTCGCATTTTAGCACCGACAATCACGGATGGGAAAACCATGACGCCATGGCGGGCTAAAGTAGGGGATTAAATCTGTCGCCATTTGCATCTGTAGCCCGATATTTGAAGAGGATCGCAAAACAGAAGCCCCGTTTCCGATTTGCTATGCACAATGCTGGAGAGCTGCCTCCTCCGGTCGATACCCAAATAACGCTCACCACACTTCTCACGAACAAGGAAGAGACGATGCAGTTCCGTTCTATCCAGAATCGCATTCTAGTGATGGCCGGGATCGCCATGACCGCAGCCCTGGTCATCCTGATCCTGCTCAACCAATACTCCGGCCAACAGACCCAACAACTCACCATCAGCTCCAGCCGTGAAGCGCTGCAGCAGGAGGCATGGCAGAAGGTCAGCGCCAATGCCCGCGCCGAGGCGGCAACCATCACCCAGCTGCTGCAAAAAGGGCTCTCCTACACCCAGCAGATGGCCAGCGCCCTCGCCCTGCAACAACAGGGCAAACTGCCGCTGGATCGCCAGCAGGCCACCGACCTGCTCAAGGCACAATTGGCGTTGGAGCCCCAGCTCTATGGCGCCTTTGCCGGCTTCGAGCCCAACGGTTTCGACGGTCAGGATGCCAGCTTTGCTGGCCAGAGTGCGCTGGGCAGTGATGACAAGGGGCGCTTCGTGCCCTACTTCTATCGCGACAAGGATCAAATCGGCACCGATCTGCTGCTCTCCATCGAAAAAACCGACCCGGACGAATTCGGCAATCCCGCCAACGACTACTACGCCTGCCCGAAACGGGAAGGACGCTCTTGTCTGATCGATCCCTTCAAGGTGGATATCAACGGTCAGCAGGTGCTGGTGAGCACCATCACCACCCCCATCATGGTGAATGGCCAGTTCCGCGGCATCGCAGCCCTCGATCTGGCGGTGGATTCCATCAGCCGTCAGGCCAAGAGCCTCAACAGCAATATCTATGACGGCAAGGGCGAAACCCTGATCGTCAGCGCAGCCGGTGTCATCACCGGCACCAGCGGCGATGCCAGCCTGCTCGGCAGCAGCGCAAGTAAGGTGCTGGGCAACCAGTGGCAGCAGTACCTGAAACCGGAAGTTCAGCGTCAGGAGCTGGACGAGTCATTCCGTATTTCCGTCCCCATCATGGTGCCGGGAATGAGCCGCAACTGGGCCATCATCGTCACCCTGCCCTACAAGGTGGTACTGGCGGGGGCCGATCAGCTGGAGAGCCAGCTGAGCGACATGAACCAGGCAGCCATGACCCAGCAATTGGTGGGCGCCGTTATCGTACTGGTGCTGGCGCTGGCCACCATGCTGGTGATTGCCCGCAGCATCACTGGTCCCATCCGCCAGATGGTCAGCCTGGTGGATGACATCGCCGATGGTGAAGGGGATCTCACCAAGCGCCTCGCAACCCGCTCGGTGGACGAGCTGGGGGATCTCGCCAAGGGGATCAACCGCTTTATCGACAAGCTGCAAGGGCTGCTCGGGGATGTGCTCAAGACTGCCAGCGAGGTGAACCGTTATGCCGGTGACACAGACCGCATCGCCGGTCAGACCGACAACAACCTGCAGCACCATCAGGCGGAGATGGAGCAGATGCTGACCGCGGTGCAGGAGATGTCCTACGTCAGTCAGGAGGTCGCGACCCACGCCAACAATACCGCCGACTCGGCCAAACAGGCGCAAGGCGCAGCCGATCAGGGCAAGGAGCGCTTCCAGCAGGTGATCCAGTCGATGCACAAGGTCGCAGCAGAAGCCGGTAAAGGGGCAGAAGTGGTGGAAGGGCTGGCTCACGACAGCGCACAGATCACCAGCATCCTCACCGTCATTCAGGGGATTGCCGACCAGACCAACCTGCTGGCCCTCAACGCCGCCATCGAGGCTGCCCGGGCTGGCGAACAGGGCCGCGGCTTTGCGGTGGTGGCCGACGAGGTGCGCAAACTGGCGGGCAATACCCAGCAGGCGGTGCAGAATACCCAGGAGTTGATAGAGAAGATCCGCCTCAGCTCCACCAATGCAGTCAACGCCATCACCCAGAGCCAGCAGCTGACCCATCAGGCGGTGGGCGAGGCGGATCTGGCGGAAGAGGCGCTCGGCAGCATCTACCAGGCCATCTCCACCATCAACGACATGACCTATCAGATCGCCTCCGCCGCCGAAGAGCAGAGCTCGGTCTCAGAAACCGTCTCCGGCAACCTGTCAAAAACCAACGCACTGGCCAACGACATTGCTCAGGATGCGACCGAAACGGCCAAAGCCAGTCAGGCTTTGCGTCAGGCTGCCGACAAATTGCAGCAATTATTGGGTCAATTTCGTCTCAGCTGATAATTTTCCGCATCAGGACTCTCCCCCTCGGGGGCGAGTCCGTTTACCATAGGCGACGAATTTGCCTGATGGCAGGCAATGTAGTGAGAGGTAAATGCCGTGCCCACCCCGGACCGTCGCCCACGAGGCCATAACAGACGAGCCCAGCAGCGTCGCCAAGACGAATCACAAGGATCCCTGCTCCATCGCATCAATGCCGCGACCCTGTCCCTGCGCCAACGTTTTGGCCAAGGGATGAGCAACCTCGGCCAACGCCGCCAGGATGCCAAAGCAGGCAAATTCAAGCTGTCCAGCCCGCTGCCCCGCAAAAACACCATAGGTCTGCTGATCCTGATCCCGCTCTGGTTGCTGGTACTGGCCTGGGAGCCGGCACCATCCGCTCCCAAAGCAGCCCCTTCCGGCTCGCTGGAAGTGCCGCTGGCCGTACCTGCTCAAGCTCTAACTGTCGGTAATGGCGCGGCAGGCAGTGCCCCCGCGGCAGCCAAGCCGGTCGAAGAGAAGGTCAACGGTACCTGGCTGCAACACGATGTGCAGGCGGGTGAGACCCTCTACTCCATCTGGCGTAAATTCGAGTTGCCGGGTGCCGAGCTGAGCCGCCTGATCGCCATCGAGGGACCGGATCGCCCCCTGACCCGCCTGCAATCTGGCCGTTCTATCTTCATCCTGGTGGACGACACCCGCCGCATCCAGCGGGTGGAGATCCGCTCCTACGGTCAGGCGGTTTATCGCTACGACCGGCAGGGTGAAGGGTTCGCCCTCAAGGAATAACAAAAACGGGAGGCGCTGGCCTCCCGTTTTTTTCAGTCAAATATCTTCAAATAAGCTACTGACTTCACAATATTTTTAGCTTGTTCAAAAAACGAAAGGGGTCAAATTGACAAGGATCGGCGCTAACGTACAATCGTTTGTGCTTTAGACAGGGATTGTTCTGCGTGCTACTGGGACAAAGAGACGTGGTCAGTCATGAGCCAACCCCTGCTTGCAAGGCAAATGCAGCCCAGCACGGGCTTAGTTTAATTTTGTTATTGATAGGATTTAGCACATGTCTGACATTCGCACCGGCCAGGTAAAATGGTTCAACGAAACCAAGGGTTTTGGCTTTATTGAACAATCCCAGGGTCCGGACGTATTCGTTCACTTCTCCTCCATCCAGAGCACCGGTTTCAAAACCCTGGCTGAAGGTCAAAAAGTCCAGTTCACTGTGACCCAGGGCAAAAAAGGCCCTCAGGCTGAGAACGTTACTCTGGTCTAAGCCCGCGCCAGTGAATCATGCAGGAGGAGCCAAGGCCCCTCCTCTTTTTTGTCCGCCATTCTCGCCTCCCACCACCTGTCACAACCGCTTGCCTCGATCAGCCCACAGAGTCCCCCCCCTGTTTGCAGAAGGCGGCAGAGACACGCTGAGTAAACGCCAGATACGACAAAGCATCGCAGCGCGATGTAATGGGCAATTTCTAAGATGAATTAGTGTAATTCGGAGAGAGATTGGAGCGGGAAACGAGACTCGAACTCGCGACCCCGACCTTGGCAAGGTCGTGCTCTACCAACTGAGCTATTCCCGCAACAGAATGTCATTTACAAGTGATTGGAGCGGGAAACGAGACTCGAACTCGCGACCCCGACCTTGGCAAGGTCGTGCTCTACCAACTGAGCTATTCCCGCAACGGAATGTCACTTACAAATGTTTGGAGCGGGAAACGAGACTCGAACTCGCGACCCCGACCTTGGCAAGGTCGTGCTCTACCAACTGAGCTATTCCCGCAACAGAATGTCATCTGCAAGTGATTGGAGCGGGAAACGAGACTCGAACTCGCGACCCCGACCTTGGCAAGGTCGTGCTCTACCAACTGAGCTATTCCCGCATCGGAATATCACTTACAAATTTTTTGGAGCGGGAAACGAGACTCGAACTCGCGACCCCGACCTTGGCAAGGTCGTGCTCTACCAACTGAGCTATTCCCGCAACAATTTGGTTGTCTTGAGGCTGGCTGATGATTGGAGCGGGAAACGAGACTCGAACTCGCGACCCCGACCTTGGCAAGGTCGTGCTCTACCAACTGAGCTATTCCCGCATCGGGCTGGTTTGCACCAGTATCATCATCAGATTTTTGGAGCGGGAAACGAGACTCGAACTCGCGACCCCGACCTTGGCAAGGTCGTGCTCTACCAACTGAGCTATTCCCGCAACTACCTTAAAACAGGCCGTACAGCATTTGGTTGCTTGCGCTACTGTACGGGAGCCGAATTATAAGAGCAGTCATTCCAATTGCAAGGGCTTTTTTGTCTGGTTGCGCGCGTTCGCTCAAAAGC
Source organism: Aeromonas sp. 95A (assembly GCF_051919235.1). Taxonomy (NCBI): domain Bacteria; kingdom Pseudomonadati; phylum Pseudomonadota; class Gammaproteobacteria; order Aeromonadales; family Aeromonadaceae; genus Aeromonas; species Aeromonas sp. 95A. The sequence continues at coordinate 2,000,105 of NZ_JBQBFC010000001.1, forward strand.
TGGCCGAACTGTCGATTTTAGCAGCCAGCGCATGACAAACCCTTGCCGGGGAATCAGATCTTGAAGACGTGGCTGCGATAGAACTGCAGCTCGGCGATGGATTCGCGGATATCGTCCAGCGCCTGGTGGGTGCCGCTCTTCTTGAACTGATCCAGCAGTTCCGGCTGCCAGCGGCGTACCAACTCCTTGATGGTGCTGACGTCGACATTGCGGTAGTGGAAGAAGGCTTCCAGCTCGGCCATGTGCTTGACCATGAAGCGGCGATCCTGACCGATGCTGTTGCCGCACAGCGGGCTGGTGCGCTCCGGCACCCACTGGCGAATAAACGCGAGGGTCTCGGCAATGGCTTTCGCCTCGTCGTGCTGACTCGCCTTGACCCGGGCCACCAGACCGCTCTTGGTATGGGTGTTGACGTTCCAGTCGTCCATCTTGGCCAGCTCTTCATCACTCTGATGAATGGCGATGACCGGCCCTTCGGCCAGTACGTTCAGATCCTTGTCGGTGACTATGGTGGCAATCTCCAGTACCACGTTCTCTTCGGGGTCGAGACCCGTCATCTCCATGTCGATCCATACCAGGTTCTGCGCGCTGACTGTCATGATTGCTCTCTCTATTGGGAGGAATGGCGGAATTTTGCCAATTTGCATGTATCATACTGGCTTTGGATCTGTTCATAAACTGGCGAATCGAGTGGCAAAGAAAGCAAAACTCAATCTGGGTCAACAAAGGCGCGTCCAGGCCAACCGCGAACGGCGGCTGCAAAAAGATCACACCACAGTGGTGGATGACACCCTGTTTGGCCCCGCCATCGAAGGGGTGGTGATCAGCCGTTTTGGTCAGCACGCAGACGTGGAAGCGGTCGATGGCACCATCCACCGCAGCAACCTGCGGCGCAGCAGCATCAGCAGTCTGGTCTGTGGCGACAAGGTGGTGTGGCGTCCCGGCCTCAATGCCGCGACAGCGGGCGTCATCGAGGCGGTGCATCCGCGCCACTCGGTACTGACCCGGCCGGACTTCTACGACGGGGTCAAACCCATCGCCGCCAACATCGACCAGATCATCATCGTCTCGGCGGTGATGCCCGAGTTCTCCACCAACATCGTCGACCGCTACCTGGTGGCCGCCGAGGATGTGGAGATCCGCCCCCTCATCGTGCTGAACAAGGTCGATATGCTGGATGATGCCGCCAGAGCGCGCATCGAAAGCCAGCTCGAAACCTATCGCAAGCTCGGCTACGAGGTGTTGCTGGTGAGCTGTGAGAGCGGCGAAGGGCTCGATGAGCTGAAAGCCGCCCTGACCGACAAGATCAGCATCTTCGTTGGCCAGTCCGGAGTGGGCAAGTCGTCGCTCACCAACTCCCTGATGCCGGGGCTGGATGTGCTCACCGGTGAGATCTCCGAGAACTCGGGGCTCGGCCAGCACACCACCACCACGGCGCGGCTCTACCACTTCCCGAGCGGTGGCGATCTCATCGACTCCCCCGGGATCCGCGAGTTCGCCCTCTGGCATCTGGAGGCCGACCGCATCACCTGGTGCTTCGTTGAGTTTCGAGACTACCTGGGTGGCTGCAAGTTCCGCGACTGTACCCACAAGGACGATCCCGGCTGTGCCCTGCGCGCCGCGGTCGACGCGGGCGCCATCAGCGCCGATCGCTTCCACAACTATCACCGCATCCTGGAAACCATGCAGGAAGCCCGTCACGGTCGCCAGCAAGCGCGCCTGTGACCCTAATAAACCTACGTTGATGATGAACATGAGCATTACTGACAACCTGAAAATTGCCGGTCAATACTGTCTGCCCAAGCACGCCCTCTCCCGTCTGATCGGCAAGTTTGCCGCCGCCGAAGCGGGCAACATCACCACCAGGGTGATCGAGGCTTTTATCAAGCAGTATCAGGTCGACATGAGCGAGGCGCTGCACGAGAGTCCGGCCCACTATAAGAGCTTCAACGAGTTCTTCACCCGCGAGCTCAAGCCCGGTATCCGCCCCCTGGTAGAAGATGCCATGACCCTGGCGCTGCCGGTCGATGGCACCGTCAGCCAGCTCGGCCCCATCCAGCAAGGTCGCATCATTCAGGCCAAGGGCCACGACTACAGCGCTCGCGAGCTGCTGGGCGGCTATGAGGATCTGGTGGCGCCGTTCAAGGATGGCGACTTCGCCACCATCTATCTGGCGCCCAAGGATTACCACCGCATCCACATGCCGCTGGACGGCGTGCTGGAGAGCATGGTGTTCGTGCCGGGGGATCTCTTCTCCGTCAACCCGCTCACCGCCGAGAACGTGCCCAACCTGTTTGCCCGCAACGAGCGGGTGGTGGCAACCTTCCGCACCCCGCACGGCCCCATGGCGCTGGTGCTGGTCGGTGCCACTATCGTGGCCAGCATCGAGACCATCTGGGCCGGCAGTATTGCGCCGACCAAAGAGAAGAAGGTGGTGCGCTGGGACTACAGCGGCGACGAGGCCATTACCCTGCAGAAAGGCGCCGAAATGGGCCTGTTCAAGCTGGGCAGCACCGTGGTCTGCCTGTTTGGCCCGGGTATGCTGGCCGGTTTCGAACCTCACTTGGCCAACGGTGTCACCACCCGCATGGGTCAGCCCTTTGCCAAGCTGGCGGAGCAGGCATGAGCGAGCAACCGAACGCCTCGCAGAAGAACAACCCGCTGCACGGGCTGACGCTGGAAGCCATCGTCACCGCGCTGGTCGAATACTACGGCTGGGAAGAGCTGGGGCAGCAGATCAATATCCGCTGCTTCACCGATAATCCCAGCATCAAGTCCAGCCTGAAGTTCTTGCGCAAGACCCCCTGGGCTCGGGAGAAGGTCGAAAGCCTCTACCTCTACGTCCAGCGCAAGCAAGCCAAATCGAAGAAGGAAGGGCAAGATGGCCTTTAAGATTACCTACACCTATAAAAAACAGGCCAAAGAGATCGGCTACGCGAACGACAAGTTCCGCAGCATCTACGACGCCATCGCAGCTGCCGAAGGGCTGGATCTCACCAGTTTTCACGCCATGGAGGCCCAGCTGGCTCAGGTTTGTCGCCGCGACAAGAAAAGCGTGAAGGATTATCAGGAGAACTACTTCAAAGAGTTGGGATTCTCCAACATCGTCATCGAACGGGATCTTCAGGAGTAACCATGCGCACCTTGACCCTGATGGCCGCCTCTCTGCTGCTGGCGGCATGCAGTACACCGGAACAACATCTGGTGGGCGGCGATCACGACAGCCACGGCTGTATCGGCAGTGCGGGCTATCAGTGGTCAGCGCTGACTGGCAAATGTGTGCGCCTGTTTGAAGAGGGTATCCGGCTCAATCCGACCGATGCCAGCCAGACCAGCAGCGCCTTCGTGATGTTCAATGCCGACCAGACGCAGGCCGAATTGCATCTGCCAAGCGGCGAGCAGCACCTGCTGACCCGTCAAGGTGCGGAGGGTAACTGGTCGTGGCAGGGCAGCGGCTACACCCTCTTTATCTGGAAGGGTTATGTGCTCAAGCACGGTGACAAGGCGCTCTATCACGGGGAATAACCCGATCACCTGATATCTTCGCGATATCCACCAAATAAAATGCCGACCCAAGAGTCGGCATTTTTGTATCTGACACAACCGGTTATCAGGCGCGGCTGAGGTAATCGGCCTGCCCTACCCACTTGTAGCTGGTGAGCTCGGTCAACCCCATGGGGCCACGGGCATGCAGCATCTGGGTCGAGACCGCCACTTCAGCGCCCAGACCAAACTGGCCACCATCGGTGAAACGGGTCGAGGCGTTGACATAGACAGCCGCCGAACCGGCGCCATTGACGAAACGCTCGGCGTTGGCCAGATCGTTGGTCAGGATGGCATCGGAGTGGCCGGCGTTGTGCTCGCGCATATGGGCCAGCGCCTCGTTCACATCCGCCACTAACTTGACCCCCAGGGTCAGCCCGAGCCACTCGGTATCGAAATCCTCCGGCCCCGCCTCGCACAGATTGTCGGCACCCGCCAACTGCGTCATGGCGTTGGGCGCGGCCACCAGCGTCACCTTGCGCTCGTTCATCAGCGTCACCAGGTGCGACAGGAAAGCCGAAGCGACTTTCTCGTGTACCAGCAGGGTATCGAGGGCATTGCAGGCGGAGGGGCGTTGCACCTTGGCGTTGTCGATGACCGCCAGAGAGCGCACCAGATCGGCACTCTCGTCGACGAAAATATGGCTGATACCGAACCCGCCGATGATGACCGGGATGGAGCTGTTCTCCTTGCACATCTTGTGCAGGCCCGCGCCACCACGGGGGATGATCATGTCCACATAGCGGTCTAGGCGCAGCAACTCGCCGACCAGCGCCCGATCCGGGTTGTCGATGTACTGCACCGCCGCCTCGGGCAGACCGGAGGCCGCCAAGGCATGCTGGATCACCCGCACCAGCTCCAGATTGGAGTGGAAGGTCTCGCGCCCGCCGCGGAGTATGCTGGCGTTGCCGGTCTTGAGGCAGAGGCTGGCGATGTCGATGGTGACGTTCGGGCGCGCCTCGTAGATGACACCGATAACCCCGATGGGCACCCGACGACGAGAGAGCCGCAGGCCATTTTCCAGCACCCGGCTATCCATTTCGGCACCGACCGGATCATCCAGCGTGATCACCTTGCGCACATCCGCCACAATCCCGGCCAGCCGGGCCGGATTGAGCAGCAGGCGATCCAGCATGGCTTCTGACAGGCCCGCCTCACGGCCGGCGGCGATATCTTTCGCGTTGGCAGCGAGGATCTGTTCACTGCGCGCCTCCAGCTCGTCGGCGATGGCGGCCAGCGCCCGGTTCTTCTGCGCCGTGCTGATGGTGGCCAGCTGATAGGCGGCTTCACGGGCCGCCAGCCCCATTTTCTCCAGACTCATCTCGGTTCCCTTTTGTTCATGCCGTGCCGCCCTGATTAGAGCAGCACCATATCGTCTCGATGGATGGCTACTGAACCATATCCATAGCCTAGTACCTGCTCAATCTGATCCGAGTGGACGCCGCGCAGCTTATCCAGCTCCAGATGGTCGTAACGGCAGATGCCGCGGGCCAGTTCGGCGCCTTTGGGATCAAGAATGCGCACCACATCGCCCCGAATAAAATCGCCCCTGACCGCGACGATCCCCTTGGGCAGCAGGCTGGAGCCTTTATCCTTCATGGCGGCCACTGCGCCCTGATCCACATGCACTTCGCCGTGAGGAGGTGGGCCTGCCAGGATCCAGCTCTTGCGTCCTTCCAATGGGGACGCCAGCGCCGGGAACAGGGTACCAATACGCTCGCCCTTGGCGAGACGGCCGATCACCTCCGGCATCTGGCCGGTCGCGATCACCACGTTGACGCCAGCTCGACGGGCCACATCGGCGGCCTGCAGCTTGGTAGCCATGCCGCCGGTGCCAAGGCCGCTGACACTGTCACCCGCCAACGAGCGCAGGGTATCGTCGATGGTCTGCACCTCTTCAATGAGCTGGGCATCGGGATTGGTACGCGGATCGGCGGTAAACAGCCCCTTCTGGTCAGTCAGCAGGATCAGCAGATCCGCATCCGCCAGAATGGCGGCCCGTGCGGAGAGGTTGTCGTTGTCGCCCACCTTGATCTCGGCGGTCGCCACAGCGTCGTTTTCGTTGATGACCGGAATAATGCGGTGATCGAGCAGGGTGCGCATGGTATCGCGGGCGTTGAGGTAGCGCTCCCGATCTTCCAGATCGGCGCGGGTCAGCAGCATCTGGCCGATATGCAGACCGTAGAGGTTGAACAGATCCTGCCATACCCGAATAAGCTGGGTCTGACCAACCGCAGCCAGCATCTGCTTGTTGGGCAGGGTTGGCGCCAGTGGCGGGTGACCCAGATGTTCACGCCCGGCGGCGATAGCCCCTGATGTGACGACCACGACCCGATGGCCGTGACGGTGCAAGGCCGCACACTGTCTGACCAGCTCGACCATATGGGCACGATTGAGCTGGGAAGACCCCCCTGTGAGCACGCTGGTGCCCAACTTGACGACTATGGTTCTGTTTTCCATGGGAGCATAAAGGCTAAAAAGTAAGGAATATCTTTATACCCACGGCCATGGAGCCCTGCAAGGCAATTAACGCCGGGGCGAGGAGATGAAGCAAAAGCCCGGATGATTGCGGTCGGAAGGGGAGATGGCTGACTGATGGCCCGGCAAACAGCGGGATGCTGCTCGCCGGGCATCAGGGATCAAGCGGCGGTCACGGTCAACTCATTGGTGACCTGATCCGCTGGCGCTAACTGACACTCCAGAGCCGTCAGTTTGTCGCTGATGAGCTTGTAGAAACGGTTGAGGGTCCGCTCCACTTCGACCTGGTGCTTCTTGGGGATCGGCTTGTCCAGCCACTCACCATCAGCATTGTAGAAACCGAGCTGATAGTGGTAACGGAAATGGTGATCGTCCTGCTCCAGCACCAGCCACCAGCCCCAGAACTCCCGCTTGTCCGGCGCCGGCTTGGCGCTGACACAGACCGACAGGCAGTCGAAACGATAACGCCCCTCTTCGCAGAGATCTTCGCGCAAATAGGGGCCAATGGCAGCAAACTGCCTCAGCAGTCGCTTGTAGGTCACTCTTTCAGACATGTTAACCTCCCTGTTAAACAAGCCGCGCCACCTCGGGATGGCGTCAGTTCTTTAGCGCAATGTCAGGTACACAAATGCTGTTTCAGCCACTCGACGATTTCGTCCAGCGCCTTGTCATACACCTCCAACAAAGGCTGCTTGTCGAATACGATGGCCTTGCCGTTACGACTGGCCGCCGCCAATGCCCGTACATCCTGCTCGGGACAAATAAAATCTCGCTTGTGTCCAATACTCAATATCGGCACTGAGGTGCGAGTCCCCAGTAATCCTTGTGTTTTAAGTGAAAAAACCTGGCACTTGGTGCGCATGCCGTCCCACTGCGCCGCATCAGCCCCCAACCGGTTGGCCAGACTATCCCGCATCATGCGCGGGCACTTGGCAAACAGCTCCTGATTGGTAAACACCTGATTGACCCCGGCGCCGACACAAACCACGGTGCGCAGCTTGAACGGCTCGATAAAGGCCAGTCTGGCTGCGATATTGCCCGCCAGACGCATCCCCACCATGGCGATACGCTGATGATCGACCCAGGCCACTTCGGAGAGGTAATGGAGCACCGCCTGATGGAGACGGCTGGTATCCTGCACCAGCGGCCAATGCTCGGCATAGCCAACCCCGGGCATATCGAGGGAGAGCATGCCGATACCGTTGGGCTCGAGCCGTTTGAGATAGAAGTTGAGGAAATCGAGCTGCAGGGAGTCGATCCCGCCGCTGATGATCACCAGCGGCACCGGTTTTTCGGTCGTCGGCAGGTGGAGATAACCCTGAATATGCTTGCCGCGAAAAGGCACCTGGATCTCTTTGAGCGGCACCTTGAACAGGCGACCCGCCTCGCGATAGGCCATGTTACCGAGCAGCTGGGCCTGATCCGCCAGCTCGTCATCCTTGAGATGGGGATAGCTGGCGATGGAGTAGTAGCGCACCGCCTTGAGCAGCTGTTTCAAGGCGCCAGAAGGATCACCCTTCTCGCGCAGTTCGCGGCCCTGCTTGAAATAGTTGCCAGCCACCTGGCTCCACTCGTAGATCCAGTTGCCGGGCACATAGCCCTTGATGGTATCGAGATAGCAATCGTGGGTACGCTCGCCGGTCGCCATGGCGATGCGGGCCAGGGTCTGCTCCACTTCGATGGGATCTGCCCCCTGCCAGGTCCAGGAGGGGCGACGCAGCAAGCGATACCAGCTCTTTGACATGGAGCCGTCGATAAACATCTCGTCTGACTCGGCTTGCGCCAGATCAGCCGCACTGGAGTTGGAGATCTCGGATGTTTCCAATACCTTCTTGACGCGGGTAAAGAGCTGTTCGGTCAGGTTTAGGTCTTCGTTCAAGTCCAAGATAGTATCCCATTCATATCAGGCAATAGCTCATCTTAACCACTTTTACTGCCCATCAGCCACCCTGCAACAGATTGATACACAAAAAAACAGGGCTCCAAATTGGAGCCCTGTGAAACCATTATTGCCGGTTGCGACCAATGGACGCAGCGAGCGTCACATCCCGACCCTGTTACTTTTCGTCGCAGATCGGTGTGGCGAACTCCAGTGCCATATCCCATGGCTGTTCGATCCAGGTATCCTGCGGGATCGCCACTTCGAAATCGTCCAGCAGCGCTTCGCCCATCGGCTTGGCGAAAATCGCGATGAACTTGGCTTTCGGGTAGAGCTCGCGGATCGCCTTGGCGGTAGTGCCGGTATCCACCAGATCTTCCACCACCAGCCAGCCTTCGCCGTCACCGGCGGTGGTGGCAGCCTTCACGACCACCAGCTCGCGCTGGCTGTCATGGTCATAGCTGGAGATGCAGAGGGTTTCCACATTACGAATGCCAAGTTCACGGGCCATCAGGGCTGCGGGCACCAGGCCACCACGGCTGACCGCGATGATACCTTTCCACTGGCTGACAGGCAGCTGACGACGGGCCAGACGGCGAGCTTCACGTTGCAGGTTGTCCCACGACACATAGAACTTTTTCGGCATGTTATCGATCTCGAATAGTTATTTAAAAACAATTACTTAAAATAACAACATCCGCAATTATCCCTGCGGATGCCAGTAAATGGCGGCCCTTGCCCGACTGAATTCAGATTGCACTTCGGCTGCCTCAGGGCTAAGCCTCGGCAGCAAATCTGATAACAATGGAAGCAAGATGGGCTTATCCGGCGATCGGTTAGATGATGTGTCCAAACCGCGGACAGGCTGTTGGGCCGATATGATAGCACCGTTTGCAGAGAAAATGCCTGGCAAACGTATGCCAAAAACAGGAAAAATCGGCATCACCCTCTCCATTCGGCAAATATAGAGCGCCAAACGACTAACCTGCCGTCCCTGCTGCCGAGTCCAGATGGGCTGTGCGGCAAATCGCAGATAAAAAAATAGCAGGGGGAGGATTTACCTCACGCACCTGCTGCTTTCTCGCCTCTGCCTGGTTGGGCAGCTCGTCTTAGCGACGAGTGACGAAGGGATTAGGGTAGCTGAAACCCTGGGTATACAAAGAGGGGGCAAACCAATAGGTTGAGTTGCTGCCTGGCATATTGAAACTCCTGATTGCTTAACAAGTTACGTACCTTTAATGCGGGCTCAAATCCTTGAACGAACACTCGGTTCCATGGAGGCGCACTTGCTTTGCTTCGGTTCCCTGGAGGCTTTCATCGTCATCCTGACGGGTGGCGAACCACGGGAGCTAATTTACCAGTCGGTGCGTTAAATTCAATATTTTTGTGAGATCGGTCACACATTTTCTTTTCTATCGGTCAGCGTCGTCCGAACCTGACGATCGTACTGCCTGGTTGCCATCAGCCAGCACAAGCTGCCTGCGATTTGCGCTGATTGCTCACATTTTTGTGTGATTGACTGTATTATCGTTATCCTCTTCCCCGGCCCGCTGATGGGGCCCTGTTAATTCCGTGCTGGTAAGGAGTCCCGACGTGGCACAGCTTAGCTCTCTCTCTCCCAAACTGATTTGGCATTTCTTCGAACAGATCTGCTCCATCCCCCACCCTTCCAAACATGAAGCCAAACTGAGCGCCTGGATCATCCAATGGGCTCAAGGGGAAGGTCTGGCGGTCAAGCAGGACAAGGTCGGCAACATCATCATCAAGAAACCGGCCACCCCGGGGATGGAAAACCGCAAAGCCGTGGTACTGCAGGCCCACATCGACATGGTGCCGCAGGCCAACGCCGACACCAAACACGACTTCGCGACCGATCCCATCGATGCCTATGTTGATGGCGAGTGGGTCACGGCCCGTGGCACCACCCTGGGTGCCGACAACGGCATCGGTATGGCCGGTTGCTTGGCTGTGCTGGCTGACAAGACCATCAAGCACGGTCCGCTGGAAGTGCTGCTGACCACAGACGAAGAGACCGGCATGACCGGCGCATTCGGTCTGGAAGCGGGCTGGCTGGAGGGCGAAATTTTGCTCAACACCGACTCCGAAGAGGATGGCGAGGTCTATATGGGCTGCGCTGGCGGTGTGGATGCCAATATCCGCTTCCCGCTCGAGCTGGTTGACGCTGCTGAAGGTGAAGCGTTCGAACTGGCCGTAAAAGGGCTGCGCGGCGGTCACTCCGGTTGCGATATCCATCGCGGTCGTGGCAACGCCAACAAGCTGCTGGTTCGCCTGCTCAAAGCAGCAGAGCCGCTGAGTGTTCGTCTGGCCGAGATCCACGGCGGCACTCTGCGCAACGCCATCCCGCGCGAAGCCCGTGCCACCCTGCTGGTGCCTTCTGCCAGCGTGAACGAGTTCAAGGCGCTGGTTGACCGCTACACCGGGATCTACCAGACCGAACTGGCCGCTACCGAGCCGAACCTGACCCTGCTGGTCAACAGCGCTGCCAAACCGGCCAAGCTGATGAGCGTCTCCCTGCAGCAGCGCCTGCTGGATGCCCTGATGGCCTGCCCGAACGGCGTGATGCGCATGAGCGATGCCATGCCCGGCGTGACCGAAACCTCGACCAACCTGGGGGTCATCAAGACTCAGGATGGCGAAGTGTACGTCCAGTGCCTGATCCGCTCCCTGATCGACTCCGGCCGCGAGAGCATCGAGCAGATGACCCGTTCCCTGTTCACCCTGGCAGGCGCCAGCTGCGAATTCACCGGTGCCTACCCGGGTTGGGCGCCGAACGTGGACTCCCCCGTCATGGCGCTGGTACGCAACAGCTACCAGACCCTGTTTGGCACCATGCCCAACGTCATGGTGATCCACGCCGGTCTCGAGTGCGGTCTGTTCAAGAGCGCCTATCCGGAGTGGGACATGGTCTCCTTTGGCCCGACCATCCGCGGTGCCCACTCCCCTGACGAGAAGGTACATATCCCGGCAGTCGAGCGTTTCTGGCAACTGCTGGTGCACGTGCTGGAAGCGATTCCGGCCAAATAACCCGGCCTGCGCGATACGGCAAAACAAAGCCCCGCACTGCTGCGGGGCTTTTTGTTGTCTGTTCCAACCTGACGTTGGCGCTTACCGGATGCCGCGAGCCTCGCGGATCCACTCCCAGGCTTGCTGGATCTCCTGGGTCTTCTCCTTGGCCATCTCCATCATCTCCGGCGGCAGCCCTTTGGCGGCCAGCTTGTCCGGGTGATGCTTGCTCATCTCCTTGCGGTAGGCGCGCTTGATATCCTGATCGCTGTCGCTCTCGCTCACTCCCAGCAACTGGTAGGCATTCTTGAGGCGATCCGCAGAGGGTGCCGCCTGCCGATACTGCTGACCACCGGAATGGCCCCCCTGATACTGCCCATGGGCCTGATTGAAGAAGTTCATCTGCGCTTCGGCCATCGCAAGAATGCGGGCCAACTCAATGCGGCTGAAACCCAGCTCGTCGGCAATGGTATGCAGAATGGCGCGTTCGCCCTCCTCCACCCGCCCGTCGGCAAAGGCCGCCTGCAACTGCACTTCGAGGAAGAAGCGCAGAATATCGCGCTGCCCCAGACTGGCACGGCGGAACTCGGCCAGGGTCTCGCGCAGCGGGAAGTCGGCCTCTTTACCGAGACGAAACGACTCCTGAGCCCGGGCACGCTGTTCACCCGCCAGCCGCATCCGATCCATCAGGTTGGAGGCAACCCGGATCTCCTGCTCGGTCACCTGACCGCTGGACTTGGCGATATGGCCCATCACCGAGAAGGTGGCGTGGAAGAAGACGGCTTGCTGCTCCTGACTCGGGCCGCGACGAAACGCCCCCTGCAACCCCATGCCACGGTCGAAACGGTGGCCGATCCAGAGGCCAATCAGGGCGCCGATGATATTGCCGAGCAGAAAACCGAAGAAGGCGCCCAGCACCTTACCCCAAATACGCATGGTTCAAGACCTCTTGAAGTTAATGAGTGCGGGCCTGGAGCTGGTCATCCAGCTCGCGCAGTCGATCGACCGTGCCGATATCGCGCCACTCGCCAGCAAGCAGGCTGCCGCCCACCCGCCCTTGCGCCATCCAGTCACGCAGCAGGGGCGCCAGCTTGCGGGCGCCGCCCGCGAGACCGGCAAAGGCCGCCGGATCATATAGTCCGACCCCGCTGAAGGTAAACGCTGGCGTATCCATGACTCGCCCTTCTTGCAGGGCAAAGTCCCCGCTCGGGTGCTGGGGCGGATTGGGCACCAGCCAAAGGTGGGCCAGATCATCGCCAAGGGGCTGGCTGACCAGAGTGTGATAGTCGAGATCGAGCCAGGTATCGCCGTTGATGACCAGAAAAGGGTCTGCCCCCAGTAGTGGCAGCGCCTGCACTATGCCGCCTGCGGTCTCCAGCGCGCTCTCCTCGGCTGACCAGTGGATGGTCACGCCAAGCGCACTGCCATCACCAAGGCTCTCGACCAACTTGTGGCCAAGCCAGGCGTGGTTGATGACCAACTCGGTCACGCCAGCGGCTTTGAGTTTTTCGATGTGATGAACGATGAGCGGCTTGCCCCCCACCGCCAGCAGCGGCTTGGGCAGCAGGTCAGTCAGCGGGCGCATCCGCTCGCCACGGCCAGCGGCCAGGATCATCGCCTTCATGATTTAACTCCAGCATTGGCGATCCCCGGCAACACCACCTGCTCCAGCCACTGACCAAAACGGGCCAGTACCGGATAGGCGCAACCGTGAGTGCGACAGACATCCACCACGTAGCCGAGGGTGCGGGGAATATCCTTGAGATAGCCGGACTTGCCGTCGCGATGATAGAGCCGGGTAAAGATTCCGGCAGCTTTGAGGTGGCGCTGCATGCCAGTTAGGTCGGCATCACGACGGAAACTGGCATAATCGAGCTCGCCAAGCAGACCCGCCTGTTGCAGGGTGGCAAAGCCGTGGCGCATCCCTTCATCGATCACCTCGTCCGGCCAGCGTACGTAGCAATCTTTGAGCAGGGAGACCAGATCATAGGTGAGCGGCCCGATGACCATATCCTGAAAATCGATGATGGCGAGTTCGCTGCTATCAGGAGTGTCTCCGCCACACACCATCAGGTTGCGACTGTGGAAATCTCTATGCATCACCCCCTGCGGCTGGGCCAGATTGCAGGCGGTGAGGCAGGCGAAGGTCTCGTCCAGCAGTTGCTGCTCTTCATGGCTCAGAGTCAGTTGCAGATGATGGCCAAGCAGCCACTCAGGGAAAATGCTGTTCTCCCGCGCCATAAAAGCCGCATCGAAGGGTTCAAGCGCCAGTTCAACCGCCCCCAGGCGGGGCAGCAAATCAATCGCCTTGCCATACCAGGCCAGCACATTGTGTTCGTTCAAGCAGCTGATCAGCTGGGTATCGCCCAGATCACTGACCGCCAGCAGCCCCTGTTCGTAGTCCACAGCCTTGACCTCTGGCGCCAACAGCTGACGCGCCTGCAAGGCCGCAGCGTTACGAACAAACTCATGATTTTTTTCGGTTTTCGGATTGGCATCCACCCACACCAGACCACCACCACGAGAGTAACGGCGGAAGCTGGCATCACCGGAAATGAGGGTAAGCGTGAGAGTGGCATCACCGGAAATACGGCGTGCCCACTGCAATAGCAGGGAATCGCGATCTTGCATAAGTAGAGGACCAAGGTGGAAAGCAGCACTTGGCTGTTAGCCCTGGCCGCAATAATGCTTTATCATTGCCGGCTAACATAAAGCAATGACATGCAATGTCAACTCGATGAAACCTGTCGTAAAATGCATGCCTTGGATCAACCGTATCTATCACGGATTGCACGAGTCTTTCACATGACAAAATGGACACTGGGGTACCGCTATCCCATCGCCCTGACTATCAGCCTGGCCCCCGCACTCACCTCTATGATGGTGCAGGCGGCCCCGTTCGAAGCGCCGCCAGCCACCGGCATTCTAGATAGTCTCTGCTATGACTATGTTCCCAAGATAGAGAAGCCTGCATCGGATCAGGATGCCAACGCACAGCCGGTCGAGGTTGATGCAGACCGTCTCGAGGCCAAACAGGGCGGCACCGCCGTCTATGAAGGCGACGTCAAGGTTCGTCAGGGTGTTCGCAAGTTTGACTCCGACTATGCCCAGCTCGACCAGAAGAGCCGGGATGTCATCGCCATCGGCAACATCTATTACAACGACGGTCAGGTGACCGTCACCAGCGACAAGACACTCAAATCCAACCTGGATACCAAGAACTCCGAACTGGAAGAGGGCAAGTATCAGGTGCATGGCTCACCGGTGCGCGGCTTTGCCAAGCGCGTGGTGATGACCAACAACAACCAGAACATCACCATGGAGGGGGCCCAGTACACCACCTGCCCCCCCGGTCAGGAAGTGTGGACCCTCAAGGCGGGCAGCATCGACATCGACCAGAAAGAGGTGTTCGGCGAAGCCTGGAATGCCAGCCTCTGGCTTTACGACTATCCGGTGTTCTACTTCCCCTATATCAACTTCCCCATCAAGGATGAGCGGAAGACCGGTCTGCTCTACCCGGGTTACAAGCAGAGCTCCAGCAACGGCATGGATATCACCCAGCCCTTCTACTGGAACATTGCCCCCAACTATGATGCCACCATCACCTCCCGTTTTATGGACAAACGCGGCCTGATGGAGCAGGTGGAGTTCCGCTACATGCCGGACCCCGCCCACACCGGCACCCTCTATTTTGAAAATCTGGCGGATGACAAGCAGTACAGCCCGAGCAATCCGAGTCTGGCTGGCCTGTCCGATGGCCATCGCTACCTGATGAACGTCCGCCACGGTTCCGCCCTGATGGATGGCAGCCTGCGTTTTGGAATCGACTACACCCAGGTGCGCGACAAGGACTACAACTATTTCAACGACTTCAGCCCGCAAGTGGGCACTCAGGTCGACAGCCAGTTGCAGCAATCCTTTACCGCCGGCTATTACCAGCCCAACTGGAACCTCACCTCCGAGGTGCGCCGCTACCAGATCCTGAGCCCATATGCGCTGCTGCCCCACGAGATGCTGCCGCGTATCGACTACAACTACTATCAGCAAGGCAAGTGGTTCGATCTGGCCTGGAACAGTGAACTAACCAAGTTTGGCTATGACAGTGGCAGTGCCGCCACTCTGCAAGCAGGTGAGCGCTATACCGCCACCCGCCTGCATCTGGCGCCAACCCTGACCGTGCCCCTGGTGGATGCACCGGGTTACTACCTGACCAGTCAGTACAAACTGATGTTTACCTCCTACAACCAGGAGGTACCCGATAATCTGGTTAGCCAGGACCGCAGCCGCTTCACCGATGCAGACAGCAACCTGCTGACCCTGAAAGAGGGCACCATTACCCGTACTCTGCCCTCCTTCCGCCTCAAGGGGGGCGTCAACTTCGATCGGCCGCTCGACTGGTATGATGGCAAGGGCACCCAGACCCTGGAGCCTGAGTTCCAGTATCTCTATATCCCTTATAAAAACCAGGACGAGATCGGGATCTACGACTCCACCACCACCCGTCAGGACTACTACAGCCTGTTCAGTGACCGCCGCTTTGCCGGTCTCGACCGCATCAGCGACGCCAATCGGGTCACCGTTGGCCTGACCAGCCGGGTCTATGACAATGTGGGTGATGAACGGTTGCGTCTGGCGGTGGCCCAGGCCTTCGAAATGACACCACCCAAGGTGCGCCTCTACCCTTCAAATCCGGAAAGCACCAACGCCCGCTCCCTGCTCTCGTTCGAGGGGGATGCCCGGATCACCGATGAGTGGTTTGCCCATGCGGGGACCCAGTACGATACCTCCGAGGGTGAATTTACGGCTGGCAACGGTGCAGTCGAGTACCGAACCGGCAAGCTGACCACTCAGGTCAACTACCGCTACATCAAGGATGGCAACCTGGACTATCGCTATCCGACCAACACGGCACTAGCAGAAGATCTGAGCCAGGCGGGCCTGGTGATGATGGCGCCGATCGCCGATCAGTGGCAGATGTATGGCGGTTACTACCGTGACATCAAGCAGGATGTGAACATTGACCGCAAGATCGGTGTCAAATACGACTCCTGCTGCTGGAGCATCAACATGAGCCTGGAGTGGCACAATCAGCCGGACAACGTAACCCTGAAGCCCACTTCGGAAAAAGTCATTGGTCTGCAGTTTGAAATGAAGGGACTTGGCAGCGTGGGTACCGGTGGCCGCAGCGTCACACTGGATACCGAGCTGTTGCCCTATGTTCGCCCGTTTAATCTGAAAGGCCAGCAATGATGCTGGTCCAGCCTTGAGAGATGGATATGAAAAAGACCCTGATTGCCCTGCTGACCGCGGGAATGTTCGGTGCCATGAGCCAGGCCGCACTGGCTGCGCCCGAGCTGATGGACAAGGTGCTGGCCGTGGTCAACAAGGACGTGGTGCTGTCCAGCCAACAGGACGCACTGGTCAACAAGGTAAAACTCTCCGCTCAGGAGAGCGGCCAGTCCCTGCCTGACGATGCCACCCTGCGCAAACAGGCGCTGGATCGCCTGATCCAGGAGAGCCTGCAGTTGCAACTGGCGGAGCGCCAGGGGCTGAAGATCAGCGACACCCAGCTGGAACAGGCTATTCAGGGCATCGCTGCCGACAACAAGATGACCCTGGATCAGCTGCGGGCCCAGCTCGCCCGTGAAGGGATGACCTATGCCCAATATCGGGAAGAGGTTCGCCGCGAGATCCTGATGAACGAGGTGCGCCGCAACCAGGTGCGCCGCCGTATCAACATCTCCGAGCAGGAGGTGAAGCAGGTGGTGGAGATCCTGAAGAAACAGGGTCAACAGCAGAACGAATACCACGTCGGCCATATCCAGATTGCCCTGCCGGACAACCCCACTGCCGCCCAGCTGGATGCCGCCAAGAGCAAGATCGAGCGCATTCTGGCCGCCCTCAAGCAGGGTGCCGACTTCCGCAAACTGGCCATTGCCGAGAGTAACGGTCCCAAGGCGTTGGAAGGGGGCGACTGGGGCTGGATGAGCCCGCAAGAGATGCCGACCCTGATGGCGGAAGCGGTACAGGGTGCCAAGAAGGGCGACATCGTCGGCCCGCTGCGCTCCGGCGCCGGCCTGCACATCGTCAAGGTGTTCGACACCAAGGGTCAGCAGCAAGTGATGCAGACCGAGGTGAAGGCCCGCCACATCCTGATCAAGCCGTCCATTATCCTGAGCGAAGAGAAAGCCAAGGGGATGCTGGACGGCATTCTGCACGACATCAAGAGCGGCAAGGCAAGCTTCGCCAGCATGGCGGAGAAGTACTCCGAAGATCCGGGCTCTGCGGTGCAAGGTGGCGAACTGGGCTGGTCTGATCCCAACGTCTATGTCCCCGAGTTCCGCGACATGGTCAACCGTCTGCAACCGGGCCAGATCAGTGCCCCGTTCCGTACCAGCCACGGCTGGCACATCGTGCAGGTGGAAGATCGCCGCAGCCAGGATGCGACCGACAAGGCTCAGGAGCAGCGCGCCTACCAGCTGATCTACAACCGTCGCTTCGTGGAAGAGTCCCAGGCGTGGCTGGATGAGCTGCGTGACGAGGCCTACATCCAGATCGAAGGAGCCGGTAGCTGATGAGCTGCCGTCGCCTTGCCGTTACCCCGGGCGAACCGGCCGGGATCGGCCCGGATCTGGTGCTGCAGATTGCCCAGCAGGATTGGCCCCACCAGTTGGTGGTGATCGCCGATCCGGCGCTGCTGCGCGAGCGGGCAATCCTGCTTGGGCTGCCCATCGAGCTTGAGCCCTACGATGCCGCCGCCCCTGCTCATCCGCAGCGGGCGGGCACCCTGACCGTCTGTCCGGTCACCCTCGGCGCCCCCGTGGTGCCGGGCGAGCTGAACGAAGGCAATGGCGCCTATGTGCTGGCGACCCTGCAGCGTGCCTGCGATGGCAACATGAGCGGCGAATTTGCCGCCGTGGTGACCGGGCCGGTGCACAAGGGGATCATCAACCAGGCCGGGGTCTCGTTCAGCGGCCACACCGAGTTCTTTGCCCAGCAATCCAACACCGCCGATGTGGTAATGATGCTGGCAACCGAGGGGCTGCGGGTCGCACTGGCGACCACCCATATTCCGCTGGCCTATGTGGCGATGGCCATCACCGAGGATCGCCTCGGCAAGGTGATCCGGATCCTCAACGAGGATCTCGCCACCAAGTTTGGCATCGCCAAACCCCGTATTTACGTCTGCGGCCTCAACCCCCATGCAGGGGAAGGTGGCCATCTCGGACGTGAAGAGATTGACGTGATCGAACCCGCACTGGCCACGCTGCGCCAGGAAGGGATCGATCTGGTCGGCCCGTTGCCGGCCGACACCCTGTTCCAGGAGAAATACCTCAAGGATGCGGATGCGGTACTCGCCATGTACCACGACCAGGGGCTGCCTGTGCTCAAATACAAGGGCTTCGGCAGTTCGGTCAATATCACCCTGGGGCTTCCCTTCATCCGCACTTCGGTGGATCACGGCACCGCGCTGGATCTGGCAGGCAAGGGCCTGGCCGATCCGGGCAGCCTTGTCACCGCGATTAACCACGCCATCAAGATGGTAGAGAAAAAAAGATATGAGCAGTAAGGTGCACATGGGCCACACGGCCCGTAAGCGTTTCGGTCAGAACTTCTTGCACGACCGGTATGTGATCGATCAGATCGTCGCCGCCATCAACCCGCAGCCGGGTCAGAATCTGGTGGAGATCGGTCCGGGTCTGGCCGCGCTGACCGAGCCGGTCGCCGCCCAGATGGACAAAATGACCGTGGTCGAGCTTGACCGGGACCTGGCAGCTCGCCTGCGCGAGCACCCGACACTCAAAGACAAGCTGACCGTCATCGAAGCGGACGCCATGCGTTTCGACTTCGGCACCCTGATGGGTGAAGGCAAGGGGCCGCTGCGCATCTTCGGCAACCTGCCCTACAACATCTCCACCCCGCTCATCTTCCACCTGTGCGAGTTCGCAGATCGGGTCGAAGACATGCACTTCATGCTGCAAAAGGAAGTGGTGTTGCGTCTGGCCGCTGGCCCGGGCAGCAAGGCTTATGGCCGGCTGAGCGTGATGACCCAGTACTACTGTCAGGTAGTGCCTGTGCTGGAAGTGGGCCCGGGCGCCTTCAAACCGGCGCCGAAAGTGGACTCTGCCGTGGTTCGCCTGATCCCGCACAAGAATCCGACCATAGTCGCAAAAGACATTCGTTGTCTGAATCGCGTCTGTACCGAGGGCTTTGGCCAGCGTCGCAAGACCATCCGCAACAGCTTCTCCAACTTCATCACCGACGCCCAGCTGACCGAGCTTGGTATCGATGGCAACCTGCGCCCGGAGAATCTCTCCCTCGAGCAGTTTGTCATGATCGCCAACTGGCTGGCGGATCAGCAACAGGCCTGATCCTGTGGCACTCCCGCACATCGAGATCCGCCCATACCCCGTGTATGTGGCGGGCTCCAAAGACCCTTACCAGTTTCACTATCTGATCGAGATTGAGAATCTGGGGCCTGGCCCGGTGCAACTGCTGCATCGGCGCTGGCTCATCACCGATGCCAATGGCAAGATGCAGGAAGTGGCAGGCCCGGGCGTGGTCGGGGAACAACCCGTCATTGCCGAAGGTGAGACCTACCGCTACCAGAGCGGCGTGCCGCTGGCGACCCCGCTTGGGGTGATGGAAGGGAGCTATACCCTGCAAGATGGCTCTGGTCAGCAGTTTGAGGCGCCCATCGCCCCCTTCACGCTGGCCATCCCCAATATTATCAACTGAGGTTTCATGGCGAACTGTTTTGTCGGTGACATCCAGGGCTGTTACGACGACTTGCGCCGTCTGCTGGATCTTGCCGCGTTCGATCCCGACCAAGACGTGCTCTGGCTCTGCGGCGATCTGGTCGCCCGCGGCCCGGACTCCCTCAATACCCTGCGTTTTGTCAAAGGGCTGGGCAACCGCGCCGTCACCGTGCTCGGCAACCACGACCTGCACCTGCTGGCTGTCGCAGATGGCGTTGCACCGCTCAAGAAGAAAGACAAGCTGCAAAGCCTGATGGATGCCCCTGATCGGGATGAACTGCTGGAGTGGCTGCGCCACCGCCCGCTACTGGCCGAACATCCGGATCTGCCCATCATGATGGTGCACGCCGGGATCTCCCCCGCATGGGATGTCCGCACCGCGCGCAACTGCGCCCGCGAGGTAGAGAGCCTGCTGCGCGGTGACCAGTACAGCTGGCTGCTGCACAACATGTACGGCGACCAGCCCGATGGCTGGAAAGATGATCTGGTCGGGATCGACCGCTACCGCTACATCATCAACACCTTCACCCGGATGCGCTTCTGCTATTTCGACGGTCGTCTCGACTTCAAATGCAAGAAGGGCCCCAAGGAGTCGACCCCGGGCCTGCGGCCCTGGTTCGAACAGCGCGAACACCACGTGGATGACCCCATTCTGGTGTTCGGCCACTGGGCAGCCCTGATGGGCAACACTGGCAAGAGCGATATCAAGGCACTCGATACCGGCTGTGTCTGGGGCAACAGCCTGACCCTGTGGCGTTATGAAGATGATGCCCTGATCACCACCCCCTGCCCGGTTCACGCCAGCTAGGGGGAGCACTGCAATCAGGCGGTCGCGATCGCTGCCGCACGGATGGCCACAACTCGTTCCAATAACAAAGCCCGGCAGGTTGCCGGGCTTGCTGTTTTAGGTTCCCTGTTTTCCGACGAATGAAGTTACAACTTGCGCCCCAGCCGCTTCTCGATCTGGCGCCGCTCCCACTCGGGGCCAAACAGCTTGAAGGGCTGAAACACCCGAACAGCATGGGAGGCAAGTCCCAGCCCCCAACCCAGGGTTGGCCACCAGGCCCAGATGTACTCCGGATTGCTCAGGTAGTTGATGACAAACAGCCCGCAGATCACCACCACGTAGCTGGCGACATGGTGATAGAAGCCCTTGAGCTCCTCCACATAACGCATTGCCGCCCGCTCCTCTGCCGATACCTGCACCGCATCCGGCCCCATAGTGTCACTTCCTCTCATCTCGCGCTCCTGTTGCTCTGATCCATCCAGTTGAGCCACATCGAGTTCAAAGACGGCAGCCAGGGCCTTGAGAGATTCCAGTCCGGGTTGCTGCCCCTGCTCGATCCGCTGGATAGTGCGGACACTCAAACCAGTCAACGTTGCCAACTGATCCTGGGACCAACCCCGTTGCAATCTCAACTTCCTGACGATCATCTCGAACTCCTTGTGGTAATTGACAGGGCCAGCATAGGGCTTACGCCGCGAAAGGTGACACGACAGATGGCCGACATCAACCTGACAACTCTTTTAAATCAATTAGTTGAATAAACATAAAGAAATATAAGGTCAAGCTCTGGCACACATGCAGATGTGCCCGGATGTGTAATCACAGGCTCTGCATCAGCTCGGCGGCAATTTCAAAGGAGCGCAGTCGGGCCTGATGATCGACGATGGGGCCATTGAACATCAGCTCATCGGCACGGGTTTCCGCCAGCAGCGCCTTGAGGCCGTGACGAACCTGCTCCGGGTCTCCCACCAGAGAGCGGGCAAGGGTCTGCTCCATCGCCATCAGCTCACGGGGCGCCCACTCGTCGCCAAGCTGGACGACCGGCGCGGGCAGCTTGCCCGCATCACCGCGATGAAGGCGCAAGAACTGCTGCTGCACGGTAGTGAACTGGAAGCGTGCCTCCCGCTCGCTGTCGGCGGCGATCATGTTGATGCAGACCACCGCATGGGGCTTGGGCCAGCGAGCAGAGGGGCGATACTGGCTACGATAGATCTCCAGCGCCTGCAGCAACAGGGCGGGCGCGAAATGGGAAGCAAAACCGAATGGCAAGCCCATCGCAGCTGCAAGTTGCGCGCTGTAGAGGCTGGAGCCCAGCAGCCAGATGGGTAGATGCAGCCCCTGGCCGGGAACCGCCTGCACGGCGCCGATCTCGTCGCCAAAGTAGCTCATCAGCTCGCGCACATCGGCCGGAAAATCATCCACCTCGCCACTGCGCATTCGCCGCAGCGCCCGCATGGTGCGCTGATCGGTACCGGGGGCGCGGCCAAGGCCAAGGTCGATGCGCTCGGGATAGAGCGAAGCCAAGGTGCCAAACTGTTCGGCAATCACCAGCGGCGAGTGGTTCGGCAGCATGATGCCACCCGCGCCAATCCGCAGAGTGGTGGTGGCTTCGGCCAGATAGCCGATCAGCACCGAGGTGGCGGCACTGGCAATGCCCGGCATGTTGTGATGTTCGGCCAGCCAGTAGCGCTGGTAACCCCAACCCTCGGCATGGCGGGCAAGATCCCGTGAACGGCGAAACGACTCGGCAGGCACGGAACCTTCGGCAACAGGCACCAGATCGAGCACGGAATAGGGGATGGCAGACATGGGTCACTCCATTGATTTACAGGCCAGTAACAAGTGGGGCAATGTAGCACGGGATACCTGAATGAATCACTATCTCCTGCCACACTCTGCCTGCCAAGCGGCAGCAATCGAACGGAACAAATCTCAGGCAAGTATTGTTTGAACGCTCATCCTGCTGGCCGCACAAGCCCGTGGGTGGATCATATTTTCTTACATTTGCGGGCTGGCCTGAGCACCCCCGGCTGGTTATAACGGTGCCCCTATAGCGAAGGGGGAGCAATAGACTCCCCCTCACTTTTTGTCACACCACACTGTTCAGGTTATCTATGTCAAAACATCTCGTTCTGATGGGCGCGCTGACGCTCTCCGGCTGCGCCCTGTTGTCTCCCCCCGCCCCTACCGTCACCCCAGTGCACCTTGCCGATCCCAGCCAGCGCGGCTTCTACATCGAGTGCAGCAGCATGAAAGCCTGCTTCCAGCAGGCCAACCAGACCTGCCCGCAAGGTTACAAGGAGACCGATCGTCGCCAGCAGACGCTCTACAGCACCCAGTATCTTGGGGGAAGCTATGACGACGAGAAGAAGGTCTACATGGCAGCCAAGCCCTATCGCATCGCCAACACGGTCCACTCGTTAACCATCCAGTGTCCCGTCACTACAGGCTGAGCCAACCGAAGGGGTACTCTCTTCCGTCACTGCGAAAAAGAAAACGGTCAACCGAGGTTGACCGTTTTTCACTGCGCTGCGCCCTTAGAACAGCAGATGTGCCACCCCGGCGATAACCGGCAAGGTGACCAGAGTGCGCAGCAGGAAGATAACGAACAGCTCCCACAGCTTGACCGGGATCTTGCTGCCCAGCAGCAGGGCGCCCACTTCGGACATATAGATCAGCTGGGTTACCGACATGGCGGCAATCACGAAGCGGGTCATGTCGCTCTCGATGGTCGAGGCCAGCACCGCCGGAATAAACATGTCGGCAAAACCGACCATGATGGTCTTGGAAGCCGCTTCCGCCTCCGGCAGTTGCAGCAGCTCCAGCAAGGGGACGAACGGGGCGCCAAGCCAGTTGAAGATAGGGGTATGTTCGGCCAGCATCAGGGCACAGGTACCGATCGCCATCACCACCGGCAGCACGCCAAACACCATATCCAGTGCATTCTTCACCCCTTCCCGCGCGACGGCGCCGAGATCAGTCATGCTGTCAGCCTTGGTCAGCGCCCGCTCGAATCCATAGCTCATCACGCTGTGCTGGTGTGGCACTGCTTCCTGCTTGCGGCACAGGGGGGTGCCATCGGCATAGATGTCCTTTTTCCAGCAGAGCGGTGGCAGACGCGGCACCACGATGGCGGCGACCACCCCCGCCAGACAGACGGTCAGATAAAAGGGAACGAACATGTGCTCCAGCTTCACCTGGGAGATCACCACCAGACAGAAGGTGATGGAGACCGCAGAGAAGGTGGTGCCAATCACCGCAGCTTCACGCTGGGTGTAGAACTTCCCTTCGTACTGCTTGCTGGTCAGCAGGATGCCGACGCTGCCATCGCCAAGCCAGGAGGCAAAGCAGTCCACTGCGGAGCGACCCGGCAACCGGAAGACAGGACGCATGATGCGGGTCATCATGGTGCCGACAAATTCCAGCAACCCGAAATCGAGCAGCAACGGCAGCAGCAGGCCGGCAAAAATGAAGACTGAAAACAGCACCGGCAGCAGATCGTTGAGCACCAGTCCACCGGTTGCGCCGGAGTAAAGCACCTCTGGCCCCACCTGGAAGAAGGTCAGCAGCACGAAGATACCGCCCAATACCCGCACGCAGGCCCAGAAAGGGGAGACATTGAACAAACTGTTGAGGAAAGGACGACGCACCAGAATCGCCGGCTTGAACAACCAGGCAATCAGCGTCATCAGCATGGTGGTGGTGATCACCGCACTGACCATGGCGACCAGATAATCGGCAAAAACGCGCTGCACCAGCTTGGCCAGCACGGCCACCGGGATGGTGACGTTAGCGTCATAGATGACCGGCGTCATGAACAACAGGATCCCGATAAGTGACGGAACCAGAAACATCAACAAGTTACGGCGAGTATTGACCGCAGGTGCTTCGAGACTCTTTTCCAACATGATATGACTGCCCTAATGTTACTTTTCCCTAGCCCGGTCAACCTGCGTATTCATGCATTAACCGGCAAAACGGGCGCAAGAATACTCTAAAAAAATGCACAAACAAGCCCTTAAGGCAGAAATTTGCACATAAATATTCCCACAGGCAAACCTTCCATTAAAACAATAAGATACAGCGGCGCATATCGATTCAATCGACATCGCCAGATGATTGTTTCGTTATTGTTAATTTTGGTGGGCAGTATAATCGGTTATCAGTGGCAGGCAATAAGTGACATCACAAATATACCTAATGAGTTGCTGCTCGATAGACATAAAAAAACCGGAGCCTGTTCAGGCTCCGGTTTTCAATGAGAGTGACGGGGATCAGTCACGGACGTAGATGACTTCAACGCCATCATCTTCGTCGTCATCCCAATCGTCATCATCAAGCCCTTCATCGAATGCAAGAGAGGCAGCCAGTGCTTCCGCTTCAGCCTTGGCCAACTGGTTCTTGTGGTAGTCGTCCCACTTGAACTCCACCTTCTCGATGGCGTCTTTGGCATCTTCCGCCAGCTGACGGGGCATGGTATCCAGCAGATCCAGAATGTCGTAGCAGACCTTCTTGGTGCCTTCCTTGCTGATGGCAGTGATGGCATAGACCGGACCTTCGTGGTTCAGGGCCGCCTTGACGCGATCCATCACCTCCTGGGCTTCTTCTTCCAGGATCAGGTCCATCTTGTTAAACACCAACCAGCGCGGCTTGCCAGCCAGTTCCGGGCTGTACTTCTCCAGCTCCTTGACGATGGTCACGGCATTTTCAGCAGGGTCGGAGCCATCAACCGGGCAGATATCCACCAGGTGGATCAGTACGCGGCAACGCTCGAGGTGTTTCAGGAAGCGGATACCCAGACCTGCACCTTCGGCAGCGCCTTCGATCAGACCCGGGATATCGGCGATCACGAAGGAGCGGGAGTTCTCACCACGCACCACACCTAGGTTCGGTACCAGGGTAGTGAAGGGGTAATCAGCTACTTTCGGGCGAGCTGCAGAAACGGCGCGAATAAAGGTAGACTTGCCTGCGTTGGGCAGACCCAGCATGCCGACATCGGCCAGCAGCAGCAGTTCCAGCTTCAGGGTGCGCACTTCACCCGGAGTACCGTTACTTTTCTGGCGGGGAGCACGGTTGACGGAGCTCTTGAAGCGGGTGTTGCCCAGACCATGGAAACCACCTTTGGCAACCAGCAGCTTCTGCTCGTGGTGGGTCAGATCCCCCAGCAGTTCACCGGTATCTTCATCGGTCGCACGGGTACCGACCGGCACACGCAGGATCTTGTCCTTGCCGCGGCGACCGGTACAGTTGGCGCTCTGACCATTCTCACCGCGCTCGGCAGCATGGAAACGCTCGAAACGGTAGTCGATCAGGGTATTGAGGTTTTCGTCGGCGATCAGATATACGTCGCCACCGTCACCGCCGTCACCGCCGTCCGGACCACCGTTGGGAATATATTTTTCACGGCGAAAGCTTACACAACCGTTACCACCGTCACCGGCATCGACTCGAATCTGGACTTCATCAACAAACTTCATAGGTAACCGTCACCTTAATTCGAAAAACCGATACGCAATTATAGTGGTACAGACCCCTGCGGGCGATACGCATCTTGCCAATCATGCCCGTCAGAGCCAAAGTCAGCTGCGTTCCGTTTTTTCGTCAACGACATCAGAAAGACGTCAGAAAAACAAAAGCCCCGCCTGTTGGCGGGGCTTCGGATCCTTGCGGTCCGTAATTACTCAGCAACGATGCTAACGTACTTACGATTCAGCGGACCTTTAACTTCGAACAGGATTTTACCAGTCGCGGTTGCGAACAGGGTGTGATCCTTGCCCAGACCAACGTTGGTGCCAGCGTGGAACTTGGTGCCGCGCTGACGAACGATGATGCTGCCAGCCAGAACTGTTTCGCCGCCGAAACGCTTCACGCCCAGGCGTTTAGCTTCAGAATCGCGACCGTTGCGGGATGAACCGCCAGCTTTTTTGTGTGCCATTTATCGGACTCCTCTAATTAAGCGCTGATGCCAGTGATTTTGACTTCAGTGAACCACTGACGGTGGCCCGCTTGCTTACGATGGTGCTTACGACGACGGAACTTGACGATAGTCACTTTCTCGCCACGGCCGTGAGCCACAACTTCAGCTACAACCTTGCCACCTTCAACGAAAGGAGCACCTACTTTAAAAGTGTCGCCTGCAGCAACCATCAGAACTTCGTTGAAGTCGATGGTAGCGCCAGTCTCAACGTTCAGCTTTTCCAGACGAACGATTTGACCTTCGGCCACACGGTGTTGTTTTCCGCCGCTTTGGAATACCGCGTACATTTGATTAACTCCGTAAAGGCATGTCTTTTGCTCAAGGCTAGACATGCGCAAAAACCTATAACAATGGGCGGGCATTCTACGCAAATCGATCTGCTCAGGCAAGGCCAATTTAGCAAAAAGTTTATTTTGTGCGCATATCTGCCGCCGTGGATAAACGCCTAACTGTAACCCATTGTGAAATCGTGTAGAATCCCTGCCATTACTAAAATCGCAGTTATTGCTGCTGTCACGTTACGAGACTTATGGACCAACAGACTATCCGTGCGCTCTGTGCCGCCGACATGACGGCGGTCAATGAACTGATCCTGGCCCGACTCCAGTCCGACGTTAGTCTGATTAATCAGCTGGGTTTCTACATTGTCAGCGCCGGCGGGAAACGGATGCGCCCCATGCTGACCGTGATGGCTGCGCGTGCGCTGGGCTATGAGGGTGAGGATCACCTGAAACTGGCCGCCATCATCGAATTCATTCACACCTCTACCCTGCTGCATGACGACGTGGTCGACGAATCCGACCTGCGCCGCGGCCGGGAGACCGCCAACGCCATGTTTGGCAATGCAGCCAGCGTGCTGGTCGGTGACTACCTCTATAGCCGCTCCTTCCAGATGATGGCCGAACTCTCCAACCTGCGGGTGATGGAGATCCTCTCGGATGCCACCAACACCATCGCCGAAGGGGAAGTGTTGCAGCTGATGAACTGCAACGATCCGGATACCACCGAAGAAAGCTACATGACGGTCATCTACTGCAAGACCGCCAAGCTGTTCGAGGCCGCCACTCGCCTTGCCGCCGTGCTGACCCATCAGCCCGAGCCCGTCGAGCAGGCCATGACCGATTACGGCAAGTATCTGGGCACCGCGTTCCAGATCATCGATGACGTGATGGACTACTGCTCCCAGAGCGAAGAGATGGGCAAGAACGTCGGCGACGATCTGGCCGAAGGCAAACCGACCCTGCCGCTGCTGCGCGCCATAGAAGTGGGCACGCCGGAAGAGCGCCAGCTGGTGCGCGATGCCATCGAGCACCGCAACGGCATGGAGCATCTTGAGCAGATCCTTGGCATTCTCGACCGCACTGGCGCGCTGGAGTACTCCCGCATGCGTGCCAGGGAAGAGGCCGACAAGGCCATTGCCGCCCTCGCTATCCTGCCTGACACCCCGCACAAACAGGCGCTGGAAACACTGGCCCACATGGCCGTGCAGCGCAGTGCCTGAGTAAACGACATGCATGAAAAAAGAGGCCTTCGGCCTCTTTTTTATTGTCTGCTATCTGCTGGACAGTGCATTGCGCCAGACTCAGCGACTCAGCATCCAGAGGATCACGCTGCCCGCCACCACTAACGAGCCGCCGATACGGCGCAACTGCTCCGGTGGCTGATCGCTCAGCAGCCGCAACATCTGCTGCCATGCCCTGGGCATCAACAACGGGCCGAGCCCCTCGAACAACAACAGCAATCCCAACCCCATCAGCATGGATGTCAGCATCCGACCTCCTTCAATGCAACCAGCCCCTCGGGTCAACGGCTGGCATTGGCACCAAAAACAAAAGGGTCTGACAATGCAGACCCTTTGAATGTGACCTCGTGGCGATTACTGCTTGGTGCCGTGAGGAGACTTGAGGTAACGGAAGAACTCGCTGTCCGGCTTGAGCACCATCAGGTCGTTGCCACCGGCAAAGCTCTTGCGATAGGCCTCCATGCTACGCACGAAGCTGAAAAACTCGGGGTCTTTCTTGTAGCTGTCGGCATAGATCTTGGCGGCTTCCGCATCCCCTTCACCACGCAGCTGGCGAGCGTTACTCTCGGCGTCGGCGATCATGACGGTCACCTTGCGGTCGATATCGGCACGCAGGATTTCAGCCTTCTCGCGACCCTGAGAGCGGTGCTCACGGGCGACTGCGGTACGTTCGGCACGCATCCGCTGGTAGATGGAGTTGGAGACTTCCACCGGCAGGTTGATCTGCTTGATCCGCACATCCACCACCTTGATACCGAGCTCGGAGGAGCGCGCCATCTTCTTCAGGGCATCTTCCATCACGGTACTGCGCTCACCGGAGACGATGTCCTTGATGGTGCGGTTACCGATCTCGGAACGCAGACCGTTATTGATCTTGCGCTTGAGCAGATCTTCAGCCTGCAGCTTGTTGCCACCACCGGTTGCCAGGTAGTACTTGGAGAAGTCCTCGATCTTCCACTTCACGTAGGAGTCGATGATCAGGTCTTTCTTCTCGGAGGTGACAAAACGGTCGGCCTGGCTGTCAATGGTCTGGATGCGGGCATCCATCTTGCGAACCTGGTCGATGAGCGGCACCTTGAAGTGCAGGCCCGGCTCATAGAGGCGGGGTTCACCGGAGTCAACCCGCTTCACCTTGCCAAACTGCACCACAATCCCCTTCTGACCTTCATCAACGATAAAGACAGAGGAGAAGCAGACCATGGCCGCGACAGCGATTGCACCAATAGCTAGCTTTTTCATCTATCAGTTTCTCCCTGAGCTGAAGCGGTCACCGCTACGCAGCGGCATTGTCGGCGTAGAGTTGGCACCCTCGTTGGAAACGGGGACCTGCTCTGTGACCGGGGCGACAGTGGCACGATCAGACTGGGCAGCCTTCGGCTTGCCAGACAGCTTGTCGAGCGGCAGGTAGATCATGCTGTTGTTGCCAGCCGGCATGTCGACCACCACCTTGTTGGCCTGCTGATAGAGCTCTTCCATGGTTTCCAGATAGATACGCTCACGGGTCAGCTCGGGGGCAGCCAGATACTGGGGCAGCAGCTCGTTGAAGCGAGCAACTTCACCCTGGGCTTTCAACACGATCTGGGACTTGTAAGCTTCCGCTTCCTGCTCCAGACGCTTCACCTGGCCACGGGCCTTGGGCTCCACTTCACGAGCATAGGCTTCTGCTTCACGAATGAAGCGCTGTTCATCTTCCTGAGCGGAGATGGCGTCATCAAAGGCGTCTTTCACCTCTTCCGGCGGACGCGCCGGCAAGAAGTTGACGTCGACGATCTGCAGACCCATCTGGTAAGGCTCGATGATGCCATCGATCACCTGCCAGGTCTCCTGACGCACCTTCTCACGACCGGTAGTCAGGACGTCATCCATCCGGGTATGACCCACCACGTAGCGCAGGGCGCTATCGGTGGCCTGACCCAGACTCTCGTCGGCATTGGTCACGCTGAACAGATACTGCTCGGGATTGACCACACGGTACTGCACGTCCATCTCGACCCGTACCACGTTCTCATCCTGAGTCAGCATGAAACCGGAGGCAGGCAGGGAGCGCACGGACTCGACGTCCACCGGGATCACCTGATCGATAAAGGTCGGCTTCCAGCGCAGGCCCGGCTCGACAATATGGGAAAACTTGCCAAACCGCAGCACGGCACCACGCTCCGCTTCGCGAATGGTGTAGAAGCCGCTGACGACCCACACCACCACAGCCACAACCAGCGCGATGGAGATACCAAAGCGACCTACATCGCCGCCAGATTTGCCGCCACCAAACAAGCCACCGAAACGGCGACTCACTTTGCGCAGCATTTCATCCAGATCAGGGGGTCCCTGATTCTTGCCGTTATTCCCCCAAGGGTCACGGTCTTTGCCGTTGTTACCAGGCTCATTCCAAGCCATCAGCGTCTCCATTAATACATGCGGATGGATATCATCTCTATCGGGCCATCATACGTTGAGAAGCCCCTAAGGGTTCATCTTCATCAACGAATCAATGCCTGATAAAGCGTTGTAAACTCTCACCTTCCTGTTTCACGAGGCGGTTCCAGTCGGCCACTTGCAAGCGGACTTCCAGCACGAAATCCCCCTCCTCGCTAAAACCTTCCTGCTCAATCCCTTTCAGCTGATAGAGCGCACTGCGCAATCTCGCGGCAGAAGGAGGCAACTGCAGGGTGTGATGCACCATGGAGCCAGCCAGCAATTCGGTCAGCGCCGTAAACAGATGCTCACAACCTTCACCGGTCTGGGCCGACAACCAGACGCGCAACGGGCGCCCCTCGTCATCTCGCTCCAGACCTGCCGGACGATCCGCCAGCTTGTCGATCTTGTTGCAGATCATCAGCTGGGGCCTGTCATCGGCTTCAATCTCGGCCAATACCTGCTGCACGGAGTCGATATTCTCCTGCATCTGCTCATCGGCACAGTCCACCACATGGAGCAGCAGATCCGCTTCACGGGTCTCCTGCAGGGTCGCCTTGAAGGCCGCGACCAGATCATGGGGCAAGTGTCGAATAAATCCAACTGTATCCGCCAAAATCACATCACCCACATCCCGGATCACCAGTTTACGCAGGGTGGGATCCAGAGTTGCGAACAATTGGTCGGCAGCATACACGCTGGCAGCTGTAAGTTGGTTGAACAAAGTGGACTTTCCGGCGTTGGTATAACCAACCAGTGACACCGTCGGCACTTCGTTGCGGTTGCGGGCGCGGCGTCCCTGCTCCCGCTGCTTGGCCACCTTGTCGAGCCGACGCAAAATCGCCTTGATGCGTTCCCGCAGCAGACGTCGGTCAGTTTCAAGCTGGGTTTCACCCGGGCCACGCAGACCGATCCCGCCCTTTTGACGCTCAAGGTGGGTCCAGCCTCGCACCAGACGAGTGGAAAGATGGCGCAACTGGGCCAGTTCGACCTGCAGTTTACCTTCGTGGGTACGGGCGCGCTGGGCAAAGATATCGAGGATCAGGCCGGTTCGGTCCACCACCCGGCACTGGAACAGACGCTCCAGGTTGCGCTCCTGGGCGGGGGTCAGGGCATGGTTGAAGATGACGACGTCGGCATCCAGCATCTGGACTTGGGACGCGATCTCTTCAGCCTTGCCACTGCCGACAAAAAATTTGGCACTGGGCGCACTGCGACTGGTGGTAATTACCCCCAGCGCATTGACTCCGGCCGAGCTCACCAACATTTTGAGCTCTTCCAGATCCTCCCGCTCACCCTCATCACTGAAGTTGACATGCACCAGAACGGCCTGTTCGCCAGCTTCATAACGGTCAAACAAGCGCTTGCTCCTTAACAGGAATCATGATGAATCTGAGTTGGCGAGTCGACTCGCCCAGGGATATCACGCCTCGGCATCACCCTGTTCATCAGCCACGCCACCCGGAGTGGGCTGGTGATGATTAACGGCACGGGCCGGTACGACAGTCGAGATGGCGTGCTTGTAAACCATCTGGCTCACGGTGTTTTTCAGCAGGATAACAAACTGGTCAAAAGACTCGATCTGACCTTGCAGTTTGATGCCGTTCACCAAATAGATAGAAACAGGAATCCGCTCACGGCGCAGCGCATTCAAAAACGGGTCTTGGAGAGATTGCCCCTTAGCCATTTTTCTTTTCCTTATAGTTTGTTGTTTTTAAACACCGAATATCAATATAACAACCTGATTATACAGGGAGTGTCAAGCCGCACCAGCGCGAGCAAGCACGCGGTCGAGATTGCCAGACTCACCAGATTCCAACCAGGTCACGTCGGGCCAGCCGCGCAACCAGGTCATCTGTCGTTTTGCCAATTGGCGTGTGGCAACAATGCCACGATAACGCATCTCATCATACCCCACTTCACCGCACAGGTAGTCCCACATTTGGCGATAACCCACACAGCGAATGGAGGGGAGATCCGGGGTCAGATCGCCGCGCGCCATCAGCGCACGAACCTCCTGTTCAAAGCCACCTTGCAGCATCTTGTCAAAGCGCTGTTCGATACGCTGATGCAGCACGGCGCGATCGCTCGGGGCGATGGCAAACTGCTGCACCCGATAGGGCAAGCCCTCCCCCTGCACCTGCGTCAGCTCGGTAAGGGTCTTGCCGCTGATGCGGTAGACCTCCAGTGCCCGGGAGAGTCGCTGCGGGTCATTGGGGTGGATCCGCGCCCCGGCCACCGGGTCGATGCGCACAAGCTCATCGTGCAGCGCCTGCCAACCGAGGCGGGCAGCCTCTTCCTCAATCCCGGCACGAATGGCGGGATCGGCAGAGGGCAATGGGGACAATCCCTCCAGCAGCGCCTTGAAATAGAGCATGGTGCCGCCCACCAGCAACGGAATGCGGCCACGGTCGGCGATCTCTTTCATCTCCCGCAGGGCATCCTTGCAAAAATCGGCTGCCGAATAGCTCACAGCGGGATCAAGAATATCGATCAGCCGGTGCGGGGCCCGCGCCAGCTCATCGGCAGTCGGCTTGGCCGTACCTATATCCATGCCGCGATAGATCAGTGCAGAATCGACGCTGATGATGTCGCAAGGCAATGCCTGGCACAGTTCAATGGCGAGATCCGTCTTGCCGGAGGCCGTCGGCCCCATCAGAAAAATTGCGGTCGGCAAGTCACTCGCCATGTTCAAACTCCTCCAGCACGGTCGCCAACGAAAGGGGACGCACCATGCGAATATCTGTCAGTTGGTCAGCGTGAGCGGCCACAAGTTCCGTCAGCAGACGACTGGCAGTTGAAAAATCGTATATCTTCTCGCGGCTTATCCCCTGCTCCACCAGCCATTGGCATAATACTTCAGCCTGCTGAGCAGCATCACTGTCAGATCCGCCCTCGATAATTTGCAGCAATTCGGGTAACAGACGCACCAGATCGGTCTGGCGCAGCAGAGCCGGCACCCGAGTCAGGATCATGGTGTCACGCCCCCCGCTTTTCAACTCCAGCCCCATCCGTTTCAGCAAACGTTCCTGCTCGGTCACCAGCGCGATCAAATTCTTCGGCAGCTTGAAGGAGACCGGCAGCAACAGCGGCTGGGCCGCCAGCCCCTGACCCCAGGTCTCCAGCAACCAGTGGCGCAGCAGCACCCGCTCGGCGCGTACCAGTGAGAGCAGCGCCAGCTGATTATCCCGCTCGATCAACAGGTAGGCCTGCTCCACCAGTGTCAGGGCGCGACATCCCCCTTGTCTGGGTGACGGCACTGGATCAGTGGGCTGCGCAGGAGCAGCCTCAGTTGCGATAGGCAGCGTAGTGAGCAGAGCGCCCATGCCGCGCATCGCCTCCCGGCTTGGGAGCTCGGGTGGTTGATAGTTGCTGACCCGGCCTGCACCACCACCGTTCCCTTCCCGCACCTGTGCAGGTGCCCGGTAGCTGTGCTCGGCACCGTACCACTCCGGGCGTGGCGCCTGACCGGGATATTCGATCTGCGGACTGACCGGCAACTCGACCAAGGTTTCGGCCAGCGGCGCGTCCTGATGAGCGGCGCTGACTCCTTCGCGGCGCAGAGCGGTAAACAGCGCCTGAAAGATAAAGTCGTGGATCAGTCGCGCCTGATGGAAGCGCACCTCATGCTTGGCCGGGTGGACGTTGACATCCACCTGACGGGGATCCAGCTCGATATAGAGCACATAGGCGGCAAAGCGGTCGGGAGGCAGCAACTCGTCATAGGCCTGACGAATAGCGTGGTTGATGAGCTTGTCGCGCATCATCCTGCCGTTTACGTAGGTGTATTGCAGATCGTTTTGCGGTCTTGCCCCCTCCGGAGTCGCCAACCAGCCCCACAGCCGCACATCGCTGTGCTCGCTCTCCACCGCCAGCGCATGGTGCATGAAGGGGGTGCCGCAAACGGCGGCGAGGCGACGCTCCTGCTCCGGCACGGTATTGGCGGCCTTGTACTGGCGCACCACCTTGCCATTGTGGCGCAGGATCAGGGTGGCATCGAAGCGGGAGAGCGCGATGCGGCGCACCAGCTCGTCGATGTGGGCAAACTCGGTCTTTTCGCTGCGCATGAACTTGCGCCGCGCGGGGGTATTGAAGAAGAGATCCACCACCTCCACCGTGGTGCCCACCGGATGGGCCGCCGGCTTGATGGTGACGCTCATCTCGCGCCCTTCCGCCTGGGCTTGCCAGGCTTCGGACTGCTCGGCGGTACGGGAGGTGAAGGTGAGACGGGAGACCGAGCTGATGGAGGCGAGCGCCTCGCCACGAAAACCGAGGCTGTTGATCCCTTCCAGATCATCCAGCGTGGCCACCTTGGAGGTCGCATGACGCGACAGCGCCAGCACCAGCTCATCTTTGGCGACGCCACAGCCGTTGTCACGGATGCGGATCAGCTTGGCGCCCCCCTTATCGATGTCGATCTCGACCCGGTCGGCCCCCGCATCCAGGCTGTTTTCCACCAGCTCTTTCACCACAGAAGAGGGCCGCTCCACCACCTCTCCGGCTGCAATCTGGTTGGCCAGAATGGGTGGCAAAATACGGATCGGCATCATTTACTCCTGAATTTCAATCTTGCTGATGGTATTCGCTAACAGCGGGAGCGGCATCACCCGCTCCCGCGCGTCAGTTTTGCGGAATGTAGAGCACCTGCCCTACCTGAATATTCCGCGACTTGAGCTTGTTGATCTCTACCAGCCGAGCCTGACTCACCCCATGTTTCTCTGCAAGGCGGGAGAGACTCTCCCCCCGCTTGACCACATGGCGGATCATCTGCGACTTGTCGTCACTGCGAACGGGGGCGGCAGCGCGGCTCTGCCCTTGCTGGGGAATATAGATTGTTTGACCAATCTGAATATCCCGGCTGCGCAGCTGGTTGATCTCCACCAGAGTGGACTGACTCACTCCATGCTTCTCGGCAAGGCGGGAGAGGCTCTCACCCCGTTTGACCACATGGCGGAGCATACGCGATTTGTCATAGTCCCCCACACTGCTGACCGGAGCACCGCTCTCTTGCGCTGCCGCCGAGTAAGGCTTGATGACCCCGGCACCAGAGCCGCTCCCAGCACCGCCGTCACGGACGGTGGCGGGCATCTTGTTGGTCACTACCGGCTGCGACTGTGTCTGCCTGGGCTGGCTCACCGGCTGCCGGGCTACCGGTGCAGGGCGAGTAGCGGCAGGTTGGCTCACCTGCACCTTGCCGGTCAGCATGGCCCCCTTGGTCGGGTGGGCGCGGTAGTAGTTGCGGATCCCCTCGAAGATGGCGCGGGCGAGCTGGTCCTGATAGCTGGCGGTGGCCAGCAGCTTCTCTTCCGCATGGTTGGAGATAAAGCCGGTTTCAACCAGCACCGAGGGAATATCCGGCGCCTTCAGCACAGCCAGACTGGCGTGCTCCGGCGCCTTCTTGTGCAGTCGGGCAACCTTGCCCATGGAGCGCAGGATCTGGCGGCTGACGTCATACCCTTCGGCACGGGACTTGTCCATTGAGAGGTCGAGGAAGGTCTGTGCCAGATAGGGGTTGGGATCGGATTCCGCCAACACCTTGCCGACACCACCCAGCAGCTCGCCCTGCTTCTCCTGCTTCTCCAGCCAGCTGCCCATCTCTCGGTTGGCACGGTTGGTCGAGAGGACCCAGACCGAGGCACCACGCGGGGTGGAGTTATGAAAACTGTCTGCATGGATAGAGACCAGCAGATCCGCCTTGGCCTTGCGGGCAATCTCGGAGCGCTTGTTGAGATCGACGAAGTAGTCGCCACGACGGGTCATAACGGCGCGCATCCCCGGCTCGCGGTCGATCAGTGCCGCCAGCTTCTGGGAGACCGCCAGCGTGACCCGCTTCTCGTAGGTACGGCGCGGGCCGATGGAGCCCGGGTCTTCCCCACCGTGGCCCGGGTCGATGGCAATCACCACCCCCTTTCCCTTGCCACCGACAGGCGTGGATTGCACTGCTGCCGCCGAGCGCTTCTCTTCATAAGGAAGGTCGATGACCAGACGGTGACCATAGGGCCCGGCTGGCGCCAGCGGAAAGACCACCGGCTTGATGGCGGAGCTGAGATCCATCACCAGTCGCAAACCGCCCTTCTCCAGCGGTGTACTCTGGCGGATCTTGCGCACCAGTTCGCTGTTGTTCTCGACCCGGGCCAGATTGGCGGCGTTGCTTGCCCCTTTCAGGTCGATCACCAGCCGATCCGGGCCGGTGAGGGTGAAGTAGTTGTAATTGGGAGCGCTGCTCATATCGAGCACCACCCGGGTGTTATCCGGTGATGGCCAGATTCGTACACTCTTGAGCTGATTCGCCCAGGAGGGTAACGCCATCAAAGAGAGAGCAATAACAAGGATCAAGCGCACGTAGATGACAACCGTTCCAGAATGGCTTCGCCAATAGCAGTGCGGGCCTCTATCAGAACCTCGCGCTGCTCGCCTACATAAGTGAGGGTAATTTCCAGGTCGGGAGCCGGTAACCAGCCCTCGCCCTTCTCGGACCACTCCACCAGACAGAGAGTGTTGGCGGCAAAAT
Organism: Aeromonas sp. 95A; assembly: GCF_051919235.1. Taxonomy (NCBI): domain Bacteria; kingdom Pseudomonadati; phylum Pseudomonadota; class Gammaproteobacteria; order Aeromonadales; family Aeromonadaceae; genus Aeromonas; species Aeromonas sp. 95A. The sequence continues at coordinate 2,036,997 of NZ_JBQBFC010000001.1, forward strand.
AGTCCCGAATGCCCATGAATTCCAGCTCTTCCGGATCAGCCAGGCGATAGAGATCGAAATGGTAGACCTGCCAGCCATCGAGCTCGTAGGGCTCGACCAGGGTGTAAGTCGGGCTTTTTACCTTGCCCTGATGGCCAAGGCCCTGTACCCAGCCGCGGGTCAGGGTGGTTTTACCGGCGCCAAGCGTGCCATGCAAAAACACTGTGGTCGCCTGCTGGCAGGCCTGTGCCAGACGGCCACCCAGTGCCACGGTTGCTGCCTCGTCCGGCAGTGTCATCATCAACTGTTTTGCCATGTTCTTCTTTTTAACTTGTAATGGTGTCGGGATTAACCAGTTTGCGGATCAGCGGCAGCAGATCTGACGCCAGCATGCCCCGCTCGCCGTGGGCGGCGGCCTGATCTGCAGCCTCGCCGTGGATCACGGCGCCCAGCCAGCTTGCCATGGTGGCAGACCAGCCCTGGGCCAAAAGGGCGGCGATTATACCAGATAACAGATCGCCCATGCCGCCACTTGCCATGCCGGGATTGCCTTCACAACAGAGAGCGACCCGCTCGCCGTCATAAATAAGTGTTCCCGCCCCTTTTAACAACACCACACCGCCATAACGCCGCTGCAGCGCCTGCACGGCGGCAAACCGGTCGGTTTCAATCTCGGCAATGGTGCATCCCAGCAGGCGCGCCGCTTCGCCGGGATGGGGCGTGAGCACCCAATTATCCTGATGGCGGGGAGATTGCGCCAGCCAATTCAATCCATCGGCGTCCAAAACCAGTGGCAGCCGTTCGGTGAGATAACGGGCGATTTGCGCGCTTCCCCACTCATCCTGACCGAGCCCGGGGCCAATGACCCGCACCGACGCCCACCCCTCGTCATCTGCGGTAGTGAGACTCATCAGTTCGGGTTGATAGAGGCTGACCGGCGGATGATCCGAATGCTGACACACCCGCACCAGCCCGGCCCCCGCCCGCAGGCAGGCGCGGGCCGCCAGCACGATGGCCCCCTGCATGCCGCGATTGCCCCCCACCAGCAGCACCTTGCCATAAGAGCCCTTGTGGGAAGCGCGCTGGCGCGGGGTCAGTTGCGTGCAGAGCAGCGGATAATCGATACGCCAGGCAGCGGGCAGCATAGTGTCATCAGGCGTCACGCCAAGGGGATCGCAGTCTAGCTGGCCGACGCAATCCACCCCGTCGCCGGTGAGCATCCCCTGCTTGATACCGATAAAGGTGAGGGTGCGAGTGGCCTGCACCACGGCCCCCATGGCACGGCCGGTATCGCCGTTGAGGCCGGAGGGGAGATCCACCGCCAGCACGGGCACAGCCAAGCCATTGATTGTTGCGACGATCTTTGTCAGTAGTGGCGAGACGGGCGTGTTGACGCCGGTGCCAAGCAGGGCATCGACCACCAGATCCGGGGCGGAGTGCTGGTCCCCATCAAACTGCTCGGCCAGCCAGACCCGGCCACCGGCCGCCAGCCACTCATCGGCGGCCCGTCTGGCATCCCCCTTCAGCTGGTCGGGTGCTCTGGCTGCAATCACCACCACCTCGATGCCAATCTGGCGGGCAAGGCGGGCCAGCACATAGCCATCACCGCCGTTATTGCCGGGGCCGACGAAAATCCACCAGCAGCGACTGTCGGGCCAATGCAGGGTGGCATAGGTGCGCAGCGCAGCACCGGCTCGCTCCATCAGGGCATAAAGAGGTTGCCCCTCACGCGCGGCCCAGTTGCGCTCCAGTGCGCGGATCTGTTCAGTCTGCCACAGCTCCTGTGGTAAACTGCCCCCCTCTTTTGTGCCCAACGCGCCCCTGATGATCTCTACCATGACGGCTCCCGCCTCTTATCAATCGACCCACGCCAGCAAACGCCGGCCAGGCCAAGCCACATGAGCGCTCCTGACTTCCACCAGCTGGCCCAAGATATCAAGCTCTGGGCACGGGAGCTAGGTTTTGACCAGGCGGGCATCACCGACACCGACCTGCGTATCGAAGAGCCGAGATTGCAGGCCTGGCTGGATGCGGGCTATCACGGCAGCATGGATTACATGGCGCGCCACGGCATGATGCGCGCGCGCCCCCACGAGCTGCTGCCGGGCACGGTGCGGGTGTTGTCGGTGCGGATGAACTACCTGCCGTTCGAGGCGGGTTTTGCCGCCACCCTGCGCGATCCGACCCTCGGCTATATCAGCCGCTATGCTCTCGGCCGTGACTACCACAAGGTGCTGCGCAACCGGCTCAAACAGCTGGGTGATCGCATCGAAGCGCGCTGCGCCGAGCTGTTTCAAGGCACTGAAGAGACCTTGGGTGAGTGGCGCCCCTTCGTTGACTCCGCCCCCATCCTCGAGCGGCCACTGGCGGCCAAGGTGGGCCTCGGCTGGGTTGGCAAACACTCACTGCTGCTCAACGAATCGGCTGGCTCCTTCTTCTTTCTCGGTGAGCTGTTGCTCAACCTGCCGCTGCCGCTCGACCAGCCAGTGGAGAAGGAGCAGTGCGGCAAGTGTGTCGCCTGCATCAACATCTGCCCGACCGGCGCCATTGTCGCCCCCTATGTGGTGGATGGCCGCCGCTGCATCTCCTATCTCACCATCGAGAATGATGGCCCTATTCCGGAAGAGTTCCGACCCCTGATGGGCAACCGCATCTACGGCTGCGACGACTGCCAGCTTATCTGCCCCTGGAATCGCTACGCAGATGCCAGCCCGGAACCCGATTTTAGCCCCCGCCCCAGCCTGCACCGCCCACCCCTGCTGGCGCTGTGGTGCTGGAGCGAGAGCGACTTTCTCAAGCAAACCGAAGGGAGCCCGATCCGCCGCATCGGCTATCAACGCTGGCGCCGCAATCTGGCAGTAGCCCTTGGCAATGGCCCGGCAACCCCCGAGGTGATCGCGGCCCTGCAACTGGGGCTGACCACCGCCGAGCCCATGGTGGCCGAACATATCGAATGGGCGCTGGCCACCCTTGCCAGTCGTCAGGATGAAGAGAACAAGAAGACCCGTTTGCTGATCCGCTGCATCGAAAAAGGTCTGTCGGATCACGCATAAGTGATCTGCCCCTTGCCGAATTGCAGCACTTTTTTCATGCTCTGCCGACCTGCAGTGCCCATAACAGCGTGGTCACTGCAAACTGCTCGGCACACAACAAGGACAACACAGATGCATATGTTGGGAGTGGATATTGGAGGCTCAGGGATCAAGGGCTGTCTGGTCGATACCAAAACCGGCGAATTGATTGGCGAGCGCCATCGCATTGCCACACCGCAACCGGCCACCCCGGCCGCCATCGCCCATACCCTCAAGGCGCTGGTCGAACACTTCGACTGGAAAGGACCGGTGGGCTGCGGTTTTCCCGCCACCATCCACAACGGGGTTGCCAAGAGTGCCGCCAATATCGACAAAAGCTGGATCGAAACCGATGCCGAGCATCTGTTTGCCGATGTCACCGGCAAGCCCTGCTATGTGCTGAATGATGCTGACGCCGCCGGTCTGGCCGAAATGCGCTTTGGCGCCGGCAAGGATCGCAAGGGGGTCATCATCCTCATCACGGTCGGCACCGGTATCGGCACCGCCATCTTCGTCAATGGCCATCTGCTGCCCAACACCGAGCTGGGCCATCTGATGCTGGAAGGAATGGTCGCCGAGCACTACTGCTCCGATGCGGCGCGCAAACGGGAGGATCTATCCTGGAACCGCTGGGGCAAGCGCTTCAACAAGTATCTGGCGCGCCTCGAGTTTCTCTTCTCCCCCGACCTCTTCATTCTGGGGGGCGGCAGCGCAGCCAAGCTGGATAAGTTTGTAGATCGCATCGAGACCCGGGCGCCGCTCATTCCGGCGGCCAGCCTCAATCAGGCGGGCATTATCGGGGCCGCCCTCTACGCGGCCGAGCAGCAGGGCTGACCGACGCTCACTGCAAGTCAGCAGATACCAATTGAAAGGGCCCGGCACTGCTGCCGGGCCCTTTTGTTTGGCCGTCATCTTGCGAGTTTGGCGCTTATCACCCGCTACATGTCGTCGAGTCGATGCACTCCGTGCACCAGTCGGGTCAGGCGGGTCTGCTCCAGCCCGGCCAGATTCTCGAGCAAAGCGGTGGTGGCCGGTGTCGGGCACTCCCGGGCCAGATGACTCAGTTCGCCCACCAGCTGCTCTTCCCAACGGCATACCTGAGTGACGATATCCTGGGTCTGGACTGATGCCGGCAGCTCGAAGCGGGTAATGGCAGGCAGCATATCCTCGCTGAAACTCTGGTTCAACCAGGTCTCCCTGACCGCCTCTCCCAGCTGAGCAGCATATTCATGCAGATGGGCACTGGCCGCATCCTCACGCCCTTGCAGATAGACCAGCAACATCCGGCTGCGTTCGCTGTCCACCTGACTGGTCAAACGTCCGTAACAGAGTCCGAGCTGGTGATGAACCTGCTCAAGATAGTGCAGCAACTCTTTGATCTGTTGGAATCTCATCGCACTGCCCTCCATGCTTGTCGACGTCATTAGTATAAAAAACCGGCGCCACCGACCCAATCCCTATCCGAGCCCCCCTTGCGCTGCATCAAGGTTGACGCCGACAAAGTGACGGTCAGGTGATCCGGTCGCGAATAGGGAACGATTTGTGCAGCAATTTGCGTAACGATGGAGGAGCATTAAGCTAGACAGCAGATGTGAACAGAAACAGGCTGACACACTAATAAAACCAGCCTTTACCCGGCATAAACCATCTTTAATTCGGTTATCTGCCGCAGGGACGAAACAGGATCTGGAAGAGCAACAATACCATCCTGATCGTTATCCGCCTGACAGAAATCCTTATCACTTTTTTAGACGTCTAGACGTAAAAACATGCGTTGACATGGCCATCCAGACATCTTAGCATCATCCTCCATGATGACAGAGTAACCCAGTGGAACCTCTGCCCAATTTCCCCGCCTGTAGCGCCCTGTGCTTTAAGGCTGTTAGCACGGAAGAATCCATGATTAAGTTGATCGGTCTCAACAAAGTCTACGGTACAGGCAGTGACGCCGTGCACGCCCTGCGTGATGTGAGTCTGCATGTACCCCAAGGCAAAATTTTCGGGGTGATCGGTGCCTCAGGTGCCGGCAAGAGTACCCTCATTCGTTGTGTCAACCTGCTGGAGCGCCCGACAGAGGGTCAAGTCATCGTTGATGGCCAGGATCTGGTCGCCCTGAGCGAACGGGATCTGACCCAGGCTCGCCGCCAGATCGGGATGATTTTCCAGCACTTCAACCTGCTTGCCTCCCGCACCGTGTTTGCCAACATCGCCTTTCCGCTGGAGCTGGCAGGCTGGAGCAAAGAGAAGATCCAGCAACGGGTTGCCGAACTGCTGGCGCTGGTCGGGCTGGAAGCCCGTGCCCAGGCCTATCCGTCCGAGCTTTCCGGCGGTCAGAAACAGCGCGTCGCCATTGCCCGCGCACTGGCACCCGCCCCCAAGGTACTGCTCTGTGACGAGGCCACCTCGGCCCTCGACCCGCAGACCACCCGCTCGATCCTGACCCTGCTCAAGGAGATCAACGTCAAGCTGGGGCTCACCATCCTGCTCATCACCCACGAGATGGACGTGGTGAAAGGGATTTGTGACGAAGTGGCCATCATCAGCGACGGCCGTCTGATCGAACAGGGCGAAGTGGCCTGGTTCTTCAGCAACGCCAAAACCCAGCTGGCGCGTGACTTCATCCACTCCACCATCCATCTGGAGGTACCGCAGGAGTATCAGGATCGGATGAGCAGCGAGCGGGTGCCGGGCAGCTACCCGCTGGTGAAGCTCGGCTTTACTGGCAGCACTGTCGATACGCCGCTGATCTCCGAGGCGAGCCGCCGTTTCAACATCGACATCAGCATTCTGAGCGCAGACATCGAATACGCCGGTGGCGTCAAATTCGGTTTCCTGCTGGCCGAGCTGTTCGGGGATGAAGCCCAGTGTGAGGCGACCCAGCAGTTCCTTATCGACAACCACATTCAGCTGGAGGTAATGGGTTATGTCCGAAGCCATGATTAATCTGCTCATCACGGCCCTGGGCGACACCCTGATCATGGTGTTTGCCTCCGCTATGTTCGGCTGCCTGCTGGGTCTGCCGCTCGGCGTGGCACTGCATGTGACCAAGGCTGGCCAGATCCTGGCCAACCCCTTGCTCAACCGTACTCTGGGTATGGTGGTCAACGTGGGTCGCTCGGTGCCCTTTATCATCCTGCTGGTCGCCATCATTCCGCTGACCCGGCTGATTGTCGGCACCAGTATCGGCACCATCGCTGCCATCGTGCCGCTGACCGTCGGTTGCATCCCTTTCATTGCCCGTCTGGTGGAAGGGGCCCTGATGGAAGTGCCGGACGGCCTGCTGGAAGCGGCCAAGGCGATGGGCGCCAAGCCGTTGCAAATTATCACCAAGGTGCTGCTGCCCGAGGCCCTGCCCGGCATCCTCAACAGTGTCACCATTACCCTCGTCACTCTGGTGAACTACTCGGCCATGGCTGGGGCCATCGGTGGCGGTGGTCTGGGGGATGTGGGTATTCGTTATGGTTATCAGCGCTTTGACCCGACCGTCATGCTGGTGACCGTGGTTATCCTGGTAGTACTGGTTCAACTTATCCAGAGCGCGGGTGAGCGCCTGGTCAACAAATGTGATCATCGTTAATCGTCGATTTCTGACAGGAGGTTTTATGAAATTTGGCATCAAATCCGTTGCGGCTGCCCTGCTGGCTGGTCTGGTTCTGGCCGGTTGCGGTCAAAAAGAAGAGAGCAAGGTTCTGAAAGTGGGCGCTATTGCCGGCCCGGAGACCGAACTGGTTGAAGTGGCTGCCAAGGTAGCCAAAGAGAAATACGGTCTGACAGTCGAGGTGGTCAACTTCTCCGACTACGTCACCCCGAACGTGGCGCTGAACGATGGCAGCATCGACATCAACGCCTTCCAGCACAAACCCTATCTGGATGCACAGGTGCGTGATCGCGGCTTCAAGCTGGTTCCGGTTGGCAACACCTTCGTCTACCCGATCGCCGGTTACTCCAAGAAGATCAAGGCGCTGAGCGAGCTGCAAGATGGCGCCCAGATCGCGGTACCGAACGATCCGACCAACCTGGGTCGCTCGCTGATCCTGCTGGCCAAACAGGGTCTGATCACCCTGAAGGATGGCGCCGGTCTGGAAGCGACCGTGTTGGATATCGCCAGCAACCCGCGCAACTTCAAGATTGTGGAACTGGAAGCAGCACAGCTGCCCCGTTCGCTGGAAGATGTGGATCTCGCTATCATCAACAACACCTTCGCCGGTCAGATTGGTCTGACCCCGACCGAGAACGGCCTGTTTGTTGAGGACAAAGAGTCCCCCTACGTCAACCTGATCGTCGCCCGCGACAACAACAAGGATGACGAGAAGGTCAAACAGTTCGTACAAGCTTTCCAGACCGATGATGTCTACAAGAAAGGTCTCGAGCTGTTCAAAGGCGGCCTGGTAAAAGGTTGGTAATTGCTCACTCGGCAAAAAAGGCCACGCAATGCGTGGCCTTTTTTATTGGCGCCGCTATCATATCCGCGAGCACGGCAACACGAACATACTCATAACATGAAAAAATGGTATCTGGCCTACTGCAAGCCAAAAGAAGAGGCCCGCGCCCGCGCCCACCTCGATGCCCAGGGTATCGAATCCTATTACCCCATGGTGGAGATCGAGAAGCTGCGCCGGGGCAAGCGAGTTCCGGTACGGGAACCCATGTTCCCCAACTATCTGTTTATCTTCGTTGATTTGGAAGAGGTGACACCGGTCACCCTGAAATCGACCCGCGGCATCAGCCGGATCATCCACTTTGGCAGTGAATGGACCCCCATCAGCAGCAAGCTGGTCTATCAGCTGATGAGCCGCGATGATAGCGACGAGGCGAGAGCCAGCTACGCTAACCTGCCCTGCTCGGGCGACAAGGTGCTGATTGAAGAGGGGCCGCTTGCCGGCTTCGAAGCCATCTATATGGAGCCGGATGGAGAGAAACGGGCGATTTTGCTGGTCAGCCTGCTCAACCGGGAGACCACCAGCAGCTTCGACAACCACACCTTCAGACGTCTGGATTAAACCCACGGGCCAGACGGATCGGTGCATGACAGTAGCAATGGCGGGATGATCCCGCCATCTCACGTATCAAGATCAAAGCGGGTGATGACCGCCTTCAGCTTGCCGGTATCACCAGCCAGTCTGGCTACGATCTCCTCCCCCTGCTGACTACGCTGACAAGATTGCCGACTGAGCGCGGCAATGTCGTCGACAGTCCCGGATACCTCGGCGGCCACCCGCGACTGCTGCTCGGTTGCCACCGAAATGGCCTCCAGCTGGCCCGACAGCGACTGCACCAGCTGGTTCATGGCACTCAGGGTATCGGTCACCAATCCGACTGCATCCCGGCCTTGCTCTACCAACCGGGTGCCGCTGCTGACGGTGCTCACCGTCTGGCGAGTCTGCTGGGAGATGGCCGCAATAGTCTGGCTGATCTCGGCGGTTGATTGATGGGTGCGGGTCGCCAGCTGGCGAACCTCATCGGCTACCACCGCAAAACCACGCCCCTGCTCGCCTGCCCGCGCCGCTTCTATCGCCGCATTGAGTGCCAGCAGATTGGTCTGCTCCGCAATGGTGGCGATCACCTCGGTGATCTGCCCCACTTGTTCACTCTGATGCTCCAGCAGCCCCATGGCTTCGTTGGCCTGTCCAATCATGGCGGCAATCTGCTGCATGGTATCGCTCATTCGCGCCAGCGCGGCCTCTCCCTGACGGGTCTGCTGCCGCACCTGATGGGCTCCATCCGCCACACCGGCAATGTTGCCAGCCACATCACGAGCACTCACCGACATCTGATCGATAGCCGCCGCCACCGCATCGACCCGCTGATCCTGCTCCGTCAGATCCGCAACTATGGCTCTGGTAGTGCTGCCCACATCGAGACAGGCCACCTCGACCTGCCCCACTGCGCCCTGCAACTCCCCGACCAGATGATGTAACTGGGCAGACATCCGGTTGATGGAACCGGTCAACTCTCCCAATTCATCCTGCCCTGTGATTGGCAAGGGCTCGGCCGCCAACCGCCCATCCGCAACCTGCCCCGCCCGGGTCACCAGACAGGCAATGTCACGGGTCAGACGGCGACTAAAGAGCCATGCGACCACCATACCAAGCACGATGGCGCTGCCGGTAGCCAACAGCAGTGTCTGGTTGATGGCCCTCCCAGCTCCGGTCATCTGCGCCGAAATCTGATCCACCTCGGCGCGGGTTTTCCCCACCTGCTGGACCAGCTGCTCGCTGAGGCTGGACTGCATCGGCTCGATGTCGGTGGCCATCAGGTAGTTGGCCTGATCCCAATCCGGCGCCTGGCGTTTCTCGATCACCTGCCCCACCAGCTCGGAGAAGGGGGTCGCCATCTCTTCAAACAGCTGCCAGAGGCTCTGCTGGGTGTCGGTAAAGAGAGCGGCTTGTTGTTTCACCTCTGCCACCCGCTGCTGGTGAAACTGGTAGTAATCCTGATATTTGCTGCGGTATTCGGGGTCGCCTGAGATAAGAAAATCCCGCAGGGCAGAGAGGGCGTTGGCGAGGCTGTTGTAGGCATCCCCCACCTGTTTGAGCAGCATGCGGCGATCGCCGGAGAGTTGATCCTGCGGAGTGCCAACTTCTTCATTGGCAAAGGATTGCAGCTGATCGAGCGCAGCCTCCGCCAGCGGCCCCGCCTCCTGCAGCATCAGGGTGTGAGCGGGCAGATTCTCTTCACTCTGGGCTATGGTCCACACCTTCTCCTGATGGCTTTTGAAGGTCTCGAGAGACTTGGCGAGCGCCGGACTGAAGGCCTGATGGGCAATGGCCTGCCAGGCCGACTCCCACTCCTGCTTGAGGCGGGAAGCCTGAGCCGGATCCTTGCCGAGGATCAGATAGCCACGCAGGGCAGAAACGGTGGCAACCAGCGCCTTCTGGCTCGCCTCATCCCGCTGCAAAGCGGGCAGCGCCTGCTCCAGCAGGGTGTGTTGGGCCTGATTGATCTGGGTCAGCCGGTAATAGACCAGCGTGGAGGAGAGCAGGATCAGCAGGTTGATAAAACCGAAGCTGAGCAGCAACTTGCTTGAGATTTTCATGAACATCCTTGTTCAAACGGAGGGATCCAGCCAACAGAATCAGATAGATATCAGTGTAGGCAATCTATCTTGCCAAGTCCGGTGCCAATTAGCCAATTCACTGCGTGGCATCGGGCGGGCAGAGAAAAATCCCTGACAGAGGTCGCAACCGAGTTGGGCCAGCACTCGCCAGGTAGCCTCATCCTCTACCCCTTCCGCCACCGACTTCAGCCCCAGCTTGCGGGCCAACTCGATACTGGACTCGATGATAGCCAAACGTGACGGATCGGCATGGCAGCGATCGACGAAAGAGCGATCCAGCTTGAGTTCGGTGAACGGCAACAGTGCCAGCTGCTGCATCGAGGAGTAGCCGGTACCAAAATCATCGATGGAGAGGCCAAAACCGTGCATACGCAGCCGGGTCAGCACCTCCAGAGACTTGCCCAGATCCTGCACGAATGCGCTCTCGGTCACCTCCAGAGTGATAAGCTCCGGATTGATACTCCAGCGCTTGCACTGATCAATCAATAAGTTGCAAAGATCCCCTTCAATGAGTGAGGTGGTGGAGAGGTTCATCGACAGATTGAGTGACAACCCGGTTTCCTCCCATAAATGGCCATCACTCAGAGATTTGCTGATGATCACCTCGGTCAACGGATCGATAAGCCCGTTGTTCTCCGCCAGTGAAATAAAACGCCCGGGCTGGATCAGGCCAAACTCGGGGTGTTGCCAGCGAGCCAACGCCTCCATCCCGACCCACTCGCCGGATGCAAAACTCACCTTGGGCTGATACCAGGGCAGCAGTTGATCTTGTTCGATCGCCCGACGCAACTCATCGAGTCCTATTCTGTGCCCCTCTTCCTCCCTGACGAGTTCCTGCCGGGGTGACCAAGCCTGGATAAGCCGCTGGAGCTGCTGCGGCGTTGAGGGTTTCTCTATGCGACCCAGCACCTGCAAGCCATAAGCGGTACTCATACGCAATACAGCTTCGACCACATCCCCCTCAAGCGCGCTGGAGAGGATAATGCCGCCCTGAAAACCACCCAGCGACAGGCGGCGCAACAGCGCCATGCCATCCATTCCGGGCATTCGCAGATCACAAAACAGGATATCGACGTTGTGTTGCTGGCTAAGCGCCAATGCCTCGACACCATCAACCGCTTCCAGCAGATTCTGGTAACCCAGGCTGCGGATCTGGTGCAGCAGCGCCTTGCGCTGAAATCCATGGTCTTCCACGACCATGATGACCAACTCATGTTGTGCTTTTTTCATCGAGCCATAATCCAATGTCGTGGGCAATCGCCGTCATCAACCTCTGCACTGTGCTGACCAGATCGTCGAGCTCGTCGAGCCGCTTCAATCGCGCTGCCGATTCCAGCATGGCAGCCTGGCTGGCAAGCTCCTCCAACCCGACCATTCGGGCAGCCCCCTTGATCCGGTGGGCGGTCTCTACCAAAGCGCTGGCATCATGACAAATCAGCGCGGCCATCATGGCCTCGCCATCCTGCCGGTTGGAATCGAGATACTCCACCGCCATGGCTCGCGCGGTCAGCTCGTCACCAAACAACGCCAACCAGCGCTCAGCCTGAATGCCTGTAGCCCCAACAACGGGCGCAACCGCGCTTCTGGTTGGCGTCTTCTCTGCCAGCCAATGGGCCAGCATCTGGCGCAAGATATCCAGCGGGTAGGGCTTCAGTAACATGTCACTCATGCCAGCCTCTACCATACGCTCACTCGCCTCTTCCGACGTATCTGCCGTTACCCCTATGATGGGGGCCGTCACTCCCGCAGCCCGCAGCGCCTTGGTCAGGGCATAACCATCCATCACCGGCATATGGCAATCAGTCAACAGCAGGGAGAATTGCTGTCCCTGCCAGGCCCGCAGAGCCTTCTCGCCATCTTCCACAACCTGAGCCTCGATACCAAGAATGGCCAACTGCCGTGCCAGCAAGGCACGATTGACCGGATGATCATCGGCCACCAATACTTTGCCACCCAGCTTCTCTGCAAGCGCAGGGAGGATTGGTGTAACCCGCTCCTGTAGCAATTCGTGGCAGCTCTCCAGCAGAAGATCCGGATAGAGAGGAGAGAGACCCAGGCGCCACCATTTCTGTTCACCAATCCGACCCCGTAACGCCTCATCGGGTGACGCTATGATCCCCTTCAGCGCAGAGTGTTGCAGCCAGCTTTGCCATTCCCCCCCCAGCGCTTGCTCAAGCCACCGTTGATCGGCCAACAGCAACCCTTCCAGTGAGCGACTGAGCTCACTGGCCCCCAAGAACCTTAGCTTGGCCCCCTGCCGTACCATGGCCGCTTCGAGGTTGGTGTCATCGCTGAAAAACCACCATTCTGTGTCAGCCAGAGCAGGGGGATCCCACTGCGGATTGGTAAGCGGTACGGTAAAGCGGAAGCAGGAGCCCTCTCCTGCCTTGCTGGTCAGTGTCAGTGCCCCCCCCATTTTGCACACCAGCTGCTCACAGATTGCCAACCCCAGTCCGGTGCCACCAAAACGACGGTTGATATCTGACTCCACCTGCTCAAAAGGCGTGAACAGCAGCGCCTGCTTCTCTTCGGCGATCCCGATACCGGTGTCACTGACACTGATGGTCAGTTGCTCGCTCAGGTAGCTGACCTGGATAGTAATCCCCCCTTGTTCGGTAAACTTCACCGCATTATTGAGCAGGTTGGAGATGACCTGACCGATACGCACCCCATCGATGTCGGCCCAATCCGGCACATGATGCTCCCACTCCAGCACCACATTGAGCCCCTTGTTATGAGCCAGTGCCGCGTGGCCACGAATGGCATCGCAGATCACCGTTTGCAACCGGCTGCTCTGGTAATTCAACTGCAACTGACCCGCTTCTATCTTGGAAAAATCGAGGATGTCATTGACCAGATAGAGCAGGTTATTGGTCGAGGTGACCACATTGCGCACCATAAAACGCTGGTCGTCGTTGAGCTCGCTCATTTGCAGCAATTCGAGCATGCCATGCATGCCTGAAATGGGAGTGCGCAGCTCATGGCTCATGGTTGCCAAAAAGCGGCTGCGAGCCTGCATCGCCTGCTCGGCATAGGCGCGAGCTTCGCGCAGCTCATATTCCTGTTGCTTGAGGGCAGTGATGTCCTGAATCACCCCGTTAAGGATCAGTGCCTGCTGCTCCTGTCTGACAAAGTTGCCACGCACTTGCAGATAGCGATCTCCATCAGGTCGCTCCACCTTGACCTCTAGGTCGAGGGGAGCCAGAGTCTCGGCATGATTGGCCACCTTGCTGACAAAATCCTGCAACGCCTCTTCGGTAAAGCCGAACACCTCACCACCCGATTCGGCATTGAACAGCTCCTGCCGGGAAGCCCCGAGGATCTCGCTAGCCCCCTGAGAAGCATACAAAAACCGCCCCTTGCCGGGTCCTTGCCACAAATACTGATAGACCACCCCAGGCATGCTGTCGGTAATCTGGGTAAGGCGATTTTCAGCCTGACGGGCGCGCTCCTCCGCCTCTTTGATCCGGCTGACATCAGTCAGTACCGTCAACACCCCCAGCATATTGCCATCGGGATCGCGATAAGGGCGTTTGGCATAGATAACATGGCAGGGCGTACCATCTGCTCGCAGGTTGCTCCCTGCCCCCTCCAGATCCTGTCCTGTCTGCCACACCAAACGCTCTTCTTCCAACACACTGTTTCTGAGTGTCTCTGGCATGTTTTGCAGCTCCTCACTGCTACTGCCAGCACCGAGGAAAGCATCGCGGTAGGCCTGATTGCACAAGGTGATCCGCTGCTCGCTATCACGTAGCGCCACCATGGTTGGCAGTGAGTTGAGCAAGGTCTGCACAAAAAGCAACTGTTCGTTCAGCTTGTCCTCTGCGATTCTCCGCTGTGCAATCTGGCGACGCAAACTGCGAGCCCAGAACATCACCAGCAAACCGCTGACGAGCAAGGCGCCCCCCCCTATGGCCAACCATTTGTAAATCAGGGTGTAATCAGACTCGATATTGACCGACACATTGAGCCAGCGTCGTTCCAGCAGTTGCCACTCCTCATCCGTGATGGTCAGCAGCAACTTGTCCATGATGCGGAGCAACTCGGGCTGAGCATTGTCGACAGCCATACTGATAGGTACGGAAAATTCGGGAGAACTCAGCACCACCTGATACTTCTCATTGAAACCCTTCATTGCCTGCTGTCCCAGATTGGTCATGGTCAACAGCACATATTCAGCTCGCCCAGTGTCAAGCAAGGTCAGTAAATCGGCATCCTTGCCCACTTCGATAATATTGGCGCCCAGCGCGTGAATGAGAGAGGCTTCGTAAGAGCCCGTCACACCACCAATCAGACGCCCTTTCAGCTCGACCAACGACTTCAGCGGGCGAGCACCGTGTCTGGCTACAACATAGCTGTCGAACTTCAGATAGGAGGAGGTAAAAGAGGCAAAGGACTGACGATCCTTGAGCGGTGTCATCAAGGGAATAAGGTCCACTTTATGCTCTTTCAGCAGTTTAAGTGACTCCTGCCAGGTATTTGTCGACACCAGCTCAAAGCGGATCCCGGAGCGCAGACTCAACAACTTCATCAGGTCTGCTGTATAGCCATGCAATTCACCTTCGTCATCGATTTCACTGATGCCGGCAAATCCGGGGGCAACGGCGAACTTGATGACCTTGTTTCTCTGCTTCAGCCAACTAGCCTCATCTGGTTCCAGCAACAGACCAGCGTTGGCGCGTTCATCTTTCTGATGCAACCGTAATCGTGAGTCTGCAACGGGTATCTGTTGATATGCATGCCAAAGCTTCTCGCTCAGTTCTGGCTGGCGGGAGCTGGTCGCCATCGTCAGCGTGCTGCCAGAAAGCCACCCAGGAGCGACAACCCCCATTGATGCAGGCATTCTCTCCATCTTGAGGGTAACAATTGGTTCCAAATCAAGATATGCATCGACAGCGCCAAGCTTGACCATATAGGTCGCCTCAGTGCGGCTCTCCAGCTCAGTTACATCAGAGATCCCCAAACGAGCCAATTCATTACAACTGCCAAAACCACGAATACAGACCCAGCGTAACTTGCGCGCCTGCTCCAGGGTCAATCGCTGATCTGGGGTATGCATTAAAATGGAGCGAGCATAAGAACCGATACTGCCAATAGGGTTTATCCCCTTCAATTCAAGAGCATTACGTTCGACCCCGATTAATGCATCGATCTGGCCGCCTTGGAGAGCAATCTGGGCATCCACGTAGGAGTTATAGGGGATATAACGCAATGACACGCCCATTTCGGCTGCAATACGCGAGGCCAGCTCCTTGAGCGGACCGGCATAGCGCAGGTTGGGGAGTTGATAGATGAAAGGGAGATAGCCGCCACGGGGAACCCCAACCAGCAGTTCCTTTTGTGCAGAAATCTCGTTACTTGTGCTCTCATCTTGCGGCTGGGGAGCCGCAACAGCCAACATGCCTGAAAACAACAGCAAAATGGGAAGAAAAAGCTGACGAAGGAGTGGCATAAGGTCTTGTCCTGATGAGTAAAACAGATAGGGCTGCCACCTCTAATCTTGCAGATCCTGACGACGCAAGGCGAGAAAACAATCGCAACTGTTACAAAGAGGGCGGAGAGGATAATACTGAGTCACCAACATGTGAACCTGGAATCAACCATAAGATGGAAAAATGGCAGGCATACAGCCTGCCATTTCACTAGCGAGGGGGATCTTATTCTCCCCCTCGCGATCAGGTTATTCGATTCCCGAGGCGGAAGCCGGTTTGATACTCCCGCTCGCGAACGAGGGCGATTTGACCCTGATATCCTTCCAGCCCGATATCCCTGAGCAGGGCGGGTGACAGATTGACCTGCACGAGACGACGCTCGACCCGGGCAATCCTTCTCTGGACCAGGGATTCAACACTGCGCAGTAAAACCAGTTCGATAGACATGACATTCTCCAGTTGAACATGCGGTTCTCCCGGAGAAAGTGGATATCACCCTGCGGGACGAACCGCGGGTGATAAAAAGACAGGGGTTACCTGTTTACGCCACGCGGTAAAAGAGCACGAGATTTCACGCCGCACGCAGTGCCGCGAGAGAATGCAATATTGAGCATCAGATGTTGCATTTTCGTCTCCTTACCGGGTAATAGTTGAACAGGTTGCAGAAGTCTAAAAAATATCCGAATTTAAAACAAGCCTCTTTCGACTCCTTTTTAAACGTTTTTACGGCATTTTATGCTGCCCGAAGGGGAGCTTGGGACATCAGATCCCCGAGAGTAGCCGGTACTCCTCCAGCACGTAGGTATCCGTCATGCCGCTGACATAATCGAGCAGCAGCCGCACCCGGTAATACCACTCCTGCTCGTTCTGGCAGGCAAAACGCGGATCCGGGGTGGCGATCGCCAATCGATAGGCCTTGAGATGGCGGGCCGAGAGACGGTGATAGAGGCTGCGCGCAAAGAACAGCGCCTGACTCCCCTCCCCGGCCAGCAGACGGGCAAACTGTGGCGCTGGCAGCGACAACAGGCAGGCATAACTGGTCAGCACCCCGCGCAGCGCCGCATACCCCTCCAGCTCAAGCGCTTCCACCTCGGGGCGCATAAAGACCAGCTCGCGGGCCACCCGTTTGAGGATATCGAGCACCCGCGCCGCCGGAGCCTGACCGTGCAGCAGCGCTTGCGGATAGGATCCCTGCAAAATGGCCTGATGTTCGCTGACATAGCTCTGCGCCGCCAACGCCACCAGATCCCGGGTCAGTTGCTGGCGAAAATGGGGGAAAAAGCCCCGACCACTGGCAAGCGCCTCATCCAGCAAGGTGCCCATGTAGTCACTCTGGTCAGCAGCTCGCAGCGCCGCCAGCAGTTCACCCTGAGTCAGGATCCGCCGATCTACCGCATCCTCCAGATCGGCGATGCAATAGGAGATGTCATCGGCCGCCTCCATGATGTAGACCAGCGGATGACGGCAGCCGGGGGCCAATCCCAGGCTCTGACCGAGGGCACGGTAGAGCGGCTGTTCGCTAAAGAAGATGCCCCGCTTGCTGCTCCAGCCATGATGCTGGCCATAGCTCACCCCGGGTTGCGGCTGCTGCGGGTATTTGCAGAGTGCCGCCAATTGTCCAAGCGTCAGGTTGAGCTCGTGCAGGCTGTGCACCAGCCGCAAGCTCTGGGCGTTGCCATCAAACAATTGCAGATCCTGACGCAATTCAGCCCACTGGGCCGAAGGTGGCTGCGCCAGCGCCTGCTGATAGAGGAGATCGAGCATCTCGCCGAGCCACTGGCTCATCACCTGCTCGCCAAAGTGGCCAAACGGCGGGTTGCCCACGTCATGAAGCAGGCAGGACATCTCCACCAGATTGATAAAAGCCCCTTCGCAGACCAACCCGACTGGCAAGGCGGCCAGAATACGACGGCTGATCTGGCGACCGGTCTCCTGTACTTCAAGCGAGTGAGTGAGACGGCTGCGCACCGAGGCCTTCACATCGAGCGGAAAGACCTGGGTCTTCTGCTGCAACCGGCGTACCGGCGCGGCCTGCACGATACGGGCGCGATCCTGCTCGGTCGCCTCCAGCAGATCCTCGTCCCCCCAGGGGTGGATGCGCGCGGGGGTAATCAAACGGCTATACATCTCGCAGCTCCTTGCCAGCAACTTCCATCAGACTCAAGACAACCTCCAGCCTCAAGACAGCAACCAGCGCCGCAGACGGGCGATATCGCCCGGATATTCGCGGCGCAGCGTCTCAATCCAGTCCTCTACGTTCTCCCACCAGGCGGGGTGATCCGGGCTCTGGATCAGCTGAGCCGTCTGCTGCAAACGGCGCAGGCCAATGGAGCCTGCCGCCCCTTTTATCTTGTGTGCCTCTTCCACCACCCCAGCTTGATCCTTGGCAATCATGTTGGAGTCGAGCACCGCCATGTAGTCCGGCATCATTTTCTCGAACAGATCGACGCTGGAGAGCAGCACAGGCTTGCCCACGGTATCGGCGTAATCGGTGAGGAAGGGGATATCCAGCAGGGCATCCTGATTGCCCGCATCAGCCTGCTCGTCCGCTTCATCCTCGGCCAGATCGGCAAACAGGTGACCAATCACCTCCCGCACTGCTTTGGAGCCAAGCGGCTTGTTAATGACATCCTGCATGCCGTGATCCCGGTAGTACTGGCGATCGCCGGTGGAGTTGGCGGTGAGCGCCACCATGGGTGGCAGGCTGTCGCCATAACGCTCCAGCAGGGTTTTCGCCACATCAAAGCCGGTCATGTCCGGCAGCTGGATATCGAGCAAAATGAGGTCGAAATCATCCGGGTTGGCCATCGCCAACGCCTGGGTACCATCTCGTGCCACCTGCACCTGATGACCCAGCTTGCCCAGCAGGGCGCAGGCTACTGTCACGTTAAGCTCCACATCCTCCACCAGCAGGATATCGAGGGAGGGCATCTCCTCCTCCTGCTCTGGCAACACAGGCTCGGCGCAAGCCACTTCCAGCTCGGCGGTGAAGCAGGAACCTTCGCCCGGATCGCTATCCACATAGAGCTGCCCGCCCATCGCCTGCACCAGCTGACGGGAGACCGCGAGGCCAATGCCGGTGCCGGTGGCGTGCTTCTTGCCCTGCACCTGATAGTACATGGCGAAGATCTTCTCCTGCTGGGCGCGCGGGATACCGATACCGGTATCCTCCACCTCGAAGTGCAGGGCCAGCTTGCCCGGCTCGTCGGCGGGATGGGAGAGACAACGCACGGTGACACCCCCCTCATCGGTAAACTTGACCGCATTGCCCACCAGATTCCACAGCACCTGGCGCAGGCGGGTACCGTCAGCCATCACGAATTGCGGCATGTCGCCATCGCGATCGAAATGGAGATAGAGCCCCTTCTGCTCCGCCTGAATGCGCGACAGGGTCTCCAGCTCGTCGAGGAAGGCAGGCAAGTCGATACGGGTCGGCGCAATTTCGAGGCGACGGCGATCCAGTTTGTCCAAGTCGATGATGTCGTTGAAGATATTGCCAAGGGTCACCGCACTCAGGTGAATGGTCTTGAGCTGCTGATGCTGCTTGGGATCGAGGGGGGTATCCATCAGCATCCGGCTTAAGCCCACGATGCCGTTGAGCGGGGTGCGCAACTCGTGGCTGATGGTGGAGATAAAGGTCGTCTTGTCGCGGCTCGCCTTCTCCAGCTTGTCCTGATACTGCTTGCGCTCGGTGATGTCGCGGCCAAAGCCGAGCAGGCCGAGTCGCTTGCCGAAGCGGTCGAAGAAGGGCACCTTGCGCAGCTCGAAGTAGGCTTTACGGCCATCGGGATACTCCAGCCACTGCTCGTAGGTGAGCGGCTCGTTGCTGGCAAAAACCTGCTTGTCGGTCTCCACCACCTTGTTGGCGATCTCCTGCTTGTAGACATCGAACGGGGTCAGACCGATCAGCTCGGCCTCCACCTTGCCGGTCAGCTCCTCCATGGCGCGGTTGCAACCGGAAAACTGCTCATCCTCGTTGCGGTAGTAGACCAGATCGGGGGAGCAGTCGATAAAGGAGCGCAACAGGGCAGTACGCTCCCCCAGATGAAGCTGGGCTTTCTCTCGCTGGAACACCTCATTCTCGAGATCCTCGATGGCCTGCAGACGCAGACTCTCGGCCCGGTTGGTCTCGGCAATCTGGGCGTTGAGGCGGCTGATGTTCTCCTGCAGCTGGGTATTGAGCTCCAGATCCCGCTCGCGCATATCTTGCAGCTTGCGCACCATCCGGCTCAGTCGCTGACGGGAATCCTCCAGCTGATCCACCACGATGGAGAGAAAATAGACCGCCCAGGGGGTCACCAGCAGGCCAAAAAACACCGAGCGAACGAAGTCGATCACATCGATATTGCCGCGCAGGAACAGGGTCACCCCCATCTGGATGGCGACCGCCAGCACGATAATGCCCGCCGCCAGGAACATGCTGAAGCGCACCAGTCCCAGCTTGGTCATCAGATCGACATAATATTGCGCCCAGGATTTAATCTGTTTCATCTTATTGTTTTCCCCCGATATTCGCGGTACAGAATACCAGCACAACCGAGTGAACTCTTCTTAATCTCGCACAATTAATTAACGATTCGCCGAATGAAATGAGTGGGTTAGGATAATTGACAATATTGAGTCAGTTGCCATTAAGGTTTTTTCTTTATACTCACCGGCCGAAAAAATTCACCACCATTTAATTTAGGAGTTATCCGATGCGCAATACCACCTTGCTGGGCCTGGGCCTGCTGGTCGCAAATAGTGCTTATGCTGATTTGGGTGAAATTCCCAAGGAGTCTGGCTGGTCCGGTTTCCTGCTCGGCGGGGTCAGTGTCATCAATTACGAATCAAATTTTTATAGCGGTGATGATGAAAACCGCCGCCTGAGCGGACTGGGCAGTGCCGAGAGCAGCTCCGCCGTTGCCCCGCTGCTCAACGCCGATATCCGCTACACCTTTGCCGATACCCGCACCCAGGTCTTCCTCGGTAACCTGATCCAGGATGCCATACGTTTCGACTTCACCCAGCAGCTCGGTATCCGTCAGGAGATGAGCGACAAGGGCATCGTAGCTGGCTCCGTGGTCTTTAATGCCATGCCGACCGAGCAGTGGAGCGATCCCTTCGCGGTGGGTGTCGACCGCCAGTCGACCGATATCAAGTCAAAAGGGGTTCGCTTCGCCTGGGACAGCATCTGGGGTAGCAACTTCAATGGCAGCCTGACCACCCGCAACATCGAGGTGGATGAGGAGCGCAGCGGCCAGCAATACGATAAGGATAACCAGACAAACTATGCGACCAAGCTGGATCGCAACGGCAAGATCCACGCCCTCGACCTCTCCTACAAATGGCAACTGGCCCCCGGTCAGATGCTGGAGCCAGCCTTTATCTACCGCCAAGCGGATCTGGATGGCAGCGCCCAAAGCTACAAGAGCAACGGCCTGCAGTTGACCTACGGCATGCGCGCTTCCCAGTGGTCTTTCGTCAGCAACGCCTATCTGGGCCAGACCAAATATGATGAGGCCAACCCGATCTTTGGCCAAAACGCCGACTCCGACGAGTTTGCCCTGACCGGTACCTTCTTCTGGCACCGCCTGTTCGGTATCGCGCCGCTCTCCGCAACCTTTACCGCTGGCTATGCCAAGTCCGATTCCGACATCAACTTCTACGATTCTGAATCCGTGATGTTCAACACCGGCCTGCTCTACAACTTCTAATAACGGTTGTGCGCACCGATACAACAAGGCCACCCGAAGGTGGCCTTGTTGCTATCCGGCATTTGCCTCAAATACCCAGAGAGTCGAGCAGATCGTCGTGATCGTTGGCGACCGGAGCCGCAGCCTGAGCCGGCTTGGCGGCATCCTGCTTGGCTTGGGCGATCAGCGCATCGGGATCCAGCTCTTCATGCTCCATTCCCTCATTGTGGATGCGGATGAACTCGGTTTTGTCCATCGCCAGCTCCAGATAGAAGATGTTGTTGCGGGCGGTGAAGAAGGTGACGCGGCGGGACTCCGGGCTGTCGAGATTGGTATCGACGCTCAGCATCACCTGCTTGTTGAGGGCCAGCATCTTCGGCTGGTTCTGGGTGATGTGGGTCTGCAGATCCCGACCCACCTTGACGGTGAAGCTGCCGACGATCTGGTTCATCAGCTCGCCCATCACGTTGCTCACCTCATCAGAGGTGTGGGAGATGGCGAGATCCTCCTTGGAGAGCCCCATGCTCAGCATGTAGCTCTCGTACAGCTCCATGGCGGCGGCGGCGGAGAAGTTGATCACCACCAGACCGGAAAAACCGCCATCGAACAGCACGAAGCAGCCGATATCCGGTTTTAGGCAGGTCTTGCTGATCCGCTGCACCATGCCGGAAAACCGCACCTGACTCATGGTCGCGGCACTCAAAACGTCCGTCACCGAGTTGCACAGGCTGAGCAGCACATCCTCTGTGGTCAATACGGCATCGTCATCGGATCTTGTCACTATCATGGGACCTTCCTGAACATCGAAAATGGGCTTATCAATACCATAACTCTAACAGATGGCGCGGCCCGGAGACTGAAATAGCGACACGCCTCTCAGTTGACTCCGTTATCAGCAGCCACAGGGGTGAAACCGCTCAGCTTGGCGAGCCGGGCACGCCATATATCGGCCTGCTGTGCCAAAACTTGTGGCTCATAAGGCACGACCGGATGAGCGCCCCAGATGGGGCCTGGCCAGGCGCGATCCGTCGCAAAGCGGGCTACATGGTGAAGATGGAGTTGCGGCACCAGATTGCCCAACGCTCCGATGTTGATCTTGTCCGGGCTGAGGGCCTGTTCCATCAGGTTGGCGACAGCGCAGGACTCCTGCATCAGCTGTTGTTGCTGCTCCGGAGCCAGATGGTGAATTTCCCGCAGGTTGGCTACTCGCGGTACCAGGATAAGCCAGGGATACTGGCTGTCTTTGGCCAGCAAGACCCGGCAGAGGGGCAGATCCCCGAGCCACCGGGTATCTGCCTGCAGGCGTGAATGCAATTCAAACATGAAAACCTCGTTGAGTACGATGAACAGAGCGCCTGAAAAAGGAGTGTCCACGTTACTGCAACGGGCATAAAACTTAAAGCTGTGGGACGGCCCAACCGATAAAGCGCTTGCGCAGAGCCGGATCGGCCTGGAGGAACAGCTGCTGCAACTGCCCTTCCAGCTCGCTGGCTGCCACAACGGGTTGAGCACCACCTGCGGCCGTGGCCGTTGGCTGCGTAGCAACGGCGCCAGCCGTCAGCGCCGCCTTGCCGCCGCTGCGGTTGTATTCAGCCAGTTTGCCGTTCCAATCCACCCCTAGCAGCATGCCGCTGGTCACCAGCGCATCCTGCTGGATAGCAAGCGCGCGGCCATTCTCCTGCAGCGCTACCACAGGAGCCTTGGCATACGCCTGCATCCCCCGCTCGTCTCCCGGTACGCTGGCCGTCAGCTGCAAATGCTGATTGCTGCCCTGATAGCGCACCACCTGCGGCTCGGAGCGTACCTGCCGATCATTCTCGCTGCTGCTGCGACTGGGGATCACCCCCTCGAAGCGCACCAGCAGTTGCTGCTCGCCATCCGCCAGGGTGGCATGCTGCTCATCCTGCAAGGTGCCGTTGCTCACCGCGAGGATGCGGAAATTCTCCGGCACCTTCACGTCCACCATGGCCTGTACACTGCCTGCCCCCAAGACTGCACAGAGCAGCACAAAACCGGTCAACCCTCTATTACTCTTCATTCCCGCTGATCTTCCTGATGCCGATGATGGGCGCAGGGTAGCAGCCGAAGATGACAGAAAAATAACGCCGCTCATAGCAGGTAGTGGGGTCGCTCGGCAAACCACTGGGCAAGCACCTGCTTGAACAGCCGGATCTTGCGTGGCACCCGCCGCTGCTGGGCATGCAGCACATGAAGCTGATGCAGCCCGCTCTGCCACTCATCTAGCACGGTCACCAGCTCCCCTGCCGTCAGCAGCGATTCCACCAGCATCAGCGGGCACTTGGCATAGCCCATACCGGCACGCGCCAATTGCAACACGGTACTGTAATGGTTGGCCCGCACCTTGCCCTGCACCAGAATGTGAGCCTCTTCCCCTTCACGGATAAAGTGCCACTGCTCCCAGGCCGGATTGTGCCCCTGCAACAGGCAGCTGCGCCCGCTCAGCTCATAGGGAGTGGCGGGACGCCCCTCTCGCGCCACCAGTGCGGGGCTCGCCACCACCACATCCTTGAGCCGCCCCAGTGGCAGGGCCACCAGATTATCCGGCACTTCGCTCATGGCGCGCAGGGCGATGTCGTTCTCTCCCTGGCTCATGTCGACCATCTGGTTGGTGAAGTTGAGCTCCACCTCCACTCCCGGGCAGAGCGCGGCAAAGCTGGTCAGCAGCTCGCTCACCATCCGATCGCCGGTGCTGACCGGGCAGGTAAAGCGCAGTCGTCCGCAATCCTCTTCGGTCAGCGCCTGAATATCCTGCTCCGCCTGCCGAGCCAGCGCGAAGATCTCCCCCGCCTGCTGATAGAGGGTCTTGCCCGCCTCGGTCAGACTGAGGCGGCGGGTGGTGCGCTGCAACAGTTGTGCATTGAGGGAGGTCTCCAGCGCGCTGACATGGCGGCTCAGCATCCCCTTGCTGACCCCCAGCGTATCGGCAGCAGCCGAGAAACTGCCGCGCAGCACCACTTCGTAAAAGCTGGCCAGATGGGCGATATCCATCATTAGCTCCAATATGGAAACAATGGGTTTATTATACGCGCTTTTTCGCATTTTCTGTTGCGCTAGAATCGATACATCCCAACCAGGAGTGATGCAGATGAAAATTGTGATTGTGGGTGCCTCCGGCACCGTCGGCTCCGCGGTCAGTGAACTGCTTGCCAAAGATCATCAGGTGATCCGGGTCGGCCACAGCCGTGGCGATGCCACGGTCGACATGCGCGATCCCGCCTCCATCAAGGCGCTGTTTGCCCAAGTGGGCCAGTTTGATGCACTGGTTGTCGCCAGCGGCAGTGTGGCCTTCAACGGCCTGACCGAGATGACCGACGAGCAGTGGCAGGTGGGACTGGAGAGCAAGCTGATGGGCCAGATCAACCTGACCCGCGCCGCCATCCCCAATCTGACAGACAAGGGCTCCATCACTCTGATCAGCGGCATTCTGAGCGAGGAGCCGATCAACTGGGGCGTGAGTGCCAGCACCGTCAACGGCGCCATCGAGCACTTTGTGAAAGCGGCCGCCAGCGAGCTGCCGAGAGGCCTTCGCATCAACGTGGTGAGCCCCACCGTGCTGGAGGAGTCGATGGACAAATACGCCGACTTCTTCCCGGGCTTCGTGCCGGTGCCCGCCGCCAAAGTGGCGCAGGCTTACAAGAAGTCGGTGTTGGGCATTCAGACAGGTCAGGTGTTCAGGGTCAACGGCTGATCGCCGCTCGCTTGCCGCCAGACCAGCAATAAAAACGGGCCCCGCTGAGGGGCCCGTCTGTTTCTCTGCCTCTCTCCATCGCCACCAGCAAACGTTTGTTTGTTGGCGACAAAAAAAGAGAGCACCCCTTAGTCGATCAGACCGTACTGATCGCGCAGCACCTCGATGATCTCCTGCTTGGGATTGGCAGAACGCGCCAGCTTGTGGCCGATGATCTTCTCGGCGATCCCAACATAGGTGTTGGAGATATCCATCATCACTTCGGTCGGCAGCTTGTTGTCGCGGGCCAGGGCAAAACGTTCCGGCATGCGGTTCTTGTTGAGCAGGATGTCCGGATCCGGGAAGTGGTTGAGCAGCCACTGACGGAAACCCTCTTTGGACTTCTCGACGATCTGGCCGTCGCGCAGGGCCGCGCCATCCCAGATACGGGAGCTGTCGGGGGTGCCCACTTCATCCATGTAGATGAGCTTTTCATTGCCCGCCGCATCGTGGACATAACCAAACTCGAACTTGGTATCGACGAAGATCTGATCCAGCCCGGCCAGCGCGTCGCTGATGACGTTGAAGCCCTCTTTGAGCAGCACTTCGTAGCGGTCGATGTCGGCCGGTTTGCTGAAGTTGAAGCCTTTATAGTGGCGCTCGATATCGGCACGGGAGACGTTGACGTCATCGGCTTCCGGCACGCCATCCAGCCCTTTCAGCACGCCCTTGGTAGACGGGGTGATGAGGATCTCCGGCAGTTTCTGATCCTTTTTGAGCCCTTCCGGCAGGGTGATGCCGCAGAACTCGCGCTCGCCATCCTTGTAGGCACGCCACATGGAGCCGGTGATGTACTGGCGGGCAATCGCCTCGATCATCACCGGACGGGCTTTTTGCACGATCCAGACGAAGGGGTGCGGAATATCCAGAATGTGGCTGTCAGCCAGTCCCTTCTCCTTGAACAGCTTGAACCAGTGGCTGGAGATGGCGTTGAGCGCCGCCCCTTTGCCCGGTACGCCGTTCAGGCCATCCACACCTTGCCAGATGCAATCGAAAGCCGAGATGCGATCGCTGATCACCATGAGGGCGAGGGGCGCATCGGCCGGCACATCATAGCCTTTCTCTTTTATGAGCCGGGCACTGTCTTCGGGGGTCAACCAGTAGACGCTGCGCACTTTGCCGGAATGGACAGGTTTATCGGTACGGATCGGCAAATCGTCATTCACCGCCAATACTTGATCTGCAAGACTCATGGCTAATAACACTTCCTGTTTGTGGGGGGTAAACATCGCGAGTTCCTCACCTGCGCGCTCTGTTTGCAACGGGCTGGCAAGGGGGCTCGCATCATCGAAAACCACTCGGAATCCCCGCGTTTTCAGGGGGATTCCGATAACAAAACAGGGGCACAAGGCCCCTGTATTTATTCTGCTTTTGCTGCTGCCTGATCGGCCAGCCCCTTGGCGAACGCTTCGGACAGGCTGATATACATCTGGGAGATAACCCCGGACGATACCGGCTTCTTGTCCTTGTCGAACAGGGTGATGGAGGTCTTGCCTCCCGCCATTTCGCCAAGCTGGAAGCGGTATTTCTCCTCCTCCAGTTTGAACGGCTCGCTCCCTTTCGCCTTCCAGAACTCGGCACCCGGCTCTTCGTACTCGACGTCGATCCAGCCCAGAGACTGCTGGGTATCCTTGATGGTGAAACCGTAAGCGGGCAGTACCTGGTTGAGGCGACGCCACACCTGATCAAAGGAGCCTTCGGCAATCCAGGCGCTCAGCTCGTTGTTGTCCAGACCCAGTTGCAGACCCATGCCATCGTTGGACTTGTGCTGCTCGCGGGCTTTCAGCTGGCTGTCGTAATAGAGAGAGAACTGGTTCAGCACTCGCGCGGCATAGCGCTGGGCATCGGCAGGGGTCAGCTTGTTGCTGGTCTCGCCGTCGATGGTCTCTTCGTGATCCAGCACCCGGACCGACATGTTGACGGCGTGGCGCTGGGCGTCGTTGCGTACGGTGAACTGGTAACGCTGACGGATTTTGAAGTCTTCGTCATCTTCACCCCAGCCATCGAGGGCGACCGTGTTGTCAAACCAGCCGGTCTGCAATACGCCATCCTGCTGATCCAGCTTCTCGGTGGTGACCTTGTATTTGGCCAGGAAGTTCATCAGGAACGACCAGGTATCGCGCTCCACGCTCTGGCTGGTGCTCAGGGCATAGAAGGCAACGGTCGGTTCGGTTGCGCTCTGCACCACCTGGCTGCCCGGTACCACGGTCAGCAGCTGGGCTGGCGGGCGCACATCGACCTGGGCGCCGAGGGCACCTTCACGGCTGCTCTCGGGAAGCGGCGGGATGTCGTACTGGCTGTTGAAGGTGGGGGCACTCAATCCTGCGGGGATCAAGAACGCGCGGCCCTCGAGGCGGGCATCTTCATAACCGAAGTCGCGGTTGGCCATTTTGCGATCCTGGGGGGTGCTGCAACCGGCCAATACGGCCACAGTCGCAACGCTCAGCACCAGACGGGCTCTATTTCCCTTTCCATTAGATTTAAACACTCGCCATCAACTCCGCTGTGGTCAGTGCTCGCGCCATCAGCTGTTCGCCCTCGGGGGTGAGGTCAACCAGCGGCAGGCGCAAGGTGGCTGTTGCAATCAACCCCAGTTGGGCACAGGCCCATTTCACCGGGGTGGGGCTCGGTTCGCAGAACAGAGTCTTGTGCAACGGCATCAAGAGATTGTTGATGTCATGCGCCTGCCCGGCATCACCGGCCAGCGCAGCACGACACATGTCGGCCATCTGGGCCGCTGCAATATTGGTGGTGACCGAAATCACGCCATCGCCACCTTGCAGCATAAAATCACAACCAGTGGCATCATCGCCACTGTAGAGAGCAAACTCCGGCCCGCACAGCTCGCGCAGCAGCGGGGTGCGGCTCAAATCGCCAGTTGCCTCTTTCAAACCGATAATGCCGGGAACCTTGGCCAGACGGGCCACGGTCTCCGGTTTGAGATCGCAACAGGTGCGACCGGGCACATTATAAAGAATTTGGGGCAGACCACTAGCCTCGGCGATCGCACAATAGTGGCGATAGAGACCTTCCTGAGTGGGCTTGTTGTAGTAAGGAGTCACCGAGAGGCCCGCCACCACGCCGGTTTTGGCCAAGCGTTTGCTCAGTTCGATGGCGTGAGCGGTATTGTTGGAGCCGCAACCGGCGATGACGGGAATGCGTCCGGCGGCATACTCAACGCTCTTTTCAACGACGGCGATATGCTCCTGCTCGCTCAGGGTCACCGATTCCCCCGTGGTACCCACCGCAACAATGGCGCTGGTCCCGGCGCTGACATGATAGTCGACCAGTTTGGCCAGACTGGCCCAATCGACTTCACCTGAAGCCAGCATGGGGGTAACGAGCGCAACAATACTACCGCGTAACATGGACTTTTCTCCCGATTTTCAGGGGCGTAATGGTAAAGCTGACCCCTTTGAAAAACAAGGGAGAGAGGGGGCAAGCCGTGATACCATCCGGAACAAAAAGTAATGGACGAAAGTCGGCAACGTCCCTCAGGGAGTGGCCATCAGGGCCGGAGGGTTGGCTTGCCAGCGCGGCTTTCGCAACGAAATAACGGACGAGAGAAGATTTATGACTCACTACCTGGTCGTAACGGCCATCGGCACGGACAGGCCTGGCATCGTCAATGAAGTGACCCGCCACGTCAGTGGCTGTGGTTGCAACATTGTAGACAGCCGCCTTGGCATCTTCGGCAATGAATTTACCTTTATCATGCTGCTCTCGGGCGACTGGAACAGCATGATGCAACTCGAAATCAGCCTGCCCCTGCGTAGCCAGGAGTGGGATCTCATCACCATGATGAAACGCACCGAACGCCACCAGTCCCTGCAGTATGACGTCCGCGCCAGTGCCGATCTGTTGATCCGCGACGAGCCCGGCATCGTAAGCCAGTGCACCCAGTTCTTCAGCGAACATGGCTGGAACATTCAGGCGATGCAATCCATGACCCTGGAGCAGCAGCCGTTCAACCTGCTGAAGATCAGTTTTCAGCTCAATCTGGCCAGAGAGGGTGAAGTGGAAGGTTCGCAAACCGCCTTCGCCGAATTCTGTCGTCAACTGGGTGCCGAATCGTTCGAGTTTATCGTCAATCGCAAACACGCCTGAGGGCGTTTTACCCGAGGAGACCCCATGCAACCACTACAAGCTGGCAGCCCCGCCCCCGATTTCTCCCTGCCCGACCAGAATGGCAATCAGGTCAGCCTCGCTGGCCTGCGCGGCAAGAAGGTGCTGGTCTATTTCTACCCCAAGGCGATGACCCCCGGCTGCACCACCCAGGCCTGCAGCCTGCGCGATGTGAACGCCGAGCTGGCCGCCCTCAATGTGGTGGTGCTTGGCATCAGCCCGGACCCGGCCAAACGGCTGAAAAAGTTCGAAGAGCGGGACCAGCTCAACTTCACCCTGCTGGCTGATGAAGACCACGCCGTCGCCGATGCTTTTGGCGTCTGGGGCCCGAAGAAGTTCATGGGCAAGGAGTATGACGGCATTCACCGCCAGAGCTTCCTGATCGACGAAGAGGGCAAGATTGCCCACCACTTCGACAAGTTCAAAACCAGCGATCACCATCAGGTGGTACTGGATTTCCTCAAGGGGTAACCCTCCCCTGCGTCATTGAAAGGCCTGCCATGCAGGCCTTTTTCGTCTGCTCAGCCACCCCTTGCCAGCGGATTTTTCTCACCAACTCCCCCGCCCAGATCAAAAAATTCATTTTATATATGGGTTAACGTGGCCCCAGATTCATCTTCCAGCGAGATATCCCATGAACATGAGCAACACTGAGCGTTTGATCCTGAGCAACCAGTACGAAATTCTGGCGAAACTCAACCCGGAGAAAGCGGACTTCTACCAGCGCGCCAGCACCATCATCGAGCGCGGCTACTGCCTGCAGATCCTTGAGCTGGAGAAGAGCTTCGGCCATCTGGATCTGGCGACCTGCCAGGAGGTGATCGACACCCTGGAGCTGCACCACGCACTGGCCATCTCATGGGGTAATCTGGATGCCGCCGATCAGGGCGAGATCAACGCCAGTCGGCTGGAGTTCAACGGCTACAGCCGCAGCCAGGAGCGTGAGCTGGCCGACTACGTCTGTTTCCTGCTGGAGGTGGACAAGCGCTTTCCCGAGCTCAAGTGCCCGTGCGACGAGCTCTCCAGCGACATCGCCATGCGCGACAAGTATCAGCGGATGCTGCAGGTGTGGCGTCAGTGTCCACGTCAGTACAAGCTCTCCATCCAGGAAATCCGCAAGGTACTGGCAGCGTGATCCGCACACCGACCGCAACAAAAAAGGCGCCACTGGCGCCTTTTTGCATCTGAAACGGGTTATTCGTAGAGAAAGGATTTATCGAGCTGCTGGAAGGCGGCCTTGAGGGTATCGGCCAGCTCTTCATAGCGCGGTTGTGACACCAGCTGACGACGGCCACCCTGCTCGTTCATCTTGCCGTTGATCTCCCGATACCAGCTCGCAAGCGACGGGGGCAAACGGGTGTCGGCACGCTGGCCGAGCCAGTAGTAGCCCTGCAGCGGCAAGCTGAGCAAAAACAGCACCGAGGTGATGACGGAGGGCCAGTAGTGCAGCTCGCCAAACTGGAACTGCAGCATCACGCTCAGCACCGCCAGCGCGGGGATCACCTTGAGGGCGAACTCGGTTGCCTTGATCACCCGATTTTCAGGAAACATCGAATTGAGCTCGGGACGGCGCGGCCAAAGCGTCATATAATGGCGGCCTTGCTGTAACTTAGTTCCAAAAATGTTCATGCTCATACTACCTCCGAGCGCTTTTTGAACGTACTAACGGCAAAACCTCGACAAAATTTGATGCAAAGTAACAAAGGTTGAGGATGACTTTGTTATTTTTCAACAATCGGGTTATCCTTTGTACGCCCATTTTTGCGTCAAAAGCTTCTTGCTATTGACCTGTCAGGGACGTCTGGATTTCGGGTCTTGTATCACTATACAAGGGGCAAGCAACAGATTGCCAACCCTCATAAGGATAAGTTGAAAGTTTTTGGCCGCACCGCGTCCAACGCATCCGCCTACACAACCCAATCTGCGATAGGATTTATTCATGAGTAAGCTGGTTCTTGTTCTTAACTGTGGCAGCTCTTCCCTGAAGTTTGCCGTCATTGACGCAACCACCGGTGATGACCTGCTGTCCGGCCTGGCCGAGTGCTTCAACCTCGACGACGCCCGCATCAAGTGGAAACTGAATGGCGAGAAAGGCAGTGCCGATCTGGGTGCGGGTGCCGCTCACCAGGAAGCGCTGGACTTCATCGTCAACAAGATCCTGCCGCTCAATCCGGAACTGTCCAAGAACCTGATCGCCATCGGTCACCGTGTTGTTCACGGCGGCGAGCGCTTCACCTCTTCCGTCGTTATCTGTGACGACGTGATCGCCGGCATCGAAGCCGCCGTTCCGTACGCACCGCTGCACAACCCGGCTCACCTGATCGGTATCCGTGAAGCTCGCCGCGTATTCCCGGCGCTGGCTGACAAGAACGTGGCCGTATTCGATACCGCGTTCCACCAGACCATGCCGGAAGAAGCCTTCCTGTACGCCCTGCCGTACAAGCTCTACAAAGAGAACGGCATCCGTCGCTACGGCGCTCACGGCACCAGCCACTACTACATCAGCCTGGAAGCTGCCAAGCAGCTGAACAAGCCGGTTGAAGAGCTGAACATCATCAACTGCCACCTGGGCAACGGCGGTTCCGTCTGCGCCATCAAGAACGGCAAGTCTGTTGATACCTCCATGGGCCTGACTCCGCTGGAAGGTCTGGTGATGGGTACCCGCTCCGGTGATCTGGACCCGGCCATCATCTTCTTCCTGCACGACAAGCTGGGCATGAGCGTGGCCGATATCAACACCATGCTGACCAAAGAGTCCGGCCTGCAGGGTCTGACCGAAGTGACCTCCGACTGCCGTTTCGTTGAAGACAACTACGACAGCAAAGAAGAAGCCAAGCGTGCTATGGACGTTTACTGCTATCGCCTGGCCAAGTACATCGGCGCCTACGCTGCCGCCATGGACGGTCGTCTGGACGCCGTTGTTTTCACCGGTGGTATCGGTGAAAACTCCGCCCCGATCCGTGAAATCACCCTGAACAAGCTGGGTCTGCTGGGCTTTGACGTCGATCACGACGCCAACCTGAAGGCTCGTTTCGGCAAGGGTGGCGAGATCACCAAGGCTGGTTCTACCAAGGCCCTGGTTATCCCGACCAACGAAGAGTGGGTTATCGCCCACGACGCGCTGGAACTGGTCGGCGCTTAATTGACGCAGTAACTCGAGGCCGCCCACAGGGCGGCCTTTTCCTGATCCCAAAAAATGAACAAGGGGTATAAAGTGGCACGCACTATTATGCTTATCCCGGTCGGCACTGGTGTCGGCGTAACTTCCGTGAGTCTGGGCGTCGTTCGCGCCATGGAGCGTCACGGTGTCAATGTCAGCTTCTTCAAACCGGTTGCCCAGCCGCGTCCGGGTGAAACCGGTGCCGAGCGCTCAACCGCCGTTATCCGCGCTGCTGCCAACATCAACCCGCCCGAGCCGTTCACCCTCTCCTACGCCGAGAACATGATCAGCTCCAGCAACACCGACATCCTGCTGGAAGAGATCGTTGCCCGCTTCGAAGAGCACGTGAAATCCAGTGGTGCCGAAGTGCTGGTTGTCGAAGGTATGGTGCCGACCGACAAGCAGCCCTTTGCCAACAAGCTGAACTACGACGTCGCCAAGGCGCTGGACGCTGACATGGTATTCGTGACCCACCCGGGCCATGACTCCAGCCAGAAACTGAAAGAGCGCATCGAGCTGGCCTGCTCCAACTTCGGTGGTGTCAACAACCCCCGCATCGTTGGGTGCGTGATCAACAAGGTTGGCGCGCCGGTTGACGAGCATGGCGTAACCCGCCCTGACCTGACCGAGATGTTCGAAGCCCATCACCACGCTTCTGACGCAGCTCACAACCTGGAAGTGCTGCAAGTATTCGGCAAGAGCCCGCTGCGCATCCTGGGTTGCATCCCCTGGAACACCCAGCTGATCGCCCCGCGCGCCAAGGATCTCGCCAAGCATCTGGCTGCCAAGATCTTGCACAAGGGTGAGCTGGACAGCCGTCGCCTGCAGACCGTGACCTTCTGCGCCCGCTCCATCCACAACATGGTTGAGCACTTCCGTCCGGGTAGCCTGCTGGTCACCTCCGGCGATCGCTCTGACGTCATCGTCTCCGCCTGCCTCTCCGCCATGAACGGCGTCAAGCTGGGCGCCCTGCTGCTGACCGGTAACTATCATCCGGAGCCGCAGGTAATGGCGCTGTGCCAACAGGCCATGGCCACCGGCCTGCCGATCATGATGACCGGTACCAACACCTGGCAGACCGCCGTCAGCCTGCAGAACTTCAACGTCGATATTCCGGAAGATGACCGCGAGCGTATCGAGCTGGTACAGGACTACGTCGCTGGCCACATCGACAAGCACTGGATCGAGTCGCTGACTGTCAGCTCTACCCGTTCCCGTCGCCTGAGCCCGCCGGCATTCCGTTATCAGCTGACCGAGCTGGCCCGTCAGGCCAACAAGCGTGTCGTGCTGCCGGAAGGCGACGAGCCGCGCACCATCAAGGCTGCCGCCATCTGTGCCGAGCGTGGCATTGCTCGTCCGGTGCTGCTGGGTAACCCGGAAGAGATCCGTCGCGTTGCCGAACAGCAGGGTGTTGTTCTGACCGATCGCGTCGAAATCATCGATCCGGCCGTTGTGCGCGAACGCTATGTGCCGCGTCTGGTCGAGCTGCGCAAGAACAAGGGCATGACCGAAGTGGTTGCTCGCGAGCAGCTAGAAGACAACGTGGTACTGGGTACCATGATGCTGGAGCGCAATGAAGTTGACGGCCTGGTATCCGGCGCGGTGCACACCACTGCCAACACCATCCGTCCGCCGATGCAGATCATCAAGACCGCTCCGGGCTCTTCCCTGATCTCCTCCATCTTCTTCATGCTGCTGCCTGACCAGGTGCTGGTCTACGGTGACTGCGCGATCAACCCGGATCCGACTGCCGAGCAGCTGGCCGAAATCGCCATCCAGTCCGCCGACTCTGCAGCCGCGTTCGGCATCGAGCCGCGCGTAGCCATGATCTCCTACTCTACCGGTACCTCTGGCGCCGGTGCCGATGTAGAGAAAGTGCGTGAAGCGACCGAGCTGGCCAAGGCCAAGCGCCCCGATCTCATCATCGACGGCCCGCTGCAGTACGACGCGGCCATCATGGAGAACGTGGCCAAGTCCAAGGCACCGAACTCACCGGTTGCCGGTAAAGCTACCGTGTTCGTCTTCCCTGACCTGAACACCGGTAACACCACCTACAAGGCGGTACAGCGTTCCGCTGACCTGGTCTCCATCGGCCCGATGCTGCAAGGCATGCGCAAGCCGGTCAACGACCTCTCCCGTGGCGCCCTGGTTGACGACATCGTCTACACCATCGCCCTGACCGGTATCCAGGCTGCACAGGCTGACGAACAAGCCTAATCAGCATCCGCCTGAAAAAACCGATCACAAAGGCTGCTCACCCCAGGTGAGCAGCCTTTTTTATTGGTTCTCTCTTTGAAGACCAGTGAAACATGCCATCCGCACTTTGTGGAGCAGAATAATTCCATCCGGCACCTCCACAACGGTTTGAGCAGAGCATCTCGGGGAAGTCTGCTCGTCAAATCAAAGATGCATCTGAAATACATTCCAGATCATAAGGTTGGCTATACGGCGGCATTCATGGCTAAGCGCTTATAGCAAATCCGCCACCATCGGCATGAGAATTTGACCTGTTAGAAATAGCAGTGAAAAAGACCCGTTCGATACGCTATTTCTCAAAGTGCCCACTCGGCAAAATCCAACATCATGGAGGAATGGAAATGCTGATGAAGAAGCTCTCTGCAATCATGCTACTGGCCTGCTTGCCCCTGTTCAGCCAACCCGTGCTGGCCGCAGATAAAGCAACGCCCAAGCAAACAACCACGACCGCGGTTGCCAAGGAGTCCGGCAAGCTGAATATCAATACGGCCACCCTTGCCGAACTGACCAGCCTGAAAGGGATTGGCGACAAGAAGGCACAAGCCATCGTCGACTATCGGGAAAAACAGGGAAAGTTCACCTCGGTCGATCAGTTGGCGGATGTCAATGGCATTGGCCCGGCCACGCTGGAAGCCAACCGTGACATGATCATCGTCAAATAACGTCCGAGCTCTGCATATACGAATGGGGCAGCCTGTGGCTGCCCCATTTTTCTTGGAGTATCATGGCCGCACTTTAATCCCGCTGGATAGTTTTCCATGAAAAAGACTCCTCTTGTTGTTCGTAAGGCCGTGCTCCCGGTAGCCGGTCTGGGTACCCGTATGCTGCCAGCCACCAAGGCCATCCCGAAAGAGATGTTGCCGGTGGTCGACAAACCGCTGATCCAGTACGTAGTGCGCGAAGCTATCGCCGCCGGTATCAAAGAGATCGTGCTGGTCACCCACTCGAGCAAGAACTCCATCGAAAACCACTTCGACAAGAGTTTCGAACTGGAAGCGACCCTCGAGAAGCGAGTCAAGCGTCAGTTGCTGGAAGAGGTACAACAGATCTGCCCGAAAGACGTCACCATCATGCACGTCCGTCAGGGTGAGGCCAAAGGTCTGGGCCACGCTGTGTTGTGCGCCCGCCCGCTGATCGGTGACAACCCGTTTGCCGTGCTGCTGCCGGATGTGCTGATCGACGACGTTGCCAGCAACCCCAAGCAGGACAACCTGGCCGAGATGGTGCACATGTACGAAGAGAACCAGATCAGCCAGATCATGGTGGAAGCGGTTCCCGAGAGCGAAGTGGACAAGTATGGCATCGCCGACATCAAGGGCGAGGCCCTGAGCGAGGGGATGTCCCTGCCGATGCAGGCCATTGTCGAGAAGCCGCCCCGTGACGAAGCCCCCTCCAATCTGGCGGTGGTGGGTCGTTACGTCCTCTCCTCCAATATCTGGCCGCTGCTGGAGAAGACCCCGGCCGGTGCCGGTGACGAGATCCAGCTGACTGACGCCATCGCCATGTTAATGGAGCAGGAGCAGGTCAATGCCTACTTCATGAAGGGCAAGAGCCACGATTGCGGCAGCAAGCTCGGTTACATGAAAGCCAATGTGGAATATGGTGTGCGCCATCACGAGCTGAATGGTGAATTCATCGGCTGGCTGAAGCAGTTCGTCAAGCAGTTGTAATCGCTGATAAATCTGTTTTTTATAGACGTATTTAAGGGGCATCA
Organism: Aeromonas sp. 95A; assembly: GCF_051919235.1. NCBI lineage: Bacteria > Pseudomonadati > Pseudomonadota > Gammaproteobacteria > Aeromonadales > Aeromonadaceae > Aeromonas > Aeromonas sp. 95A. Next base: position 2,073,214 of record NZ_JBQBFC010000001.1, read on the forward strand.
AATGATGCTCCCTTTTCATTTTTGCAACAAAAAATCAATCAAGAGTAAATAAACTCTCAGCAAATCATAATGTTGTAATTTATTCACACATGCTCTATAAGGATTGAGGCGTGTTTCTCGCCCTTGCATAAAAAACTCAAAAAAATATAAGACACAGGTGGAAGTTCCAATGAATAACCCGTCAAAAGGGACCTTTTTAGGTCACCCTAAAGGGCTTTTTTTGCTCTTTAGTACCGAACTGTGGGAGAGATTCTCCTATTACGGCATGCGTGCCGTGCTGGTGCTCTATCTGACCGACCTGACTGCCAACGGCGGTCTGGGCTGGAGTCAGGCAGATGCCCTCAAACTCTACGGTATCTATACCGGTCTGGTTTATATCACTCCGCTAATCGGCGGCTGGCTGGCTGACACCTTCCTGGGTCAACGTCGCGCCATCCTGATCGGTGCCGTGCTGATGGCCGCAGGTCAGTTCACTCTGGCACTGCCCCACGCCATGTTCCCGGATATGGTCAACACCATGTTCTACGCAGGCCTCGCGCTGCTGATCGTGGGTAACGGCCTGTTCAAACCGAACATCTCCACCATGGTGGGTGACCTCTATGAAGAGGGCGATCATCGCCGTGATGGTGCTTTCACCATCTTCTACATGGGTATCAACCTGGGTTCCCTGCTGGCAGGTGTGATCTGTGGTGCTGCCGCTACGGCCTACGGCTGGCAAGCAGCCTTCGTCGGCGCCGGTATCGGTATGCTGCTCTCTCTGGTGATCCAGGCCACCATGGCCCAGCGTTTCCTGGGAGACATCGGTCGCGTCACTGCCGCCCAGCGCGCAGCCGCTCTGCGTACTACCGAGCAGAAAGCACCGCTGACCAAGCAGGAAGTGGATCGCATCAAGGTTATTCTGGTACTGGGTCTGTTCACCATCATCTTCTGGGCCGGTTTCGAGCAGGCCGGTGGTCTGATGAACCTCTACACCCAGGAGTATACTGACCGCATGATCGGCAGCTTCGAAGTGCCGACCGCCTGGTTCCAGTCCCTGAACCCCTTCTTCATTATCACCCTGGCACCGGTCGTTGCGGCCATCTGGATCAAGCTCGGCAAGAAAGAGCCGAACTCTCCGGTGAAATTCGCCATGGGTCTGCTGTTCCTGGCTATCGGCTTCCTGTTCATGGTCGGTGCCGTGCTGCAGCAGGGTGGTGACAACACCGTCAAGACCTCCATGTTCTGGCTGGTAGGTGCTTACCTGTTCCACACCCTGGGCGAGCTCTGCCTCTCCCCGATTGGCCTCTCCATGGTGACCAAACTGGCTCCGCTGCGTCTGGCTTCCCTGATGATGGGTGCCTGGTTTGGCTTCGTTGCCCTGGCCAACTACGCTGCGGGCTTTATCGGCTCCTTCGTGGGTGAAGCCGGCCCGATCGCCATCTTCGGTGGCATCGCCCTGGCGGCGGTACTGAGCGCCCTGATCCTGCTGACCATGGCCAACCGCCTGGTCTACTGGATGCACGGTGCCGAAGGCCCGGCCAAAGAGCCGCAAGCGCAAGAGAAGAAACTGCACTCCGCCACCGTCTAAACGGTCAGGATTGTAAACAACAAACAGGGCGCCCATCGGCGCCCTTTTTGTTTTGGCCTGTTTATCAGGCGGCATCAGTGATGACGAACCTGCACATCCAGCGAGCCGCCGCTGTCGCTGCGAAACTGCAGGGCGAACGGTTCATGCCAGCTGCGTTTGTGCAGGGCGTAGTGGCTGCTGCGCATCAGACCAAGGGGTAGGCCGCCTGAGCGCATCAGCCAGTGGGGAGAGGTGAGCCCTGCGTTGGCAAACACCAACCCATCATGCTGATCAAACAGCAGCGCCGCCATGGCAAAAGAGTGGCGAAGCCCGGACGCCATCAACTGATGGTTGAGGTATTCTAGCAACCGGTGCGGCTGGCTCAGCAACCGGCTCTCGTTCTGCTGAAACTGGCGGTAGGGGACATTCATCAAGGATCGCACCAGCGCACCACAAAATGCCGCATCCGCCCCCATGATCGGCAGCTCCAGCACCAGCACCAGCAGCTTGTCTTCCACCTTGAAGGTATCTGGAATAAACAACTGCCCCAGCCCCTTGAACGTGACCTGCCAGGGGCCCCACTCCTGCAAGCCCGGCGGCTTGAGCCCCGCCAGCAGGCGGCTAGCTGCCTTGTCATGGGCACTGAAATAGTCGATGTGATCCATCAGCTCCAGCTGCTGCGCCCGGTTGGCGCTGCCGTTGAGACACTGTTCAATGCTGCGCTCGACCAGCGCGTAATCCTCAAGGGGTTTGAGCAGATAGTCCCGCGCACCGGCACGCAAGGCGCTGGCAACCGCCTCCATGGTGCTCTGGGCCGAAATAACGATAACCGGAATATGGGGATAGCGCGCAGAGAGGCAGGCGATCACCTCGTGGCCATCCATATTGGGCATATTGAGATCGCAGAGCACCACATCGGGATGATAGAGAGCCGCCGCCGATAGCCCCTCAATACCATCTTCGGCCTGAAACACCGTTGCCCCGTCCCGTGCGAGGTAACTTACTAACGAGTGGCGAAAAACGGCCTCGTCCTCCACCACCAGGATCCGTAGCCCGGCTTTTGACATCTTGATAAAGCTCTTATTAGTCAATTGGTTATTTAGGTATTAAGACTAGCTCAAAAGTGCGGTCAGCGCGGAAACCCTGCGTCAAAAGTAGACCTCGATCATACGATGGCATCAAGAGAACCCCATCCGTCCGCGCAGCTCTATTCACTCGGGTGGCCCCACGACCACGACCGCCATCCGAATTGTGCAAGTGGGCGCCATAAGGGATAATGCCCCCCACTCCAGCTCGTGAAGAAGACCATGACCCCAGCCGAATACAGCGCCCTTGCCCACCCAAGATTGTCCCATCCAGCTCGCAGTCTCTATACCCTCCAGCTGCGCCGACTGGTGCTGGAAAATCAGGCGGCCCGGCTCAACTATCCCGAGCTGGGTCGGGCGCTGGCAGTGGTCGATCCGGGTGATCCCTGCGGCTTCTCGTTTCAGGTCAATGCCCGTCAGCTCACCGAGCTGTTCGATGAATTGATGGAGGCGGGCCTGCTGCAGGTCGAGGCTCAGCCCGAGAGTGAGCACTACCATCAGTGCCCGTTCCAGTTGCCACTGCTGACCCAGAAATTGCGCAGCCCGCTGCCGGAGCGCCCCTTCCAGATGCATCTGCAATGGCGTCCGGACGAAGAGCTGCCCGCCCTCGCCCGTCTGTGCGGAGTGATCGATGCCAGTTACAGCGAAGAGGATCTGGGGGAGTTTATCGCCTACTGGCTGGGGCGCCCCGAGGTGTTCGACTCCCAACATCAATGGATGCTCAAGTTTATTCGCGCCCTCAAGACCCGCCGCTATACCCGTCGCAAACCGATGGAGGTGCAGGGCTACCAGCAGGTGACGCCGGCCCCGCCAGAGTCGGGCCCCAGCAAACGGGCCCAACAGATGATTGAAGAGGCCAAGCGACTGGCCCAACAGCAGACGCAAGAACCCGCAGCGCAGCAGGAGCCGGATAATGATTGATAGCGGCCCCCGCCTGCAGGCAGAATCAACCCCTTGTCTACCCATCCCTGATCGAGCAGAAGGAGCATTCCATGACTGACCCGCAAGATCCCCTGCGCCAGGAGCTGGAAGAGATCGAAGCCAAGCGCCAGAAGATCGCCAAGGCCAAGCAGGATCACCGCATTCACGACCCGGAATTGAGCCGCCATGTGGGTGGCCTGCTGGAGCGTATTCGTCGCCTGCAACAAAAGACCGGTGGCGGCCAGTATGACTACGAGACCCTGCGCAAGGAGTACGACGCCAAGGCCAACGCCGAGGTGCGCGAGCTGCAGAAGGCGGCCCGTCAGGAGCGGATCCAGAAGCTGATCGCCCAGGCCGACCTCAACCCTGACTGGGTATTTGACAAGATGGATGCCGGTGACCCGGCGCTGCAATACCCCATCGAAACAGCCCGTTACTTTATCAGCGGCTTCGAGCACTGGGAGAAGAGCGGTGGCGGCTGCATGCTGATCTACGGCGACTACGGCACCGGCAAGTCAACGCTGGCGGGAGCGGTGGCGCATGAGCTGATCGCCCGTCACCAGAAATCGGTGATCTTCCAGCAGTGGGCCTCCATCGTCGATCGGCTGTTCTTCAACGTCATCCCCGACCAGGATGAGCGCAACCAGTACCGCCGCGCACTGGAAGAGGTGGATCTGCTGATCATCGACGAGGTATCGGCCAACCGCGCCAAAATGGCGGAGAGCCAGTCCAGCTTCCTCGGCCACCTGCTGCGCCGCCGTCGCAACCTGTCAAAGAGCGTCATCATCATCACCAACCACACGCCCCAGAGCCTGCATCAGGCGATCGGTGATTTCAGCTATGAAGCGATCAAGGCGTTCAATCCGGTGGATATCCACCTGAGCGGTCCCAGCCGTCGCCCCAGCATCGGCAACTACAACGGCTGATCCCTCTCAAAGAGTGCGAGTCGCTGGCGGCTCGCACTCTCTCCTCCCTGCCAGCTCACAAATAGAAACAACTCTCATTTACAGCAGGCGAACAAGCCACTAGGCTAGCCCCTTTTGCCAAGGGAGCTCATCTATGCCAACCACACTGATTTTCGGAGCCAGCCGCGGGCTGGGCCGCGCCTTTACTCATCACGCCCTGAGCCAGGGTCACCGGGTCGTTGCGCTGGTGCGCAACCCCGAGATGGCCATAGAACTGAGTGCGCTGGGAGTCGAGGTGATCGAGGGGGATGCGCTGGATCCGGCTGCGGTACAGCAGGCATGTGTTCTGGCGGGGCAAGATGCACAAGTCGTCTCTACCCTCGGCAGCTTCCGTCAAGCCGCGCCGGTGGACTATCAGGGTAACCGTCATGTGATCGATGCCATGGAGCAGGCAGGCCTGAAACGGCTGCTGCTGGTCACCTCCCTCGGCTGCGGCGACAGCTGGCAATATCTGCCTGAGCGTGCCCGAGCCGCCTTCGGTCATGAAGTGCGTCTCAAGAGTCTGGCTGAGAGCTGGCTGCAGACCAGCGCCCTCGAGTGGACCATTCTGCGCCCGGCGGGCCTTCAGGATGGCGACGCCACCGGCCGCGCCGAGCTAAGTCAGGGCAAGGAGGTACACGGACTGGTGCGCCGCGCCGATGTGGCCGCCCAAGGGCTGCGCCTTCTGGCGGATGAGACGGCGGTGGGACAGATCTACGCCATCGGCGATCCCGAACTCCAGCGCGGCTAAAGCAGCAGTAAAACCGCTTAACCCCACCACATACCAAAACGGTCAGCCCAAGGGCTGACCGTTTTCGCTATACCGCACAAGCTATCTCACGGGCGCTTGCACCATCCCGCTTAACCGGCGGTCGTTTCACTGTGAGCGACTGATGGGCCAGCAACTAGCAGCGACAGCTGCCGCCAACGCAGCAGCAGGCAGGCCAGCACGCCGTAGATCAGCGCCAGACCCCATAGCTGCCACCAGTAGCGGGCAACCTGTTCAAAGCCAGCTCCCATCTGGTTAAGGCGCAGAAAACCCTCGATGGCGGGGATAGTGGGCACCCACTGAGCCAGCCAGTTGAGGGGGGCCGGGATCAGCTCGAGCGGCCAGATAAAGCCCGCCAGAAAGACCAGCGGCAGGGAGGAGATGAGCACTACCTGAGTGGGCAGATCCCGCCGGGTAAATATCGCGCCGAGCACCACGCCAAACCAGCAGGTCGCCAGCAGGAATGGCAGGGCGAACAGCCAAAGCTGCACCGGGTCGGCATGACGAGCGATATTGTAGTGATCGAAGCAGAAGCCGAGGAAGTAGCTCACCGGCAGCAGGAACAACCCCACCAGCACCAGGGTTCTGGCCAGCAGCAGCGGCAACACCGGCGCGCTTTGCCAGTAACCATGCTCGCCGCGACAACCGCGCTGGTTCTGGGTTGCCCCCAGGATCCCCGCCCCCATCAGCAACACCTGATGGAGGATCAGCACGAACACCGCCGGCACCACGTAGTTGACGTAGCCCATGGTGGGGTTGAACACCGGCACCACGTTGAGGGCCACCGCATTCCAGCCCATGGCCGCTTGTGGCAGCGCCTCGCCGTGGCTCAGCAGCCGCGCCACCTTCACCTGCGCGGCGAGAGTGCCGCCGGCCTGCGCCAGCCCCTCGGCAATGGTACCGTAGACCAGAAAGTAGGAGGCATCACCGGCATAGCTCAGGGTGACGCTCTTGCCCAGCATCAGATCCCGATAGAAGTGGTTGGGGATATGCAGGATCCCGCTCGCCTTCCCGGCCATCATCATCTGCCGCGCTTCATCCAGCGAATTCGCCCGCGCTACCAGCTTCACCTGCGGCGTGGCATCGGCCATAAACTCCAGCTGGCGCGACAGCTGACTGCCATCTTCGTTGACCACCACCACCGCCTCTTCCCGCGGTAGTTGATGCAGATAGGGTTGGGGGTAGAGGAAGGAGTAGAAGAACACCCCGCCAAACAGAGTCAGCATGATGGCGCGATCCGCCAGCAGGGTGCGCAACTCGAGGCGCAACAGATCGACAAATCCCAGCATCACTCAGGCTCCTTTTCGGCGACTGCCACTGCGGCTGATTGACGGGCCAGCTCGGCCTGCTGCTTGTAACGGCGCACCACCAGCAGCAGGGGGAGCAGGAACAGCAGCAACGCCCCCAGTTGCGGCAGCGCCGATGCGAGGGGCAGACCGTAGTTACTCTGACCAATCTGCAGCTCGACATAGTGAGAGACCGGCAACAGGCTGCGCCAGAAGCGGGCGAAATCCCCCATGGCACTCACCGGAAAGGTGACCCCCATAAAGGCAAAACCGGGCGCAGTGTAAGCCCCCGCCAGCGACAGAGCGCGGGCCGGATCCCGGATGATGCCGTAAAAGAAGGCCCCCATGGTGACGCAGGCGGCCGAGGCGAGCCCCAGCCCCACCAGCAATACCAGCCAGCTGCCGTGCATGGGGTAGGAGAAGCCCTTGAACAGCAGCAGCGTCCAGACAATCCCCCAGCCCCAGCCAATCAGCACATGGGGCAGCAGGGTGCGCCAGAGGCCAAACCAGACACCGCGAGTGGTCCAGTCCAGCCCCAGCCGATCGGTACGGGCCAGCGCATTGAGGCCGAATAGCACCACCAGGATCTGCCACACCGCGGGCAGAATGGCACTCAGCAGAAACTGGGCGTAGCTGGAGTTGAGGTTGTAGAGCGCAGTGACCTGACTGCTGATGGGCACCGACTGCCCGAGTGCGCCGGGCAGCGCCTTGCCGTCAGCCATCGCCTCCAGCACGCCCACCTGACCGTTAAGAGTGCCTACCACCTGCGCCAGCGCAGAGTTGACCAGCTTGGCGATGAGGATGAACTGGCCGTTGTTGAACACTGTCACCTGCGGCTGGATACCCTGACGTGCATCCCGCTCCAGATGGTTGGGGATCACCACCAGCGCATAGATGTCACCACCGCGCAGGGCTCGGGCGCCGGCATCGATGGAGTCAAACTGTTGCGCCACCTTGAGCCCGGCCGAGCCATCCAGCGAGAAAGCGAGCTGGCGCGAGAGCACGCTGTGGTCGAGATCCACCAGCCCTACCTTGAGGTCGCGGGCCAGCCCTGCCGAGAAGATCCAGCAGAGGATCCCCATCAGCAGCAGCGGCACCCAGCTCATCAGGGCACGACTGAACGGATCCTGCCACAGCAGCCGAAATTCACGTCCCATCAGAGTTCAACCAGCACACTCATGCCAACCCGCAGCCCCTCAACCGGTTGCAGCGGGCGAGCCTCCACCTGGAAGCTCTTCATATCGAAGCCTTGGCGGGTATCGGTGGCACGCCAGGTGGCAAAATCCCCCATCACGGCCACATGGGTCACCTTGAAGCGCACGGTCTGATCGCCAAGGCCCGGGATGCGGGCATCAAACTCGGTACCGACCGGGAAGCGGGGCAGCAAATCCTCGCGAACGTGGAACTGGGCCCAGGCATCGCTCATATCAAGCAGGGTCACCACCGGGAAACCTTGCGGCGCCAGCTCGCCGCTGCGCAGCAGTACCTGACTCACTTCACCATTGTGGGGGCTGGTGATGCGGGTATCAGCCAGATAGGCCTCAACCTCGGCCACGGAACCCGCCGCCATCTTGGCCTTCTCGCGAGCGGCGATCTTGGTCTCTTCCCGCGCCCCTTCCAACGCCATCTGGTACTGCTGCCACGCCATCCCTTCGCTGTAGCGTGCGGCTTGCCAGGCAGTCCAGGCCTCGTCGCGTTTTTGCAGCGGCATCACGCCGTCGCGGTGCAGACTGGCAACCCGCTCATAGGTCTTGCCACGCAGCTGGGCGGCAGCCTTGGCTTTTTGCCACTGATCCTTGGCCGCAGCGATCTGCTGGGCTCGGGCCCCTTTCTCGGCCTCTTGCGCCAGCGCACCCGCAGCGGCCTCACCGGCCTTGGCCTGGCTCAGCTTGGCTTCAATCTCGGGGCTCGCCAGGGTAAAGACCAGTTGATCCTTGGTCAGCTGATCGCCCTTTTTAACCAGCACCTCGTCGATGCGGCCCGGCACCTTGGAGGAGACCGAATATTGCTGCGCTTCAATCTGCCCTTGCAGATGCACCGGCTCTGGCTGATAAGCGAGCCAGAAGCGCCAGCCCAGCCAGACCACCAGGATCACCAGCACCAGCACCAGCGGCATCAACAGCGGTTTACCCTGGCTCATCTTCTTTTTGATGGGGGGATGGCTCATCACTTCACCTCGACAAACAGGCGACCCTTGGCGGTCGAAATAGAGATAGAAAAAGGCACGGACTGAAGTGCGATCATGAGTTCACCTCGATCACCTGACCGTGTTGATATTGATTGAAACTGTTCATCTGGCCGGAGAGGGCCAGCAGGCGGGCCAGCGATACCACATATTGATAAGCCGCCGCCGCGCGCTGGGTCTTGACCCCCGCCAGCTGGTTTTGGGCATCCACCACATCAAGGGAGGTAGAAAGCCCCTGCCCGAATGCCTTGTCCCGCAGCAGTACGTTCTCCTCTGCCAACGCCTGGGTGGAAGAGAGGGATTGATACTCCTCCAGCCCCTGCGCTGCTTCGCGCCAGGTCTTCTCAACGAGCAACTCCAGATCCTGACGGGTCTTTGCCTGCAGAAGATTGACCTGCAACTCAGCACTCTTGGCGGCCTGCACCGTCTCGGAGCGGCCATCGCGGCTCACCAGCGGCATGCTGACACCCACCCCCACCAGCCAGTCCGGCGCTGTCTTGGAGGCGAGCGAATCATCTTCATAGAGGTTGTAGTTGCCGAACAGAAATACCTCAGGGGCATATTTGCCCTGCTCGACCCGGATCATCCCCTTGGCCTGCTCTTTCTTGGCGCTGAGCAGCTTGAGACCGGGGTGCACCTCCAGGGTCTGGCTTACCAACCCCTCGAGGCGTGGCAGATCCTTGTTGACGAACAGGCCGCTGCCCGGCTGGGCATTTGGCAACTTCAGCATGCGGCCGAGGGCCAGTTCGGCGATCTCGAGGCTGCGGCGCGCCTTCTGGGTATCGATGCGCGCTCTGTCATAGGCCGACTGGGCGGAGAGGCGCTCCACCCAGGCGATCTGGCCCTGCGCTTCGAGCTTCTTGGCGTGATCCAGATGGTGGGCCAGCCCCTCTTCGATCTCCTGTTTGGTCTGCACCACCTGAGCAGCCAGCACCACGCCGAAATAGGTCTGGGAGAGGCTCTCGAAGGTGGATTGCTGCTTGAGCACCAGCAGCTGCTGCGCCTCGCTCACCTGCGCCTGGCGGATATCCTGCGCCGCATCGATGCGACCACCGGCAAACAGCGGCCAGAGCATCTTGACCGAGCTGGTCACCACATTCTGTTTGGTCAGGGGGGTGACAAATGCGTTGGCCCCGACCCCAAACAGGCTGCCGAGCGCCAGGATCAGATCTTTTTGCTTGGCCAGCGGATTGAGATCGAGGGCATCAAGTTCAATCGGCTGATCAAGATGGGTATAGCTGGCCCCCAGATCCACCTTGGGCAGATACATGTCCTTGGCCGCCTCGCGCAGCTGTTTGGCCCGATCGACCCCGGCCTGCTCGGCAGCCAGCCCTTCATCCTGCTGGATGACCCGGGTCCAGGCTTCGCCGAAACTGATGGTTTGCGCCTGCGCCGACCCCAGCACGGCGCCCATCAGACACGGCCAGAGTGATTTAATGAACCTTGACGTCATAGATCCCCAATCCGCTTTTGTTGCATAAATGTTTGGAGCATTTGCTCGACTTAAGCCCGCTATCATAACGCAAAGCGGGCCTGCAAGTGGACTGACAATTATGCAGGCGTCAGACCCAAATGGTACAGCGCTCACTCTCCGGCAATCTGGCCGTTTTTCAATAACTCCAGAATTTGCAAGCCTTGGCGCGACGTTTTTTTCAGAAAAAAATGGCTGACGCTCAAATACTAACCTTTTCTCCTGCCTAAAAAATGCGTAATATACGCCGCCCTAAGCCGATGGTAACCGTGGAATGCAGATAGGTCCCCACACGCTTGAAACTCCCTTGATTGTGGCTCCCATGGCCGGTGTAACTGACCGACCATTCCGTGAACTTTGTTTGCGATTGGGGGCTGGCATGGCCGTTTCCGAGATGCTGCTGGCCAACCCGGATGTCTGGGATACCCAGAAAACCCGGATGAGGATGGATCACTCTGCAGAAGGCGGATTGCGATCGGTCCAGATTGCCGGAGCCGACCCCGAGATGATGGCGTTTGCTGCCCGCTACAACGTGGAGCAGGGCGCACAGATCGTCGACATCAACATGGGATGTCCGGCAAAAAAAGTGAATAAGAAGTTGGCAGGTTCTGCCCTGCTGCGTGCCCCCGATCAGGTCAAAGCAATTTGCCGGGCCGTGGTGGATGCAGTGGAGGTGCCTGTCACCTTGAAGATCCGCACAGGATGGGATCCGGATAACCGCAATGGCGTGGAGATCGCCCGAATCGCCGAAGATTGCGGTATCGCGGCCCTTGCCGTGCATGGTCGTACCCGAGCCTGCCTCTACAAGGGCGAAGCGGAGTACGACACGATCAGGGCGATTAAGCAGGCCGTATCGATTCCTGTTGTCGCCAATGGTGACATCAACAGCCCGGAAAAAGCCCGGTATGTCCTCGACTATACCGGTGTTGACGCCGTGATGATCGGCCGAGCTGCGCAAGGACGACCCTGGATTTTCCGGGAAATCCGTCATTTTCTTGAGACGGGCACCAAGCTGCCGCCTCCCGAGAGGGAAGAGGTTCGCACCCTGATGAACGAGCATGTAACCAACCTGCACCGGTTTTATGGTGCATATCTGGGAGCGCGCATAGCCCGTAAACACGTGGGCTGGTATCTGGATGAAGAAGAGACGGGCCGAGAATTCCGTAAGCACTTCAATGCCCTGGATTGCGCAGACGCGCAACTTGAGGCACTCGAAGCGTATTTCGATGGATTAGGTTAACAAGATAACTAAAGAGCCGACCGAATATGTTCGAACAAACCCTGACTTCTGATGCATTGGTAACAACTACTCACAATCACGCTGCCGAGCCAACCCAGCGCCCCCTGCGTGACTCTGTGCAACAGGCCCTGCGTAACTACCTGGCCCAGTTGAACGGTCAGGAAGTGATTGATCTGTACGATATGGTTCTCTCCGAAGTCGAAGCGCCGATGCTGGACGTGATCATGCAGTACACCCGTGGTAACCAGACTCGCGCTGCCGTGATGATGGGTATCAACCGTGGCACCCTGCGCAAGAAGCTCAAGCGTTACGGCATGAACTGATTGCTGGCCGCGAGCTGCGACGGCGGTTCAAGGCAGATGCGAAAGGCGCCAGGTAGCAATACCTGGCGCCTTTCCTTTATGCTCTCCCCTCCATTTCACCATGACGACCCCGATGAACCGCACTCCTCTGCTGCTGATGGTACTGGTCACCCTGCTGGCCGCCGCTGGCTGGCTCTTCTCGAAAGAGGCGATCCGCGAACTGCCCCCTGCCGCCTTTATCGGCAGCCGCTTCCTGCTGGCGGCGCTGCTGTTGCTCCCCTTGGCTTGGTTGCGTGAACCGCCGCCGACTCGCGCCCAACTGGTGCGCGCTGCCGGTTGCGGCACATTGCTCGGTGCCAGCCTGCTGCTGTGGGTCACCGCCATCAGCCAGAGCGATGCGCTGGGCAGCGGCGCCTTTATCATGAGCGTCGCCACCCTGATGGCCCCGCTGGCCGCCTGGGGAGCCTTTCGGGCCAAGCCCGGCCGCCACTACTGGCTCACCCTGCCCATCGCCATCGCCGGTTTGCTGCTGCTCTCCAGCAGTACCCACTGGGGCGTGTCACTCTCGCTGTTCTGGTTTCTGGCGGCGGCCACCACCCTCGGTATCCAGCTTGCCGTCCATCGCCACTTCGCCCAATCTATTGCCCCCACCTGGCTCACCTGCATCCAGCTGGCGATGACCGGCCTGCTCGGCACCCTGCTCTCCCTGCTGACCGAACAGTGGCCCGAGGCTGGAGTCAGCCACGGCATCTGGGGCTGGTTTGCGGCGAGCGTCTTGATCGCCACCACCCTGCGCTACTGGCTGCTCACCCATGCGTTGAGCAAGATGACCACCGCCCACGCCGCCCTGATGATGCTGCTGGAGCCGATCTGGACTCTGCTGCTGAGCACCCTCTTCTATAGCGAACCCCTCGGCGGCGCCAAACTGGCCGGTGCCGGACTGGTACTCGGCGCCCTGGTGCTCTACCAGCTCCCCCTGCTGCTGCGCAGTCGCACGCTGAAACCGGCACGCTAGCTCCCCACTGCAAACGCCTCTATGCAGATGAAACAACCAACGAAAAGGGGCCTGCAGTTGCAAGCCCCTTTTGTTGCATTGTCACGGCGAACTGGTTGGGCCATGCTCTCGACTCGGCCCTGTGCGCCAGCTCCCTTCTTGAACGCCCCTTGGCAGCCAGTTAGCGGCTTGAAAAAGCCAGCCTGATCCCGAGCCCGACAAACAGGGTGCCAATGCCCCGGTTGAGCCAGCGACCAAGACGCTGTGACAACCGAACCCTGTGGCTGGCATAGACGGTGGTAAAGACCAGCAGGTGACACCAGATGATGCCGCCCAGATTGAAGATGCAGCCGAGCAGGACAAAGGCGAGCGCCTTGTCGGGGGCATCCGGTGCGATGAACTGGGGCACAAAGGCGAGAAAAAAGAGCGCCACCTTGGGGTTGAGCACATTGGTCAGCACTCCCTGCCGGTAAATCTGGCCATAGGAGAGGGCGGGTAACGTGGCCCCTCTCTCCATTGATCCTGTTGCCTGCTGGCGCAGCAGAGAGAATCCCAGATAGATGAGGTAGATGGCGCCAGCCAGCTTGATAAGGGCAAACAGCTCGGCCGAGGCACTGAGCAGGGCCGACAGACCGAGGGCCGCTGACAGCACATGCACCATGACACCAGTGCCGATGCCCAACGTCGCAACCGAACCGGCACGCCACCCTTGCGAGCCGCTGCGCAGCATGACCAGCAAGGAGTCGGGCCCCGGCATGATATTGAGCAGCAGCCCCGAAACCATAAACAGTGCCAGATCATGAATACCGAACATCACCTCTCCCCTCGTAAAGCAAAACCAAACAAAGAGGGCTCCGCAGAGCCCTCTTTCCTTTCACTCTGCGGCAGCTGACGTGTCATCAGCTGCCCCGCCAGCCATCAGGGCCGCAGTGCCTTGTCCGCCCGCGAGATACCGCAGACGCCGGAGCGAACCACTTCGATGATCTCGTTGGTCTGGGCGGCAGTCTTGATGAAGGCGTCCAGCTTCTCGCTGGTGCCCACCAGCTGCACCGTGTACTGCTCGGGGGTGACGTCGACGATCTGGCCACGGAAGATATCTGCCAACCGTTTCAGCTCGTCACGAGCGCTACCGGCGGCGCGAGCCTTGACCAGCGCGATCTCCCGCTCGATATGCTCCCCTTCACTCAGGTCGCACACCTTGAGCACATCCACCAGCTTGTGCAGCTGCTTCTGGATCTGCTCCAGCACCCGCTCGTCACCCATGGTGACTATGGTCATGCGCGACAGGGTGGGATCCTCGGTCGGCGCCACCGTCAGGGTCTCGATGTTGTAGCCACGCTGGGAGAAGAGACCCACCACGCGGCTCAGGGCGCCGGATTCGTTCTCCAGCAGAACGGAAATTATATGTCTCATCAGGTTCTCTCCGTCTTGCTCAGCCACATCTCATCCATGGCACCAAACTTGATCTGCATCGGATAGACGTGCTCATCCGGGTCAACCGAGATATCCATGAACACCAGCCGATCCTTCATGGCGAAGGCCTTCTCCATGGCGCTCTCCAGCTCCGCCGGATCGCTCACCGCGATACCGACGTGGCCGTAGGCTTCCGCCAGTTTGACGAAGTCCGGCAGGGACTCCATGTAGGAGTGGCTGTGACGACCGCCGTAGAACATCTTCTGCCACTGCTTGACCATGCCCAGCGCACGGTTGTTGATGGAGATGATCTTGATGGGCACCCCGTACTGCATGCAGGTGGAGAGCTCCTGAATGTTCATCTGCACCGAGCCATCGCCGGTGACGCAGCAGACCACCGCATCCGGGTTAGCAAACTGGGCCCCCATGGCGGCCGGAATGCCGAAGCCCATGGTGCCTAGGCCCCCTGAGTTGATCCACTGGCGCGGTTTGGCAAACGGGTAGTAGAGGGCAGCAAACATCTGGTGCTGGCCCACGTCGGAGGCAACGAACGCCTGACCCTGAGTCACCTTGTAGAGGGTCTCGATCACCTGCTGTGGCTTGATCTGGGTAGCCGACTTTTCGTAGGCCAGACAGTGACGAGAGCGCCACTGGTTGATCTGGCTCCACCAGTCCGCCAGCGCCTCCTTGTCGTTATCGAAGCCACACTCGCGGATCACTTCCAGCATCTGCTCCAGCACGGTTTCCACCGAGCCGACGATGGGCACATGGGCCTGCACTGTCTTGGAGATGGAGGTGGGGTCGATATCGATATGAACCACGGTCGCATTGGGGCAGAACTTGGCCACGTTGTTGGTGACGCGGTCATCGAAGCGGGCACCGACGGCGAAGATGAGATCCGCGTTGTGCATGGTCTTGTTGGCTTCGAAGGTGCCGTGCATCCCCAGCATGCCGATAAATTGCGGATGGACGCCGGAGAAGGCCCCCAGCCCCATCAGGGTGGTGGTCACCGGCAGGTTCAGCAGCTCCGCCAGTTTGGTCACCAGATGGTCCGCATTGGCGTTGATGGCGCCACCGCCCACGTACATCACCGGGCGCTGGGCTTCTACCAGCAGCTTGGCTGCCCGCTTGATCTGCCCTTTATGGCCAGACTTGGTCGGGTTGTAGGAGCGCAGGGAGACCGTCTCGGGATACTGGTAGGGGAATTTTTCTTTCGGGTTCTGCACATCTTTGGGCAGATCCACCACCACCGGCCCCGGGCGGCCGCTGGCGGCAATGTAGTAGGCCTTCTTGATGGCCTCAGGGATATCGCTCGCCTTCTTGCACAGGAAGCTGTGCTTCACCACCGGGCGGGAGATACCGATCATGTCGGTCTCCTGGAACGCATCCTCACCGATCATGCTGGTCGGCACCTGGCCGGAGAGGATCACCAGCGGAATGGAATCCATATAGGCGGTGGCAATACCGGTAATGCAGTTGGTCGCTCCCGGGCCTGACGTTACCAGCACAGTCCCCACCTTGCCGGTGGAACGGGCGTAACCGTCAGCCATGTGAACCGCGGCTTGCTCGTGCCGCACCAAGACATGCTCCATCTTGCCGTTTTCGAAGAGAGCGTCATAGATGTCGAGCACTGAGCCACCAGGGTAGCCGAAGACGTGCTCAACTCCCTGATCTTCCAGCGCTCTAACCACCATCTGGGCGCCTGATAACATCTCCATGATAAAGCCCTCCAGGCTTTGCTCCGTTTAGCGAATCCCGCCGACGATGCCGTGCTTCCCGGCACGGCCCGATCCGTTTCTTGTTGTTATCTGAATGCAGATCGGCCCAATTCAGCCCCGTCGACAGTAGAAAAAAAGGATTTTTCCGTCATTCACCCGAAAATAGGGTGAAAAACCAACTTAACCCGCTTCATAACGCTTGTCCACGGCTTTATCTGACCAGAACAGTCATACATTTCAACCGGCTATTAACATTCAATGACTTGCCGCAGCGACCATGAGACAAAAGGGAAGGAAGTCGGGGAATGGCCAGCGGATCATTCCGCCGAGGGGGAAAACAGCCACAAAAAAGCCCACCGCTCAGCGGTGGGCTTGATGCCGAATGATGACTCAGTTCTCCTGATCCGGCTCAGCCAGCCAGATCTGCTGATCCGGATCGGTCTCTTCACTGACCGAGATGCTGACACCCATATCGAGCAACTCGTGCAGGGTGAGATTGTCAGCCAGGTTCATGACTTCGCCGTTTTCATTGGTAAAGCGCATTTGCTCCGTCCTCTCCTTGGTGGGATCGCCTTTCAGTCTAGTCAACAACGCTCACTTGCGATAACCAGCAACTGGATAAACAGTCGCCCCCATCCAGCTCGCTCAGGCGATCACTCACCTCCTCCGGAAACAGGGTGCGCGCCCAGAGCCGACGTGACAGAGAGGCCACGCTCTCGTCGGCTCCCGCAGCCAGCCAGCGGGCCAGCTCCCCCGCTACATCGGGGTAGCAGACCGCCCCCGGCGAGGCGCTGTCGAGCCAGGTGCGCACCAGATTGGCATCGAGCACATCCATCAGGGTCGCCAGTCCCATCATCTCGAGGGTCTTGCCGTTGGTCAGCTGCTCGAACTGGCCGCCGAGGGGCTTGACCAGCAGCTTCTTGCCGAGGGTGAGCGCCTCGGACGCCAGCTCGAAACCCGCGTTGGAGATGACGCCGCGACAACCGGCCAGCACGGCGATAAATCCGTGCCGCGACGGCGGCTCGAAGCGCAGATTGCGCCATTGGCTCGGGGTGCGAATGGCGGGGTGAAAGCAGACGAAGCGCTGCTGGCCAAAGCGCGACAACAGGGCGGCGATCGCCTCGGTCTGCTCGAACGGCAGATAGACCAGGATCTCGCCGTTATCCGGCGCGGCGGCGATAGGGTCGATCACCGGCGGCAGCAAGGGGTGACCGAAGTGAAACCAGTGCAGCCCGAGCGGCTGATCCACAGGAGCAAAGTGGCGCATTAGCTGGCGGCTGACCCCATCCTCCCCCCAGCGCGGGATGGGCCAGTTGAAGCTGGCCTGATGACTGACGGTGAGGCTCGGCTTGCTATAGCGGCGGGCGGCATGGGCGGTCAACGGCTCAAAATCGCTCACCACCAGATCGTATGCGCTGCAATCGAGAGACCGCAGATCCCGCCAGAAGGTGAGCGGCGAGGCGGCTTGCAGGGTGCGCCACGGAGAAACGCGCCCCTCGTGACTGACAAAAGTGAGGCCGGGAAAGGCGCGGTAGGCGCCAAACTCTTCCATGTCGAAGTAGCGGTCGGCGGGGCGGCCGCTAAAGAGATAATCCACCTCGACCCCTGCCGTGCGCAGCGCCCGGGCCAGAGTGCGACTGCGACTGATATGACCGTTGCCGGTGCCTTGCACCCCAAACAGTATCCTCATGAGTGGCTCCAGCCGAGCGCCAGCACGGCGCAACCGCCACCCAGCAGGGCACCGGCTACCAGATCGCTCAGGTAGTGTACCCCAAGCAGCAACCGGGATGCCCCCACCAGCGCCGCCCAGCCAAACAGCAGGGGCGCCCAGAGCGGAAAGCCGGTGGCCAGTATGGTGGCCATCAGAAAAGCGGCGGCGGTGTGGCCGGAGGGGAGGCTGTAGCGATCGGAAGGGGTGATAAAGACCGGCAAGCCGACCGGCCGTTGCCGTTTCAGGCTGTTTTTCAGCAGCAGATAGAGGGGCAGTTCGATGGCGAAGGCGAGCAGCGCCAGTCGCACCAACTCCCGCTCTGCCTCCCCCTGCCACCAGAGCAGGGCGGCCAGCACAGCGTAAAGCGGGCCATCACCGGTGCGGGAAATGAGGCGACTCACCCTCGCCTGCTGCCGGTTGTAGCCGTGAAGCAGGCAGACCCGGCACACCTGCAGGTCCCATTGCTGGATCTTGTTCATATCCCCTCCTTCCCTGAGTTCTGCTTGCAGAGTAAGAAAGCGGGATGACGTTACGTTGAACAAGGGATAACAGATTTATGAAAAAAGGGCCGAATGGCCCTTTTTAATCTCGATGTTGCGGCAAAATCAGTGGCTGCCGCGCAGACCGGTCTCCATCAGACGGCAATTGTGGTCCGCCAGACGGGCCATGAAGTGCTCATCTACTTTCAGGCCAAACACCTGCTCGTAGAGATCTTTCATCACGAATGGCTGCCACATCATGCTGAGGAAGGAGATCTTCAGCATGTCGGGATCCAAGTTGTCACCCAGCTCGCCGTTAGACTTCATGGTTTCCAGCAGGGCATCGAACTGCGGCAGCTGACGCTCCAGCAGGCGGTTCAGCACAAAATCCCGGCCCGGGCTCTTCTCGGTCGACAATGCGCTGGAGATGGCAGAGGTCAGCTCGCTGTTGGGCGCCATCACCTGATAGTAGGTGTTGAGCAGCTCGTTGAGGCTGTGATTGCTGTGTTCATCTTGCCAAGCATGGTCGAGGGGTTCGGCCACATCGCCCAACACCGCTTTGTAAAGACCCTCTTTACTGCCGAAGTAGTAGTGGATCATTGCCAGATTGGAGCCAGCAAGCTCCGCGATTTCGCGTGTAGTCACCTTGCTATAGGGAGTATTGAGAAAACGCTCACGGGCGGCAGCAAGCAACTTGTCACGAATGTCAGAACGTCCGACCGGACGACCAGGTCTACGTTTTTCCATTTAACACCTCAGATAATTCAGCCAATGCTGATAAGTCGATCTGGTTGTGCAGAGAATAGAGCACAGCAGGAATGACCAGATAATCGGTCATGGGCCGAATATGGGACAAGGAAATTTGCAATCCTTTACAATCCGATTAAATACGTCAGCAGATTGCCCCTGACCTTCCGTGTTGACACAGCATAAAAATCTCGATATTGGTAAAAGCGTTATCGACTGGAAGGAATAACAACATCATGCGTATCGCCACCCCGCTACTACTAATCTCCCTAATCGCGTTAACTCGCGCGGGATCCTTGTAGCCGGGCTAAGGCATAGCCGGAATTTACAAAAACCCGTGCACCCTGCACGGGTTTTTTTATGCCGCCGCAGGATGCACGTTACCGAACTTAGGAAGAGGGAAGTCACATGTCAGATCGGGTCATCATATTCGACACCACCTTGCGTGATGGTGAGCAGGCCCTGGCGGCCAGTTTGACAGTCAAGGAGAAGCTGCAGATCGCCCAGGCACTGGAGCGGCTCGGTGTCGACGTCATGGAGGTGGGCTTCCCGGTCTCTTCTCCCGGCGATTTTCACTCGGTGCAGACCATCGCCCGCCACATCAAGAACAGCCGGGTCTGCGCCCTCGCCCGCGCCCTGCCCAAGGATATCGACGCCGCAGGCGAAGCCTTGCGGGTCGCCGAGGCGTTTCGCATCCATACCTTCATCTCCACCTCCTCCATCCACGTGGAGAGCAAGCTGAAAAAGAGCTTCGAAGACGTGCTGGAGATGGGGGTCGGCGCCATCAAGCACGCCCTGCGCTACACCGATGATGTGGAGTTCTCCTGCGAGGATGCGGGCCGCACGCCGATCGATAATCTCTGCCGCATGGTGGAGGCCGCCATCAAGGCGGGGGCCCGTACCATCAATATCCCCGATACCGTGGGCTACACGGTGCCGACCGAGTTCTCCGGCATCATCCACACCCTGTTCAACCGGGTCCCCAACATCGACAAGGCGATCATCTCGGTCCACTGCCACGACGATCTGGGGCTCTCGGTGGCCAACTCCATCGGCGCGGTGCAGATGGGGGCCCGCCAGATCGAGTGCACCATCAACGGCATCGGCGAACGGGCGGGCAACTGCTCGCTGGAAGAGGTGGCGATGATCCTCAAAACCCGCGCCGACCTGCTCGGGGTGCAAACCAATATCCGCCACAACGAAATTCATCGCACCAGCACGCTGGTCAGCCAGCTGTGCAACATGCCGGTGCAGCCCAACAAGGCGATCGTCGGGGCCAACGCCTTCTCCCATAGCTCCGGCATCCATCAGGATGGGGTGCTCAAGGCGAAAAATACCTACGAAATCATCACTCCCGAGAGCATCGGCCTGACCCAGAACAACCTCAACATGACCTCCCGCTCCGGCCGCCACGTCATCAAGCACCGGATGGAGTCCATGGGCTACGCCGAGAGCAGCTACGACCTCGACCACCTCTACGGCAAGTTCCTGACCCTGGCCGACAAGAAGGGGCAGGTATTCGACTACGATCTCGAAGCGCTGGCCTTCTTCAGCCAGATCCACGAGGAGCCGGAGCACTTCAAACTGGAGTACCTCGGGGTGCAGAGCGGCAGCTCGGTACTGGCCACCGCCTCGGTCAAATTGAAAGTGGGGCAGGATCTTATCTGCGAAGCGGCTACCGGCAATGGCCCGGTGGATGCGGTCTACCAGTGCATCAACCGCATCACCGGCTATGAGATCCGCATCGACAAATATGCCCTCAAGAGCAAGGGCGAAGGGGAAGATGCCCTCGGTCAGGTCGATATCGTCGCCGAGTACAAGGGACGCAAATTCCACGGCATGGGACTGGCCACCGACATCATCGAATCCTCGGCCCATGCCCTGCTCCATGTGATCAACAGTATCTGGCGCGCCGATCAGGTGGCCGAGCAGATGGAACGCAATAACAGCATCAAATCAGAAACCGTCTGAACAGGGCTCGGAACCAAACAGACGGCATGGAATGACAACATCAGGACGGGGAACGTCTGAACCGGCAACCGCGCGCAGCGTTGGTAAAACCGGGCAGAGGGATCTCAAAGACAATATCAGGATGGAGAGTGTATGAGCAGTTATCGGATCGCAGTATTGCCGGGTGACGGCATTGGCCCGGAAGTGATGGCCGAAGCCGTCAAGGTGCTGGAAAAGGTGCAGGCCAAATTCGGCCTTGCCTTCGAATATGATCGCCATGACGTGGGCGGCATCGCCATCGACAACCACGGCACCCCGCTGCCGCAAAGCACCATCGCGGGTTGTGAAGCGGCCGATGCCGTGCTGTTTGGCTCGGTGGGCGGCCCGAAATGGGAACATCTGCCCCCCAACGATCAGCCTGAGCGTGGCGCCCTGCTGCCCCTGCGCGCCCACTTCAAGCTGTTCTGCAACCTGCGTCCGGCCCGTATCTATACCGGTCTGGAGCAGTTCTCCCCGCTGCGCGCCGACATCTCCGATCGCGGTTTTGACATCGCCTGTGTGCGCGAGCTGACCGGTGGCATCTACTTCGGCCAACCCAAGGGGCGCGAGGGTGAAGGGGCGAACGAGAGGGCGTTCGACACCGAGGTGTACCATCGCTTCGAGATTGAGCGCATCGCCAAGATTGCCTTTGAGTCGGCGCGGGTGCGCCGTGGCAAGGTCACCTCCATCGACAAGGCCAACGTGCTCGCCTCTTCCATTCTGTGGCGCGAGGTGGTGACGCAAGTTGCCAAGGATTATCCCGATGTCGAACTGAACCATATGTATATCGACAACGCCACTATGCAGCTCATCAAGGATCCGTCCCAGTTCGACGTGCTGCTCTGCTCCAACCTGTTCGGCGACATCCTCTCCGACGAGTGCGCCATGATCACCGGCTCCATGGGACTGCTCCCCTCAGCCAGCCTCAACGAATCGGGCTTCGGCCTGTTCGAGCCGGCCGGTGGCTCGGCGCCGGACATCGCCGGCAAGGGCATTGCCAACCCCATCGCCCAGATCCTCTCCGCCGCCCTGATGCTGCGCTATAGCCTGGGCCAGGAAGCCGCAGCTCAAGCCATCGAGCAGGCCGTGGCCCAGACCCTGGCCGAGGGTTACTTCACCGCCGACCTGCATCAGGCCAGCGCCCGCCATCCGGTGCAGAGCACGTCCGAGATGGGTAGCCAGATCGCCGCCCGGATCTGAGCCGCATAACAGAGAACAAGGAAGAGAGAAGCAATGGCCAAGACCCTCTATCAGAAAGTATTCGACGCCCACGTGGTACGGGAAGTGGAAGGGGAGACCCCCCTCATCTACATCGACCGCCATCTGGTACATGAAGTGACCAGCCCGCAGGCATTCGATGGCCTGCGCGCCATGAACCGCCAGCTGCGCCGCCCGGACCTGACCTGGGCCACCATGGATCACAACGTCTCCACCACCACCAAGGACATCGCCGCCTCCGGCGAGATGGCCCGCATCCAGATGGAGACGCTGGCCGCCAACTGCAAGGAGTTCGGGGTTCGCCTCTACGATCTCAACCACAAATATCAGGGGATCGTCCATGTGATGGGCCCCGAGCTCGGCATTACCCTGCCCGGCACCACCATCGTCTGCGGTGACTCCCACACCGCCACTCACGGCGCCTTCGGTTCGCTGGCGTTCGGTATCGGCACCTCCGAGGTGGAGCATGTGATGGCCACACAGACCCTGAAACAGGGTCGCGCCAAGACCATGCGGATTTCGGTCAATGGCAAGCTGGCCGAGGGCATCAGCGCCAAGGATGTAGTGCTGGCCATCATAGGCAAGGTCGGCCACGCCGGTGGTACTGGCTACGTGGTGGAGTTCGCTGGCGAAGCCATCGAAGGGCTCACCATGGAAGGGCGGATGACAGTGTGCAACATGGCCATCGAGCTCGGCGCCAAGGCGGGGATGATAGCCCCCGACCAGACCACCATCGACTACATCCGTGGCAAGGAGTTTGCCCCCAAGGGCGAGGCGCTGGAGCAGGCTATCGCCTACTGGCAGAGCCTCAAGAGCGACGCCGATGCCAAGTTTGATGCTGAAGTGGTGCTGGACGCCGCCGACATCGCCCCGCAGGTCACCTGGGGTACCAACCCGGGGCAGGTGATTGCCGTCAATGACCCCATTCCGGCGCCGGAATCCTTCAGCGATCTGATGGAGCAGCAGTCCGCCCGCAAGGCACTGGCCTACATGGACTTGCAGCCGGGCCAGAAACTCTCCGATGTCGCCATCGACAAAGTGTTCATCGGCTCGTGCACCAACAGCCGCATCGAGGATCTGCGCGCCGCAGCCGCCATCGCTCGCGGTCGCAAGGTAGCCGCTGGCGTGCAGGCGCTGGTAGTGCCGGGCTCCGAGCAGGTGAAGGCGCAGGCCGAAGCCGAGGGTCTGGACAAGATCTTCATCGAGGCCGGTTTTGAGTGGCGCCTGCCGGGCTGCTCCATGTGTCTGGCCATGAACAACGACCGGCTGCAACCGGGGGAGCGCTGCGCCTCCACCAGCAACCGCAACTTCGAAGGGCGTCAGGGCCGCGCAGGCCGCACCCATCTGGTGAGCCCGGCCATGGCCGCCGCTGCCGCCGTCACCGGCCGCTTCGCCGACATTCGCGCACTGTAAGAGGACATTTCGATGACAGGATTCAAACAGCATAAAGGGATCGTCGTCCCCCTCGACAGTGCCAACGTCGACACCGACGCCATCATTCCCAAGCAGTTTTTGCAAAAAGTAAACCGCATCGGTTTTGGCAAGCACCTGTTCCACGACTGGCGCTTCCTTGACGATGCCGGCCAGCAGCCAAACCCCGAGTTTGTACTGAACCAACCACAATTCGCCGGTGCCAGCATCCTGTTGGCCCGCGAGAACTTCGGCTGCGGGTCGAGCCGCGAGCACGCCCCCTGGGCGCTGGCCGACTACGGCTTCAAGACCATCATAGCCCCGAGCTTTGCCGACATCTTCTACGGCAACGCCATCAACAATGGCATGGTGCCGGTGCGCCTGAAGGAGGAGGAGGTCGATGCCCTGTTCCAGCTGGTGGCCACCCAGCCGGGCATCGAGATCGAGGTGGATCTGGAGGCCAATCAGGTACGTGCAG
Source organism: Aeromonas sp. 95A (assembly GCF_051919235.1). Taxonomy (NCBI): domain Bacteria; kingdom Pseudomonadati; phylum Pseudomonadota; class Gammaproteobacteria; order Aeromonadales; family Aeromonadaceae; genus Aeromonas; species Aeromonas sp. 95A. The sequence goes on from NZ_JBQBFC010000001.1 coordinate 2,097,120, forward strand.
GTAGCCTCTGCTTCGGTTTCGAGATCGATGAATTCCGCCGTTACTGCCTGCTCAACGGGCTGGATGCCATCGGTCTGACCCTGCAGCACGAGGCCGCCATCAGCGCTTTTGAGGCGAAGCAGCCCAGCTGGATTTAACGCGCCAGTTGCAAAAAAACGAGTAGAATCAACAGGGAGCTTCGGCTCCCTGTTTTACTGTCCGCTACGCTTCCCACTTTGGGCCACCGGAACTGGCCCGTGCCACAGGAAAGGATGATGAAGAGACCGACGGCAATTCCTCTGCTCTGTGCCCTGCTGCTTGCCCTGCCTGCGGGGGCCAATCAAACCAGCTTCAACAACAGCCTCGGCCAGATCAGCGTCGGCTGGCATGATAGCGAAGGTAAACCCCAACAGCTCACCTACCGGCTCGAACAGGGCAAGTTGCCGCCCCTTATCGCCTATCGCCCGGCGAGAATGCAGGAGGAGGTGTTGCAGGTGTTGCTGCGGGAGGTGCGCCAGAACTACCCCGAGGTGCAGTTCACCCTCGCCCGTCCCTCGCTGGAGCTGCATCTGAAAAGCCGCAATCAGGACAAGGCGCGCGAGGCGATGGCCTTTCTGCAGTCCAAGCGGAGCAAAGAGGAGCAGGCGTGGCTGACCAAACACTACTTCCAGTACTTCAGCACCCCGGACGGGCAGCTGGCGGTGAAGCAGGACCATGTGCGCATCGCGCTGGAGAGTCGCAGCGGGCTGGCTCCACTGGCGGATCAACTCAAGCAGCAAGGCAGTACCGAAACGGAAGCTCGCCAGAAGACCGTGGCCCATATGCTCACCTTTATCCAGAGCATCCCCTATCAGCAGCTCGATAGCCTGAATGGAAGACAGGGCAAGGGCTTTCTCCCGCCCCGTCAGGTGCTGGAGCAGAACCGGGGGGACTGCGACAGCAAGGTAACCCTGATGGCCGCCATGCTGGCCCAGCTCTTTCCCGAGCTGAAACAAGCCATGGTGTTCGTCCCCGGCCATGCCCTGCTGGCCGTTGACCTGCCCGCCAAGCCGGGGGATGTGACCCTCAACTGGCAGGGGCAGAGCTACCTGCTGCTCGAACCTACCGGTCCCGCCACCTTGCCTGCGGGCCAAATAGCATCGACCAGCAAAACGCTGGTCGATAGCAAGCAGTTGAGTGTGCAGCCGGTTCAGGAGAAAGGCTAACTCCCTCTGCTGATAGGGAGAACAAGGATTAACCCTGAGGCAAAAACTCCACCGCCAGCAGCAACCCGCTCTCCTCCTCCAGCACCCGGATAATACGGGCATGGGCTTCAAAGGGAGGCAACAGGTTGTTGTTGGTGGCAAGACTGATCCGGATGGGCTGATTGATGTCGAGCTGGTGTTCAGAGACCGCAATCCCCATGCCGTTGGCACTGAGATCCCGGCAGATCCCCTCCAGCACCAGCTGCTGCTGATAGACGGTGACCGGAGCATTGATGACCATGCGCGCAAAGGCACGCCTTTCCTTGGTATTGGTAAGCACGCAAACATCCTCTGTTGGGTGGGCGTCATCTCATGGGTATTGCACAATTGTGCTGGTCTACCCAAAAGAACGTTAATACAATGCGGTTCGTTTCTCAAACGGGGTGCGGTTTACCGCTGAGATTATACCCGTGTACCTGATCCAGATAATGCTGGCGGAGGAATTTGAGGCATGGCGCTCATTTTTTGCGCCCTCACCCGCTGGCACCTCGTTATTAACAAGTAATAGGGAGTGCCACCCATGAAGACCCTGCTGCTGGTCACCACCGGCCTGCTGTCGGCCAATGTGTTCGCCGCCGACACCCTCACCGTCTACACCTACAGCTCCTTCACTGCAGAATGGGGGCCGGGGCCCAAGATCAAACAGGCCTTCGAGAAAGAGTGCGACTGCACCCTCAATCTGGTTCCCCTCGAAGATGGGGTCGCCATCCTCAACCGGCTGCGGCTGGAGGGCAACCACAGCAAGGCCGATCTGGTGCTGGGGCTCGACGATGCCCTCATCAGCGAAGCCAAGCAAAGCGGCCTGTTCGCCCCCCATCCCGCCAAGCAGGATGGCATCAAGGTGCCGGGTGGCTGGCAGGATGACACCTTCGTCCCCTACGACTACGGCTACTTCGCCTTCGTCTATGACAAAGACAAACTCAAGCAGCCGCCCAAGAGCCTGAAAGAGCTGGTGGAGCGTCCCGACCTCAAGGTGATCTATCAGGATCCCCGCACCTCCACCCCGGGGCAGGGGCTGATGTTGTGGATGAAGTCTGTCTACGGCGACAAGGCGCCTGCAGCTTGGGCCGAGCTTGCCAAAAAGACGGTCACCGTCACCAAGGGGTGGTCAGAGGCCTATGGCATGTTCCTCGATGGCGAAGCGGACATGGTGCTCTCCTACACCACCTCTCCGGCCTATCACCTGATTGCCGAGAACAAGCCCCAGTATCAGGCTGCGGCATTTGAAGAGGGGCACTACCGTCAGGTGGAAGTGGCCGCCAAGCTGAAGAGCGCCAAACAGGGGAAGCTGGCTGACCAGTTCCTGCAATTTATGGTTAGCCCCGCCTTCCAGCAGGAAATCCCGACCGGCAACTGGATGTATCCCGTTATCGACACGCCGCTGCCCAAGGGCTTCGAGCAGATGATCACCGTAGCCAAGCCGCTCGCCTTCAGCAGCGATGAGGTGGCCGCCAATCGCAAAGGGTGGATCCGCGAGTGGCTGCAAGCCGTCACCCAGTGAGCCGTTATCTGAAACCACAGGCTCGTCCCCTCTGGTGGTTGCCGGGCAGTGCAGCCACCCTATTGATCCTGCTGTTATCCCTCGGGCCGCTCGCGGCCCTGCTGTGGCAGGCCGGTTCGCTGGCCCCCCGCACCCTGCTCGCAGATCCTTATCTGCGTCATGTGCTGGGCTTCAGTCTGGGGCAGGCACTGCTCTCCACCCTGCTCAGTCTCGGGCTCGCCATTCCGGTGGCCCGCGCGCTGGCGCGGCGCCGCTTCATCGGTCGAACCCTGCTGATCAAGATGTTCGGTCTCTCGCTGGTACTTCCGGTCATCATCGCCATCTTCGGCATTGTGGCGGTACACGGCAAACAGGGGTGGCTGCCGCAACTGTTGCGCTCATTGGGGCTGGATCCCGGCAATTATCTCTACGGCCTGTTCGGCATCCTGCTGGCCCACGTCTTCTTCAACATGCCGCTGGCGGCCCGCCTGATGCTGCAGAGCATAGAGAGCATCCCCGAATCGAGCTGGCGCCTCGCCAGCCAGCTCGGCATGCGCTCATCCCATATCTTCCGGCTGCTGGAGTGGCCGCTTATTCGCGGCATCTTGCCGGGGCTGGCCAGCCTCATCTTTATGCTCTGCTTCACCAGCTTCACCACAGTGCTGGCGCTGGGAGGCGGGCCGAAATCCACCACGCTGGAGGTGGCCGTCTATCAGGCGCTGCGCTTTGACTTCGATCTCGCCACCGCAGGCGGACTGGCGCTGGTGCAGCTGATCCTGACCGCCGCCCTGCTCGCCCTGCAGCACAAGCTGCAGAGTACCCCGGCCAGCAGGGTGACTCCCCGTCGCCCCTGTCTGCGGCCGGACCATCATCAGCCGGGCACGGCGGTGGTGGACCTGCTCTCGCTCGGTATCGGGCTCGCCATCTTTCTGCCACCGTTGCTAGCCATCGTGGTGGCAGGCCTCCACCCCGGCCTGCTGACAGCGCTCACCTCCAGCAAGCTATGGCAGGCGAGCGGCCAGTCGCTGCTGATTGCACTGGCGGCAGGCACCCTGGCGACCCTGCTTGGCAGCGGCCTGCTACTCACCAGCCGTCACCTCAAGGTGCGCACCCGCCAGCGGCGGGCTGCCGCCCTGTGGGAGGCAAGCGGTTCGATGATCCTGATGATCCCGGCGGTGGTGCTCTCCACCGGTCTCTTTATCCTGTTTATGCCCTTTGCCGATGTGTTCGCCCTCGGCCCCTGGCTGGTGGTGCTGGTCAACGCCCTGATGGCGCTACCCTACGTGCTGCGCACCCTCTCCGCCCCCATGCAGCTGGTGGTGCGCCAATACGACCGGCTGGCGGATAGCTTGGGGGTACGCGGCCTACATCGCCTGCGGCTGGTGGAGTGGCCGCTGCTGCGCCGCCCGCTGGCACTGGCGATGGCACTGTCGATGATCCTCTCGCTGGGGGATCTCGGTGCCATCGCCATGTTTGGCAGTCAGGAGCTCACCACCCTGCCCTGGCTGCTCTATCAGCAGCTCGGCAGCTATCGATTGACCGAGGCGGCCGCCACCGCTCTGCTGCTGCTCACACTCTGTTTCTCCCTGTTCTGGCTGGTGGAGCGGGGTCTTGGAGGAAAACATGCTGAACATTGATATGCTTGCGACCAGCTACCCCGACTGGCGCGTCAGCTTCAGCGCGACCCTGCCCAAGGGAGAGATCACCGCACTGATCGGCCCAAGCGGCGCAGGTAAATCGACCCTGCTCGGGATGATCGCCGGATTCGTGCCGGTGGAGTCGGGCCGCCTCAGCTTCGATGGCGAAGATCTGCTGCCGTTGGGCCCCGCCGAGCGACCAGTCACCACCCTGTTTCAGGATCACAACCTGTTCCTCCACCTTTCGGTGTTCGACAACATCGCCATCGGCTTGCACCCGGGGCTGCGCCTGAGTGCCGCCCAACGGGCACAGGTGATCGATGCAGCCGAGCGGGTTGGTCTTGGCGAGATGCTAAACCGTCTGCCGGAGCAGCTCTCCGGCGGCCAGCAGCAGCGGGTCGCGCTGGCTCGCGCGCTGGTGCGCGGCAAACCGCTGCTGCTGCTGGATGAGCCCTTCTCTGCCCTCGATCCCGCCCTGCGCCGGGAGATGCTGGCGGAAGTGGCGAGGCTAGCCTGCGAGCAAGGCATTACCGTACTGATGGTCTCCCACAATCCTGAGGATGCCCAGCTTATCGCCGATCAGGTGCTCTTTGTGGACGAGGGGCGCATCGCCCTGCAGGGAAAGCCGGATATTCTGCAAAACAGCAACCACCCGGGGCTGCTGCGCTATCTTGGCCAATAGCCCTTGGGAATAAAGACTGCGCCATGATCAAAAAGGGAGGCCGCTTGGCCTCCCTTTGTATCTGGAAATATTCATCTAAATCAGAGATTTTCCTCGGCGAACGAGGCCAGTCGGCTGCGTACCACGCCATTGAGGAAAATGTTGGCACTGCCGTCAAAATCCTTGAAACGCTCGACAATGTAGGTGAGACCCGAGGTCACCGGGCTCAGGTAGTTGGAGTCGATCTGGGCCAGGTTACCGGAGCAGACGATCTTGGTGCCCTCGCCGCAGCGGGTGATGATGGTCTTGATCTGGGACGCGGTCAGGTTCTGGCACTCATCCAGCAGTACGAAGGTGTTCTGGATGCTGCGTCCGCGCATGAAGTTGACCGATTTGAACTGGATGTTGGCCTTCTCCATGATGTAGCTGAGCGAGCCGCTCATGTTCTCGTCCTGCTTGTGCAGCACCTCCAGGGTGTCGGTCACCGCCGCCAGCCAGGGCATCATCTTCTCCTCTTCGGTGCCGGGCAGGAAGCCGATGCTTTCGGCAATTTCCGGGGTATTCCGGGTGACGATCACCTTCTCGTAAATACCCTTCTCAATCACCAGTTCCAGCGCCGCCGCCATCGCCAGCAGGGTCTTGCCGCAACCGGCCGGGCCCGTCAGGATCACCAGATCGATGTGCGGATCGAGCAGTGCATCCAACGCCATCCCCTGATAGACATTCTTGGGATGGACACCCCACGCCTTGCGGGACATCAGTCGCTCGCGGCCCAGATCCTTGATGCGGATCTTGCTGCCATCGTGGCTGAGCACCCGGGCTGCGAAGAAATTCTCTTCATCCACCAGATACTGGTTTACGTGAACTCCCTCCAGCAGATTGGCATCGATCACATGGATGGTGTCGCGGCCGTGGGTCTCGCTCTCGCACTCGCCGACGCGCTCCCAGAAGCTGCCGGGCACCACCTGAAAGCCTTTGGCCAGCAGGCGGATATCGTCGATCAGCTGGTCGCTGCGGTAATCTTCAACGTGAGCAAGCCCGGCCCCCTTGGCCTTGAGGCGCATGTTGATGTCTTTGGTGACCAGCACCACCTGACGCTTCAACTCGTGCTTTTGCAGATAGAGGGCCGCGTTGATGATGCGGTTGTCGGCCTCCTTGTCGGTAAAGACCTCGGCATCCTGCGGCAGATGGTGATCGCTGAAGATGCAGATATTGCCGCTCGCTTCGCCAGCCAGCGGCACGCCCTGGGTGATCTGATCCGGGGTTGCATCGCGGAACACATCTTCCAGCGCACGAATGGCCACCCGCGCGTCGCGGCTGACATCCTTGTTGCGATCCTTGATGTTATCGAGCTCTTCCAGCACCGTCATGGGGATGAGCACGTCGTGCTCTTTGAAGGAGTAGATAGCGAGGGGTTCGTGAAGCAGAACGTTGGTATCCAGGATAAACAGCTTTCGGTCCGTATTGTCCATAAGCATCCTCCTTGGCACTGAAGGGCCACGTGTGTGAATCTCAGATGTCATTGAAACCACACGGCCGTGACAGTTTTATTACCCTCAACGCTACGCCCGATTTTACTATCGCGCAACAAATCACTGGGCCGTCTGATTTGATTGCGCATAAAAACAGCAATAAAAAGACCGGCACTGTGGCCGGTCTTTTCTCTATCGTTCAACTACTTGGGCATGTCTGTCAGCCGCACTTGGAGTCGCCGCAGTTGAGGCAGGTCATGCAGCCATCCTTCAGCACCAGCGCCTTGGTGTGGCACTTGTAGCAGAGCGCGGCATTGGCCGGGAAACCACTGCTCGCCTGCTGCTCTTCGGCCTCCTGAGCGGCTTTCAACTCGGCCTGCTTCTCGGCCAGAAATGCCTGCTGATGCTCGTCCAACCCCGGCGCCTTGAGCATGCCTATCTCGGTGAGATGGCTTTCGATCACGTTGCCAATCTCGGCGATCAGCGATGGAACGTACTTGCCCTTGTTCCAGTATCCGCCCTTGGGATCAAACACCGAGCGCAGCTCCTCCACCAGGAAGGTGACATCCCCACCCTTGCGGAATACGGCAGAGATGATGCGGGTCAGCGCCACGATCCACTGGTAGTGTTCCAGACTCTTGGAGTTAATGAAGATCTCGAACGGACGGCGGGTTTCGTGCACCGTGCCCTCGTTGAGAATGATGTCGTTGATGGTGATGAACAGCGAGTGCTCGGAGACATGCTCAGGCGTTTTCAGCTTGTAGGTAGTACCCATCAGCCGCTCCGGGCGCAGCACGGTTTCGTGCATGTGCACCACGTCATCCTGCGCAGAGAGATCTTCTTGCGGCTCATCCTTGGTACGCACCTTGTAGGCGACGATTTTCTTGTCGATCTTCTTGACCATAATGTCGTTCTCAGAATTTACCGTAATAGCCTTCTTTCAAGGCGTCGTAGAGGTTGGCGGCCGTATGCAGCTCGCCATCGTATTCGATCTCTTCGTTCCCCTTGACGGAGATGACGGAGCCATCCTCCAGGGTGAAATCGTACAGGGTGTTCTCCAGATCCTTCGCCTTCACCAGCACGCCCTGGAAAGCCTCCGGATTGAAGCGGAAGGTGGTGCAGCCCTTGAGGCCAGAGTCCGAGGCATACATGTAGATGTCCTTGAACTGCTCGAACGGGAAATCGGTTGGCACGTTGGCAGTCTTGGAGATGGAGGAGTCAATCCAGCGCTGGGCCGCAGCCTGAATGTCCACATGCTGGGCCGGGCTGATGTCGTCAGCAGTAATGAAATATTCCGGCAGACGGCTCGCCTCATCATCGGCATAGGGCATGGCGGCCGGATTCACCAGCTCGCGATAGGCCAGCAGCTCGAAGGAGTAGACATCGACGCTCTCCTTGCTCTTCTTGCCCGGCTTGATGACGTTGCGGCTGTAGTGGTGGGCAAAGCTCGGCTCGATGCCGTTGCTGGCGTTGTTGGCCAGTGACAGCGAGATAGTGCCGGTGGGCGCAATACTGCTGTGGTGGGTGAAACGCCCACCCACTTCCGCCAGCTCGGCGACCAGCGCAGGATCTACCTCGGCAACCTGCTGCATATAGCGGCTATAACGCGCATGCAGCACCTTGCCCTTCACCTTGTCACCCACCTTGATGCCATCAGCCGCCATTTCCGGGCGCAGACGCAGCATCTTGCCGGTTACTTCGAACTCCTGCTCCATGATGGGGGCAGAGCCCTTCTCCTTGGCCAGACGCAGGGACTCCTGCCAGCCGGTCATCGCCAGCTCTTGGGATACCTGCTCGGTAAAGGCCACGGATGCCGCAGAGCCGTACCTGATCTGCAGCATGGTCAGGGTCGAGCCAAGACCCAGGAAACCCATGCCATGCCGGCGCTTGGCTGTGATCTCCTCGCGCTGTTTGGCCAGCGGCAGTTGGTTTATCTCCACCACGTTGTCGAGCATGCGAGTAAAGATGGCCACCACCTTGCGAAACGCCTGCCAATCGAACGCAGCGCTTTCAGTAAAAGGGTCGCGCACAAACTTGGTCAGATTGACCGAGCCAAGCAGGCAGGCGCCATAAGGCGGCAAAGGCTGCTCACCACAGGGGTTGGTCGCGCGGATCTCTTCACAGAACCAGTTGTTGTTCATCTGGTTGACCTTGTCGATCAGGATGAAGCCGGGCTCTGCATAGTCATAGGTGGAGGTCATGATGACATTCCACAGCTTGCGTGCTGGCATGGTCTTGTAGACCTTACAAGCGACCTGCCCCAACTCGTTGAATACAACCCCTTCCTTGTTGGGCCAGTCGGCCCATAGCACCTGAGCGGGATCGTCCAGCGCAATGCCATCCTGCTCCACCTCTTTAGCGGTGTAGGGGAAGAGCAGCGACCAGGGGGCATCCTCTTTCACCGCCTTGACGAAATCTTCGGTGATGAGCAGGGAGAGGTTAAACTGACGCAGGCGGCCATCTTCACGCTTGGCCTGAATAAACTCGATCACATCGGGATGGCGGATATCCATGGTGCCCATCTGGGCGCCGCGACGGCCACCGGCTGACGAGACGGTGAAACACATCTTGTCATAGATATCCATGAAGGAGAGCGGGCCGGAGGTGTAGGCACCGGCACCGGAGACAAAGGCACCGCGCGGGCGCAGAGTCGAGAAGTCATATCCGATGCCGCAACCGGCTTTCAGGGTCAGACCGGCCTCGTGCACCTTGCCGAGGATATCGTCCATCGAATCTTCGATGGTACCGGAGACAGTGCAGTTGATGGTTGAAGTGGCAGGCTTGTGCTCAAAAGCCCCGGCGTTGGAGGTGATGCGGCCCGCCGGAATGGCCCCATTGCGCAGCGCCCACAGGAACGGCTCATACCAGGCCTCAGGCTCCTGCTCCTGCTCTGCCAACGCACGGGCTACCCGCTGGTAGGTCTCATCGATAGAGCTGTCGATGGGAGTGCCATCCTTGCTCTTGAGGCGATACTTGCTATCCCAGATCTCGAGGGACGTTTCCTGCATGGGGATAAGGCGGGAGCCAAGCTCACTCTCCAGCACCGGGTTCGATTTAGCCATTTTCAATCAACCTTATGTGAATGCATCAACATCATGACAACAGCAGAAAACACAACTAATGGTGCCATCTAAAATTAATGGCACAACATATAGTACACCTGATGCCATGAGGGCGCCGATTCTAACCTAAAAAAATGCCCCGGCCAGCAGATTTCTGGGCCAGGGCACTTAACTGATTAATTTGCTGAGAGATTTAACACTCAGAGATAGATCAGGGCTTCTTGACGTAAACGGTCGGCGTTTCACCCGCCATATTCAGATAGAACTCATAAACGCCATCGGCATCCGGTGAGAACTTCATGTCCTCATACTTGGAGCAGGGGTTGACCGGCACCGCCTCACCACCCAACACGGCAACACCATCACTCGGGCTCTTGTAACCAAAGTTGGTACCGCAGCTCCAGCCTGAATCAGCAAACTTGAACTTGTAGGGGGCCCACTCTTTCTTGAGAGTGCCTTTGGCCATATAGAGTTTGTCGGCCACCTTGACAACCTTGCTTTCATCAGTCGCCATCCAGTCGTTCATCTCCCCGCGCAGGTAGATGGACTTGCCATCGAAATCGCTGTTGTCTGCCCCAGACTGCTCTGCACCACCATTGGATGCGCAACCGCCTAATACCAGGGTTCCCGCCGCCAGCATCATCGTTACTGTTCTTTTGAACATGGGTCTATTCCTTAAATTATTGTGATTCCTTGGTCCATCCATGTGGACTGAAGAATTAAACCAGAGCAGGCATCACAAGAAAGGTAGAGGCATCACATTCTGTGCTTTTTATATCCAACACATTGAACTAGTGAGGAAATATCGAACAGAAAAGAGGCCTTTTTGGGGCTTTAGAAGGGTAATCAATGAATGACAAGAAGGGGAAAGTCTAATAATCCGGCGACGTGCTGAATTGCAGGCAATAAAAAACCCCGCTCGATGAGCGGGTTTTTTTGTATTGGGTGCCTGGCAGTGTCCTACTCTCGCATGGCGAATGCCACACTACCATCGGCGCTACCGCGTTTCACTTCTGAGTTCGGCATGGGATCAGGTGGTTCCACGGCGCTATGGCCGCCAGGCAAATTCTTAATCTAGAAAGCTGACGTGAGTAGTGATGTTGCGCTTGGCTTGTCACTATCACTGAATTAGTAGTTCGCTTAGGTTTGCTACAAGCCTTAGAACACTTCTTGGGTGTTGTATGGTTAAGCCTCACGGGTAATTAGTATGGGTTAGCTCAACACATCACTGCGCTTACACACCCCACCTATCAACGTTGTGGTCTCCAACGGCCCTTTAGGACCCTCAAGGGGTCAGGGATGACTCATCTCAGGGCTCGCTTCCCGCTTAGATGCTTTCAGCGGTTATCGATTCCGAACTTAGCTACCGGGCAGTGCCACTGGCGTGACAACCCGAACACCAGAGGTTCGTTCACTCCGGTCCTCTCGTACTAGGAGCAACTCCCTTCAATCATCCAACGCCCACGGCAGATAGGGACCGAACTGTCTCACGACGTTCTGAACCCAGCTCGCGTACCACTTTAAATGGCGAACAGCCATACCCTTGGGACCGACTTCAGCCCCAGGATGTGATGAGCCGACATCGAGGTGCCAAACACCGCCGTCGATATGAACTCTTGGGCGGTATCAGCCTGTTATCCCCGGAGTACCTTTTATCCGTTGAGCGATGGCCCTTCCATTCAGAACCACCGGATCACTATGACCTACTTTCGTACCTGCTCGACCTGTCCGTCTCGCAGTTAAGCTGGCTTATGCCATTGCACTAACCTCCTGATGTCCGACCAGGATTAGCCAACCTTCGTGCTCCTCCGTTACTCTTTGGGAGGAGACCGCCCCAGTCAAACTACCCACCAGGCACTGTCCGCGAGCCCGATTCAGGGCCCTGCGTTAGAACATCAAACATACAAGGGTGGTATTTCAAGGACGGCTCCAGCGCAACTGGCGTCACGCCTTCAAAGCCTCCCACCTATCCTACACATGTAGGTTCAATGTTCAGTGCCAAGCTGTAGTAAAGGTTCACGGGGTCTTTCCGTCTAGCCGCGGGTACACCGCATCTTCACGGCGAATTCGATTTCACTGAGTCTCGGGTGGAGACAGCATGGCCATGGTTACACCATTCGTGCAGGTCGGAACTTACCCGACAAGGAATTTCGCTACCTTAGGACCGTTATAGTTACGGCCGCCGTTTACCGGGGCTTCGATCAAGAGCTTCGCTTGCGCTAACCCCATCAATTAACCTTCCGGCACCGGGCAGGTGTCACACCCTATACGTCCACTTTCGTGTTTGCAGAGTGCTGTGTTTTTGATAAACAGTCCCAGCCATCTGGTCACTGCGACTTCCGACAGCTCCATCCGCAAGGGACTTCACCATCAAGAGCGAACCTTCTCCCGAAGTTACGGTTCTATTTTGCCTAGTTCCTTCACCCGAGTTCTCTCAAGCGCCTTGGTATTCTCTACCCGACCACCTGTGTCGGTTTGGGGTACGATGACTTGTAATCTGAAGCTTAGAGGCTTTTCCTGGAAGCAGGGCATCAATGGCTTCCACACCGTAGTGTGTTCGTCTCGTGTCTCAGTGTTGTGTCTCCGGATTTGCCTAGAAACACCACCTACGCACTTTCACCAGGACAACCGTCGCCTGGCCCACCTAGCCTTCTCCGTCCCCCCATCGCAATTACAAGTCGTGCAGGAATATTAACCTGCTTCCCATCGACTACGCCTTTCGGCCTCGCCTTAGGGGTCGACTCACCCTGCCCCGATTAACGTTGGACAGGAACCCTTGGTCTTCCGGCGAGGAGGCTTTTCACCCCCTTTATCGTTACTTACGTCAGCATTCGCACTTCTGATATCTCCAGCATACCTCTCGATACACCTTCGCAGACTTACAGAACGCTCCCCTACCACTCACACATAAGTGTGAATCCGCGGCTTCGGTGCCTGGTTTGAGCCCCGTTACATCTTCCGCGCAGGCCGACTCGACTAGTGAGCTATTACGCTTTCTTTAAATGATGGCTGCTTCTAAGCCAACATCCTAGCTGTCTGAGCCTTCCCACATCGTTTCCCACTTAACCAGAACTTTGGGACCTTAGCCGGCGGTCTGGGTTGTTTCCCTCTTCACGACGGACGTTAGCACCCGCCGTGTGTCTCCCGGATATTACTTACTGGTATTCGGAGTTTGCATGGGGTTGGTAAGTCGGGATGACCCCCTAGCCCAAACAGTGCTCTACCCCCAGTAGTATTCGTCCGAGGCGCTACCTAAATAGCTTTCGGGGAGAACCAGCTATCTCCGAGTTTGATTGGCCTTTCACCCCCAGCCACAGGTCATCCCCTAACTTTGCAACGTTAGTGG
>NZ_JBQBFC010000001.1:2115000-2360000 GCF_051919235.1 Aeromonas sp. 95A
GAGCTCCAGCTGCAACTGCATCAGCGCCCAGGAGACATCATAGGTGTATTTCTCCATCGCTCTGGTCGCATTCTGAATCTGCATCAGGCAATAGAGGGTGCTCCCGGTAAACAACAGGATGGATACATACAGAATGACGAGCAGTGGCCACGCCCTAGTCTTTCCTTTCACCCCATGCTCCCGTGCTGTTTTTATCAGTGCTGAATGTCTATCAAATCCAGCTGCCAGATCATCATGTCGGTATATTCGGATCGCTTCAATTCCGGATATTGATCAAGAGGCAGCATAAACCAGACCGGCCCCTTGTCACGTACCCGCATGACAGCACCATTGTCTTCCCATGCGAGAATGGGCTCGTATTTGGCAACCTTGTCCCATTCAATGCGGATCTGGAAGCTGTTCAGTGCCGTCAACGTAATGGTCTTGCCATCCGCACCGACTGCAGTCAATACATCGGCCAATTTTGGGCCTCTGTAGGTGTGCGGCTTATCTACCCACGGGTTGCCGGTCACTATCTCATGTTGCGGCAGAGCCTGCAGTTTGGCCAGATCAAACAACACCTTGCCATCAACTTCATCTGCCGACCTGATGTTACCACCCACTTTCAGGATCACCGGCCCAGTCAGTGCCTCAGCAGCCATCACCGGCATGATGACCAATGAACACAGTAGTGTCAGCCAACCAAACATTTTCATATCGCCCCCAGATTTGCTGTCTCAACAGACTCAGTTTAGCCAGATATAAAAAAACGGCTCGCCTTGAGCGAGCCGTTTGTCAAACAGAGCAAGGGGGGATGATTACATCATGCCCATGCCACCCATGCCGCCCATGTCAGGCATGGCAGGGGTATCTTTCTTCGGCAGTTCGGTGACCATGCACTCGGTGGTGATCATCAGACCGGCGATGGAAGAGGCAAACTGCAGGGCGGAACGGGTTACCTTGGTCGGATCCAGGATGCCCATGGCCAGCATGTCGCCATACTGTTCGCTGTAAGCGTTGTAACCGAAGTTGCCTTCGCCGTTCTTCACTGCGTTGGCAATGACGGAGGCTTCTTCACCGGCGTTGATGACGATTTGACGCAGCGGGGCTTCCATGGCGCGCAGGGCAACCTTGATACCGACGTTCTGGTCTTCGTTGTCACCACGCAGACCAGCCAGTTTGGCTGCAACGCGAACCAACGCAACACCACCACCGGCAACCACACCTTCTTCAACCGCGGCGCGGGTAGCGTGCAGGGCATCTTCAACGCGTGCTTTCTTCTCTTTCATCTCGACTTCGGTGGCTGCGCCAACCTTGATCACGGCAACACCGCCAGCCAGCTTGGCTACGCGCTCTTGCAGCTTCTCACGATCGTAGTCGGAAGAGGTCTCTTCGATCTGCTGACGGATCTGGGCAACACGGCCTTCGATCACACCGGCATCGCCCACGCCATCGATGATGGTGGTGTTCTCTTTGGTGATGACGATGCGCTTGGCACGACCCAGATCTTCCAGAGTCGCTTTTTCCAGCTCCATGCCAACTTCTTCAGAGATGACGGTACCGCCAGTCAGTACGGCGATATCCTGCAGCATGGCCTTGCGACGGTCACCGAAGCCAGGCGCCTTGACGGCAGCCACTTTCACGATACCGCGCATGGTGTTAACCACCAGAGTCGCCAGGGCTTCGCCTTCTACGTCTTCAGCAACAATCAGCAGCGGCTTGCCAGCTTTGGCAACGCCTTCCAGCACCGGCAGCATTTCGCGGATGTTGGAGACTTTCTTGTCAACCAGCAGGATGAACGGGTCGTCCAGTTCAACAGAACCGGTCTCTTGCTTGTTGATGAAGTAGGGGGACAGGTAGCCGCGGTCGAACTGCATACCTTCAACAACTGCCAGCTCATCTTCCAGACCCTGACCATCTTCAACGGTGATGACGCCATCGCGACCCACTTTGTCCATGGCTTCAGCAATCAGCTTGCCCACTTTCTCGTCGGAGTTTGCGGAGATGGTGCCCACCTGAGCGATGGCATTGCTGTCGGCGCACGGCTGGGACAGTGCTTGCAGCTCGGCAACAGCAGCCACAACGGCCTTGTCGATACCGCGCTTCAGATCCATCGGGTTCATACCGGCGGCAACGGCTTTCAGACCTTCGTTGACGATAGCCTGAGCCAGAACGGTTGCAGTAGTGGTACCGTCACCGGCGGCATCGTTCGCCTTGGAAGCCACTTCCTTGACCATCTGGGCGCCCATGTTCTGGAACTTGTCTTCCAGCTCGATTTCGCGCGCAACAGACACACCATCTTTAGTGATGGTCGGGGCGCCGAAGGACTTGTCCAGCACCACGTTGCGGCCTTTCGGGCCCAGAGTCACCTTGACGGCATCAGCCAGGATGTTTACGCCTTCCAGCATTTTGATGCGGGCTTCGTTACCAAACTTAACGTCTTTAGCTGCCATTTTTCTTCAATCCTTAAATCAATTCGGGGAAAAGGAGGATGGATTACTCTTCGACAATCGCCAGGATGTCGGTTTCGGAGAGGATCAGGACGTCCTGACCATCCAGCTTCTCGGTCTTAACACCGTAGCCTTCGTTGAAGATAACCTTGTCACCAACCTTCACGGCCAGCGCTTTGACTTCGCCATTATCCAGGATGCGACCAGTCCCCACGGCAAGCACTTCACCACGGGTGGACTTCTGGGCCGCAGTACCAGTCAAGACGATACCGCCGGCAGATTTGGCTTCAGCTTCGATGCGCTTGATGATGACGCGGTCGTGCAGTGGACGAATTTTCATCGATAACTCTCCCAAAATGAGTCTCATTGTTGCTTTGAGGAATGGCCGTTCCAGGCCAAATTAGATATGTCCCTGATGTGGGGCAGAGTTGCTAACCCTTCAAGGGCAAATACAAAAAAAATTTTTTCACGTACTATAAACATCTTCGATGGTTCAGCCATGTCCGCACTCTGGAGCAAGGTCGGTTCAAGCCGCCCGGTTTCCATGCCAGAACCTTCAAAGCCAGCTGTAGAGACGAGCCCTTGACCCGCACCAACCCCATGCTGACAGCCCCTATTCCGGTCGTACTGCGCCAGATGACGGGCCCCATGATCTTCGGCATCATCGCCATTCTGGCCTTCAATCTGGTCGATACCTTTTTTATCGGTATGCTGGGAACCGAAGCTCTGGCTGCCATCAGTTTTACCTTTCCTGTCACTTTTGTGGTTACCTCGCTGGCGATGGGATTGGGCGCCGGATTGTCAGCGGTGATCGGTCATACCCTGGGGCAGGGCAAACACGATGAGGCGGCCCATCTCGCCACCGACAGCCTGTTTCTGGCGGTGATCATGGTAGCCCTGCTCTCCGCGGGGGGCGCTCTCACCATCAAACCCCTGTTTACCCTGTTGGGGGCCAGTGCCGAGCTTATCTCTCTCATCCATGACTACATGCTGATCTGGTATCTCACCGTCCCCATGCTGGTGCTGCCCATGGTGGGCAATGCCGCCATACGGGCGACAGGCGATACCAAAACCCCCAGTCTGGTGATGGCCGTAGCCGGGTTGGTCAACGGGGTGCTGGATCCTCTGTTGATCTTCGGCATCGGCCCCTTTCCAGAATGGGGGATTCGCGGGGCAGCCATCGCCACCTCTATCTCCTGGTTGATGGCGATGCTGGTCAGCCTCTATATCCTGCGTCATCGGGAGGGCTTGCTGCTGTGGCACCTCTCGCCGCGGACTCGGTTGCTATACCACTGGCGGGCGTTACTCCATGTCGCCGTCCCCGCCTCTTTTACCAATATGCTCAACCCCCTGGCCAATGCGGTGCTGATGACGATCTTTGCAGGACTGGGTACCGAGGTGGTGGCCGCTTACGGCGCCGCGTCGCGGGTCGAGGCGCTGTTGCTGATTGTGATGATGGCCCTCGCCTCCGTACTGGCCCCTTTCATCTCGCAAAACTGCGGCGCTGGCAATCCGGCCCGCGCCAAGGCTGCGCTGCAAAGCTGCATGAGGTTTGCGTTGCTGTTCCAGCTCGCCATCTATGGCCTGACCTGGCTACTGGCGCCACTCATCGCCAACCTGTTCAGCGATCATCCGCAGGTCATTCGCCTCATCATTCTCTATCTGCATCTGGTGCCGATCGGTTACGGCTTTCAGGGCATGGTGATGCTGTTGGCCTCGGCACTTAATGGCGTGAGAGCATCCAGTATCTCGTTTTTGTTCAACGGATTGCGGCTGTTTGGTTTTCTGTTGCCAGGAGCCTGGCTGGGGGCAAAGCTGGGAGGAGAACAAGGGATCTATCTAGGGATACTGCTGGCCAATCTGGCGGCGGGCACCCTCGCATGGTGGTATGCCCGACACCGCTTCGAGGCCTTGTGCCATCAGGGCAAACCCTGATTCAGTCACTCGCCTCGGGTTTTCGTCTCGTCGATTACTCTTTGCGCTCAAATTCGCCTTCGATGGTGGTGCCGCCCTGCTTGGCGTTCCCCAGATGATCATCGGACGGTGCGTTGCCAAACGGCGATTGAGTACGCTGGAAGCCACCCATCTGCATCCGGAACTGGCTGCTGCCGATCAGCTTGTCAGCCAGTTTGTTGCGCAGCCAGGGTTGGAGCAACAGCACACCGAAAATGTCGGTCACGAAACCCGGGATAATAAGCAGCAAACCGGCCAACGCCAGCATCATGCCTCCCATCACCTCGCGGCCCGGCATCTCGCCCATCTTCATCTTTTGCTGGGCGCTGAACAGGGTCTTGATCCCTTCACTGCGTACCAGCGAGGAGCCCAATACCGCAGTCAGTATGAGCAAGCCGACTGTCGGCAGCGCCCCGATTACCGAGCCGACCTCGATCATCACGGTGAGTTCCAGCACAACCAGACCCACCAACAACAAAAACAACTTGCCCATATCCACTCCAGCACCGGTAAATTGAGAAAAAGTGGCGCCCATCCAACGATGGTCAGAGACGATTTTGCCACCCCATCATCACCACTTTCTGCCCTGAATAAATGGGGGCAGCCCCCCTCTTTTCAAGTTGGTCAACTGACTCCTACGTCATCAGCAATCTAAAAAATCAGCAAAAAGTCACAAAAACTTATAAAAATCATCATGATAAAAACTTCATAACATATGTGTACTTTCCTCAAAGTAATTTGAAAATGTCGCAAATTTAGTGATCCACCTCTAATAACCGATACCTCAATTGGAGTAGTATATTGATTAGTTTTTCGGGAGGTCATTCTCCCAACCGCCCCACTCGATGTGTGGTGCTTCAGGATGAGCTGTGCGCAAGGAACTCGCGACCACTCGGTGAGGATTTTTCCATTTATCTGATTTCTGAGGCATTACAATGAGCGACATCAAGAACGTCCGCATTGAAGAAGACCTGCTGGGCACCAAAGAAGTTTCCAATGATCTCTACTACGGTGTGCACACCCTGCGCGCTGTCGAGAACTTCAAGATCAGCTCTCAGAAGATTTCTGACGTTCCGGAATTCGTCCGCGGTATGGTGCTGACCAAGAAGGCCGCTGCGCTGGCAAACGGTGAACTGGGTACCATCCGTCCTGAAATTGCTGACAAGATCGTAGAAGCCTGCGACCTGATGCTGAACACCGGCAAATGCTTCGACCAGTTCCCGGTCGACGTTTACCAGGGTGGTGCCGGCACCTCCGTCAACATGAACACCAACGAAGTACTGGCCAACATCGCCTTGGAAATCATGGGTCTGGAGAAAGGCCGCTACGACGTCATCAACCCGAACGACCACGTCAACAAGTGCCAGTCCACCAACGATGCCTACCCGACCGGTTTCCGCGTTGCTGTGGTCAACAGCACTGACGTGACTCTGCACGCGCTGGAGCACCTGATCGCGGCATTCGATGCCAAAGCGAAAGAGTTCAAAAACATCCTGAAGATGGGCCGTACCCAGCTGCAAGATGCGGTTCCGATGACCCTGGGTCAGGAGTTCCACGCATTCGCCGTGACCCTGCGTGAAGAGATCAAATCCATCAAGCGTTGCCAGGAGCTGCTGCTGGAAGTGAACCTGGGCGCGACCGCCATCGGTACCGGTCTGAACACTCCGCCCGAGTACTCTGCACTGGCCATCAAGCGTCTGGCCGAGATCACCGGTCGTGCCTATGTGCCGGCAGAAGATCTGATCGAAGCGACCTCCGACTGTGGCGCCTACGTCATGCTGCACGGCGCCATCAAGCGTCTGGCCATGAAGCTGTCCAAGATCTGTAACGACCTGCGTCTGCTCTCCTCCGGCCCGCGCACTGCACTGAAAGAGATCAACCTGCCAGAAATGCAGGCGGGTTCTTCCATCATGCCGGCCAAGGTCAACCCGGTTATCCCGGAAGTGGTCAACCAATCCTGCTTCAAGGTATTCGGTAACGACATCACCATCACCTTCGCCGCCGAAGCCGGTCAGCTGCAGCTGAACGTCATGGAGCCGGTTATTGGTCAGGCGATGTTCGAATCCCTGAGCCTGATGGAAAAAGCCTGTATTTCCCTGCGCGAGAAGTGCGTGGAAGGTATCACCGCCAACCCGGAAATCTGCATGAATCACGTGCTGAACTCCATCGGTATCGTGACCTACCTGAACCCCTTCATCGGCCACCACGAAGGGGATATCGTCGGCAAGATCTGTGCCCAGACCGGCAAGAACGTCCGTGAAGTCGTTCTTGAGCGCGGTCTGCTGAGCGCCGAGCAGCTGGACGAAATTCTCTCCATCGAGAACCTGATGAACCCGCAATACAAAGCCAAGCGTTTCACCCGCGAAGCTGCCGTATAAGCGAGTGTGGGCCGGGATCTTCCCGGCCCATAAAGTCAGTTCCCGATTGGTCTTTATCCCCAGCCCGATCGGGAATTGGCTTTTTGCCAAATAAAAACCAAAAACTAAAAAATGGAGTTATCGCTATGATTGGAATCGAGTTACTTGTCGTGCTCGCCGCTATCTATCTGGGGGCCCGGATAGGCAGCATCGGCATCGGCTTTGCCGGTGGTCTGGGGGTACTGGTCTTGACGTGGGGTCTGGGCATGCCCATCCCGAGCGATCAACTGGTCAGTTACATCCCTTGGGATGTGATCATGATCATCGCATCCGTCATCTGTGCCATCGCCTGTATGCAACTGGCTGGCGGGATGGACTACCTGGTCTTCCTGGCAGAAAAAGCGCTGCGCAAGAACCCCAAATACATCACCTTCGCCGCCCCGGTGGTCACCTACCTGATGACCATGCTGGCCGGTACCGGTCATACCGCCTTCTCCACCCTGCCGGTGATCGCTGAAGTGGCCAAAGAGCAAGGGATCCGCCCATCCCGTCCGCTCTCCATCGCGGTTGTCGCCTCCCAGATCGCCATCACAGCTTCCCCGATCTCTGCCGCTGTGGTTGCCTTCTCCGGCATGCTCGAGCCGTTTGGTGTTGACTACCTGACCCTGCTGGCCATCTGTATCCCCTCTACCTTCCTGGCCTGTATCCTGGGCGCCTTCATTGCCAACATGATGGGCAAGCCGCTGGAGCAGGACGAAGTCTATCTGGAGCGTAAAGCCAAGGGCCTGATCAAACTGCGTGGTACTACCAAGCTCGAGATCAAACCGTACGCCAAACTGTCTGTCTGGATCTTCATCGCCGCCATCGTTGCTGTCATGGCTTATGCCACTGCCATCTCCGGTAAAGTGGGTCTGATCACCAACCCGCCGATCCCCCGTGACGGCGCCATCATGGGCATCATGCTGGCCGCGGCCACCATCATGACTCTGGTGTGCAAACTGGACGCCACTCAAGTGACCAACATGCCGACCTTCAAGTCCGGTATGTCTGCCTGTATCTGCGTACTGGGTGTGGCCTGGCTGGGTAACGTCTTCGTAAAAGGCAACATGGACACCATCCAGCTGATCGCTGGCGACCTGCTGAACCAGTACTCCTGGCTGCTGGCCGTGGTGCTGTTCTTCGCCGCCATGCTGCTCTATTCACAAGGTGCCACCACGAAAGCGTTGATGCCGGCCGCACTGGCACTGGGTGTCAGCCCGCTGACTGCGATTGCCTCTTTCGCAGCCGTGAGCGCCCTGTTTGTACTGCCGACCTACCCGACCCTGCTGGCTGCGGTAGAGATGGACGACACCGGCTCCACCCGTATCGGTAAGGCGGTCTTCAACCACCCCTTCTTC
Organism: Aeromonas sp. 95A; assembly: GCF_051919235.1. NCBI lineage: Bacteria > Pseudomonadati > Pseudomonadota > Gammaproteobacteria > Aeromonadales > Aeromonadaceae > Aeromonas > Aeromonas sp. 95A. The sequence continues at coordinate 2,123,137 of NZ_JBQBFC010000001.1, forward strand.
GTACCGGGCACCGCCACCATCGCCATCGCCGTGGCGCTGGGCTTCTTCTTCGGCGGCATCTTGCTGTAATTCATCGCCTGCCGATCGCCAAATAAAAATCCCCGCCAGTTGGCGGGGATTTTTTTATCTCTTTACTCTGTGCTTGGCTGTCTGGCAGCAAGAGACCTGACGTCTTATCCGGATGGCTCAACCACGGCGACAGCAGACACCACAACAGCGTGCCAGCGGCGCTATAACCACCGCTGCCGGATTGCAGGAGCGATAGGCCACCATGGTACTCACCACCACGCCAGAAGGCGGGATCCGTCGGATCAGACCGGATCCAGGGTATCCAGCGGCCAGCGCGGCACGGCTTTGACCGCCAGCGGCTCAAACACGCCCGCTTTCAGGCGCTGCATACCGGCATAGGCAATCATGGCGCCGTTATCGGTGCAATATTCAGTGCGCGGATAGAACACCTCGCCCTTGAGGCTCTCCATCAGCTCCGCCAGCTGGGCACGCAGATGACGGTTGGCACTGACGCCACCGGCGACCACCAGGCGCTTAAGACCGGTCTCTTTCAAAGCACGACGGCACTTGATGGCCAGGGTATCGACCACCGCATCTTCAAACGCCCGAGCGATATCGGCACGGGTCTGCTCATCATCACCATTGGCGGCGATGGTGTTGGCGGTGAAGGTCTTGAGGCCAGAGAAGCTCATGTCGAGCCCGGGACGATCTGTCATGGGACGGGGGAAGTGGAAGCGCCCGGTGGTGCCCTTCTCGGCCAGACGGGAAAGCAGCGGGCCACCCGGATAGTCCAGCCCCATCAGCTTGGCGGTCTTGTCGAACGCTTCGCCAGCGGCATCGTCGATGGATTCGCCCAACAGCTGATAACTGCCGATGCCATCAACCCGTACCAGCATGGAGTGACCACCGGAGACCAGCAGCGCTACGAAGGGGAACTCGGGGGCCTTCTCTTCCAGCATGGGGGCCAGCAGGTGGCCTTCCATATGGTGGACGGCGATAGCAGGCTTGTTCCATGCCATCGCCAGCGAACGACCAATAGTGGCTCCCACCAGAATGGCGCCAACCAGACCCGGACCCGCGGTATACGCGATGCCGTCGATGTCATCTTTACCCAGTCCCGCCTCTTGCAATGCGGCCTGGATCAACGGGATCGTCTTGCGAACATGATCCCGGCTGGCGAGTTCGGGGACGACGCCACCGTAGTCCGCATGCAGCTTGACCTGGCTGTATAACTGATGGGAAAGGATCCCTTTTTGATCGTCGAAGATCGCGATCCCGGTTTCGTCACAGGATGTCTCTATGCCCAATACACGCATTGCTAAAAAATTTCACTGCTAAAATGAGACGGCTATGGTAACCTTCGCGGGTTTTTTAAACCAGAGCGATCTCTGCGGGTTTACTTTCATTCCCTGTCCAGAGTATAATTTCGCACCATTTTAAGACATGCTGATCGATTGAAGGTCAGCTAACAATTTATCACTGAGGTGAAAGGCACATGCCAGTAATCAAAGTCCGTGAAAATGAGCCGTTTGACGTTGCTCTGCGTCGTTTCAAGCGTTCTTGCGAAAAAGCCGGTATCCTGTCCGAAGTTCGTAGCCGTGAGTTCTACGAGAAGCCGACTACCATTCGTAAGCGCGCCAAAGCGTCTGCTGTCAAGCGCCACGCCAAGAAGCTGTCTCGCGAAAACGCACGTCGTATCCGCCTGTACTAATCGGGAGATATTGCCGTGTCTCTGAAGGATCAACTCAAGGATCAGCAAAAACTCGCCATGCTTGCCAAAGATAAGGCACGTCTGGGAGCGATCCGCTTGTTGATGGCAGAAATCAAGCAACGTGAAGTCGATACCCGTATCGAGCTGAATGATGAGGATATCCTCGCTGTCGTGACCAAAATGGTCAAACAGCGCCGCGATTCCATCAGCCAATTTGAAGCTGCCGGTCGCCAGGATCTCGCCGACAAAGAGTCCGCCGAGATCGTTGTGTTGCAGGAATTCCTGCCGCAACAGCTGACCGCAGATGAAATTGCTGCCCTGATCGAGCAAGCCATCACTGAAAGTGGTGCTGCCGTCATGGCTGATATGGGCAAGGTCATGGCTGTCTTGAAGCCGAAAATTCAGGGGCGTGCCGATGTCGGCGCCGTCAGTGCTCAGGTGAAAACCCGCTTGGCGTAACAGGCAACTCTCTTGTTTGGTCGAAGAAGCCGTGCTTCCCTTGGAATGCGCGGCTTTTTTATTTTCTCCGCAATGAAACAGGACGGTTATGGCAGGCAGGATCCCCCAATCCTTTATCGACGATCTGCTCGTACGCACAGACATAGTCGAGCTGATCGACTCGCGAGTGCGGCTGAAAAAAGCCGGTAAGAACTACCAGGCTTGCTGCCCTTTTCATAACGAAAAAAGCCCCTCTTTTACCGTCAGCCAGGAGAAGCAGTTCTACCACTGTTTCGGTTGTGGCGCCCACGGCAACGCCATCGGCTTTGTCATGGAGTACGACGGTCTCGAATTTCCCGATGCCATCGAAGAGCTCGCCAGCATGCAGGGCATGCAGGTGCCTCGCGAGCAGAGCATCGGCGGCTCGGCCAATAGCCAGCCCGCCGTCAGCAAGGATCTGTTCGAGCTGATGAACCAGATTGCCCGCTTCTACGAGAGCAACCTCAAGAGTGCTCCTCATGCGGTGGAGTACCTCAAAGGCCGCGGCCTGACCGGTGAAGTGGTCAAACGATTCAACATTGGCTATGCACCCAGCGATTGGGATCAGGTGCGCCGCCGCTTTGGTACCAGCCGGGATCACGAGCAGTTGCTTATCTCGGGCGGCATGCTGATCACCCGTGACAATGGCCCGGGGAGTTATGATCGTTTCCGCGATCGCATCATGTTCCCGATCCGTGACAAGCGTGGCCGGGTCATCGGTTTCGGTGGCCGGGTGCTGGGTGATGGCACTCCCAAATACCTGAACTCGCCGGAGACCCCCATCTTCCATAAAGGGCGGGAGCTGTTCGGTCTCTACGAGGTGAAGCAGGCACACAAGGATCCACGCCGGATCCTGGTGGTGGAAGGCTACATGGATGTGGTGGCACTCGGTCAGTACGACATCGACTATGCGGTGGCGGCGCTGGGTACTGCAACGACCAGCGACCATATCCACACCCTGTTTCGCACCACCGCCGAGGTAGTCTGCTGCTACGACGGTGACAACGCCGGTCGTGAAGCCGCCTGGCGCGCGCTGGATAATGCCCTCCCTCATCTGCAGGATGGCCGCGAGCTGAAGTTCGTGTTCCTGCCCGATGGCGAGGATCCCGACTCGCTGGTACGCCAGATCGGCAAGGAGGGTTTTGAAGCCCTGCTCGATCAAGCCCAACCGTTCGCCGACTTCATGTTCGAGCGTCTCGGTCGCGATGCGGCGCTCTCCGGTGAGGCAGGCAAGTTCGAAGTGGCCAACAAGGCCGCCGAGCTTATTCGTCGCGTTCCGGAAGGGTTTACCCGCGAAGGGCTGATCACTCGTCTCTCCAGCATGATGCGCTGGGGCGAGAACAAGCAGCGCATCGCCGAGCTCTTTGCCCGCAACAGTCAGCCCAAGGCCGAGGTCAACAAACCCAAGGCAGCCAAGCTGACGCCACTGCGGCGTGCGCTGGCACTGATGGTGCAATATCCGGCAGTAACGGCTGAGCTTCCCCCCATGCCGGAATTGGCCGGACTACGCGTACAGGGCATCAAGTTCCTGCTGCAACTGCACCAGCAGATCCTGGCACAGCCTGGTATCACAACCGGTATCCTACTGGAACACTGGCGTGGTACCAAGGAGGGAGAGATCCTTGCTCAGCTGGCCATGCACGACCTGTTCGAGGAGATCAAACTCGATCAGGAGCCGGATATTCTGGGAGAATTGCAGGACACCTTTGTCGGCTTCATCAACCAGTTTCTGAAACAGCGGATCGAAGAATTGCAGGCCAAAGTGGCTCAGGAAGGACTAAGCTCCGAAGAAACCCAAGAGCTGATGATGCTGATAAGAGAGGTGCAAATTGAGAAAAGAAATGAGAGTGGGGCTTGATATTTGAGTGATTAGTCCCAATATGGATAGCGTTGCCCGAATCGACGGGATGAAAAGCAAAATTTTTATAACCGCCTGGCCCCGACAATACTGCGGGCAGGGGTTTCTCATGACCGACGCCGCAACCAGACATAGCATGTCTGGCGGTTTTCTATTAGAATTGGCTATTTGCGCAGCAGCGCACTGTACGCGCAACCTAGCAACACCAACCGGATGAGTTCTATGGAGCAAACCCCGCAGTCTCAGCTTAAACTCCTCGTTGCCAAAGGTAAAGAACAGGGCTACCTGACCTATGCCGAGGTGAACGATCACCTCCCGCAAGACATTGTCGATTCAGACCAGATCGAAGACATCATTCAGATGATCAACGATATGGGCATTCAAGTGGTTGAAAACGCTCCGGATGCCGATGACCTTATCATGGCTGAAGGTGGTACCGCCGATGAGGACGCTGCCGAAGCAGCGGCCCAGGCTCTGGCATCTGTTGAATCTGAGATTGGTCGCACGACCGATCCCGTCCGCATGTACATGCGGGAAATGGGTACCGTCGAACTGCTGACCCGTGAAGGCGAAATCGACATCGCCAAGCGGATCGAAGACGGTATCAACCAGGTACAAAGCTCCGTAGCCGAGTACCCTGAAGCAATTACTTACCTGCTCGAACAGTACGACAAGTACGAAGCCGAGCAGCTGCGTCTCTCTGACATTATCTCTGGCTTTATTGACCCGAACGAAACCGAAGATATGGCGCCTACCGCCACGCATATCGGTTCCGAGCTCGGCGAAGACGATCTGGCCGACGAAGATGAAGAAGACGAAGAAGACGAAGACGAAGATGGCGACAGCTCTGACGACGACGGTGACGGTGGTCCGGATCCGGAAGTTGCTCGCGAGAAGTTCGGCGAACTGCGTGCCCAGTATGAAGTGACCCGCCTCTCCATTCAGAAGAATGGTCGCGCGCACGAAGATACCCAGGCCGCCATCGCACAGCTGGCCGATGTATTCCGTCAATTCCGCCTGATGCCCAAGCAGTTCGATCGCCTGGTCAACAACATGCGTGAAATGATGGAGCGCGTCCGCGTGCAGGAACGTATCATCATGAAGCTCTGCGTTGAGCAGGCCAAGATGCCGAAGAAAACCTTCGTCGCGGCCTTCACCAACAACGAGTGTGAAACTGCCTGGTTTGAATACCAGAAGCAGGCTGGCAAAGCCTGGTCTCCCCGTCTGGTTGAAATGGGCGAGGATATCCAGCGCGCCATCGGCAAGCTGCAGCAGATTGAAGAAGAGACCGGTCTGTCGATTGCCCAGATCAAGGATATCAACCGTCGTATGAGCATCGGTGAGGCCAAAGCCCGCCGTGCGAAGAAAGAGATGGTTGAGGCCAACTTGCGTCTGGTTATCTCTATCGCCAAGAAGTACACCAACCGCGGTCTGCAGTTCCTGGATCTGATCCAGGAGGGCAACATCGGTCTGATGAAGGCAGTAGACAAGTTTGAATACCGTCGTGGCTACAAGTTCTCGACCTATGCAACTTGGTGGATCCGTCAGGCCATTACCCGCTCCATCGCGGATCAGGCCCGTACCATCCGTATCCCGGTACACATGATCGAGACCATCAACAAGCTCAACCGAATCTCCCGTCAGATGCTGCAGGAGATGGGTCGTGAACCGAACCCGGAAGAGCTGGCCATGCGCATGGGCATGCCGGAAGACAAGATCCGCAAGGTACTGAAAATCGCCAAAGAGCCTATCTCCATGGAGACGCCCATCGGTGATGATGAAGATTCCCACTTGGGCGACTTTATCGAAGATACCACCCTGGCTCTGCCAGCGGATGCGGCGACCAGCGAAAGCCTGCGCAATGCCACCCGCGAAGTGCTGGCTGGCCTGACCGCCCGTGAAGCCAAGGTACTGCGGATGCGTTTCGGTATCGACATGAACACTGACCACACCCTAGAGGAAGTGGGCAAACAGTTCGACGTTACCCGTGAGCGTATTCGTCAGATCGAAGCCAAGGCACTGCGCAAACTGCGCCACCCGAGCCGCTCGGAAGTGCTGCGCAGCTTCCTGGACGAATAGTCCTGACCCTGTGTCAAACTGCTCTGCCAAAGCCCCGCCATGCGGGGCTTTGTTTTGTCTGGCATTTACCCTTATGACCCTCTTTGCACCCTCTATCGACCTGGACAATTAGTCGCCAAGTGGTTGATATACCTATAGACTGCCCTTTCCTCTTCCCCTATAATCCACGCCGCTAAACGCACAATTTGGCCCCTTAGCTCAGTTGGTCAGAGCAGTCGACTCATAATCGATTGGTCGTGGGTTCAAGTCCCCCAGGGGCCACCAAATTGAAAAAGGCCGCTCATCATGAGCGGCCTTTTTCAATTTGGTGGTCGGGCAATGTCCCGTGATAGCTCTATGAGGTCATAGAAAAGACCCGCCATGGGCGGGTCTGGGCAGGGTCCGGATCAGGCGCCTCACTCAGAGACAAGGCGCCTAATGCTGAGCCTCAGGTTTGCTCGTTGCTGCCGCTCTGGATGGATGAGCGACGCCCGATGGCTGGCAGCATCCGGGTAACCAGATTGCTGCGCTGACGCCAGGAGGTGAAGACGATGGCCAGCAGATGCAGACCAATCAACCCCTGCAGCGCCACCACGCACCACTCATGCCACTCGTCAGCCCCCAGTTCAAATCCCGTCTCGGTATTTTGAAACCAGCCGCTGCCAGCAGTGGCCAGCACAACCAGCCAGAGTGCCCACACGGCCAGCTTGCCGCTACCGTGATGACCCGGTGCCGGAGGCTGCCGCTCACGCATCTCGCGCGCTTGCTGGCGAAAATCCTCACCACTGGGGATGAGGGATCCAAGGCGGGCGTAGCCACGGGCAAAAGTGAGCCCCCAGAGCAAACGCAAGGAGACCAGCCCAATGGCGCCGTAACCCAGCCACTCGTGCCACTCCTCGCCCGCTTCGTTAACCCAGAGGTTGCCGATGCACACCGCCGCCAAGCCCCAGTGGGTCAGGCGAACCAGCGGATCCCAGCGAAAGGGCTCACCCTTTTTGCTTGGCATATTTGTGGTACTCCTTCTTCAGGTCGTTGACCTTGGCCAGATGTTCGCGCGCCTTTGCCTCATCACCCGCCTTGAGTGCGGCCAGGCTGGCGTCCAGCTCGGTCTGTACCTCATTCATCCCTTCAAGGAATTTCTCTTTCTTGGCTGCCGGCATGTTCTTCTGCTTGGCCACGTCCAGCTGGGCCTTCATCTCGTTGATGTGCTTCTCCATGGTGGCTGCATCATCAGCCTTGACGGCCTGCTTGTAGTTGAAGCCAATCTTCTTCATCGGCTGTTCCAGATCACCCGCCACGGCAGGCAGGGTCATCAGGCCAAACATCAGGGGCAGCAGCAGGGGGCGGACGGTTTTCAACATGGGATTTCCTTATATAACGACATGCTCGAATTGTTAGGGGTACTTATGAATCCAAACAAGAATTCATCACCAGCATGATGCCATGACTCATGGTGAAACGTTTGTGAAAAATGCTGTTTTTTGTGGCAAATAGTGACAGATATGCCGCGCTTGTTTGCGCTTGGTAACTGACTGAACGCCGGTGACGCGCAGCATGAGGATGGTTGAAAGCGGTAAACAGGGACAAAAAACCCCGCCGTAGCGGGGTCTGAATCAGCTGGCCATTTGCGGGCGTCAGTTACTCCTGTTCGCGAGCAATGGCGCGCCAGCCGATATCCTTGCGGTAGAAGACGCCATCCCACTTGATGCGGCCAGCGAGCTGATAGGCACGCTGCTGGGCTTCAGCCACAGTGTGGCCGAGGGCGGTGGCGCACAACACGCGGCCGCCAGCAGTCAGGCTGGTATCGCCCTCCAGGCGGGTACCGGCATGGAACACCTTCTCGCCCGCCACTTCATCCACCGGCAAGCCGCTGATGGGGTGGTTGGTGCTGTAATCGCCGGGATAGCCACCCGCCGCCAACACCACGCCGATAGCGGCGCGGGGATCATAGATGGCCTCTTTCTGATCCAGCTTGCCTGCGCAAGCGGCCAGGCAGAGCTCCACCAGATCGGATTGCATCCGCAGCATGATGGGCTGGGTCTCGGGATCGCCGAAACGGCAGTTGAACTCGATCACCTTGGGATTGCCTGCACCGTCGATCATCAGACCGGCATAGAGGAAACCGGTGTAGACGTTGCCCTCGGCCGCCATGCCGCGCACGGTCGGCATGATCACCTGCTCCATCACCTTCTGATGTACCTCGGCGGTCACCACAGGCGCCGGGGAGTAAGCCCCCATACCGCCGGTGTTGAGGCCGGTATCACCGTCGCCAACCCGCTTGTGATCCTGACTGGTGGCCATCGGCAGCACGTGCTCGCCATCGACCATGACGATGAAACTCGCCTCTTCACCCTCCAGAAACTCCTCAATCACCACCCGGGAGCCCGCTTCGCCAAAGGCATTGCCGGAGAGCATGTCGCGCACCGCGTCTTCCGCTTCCTGCAAGGTCATGGCGACAATCACCCCCTTGCCTGCCGCCAGACCATCGGCCTTGATGACGATGGGGGCCCCCTTCTCGCGCAAGTAGGCGAGCGCAGGCTCCACTTCGGTGAAGTTCTGGTACTCGGCGGTCGGAATGGCGTGACGGGCCAAGAAATCCTTGGTGAAAGCCTTGGAGCCTTCCAGCTGGGCAGCGGCAGCGGTCGGGCCAAAGATCGGCTGACCGGCAGCGCGGAAGGCATCCACCACCCCTTTCACCAGCGGCGCTTCCGGCCCGACGATGGTGAGGCCGACCTGCTTCTCTTTGGCAAAGGCCAGCAGCCCTTCGATATCGGTCGCGTCGATGGCAACGTTCTCGACACCCGGCTCAAGCTGGGTGCCCGCATTGCCCGGCGCCACAAAAACGTGACGTACCAGTGGGGAGTGTTTGACCTTCCAGGCCAGGGCGTGTTCGCGGCCACCGTTGCCAATGATCAGTACTTTCATCGTATCGCTCGCTTCTATTTGTGGTCACTGGACGGCCACCCGGGCCGTCAGTCAGCGGAAATAGTCAGTTGAAAAGAGACAACAAAAGGGCCGCCATCGGCAGCCCCTGACCCATCAATGACGGAAATGGCGCATGTTGGTGAACACCATGCACATGCCGTGCTCGTCGGCGGCGTCGATTACCTCCTGATCGCGCATCGAGCCACCCGGCTGGATCACGCAGGAGATACCAGCCTGAGCGGCAGCATCGATACCGTCGCGGAACGGGAAGAAGGCATCGGAGGCCATCACGGAGCCCGCCACGGTCAGCCCTTCGTCCGCCGCCTTGATACCGGCGATTTTGGCCGAATAAACACGGCTCATCTGGCCTGCACCGACGCCGATGGTCTGGCCATCTTTGGCGTAGACAATGGCGTTGGATTTGACGAACTTGGCCACTTTCCAGCAGAACAGCAGATCCTGCAGCTCGGCCTCGGTCGGCTGGCGCTTGCTGACCACGGTCAGGTCACCCAGCGTCACCATGCCGAGATCCCGCTCCTGTACCAGCAGGCCGCCGTTGACGCGCTTGAGGTCAAAGCCTTGCGCCGGTGCCGTCCACTGACCGCATTCGAGCAGACGCACGTTCTGCTTGGCGGCGACCGCATCACGGGCTGCTTGGCTGACGGTCGGGGCGATGATCACTTCGACAAACTGGCGGGCCACGATGGCTGCCGCAGTGGCACCATCCAGCTCACGGTTGAAGGCGATGATGCCGCCGAAGGCGGAGGTGGGGTCGGTCTGGTAGGCGCGATCGTAGGCACTCAGCAGGTCGCTACCGATGGCCACACCGCAGGGGTTGGCATGCTTAACGATGACGCAGGCCGGCTCGTCGAACTCCTTAACACACTCCAGCGCCGCATCGGTATCGGCGATGTTGTTGTAGGAGAGCGCCTTGCCCTGCAACTGGGTAGCGCTGGAGACAGAACCCGGAGCGGCATGCTCTTCGGCGTAGAAGGCGGCTGCCTGATGGCTGTTTTCGCCGTAACGCATGTCCTGCTTCTTGATGAACTGGCTGTTGAAGGTGCGCGGGAAACGGGACTCCTCGTCACCCTCCTTGTTGTCACCGTAGGAAGGAACCATGGTGCCGAAGTAGTTGGCGATCATGCCGTCGTAGGCGGCGGTGTGCTCGAAGGCTGCGATGGCCAGATCGAAACGGGTCGCCAGTTTCAGGCTGTTGCCGTTGGCATCCATCTCGCGAATAACCCGATCATAGTCAGCAGCTTTGACGACGATAGCAACATCTTTGTGGTTTTTGGCAGCAGAACGCACCATGGTTGGGCCGCCGATGTCGATGTTCTCGACCGCATCCGCCAGGGTGCAGCCCGCTTTGGCCACGGTGGCAGCAAAGGGGTAGAGGTTGACGACAACCATGTCGATGGGGGAGATAGCGTGCTGGGCCATGATGGCGTCATCCTGATCCCGACGGCCGAGGATGCCGCCATGAACCTTGGGATGCAGGGTCTTGACCCGGCCATCCATCATTTCAGGGAAACCCGTGTAGTCGGAGACCTCGGTCACCGGCAGACCCGCCTCGCCAAGCAGCTTGGCGGTACCGCCCGTGGAGAGCAGGGCAACACCACGCTCGTTGAGTGCCTTGGCAAATTCCAGAATGCCAGTTTTGTCAGACACACTCAGCAGTGCACGGCGAATGGGTCGAGCTTGTTCCATCACACTATCGTCCTCAACATAACGGGGACCGTTCCATGGGAGGCGAGGCTCAACACAGAGAGTCCCCAAATAAATGGAAGTGGGGGATTTCGCAAACCACTCTCGCCCGACATCCGGCAAAAGCGTTTTAGGAAATGCCCGCTTGGTGCGGCGCTCTGTTATGGGCGCGTATTCTACACAAAAAATGTGACCTGTGGTGGATTTTTTGAAACAGCAAAGCCTTATTTGGCGCGGCGTTAAACGTTTTCCACTTGATTTTCTCGAAACGTTTGCACTTTCAGTGTTTTATGGGAAAAAGAGTCGCCAGGAGATGTTTATCTGCCCCTTTTATGCCCTTGGCTGGCAATCCATGGGCAAAGGGGTGATAGTGGATTCCGGTTTTTGTGGCGGCATACATTCAAGGGGAGAGAGAGCATGTATCGGATCGGTGAACTGGCCAAGGCGTGCGGGGTCAAGGCAGATACCCTGCGTTTTTACGAGAAGAACGGGCTTATCTCACCGGGGATCCGCAACGAATCCGGCTACCGTCTCTACAGCGAACAGGACAAGCGGCGGCTGGAGTTTATTATCCGCGCCAAGTCGGTCGGATTCTCGCTGGCCGATATTGGCGAGCTGCTCGACCTCGATACCAACAAGGCCAAAGTCACCTGTCAGGAGGTGAAAGCAGTGGCCGACACCAAGCTGGCCCAGGTGGAGCAGAAGATCATCGAACTGACCCGCTTTCGCGACAATCTGCGCGAGCTCTCCAATATCTGCTGCGGCGGGCCGCGCTCGGCCGAGCACTGCGCCATCCTCGAGACGCTGGAATCTGGCGCCCCGGCCCATCACGAGCATCATAGCCACGACCAGCATGACACTGTTCACGGCTGACATGGTATGCCTGACTGAGCGTGCCTGGCTCAGTGTGACTGACTCGGTGCACCCGACGCATTGCTCCGGCGGCGATTTGGTGACAAAATCGCCGCGTTTTTAACCGGTGCAGGTGCATCCTGTTGCCGGGCGCTAGCCTGCACAGGCGCTTGCAGTGAAAACCGCCATCCAGACACAAGTATCAACACACCAAGAGAAAAGAAGAGGAGCCATCATGGCCAAAATTCGGGTCGACCAACCCGCCCTCCCCCGTGAGGAAAATGCGCAAGGGGGCCACTATGCCCATCAGCGCGGCGAGATAAAGGATAACCATCTGCACGCCCTGCTCTCCGATCCCCTGTTTCGCAGCCGGGTCGAGCGCAACAAGAAGGGCAAGGGGAGTTACCAGCGCAAGGCCAAATTTGGCAAGCGGTGGGAGCCCGGCCAACAGCAGATGATCCGCGTCTGCTGCTGAGCGGGTTCCTTCCGACCATAAACAATCAGGGCTCCATAGGTGCCCTGATTGTTTGTGGATCTCTGGGGTTATAGCCCACAATACTGGGGCTAGAAGGCAGCCAGATAGTAACCATTCATCTTCTGCTGAATGCCACACCAATCGAGGCTAGACTGTTTGCCGTTGATAATCAGCTCGTCCTTACCATCATCGCGCAGGTAGAAATGGTGGTTTTCGCCACCACGGTCCACTGCTTGAAAGTAATAGTCACTTTGCCAGCCGAGCTGCTCGTTACGCCACAGAAGGAACTCTCCTTGCTCATAGGTAACTGTCACTGACTTGGCCTTGGTTATCGCTGGACATAGCCGGGCCAGTTGGCCAAACCTCTGCTTAACTGCATCAGTACGATCGACTCCGTCATTATTGCCACGCAGGCTGATATTAACCTGCTGCTTGGTCGGCATAGCTAAATAGGCAACACCGCTACCAACTAGCGCGATCACCCCCAATACAGCCCAACCAAAGCCGTTTATCTTTGTCATCTCCGCTCTCTTTTGCTGTAACTCACTGGTGTACTGCCCTCAAGGTAATGACACATATCAGCCTCAAATAAAAGAAGGTTCGCCAACCACCGCTCACTCATCCATAAACAGTTCGAGCAATACGTTCAGATAGCGATGGCCGAGAGAAGTGAGCTGCCAGCTATCCCCCAGATCCTCGATCAGCTCCTTGCTCTGGGCGATGGCGAGCACCGTCTCCACCCGCTCCAACTCCAGACCTGTGTATGCCTCGAACTCCGCCTTGGGGGCCGGTTCAAACAGGCGGAAGCGGTTCATAAAGTATTCGAGCGGCAGATCGTCTGCCGTCACCTGCCACTGCTCGTCCAGATAGGGGCGACTCTTGTCCAGATACCCTTTCGGATGCTTCACCTTGGCGGTGCGCAGGATCTGCTGATTCACGAGATCGGTCACCTTGCCGTGGGCGCCACAGCCGATCCCCAGATAGTCACCAAAGCGCCAGTAGTTGAGATTGTGATGGCACTGGTAGCCCTCTTTGGCATAAGCCGAGATCTCGTACTGGCGATAACCGCTGGCGGTGAGCATGGCGTGGCCCTGCTCGTAGATGTCCCACAGGGTGTCATCTTCCGGCAGTTTGGGCGGTTTGGAGGCAAATGCCGTATTCGGCTCTATGGTGAGCTGATACCAGGAGAGGTGCGGTGGTGCACAGTCGATAGCCTGCTGCAGGTCATAAAGGGCGTCATCCAGACTCTGATCCGGCAGACCGTGCATCAGATCCAGATTGAAGGTGGGCAACTTGATGGCGTGGGCCAGAGCGGCGGCCTTGCGCGCCTCTTCCGGGCCGTGAATGCGGCCGAGGCGGGTCAGCTTCTCCTGCTGGAAGCTCTGCACCCCGATGGAGATACGGTTGATGCCGGCGCGCTGGAAACCGGCGAACTTGTCCGCCTCCACCGTGCCCGGATTCGCTTCCATGGTGATCTCGCAATCCGCGGTGAGCGGAATGCGGGCCCGCACCCCGTCCAGCAAGGTTTGCATCGCCTCCACCGTCAACAGGCTGGGAGTGCCACCGCCGATAAAGATCGAGGAGAGCGGCCGTCCCTGCGCCCACTTCCGATCCTGATCCAGATCCTCCAGCAGGGCGGCGACATATTCGAGGTGAGGCAACTCCCCCTTCTGGGCATGGGAGTTGAAGTCACAGTAAGGGCACTTCTGGACGCACCAGGGCACATGAATATAGAGAGAGAGCGGCGGCAGTTGCAGCATGGGACTTCCAATAAAACGGGGGCTCAAGGCCCCCATTGTAGATGACTATGTGTAATTGACCGTGTGTAACCGACAAGGTGGCGAAGTGGCTTAGTGCGCCGCAGCCAGCGCCGCTTTTAACTTGGCCAGCGCCTGACCGCGATGACTCAGCTGGTTTTTCAGCTCGGCGGGCATCTGGGCGGCGGTGCAGTCGTGATCCGGCACGAAGAAGACCGGGTCATAGCCGAAACCGTGCTGACCGCGCGGCTCGTCGATGATCATCCCTTCCCAGCTCGCCTGACAGATGATGGGAGTGGGATCGTCAGCGTGGCGCATATAGACCAGCACACACCAGAAGCGGGCGCTCTTCAGGTACTCGGGGGCACCTTGCAGCTCGCCGAGCAGCTTCTCGATGTTGGCCTTGTCGCCGGCACCCACACCGGCAAAGCGGGCGGAGTAGACGCCGGGGCGCCCTTGCAGCAGATCGACTTCCAGACCGGAGTCATCGGCCACGGCGGGCAGACCGGTAATGCGGGCGGCGTGGCGGGCCTTGATGATGGCATTCTCGACGAAGGTGGTGCCGGTCTCATCGGCATCGGAGACCGCAAACTCGCTCTGTGGGATCACCTGGATCTTCATATCGGCCAGCATGGCGGCCAATTCCTTCACCTTTTTCTGGTTACCTGTTGCCAGGACAAGCTTGTTCATCGAGCACCTCCGCAAAAATAATCTGCGCATTCTATGCGGCGCAAGCGTTTAGTAAAAGCGTCAATTACACCCGCTGTGATGGGGTTACGGGGGATTTGCCGCCATCGAATAACCAGCTTTTTAATACATGTTTCCATAATGGAATAACCAAAGTGATTAAATACCATTTCTATTCATTACTGTGAGTCAGTAGACTCGCGCCCCAATTCATTAACCTGGCTGACTAAAGAGGTGACAGATGCCATTGATACTTTTACTCGTACTACTGGTGCTGTTCAGTCCGCTGGCTATCGACATCTACCTGCCCGCCATTCCGCAGATGGCCGAGCAGCTGGGCGCCGAAGTAACCCTGATGCAGGGCACCATCACCTGGTTCCTGTTCAGCATGGGGCTGGGGCAACTGCTTGTTGGCCCGCTGGCCGATCGCTACGGTCGCAAGCCCATCGCGCTGGGCGGCGTGCTGCTCTATGGCCTGAGCGCGCTGGGGGCCGGTTTTGCCGCCAGCCTCGGCGAATTGATGCTGGCGCGAGTGCTGCAAGGCTTCGGCGCCTGCGCCACCTCGGTCGCCGCCTTCTCGGTGGTACGTGACAGCTACGGCCCGAAAAAGAGCGGCCAGATGATCTCCTATCTCAATGGCGCCATCTGCTTTATTCCTGCGCTGGCCCCCCTGCTCGGTGGCTGGCTCACCGCCAAGGCGGGTTGGTCTGCCAACTTCTGGTTTATGGCCGGTTATGCGCTCATCGTCGGCAGCTGGCTGATGTGGCGGATGCCGGAGACCCGCCCGGAGGAGACCCGCAGCGAAGGGGCCCTCATCAGCTGGTCCCGCTACAGCCCGGTGCTGCGCTCCCCCAGCTTCCTGTTCAACGCGGCGCTGTGCATGCTGGCGATGGCGGTGATCCTCGCTTATGTCACCGCCGCACCGGTGCAGCTGATGGTGAAACTGGGGCTGGACATGAGCGGCTTTAGCTACTGGTTTACCGCCAACGCCGCGCTCAACATTCTGGCCTGCTTCATGGCGCCGCGCTTTATCGCCAAGGTGGGGCCAAGACGCACCCTGCGCATCGGGCTGCTGGTGTTGATGCTCTCGGCCATCACCCTGACTTTGGCCATGCACATCGAGCATCCGCTGGCGATGATGGGGCCGGTGTTCCTCTCCAGCATCGGCTTTGCCATGATTCTGGGCTCGGCTGCCGGGATGGCGCTGGCACCGTTCGGCCACTGCGCCGGTACCGCCGCCGCTCTGCTCGGCCTGTTCCAGATGAGCGGCTCCGGCGCCCTCGTTGGCTTGACCGGTGCCCTGATGCACGATCCGCTCAGCCAGCTGGCGCTGCATATGTGGCTGCTGCTGCCGCCTCTGGTGATGCTGATGACCCGGCGCGGTCGCCGCTTGTGTTTGCAATAAATCCTGTGCTCTGATGGGCACACTCAGGGGGCCATCGGCCCCCTTCTCGTTTGTATCGCCTTTACAACGAATGGCCATCCGGCAGAGAGCCTGTGATGGCGACCCCACTCACTCGATGTCAGCGGAGAACCCTCGATGAGCCACACTCTCAACGCAGCCCTGGTGGGCTATGGCTTTGCAGGCAAGACCTTCCACGCCCCCTTCCTCTCCACCACCTCGGGCTTGTCCCTGAGCTGGGTGGTAAGCCGCGATGCCGCCAAGGTGCAGGCCGATCTGCCCGACTGCCGGGTCGGCTCACTGGAGGAGGTGCTAAGCGATGAGACCGTCGATCTGGTGGTGATCGCCACCCCCAACGACACCCATGCCCCCCTCGCCCGCCAGGCGCTGCTGGCAGGCAAACATGTGGTGATCGACAAGCCCTTTGCTTTGGATCTGGCAGAGGCGCAAGCGCTGGTCGAGCTGGCCGAAAAGCAGCAGCGGCTGCTCAGTATCTTCCACAACCGTCGTTGGGACGGGGATTTCCTTACCGTGCGCCGTTTGATTGCCGAAGGGACGCTGGGGCAGATCGCCCAGTTCGAATCCCACTTCGATCGCTATCGCCCCGAAGTGCGCCAGCGCTGGCGCGAAGCGGGTGGCCCGGGTTCCGGCCTCTGGTTCGATCTCGGCCCCCATGTACTGGATCAGGCGCTGCAGCTGTTCGGCCAGCCGGACTGGCTGCAGGCCGATCTGGCCGAGCAGCGCCCCGGCGCACTGGCGGACGACTACTTCCATGTGGTGCTGGGTTACGGTGCTCTGCGGGTTATTCTGCATGGCAGCTGTCTGGTCTCGGCCACCATGCCGCGCTTTGTCATTCACGGCAGCCAGGGATCGTTCGTGAAATTCGGTATGGATGTGCAGGAAGATCAGCTCAAGCTGGGCAAGCGGCCACCGGCGGCGGATTGGGGCATGGATAGCGAACCCGGTCTGCTCAGCAGTATTGTCGATGGTCAGTTACAGCAGCAGAGCGTGGTGGGTGAGGCGGGGGATTATGGCGCCTACTATCGCGGTGTCTGCGCCGCCATCAAGGGTGAGGGAAGCAATCCTGTGCCAGCAAGTGAAGCGCTGGCGGTGATGGCGCTGCTGGATCTGGCCCGTCAGAGCCACCTTGAGGGAAAACGGCTGCCCTGTCAGAAGCTGTCTGACTAAGGTGCGGGTCATCGGCCGCGCTTGAGCAACCTTGACCTTGTTAAACCGCCACAAGATGGCAGCAAAGCGGTGTTTTATTGTGCAATCAGCGCTATTTGACGGCATCTTGTATTGATATCAGTCGTTGCAGTGGAGCTTTTTATCAACGGCACGAAAAAATGTCATTGTGATATCCGTTTTCATCGGTAACTAATGGGGCTATATTGCGCCCGCCTGCTGCCTCCCGGCTTCTTGTTTCAATACCGGGCAACGGTGGGCGCTGTGATGGTTGCACAGACCATCTCTCCATCTTTTTTTGAGGGAATGCACATGAACAAAGTACTGGTAGCCGGTATCCTGGGTCTGATGTTGACTGCTTGCGGTCAGAAAGAAGAAAAAGCTGCCGCTCCTGCTGCTCCGGCCGCCGAAGTTGCTGCCACTGTAGAAAAAGCCGCTAGCGAAGCCACCTCTACCGTAGAGAAGGCCACCTCCGAAGCGACTGCAACCGTAGAAAAAGCTGCTACCGAAGCCGCTACCAAGGTTGAAGCTGCAGTGAGCGATGCCAAGGCCAACTAAGCCTGCACCTCATTCGAAGACGGGTCCGAAGGCAACTTCGGGCTCGTTTTTTTATCTGTCGCTCAGGGGGCCGGATTAATCAGCGAGGTAAGGATGTGATCCTCCCAGCGACCATTGATCATCAGATACGCCCGCGCGAATCCCTCCCGCTCGAAGCCAAGCCGCTCCAGCAGGGCGCCACTGCGCTGATTGGCAGGCATATAGCAAGCCATGATGCGATGCAGATCGTGCTCCCGAAACAGGTAGTCGATGGCGGCTGACAGCACCTCTCCCATCACCCCCTGCCCCTGATGCTGCTGGTCGATGGCATAGCCCAGATGACACGCCTTGAAGACCCCCATCAGGATATTGCTGAAGTTGCAGGTGGCGATCACCCGCTCGCCAGCCGGATCGAGGGCCACCAGATTGACGCCGGTGCCGTTGAAGAACTGGCTGTAGCTGTCCTGCAGCCGGGCATGCCAGTAAGAGAGAGTGTAAAACTGCTCGTCCCGAAGCGGCTCCCAGGGGGCGAGATGGACGCGGTTGCGCCGGTAGAAGTCGAGCATCATGGGGGCCCGATCCGGCGACAGTATGGTCAGGTGGGTGCGGGCCGTCTTGATATGTGGCAGCGCCATCAGGACTCCCTCTGTCTTAGCCACTCGTCACGCAGCAGGCTGTAGTGGACATGGTCCACAATCCGGTTGCCCAGCCGCTCTGCGCGCCGGGTCACCCCCTCAAGCTGCATCCCGAGCCGTTCACAAACAGCCCTGCTGGGCTCGTTATCGGTGGCGGCGCTGATCTCCACCTTCTCCATCCCCATCTCCTCGAAGGCGTGGTGGATCAGGGCCTGACAGGCCCGGGTGATGATGCCGTTACCCTGCCAGCGCTCCGCCAGCCAGTAACCAATGACCACCTTGCCAAGGTCGTGATCGATGCTGTTGTAACCGATAACCCCCACCACCTCCCCCTGATACTCGATGGCGGTGGTGAGCCCCTCGCCCCGGGCGAACTTCTCGATGGCACTGCGAATGAAGAGGGCGCTGTCAACAGGGCGCTGGATCAGTGGCGGCCAGGGTAGCCACTGTGAGAGGTACTCCCGGTTGTCATTGCAGAGGGCAAACAGTTCGCTCGCCATATCGGGCTGCAAGAAGAGCAGCGCAAGCTCGTCGTCCAACTGCCATGAAAACATGGGATTCTCCTTTCAAATCAGTGATCAAATAGCGAATCAGCACCCAATGTAGCCAATCGCCACTGGCCGCGCCAGCCACTTTTACGGCCCCCCTCCGGCAGGCGTCGCAGAGGGTGACGGCGCACGCTCTCTCCTCCCTCAAAAGAGGAGGGGGGGTGTCTGAAACCGGATAATGCTCTCCACATGACGCCGATTAATCCCCCCAAACGGCACTTTGGCAGATCCTGCTACCCCTTTGTGCTGCGCTGTCACTTTTGACAGGGGGCACTTTCCCCCACCGGCACTAGCTTCAAAACGCCCGACCTTCGGTCGGTTTATCAACCTCATCGATTTAAGGAAAGAAGAGATGAATAAAATTTATCTGGCCGTTGCGCTGGCCTGCTGGGGAAGCGCCGCACTGGCGGCGCAAGAGGTAGAGATCAACGTAACGGCAAACGGCATCCGGGCCATGACAGGCCTCAGTGCCGCGAGTGGTACCTTGCAGCTGGAAGATGGCGAGTTTCGTCAGGTGCGGGTGGTCAAGCTGCCCAACGGCCAGCAGCGGATCCGCTACGAGCAGGTCTGGAACGGCATCCCGGTAATGGGTCAGGTGGTGGTGGCTGACAAGAGCCTGAACGGCCAGTTGCAACAGGCCAGCGGACGCATGCTGCGCCAGATCGATCAGGATGTGGCAAGCCCGGTCGCCACCCTTTCGCCACAGGATGCCGCCAGCAAGGCCAAGGCGGGCAGCAAGGGGAGCAACGAGCAGATCAAGCTTTACGTGATGCAGGACGAGAACGGTCTGGCCCGACTGGTCTATCAGGTCTCCTTCGTTGCGGAAGGTGACAAGCCAAGCCGCCCCTTCGTCATTCTTGATGCCCAGAGCGGTGAGGAGCTCAAACGCTGGGAGGGGATCAACCACAAGGACGCCACCGGCCCGGGGGGCAACATCAAGACCGGCAAATACTTTTACGGCACCGACTTTGGCCCGCTCATCGTCGATGACAACTGCCGGATGACCAGCCCCAACGTCGATACCATCAACCTCAACCACGCCACCTCAGGCGGGGCCATCCACCAGTTCACCTGCCCGGAGAACCGGGTCAAGGAGATCAACGGCGCCTACTCGCCCCTCAACGACGCCCACTACTTCGGCAACGTGGTGTTCGACATGTACCGCAACTGGTACAACACGGCGCCCCTCACCTTCAAACTGAAGATGCGGGTTCACTACAGCAAGAATTACGAGAACGCCTTCTGGGATGGCAGCCAGATGACCTTTGGTGACGGCGCTACCACCTTCCACCCGCTGGTGAGCCTCGATGTGGCGGCCCATGAGGTAAGCCACGGCTTTACCGAACAGAACTCCGGGCTGATCTATTCAGGACAATCCGGCGGCATCAACGAGGCCTTCTCCGATATGGCGGGTGAAGCGGCCGAGTTCTACATGAAGGGGAGCAACGACTGGCTGGTCGGCGCCCAGATCTTCAAGGGCAACGGCTCCCTGCGCTACTTCGAGGATCCGACCCGGGATGGCAGATCCATCGGCCATGCCGCGGATTATCAGGAGGGGATGGATGTACACCACAGCTCCGGGGTCTACAACCGCGCCTTCTACCTGCTCGCCACCAGCAGCGGCTGGAACACCCGCAAGGCATTTGAAGTGTTCTTGCTGGCCAACCGCCTCTACTGGGGCGCCAACACCAACTACCAGCAAGGGGCCTGCGGCGTCAGCCGGGCGAGCGCCGACCTGGGTTACAGTCAGGCGGATGTGGCACGGGCCTTCCAGACCGTCGGGGTCGATGCCAGCTGCGGCACCACGCCGCCACCAAGCGACAACGTGCTGCAAAACGGCGTGCCGGTGAGCAACCTCGCCGCCAGCAAGGGTGGCAAGCTCAACTACACCCTGAACGTACCGGCGGGCACCAGGTCGCTGCAGATCAGCAGCAGTGGCGGCACCGGAGATGCCGACCTCTACGTCCGCTTTGGCAGCGCCCCCACCAGCAGCAGTTACGACTGCCGCCCCTACAAGGGGGGCAATAACGAAAGCTGCTCGTTCACCAATCCCAAGGCGGGCACCTGGCATGTGCAGCTGTCAGGGTTTTCCGCGTTCAGTGGCGTGACCCTCAAGGCCAGCTACTGATCCACTCGATGCGGGCCTTGTCCCGCATCGCTCTACTCATTGCGCCACCGTTTCGCCAGCGTGCGGGCGGTGGCCAACACGGTTTCCCGGGCCGGATTGGGCCGCTTGCCACCGCGCCACGCCATCATCACATCCCAATGCTCCTGCGGCAGATTGCGCACATCGAGCCTGACCAGCCGCCCCACCTCCAGATCCCGCTTGATGGCCAGCTCCGGCATCAGGGTGATAAACCCGTGTTCCAGCGCCAGATCCCGCGCCGCGCTGGCGGGTTGCACCGCATGCAGGGGGCTGGCGGCCCGTCGCAACCGCCGCAACTGCTGGATAAAGACGTCACACCCAGGCCCCCAGACCTGAGGTGCCAGCCGCTGGTCGGCAATATCCTCCAGGGTGAGGCCGTGACAACCGGCCAGCGGATGCAATGGCGAGGCGATAGCGATAATGGGGGAGCAGCAGAGCAGCTCCATCTGCAGGCCCGCAACCGGCGGACGCTTGAGCACAAAGCCGATATCGGCCTCGCCGGTCAGCAGCGACTGCATGATCTCGCCGGAGTGATCCGTGGTGCAGCGGATCTCGAACGGCTCGTCCACCAGCTCCATCAATAACGAGCCAAACACCACCGAAGTGAGGGATGGCAGACTGGAGAGACGGATACAAGGCAGCGCAGGCGCCCCCTGCATTGCCAGCCGCCCTTCGCTCAGGATCGACAGCGCAGAGCGGGCCGATGGCAGAAACTCCTCGCAGGCACGGGTCGGCGTCACCCCGCGTCGATGACGCTGAAACAGCGGCGCCCCGAGGCTCTCCTCCAGCTGGGCAATCCGCTGGCTCACCAGCGGCTGTGACCAGCCACGAATGGCCGCCGCCTGACTGAAGCTGCCCAGCTCGGCCACATCCAGCAGCAGTTGCAGATCGTCCAGATCCATAGACATAAATAATCCTGATATGAAATATAGGTAGTTGTCGTCTACCACTATATCTAAACCCTCTCCAGAATGAAGGTATCTGTGAATGAGAGGGCGTTATGGTCGATAGGGCGAGGTTTTGGGGACGCTGGTTTCTGGCGCTGGATACCACACTGGTGATCCTGGGTTTCTTTGTGGTGATGCCGATGATCAGCCTGCGCTTCGTCGATCAACTCGGCTGGGCGGCCGCTCTGGTGGGGCTGGCCCTCGGCCTGCGCCAGCTGACCCAGCAGGGACTGGGGATCTTCGGCGGCTCCCTCGCTGACCGCTTTGGCGCCCGCCCGCTCATCGTCACCGGCATGCTGTTGCGCGCCGTCGGCTTTGCCACCCTGGCCTGGGCCGACAGCGGCGCCATGCTGATTTTCTCCTGCTTCCTCTCCGGACTGGGCGGTTGCCTGTTCGACCCGCCACGGGCGGCACTGGTGATCAAATTTACCCGTCCCCATGAGCGGGGCCGCTTTATCTCCCTGCTGATGATGCTGGAGAGCGCAGGCGCCGTCACCGGTGCCCTGCTCGGCAGCTGGCTGCTGCGCTTTGACTTCACCTACGTCTGCCTGCTGGGCGCCGGGCTCTTCACCCTGGCGGCTATATGCAACTGGACCCTGCTGCCCGCCTACCGCCTCTCGGTCAAACCGACCCCGATGCGGGAAGGGTTGGGACAGGTGCTGGCGGATCGCGCCTTCTGCCGACTGGTACTGATCCTGAGCGGCTACTACATGCTGTGGGTACAGGTGATGCTGATTTTCCCCATTCTGGTCAAGCAGCTCTCCGGCACCACCACGGCAGTGGGCTGGATGTACAGCCTGGAAACGGCGCTGTCACTGGCGCTGCTCTACCCTATCGCCCGTTTCAGCGAGCGGCGCTATCGGCTGGAGAGCCGGCTGATGGCGGGTATCCTGCTGATGACGGTGGGGATCGGACTGGTCGCCTTCGTCAGTACCCTCTCCGGCATCTTCGTACTGCTGGCCTGCTTCTATCTGGGGATCATCATCTGTGAACCGGCCCGGGAGACCCTGATGACCCGGCTGGCCAACCCCACAGCCCGCGGCAGCTACATGGGCTTCAGCCGCCTCGGACTGGCGCTGGGGGGCATGACCGGCTATGTGGGCGGTGGCTCCCTCTATGACTTCTCGCTGCAACAGGGACAACCTGCCCTCCCCTGGCTGGTGTTGGGCACCATAGGCGTCGCCACCATGTTGCTGCTCGCCCGCTGCTTCTCCCGCCGCCCGGAGCTGGCTATCAGAGCCGCCGCCTGACGACCCCCCTGCCTACGGCAGCCCCGCCAACGGTGCTGCCGCTCACCTCATATTCTGCAAGTCATCACAGCAAAAGGTTGCGAATTACAACTTTTACGCTATTTTAGTTGTCATGCACAACTAAAAAGGAAACCACGATATGGATCCCCGTCCCCTGCGCGCTCTGTCGCGCGATCTGGTTCGCGAACTCGGCATGCTCTCCCAGCAGTGCGGCAATCTGGCCCTCACCCCCATCGAGGCTCACCTGCTGATCGAGCTGGAAAACGCCCCGGCCACCAACCAGCAGCTGGCAGAAAAGCTGCACATCGACAAATCCAACGCCAGCCGTCCGCTGGCGCGCCTCGCCGAACGGGAGCTCATCAGCTGGCACCCGCACCCCTCCGACGGGCGCAGCAAGGAGGCCCGCCTCACCGTCAACGGTCAGGGGATGCTGCTGGAGTTGCACCGGGAGATGGACGGGGCGATGGAAGAGATGCTGGCACAGTTGAGCCTGCCCGAGCGGGAGCAGCTGTGGCAAGGGCTGCGGCTCTATCGCAGCGCCCTCTCCCGCGCCCGTCGCCAGCGGGGTTACCAGATCCGCCCCATCACGGCGGCGGACAATGCCCAGATCGCCTTGGTGATCCGCGCCGTCTCGGCCGAATATGGCCTCACCGCCGACAAGGGGTATGGGGTCTCGGATCCCAATCTCGACACCCTCTCCCAGAGCTATCAGGGGGAGAAGAGCCGCTATTGGGTTATCGAAGGGCCGGACGGTTCCATCCTCGGCGGTGGCGGTATTGCGCCATTGGCGGGAGAAGAGGGTGTCTGCGAGCTGCAGAAGATGTACTTTATGCCCGCCCTGCGCGGACTGGGCCTTGGCAAACGGCTGGTATTGCAGGCTCTGGACGAGGCGCGCGCGCTTGGTTATCAGCGCTGCTATCTGGAAACGACCGAGGTCTTGCGCGAAGCCACCAGCCTCTATGAATCACTGGGCTTTGAACACCTGCCCAGCCCCCTTGGCTGCACCGGCCACGGGGATTGCGAGATCTGTATGGTGCTGACACTGGGGTAGCCCCCTCATCCCCAACCCTTCTCCCGCAAGGGGAGAAGGGGGCAAAAACACTTCCGCGATCTTTCAGGCAGACCGCTGATGGTTCCCTCTCCCTCTGGGAGAGGGCTGCTTGCGACTGGAAGATGCTGAACCATTACCCCCTGCATCCCTCCTTAAACAGGCACAACGGCACAAAACAAGAGACCCCGCCGAAGCGGGGTCTCTTTGATTATCTGCCAACAGGCAAACAAACCGTTATCAGTGCTCGCGAGTCTGGCGGAACTCCACGTCGGGGTGACGCTCCTGGGCCAGGCGCAGGTTGACCATGGTCGGTGCGATATAGGTGAGGTTGTCACCGCCATCGAGGGCCAGGTTGACCTCGTTCTTGCGCTTGAACTCTTCGAACTTCTTGACGTCGGTGCCTTCCACCCAGCGGGCGGTGGAGACGTTGACCGCCTCGTAGATGGCCTCAACGTTGTACTCGCTCTTGAGGCGCGAAACCACCACATCAAACTGCAGCACACCGACCGCACCGACGATGAGATCGTTGCTGATCAGCGGACGGAACACCTGCACCGCCCCCTCTTCGGAGAGCTGGACCAACCCCTTGAGCAGCTGCTTCTGCTTGAGCGGGTCGCGCAGGCGGATGCGGCGGAACAGTTCCGGTGCAAAGTTCGGGATGCCGGTGAACTTGAGATCTTCACCCTGGGTGAAGGTGTCGCCGATCTGGATGGTGCCGTGGTTGTGCAGACCGATAATGTCACCGGCGAAGGCGTCTTCCGCCTGCTCACGGTCACCGGCCATAAAGGTCACGGCGTCGGAGATGTTCACATCCTTGCCGATACGCACATGGCGCATCTTCATGCCCTTGCTGTAAGTACCTGACACGATACGCATAAAAGCGATACGGTCACGGTGCTTCGGATCCATGTTCGCCTGGATCTTGAATACGAAACCGGAGAACTTCTCCTCGGTCGCCACCACTTCGCGGCTCTCGGCCTTGCGTGGCATGGGAGACGGCGCCCAGTCGGTCAGGCCGTCCAGCATGTGGTCAACACCGAAGTTACCAAGCGCGGTACCGAAGAAGACCGGGGTCATCTCGCCAGCGATAAAGGCATCGTGATCGAACTCGGGAGAGGCGCCCTGCACCAGCTCCAGCTCGTCGCGCAGTTGCCGGGCCAGATCTTCGCCGACGGCGGCATCCAGATCCGGGTTGTTCAGCCCCTTGACCACCCGCTTCTCCTGGATGGTGTGGCCCTGACCGCTCTGATAGAGATAGGTCTCATCCTTGTAGAGGTGATAGACACCCTTGAAGGATTTACCGCAGCCGATAGGCCAGGTGATGGGGGCACACATGATCTTCAGCTCGCGCTCCACCTCGTCCATCACTTCCATCGGATCGCGCACTTCGCGGTCCAGCTTGTTCATGAAGGTGAGGATGGGGGTATCACGCAGACGGGTGACTTCCATCAGCTTGCGGGTCCGGTCTTCAACACCCTTGGCGGCATCGATGACCATCAGGCAGCAGTCGACCGCCGTCAGGGTACGGTAGGTATCTTCAGAGAAGTCCTCGTGACCCGGGGTATCGAGCAGGTTGACCAGACAATCGGCATAGGGGAACTGCATCACCGAGGTGGTGATGGAGATACCACGCTGCTTCTCCATCTCCATCCAGTCGGATTTGGCGTGCTGGCCCGAGCCACGGCCCTTGACGGTACCGGCGCGCTGAATGGCCTGTCCGAACAGCAGGACTTTCTCGGTGATGGTGGTTTTACCCGCATCCGGGTGCGAAATGATCGCAAAAGTGCGTCTCTTGGAGACTTCACTCAGAAATTCAGCTGACATAATTCAACGTTCTTCTATTGAGCGGTGGCATCAGCCACCGTGGGAATAAATCCGGAATGCCGCTCACGGCACATGTATACGCAACGAAAGCCACGCCAGCTGGCGTGTTGCCAACCTGGTGGAGAGAGGGAGGAGGGTTGCGTTACATGGGTCTTCTCGCCTGAGTCAAAGCAAAATTGCGCGACATTATACCCGCGCGAGTGAAAAATACCCAGCCTGACAAGAGATGATAATTTGGCCGCACATCTGTTCCACAGGTTCCAACTGAACAGAAAATCAAACACTCCGAATCGGATGGCAGCATCCGGACCACGTGGAGTTGGCCCCCTCCCCATGCCAGCAACAACCACTCTTGATAAATTTTCATACTTGGACTTTCCCTATCCAGCTACAAATATGTAAATCGTATCTACATAATGGAGAGGTCATTACATGAAACATTCCACCCTGCACAATCAACAGATCGTCATTATCGGTGGTACCTCGGGTCTTGGCCTGGCCACCGCCCAACAAGCGATCGAGCAAGGCGCCAAGGTCATTATCGGCGGTTCCAGCCGTGAGCAGCTTGCCACTGCACTGGCTGAACTGGGCCCAAGTGCCAGTGGCCATCAACTGGATATTCTCGACGTCGACTCCGTCAATCACTTTTTCAACCAGCTGGATTCGCTGGATCATCTCGTCATCACCGCCGCCGTCATGCGACCAGGCAGCTTTCTCACCGCTGCCATCGAGGATTTGAAAATCAACATGGACAGCCGCTTCTGGGGAAGTGTTCATGCGATCCGCGCCGCAGCACCCAAACTGTCCGAACGCGGCTCCATCGTGCTCACGTCCGGGATGGTGACGCGCCGCCCACAACTGGGTAAGGCACTCCCTGCCGTTGCAGCTGGCGCGGTTGAAACGCTGGCTCACAGTCTGGTTACCGAGCTGACCCCCCGTCGGATCAACGTCATCAACCCGGGCCCCATGCGCACTCCCATGCTGCTTAAAGCACTAGGCAATGACCCACAAAAAGTGGCAGCCGTGGCGCAAAGCCTGCCGTTGAAGCGCTTGGGAGAGGGAGAGGATTATGCGCAGGCCGCGCTGTTCCTGATGAGCAACAACAACATGAATGGTGAAGTGCTTCACCTCAATGGTGGGAGCGCCTGGGCATAACGCCCTTCTGACGGTCTTCTGCGCTCGCGCTTGCCAATCTGTCATCGCAGGCAAGAATGAGCGCAGGGGACGAGCATCATCGCCGTATCAGTGTGCTCCCCAATAGCGATGACACCCTGGTGAGTGACAACACCCAGCCCGTCACTCGTCTGTCTCCACCCGGTTGCGCCCCGCCTCTTTCGCACGATACAGCGCATTGTCAGCACGCTGGATCAAGGCCGCCAGATCCTGATCATCGTCTCGCAGAGAGGCACATCCGATACTGATGGTTACCGGGTACGACATGCCGGGCAGCGCTCGGTTGGCCGCCGTGTGACGGATCCGCTCAGCCACCCGGCACGCCTCTTCAAGGCTGGTATCCGGCAGCAGGATCAAGAACTCCTCTCCGCCGGTACGTCCCAACTGATCCTGGTGCCGCAGCTGACGATCTGCCGCCCGAGAGACCCATTGCAGCACCCTGTCTCCTTGGTGATGGCCCAGGGTATCGTTGATCCGCTTGAAGTGATCGATATCGAACACCAGCAGACAAAATGGCGTGCCCTGCCTGCGAGCCAGCGCCAACATATCGCTGCCCTGCCGCAGCACCCGACGGCGGTTGTTGATGCCGGTCAGTTCATCGGTAAAGGCCAGACGACGCATCCGACGGTTGCGATCCAGCAGCCACCCCATCGTCAGCAGCGCCAGTACCCCGCAGAGCACCATCACCACCAGCAGCCAGAAGCGACGCTCCTTGACCTGCTCCAGCTCCTGCTGCTGCAACTGCTGCTCGATTCTCAGTCGTGCATTATCCCCTTCTTGACGGGCCAGTTCGAACTCACCGCGAACCCAGGCAATGCTTTGCTCTCGTAACAGTTGAGCGAGGAGCTGTTCTTGCGTCAGGTTATCCCGCTGGGCAGCCAACGCCGCAGGATAGTTATGCAACGCCTCCTGTGCCTCAGCACGCAATGCATACAACGTGGTAAGAAACAGTACATAGCCCTTCGCCTTGAGAATGGGCTCAACTCGCTCCAGCGACTGCAGCGCTTGTTCCGGTTGCCCAGCCTGCAGCTGCCACTTGGCTCTCACCAACTCTACACGGCCATAAAGCACGGGATCCACATCTGCCAACAAGACTTTGCTAGCCGCATCCAACAAGCTCTTTGCTTCATCGGGGTTACCCAGCCCGAGCAGGGCCTCGGCCTTCATTATCTGACGAGCAGCATGCTCAATCCGATACCGGATCTGACGGTAGTATGCAGAGCTGAGCTCAAGTTCTGCCAAGGCATCCTGATAACGTTCGGTCCGCAGGTAGATAAGAGCAAGTTGATCGCTAAGTCTGGCCATGCCGAAGCGATCACTGCTGGCGATAAAGTACGGACGAAGCGGCGCCAAAGCAGTAAATGCATCAGTATAAAGGCCCATACGACGAAATGCTGCTGCAATCTCCAGCTGGACGTGCTGAGACCATGATATCAATCCGAGCCGTTCATAAATGGTGTGCGCCCTGGTAAGATCAACCAACCCTTGGCCTGCCGCGCCGTGAAACGACAACATAGCGCCACGGAGAGAGAGAGCCTGAGCTTCCAGCTTTGGCTCGTGGGCCACCCTTGCCCGTTGCAACCCCTCATCGTAGTCCTTACGGGCATGTGCCACATCACCCAGTAGCTGATTGAACCAACCACGACAGATGGTCAGGTCTGCCATAGCAACGCCATCCTGCTGCTGGTACGCCAGCAACAATTGGGCATTGGCATAGGTAACAGCCGCACTGGACTTCTGCATGTCATCGGCAGATTGTGCCCAACAGGTCAGACGCCGGATCCGCATCAGCTGCGATTGTGAATAAGAATCCCCCTCCTGCAATAACTGGTTAAGTCGCTCGCTCTGTAACTCTATAAGCTGGTAGGTTCGCTCCATCTCATCAAGCACCCCTTCCAGCTGGGCAGGAGCCAAAGGATAAGCCGCAAGCCTGAACGCTGCCAACAAAAGCAGTACAGCGAGATGACGCATAAACTCTCCGGATAAAAGGGGCAATCCGATACTACATGACTATTGTTATTGTTCCCTTCTGCCACCACCGTTGTAAAGGGAAGCGCCACCGCAGGAAGCCCAAAGATATGTCCACCGGACCCACAGTAGCGAATCATCGTCGAGTCAGGGTGAGCGCCGGCCGAATCAGGGAGGGGGAAAATCGCAATCAGATGCCCAACTTGTGTCCTCTATATCGTCACAGATGCTGCCAGCGCCGCAGCAGCCGACCACGCAGGCCGCAATCGAGCAGCCAGCTGTTGTCAAATACCCGCAGCAGCGCCTGCTTGGCGTGGCGGGACATGGCGACGGCGTGAAAACGGGTCTGGCGCTGGCGATAGCGGTTCATCTGATCGAGCAGGGAATGAGGCAGACTCTGGGCGATAAAGTCGGAGATGACCAGCACATCCGCCTTGGCAAAAGCGGGATCATCGAGCTTGGCCAGCGCCTTCTCCAGACAAGGCACCAGATCGGTACCGCCGTGAAAACTCATGGAGAGGAAGCGCTCCGCCTTGTCCAGACCGGTATCCGCGGTGATCTCGAGGGTCGCCACCTCGGTGGAGAAGAGCATCAGGTAGCAGCCGCGCTTCTCATCCATCGCCACCTTGAGCAGCGCCAGAAACAGCGCCTTGGCACACTCCTCGGGATATCCCCCCATGGAGCCGGAAGTATCGACGCAGACGATAAAGGGGCCTCGCTGCTGCAACTGCTGCCCCCCCTGCTCCGGAGTGCGCAGCATGATGCGCTGACGCGGCAAGGTGCCACGTGACTGGTAGCTGAGCAGGCGCCGCTCCAGATAGCGGCGATAGAACTCCAGCTCCAGCTCCGGCAGCCCCAGCATCACAGCTTCACTTGGCAATAACCGCATCAGATCGCTGGCCTGATGGATCCCCACCAGATCGTCCGGCACATCGTCGCTGGGAGCGGGCTCCAGCTCCAGCACCTGAACCGGCGGCACAGGTTGCTCCTGCGCCCGCCGATCCCGCTCGCTGCGCCCGAGCAGACCGGCAATCTCCGCCAGCAAGGGCTCGCGCTGCAACATGCGGGCGTACTGCTTGACCAGCACCAGACTGCGCTTGTGCCAGTGCCCCTGCGCCAGATCCCACAAACCACCAGCGGAGATCTGGTTGGAGTCGAGGGCATCGGCCAGGGTGCGGCTCGCCAGCAGCTGATCTTCAATCTCCTGACGCTGCTTCTCCCGCTCCGCTTCGGCGATCTGCTGCTGCAGTTGCAGCAGGCTCCCCACCAGACTGGCGCGCCACTTGTCGATAAAGAGCTGGCGCAGCCCCTCGGTGGGGTGGGCCGTCAGCTGGCGCACCAAGGAGCGGGCCTCACCGGCGAAGGGGCTGTACTGCTCCAGCGACTCCAGCAAGCCGGGCAGGCGACCAATCAGCTCGGTCATCGGCAGTTGCCGATGCGCCTGATAGAGCTGGTACTCCTGCTCCAGCGCCACCGGCACCGGCTTGTGACGGATCTCCTCACCAAGCTGCTCGCCCCAACTCTGCAGGCGCTTTTTCAGCAGCTTGCCTTGTAGCGGGGAGCGTTTGATAAATTCGGAAATCTTGGGCGAGGCCGCCAGCAGGAGCGCCACCTCACCCGCAAGCTCCCCTTCGCCAATCAGGAGCCCCAGATCCAGCATGCCGATCTCAAGCATGAGCGCTCCTTACTCGTCCAGCCTTGGCAACCGCTCGCGCCACTGGGTCAGCTCGCTACGCAGCAGTTCGAGATCCCGGTTCAGCACGAAGAAGCTGTCCTCCACCTGCTGCAACCAGCGTGAGTCGATAAAGAGGTGTTGTTGGTGACGCTCGAACAGGCTGCGCTGCTGCTTGAGCATCTGCATCACCTTGCCGACCTGAACCAGCTGCTCGTCGAGCGACTGCAACCAGGGCGCCAGCACCACCTCGGGGATGGCGTTGCGCTCCATCAAAACCAGCGGGATCTGCTGGCGCTGGATATCGAGCACCTGCAGCCGTAGCTCATCGTCCAGCACCAGCTCGTAATGGCCTTCTTTCGGGTTGCCGAACTCATAACCCACCAGCGCCTCACCGGTGGGATGCCAATGGGAGAGCAAGGTGCGATCGAACACCAGGGTGCGAGTAAGACGCTCGGGATCGCCGCCATCCAGCGGCGCCGGGGTGAGCAGATGGAAGTGCACTTGCTTGCCAAAGGGTCTGGCATTGGCAAGCGGGATCTCGATACCCCGGGCCCGCCGGCCAAACCACTGCTTGCGTTGCCGGGCCTTTGTGCACAGGCGCTGGGCCACGCTCTGTTTGAGCTGTTTGAACTGATCCCGAAGGGCGAGAAGCTGACGGGTCATCGCCAGTTGCTGATAGCCGTAAAGGCGGGAAAACTCGGTCATCATCTCCAGCAGGGCGGTGCGGGACTCCTCGTCATGCCAGAGACAATCCTTGAACAGCAGCAGATCTACCGGCGCGACCTCATCGCGGCCATTGAAGAAGGCACTCGCCTTGATGAGCCGAACCGCCTTCTTCCAGCGGCGATCCGACACATAGCAGCGATGGGCCAGCTGACTGTCGAGCTGCTGGCGCAGCTGATAGATAAGCTCGAAACAGGCATCCGGCAGGCGCACCTGTTCAATCTGGCTCTGCCACTGCTCATACTCATCCCCCCGGATCTGCAGGGATTCCGGCAAGTTCTGGTGGGCGTGACCATCGCTGGCCAGCATGGATTGAAAGTTGGCTTTCTCCTGCACCCGGTCCATCCAGATCCGCACCAGCATCCGGTCGTAGAGCGCTTCCAGCCCGCTGTCCGGCGCCGGCAGCTCGTTGGAGGCAGTCACCAGCAAGCGCATCGGGATGGGGTGCTGGCTGTCTCCGTTGCGAAACTGCCGCTCGTTGATGGCGGTGAGCAGGGTGTTGAGGATGGCAGGGCCCGCCTTCCAGATCTCGTCGAGGAACACCACTTCGGCCTCCGGCAGATAACCTGTGGTGAGGCGCAGGTATTTGCCATCCTCTTTCAGCGCCTGAATGGAGAGGGGGCCAAACACCTCCTCCGGCGTACTGAAACGGGTCATCAGGTATTCAAAGTGGCGGGCGTCGTGAAAGGCCAGCTTGAGGCGGCGGGCAATCAGGCTCTTGGCAATACCGGGTGGCCCCAGCAAGAAGACACTCTCGCCACTGAGGGCCGCCAGCAGACCGAGGCGCAGGGCATCCTGCCGTTCGTAGAGCCCCTCACCGAGGGCGGCCAGCAGCCGGGGCAGCCGCTCCTGGATGGGAATAAGACGCGCAGGATTCTGGGCTTGAGCTAAAGACGACATAGAGAGTGTTCCGAAGCTGGGATGATGTTAGCCCCAAGGCGCGATATCCATTTGCTCGACCTTGGGTTTTGTCTTGTTATGATGTTTATTCTGGTATCTCTTGCCGCACAATACCCGCCTCTGGCAGGGAAAAACGCAAGGTCGGCGTGATACCGTATCGGCAGCGTGCTGCGCCCATGCATAGCCAGTGTCGTGATGAGCACCATGCCCGCATGCGCCAGATGATGCGTTGCAAAGGGTGCAGCAAAAGCGGTTCGAGTGTACCCTGCGCAACACAATTTTCCCCAATGCAGATCAAGAGTGAGTCGCCTCAAATGCAAGATCCCGTTCGTCAGAGCATGTTGGCCCGCATGGGCATTCAAAGCTGGCAACTGCGTCGTCCGGCATTGCTGGGTGCAGCACCCGCTCCCGAGCTTGCGCAAGATGCCGTGCAGCCCGACCAGACAGCACCGGCCACCCGCGCTCCGCTGCCCAGCGGCAAACTCTGGTTGCTGGCGCCTCAGCTGCCTGCCACCACGCTGCTGGCGGATATCTGCCAGTTGCTCGGCATGACCCCCGACGAGGTCTCACTGCTCAGCGAGCTGCCACCTGCCGATCTGCAAACGGCGGGCGCCTCCCCTCTGCTCTGGCTGACGGAGGCCAACCCCGCGCGGCCAAATGCGCTGATCTGCCCGCTCGCCCCCAGCGCCGCGCAAAAGCGCGCCCTGTGGCAACAGCTGCGCCAGCACCTTGCGGCCAACACGGCGTGATCCTGCATCATGTCGCCAAGACCCACTGTGATGCCGCTCTTTTTACCTGATTTTACAAATGCCGCCTCTGCAACCTCTGCTAACCCCAGCGCCCAACATCTTGCCATCCGGAGCCCCCATGCCTGAGTTTCGTCCCCTGCTCGAGAGCGATTTCGACCTTGTCTACCCCATCGAGCAAGCCGCTCACAAGGAGCCGTGGAGTGAGGCCAACCTGCTCTCCTGCTTCGGTCCTCGCTATCTCAACGGTTTGATGCTGGTCGATGGCCGCCCGGCGGGCTTCTATATCTCGGATCTGGTGGCCGGTGACAGCTCGCTGATGAATATCTGCGTGCATCCGGCGTTTCAGGGCAAGGGGTTGGGGCGGGTGCTGTTGCAGGCCTATCTGGCGCGCAGCAAACAAGCCGGGGCAGAGGCCTGGTTTCTCGAGGTACGGGCCGGTAACCAGACCGCCATCAACCTCTACGAGAGCGCCGGTTTTGCCGAGTATTGCCGCCGCGCCGACTACTACGGCACCGGCAACGACAGGGAAGATGCGGTGCTGATGTCGCGACTTTTCGATTTCGGCTGATCCAGCCTGTTCGTCGCGCCCAAGCCTTTTGTCCCCCTCAATCGAGGGGGGCATTGTCCAGCGCGGGATCCTGCAAGGCCAGGGTGGTATGCACCACCGCCTCGAATCCGGCACCGGAGAGCGGCATATAGAAGCCACGCTGCCAGGTTTTTCCCGGCATCCAGATCTGGTCGATATCCACCACTATCTTGATGGGCCTGAGAGGCTGGCCCGGCTGCTGGATATAGATGCCGGGCGGCGTGGCAACCTTGGGAAAGCGGCGCAGGATCTGCTCGCTGCCATCCCCCTTGCCCGGGTTGAGCCGCACCTTCACCAGCCGGGCAAGCGGGCCAGCCATCTCCTTGCTCTGCCAGAATTTCTTCTCCAGATCGCCGCAGCGGCGGCACTTGGGGGTCTCCAGCACATAGAGCAGCGGATAGCCCAACGCCAGCGCCTGTTGCTGCGCCTGCTGATACCCCTCGGCCCCCTGATACCAGGGATTGGCGGGCCCCTGTGATGACGTTCCGGCAAAGAACCAAAACGCAGCGCCCCCCACCACCATCAGCCCGACCGCGGCCAACGCCCCTTTCACCCACAGATTCATATCGTTAACCCTCTCTCTGCCTCCTAGCAGTATCGGCCAGTCTGCGCAAAGGGAGAGCTATTTGCGCTCTTTGTGATCCAAGACAAACAGCGAACACTTGTAAGCCGTAATGTTGGAGTTTAAACTCTAGCCCGATTTTTAGTGCCCTCGCGGGCGTACAACTGTAATTAAAGGATGTTTAACTGATGCCGAAGCTTCATCTGGTTCGACTGATGCGTGAACGTATTGCCCAGCTTGGCAACAAGGCTGCCCTGCGGGTTCAGCAAGATGGCCAGTGGCGCGCCATCGGCTGGCGTACTCTGGGCCAGGCCATGGACTACTGCGCACAGGCGCTGATCCGGGCCGGCCACCAGCCAACCGAAATGGTCGGCATCTATGCCCGCAACATGCCGGAGTGGACCCAGGCCGATCTCGGCATCCTTGCCGCCCGCGGTGTCAGCGTCCCTATCTATCCCACCAGCACGCTCGATCAGCTGCGCTACATCGTCAAAGATGCCGGCATCAAGGTACTGTTCGTTGGCGAACAACCCCAGTTCGATCAGGCGCTACAACTGATTGAAAGCGGCGAGATCCGCCAGCTCATCGCCCTCGATGGCAACGTCAATCTGCGCGGCTGCGAGCAGGCGAGCCACTTCCAGACATTTCTGGTCTCCGGCAACCATCAGCCCAGCGAGCAGGAGCTGCGCGAGCGGGAAACCCAGTACCGGATGGATGATCTGCTGACCCTGATCTACACCTCCGGCACCACAGGCGAGCCCAAGGGGGTCATGCTCGACTTCAGCAACATCGCCGCCTGTTTCGAGATGCACAACAGCCGCCTCGACCTCAATCAGCAGGATGTGTCGCTCTGCATGCTGCCGCTCAGCCACGTGTTCGAGCGGGCATGGAGCTACTACGTGCTCTACTGCGGTGCCGAGAACGTCTATATCCGCGATCCGCAGAAGGTGATGGATGTGATTGGCGAGGTGCAGCCGACCGTGATGTGTGCCGTGCCGCGCCTCTACGAGAAGGCCTACGCCATGATCCAGGCCAAAGTCGCTCAGGCTCCGGCTCTGCGCCGCGCCCTGTTTGGCTGGGCGACCAAGGTCGGCAAGCAGATGGTTGCCACCCGTCAGGCGGGCAAGTCCGCTTCCCCGCTGCTCTACGGCCAGCTCTGGCTCGCCGAGCGACTGGTGTTTCGCAAGCTGCGCGCCCGCTTTGGCGGCCGCACCCGCTTCCTGCCGGTGGCGGGCGCCCGTCTGGCCGACGATGTGAACCTCTTCTTCCAGGCGATGGGGCTTAACCTCAAGTACGGCTACGGCATGACCGAGACCACCGCCACCGTCTGCTGCTACGAGGATAGCCAATTCAAGCTCGGCTCCATCGGTACGGCACTGAACGGCATCGAGGTGAAGCTGGGTGAGAACAACGAACTGCTGGTGCGCTCCCCCACCGTGATGCGCGGCTACTACAACAAGCCGGACGCCACCGCAGAAGTGATGACCGAGGATGGCTTCCTGCGTACCGGCGATGCCGGTGAGCTCGACAGCCAGGGTAATATCTACTTCACCGAGCGCCTCAAGGAGCTGATGAAGACCTCAAACGGCAAGTACGTGGCCCCGCAACTGGTGGAAGGGACCATCGGCAAGGATCGCTTTATCGAGCAGATCGCCATCGTCGCCGATGCCCGCCACTTCGTCTCGGCGCTGATCGTGCCCTGCTTCGAGTCGCTGGAGGAGTACGCCCGCTCCATCAACCTGCAGTACCAGTGCAAGACCGAGCTGCTGCGCCACTCCCGGGTGATGGAGTTCTTCGAAGCCCGCATCGCCGACTTGCAAAAAGAGCTGGCCAAGTTCGAGCAGGTGAAGAAGTTCACCCTGCTGCCGAGCGCCTTCTCAATGGAGCTGGGTGAGCTCACCCCCACCATGAAGCTGCGCCGCAAGATCATCGAGGCAAAATACCAGAGCGAAATCGAGGCCATGTACAACCACGTCTGATATCGCTCAGGTTCAGAGAAATCAAAAAGCCGCTCACTCGAGCGGCTTTTTGTTGGCACTTTGGTTGGTACGAACCCGCCTTCAGGCCGTGGTGGTACTGGTACCGAAGTAGTCGGCCAGGAAGTCATCGAACGACAGGCTATCACTGCGCTCGCGTTCGCGCTGCTTGGCCAGCGAATCCTTCGCCTCACCGGCAAAGTAGGCCTCATCCCAGTACTGCAGCTCCCCTGCCAGCAGCTCCTCGCGATAGCGGGTCGCCAGCTTGTCACCATAGCAGCCGTTGTCCTTGCCGCTCTCCAGCAGCTCCTTGAGCATGCGGGCGGAGTAGGTGAGCTCGGGGTTGAGCAGCTTCTCGCGGTGCATCGCCAGCGTCTCGCGATAGCGATTGCGGCCGCAGCAGCGATCCAGCAGGTCGGCCACCTGAGCCAGCTCGTCGAACAGTTTGAGGCCGTACTCTTTGAGGCCAATGGCATTGCCCTGCTCATCTTCCAGCGTCAGGCCGGGACGACGTCCTTCCAGCACCACCTTGTTCTGGTTGCGGCGGTTGCGGGCAATCTCCTCGTCACTCAGCACCGGAGAGGGACGCAGCAGGCACCAGACCAGGAACAGATCGAAGAAGCGGATCTGGTCGGCATCGATGCCGAGCGGGGTGAAAGGGTTGACGTCCACGGTGCGCAGCTCGATGTATTCGATGCCGCGCTGATCCAGCGCATCCGAGGGCTTCTCGCCGCTGCGCGGGGTACGCTTGGGGCGGATTGGGGCGTAGAGCTCATTCTCCAGCTGCAACACGTTGTCGTTGAGCTGACGATACTGCCCATCCACCTTGACCCCGATCTTGGCAAAGTCGGGATTGTGGGTGTTGATGGCGCGGCGCAGGCTGCTGACATAGGCCGGCAGATTGTCGTGGCTGATCTTGAGCCCAGCCTGGGCACTGTTGGTGTAACCGAGATCGGAGAGACGCAGCGCGGTGGCGTAAGGCAGATAGAGGGTACCCTTGCCGGTCTTCTCGAACGGCAGGTTGCTCTTGCGCCCTTTGAGGAAGGATTCGCAGATGGCCGGGGAGGCACCAAACAGATAGGGTACCAGCCAGCCGAAGCGGTAGACGTTGCGAATAAGCCCCATGTACTTGTCGGAGATAAAGCGCTGGCTGCAGCACCCTTCGCACACCAGATCCTGCCACTCGCTCCAGAAGCTGTCTGGCATGGAGAAATTGAAGTGCACCCCGGCGATCACCTGCATCAGGCTGCCGTAGCGGTTCTTCAAACCCTGACGGTAGAGGGTCTTCATTTTGCCGATGTTGGAGCTGCCGTACTGGGCCAGTCGGATGCTCTCTTCCCCACCGACGAAGCAGGGCATGGAGAGCGGCCAAATCCGCTCGTCACCCAGATGCTGAATCACATGGTGATGGATGTCGCCGAGCTGTTCCATCAGGCTGTCGATGGAGTCGGTGGCCGGGGTGATGAACTCCAGCAGGCTCTCCGAGTAGTCGGTGGTGATATTGGGATGGGTCAGGGCCGAGCCCAGCGCCCGGGGATGGTCACTCTGGGCGAGTCGGCCATCCGGCGTGATGCGCAGGCATTCACGTTCGATCCCGCGCCGGATCCCCTTGAGCGCGGTGAGGCGCTCCGGTGATCCCAACGCATTCAGCAACTCGGTGAGCGACAAGCTTGTTGTAGTCATATTCACGGCTCATGTGAGGCCGCCCCATCCGGGGCGGCTCTTGATTTTTATAAAGCGTCAGTTACGGCAACTGCAGCGGATAGATGGGAAGATGAAGCTCCTTCAGGGGTTTTTCAAGCTTTTGCTTGTCTCCCACCACCACGATCACCATGTCGGCCGGATTGAGCCAACGGGCGGCACTGGCCTTCAGCGCCTCGGGCGACACCGTTTTGATCAGGTTGTTCTGGGCCTGCACATAGTCCGGCTTCAGGTCATACATCACCATCTGCAGCAGGAAGCCCGCCTTCTGGCCCAAGGTCTCGTAAGAGAGGGCATCCTGCTGGGAGACCGCGCTGCGCATATAGGCCAGCTCGACCGGGGTCGGGCCGCTCTTGCGGTAGTTGTCCATCTCCTTGAGGAACTGGCGGATGGCATCCACAGTCGCATCGGCCCGCACATTGGCGCCGGTGGCGAAGGTGCCCACCTCGCGGTTGGCGGAGAAACCCGAGCTGGCGCCGTAGGTGTAGCCCTTGTCTTCCCGCAGGTTGAGATTGATGCGGCTGTTGAAGTTACCACCCAGGTTGAAGTTCATCAGCCCGGCGGTGAAGTAATCCCCCGTGGTATCGAACGGCATGGCGCGACGACCAATGCGGATCACCGACTGGGGAGCCCCCGGCTTGTCGACCAGATAGATGCCTGGCTTGGCCTGCTCACCCTTGAGCTTGAGATCCCCCAGAGTCGGCGTGGCCCCCTTCCACTCGGTCAGGAAGCCAAGTTGCTCCTCGATCTGCTTCTGGCCCACATCACCGACCACCACCACTTTGGCGTTGGTGGGGTTGTAGTACGCCTGATAGAAGTGCTTCACGTCCGCTAGGGTCAGCTTGGCCACATCGGCCGCTACCCCGTCGGTAGGTTGACCGAGGCGGTTTTGCTTGCCGTAGACCAGCTCACGGAACGCCTGCCCGGCCAGCCACTCGGGCTGCTGCTGGGCCTGCTGCATCCCTTGCAGCAGCTGCGCCTTGACCCGCTCGAAGTCAGCCTCCCGCATGCCCGGGCGCTCCAGCACCTCGCGCACCAGCGCCAGGGTCTGGGGCAACTTATCCGCCAGCGAGCTAACGGTGATGAGGTTGTTGTACTGGGCGCTGGAGACATCGATGGAAGATCCCAGCTTTTGCAGCTCGTCGCTCAGCTGAGCCTCGGTCAGGCGCACCGTGCCCTGCCCCATCATGGCGGCAGTCAGATTGGCCAGCCCAAGTTGCCCCTTATCTTCGGCACGAATGCCGCCCGGCAGGGCAATCATGATGGAGACGGCCGGGATCTCGTCACTCTTGGTGCCGATGATCTCGATGTTCTTGTCGAGCTTGCCGTGCCAGATGGCGGGCACCTTGACGCTCACCGCCTCGCTCGCCTTGGGCTGCACGCTGCGATCGAAATTGTCTTTTACCGGTCGTTCGGCCAGCGCCTCGTCATGCTTGCTGTAATCCGGCAGCTCGCGCTTGGCGGGGGTAAAGTTCGGGGTGGCAACCTGCCACTCGGTCTTGCCCTTGGGCACCACGCTCAGCACCACCGCAGGCTTGTCGGCGATGAACTTGTCGTAGGCGGCCTTCACCTGCTCCGGTGTCACCTTGCCGATGGCATCGAGAGTCTTGAACACATAGTTGGGATCCTGGGCAAACACCTGACCCATGGCGAGCTGGCTCACCTTGCCGGAGACGCTGTCCAGACCCCAGATGGCGGAGGCGCGGTACTTGGCGATCGCCTTCTCCAGATCTTCCGGCTTGAGGCCGCGCTGGGCGAACTCGCCGATCACCTTGTCCACCTCCCCCTTGAGGGTCTTGAGGCTGCCATCCTGCGACGGATTGGGGTAGGCGTAGACGGTCAGGGTACAGGCCAGCTCTTCGCAGTAGTGAGACGCCCCCACATCGATCGCCTTGCCGGTTTTCACCAGCGACTGGTAGAGCATGGAGCTGGCGGAACCGCCCAGCACGTCGGCAAACATGTCGAGTGCCGGCTCCTGCGGATCACCAAGGGAGACGGTGGGGTAGCTGATATAGAGCAGCGGCAGGTGCACCTTGTCCTGCAGCGTCACATAGCGAGTCTCGGGCAGGGTCACCGGCTTTGGCGTCGGCGCGGCCACGTCCGGGCCGCGCGGG
The DNA here is from genome assembly GCF_051919235.1 of Aeromonas sp. 95A. Taxonomy (NCBI): domain Bacteria; kingdom Pseudomonadati; phylum Pseudomonadota; class Gammaproteobacteria; order Aeromonadales; family Aeromonadaceae; genus Aeromonas; species Aeromonas sp. 95A. Next base: position 2,163,302 of record NZ_JBQBFC010000001.1, read on the forward strand.
ATGGAGCCGAAGTACTTCTCGATCCATTCGAGGGCCTGCTTGCTGTCAAAGTCGCCGCCCAGAGTCAGGGTGGCGTTGTTGGGGCCATACCAGCGCAGGAAGAACTGCTTGAGGTCGTTCACATCGACCCGGTCGAGATCTTCCACGTAACCGATAGGCTGCCAGGAGTAGGGGTGAGTGCGCGGATAGAGCGCCTCCCCTACCTTCTCGCTCACCAGCCCGTACGGCTGGTTATCGACCCGCTGAGCCCGCTCGTTCTTGACGGTGGCGCGCTGGATCTCGAACTTCTTCTGGCTCACCGCATCGAGCAGGAAGCCCATCCGATCCGCCTCCAGCCAGAGCACTTTTTCCAGCTGGTTGGCTGGCACAGTCTCGTAGTAGTTGGTGCGGTCCTTGTTGGTGGTGCCGTTCATGTCGCCACCGGCCTCGTTGATGATCCGCATATGCTCCTGATCACCGACGTGTTTCGAGCCCTGGAACATCATGTGCTCGAAGAAGTGGGCGAAACCGGACTTGCCGACCGTCTCGCGGGATGAGCCGACGTGATAGGTCACATCGAGGTGCACCAGCGGATCGGAGCGATCGGGGGCCAGGATCACGGTCAGGCCGTTGTCCAGCTTGTACATCTGGTAGGGGATGGCGAGCTTGCCCTCCTCCTTGCCCTGTTCGGCGATCAGGGTCGGTGCCGCCAGCACCGGCAGGGTGAAGCCCAGCAGAATCGTTAAAGGTATGACTTTGTTCACGGTAACCTCGTGAGTGACAAAAACAGGCTAGAAAATGTGACTGGCCAGCAGAAAAACCAGGGCATAACGGAACAATTTGCCGAGCCCGATCAGAATGAGAGAGCGCCAGAAGGAGAGGCGCAGCCAACCGGCCAACAGACAGAGACCATCACCGACCACCGGCGTCCAGGCAAGCAGCAGACACCAGTGACCATGTTGTTTGAGCCAGCCTAAGGCTTTTTGTTCCCCACGGCCTTGAAAATCTTCCGGTTTTTTCTTGAAGGTGGCGAGCCAGCCGAGCCACCAGGTAGTCATGGAACCGAGGGTATTGCCCAGCGTCGCCCACAGCAGCAGACTCGCCATGCTCCACTCCCCCTTGGCCGCCATGGCCCCCAGCAGCACTTCGGAGCTACCGGGCAGCAGGGTGGCAGAGGTGAATGCACTTAAAAAGAGCCACCCCAGCCCCATATCCATCATCTCGCTCATCCGGGATAGCCATCGGCCGCAGGCATCCGCAGCAGCAGCTTGCCGCGCACATGGCCCCCTTCGATGGCCTGATGAGCCAGCGCCCCCTCGGCCAGGGGGAATTCACCGGCTAGGATGACCTTCACCTCCCCCTGACGCAGCAGCATCAACATCTGACCCAGCTGCTTCTGGTCAGGGTGAACCAGCATGCCGACCACCTCGATACCCGCCGCAGCCCCTGCATCCTTGATCTGCTGGGCGGTAATGGTGGGCACCGTCACCTGACGGCCACCCGACTTGACGCAGGCGAGCGCCGCCTTGCCGCTCTCTCCGCCCACCAGATCCAGCACCAGATCGACCTGACCGGCCTCTGCCACCACTCGTGCTGGCCAGTTCGCATCGTGGTAATTCACCATCCAGCGCGCCCCCAAAGCATGGAGGAAGCCATGGTTGTCGGGGCTGGCGGTGGCTACCACCTCGGCGCCATAAGCGCTGGCAAACTGCACCGCCAGATGGCCGACACCACCGGCACCGGCGAGGATCAATACCCGCTGACCGCTCTGGAGGCCACCGTGCTCAAGCAGCCCCTGCCAGGCGGTAAGACCGGCCAGCGGCAGCGCCGCCCCCTGCTGCAGGCTAACCCCGTCGAGCTTGACCAGCTCGCTCTCGCTTGCCACCACAGACTCCCCGTAGCCACCTGCGGTAAGGGGAAAACCGACCATGCCGCACACCCGATCCCCCTCGACCAGTGAGGTCACGCCGGGGCCTACCTTCTCCACCACGCCGGAGATGTCATAACCCGGTGTCCAGGGCAACTTGTCCTCGTTCTGGGCCGCCGCCCAGCCAAGACCGGCGCGGGTTTTGGCATCGATGGGGTTCACCCCCGCAAAGCAGATGCGCACCCGCACTTCGCCATCGGCTGGCACCTTATCGAGGGAAGGGTTGAGCTTGAGTACCGAGGGGTCACCGAATGCGGTAATCTGTAGTTGCGTCATTGCACAATCCATCCTGTTGATTGATCAAGGGTCAACAGAATAACAGCGAGGACACCATGGCTCGAATGTTTCTTATTCCTCTGTTGCTGGCACTGGGGTGGTGGGCGTTTCTGCTCTACTTCCGCATCCCGCTCAAACAGGGGGCCAAGGGGTTTTACTGGATCATCGGCATCGGTGGCGGACTGGCCGCCTTCCTCAGCCTGATGATGGTGCTGACTCACTGAGTGCCACAGCCACTCGATAACGAAAAAGGCCACCGAGTTTCGGTGGCCTTCTCACTATCCGGCTTGCTGCTCCAGCGCCGGATTGAGGTAGTAGTGTCGATTGCTCCCCTGCCCCAGCACCCCCTGCGACAGCAGATGGTGGAACACCCGATCCACCTCCTCCAGCGAGAGTGACAGCGCCTGTGCCACCGAACGCTTGCTGCACTTGAGCTCACCGCTCACCAGCGCACCGCGCACCTGTGCCAGCACTTCGGGGGCTGGCTCGGGGGGCATGATGGGCTCGGGCTGAGCAGCCATCGCCAACGCTGCCTGTGCCTCTTCGCGAGCTTGATCCTGCTGCCAGCGCCACATCCGGCGAAAGCGGTTCTCCTCGCCGATCAGGCTGACGAAGAAAGCGCCGAACACGTCGAGCAGCACCGAGAGGAAGCAGACCAGCAGGAACTGCACCTGACTGATGCTCATCCCTACCCCGTCCGCCAGACTGCTCATCAGCCCCAGCATGGAAGATTGTTCGTTGACCGGCTTGGCATCGCGCTGCTGACGCAGCTCATCCTGCTGCAAGCGCAGCTTAGTGTTGGCGTGCTGCAACGAGGAAACGCCGCTGGAGATCCGCTCCAGCTCGATATATTTGCGGGCCGCCTCCTCGTTGAGCTGGATCTGCCGCTCGATGCTGGCGATCTGCTCGTCGAAACGGGCAAGCTCCCGCTCGTGGCGCGCCTGCTGGCTCAGTACCGTATTGGTGGCGCTGTTGATGCCACCAATACTGCCGCCGATGGAGATGGCCGCCAGCACGCTGTAAAACAGCAGCGACCAGAAAGCACCACTCAAATCCCGTCGCGCCTTGCGCTCGCCGTACTCGTACCAGACGTAAAACTTGCCCAGCTCGAAGATGATGGCCAAGCCGCCGAACAGCCACTTCATCAGCGGGTTGTCGTCGATGGAGAGGAACAGCAGCAGGGAGAAGATAATGGAAGCCAGAATGGCCAACCCGGTGAAACTGTATACCGTCGTCAGAGCAAACCACCCCTTGGGGTAGCGCAGTGTGGAGGAGTCCTGTGTGGTCATGATGAAGGGGTGTGCTGTGCAGGAAAAGTTGGCTGCCGATTATAGTCGCCAGACTCGCCCAGAGAAGGGCAAATGACTGAATTCCTTGAGATTGGCAACCAGCTGCCCAGAGTGCGACCAAAACGGACAAATCGGCAGCAGAAAAGCGATACAATCCCTCCCTGACTTGATCATGTAGTGAGATGGGGAACAGTTCCGCCCGGGTTCAGCTCCGGTCTGTACACTCATCCACCGTTGCAATTATCCGAGGCCATCATGAACAGTAAGACCACTTTGCTACTCTCCCTTCTTCTGGTTACCGGCAGCGCCGCAGCGACACAGCAATATCAAGAGAGCAGTGGCTCCGAATTCTCCGTCGATGAGCTTAAATTCAACCTGGACTGGGATGACAAGCAGTTCGGCTGGACCCAGAACGACTGTCTCGACTTGGGGGTCGGCGAAACCGCCCCGGCCGACTGCAGGGCGGTCAAATTCAATCTGGAAGATGAAGAAAACCGCAACCAGCCGCCGCAAACCAACCAGATCCCTGCCAACTCGCAGAGTGGCCAATAACGACAGGAGTCCCCTTGCGATGACCCAAGCCAAACACAACCCTGTTATCCGGCGCGGCGCCCTGCTGCTCTCCCTGCTGATGGCACATGGCACCGCGGTTGCGGCGCCGCCAGGCAAAAATAGCGATGGCATCAAGATCTCCGGTGATGACATCAAGATCAATCTCGACTGGGATGACAAAGAGTACGACTGGTGGCAGGACAACTGCCTGGATCTTGGTATTGGCGACAGCCGGATCAAACTCAACTGCGACAAGATGGATGGCAAGTACCGGGATCACTACAACCGCAGCATCCACAGCGGCAATAACCCCGGGCAAGGTCACGACAAACAGAAAGATAAAAACAAGGGCAACGGCAAGAAGAACTGAACGCCCTCTCCTGATGCAACAGGGGCCTGGCGCCCCTGTGCTGATTGTTTACCAATAATTCTCCGCACTGATATTGCCCGGCGCCCGCCGCAGATTCTTGGCCAACCCCAGCGCCAGCAAGGTCTGCTGGGTCTCTTTCACCATCTCCGGATTGCCGCAGATCAGCACCTGACTCAGCTCGGGTGAGAACTCCAACCCCACTCGATCCTGCAACTGACCATTGGCAATCGCCGCCGGGATCCGCCCTGCCATTGCATCGGGCCAGGGCTCGCGGCTGACAAAGGGGACATAGCGAAAGCGCGCGCCATATTGCTCGGCAAAGCTGGCGATCAAATCCTGATAGCTCAGCTCTTCGCCTTTGCGTACCCCATGCACCAGCACCAGATTCTCGAAACGGTTGAAGGCCTCGCCATCGGCCAGCATGGAGAGGAAGGGGCCGATGGCAGTGCCGGTCGAGAGCAGCCAAAGATCGCGCCCGGCGGGCACCTCATCCAGCGTCAGAAAGCCGGTGGCCTGGGATTGCACCAGCAGGGTATCGCCTGCTTGCAGCGAGCCGAGGGACGGAGTCAGCTCACCGCTCGGGATCTCGACCAGATAGAACTCGTGGTATGGCGCAGAGGGGGGATTGACGAAGGAGTAGGCGCGCTGAATGCGGCGATCGCCCTGCTCGAGGGCCAGCTTGGTGAATTGGCCTGCCTTGTAGGGAGCCAGCTCGGCCGCTACCCGCAGGGAGAACAGAGTGGGTGTCCATTCGATGCGTTCGATGACGCGACCTTCGACCCAAGCCATAGGGATCTCCTCCAGTGGAACAGAGCTTCACTCTACCCCCGGGCCGGAAAATAAAAAACCCGCGCAAGTGCGCGGGTTTTTTCTGCAAAAGCGAATCGCTATTACAGAGCAACAACCTGGATCTGTACGGTTGCTTTAACGTCAGCGTGCAGCTGAACAGCAACTTCGTAGTCACCGGTGTTACGCAGAACGTTGCCCATGCGGACTTCGCTCTTGGCAACGGCTACGCCAGCAGCAGTGATGGCTTCAGCCACGTCACGGGTACCGATGGAACCGAACAGCTTGCCTTCGTCGCCAGACTTGGAAGCGATAACCACGGTAGCCAGTTCGGCCAGCTTGGCAGCACGCTCTTCAGCAGCAGCTTTGTTGGCAGCCAGTTTGGCTTCCAGCTCAGCGCGACGAGCACCGAAAGCTTCGATGTTGGCCTTGGTGGCCATAACAGCTTTGCCTTGCGGGATCAGGTAGTTACGGGCATAACCAGATTTCACGGAAACTTGGTCACCCAGACCGCCCAGTTTGGCGATTTTGTCGAGCAGGATAACTTGCATTACCTTTCCTCTATAAATTTCGTTGAGTTAGGCTTAAGTGCCGGGCCGATTCTTACTTGTTGTGCAGATCGGTGTACGGCAGCAGAGCCAGGTAACGAGCACGCTTGATGGCGCGTGCCAGCTGACGCTGATACTTGGCGCGGGTACCGGTGATACGGCTCGGTACGATCTTGCCAGATTCAGTGATGTAGTTTTTCAGAGTAACGATATCTTTGTAGTCGATCTCGGTAACGTTCTCGGCGGTGAAGCGGCAGAACTTACGACGACGGAAATAACGTGCCATGGCCTTTATCCTCTAGTCAGTGATCCAGAATTACTCTTCGGAAGCAGCTTCAGTAGCTTCTTCGCGGCGCTCGTCGTCACGACGGGTGAAGCGCTCTTCTTTGGCCTTGGCCATCGGAGAAACTTCAGTCACGGCGTGCTTGGTGCGCATGATCATGTTGCGGATAACGGCATCGTTGAAGCGGAAGTTGGTTTCCAGCTCATCGATAACGGCTTGCTCTGCTTCTACGTTCATCAGAACGTAGTGGGCTTTGTGCAGTTTGTCGATCGGGTAAGCCAGCTGACGACGGCCCCAATCTTCCAGGCGATGAATGGTACCACCGGAGGTGGTGATGGCGCCGGTGTAACGCTCGATCATGCCGGGAACTTGCTCGCTCTGGTCCGGATGAACCATGAAGACGATTTCGTAATGACGCATTTTAGCTCCTTACGGATTAATTCAGCCTCCGCCCAGGTGCAGCCAGACCTCGGAGGCAAGGAACATAAAGGTGTTTAGTCGCTGCTTTTCTAGGGCGGCGTATTGTACGAAATCACATCCCTCACTGCAACTGACCGCCTTAAATGTTTTTCCCGATGGAAATCATCAGAAACAACAATTGATAATGATTATCACTTAGATCTATTCTCTCTCCATATCCTTATGGAGGGTGATGCCATGCAACCCGCACTGACGACTACGATTCCAGCCCGCAAATTCAAACTGACCCTGCTCGGGCCTGCCTTTATCGCCGCCATCGGCTATATCGACCCGGGCAACTTCGCCACCAATATTCAGGCGGGCTCTACCTTTGGCTACCAACTGCTCTGGGTGGTGGTATGGGCCAACCTGATGGCCATGCTGGTGCAAACACTCTCGGCCAAACTCGGTATCGTCACCGGCAAGAATCTGGCGGAGCACATCCGCGACCGACTGCCAAAACCGGCGGTCTGGGCCTACTGGGTGCAGGCAGAGATCATCGCCATGGCCACCGATCTCGCCGAATTTATCGGCGCCGCAGTCGGCTTCAAGCTGCTGCTTGGCGTGACCTTGCTTGAAGGGGCCTGCATCACCGCCGTGGTGACCTGGGGGATCCTGATGTTGCAATCCCGTGGCCAGAAACCGCTGGAGTTCGTGGTCGGCGGCCTGCTGTTGTTTGTCGCGGCGGCCTACATCGTCGAGCTGATCTTCTCCCGCCCCCATCTGCCCAGCCTGCTGGAGGGCGCCCTCTTCCCCGGTTTGCCCAACAGCGATGCCGTCTATCTGGCCGCCGGTGTGCTCGGTGCTACCGTGATGCCCCACGTTATCTACCTGCACTCGGCACTGACCCAGCACACGCAGGATCAGGGTTCAGTCAGCCAGCGGCTGCACACCACCCGGGTCGATGTGGCGATTGCCATGACCATCGCCGGCTTCGTCAATCTGGCGATGATGGCGATGGCGGCCGCTGCGTTCCACAGCTCGGGCCACCAACAGGTGGCCGAGCTGGAATCCACCTACCAGACCCTCACTCCACTGCTGGGTCAGGCGGCAGCCACTCTGTTTGGCCTCTCGCTGGTTGCCTCCGGTATCAGCTCTACCGTGGTGGGCACCCTGGCCGGGCAAGTGGTGATGCAGGGCTTTGTCCGCTTTACCATCCCGCTCTGGCTGCGTCGCGCCATCACCATGGCTCCCGCCTTCGTGGTGATCGCCATGGGGCTCAACACCACCGAAATTCTGGTGTTGAGTCAGGTGATCCTGAGCTTTGGCATCGCGCTGGCCCTGATCCCGCTGTTGATGCTGACCGGCGATCGGGCACTGATGGGGCAACATCGTAACCATCCGGTCACACAAGCCATCGGCCGCCTTATCGTTGCGCTGGTGATCGGGCTCAACGCCTATCTGCTGGTCGCCATGATCTAGCGAACCGTAAAACCGAGAAGAGAGGCTCATTAACTCTGGTTAATGAGCCTCTTCGCACTTTGGCGTATGCTGCCGCTTTCTCTTCTCATTTATCGTTGCGGGAGCCTTGCCATGGAACATACCCGAGCCAGCTTCGTACTGGGCCATCATCAAGAGCAGGCCTGCGTGGTCTGCTGCCAGCGCGGTGACACCACGCTGCTGGTCACCGACCTCACCCCCTTTCATCCCCAGAGCCACCTCTGGCCCGATCAGCCGGGGGATGTGGGCCATGCTCGCTGGGAAGGGGGCGAAGCCACCATTGGCCCTTGCCGAATGGGGGCCATTAGCCCGGATGGCGAGCTGTTCGTCGATACTGCCATTCCGGTCAAGCGGGGCGCAGAGGGGTGGCGTTTCGTGGTGGTCCACCCGCTGACCGGTGACCATGAGCTGGCCGTTGGCAGCCAGGTCGAATTGCAAGTAGATAGCGCCGCCCGCCACGCCCTGAGTCTGGGCCATAGCGGCTGCCATCTGGCGGCACTAGCCCTCAACCGGGTACTCATCCCCTACTGGCGCAAGGAGGTAAGCGAGCGTGATGCACTGGGCCAGTCCGACTTCGACCGTCTGGCTATTCAAAGCTCTCGGGTCGAGCCTTGTGGATCGCGAGAGCAGTACCGCATCGGCAAGAGCCTGCGCAAGAAAGGGGTCAACAGCGAGGCGCTGCTGGCAGATCTGGCGCTGATTGAAGAGAAGGTCAACCAGCAACTGGCCGACTGGATCGCAGCCGGAGGCGAGATCCGCCGTAGCCGCGCTGGCGAGGCGATCATCGATTCCCGTTACTGGCACTGCATGCTGGAAGGCCAGGAGGTGACCATTCCCTGTGGTGGCACCCATGTTGCCTCGCTCGCCGAGTTGGGAGAGGTCAAGGTAGAGCTCACCCAAGTGGAAGAGGGCTTTGCCATGCTGACCCGGGTCACGCCAACCGGCGCCTGAGTCGCAGACTTGACCACTCAGGGCTAACGCCCAAGTTGGCAATACAGACGTATCGCAAAGAGGGGGCATCATCATGCCCCTCAACGCCAGTCACGACGGGCCGATGCTTCTCTTTTAACCACTCCCTGATTAGAATGCGCCTCCCACAGGAGGCATATCCCCATGAGTAGTACTCAACTTCGCACCACCCCTGATCGACTTCGTTATCTGGTTCTCTACGAAGGCATCGGGCTGGCACTGGTCGCACCGCTGATCAGCCAGCTGTTCGGTCAGGGCGTCGCCGAGGTCGGTTCGCTGGCCATCTTCTTCTCCATCGTCGCCACTGCCTGGACCTACGGCTGGAACCTGTTGTTCGACAAGGGGTTGCTCAAACTGTGCGGGCGCACCAACAAACGACCACTGGACCGCTTCCTGCACGCGTTTGGCTATGAGGCGAGCTTTATGATGCTCTCCCTCCCCTGCGTCATGTTCTGGCTCGATTTGGGAGTGTGGGACGCCCTGATGCTGGATCTCGGCTTCGTCGCCTTCTACCTCGTCTACATCATGGTCTTTACCTGGGCCTATGAGCGGATCTGGCCGCTGCCATCCAACCCGCAAACGGCATAAGGCCTCAGCCGCAACGAGGCTGACAGAAGGAAAAGTCAGGAAGGACTAATAGGAAGGATGGGAGAATCCCATAAAAACAATGCCAGTCAGCAAGCTGACTGGCATTGGACAAAACAGACTTTCGGACTTACTTGACGGCGTCTTTCAGAGCCTTGCCAGCCACGAATGAAGGCACGTTGGCAGCAGCAATCTGGATCTCTTTACCAGTTTGCGGGTTACGACCGGTGCGGCCTGCGCGGTGGGTGACCTTGAAGGTGCCAAAACCGACCAGTTGCACAGCATCGCCTTCTTTCAAGCTCTGGGTAATACCATTGATGATCTCTTCCAGAGCCACTTTGGCCTGAGCTTTGCTCAGATCTGCTTTGGCGGCAATCGCATCGACAAGTTGAGCTTTGTTCATAACATTTCCTTTATGATCGGGCATTTAGCGCTGGGTCACTCTATGCAAAAAAAAACGCACAGGCAAAGCCTTTATCGAGCCGAACGCGTCAAACGCTGGGGTTTTCATCAAGATCTGCGGAAATAGTCACATTCCACACGCGAAAAACCGTGGGCAGGCCTGAAACCTGCTAGCACGCAGACACAATCCGCTGACTATTTCTTCGCCACTTAACATTATCCCCCCATGGCTATTGACGCTTGACCAGATTTTCCCTAGTTATAGTTTGTGTCACTGCTCAAACGGCTCGGAATACCGAACAATCGGCCAGCCTTTGCCCCACGGAGGGATAGGGATTATGTTGACGAAACTGGAACAGACCAAGCAGGCGCTGGCAGGCAAGCATAAGGCTATCGACGACTGGCTGGATGCAAGGCAAGCGTTGCTGGTTGGATACATGCAGCTGGCAGGCCTCACTCCGGCGCGGACCAAGCAACGCAGCCTGCCCAAAACAGAAGAGCTGCATCAGTTTTGCGACCGGCTGGTCGACTATGTCAGTGCAGGCCATTTCGAGATCTACCACCACGTCGTCACCGCCTTCGAGCAAGCCAGCGGCGAAACACTGGAGCTGGCCAAGCGCATCTATCCCCATATTCGTAACAGCACGGAATTCGCCCTCGAGTTCAACGACAAATACAGTGATGCCGACGAGGCCCAATTGCTGCTACTGGATGATGATCTCAACGAGTTGGGTCCGGTTCTGGAAGAGCGGTTCAAACAGGAAGATCGCCTGGTCAAGGCGCTTCATGTGGTGGAATCCTTGAGTACCCAGCAAGCCTGAATGCCATTTTCGGAGCAAGTTCAAGATACTGGCAACCAAGGTGGATTACACTCAGAGCAATGACCCTAGCGTCCACACTTATTGCATACAGGAGATGAGCATGTCTGAGCGCCGCCGTTTTGCACGGATCCTCTACTTGACCATGGCAGAACTCACCCAGGGGGAACAGAAGTGGCAGACCCAGCTTGTCGACGTCTCCTTGCAGGGGGCCCTGCTGATCCGCCCCGACGACTGGGAGAGCCGTGACAACAAGGAGTACCAGCTCAGCTTTATCCTGAGCGGTAGCGATATCGAGATCAAAATGCAGGTCGAGCTGACCCACGAAGCCAGCAAGAAGCTGGGTTTCTACTGCCACCACATCGATATCGACAGTGCCACCCATCTCAAGCGGATGATCGAGCTTAACGTCGGCGACGAAGAGCTGCTCCACCGCGAGCTGGAACAACTGCTGAGCGAGCATCTGGAACACAGCCAGCCCTAATGGCAGGTGCCAGCCCATAAAAAAGAGCGCCGAGGCGCTCTTTTTTCGTTGTGCGGTTGTCTCGATTGCAATGCTGAGGGATTACAGCGCCTCGAGTGCCTCAGACAGCTTCTTGACCGGCACCACTTCCATCCCTTCGATGGGATGCTTGGGGGCATTGGCGTGCGGCACGATTGCACGACGAAAACCGTGTTTGGCCGCCTCCTGCAACCGCTCCTGACCGGACGGCACCGGGCGAATTTCACCAGAAAGACCCACTTCACCGAACACCACCAGATCCTTGGGCAGCGCCTGATCCCGGAAGCTGGAGACCATCGCCAGCAGCAGCGCCAGATCCGCACTGGTCTCCTCGACCTTGACCCCGCCAACCACGTTGATGAAGACATCCTGATCCGCCATCTGCAACCCGCCGTGACGGTGCAGCACCGCCAGCAACATGGCGAGCCTGTTGTGATCCATCCCCACCGCCACCCTGCGCGGGTTGGAGAGCTGGGAGTAGTCCACCAGCGCCTGCAGCTCCACCAGCAGCGGCCGGGTGCCCTCCCAGATAACCATGACGATGGAACCGGGCGCCTGCTCCTGCCCTCGGCTGAGGAAGATAGCGGAGGGGTTACTCACCTCGCGCATCCCCTGCTCGGTCATGGCAAAAACCCCCAGCTCGTTGACCGCGCCGAAGCGGTTCTTGTGGGAGCGCAGAGTCCGAAAACGGGAGTCATGACCGCCATCGAGCAGCACAGAGCAGTCGATGCAGTGTTCCAGCACCTTGGGGCCCGCCAGACTGCCATCCTTGGTCACATGGCCCACCATGAAGATGGCCACATGATTCTGCTTGGCATAGCGGGTCAGCAGCGCCGCCGCTTCGCGCACCTGCGAGACAGAACCGGGGGACGATTGCACATCCGCCACATGCATAACCTGAATGGAGTCGATCACCATGATTTGCGGCTGCTCCTGCTGGGCAATCAGGCAGATCTGCTCGACGCTGGTCTCGGAGAGCATCCGCAGCTTGTCGGTGGGCAGCCCAAGGCGGTTGGCCCGCATCGCCACCTGCTGGAGCGACTCCTCGCCGGTGACATAGAGGGTTTTCATCCGCTCAGCGAGACCACACATGGTCTGCAGCAGCAGGGTCGACTTGCCCGCCCCCGGGTTGCCGCCGATCAGAATGGCCGAGCCGGGCACCACACCGCCACCAAGCACCCGATCCAGCTCCTTGAAACCTGAGGTAAAACGGGGAATTTCGGTAGTGGCGATCTCTGCCAGTGTCTGTACCTGACTGCCGACCGCGCCAGCATAACCGGTGTAACGGGCACTCTTGCCAGCGGGGCTCACCGAGCCGAGGCGCACCTCGGTGATGGTATTCCACTCCTTGCACTCGCTGCATTGACCTTGCCAGCGTGTGAAGTCGGCACCACATTCGGAACAAACATAAGCAGTTTTATTTTTGGCCATTGATAACTCGGGGACAGGATGAATTCCTGCTTGATATACTTGTTTGCGACCGACAGATCAAACCCAGAATCGGAAAAGTGACTTTCCGTGGCAGGAACAAATGGATTCAGAACACCAGCAACATCTGATTGAACAACTCGTCCCCTTGCTGCGGGAGAAAGATTTCGAGGAGATCTTCAACCGCATGACTCAGGAGGAAAACAGCAACAGCCGTTTTCTGATCAAGATGGAGCTCAAGCGCAAGTGCTCCCCCTGCCGCAGGGTCATCGATATGCGCGATGAGCTGGAGGATGAGTGCCTGGTGCATGAGTTTGACGGCATCACTCACTTCATGCCCGCCGATGCGATTGCCCTGTTCCAGTCCCAGTGCTATCTCTACCGCGATATCTATACCCTCGGTGTCTACGAGGCGCTGCAACAGTGGCAAAAACAGCACCACAACGCCCGCGTGGATGGTCAGCTGTCGCCACCGGCCAGCCCCTTCCGGCAATATGATGTCAATACCATTGCCTTTGCCAGCTACTATGGCCGCCGCCAGGAGCGGATGCACTTCAGCTCGCCGGTGCTGATCAAGTTTCAGGATGGTGAGAAGCTGTTCGCCAAGAGTTCCGATCTCTCGCTGGGTGGCATGCGGGTCTCGGTTCCCTATCTGCCGAACTATCACACCGGCGCCCAGGTGGAGGTCTTCTTTACCGGACTGGAGCGGGACACCCCTAATCCAGTGCTGCACCAGCCGGTCGGCTATCAGATCCTTGGCGAAGAGAGTAAAGAGGGGAAATACTGGCTGCGGCTGGTACGCTCCGGCGAACAGCCAGCCTTTGATGCCTTCCTCAGCGACTTTATCGATGCCAACAAGATCCGCTATCGGGTCAGCGTCGACTATCTGCTCTCCGCCGCCATCATCAAGGGGTATGAGCAGTTCTATCTGCCACGGATGACCGGTATGCCGCTCTTCTTCGGCACTGGCGACAGCCCCAATCTCGAGATTGCCCTGCGTACCGAGAACAACCAACACCTGCTGGAGTATTGGCGCGATGAGAAAAACCGCGATGCCCTGGCGGGGCTTTTCAGCGCGGAGCGGATGAAACGGCTCTGCCCAGCCCCCGGCACCACCACCGAGACCATCATCTACTGCTTTACCCACACGGTGCGCAGCCACATCTACTTCTTCTCCGCCACCGCCGAGGAGCTGCGCCAGAGTGGCCTCACCGCCCTCTTCTTCCAGGTGGGCTCACGCCGGCCCAGCTGGCGTGTCTACAAGTTCACGCTGGAGGCATGCGATCTGGTCGAGGCGGATGTGGGGCAACTGCAGGGGCAGGACAACCCGCAGTTGCAAGATATCTTGCTGCTCGAGCGGCTCAAACAGGTCGGCTACTGCGGTCTGCTGCAGGAGATCGGCCTGGAGTCCCAGCGGGAAGAGTTCCATCAGGAAGGCGTCAGCAACAACGCCAACGAGCTGCAACGCTTTGGTCACGAGCAGGGGGTTGCCCCGTTCGAGATCGAGACCCTGCACTATGTTCAGCTGCGCAAGGAGTCGCGCTACATCCACAAGACCGCGGTCGCCATCCATCACAACGGCAAATCCTGGATCGGCTGGACCCGCGACATCTCGACTCACGGCCTGCAAATCGAGCTGGAAGATGCCTTTATCGGCGAGAAAAACGATGTGGTGACCATCGCCCTGCCCCGCTTGCAGGAGCTTTCCAAGAGCATAGATCTGCAGCGCCTCTCCTACCGGCTGGTCAGCCTCAACATGACCCGCACCGTGCTGCACCTCTGCATCGAAGGGGATTCGGATCGCCATACCGGCCGCCAGTTCTTCAGCCTGCTGATCGAGAGCAACCAGAACAAGCTCAAGGCGGCGCAGGAGCAGCGCCGCTATCGTGGGCTGGCGCGGGCACTGCGCAACATCTATACCCACCACCTGTTCAACTCGCCGGTCTACGTCAACAAGCTGAAAGGCGCGCCCAAACCGGCCTCCATCGGCAAATCCCTGCAACCACGCAGTCTGCAGCGGCTGCTGCAAGCCTGTGCCGAGCTGCCGGAGCAGGAGAACCTCTACCCGCTGTTTCAGGGGGAGCTGCTCAAGGAGCTGCTGATGAACCCGCTGCGTGCCATCGAGCGGGAGGACAAACCGAGAGAGGACGAGGTCTATATCGCCAGCATCCAGACCAAGGCCGGCCTGCCCATCTTCAGCAGCCGGCTGGCCAGCAGCTTTGCCAACGTCAAAGAGAAGCGTCAGTTCATCGAGCTGGCGCAGCAACAGGGGGAGTTCTACTCGGTGCTGGTCGGTATCTCCCGTACCGGACGGCCCGACACCAACTTCATCGCCAACGAGCTGGACTACATCGCCAAGTTCGCCATCCACAAGGCACGCAAGCTGGAAGAGGAGCTCTGGAGCGTGGTGGGGGTGGGCGAACTGACCGATACCACCCAGGCCACCCTGTTCCGCTTTGGCATCACGCCGCCGCTGAACTGATGATCCGGAAACAGACAAAAATGAAACAGGGCGCTCGAGGCGCCCTGTTTTTTGTCATGCCGCCTGCGGGTTGAGCAGCCAGTCGAGGATCTGGGGGAAGTGATCCTCCTGCGCCTGCGGGGCGGTCAGCATATTGATGTGGTCATAATCGAGGCGGTTGCCGTTGTCCCGCCCCAATCGGGTGTGACGAGTTGCCGAACCCATCTCGTCGCTGAAGCGGCGCACATCGGTCGGGTGACCCAGCACCTTGTCCGATTTGGCCGAGATCATCCAGAGCGGTGGCCAGTTGACCCGTGCCGCCGCCTCGTCATAGGCAAAACCGTCGTGAGGATCCTGCCAGGGGCCGCACTTGACCCAGGGGATGGTCTCCTGCAGATAGCGCAGCGGCTCGTCGTCAGCACCGATCTTCAGAGTGCGAGCCGCCAGAAAACCACGGCGGCGAGCCAGCCAGGGGGCCAGCCGATTCCAGATCAGATCCACCTTCAGCCAGCGCTCGGGATTGTGCACCGACACACCGCGCTTGGTGCCAAAAAACAGCAGGCTGGCCACCTGATCAGCCAGCTCGGGGAAGCGCACCAGGGTCGAGGCCATGATGACACCGCCCCAGGAGTGGGCCACCCAATGCACTTTGAAGCCATGATGGCGCTCGGCAATCCAGCGCTGCAGGGCGGGCAGATCCTCGGTGATCAGCTCATGCTGACCGTGCTCTGCCTGCTCGGCGATGGCAGGAGTGCTGAGCCCCCGCCCCCGCAAATCAGCCACATAGACCTGATAGCCGTGACGGGCCAGAAAGCAGGCCAGCCCCTTGCCCGATTCGGTATAGAAGATCCGCCCGTTCTCGATGGCGCCATGCACCATCAGGATCGGCTCTCCATGCACGGCGACCCGGGGTTTGATGTGGCGCACATGCAATTGATGGCCACCACAGGGGATAAACAGAGACTGCTGCAACAATTCCATTTTTATTGGTTTCCTCCTTGAAACACTGTCAGCGCTTGTCCCAACGTTGCTCGCTGCAGGCCCGCGCCGCCAGCAGGCAAATCACCCCCTCCAGATCGTGATGATTGAGGGTGGCCGCCGCCTGCGCCCGCACCAGTGGTTTGGCGTGAATGGCGATGCCAAGGCCAGCGACCCCCATCATCTTGAGATCGTTGGCACCATCGCCGATGGCCACGGTCTGGGCAGCAGCAATGCCGTACTCCTGAGCAAGCTGCTGCAACACCTCTGCCTTGACGCTGGCATCGACGATGCGCCCGCTCACCTTGCCCGTCAGTTGCTCCCCTTCCACCGCCAGCTCGTTGGCGAAGATGGCATCGAGCCCCAGATCGCGCTGCAACTGGCCAGCAAAACGGGTAAAACCGCCGGAGGCGATGGCCACCTTCCAACCCGCCCCTTTGAGGGTATCGACCATCAGCTGCAATCCCGGCATCCAGGGCATCCATACCGCCACCTCGTCGAGAATGGTGACCGGCGCGCCTGCCAGCAGGGCCACCCGATTGCGCAGGCTGTCGGAAAACTCCAGCTTGCCCTGCATCGCCGCGGCCGTCACTGCCGCCACCTGCTCGCCAACCCCGGCAAGTCGGGCAATCTCGTCTATACACTCGATGCGGATCGCGGTGGAATCCATATCCATCACCAGCAGGCCGGGCTCGTTCAGGGTCGGCAGGGCGGGCAGATGGCAGAGATCGATCTCCCACTCACCGCACTTGAGCTCGGCCACCAGCTCGGCAGAAAATCTATCGCAGCCAAGCAGTAGCAACGGCACGCCCGCCACCTCGGTGGGAGGATAGAGGGTGGCCGCCAACTTCTGTGCAGCCAACAGTGGCGACAGACGCGCCAGATGGGAGGCGCCCAGCCCCTTGCCAAACAGCACCAACCAGCCGCCAGCCTGCGGAGTCTCTGTCGGTTGCAACGCATCTACGTTGAGCTGCCAACAAGGTGAGCCGGACAACAACGCGGGCCAATCGGATAACAGAGGGGGGAGCCGGGACAACAACATAAGAGGTACGCCTTCCTTGGTGATCAGGGGGTTAACAATGCTGGCCCAGAGTAGCGTATTGCTTTTTGTACAGGCAAGCGCCAAGATCCCGCCACTCCTTGTTACCAGAGGTCTCACGCTTGCAGCGTCATCTTCCCATTAAACGTGTTCTCAGCCTGGGTGCCGGTATCCTGCTCGGATGCTGGGTGCTCGGTGTACTCATTCATATGCAGGGTGAAAGCCAGGCCTCGCTGCACAGCGAAGCGCGCAACCGGGCACAGGCGCTGGTCGCCTATGCCGCCCGCGATATGAAACGCTGGATCAAGGAGGAGAAGAGCAGCGAGCTGGAGCGGCTGGCGCGGGATCTGGCGGCGGAGCCGGAGATCCTCGATGCCACCCTCTA
Source organism: Aeromonas sp. 95A (assembly GCF_051919235.1). Classification (NCBI taxonomy): domain Bacteria; kingdom Pseudomonadati; phylum Pseudomonadota; class Gammaproteobacteria; order Aeromonadales; family Aeromonadaceae; genus Aeromonas; species Aeromonas sp. 95A. The sequence continues at coordinate 2,180,778 of NZ_JBQBFC010000001.1, forward strand.
CGACGGACGCGGCATTCCCCTCGCCCAATCGGAGCAGGCGGTGCCGCTGGAGAGCCTGCTGCCCATCGGCAGCGATAACAAGTCACTGCCGGAGCAGGGCAAAGGACGGATCCAGTTCGTGCAGGAGATCCGGGATGGCGAGCAGACCATCGGCTTCCTGCGCATCACCCTGGAAGAGCAGCAGATGCTGGCAGACAAGGACACCCGGCTCAAGGTGGTGCAGGAGAAACAGCGGCTGATGCTGCTGGTCGCCCTGCTGGCCGGGGTGCTCATCTCCTACGGCGTGCGCCGCAACTACATGCGGGTGCGCAAGCACAAGAAAAAGAGCAAACCGGCCGATCAGCCTTAGACCGGAGCCACTCCCCCCTGCCACCTTGTATACTCATGAGAGTGTATAACCAGTAGGAGAGCTGCATGATTGCCCCCACTTTGCCCGTGGATGAAGAGAGTCGATTGGCGCGACTGCGGGTCCTCGGGCTGCTCGATCGCGACCCCATTGACCATCTGGATCGCCTGACCCGCCTCATCAGCCGCCATTTCAATCTGCCCGTGACGCTGGTCTCACTCACTGATGTGGATCGCCAGTGGTTTCTGGCCCGCACCGGCATCGCCCTGTGCGAGATTGGTCGGGATATCTCCTTCTGCGGTCACGCTATTTTGCAGCCCGACATCATGCAAGTGCCCGATGCCCGACTCGACCCCCGCTTTGCCGACAACCCGCTGGTGATCGGACCACCCCACGTGGTCTTCTATGCAGGGCGCCCCCTACGGGCACTGGATGGGGTGGTGCTCGGCACCCTCTGCTTGGTGGATAACAAGCCGCGTCAGCTTGACGAGAAAGAATGGCAGGATCTCAATGATTTCGGCCTGTTGGTGGAGAACACCCTGCACGATCTCGAGCGGCGCCATCAGGTGCGCAGCCTCAGCAATGTGCTGGAAGATCAGGAGCATCTCTTTACCCAGACCTTTAACCAGTCGGCGGTGGGCATGGCGCTCTCCTCACTGGAAGGGGTATGGCTTAAAGCCAATACGGGTCTGCAACAGCTGCTCGGTTATCGCGAACCCGAGATGCTGGGGTGCACTTGGCAGACCATGACCCATCCCGAGGATCTGCCACGGGAACTGCCGCTGTATCAAGAACTGCTCGATGGTCAGCGCCAACATTACCTGCTGGAGAAGCGGATGTTGCGCGCCGATGGTACCCTCTGCTGGGTACAGCTGAGCGTGACACTCTGTAAAAGCCGCACTGCTGCACCACATCTGATCGCGGTGTTTGCCGACCTCACGGAGCGCAAGGTGGCCGAAGATAAGTTGATGCAGTTGCAGTTGGGACTAGCGATGCAAGTGAGGGATCGCACCCGCGAGCTGTCGGCCACCGTCGAGCAACTGCACATTGCAATGGCCGAGGTCGAGCGAAACCGAGCCCGGCTACGTGCCATCACCGATGGCCTGCCGGTCACCATCAGCATGCTCTCGCCAGAGGGGCGCTACCTGTTTGCCAATCAGGCTTACTGCCGCTACTTCGGGCTCGATCCAGAACGCATGCTGGAGATGAGCGCACGAGATGTGATCGGTGAAGCCGCCTACGCCAATGCCATGACCTATCTGGCCCGGGCACAGGCGGGGGAGCAGGTAAGCTTCGAATACCGCTTCGAGCTGCCCATCGGCCCACGCGATCTCAAGATCACGATGATCCCGAGTGTCGGTGACGAGCCCGGGGTCTATATCTTGGGTGCCGATATCACCCATTTCAAGGCACTGCAGAGCCAGCTTGAACATGACGCCAGCCACGACCCGCTCACCACCCTGCCCAACCGACGAGCGTTCACCCTACGTCTGACCCGCGAGTTGGAGCGTGTACACCATGACGGGGAGGCGCTCGGCCTGCTGTTTCTCGATCTGGATGGTTTCAAGGAGATCAACGACCAGCTGGGACACCATGTGGGGGATGCCCTGCTGCACTGCTTCGCCAGCGTGCTCTGTGCTGAAGTGCGTCCCGGCGACATGGTGGCCCGTCTCGCAGGCGACGAGTTCACCATCATATTGCCCGCCTTACGCTACCCGGAGCAGGAGCTGCCAGCCCTTTGCCAACGGCTGCTGGACGCCATGGCCAAACCGTGGAATGTGGCCGGCCACCAGTTGCCGCTTGCTGGCAGCATTGGCGGCGCGATCTGTCGTCATGGTCAACACTGCAACATAGACGAACTGTTACACCGGGGGGATGCCGCTATGTATCGGGCCAAAATGGCGGGTAAGGGGCGCTTCGCCCTTGACCTCTGATTCCAGCCTCAGAAATGCAAAACGGCGGCCAGAAGGCCGCCGTTTCTTATTCGCGAAGGAATTACTTGTCGCCCAGCAGGACGGAATCCAGTGCGATTTCGATCATGTCGTTGAAGGTCAGCTGACGCTCTTCAGAGGTGGTCTGCTCACCGGTACGGATATGGTCGGAGACGGTGCAGATGGTCAGTGCCTTGGCACCGTACTCTGCGGCCACGCCGTAGATACCGGCGGCTTCCATCTCGACACCCAGGATGCCGTATTTTTCCATGACGTCGAACATGGAGGGGTCCGGGGTGTAGAACAGGTCGGCGGAGAAGATGTTACCGACGCGCACGGCAACGCCCTTGTTCTTGGCGGCCTGCACGGCATTGGCAACCAGGTCGAAGTCGGCGATGGCAGCGAAGTCGTGATCCTTGAAGCGCAGACGGTTTACTTTGGAATCGGTGCAGGCACCCATACCGATCACCACGTCACGCAGTTTCACGTCTTCACGCACAGCGCCACAGGAGCCCACGCGGATCAGGGTCTTCACACCGTAATCGGTGATCAGCTCTTTTGCGTAGATGGAGCAGGACGGGATACCCATGCCGTGACCCATGACGGAGATACGACGGCCCTTGTAGGTACCGGTGAAACCGAACATGTTGCGCACGTCGCAGATCTGCTCGACGTTCTCCAGGAAAGTTTCAGCGATGTACTTGGCACGCAGGGGGTCGCCCGGCATCAGCACGGTATCAGCAAAGGCGCCATCTTTCGCATTGATATGAGGAGTTGCCATTCTCTTGATTCCTTCACACTAGGTTGAGTTTTATTGTTTTATAAATTGCCCGCCGCCGAAGTGGCGGGCGGGTAAATTACAGGAAGCTGGTACCGTATGCCAGTTTCGGCAGGCCGTGGTAAGCCGCGATGCTCTGGCCGATATCGGCAAAGGTCTCGCGACGACCGACGGAGCCGGCCTTGACCGGCTTGCCGAAGAACAGCACCGGAATGTATTCGCGGGTGTGGTCGGTGCCACCCCAGGTCGGGTCGCAGCCGTGGTCGGCAGTCAGCACCACCACGTCGCCATCTTGCAGCAGCTCAAACAGCTCCGGCAGGCGGGAATCGAAATACTCCAGCGCACCGGCATAACCGGCAACATCACGGCGGTGGCCGTAGGAGGAGTCGAAGTCCACAAAGTTGGTGAAGACGATGGTGTTGTCACCGGCCGCTTTCACCTCTTCCAGCGTGCGATCCCACAGCTCGGTCAGACCGGTCCCTTTCACCTGCTTGGTGATGCCCTGTTGGGCATAGATGTCGGCAATCTTGCCGATGGAGACCACCTGACCGCCCGCATCTTTCATGTAATCCAGCACGGTCGGCGCCGGCGGCAGCACTGAGTAGTCGTGACGGTTGCCGGTGCGCTTGAAGTTGCCCTTGCCTGCACCTACGAACGGACGCGCAATCACGCGGCCGATGTTGTAGGGCTCCAGCAGCTCGCGCACTATGTGGCACAGCTCATAGAGCTTCTCGAGGCCGTAGGTCTCTTCGTGGCAGGCAATCTGGAACACGGAGTCGGCAGAGGTGTAGAGGATCGGCTTGCCGGTGCGCATGTGCTCTTCGCCCAGATCGTCCAGCACCTGGGTACCGGAAGCGTGGCAGTTGCCCAGATAGCCCGGCAGACCAGCCTTCTCGACGATGGCGTCCAGCAGCTCCTGCGGGAAGCTGTTGTGGTGATCCTTGAAGTAGCCCCACTCGAACAGCACGGGCACGCCGGCGATCTCCCAGTGACCGGACGGGGTATCCTTGCCGGAGGAGAGCTCCTGAGCAAAGCCGTAGGCACCGACCACCTCGATATCTTTTTTCAGCCCTTCCGGGAAGTAGCCGGAAGCCTGCTCGCAAGCGTGGCCCAGGCCCAGCTTGTTGAGGTTGGGTAGATTGAGGGCGCCACGGCCTTCAATTTCACCTGCCGCACACGCCTTGGCGATATGGCCAAGGGTGTTGGCACCCACATCTCCGAACTTGTCGGCGTCGGCAGCAGCGCCAATACCGAAAGAGTCCATCATCAGAATAAAGGTACGTTTCATGGGTCTTCCCCTTGTTACAAATCGGCCAGGGTGATACGGCGGTACACTTCAGGCAGTGCCTCCGGCCGCTCGCCACCAATCCGGACAGCCGCCTGCACCATGCTGGCAGCCTGAGCATATTGCTCTTCAGTCTGAGCGTGGATCATCGCGATCGGCTTGTCAGCATCGACGCTTTGACCCAGGCGGATAAAGTCGGTCAGACCGACCGCATAATCAAGTTTGTCACCGGCAGCGCGCCGACCACCGCCCATGGCGACCACAGCCAGACCCAGTTCGCGGGTATCCATGGCGGTCACAAAACCGCTGTTGGCCGCGAAGACCGGGCGCTCGATGGCAGCCTTGGGCAGGTAAGCGTCATAACGCTCCATAAAATCGGCCGGGCCACCGAGACCTGTCACCATGCGACCGAAGATCTCGGCAGCCTTGCCGTTATCCAGCACCGCCTGCAGCTTGGTGCGGGCATCGCGCTCGTCGCTGGCCAAGCCTGCAGAGATAAGCATCTCGGCGCACAGCGCCATGGTCACTTCGTGGATGCGCGGGTTACGGTATTCACCGGTCAGGTAGCGCACAGCTTCACGTACTTCCACCGCGTTACCGGCGCTGGAGGCCAGCACCTGGTTCATATCGGTCAAGAGCGCAGAGGTGCGGCAACCGGCACCGTTGGCCACGGCCACAATGCTCTTGGCCAGCTCTTCGGAGGCTTTAAAAGTCGGCATAAAGGCGCCGGAGCCCACTTTCACATCCATCACCAGCGCTTCGAGCCCGGAGGCGAGCTTCTTGGAGAGGATGGAGCCGGTGATCATCGCGATGGATTCAACGGTGGCGGTGATGTCACGTACTGCATAGATACGCTTGTCAGCGGGGGCAAGATCGCCGGTCTGGCCGATGATGGCGACACCCGCCTCTTTCACCACTTTCAGGAAACGGTCGTTGTCGACCGAGGTCTGGTAGCCGGGAATGGCATCCAGTTTGTCGAGGGTGCCGCCAGTGTGGCCCAGGCCACGACCGGAGATCATCGGCACGAAACCGCCACAGGCAGCGACCATCGGGCCAAGCATCAGAGAGACCACATCACCCACACCGCCGGTGGAGTGTTTGTCGACAATCGGGCCACCCAGATTGAGGTGATCCCAGGTCAGCACCATGCCGGAGTCGCGCATGGCGCAGGTCAGGGCGACCCGCTCATCCATGGTCATGTCTTTGAAGTAGACCGCCATCGCCAGCGCGGCAATCTGCCCCTCGCCGATGGTGTTGTTGGTAATGCCCTGAACGAAGAATTGAATTTCTTGGGTACTGAGCGCTTCACCGTTGCGCTTCTTGCGAATAATTTCTTGAGGCAAAAACATCTTTCATTCCCTCCGCCATTGCTGGCGTTACACAAGCCTGAATCCTTGCCCGCACACCGCATGGTGGGGGCTAACAGGGCGGACAGCCGTCCGCCCTCTCATCAACCTATTAGTAACCGCTGGTGTTGGCTGGCTTGTCGCCATGCCCCAGAGTGGCCAGCAGACTGGCCAGCAGGCTGGATGCACCAAAGCGGAAGGTTCGGGCGGATACCCAGTCGTTGCCGAGGATCTCTTCGGCCATGGCCAGATACTGACCGGCAACGGCGGCATCTTTCACGCCACCAGCAGGCTTGAAGCCGACTTTCGGATTCTTGGCCTTGATCACTTCCATCATGATGCGTGCCGCTTCCGGGGTCGCATTGACCGGCACCTTGCCGGTGGAGGTCTTGATGAAGTCGGCACCGGCATCGATACAGATTTCGGAAGCGCGACGGATCAGCGCCTCTTCTTTCAGCTCGCCGGTTTCGATGATCACTTTCAGCAGCACGTTGGCACCGCAGGTCTCTTTACAGGCTTTGACCAGATCAAAACCGATCTGTTCATTGCCAGCCATGAAGGCGCGATACGGGAACACCACGTCCACTTCGTCAGCACCGTAGGCGACAGCGGCACGGGTTTCGGCCACGGCGATCTCGATGTCGTCGTTGCCGTGGGGGAAGTTGGTCACGGTCGCAATGCGTACGTCGGCAGCGCCGATCTCACGCAGAGTCTTGCGAGCGATAGGGATAAAACGGGGGTAGATGCAGACGGCGGCGGTCAGGCCAGCCGGTGACTTGGCCTTATGGCACAGGTCGATCACCTTCTGATCGGTGTCGTCATCGTTCAGGGTGGTCAGGTCCATCAGGTTCAGGGCGCGCTGAGCGGCCACTTTCAGATCAGTCATTCTGTTCTCCAAAGTCTCGATTTAATCCAGATAACCGGGCACCACCATACCATCCAGCAATGGATGCACAGGCAGTAATCCCCAGCTATACGGGAATGGAATTACAGTGCGAAGGCACCGGCACTATCGGGATGCTATTCAAAACACCCTGCAGGCACTGCGACTGTAAATAAGGCAAGAGCCCTGTCACTTTCTTACAAAAGTGCGGACTTGGTTCCATGAAGACTTGAGAAAGGCCGACAACATCTGACCCGACTTCCCAATCAATTCCATTTGACCGCCAACACCCGATTTCATCGAGTATTAGTCATTGCCAGCACCCTGCTGGCAACGCCTATTTCAGCCGAGATACCCCCTGTTTGCAAGCCGGATTTGCCAATTTCAGAGGTACCTCACATCTGGCAAATCCAGGTCTAAAAAAGCCTTACGAAAAGAAACGAGTCAGGATCCAGGAGTAGGCCAATCCCCCCAGATAGACCCCGACGATCCCCATTACCCCGGACAAAACGGGAGGCGCCGGGATCGGCAATTTGAGGAAAGAAAACAACAAACCAACTATAAAGCCGGCCACCATCGCCAGTAGCACTTCATTCATATAACCTCCGATTTGACTCATTTTATTATTAGTTTAGATAGGAAAACGGTTGTCACCGCTCCATACGCGAACGCCACGGCAGATGCCGTGGCGTTCGTGTTTATACCCTGTCAGTCAGGCGGCGATTACATGCCGGACAGTGCCAGGAAGAAGCCTGCGATAGTGGCAGACATCAGGTTGGACAGAGAGCCAGCGAGTACGGCTTTCAGACCAAAGCGTGCAATGGTGCCGCGGCGGTTCGGCGCCATGGACCCCAGACCACCCAGCAGGATGGCAACAGAGGAGAGGTTGGCAAAACCACACAGCGCGAAGGAGATGATCGCCTTGGTGTGATCGGACATGGCCACACCGTTGATCAGCACTTCGTCTTTCAGGTACGGAGCGAAGTTCAGGTAAGCCACGAACTCGTTCACTACCAGCTTCTGACCGATGAAGGAACCGGCAACCACTGCTTCATTCCAAGGCACACCGATCAGGAAGGCCAGCGGGGAGAAGATCCAGCCCAGCAGCAGTTCCAGAGAGAGTTGCGGATAACCGAACCAGCCACCCACACCGGAGAAGATGCCGTTGATCATGGCGATCAGACCGATGAAGGCCAGCAGCATGGCGCCGACGTTCAGGGCCAGTTGCATACCGGCAGAAGCGCCAGCAGCAGCAGCGTCAATGACGTTGGCAGGCTTGTCATCCAGCTCGGCATCGGCAGAGCTTTCGTCGTAGTTCGGGGTCTCGGTTTCGGGAACCAGCAGCTTGGCGAACAGCAGACCACCCGGTGCAGCCATGAAGGAGGCAGCAATCAGGTACTCCATCTTCACGCCCATGGAGGCGTAACCGGCCAGTACGGAACCGGCAACGGAAGCCAGACCACCACACATGACGGCGAACAGCTCGGAGTCAGTCATCTTGGCGATGTAAGGACGAACCACCAGCGGCGCTTCTGTCTGACCGACGAAGATGTTGGCAGTTGCAGAGAGGGATTCGGTGCGGGAAGTACCCAGTACTTTCTGCAGGCCGCCGCCCAGCAACTTGATGACCATCTGCATGATGCCCAGGTAGTAGAGCACTGCAATCAGGGAAGAGAAGAAGATGATGACCGGCAGAACACGGAAGGCAAAGACAAAGCCGCCGCCACCGAACACTTCAAACATCTTGTTGCTGACCAGACCGCCAAACAGGAAGTCGATCCCGTTCTGGCCGTAGCTGATCACGCTGGATACCGCGTCGGACACGCCGACCAGGATATCGCGACCAACCGGAACATAGAGAACAAACGCCCCCAGACCGGCTTGAATTGCGAACGCACCGACAACGGTACGGACGTTGATTGCCTTGCGATTGCTGGAGAACAGCACCGCGATAAGGACGAGCGTCGCCATCCCTACCAGACCCATGAACAAATTCATTATTATCTTCCTCTAGTAGCACCTGGCTTGTTAGCGAGTTGTTATTAAACCCAACTAATCAAGGGGAGCGCATTATACTAATTAAAGTCTGATAAAATAGAATGCTGGTCACATTTTATCGTTATCAAAATGTCCAAGTGTCACAAAATTAGACAGCAAACGATTTTTACGCTCATTTTTTTTCCTGATAACTAAATCAGGTGTTGCGAATTTGTTTCATGGCTATTGGTCGTGATGGAAAATATGCCGGGCAGTTTCAAATAACACCTTGGCAACATCTGCCGATGATTCATCCCGCAATGTCATCAATATTTCCGCTATTTGCGGCAGCGCTTCCGGGGTATTCCGGGTGCCTTGCTCACCTTGTAAGGGCATATCGGGCGAATCGGTTTCCAGCACCAGGGCCTCGAGCGGCATGGCCCGAAATACCTCTCGCGTCTTGTTCGCCCGTTCAAAACTGATCACCCCGCCCACCCCGAGTCGAAAGCCCAGTTGCCAGAAAGCCTCCGCCTGCTGCAACGAACCGCTGAAAGCATGGATCACCCCGCCACGAGGCGGCTTGAAACGGCGCAACAGCTTGGCCACAGTGTCATTGGCACGCACCGAGTGGATCATCAGGGGAAGCCCGACATCGGCAGCCAGCCGGATCTGAGCCTCAAACAGCGCAAGCTGCCCCTCCTGAGGCACGTGAGAACGGAGGTCCAGCCCACACTCGCCTATGGCCACCAGCCCGACAGGCTGGCTCATCACCAGCGTTCGCAGCCGCTCCATCACCCCCTCACGCTGTTCACCGGCATACCAGGGATGAACGCCCAGACCATAAAAGAGGCCGTCATGTTGCTCTGCCAGTGCCATCACACGAGTCCAGTTATCTTCTGCGATGGCAGGAATGATATACTCCGTCACCCCCAATGCCCGACAACGGGCCAGCAGCGCCTCCCTGTCCTGGTCGAACACCGGAAAGTCGAGATGGCAATGGGTATCTATCAGCTGCATATCACTCACACCTGTTTGCGGTATTTAATGGGTCATTGAACATGATGAACAACAGAAACAACGGCTTTACCCTGATTGAACTGGTGCTGGTGATCATAGTGCTGGGGATCCTGGCCGTCACCGCCCTGCCCCGCTTTATCAATATCAAGGATGATGCCCTGAAAAGCACGGTCTCGGCGACCGCAGGCAGCTTTGCCAGTGCAGTTCAGCTGGCTCATGCTGGGTGGGCGGTGAAAATGCAGGGACAAGCAATCGCGCTCTACAATCTGAGCAGCTTTGGTAAAGGCAAATTGGATATCAATCGCTATGGTTGGCCGGTGGGTTCCGAAGAAGATTACAACAAACCGGTAGACACCCCTTATCAGCCTGGCTCTGGTAACCATATATCGGTTAGCAACCCGTCAGACTGTAAACTGCTCTTGACCGATCTGCTTGATGGCGGCCAAACCGCTGCCCGCATAGACCCTACTGACGTTGTTATTCCAGACGGTGTTGATTACCTATCCACCATAATTACGACAGGCTATGCAGACGAAGATGAGCCCAATATAAATCACAACAACTGCCGCTATATCCTGCGCGACTCAATTGGCCGCTTCCAGACCAGCTCGGATTATCGAAATGGCCTCGGCTTCGAGTACAACAGCGTTACCGGTGCCGTGACCCGCAATTTTGATTGAGCTCAGCCTCTTCTGCGCAAGCTCGCTCTTTGCTTGAATCATCATCATAACGAACCGGCGTGCAGCAGCGCCGGTTCTCCTGCGTGAGCCCCCACTCCTCGCACCACGCGTCGTAACGGGCCAGCCAACGCAGCAATACCCCTTTCATCGTCACACCTCCACCAACAGGTTCAGGTCAAAAACCATCCTAATCAGAGTCGGCAAGGGGAGCAAGTCATCCCCATAACCGCGATCGGGCGGAATGTTAAAAGAGCCGGTCAGCATGGCTGACCGGCTCTTTTAACATTCCCTGAAGAGGCTATCCGATGAGCAACAGATCATCCGCCTCACAGGCTCTTCAGTTTTTCTTCCGGCAGTGCCAGCTCGTCGTTGTGGTTAACGCCGATCCCGCGCTCCAGCACATGACGGGCGATGGCGTGCGCCTCTTCCAGCGAGTGCATGCTGTAGGTGCCGCACTGATACTCGTTCAGCTCGGGGATCTTGGCCTGATCCTGCACGGTCAGCACGTCGCTCATGGCCGCCTGCCAGGCTGCGCCAACACGGGCTTCGTCCGGCGCGCCGATCAGGCTCATGTAGAAACCGGTACGGCAACCCATGGGGGAGATATCGATGATCTCCACGCCGTTGCCGTTCAGGTGATCACGCATAAAGCCGGCGAACAGGTGCTCCAGAGTATGGATACCGCGCTCGGAGAGGATCTCCTGGTTCGGCACACAGAAACGCAGGTCGAACACGGTAATGGTGTCCTTGTTCGGGGTCTGCATGGTCTTGGCCACACGCACCGCTGGCGCTTCCATACGGGTGTGGTCAACGGTAAAACTGTCCAATAACGGCATTTCTGACTCCTGATTTGGTTACCAGAACCAGCCCCCGCGGGAGAGCTGATCCTTGCATTGACGGTACTGGGCGCCGTAGCGCTGGGCGCGAGCCTCTACCTTGCGAGAGGTCTTCATCAACCACCCCTTGCTGCGATAGCTGCCACGCCGGTAGCCACCCCACCCTTCGTGATAGTTGAGGTACTGGCCATAGGCATCCCACTTGGAGGTGCCATTGAGCCGCTGAGCTTTGTTAGTGTACCAACCCATAAAATCGATGGCGTCGGCAAAGTCATCGCGATCACTCCAGCTATTGCCGGTCTCTCGCTGGTAATCGGCCCAGGTCTCGTCTTTCACCTGGGCATAACCATATGCCGAACTGGCCCGCCCGGTCGGGATGAAGAGGAAATACTGCATCGGCGGCTGAGCATCATGTACGTACGAGGACTCCTGATACATCATGGCCATCACCACATGGATCGGCGTCCCCCACTTCTCGTTCATCTTGAGCGCGGCCTTGTGCCAATCAGGCTTCTCGCGAAAGATCTGGCACAGATTCTCCGGCTGAGCCGGTGGACGGGTACTACAGGCGGTCAGGCCCGCCAACAGGCTGGCGACCACAGCAAAACGCATCCACCCCATCAAATGAGGTCGCGCTTCACGCCTCTGGTCAGGTAAAGAGATAGCCAAGGTCAGATCGCGTCTTCGTTCTCTTCGCCGGTACGGATACGAATGACACGCTCCACCTCGCAGACGAAGATCTTGCCATCACCAATCTTGCCAGTACGAGCGGTGTTCTGGATCGCTTCCAGACAGGCATCGAGATCCTCATCCTGCACCACCAGCTCCACCTTCACTTTCGGCAGGAAGTCGACCATATATTCGGCGCCGCGATAGAGCTCGGTATGGCCCTTCTGGCGGCCGAAGCCTTTGACTTCGGATACGGTCATGCCGTTGATGCCGATCTCGGCCAGGGCCTCGCGCACATCGTCCAGCTTGAACGGTTTGATGATGGCTTCAATCTTCTTCATGGTGACTCCTTACCAGTTCTGTTTGCCGAACCCGGATGTAATGGGGTAACGGCGATCCTTACCAAAGTTGCGAGCCGTAATGCGGGGCCCGACCGCCGCCTGACGGCGCTTGTATTCGTTGAGATCCACCAAGCGGATCACCTTGCGCACCACCGCTTCCTCGAACCCTTCTGCCACCATGTCGGCGACCGAGGCATCCTCTTCCACGTAACGCTTGAGGATGGCATCCAGGATGTCGTATGGCGGCAGGCTGTCCTGATCCACCTGATCCGGTGCCAGCTCCGCTGAAGGAGGACGGTCGATAACCCGCTGTGGGATCACGTAGTCGACCGAGTTGCGATATTCGCACAACTTGAATACCAGCGTCTTGGGCACATCTTTCAGCACATCGAAACCGCCCGCCATGTCACCGTACAGCGTGGCATAACCGACCGCCATCTCGCTCTTGTTGCCGGTGGTCAGCACGATGCGACGACGCTTGTTGGAGAGTGCCATCAGCAGCACACCGCGGCAGCGCGCCTGCAGGTTCTCTTCGGTAGTATCACGGGCCGTGCCTTCAAACAGCGGCGCCAGCTGGGTCATAAACCCTTCGAACATAGGCTCGATGGAGATGATGTTGAATTCAACCCCCATCCGCTCGGCCTGCTCTTTGGCATCTTCCACACTCATCTGGGCGGTGTAGCGGAACGGCATCATCACCGCCTGCACCTTGTCGGCGCCGATGGCATCGGCCGCGATGGCCAGGGTCAGTGCCGAGTCAATGCCGCCGGAGAGGCCCAGCACTGCGCCGTGGAAGCCGTTCTTGGTGACATAGTCGCGCACCGCCAGCACCAGCGCCTGATAGGTCTCGGCCAGCGGCTCCAGCGGCGCAGCCGGTTCACACTCTTTCACCGGCTGACCATCGACAAAGCGCACCAGCGCCAGCTCTTCGGCAAACGGGGCGAGCTTGTGGGTTAACTCACCCTGACTGCTGAACACCTTGGAGCAGCCGTCGAAGATCAGCTCATCCTGGCCACAGACCTGATTGAGGTAGACCAGCGGCAGACCGGTCTGATCGCAGCGCTCAGCCATCAGCTCGCGGCGGATCCAGGGTTTCTCCTGATCGTAGGGCGACGCATTGATGGTGAGCAGCAACTCTGCCCCAGCCGCCTTGGCGGCCAGCACCGGGCCCGGCTGCCACAGGTCTTCGCAGATGAGCAGCCCCAGCTGATGACCACGGAAGGGGACCACACAGGTCTCGGTCGCCGCGGTGAAATAGCGCTTCTCATCAAACACGCCGTAGTTGGGCAAATCCTGCTTGAAGTAGCGGGCAATCAGCTTGCCGTGCTCATAGAGGGAAGCCGCATTGTAAAGCGCCTCCCCTTCACGCCAGGGATGACCCACCAAAATGGCACAGTTACCCTGCCATGCGGCAACGCGAGCCAGCGCGGCATCGACCCGGATCATCAGATCGGCACGCAGCAGCAGATCTTCCGGCGGATAGCCGGTCAGGGCCAGCTCGGAGCAGACCAGCAGATCAGCGCCTTGCTGCTCGGCCTGAGCCGCCGCAGCGAGCACTTTGTCAGTGTTATCTTCGATGGCGCCTACCGTCAGATTCAACTGGGCAAGCATCAGAGAGAGGGCTTTTGCCATGGCGATGCATCTTAAAATCAAAAATGATGGGGAATGATAAAGAAAAGGGGGGCAATCTGCCAGTTCAAGACGGGCGTAACCATGTGACAGCAATCAGCGGGAGAGATAAGCTGTATGTAGTCACGGAACGACAGGCCTTCGCAGATATGAAAAACGCCGGATTTACCCTTATGGAATTGATGATAGCCATTGCGCTGGGCGTCATTCTGCTGGGGATTGGTATTCCGTCCCTCTCTAACCTGCTTGGCAGCAATAATTTGGCGACCCAAGAAAAGAGCCTTCTCAACCACTTAAACTACGCCAGACAACAAGCCATCTCCAACCAGCAGACCGTCACTCTTTGCCTGACCACTCTCAACAATGCTACTGAGGAGTGCATACCAGCAGCTCAACATGGTGCGAATCGGCTACTCGCCTTTATCGATACTAATGGCGACCTGAAGCTTAATGGTAACGAAGCAACTATTGCTGCCAGTCCCGAATTTCCTGCAGAACTGACCATTTCCGCCGATGCACAGGCGCTGCGCTTCAACCCGGTCGGCACCATAACGGAAGTCCCGCCTGATGAAGCCAATATTGAAGTTATATTTTCGCTTTGTATTAGCGGTGAAAATAGTGTGACGATTGATGTAATGCATGCTGGACGTGCCCATAGCCAGGCAAGTGGTGCTGTATGTCCATGACCAGCGTTAACTACAGCGAAACACACACGATCACAAAAGGATCCATTTCAATCCAATAACTATGCTTAGAGTCTCTTTTGAACAAGGACTCATACGCTATGGCACGAAATGGATTTACCCTGCTTGAGTTTTTGATATCTGCAAGCCTGACAACCATCCTGCTGACCTTGGGACTGCCGTCATTGGCAAATCTGCTGACATCTACCGACAGCGACATCTACACAAGAAACCTGCAGGACCACCTGATCTTCGGCCAACGACAAGCCATCACACTGCAGCAACCAGTCACAGCATGTCTTGCCATGCCTGTCAGGAACTCCACAAAAGAAAGCTGCGTACTCGCAAATCATGCTGGCGCCCAGCGAATGCTTGTCTTTATCGACACCAATCAGGATCGCCAATTCGATATTGCAAATGGCGATGTCTTGTTATCAGCAACAGAACCCTTTCTTGAAAAACATACCGTCACTGCCAATCGACAATTTGTACGTTTTAGCCCGGATGGCACAGCGATTGGCACCAACATGACGCTCCGGTTTTGTAGCGACCAGGCACCCCGAATCGATATCATCATCTCGCCATCCGGTAGAAACAGAAGCGAAAAAAAGGGGCTGAGTTGTTCTTAGCCCCTATACCCTACTCTCCCAGCAGCATTATCTGGGTTGGATTTCATCTTGCTTTTTTGCATCAGCCAGCGAAAAGGTGGCGGCCAAAGGAACACACTCGATTACCTCTGTGACAAGATGCACCACTCCATCAATCTCATAACCTTTCTGTTTAAACACCCTGACCAGATTTGCCTTGCTGGTATCAGCGACCGGTTGCTGCAACACCATCTGCACGCCACCTTCCAGAGTGACATAACATTTTATGTCTTCAGTTTGAGCCTGAACCAACAAGGGCAAGCCCACACACCAGAGCAGCATGCGTTTCATCCCTGTTCTCCTTCATAGAGATAGATTTTCTTGGGAGACATATCCATTTTTGCCTCCTCCGCACCTTGAGAGCACTCACCTTCACCGGTACAACGTTCAGGCTCTCCCTGCCCCTCATCTTTAAGGATGACCTCCTTGCCCGGAGCACCACCTATAATTCTAATCCGGCCATCATCCCCACCATGAATAACCAGATCATCAGCAACTTTATTTTGCACCTCTACGTAACGCTGAATAACTTCCTGATTGTTGCTATCCAGCACATATTTGAACGAAGTACCGTAGTGCATATCAATCATATACTGGCGCATGGCACCGATTGATTGAATCGTACATTGCTGGAAATCCTGAACCTGAGGCAGGAAAGAGGTGAAATAGAGCTTGCCTTGCAACACCAAACCAGCCCCCATTGATTTTTCACCGCTTTCATTGAGCCAGAATTTCCATCCCAACTTGCTGGTCAAAACCTTGGTTGTATTTACGATCTGATCTTCATTCAAACCAATAAATGGATCGCTGGTCACATCATAAAGATCATCTAACGTAATGACAGAAGGATTTTCATTAGTATCTGGGTCTATGCCAAACAGGGTCGGATTGACATTGTAGTCACGTAGCATCACATACACATTTTGGGTTGTCGCTTCCGAGGAAGGACGATTTCTATCACCACTGCCTATCAATACAGCATCAAACGGGCGCTCACTGTAGAGATAATTGGTGCCATCATATTTCCAGCCCTTGTTGATGGTGCGCACCAATACGGGCTGAGTAAAGAAGCGACGGTCGTCTGCCAGCTTCTTATCATTCCCACTTAAATGGGCATTACCCAAACTGGCAAACTTGATGGCCGTCCATTTTGATTTATCTTCTCCTTTCATATCGATACGCCAGATCTGGCCGCCGGTATCACCCGCATAGATCCGATCTGTAATACCATCCCCATCACTGTCCAGCACGGAGACCGAGCCTGGCATGCTGTAAACCATGCCCGCGACTTGCTTATTCTTTGCACTGGTTTCATCCGGGGTAAAGCTGAATAACAGACCCCCTGTTTCAGCATCAACGATATAGACCCCCAGTCCCTCACTATCCTCATCCCCCTGCCCCAAATAGCTTTTGGCCTGATCGTACCCCCCCGAGAAAATCAAGACAGGCTTATAGGACTTTTTACCATTGACTACTATGGAATAGCCTGGAATAAATGCGACCTCGGGGATAGACCAGGTTTCACCTAGCTTGCCAAAGCCAGCGTTATTTTTATCCAGCCGCCACATTAGCGAGGGGGAATCCGGATTGGATATATTCAAAGCATAATATGCCTTGCCACCGCCCCGCAGCCCGGTAAATAACCATACTTTATCACCTTGTGACGACTTGATATGACCATCTTTGACTTGCTCATTGACCAGCACAGTGGGTGATGAATCTACACCATATAGATGTACCGATGATTCACGATTTTCCTGCAAGGCTTTCTGATTGGCGATAAATTGATATGGCATGATTGCCCAGCTCTCATCAACTGAGGTTATGCTGTCTTTGAACATATGCAAGAAACCCGTATTGGTCCCCATCACGATTCGCAGGTCAGGGTTACACGACGTTTGTCCGGTCAATACCGTGCAACCATAATTTATCACCAGCGGCCTTGAATGAAGAGGATCCCCAAGAATATCCTCACGAATTGTCGTTGTGCTATCACTATCCTCATTAAATGCATCCAGACCTTTCGCCCAACCAATAATGCTATCGATATTATCATTACTGCCCAGCCCCATCACTGTGCGAAGTTGCTCAACCCCACCAGCCATATTTTCAAGCGCTGACTTGCTAAATACACTTAATGTATTGGTGGAAGGGGGAATCACAGAAATATTGCGATTGGTTTTAGCTGCCAGCATCTCCTGTACTCCACCCTCGGCAACCTTGTTACCATCACGGGTTGAAGACCAATATGTTTTAGCTGCCTCAAGGATAGTTCCGTTACCAGAGATAGCAGGTAAGCCACGCTGATCCACCACATATCCATTTTTAGGGTCGAGCACCAATTTTTTAAGATTACCCTTCCATCGCGGGCCTGCCCCCGGTTCAAACATGGCGTAGTAAATATTATTAAGACTGCGAGTGCGATCAAAGTTATTGGTGGCAATGGCGGGTGAGACCAGCGAGGTATTCATCTTCAAGATAGCCAGCAATGATGATTTTAATGCTTCGTTAAGTTGGGTTGCATCAGTGGCAGGATAATATTTTCCACCGCCACGACGAGCGGTTTCTGCCAACAAAGCTCCCGCACCATTAATTGCTTCATCCCCAAAACCAACAGTAAATGTTGTGACTGTTTGAATACCATCTGCAGATGTATTGACATCACTTTTCTTCATATAAGCAGCCAACGCCGCCAGATAGCTTTTTTCCCCTGACGAACCATAACCAACTGCAGTTTTATCAGCAGCGGGCAAGCTATTAATCATATTTGAAATCAGGGTATCGGCAGCAGTGTCATAGGTTGGTTCACCATCTGTCATATAGATGATATAGCCATTGTTGGAGCATTTATCATACGGGGATTTATAGGTCCCGGCTGGTGACTCAGCATTGGAATCACGCTTGGGGTTACGGTTGGTATCATCATCGCCAAAATTGACACTCAAACCACCGAAATAACGATAGGCTTCATATAATGTCTCACACAAAGGTGTCCAGGTATCCGAACTCAGAGCATTCACTTTATCGATTAGATCTTGCGCACCTGTTTTTCCTGAGGACAATATTGCATCATTACCAATAATATCTCTAATTATCCTGCCGCCATTTTTACTATTTGATGCATTACCATCATTGTAATTAAATACCGCCAGACCGAAATCAACAGCAGGCGTTGCCAGTACCAGCTCTTTTACCGCATCCTGGGCAACTTTTAAACGGGTCTGCATAGATACCCCTGTAGCGCCATAGTACCAACGTACATAGTTTGCAGTAAAAATTGAAATCTGTGTGGTACTACCATTTAAGGGCTTGTTATCGGAATTGTCATAGCTTTTGGTGTAATACCAACTTCCTTTTGTCGATCTAGTTTTATTTACTGGTAATCCTTCTATAAAACCCTGCGTATTAATCAGAACCCCTTCATCAATATCCTGTTGGCAGTCAACAACTGATAGTTTGCCATCAGTGACATCATTCAGTGAAAGCCAACTACCTTTCCCATCACCAGGTGGGCTTCCTGATGTTACCTCGTACCCCCACACCCTTGACTGAAACCGACCAATGCTATTTAGAGTATTCTTAGATGTCGCACAAGCATTTAATACCTCGCGGAATCTCTTGATACTGTTGATAGCAGGCACTTTTCCATCAGTAGAAAAATAAATGAAGCGACGACTGTTATTAACATCAGGATCATTAGGTAAGGATGGATAATTAAAAGATGGGTTATAAGGTTCTTTGGCTACTTCAGTCGTATTCTTCATACTCCCTGAGTTATCAAATATAAATAGAACCTTCGGTCTAAAATCACCCGCTTTAGCAAAGTCATAAATAAACAACTCGGTATCATCGGAATAACCAGTCCCTACCGCCATGGATGTGCTGGAGATACTGCTACATAACACCAGCAAGCTTGTTAGCAAACAGATCCTTATGTTCATAACTTGCTCCCTAATTGGCACTGAGCAGGGGTTGTTCTACCCCGGCGGTAAAGGCCATTTGGCTATTAACTTTGCCATAAGCACTGGATGTAGTGGCTTCAGCATAACGACAGGCTGGTGTTACATTCTGGCTACTGGCTTCAAATTTGCGTTTGCATACACTTTCGGTATTGATAGTCAGGGTGGTCGCAGGAGTGGTCGTACCGATTGCAGCTGAAGTGCCAATAGCCTGCGTTGCAATTTGTGTTGAGAGAGAAGTGTCACCCAATGCAGACTCCAGGGTGCCTTCAACTTCGTGTTCTGCTCGTTGCAAACTGGCGCTAGAACTGGCCATTTTCAGACTCATACCGCTGGACTGCATGACGACTACGGCAATCAGAGTCAAAGGAACCAGAATGACCAGTGCGACTATCAACGCAACTCCCTGATGTTTTTTAACCGATCTCATGTTCCACCTCGGGTAGCTATTTGTTGATTACGTAGTGCAATACTACTTTCCAATAACAGACGGCGATAACCATCACCTCCACCATTGACCGTAATATTACCGAGTTGATAGCTATTGTTATTCTTATAGCGACTTGACTCCCGAGCAGCTCTAATCAGCAAGAAAAGCCTAGCCCCCAATACTCGCCCCTCATTCCAGCGCTGTGTTGTCATTTGGTCCGTTGACATATATCTGTCTATACGTCCATCAGGGATCAAGGTATCGTCAACTCCATACATCAGAACCATATGTTCAACGCCTTCGGCCATAGCACCACCAATCAGAGAAGAACCACCATTGACGGTCAAATAGCGCTTGCGTAAGACAGGAATACCATCTTCTTGTGACAGGTAATAAATATAGTGCTGGTATTCCCAGACCTGGCTCTCATTATTGGCACCAAAGAGTGGTCTGGTTTCGCTTCCCTTGATGACTCTCGCCTCCTGACTATTGGCTGCCATATAAAAGCGGTTTGTATCCAATCCCTCTGATGCTGGTATAGGACGCCCTACCAGTCGCTTGATACTGATTACATCCGAGTTTGCCACTCGGTCGTTGGCATCAATACAAGTAAAACCACTCAATCCCTTACTTGCGGAAACCCGTGAAACCCAAAGCCCGCGAATTGGCCCAAGAGGTGATGGCAAACTACCGACAGAGCGCTCATCCAGACAATCACTGGCTGATAAAATGGTACTGCCAGTGCTGAGCGACAGTGAGGAGCCAACTTGTGTTGACTGGCCGGTATAAGCTCCAAAAAAACCAGCCCATTTGATATCTTGGCTAATCAGTCGAATGGCCAATCGACCATTTTCCTGTAATTCACTTTGATCAAAGGCATCTTCAGAGCTGGAGCGAGACATTACAAAGACCGAAAAAACTCCCGCCAATAAGAACAGTCCCATCGTCATGGAGATAAGCCATTCAACCAGAGTAAATCCATGAGATTTCATAAGGTTGTCGTCAAAATAAACTGACGCCTCGCTGCATCGCTTGTTTTAGATAACTTACACTCGTTGATCAGCGTCACTGCCGCAGCGGCAGCCCCCCCATCAGATATCTCTTGTTTGCCAGCCCAGAATATCCCGACCGCCAGCACATTATTGGCCCGCCGCACCACGCAGCCTATAGGTGAATTCAAGGAAGATGCCGCACCCGAAACACTGGTCCCAAGCAAGGCTTGTTGCCAGTAGTGCAGGTCGGCATTACGTAAATCTGCAGCACTGCAATTACTGATAGTGCCATCTTCCGATGCGCAAGTCGGTCGAGTTAAATTAGAGGCAAGACTTACCGCTGCAGAGCTTTCTTCACTCCAGCTGTCCCTGTTGATCCGCACCCGCTCGACCATATCGTTAGCCAGCCAGCTGGCGATGGTACGCTGGCGAGCTTCATAACTGGCAAATTTGGAATGGGTTTGCAAGGCAACCAGACCGAGCAGCCCCAGCGACAGGATCACCGCAGTGATCATCACCTCTAATAGGCTAAATCCGGCAGATGAAATAATCGATGATTTCATATTCACTCCCAACACCCATCAACTTTATTACCGACCTTATCTTCGGCATCTTTTTCTTTTTGCTTATTTCCTTGATTAATCATGAATTTAAAACAGCGACTATCAGCCTCCTGAGCTCCCGAAGCGGTTGCTGTCAAAGTAAAGTTAGGGCTAGGGACTCCTGCGGAAATACTAATATCTAAGCTATAACGGGCATCGGGCTCAAGCACGATGCCTAGGTCGGTAATCGACGAAGCATACTGATTGAAATCCATAAAATAGGTTTCTTGCCGATTGGCCGCATTGAGCAGCATGCTCTTGGCTTCGACACGATGACTGGTCAGCACATATTGCTGATAGGCGGGATAAGCGATGGTGCCAAGAATCGCCACGATGGCGATGACAATCATCAACTCAATAAGAGAAAAGCCACGAAAGTATCCAATCATATCCCATCCTTGGTGACAGACTGCTTCATAAGTTTAACGCCGAGCCTGTCTCTTGAACAAACCCGGCGTCATTATCAACACACTTTATTCTTAAGCCTTCCTGGCTGCACTCAAATTATTCTAAGTTCGGGAGGAACCTCAAAGACTACGTTCTCTTCACGGCCAGGATGCTCGGCGACCACCTTGCCACCCAGCTCCCGCAGACGGGCAATCACGTTTTGCACCAGCACCTCGGGGGCGGATGCACCTGCAGTGACGCCGATCGCCTTCACCCCTTCCAGCCAGCTCGCCTCGATCATCGACGCATCGTCGATAAGATAGGCTCTGGCACCCACCTTCTCGGCCAACTCGCGCAGACGGTTGGAGTTGGAAGAGTTGCGAGACCCCACCACCAGCATGGCGTCCACCAGCCCCGCCATCTCCCGCACCGCATCCTGACGGTTTTGGGTGGCGTAGCAGATATCGTCCTTGCGCGGCCCCTGGATCTTGGGGAAGTACTGGCGCAGCGCATCGATGACGTCAGAGGTCTCATCCACGCTCAGGGTGGTTTGGGTGACGAAGCAGAGGTCATCCGGATTCTTTACCTTGAGCTTGGCCACATCTTCCGGTGTTTCTACCAGATACATGCCGCCTTCGCGATTCTCGTACTGCCCCATGGTCCCGATCACCTCGGGGTGACCGGCGTGGCCGATGAGCACAGCCTCGGAGCCCTTGCGGCTGGCGCGATGAACCTCCATGTGCACCTTGGTCACCAGCGGACAGGTGGCATCGAATACCTTGAGGGCGCGGGACTTTGCCATCTCGCGCACTGTCTTGGCCACGCCGTGAGCAGAAAAGATGACGATGCTGTCGTCCGGCACCTCGTCCAGCTCCTCGACGAAGACAGCGCCCGCATCTTTCAACTTGTTCACCACATACCGGTTATGCACCACTTCGTGGCGGACATAGATGGGGGCACCGAACTTCTCCAGCGCGCTCTCGACAATACTGATGGCGCGATCGACACCGGCGCAAAAACCGCGAGGGTTAGCGAGCAGAATATCCATTAATGCACCTTCTCCTCATCATCAACGCCCAGGATCTCCACCTCGAAGGTGACGGTATGACCGGCCAGCGGGTGGTTGAAATCGACCGTGACCGACATCCCGGCTACCGCCCGGATAATGCCCGGCAGCTCGCTGCCATTGGGCTGATCGAACAGGATGATGGTGCCGACTTTTGGCTCCACATCGGCGCCAAATTTGGCACGGTCGAGATGGTAGATATTGTCGGGATTGGAGAGACCAAAGGCCTCTTCCGGCGCCAGAGTAAAACTCTTGCACTCCCCTTCGCTCAGCCCCAGCAGACACTGCTCGAAGGTGGGGGTCAGGCTGCCATCGCCCATCCGCAGGCGGGCAGGTTTGCCGTGCAGCGCCGTGCTGTCGGCAACTGAGCCATCTTCCAGCTTGATGGAGAAGTGGAACAGCACGCTGCTGTTAGCGGTGATCTGCTGGCTCATGCCTGCTCCTTTTTCTCACCACGGAACCCGTCCAGCACAATCATGGCGGCCCCGATAAAGATAAAGCTGTCGGCCAGATTGAATGCCGGCCAATGCGCACGCTGCCAGTAGAAGTCGAGAAAATCGACCACATGGCCCAACACCAGTCGATCAAAGACGTTGCCAAGCGCGCCGCCGATGATGAGTGAATAGGCGATACCGCTCCAACGCTGGGTCACCGACTGCTTGCGCAGCCAGTGGATCAGCAATCCACAGATGGCAAAAGCCAGCACCGCGAAGAACCAGCGCTGCCAGCCCCCCTGATCAGCCAGAAAGCTGAATGCGGCGCCCTTGTTGTAGACGTGAACCAGATTGAAGAAGGGGGTGATCTCCACCCCCGGGTAACCAAATGGCAGCAACTTGACCACGGCGAGCTTGCTCGCCTGGTCCAGTACAAAGGCCAGCACTGCCAGCCACAGCCAACGCAGGCCGCTTTTATGTTGAGTCATGTTCATCAGGCAAATTGACGCGTTTCGCCGTCACCCTCGACGTTGGTCACACAGCGACCACAGATCTCTTCGTGATCCGCGATGGTGCCCACATCTTCCACATGGTGCCAGCAGCGGTCGCACTTGGCGGCGGCAGACTGGGCCACGCTCAGCCACAGGTCATCACGCTCGGTCGCCACAGAGCCTTCCGGCGCAGTGTCAGCCTCCACAACCTTGGCTTTGGAGGTGAGCAGCACGAAGCGCAGCTCATCAGCCAGGGCATTCAGGCGTGCAGCCAGCTCCGGCTTGGCGAACAGGGTCAGCTCGGCCTGCAGGGAGCCGCCGATGCGCTTCTCACCACGGGCCACTTCCAGCGCCTTGTTCACTTCACCGCGCACGGTGAGGATCTCGGCCCAGAACTCGTCGTTGAGGGTTTCACCCGCTTCCAGCCCGAACAGGCCGTCGTACCACTCTTCAGTGAAGACGAACTCGCCGCGCTCACCCGGCAGCAGGGCCCAGATTTCATCAGCGGTGAAGCTCATGATCGGCGCCATCCAGCGCACCATGGCCTCGGCAATGTGATAGAGGGCTGTCTGGCAGGAGCGACGGGCCAGGCTGTCAGCTTTGGCGGTGTACTGGCGATCCTTGATGACGTCCAGATAGAAAGAGCCCATCTCGATGGAGCAGAACTGCATCAGCTTCTGGGTTACACCGTGGAAGTTGTACTCGTCGAATGCCGCCATGATCTCGGCCTGTACCGCTTTGGCACGGCCCACGGCCCAGCGATCCACCACCACCATGTCGGCAGGCGCCACCATGTCGGTCGCCGGATTGAAGCCGTTCAGGTTGGCCAGCAGGAAGCGGGCGGTGTTGCGAATACGACGATAAGCATCAGCAGAGCGCTTGAGGATCTCGTCGGAGACAGTCATCTCGCCGGTGTAGTCAGTGCTCGCTACCCACAGACGCAGGATGTCGGCACCCAGCTTGTTCATTACGTCTTGCGGGCTGACCACGTTGCCGATGGACTTGGACATCTTGCGACCCTGACCATCCACAGTGAAGCCGTGAGTCAGTACCTGGTTGTAGGGAGCCTTGTCTTTCATGGCCACACCGATCATCAGGGAGGACATGAACCAGCCACGGTGCTGGTCAGAACCTTCCAGATACATGTCGGCCGGCTTGCCGTTGAACTCGGGACGGGCATCGACCACGGAGGCGTGGGTAGAACCGGAGTCAAACCAGACATCCAGAGTGTCAGGCACCTTGTCGTACATGTCGGCATCGGCACCCAGCAGCTCGGCCTTGTCCAGATCCCACCATGCCTGAATGCCGGACTGCTCGACCCGCTTGGCGACCTCGTGCATCAGGCGCACGGATTCCGGGTGCAGTTCCTGGGTCTCTTTATGGACGAACAGGGAGATAGGCACACCCCAGGTGCGCTGACGGGAGATACACCAGTCAGGACGGTTCTCGACCATCGCCTGAATGCGGTTTTTACCCCAGGCCGGTACCCAGCCGCTCTGGCCTTGCTGGGCAATGCCGTCCTTCTCGATGCGCTCGATCTCTTCCAGTGCGCGCTTGCGCAGACCCTTCTGCTCCATGCTGATGAACCACTGTGGAGTAGCACGGAAGATGATCGGGGTCTTGTGACGCCAGCAGTGCGGATAGGAGTGGTTGAACACCTTGTGGTGCAGCAGGGCGCCGCGCTCGGTCAGCACTTCGATCACGGAGGCATTGGCCTTGAACACATGCTGGCCGGCAAACAGTTCGGTATCCGGCAGGTAAACACCGTTGCTGCCAACCGGGTTGGCCACTTCCAGACCGTACTTCTGACCGACCACGAAGTCTTCCTGACCGTGGCCAGGTGCGGTGTGAACGGCACCGGTACCGGCATCCAGGGTGACGTGATCACCCAGTACCACCGGCACGTCGAAGCTGTAGAAGGGGTGGTTGAAGCGCAGCAGCTCAAGCGCGGCGCCCTTGGCGTAACCCAGATTGTGGAACTTCTCGATACCGGCGCGATCCATCACATCCTTGACCAGCTCGGCGGCCAGGATCAGACGCTCGGGATGCTCACCTTCAACCTGCACCAGTGCGTAATCCAGATCGGCGTGCATGGCGATGGCGCGGTTGGCTGGCAGGGTCCACGGAGTGGTGGTCCAGATCACCGCAGAGATCGGGCCCTTGCCAGTGTGGCCTTCGGCGCAGTCAAACTTGGCGGCAACGGTCGCCTCATCAACGGCCTTGAAGCGCACATCGATGGAGGGGGAGTTCTTGTCGTAGTACTCCACTTCGGCTTCAGCCAGCGCGGAGCCACAATCGGTACACCAGTGCACCGGTTTGGAGCCTTTGTGCAGGTGGCCGTTTTCAACGATCTTGGCCATGGAGCGGATGATGTTGGCTTCGGTGCCAAAATCCATGGTCAGGTAGGGGTGTTCCCAGTCGCCCAGCACACCCAGACGGATGAAGTCGGTCTTCTGCGCTTCGATCTGGGTCTTGGCGTATTTGCGGCACTCGGCGCGGAATTCGGCAGCGGAAACCTTCTCGCCCGGCTTGCCGACCATGCCTTCCACTTTCAGTTCGATAGGCAGACCGTGGCAATCCCAACCCGGCACATAGGGGGAATCGAAACCGGAGAGGCCCTTGGACTTGATGATGATGTCTTTGAGGATCTTGTTGACCGAGTGACCGATGTGAATGTTGCCGTTCGCATAGGGGGGGCCATCATGCAGAATGAAAGAAGGCTTGCCCGCTTTGGCGCGGCGAATAGCGCCGTAGAGATCCTGATCGTACCAACGTTTCAGCATGTTGGGTTCGCGCTTGGCCAGATCGCCACGCATCGGAAACTCGGTTTCCGGAAGATTCAGGGTGTGTTTATAGTCGCTCATCAGTCCTGGGTTCCCTTCTTTTCTAAAAGAGTGCTGGGTAAATTGAATTGTGGCAGCCCGAACCAGGCTCGGGCCGCCAGGGCATCTCGTTCGATCTGCTCTTTCAAGGCAGTGAAAGAGGCAAACTTCTGCTCTTCGCGCAGCTTGTGGCGAAGCAGCACCTTGACCTGTTGACCATATAGATCACCAGAAAAATCAAATAGATGTACTTCCAATCTGGCTTGTGTACCGCTCAAGGTCGGCCGTACACCCACATTGGCTACACCGGGGAAGGTCTTGCCGGAACATATCACTTCCACCGCAAACACGCCACCGACCGGGATCACCTGGCGCTTGAGGGCCAGATTGGCGGTGGGAAAACCTATGGTGCGCCCCAACTTGTCGCCGTGGGCCACCCGGCCACTGATGGTATAGGGGCGGCCAAGCATCAGCTCCACTTCCGCCATCCGGCCCGCCTTAAGGGCTTCACGCACCAGGGTGCTGCTGACCCGCTGCCGTTCGAGCTGGAAGCTCTGGGTACTGATCACCTCGAAGCCGAAGCGATGGCCCGCCTCCTCCAGCAGGTGGAAATCCCCTTCCCGCCCCTTGCCGAAGCGAAAATCATCGCCGACCACCAGATAGCGCACCCCGAGCCTCTCCACCAGCAACTGCTCGATGAAGGTCGAGGCCGCCTGCTCGGCAAAACGGTGGCTGAAGCGCACGCAGAGCATGCGATCGATATGCAGCGCCTGCAGCGCTTCGTACTTTTCCCGCAACCGGCTCAGCCGGGCGGGCGCTGCCGTGCCGGCAAACAACTCCAGCGGCTGCGGTTCGAACAGCATGACGCAGGCGGGCAATCCCAGCTGGGCCGCTTTCTCCTTGAGACGTGCCAATACCGCATGGTGACCCTGATGAACCCCATCAAAGTTGCCAATGGTTAATACACATCCCCGGTGACGGGGCTTGAGATTGTGAATGCCGCGAATAAGCTCCATCAGTGCCTTGTGCGTTGCTGCCATGGAAATCGGCGGATTATATATCAGGCAGCAGGCAGGGTCAGCCCTCATAGCCTGATTTCAACTATCCGGGCCCAATCACGCCCCCTGCTGCCCCGATTTAAGGTGACGCGGCCGAATGCCCAACAGCAGCAACACCACGGCATAGACCGCAGCCCCCAGCGACAGCAGCATGGTCAGCTGCAAACTGGCCTTGCCCATACTCCATGCGCCCCACTGGGCCAAATCTGGCGACAGATAGGCGAGCACGCCCCCCATCAGCACACTGGCGACCAGCAGCTTGAGGCAGAACACGCCGGTATGGCGGGAGGGACGATAGACGCTCTGCTGGTACAACCCCTTGAACAGCAAGGCCGCATTCAGAGTGCCCGAGCAGGCGGTCGAGAGCGCCAGCCCCACGTAACCAAGCGGGTAGATGAAGATGAGGTTGCAGACCATGTTGGCAATCATCGACATCACCCCGATCCGCACCGGCGTCTTGGTATCCTGACGGGCGTAGTAACCGGGCGCCAGCACCTTGATCAGCATCAGGGAGAGCAGACCGGTAGTGGAAGCCAGCAGGCTGGCGCTCGACATGCTCACTTCATGCAGGCCGAACTCGCCGCGCATGAACAGCACTCGCAAAATGGGCTCGCGCATCACCGCAATGCCTATCATGGCGGGCAGGCCGAGCAGCATCACCATCCGCACGCCCCAATCCATGGTGCGGGAAAAGTCCGCCGGATCGGCATCCACATGCTTCTTGGCCAGCGCTGGCAGGATCACGGTACTGATGGCCACCGCAAACAGCCCGAGGGGGAACTCCAGCAGGCGATCCGAGTAGTAGAGATAGCTGATGGCACCAGTCGCCAGGAAGGAAGCCAGCATGGTGTTGACCAGCAGGTTGATCTGGCTGACCGAGACCCCGAACAGGGCCGGGATCATCAGGGTGCGGATCTTCACCACCCCAGGGTGATTCCATCCCCACTTGGGCCATACCAGCATGTTGATTTGGCGCAAAAAGGGGTACTGGAACAGAAACTGCACCAAACCGCCCAAAAAGACACCAATCGCCAGCGAGATCTCAGGTTTGTCCATCAGTGGCGCAATCCACCAGGCCGCCGCAATCATGGTGATGTTGAGAAACACCGGCGTAAACGACGAGACCGCAAAGCGGCCGAAGGTGTTGAGGATGGCCCCCGCCATGGCGGTAAAAGTGATAAACCAGAGGTAGGGGAAGGTGATTTTGAGCATCAGACTGGCGAGCTCGAACTTCTCGGCCGCAGGGCCGCCGTGCAGCCAGTCCCAGAACCAGCCCCAGCCAAACAGCGCGGTCAGCACACCAGACCCCAGCACACCGAGCAGGGTGACCACAGTCACTATGCCCCCCAGCGTGCCCGCAACCGCCGCCAGCAATTCACGCACTTCCCCCTCGTCGCCATTTTTCTTGTACTCCGTCATCACGGGAACAAAGGCCTGGTTGAAGGCACCTTCGGCGAACAGGCGACGCAGAAAGTTGGGAATGCGATTGGCAAAAAAGAAGACGTCGGCGGCCACCCCGGCACCGAGCAGATTTGCGATGACCACATCGCGAACCAAGCCCATTACGCGGGATGCCAGCGTCATTCCGGACACTATCATGCCGGATTTGATCAATTTCTTACTCAAGACGAGGCCTCTGGAACTGTCAGAATGAAAAGAATGCTGCTAGAATCGGCCGACAGTTTAACCGTCTCCCTACTGACACACCACCGGGAGGCGGTGTTTATTTGCACAAATCATTTGACAATATGTGGTTGGAAGGGCATATTTCCGGGCCTTTTCAATACACTCGCTAAGACAGTTTTAGGAGTTTTACCTTGGCTAACATCAAATCTGCTAAGAAGCGCGCTCTTCAGTCAGAAAAACGCCGTCAGCACAACGCCAGCCGTCGTTCCATGACCCGTACCTACCTGAAGAAAGTCATTGCTGCTATCGCCTCTGGCGACAAAGCTGCCGCGACTGCCGCTTTCGCTGTTGCTCAGCCGATCATGGATCGTATGGCGACCAAAGGCCTGATCCACAAGAACAAAGCTGCTCGTCACAAGAGCCGCCTGTCTGCCCAGATCAAAGCTATGGCTTAATCAGCGTCTGCTGATCAAAGCTGAAAAAACCGGCCTTAGTGCCGGTTTTTTATTTATCTGCGCTGCAATAAAGTCGATGCAGCAAACTGATCATTTCACGCACCTCATGGCTGCGCAGCGAATAGTAGACCGTCTGGGCCTCTTTACGCGTCGTCACCAGCTCATCCCGCCGCAGCAGCGCAAGATGCTGTGACAAGGCCGACTGACTCAATTCCAATCGCTCGTTGAGCTCCCCCACCGACAGTTCGCGCTCCAGCAACTGGCACAGAATAAACAGCCGCCGTTCGTTGGCTAGCGCCTTGAGCAAGGCCACTGCTTTACTCGCATTGGCTTCCATCTCTTCAAGTTGCATCACATCTCTCCTCTACCACTCATCGCCGATGATACGTGGTGACGGGTCGTTTTAAAACGACAGGGTGGCCGGCTGGATAGCGGAGAAGTTCTCCTGGCCGGAAAAGAGAAAGGTAAAATCGCTCTCGCAGACCCGCTTCACCGCCGGATGCTGGATCATCCGTTCGGCGAAGATGACGTAATACTCCTCCATCAGATCCTGGGTTTCCCCGATCAGCATCACCCCCTCCCCCTCAAGGATCTCCTCCCGATAGATAGTCGGGGCCATGAAGATGCCCTGATTGAAGAAGCCAAACGCCTTCATCAAGGCGGCATCATCAAACTCGCCAAGAATGCTGGGGGAGACACCTTGCTGCTCGAACCACTGGGTCAGCTGACGCCCCATGGCGGTACGGCGACCGGGGATCAGCAGCTTGCGCTCCTCCAGACAAGCGGGAAAGGGCTTTTCGGGCAGCGGCGCCTTGCAGAAGAAGCTGACACCACAGCCGCCCAACCGCTTGGAAAGTAGCCCCGCATGCTGGCTGGAGTCCACTGGACAGTCGGAGAGGATCATATCGAGCTTGTGCTCGCTCAGCTGCTCCAGCAGCAGTTCGTGGGTCGATTCGAAACAGCGCAGATGGATGGAACCATCATTGGGGATGACAGAGAGCAGCACGCGGCTGGCAAGGCGCTTGGAGAGGGCATCTGCGATGCCAACGTCGAACAGGATCTGGCTCTCCTTGCGGTAGTTGACGATATCGAGCATCTCGTAGGAGAGGCTGAACATCTTGTCGGCATAGCGAAACACCAGCTGGCCCAGCTCGGTCGCCTCAAGAGAGCGCCCCTTGCGTTTGAGCAGCTTGCCCCCGAGGCGCTGCTCCAGCAGCTTGATCTGACCGGTGACGGTTTGCGGGGTCAAAAAAAGGGCTTCCGCTGCCTGGGTAACGGAGCCCTTCTTCTGAGTCATCCAGAAATAGTAGAGATGGTTGTAGTTAAGGTGTGACATCCGATGGGGTTCCCGCTTGACGCGGACTCCGGTAGCAGCTGAGTTCAACCGCCAGAATGTCATACATGTCGCTAACCGAGTCAACCTTGTTCGCGCCAAACTGCTCCATCAGACTGGCCTTGAGGCGCGCCTTGTCAGGCATCCGGTCAGCACAATAACGCTTGTTGGAACGCTTTACCATCTCGCCAGCCCGGCTGCTTAGCGCCCGCTCGGAGAAGGTCTCGCCAAAGCGCGCCTTGGCCTGCTTGTCCCCCAGCAGCAGGGCGCTGTCTACCACCCCGTTCAGATAGGCAGAGCAGTTCGCCGAAGTGGCGTCCTGCTTGCAATCCTCCAGCCCGCCGGCCCAGGCCGCGGGGCTCAACAACAGCATCAACAACCCTGTATGCAGCTTCATAGTCCCTCCGTACTCTGTTCCCCTTCACCCTTGGGAAGGGCCATGCGCAAGGCCAGATAGCCGACTACCGCCGCCATGGTGGAGCCCACCAGGATCCCGAGGCGAGAGTAGCTGCCGTAATCCAGCCCACCGTGCTCGAAGGCGAGAGACGCGATAAACATCGACATGGTGAACCCGATGCCACAGAGGATGCTGACCGCAAAAGTCTGCTTGAAGTTGACCCCGGGCGGCAACTGGGCGATGCCCAGCTTGACCGACAGCCAGCTGATGGTGAACACCCCGAGCGGCTTGCCAATAAACAGCCCCAGCATGATCCCCATAGGCACCGGACTCAGCAGGGAGGAGAGACCAATCCCCTCCAGCGATACCCCTGCGTTGGCAAAGGCAAACAGCGGCAGGATCAGATAGGCACTCCAGGGGTGCAGCTGATGCTCCAGATACTTGAGCGGCGATGCGTAACGCTTGCCGTTAAGCGGAACCATAAAGCCCACCACCACACCCGCCAGAGTCGCATGGACACCAGACTTGAGCACCGCAACCCAGAGCACCAGACCAACCAGCATGTAGAGGCTGATCCTGTCCTCACCACGGCGATTCATCCAAAGCAGAGTGAGGGTTGCCAGAATACCGATGGCCAGCGCCTCCAGCGACAACTGCTGGGTATAGAAGAGCGCGATGATGATGATGACGCCGAGGTCATCCATGATGGCCAGCGCCAACAGGAATACCTTGAGGCTCACCGGTACCCGCTTGCCGAGCAGCGCCATCACCCCGAGGGCAAAGGCAATATCGGTCGCAGCCGGAATTGCCCAGCCAGCGCGCGCCACTTCATCCGAATAGTTGAAAAAGGCGTAGATCAAGGCCGGAGCCAGCATGCCGCCCACCGCCGCAATAGCCGGGAAGGTCGCCTGAACCCGGGTCGAGAGCGCCCCTTCCAGCATTTCACGCTTCACTTCCAGACCAACCAGCAGGAAGAAGATCGCCATAAAGCCATCGTTGATCCAGAGCAGCAGCGGCTTGTTGATGTCGAGAGCCGCGATGCGTACCTGCACCGGCGTGTCGAGAAACGCCTGATACCCGCCAGCCAGCGCGGTATTGGCTAAAATCATTGCCAGCATGGCAGCCATGATCAGAATAATTCCGGAGGCGGCCTCCAGCTTCAGGAACTTTTTGATTACGTCACTCATGGTTAAATTTTCCACCGTATTGCTTTGGTTTGAGTCTATCTCCTGCAACAACCAATGGAAAATCGTTTCTTGCTGCTAAATACAACGAAAAAACCGAAGGCAAAATAGAACATACCTGCTATAAGCAGGTTTTTCTTCGTCTCTGGCTACCGTCTGATTAATCAATAAAATGAATTTTCAATTATTTATCTGCATAAAAATACAACGTTAGATAATGGCCATAAGGTCACGAGACTTTATTACGTAACGCATTAAAACTCATATCTAGGTGGCCTGTTCTGTATGACATGCAAAACAAACATAGCCCCGCGGTTACTAGATGGCACAAATCATAGCCATAAAAAATCCCGCCGAAGCGGGATTTTTTTATGGCTTGCAGCCTTACAGCACGGTCAGCGCCGCAGCGTAGTTCGGCTCGTCGGCCACTTCGGCGACCAGCTCGCTGTGCAGCACCTTGTTGTCACCATCCAGCACCACGATGGCGCGAGCGGTCAGACCGACCAGCGGGCCGGAAGAGAAGGCAACGCCGTAATCTTCCATAAAGGCCGCACCGCGCAAGGTGGAGAGAGTCACTACCTTGTCCAGACCTTCGGCGCCGCAGAAGCGGGACTGGGCGAACGGCAGATCGGCGGAGATGCACAGTACAACTGTGTTCTCCAGCGCGCTGGCCTGCTCGTTGAACTTGCGCACAGAGGTCGCGCAGGTTGGGGTATCGACGCTCGGGAAGATGTTCAGGATTTTGCGCTGACCGGCAAAGCTTGCCAGGGTCACGTCGGAGAGATCCTTGGCCACCAGAGAGAAGGGCTTGGCTTGCTCACCGGCGACCGGGAAGTGACCAGCGACGGAAACCGGGTTGCCTTGCAGAGTGACTGAGTTGCTCATGTGTTATGTCCTTTATTGGTGTAGTAAAAATCCGGGTGATCAGTATAGGGGCGGCGAGACCAGACAAACACCCGCGAAGACAAGGGATATAAAGGGGTTGACCTTGGACTTAACACCAAGGTTTAGACTCCTTCTCGGTAATCAGGGATCTCGCAGGGGCGGGATCCATCAAGAGGGACTCATCATGAGCAAATTCTGCTGCAATCATCAGCACGCCGCCCCCATCAAGGCCGTCAGCAAGGCGGCCCCCGGCCAGAGTGAGCATAACCACGATAGCCACTGCTGCGACAACACCACGCCCGTCAGTTGCTGTACAACCCCGACGCCTCATGAGCACGCATCCCGTGACGGCAATGAATCCCCCGGGGATGAAGAGCCTCCCCGAGGAAGCTGTCACGATCAAGCGTGCTGCAGCGCCCCCTTATCGCCAGCTCACGATCATAAGCATGAGCATGAGCATGGGCACGATATGCCCCCTGCCGACCCGCTGGTTGCGCCGGAGCAAGGTAACAGTCGCCACAGCTGGCAGGTGTTGGGGATGGATTGCCCCAGCTGCGCCCGCAAGATCGAGACAGCCGTCAGCCGGGTGAGCGGCGTGCAACAGGCGCGCGTGTTGTTTGCCACCGAGAAGCTGGTAGTGGATCTGGCCCCCGGTCTCTCCCCCGATCCCGTCACCGCCGCCGTGCTGGCCGCCGGTTTCCAGCTCAAAGGGGAAAGCGCTGACAAGCAGGCAGCTGGCCGCAAGCAAGCTTCACAACAGCCCCTGCAGGGCAATCTATTCGATAACTTTTTGGGCAAATATTGGCAGCCCCTGTCACTGGCCGGTCTGATGCTGGTTGCCGCCCTGCTGCCGAAAGAGTTCGGTCAGCCGCTCTTTACCCTGGCGACCCTCTGGGGTCTGTGGCCCATCTCCCGCAAGGCGTGGGCGCTGACCAAGAGCGGCTCCCCCTTCGCCATCGAGACCCTGATGACGGTGGCCGCCGTGGGCGCCCTGTTCCTCGGCGAAACCGCCGAAGCAGGCATGGTGCTGCTGCTCTTTATGCTGGGTGAGCATCTGGAGGCCTACGCCGCCGGACGCGCCCGTGCCGGGGTGACCGCCCTGATGGCGCTGGTGCCTGACAAGGCGCTGCGGATCCGTACCACTGCCGAGGGCGAGGTGCGGGAAGAGGTAGCTGCCGATGAGCTGCGTCCCGGCGACATTATCGAAATCGCTCCGGGAGCCCGTCTACCTGCCGATGCCCGCCTGCTCGATGCCCTCGGTGCCTTTGACGAGAGCGCCCTGACCGGTGAATCCATTCCGGTGGAACGCCGCCAGGGTGACAAGGTGCCAGCCGGCAGTCTGGCGGCGGATCGGGTGCTGCGTCTTGAAGTCGTCTCCGAGCCCGGCAACAACGCCATCGATCGCATTCTGCACCTCATCGAGGAGGCCGAAAGCCAGCGCGCCCCCATCGAGCGCTTTATCGACCGCTTCAGCCGCTGGTACACCCCAGCCATGATGCTGGTCGCCCTGCTGGTGGTGCTGGTGCCGCCCCTTGCCTTCGGCCAGAGCTGGGACGAGTGGATCTATCGCGGGCTGGCGCTGCTGCTCATTGGTTGCCCCTGTGCGCTGGTCATCTCCACCCCGGCAGCGGTTACTTCGGCGCTGGCCGCGGCAACCCGTCAGGGGGCCCTGATAAAGGGTGGTGCCGCACTGGAGCGACTGGCCCATATCGACACTGTCGCCTTTGACAAGACTGGCACCCTGACGCTGGGCAAGCCGCAACTGACCGAACTGGTGAGCCTCAATGGCCAGCCGGAAACCGAACTGCTGGCACTGGCGGCTGCCATCGAGCAGGGCTCTCACCACCCGCTGGCCCGCGCCGTGGTCGCCAACGCGACCGAACAGGGGCTGACGCTGGCTGAGGCCCGCGACCTGCGAGCCCTGCCGGGCATGGGAGTTGAGGGACGCATCAACGGCGAACTGTGGCAACTGCTGGCACCGAGCCGGGTGGCGACCCTGAATGTGGAACAGCAGACCCGGATTGCTTCGCTGGAGCGGCAGGGCAAGACTGTCGTGGTGCTCTGCCAAAGCAGCGGCGACCAAGCGCAGCCAGTCGCCTTGCTGGCGCTGCGGGATCAGATCCGGCCGGAAGCGGCAGGGGCGCTGCAAGAGCTCAACCGGCTCGGGCTCAACAGCATCATGTTAACCGGGGATAACCCCCGCGCCGCCGAGGCCATCGCCGGTGAACTTGGGATGGGCTGGCGTGCCGGTCTGCTGCCGGAGAACAAGGTAGAAGAGATCGCCAAGCTGGCCAGCACTCGGAAGGTTGCCATGATCGGCGATGGTATCAACGATGCCCCCGCCATGAAGCGGGCCAGTATCGGCATCGCCATGGGGGGCGGCACCGATGTGGCGCTGGAGACCGCCGATGCGGCGCTGACCCACAACCAGCTCGGCGGTATTGCCGCGATGATCCGGCTGTCGCGGGCGGCACTGGCCAATATTCACCAGAATATCGCGCTGGCACTGGGACTGAAGGCCATCTTCCTGGTCACCAGCCTGCTCGGCATCACCGGACTGTGGATTGCGGTGCTGGCCGATACCGGCGCCACCGCGCTGGTAACCGCCAACGCCTTGCGGCTGCTGCGCAAGCGTTAAGCCAGCCAATGGTATCCCAGCCAAAAGCCGTCCCCCAACCGGGACGGCTTTTCTTTTTCCTCTCACGGCACCCCGTAAAAGAAAAAGCGCGCCTGCCGGTCGGCAGTCGCGCTTTGCTTACTCTCTCGGAGTTATCCCACCCTTGGCAAGGTGGAATTCAACCCGGGGGTGCCGAGCCATCCCCCGGACTCAATGGCTTGCTTACTTGACGCTGCACTCCTGAATGACGGCAGTACCCGCCTTGACGCCAGCCGGGTCAACCTTCACCAGCACACTCCACAGCCCCTGCGGCAGGGTGATGCTGTTATTGGCACTGCCACCCTTGGAGAAGGCGAACGAATAGCCGGTTTCAGCGTTCAACGCGCCGCCACCGTTGAGCAGATACTCCTTGCTCCAGTCCTCGTTGGCGACCTTGAACTCGGTGCTGCCGGCATAGTTGAACGCCGCCTGATAGATGGCAAGATCACCGTCCATCCCCTTGTAGCTCAGCTGGTACTGAGGTTGGGCTCCCCAGCTGGAGAGCTCACCCTTGACGAACAGGTTGTAGCCGAGCGGATTGCCCGCCACCGTATCCAGCACCTTGCAGCTCTGCACCGGCTCGGTGAAGCTGACGCTCAGGGTCGGTTTGTCCTTGTTCATGGCGGTAAAGACAAACTTGTAGCTGCCTGCCTTGGCCAGATCGACACCGATATTGCCGGTTTCTCCCCCCTTGCAAAGGGTCAGCGGAGTGCCGACCACCAGCTTGTCACCGGCGTTGCAACTGCCGTAGTTGACCGGCCCCCAGCTGGCGTCAGCGATCTTGACGTTGGTGGTACCCAGCTTGTCGGTGCTCACCTCGGTAGTGAACTCATACATAAAGTTGCCGCTGAAGGTCATCTGGTTGGTGTTGCCCCACTCATCGAGGAACCCCTTCAGATAAACATCGGTGTTGCCAAACGGTGGCAGGGTACTCAGGTCGGTCTTCTTGCTGACCGGCAGGCCCGCGCCCTGGGCGCCATTCTGCGGCTTGACGAACACGGCGGCAGACCAGGCCCCCAGCGTCAGCTGGCCATTATCATAGGCGGCGCCGCTGGCGATGCTGTCGACTGCGCGATGCTTGCTGCTTAGCACCATACCGCTCAGATCGATCGGCTGATCGTTGCCGTCACGGAAGTCGCCGATGCTCTGGCTCTGGTTGCTGGCGTTGATCATCACCACCAGACCGTCGATGGCCGGATCCAGATCCGTCCCGGCACTGACGCCATCATCCACCGTCATGACGATAAGGCCGGGCACCTGATCCGGGCCGGTATTGCGAAAATCAACCCGCTTGATCACCTCGGCGCCACTGCCCAGACGCAACAGACGGGAAGAGTTGCGCAGCTCCGCCAGCTCCTGATAGAAGCTCACCATCTGCGCCATCTCGGCCGAGCCCGGCTTGGCATGCTTGCCGAGCACCTGCTCAATCAGCGGATAGTTGTCGCCATCCTTGTCCTTGCGCGGCAACCCTTTGTCGAAGTTGTTGTCGCCCAGGGTGTAGTCGACCTTGTTGTACCAGTCGCCCGAGTCATAGCTGTCCCGCTCCATGGATTTGGAACGCAGCAGCTCGACACCGGCGTGGGTGAAGGGAATGCCCTGACCCAGCATGGCTGTCGCCAGCGAGACCCCCTGCATCCGCACCAGATCGGCTCCGGCAGGCGCCTTGTAGATCAGGTTGTCGAACAGGGTCTGGTTGTCGTGCTTGTCGACATAGTTCTGCACTTCCACCGGATCCTGGGCATAACCGGCGCTCTGGCCGTTGTAGTCGATCTCGGCGCCTTTCTTCGGTATGCCATCCTTGTCGGTCAGCACGAACTCCTTGAGGTTGCCCGCCATGCCGAGCCGCACCAGATCGGACTGGTGCAAGGCCGTCGCCAGATCCACCTTGCTCATTTCGTTAGGATCGACGAAAGCACCGTTGCCAAAGCCCTGGGTCTTGCGAATGGTATCGCCACCGTCAAACGGACTGCCGCCGCGCACCGCATCGCGCAAGCGGTCGGAGAAGGAGCCGATGCCAGTACCACCCAGATGCTTCTGGGTCGCCTGCACGAAGCGCTTGTCATCCTGCACTTCGCCGAAGTTCCACCCCTCGCCGTAGAAGTACATCTCGGGATTGACCTTCTTCACCGCGGCCAGCGCCTGCACCATCTGATCTTTCGGATGGTGGCCCATCAGGTCGAAGCGGAAGGCGTCGATCTTGTAGTCGCGCGCCCAGGTGACCAGAGAGTCATCCATCAGCTTGGCGAACATGGCGTGTTCCGGCGCCGTGTTGGAGCAGCAGGTGGAGTTCTCCACCGAGCCGGTCTCCGGATTGAGGCGCTGATAGTACCAGGGCACTATCTTGTCGAGCACCGACTTGGGACCGAGCCCGGATTCGTTGGTATGGTTGTAGACCACATCCATCACCACGTTCATGCCGATGTTCTGCTTGATGGCCTTGACCATCTCGCGGAACTCCAGAATACGTTTGGTACCCTCGGCGTTGGTGGCGTAAGAGCCTTCCGGCGTGGAGTAGTGGTAGGGGTCATAACCCCAGTTGAAGGAGTCGACGCCGCGCAGATAGCCGGAGAGCTCCTGCACCTGCGGATTATCCTTGCTGTCGCCCCCTTGCAGGTCGGCCAGCACATCTCCCACGGTCTGACCGCCACCGCAATAGCCGCCAAATTTGGATGTTTTCACATCCGGATTGACCTGACAGAGCTTGCTGAAGTCATCGCCGAGATTGGCCACCTTGGCCGGATCCTCGTTGACGGTGGCGATATCGAACACCGGCAGCAGGTGCAGGTGGCTGACGCCGCTTTTTGCCAGCGCTTTCAGATGGTTGACCGGTACAGAGTCGGGCTGGGTCAGGCCGACAAACTTGCCGCGCTTCTCTTCATCGGTGGAGGCATCGTTACCGGTCAGGTCACGAACATGGGCCTCATAGATGGTGATGTCGGCAGGGTTCTGCTGGCTGTGGGGCGCCTTGAGGCTGTCCCATCCTTCCGGTTTCAGGGCCGGATCGTCGAGATCCACTACCTGACTGAACTCGGAGTTCATCGCGAGGCTCAGGGAGTAGGGATCGGTCACCTCGTAGCGCTCGACCTTGCGGCTCAGCGGATGGTAAACCTCCATGTCGTAGCGGTAGAACTGACCGATCAGCTCGCTGCCCCCCTCATAGCTCCAGCTGCCGCTGGCGCTGTCGAAGGTCATTGCCACTTCACCACTCTTCTGATGGCTGGCGTTGTAGAGGGCCAGCTTGACCGACTTGGCGGTCGGCGCCCAGAGGCGGAAGGTCACCCGGTTGCCCTCTACCACGGCGCCATAGCTCAGCTTGGTCGCCTCGGGAGCATAGAGCGCATCGAGGGCGCCGGCGCTCTGCACCAGGGTCGCTCCTTGCAGGATACCGTCGGCATCGGTGCCGATAGCCACCAGTTCCCCCTTGAGCAGGGGCTTGAGATCTTTACCGACTGGCAAGGCAAAAGCGGCGGCATCCTTGAGATGCGGATATTTGGCCTGCTGCTCGGCAGTCAGACTGGTCGCGCTCAGGCTGATATAGGGGAAATCGAACACCCCATCGGCATTGGCCTTGATGGTGCCCGAGTCGGTGTAATAGAGGCGAACATGGGGCTTATCCTTGCCCCCTTGCCAGATCAGGGTATTGCCATCGATCAAATGAGCGCTGGCCCCCGCCACGCCAAAGGCGGCGCTAAAGGCTTCGGCACGGCTGCCAAACAGATCTTTCTTGCCCGCGACGATGGCCACGGTGCGATCCGGGTGCTCACTGAAGATCACCTTCATATCGCTGCCGGTCAGGTTGGCCAGATCGCCGTTGCGGGCGATAAAGTTGATGCACCCTTCCACATTTTTGAGAGGAACGACCCAGACCGGACCAAAGCTGTCGGCGGTGGCAGGAGTTTTGCTCTTGTCATCCCACCCGGTATTCAGGCCGCCATCAGCGGTAGCATTACAGGCGTCGTTGTTCCAAAGGTGCAGGCTGTGGCTGTCAAACGGAGCCTTGGCCCCTTTGGCTGCCGACTGGGTATCCACCAGCGCAATGACTGCCTCGTTGGGACCTGCTTGCAGCAGCTCCTTGGGGGGATCCATCT
This sequence comes from Aeromonas sp. 95A, assembly GCF_051919235.1. Taxonomy (NCBI): domain Bacteria; kingdom Pseudomonadati; phylum Pseudomonadota; class Gammaproteobacteria; order Aeromonadales; family Aeromonadaceae; genus Aeromonas; species Aeromonas sp. 95A. The sequence continues at coordinate 2,220,691 of NZ_JBQBFC010000001.1, forward strand.
TGGGCAAGCGAGCGACAGGTCCATCAGAAGGTTCAGGTGTAGAAGTAGATGTGCTGTTGTCATTACAGCCAGACAAAAGCGCGAGCAGTGAGGCTGTTACCAGCGCCACTTTGGTCTTTTTCATATCCATATTTTTATAATTCCCGCTGTAGTTAGTCTCGATAGTCGAGCACCCGGTCATTGCCAGGCGGTGCCATATTAATCAGCGGCAATCGATTCAAATGTGAGCGGAAGGGCAAAAAAACCATCCAGTTTCAACAAGATAACGTTTTCAGATTGAAACTTCGATCCGGCTCACAGACCTCGCGGCCATTTGGCCTCATATCTGGAAAATGGCAGTCACGGGGTCAGAAAAGCAATGTCTGATCAAGTGGATAGACAAGGAGTAAACAATGAAACGGATTGAAGAGCAGGCAAGACGACTCGATCAGGAGTATCAGGCGATCGGGCAGCTGTTCGACCAGTTCTGCCAGCAGGCTGGCGCCCTGGCCGAACAGTATCACTTCTTCAACTGGCCCGATTATGAAGACTCGCCCCCGCTGAGCCGCGCCTTCACCCTGCTGGGGGAACCCCGCGAACTGCGGCTGCGCTGCCAGCCCGGTGAGCGATCTGCCCTCAATGGCCTGATCCAGGTGGTCTCGGAGGATGGCACCATAGATGCCAGCCTCGGGTTTCGCGCAGATGGTCAGCTGCTGCTGGAGTCCGGCAAGCTGCTGGACAACCCGCCCGGACTGCTGCTCAAGCTGCTGCTCGGCGCTGTGTGGCAACACAAGCCCCAGGATGAAATCATCGGGCAGCCGCACTGAATCGGCCGAGTGTAGAACGCTTGTGCATACTACGTTCTCAGATAGGCAGATTCATCCAGCCCTATTACCAAATTAAGATAGTCATGTCATCAGGTATTGCCGCTTGCGTGAGCAAATACATAGCTAAAAGCAACAAAGAAAGGCCGAATGGAATCCCATTCGACCTCTTCTGATCAAAACGTTATGTTGATAAGGCTTCAATAAGCGCTCACACTCTCGGGATGCCCGAGGTCGGGAGGTCAACAGATCTGTACGTCACTGATGCGGTTCATCACAGCGCCTCGTCGTCACTCTCGCCGGTGCGGATGCGCACCGCTTGCAGCAAGTCGTAGACAAAAATCTTGCCGTCGCCGATCTTGCCGGTATAGGCCGCCTTGCAGATCGCCTCGATCACCCCTTCCACGTTATCATCGGCGGTAGCAATCTCCAGCTTCACCTTGGGCAGGAAGTCGACCTGATACTCGGCTCCCCGGTATAATTCGGTGTGTCCCTTCTGGCGGCCAAATCCCTTGACCTCGGACACGGTCAGCCCTTCCACCCCCAGGTTGGCAATAGCCTCGCGGACATCGTCCAACTTGAACGGTTTGATAATCGCACTAATCAGCTTCATCTGGTTGCTCCCAATCCATGGTGTGTCATGAATCGGGTTTCAATTCTTATGCCAAGTATTTTTATTGTTTTATTTCATATAGATAGAGTTTAATGTCGGCGCCATTCGCCAGGCACATCCCCATAACTGGCCAGCACGCCCCATAATGAGGCACCATGCTGCAGCGGTCAGCGGGTATGCACCAAACAAGAGCAAAACAGCATGTTAGTTATCTCCAACAGCGTCACGATTCCCTGGCATGAGCTGCAATTTCAGACCATGCGGGCACAGGGCAACGGTGGACAGCACGTCAACAAGACCGACTCCGCCGTCTGGTTGCGCTTCGATTACCGCAACTCTCCCAGCCTGACGCCCCTCTACAAGGAGGGTCTCGACAAGCTGAGCGACAGCCGGGTACACGATGGCTTTATCCTGATCCGGGTCGAGAGCCATCGCAGCCAGGACATGAACCGCAAGGAGGCGATGAACCGTCTGGTGGAGTTGCTGAAGAAAGCAGCCTGGCGCCCCAAGGCTCGCCATGCCACCAAGCCGACCCGCAGCTCCCAGCGCAAACGGGTCGATGCCAAAAAGCGCAAGGGGGATATCAAGTCCGCCCGCGGCAAACCGGTTCTGGACTGAGCCAGCCCCCCAAGGATGTCAGCCGATGAGATACAGTTTTTGCGACAGCGCCCGCGGCCCCCTGCTGGTCGCCATCGATCAGGATGGCCTGCGCCACGTGGAGTTCATACACGGGGAGCGCCCCGTCATGCCGCAAACTGACTGGCAACGGGATGACAAGGCGCTGGCGCCCTATCTTGCCCAGTTCAACGCCTATTTCGCCGGAAAGTTGCAGCAGTTCGATCTGCCCATGGCAGCGAAGGGCACCCCGTTCCAGCAAACGGTGTGGAACGCTTTGTGCGATATCCCCTATGGCGAGACCGTGAGCTATCTCGAGATTGCCCAGGCGATAGGCAATCCCAAGGCAGTGCGGGCGGTGGGCGCTGCCAATGGCCGCAATCCGCTGAGCATCATAGTACCCTGCCATCGAGTGATCGGACGCAGCGGCGATCTGACCGGCTATGCTGGCGGCATTCCCATCAAGCGCTGGTTGCTGGCACTGGAACAGGTAGGCACAGCATTCGAGCTGGCCCCATGAGACGATGAGCGCCTTGGAGAGGGCGGGACAATATCGCGACCAGAATGAAAAGGCTTTCAGTCAGTGACCACGCTTTGCTGACAAGATGAACAGAAAATGAAGAATCGCCTCAGAACTACTTCAGATTGAGCTTGGCATGATGGCTCCATACTTGAATGGCACGGCTCATTCGCTGATTCAAGTAGCACCCATGTGACGCTTCCAATCTGTCTTTTTCCCCGCGCCTCCTCTGAGGCGCTTTTTTTGTGCCGACACAACAGGCCACCACCCGGCTTGAGTGGCCTGAACACCACAAAATCTGCACCAGCCCAAAAACCAAGAGGCGAAGGATCATCCTTCGCCTCTGACGTAACAGCTGGCTACTCGCTCTGGGGCAGGAATTGCAGTTCCGGCGCCGAGGAGGTCAGCACATCGGCGCAATAATCCCAGGTCGAGATGCGATAGTGCTGCAGATCTTCATCCAGATGCAGGCCGTCCGACTCCTGATGGAACCAGCTGGCAAAACGGGATGGGGTGATGAGCTGGATCTGCTCTTCGATAGCGTGGCTATCCTTCCCCTCGGCCAGATCGCAATCTTCGATGACCCGCAGGGCATAGATATGGCGAAAATAGACCCGGCAGAGGATTTGCGGGGGCAGATCGATGCTGCGTGCCCGCCCCAGCATGATGGTCAGAGAGTCGCTCCAGAGATCCTGATGCAGCTCGGCCACAACCAGACCGGGCGGTAGCTGGCGGGACGGAGCCCAAGGGACGGCAACCTGCCGAATGGCATTTTTCTGTTCCATATTCACCTCGCAACGACTCGCTCCCTGTCTTGAGTCTATCTGAACCACATAGTCCCGGCGAAGGCAATCGATGGACAATAAAAACGGCAATAAAAAAGCCGACGTATCAAACGTCGGCGAATAAAAAGTGCTTACAACAGAGGATTCACATATTCAGACCCGCGGGTCGAAAGATTGGTTCCCTCTTTTTGTAATTAATTTTCGGCGCGTTTAAACATCAGGGTATTGGCGTCCGACTCTTCCGGCACGAAGTAGTAGCCCTCGGCGTTGAAACCGGTCAGCTGCTCCACCTCGGTTAGGCGGTGCTTGATGATGTGGCGAGCCATCATGCCGCGCGCCTTCTTGGCGTAGAAGCTGATGATCTTGAACTGGCCGTTCTTCTCATCCTTGAACACCGGCGTGACAATCCGCCCTTTCAGGCTCTTGGGTCGTACCGACTTGAAATACTCGTCGGAGGCCAGATTGATCAGCACTTCATCCCCCTGCGCTGCCAGCGCGTCGTTGAGATGGTGAGTGATCACCTCGCCCCAGAACTGGTAGAGATCCTTACCGCGATCATTGTCGAGCTTGGTCCCCATCTCCAGCCGATAGGGCATCATCAAGTCGAGGGGGCGAAGCACGCCGTAGAGGCCGGAGAGCATCCGCAGGTGTGCCTGAGCAAAGTCAAAATCGGCCTCGCTGAAATCCTCCACCGCCAATCCGGTGTAGACATCCCCTTTGAAGGCCAGCAGTGCCTGACGGGCGTTGGCGGGGGTGAAATCTGGCTGCCACTCGGCAAAACGGGCGGCATTGAGACCGGCCAGCTTGTCGCTGATCTTCATCAGAGTGGCGATCTGGTCAGGGCTCAGTTGGCGGGCCCGGCTAATCAGTTCGGCGGAGTGATCCAGCAGCTCGGGTTGGGTGAAACGGGGTGTCACCAGCGGTGACTCGTAATCCAGCGTCTTGGCCGGGGAAACCACAATCAGCATAACGTTCCTTTATGGCGAGGGCCGAACGGCAGAGCGGCCCCATGATTCATTCATCCAGCGTCACATTGTCCAGCGTGCCGGTGCCGAGCCGCTCGCGACCGGAGAGCTTGATCAGCAATCGCAGGTCGTTGGCCGAGTCGGCGTGGGCGAGGGCCTCACTGTAGCCAATCTGGCCGGCGCAGAACAGGCTGAAGAGCGCCTGATCGAAGGTTTGCATACCCAGCTCGGTCGATTTGGTCATCACCTCCTTGAGGCGATGCATCTCTCCCTTGCGGATAATGTCGGTGATGAGCGGGGTATTGAGCAGGATCTCGAACGCAGCGCAGCGCCGCTTGCCATCCATACTCGGCACCAGCTGCTGAGCGACGATGGCCTTGAGGTTGAAAGAGAGATCGAACAGGAACTGGCGGTGTTTGTCTTGCGGTACCAGATGGAGGATGCGATCCAGCGCCTGGTTGGCATTGTTGGCATGCAAAGTGGCGAGACAAAGATGGCCCGTCTCGGCGAACTGCAGGGCAAACTCCATGGTCTCCTGACTGCGGATCTCACCGATCAGGATCACGTCCGGTGCCTGACGCAGCGAACTTTTCAGCGCCACATCGAACGACTCGGTGTCGATCCCCACCTCTCGCTGGGTCACCAGACTGCGACCATGCTGATGGACGAACTCCACCGGATCTTCCACCGTCAGAATATGACCATCGGCATGCTGGTTGCGATAGCCGATCATCGCCGCCTGGGTGGTCGATTTGCCCGCCCCGGTGGCGCCGACAAACAGCACCAGCCCCCGCTTGGCCATCGCCACCTCTTGCAGGATCTTGGGTAGCTGCAGATCTTCAAAGGTGGGAATGCGGGTCTCGATACGCCGCACCACCATGCCGGGCAGCTCCTGCTGCCAGAAGGCGCTGACCCGAAAACGGCCAAGCGCCTCGCGATAGATCGCGTAGTTGGCCTCCTTGGTGCGGATATAGCGCTCGAAGTGATCGCTGCTGAGGGTATCCCTGACCAGCGTCAGTGCCCCCTTCTTGTCGAGCGCCTCACCCCCCAGCGACACCAGATGGCCATTTACCTTGAGGGTGGGCGGCGAGCCCACCGTCACAAACAGATCCGATCCCTTTCGCTCGACCAGCTCGCTCAGCAGATCATCCAGATTCATCATCTATCCCTCCCTGGGTGCGAGTCTCTTAAATGCTGTTGGGATCCACGGCCTTGGCCTTGGCATCAAGGGATGCCACCACGCCACGACTAACCAGCTGCTTGAGGCTCTGATCCATGGTCTGCATGCCGTGGGTCATCCCGGTCTGGATCACCGAGTAGAGCTGGGCAATCTTGTCCTCCCGGATCAGGTTACGCACCGCCGGAATGCCCATCATGATCTCGTGGGCCGCCACCCGGCCGCCGCCAATGCGCTTGAGCAGGGTCTGGGAGATGACCGCTCGCAGGGATTCGGAGAGCATGGAGCGCACCATGTCCTTCTCCGCGCCTGGGAAGACGTCGATGATACGGTCGATGGTCTTGGCCGCCGACGAGGTGTGCAGGGTGCCAAACACCAGGTGGCCGGTTTCGGCGGCGGTCATGGCCAGACGAATGGTCTCAAGGTCGCGCATCTCGCCCACCAGAATGATGTCCGGGTCTTCCCGCAGTGCCGAGCGCAGGGCGTTGCTGAAGCTCTTGGTATCCCGATGAACTTCCCGCTGGTTCACCAGACAGCGCTTGTTCTCGTGGACGAACTCGATGGGATCCTCGATGGTGAGGATGTGGTGATGGAAGTTCTCGTTGATGTAATTGACCATGGCCGCCAGGGTGGTCGATTTACCCGAGCCGGTAGGGCCGGTCACCAGTACCAGACCCCGCGGGAACTCGGCGATCTTGCGAAAGATCTCCGGCGCATCGAGATCCTCGAGGCTCAGCACAGTGCTGGGGATGGTACGAAATACCGCGCCAGAACCGCGCGCCTGCTGGAAGGCGTTAACCCGAAAACGGGCCAGATTGGGTACCTCGAACGAGAAGTCGACCTCGAAGTTCTCCTCCAGCTCCTTGCGCTGATGGTCGTTCATGATGTCGTAAATGAGGGCATGCACTTCCCGGTGTTCCAGGGCGGGCAAATTGATCTTGCGAACCTCACCATCAACCCTGATCATCGGGGGAACCCCGGCCGAGAGGTGTAGATCCGAGGCTTTATGCTTTACACTGAAAGCCAATAACTCTGTGATATCCATAGACTTGTCATTCTCCCATCACAAGATCACTAACGAAATATGAACCAGATTGCCCAGCACCTGTTTCAGGTAAAGGAACGTATTGCCCAGGCCGCCGAACGGGCGAGCCGCAACCAGCAGCAGATCCGCCTGCTGGCCGTGAGCAAGACCAAACCTGTCGAGGCCATCATGGCCGCCCATGCCGCAGGTCAGCGCTGCTTTGGCGAATCCTACGCTCAGGAAGCAGCGGCCAAGATCGATACCTTGCGCCAGCAGCCGGAATATAGCGACATAGAGTGGCACTTTATCGGCCCTTTGCAATCGAACAAATCCAAACTGGTCGCCGAACGGTTTGACTGGGTGCAGAGCGTGGATCGGGACAAGCTGATCGACCGCCTCAACAACCAGCGCCCAACTACAATGGCACCGCTAAATGTTTGTCTGCAAATCAATATTAGCGGAGAGAGCAGCAAATCCGGAACGTCGGAACAAGAGATTTTCCGCCTTGCCGAGCAGGTCTCTCAAAGTGAGCGACTGGTGCTGCGGGGGCTGATGGCAATTCCCGAACACACCAGTGACGAGAGCGTACTGGCCGCCCAAATGACCCGTATGCAGACTCTGTTCACCGAGCTTGCGCGACAATACCCCACGGTGGATACCCTCTCGATGGGCATGACCGAGGATCTTGAACTGGCGATAGCCCACGGCAGCACCATGGTGCGGGTCGGCACCGCCATCTTCGGCGCCCGTGACTACTCATAGGCAAGGCCAGCGGATAACCCATACGTCCGCCTCTTGCCCGACTTCATCAACAGGAGCGTTTGATGGAACACCGAATTCTGGCGTCAGGTGGTGCAGGCAGCGCCAACCCCGCCGCGACCCCATGTGCAACAGGAGCATCTGATGCAGCATAGAACGCTGGCCTTTATCGGCGCGGGCAACATGAGCCGCAGCATCATCGCCGGACTGGTCAAGGCGGGTTATCCCGCCGGGCAGATCACTGCTGCCAACCCCAGTCTGCCCAAGCTGGAGACGCTGGCGAGCGAACATGGCATTCGCATCACCCAGAGTAATGCCGAGGCGGCCCGAGGCGCCGAGGTGATCGTGCTGGCGGTCAAACCGCAGCTGATGGCCGGCATGTTGGCAGCACTGGTTGAAGAGCTGGGATCCCTTGAGGGCAAGCTGCTCATCTCCATCGCGGCTGGCATCAAGGTGGCGCGCCTTGGCGAGATGGCCGGTGGCCACGACCGCATCATCCGCACCATGCCCAATACCCCTGCCCTGCTGGGTCTGGGCATGACCGGTCTCTACGCGCCCGAACATATTGCCGCCGCGGATCGCGAGTTTGCCGAGCAGATGATGCAGGCGGTTGGCAAGACCCTCTGGGTGGAGCAGGAGTCCGGTATCAACGGCATCATCGCCGCAGCGGGCAGTGCCCCAGCCTACTTCTTCCTCTTTATGCAGGCGATCGCCGAAGAGGCAGAGGCAATGGGCTTCTCGCCCGAGCAGGCTCGCCTGCTGGTGCAGCAGACCGCGCTGGGCGCAGCCGCCATGGTGGAGCAAAACCCGGAGCTGGCGCTGCAGACCCTGCGTGAGCAGGTGACCAGCAAGGGCGGCACCACAGCCGAAGCCATCAAGACATTCCAGCAACAGGGGCTGATGCCGCTGACTGCACAAGCCATGCAGGCGGCCGTTGCTCGCGCCACCGAAATGGAAACCCTCTTCTAACAGGAGCCCAGATGAACACTGCTTACTTTCTGATTAACACCGTTTTCGATCTCTACCTGATGGTGATCCTGCTGCGCGTCTGGCTGCAGTGGGCCCGCGCCGACTTCTACAACCCGATGAGCCAGATGGTGGTCAAGCTGACCAATCCGCTGGTGATCCCGCTGCGCCGCGTTATCCCGGGCTTTGGTGGCATCGATCTCGCTTCCGTGGTGCTGGCGCTGGCCATCGCCTTCGCCAAGCTGGCCCTGCTCAAGAGCATGAACGTACTGCTGGCGGACTGGCTCAGCATCAGCCTGTTTGCCGCGCTGACCGTGCTGAAGAAAGCGGGCTCGATGATCTTCTGGGTACTGCTGATCCGCGCCATCCTGAGCTGGGTCAGCCAGGGCCGCAACCCCATCGAATACGTGATGCATCAGCTGACCGAGCCGTTCCTCGCCCCTATCCGCCGCGTACTGCCGGCACTGGGCGGACTGGATCTCTCGGTGCTGGTCGCCTTTATCGGCCTGCAAGCCATCAACTACCTGCTGGGTGACCTGTTTGGCCAGCTGTGGTGGATGATTTGATGCCAGCCGTCCTGCAACAAGGGGATGAACTGGTACTGCATCTGGTGATCCAGCCCAAGGCGAGTCGGGATCAGATCATCGGATTGCATGGCGAAGAGCTGAAAGTGGCCATCACGGCGCCGCCCGTCGATGGCCAGGCCAACAGCTATCTGATCAAGTTTCTGGCCAAGCAGTTCAAGGTAGCCAAGGGACAGATCACCATAGTGCGGGGCGAGCTGGGGCGACACAAAACCGTCGCCATCGACAGCCCCAAACAGTTGCCGCAAGAAGTGAGTGCACTGCTGAATGACACGCAAGGCTGAATGAATCGGCCTGCGCCAACCGTAGATATGAGAGGGATGACAGATGAAAACAGCCTGGATGAGTGGCCTGCTGGCACTGCTGATGACCCTGCCGCTCAAGGCAGAACAGATTAAGGAGCTGGGGCCCTGGCTGGTGCACTACAACGCCTTCAACTCCAGCTTCCTCACCCCCGAGGTCGCCAAAGCGTATGGACTGGAGCGCAGCCGCTACAACGCCATCATCAATATCGCGGTACAGGACAAGCAGAAAGTGGCGCAAGCCGTGGGGATCACCGGTGAGGCCAAGAACCTGACCGGTACCATCCGCACCCTGAACTTTCAGGAGGTAAAAGAGGGGGATGCCATCTACTATCTGGCGACCCTCCCCTACCGCAACGAAGATACCTATCAGTTCACCCTGAAGATCATGGGCGGTGGGCAGCAACAGAACCTCAGCTTCCAGCAGACCTTCTACGTAGACTGAGCAGCAACAAGAAGCCCCGACCAAGGCCTGGGCTTCATTTTATCCATATGACAAGGGCGCCATCAGGGCGCCCTTGTTGCATCTATCCCGTACCGCAACGGTTACAGGGCGAGGAACAGACCGGCCAGACAGGCACTCATCAGGTTAGCCAGCACGCCAGAGAGAATGGCGCGCATGCCGTAACGGGCGATGAAGGATTTGCGCTCCGGCACCATGGAGCCCAGACCACCGATCAGGATCGCCATGGAGGAGATGTTGGCAAAGCCGCACAGGGCGAAGGTCACGATGGCCTTGCTCGACTCGCTCAGGGTCTGATCCTGCACCAGACCGATGAAGGCGACGAACTCGTTGACCACGATCTTGGTACCGATCAGGGCGCCAGCGGCTTGTGCCTGATCCCAGGGTACCCCGATCAGCCAGGAGACGGGGGCAAACAGCCAGCCCAGAATGATCTGGAAGCTCAGATCCAGCCCCACCAGACCGCCAGCCCAACCCAGCAGACCATTGAGCATGGCGATCACGCCAACGAAGGCCAGCAGGGTGGCACCGACCGCCACCGCAATATTGAGGCCGGACATGGCGCCATCGGCCGCCGCTTCAATCACGTTGGTGGCGCGGGGGATCTCGACATCCTGATGGTGATCGATCTCTTCAGCTCCCGGCGGCACCAGGATCTTGGCCATCGCCAGACCGGCAGGGGCCGACATGAAGGCGGCAGCGATCAGGTATTTCAACTCAACCCCGAGGCTGGCATAGCCCACCAAGGTGCCACCGGCGACAGAAGCGAGACCACAGCTCATCACAGCGAAGAACTGGGAATCGGACATCTTGGAGAGGTAGGGTTTGACCACCAGCGGCGCTTCCACCATGCCGACGAAGATGTTGGCGGTCGCGGAAAGACTCTCGGCACGGCCGGTGCCCAGCAGCTTCTGCAAGCCACCACCCAGCAGGGCGATCACCCGCGGCATGATACCGATGTGGTAGAGGATGGCGATCACCGCGGAGAAGAAGATGATGACCGGCAACACGTTGAAGGCAAAGATGAAGCCCAGCTTGAACTTGGCCAGATCGCCGAACAGGAAGGCGATCCCCTCCTGACCATAACCAATCACGCTGCTTACGCTCTCGCTGACCCCGTTCAGCACATGCTGACCAGCAGGCAACCAGAGCACCAAACCGGCAAACATGATTTGCAAGCAGAGGGCAAGGCCAACTGTTCGCAACGGGATACGACGACGATTATCAGAGCAGATGACGGCAAGCGCCAGGATACTCAGGATGCCGAGCAGGGCAATCATAGGGACTCCATCAGGTGGGGCAAAAGATGGGCGCGGATTCTGCGCCTCTCACCCCGTCACTGCAAGTCCGCTTGGTTACAACCCTGTTAGAAAAAACGTTTGCACGATATCGGTTGCGCCAACTGGCTGATTTGGTTCGATTTTAGTATCAGGAGAAATCGAGAGTTCTTAAATGGAAACAATCATTCCTCACCACCGGACAATTTACCCCCGAGCCAGGGGGCCAGTCGCTGCTCCCAATAGGGTTCGGGGCCAAAGCGGGCCTTGAGGAAATCGATGAAGAGACGGATCTTGGGATCCAGATGTTCACGCCGGGCATAAACGGCGTGTACCGCCATCTGCTGGTTCGGTCGCCACCCTGGCAGCACAGGGATCAGCTTGCCGCTCTGTAACTCCTTGTCCAGCAAGTAGTTGGCAATATAGGCGATACCGAGCCCGGCCAGTGCCGCATCCCGCACCGCCTCTGCCATATCCACCCGATAGTTGCCCGCCACCTGCACCGTCTGACGCTCCTTGCCCTGGCGAAACGACCACTGGTGATAGCGCCGCTCCCGACTCTGGTAAGTGATGCAGTTGTGTTGGGCCAGATCCTTGGGATGAAGCGGCGTGCCGTGGCTCAGCAGGTAATCCGGCGAAGCCGCCACCACGAAGCCAATGTCGGCCAGCCGCTGTCCCACCAGCCCTTCCGGCTTGTCCTCATAGGTGGTGAGCCAGAGATCCAGCCCCTCATCCACCAGATTGGTTCTGTGGTCGAACAGCGAGACTTCCAGCTCCAGCTCGGGATAGCGATCCTGAAACGCCTTGAGATGAGGAATGACGTGCAAGCGGCCAAAAGATTGGCCCACCGCGAGATGGAGCACGCCACTCACCTTGCCACGCCGCTCGGCGATCATGGAGTCCGCCTCCTGCGCCACCGCCACCAGCGCATGGCAGTGACGGGCATACTCCTGACCCAGCTCGGTCAGGACAAAACGGCGGGTGGTGCGCTGGACCAGCTGGGCGCCAAGGGTGGTCTCCAGCAGCGCCAGCTGCTTGCTGATATGGGATTTGGAGACCCCGAGACGACGGGCGGCGGCAGAGATCCCCTGCTCGCGCACCAGCGCATCGAAGATCACCATTTGAGGAAGACGTTGCAGCACAAGATAACCGGATTGAGTGGCGGGAGCCCATTATTCCAGAGCCGCCCGCCAAGGGGTAGGGTCAGAGCCCCAGCGCCCGGGTGATCTGCAGTTTGAGGGGGTCGTCAGCCGGATTCTGGTTGGCGCCGTAGCTGGCGATCAGCTTGCCATCGCGCCCCACCAGATACTTGTGGAAGTTCCAGTTCGGCTCATCCCCATCAGCGGCCGCCGCCAGCCCCTTGAACAGTGGCACAGCATCGGAGCCCCGCACCGCCACCCGATTGAACATGGGGAAGGTGACGCCATAGTCGCGGCGGCATACCTCGGCAGTCTTGGTCTCGTTGCCCGCCTCCTGCCAGAAGTCGTTGGAGGGGAAGCCGAGAATAATCAGCCCTTTATCCTTGTAGCTCTGGTAGAGCTTCTCCAGATCGCGGAACTGGCCGCTGTAGCCGCAGTAGGAGGCGGTATTGACCACCAGCACCACCTTGCCCTCGGTCAGCTGACAGAGGTTATGGCGCTGAGAGTTGTTTAGCTCCCGCATCTCAACATTGAAATAATCGGGGCACGCCGCAGAGGCCGCTCCGGCCCCCAATAACAGCAACAGAGTGAACCATTTCATCGCCAAGACTCCTTTTGTTTTGTCCATCATACGCGGTTACCAGAGCCGCAGTTCACTCTCAATGCAATGGAATGCCGGTCAGCCAGCCGTGGCCCCAGAACACCAGCAGCGTGGTGGCAGCCAGGCCCGCCCCGACGCTGATGCCGGTGCCCGTCCAGTTGGCCGCAGGACGGGGATATCGCTGCCAGTCCCGCACCGAAATCCAGACCATGCTCACCAGCGCCCACAGCCCGATGCCGCCAAACAACACCAGAGAGCGCGCCTCGCTGTTGACCAGCAGATGGGCCACCGCCCAGAGCAGGGTACCGAGCAGTTGGGGATGCACCAGCCAGCGGCGCAGATGGTTGGGCCCCTGGCCGGAGAAGAACAGGATCAGCGCAAAGGGCATCATCACCGTCATGGTCATCGGCCCCCACTCCGGCAGGAAATAGAGCGGCAGCGAGCTGGCCGAGCGCCAACCGGCGATGATGCAGGCGATGGCGACAAACACCAGCAGGGAGAAGAGCCCCTTGTAGCGATTCTCACCCAGCCGTTCTCTCAGTCGCGCCCGATGGGCCACCGCAAAACAGGGATAGATATGGATCAGGGTAAACAGCGCAACCCCCAGGGTCAGCAGGAACATGAGTCTCTCCTTGTACTTGGTACGACCACTATGCCGTAAAGGGAGATTTGCGCCTATCAAAACCGCGCTGACCCATGGAGTCAAAAGTGTGGCAAGACAAAGGAACGGAAAGAAAAGAGCCGATCACGATGGATCGGCAAATAAGTGCCAGGGCAGTCAGACATCTCGCGAGATGGGAGATGCCCCAAACGGGGATATTGAGTGGCCGATGGTACCCATCGGCCGAACCGGATCAACCCTTGAGTTGATAGAGCGCCGCTACGTTGCGCGCAGTGAGTTGAATATTGGTGCTGGCGCTCTCCAGCGCCTCCGGCAGAGACATGGCGCGGTTGACCACGGCGAATACCGCGTCCAGTCCGTGATCATGTACCACACCGCAATCGTCGGTCAGGCAACCGGAGATACCGAGCACCGGCTTGCCGAACTGCTTGGCGCAACGTGCGACACCGATTGGCGTCTTGCCATGGATGGTCTGGCTGTCGATGCGACCTTCACCAGTAATGACCAGATCCGCATCGGCCACTTCCTCGGCCAGTTTCAGCGCTTCGATGACGATTTGAATGCCGGGCTTGAGCTCGGCACCAAGCAGACCAACCAGTGCGGCCCCCATGCCACCGGCAGCACCCGCCCCCGGAATATCCTTCACCTGCTTGCCAAGGGCCTGCTCAATGCAGTCAGCATAACGGGAGAGGTTGGCATCAAGTTCGACAACCATCTCGGGCGTTGCCCCCTTCTGCGGGCCAAACACCGCAGAGGCGCCTTTCGGGCCACAGAGCGGATTGTTCACATCACACGCCACCTCGATACCCAGCTCACCCAGACGCGGATCCAGACCGCTCAGATCGATGGTCGCGAGCTCACTGAGACCTGCGCCACCCAGCTCGATGGCGGAACCATCTGATTTGAGCAACTTGCCACCGAGCGCCTGGATCATGCCGGCACCGCCGTCATTGGTGGCGCTGCCGCCGATACCGAGGATCAGATGTTTCACCCCCATCTCCAGCGCGGCCAGGATCAGCTCGCCGGTGCCGAAGCTGGAGGTGTGCAGCGGATTGCGCTGCTCGGGAGCGACCAGATGGATACCGGAGGCGGCGGCCATCTCGATGACGGCGCGCTCGCCATCACCCAGCAGACCGACGAAGCCCTGCACCTTGTTGCCAAGGGGGGCGGTCACTTCGACCGGCAGGATCCGGCCACCGGTGGCATCGACCAGCGATTGCACCGTGCCCTCGCCGCCATCGGCCATCGGCAATTTGACGTAGGTGGCGTTCGGCAGCACCTGCTTGAAACCGGCCTCGATGGCATCAGCCACCGCCATGGCGCTCAGACTCTCCTTGAATGAATCGGGGGCAATAACAATTTTCATATCAATTCCTTAGGCGAGGCCAAACACGCCAAACATCAGGGTGGAGACAGTGGCAATGGTCAGACCGACTGCGGTTTCGTAAGGGATAAGTTTCAGGCGCTCACCCACCCCCATGTGGACGCTGCCACCGGTGGCATGGAAGAAGGAGCCGTGGGGCATGTGGTCAAACACGGTGGCACCGGCATGGATCATCGCCGCCCCGGCCAGACTGCTGACCCCCAGTTCAATCAGGGTGGAGCTGAATACGTTGGAGGCCACCACGGTACCGGCGGTGGTCGAGGCGGTCGCTAGCGACATCAAAGCACCGGAGATAGGCGCCAGCAGGTAAGAAGGCAGACCTGAGGCGGTCAGGCCGCTGATCAGCACATCTTTCAGGCCGGAGTTGGCGATGATGCCTGCCAGGGTACCGGTACCCAGCAGCATGATGGCGACTGGCGCCATGCGGGCGAGACCGGATACCGCAAACTGGTTCACCTTGCTGAATTTACCCATCATCAGGGCACCAACCAGACCACCGAGGGGCAGTGCAATCAGCGGATCCACCACGATACCGGCGACCGGCCGCAGGGCCAGCAGCAGGATGGCGACCAGCGGCGCGCTGATGGCGGCGGCAAAGCCCGGCAACTTGGCACCGGCAAAGCTCACCACTTCATCAGCAGCAACCTTGCTGCCCTTATTGTTCAGCCGCTTGGCCAGCCAGTAGGCCATCACCAGACCGAACAGACCCGGAATGATGCCCGCCGCCATCACAGAGGTGAGGGGCAGATGGAAGGCATCAGCCGCGGCAATAGCGTTGGGATTGGGGGACATGACGTTACCCGCCTTGCCGCCGCCGATCATCGCCAGCAGGATTGCCGCCTTGGAGAGGTCGGCACGGCGGGCGATGGCCAGCGCGATGGGGGCGACCGTGATAACGGCCACATCCACGAATACGCCGACCGCAGTCAGGATCAGAGTCGCCAGCGCCAGTGCCAGCAGGGCGCGGGTTTCACCCAGCTTCTTGACGATAGTCTCGGCGATAGTGGTGGCCGCACCCGATTCGATCAGCACGCCCGCCAGTACACCGGCCGCCAGGATCCGCATCACCGCTGTGGTGATCCCCTGGGCGCCGCCGATCATCAGGGCGACGGTCTGGGTCAGATCGGCACCGCCAATCAGGCCGCCGGCCAGGGCACCCACGATCATGCCGTAAGCGGGCGGCACCTTCTTCAAAATGAGGAAGATGGCGATGGAGAGCGCCGCGATGGCGCCAAGGGCAGTAACCGGGATCATGACGGACACCTTCAATGGGAGTGAATGGCCGCCATTATGGAGATCTGCAATCAGAATGCTTTGGCTTAAAAACCAAAAATAGCGTCATGTAAAAGTAGTTTTTTGTCTAATTTTACAATCACAAGTCGAGATTAAGGCCGAGATAGAGCAAAAATTTGTCGTCTAACTTGTTGAAATTCAACCCGGTTATCTGCTCTATCCGCCCCAGCCGATAACGCAGGGTATTGGGGTGAATGAACAGCGTTTCGGCACAGCGATGCAGATCACAATCCTGCAAGAAATAGTGGCGTAGGGTCTTCTGCAGCGCCCCTTTGCCATCTTCCCGGGCCAGTTTCTGCAGCGGTATGCGCAGCTGATCCGCTTGCCAGGAGTCCGCCAGACTGCCCAGCAGCACCGGCAAACGGTAGTCCTCAAAGAAGTAGACCTGTTTGCGCGGCGCCTGCCGCATGCCACGGCGCAATGTATCCCGCGCCGTCTGGTAAGAGCGCGCCAGCCCGTCGATCCCGGCGAAGTAATCGCCCACCGCGATATGCACCTTGAAGTGGGGAATGCGGGCCAGCAACTGCTTGATCCGGCTGCGCTCCTGCGCCGATTGCCAGACGCCATCACTCAATTGCGCCGGTTTGAGCACCACTATCTCGTCGAGCCCGTTGATGGCGACCAGATTGTCCCGCTCCGGATTTTCCAGCTGATGAACCAGCTCTCGCAGACGCGCCGGATCCGCCTCCTCCAGCGCCAGCACGGCTACCACCCGAGGCTGGGCCAACTCCAGTCCGAGAAAGCGGGCCGCCTGCTGCAATTGATCGACTCGCCCCTCGCCCCGAATGAGCTGCAACACCAGCTCCTCTTTGTGGCGCTTGTCCCACTGCAACTGCTCGGTGAGCGCCGCCTGCTCCAGGATCAGTTCGGCGGTCATTCGCACCAACTCGGCGTAAGCGCGAACTTCCTCCGGATCGCCGGAGATGCCGATCACCCCGATCAGCTCCCCCTGATAGGAGATGGGTAAATTGATGCCGGGTCGCACCCCCTTGAGCTGCAAGGCTGTCGCTTCGCTTATCTCCACCACCCGGTTTTCGGTCAATGCCAGCACGGCCCCTTCGTGACGCTGATGAATTCGCTCCGGATTGCCGGACGCAATGATGAGGCCATGTTCGTCCATCACGTTGACCGAGAACGACAGGATCTTCATCGCCCGTGAGACGATCTGGCGGGCAAGGTTATCGTTTAGCTGCATAACATCTCCGGACAAGGGGCTGATCTGGCTACGTCACCACGAGGCGATTCAGGGCACATGGGCGCAAAGATGCCACATCATCAAGACAAGCGAGAGGGGGATCGCTAGAATAGGCCACTTTACCCGATGTGTGCCCCGCCATGGAGCAGGAATTGCGTGCTTGCACCCGCCTGCCCGTGATGGCCCATCCCTCCGATCTGGACTGTGCTATGGATTATGAATTTCGCCGCGACCCGTTTGGTGGCTATCGCGCCCGGTTCTCCATGGGCCATGAAGCCATCGGTCAGTGGCTGATCGACGAGGTTGGCAAGGATGAGGAGAAGCTCGACGAGCTCTTCTCCATCATTGATCAGCTCTCCAACCGCACCCGAGTCGAATACCGGCTCAACGGCGGTGACTACTCCCTGCTGCTGACCCATGAAGAGGCGGAGGTGAAAGCCAACGCCCTCAATATCGAGCTGGGTGAGGATCTTGACGATCTCGCCTACTACGATGATGAACAGCTGGCCATGTGCGGGCTGGAAGATTTTGCCCAGGTGCTCACCTCCTGGCGCGCCTTTATCCGTAACGAGGATATGGGCTGATTGACCCAATGTCGGGCAAATGTGCCCTTTTGCCTAACTCAACAGGATTGACTATGTCTATTTACGATTTTGATGACGAACTGCCGGAAGACGAAGAACAGGAATCCACCAAGAAAGCGGCTGCACCTGCCAAGAAGAAAGGCAAGCAGGTGATGAACACCCAGGTCAACCTGAGCCCGCGCGATGCCAGCCGCCTGAACGGCATGCACGTTGAAGCGATCGCCACACTGGACGACGTCAGCCTGCCGAAGAACGTCATCTTCAAGGCTGGCCTGATCGCCCTGGGCGAACTGGAAGCCGGCAAGCGCGCCGATATCATCGCCCGCGTCATCGCCGAATCAGGCCGCTAATCGCCCCTGAAGGTATAAAGAAAGCCGGAGCCACTGCTCCGGCTTTTTGTTTTCCGCTCAGGTACTCTCAACGGCAATCGATCCCCTTTCCGGCTCGGGAGACCAGTTGGTCATAGCGACCATCGGCACGGGCGGCAGCCAGGGCATGATTGAAACGCTCAAGCAGGTTGGCGGCCTCAGGGTACTGCCGTGAAATGATCAGGTAAAAGGTGTCGCTCTGACGAAAGTGGGGCAATGCCTGCAGATGGCAGGGATCGCCAAACAGTTGGCGGCTGGCATCCCGGGTCACCGTCTCGTTCATCGGCAGCAGATCGATCCGTTTGCGATCCAGCAGTTGCAGACATTGTGCCAGTGTCTTGGGGCGCTGCAGATCCAGCCCGAAACGCTTGATCACCCCGTCGGCATGGCTGGTGCTCCACCCCAGCGGAATGCAGACACGCAATCCTTGCCAGCGGCCAGCCTGAATGGCCTCGCGCCCCCGATAGGTAAACCAGGAGAGGCGATCTATGTGAATGGGAGCGCTGTAGTGGAAGAGCTTGGCCCGCTCGGCAGTCCAGGCGTAGGGGAAGGTGGCCGCGACCAACCCATTGCGGGTCAACTGATAGCCGCGGGGCCAGGGCAGGTAGTCGACCTGGAGCTCTCGATACCCGGCCTCTTGCAGCAGGGTCGTCACCAGCCGGGTGCTCTCGCCGCCTTCAGGCAGTGCCTTGCCGGTATAAGGGGTGAACTCACCGGTCACCAGCAGCAAGGGTGCGGCCTGCAGCCAGACACACCAACAACACAACAACCACAGACAGTGCTTCATCAGCTGCTCTCCCTTTACCCTGTTGATGAGTATAGAGAAGGGATCCGACCACCTCCTGCGCGGTTGTCCTGCTGACGCCCACTTGTTAAGGTTGCCGCCTGCCTCGTTCAAGGAGATCCAATGTTACCCCTCCCCGACTCATTTATCTGGGGCGCGCTGGCGCTGGCCGTGCTGCTTGCCCTCTTCCGCCAACGTCTTCCCGCCTTTGCTCTGCTGGGACTCTCCCTGCTGCTGGCACTGTGGCTTGACCGAATGACACTACCCGCCCTGCTGGTCTCGGTCGCAGGATTACTGCTGGCATGGCGTACGCCAACCCTCCCCGCCCGCTGGGCGATGGCGGCCCGAGTGGTGCTGATCCTCTGGGCGATTGCGCTGACCCTGCATCTGATCCCCGGCTTCAACAATCTCAAGGTGCTGGATCAGGCGCTGGCAGGCCCCGCAAGCGTGCCGTTCAACATGTATCTGAACCTCGACAAACCGCTGCTGCTCTTTGGCTTGCTGCTGGCCTGCCCGATGCTGCTGGGCAAGGGGGGCACCATCCGCTGGCGCCCTTTGGCCCTGTTGCTGCTGCCGCTGGGTACCCTGCTGGTCATCGCCTGGCTGTTGGGGGCACTGAAACCGGAAGTGGGTCTGCCCCACTGGTGGTGGCTGTTTGCACTCAACAATCTGCTGCTCACCTGTGTGGCGGAAGAGGCGCTGTTTCGTGGCGCGATCCAGCAGGGGCTGACCGAGCGTTACCGCCCCTGGATTGGCATCGTCGTGGCTGCGCTACTGTTCGGAGCTATTCACCTGCCCGGTGGCCCACTGCTGGCGCTGTTTGCGACCCTGGCAGGCTGCTGCTATGGCCTGGCATTCCAGCTCAGCGGGCGACTCTCCGTGGCCATCCTGATCCACTTCGCCTTCAACTTCGCCCATCTGGCGCTCTTCACCTACCCGCTGGCCCACCGCTAACTCCTGAAGGCGCCTGACAGGGGCGCCTTCCCTCGCGCTTCCCGCTCTCTTTAAGCGTGCTGCCTCGCTCGCTTTACACCTCTACAAAGCTCCAAACAAAACCAATTCATTTACTTGTAACCAAAATGTAAACAAACTGACCTCTGCATTCGCCATAACAGTCACTTTCCATTGCCCTGCAACCAAAAGGATCCTGTGATGCAGAAAACCCTCAGTTATGCCGCCCTGCTGCTGGTCAGCCAGTTCCCGCAACTGGCACTGGCCGATACCGATGTCTATCTCACCAACAACAGTCCTGAACCGCTCCAGATCGACATCCGCCAAAGCGGCAGCGGCCAGCTGCAACCCGGCAGTCAGTGGAGCCAGCACCGCACCGAGCTGGGCCCGAGGGAGAGCGCCATGGTACTCAGCTTCAATCGCTATGAGGGGGTAAAAGCGGGCAAGAGCTATCTGTTCGAAACCCGCGTGACCACAGCGGCTGGCGATGTCTATCGCCTCAACCAGCTGATGGAGGGAACCTGGTGGAACACCACCTTGCAGCACGGTGGCGAGACGCCGACCAGCGCATCCGGCTGGCAAAACGATAGGGAGATCCATCGCGTTGCGGGGCCACAAGAGCTGGCCTTTGCCGCCAAGTTCACCGGCCGCTACGACGATCTGCACTATATGATCACGCCCCCCCAAAAACGGGAGCAACCGGAACCGGCAGAAAACAGGCTCAAGGTGGCCAGCTACAACGTCTGGGCACTGCCGGTGATCGCCTCCAGCATCGGCGAGCGGTTGACCTTGCTGCCTGATTATCTCAAGGGCTATGACGCCCTACTGCTGCAAGAGGTATTCGATGGCCGCCGCGAGGGCTTTTTGCAGGCGCTGGCGAAAGAGTACCCCTACCAGACCAAAGTACTCGACAAGCCCGGGGTCAACATTCATGACGGCGGCGTGGTGATCGTCAGCCGCTATCCCATAGTGCGGGAGGCCCAGCTGGTCTATCCCCAATGTACCGGCACCGACTGCTTCGCCGACAAGGGGGTGATGTACGCCGAGGTGATCAAGGGGGGCAAGGCGTGGCACCTGTTCGCCACCCACACCGCCAGCTTCGACACCGACGAGGCGCGCAAGCTGCGCCAGATCCAGTTCGGTCAGATCCGCTCTCTGGCAGCCAGCCTCAAGATCCCCGCCAGCGACACCGTCATCTACGGCGGCGACTTCAACGTCAACAAACGCAAGTTTGCCGATGACTACGCCAATATGCTGACCAATCTGAACGCCCATGAACCCGCCTATGGCGGCTATACCGAAGCCACCTTCGATCCCAGGATCAACCCCTATGCCGGTGGCCCGCTCTCCGGTGGCGCCAACGTCGAGTATCTGGACTACCTGGTAGTGAGCCGGGAGTACGGCAGCGCCAGCCACAACCTCAACACGGTCTGGATCCCGCGCAGCAGCGATGGCAGCCTCTGGCCCGCCAGCAACCTCTCCGATCACTTCCCGGTCAAGGGAGAGATCAGCCGATGACTCGCCGTTACGGGATACTGGCGCTGGCTATCCTGACCCTTTTGCTGGTGAATCTGGGCTGGCAGGAAGAGCCGTCTCCGATATCGCCAGAACGGTCGGAGACGCCTTCTCCGGCCGATATGCAGTTGCCAGCAGAACCGGGGAGCCCGCCTCCCCGCATGTCAAACGCTGAGGGGATGGATGGCAAAAGCAAAGAAGTGCCCAGCAGCTGGCAGGCGATGCCGGATGAACTGATCACCCAGCTTGCCAGCGAGATCAGCGACAGCGAGTTGCCGCTGGCGCAGCGTGTGAGCAATCTGGAAGCAACAGAGGCCGAGTGGCTGAGCGAGGGAGAGAGCCTGATCCGGTTACAGGGGCGCTATGCCCTGGCGCTGGATCAGTTGGCACAGGAGAGCGAACAGTTACCGCTGGCAGAGCGGCTGGACGCCCTCAGCCGCTTGCAGGACCGGTGGGCAGCGGATCATCCGGATCTAGCAGGCGAGCTGTTCAACCCGGATGCCCGCCTGCAGCAAGCCCGTCAGCTGTGGGGAGATGAGGAGCTGGCCACCCAGGCCCATCACTTCCTGCCCGCAGAGAAGGCCGAAGCCACGCTGGCATTTGCCGGGGCGCGCCAGCAACAGCTCGATCAACGCAGCCGCTACCAGCGAGAGCTGGCCGAGCTGGAGCAGCAACTGGCGATCAGCCAACAGCAGATGGATCCTGCGCTGTGGCAACAGCACAAGGAGGAGGTATTGAGCCAGTGGCGTCGTGACTTCTTCGCACGGGAGCAAGGCAAACCCTGAGGTCAGCGCTTGCCCTTGAACTGCTTGACGCTGCGTTTGGCCTGAGTACGGCGATTGGCCTGCTTGTCACGAGGGGGGCGCTTGCCCTCCCCGCTGGCAGGCTGGTCGGTGACCGGGAATCCCGCCAGATCGCCCAACGGCAGCTCGCGGCCGGTCAGGGTGCGGATAGCTTGCAGCATGTCACTCTCGCCATGGCAGACCAGCGAAATGGCCAGCCCCTCGCGACCAGCCCGGGCGGTACGACCGATGCGGTGTACGTAAACAGGGGCGCTGGCGGGCAAGTCCAGATTGATCACCACCGGCAGCGCCTCTACATGGATGCCGCGCGCCATCAGGTCGGTGGCCACCAGCACCCGAATTTTGCCCTCTTTGAAATCGCCGAGCGCCTGCTCGCGCACCGCCTGCTCCTTCTCGCCATGAAGGGCGACCACCGCAATGCCCGCCTTGGCCAGCTTTCTGGCAACCCCGTCGGCATCATCCCGCGCACTGATAAAGACCAGCACCTGCGGCCACGCCTGCTCCTTGAGCAGGCTGATGAGCGCCGGGACCTTGCTGCTCTTGTTGACCAGATAGAGCCGCTCTTCGATCTCGTTCACCACGCTGTTGAGGGGGTTGGCCTCGATACGGGTAGGCTCGCGCAGCAGGCCGTTGGCCAGCGTCTCCAGCTCGGCAGGCAAGGTGGCGGAGAAGAGCAGGGTCTGGCGATCCGCAGGAATAAAGCCGAGTAGCGCCTTGATGTCGGGAGCAAAGCCCATCTCCAGCAGGCGATCCGCCTCATCCAGCACCAAGAGTTGTAAACCATCCAGCCCCAGCAACTGTTGGGTCAGCAGATCCCGCAACCGCCCCGGCGTGGCGACCAGCAGCTGTGGCCCCAGCGCCAGTTCGGCCTGTTGCCGCTCCTGCGCAACGCCCCCACACAGCGTCACGATACGCAGCCCCAGCGCCTCGGCGCCCTCTTCAAGCGCGGCAGTGACCTGAGTCGCCAGCTCGCGGGTTGGCACCAGCACCAGCCCCTGCACCTGACTGGAGGAAGAATCCAGCCGTTGCAGCAGCGGCAAGCCAAACGCCAGCGTCTTGCCGCTGCCGGTCTGGGCCAGTGCCAGCAGATCCTGCCCCGCCAGCGCCGCCGGAATGGCCAACTGCTGGATGCGGGTAGGCGTCTGCAAGGTGACGGGCAAAGAGGCAAGCAAGTCGGGATGAAGGGCAAGTTCGCTAAAGGTCATGGCGCTACGTCAACAAAGAAGTGGGAGGCGAAGTCTAGTGAGCGGGGGCCGAGAAGTAAAACCCTATCCATGATGGCTTGGCCGAGGGGCGCTGGCGACGGGCTGACTACACTTTAGCTGACCCATCACCAAGAGAGACCCGCCATGACCAGACACATCCCCCTTCTGCTGCTCGTGGTCACCCTGCTCGGCAGCGCGACTCTCGGCCTGTCGCAGACTCCGGAGAACGACGCAGCCCCCGAGCAGCCTAAACCGGTGCGCATCCTCAATGCCCACCTTGGCGAGCTGCCAGGGCTGATCAATGCCGACAAGACAGGCCCCTTTGTCGATCTGGTACACGCCATCGATGACCTCTACCCCGATGTAACCATCAAGATCACCATCTACCCCATCGCCCGTGCCATGGCTGGGGTGATCTCCGGCAAGGCTGATCTGGGGCTGCCCGCCATCCGCAACCTCAAGGATATCGATATGCTGGCTTATCGCTTCAGCACCCGCAGTTTTGGCAAGGTTGCCCATGTGATTTACAGCAATACCGCCTATCCGGTCACCACGGATATGGCCTACGGCATAGTGCCCACCAAACGGGATCTGCTGATCGAGGCCGTTCCCGACTATATGCCCTTCCCGGTGCAGCGCTCGATGAGTATCGAGCAGTCACTGCGCAAGCTCTCACGCGGCCGTATCGACGCCTTTGTCTGGGCGCAAGAGGAGGCCGACCTGATGCTCAAGCAGCTGGGGCTGACCAATATCAGGCGAGAATTTTTCGGTGATTTCGAGGATGTCTTCATCATCCAGAAAGGGGCTGCTGGTGATGAGATGGACGAATTTCTCCGCCAAGCCATCGATCAGCTGGCCGCCACCGGCAAACTGGCCGAGATCTACGAGAAGATCCACCGCCCCTATGTGGAGTGGCAACCCTCCCCAACCGCCAAGGTTGAACCGGCAACCACCCCGCCCGCTACGCCCTGAACAGAAAGCCCGCCATGACAGCATGCCCCGACCATATGTGCCACATACTGTTAGGCCAATTAGACCCGTCTGATAGAGACTACTCAGTTAGCCAGAGCGAACTGGCTATAGCAATTGGTTACACCACAACTAGTGTCCACTTTCCGGTACATCCCGGTTATTTAGCGTGGGGGCTATGCCTGCTCTTCGGTGAGGGGTCTGACGCTCAGCACTGGGGCGGCGTCGATTTCGTCTGCATTCATCATGGAGGAGATGCGTTGCAGGGAAGAGAGCAGCAGCGTCTGCTCCCACGCTTCCAGTGCCTGAAAACGCTGGATGAAGCGCTCTTGCAGCGGGGTCGGGGCCTGAGCCAGCAGGGCGCGGCCTTCGTCAGTCAGTGTCGCGTGAACCTTGCGCTTGTCGGTATTGCTGCGAACGCGCTGCACCAGTTGGCGGCTCTCCAATCGGTCCATGATGGTGGTGGCGGTGGCCTGGCTCATGTTGGTGTGATCGGCCAGCTGACGCATGGAGATCTGTCCCAGCTCGTCGATCCCTTTGAGCAGCAAGAGTTGCGGGGAAGTGAGCCCGGCTTCTTTGATCAAGCGCCTGGAGTGCATGTCTATGGCACGAATAATCTGGCGCAGGGCGACCAGCACTTCATCATGTTTTTCCATGGGGTGTGCGTCATTGGAGGGCTATGGAGAGGGGCAAAATTTTCCGCCTAATTCGTCACAAGGTCAATATGGTTTTTGTTGTAATGATTTCTGCTCTAATTAATTTTGTGTTAGGTTGACGGGCATTTCACGGAATTCACCCTGACATTTGAGGAGCGAAATGATGAATGACGAGCTGGATATCAAGTCTCTGGTGGCCGAGTTACGTGTGGTCAGAGTGCGCTATGAACTGCCGGATACCTCGGCTTTTGTGCGCTATCAGCCTGCCTATGATGAAGACCCCAACAACCTCAAGGTACACCACTATGATGGTGAGTTACCCCTCTCTTGCAGTGAGACAGGTACTTTCAACCTAAAGGAGTTGGTGAATGAATTGCGCTACGCCTATGTGCTGGTGCACCTCTTTCCTGACGAAAGTGCCATGAACTTCTATCTGACCGGCCTCGATACCGGTCTGGCTCAGCTGGAGTTCATCGGTGGCTCTTACGACTTCAACCGCCTCTGGATCACCAGCGGTATCTCCAATCTGGGCGTCCCCATGGCCATCTTCCTTGGCAAGCGTCACGCCGTGAATGGCCAGCCCTCGGTTTCGCTGGTGGATCACCGCGAACAGGCGGCTGGCAAACTGGTCTATCGTGCCATCGGCGGCGCCGGTGATCATGTGGGCGAAGACTTTTTCAACAACGACTAAGGAGGCTGGATGCGAGCAAGCAAAGGGCTATTGAAAGGCCTCAACCCCACCATGGCCATGACGGCCCTCACCGTGATCACCCTGTTTTTGCTGTTTGGCGTATTTGTTCCCGATACCGCGGCCGCCTGGTTTGTCGGTGCCAAGGATCAGATTATTGCCGGGTTCAAGTGGTACTACATTCTGGTGGTCGCCCTGTTCCTGTTCTTCGCTGTCTACCTGATGTTCAGCCGTTTTGGCAGCATCCGGCTGGGTGACGACGACCAGGTACCGGAGTTCGGCTACTTCGCCTGGTTCTCCATGCTCTTTAGCGCAGGCATGGGTATCGGTCTGGTGTTCTGGAGCATCGCCGAGCCGATGAACCATCTGCAGGGCAATCCGTTCATTACCGAAGGGATGACCCCGGAAGCGGCCCAGATCGCCATGCGCCTCACCTTTTTCCATTGGGGCCTGCACCCCTGGGCCATTTATGTGATCGTCGGCCTGTCACTTGCCTTTTTCAGCTACCGGCGCAAGTTGCCGCTGGCTATCCGCTCTGTACTTTACCCCATCCTTGGCGAGCGGATTTACGGTTTTTGGGGCCATGCGGCCGATGTGCTGGCGGTGTTCGGCACCGTGTTCGGGGTGGCGACCTCCCTTGGTCTGGGGGTCTCCCAGATGAATACCGGCCTCAACCAGATGTTTGGTATGGCGGTGTCGCAGTCCAACCAGCTCTGGCTGATTGGCGGTATCAGCCTGATCGCCACTCTGTCGGCGGTTTCCGGGGTCGGGCGCGGAGTGAAAATCCTCTCCGAGCTCAATATCTGGCTGAGCGTCTTCGTACTCGCACTCTTTCTGGTGCTGGGGCCGACCACCTATATCCTCAACGCCTATGTGCAGAATATCGGTGATTACCTGCAGAACATCGTCAAACTGAGCTTCTGGACCAACACCGAGGCCAACGGCACTTCTGCCTGGCAGTCGAGCTGGACAGCGTTTTACTGGGGCTGGTGGATTGCCTGGGCGCCGTTTGTCGGCATGTTTATCGCCCGCATTTCCAAGGGGCGTACTATCCGCGAGTTTGTGCTCGGTGTGTTGCTGGTCCCCTCGCTGCTCGGCATGTTCTGGCTCACCGTGTTTGGCGGTACGGCGATGAATCTGGAGCTGTTTGGCGGTGGCGGCGTGGTCGCTGCGGTCAATCAGGATGTGACGCTGGCGCTCTACAAAACGGTCGAGCTGCTGCACTGGGATACCTTCGGCTGGATCGCCAAGGCAGTGTTGACCCTGCTCATCTGCACCTACTTCATCACCTCCAGTGACTCGGGCACGCTGGTCATCACCACCCTGCTCTCCATCGGTGATCAGGAGCCGCCGGTACTGCACCGCGCCGTATGGGGTCTGGGGCAGGGGCTGGTTGCCGCTATCCTGCTGGTCTCTGGCGGCCTGGCAGCCTTGCAGGCAGCCAGCATCATAGCCGCGCTGCCGTTCTCGGTGATCATGCTGGCGATGTGCTATTCGCTGATGCTGGGGCTCAAGCAGGAGAGCCAGCGCCAGTTTGAGTATCGCCAGAATCTCAAGCGTCACGATGGCTCATCCCATATGAGCCTGATGGAGCGAATTGGTCCAGCATAACAGCACCAGCAGGGGTTAGCGCCCCTTTACATATAAACCTGGATGCAAAACGGCCGCCCTGGCGATGCTCTCTTTGCGGAGCTCATCATCAGGGCGGCCGTCTGTTATGGGGCCGAGGTTACTCCTCGATAAAGGTCCACTCATCCTTGATGCGGCTGATGGCATCGGTGCGCTTTTTGGCGAGCTGCTCCTTGATCTCTTCTCCCTTGTAACCGGCCGCCACTATCTCTTTCACCGGCACCGCCTGGGCGGCAGCCAGCGCTTCTGCCACATAGTCCGGCTCGGCGTAGACCCGCTCCTCGAAACCGGTGCGGCCGTGGAAGCCGGCGCGGCAGGCATCCAGCAGCTGGGCAAAGCGCTCGGGGCGACGCCAGGCATCCGCCTTGTCGAACACCTTGAGCAGGGTGGCGGGCTTGAGCTCAAAGGCGATATGGATGTGGGTGTGCAGATCGCTCACCAGCAGCGCCAGATCCCGGCACTCATTGGGTACCCGGAACCGCTCGCACAGAGCGCGAATAAGCGGCAGCCCCTTCTGGCCGTGACCGTGATGGCTTGGCCAGAACTCCTTGGGGGTGACTCCCTTGCCAAGGTCGTGGCAGAGGGCAGCAAAGCGGACGGTCAGCTCGGGGAGATCCGGCACGCCTGCTCCAGCACCATCAGGGTGTGGATGCCGGTGTCGATCTCCGGGTGCCACTTGGCCGGGGCGGGGACGCCGAACAGAGCGTCGATTTCGGGGAAGAGTGCCTTCAGGGCGCCGCACTGGCGCAGCACCTCGATAAAGATCTGCGGGGTCGGCCCCAGCAGCACCTTCTCCAGCTCCTTCCAGACTCGCTCCGGCGTGAGGTGGGCCAGCTCGCCAGCGGCCGTCATCTCGCTCATCAGGGCGAGGGTCTCCGGCGCTATGGTAAAGCCTTGAGCGTGGAAGCGGGCGGCGAAGCGGGCGACCCGCAGGATGCGCAGCGGATCTTCGGCAAAGGCAGGAGAGACGTGGCGCAGCAGCCGCTTTTCCAAATCCTCAATGCCACCGTAGGGATCATGGAGCTGGCCCTGATCATCTTCGGCGATGGCGTTGATGGTGAGATCCCGGCGCAGCAGATCCTGCTCCAGCGTCACATCCGGGGCGGCGTGGCAGACAAAGCCGGTGTAGCCCTGACCCTGTTTGCGTTCGGTACGGGCGAGGGCATACTCCTGCTGGGTTTTGGGGTGGAGAAACACGGGAAAGTCGCGACCGACCTGGGTAAAACCCAGCGCCAGCATCTGCTCCACGGTGGCGCCGACCACCAGATGATCCCTGTCGCCCTGCGGCAATCCCAGCAGGCGATCCCGCACTGCGCCCCCAACCAGATAAGTCTGCAAACCGTCTCTCCCGTCATCAATCGTGGGGCCGAGTATATCGTCTTTGTTACCGCTTTGCTGCCTGACCACCACCTGGCCGCAGCGCCAGTCAGCGCGGCTTTGACTTGGGCGTGACGAGGCCTTACGCTGCCGCACCAGACAGCTGGCGCTGTGCTGCGGGATGACTTTATGCCCGCTCAGGCCAGATGAGCCGAAGGAACCGCAGAGTTCCCCTTATATCAACGACATGAGAACAACGTGAATCAATCAACCTTCGCAAGCCGGGTTCTGGAGTGGTATGAGCTTCATGGCCGCAAAACCCTGCCCTGGCAGCAGGAGAAGACCCCTTACCGGGTCTGGGTCTCGGAGATCATGCTGCAGCAGACTCAGGTCGCTACCGTGATCCCCTATTACCAGCGTTTTATGGCACGCTTCCCTGATGTGGTGACGCTGGCCGATGCCCCCGTCGACGAGGTGCTGCACCACTGGACTGGGCTTGGCTACTACGCTCGGGCCCGCAACCTGCACAAGGCGGCCCAGCAGATCCGCGATCACCACCACGGTCTCTTTCCCGAGCGCTTTGACGAGGTGATGGCGCTGCCGGGGATTGGCCGCTCAACCGCCGGGGCCGTGCTGTCGCTCTCTCTGGGTCAGCCCCACGCCATCCTTGATGGCAACGTGAAGCGGGTACTCACCCGCTGGCTGGCGCTGCCGGGCTGGCCCGGCCAAAAACAGGTGGAGAACGAGCTGTGGGAGATCGCCATCCGGCTCACCCCCAAGCTGGGGGTGGCGCAATACAATCAGGCAATGATGGATATCGGGGCCACTATCTGCACCCGCAGCAAGCCTGCCTGTGATCGCTGTCCGGTGCGGGCCGATTGCCAGGGGCTGTCGCAAGGCAAGCCTACCGCTTATCCCAACAGCAAGCCCAAGAAGAGCATTCCGGCCCGCGATGGCATCATGCTGCTGATCCGTCACGGTGATGAGCTGCTGCTGGAGAAGCGGCCGCCACAGGGGATCTGGGGCGGGCTCTACTGCTTCCCGCAGGTGGCTTCGCTGGCGGAGGTGGATGGTCTGCTGGCGTCCCTCGGCCTGAGCCATCACGGTTATCGGGAACTGGCCGGTTTTCGCCATACCTTCAGCCACTTCCATCTCGATATTCAGCCGCTGCTGATTGACATTGATGAGGCGCAGCCGCTGCGGCTCATGGAAGCAGATAACCGACTCTGGTATAACTTACGCCATCCTGCCGAGGTGGGGCTGGCGGCCGCCACGGCCCGTCTGCTCGCCTATCCAGAGTTACAACCATAGAGGTCAACATGAGCCGTACTGTATTTTGCCAACGCCTGAAAAAAGAGGGCCCGGGTCTGGATTTTCAACTCTATCCCGGTGAGCTCGGCAAGCGGATTTTTGACAACATCAGCAAGGAAGCCTGGGCCGAGTGGCAGAAGAAGCAGGTGATGCTGATCAACGAGAAAAAGCTCAACATGATGAATCTTGAGCATCGCCAACTGCTGGAAAAAGAGATGGTCAGCTACCTGTTTGATGCAGGTGAAGTGCAGATCGAAGGTTACACCCCGCCTGCCCAGTAAGCTCTCCGGCTGTTGTACGTGTGAACAGGTGCGGGAATGGCGCCACACTGGCGTGACCGCTCCTGAAGTCGCAGCAAATGAATGATGGGCAGCTCTGCTGCCCGGTTTGAGGATCCTATGGGCCGAATTTTTTGGCTGCTGTGCACCCTGCTGTTTCTCTCTGCCTGCTCATCCTCCCCCAAGCCCAGCGGGAGTGAGGATGACGATCTGGTCAACGGCAAGGACATCCGCGGTTTTGAACACATGATCAGCGCGCTCTCCCATAACGTGAACGAGATATGGGGGCGGGAGGCGCTGTTTGCGGGCAAGTTTGACTACGTCAAATACACGGATCAGTACAAGAGCCGGGCCCACATCGACTTCTCCAGCGGCCACATCATGGTGGAAACGGTATCTGGCATCGATCCCCGCGCTCACCTGCGTCGCGCCATTATCGAGACCCTGCTGACGCCGGACGATCCGGCCGAAGTGGATCTTTACTCCGATCGGGAAATTCTGACCGGCGGCGAGCCCTTCCTCTACGGTCAGGTGCTGGACAATCAGCGCCAACCAATCCGCGCCTCCTGGCGCGCCGAGCGTTATGCCGATTACCTGCTCAACACGGCGATGAAGAAGCGCACTCTGGGTATTCGCACCATCTTCTTCGTCGATATTCCCATGGTGGCCAACCATGAAGATCGACGGGGCTATAAGTATGCGGGGATCATCCGGGAAGCGTCGCGCAAATACGGCGTGCCGGAGAGCCTGATCTATGCGGTGATCAAGACCGAGAGCAGCTTCAACCCCTATGCGGTGAGCCATGCCAACGCTTATGGCCTGATGCAGGTCATTCCGGCGACGGCTGGTCGTGACGTCTATGTGCGGGTCAAGGGCAAGAACGGTCAGCCGACCCGGGAGGAGCTGTTCAACCCAGCCTACAACATCGATGTTGGTACCGCCTATCTGCACCTGTTGCAGACCGTCTATCTGGCGGATATCGAGGATCCGCGCTCCCGTCGCTATGCGGTGATCTCCGCCTATAACGGTGGTGCGGGCGGGGTACTCAATACCTTCTCCAGCGATCGCAAGGCGGCGCCGGGCCGGATCAACCGGCTCTCCCCCGAGGCGGTCTATCAGGTGTTGACCGAGCAGCATCCCAAAGAGGAGGCGCGCCGTTACCTCTACAAGGTCAATCAGGCCGAGAAGGGGTTCAAGAGAGCCTTTGCCAGTCGGGCCGGTTAAGCGGTGACGCTGGGTTAACCATGCAAAAGGGCGCTTGATATCAAGCGCCCTTTTAACATCTGGCCAGTTCGTCGTTGAAGTGGCCTTATTTGGCGATAAAGCCGCCCTTGGTCTGCGGGGCCGCGCCCACTTTCTCTAGGGTTTTGACTTCCACTTCGGTCTTGTTCCAGCTGTGGTCCACTTCACCACGGATACGGATCTGATCATCCGGGCCCACTTCGGTGCCACGCCACACATCCTGATCTACTTCTACCTCTACTTCACCGCTGGCATCGCGGAACAGATAGTTCTCGCCGCCCAGGTGCTTGACCAGTTTCCCTTCCAGGGTGGCCCAGCTGTCATCGGCCAGATCTTTCAGTTGAGCAACGGAAACCTTGTTCTGCTCTTGCGGGCCGGTATAGGCCGCCATGGCAAAAGAGGAGACAGACATCAGGGTCAACAGTCCGATTACGCTTGCGCTTGCCTTGTTCATTTCATACTCCTGTCGTTGGTATGAGGGCATTGTGCCGCGCGGGGCGTGAAACAAGCGTGAAAGAAATACGCAGATGTGATTGTCTGTTTTGTGAGCGCAAGCGATTTCATCGGTGATGGAACATGTGTGATTTCATCTGGAACTGTAATCTGTCGCCTTCACCAGAAGTCAGTGGTGGCAGACTCTTCCCGTGCTTGCCGCCATTCGAGGGGAAGTCCGCAGGTCTCACCTGCTTAATCGAAGAGCATAACAATATGAAAAAATGGCTTGTTTGTTTATTGGGGTTAATGGCATTGACCGCGCAAGCGGCAGAGGGACGCCAGCCTTTTTCCCGGGTCGTGATGTTTGGTGACAGTCTCTCCGACACCGGAAAAATGTACAAGAAGATGCGGGGATATCTCCCCTCCAGCCCACCCTACTTCAACGGGCGCTTCAGCAACGGTCCGGTGTGGCTGGAGCAGTTGCGTGACCAGCATTTCCCCGGTCTGGTCGTGGCCAACGAGGCGGAAGGCGGCGCGACGGCGGTGGCCTATAACCATCTAGGCGCCCTCAACGGCTGGCTCGGTTTCTGGTCTTGGGATCCCAAATATCAGGTGATCAATAACCTTGACTACGAGATCGATCAATTCCTGAAAAAGGATAAGTTCCGCCCCGATGACCTGGTGGTGATCTGGGTCGGTGCCAACGACTATCTGGCTTATGGCTGGAACACCGAGCGGGATGCGGATCGGGTGATCGATACCATCCGGCTGGCATCCAACCGGTTGGTGCTCAACGGTGCGCAGCAGATCCTGCTGTTCAACATCCCGGATCTGGGGCAGACCCCGTCAGCCCGCAGCATGAAGGTGGTGGAGAAGGTGCGCCATGTGGCCAGCTACCACAACCAGCGGCTGCAGAACCTCACCCGCGAGCTGGCCCCCCTCGGCATCGTGAAGCTGTTCGAAGTGGACAAGCAGTTTGACGAGATGGTGCGCGATCCGCAGCTGTTTGGTCTGAGCGATACCGAGCACGCCTGTTATGACGGCGGCTATATGTGGAAGCCTTTCTCAGGCAGCGCCGCCGAGGTTGCCCCGGCTCCGGCTTTGAGTCTGTCCGAGAGGGTGGCGATCGCCGGTAACCCGATCCTGGCGCAGGCGGTGGTGAGCCCGCAGGCAAAACGTAGTGCCGCAGCCCTCAACTGCGATGAGCATATGTTCTGGGATCAGGTGCATCCGACCAAAACCGTGCACACGGCACTGAGTCAGCGCGTGGCTGATTTTATTGACCGAAACTACGAGTTTGTTCGTCACTGATTCCTCACAGGGGCCAGCATTCTGCTGGCCCCTGTTCTCCCCCGAGCCCTGATCAATACGTCTTTTGGCGTCACACTTAGTTCAAATAACAAACATTTGTTGCTGTTTTTGTAACGTGGTTGCGTTAGAGTGTTTTTTGTTAATTGATATCAGTGACTTGAAAATAGGCTAACGTTGATATGCTGCGATCGCTTTTGGGTGGTTGCACCTATAAGACGAGGTGATATCAATCAACCTCCTCCTACATAAAGTTGCAGAGGCTCAAACATGAAAAAATCATTGATTACTTTGCTGGTTGCCGGCTTGCTGGCGGCCAATGCCCAGGCTGCCGGTCAAGACAACACCTGGTATGGCGGTGCCAAACTGGGTTGGTCCAACTTTTACGGCATTGATGAAAGCAACAGCTTTACCCTCGGCAATGAGACCAATGATGCTCTTGGGGCTGGTGTATTTTTTGGCTATCAGCTTAACAAGAACTTGGGCATCGAATATGGCTACGATTATCTGGGTAAGTACAAATATGATGCCCGCTCAGCCACGGGCGCAGCGTTTCAAGATGAAGTTCAGGCCCAACTTATTCATTTATCATTGAAGCTGGGCTTCCCTGTAACTGATAGCCTCGACCTGTACGGACGTATCGGCGGCGGTTATGCGGCCGCCAACAGTGATCTGAAAGGCGGTGATGGCCGGTTCAACTTTGTCAGCGCGCTGGGTGCCGAGTATGCGTTCAATCTCGACTGGGCCGCTCGCCTGGAGTATCAGTACACCACCCCGTATGGCAGCCGTGATGATACCGGTCTGCGAATGGATAACGGCCTGCTCTCGCTGGCAGCGGTTTATCGCTTTGGTCAGGTTGCCCCTGTGGCGCCCGCCCCGGCTCCGGAACCTGCTCCTGCACCTGTGATGGTTGAGAAGCAGTTCACCCTGAGCTCCGATGTGCTGTTTGACTTCAACAAGGCGACCCTCAAGCCAGAGGCCAGTCAGGCACTGGATAGCCTCTATAGCCAGATTGAAGAGGCGCGACCCAAGGATGGCGTGGCAACCGTAATTGGTCACACCGACCGTATCGGTTCCGATGCCTACAACCAGAAACTCTCCGAGCAGCGTGCCCAGACCGTTGCCAACTATCTGGTTGGTAAAGGGATTCCGGCCGCCAAGATCAATGTGGAAGGGCGTGGTAAATCCTCACCGGTTACCGGCGACAGCTGCGTCAGCAAGTCCAAGCGTGAGCTGATCGTCTGCCTGGCTCCGGATCGCCGTGTTGATGTGAAAGTCGAAGGTGTCAGCGAGGTGCAGGAGTAATCCTCCACACTGAGCAGAGTTCCACTAGGGCTGGAATGAACAGCCCCTGTCGGAGCAAGAGAGACCAAAAAGCCAGTCAGTTGATCTGACTGGCTTTTTACATTGGCATTGCGGTCGGGCAGGGGACTAAATCAGGAAGGGAGAGGCATCACCCGGTTGCGCCCCAGCTCCTTGGCCTTGTAGAGCAGCTTGTCGGTACGTTCGACCAGACAGTCTGCGCTCTCCTGACCGTTGAACTCACCCACGCCAAACGAGGCTGTGATGTGATCGATGCGGCGGCCCGATTTGCGATCCAGAATCGACATCCGCTCGATGGCGCGGCGCATGCTCTCCGCCATCTGTCTGGCCAGCGCCAGCGAGCGATGGGGGACCAGCATGGCGAACTCCTCGCCACCCAGTCGATAGGCGGTGACCCCCTCCTTGCAGGCATCGCGCAGCCGTTTGCTGAAGGCTCGCAGCACCTGATCGCCGAGCAGGTGCCCATATTCGTCGTTGAAATTTTTGAACCGATCGATATCGGCGAGGATCAGCGAGAAGGGGTGCTGACTGCGGATCAACCCCTCCAGCTCCAGATCGAAGGCTCGGCGGTTGAGCAGGTTGGTGAGGGCATCCTCGTTGGCCAGTTTGCGGGTTTCGTTGAGCGCGGCACGCAGCTCCTTGATCTCCTTCTCGGCATTGCTGAGCTGGCTGCGAAAGTGCATGGTGGACATGCGTACATCCCGCGATTCGCGCACCAAGTCTCGCAAGATGCCCATGGTATCTTCCAGGCTCAGCCCCTCATCGTCGATCTTACTTAACTTGTCGAAGCTCTTGTCGAGCATCTCCTGAAACATACCGGTATCGGAGATGGCATCCTGCATGGAGTGGCCGAGCTCGTTGGCCATGGCTGCAAGGTTGAGCTTCATCGCCTCCATCTGCTTCTCGTCCTGAGCAGCCAGATACTGGTGATAGAGCCGCTCGCAAGTGGTGAGCGAGCAGGTTCCCTGCATTTTGACAGCCTGATCAATCGCCTGGTTGAGCTCGGGCATGCTGGCCGAGACATAGTTGTACCACAGGTGGTAATTGTCCGGCGTCGTGGGGATCTGGTACTTGATCATCAAAGGGACCGCCTGTTTGAGATAGGCGGCGGATTGGGCAAATGTGTCCTTACTCATGAGTTCTGTGTCTCATCATGCCAGCGAACTGAAGATAGTATGACAGAGAGATTGGCCAAAAGGCAGCCGATGGATGCCATTCGCCCCCCCCTCCGATATAATGGCACCGTTACCACCTACCCTAAGGCCTGCTTATGTCTCAAAAAGATCCTTTCCTCGAACGCGAGGCCGAAAAATACGATAACCCCATCGCCAGTCGCGAGTTGATCATGGAACTCATCAAGGGCCATGAAAAGCCCATGTCCCGTGAAGAGTTGGCCAAGGTCCTCAAGCTGAAAGATGAAGAGCCGTTGGAAGCCTTGCGTCGTCGTCTGCGCGCCATGGAGCGTGATGGACAACTGGTATTCACTCGCAACCAATGTTATGCCCTGCCGGATCGCCTGAATCTGGTCAAAGGTTATGTAATCGGCCACAAGGATGGCTTCGGTTTTCTGCGTCCGGAAGGTGGTGGTCCGGATCTGTATCTGAACAACCGAGAGATGCAACGCCTGATGCATGGCGATTACGTGCTGGTGCAGCCGACCGAGATCGACCGCAAGGGTCGTCAGGAAGCGCGTCTGGTGCGCCTGCTCAAGTCCCGTGAGGCAGACATTGTCGGCCGTTACTTCGTCGAGAATGGTGTTGGTTTCGTGGTGCCGGATGACAGCCGTATCGGCCAGGACATCATCATCCCGGAAGGGGAAAGCAAAGGGGCTCGCCAGAGCCAGGTCGTGGTTGTGCGCATCAATCAGCGCGCCACCTCCCGCATCAATGCCGTCGGCACCGTACTGGAAGTGCTGGGCGAGAACATGGCGCCGGGCATGGAGATCGAAATTGCCCTGCGTACCCACGGTATCCCGCACACCTGGCCGGAAGAGGTGACCAAAGAGGTTGCCGGTCTCGGTGAGCAGGTGCCGGAGAAAGCCAAAGAGGGCCGCATCGACCTGCGCGCCCTGCCGCTGGTCACCATCGACGGCGAAGATGCCCGCGACTTCGATGACGCTGTCTTCTGTGAAGCCAAACGCGGTGGTGGCTGGCGTCTGTGGGTTGCCATTGCTGACGTTTCCGCTTACGTGAAGCCCGGCACGGCGCTGGATGCCGAAGCGTATCAGCGTGGCAACTCCGTCTACTTCCCCGAGTTCGTGGTGCCCATGCTGCCGGAGGTGCTCTCCAACGGTCTGTGTTCTCTGAACCCGCAAGTTGACCGCCTCTGCATGGTGTGCGAGATGACCATCTCCGCCGCTGGCCGCATGTCCGGTTACAAGTTCTACGAAGCGGTAATGAACTCTCACGCCCGTCTGACCTACACCAAGGTGGCGGCGATCCTCGACGGGGATCCCAAGCTGCGTCAGCAGTATGATCCGCTGGTGGGCCATATCGAGGAGCTCAACAACCTCTACAAGGCGCTCAAGCATGCCCGCCATCAGCGTGGCGCGGTGGAGTTCGAGAGCGAGGAGACCCGCTTCATCTTCAACGCCCAGCGCAAGATCGACCGCATCGTGCCGCTGGTGCGCAACGATGCCCACAAGATCATCGAAGAGTGCATGATCCAGGCGAACGTGGCTGCTGCTCGTTATATCGAGAAGAACGAAGCTGCTGCCCTGTTCCGGGTCCACGATCGTCCGGGCGAAGAGCGTCTGACCGGTTTCCGCGACTTCCTGGCCGAACTGGGTCTGGAGCTTAAAGGTGGCCTCGAGCCCGAGCCGAAAGATTTTGCCGAGCTGGCCGCCAAGTTTGAAGGTCGCCCGGATGCGGAGCTGCTCTCCACCATGCTGCTGCGCTCCATGCGTCAGGCCATCTATCAGGCCGACAACATCGGTCACTTCGGTCTGGCCCTGAAGTCCTACGCGCATTTCACCTCGCCAATCCGTCGCTACCCAGACCTGATCCTGCACCGGGCGATCAAGTACCAGACCGCCAAGGAGCAACAGGGCAACCTGCGGCACAAGTGGACCCCGAGCGGTGGTTACCACTACCAGCTGGAAGAAGTGGACCCGATGGGCGAGCACTGCTCCATGACCGAGCGCCGTGCCGACGATGCCACTCGCGACGTGGCCGACTGGCTCAAGTGCGAGTACATGCTGGATCACGTGGGTGACGAGTTTGACGGCGTTATCGCCAGCGTCACCGGCTTTGGCTTCTTCGTGCGTCTGGCGGAGATCCACATCGACGGTCTGGTGCACGTCAGCACCCTCACCAACGACTACTACCAGTTTGATCCCCTGCACATGCAGCTGATCGGCGAGAACTTCCGCCGTCGCTACCGTCTGGGTGACAAGGTGCGGGTCAAGGTGATGGGCGTGAACCTGGATGATCGCAAGATCGACTTCGTGATGGTGGAAGAGCCGCTCAAGGCCACCGGCAAGAACGCCAAAGAGATGGCGCGCAAGCAGGCCGAGATCAAGAAAGAGAAGGCCAAGAGCGCCCAGCGCCACGAAAAACGTAAAGAGGGCAAGGATCACGGCAAATCCGACAAGGGTGGCCGCGCCAAACCGAGCAACAGACGACCGAGCAAAAAGGCTCGCGATAAGGCCAAGAGCACTAAATGAGTACAGAACTGATCTACGGCATTCACGCTGTCACCGCGCTGCTGGAGCGCACACCCGAGCGCTTTATCGAAGTGTGGGCCCTCAAGGGGCGGGATGACGACCGGCTGCAACCTCTGCTGGCCGAGCTGGAGTCCCTCGGCTTGCGCGTGCAGAGCGTGAACCGCAAGACCCTTGATGACAAAGCGGAAGGCAACAATCACCAGGGCATCATGGCCCGGGTGAAAGAGGCGCCGAAGCTCGCCGAGCACGATCTGGCCAGCCTGCTGGACGAGTTGGCGGCACAACAGAGCCAGCCCTTCCTGCTGGTGCTGGATGGCGTGACCGATCCGCACAACCTCGGCGCCTGCCTGCGCAGTGCCGATGCTGCCGGGGCTCATGCTGTCATCGTGCCGCGGGACAAGGCCACGGGTCTCACCCCAATCGTGCGCAAGGTCGCCTGTGGCGCCGCCGAAGTGGTGCCGCTTATTCAGGTCACCAACCTGGCCCGCACCCTGCGCGAGCTGCAGGAGCGCGGCGTCTGGATCGTCGGCACCGCTGGCGAGGCCGATCACGACCTCTATCAGGCCAAACTGACCGGCCCGATGGCGCTGGTGATGGGTGCTGAAGGCAAAGGCATGCGCCGTCTGACCCGCGAGCACTGCGACGAGCTGGTGAGTATCCCGATGGCGGGGGCGGTATCCAGCCTCAACGTCTCGGTGGCGACCGGCGTCTGCCTGTTTGAAGCCGTGCGTCAGCGCCGCGGTTAATCATGCTGACTGACAGACCCCCCTTCGATTGGGCGCAGGTCGCAGATAAAGAGGAGGCCGCGCGCCTCCTCTCTTTTGCCCGTCCGCTGACCCTCAGCCCGAAAAGCTGCCTCTGGCATGCCGGCGACAGCCCGGATCTGCTGGTCAGGGTGGAGCAGGGGTTGCTGCGGGCCAAGCTGGTGCTGGAGGATGGCCGCGAGTACATCAAGGAGTTCTACTGGGAGGGGGACGAGTTTCTCGACTTCCACCACCTGCTCAGTGGTGAGCCGGCCCGCTACAGCGTGGAGGCGCTGGAGCCCTGCCGTTTGCAGCTGTTCAGTCTGGCCGACTTGCGCCAGCTGCCCGGCTGGCCGCGTTGGTATCAGCACCTGCTGGAGGTACAGCTGCGCATCAAGGAGGAGAAGGAGCAGTTGCTGCTGACCGGCAGCCCGCAGGCGCGCTATCAGCACTTTCTCGACAGCTTTCCCGCACTCGATGCCAGAGTGCCCGACCACCAGATCGCCGCCTATCTCGGCATTACTCCCATCAGCCTGAGTCGCATTCGCAAACGGCTGAAAGAACTTAACAAAGGTTAATGCAGGGCGCTGGCGCCACGATTATGCTGGCAGGCCGAACTGATAAGGAGTTGCCGATGAACTGGATCCTGAAACCCTGGTCTGAACTGACCACTGACGAGTTGTATGAGTTGCTGGTGCTGCGGGCCGAGGTGTTCGTGGTGGAGCAGACCTGCCCCTTTCAGGATCTGGACGGGCTCGATCGCCGCGAAGGGGTCTGGCACCTGCTCGGCTATCAGGGCGAGCTGCTGGCCGCCTATGCGCGGATCATGGCGCCCGGCATCGGCGATGAGAACGGCGCCGCCATCGGTCGGGTGGTGACCTCACCCAAGGCGCGTGGCGGTGGTCTTGGTCATAAGCTGATCGGCGAGGCGGTCAAGGCGTGCGAGGCGCGCTGGCCGACTCACAGCATCTGGCTGGGGGCGCAGGCCCATCTGCAGGGCTTCTATGGCCAGCACGGTTTTGTGGCGGAAGGGGAAGGCTATCTCGAAGATGATATCCCCCATATGGGGATGCGCAGAGTGGTGGCATAACCACTCGTCAGAGTGATTCAGAATGCAGAAGGGCCATCCCGCGGGATGGCCCTTCTCTTTATCGCCAGGCGATCACTTCTTCTTTTTCTTCTTGGCGGACTTCTTCTTGTCGACCGGCTTTTTCTTCTTCACCGGTACCCGCGCTTCCTTGTGTTTCGGGCGCAGCTCGTCGATCACCCGGCGCTTGAGGCGCTCCTCGGTGTAGCGCTCGATCTTGGCGACCATCGCCATGTCGTGGGCTTCCACCAGGCTGATGGCACAGCCACGGTTGCCAGCTCGGCCGGTACGACCGATCCGGTGGACGTAGACATCGGCGCCGTAGGGCATGTCGTAGTTGATGACATGGCTGACGTTCGGCAGGTCGATGCCGCGGGCGGCGACGT
Source organism: Aeromonas sp. 95A (assembly GCF_051919235.1). NCBI lineage: Bacteria > Pseudomonadati > Pseudomonadota > Gammaproteobacteria > Aeromonadales > Aeromonadaceae > Aeromonas > Aeromonas sp. 95A. Next base: position 2,261,024 of record NZ_JBQBFC010000001.1, read on the forward strand.
CGGTGGCGATCAGGAAGGCCACTTCCCCTTCGTGGAACTTGCGGATCGACTCGATACGCTTGCTCTGCTCCATCTCGCCACGGATCCAGGCGCAGGAGATACCTGCAGCCTGCAGCTGGCCGGAGAGCTCCGCCAGACGCTCGCGAGTCTTGACGAAGATGATGGCTTTCTGGGTTTCCGGATCTTTCAGGATATGGGTCAGCAGCGCCAGCTTGTGGGCGGCGTCATCGGCCAGATGGATCCACTGGGTGATGGGGCGACGTTCGCTGCGGGGCGGCTCGGCGTGCAGCTCCACCGGATCCTTGAGGATCTCGTTGGCGAACTTCTCGAGGCCGGCCCCTTCCAGGGTGGCGGAGAAGAGCATGGTGTGCTTGCGGTAGCGCGCTTCGGCCACGATGCGGTTCACATCCTTGATAAAGCCCATGTCCAGCATGCGGTCCGCTTCGTCCAGCACCAGCACCTCGATGTCGTGGCTCTCGAACTCCTCTTTCTCGATGTACTCGAGCAGACGGCCCGGGGTTGCCACCACTATGTCGGTGGTTTTGGTCAGAGCAGGCAGCTGCTCTTCATGGCTGACGCCGCCGATGATGGTCTCGATGCTGAGGTTGGTGTGAGCCGCCAGCGCCTTGGCGTGGGCGGTCACCTGCAGCGCCAGCTCGCGGGTCGGGGTCAGGATCAGCATGCGGCAGGGGCCCGGCTTGCGGCGCGGGAAGTCCAGCAGGTGCTGGAGTGCCGGCAGCAGGAAGGAGGCAGTCTTGCCGGTACCGGTCGGAGCGGATGCCAGAATATCGCGGCCGTCCAGGGCTGGCTCCAGCACCATCTGCTGGATGGTGGTGGGGCGGGTGAATCCCATCTCGGCCAAGGCCCGGTTGAGGGCTGGGTGCAGGTCGAAATCATCAAAGGACTGGCTCATGGCAATACTCGGTCATTAAGGAAACGGCAGATTATAGGCGATTATCTCGTCGGCTCCTATTGGTGAGTGTGTCTTAGCCGCTATAATCGCCCACCATTTTTGCAGATGACGGGGGCCAGATGGGACGTAGTCGCGGATTTACCTTCAAACAGTTCCATATCAATCACGATCGCTGCGCCATGAAGGTGGGCACCGATGGCATTTTGCTCGGTGCCTGGGCGCCGGTCGAACAGGCGGGTCGAGTGCTCGATATCGGCACCGGCAGCGGCCTGATCGCTCTGATGCTGGCCCAGCGCAGCAGATCTGACTGCCGTCTTGATGCGGTCGAACTGGATATTAATGCGGCCAGTCAGGCGCGGGAGAATGCGGCTGCTTCTCCCTGGGCCGATCGGGTGACCGTCATAGAGAGTGCCATTCAGGATTATCAGGCTGACCCTTACGATCTTGTCGTCTCCAACCCTCCCTATTTCGTGGCAGGCCAGTCATTTAGCGATCCGGCACGGGCTTTGGCCCGCCATACCGGTGCCCTCGACAGCCACGCATTACTGGCTGCCTGCAATCGTTTGCTGAGCCCGAACGGGCAGGTGGCGCTGGTGCTGCCGACGGCGATGGCCGATGAAATTTTATGCATTTCGGCGAATTATGATCTGCATGGCATTTGTTATACAGCTGTTATCACCAGAGAGGGTAAAGAGGCAAATCGTGTTTTATTGCTACTTGGCAGAGGATTAAACAGGTGTGAGAGGGGTGAAATTGTGATCCATTCTGCTGACGGGGCCTATTCCGACAGATATATCCAACTGACCAACCCCTTCTATTTGAAGATGTAAATTTCGTCTTGAACTATTTTTTCACGCCATTATGCTGGTTCCAGATCGAGCGCCCGCTCCAGACCAGCTAAAACCACTGGTTGCGATGAAAAAACATGCGGGGCTCTTTTTTTATACCCCCTGAACACACCCGGTCAGCGACCGATAAAAACTATAACAAGCAATAATTTACAAGACAGACGAGGTTGAACTTGACGAAATCACTCACATTGTCCGATGTACTCGGATTAGGGTTTATGACCTTCGCCTTCTATCTGGGCGCCGGTAACATCATTTTCCCGCCGTTGGCCGGTTACATGGCTGGTGAGCACCTCTCCCTGGCGATGTTTGGCTTCCTGGTCACTGCCGTGGGCCTGCCTCTGGTGACCATTCTGGCCGTGGCGAAAGCCGGTAACGGCTGGGCTGGTATGACCAAGCTGCTGCCTGCCGGTGTCGCGACTGCGCTGGCCGTTGCCATCTACATCATCATTGGCCCGGCCTTTGCCGCGCCCCGTACCGGTCTGGTTGCCTATGAAATGGGCCTCAAGCCGTTTATCGGCGATATGGGGCAAGCGGGTCTGGCGGCCTATACCGTGATCTTCTTTGGTGTGGCCATTCTGGTCTCCATGAACCAGGGCAAGCTGATGGACGCCATCGGCAAATACCTGACTCCGGTACTGATGCTGCTGCTGCTGACTCTGGCGGTCGGGGTATTCGTAGCGCCGCAAGGCTCCATGCCTGATGCGTCCGGTGACTATCAGAACAGCCCCTTCGTCAAAGGGATCCTGGAAGGCTACAACACCATGGACACCCTGGCGTCCCTGATGTTTGGCGCCCTGATCGTCGATCTGCTGCGCCAGAAAGGCATCAACGATTACAAGAGCCAGTTCAAGTATCTGGCCATTGCCGGCCTCATCTCTGCCGTTGGTCTGAGCGTGGTGTACGTCTCCCTGTTCCAGCTGGGCAACACTGCAGCCGGCGTGGCGACCGATGTCAGCAACGGTGGCGCCATCGTCAACGCTTACGTACTGAGCCTGTTTGGTCAGCCGGGTCAGTTCATTCTGGCGGCCATCATCACTCTGGCTTGCTTCACCACTGCCGTGGGCCTGATCTCTGCCTGTTCCGATTTCTTCCACAATCTGACCGGCATGGCTTACAAGAAGCTGGTGGTGTTGCTGGGCGTTATCTGTGCCGTGGTAGCCAACGTGGGCCTGAGCCAGTTGATCAGCCTCTCCATTCCGGTGCTGGTTGCCATCTATCCGGTTGCCGTGGCGCTGGTGCTGGTCACCTTCCTGAAGGGTTACTTCGGCCGTCCCCGTCTGGTGTTCCGTGGCGTGTTGATGGTGGCCTTCCTGTTCGGTTGCCTGGATGGTCTGGGTGCTGCCGGTATGAAGATGGATGCGTTTGCCTTCCTGCCGCTGTTCGACAAGGGCCTCGCCTGGCTGATGCCGACCCTGCTGGCCTGCGTAGTTGGCGTGATGGTGCGTCCGACCGAGATGGCTGCCGAAGCAGCCTGATCACTCCCGATCTGATATTGCCAAGAGCCTGCCCCGTGCAGGCTCTTTTGTTTTCTGTGAGCCTCGCTTCTCGCCTCGCTTTACACTGCCGTAGTTGTCCCCGTGCTCAGATAGCATCTGAGCAGCCGTATCTTGCCGCTATAACCCGTTCCCCTCTTCTTGCCTCCCATACGCCACGTGTGACACCTGTTTATGGAGCGCCGAGTTGTTCGGCGATTAATTCTGCAGCAGTAAATTGTTTCAAGATATTAATTGGTGATTGAGATCGAACTCCTCTTCTTTATGCTAAAGGTGGTGCGCCTCATCCGGTCCGCGGGCCGTGTGGGGGCGAGAGGTATTGTTACCGGTTATCTGCCAGGCAGTGGGTGCAATCAATAACAAGCTGATAAGGCAGATGAGGTTGAGTTTGACGAAATCATTGAAGTTGTCCGACGTATTCGGATTGGGATTTATGACGTTTGCCTTCTATCTGGGGGCAGGCAATATCATTTTTCCGCCGCTGGCCGGTTTTATGGCCGGTGAGCATCTGTTGGCCGCCATGTGCGGCTTTTTGCTAACGGCAGTGGGCTTGCCGCTGATCACCCTGATTGCGGTGGCCAAGGGGAGTTCGGGGGGCGGCGCGAGTGGCTGGACCGGAATGACCCGCTATCTGCCCGCCGGGGCGGCGACGGCGCTGGCCATCGCCATCTATATCATCATGGGGCCCGCCTTTGCCATTCCCCGCACCGGTCTGGTCGCCTACGAGATGGGGCTCAAGCCCTGGCTCGGCGATGCCGGTCATGCGGGACTGCTGATCTACACCCTGAGTTTCTTTGCGCTGGTGATCCTGGTGGCGCTCGATCGGGGCAAACTGCTCGATGCGGTCGGCAAGTATCTGACCCCAGCCCTGATGGCGATGCTGCTTATTCTGGCGGTCGGGGTCTTTATGACGCCGCAGGGCACCATGCCAGATGCCAGCGGTGAGTACATAGATGCAGCCCTGACCAAAGGAATGCTGGAGGGGTACAACACCATGGATACCCTGGCCTCCCTGATGTTTGGCGCCCTGATCATCGGGTTGCTGCGCCAGAAGGGGATCGAGGATTATCGCAGCCAGTTCAAATATCTGACTATTGCAGGCTTGATCTCGGCGGTCGGGTTGTCGGCGGTGTATGTCTCGCTCTTTCAGCTGGGCAACAGCGCCGGTGGGGTGGCGAGCGATATCAGCAACGGCGGCGCCATCGTCAATGCTTACGTCCTGAGTCTGTTTGGTCAACTGGGTCAGTTTATTCTGGCTGCCATCATCACCCTGGCCTGTTTTACCAGTGCGGTCGGCCTGCTCTGTGCCGGTGCCGACTACTTCCATGGCCTGACAGGTTGGGCCTATCGCAACTGGGTCATGCTGCTGGGGGCGCTCTGTGCACTGGTGGCCAATGTGGGGCTGAGTGAGCTTATCAGTCTCTCGATTCCGGTGCTGGTGGCCATCTATCCGGTGGCCATCGCGCAGGTGCTGGTGACCTTCCTCAAGGGATGGTTTGCCCAGCCACGGCTGGCGTTTCGCAGCGTGCTGACGGTCGCCTTTCTGTTTGGTTGCCTCGATGGGCTGGGGGCTGCCGGGATGGTGATGGACGGCTTTGCCTTCCTGCCGCTGTTCGACAAGGGACTTGCCTAGCTGCTGCCGACACTGTTGGCCTGCATCGTTGGCATCTTGATGCGACCAAGCGGGAAGTTGGCTGCCGAAGCAGCTTGATTCAGGATCAACGAGATAGCAAAGAGGCCAGCATCTGCTGGCCTCTTCTGTTTCTGCCGGATCCGTTACCGGATCAGATTTGCGGGCCTGACGGCTTGGGTTTGCCATCCAGACCATACCAGTGGGTTTCTACCCGTCCGGCATGCCACTCGAAGGTGCCCCAGGGCTGCTTGGCTTCCCAGCGCGGGAAGTTGATGAGCACCCGGTTATCTTCGTACTTGTAGAGGGAGGTGCTGATCTGAATGTCCGACAGGATCAACAGCAGAGCCCAGCAGATGAAAATCCATTTCAATGCTTTCCACATAGGGTTACTCGAAGCAGATTTCGATAGTGGCGCGACCGAAATCAGATTCGAACGGCATCATGATCTTGGTGCCATCGGCACGGTGGGTAATGGTGTGGTTGGGACCGGAGACGATGATGGGGGTCGCCATGTCAAACTCGTAGCCCTTCTCGCCCAGCATCCGCTTGGCACCGCCGGTCACCATGTTGGTGATTTCGCCGACCATGTCGGTCACCTCTTCGTTGATGGAGGCGGGCGCTTCCCCCAGCATGCGGCGCATGATCTCCAGCGCCAGCCCCTTCTCGAAGCTGATTGAGAGGGAGCCACGGGTCTGCGGGCCGACCATGCCGATCAGGCCGGAGACGTCGCCGCGCGCCAGCTCATCCATCTTGCGTTTCGGTTTGCCCGGTTTGAGTTCCAGCTGTGCCATGGTCGAGAGCACATTGAGCAGGGATAGCAGGAACGGATTTACAAAATCAGCCTTCATGATGACTTCCTACAGTGGGCGTACAACGGGCACATTGGCCATGTGCCTCTATCGTCTTATTGGTAATAGTAAAACCATGCAAGTGGGCCTGCTCGGAAAACGCGCTATCGATCGCCGTATCGTGAAGCTCGACCACATCCCCGCACTCGTCGCAGATCAGCAACTGCATCGGGTGAGCGTGATCGAAGTGGCAGCAGAAGATAAACGCGTTGAGAGATTCCACCTTGTGAGCAAAGCCCTGTTCGAGCAAAAAATCGAGTGCCCGATAGACGGTTGGCGGCTTGGCATTGGCTTCGGTTTGTTGCAGCTGAGCCAACAAATCATAGGCGCTGATGGCGTTGCCGTGTGCCGCCAGCAGGCGAAATACCTGACGTCGGGTCGGGGTGAAGCGGATCCCTCGCTGTATACAGAGTCGCTCGGCTCGTTGTAAAAGTTGGTCTTGATTCATGATCGCGCAGATACCCTTTCTATTAGCCGGATACTATCACAGGGCCTCGCATGGCGCGGCGACAAAATTCATTTTCTGGGGCTGCTTCACGTTGTGATAAAATCCGCCCCTTTCTTTAGCCAACCCGGATGATTTTTATGCAGGCGCAGCGTTTTTCCATCGCCCCCATGCTGGACTGGACTGATCGGCATTGCCGTTACTTTCATCGACTGATGAGCCGCCAGACCTTGCTCTATACCGAAATGGTGACCACCGGCGCCATCATCCACGGCAAGGGGGATTATCTGGGTTACAGCGAGCAGGAGCACCCCATCTCCCTGCAGCTGGGTGGCAGCAATCCCGCCGATTTGGCGCGCTGTGCCAAGCTGGCCGAGGAGCGCGGCTATGACGAGGTGAACATCAACGTCGGCTGCCCCTCCGATCGGGTGCAAAACGGCCGCTTTGGTGCCTGCCTGATGGGGGAACCGACGCTGGTGGCGGACTGCGTCAAGGCGATGCGCGATGTGGTCGATATTCCGGTGACGGTGAAGACCCGTATTGGTATCGACGATCAGGACTCTTACGAGTTTTTGCAGGCCTTTATCGAACAGGTGCGCGATGCCGGTTGCGACACCTTTATCGTCCATGCCCGCAAGGCGTGGCTGAGTGGCCTGAGCCCCAAGGAGAACCGCGAGATCCCGCCCCTCGATTATCCCCGCGTCTATCGGGTCAAGCAGGATTACCCGGATCTCACCATCGCCCTCAACGGCGGCGTCACCTCCATGGAGCAGACTCTGGAGCACCTGCAACACGTCGATGGCGTCATGATGGGGCGCGAAGCCTATCAGAACCCCTACATTCTGGCGCAGGTGGACAATCTGGTGTTTGGTCAGAACAACGCCGTGCCGAGCCGCCACGAGGTGGTGCGGATGATGCTGCCCTATATCGAGCAGGAGCTGGCCAAGGGCAACTACCTCTCCCACATGACTCGCCACATGCTGGGGCTGTTCCAGAACATGCAGGGGGCTCGCGCCTGGCGCCGTCACCTGAGTGAGAACGCCTGCAAGCCGGGCGCCGGTATTCAGGTGGTGCTGGATGCCATGGCCAAGGTGCCGGAGTTTGCCAGCAGCGAGACGGCCGAATAAGCCAGTTGTGCCAAGGCAAGAGCAACAAAAAGCGCGTCAGTTGACGCGCTTTTTTGAGCGCTGTCGCTTCAATATCTGAACTGGTTGATCAGCCGCGAGAGGTCCTGCAGCCGCTCTACCAGCAGGGTGATGCCATCGAGGGCCTGCCTGCTGTTGTCGGCGGTGTGGCTGGCAAGTTGGTGGATCTGGTGCACCCCTTCATCGAGCGTCGCCGTGACGTCGGCCTGCTGACTCACCGCCTGGGCGATCTCGTCGCTGGTGCGGGTTACCTGCCCCAGCATCCGGTTGATCTGGGTGAGCACATCGGCGGTGGTGCCTGCGTGCTGCTGGCAGCGCACCGAAGTCTGTGCCCCTTGTGTCATCCCGTCCGACAGCTGTTGTGTAGTCTGTTGCAGCGCCTGGATCATCTCGTGGATCTCGCTGGTCGAGGCACGGGTCTTCTGAGCCAGCGCCCTCACTTCATCCGCCACCACGGCAAAACCGCGCCCCTGTTCGCCAGCACGGGCTGCCTCGATGGCTGCATTGAGTGCGAGCAGGTTGGTCTGGTCGGCGATTTGACTGATCACCTCCAGAATACCGCTGATCTTCTGGCTGTCGCTGGTGAGCTGGGCCAGCACGGCGTGGTTGGCATCCAGCTCCTGATGGAGTTGGTTGACGGCGGAGCGGGTGGTCGCCAATGCTTGCAGCCCCTCATCGGAGACCTGCTGTACCTCTATGACCAGATTGCTTGCCTCATGGGCACTGTGGGCCACATCCCGAATTGAGTGGCTCAGCTCGGTGATGGCGGTCGCCAGCTGCTCGCTGTGGGCGCGCTGCTGCTGCAGATGAGTATCAATGGTCTGGATATTGCCCCGGTCATCTTCGGCTGCCTGCAGGATCTGCTGGTTGGTGTCGGCGCTGCGCCCGACCACGGCCTTGAGCTCGGCCTGCTTCATCCGCAGGGCCAGTTCGACGGCCGCCAGGGTGTCGCGCCGTCGGGTGTAGAGCACCTGACAGAGGCGGGTTCCCTTGTCTTGATCGGCAAGGGTGAGCAGATGAGCCAGCCGTTGTTGCAATCGCCAGCCGTGAATTGCCTGTGCCAACAGCAACAAGGCGGTGGGCAGCAGCCATAACAGGTTGCCGGTGGCAAAGGTAGCAAGGGTGGTGAGCAAGGCTGAAACAGAGAGCCAGAGGGTCAGCTGACCCGGTTCAAAGTGAAAGCGGCTCAGCCAGGGGAGCGCCTTGCCGCTGCGCAGCAGGCCATAGAGCTGCTCGGCCCAGGCCACATCGCTGGCGGCGGGTTTGGTGCGCACCGACTGGAACTCGACGATCTCCTTCTGCGCATTGAGGATCGGGGTGACGTAAGCGTTTACCCAATAGAACTGACCGCTTTTGGCGCGGTTCTTGACCAGCCCCATCCAGCTTTTGCCCTGTCGCAGCCGCTGCCACATGTCGGCGAAGGCCGCTTTGGGCATGTCGGGGTGTCGCACCAGATTGTGGGGTACTCCTTCCATTTCGGCTGCACCATACCCGGCCACATCACAGAAGTGCTGGTTGGCATAGGTAATATGACTGGCGGGATCCGTGGTCGAGATGAGTGCGATGTTGTCGGGGAAGTGTATCTCCCCCTCCTGATGGAGTTTGGTCATGTGTCGTTCCTGAAAAAGCCAAATAACTGATAAATATATTTTTTATTGTCGTTCTCAGTTAATCATTCTAAGGCTCTTCAGTGACCCGAACTTGGCTTGGGTCAATTAATCAACACAATGAATTGATGAAGTGAGGGTCAGCTGGCCGGTGTGAAATCGTGAACTTCCCCCTTTCTTGGGGCGAGGCGAGGATCATCATCTTTGTACTCATGTACAAGCTGCATGGTTTTGCAGAAGCTGGCTTGTTTGTCGTACTCCTGACGAGCCAACTCGATGGCCCGCTCGGCCCGGCGCCGTTCCATCTTGTCAGACTTGCGATCGCTGAACTGTTGCTGCTGGTGCAGCATCCAGCCGACAAACTCTTGCTGGCATTGGGATTCGCTGTTGGCCTGCGCAGGCAGGGTCCACAACAACGAGAGCAGTATCAAATAACGCATGTCTGACTGGGTATTGAAGATTAATTGAACAGAAGGGGCGGCATTTTAGGCTGGAAATCGGGGTGTGAACAGTATCAATAGCGAGGCCCTGCGGGGCCTCGCATCGTTGTGGCTGGTGTCAGTGTTTGATCAGGTACAGCTGGCGGCTGTAGGCCACATCTTCCGGGTTGTTGATGGGGTAGCCCTTGAGCCATGGCTTGATGAGGCGGGCATTGGTGTACTGGTAGATGGGGGCGATGGGGGCTTGATCCAGCAGGATCGCCTCTGCCTCGCCAAACAGCTTGCTGCGGCTGGCGGCATCCTGAGTGCTGGCCGCCTCTGCCAGCAGTTGGTCATAACGGGCATTGGCAAAGCCAGCCATATTGCCGCTGTGACGAGAGCCCCACAGGCCGAGGAACGCTGACGGGTCGTTGTAATCGGCGACCCAGGAGGAGCGAATCACCTCGAACTGACCGCTCTGGCGGCTGTCGAGATAGGTTTTCCACTCCTGGTTGGTCAGCTCGACCTCGGCGCCCAGCTTCTGCTTCCACATGCTGGCGATAGCCAGCGCCATCTTCTTGTGAATTTCCGCGGTGTTGTAGAGCAGGGTCAGCTTGAGCGGCTTGTCCGGGCCGTAACCGGCTTCCTTGAGCAGGGCCTTGGCCTTGCTGTCCAGCGCCGGCTGGCTGCTGGTGGAGAGCAAGTTGGCGGCCGGGGTAAAGCTGGCGGTCACATCCGGAGTGAAGTGATAAGCCGGTTTCTCGCCGGTACCGAGCACCTTGTCGGCGATCAGGGTGCGGTCGATGGTGTAGGAGAGCGCCTTGCGTACCCGCACATCGTTCAGTGGTGCCTGACGGGTATTGAAGGCGTAGTAGTAGGTGCCGAGCTGGTCCGGGGTGTAGACCTCATTCGGGATCTGCTGCTTCAGCTTGTCGTACTGCTCCTTGGGGAAGGATTCGGTGATATGCAGATCGCCCGCCAGATAGCGGTTGGTGGCCGCGCTCTCCTGATTGATCGGCATGAAGATCACCTTGGTCAATACGGTATGGGCCCGATCCCAGTAATGAGGGTTGGGGGTCAGCTCCAGCTTCTCGTTGACTACCCGGTTATTCAGCACAAAGGCACCGTTGCCCACCAGTTTGCCGGGTTGGGTCCACAGGTTGCCGTACTGCTCGATGCTGGCTTGATGGAGCGGCGACAGGCTGGGGTGGCTCAGCAGGTTCAGGAAGTAGGGCACCGGCTGGGAGAGGGTCACCTGCAGGGTGTGGTCATCGAGGGCCTTGACCCCCAGCTCGCTGGCTGGCAATTTGCCTGCGACTATCTCGTCCACCTTGTCGAAACGGGCCAGTTGGGCAAACCAGGCGAAGGTGGCCGCCTCTTTCGGGTCGACCAGCTTGCGCCAGCCGTAGACGAAGTCGCCAGCCTTGACCGGATCGCCGTTGGACCAGCGCGCATCCGGGCGCAGATGGAAGGTAAAGAACTGGTTGCCCTTGTTCTCCCAGCTGGCCGCCACCCCGGCAACCGGTTTGCCATCCGGCCCCTGGGTCAGCAGCCCCTCGAACAGATCCCGCAGTACCTGCAACTCCGGCAGGCCGACCAGCTTGAGCGGGCTCAGGCTCGCAGGTTCATCCTTGAGGTGGCGAACGACAATCTGCTCGGCGGCGAGTTGTGTTCCGGCGGGAATATCGGCAGCCTGGACAGCAGCACAGCCCAGCAGGGCCAGCAAGGGGCTCCATCCTTTCATGGGTCGGATCCTTCAAATAGTGTGAAGCGGGGAGAAAACTCGGCGAGAAAATATCGCCGACAGATGGGAAATCATGATATCCCGTTTGCTGGTCTGACCGCCAGCATTCGACTCTCACTCCCAATCGGGGTAGAAGAGCGTTCCCGGCGTCTGTGCAGTTCAATGTGGTGAGGAGTGTCAAACGATGAAAGCATGGTTAGTGCTGGCCTGTGTGTTGAGCCAGGGTGCCTGGGCGTTGGCCCCGTGCCAGAGCGACACGGCGGTGGGCAACTGGTGCGAGATCGGCATCGATGCCTTGCACCCGACTCAGGGGGGCGTCGGCCAGATCCAGGTCGATGAGACCCAGGCCACATTGGCGGGCATGAGCGCAAAGCAGCTAGACAAGTTGATGAAAAAGAAAGAGATCCCCGTGGTGATTGCGCCGGATGGCAGCTACTGGCTGGTGGACAGGCACCATCTCACCAAGGCGTTGTGGCAGCAGGGCGTCAAGGATGCCCGGGTCAAGGTGATTGGCCGCCTGCAGGACAAGGCCAACTTCTGGAGCCAGATGCAGAACAACCATTGGGCTTGGCTCAAGGATGAGAAGGGGCAACCACTGACCCCGGAGCAGTTGCCGACCAGCATCGACAAGCTGCCTGATTACCCCTATCGCACCCTCGCCGGACTGCTGCAGAATGCGGGCTACTTTCGCAAGGACAAACAGGTCTATTTCGTCGAGTTTGCCTGGGCCAGCTGGCTCGGCAAGCAGATGCAATGGATGCCGGTGGACAGCGCCAATCTGGCGGCCCGCCTGCAACAGGCCAAACGGCTCGCCTGCGGCAGCGATGCCAAGGATCTACCCGGTTATCCCGGCAAGCAGTGCAGCCTCAACCAGTCCAAAAGCGCGCAGTGAGTGGATGTGCGATGACGGCATCCAGAGCATGCCGGAGATAAAAGAGGGCGACCCCGGGGTCGCCCTTATGCTGTCAGCTACTGGTTAGCGGTGGTCACTCATGGCGCTCCGCCCAGCGGACAGCCGCCTGCTCAAGCAGGGCGACGTCACCTTGCTGGATCAGCGGTAGCAGATCGTTGACCTGTTGATCCGGCCAATCCCACCAGGCGAGGGCCTGTAGCCGGGCAATCTCCTCCTCGCCAAAGCGCATTCGCACCACCCTGGCCGGGGTGCCCGCCACCATGGCATAGGGCGGCACATCCTGATTGACCAGCGAACGGGCTGCGATGATGGCGCCGTTGCCGATGGTGACGCCGGGCATGATCATCGCCTCCATGCCGATCCAGACATCGTTGCCGATGCGGGTATCGCCAGCGGGGCGGTAGCTGCGCTGGAGCACCGCCAGATCGGCGAACGGATAGGTGTTGATGAAGGACGTGTTGTGGGTGTGGTTGCCCCCCATGATGATCTTTACCCCGGCGGCAATCTGCACATAGTCGCCGATATGGAGACTGTCGATATGCCAGAGCGGCTCCCAGCCGGTTTCCGGGCTGCGGCTGAAGGGATCGCCATGGAGGTAGCGCACCGCCACCTCTTCGAAGGGGCCATCCCAGGCACCCGAGTAGTAGCTGTGCTGCCCTTTGAGGCAGATATTGGGGTTGGTCACCGTCAGGTGCAGGTATTCGACCTGCGACCAGTGTTGGCAGGTGCTCATATTGGTACTCCTTTGCTGAATGGATCGGATGGGTTGCGTTCGCTTGAGCGCAGCTAATAGATCCAGACCAGCATGCGGGGCACGCAGAGCAGGGAGCAGCCCAGCATCTGCGGGAGGCGAGGTCGCATTGTGGTGTGCTCCAAAGAAGGGGGGAAGGGCACGATCATAAGGTCGGGCGCCGGGTTTGCCAAGGTTACGCAGAGATCCTGCACTAACCCTCTGGTTGATATTTATTCTCAATTAGCCATGATAACACTCCCACCATGACGGACTCGGGAGAGCGAGATGACACCGCAAAGTTGGCAACGATACATGCTGGAGGCGGAGCGTGCCTGGCAGGCCGGTTCGCTGGGGGCGGCGATCTGCTTTTATCAGCAGGCGCTGGGGGATGTTTACGAGATGACCCAGGTCGAGTTGACCGAACTGGCCACCATGCGGGTCGCCACCTGTCACCGGCTGGCCGACTTCTGGCGGGCGATGGATGAGCCGACTTACGAGCTGCGCTACCTGAAGCTTGCCTCCGAGCTGGTGACGGCGCTGGTGCCGCAGTGCCCCAACCGGGAGTGCGAGGCTCTGATCAGCGAGTTGGGTTGCTGTCGCGGCGCCCTGCTCGCCTTTCTCAAGCGTCACCCCAATCCGGAAATTGCCCGGCTGATCCAGTTGCAGGACAAGGTACAGGGTTGCGAGCTGATCGGCCGTTTTCGCCTCAACTGAACGGATTGGGGCGAGGCTCAGCCCCGCCGTTTGAGTTTCTGGGCGATGCGCTGCTGCGCCTCTTCCCCTTGCAGTGCCTGGGCGAAGGCGCGCGCCTCCAGATCGATGACAAAGTGCACCGCCTGTTTAAGCTCCTGTTTCAGCAGCGCCTTGCTCTTTTGGAGCGCTCTGGGCGGTTTGGCCGCCAGCTTCAGCCCCTGCTCGCGGGCAAGGGAGAGCACTCCATCGGCCGCCACCACCTTGTTGGCCAGCCCGAGACGTAGCGCCTCCTCGGCATCCATCGCCTCGGCCAGCAGCAACAGCTCGGCTGCCTTGAGGTGACCTACCAAGCGCGGCAGCAGCAGGCTGGAGGCGAACTCCGGCACCAGCCCCAGCTCGACAAAGGGAAGCTGCAAGCGGGCGTTATCCGCCAGATAGACCAGATCGCAGTGCAGCAAAATGGTGGTGCCAATCCCCACTGCCGGGCCTGCAACGGCACCGATCACGGGTTTGGGGAAATCGGCCAGGGTGTGGAGGAACTGCAGTATGGGGTCGTCGGGCTCCAGCGAGCTCTTGCCCATAAAGTCAGCCAGATCATTGCCCGCGGTAAAGCAATCCTGCTGCCCCTGCAACAACAGGACATGCACCTCCTCATCGGCTGCCGCTTCTCGCAGCGCCGCCACCAGTTGCTTATAGAGCTCGGTATTGAGGGCGTTGCGCTTGTCGGGGCGGTTGAGGGTCAGGGTGAGCAAGCCATCCTGCTGCTCGGCAATGAGAATGGGGGCCATGTCTAAATCCTTGTTATTGAAAGGTGCAAAAAAGGTTGCTGCTGGGGTAACCTTGGCGCCGTTTAACAACATCATAAAAGGATTTCAACCATGTTTAAACGTGCGTTTTATTCTCTGCTGGTTCTGGGGATGACTGCGCCTGCACTGGCCAAGGTCGAGGCTGTCGACGGCTATGTGCGCCTGTTGCCGCCGGGTTCCCCCAACACCGCCGCCTTTATGGTGCTTAAGAATGATGCCGACCAGCCGGTCAAGCTGGTGGCGGCGGCTTCTGCTGCGGCCGGGCGTGCCGAGCTGCACACCCACCTGCACGAAAATGGTGTGATGAAGATGCGTCAGGTCGAGAATATCGAGATCCCGGCCAAGGGCGAGGCGGTGCTGAAACCGGGCAGCCTGCACATCATGTTGTTCGAGGTGGGCACGCTCTCCGAGCAGACTCCTTTCCCGCTCACCCTCACCATGGATGATGGTCAGAAGCTGGATCTGTCACTGCCGGTGAAGCCGATTGAGCCGATGGCAGAGATGAAGCATATGAAGCACTGACATTTGTCGTCGTTTGTTCAGGATTGACGCTGGGTATTTTGGCTGCACCGAGTAAAATAGTGCTCTTTTCCATGTATGCAAGAGGAAGTGACGTAATGAAAAAGACGCTGATTGCCGGTTTTGTGCTGGCTCTGTGCAGCCAGAGTGCCATGGCCGCTGACGACTGGCGTTTTGCCGCCGGTGCCGACGTATGGGCCGCCAAGGGCAGTGGTCAGGCTTATGGCACCAGTGCTGATGGCAGCTATGACGACAGCTACAACTGGAACGGCTATCTGCAACTTGAACACGGCATCATCTTCCTGCCGAACGCCAAGTTTGAAGTCTCCGATTTCAGCACCTCCGGCGGTAACTTCAAGAACGATCTGACCGCCTACGATCTGAGCCTCTACTACCGTCTGTTCAACAACGATCTGTTCAAGATCGATCTGGGTATGACCGGTCGTCACTACGATGGCGAGCAGGTCTACTTCGGTCGCAAGGGTTATGACGAAGATACCCTGATGGCCTATGCCGGCAGCGAAGTGAAGATCCCGGGCACCGGCATCGCCTTCTTCGGCGATCTGCGCACTCACGATGCGGACAACTATGACTACCGTCTGGGTGGTTCCTACAAGTTCTCCTCCATGCCGATCAAGCTGCGTGCCGGCTGGCGTGAAGCCAAGGTCGACTTCGCCAATATCGACCAGTCTGTCGATGGCTGGTTCATGGGCGGCGAATTCACTTTCTAATCTGACGTTGTCTGACAACGGGGGGTGAAATTCTTCGCCAACATCTATCAGAGCATTCTGTCGATGGCTGGTTCATGGGCGATGAATTCACTTTCTAATCTGACCGTCGACTGACGGCGAGGAGCAATCATGGGCCACATCATAGTGACAGGCGCCGGTTCTGGTCTCGGCCGGGCGCTGACCATAGGTCTGGTTGAGCGGGGCCATCAGGTCTCCATGATGGGGCGCCGTTATCAGCGACTGCAGGAGCAGGAGCTACTGCTCGGCAGCGCGGTGATCGGCATCGCCGCCGATCTGGCGCACCATGAAGAGGTCGATGTCGCCTTCGCCGCTGCGGTGGAGTGGGGTGGCCTGCCCGACATGGTGATCCACTGCGCCGGGGTGGGCGAGTTTGGCCCGGTCGGTGTCTACACCGCCGAGCAGATCCGCCGGGTGGTGGAGAGCAATCTCATCTCCACCATTCTGGTGGCCCAGCAGACGGTGCGGCTTATCGGTGAGAAAGGCGGAGTACTGGCCAATGTGCTCTCCTCCGCCGCGCAGGTGGGCAAGGCCAACGAGAGCCTCTACTGCGCCTCCAAATGGGGGATGCGCGGCTTTCTCGAATCCTTGCGCGCGGAGCTGAAAGGCTCGCCACTGCGGCTGGTCAATCTCTATCCGAGCGGGATCCGCAGCGAATTCTGGGACAACTCGGATCACGTGGACCCGAGTGGCTTCATGACCCCGGAAGATGCGGCAGCCTATATGCTCGACGCGCTGGAAGCCAGAAGCAGCTGCCACGTGACCGACCTCTTTATCGGTCGCAATCCCTGAGGCGAAGCCCGCCATCCGGTTGCCGTCGTCAGAACATACAGAAACAAAAAGCGCGCCAAACGGCGCGCTTTTTTATATCGGGAAGAGGGCGGAATTAACGGCTCAGCTTGGCCTTGAGCATGGCGATGATGTCGCTGATGGCCACTTCCTGCTTCTCGCCGGTGCGGCGGCACTTGTACTCCACCACTCCGTTGTCCAGACCGCGATCGCCGATGACGATGGCGTGCGGGATGCCCAGCAGCTCCATGTCGGCGAACATCACGCCCGGGCGCTCTTTACGGTCGTCGAACAGCACGTCCACACCAGCGGCTTTCAGCTCGGCGTAGAACTGTTGTGCCTGCTCGGCCACACGCTCGGATTTGTGCATGTTCATCGGCACGATGGCCACTTCGAACGGGGCGATGGCATCCGGCCAGATGATGCCGTACTGGTCGTTGTTCTGCTCGATGGCGGCAGCCACCAGACGGGAAACCCCGATACCGTAGCAACCCATCTCCATGGTGACGGATTTGCCAGCTTCGTTCAGCACGCTCGCCTTCATCGCTTCGGAGTACTTGGTACCCAGCTGGAAGATGTGGCCCACTTCGATACCGCGCTTGAGCAGCAGCTTGCCCTGGCCGCACGGGCTCGGGTCGCCTTCCACCACGTTGCGCAGGTCGGCAACTTCGTAAGAAGCGATGTCGCGATCCCAGTTGGCACCGGTCAGGTGGAAGCCGGTTTCGTTGGCGCCGCAGACGAAGTCCGCCAGATGGGCAGCGCTGCGATCGACGATGATGCGACCGGCAAAGCCGACCGGGCCGATGGAGCCTGCGTCGCAACCGGCGGCAGCTTTGATCTGCTCGTCGTTGGCGAAGGTCAGCGGGTTAGCCACGCCAGCCAGTTTCTCTGCCTTGATTTCGTTCAGCTCGTGGTCGCCACGCAGAACCAGCGCAATAACGGCCTGCTTGCCGTGCTCATCTTCCTCTGCCAGTACCAGCAGGGTTTTGGCGATGGCGGTTGGAGCCACGTTCAGGAAAGCGGCCACTTCGTCGATGGTGTGGACGTTCGGGGTGGCAACCTTGGTCAGGGCTGCTGTGGCGGCAGCGCGCTCACCAGCCGGTGCCAGCGCTTCGGCCATCTCGATGTTGGCGGCGTAATCGGAGCTGTCGGAGAAGGCGATCAAGTCTTCACCGCTCTCGGCCAGTACCTGGAATTCGTGGGAACCGGTACCACCGATGGAGCCGGTATCAGCCTGCACCGGACGGAAGTTCAGACCCATGCGGGTGAACGCCTTGCAGTAGGCGGCGTGCATCTTCTCGTAGGTATCGACCAGAGACTCTTTGTCGATGTGGAAGGAGTAGGCATCCTTCATCAGGAATTCGCGGCCGCGCATCACGCCGAAACGGGGGCGTACTTCGTCGCGGAACTTGGTCTGGATCTGGTAGAGGTTGAGCGGCAGCTGCTTGTAGCTGTTCACTTCGTAACGCACCAGCGCAGTGATCACCTCTTCGTGGGTCGGGCCCAGCACGAAGGGACGGTTGTGACGGTCGGTCAGACGGCACAGCTCGGGACCGTAGTCATCCCAGCGGCCGGACTCCTGCCACAGCTCGGCGGGTTGTACCACCGGCATGGAGACTTCGACGGCACCAGCATTGTTCATCTCTTCGCGAACAATGTTCTCGATTTTCTTCAGTACCCGCAGACCGGTTGGCAACCAGGCATACATGCCGGAGGCCAGTTTACGGATCATCCCGGCGCGCAGCATCAGCTGGTGGCTGACAACTTCAGCGTCGGAGGGGGTTTCCTTGAGAGTGGAAAGCAGATATTGGCTGGTACGCATCGCGGTAGACCTTAGCTAGAACGGGCGCGGGGCCCAGGATAATTTCAAGGGCGGAATTTTAACAGGCTGGGCGTTATGGCCCAAGGGCTAAATTTGCCGCAACCCGAAAGGTGGCAACGCCCGGCAGATAGCCTGGGACAATGACCATTGTAACAAGCAGGCTTTTTATGCCTGCAATTTGGCCGGTTCTCCGCTAAACTCTGCCACCTTTTCTCGATGGGCATGGCTTTTCCGCGTCCATCACCCCCATTTTTAGTACTTTTGGAGCCGCTCATGCCGTTAGTGGGACATCAACACCAGATCGAGATCCTGGAACTGACCGACAAAGGAGATGGCAAAGGACGCCTGTTCGATCGCCCCCTGTTTGTCGAAGGTCTGCTGCCCGGTGAGCAGGCGCTGGTGGAGCTGACCGAGGTCAAGCCGAACTATCTGCACGGCAAGGTTGCCGAGCTGCTCCAGCCCTCTGCCGATCGGGTTGCCGATTTCTGCCCCAACACCGAGTGTGGTGGCTGTCAGGTACGTCCGCTGGCCTATCCGGCCCAGCTCAAGCTCAAGCAGGCACTGGTGCAGAGCGCACTGGAGCAGGCCGGGCTGGGTGACACTCCGGTCAAGGATATCCTTGGCATGGAAAGCCCGTTCGCCTATCGCAACAAGGCGCAATATGCGGTGCGTGGCTGTGACGCCGGTGCCGAGATCGGTTTTTATCGCAAGCACTCTCATGATCTCATCACCGCCGATGACTGTGCGGTGCAGGATCCGCTGCACGTGGAGCTGAACGCCCGGGTGCGCAACTGGATGCGCGAGCACGACATCGCCGCCTATGACGAAGTGAACCACAGCGGCTGCGTGCGCAACCTGATGACCCGTAAGGGCTTCAAGAGCGGCGAGCTGATGGTGGTGCTGGTGACCCTGGGCGAGGAGCTGCCGTTCGAAGCCGAACTGTTGGCAGCTCTGAGCGATCTGCCGGTTACTACTCTGGTGCAGAACATCAACAACGAGCGCACCAACCGCATTCTGGGCGCGACCAACCGGGTGCTGCTCGGCGAAGGGGTGATCCGCGACAAGATCCACGAACTCGAGTTCGAGATCTCGCCGCTCTCCTTTTTCCAGAACAACCCGACCCAGACCGATGTGCTCTACTCCAGCGCCCTCGAGTATGCCGAGCTGACCGGCAACGAGACGGTGTTCGACATCTATTGCGGTATCGGCACCATCTCCCTGTTCCTGGCTGGCAAGGCCGCCAAGGTCGTCGGGATCGAGTCGGTGGAGAGCGCCATCAGCGATGCCCGTCGCAACGCCGCCCTCAACGGTATCGAGCACACCGAATTCCACGTTGGCAAGGCCGAGCAGCTGATGCCCGAGCTACACGCCCAGGGCGTGACCGCTGACGTGGTGGTGATGGATCCGCCCCGCAAAGGCTGTGACAAGGCCGTATTGCAGACCCTGGTCGCCATGGCGCCCCGCCGTCTGGTCTATGTCTCCTGCAACCCGCAGACCCTGGCCCGCGACCTCGCCTGGCTGGTCAGGCAGGGCTTCGTGCTGGACGAAGTGCAGCCGGTCGATATGTTCCCGCACTCCATGCATGTGGAAGCGGTTGCCCGCCTGAGCCTACCTGCCAAGACATAAGTCTCCCCCGACTCTTGCCCATAAAAAAACGACGCCAACTGGCGTCGTTTTTTTATGGGCAATACCCCAGAGGTTAGATGAGTCGCAACAAGTGTCTTATCGCACAGTCACCAATAACTGCATGTCTATTTTGGCAACCTTACCGCACCGCATATTAATAGTATCAGGCACCCTGAGGCGCCTTGTTATCAGATGGCGACGGGCGCCTTGATGCCGGGATGAGGATCATAACCCTCGATCTCGAAATCCTCGAACTTGTAATCGAAGATGGAGTCAGGTTTGCGCTTGATCACCAGGGTCGGCAGCGGGCGCGGCTCGCGGGAGAGCTGCAGCGCAGTCTGCTCCATGTGGTTGGAGTAGAGGTGCACATCACCGCCAGTCCAGACGAAGTCACCCACTTCCAGATCGCACTGCTGGGCCATCATGTGGGTCAGCAGGGCGTAGCTGGCGATGTTGAACGGCAGGCCGAGGAAGACATCACAGCTGCGCTGGTAGAGCTGGCAGGAGAGCTTGCCGTCCGCCACATAGAACTGGAAGAAGGCATGGCAGGGAGCCAGTGCCATCTTGTCCAGCTCGCCCACGTTCCAGGCGGATACGATGATGCGGCGCGAATCAGGGTTGTGCTTGATGTCATCCACCGCCTTCTGAATCTGGTCGATGACAGAGCCGTCGGCCGCAGGCCAGGAGCGCCACTGCGCGCCGTAAACCGGCCCCAGATCGCCATTCTCGTCGGCCCACTCATCCCAGATGCTGACGCCATTTTCCTTCAGATAAGCGGTATTGGTATCCCCATTGAGGAACCAGAGCAGCTCGTGAATGATGGAGCGCAGGTGGCACTTCTTGGTGGTCACCAGCGGGAACCCCTCCGCCAGATTGAAGCGCATCTGATGGCCGAACAGGGAGACAGTACCGGTGCCGGTACGGTCAGACTTGACGGTCCCCTCATCGAGGATTTTCTGCATCAGGTCGAGATAAGCTCGCATTATTTCGCCTCCTTCACGGCATTACCGAACAACTGCGGACGCTTGTAGGCGGCCCAGATCATCAGGGCACCGGCGATAATCATCGGGGTGGAGAGGATCTGGCCCATGCTGATCTCCTGGAAGTAGAGACCGAGCTGGCTGTCCGGCTGGCGCACAAACTCCACCAGGAAGCGGAACAGGCCGTAGAACAGCAGGAACATGCCGGAGATGGCGCCGCGCGGCGGACTCTTGCGCCAGAACAGGTTGAGGATGATGAACAGCACCACCCCTTCCAGGGCGAACTGGTAGAGCTGGGAGGGATGACGCGGCTCGGGGCCGGCCTCCGGGAAGATGATGGCCCAGGGCACATCGGTGACCCGGCCCCACAGCTCGCCGTTGAGGAAGTTGCCGATCCGGCCGACGCCGAGACCAAACGGAATGAGCGGTGCCACAAAGTCGGCCACGGTGAAGAAGTGGCGCTTGGTCTTGTGGGCAAACCAGATCATCGCGGTGATTACCCCGATCAGACCACCGTGGAACGACATGCCGCCGGTCCAGATCTTGAACAGGTAGGTGGGATCCGCGAGGAAGAGATCGAAGTTGTAGAACAGCACGTAACCGACACGGCCACCGAGGATCACCCCGAGGAAACCGTAAAACAGCAGATCCGATACCTCGTTGCGGGTCCAGCCGCTGTTCGGTGCATCGGCGCGACGGCCAGCAAGCCACATGGCAAAAGCGAAACCGAACAGGTACATGAGACCATACCAGCGTACCGATAGTGGTCCCAAACTGAATGCTACGGGATCAATCTGCGAGAAAACCCAATATCCATCGTGCTGCATATGCGGCCCCAGTCAAAATAAAAGCCGCATTTTCCGATCATTCGTCAGCAGGGACAAGGCATGATTATCAATCACTCTGTTTCGATTTATGACCGGCTCGAAGCAAACCGCCCAAACCATGCTCCTCCAGATAGCGGGCAAACAGGCCGCGCAGTACGTGGGGGTTGTCATGTTTGAGGCCATCGGCCATCAGTTCGGTCAACTCGCTCAGGGTGGATTGACGCAGCACGTACTTGATCCGGGCGATATTGTGGGTGTTCATACTGAAGCGGCGATAGCCCATGGCAAGCAGCAACAGTACACCAACCGGATCACCGGCCAGCTCGCCACACACCGACACCGGCTTCTGGTAGCGGTGGGAGGCGTCAACCAGCTGTTGCAGGGCGCGGATCACCGCTGGATGGAAGGCATCGTAGATGTTAGCAACCCGGGAGTTGTTGCGATCCACTGCCAGCAGGTACTGGGTCAGGTCATTACTGCCCACCGACCAGAAATCGATGAGCGGCGCCATCTCCGGCAAGATAAAGAGGGCTGAGGGCACCTCGATCATCACCCCGAGGCTGGGGTAGCGGATCACCGCATCGCGGCTCGCCGCCTCTTCCGACACCTCTCGCCACGCCTGATCCAGCAGACGACGGGAGGCTTTGATTTCGCTGACGCTGCTGATCATCGGCAGCATGATGGCCAGATTGTCCAGCCCTTCACTGGCCCGCAGCATCGCCTTGAGCTGCACCAGAAACAGTTCGGGGTGATCCAGCGTAATCCGGATCCCCCGCCAGCCAAGGAAGGGATTTTCCTCGACGATGGGGAAATAGGGTAGCGGCTTGTCGCCGCCCACATCCAGCGTCCGCATGCAGACCGGCCGGTTGCGGTAGGTCTCCAGAATGCCGCGATAGCGGGCAGTCTGCTCCCACTCGGAGGGGAAGCTCTCCTGCAGCATAAAGGGGATCTCGGTGCGATAGAGGCCCACCCCGTCCGCCAGCTGATTGAGGGAGATCTCGGTATCGGCGCTGAGACCGGCGTTGAGCAGCAGGGAGACCTTGGTGCCGTCGGCCGTCTCGGATGGCAGGTTATCGACGCTGCGCACCAAGGTATCGAGCGCCCGCTCTTCGCTCAGCAGCTGACGATACTCGGTCAGGATCACCTGATTGGGCTCGATGAAGAGATCGCCGCTGTAGCCATCGACCACCAGCATGCGACCGCCGATGTCGCCGAGGGGCAGATCGACCCCCATGATGGCGGCGACCCCCATGGCGCGGGCCAGAATGGCCGCGTGGGAGTTGGTCCCCCCCTTGAGCGATACCACCCCGGTCAGATACTCGCGGGGCACTTCTGCCAGAATGGTGGCGGTCACCTCATCGGCCACCAGCACCACCGGCTCACCGATGGAGATATGTTCCGGTTCATTCTGCACCAGTCGGCTGATCAGCCGCTGGGCAATATCCTTCACGTCGGTGGAGCGCTCCTGCAGGTAGGGATCCTTCATCCCCTTGAACTGCTCGATCAGGCGATCGCTGATAAGCTTGACTGCAGAGACTGCAGTCCAGTGCTCCTTGCTCACCTTGTTGCGGATCGGCTTGATATAACCGGGATCGTTCAGTAGATGGAGGTAGATATCGAAGATCGCCACCGAATCCTGGCTGTAGCTCTCGCGAAAACGCAGCGCCAGACTCTCCAAGTCGTGACGCACTTCCTCAACCGCCAGCTCCAGCCGCGCCAGCTGGCTGGCATGGTCTTCATCCTTGCGCGGGGTAATGGACGCGAGCGCCTTGCGGGGCCGCCACACCCAGGCCTTGGCCATGGCAATGCCGCTGGCACCGGCAATACCGCGCAGCGGCTTGCTCCAGTCGGTCTTCTGCAACCACCCCTTGGCCTGCGCCTGGGCAATCCGCGCCGCCAGCTGGGCCGCCAGGGTGACCATGAAGGACTCTTCCCCCTCATCGAAGCGGCGGCTCTCCTTCTGCTGCACCACCAGAATGCCGACCACCTGACGCTGATGCATGATGGGAGCGCCGAGGAAGGAGCGGAACGCCTCTTCGGCAACATCGGGCAGGAATTTGAAACTGGGGTGCGCGGGTGCATCGGCCAGGTTGATCAGCTCTTCCCGCTGACCCACCAGACCAACGATGCCCTGCTCGTAGGGCAGGGTCACCTTGCCAACCGCGGACGGGGCCAAGCCGTCGGTAGCCGCCAGGCGATAGCGGCGCACCTCGGGTTCCGAGACATAGACGGAGCAGCAGTCCACTGCCATGGCGTGCCGGGTCTGGCTCACCAATGCTTGCAAGGCCTGCTCGAGGGTATTGGCCTCGGCCATGCTCTCGACGATACGTCTCAGTTCCGTTAACAACTAATCTGTGCTCCTTAACGGGCGCGGTTGCGCCGCCCATCCTTCTTGTTGACCTGCACTGCCGGCACCGGCATCGCCAGCGGGGCAAACTCTTTCATGACCCGGCGGTAAACCTCCCGCTTGAACGAAACGACCTGACGCACGGGGTACCAGAAGCTGACCCAACGCCAGTCGTCAAATTCGGGATGGCCATGACAGCCGAACTGGATCCGCGACTCCTTGCCCGAATTCAGCTGTAACAGGAACCATTTTTGTTTTTGGCCAATACAGACCGGTGAACTGTCCCAGCGGACAAGACGTTTGGGTAAACGGTACTTTAGCCAGTTACGACTGGTGGCCATGATGGTCACATCTTCGGGCTTGAGGCCAATCTCCTCATAAAGCTCTCGATACATGGCCTGCTCTGGCGTTTCACCATCATCAACTCCCCCCTGCGGAAACTGCCAGGAGTGCTGCCCATAGCGTTTAGCCCACAACACTTGTCCTTCACGGTTACAGATCACGATACCGACATTGGGACGAAATCCGTCGCCATCAATCACGTGATCACCTTATAAAGGCTGAATCTATAAGGAGATTGTTCCACATTCACTCCGTGGCAGCAAACAAGGAGTGAATCCCCTGTTTCATGAATAACTTTCGATTTCAAACATACTTATAAACAAATCCAAGGATCCGCGCCCCCAAGTTGCCCACCCAGGCTGTGCATAAAGCTGTTAGCAAACGGGTATATACAGTACTTTTTAACTGTACGCGAAAAGTGCCTCTCCGTATTACCACGCGACATAAAATATAAAAAACCATTATTTTTTATAAGCTTGAGGCAAAACAACTGGATCTAGATCCATGTCCCCCCAAGAGCCAGATCCATGATCCGGATTGTGAACAAGTTCAACTGCTCAAAGATCCACCACGGCGAAATTATCCACAGGAGTGGCACAATATCTACCCCGTTTACCCTGTAAAAATGGGGTGGCATTCACATTTTTTTGTAACATATCAGCGACTCCACCCACTTTCATCCACTTATCCAAGATTTCTGTGGATAACTGTGTGTAACATCATGCACAAACCCTTGGACAACTATTTAGAGGTCAAACCAGACCTGGCTTACTTCTCGATAAAACAGACAAAATCCTTTAAAATCATAATGATGAACTGACAGCACCCAAATTCTCTGCATTTGATCTTACCCACTCAGGATCGGTTATAAAAACAGCGATCCTTCTCGGGATCCTCCCCTGTTAGAATATGGCGAGCAAGATGGAGCCAACTATGCCAAGCAATCCCCAATCCGAGCAGGAGTTATTGAGCCGTGCCTATGCCATGGCTGGCTTCACGCTGGCGCAGCTGGCTGCCGAGGCTGGTGTCGCAGTGCCCAAAGACCTGCGCCGTGACAAGGGGTGGGTCGGTCAGTTGATCGAGCTGCAACTGGGGGCCAGCGCCGGGAGCAAGCCGGAGCAGGACTTCCCGGAACTGGGGATCGAACTCAAGACGATCCCCGTGGATCCTCAAGGCAAACCGCTGGAGACCACCTTCGTCTGCGTTGCCCCGCTGATCGGCGTCAGCGGCCAGCGCTGGGAGGAGTCCAACGTGCGCAACAAGCTATCCCGGGTGCTCTGGATCCCGGTGGAAGGCAGCCGCGAGATCCCGGTTGGCGAGCGGCGAGTCGGCATGCCGCTGATGTGGAGCCCGAATGAAGAGGAAGATCGACTACTGCGTCAGGACTGGGAGGAGCTGATGGACATGATAGTGCTGGGAGAAGTGGAGCAGATCAGCGCCCGCCACGGCCAGGTGATGCAACTGCGGCCCAAGGCGGCCAACAACAAGGTGCTGACTCGCGCCATCGGCCGCGATGGTCAACCCATCATGACCCTGCCCCGCGGCTTCTATCTCAAGATCGACTTTACCCACAGTTTGCTGCAACGCTATTTTGCCTTGCCGACTTGATCTGCCTTATCAACATCTTTGTCATATGGTGGTATAAAAATAGACAGGAGCCATTTTTAACTCACAGACAAGGAGGCGTCATGCCACTGATCAAACAGTTTTTGAAGTCCAAGCCCGAGGTCAAGGTGACCTTTGCCGTAGAGAAAGAGGCGGCTGCAGGGGCGGAACAGGTGATGCTGATCGGCGAGTTCACCCAGTGGCAACCGGTCGAGCTGAAACGCATGAAGAGCGGCGAGTTCAAAGCCACCCTCAATCTGCCGACCGACGGCCCGGGGTACTTTGAATATTGCTACCAGCTCATCACTCCGGCAGGGGAAACCCTCTACGAGAATGACTGGGCAGCGGATGACTATGTGCCAGGCCCTTTCGGGCGCGACAACTCGGTGGTACGGGTCATCCAGTAACGGCAACCAGAGAGCCAATAGACGGATACAAAAAAGGCTCGCCATTGGCGAGCCTTTTCACTACCTGTCGAGCTATTTGCCGACATACCGACACCAATTCGAATCGAATTAGTTGAGCTTCTCTTTGATACGAGCAGCTTTGCCGGACAGGTTGCGCAGGTAGTACAGTTTGGCGCGGCGAACATCACCACGACGCTTCAGTTCTACACTGTGGATCAGCGGAGAGTGAGTCTGGAATACACGCTCAACACCTTCGCCGTTGGAGATCTTGCGAACGGTGAAAGCAG
This sequence comes from Aeromonas sp. 95A, assembly GCF_051919235.1. Lineage (NCBI taxonomy): Bacteria > Pseudomonadati > Pseudomonadota > Gammaproteobacteria > Aeromonadales > Aeromonadaceae > Aeromonas > Aeromonas sp. 95A. The sequence goes on from NZ_JBQBFC010000001.1 coordinate 2,287,567, forward strand.
AGTGCAGACCGCGGTTACGCTTGGCAATAACGATGCCTTCGAAAGCCTGCAGACGCTCTTTACCACCTTCTTTAACACGAACTTGAACACGTACAGTGTCGCCCTGGGCAAAAGCCGGGATGTCGGTACGCAGTTGCTCTTGTTCAAGCTGCTGAATAATCTTGCTCATTGTCTTTCCTTACCTAGGATAAACTGAAAACTCTACTTAACGCTGTCACGCACTTCGCGGACATACTCGGCAAGAAGTGATTCTTGCTCGTCAGTCAGAGCTAGGTTGTTAATAAGTTCCGGCCTTCTTTGCCAGGTTCGTCCGAGCGACTGCTTGAGACGCCAGCGTCGAATCACTTCGTGATTGCCGCTTGTAAGCGCCTCGGGCACCGCCAATCCATCCAACACCTCTGGCCGAGTATAGTGGGGATGATCCAGCAAGCCATCCGTAAAGGAGTCCTGCTCGGCACTGGCCTGATCACCCAAGACTCCTGGAACCAGACGCGAAACCGCATCGATCAGGGTCATGGCAGGCAACTCGCCACCACTTAACACGTAATCCCCGATAGACCACTCTTCGTCGACTTCGGTTTGTATCACGCGTTCATCGATACCTTCGTATCGACCGGCTACCAGAATCAGTTTCTGATTCGTCGCCAACTCGGTTACGCCCGCTTGAGTCAGCTTGCGTCCCTGAGGAGAGAGATAGATGACTTTCGCCCCGTCTCCTGCCGCTTGCTTGGCTGCATGAATCGCGTCACGCAGCGGCTGAACCATCATTAACATGCCGGGCCCACCACCATAAGGACGATCATCGACCGTACGGTGTTTGTCGTGAGTAAACTCCCGGGGGTTCCAGCACTCAATCTGCAGCAGGCCACTCTTGACGGCCCGACCCGTTACCCCGTGCTCGGTAATGGCTCGGAACATTTCAGGGAAGAGGCTAATGACCCCAATCCACATAAGAAACCTCCGGCACCCGTGTTAGCGCGGGAAACTAGAAACCAGGATCCCAATCAACTTCGATTGTTCGAGCAGTCAGATCAATGTTCTTGATCACCTGCTCTTCCAGGAACGGAATCAACCGCTCCTTTGCACCAAAGGCATCTTTTACATTGGCCTCAACCACCAACACATCGTTGGAGCCGGTTTCCATCAATTCGGTCACCTTGCCCAGGTCGTATCCCTTGGTGGTCACCACGGAGCAACCAATCAGGTCACGCCAGTAGAACTCACCTTCAGGCAACGCAGGCAACAGATCGGCGGGTACGCCAATCTCGACATTGGTCAATGCCAGGGCATCTTCGCGCACATCGATACCATCGAGTTTGCAGATCAGACCCTTGTTGTGACGTTTCCAGGATGAAACCCGAATTTCACGCCACGCCCCGTTCTGATTAATCAGCCAGGGGTTGTAATCGAAAATCGCTTCGGCAACATCGGTGAAGGAGTTCACTTTAAGCCAGCCCTTGATGCCATAAACGGTACCCAGGGTGCCCAGAACTACAGGTTTTTCCACCTTAACTCCTTACCGTTGGGCTGATTAAGCAGCTTTTTTAGCGTCTTTGATCAGCTTGGCAACGCGGTCAGAAACAGCGGCACCAGTAGCAACCCAATGCTCGATACGAGCCAGGTCCAGGTTCAGCTTTTCAGCTTGACCAGCAGCAACCGGGTTGAAGAAACCAACGCGCTCGATGAAGCGACCGTCACGGGCGCAACGGCTGTCAGAAACTACTACCTGGTAGAACGGACGCTTTTTCGCGCCACCACGTTGTAAACGAATGGTTACCATATCGTCCTCATTAACATCTAATGAACAAGGCCCGCAAACACGCGGACCCTAGCTTAAAATAAGCCGCGTAATTCTACTTGGATTCGTAATAATTGCAACCAAGCCAGCCATTTTTTGCGCAGAGCGGCAATGAAAAGGGGCCTGCAACTGCAGACCCCCATCAACACGCAGGCCGGATCAGAACGGGCCGCGACCGCCACCGAAACCGGGGGGCATCATGTTCTTCATCTGGCTCATCATCTTGCGCATACCGCCCTTGCCGGACATTTTCTTCATCATGCGCTGCATCTCGGTGAACTGCTTGAGCAGCTTGTTCACGTCCTGCACCTGCATGCCGGAGCCTGCGGCGATACGGCGTTTGCGGGAACCCTTGATGAGATCGGGATGGGCGCGCTCCTTCGGCGTCATGGAGCTGATGATCGCCTCCATCCGCACGGTGAGCTTGTCATCCATCTGATCTTTCACGTTATCCGGCAGACCGGACATGCCGGGCAGCTTGTCGAGCATCCCCATCATGCCGCCCATGTTGCGCATCTGGGCCAACTGCTCGCGGAAATCTTCCAGATCGAAACCCTTGCCGCTCTTGACCTTGCTAGCCAGCTTGGCCGCTTTCTCTTTATCGACGTTGCGCTCGACTTCCTCGATCAGAGAGAGCACATCGCCCATACCGAGGATACGGGAGGCAAGACGATCCGGGTGGAACGGCTCCAGCGCATCGGTTTTTTCGCCCATACCGATAAACTTGACCGGCTTGCCGGTGATGTGGCGCACCGACAGTGCAGCACCACCACGGGCATCGCCGTCCGCCTTGGTGAGGATCACACCGGTGAGCGGCAGCGCTTCGTTAAACGCCTTGGCGGTGTTGGCGGCATCCTGACCGGTCATGGCATCCACCACAAACAGGGTCTCGACCGGCTTGATGGTGGCATGCAGATCCTGGATCTCGGCCATCATCTCGCTATCAACGTGCAGACGACCGGCAGTATCGACGATCACCACGTCATAGAATTTCTTGCGCGCCTGATCGATGGCGGCGGTGGCGATATCGACCGGCTTCTGGCTGGCATCGCTTGGGAAGAAGTCGACACCGATGTCATTGGCCAAGGTTTCCAGCTGTTTGATCGCCGCCGGACGATAGACGTCGGCACTGACTACCAGCACCTTCTTCTTGCTGCGCTCTTTGAGCAGCTTGGCCAGTTTGCCAACTGTAGTGGTCTTACCGGCACCCTGCAGACCGGCCATCAGGATGATGGCGGGCGGCTGGGCAGCCAGGTTGAGCTGTTCGTTGGCCTCACCCATTACGGTGACCAGTTCACCGTGCACAATCTTGATGAATGCCTGGCCCGGGCTCAGGGATTTGGCCACTTCCTGCCCGACTGCGCGCTCTTTGACACGCGCCACGAAATCACGCACGACCGGCAGGGCGACATCCGCCTCGAGCAGCGCCATGCGGACTTCACGCAGGGTTTCCTTGATATTGTCTTCGGTCAGGCGACCACGGCCACTGACATTGCGCAAGGTGCGCGAGAGTCGTTCAGTCAAATTCTCAAACATGACGGATTCCGGTTCTTGGCGTAATAAATAGGGGGCATTATAACCCAGAGCGGGCGCGAGGACGATTATTCACCGCACCGCAGCAGCAGGGACCTTCTCCCTATATATGGGCAGATCGGCCGTTGCACAACTGGCGAGCACTTCTCGTGCAAGGTATACTGCCCCTCTTACCCTCAAAAGCTTGTGCAACAACGACCTGGTTATGATCGTAATCTCTGTTCTGGCCCTGGCGTTTTATCTGCTGGCCATCATCGCCTCCCTGCATCTGTTACTGAGCGCCAAGCCGGTGGGACAGCGCTCCCTGTTTGCCTGTATCGGATTGGCCCTGATCGCCCACGCCAGCGCCCTCGGTTCAGAGGTATTGCAGAGTTACGGCCAGAACCTGAGCATGCTCAACGTTGCCTCGCTGGTCAGCCTCATCATCAGTTGCTTCATGACCTGCGTGACCCGCCGCTTCAACGGCTGGATCCTGCTGCCGGTGGTCTACAGCTTCTCGGCCCTGTTGCTGGCTGCCAGCGCCTTGATCCCGGGTCGCTACATAACCCATCTGGAGGCCCACCCCCAGCTGTTGCTGCACATCGGCCTCGCCCTGATGGCCTACTCGGTATTGATGATCGCCTGTCTGTTTGCGCTGCAGCTCGCATGTTTGGACAAGCAGCTTAAATCTCGAAAAATCAGCAACCTGCCAGCCATGCCGCCGCTGATGACGGTGGAGAAACGACTGTTTCAGTTGATCTCTGCAGGGGTGCTGCTACTGACACTCTCCATCGCCTCCGGCCTCTTCTTCCTCGAAGATATGTTCGCCCAGGGCAAGTCTCACAAGGCAGTGCTCTCCATCCTGGCATGGTGTGTTTACGTGTTGCTGCTGTGGGGTCATCACACCTATGGCTGGCGCGGCCGCAAAGTCATCACGCTCAGTCTGATTGGCAGCTTCATCCTGACTCTTGCCTACTTTGGCAGCCGCTTCGTCAAAGAAGTGCTGTTGAGCTGACACCTATACTCTTTTAGCCATACCATCCAACAGGAGCCCTTTTTGGACAGCATCTCAACGAGTACATTACTGATTGTTCTCGTTATCTTGATCCTTCTTTCCGCCTTTTTCTCCAGTGCCGAAACCGGCCTGATGTCCATCAACCGCTACAAACTGCGGCATCTGGCACAGACCAAACACAAAGCCGCACGTCGCGTCGAGCAACTGCTCGCCCGCCCCGATCGCCTGCTGGGGCTGATCCTGATCGGCAACAATCTGGTCAATATCCTCGCCTCCGCCATCGCCACCATCGTCTGTATCCGGCTGTTTGGTGATCTCGGGGTCGCCATCGCCACCTTCGGCCTGACCCTGGTGGTACTGGTATTCGGTGAAGTGACGCCAAAGACCCTGGCAGCCATGTTCCCGGAGAAGATCGCCTATCCCGCCTCCTGGATCCTCAAGGGGCTGATGGTGCCGCTCTCACCGCTGGTCTGGCTGATCAACGGCATCACCAGCGGCCTGCTCAAGATGCTGAAGATCAACCCCAACAAGGATGACTCCCTCAACACCGAGGAGCTGCGCACCATCGTCAATGAGGCGGGTAACCTGATCCCCCAGCGTCATCAGGAGATGCTGCTGAGCATTCTGGATCTCGACAAGATGCTGGTCGAGGACATCATGGTGCCGCGCAGCGATATCTACGCCATCGACATCAACGATGACTGGAAGAGCATCCAGCGTCAGCTGGCCCACTGCGCTCACACCAAGATCCTGCTCTATCGCGACAATATCGACGACGTTGTCGGATTTTTACACGCTCGCGATGCCCTGCGGCTGGTAGCCAGGGACCAGTTCAACAAATCGAGTCTGTTGCGGGAAGTGGACGAGATCTACTTCATTCCGGAAGGAACGCCGCTCAACGTGCAGCTGGCCAAATTCCAGCGCAACAAGGAGCGAATTGGCCTGATCGTCGACGAATACGGCGACATTCAGGGGTTGATCACCCTGGACGATATTCTGGAAGAGATCGTGGGCGACTTCACCACCTCCATGACGCCTGCGCCGAGCGACGAGATCCACCCCCAGTCAGATGGTTCTTATCTGGTCGAAGGCTCAGCCAATATTCGTGAGCTGAACAAGGAGATGAACTGGCACCTGCCCATCGACGGCCCGCGTACCCTCAACGGTCTGATCCTCGAATATCTGGAAGAGATCCCCCAGCCCAACATCGGGATCCGGCTGGCCGGTTATCCTATCGAGATCCTCGATGTGGAGAACAACATGGTCAAGATGGCGCGGATTATGCCGGCATCGTACCGAGCGGAGTCGGATCCGCAAGATTGAAAAAGGGCTGCCAGTGGCAGCCCTTTTCTATTGCTTATCGTCATTGCTCATCTTCATCATCCGGCTCCAGCACCAGCGTCGGGATCAACTCGCCGAACACCCGTTGCAGCTCGTCACGGTTGGCCAGCAGGTCTTGCAGCGTATAGCTGTCCATCACCGCCAGAAACGCATCCATCGCCTCTTTTAGCGCACTCTTGAGCAAACAGACAGAGACGATGTGGCAAGCGGGCGAACCGCAGTCAATGCCGTCCAGATTGCCTTCCAGCGCCCTGATCACCTGCCCGATATTGATGGTGGCGGGATCGCAAGCCATACGAATACCGCCATTCTTGCCCCGCTGGGATTGCAGATAGCCCAGCTTCACCAGCTGATTGACCACCTTCACCATGTGGTTGCGGGAAACGCCATACAGGGCCGATACCTTGGCAACGCTCGACAACTCCCCTTCCGGCAGGGTGGCAAGATAGAGCAGGGCTCTCAATCCAAAATCTGTATAACTGGTTAGTCTCATAAAACCTGATTAGCGCGATGCGAAAAGTGGAGTATTGATTCAAATCAAATAAACATCTAGGATGCCACTTATTAAATGGCATTTTATATGTTCAATTAGAACGAGGCCCCTATGCTAGATCAAACCACCGTTGCCGTCATCAAAAGCACTATTCCGCTGCTCGAATCGGCAGGCCCTGCCCTCACCCAGCACTTCTACCAACGGATGTTCAGCCATAACCCGGAGCTGAAAGATATCTTCAACCTGGCCCATCAACGCAGTGGCGGCCAGCCGCTGGCCCTGTTCAATGCTGTCGCCGCGTATGCAAAGAATATCGACAATCTGGGAGCGCTCGCCGGTGCGGTCGAGCGGATTGCGCACAAACATACCGGATTCCTGATCCAGCCGGAACAATATCACATTGTAGGTAGTCATCTCTTGGCCACGCTCAAAGAATTGGGCGGAAGTTCGGTCACCGACGAGGTGCTGGAGGCATGGGGCAAGGCGTATGGCGTGCTGGCAGACATCTTCATCGGCCGCGAGCGAGAGATCTATCAGGAGAAGGCCAATCAGGATGGCGGCTGGCAAGGTACCCGCACCTTCATCATCAAGGAGAAGCGAGCCGAGAGCGAACTCATCACCTCCTTCCTGCTGGCGCCGGAAGATGGCAAGCCGGTACTGACCTTCAAACCGGGCCAATACCTCAGCATCAAGCTGGTTCACCCCGAGCTGGAATATCAGGAGATCCGCCAATACTCCCTCTCCGATGCCCCCAACGGGCAGGATTACCGCATTAGCGTCAAGCGTGAGCCACAGGGTCAGGTCTCCAACCTACTGCACGATCACCTGCAGGCGGGTGACAAGATCGAGGTGATGCCCCCTACCGGCGATTTCTACTTGAAAGCCGACAGCCAGACCCCGGTGGTACTGCTCTCAGCCGGTGTCGGCGTGACACCGATGATGAGCATGCTCAACCAGCTGCTGGCGAACGGCCATCAGGCTGATGTCACCTGGCTGCACGCCTGCGAACAGGGCGCTGTACACGCCTTCCGGGAGGATATTCAGCAAAAATCCCGCCAGCATCCCAACTTGCTGAGCCGGGTCTGGTATAGGGAGCCGGAAGCCAGCGATGTACAGGGTGAAGATTACGACCTGGCCGGCACCATGGATCTGACTACCGTGAAGGAGCGCATCACGCCAGAGGCCCACTACTACTTCTGTGGCCCTGTCGGCTTCATGCAGGAGATCAAGCGGCAGCTGCTGGCGGCTGGGGTGCCAGCGGGGCAGCTCCATTACGAAGTTTTTGGCCCCCACCAAGATCTCTAAGGCGCAGGCAGCCATATAACAGAGGGAGGTTCCGGCCTGTCATGGCACGGCGGCTGGAACCGGACCCACAGGTGCAGATCTGTGGGTCATTTTTTTGGATCAGTGCATCGCCTTGGCGCGGGCCACCACGTTGGCCGGCATCCGGTTGCCAAGGCGGTTGAGCAGACTCGCCGCCTTCTGGTGCTGCGCCTTGTCACCGATGACGGAACCATGGAGCCAGCGATAGGCATCCTCATAATCGAGCGGACTGCCCATCCCCTGCAGCAGCATTTCGACCCACTCGATGCGGGCCCGCAGAAAACCGAGGCTGGCCGCCTCGCGCATCAGAGTTTCGGCTCGCACCAAATCCTTCTGCACCAAAGTTCCTTTCCAGTAGTAGCGACCCAGCTGCTCCAGCGCCGGCGCCAACCCCTGATTTGCCGCCTCCCACATATATTGCACCCCGAGCTCGGCATTGGATTTGGTGCAGACACCCCACGCCAGCATATCCCCCCAGAGGAATTGATAGGCCGGGATCTTCATCACCGAGGCGCGCGCTTCGATATCCTGAGTCAGCTGACAGCGATCCTGCTTCACCTGAGTGAGGTGGTGCCCCTGCTCAATCCAGTTGAGCAGCTCGTCCTGACGATAGAGCGGCACCGCCTGCAGCTCGCCAGCGGCCAGAGGTGCGGGAGGCGCCACCACAGCGGCAGGCTCAGCCGGTTTTGGCTGCGGCGCGGCCCCCTCGCCACTGCTGGCAACGGGTGTGACCGGCTCGGCCGGAAGCAAGACGGGGGCTGCCTCAGAGGGCGCTGGCGTAGCAGCAGAGACAGGCGCCGTTGCCACCGCAGCACTGCTTGCTGTCGGTGCCGATACACTGGCTGCAGGCGCATCGCTCGATACGGCAGCCGATACCGCCTCGGCACCATAGAGGGGCGCGGTGAATGCACCGACAAGAACGAGAAGGGTAAGGGGTTTCATCATAAGGATCTCCTGCTGCACTCTGTTATCGGCACCAACCCCCATCCCCTTAGCCTGCCGGTCGGATCTCATCAATACAAAAGGGAGCCGAAGCTCCCTTGTTGGCACGGTTGACCCGCTTACTTGACGAAATCGACACCCAGCTGGATATCGGCTTTCAGGGTAGCCAGCATGCCTTCCATCGCTTCCTGCTCGAAGGCGCTCAGCTTGCCGTAATCCAGTACGGTTTCGACGCCGTTCTTGCCCAGCAGTACCGGCTGCGCGAAGAAGGTGGCGTGCTCGCCGTTGCCTTCCACGTAGGCGCACTCAACAACGTTGGCTTCGCCCTGCAGACCCTTGATGAGGGAGAGACCGAAACGGCAAGCCGCCTGACCCATGGAGAGGGTCGCAGAACCGCCACCGGCCTTGGCTTCAACCACTTCGGTACCGGCATTCTGGATGCGCTTGGTCATGGCAGCCACTTCTTCAGCAGTGAAGGAGGCGCCTTCAATCTGGGAGAGCAGCGGCAGAATGGTGACGCCACTGTGACCACCGATCACGTTGACGCGTACCTTGTCGATGTTCAACCCTTTGGCAGCGGCCACGAAGGTCTCGGCGCGGATCACGTCCAGGGTGGTGACACCGAACAGGCGACGCTTGTCATAGACACCGGCTTTCTTCAGCACTTCGGCGGCGATAGCCACAGTGGTGTTGACCGGGTTGGTGATGATGCCAATCAGTGCTTTCGGGCAAGTGGCCGCGCACTTCTCGACCAGATTCTTGACGATACCGGCGTTGATATTGAACAGGTCGGAGCGATCCATCCCCGGCTTGCGTGCCACACCGGCGGAGATCAGCACCACATCGGCCCCAACCAGCGCAGGAGTCGGATCTTCACCGCAGAAGCCCTTGATGGCGACGTCGGTAGGAATATGACTGAGGTCAACGGCCACACCCGGGGTAACCGGGGCGATGTCATACAGGCTCAGCTCGGAGCCAGCCGGCAGACGGTTTTTCAACAGCAGAGCGAGGGCTTGACCGATGCCACCAGCGGCACCCAGAACGGCAACTTTCATGATCAACTCCATGTTTAAGCGTAGGTTTAAGGTTGTTTGTTGTTGTGCGCCCAACCTTAATGGATCCCCCCATAAAAAACAATCTGATAACAGTTGCAGTCACGGGTTCTGTGAGCCACGAAACATGCGGGAGCAAAAATTGGAGGGAAATACAAAAAGTTGGAGGAGAAGCACAGTTTTTCTGCACTTCTCCCTACCATAAAGAGGTAGATCTGAGGGTCTCAGGATTGGAATGCCAGCGCCCGTTTTTCACACCAGCGAAAACCAATTGTTAACAATCCGTTCATCGCCAGATAAAGCCCACCAGCCACCCCGAACACAGCCAAGGTATCGTAGGTCTGGGCGTTCAACCCCTGCGCCAGCCCCATGATGTCCATGATGGTGATGGTACTGGCGAGGGAGCTCCCCTTGAGCACCAGAATCACCTCGTTGGAGTAGGCAGGCACCAGATGACGGGCGGCGTGGCGCACCTTCATCCACAAGGTCTGGCGGCCATTAAAACCAAGTGCACGACACGCCTCCACCTCACCAGCCGGGATGGCATCGAGCGCCCCCTTGAACAACCGAGTGGAGTAGGCCGCCGTGTTGAGACCCAGCGCCAGCACGGCGCAGAACCAGGGCTGCTTGAGCAGCGGCCAGAGCGGGCTGGCTTTCAGCCACTCGAACTGACCCGGCCCGTAGTAGATGAGGAAGATCTGGATAAGCAGCGGCGTACCGGTAAAGAGCAGCACCCACAGCTGCACCAGCTGGGTCGCCACCGGCAAGCGCAGCTCCAGCACCCAGGTCATCAGGGCTGCCAACACAATCCCCAGCAGCAGGCTGAACAGGGTCAGCTCCAGCGTGGTGACCAGACCGCCCAGCAACGTAACGAGATACTCTTGCATCAGTTAGCCTCCGTAGCGGCGGGTGTAGCGGGCTGCCAGCCCGAGGCCATATTCACTCACCAGACTGATGGCCAGATAGATGAGGGCCGCGGCGGCATACCAGGTGAAAGGCTCATAGGTACTGGCCGAGGCCATCTGGGCCTGACGCATCATCTCGTTGACCCCGATAAGCGACACCAGCGCGGTATCTTTCAGCAACACCAGCCACTGGTTGCCGAGGCCCGGCAGGGCATGACGCCACGCCTGCGGCAACACGATGCGAAAGAAGATGTGGCTCTTGCTCAACCCCAACGCCAGCGCCGCCAGCCGTTGACCTGAAGGCACCGTATTGAGCGCCGCCCGCAGGGTCTGGGTCGCATAGCTGGCGAACAGCAGGGAGAGCGCCAGCACGCCACAGGCAAACGGGCTGAACTCCACATACTCGCCAGTGAGGAGGAACAACACCTGGGTCGAGCCGAAGTAGATGAACAGCACCACCAGCAACTCGGGCAGGCCACGGATCAGCGTGGTCAGGGTGGCCACCGGCCACACCAATGCACGCTGCTTGCTGAGCTCGGCGGCACTGAACGCCAGTGCCAATACCATGCCCCCGACCAGTGATGCCAGGGCCAGCCCGAGGGTCATCCAGGCTGCATCCAACAACAGGCTCAACATGGCTTACTGCGCGAAGTATTTGTCGAAGATTTTCTGATAGGTGCCGTTGGCCTTGATCTCGGCCAGCCCCTTGTTCAGCTGGGTCAGCAGCTCCTGATTGCCCTTGGCGACCGCGATGCCAAAGCCGGTACCGAAGTACTTGGCATCCGTCACCGGCGCACCCACCACCGCATACTCCTTGTGCTGCTTCAGCCAGTCGGCAGCAACGGCGGTATCGGCAAAGACACCGTCGGTACGGCCATTCATCATGTCGAGGAAGGCGCTCTGGTAGCTGGCGTACGGCACGGTCAGCAGGCCCTTGCTCACCCAGTTATCCACCAGATAGGACTGGTGAGAGGTACCGTTCTGCACACCGACTGTCTTGTCGACCATCTCTTCCGGCCCCTTGAAGGCCCCTTTCTTGGCGACGAATACTGCCGAGTTCTCGTAATAGATGTCAGAGAAATCGACCTGAGCGGAGCGCTCCGGGGTAACGTCCATGGCGGCGATGGCGGCATCGTAGCGACGGAATTTCAGGCTGGGGATCAGGCTGTCAAAGGCCTGGTTGTGGAAGCTGCACTCCAGCTTGGCCTGCTCGCAGATGGCGCGCGCCAGATCGATGTCAAAACCCTGAAACTCGTTCTTGTCATTCAGGTATTCGAACGGTGCGTAGGTGGCCTCGGTGGCGAACTTGATCTCTTTGGCCATGACGGAGGTACTCAACAGGCCCATGGCAGCAACCAACAACAGACTCTTTTTCATGACAGCTTCCTTATCGATTCAATATCAATGCATCAAGAATTCGGCAAACCGGCTGGTTTGCGGGGATTGGAAAATGGCAGCGGTGCCGGATTCGATGATCCGCCCCTTCTCCAGATAAATCACCTGGCTGGCCACCTTGCGGGCAAAGTCGACCTCGTGGGTCACCACCACCTGGGTAATGCCGGTCTGGCTCAGGTTGCGGATGATCTCGGCCACCTCCTTGGTGATCTCGGGATCGAGGGCAGCTGTCGGCTCGTCAAACAGCAGCACTTCCGGGTCCATCATCAGGGTACGGGCAATGGCCACCCGCTGCTGCTGGCCGCCGGAGAGACGGGCAGGCCAGGCATCGCGCTTGTCGGCCAGTTGCAGCTGGGCCAGCAGATAGGCCCCCTTCTCGATGGCGGCCTCCTTGCTCATGCCGAGCACCTTGACCGGCGCTTCAATCAGATTCTCCATCACAGTGAGATGTGGCCAGAGATTGTACTGCTGGAACACCATGCCCACCTTGCGACGCAGCAGTTGGGACTGGCGGTTGAATTCGGCAGCAGAGAGGGAGTTCGGGAAAGAAAATTCACTTTCACCAATCCGCAGAACACCCGCATCCGGGGTATCCAGCAGGTTCATCATCCGTAGCAGGGAACTCTTGCCAGCACCGCTCGGGCCCAGCAACACCAAGGTTTCACCGGGAGATGTCCGAAAGCTGACCTGTTGCAGAACCGGCACCTTGTGCCAGGACTTCTCGATACCTATTAATTCAATACCCATACAGCCCAATTGAATAAGTTTTCAAAATTTCATCCCAATTCTATCCCTAATAAAGGTTGATGCAAGCCATTTTTGAATCAATATGCAGAACAAGCGCCGCTTCCTTGCAAAAAACGGCATATGAATGCAAAATGGCCCCGCTGTTCGTATCTGCCGCCTGTATCGCACAGGCCGCCACACCTCCTCATTCGTGAGACCAAGATGAAACACAACGACAAGCAAGAAAAACTGGCCAAGGCCTTTAAAGCCTTGCTGAAAGAAGAGCGCTTTGGCTCCCAGGCAGAAATCGTCACCGCCCTGCAAGAGCTGGGCTTCGAGAACATCAACCAGTCCAAGGTATCGCGCATGCTGAGCCGCTTCGGCGCCGTTCGCACTCGCAATGCCAAGATGGAGATGGTCTACTGCCTGCCGGTGGAACTGGGCGTGCCCACCACCTCCAGCCCGCTCAAGAATCTGGTACTGGACGTCGATCACAACGGCGCACTGGTGGTGATCCACACCAGCCCGGGCGCAGCCCAGCTGATCGCCCGCCTGCTCGACTCCCTCGGCAAGGCAGAGGGGATCCTCGGCACCATCGCCGGTGATGACACCATCTTCATCACCCCGACCAGCGATACCGATATCGAAGAGCTCTACCTCTCCGCCCTCGAGCTGTTCGAACAGACGCCGTAATGGCCGCTACCGCGTCATCGCGGTCACGCCAGAACGAAAAATCCCGGCCAAGGCCGGGATTTTTGTTTTCTGCAGCTTCGTTAGGCGGGCTTATTTGCCCTGCGCCATCAGAAAACCCTCCGATGGGGCGAAGAAAGCGGCGCCGGTCACCGCCTTGGTGAAGCGCAGCAGGTGGTCGAAGTGGCTGCCCTCCCCCTTGTACATGCTGGCCAACATGGCGTTGAAGTGCTGCGGAGTGCGGCAGCAGGAGATGAAGTAGAGCCCCTGCTCGGTCATGGTGCCCCAGGGCATGCTCTGGCGCAGGATCTCCATGGACTCCCCTTTCGGCGTCTTGAGGTTGACCCGCTTGATGTGGGCGGTCAACGGCTTGGCGGCAGACTCATACTCGATGTTGTCGGGCTTGGTGCGACCGATAATGTCTTCCTGCTCTTTTTGCGCCAGCTTCTCCCAGTCGCTCATGGCGTGGACCCAGCGCTGGACATGAATGTAGGAACCACCGGCAAACTCGCCATCGGCCAGCAGCGCCACTTCGGCACGGTGTTCATCCTGCGGGTTCTCGGTGCCATCAACGAAACCGGTCAGGTCACGGAAATCCAGGTTGCGGAAACCGCGCACCTCTTCGGCCAGCTCGACCAGCCCGGCCAGCAGCGCCATCACGCGGTGACCGGCGTGGTGCAGCACATCCACCCGATCGGCACGCAGCTGAATAAAGAGATCAAACGGGGTGTTGGGGGCTTCCTGACCGTTGGCGGATTGCGCCATAAAGCTGCGGAACTGGGGCGGACGGGCGGCAGGGTAGAGACCATCCCAGGCATCGGCGCCAACGGCAACCAGACCGCTGAAACCGGCCTCGGGGAAATCGGCGGCGACCGCCTGCCACAGGGCGGGCAGTTTGGCCAGACGGCCGACCAGTTCGGCGGCATCGCCGGTACGATTGAACATCAGATAGAGGGCGTGCAGATTCGGCTCTGCGCAGATCCCAGCTTGGGCTTTCATATATCTCTCCCCTGAATAGGCGTTAGCGTTACGGGCTATTTGCGTTGCGCGATTATAAACCAGAGTGGATCCAGTTCTTTGATTTCACGACGATATCACGCGTTCAGGTCAAAGGGTCAAACAACACCAGCCCATGGGGGGCGACCTTGATCCGTGCCCTCATCCCATCAAGGGGCTCGCCAATGCTCGCCTCCAGCTGCAGATCGCCACACTCGAACAGCACCCGGCAGTGGTGGCCGAGGAACTGCTGCTCCACCACCTTGAGCTCCCCATCTGCGGCGCTCTCCAGCAGCAGTTGCTGGGGTCTGAGCATCAGCTGCAACTGCTCGCCCACCACCCGGCCATGGGGCTCGCTGCCACAGATGACCCCGAGCGCCGTCTGCACGCAGTGGCTGTCCACCACCTCGGCAGCCAGATAGTTGACCCCGCCGAGAAACTCCGCCACGAAGCGGTTTTGCGGGCGGCGATAGAGCTGCTCAGGCTGGCCCACCTGCTCGATGTGACCGGCGCGAAACAGCGCCAGCCGATCGGCGAAGGCGAACGCCTCCTCCTTGCTGTGGCTGACGAAGATGGCGCCGATCCCCTGCTGCTTGAGCAGGGCGCGGATCTCGAGGATCAACTTCATCCGCACCTGGGTATCGATGTTGGAGAAGGGCTCATCCAGCAGCATCAGCCGTGGCTTGCACACCAGCGCCCGGGCGATGGCTACCCGCTGCTGCTGGCCGCCGGAGAGCTGGTGAGGATAACGACCCCAGCCCCTGCAGATTGACCAGCGCAAGCGCTTCGTCCACCTGCTGCTGGCGGGCACTGCGGTCGAGTTTGGTCAGCCCGAAACCGACGTTGTCGGCCACCGTCAGGTGGGGAAAGAGGGCGTAATCCTGAAAGATCATGCCGATGTTGCGCGCCTCGGGCGGCACGCTGGCACCCGGCCCGTCGAGCAGGGTATCGCCGAGGCGAATAGAGCCCTCTGCCAACGGCAGCAGCCCTGCGATGGCCTTGAGCAACGTGGTTTTGCCGCAGCCACTGGCTCCCAGCAGGCAGACGATCTCGTTGTCTGCCACCGTCAGGGAGAGCTGCTCCAGCACATTGCGACCGTTGTAACGGCAGCTGACATTTTCAACCTGCAAACAGGACAAGGCTGACTTCCTCTCGTTTCTGGCGGCGCGCAGCCTTTTGGTTCAGCGCACCGCATGCAATTTCATTGACCGACGTGGCGACTCAGTGACCCGGACTGTCCAGACTGCGGTTGACCCAGATCAGCGGCAACAGCCCCACCAGCACGATGACGATAGCCCCCAGCGCGCCGCGCTCCAGCATCTCGTCCGAGACAAACTGATAGACGTGGGTCGCCAGAGTATCGAAGTTGAAGGGCCGCAGCAGCAGGGCGGCGGGCAGCTCCTTCATGGATTCGATGAACACCAGCATGGCACCGGCAAACAGACCGCGGCGCACCAGCGGCAGATGGACCCGGCGCAGCATGCCGCCATCCCCCTGCCCCAGGGAGCGGGCAGCCATATCGAGGCTGGGGGAGATCTTGCCCATGCTGCTCTCCACCGAGCCGATGGCGATGGCCACGAAGCGCACCAGATAACCGAACACGATGGCGGTGATGGTGCCGGTCAGCAACAAGCCTGGGCCCTGACGCCCGAGCCACTCGGCCAGATCGTTGATAGCAAAATCGAGAGCGGTGAGCGGCACCAGCACCCCGATGGCGAGCACGGTACCCGGCATGGCGTAGCCCATGGCGGCGATGCGCAGAGGCAGCAGACTCTTTATCCCGCCATCGAGACGGCGGAAGAAGCCAAGCAGCAGGGCAATCCCCATCGCCAGCAGAGCGGTCAGCGCCGAGATAGCTAAGCTGTTGCCGGCGAAGCGGACAAACTCCGGCGTCCACGACAACTCGAAGTAGCGCACCCCGTAATCGAGCAGGATGACGAATGGCAGGCCAAAACCGGCCAGCACCAGCCCCCAGCACCAGAGACAGGCCAACCAACGGCCAATCCCCTTGAGCGGATAGCGCAGCGGCTGCTCATGGCCCATGGACTTCTGGAACACCTGCTGCCGACTGCGCGAGCGGCGCTCCAGCGCGATCAGCAGCACCACAGCCAGCAGCATCAGGCAGGAGAGTTTGGCCGCGGTGGCCAGACTGCCATAGCCAAGCCAGGTGTCGTAGACCGCCGTGGTCAGGGTGTTGATGGCAAAGAAGTGGACGGTGGCGAAATCGGCCAGCGTCTCCATGGCCACCAACGATACCGCCACCATGATGGCGGGGCGCGCCAGCGGCAGACTGAGACGACGAAAGCTCTGCCACGGGGTACAGCCGAGCAGGCGGCTGGAGTGGATCAGGCTGACTGACTGCTCGAGAAAAGAGGCGCGGGTCAGCAGATAGACATAGGGGAACAGCACCAGCGCCAGCACCCAGGCAGCGCCGCCAAGGGAGCGAATGGCCGGAAACCAGTAATCGGCAGGACTGTTCCAGCCAAAGAGCGCTCGCAACCCGGCTTGTAACGGGCCCGAGTAGTCGAGCAGGTCGGTATAGACGTAGGCGACGATATAGGAAGGCATGGCCATCGGCAGCATCAAGGCCCACTGCAGGGCACGGCGCCCCGGCACCTGACACATGGCCACCAGCCAGGCGGTGGGTACACCAAACAGCAGGCTGAGCAGTACCACACCGACCACCAGCCCCAGGGTATTGCCCAGATAATCGAGCAGCACGGTATCGGCGAGGTGGCGAAACAGCTCCCCCTCAGCCGAAAAGGCAGAGAAAAGCAGGGCTATAACCGGTAAACCCAGCAGTAGGGCGGTGGCCCAGCTGCCGGTAATCCATCCAAAATTTTTCATGAGACCACAGATGTTGATGGGGCCGTTGGCCCCATCTGATTACAAGTCGAACTTCACCTCATCCAGCAACTGCAAGGCGTCCTTGCGGTGCTTGGCGTAATCGCTGACCGGTAGTGCGTCAGACTTGAAACTGCCCCAGGACTTGACCATGGCGGAAGGCTCGACTCCGGCCTTGACCGGATATTCGGCGTTCACGTCCGCATACATGTGCTGGGCGGTGTCGCCAGCCAGAAACTCCATCAGCTTCTGAGCCTCGGCCTTGTTCTTGGCGTACTTGGTCATGGCCACGCCACTCACGTTGACGTGGGCACCGCGGTCGGCCTGATTCGGGAAGTTGATATAGACCGCATCCGCCCAGGATTTCTGCGCCGGATCTTTCAACATGGCGCCCAGATAGTAGCTGTTGCCGAGCGACACGTCACAGATACCATCCTTGATCGCCTTTACCTGATCCCGGTCGTTACCCTGCGGTTTGCGCGCCAGATTGGCCTTGATCCCTTCCAGCCAGGTTTTGGTCTCGACCATGCCGTGATGGGCAATCATGGAGGAGACCAGCGCCACATTGTACTCATGCTTGCCGCTGCGGGTGCAGATTTTCCCTTTGAATTCCGGTTTGGCCAGATCTTCGTAGCTGATGGTGTCGAGCTTGCCGAGGCGCTCCTTGCTGGAGTAGATGGCGCGAACCCGGGTGGTCAGCGCGAACCAGCGATTCTCCGGATCACGATAGATAGCGGGGATGTTCTCCTGCAGGATCTTGCTATCCACCGGCTGTACCAGCCCCTTGTCCACCAGATCGGTCAGACGGCTGATATCAACGGTCAGCATCAGGTCGGCCGGAGAGAGCTTGCCTTCCCGCTCCAGACGCTCGTTCAATCCCTCTTTGGCGAACACCACGTTCACCTTGATGCCAGATTCCTTCTCGAACTGCTGGATGATGGGCTTGATCAGCTCATCCTGCCGGTTGGAGTAGACATTCACTTCCCCGGCCGCCAATGCCGACTGAGCTGCCAACGCAGAGAAAGCCAGTGCCAACATCTTCATTTTCATCATCCATTCCTTGATTAGCTATACAGAGTGATAACGATTTCCGTTTGCATTCTGCATACATCTTATAAGCGGATCAAGAAAGCTCGTCGTCGCCACATCACATATTTAATCCGAATAGATTCAAAAAAATCTCGCCTCAGTGACAAGAGATTCAAAAGAAGCATGGCAGCCTCAGTGGCGTCTCTCGTTACATCCTCCATATCTATTCGCTGGCGATCTCGATGGTCACATGCACCAGCTCTTCATGGATCGCCAGCCGCTCGCGGATCTGCTGCGCCGGTAGCGGATTGACCATCAGCAGAGAGAGCACGCAAGCATACTGCTGCTGCCCTACCCGCCAGACATGCAGATCGCGAATATCAGTGCCCGGCAGTTCGGCAATCACCTCGCGGATCTCCGCCACCAGCGGGGTATCCATCTCGGCATCCAGCAGCACCCGACCAGAGTCGCGTAACAGACCCCAGGCCCACACCGCGACCAGCCCGGCACCCACTATGCCCATCAGCGGATCCAGCCAGTCGGCCCCCCACAACATACCCCCAGTCAGCGCCAGAATCGCCAGCACGGAAGTGGCCGCATCCGCCAGCACGTGGATATAGGCGGCGCGCAGGTTGAGATCCTGATGGCCGTGGTGATCGTCATGGTCATGATGATGATCGTGGTCGTGATGCTCATGATGGTGGTCATGCCCATGGTGATGGTGGCCGTGATCATCCTTGAGCAGCCAGGCACAGGCGAGGTTTACCAGCAGCCCCACCAGCGCGATAGCGATCGCCTGTTGATAGTGGATCGGGCTGGGATCCAGCAGCCGGAACACCGACTCGAACAGCATCAGCCCAGCCACTCCCACCAGCAACAGGGCACTGGTGAAGCCACCCAGCACCTCGATCTTCCAGGTGCCGAAACTGAATCTGTGGTCGCGGGCGAAGTGGCGGGCGGCGCGATAGGCCAGCACCGAGAGGCCGAGCGCCAGCGCGTGGGAGCTCATGTGCCAGCCATCGGCCAGCAGCGCCATGGAGTTGTAGAACCAGCCGCCGCCAATCTCCGCCACCATCATGATGACGGTCAACAATACGGCCCAGCGGGTCTTCTGTTCGGCCAGCGGATTGCCCTCGTGGATGACGGGTTGATGGCAGTGGGATTGAGCGAGGGATGACATGGATTTCTCCTGAGAGCGATGATGCAATATACTATACCCCAGTATAGTTTTGTTGATCGAGAGGATCCGTCATGTCCCACACCATTCACGACAAAAAGAAGTTGCTGGCACGGGTGCGCCGCATCAAGGGACAGGCCGGTGCGCTGGAGAGCGCGCTGGAACAGGAGAGCGACTGCGCCGCCATTTTGCAGCAGATTGCCGCCATCCGCGGCGCCGTCAACGGCCTGATGCTGGAGGTACTGGAAGGGCATATGCGCGAGCATCTCGGCGCCCCCGATGCCACCCCTGCCGAGCGGCTGGAGGATCTGGATCAGGTGGTCAGCGTCCTGCGATCCTATTTGAAGTAAGCAGGATCGCGGCACCATCCCTTCAGGCTCGACCAGCGTCGGGCTTGAGCCACCGCCAGCTTTGCGCCATGATGTCCAGCCCGGCTGACCGCCGGTTTTACTGGACAGTCAATTTCAAGGATCCCCCATGTTTGAACACGTCGATGCCTATGCTGGCGACCCCATCCTGACGCTAGTCGAGACCTTCCACAAAGACACCCGCGAGCAGAAGGTGAACCTGGGGATCGGCCTCTATTACGACGAGCAGGGGCGTATTCCGCTGCTGCCGTCGGTGCAGCAAGCCGAAGCCCAGCGCGCCGCCGCCCCGGCGCCGCGCCCCTACCAGCCGATGGAAGGCGCCGCCAACTACCGCACCGCGGTGCAACACCTGCTGTTTGGTGCCAACCATGAAGCGGTCAAGGCGGGACGTATCGCCACTATCCAGACCATCGGTGGCTCCGGCGCGCTGAAGATCGGGGCCGATCTGCTCAAGCGCTACTTCCCGACCTCCGAGGTGTGGGTCAGCAATCCGACCTGGGACAACCACAAAGCGATGTTCGAGGGAGCCGGCATCAAGGTGCATGACTACCCCTACTACGATGCGGCCACCGGCGGCGTGCAGTTCGATGCGATGATCGACTGCCTGAGCACCCTGCCGGCCAAGAGCATCGTGCTGCTGCACCCCTGCTGCCACAACCCGACCGGGGTGGATCTCTCCCGCGCCCAGTGGGATCGGGTGATCGCGCTGGTGGTCGAGAACAACCTGATCCCCTTTATGGACATCGCCTATCAGGGCTTCGGCGACGGGCTGGAAGAGGATGCCTACGCCATTCGCGCCATGGTGGCCGCCGGTGTCAGCTTCTTCGTCAGCAACTCGTTTTCCAAGAACCTCTCCTTCTACGGCGAGCGCTGCGGCGGTCTGTCGGTCATCTGTCAGGATGCCGAAGAGGCAAGCCGGGTGCTGGGCCAGATGAAGGCCACCGTGCGTCGCAACTACTCAAGCCCGCCCACCCACGGCGGCCAGATCACCGCGGCGGTGATGAGCCAGCCGGAGCTGCACGCCCTGTGGGTCGGCGAGGTGACCGAGATGCGCACCCGCATCAAGGCCATGCGCCAGAAGTTGTTCGAGGTGCTGAGCGCCAAGGTGCCGGGCCGCGATTTCAGCTACTTCATCAACCAGCGCGGCATGTTCAGCTACACCGGCTTCACCCCGGAGCAGGTAGATCGCCTGCGCGAAGAGTTCGCCGTCTATCTGGTGCGCTCCGGTCGCATGTGCGTGGCGGGCCTCAACAGCCGCAACGTCGACTATGTGGCTGACGCCATGGCCGCGGTGCTCAAGGGCTAATCCGCACCAGCCCCGCTTTGGCGGGGCTTTTTTGTCTGTTGCGTTCGCAGTCACCTCTTGAGGAGTCTGCTCACCCTCCCCCTGCTGTGAGAGAATGCCAGCAGGTCACGCTGAATCTCCCTGATTCCAAGCCTGTTTATCTTCATCAATTTCAGGAGCCACTATGGATCTGATCGCTCTCTCTCGGCTGGGAGGTCGCCATCTGGTCACCCTGCATCTGCTGCTCGACAACCAGAGCGTCACCCGCACCGCCGAGCAGCTCTGCACCACGCCTTCCACCGTCAGCAAGACCCTCAACCAGCTGCGGGATCTGCTGGGGGATCAACTGCTCTACCGTCAGGGAAACCAGCTGCTGCTCACCCCCATGTCCGAGCGACTGGCTCCCACCCTGCATCGACTACTGGGGGAGCTGAACGGCCTCACTCGCCAGAATGCCTTCAACCCGCAGCAGTGGCAGGGCAGCTTGCGGCTGGGATTGCGCGAGAGCGTGATGACCTGGCCGGTGGGCCCCATTCTGGGTCAGCTGATGAAAGAGGTGCCGGGCATGGTGCCGGAGATCTGGAACAAGGATGAGCAGGGGCTGGAGGCGCTGGCAGCGGGCAAACTCGACTTCGTGATCCTGCCCCATGACCAGAGCCAGCCGTTGCCGCGCCAGCCCGGGCTGGTGTGGGAGACCCTGCGGGAAGAAAAACTGGTCTGCCTGCTGCGCAAAGACCATCCCGCGCTGGCCAAGCCCTGGGATCTCGATGCCTACCTTAGCTGGCGCCATATCGCCATCCGGGATCAGGAGCTGGCCAACCCCTTCTTCGAGCAGAGCCTGGCCCAGCAGCAGGTGCGTCGCCAGATTGGCGCCACCCTGCCCGATTTTGCCAGCGCGGCGGCCCTGCTGCCCCAGACCGACCTGATCCTCACCGCCATCGGTGGCTGGGCGGCCTGCATGGCCAGTCAGCCGGATCTGGTGATGCGTCCGGCACCGTTCGATTACGGCAAGGTGAGTCACAGCCTAGTCTGGTATGGACCGGCCGGTGATGGCTCGGCCCGTCACTGGTTCCGCCAGCGGATCCTGCAACTGGGTCGCGAATTGATTGAGCCCTGAGCCGGGCGACAACGAGTAGAGATTGATGTTTCACCGCGGCGAAACATCAAGGGCAATAAGGGATCAGGGACGTTTGGTATAGATGGGGCTGGGGAAGGAGGCGACGTTGCTGCCCAGCTCCGTGATGCGGGCAGCCCCCTGCTTTTTCACCTGATCGATGCGCAGCACCTGATGCATGGGAATAAGAGTCTGGCGCACATCGGCAAATTCGCTCTTGAGCTTCTCGTGACTGGGATCGACGATAAGTGCGGTATGGTTGTCCCAGACAAAGTCGGCAATCTCGATAAAACCGAACAGCTGGCCCTGATTGACTTCGCGCACATAGACTTCGTAGCGCTCGCTGTGGCAAATAAACTGAACCCGATATAACGCCTTGCTTTCACTCATGATTATCTGTCATTGAGGGGTAAGAAGATGGCCATTATTCTAGCCGCCGTTCTCGCCCCCTCCAATAGACAGAAATCACAGTTGCGGCCTTTCCATGCCGCACCTCACACCATGACGGTCACCGGATGACGCAGCCACTCAGCCCATCAAGGCAGGCAGTGAGACAGGCCCCAATCCCGCTGCACGCAAACGGCTGGCCAGCTGTTCCAGCTCGGTTTGGTGAGCCTCTGGCCATTGCGCCGCCTCCCCCCGCACCCCGTGGTGGCGAAAGCCGTTGAGGCGAATGGGCACAGGCCCAAGCTGCCGCAAGAAGGCGGCAAGATCCTCGTCCAGCTCACCACTTGCATCCAGAAAATCGCTCTTGCCCGGCACATGGAGCAGCCGCAGTTCGGTCAGCTTGCCGTGGCGTGCCAGCAGTTGCAGCGATGCCAGCACCCGCTCGCGACCATAGCCGGTCAGGGAGTGATGCACCGAGTCACGCCACCCCTTGAGATCGAGCATGGCGCCGTCGAGCATCGGCAATAGCCGCTGCCAGCCGGTTTCGGCCAGCGAGCCGTTGCTGTCGAGCAGGCAAGTGAGATGGACCAGATCCGGCGCAGCCTTGATGGCGGCAAACAGCGCAACCACAAAGGGGAGCCGGGTGGTCGCCTCGCCGCCGGAGACGGTAATCCCGCTCAGCAGTGGGCCGTAGCGACGCAGCAGGGCCAGCACATCGTCCACCGTCATGGTGGCAGTCTTGGGATTGGCACTGCGCGGGCAGACATCCAGACAGGCGTCGCAATCGGTACAGAGCGCCGCCTGCCATTGTATCTTGCCTTCGCTCAAGGTGAGGGCACCGCTTGGGCAGACCCCAAGGCAGTCGCCACAATCGTCGCATAACCCTATTGTGTGCGGGTTGTGGCAGCCGGGGCAGCGAAAGTTGCAACCCTGCAGAAACAGCACCAGCCGGTTGCCCGGCCCGTCGACACAGGAGAACGGCAGCACCCTGCTTACCAGGGCGCTGCGTGTTGGAAAGACATCGGCCATCGGTGCGAACTCAATACTCATCGATGGTCGATTCGTGGGCGACCACTCGCGGAGCCCGCTGACGAATGGCGGTCACTTCACTCGCCTCGGCGCCGAGACAGGTGGTCTGCAACCGCGATCCCTCTTCTGCGAAGCGGGCCACGTCGCTCTTGCGGATCATGTAGCCGGTCACCCGCACCAGATCGCTGTCGGCCACGTTGGCGGTGAACTCGCGCATACCGATAGCGAGCGCCCCTTTGCAGAGCTGCAACAGCGCCTGCGGGTTCTGGCGGATGGTGGGCTCCAGCGTCAGGATCTCGCTGATCCCCGAATGGTAATAAGTGTGGTGCGGTGCCAGCGCCAGCACATGACTGGCGGGATCCGGCTCATGCCCGTAGGGAATGCGCACCCCCGGGGTAGCAGCCACATCGATGCTGAGGCCACCTTGCGAATGCAACAAAGCGCGGCCACCCCAGGCATGGGTCTGCGGGGTCGTGGTCACATAGGCGGAGAGCTGGGCCGAGATGCGATAGCCAAGCTGGTTCGCCTCCTCGCCGTGGCCGTAGCGATCCGGCAGATTCTCTTTATCCATCAGGATATTGACCGCTTCCGCCATGCCGTAGATACCAAACATGGGGACGAAACGATCCTCATCCAGCAGCCCCTCTTTCACCAGGAAGCTGTTGAAGAAGCCGGACTCCTGATGCAAGAAAGCGGCCCGCGCTTCGATCAACTGGGAGGCCAAGCGGCAGTAGTGGGGCAGCAGGCAGCCGAGGAAGTCGTCGATCCCCTGACACTGCTCGGCGACCCGCTTGAGGGAGATGCGCACCAGGGTATTGGCACCACCCGCTTGCGGCAGGGCGTTGTAGCAGCTGACGATGCCAAAACCACGAGTGTCGAAGGTGTCGCGGTGGATCGGGTAGTTGGCGATGTGCGGCTTGCTGCACTCGGCGATGTTCTTCACCGCCTGCAGCAGCAGGCTGTCCGGGGTCTGCTCCGGATCGTGGAAGAAGGTAAGGTTCGGCGCCACCTGCTTGAGCTCGTTGTCGATGCGCAGGATCAGGCGGCAGATGCGGTTGTCATCCGGCCCGATGTTGACGTGCATGAAGGCGTCCGGCAGCACCCGATCCAGATAGACCCAGAACCCCTTCAGCTTGCGATAGAGGGTCTCGTCATCCAGTTCGCCGACAAACGGCAACAGCAGATGGTCGAGCCGCCCCAGCCAGACCGGCATGCCGGTGACTGAGGGGACATGGTGATAGAGGATGCGCAGGGCATTGAGCGCCTCGTCGAAATCCTGCGGCGCCGCCAACTCCAGCCAGGCAGAGCCCTGAGTCAGGAATTTTTCATAGTCCGGCAGCACATAACGCGGCTTGTAGGGGGCATGCCCTTCGAACATGTCGCAGATAAATCCCTGCTCCATCGCCTCGGCGACTGCGGCAGGCAGGTCGGGGTAGGGCAACGCATTCTCGGCGGCCAGCGCCAGCGCGTGGCTCTTCTGGGCAGCGGAGAGATGGGGGTCGCGCACGATGCGCTGACAGGTTTCGATCAAAGACATGGGACACTCCTCCACGGATAGAACCCATATCCTCACCATTTGCAGGCTTTTTTTGAAGTGACATTCATGACATGACGGATGTCGAATAATGACATCCATTACACAAGATCACGGCTCGCGCTTCACCAAGGTAAGAGCTCGGCTATGCCTCCCAGCCAGCGCAGCAGAAAGAAGCTCCCCATTCCGCCTACCACCACAACCAGAGTCGGCAGCCGCAACAGGGTCAAGAGCATCACCCACAGGGTGGCAGTCAGGTAGTCAGGATCCCAGTCAAGACCTATCCCCGGCTCGTAGCTAAAGACGATGGGCAACCAGATTGCAGTCAGCACCGACTGGGCAGAAAAGCCGAGAAACGCCCCCATCTCGGCACCCGGCTGATATCGGGTCAACCGAGAAAAGAAGGCGAAGCGGTTGAAAAAGGTGATCAGGGCCAGCAGGCCAATCATCAGCCAGCTCACGCTACCTCCTCATCCGGTGCAGCACATAGCCCACCACCATGCCAGCCAGAGCAGAGACGATGATGTGGATCTCCGCCAGCAGCGGCTTGGTAAGCAACGCTGTGCCGCCGCTCACCAGAGTGGCCGCCACCATGGGCAAGTTTTTCATGACGGGAATGGTCATGGCGATGAAGGTGGCCGCGATGGCAAAATCCAGCCCCATGCTGTCCAGTCCATCGATGTACTGGCCGGCCGCGATGCCGACCAGGGTCGCCAGATTCCAGAACAGATAGAAGACGAATCCCGCGATGAGCGCGTAGGCCGGATCAAAGTGGCCGCTGCGCTCCCGGTCTTTCAGCGCCACAGCGAACATCTCATCAGTCAGGAAAAAAGCAAGGCTGGCACGCCAGCGCAGGGAGAGCGGCAATACGTCACGGCGGAAGGTGAAGCCGTATAGCAGATGCTGGGAAGTGATCACCATGGTGGAGCCCATGATGGGCAGCAGGGGCGTGCCCGCCCCGAACAGGGTCGTGGCCGAGAGCTGGGCGGCTCCGGCGTAGACCAGCAACGACATCAGCTGAGCCTGAAGCGGACTCAGCCCTGCCTGCAACGCCAAAGCGCCACACAGGATCCCCCAGGGGATCACCGAAATGGAGAGCGGGAGCATATCCAGTGTGGCACGCCACCAGAGCATCCCCGTTCGCTCGGGCACGCTCGTTACTGACATCATGTGATCTTCCTTGTCACAGCCAAAGCGAGCCGAAAAAACTAGCACGGGACAGCAAGCGCTGTCACGTCATCACTGGCGGGAAATAAAACGCCCGCGGAGTCGCGGGCGTGCACAAGGGGATCAGGGCTCGATGACGATGGGCGTACCTGGGTCAACGGCGTCCCACACCTCATCCAGCTCGTGGTTGAGCATGGCGATGCAGCCGTTGGTCCAGTTGGAAGGCTGAACCCTGCGGTTGCCAATGCTGTTGCGCTGGCCGTGGATCATGATCATGCCACCCGGACGAACACCCAGCTCATTGGCGCGCTTGATGTCATCCAGGTTCGGATAGTTGATATGGATGGCTTTGTAGTAGCCGGAATTGGTCTTCTTGTAGTCGAGGGTGTAGCGTCCTTCCGGAGTACGCTGATCCCCTTCCTGCTGCTTGTGCCCCTTGGGCGCCGGGCCCAGAGCAATCCAGTAGCGCTTCAGTTCTTTGCCATCCTTCATCAGGGTCAGGCTATAGGTCGACTTCTTGACCACCACCAAATCGGCTTTTTCGGTAAAGGCAAAACTCAATGCGGGCCAAAGCCCCAACAAACACAGTAATACGGCTCTCATTCCATCCCTCGACAAGCCTCTGGTGCGGGCTTTTCTTGTTACCAGATCATCTGAACGATGCCCGCCGAGCGGCGAGCGAGCGCCATGATATTGGATCGCCATCAATACTCAATATGCCCGGCAAAACATATCTTGCCGCAGCCAGGCCATCTTCCTTGAACGCCGTCATTTGACATTGGTAATTAATAGTTAAAACAACAAGATACCAAAAATTATCGCGCTGGCACCCGGGGCAATGATCGGCGAAGATAACACTCCACTCCCCGACAGGATCATGCCATGCGCTCTTCGTGCCGCCTCGCCACCCTGCTGTTCTCGCCACTCCTGCTCTGGCTGCCCGCCAGTGTCGCAGCCGATGCACTCTGGCTGCGCGAGCCCGCCCTCTCCCCCGATGGCAAGCGGCTTGCCTTCACCTGGCAGGGGCGCATTTTTGTTGCCAGTGCCGAGGGTGGCCCCGCTATGGCGCTCACCGGCAGCGACTACCTGAGCCAGCGGCCAATCTGGTCGCCGGATGGCAAACAGCTCGCCTTTGCCGCCAATCTCTACGGCAACGAGGATGTGTTCGTGGTACCCGCCAACGGCGGCGAGATGGTGCGCCTCACTCGCGATTCGCGCACCGATCTGCCGCAAGCCTTCAGCGCCGATGGCAAACGGCTGCTGCTGAGCAGCCAGCGCCTGGGGGCGCCCGATGCCGACCATTTTGTCGCGGAAGGCTACCAATGGGGCGAGCTCTACTGGACCCCGATCACCGGCGGCACCTTGCAGGCCGATCTGCCGCTGCCTGCGACCCTCGCCCGCCCCCACGGGGAGCTGCTCGCCTATCAGATGCCCGCGGCGGATCAACCCTTTCGCAAGCATCAGCACTCGTTCGCGGTGCCCCGTCTCTGGTTGTTTGATGGCAAGCAGCACAAGCAGCTGACCGAAGATCGGGTGGCGGCCACCGATCCGGTCTGGAGCGACAAGGGGGACAGCCTCTTTTACCTGAGCGAGCGCAGCGGCGATTTCAACGTCTGGCGCCGGGATCTCGCCAGCGGCAAGGAGCAACAGCTGACCCACTATCAGGGCCATCCGGTGCGGGGGCTTAGCGCCTCTCGCAATGGCGATCTGGTCTGGTCATGGCTGGGTGAACTCTATCGCCTCGATGCCGGTAGCAGCGAGCCACGCAAGCTGACCCTCGCACCGCAAGTGGCGAGCACGCCGGATGAGGCGAGCGAGGCCCTGAGCCTGGCAGACGAAGCGCTGGTCAGCGAAGAGGCGGACGAGCTGATCCTGGTGAGCGAGGGCAACCTGTTTGCCGTCGACCCCGAGCGGGAGCGGGTGCGCCAGCTGACCCGCGATCCGAGCGAGCAGTCCAGCCCCCTCTTCGCCGAGCAGGGACGCGCCCTCATCTATCTATCGGAGCAGCAGGGGCACGCCGCCCTCTATCGCCTGCGCAAGGGAGATCCGGATCTGCTGTTCAGCGATCCCGGCACTCTGACCGAGAGTCTGCTGCTGGCCATACCCGGCAAGGGGATCAGCCATCCGGTGCTCTCCCCCGACGGCAAGCAGCTCGCCTTCGTGGTGGATGGCCAGGCCATCCACCTGCTGGATCTGGCGAGCAACAAGCAGCGGGAGCTGGTGCCTGCCAGCTTCAACCCGTCGCGCCACGAGGTGCATCTCGCCTTCGCCCCCGACTCACGCCATCTGGCGCTCACCTTCCGCCCCGATGCGGCAGAGCAGGAGATCGCGGTGATCGATACGGCCAACCTCAAGGCCAAACCGGTCAATGTCAGCCTCAACGGCTATCAGGATGGGCAACCGGGCTGGAGTCAGGATGGCGCCATCCTCTACTGGCAATCGACCCGATTTGGCGCACTGGGGCCCGATGGCGAACCCCTCGTCACCAACCTGCTCGGCATTTACAGCAGCCGCGCCGCCAGAGCCGATGCGATTGCCGAACTGGAGCCGCCGAAAGGGGGATACGGCTTTGAGAGCGATCGTCTCAACCATCGGGAAGCGCTGCTGCTGCAACCCGCCGGCACCCTGCTCGCCAGCCGCATCATCGGCGACCAGCTGATCTATCTGGTGGAGGAGATGGGGGTCAACAGCGAGAGCGAGATCAAGGGCTACAGCCAGGATCTGCGCAAGGGCAAAACCAGCGAACTGTTTGGCGAACAGGCCGGCCCCGCGCTGGCAAACCTCAACCAGCAGGGCACCCTGGCTACCCTGGTGCGGGATGGGGAGATCACCCGGATCCACCTCGACTCCGGCGAGGCCACCAGCGCCCCCTTCGCCTTGCAACCCACCAGCCGCTGGCAGGAACGCATGACCGCCGCCTTCGATCAGATCGCCCGGCTCACCCGGGACGAGTTCTATCTGGACGACATGAACGGGGTGAACTGGGATAGCTATGTCGCCGCTTACCGCCGCCTGCTGCCGGGCATCGGCAACCCGCGGGACTTTGGCAACCTGCTGGCGGAGCTGGCTGGCGAGCTCAATGTCTCCCACACCTGGGGCAGCGGCCCCGCCCCCTTCCCGCGCATGGCGGACGAGACAGCCAGCCTTGGCGGCTACTGGCAGGATGGCGAGCAAGAGGTGATGCTCACCGCCCTGCTCTCTGGCGGCCCGCTGGATCAGGAGAGCGATATCGCCCCGGGCGCCCGCCTGCTCGCCATCAACGGCGTCCCGATTGCCAATCTGGCCGAGCTGGATCGAGCCCTCAACCATCAGGCTGGCGCCCGGCTTGCCCTCACCTTCCAGCAGGAGGGCAACAAGCAAACTGACGAGGTGGTGCTCACCGCCATCGACAAACAGCAGGAGTACCAGTTGCAACAGGATCGCTGGATTGAGAAACGGCGGGAGCTGGTGGCCAGACTGAGCGGAGGACGGGTCGGCTACGTCTATCTGCCGGCAATGAATAGCGAGGTCTACGATGCGGTGGTGGCGGATGCCCTCGGCAGGCAGCGCAATCGCGAGGCGCTGATCGTCGATGTCCGCTTCAACAGCGGCGGCTATCTCGCCAATACCCTGGTGGAGTTTCTGACCGGCAGCGGCAGCACCAAGGGGATGGCCAGCAGCTGGCCCCGTCAGGGCAAGGGGGAAACCGACGCCGCCACTCGCCAGTGGACCAAGCCCTCGGTGGTGCTGGTCAACGCTGGCAGCTACTCGGAAGGCTCCGCCTTCCCCGAGTATTACCGCGCCCTCAAGGTCGGCCCCATCGTCGGCGATCCGGTGCCCGGCACCGGCACCATGGTCTACAGCCACGACTCCAGGCTGATCCCGGGCCTCTCCTACGGCATTCCGACCCTGGGGCTGCGCAAACCGGACGGCACCTTCTACGAGAATCAGGAGCTAATCCCGGATCTGCAGGTGCCCCTCATCCCCGCCGACATGGTGGCCGGACGGGATCCGCAACTGGAAGCCGCAGTACAGGCCGCCCTCAAGCAGTTGCCAGCCAGCACCAAATAACTGCGCTCAACGAAAGCGAAACAGCTCGCGATGCAGATGCCCGTCCGGCAAGAACCGGGTCAGGGCATCTGCCATCCCCTTCGGCCCGCAAAACCACACCTGCTCGGGCGCATCCTGCGCGATGCGAGCCAGATCCAGCCGCCCGGCCGCCTTGTCCAGATGCAGCTGATAACGCACACCGGTGCGATGACAGAGCTCGGCCAACCGCCGGTGGTAAACAGCCCCCGCCAGATCCGGCGCGCACTGGATCAGGGTGATCCCCTCGCTGCGCTCGCCACGGGCAGCCAACCCCTCCAACCAGGCCACAAACGGCGTGATACCGATCCCAGCCCCCAGCCAGAGGGCTCTACCTCCCCCTTGCGCGGCGACAAAGGCGCCATAGGGCCCGGTCACCACCACCTCATCCCCGACACGTGCCTCTGCCACCAGCTGACGGGTATGATCCCCGAGCGCCCGCACCGCGATCACCAGCTGGCGCCGATCCGCCGACACTCGCACCAGGGTAAAGGGGTGCGGCCCCTCCTTGGCGTCAAACTCGAAGAAGGCAAACTGACCCGGGCGGTAATGGGCGAGCGGCCTCTCCAGCTGCATGGTCAGCTCGCAGGTCTGATCCGCCAGCGCCCGCACCGCAATGACACGGCCGGGATGGCGATCCCGCGCCCCCACTTGTCCCAGCAGGGAGTAGAGGGCCCCGATAGCACCGATCCCGCAGATCAACCAGATCGATACCCCAACAGGCGTCATGGATCCCACCTGAGGCAGCAGGCAGAGCCCGTGCCCCCACCCCGCCAGATAGATGAGCGGCGCCAGCCGGTGGATCAGCCGAAAACGACCATAACTCACCAGCGCCAGCAAGCTCACTACCACCAACGCGATCAGTAGATAGAAACTCCACTCACCCAGGGTATTGCCAAGGGCATGGAGCGAGATGCCATTGCCTGCTCCTGCACCAGCTGCGGCCGCGCTGGCCCCACGCCGCGCGGGACGGCTCAGCCAACCCGCCGAGACCGCCCACTTGGGCACCTCCACCACCAGCCAGTGGGCGGTCAGCGCCAATGCGCCACCGATGGCCGTCTGGCGGTGCCATCGCAACATCCGGTCCAGACCGCCACACCACACCTCCAGCTGCGGCAGGCGCAACGCCAGCAACAGCGAAATGGCCATATAGGTCATCCCCAGTAGGCCGGTAAGTAACAACATCTCATGGCGCCAGGGCCACACCCCGTTGGCATCCCCCGCATACCCGAGCCACCAGACCCCGACCGCCAGCAGTGGCAACAGCCACCAAACCCGTTTACCCGTCATAACATGCTCCCTGGTTCCATCGCTGCAGGGCCTCATCTCCCTGCTGATGGCACCATTGCACACCCGCCCGGTCACAAGACTTTGCCAGAGGGGGAAGCTTGTGTGGCAATGTGTGACAAACGGAAACAAAAGAGGGGCCGACTGGCCCCTCATGATCACCCTTGTTGGCTCGCCCCTTTTCACAGGAGATGGCGCACAATTCGCCTCCGCTGTGATTGACGACCCGCCGTAAAAAGGAATCAAATGGGGACATTACATATCTGCGGCGGAAAACCTGCAGCCCACTCTTCTGGACAAGGAGATCCCCCTTGCTTTCATCCACCGAACAACGCGTCTGCCCGAGTTGTCAGCGCGAGACCAACCATGTCGTGGTGCTGGTCGACAAATCCTTTGGCAAACAGCCGACACCGGAGCAAAAACGCACAGCATTTATCAAAGACTTCATTACCGGCTGGGCCGCCGGCCCCTTTCTGGCCAACATGGATCGCTTTGAACGCCACGTCATCTGTGAAAATTGTGGAAAAAAGGTCATCGATGAGTAGTAAACAATGAGCAAAAAGAATGGCAGGAAGGTTTCCCCGCCTGCCAATTGCCTATTCATAACAAGCTTGCCTTCATCACATAACTTACTGCACGCAGCTCAGCTCCTCTCTGACATCCCCCGCAAAGTAGCGTCGGGCAATCCACGCCTCGAAATCGGCCAGCATGCGGGTTTCCGACTCGCTGTTGTCGGCGATAAGCTCGGCGCCATGTACCACCCGGATATGGGCATCGAGCGGGGACCCCTCACCCGTAGCCGGACGCTGCTGGGCGGCGGCCATGCAGGCCTGCGCCTGTTGCCACGCCTCGGCGGCGCTCAGGTTGCATGCCTCGGCCAGCGGCACCGCGCTGAATCCCTCGCCGGTAAGGCTGCGCAGGGTCTCATCGTGACTCATGCCGTTGCCCGGCCCCCAGTAGTGAGCGGCCAGATCCGGCCCGATGCTCGGGTTGTCGGTGAGGTAGCCATCACGTTTCAGGAAAAAGGCGCGGGTCTGCTCCACCGCCATCAGCGCCAGCAGGTAGCCGTGATAGGCGCAGGCCGACTCCTGATTAAGGAGGTGCGGAATGGCCAGCAACGGGCGCGGGCTCTCGACCCCGAGGATCTTGCGCTCCCACTTGCGGGCCAGTGCCAGCACCGCCTCGGGAGTGCGTTCAGCCTCATCCATGGCGTAGAGATCCCGCTCGAAGTAGGCCACCAGCGCGATCTGGCGTTCGTTAAAAGCGCGAAACGGCTGACGTGCTTCGATCATCTCCTTGATAAGCGCATCGGGGATCGCCTCTCCTGCCGCGTTTCTGGCGTAGCATTTGAGCCAGTCGGCATCGTCCAGCAGGCTGTCGCAGAACATCGACTGGGTCTCGGCATAAGCCATAGAGGTGGGCGGGAACTCCTGTGAGAAGCAGGGGGCGTTGCCGGTGACATTGGCAAAGTGCGCGGCGTGGCCACCCTCGTGGAACAGGGTATTGAGGCCACTCCAGCCGCTGCCCACCTGCGCCGGATCGGCCAGGCTGGTGAAGTTGACCACCGCTGGTATCCACTCTCCCTGTTGGAAGAAGCTCGGTACCGGGCCGTGGCAGAAGCCGTTCTCATACTTCCCCTCCCGGGCCAGCAAGTCCAGGGTGAGGGTCGCACCGCGATACTGGATGCCGAGCCGGCGGAAGCTCTCGACCCAGTCCCGCAGCGCCCGCGAGAAGGGCACATAGGGGTCGAGCTGGCGGGTCACGTCGCCACTGACGAAGTAACGCAGGTTGTGGGGCAACAGGGCCGCCTCCCCTTTGGCCGCTTTCAGTTCGACCAGACTCTGCTGCAGCCGGGCGTCGGTACGGGCGATGAAGTCATCAAGGATGGCGAACAGCTGATCCGGGCTCATCTGTTCGTTCTTGCGCACCTTGTAGGCGAAGTAGTCGCGATAGCCCATGGCGCGCGCAAAGCGGTTGCGCAGCGCCACCACCTCGAGAAAGCCGTTGCCGACCACCCACTGCTCCAGGGTGTGGAACATGGCGATGGCGCTTTGGCGCACCGCCACGTTCGGGCTGGCAGCAAGGGAGGTGCTGGCGGCGGGCAGGCTGCCAGCCACCTGCTGGCCCTGCTCATCCAGCAGGGTCAGTTTCAGCCCTTTGCGGCGGGCAAACAGATCCGCCTCGGCAGCCACCAGCTCATCCATCAGGGCGGCGGCAGCGGGATCCTCGATGACGTTGCACTCGAAGAAGGCGATCCAGCCCGCCAGACCCCGTTTTAACTCCTCATTTTCGGCAAGGGCGTGCATCTTGCGCAGTTCCGGCAACCGCTCCGGATTGGCGCAAAAGGCCTTGTAGGCCTGCTCGGCTGCGGTAAACCCGGCCTGATCGTCGCTGGTGCCCATATAGGTGGCCCAGAAGAGATCCTCCTTGCGTCTGTGAACCTGCAGATAGTCGCGATTGAGCTGGTTGAAGTAATTCCTGGCAATGGAACTCATAAATTCCCTCTTGTTATGGGGTCACCCGCAGCGGGGCCCACTCCTTTTTTTAGTGAAATGCCAAATGATTCACACTCTTTGGCAAAAATTGCGCAGGGATGCGCATCAACACGCTACCAAAAAGTGGGGGTTGCTGTCTGCTGACTATACTGATGTTAAAACGCTCATTTGAGAAAGGTCGGCAAGAGACTGAAAGTAAATGAGTTGTTAACTCTTACGAACTGGCTGCCGCGGTACAGAGCCACATAAAATCAACAGGGAAATGAGGGTTTAGTCATGTTCAAGCTCGGTGATATTACCGTGAGCCGCAAATTGATTTTGCTGCTCGCACTGGCGTTTGTCGGTTTTGTCTCGCTGCTGCTTATCTCGGCCAACGCACTCCAGCGCAATCTGATGAGCGAGCGAGAGGCGCGGCTCAATGCGGTACTGGGGCAGGCCATGAGCCAGATCCAGTTTCTGGCCAGCACCCTGCCAGCAGAGCAGGCCCAGCAGGAAGCGCGCAAGCTGCTGACCAACACCCGCTTTGATGGCAACAACTACCTGTTCGTCATCGACGAGAACCGCACCATGGTGGTTCACCCCATCCGTCCCGAACTGGTCGGCCAGAAGATGGGTGAAGGAGGTGCCGCCACCGCCGGGCAGTTCTGGTATCAGATGGTGGATATCGCCAAAGGGGGCAAACAGGGCACTCTGCAATATGTCTGGGTCGGCCCGTCGGGTGAGACCGCCGACAAGCTATCCATGGTCTCCGGCTATCAGCCCTGGGGCTGGATCCTCGGTTCCGGCATGCTGCTGCAGGATATTCAGCAGACCATCTGGGCCCAGTACATGAAGATGGGTACCGCCACCGCCATCGTGATCCTGCTGATGGGGCTGCTGGGCTGGCGCATCACCCACTCCATCGTCTCCCCCCTCAGCCAGATCAACCACGCCATGCAGCGGGTCGCCAAGGGGGATCTGGTGGTGAGCATCCCGGTACAGGGCAAGGATGAGCTGGGAGTGGTCGCCCGCTGCACCAACCAGAGTCTCGATGCCATCCGTCACGCCCTGCTGGAGGCCAGCCAGGGGGCCCGCAACGTGGCGGATGCAGCCCTGCGCATCGCCGCCTCTGCAGAGCAGACCAATCAGGCAGTCACCAGCCAACGGGATCAGCTGGCCCAGCTCGCTACCGCCATGAACGAGATGAGCGCCACCATCTCCGATGTGGCCGGGCACGCCGAAAATACCGCGCGGGATACCCAGGAAGCGACCGGTGAAGCGGGTCTCGGCAACCGTGACGTTCATGCCAGCGTGCACGGTATCAAGGCGCTGGCCACCGAGGTGGAGCAGGCCACCCAGCAGGTCAACCAGCTCAAAGAGGGGGTGATGCAGATCAGCGAAGTGACCGCCGTCATCAGCGCCATTTCGGAGCAGACCAACCTGCTGGCCCTCAACGCCGCCATCGAAGCTGCCCGTGCCGGTGAGCAGGGCCGCGGTTTTGCCGTGGTAGCCGACGAGGTGCGCCAACTGGCCAGCCGGACTCGCCAATCCACCGAGGAGATCCAGAGCACCATTGCCCAGTTGCAGCAACGGGCTGTCACCGCCGCCAACGCCATGGATACCAGCCGCAAACTGGCGGAGAGCAGCGTCAACCAATCCCAGCAGGCGGGGCAGGATCTCACCCTGATCGTCAACCACATCCAGCATGTGAGCGACATGGCGACCCAGATCGCTACCGCCGCCGAGCAACAGAGCATGGTGGCCGAGGATATGAACCGCAACGTAAGCGGCATCAATGACTCGGCGCTGGAGATGTCCCAGTCCGCCTCGCAACTGGCGCAGGAGAGCGAGTTGCTGGCCGGTCTCTCCCGCAGTCTGGATGAGCGGCTTGCGGTATTCAAACTGGGCAAGGAGTCGGCCGCGGCGCCGATGATGACGCCCCAATCTCCCCCCTCCGGCGAGCAGCATGCCCGCCATTGATAGCGTCAATCTGTGTCGCCTTGTCATCCGACCTGCCAGCTCAGCTGGCAGGTTTTTTACGCCGCAAAACACGCAGCGAGCATGCATCTTATTGGCATATTCAACGGCATTCGACGCCATTCACAAATAGGAGAACAATTTAAAAACAGCCAGTTAGAATGATTTACGCGCCATTGAATGATGCATTTAAACATTCAACTTCAAATAACGAATCAATGCAGTGCACAATGCTGATGGCCGAACATTTGGCCCATCACTAATCATCTAGTCATTTGGCAAACTGACCGAAAGGTCGGGACGCAAAGCCTCCGGTCTACAGACGTTTTGTCCAGGATAGCGGGGTTGCCACACGCAAGTGTGTATCGGGGAATCCCCAGGCCAACTGACTGCCCACATCTGTCGAACAGAGGAATGTATGGCAGCAAAAATCCAACTTAATCACATCGCAGCGGTGCTGGCTCTGCTGGCCAGCGGCAGCGCCCTGGCTCATGGCTACATCAGCCAGCCAGAGAGCCGCAACTATCTGTGCAAAACCGGCGGCAACAGCCAGTGTGGCGGCGTGCAGTGGGAACCCCAGAGCGTGGAGGGCCCTTCCGGCTTCCCGCAGAGCGGCCCGCAGGATGGTCAAATCGCCTCGGCGGGCAGCCCGCGCTGGAGCGAGCTGAACATCCAGACCAGCGACCGCTGGACCAAACGTGAAGTACAGCCCGGCCCCTTCGCCATCAGCTGGACCTTCACCGCCAACCACGTCACCCGCAACTGGCGCTACTACCTCACCAAGCAGGACTGGAACCCCAACCAGCCGCTCACCCGCGCCTCGTTCGATCTGACCCCCTTCTGCGTCATCGACGGCAACATGGTGCAGCCGCCCAAGCAGGTGACCCACAACTGCATCCTGCCGGAGCGCACCGGTTATCAGTTGATCCTCGGCGTGTGGGAAGTGGGCGACACCAGCAACAGCTTCTACAACATCATCGATGCCAAGTTCAAAGATGGTAGTCAGCCGCCGCTGGAGTGGAGCCAGTCCGGCACCATCTACCCCTCCATCGACCTCGCGGCAGGCGACAAGGCGATGACCCGGGTATTCGATGCCAACGGCGAGCGCCCCGATCTGCAAACCGTGCTGACCATCACCACTGCCGAACAGGGCCAGAAGAACAACTGGGCCCATGCCCTCGCCAGCAAGATCAACGCCGAGCAGAGCCTGATCCGCGCCGGTCAGCAAGGAGCCGATGGCCAGTTCAATCCGGTCTACGGTATGAACCCCGTCTATCTGCATCGAGACAGCAAACTGAAGCGGGTCGAGATTGACCTGCAACAGCAGCAACCGCCGGTGGTGGACAGTATCAGCGTCAGCGGTCTGGCCAGCGACTATGTGCTGGACAACGGCAAGGCAACCCTCGATTTCACCGTCACCGCACAGGGCGATCTGACCGTATCCAACACCCTCTATGACCACGGCGGCGTGGCCAAGGGTGAAAGCAGTGCCGACATCAAGGACAGCAGCCACACCTTCACCATGGCGCTGGAAGGGCTCAAGGCAGGTCACCACCAGCTGGTGATCAAGGCCACCCCGAAAGCGGGCGGCGAGACCATCCAGCAGACCATGGATCTGATGTTCAAGGAGCAGAGCAGCGGCGAATATGACTTCGTCTTCCCGAACAACATCAAGTCCTACACCGCCGGAACCAAGGTGCAGCAGCCGAAAAATGGCAAGGTCTATCAGTGCAAGCCCTTCCCCTACAGCGGCTACTGCGTGCAGTGGGCCACCACCGCCACCCAGTTCGAGCCGGGTGTCGGGTCCCACTGGCAAGAAGCCTGGATTGAGCTGAAGTGATCCGCAGCGGGTCATGACGCCATCAATAAAACGGGGAGCCATTGGCTCCCCTTCTTGTCTTCTCTTGCCATTCAAACTGGACGTCGATGACGGGCTAGCAGCCCATGACTCCTCCCCGATAGCCTGTACGACTCTTGCGCAGTGCTCGCAATCCATCTCTATTGCTTATATCAGCCACTCGCATCGGGAGCCGGACGCAGACTCTGTGAGCCATGCCCCTCTGCCACCTTGAACCCTGTGCCATCATGGGATCAGGCAGCAACGACGCGAAAGGAAGCCGCCATGTGGATCAATGCAGAACCGGTCAACGGAGCCCTGGTCTCGCTGGCCATCGGCCTGATTATCGGACTGGAGCGGGGCTGGCAGGTGCGCCAGCTGGGGGATAACCAGCGCATCGCCGGGATGCGTACCTACGGCCTTATCGGCCTGCTCGGCGGGGTGTGCGGTTTGCTGCTACCGACTCTGGGCCCCTGGCTGCCGCTGCTCGGCCTGCTGGCGGTGGTGACCGGCTGCGGCCTCTCGGTCTGGCTGGCCCAGCGCTGGCAGGGGGAGTTCGGCCTCACCAGCTCGGTGGCCATGCTGCTCACCTACCTGCTCGGCCTGATGTCGGTGCTGCTGAGCCCGAGCGAGGCGGTCGCCTGCGCCGTACTGGCCGCCCTGTTGATGGGCTTGAAGGGGCAGATCCAGCAAGGGATGCTGTTTCTCAGCGAAACCGAATTCCACGCCACCCTGCGCTTTCTGCTTATCTCGCTGGTGCTGCTGCCGGTACTGCCCAACGAGGAGATGGGGCCCCTCGATGCCTTCAACCCCTTCAAGATCTGGCTGATGGTGGTGGTGATCGCCGGCATCTCGTTTTGTGGCCACTTCGCGGTACGCCTGCTCGGTACTCGCGCCGGACTGGTGCTCACCAGCATACTGGCGGGATTGGCCTCCTCCACTGCCCTCACCCTGCAGTTCGCTCGCCTCAACAAGGAGCAGGGGGGGCTGGAGCGGCTGCTGGCCACCGGCATCCTGCTGGCAGGGGCCACCATGTGGCTGCGGCTGCTGGTACTGGTACTGCTGATTCACAGCGAGCTGGCGATGCGTCTCGCCGCCCCGCTCGTGTTGCTGGCGACCACGGTCTACGGTTTTGCCTTCTGGTTCTGGCGCCAGCGCGAGGAGCTGACTGACGGCCCGGTACAGCCGGAAACCAGCAACCCGCTCGATCTGGCCACCGCCATCAAGTTCGGCCTGCTGCTGGCGCTGATCGGCTTTATGGCAACGCTGCTGCAAGACAAGGTGGGCAACTCCGGGGTCTATCTGCTGTCGCTGGTGTCGGGGATCACCGATGTGGACGCCATCACGCTGTCGCTCTCCCAGCTTTCCCACAAGGAGCTGGCGCTGGAGGTGGCGGCCCGCGGCATCCTGCTGGCCGGGCTGGTCAACTCGCTGGTGAAGGGGCTGCTGGCCCTTGGCATCGGCGGTCGCAGTCTCGGGCTGCGGGTATTGCTCCCCTACTTCGTCTCGGCCCTGTTGATCCTGCCCCTCGTCTGGCCCGCAGGTTGACGAGGATCACCTGCAACAAGTGACAGACTGACGGCGCCCCTGACAGTCACGTATACTGCCTGCTCTTGCAGCATGAGGAGGTAGCAATGGCGAGCGACTGGGACAAGGTACTGGCAGGCGGGGCCCTGGATAGCCAGAGCGAGGAGATAGCGAACGACCGGATCCGCGGTCAGGCGCTGCTGGCCCGGCTCAATGGTTCACCGGCGGGCGATGGCCCTCTGCGCCAGCAGATCTGCCGCGAGCTCTTTGGCCACTGCCCCGACTCCTGCTGGATCAGCACGCCGTTCACCTGCGAGTTTGGTCGCAACATTCATATCGGCGAGAAGACCTTCTTCAACTTCAACGTCACCATTCTCGATCTGGGCGAAGTGCATATCGGCAGCCATGTGCTGCTGGCCCCCAACGTGCAGATCTACACCGCCACCCACACCATGAACTATCTGGAACGACGCAACTGGACCGCCTACAACAAGCCGGTACGGATCGGCGATGACTGCTGGATCGGCGGTGGCGCCATCATCTGCCCCGGCGTCACCATAGGGCCGCGCTCCATCATTGGCGCGGGCGCCGTGGTCACCCGCGACATCCCGGCAGATTCGGTGGCGGTGGGCAATCCGGCCAGGGTGATCCGCACCCTCAAACAGGACGAGGAGCGCTGCTGGGAGTTGGCCCAATGATGGCGCTGGCGCTGCTGCCACTGGGCGCCGCCCTCTGGCTCGGCCTCGGCGAACAGCAGTGGTGGCCGCTGGCCGTGTTGCTCTCCATGAGCCTGCTCACGGTAGCCGCCTACGCCTGGGACAAGCGGCAGGCGGTGCGCGGTGAGTGGCGCATTCCCGAATCGAGGCTCCATCTGCTGGAGCTGTGCGGTGGTTGGCCGGGGGCGCTGGTGGCCCGCCAGTGGCTGCGTCACAAGACCCAGAAGCGCAGCTACCGGCTGGTCTTCTGGTTTATCGTGCTGCTGCACCTCACCCTGTGGGCGCTCTGGGTCGGTCGGCCACTCTGGCAGCAATAGCCACCTGGGTAACAAGATTGTGGCTTGGCCGCCCGCTCTGGCAGCAATAGCCAACTGCATCACAAAGGCGAAACGGGCCCCATTGCGGCCAATTGACGGCTATGAGAAAACAGAGCAGATCTCATCAGCGTTTTCGCCGTCTATAGACGACAAGGAGTCGTGACATGACCATGTGGACAGGCATAGTCCTGATCGTATTTATCAGCGTATTGTTCGGATATCTCGGCAAGCGGGCTCGCTACCAGATGGGGGATGCCCGCATCACCGACCGCCTCGGCAAGCAAGATATGATCATCAGAGAGTTGCAGGAGCGGATCGCCAATCTGGAGGCAATCGTCATCGAAGAGGAGAAACGGCGCCCGTTTCGGGAGCTGTGATTTTTTCACCGCCAGGTTTCAGATACAGAGAGGGCTGCACGATGCAGCCCTCTCTCGTTTCAGCAGACTCAGATTGCCAGCGGCAGCAACTCGGCATAGTCGCGGATCGCCGGAAAAGCGGTGATGCTCTGCTCCGGCTTGCTGCTATCCGGATTCTGGATCGCCAGCTGGTAGCCGATGCCATAGTCGGCGGCAGCCCGCAGGATCCGCTCGCTGTCATCCACAAACAGGGTACGGGCCGGATCGAACGCCAGCCGCTCGGCCAGTGCCTGCCAGCAGTGCTGGCTCTCCTTCGACCAGCCCAGTTCGTGGGTACTCACCATCAGATCCAGATGCTCGGCAAGGCCAAGCTGCGCATCCTTCACCGATAGACTGGCGGGGTGGGCGTTGGTGAAAAGCACCAGCTGCTTGCCCGCGGCGCGCAGCTCGGCCAGAAAAGGGATGGCATGGGGACGCCACTGGATCTTCGCCAGCAGCTCCTGCTTGAGGGCGCGAATATCGAGCCCCAGGGTCTCGCTCCAGTAATCCACGCAGTACCAGTTGAGGGTGCCGTTGACGGCGTGATAGTGGACATCAATCTGCGCTTTGGCTTCATCCAGCGGCAGACCGAGCTGCTCGGCGTAACGCTCAGGCACCAGTTGCTGCCAGAGGTGGTTGTCAAAATGCAGATCGATCAGGGTGCCATCCATATCGAGCAAGACGGTATCTATCTGGTGCCAGGGCAAGGTGGTGGAGCGGGAGTGTGGCATCGGGCCTCTTGATCGCGGATCTCGGAAAACGGGGCGGCAGTATAACGGATTTTTCCTCCCCCTTTGCCATCCCTGGCCCGTGGTGTTCGGTGTGAGAGTCGTTTACTCTTGAAGCACGATTTTTTAACGAGCAGTCAGCGTCCGATGAGCGACCCCCACAAGAGCAAACCCGAGCACATCTCAGCCGACCAACTGGATAACCCCAAGAGCAAACCGGAGATCCTCAAGGCCGAGATCGTGGCCGAGAGTCGGCTGTTCAGAGTGGAATCCCTCCACCTCAAATTCTCCAACGGCGAAGAGCGGGTCTACGAGCGGATGCGCGGTGGCAACCGGGGCGCCGTCATGGTTGTGCCGCTGTTCGATACCCACACCCTGCTGCTCGTGCGCGAATATGCAGCCGGCACCCACTCCTACGAGCTGGGCTTTCCCAAGGGGCTGATCGACCCCGGTGAAGATGCCTTCGAGGCGGGCAACCGGGAGCTGATGGAGGAAGCGGGCTTTGGCGCCAACAGCCTGACCCTGCTCAAGCAGGTGTCGCTGGCCCCCGGTTACTTCTCCAGTCGGATGGACATTTTACTGGCCCGGGATCTCTTCCCCGAGCAGCGGATCGGCGACGAACCGGAGCCGCTGGAGGTGATCCCCTGGCCGCTGAACCGGATCGACGAATTGCTGGCGCGACCCGACTTCACCGAGTCGCGCAGCATCAGTGCCCTGCTCTTGGCCCAAAAGTGGCTGGCGGAGCAGGCAGAGTAGCCCGCAGACGGGCAGTTAACAGACAGAGGATAACGAGATGCAGGAGTTGTTGGCCTGGGTGCCGGGGGTCAAGGAGATTGCCCGCGAAGCCGGAAGGATCCTTCACGACATCTATCATGGCGGTCAGTTCGAGCGTCAGCTGAAGGAGGATGCGACCCCGGTCACCAGTGCCGATCTTGCTGCCGATGCCTACCTCAAACAGGCGCTCTCGGCGCTCACCCCCCATGTGCCGGTGCTGACCGAAGAGGCGGCCGACATCCCCTTCAGCCAGCGATCCAACTGGCGGCAGTACTGGCTGGTGGATCCTCTCGATGGCACTGGCGAATTTATCGCGGGCAGCGGCGACTTCGCCACCCTGATCGCCCTGGTGCGGGACAATGTGCCGGTGCTCGGGGTCATCTATGCCCCCGAGTCCAACGTGCTCTACTGGGCAGTGCGCGGCTACGGCGCCTTCAAGGAGGTGAACGGCGAGGTACTGCCCATCAGCGCCATGCACCACGAGCATGACCAGCCCGACTCGCTGGTGGTCGCCATCAGCCGCCGCCAGAAGCTGGAAAACCTCACCCGCCGTCTCAACCCGGCCATCAACTACGAGCTGATCCCGCTTGGTTCCAGCTCCCTCAAATCCTGTCTGGTGGCGGAAGGAGCGGCCGATTGCTACGTGCGACTCGGCCCCACCGGCGAGTGGGACACCGCCGCCGCCCAGTGCATCGTCGAGGCAGCCGGTGGCCGTATCCTCAGCCTAGCGTTGCAGCCACTCAGCTACAACGAAACCGAGTCGCTGGAGAACCCTGACTTTATCGTAATGGGGGATCCGGATCTCGCCTGGGGCAACATTCTGGCCCACTAGACGAGTAGCAATATCATCACACCAGACAAGCAGGCGACCCGATGGCCGCCTGCTTTTTCAGGGAAGTTGCCGCGGGTGATGGCCGGTGTGATCCGCTGGTCAAGGCGCGCTTGCACAGCGTGATGCGCTGGCAAAGCGGCAAAATGATAGTGAAACATCACAATCGGTCGGCGAGAAATGGTGCAACTTTTCACGTAATTCTAAAAACCCCTGATTAGCCAAAATAAAAAAATGAGAGCAGATCAAATTTTGGTTTTATATTTCACAAAAACCACCAATATCAGTTTTGTTTCATTCTGTGACCCAGATTCCATTCCCAATCTCGCTGGCTAAACCCCGCAATGGCAGTGATATGTTTCAGTCTCGCTTTTTGAGAATTAAATCCCGATAAACCACAATAAACTCAGATTAAAACACTAACAAAAAGTGAATTAGTAATGAGTTTATCTGTAGAGGCTACCAAGGAGCTATCCGGTTCCTGCTCCACCACGTCCAGCACCACCCGCTGGCGCCGTCACGACACCCACTGGGTCATCAGTCTGTTTGGCACCGCCGTTGGCGCCGGCATCCTGTTCCTGCCCATCAATCTGGGTCTGGGCGGCATCTGGCCCCTCGTTATCGTCGCGGTACTGGCAGGTCCCATGACCTTCCTCGCCCACCGCGGGCTGGCGCGCTTCGTGCTTTCCTCGTCACGCCCCCACGCCGACTTCACCGAAGTGGCGGAGGAGCATTTCG
The DNA here is from genome assembly GCF_051919235.1 of Aeromonas sp. 95A. Classification (NCBI taxonomy): domain Bacteria; kingdom Pseudomonadati; phylum Pseudomonadota; class Gammaproteobacteria; order Aeromonadales; family Aeromonadaceae; genus Aeromonas; species Aeromonas sp. 95A. The sequence goes on from NZ_JBQBFC010000001.1 coordinate 2,331,353, forward strand.
GCAAGATGGCCGGTCGCCTCATCTCGGCGCTCTACTTCCTCTCCATCTTCCCGATCCTGCTCATCTACGGGGTCGGGCTGACCAACACGGTGGAGAGCTTTATGGTCAACCAGCTCGGCATGGCGACCCCGGATCGGGTGATGCTCTCCGGCCTGCTGGTATTTGCCATGATCGCCGTGATGCTGGCGGGTGAGAAAGCGATGCTGCGCGCCTTCGCCTTTATGGTCTATCCGCTGGCGGCCATTCTGGCAGCCCTCTCCTGCTACCTGATCCCTCAGTGGCAATGGCCGGAAGTGACCGCGTTTGAGGGGGTCAGCTTCCTCAACACCGTCTGGCTGGCGCTGCCGGTCACCGTGTTCGCCTTCAGCCACGCCGCCGCCATCTCCGGCTTTGCCAACGTGCAGCGCCGTGAATATGGCGAGCAGGCGGAAGCCAAGAGCGGCCTGATCCTGCGCAACACCACAGTAATGCTGGTGGGCTTCGTGCTGTTCTTCGTCTTCTCTTGCGTGCTGAGCCTCTCGCCAGCCCAGCTGGCTGAAGCCAAGGCCCAGAACGTCTCGGTGCTCTCCTATCTCGCCAACATCACTGACAACCCGGTGATCGTGACTCTGGGGCCGCTCATCGCCTTTATCGCCATCAGCTCCTCCTTCCTTGGCCACTTCCTCGGTGCCCGTGAAAGCCTGAAAAGCCTGATCGCCAAGCCCACCGGCCTGCCGCTGGCCAAGGCGGACAAAGTCGGTATCGCCCTGATGTTCTTCTCTATCTGGGGTGCCGCCGTCATCAACCCGGGCATTCTGGGGCTGATGGAAACCCTCTCCGGCCCGGTCATCGCCATGATCCTGTTCATCATGCCGGTGATTGCCATCTACAAGGTGGAGGCGCTGGCCCGCTTCCGTCACGGCTGGACCAACGGCTTTATCCTGCTGACCGGTTCGCTGGCGGTATCGGCGCTGATCTTCAGCCTGTTGAAGTAATGACTCACAGCAGATACCAAAAAGAGAGGCGACCTTGGGTCGCCTCTCTTCTCTCTGTTCGGGTGTGAACTCAGCCCAGCTTGGCGCCGTTCTCCACCGCTTGCTCGGGGATAGCCAGCACCACGGCGCCATCCGGCCGGTAGAATCCGGTTAGCAGAAATTCAGACTGAAACGGCCCTATCTGTTTGGTCGGGAAGTTGATTACGGCGATGATCTGGCGGCCCACCAGCTGCTCTGGCTGGTAGAGGGCGGTGATCTGGGCACTGCTCTTGCGAATCCCCAGTTCAGGGCCAAAATCCGCCCACACCTTGTAGGCCGGTTTACGTGCCTCGGGGAACGGCTCGACCCGCACCAGGGTACCCACCCGGAGCTCCACCATCTCGAAATCCTGCCAGCTAATCGTCTCCATTTCGGCTCCTGTTTATCGTGCACCTTGCATGACCCGCAGCATGGCCCAAAGAGAGAAGGCTGTCTTCGGCGATCAGCCGTTTCGTTACGGCAGGCGGCCGTTTTGCTGGCGCCAGAGGGACGGAGTGAGCCCGGTCTCGGCCAGGAAGCGCTCGCCGAAGGCCCCCTGATTCTGGTAACCGCAGCGGCTGGCAATCTCCCCAACGGGCAGTTGCGTGCCAGCAAGCAGGGTACGCGCCAGCGCCATGCGTCGATTGCGAATGTAGTGGGAGACACTCACCCCCAACTGCTGGCGAAAGGCGAGCTTGAACTGGCTCTGGCCAAGACAGGCGATAGCGGCGAGTTGCTGATTGGTCAGCGGGGCGGCAAGGTTGGCCTCGATATGGCGCTGCACCTTGAGGATGCGAGCGGCAAGACGCGGAGTGGCAGTGCTCTGCATCCCCTGCCCTTCAGCCAGCAGGGAGAGCCACACCTGCTCCATGCCCGCCACCTGCCGCCCCTCGGCCACCATGCGGTGCAGAAAAGCGAGGTAGTGGCGCTGGGGCTCATCCAGCTCGATAAAGGGGCAGGCCGCCAGATCCCCGGGTAGCCAGTCGCTCTCCTGCACCAGAAACGAAAGCGCGGGATCGGCGGCATAATCGTGCCGCTCGCCGGGAGCGATGACGCAGGCAGAACCGGGGACAAGCCTGTGCCCCCGGCCCTGCACCTCGATCTCGAGGGGGCCGTCGAGGGGGATCACCAGTTGGGCAAAGTCGTGGCTATGACTGCAGACGTGGTGGTGATAGTGGCGCAGGCTGAAGCGGGACATGGCAGATAGCAATGACGCGGCCAGGGCCGCGTCATTGGGGATTATTCCTTGTCGAAATCTTCGATCTCTTTGCCCAGCGCTTCCATGATGGCGCGCGCTTCGGCCGGGACACTGTCCGGTTGATCCTTGCGCAAGTCTTCGTCGCAAGGGAGCGGCTGGCCGGTGAAAGCGTGCAGGAAGGCTTCACAGAGCAGCTCGCTGTTGGTCGCATGACGCAGGTTGTTCACCTGACGGCGGGTGCGCTCATCGGTCAACACTTTCAACACCTTGAGCGGGATCGAGACGGTAATCTTCTTGACCTGTTCGCTCTTCTTACCGTGTTCCGCGTAGGGGCTGACGTAGTCGCCGTTCCACTCTGTTCCCATGACTCACCTGTTCTCATTTAGCCGTGAGCGCGGATTTTAACCCTTAAGGAAATTAATGGCAATCCAACAGCAAAGCCATTTAGACGTCCGGAAGTGTTGACGTCTTTTTTAAGCTGGCGTAGTGTGGTTGTCCATGAGCCCGCAATGGCGGGATGGCGCGTGGCAGCAAGATGCCGGCGTGTGAAGAGACATCAAGGAGAGTGATATGACCCACAAGGCCACCCTGGCGGTTCGCACCGGGATTGAGACAGACACACAGCACGGTGCCGTGGTGCCCCCCATCTACCTCTCCAGCAACTACACCTTTGCCGACTTTGGCGAACCCCGTCAATACGATTATGCCCGCTCTGGTAATCCGACCCGCACCAATCTGGCGGACGCGCTGGCGGCGCTGGAAGGGGGCGCAGGCGCCGTGGTTACCGGCACTGGCATGGGGGCCGTCCATCTGGTCACCACCGCCCTGCTCAAGGCGGGAGATCTGCTGATCGCCCCTCACGACTGCTACGGCGGCACCTGGCGCCTGTTCGAGTATCTGGCGGCCAAGGGCCACTACCGGGTGCAGTTTGTCGATCAGGGCGACGAGGCCGCTCTGGCCGCCGCGCTGGCGCAAAAGCCTGCGCTGGTATGGGTCGAGACCCCCTCCAACCCGCTGCTGCGAGTGGTGGATATCAGCGCCATTGCCAGCGCCGCCCACGAGGTGGGTGCGCAGGTGGTGGTGGACAACACCTTCCTCTCCCCCCTGCTGCAACAGCCGCTGGCCCTCGGTGCCGACGTGGTGGTGCACTCCACCACCAAGTACATCAACGGTCACTCAGACGTGGTGGGCGGAGTGGCGATTGCCAAGGAGGCCGCACTGGCCGAGTCGCTGGTGTGGTGGGCCAACTGTCTGGGGCTCACTTCCGGGGCGTTCGACTCCTACCTCACCCTGCGCGGCCTGCGCACTCTGGCCCCCAGATTGCGCACCCATCAGGAGAATACCGACCGCATCCTCACCTTCCTGCAACAGCAGCCGCTGGTGAAACGCATCTATCACCCCAGCCTGCCGAGCCATCCGGGCCACGATATTGCGCGCCGTCAACAGTCCGGCTTCGGCGCCATGCTAAGTTTTGAACTCGATTGCAGCGAGGCAGGCATTCGCGCCTTCCTCGCGGCCCTCACCCTCTTCTCGGTGGCCGAGTCCCTCGGCGGGGTGGAGAGTCTGGTGGCCCATCCGGCCAGCATGACCCACAGGGCCATGACCCCGGCGGCGCAGCAGGCAGCAGGCATCAGCGCCCAGCTGCTGCGGTTGTCGGTCGGTATTGAACACGGTGAAGACCTGGTGGCCGATCTGGCTCAGGCTTTTGAACAGGCGCAGCAGGCAGAATAGGTAGCGAAGTAATGGAACAGCAGCAACAAGGAGAGATCGCGGTGGCAGCAGAAGCAGGATTGAAGCGACGTCACGTCCACAAATTTGGTGGCAGCAGTCTGGCGGATCCGGTCTGTTATCGCCGGGTCGCCAGTATCGTTGAACAACAGGTGGGCGGGGATGAACTGATCGTGGTCTCCGCCGCTGGCAAGACCACCAACCGGCTGATCCAGCTGGTGGAGCTGGCCGAAGCGGGGGACGAAGCCGCCGGTGAAGCCATCTCTGCCCTGCAGGCCTATCAGCAGAGCCTGATCGACGGCCTGCTGGAGGGTGAACTGCAGCTCGATCTGAGCAAGCAGCTGGCCGACGACATGCAACTGATAGCCAAAACGCTTGAAGGGCAGTTTGATCGCTTCGCCCGCAACGGCCTGCTCGCTTTTGGCGAAGTGTGGTCGGCGCGCCTGCTGGCGGCCCTGCTCACCAGCCGCGGCGACAAGGCTATCTGGCTCGATGCCCGCAGTTTCTTGCGCGCCGAGGATGGCGCTCTGGTCAAGGTAGATACTGCGCTCTCCAGCGAACTGCTCAAGGCGCGACTGGCGGAGCATGCCGGTCGCATCGTGGTAACCGGCTTTATCGCTGCCGACATGGAGGGGCGCTCCCTGCTGCTCGGTCGCAATGGATCCGACTACAGCGCCAGCCTGTTGGCCCTGCTGGCGGACGGCGAATCCACCACCATCTGGAGCGACGTGGCCGGGGTCTACAGCGCCGACCCCCGTCGGGTGAAAGAAGCGCGTCTGCTGGAGCGCCTGAGCCTCTCCGAGGCCAACGAGCTGGCCCGCCTCGGCTCCTCGGTGCTGCATTCGCGCACCCTGCAACCGGTGGCCGACAGCCGCCAGCGCCTCACTTTGCGCTGCAGCTACAACCCGGACGAGGGCTGCACCCATATCCTGCGCCGCGCCCCCCGCTCCGGTGGCGCCCGCATCGTCTCCTCGGTGGATCAGATCGCCCTCATCGAGCTGAAGGTGCTGCCGCAAACCAACTATGAGCAGACGGTGGCCACCATCGAGGCCCATCTGGCCCGCCACCGCCTCAACCCGCTCACCCTGCAGCGCCAGCCGGATCGCCGGATCCTGCGCCTCGCCTACACCCTCGAAGTCGCACAAGGCGCCTTCGAGCTGCTGCGCGACTTCCAGCTGCAAGGGAGCTTCACCGGCCTCATTCAGAAAGAGGGGTACAGTCTGGTAGCGCTGGTCGGCGCCGGTGTCACCGACAACGCAGAACAGTGCCATCGCTTCTATCAGCTGCTGGCGGATCAACCGCTGGAGTTCGTACAGGTGGCCCGAGATGGCCTGAGTCTGGTGGCCGTGCTGCGTCAGGTAGTGCTGGAGCCGCTGCTCATCGCCCTCCACAGCGCCCTCTTCAGCCGCCCGACCCGGGTCGGACTGGTGGTGTTCGGCAAGGGCAATATCGGCGGCCACTGGCTGAGCCTCTATGCCCGCGAAAAGGCACGGCTGGAACATGAACTCAATCTGGCGCTCACCCTCTACGGGGTGTTCAGCTCGGAAGGGGGCCTGCTCGATGAAGAGGGGCTCAACCCCCTCAAGGTACAGGACAACTTCACTCCCAAACCGCTGATCTGGCCGGAGTTGCTCTCCCAGCTTGAGCAGCACGGCTTCGATGCGCTGATTGCGCTGGACATGACCGCCAGCGAAACGGTGAGCCGCTACTATCCGGATTTTGCCCAGCTCGGCATTCACATCATCGCCGCCAACAAGTTTGCCGGTGCCGCCGACAGCGAGTTCTACCAGCGCATCAAGCAGACCTGTCGCGACCATCAGGTGCAGTGGCGCTACAACGCCACCGTGGGCGCCGGGCTGCCGATCCAGTCCAGCATCCAGATGCTGCGCCAGAGCGGCGACCGCATTCAGGGGGTCTCCGGCATCTTCTCCGGCACCCTCTCCTGGCTGTTCCAGCAGTATGACGGCACCCGCCCCTTCTCCGAGCTGGTGGACGAGGCGTGGCAGCACGGCCTGACCGAGCCGGATCCCCGCGAGGATCTCTCCGGTCAGGATGTGCGGCGCAAGCTGCTCATTCTGGCGCGGGAGGCAGGCTTCGAGCTCGACTCCGCCGATATCGAGCTGGAGAATCTGGTACCCGTCACGCTGCGCAAGGTGACCGCCGATCAGTTCATGGACAGACTGAAAGAGCTGGATGGCCCGATCCAGACCGCCTTCGAAGGGGCCAAGCGCCTCGGCAAGGTGCTGCGCTACGTGGCCCGCTTTGAGCATGACGGCAAGGCGCGGGTCGGACTGGAGGCGCTGGAGCCCCACCACCCGTTTGCGAACCTCTTGCCGTGCGACAACATCTTCGCCATCGAGAGCGACAGCTACCGCACCAACCCGCTGGTGATTCAGGGGCCGGGGGCAGGCCGGGAAGTGACCGCCGCCGCTATCCAGTACGATCTGTGGCAGATCTGCGCCAGCCTCTAAGGCTGATATGCAAAGGGAGCAGCACCTCAGCTCCCGCGCACAATAAAAAAGCCCGAGTCGATGACTCGGGCTTTTTGCTGAATGCCGCTTCGATTAGGAGAAGCAAGCCTGCAGCACGTAGAAGATCGCGATAGCCAGAATGGCACCGGCAGGCAGGGTGATGATCCAGGAGACCACGATGTTGCGCAGTACCCCCAGGTTCAGCGCCGCAATACCGCGCGCCAGACCGACACCCATCACAGCACCGACCAGGGTCTGGGTGGTGGAGATGGGCAGACCGGTACCGGAGGCAATCACCACGGTCGCGGCAGTCGCCAGCTGGGCAGCAAAACCACGGCTCGGGGTCAGGTGAGTGATGCCGGTACCGACCGTCGCCATCACCTTCTCGCCCATGGTCGCCAGACCGATCACGATACCGATACCGCCCAGCGGCAGTATCCACCAGGCAATGGCTGCCTGACTGGAAATCTCGCCACCGGAAGCCACGATAGAGGCCACCGCAGAGAGCGGGCCAATGGCGTTGGCCACGTCGTTGGAACCGTGGGCAAAGGCCATGGCACAGGCAGTGATCACCATCAGGATGCCGAACACCTTCTCCACGTTGGCGAAGTGCATCTTGCTGTCATCCTGCGGGTTGTACTTCTGGCCGCGAATGTAGATCCAGCCGGCAAACGCCACTGCGATGGAGATGGCGATGGAGAGCAGAATGCCCTCGCCATCGCTCAGGTGCAGACCGACGTGGGTCAGCCCCTTCTTGATGGTCACCAGACAGATCACCAGCGCAGTCAGGAACATGTAGAACGGCACATAGCGCTTGGCGTTGTTCAGGGGATCATCAGTGTTGAAGATAAGCTTCTGCACGCTGATGAACATGAAGTAGGCAATGACACCTGAGATGGCAGGGGTGATGACCCAGGAGCCGACGATGCCGCCAAACTTGCTCCACTGCACCGCTTCCGGGCCAATGCTCACCACCGCAAAACCGACGATGGCGCCGATGATGGAGTGAGTGGTGGAAACAGGCCAGCCGAAGTAGGAGGCGAGGATCAACCAGGCGCCAGCCGCCAGCAGGGAGGCGATCATGCCGAGCACCAGCAGATCCGGGCTATCGACAAACGCATTGCTGTCGATGATGCCGTTACGGATGGTGGCCGTCACTTCGCCACCGGCCAGATACGCACCGGCAAATTCGAAGATCATGGCAATGATGATCGCCTGACGGATGGTCAGGGATTTGGTGCCGACCGATGTTCCCATGGCGTTGGCCACGTCATTCGCGCCAATGCCCCAAGCCATCAAAAAGCCGAACAAGGCCGCCACGAGCACCAGAGTGGTGCCGTAATTCGCGATAATGTCCATTAGTAGTGTTTACCCAGTCAGTCGATTACGAACGAGCCAGCATCAGTTCCAGACGGGCGCCTACGCGCTCGGCCTGATCTGCCAGGTCACCTACCCATTCGAGGATCTTGTAAAGGAACATCACATCGATCGGATTGTAATTGTGCTCAACCGCTTGCAGCTGTTGGCGCAGTCCGATCTGCATGGTGTCTGTATCGTCCTCGATCAGATCCAGCTGGTGGATCATCTCGGCAACCATTTCCACTTCCCGTCCTTTGAAGCCGGTCTCGAGCAGCTCGTCGAGCTCCCCGATCGCTTTCTCGGCCTGAGCGGTCGCATCAATACAACGTTTGAGGTAAGCCATGAAATCCGTCCGCATTTCAGCAGGGAACTCCATGCGACGGCCAAGCATGCGGCCGGAGATATCCTTGGCACGGTTGGCAATCTTGTCTTGCTGGGTCAACAGCTCCAGCAGGTCGGTACGTGCAACCGGCAGGAACAGGCCGCGAGGCAGTTTCAGACGGATTTCACGCTTGAGGGTATCTGCCTCTTTTTCCAGTTGGGCGATCTGCTGCCGGATCTTCTCGGCATCTTCCCAACGGTCTTCGGCAACGGCGTCAAAGAAGGGAACCAACTGCTGGGAGCACTGGTGAACCTTGACGATATGCTTCTGCAGCGGCTTGATGGGGGACTTGGCAAAAAGCCCCAAAATAGTATTTACTGGCATGGCCAAACCTGTGTCGGTGAAAAAACACTCGATACGATTTTATGAGGCGCGCATGGTAACCGAACTGCGCCCTCAATTAAACCGCGAATTAATCTAGTCGTCTCGCGGGCATTATATCCCCGCGACCCGAATCCTGCCCCCCAAAGTTGCCTGCCAGCCCGGAATGACTATGCAAACTGAGATCGAGATAAAGTTTTTTGTCGCCCGCGACATTCAAGCCAAGTTATCCAACCTGCTGAATTCTCTTGAGATTAAAGAATCGTCACAACAGCAGCTCGGCAACGTCTATTTCGATACGCCGACCCTGGCTCTGCGCCAACTGGATATGGGGTTGCGCATTCGCCGCTGCGACGCCTTCGCCGAACAAACCATCAAATGCCGCGGCCAGGTGGTGGGCGGCCTGCATGCCAGACCCGAGTACAACGCCCCTGTCAGCGGCGATCTGCCGACCCTCTCGGCCTTTCCCGATGAGATTTGGCCGACTCTGACCGAGCGCGACCACATTCAGCAGCAGCTGGTCGCCCAGTTTCGCACCGACTTCTTGCGCCGCCACTGGCTGATCGCCTTCGAGGGGGCCGAGATTGAGCTGGCCTGGGATCAGGGAGAGATAGTAGGCAGTCAGGGCAGCACCACCATCAACGAACTGGAACTGGAGCTAAAATCAGGCGACACCGCGGCGCTGTTTGCGCTGGCCCAACGCCTCGCCAAGCTTGGTGTACTGCGTCTCGGCGCCCAATCCAAGGCCCAGCGCGGCTATCGACTGGCTGGTCTTGGCAAACCGCTGGCCCTGCTGGCGCTGGTCGAACATGAAGGTATGGATGGCATAACGGGGGTAAGCGAAGGGCTGCGCCACTGGCAGCATCACGAGCAGCTCTGGCTGGAGCATCCTCAGGATAAAGGCATTCAACAGAAGGCACTCGCGGCCCTGTGCCAAGGGATCGATCTGGTCGCCCGCAGTGCGGCCACGCTGCCACAACCCGCACCTTGGCTGCCAGCTCTGACCAGCCTGCACGCCCATCTGCAAGCCCAATCGGACGAGCAAAACGAGTGGCCTGCCGAACTGGCCGATCTCTTCCTCTATCCGGCATATGTCGAGTTGCAGCTGGCCATCGCCGCCTGGCTGCATCACGCAGCCTGAGCGTGGCCATACCGGTACTAAAGGTCGGAAATAAAGACCGGAAACAAAAGCCGAAAACAAAACGGGTGAGCCTTGGCTCACCCGTTTTGCACTACAGCAGGTTGAGCTGCTGCATGGCGCTGCGAATGCGCTCGCGGGTCGCTTCCGACAGCGGCATCACCGGCAGTCGGCACTCCTCGCTACAGAAACCGAGCAGGGAAGCGGCATATTTGGCACCGGCCGGGCTCGGCTCGGCAAACATCGCCTGATGGAGCGGAATCAGCTGGTCTTGCAGCTCACGCGCTTCTTGCCACTTGCCAGCCAGCGCCAAATTTTGAACCTCGGCCACCAGCTTGGGGGCCACGTTGGCGGTCACCGAGATACAGCCCTGACCGCCGCCGATGTTGTAAGCAACCGCAGTGGCATCCTCACCGGAGAGCCAGGCGAAGGGCTTTTTGATCAGCTGGCGCTCGGTCCAGGGGCGCGCCAAGTCGCCGGTGGCATCTTTCACCCCGGCAATGCGCGGCAGCTCGGCCAGACGGGCCAGGGTCGCCGGCTGCACGTCAACGATGGCGCGCGGCGGAATGTTGTAGACGATGATCGGCTTGGCGGTGGCGTCGTGTACCGCCTTGAAGTGGTGGTAGAGCCCCTCCTGATTGGGGCGGTTGTAGTAACCGGCTACATGCAGAGTGGCATCGGCGCCAACCCGCTCGGCATGAAGGGTGTACTCGATGGCTTCGACCGGGTTGTTGGAACCGGCCCCGGCAATCACCGGAATGCGACCTGCGACCTGCTTGACCACCAGCTCCACCACCCGGCAGTGCTCGTCATGGGTCAGGGTCGGACTTTCCCCCGTGGTGCCCACCGGCACAATGCCGTGAGTGCCCTGTTCGATATGCCACTCCACCAGACGCAGCAGCGCCTCTTCATCCAGCTTTCCCTGTCGAAACGGGGTGATCAACGCAACGATTGAACCTTGAAACATGGGATCTCCTTCTCCTAAATGACGCGCATATGGCAATAAAAAACCCCGGTACGATGTGCGCAACCGGGGTTTGAAGCTTCTCAGGGATGAGAGGTTACGCGCGAACGTCGGCAGGCCCGAATTTCAGGCTTTTTTTGTGCTTTCGTTTCAACCCGTTGAACCGCATTTCGTCATCTCTGGTCAAAAAATGGTGTCTGGGCATATTTCGGGAACACGGCATAAATGTCAAGGCGAAAGGGGCTATGTATAATGGCCGCCCAAAATTGCGTGGAGAGACCCGATGAGCAGCCCTATCAGTGCCGTCAGCCAGATGCTGGAACGAAACCAAGCCCTCTTTGTCGGCAAGCGGCTACTTGTCTGCGGCGCGCTGGAGGATGACTACCCCCGCCAGCTGGCGAGCCTGGCCCGGACCCTGACCGTCTTTACCACCGATTACTGTTACTACCGCAGCCAGCAGGCCGCCCTCGGCGAGGCTATCCTGTTCGACCACCAGCTAGGTGGAGCCCCGCGCTTCGATGCCCTGTTGCTGCTGATGCCCAAGGCCAAGGCCGAAGCACAATATCTGCTGGCCATGATGACCCCCTTGCTGGAAGCGGGTGCCGATCTGTTCCTCGCCGGTGAAAACCGCGGCGGCATCAATGGCGCCGACAAGCTGCTGGCCCCCTATGGCGAAAAGCCGATCAAGCGCGATTCGGCGCGCCGCTGCTCCCTCTATCACGGTGAGCTGAGCAAGCCGGTTGAACCTTTCAATCTGGATAGCTGGTTTGGCCGCTACCAGTGCAAGGCCGGTGATACCGAGCTGACCGTGCTGGCACTGCCCGGCGTCTTCAGCGCCGCCGAGCTGGATCTCGGCACCCAGATGCTGCTGGCCGCCGTGCCGCCGATGAAGGGCGAGCTGCTCGATTTCGGTTGTGGCGCCGGGGTGATTGGGTCTGTGCTGGCCAAGCGCAATCCGGATCTGCAGGTCAACATGGTGGATATCAGCGCGCTGGCGCTCGAATCGAGCCGCCGCACCCTGGCGATCAACGGTCTGCAGGGCAAGGTCACCGCTTCCGATGTCTATTCGGATGTCTCCACCCGTTTCCAGCACATCGTCTCCAACCCGCCATTCCATGCGGGTCTCAAAACCTTCTATGCGGCGACCGAGCAGTTCCTGGCCAAGGCGCCGGAATTTTTGCTGCCAAATGGTTCACTGACTATTGTTGCCAACGCCTTCTTGCGCTACCAGCCTATACTGGAGACACACTTCAAACGGACTGAAGTGATCAGCAGTGATGCCAAATTCAAAGTCTATCTGAGCAAAATGTAAATAAGTGTAAGCCGCACAATAAAGCAGCTAGAGAGCGCCATCCGGCATCTGATAAGGTATTAAGCACACGATAAAAACCACCCCTTTAGGGGTGTTTTTATACCGAACATTGAAAACCTTTTCATGTTGTTAATTCAGGGAGAGAAATACGATGGCAGGCATTTTGACCATGATCCTGGCTGGTGGCGAAGGTACTCGCTTGCAGCCTCTGACCACCACCCGCAGCAAGCCTTCCGTCCCCTTCGGTGGCAGCTACCGGCTGATCGACTTTGTCCTCAACAACTTCGTCAACGCCGACTTTCTGCGCATCTATGTACTGACCCAATTCAAATCACAGTCCCTCTACCTGCACATGAAGAAGGGGTGGAATATCGTCGGCATCACCGACCGCTTTATCGATCCCATCCCGGCCCAGATGCGAATGGGCAAACGCTGGTATGACGGCACCGCCGATGCCATTTACCAAAACCTCGGCTTTATCGAGCGGGCCGAACCGGATCACGTCTGCATCTTCGGCTCCGACCACATCTACAAGATGGATGTGAGCCAGATGGTCACCTTCCACAAGCAGAAGAACGCCGCCATGACGGTCGCGGCACTTCGCATGCCCATCGAAGAGGCGAGCGCCTTCGGGGTGATCGAGGTCGATACCGAAGGGCGGATGATCGGATTTCAGGAGAAACCGAAACAGCCGAAACACATTCCCGGTGATCCCACCCAAGCGCTGGTCTCCATGGGCAACTACATCTTCGAGACCGAAGCGCTCTGCCGCGAGTTAAAACGGGATGCCGCGGAGGAGAACTCCAGCCACGACTTTGGCAAGGATGTGATCCCGAGCCTCTACCCGCGCGCCCCCGTCTATGTCTATGACTACAGCACCAACGTCATCCCCGGCGAGAAACCGCACGTCTACTGGCGGGATGTGGGCACCCTCGACTCTTATTGGCAAGCGCACATGGACCTGGTGGCCGACAACCCCCCCTTCTCCCTCTATAACCGCAAGTGGCCCCTGCACACCCACTATCCGGCGCTGCCGCCTGCTACCTTCATCGACAGCGACGAGTGCAAGGTGAAGATCGCCAACTCCCTGATCTCCGCCGGTTGCTTCATTCAGGGCAGCCAGATCCAGCGATCCATCCTCGGTTTCCGCTGCAATATCGGTGCGTGCAGCCATATCAGTGAATCCGTGCTGCTGGGGGATGTGAAGATTGGTGAAGGGTGCTCCATCCGGCGCGCCATCATTGATAAAAACGTTGAAATTGCGCCAGGCACCGTTATCGGTGAAAATCTGGACCACGATAGAGAGCGATTTACCGTATCCGAAGGCGGTATCGTGGTGGTACCTAAGGGAGCAAGAGTTGGCTATTAACCCACTGAAAATCCTGTTTGTTGCCTCGGAAGTTGAGGGGCTGGTCAAGACCGGGGGCCTGGCCGATGTCGCCAGAGCCCTGCCGATGTACCTGGCCCAGAAGGGACATGATGTCAGGATCATGCTGCCCTTCTACAAGACGATAAAGCGACGGGATGAGGCCAGACTGGTGGCGTCACGCTGGCTGCCAACCCACCCCGGGCTGCCGGATATCGGTTATCGCATCTACCAGATGGAGCTGGATGGCGTCTGCGTCTATCTGCTCGACTGCCCGCAATATTTCGATCGTCCCCAGCTCTACGCCGAGAACAATCAGGCCTATCCGGATAATGGAGAGCGCTTTGCCTTCTTCTCGGCCGCAGCCCTCCATGCCTGCGAGCAGCTTGGCTTTGCTCCGGATATCGCCCACTGCAATGACTGGCACACCGGCCTGCTGCCACTGCTGCTAAAAACCCGCCACGCCCACAACCCCTTCTTCCAGCAGACCCGCAGCGTGATCAGCATTCACAACGCGGCGTTTCAGGGGGTGTTTGGCCGCGAGCAGTTCTGGGCCATGCCCGAGATCGCCGACTACGAACGCCGCATCAACTACGACTACGGCCACGTCAATCTGCTCAAATGCGGGGTGCTCTACGCCGACAAGATCAATGCGGTCAGCCCCAACTATGCCCAGGAGCTGCTGACTCACCTTGGCGCCCACGGAATGGCGCATATCTTCCAGCAACGGGCGGCCGATCTCTGCGGCATCCTCAACGGCTGCGACTACAAGGACTGGGATCCGGAGTTCGACGAATTCCTGCCTGCGACCTACAGCATCGACAACATGGCTGGCAAACAGATCTGCAAAGAGTGCCTGCAACAGGAAGCGGGGCTGGCCGTGGCGGACTTGCCCATCTACGGCATGGTTTGCCGCCTGACCGAGCAAAAGGGCGTTCCCCTGCTGCTCCCTGCGCTGGAGAAATTCCTCCACCATCAGGTACAAGTGGTGATCGTCGGCTCTGGCGATCCTGCGCTCGCCACGCAACTGCAAACCATGGCCCGGGATTATCCGGGCAAGCTCGCCTTCATCAACACCTATGACGATCGACTGGCTCATCTGGTCGAAGCCGGTGCCGACTTCTTCCTGATGCCCTCTCTGTTCGAGCCTTGCGGCCTCAACCAGATGTACAGTCTCGCCTATGGCACCCTGCCACTGGTGCGCGCCGTGGGTGGTCTGAAAGATACCGTGGTGGATTGGGATGCCGATCCCGAGCATGCCACCGGCTTCTGTTTTAACGATCCGACTGCCGCCATCCTGCTCGATACCATGCGCCGCAGCCTGCTCTATTTCCTGCAGGACAAAGAGCATTTTGCCAAGGTGCAGCGCAATGCCATGAGCACCCGCTTCAACTGGCCTGACTCAGTCACCCAGTATGAACGGATGTATCAGAACGCATTGGGCCGTTACTGAATGCCAGACGTCGGCTAATTGCTGAAGTTTTGTACCCTTGGCGCCACTTTGGGCGTCAACAGCGAAAAAAGTCCCCTTTGGCTGTTGACGCTCCCCCAAAACTCTATAGAATCCCCCTCCGCAGTGATGCGAAGGTGGCGGAATTGGTAGACGCGCTAGCTTCAGGTGTTAGTGTCCCACGGATGTGAGGGTTCGAGTCCCTCTCTTCGCACCAATACTGCCATGCTGATTCAGCAGCATGTAAATCCAACTAGAAAACCCGAATGTGCGAAGGTGGCGGAATTGGTAGACGCGCTAGCTTCAGGTGTTAGTGCCCCCCGGGTGTGAGGGTTCGAGTCCCTCTCTTCGCACCATGCTTCTCCAGACAGCATGTAAATCAAAACTGGTAACACAATGTGCGAAGGTGGCGGAATTGGTAGACGCGCTAGCTTCAGGTGTTAGTGTCCCACGGATGTGAGGGTTCGAGTCCCTCTCTTCGCACCATGCTTTATCCAGACAGCATGTAAATCCAGACTGGAAACCCGAATGTGCGAAGGTGGCGGAATTGGTAGACGCGCTAGCTTCAGGTGTTAGTGCCCCCCGGGTGTGAGGGTTCGAGTCCCTCTCTTCGCACCATGCTTCTGACATGTAAAAACAGAGCAATGCGCTCCAACCGCATTTAAAAACCAGCTGGAGAAAATCAGTGTGCGAAGGTGGCGGAATTGGTAGACGCGCTAGCTTCAGGTGTTAGTGTCCCACGGATGTGAGGGTTCGAGTCCCTCTCTTCGCACCATTCATTACGCAAAAGGCCCATCACGAAAGTGATGGGCCTTTTGTTTTTACTCCTTGTTATGGCTATGCTTTTGACGACTCCCCGCTCATCGTCATGCCAAGGAACGCATATGATACTGGATACCGACATTCACAACTTTTACGAACATCTGGTGCTCAAGGAGATTGAGAAACAGGGGCTGCAGCAAAAGCTCAACAGCGATCAGATGGCCGACCTCTGCTGCCTTACCCTCAACCAGCTTCCGGCCCACTATATTCGCCACAATGTCGACATGATCTACTTCCTGACCGACGCCAAGCGTACCGAAATGGAGAAACTGGTGGTCGAATCGCTCAAGGTGGCACAGCAGAAGATCAAGCAGGCTCCCGTCAAAAGCTCATAACCAGGGCTGCTGCCAGAGCAGGGTGACGATACCGGTCAACCCGGCCACTGGCAGCAAGATCAAGGCGGGCCGCAATCCGGGCTCCAGCATCACCCAGGCAGCCAGCAGAAAACCTACACTCCAGGTGCCGTACTCTTTATCCTGACCCCATGCGAGTACGGCCACCGCCACCAGCAACATCATACCCCGCAATATCCAGCGCATTGTTTTCTCCCCAACCAACAATTGATAATAATTATCATCTGCATCTATTGGGGATGCAAGTGGCGTCACAGGCAAGCTTCGTATGTGACCCTTTGTGTCAACAGGCCGCTCAAAAACGGGTTATGAGATCAACTAATTTGTGATTTTTTCAATCAAATGTGCATTTTTGCCAATTTGATGGGGCTTTAACCCGCCGGGTTTGTGGTAGATTGCGGCCTCTTTTTGGGTTACCTCCTCGGGATCGATGTATCCACAGGACGAGAGGGAGTGACCTTGGCGAGCAAGAGTTTAGGAAGTATCTATGCAAAACCAACAAAACCACATCCGACTACCGGGCATGGCACAGGTGTTTGCCTGTCTGGCCATTTTCCTGGCCCTGGCATTCTCGTTCACCAGCGTGCTCGATCTGCCGATCCAGCTGGCACTGTTCATCGCCTGGTTCGTCATCATGGGGCTTGGCATCAAACTCGGCCACGATTACAAATCCCTGGAGCAGGCTGCCGTTGACGGCGTTGCCAAGGGAATGGGGGCCATCCTGATCCTGGTCTCCGTCGGTGCCCTGGTCGGCACCTGGATTGCCGGCGGCATAGTTCCCAGCATCATCTATTTCGGCCTCAAGGTGATCCATCCGTCCATCTTCCTGCTGGCAACCCTGATCATCTGCTCCCTGACCTCGCTGGCCACCGGCACCTCCTGGGGCTCTGCTGCCACGGCCGGCATCGCCATGATGGGGATCGGCCACAGCCTCTGCGTGCCTGCGCCGCTGGTAGCCGGTGCCGTGCTCTCCGGCGTCTACTTCGGTGACAAGCTCTCTCCGCTCTCCGACTCAGTAGTGCTGGCTTCGACCATGTCCAACGTCGACGTGGTGGAGCATATCAAGGGGATGCTGCCTATCAGCCTGCTCTCCTATGTCATCACCGCCGTGCTGTTCACCGTGGTGGGTATGCAGTATTCGGGTAATGTCAGCCTGGAGCAGGTCAATCTGGTGATGGAGGCTCTCGACAACCAGTTCAATATCACCCCGCTGGCCATAGTGCCGGTGGTGCTGGTACTGGGCCTGCTGGCAAATCGCAAGCCCGCCTTCCCGGTGATCAGCTTCGGCGCCCTGCTGGGCCTGATCTGGGCCATCGCCTTCCAGGACATGGATCCGGTCAAGGCGATGCACTCGGCTTATAGTCCGTTTGCCATCACCTCCGGCATCGACTTTATCGACAACATTCTCGGTCGCGGTGGCATGGAGTCCATGCTGGGCTCGGTCGCGGTCATCATCTTCGGTCTCGGGTTTGGTGGCCTGCTGGAGAAGGTCGGTATTCTGGAAGTGATCGCCAGCGCCTTCGAGAAGCGCATCAATAGCGTCGGCAGCCTGACCAGCCACACCATCGGCACCGCGTTTCTGGCCAACGTGTTTGGCTCGGCCATGTATGTGTCGCTGATCCTGACCCCCAAGATCATGGCCAAGAACTACGACCGACTGGGACTGGCGCGCAAGAACCTCTCTCGCAACGCCGAGTTTGGCGGCACCCTCACCTGCGGCATGGTGCCCTGGAGCGACAACGGCATCTTCATGGCCGGGGTTCTGGGGGTGGCAACCCTCGACTACCTGCCCTACATGTGGCTGAGCTTCACCTGCATCATTGTGACCATCACCCTCGCCTACATGGGCAAGGCAGTGAACCGGATCCCGCTGGTCGCGGCGGCAAGCTCCCGCTAAGCCATCCTGAAACAACAAAGGCGCCACCAAGGCGCCTTTGTTGTTTCAGGGGGGATGCTGTTTTACCGTCATCCCAGAGCCCCCCAAACAAAAACAGCCCTCGTTGCCGAGAGCCGTTTCATCAGACCGATAATGCCGATCAGATGGAGAAGCTGGAGCCACAGCCACAGGTCGTGGTGGCATTGGGGTTGGTCACGGTGAAGCGTGAACCTTCCAGACCCTCGGTGTAATCCACACTGCCGCCTACCAGATATTGCAGGCTCATGGGATCGATCACCATGGTGACGCCATTCTTCTCGACTACGGTGTCCCCGTCGTTGATCTTCTCATCAAAGGTAAAGCCATACTGGAAACCGGAGCAGCCCCCACCCGTGATGTATACCCGCAGCTTCAGCTCGGGATTCTCTTCCTCGGTGATCAGGTTCTTCACCTTGTTGGCCGCCGCATCCGTCATCTGGATGGGCAGCGGAGCTTCTGCTACTGCACTCATTACTGACCTCACAACCATTAGATCCACAAACATGGAAACCGCGAAATTATCCAATACCCGACCATTCAGTTCAAGTATTCACCACGTTTAACCGGCAGCGGGAACCGGAGCTGGCGGTGCGGCGACCAGCGGCTTGATCACCTCGCCCCACTCAACCAGCAGCTCTTGCGCCGGTTGCCTGCCATCCTTGTTGATGGTGACACGGATCCGATCCGGCACAAAGCCTTCCGGCAACTGCCAATTCCCTTCTAGCAGCTGGAAATAACGCAGGGCATAACGCCACTCGCTCACCTTCATTCCGAGATCGCGACCGGTCAGCGTCTTCGGCTTGTCGGCCAGGCTCCCCTCAACCCGGATCTGCACCTGACCACGGAACAGCTCCCGCTTTTTGGCGGGCTGGGTCAGGGCTAGACGGTAGTGGTAACGACCGGGAATGCTGGTCTCCTGCAGGGTCAGGTTATCGATCACCACCCCCACCTGTTCGCCGGTGGGGCGCATGATCCGCTCGAAAAAGGCCAGCTGACGCTTGAGCTCCTGCACCTGCGCCTCCTGACTCTTCAGGGTGGTCTGCAACTGCTCGAAGGCCGCTTTCTGGGTCGCCAACTGGGTATCTTTCACCCCCAATTCGGTCTTGAGCTGGCCGATGGCCTTGCCCTGACGATCCAGCGTCTCCTGCTGTACCACCAACAGACTGCTCTGGGCCAGCTCCTGACGGTTCCCGACAAAGTAACCGATGAGCCCGCCAACGGCTAACACGACCAATAACTTCAATAGATTGGACATAGCCCCTCATCCCGTTATCACGCCATTTACGGCAGCGCCTCTCCCTTCACTATACCGCCCTGACCGGGGTCACTGGCGATAAAGGGAAAAATTAACTGGCCGTGGCGCTGCCATCACCTCGCTTTTGACGCGCGGCGAGCCGTAAAGTTCGCTCAAGGATCTGAGAATAGATGGGACGACCGCCCAGCGCTTGCGCCACAAGGGTGGCTCCCACTGTGGTAATCATCATCGGCAGGATCAGCTGATAGTTGTCGGTCATCTCGGTGACCAAGACGATACCGGTAATGGGGGCACGCACGGTGGCAGCAAACAGCGCCCCCATTCCGGCGATGGCAAAGGCGCCGGGCTCGATGCCAAGCTCCGGAAACGCCGCATGAAACAGATGGCCAAACACCACGCCAAACAGGGTGCCCAACGCCAGGGTCGGCGCAAACACCCCGCCCGGGGCACCGGAGCAGAAGCAGATGAGGGTCGCAACCAGCCGCACCGAGAAGATGAGGAACAGGGTCGCCATCGCATACTCATCCCCCATCAGATGAGGAATAAGCTCGATGCCGCCGCCCGTCACCGAGGGGGCAAACAACGACAGCACACCAAACGTTCCGGCGACCAGCATGCCGATGGCCACGAAACGGTGGCGCTTGTTCTGATGCAACGCCAGATAGCCATCCTGACAGGCCAGCACCAGCTTGTTGAAGACAAAACCGAGCACCCCGAAGGTGGCCCCCATAAAGAGGAACAGCCAGAGCGCCTTGAGGGCTGGCGCATCGTAGTGGGGTAGAGTGATCACCGCCCCCTGCCCTTTCATGTTCTGCAGCATCAGGGTCGCCATTATGGCGGAGATCCCCACCGCCTTGATGGCCAGAAAGGAGTAGCGAAACTGCGGCCGCATCTCCTCCATCACGAACAGGATGCCCGCCAGCGGCGCATTGAAGGCTGCCGCCAGACCGCCCGCCGCACCGGCGGCCAGCAGGGCGTGACCATGCTCCTTGGGTAGCCGGAAGATATCCGCCACCATCTTGCCAAGGTTGCCACCGATCTGCACCGAGGGCCCCTCCCTCCCCAGCACCATGCCGGAGCTCAGGGTGCAGATGCCACCGAAGAACTTGACCGGCAACACCCGCCACCACCGCACCGGGCGCAGATCGTCCATCGCCCCCTCGATCTCGGGAATGCCGGAGCCCCCCGCTTCCGGGGCAAAGGTATGAGTGAGGAAGTAGCCGACAAATCCCAACAAGGCGCTGAAGCCAAAGCCGAGCAGACCGAGCTGCCACCAGGGACGGTCGGCCAGCAAGGCGATACGTTGTTCTGCCAGCCAGTGGACACCTGATTCGAACAGGCCGCACACCAGTCCAGCCAGGGTACCGACCAGCGCAGCCAGCAGCAACACCAGCAAGGGCATCTTGTCTTGCCGGATAATGCGGGAAAGCGGCCCCCGCGAAGCGGTTTCGGGTTCAGAGGAGAGAGCTTGTTGCGCCATCTTGTTACACCAACTTGGAAAAACCATATCGTCAGCTAGCTGAGATCAGGATCACCCGGCGCGTTGCTCGGCTGCCCAGGGCTGGGGCTTTCTGCTATAGTCGGCCCGTTAAATTTTTGTCACGGGAGCAGACCGAGAGTCCGGGTGGCGAGAGCGCAAAGCATACTCCTGATGCTCCGGCCTGCCGAGTCTCAATCGGCTGCAATCCCTTGTGTGACGACCAAAATCCCATTAAGGATGATCCATGTCAAAATCAGATCAGCTGTTTGAACAGGCCCGCCAGACCATTCCGGGTGGCGTCAACTCACCGGTCCGCGCCTTCAATGGGGTCGGCGGCACGCCCCGCTTCATCGATCACGCCGATGGCGCCTATCTCTATGATGTGGATGGTCAGGCCTACGTGGATTACATCGGCTCCTGGGGCCCCATGCTGCTGGGTCACAACCACCCAGCCATCAAGGCC
The DNA here is from genome assembly GCF_051919235.1 of Aeromonas sp. 95A. Lineage (NCBI taxonomy): Bacteria > Pseudomonadati > Pseudomonadota > Gammaproteobacteria > Aeromonadales > Aeromonadaceae > Aeromonas > Aeromonas sp. 95A. Next base: position 2,352,322 of record NZ_JBQBFC010000001.1, read on the forward strand.
GCCGTCATCAAGGCCGTTGAGAAAGGGCTAAGCTACGGTGCGCCGACCGAGATCGAAGTGCTGATGGCCGAGAAAGTCCGCCAGATCGTCCCCTCCATGGAGCAGGTGCGGATGGTGAACTCCGGCACCGAAGCCACCATGAGCGCCATTCGTCTGGCCCGTGGCTACACCGGCCGCGACAAGATCGTCAAATTCGAGGGTTGCTACCACGGCCACGCCGACTCCCTGCTGGTCAAGGCAGGTTCCGGCGCCCTGACCCTGGGTCAACCCAACAGCCCGGGCGTTCCGGCCGATTTCGCCAAACACACTCTCACCTGCGTGTTCAACGATCTGGAGTCGGTACGCGAAGCCTTCACCCAGTACGGCAGCGAGATCGCTTGCATCATCGTCGAGCCGGTCGCTGGCAACATGAACTGCATCCCGCCGGTGCCCGGCTTCCTGGAAGGGCTGCGCGCCATCTGTGACGAGTTCGGCGCCCTGCTGATCCTGGACGAAGTAATGACCGGCTTCCGCGTCTCTCTGCGCGGTGCTCAGGGTCACTACAACATCGACCCGGATCTCACCACTCTTGGCAAGATCATCGGTGCCGGCATGCCGGTGGGCGCCTTCGGTGGCAAGAAGAAGGTGATGCAGCACATCGCACCGACCGGCCCTGTCTATCAGGCGGGTACTCTCTCCGGCAACCCGGTGGCTATGGCAGCCGGTCTGACCATGCTGGATCTGCTGCTGGAGCCGGGCCTCTATGAGCAGCTGAGCGCCAAGACTGCGCAGGTTGCAGAAGGGCTGAAAGCGGCCGCCGCCAAACACGGCATCCCGCTCGCCATCAACTATGTGGGCGGCATGTTCGGCTTCTTCTTCACCGAAGAGAACGAAATCACCCGCTACGAGCAGGTCACTCGCTGCGATATGGAACGCTTCAAGCGCTTCTACCATCTAATGCTGGAAGAGGGCGTCTATCTGGCGCCGAGCGCCTACGAGGCAGGCTTCCTGTCGCTGGCTCACGGCGACAAGGAGATTGAACACACTCTGGCCGCCGCCGAACGCAGCTTCGCCAAGCTGGCTGGCTAAATCGCCGCTGGTTGTCGCAAAGGGCCCGTCATGGGCCCTTTTCTATTACAGAGACTCCATCACCACACAGGGCGGCAATACGCCCATTTCTGGTGCATTACCCCCTCGTCATCCACCGATTTGTCATTCTCTGGTGCAACTTACCCCGCCATCCCTGTCATAAAGCAGGCCCACTATTTGCACATTCACCACAAGAGCCCACGTCACCGAGGTCCATATGGCAGAGATGAGCCCCATCGATGTGCTGCGGCGCTATCAGGAGTATCAGGAGGAGCTGACCCCGCTACTGCAGGGGCTGCTCAGCGCTCCCCTTGCCTCGCTCAAGGGGTATCCCTTTGTGGTCAGCATTGACCACTATCAGGGGCCGATGTGCATCCAGCCTGCGGCACCGGCCGCCCATAACCGGCTGCACCTTATTGTGCAGGGGCAAGGGCGGGAGATCACCGTCTGTCTGAATCAGCTGATTGGCTGGTTGATGGGAGACAGGGAGCGCCGCCGCGCCATGCCCTGGTTCAAGATGGTCTATGTGGTGCTCAGCATGGCGCTGTTTCTCATCGTCGCGACGCTCATCTGGCACGGGCTGGAGCAGCTCTACCAGCTATTGTGCGGCGAGCAGCAGAACCAGCTCGGCGCCTTTAGCGCCATCATCTTCCTGACGCTGGCACTGGCGGTGTTCGATCTGGGCAAGACCATTCTGGAAGAGGAGGTACTGCTGCATAAGGATATCTTCCGCCACAGCGCCATTCGCCGCACCATCACCCGCTTTATCGCCGCCATACTGATCGCGGTCTCCATCGAGGGGCTGTTGCTGCTGTTCAAAGGCTCGCTCGGCCAGAGCGAGCTGCTCTGGCCAGCGGTCGGAGTGATGGGGTGTGCGGTGGGTTTGCTGCTGGCGCTTGGCCTCTATGTCTTTCTGGGGGCCAAGGCCGAAGCGGCACTGGTACAGGCTAACCTGCGCTCTCCACCGTCAGTTGCACAGGGGAGCGACGCGCCGCCCGCCAGGAGGCGTACATGGTCCAGGAGGTATAGATGACGATAAAAGCAACCAGCCACTTCAGCATCTCCATATCCATGGATTTGACCAGCATGGCTGCCAGCACCACACCGATGGGGCCAAAGATGGCTACCGCCAGCACCGCCTTGGCATCGAATGCCCCTTTGCGGATAAAGGTGCCTGCGGAGAAAACGCTAAGCACGGCGGTGGAGCCCATCATGATGGGAAACGCTGCCAGCGGATTCATCCCCAGCAGATAAACCAGCGTCATGCAGGGAGCAAACAGGCCGATACCGACATTCATCAGCACTCCGAAGATGAAATTGCCAAGCAGGGCGATCGCCAGCTTGTAGCCGCTGAGCCCCATCGCATCGCCGCCTACAGGGAAAAGCCCCAGCAGACCGGCAAAGATAAGTCCTGCAACGACCAGTAAGGAGATAGCCATCACCAACCGGATGGTCTGCCGATCAAACGAGGCCACATGGCGAGCCCCCCAGGCTGCGCCCGCTGCGGCAGCCATCATCATGCTGATCAGCGTCAACGGCTCCACCGCTACTGCGCCGACGAAGATCAGCGACTGAGTCACGGTCGGCAGCACGCACTGCCCATTTAGGGTACCCGGCAGCACCCGATCATCGATCAGCTTGAACTGCTTGTAACAGGCGGTCTTTACCGCAAAGCTGCCCACCCCCAGAGTATCGAGAAAGTTGGCAACCCCACCGATCAACGCCACCGGCCAGAAGGGGGTCGCCTCAAAGGCTCCACTCTGCTTCTTCCGCCAGCAGGCTTGCACCAGCATAAAGATGAATACGAGGCCTCCGGCTATAAAAACCAGCCGTAAAATATCAACTAACATAGGGGTTTCTCCTGCAACGGGCGGCGATTCTAAGGCAAGCAGCAGAAAAAATCTTGACCGGAATTAAGCAATGCTCACGACACGCCTCTGCGAGGCGAAATATTTATCAATAGACTCCGAACGACTCTGCTAATACTTGTTACTGAGGCCAACAGGCCGGGTCCTGAGCACGTTGTTATGGTCCTTTCGCGACGACCACTTGTGCCAAAGGACATAATAAAAAAGAGGGCCGGTAGTGATACCGACCCTCTTTCTGTATCTGGCCGGGGCGCTGGGCCCTCGACCATGACAACTGCTTATTGAATGCTCTTGCCGGCACGCACGTCCTTGATAAACCCCTTCAGGCTGGCCAGATCACGGGGGGCACCGCGCAGGATCTGATCACCGATGATGAAGGCCGGGGTACCGGAGATACCGAGCGCTTCAGCCAGCGCACGGTTGGTACCGAGGTTCTGGTCAATACTACCATCCTTAATCTTGGCCTCCACCTTGCTCCAGTCAACGCCGGCCGCCACAGCCAACTGCTTGACCTGTGCTTCATCAGCGAGCGGGCCCTGATGGGTATAGAGCTTCTCGTGGAACGCCTGGTACTTGTCAGGCTGACCCAGCTGGACCGCCAGCGCAGCACGGGCTGCGAAGTAGGAGGACTCGCTCAGAATGGGGAACTGCTTGTAGATGTAACGGATGTCTTTGTCTTCCGCCATCAGCTGCTTGACCAGCGGATGGGCCCGCTTGCAGTAACCGCAGTTGTAATCGAAAAACTCCACAATGGTCAGCGACGCCTTCGGATTCCCCATCTCGGGATCCTGATTGGCATAAAGCTGCTTGGAGTGAGCCTTGATCAGCGCCTTGTCACTCTCGGCCTGCTGGCTCTCCTGCTTGGCACGCAGGGCATTGGACATCTCGACCAGGATCTCGGGGTTCTTGACCAGATAGTCGCGAACGATTTGTTCGACATCGCTTTTGGTCAGCTCGCTTGCATGTACCGGCGTCGCCAGCAGGGTCACACCAGCCAGCGCGCAAAACAGGGCATTTTTAATAGTCATAACGTTATCTTGCAGAGGATATGATAGAGGCCACTATAGTGGTTGAGTCTGTTTTCAAGTCAAGTTATCTGGCCAAAAAAGCGCTTGATACGCTCTGATTGCCACTTTTTCATGTCATTTAGCGCAATTAACCAGCAATCGAACCGGACGGGGATTTACAAGCCGGATCAGCATGGTAATATTCGCCGCACTGCTGCGGAGGGGTGGCAGAGCGGCTGAATGCACCGGTCTTGAAAACCGGCGATGGGCGACCATCCGTGGGTTCAAATCCCACCTCCTCCGCCATTCATACCGAGCCCATGCAACCATGTTGCATGGGCTTTTTATTTGCCTACGACTTGCCACTCCCCATAGCACTCAGCAAATCAGCCTCCTTCATCACCCTCCTTAATCTTCACTCCTGCAGGCTCAATAACTACCAGAAAATCCCCCATCAACCTCGAACCTCTGCGTTCCTGCGAGCATCCCTTCCCATTTCCTTATTGCCCCAAACAACAACGACCCAACGCAGCGACCACGGCTCCAGCATGTTGGTACCGCCAATAACCCCTCTTCGGAATAATAGAAAAGCAGGGACGATGGGGTTGCGGCTTAAAAAGAGGGAGCAGCTAACTCAGGAAGTAGAGATCCCAAGCAAGAGATCACGACGTATAGGCGATCATAGGATTCACGGGTTATGGCGGCACCAGAGCCACCGAACAAAGCGACAGCGGTTCAGCGAAGAAAGAGTACCAAGCGGAACATCAGGCTATTTGTGGAACCAGAAAACAGCGAAGAGTAACAATAAGAACAGAGGAGAATAGATCAGATGGGTCAATTATCAGACGAATTACTGAATTTCAGTCAATAAAAAACCCCGCTCGATGAGCGGGGTTCTTAAATTTGGTGCCTGGCAGTGTCCTACTCTCGCATGGCGAATGCCACACTACCATCGGCGCTACCGCGTTTCACTTCTGAGTTCGGCATGGGATCAGGTGGTTCCACGGCGCTATGGCCGCCAGGCAAATTCTTCAATCTTGGAAAGCTGACGTAAGTAATTCGTTCATTCGCTACAAGGCCAGAAACACTTCTTGGGTGTTGTATGGTTAAGCCTCACGGGTAATTAGTACGGGTTAGCTCAATGCATCGCTGCACTTACACACCCCGCCTATCAACGTTGTGGTCTCCAACGGCCCTTTAGGACCCTCAAGGGGTCAGGGATGACTCATCTCAGGGCTCGCTTCCCGCTTAGATGCTTTCAGCGGTTATCGATTCCGAACTTAGCTACCGGGCAGTGCCACTGGCGTGACAACCCGAACACCAGAGGTTCGTTCACTCCGGTCCTCTCGTACTAGGAGCAACTCCCTTCAATCATCCAACGCCCACGGCAGATAGGGACCGAACTGTCTCACGACGTTCTGAACCCAGCTCGCGTACCACTTTAAATGGCGAACAGCCATACCCTTGGGACCGACTTCAGCCCCAGGATGTGATGAGCCGACATCGAGGTGCCAAACACCGCCGTCGATATGAACTCTTGGGCGGTATCAGCCTGTTATCCCCGGAGTACCTTTTATCCGTTGAGCGATGGCCCTTCCATTCAGAACCACCGGATCACTATGACCTACTTTCGTACCTGCTCGACCTGTCCGTCTCGCAGTTAAGCTGGCTTATGCCATTGCACTAACCTCCTGATGTCCGACCAGGATTAGCCAACCTTCGTGCTCCTCCGTTACTCTTTGGGAGGAGACCGCCCCAGTCAAACTACCCACCAGGCACTGTCCGCGAGCCCGATTCAGGGCCCTGCGTTAGAACATCAAACATACAAGGGTGGTATTTCAAGGACGGCTCCAGCGCAACTGGCGTCACGCCTTCAAAGCCTCCCACCTATCCTACACATGTAGGTTCAATGTTCAGTGCCAAGCTGTAGTAAAGGTTCACGGGGTCTTTCCGTCTAGCCGCGGGTACACCGCATCTTCACGGCGAATTCGATTTCACTGAGTCTCGGGTGGAGACAGCATGGCCATGGTTACACCATTCGTGCAGGTCGGAACTTACCCGACAAGGAATTTCGCTACCTTAGGACCGTTATAGTTACGGCCGCCGTTTACCGGGGCTTCGATCAAGAGCTTCGCTTGCGCTAACCCCATCAATTAACCTTCCGGCACCGGGCAGGTGTCACACCCTATACGTCCACTTTCGTGTTTGCAGAGTGCTGTGTTTTTGATAAACAGTCCCAGCCATCTGGTCACTGCGACTCCCAACTGCTCCATCCGCAAGGGACTTCACTGTCAGGAGCGAACCTTCTCCCGAAGTTACGGTTCTATTTTGCCTAGTTCCTTCACCCGAGTTCTCTCAAGCGCCTTGGTATTCTCTACCCGACCACCTGTGTCGGTTTGGGGTACGATGACTTGTAATCTGAAGCTTAGAGGCTTTTCCTGGAAGCAGGGCATCAATGGCTTCCACACCGTAGTGTGTTCGTCTCGTGTCTCAGTGTTGTGTCTCCGGATTTGCCTAGAAACACCACCTACGCACTTTCACCAGGACAACCGTCGCCTGGCCCACCTAACCTTCTCCGTCCCCCCATCGCAATTACAAGTCGTGCAGGAATATTAACCTGCTTCCCATCGACTACGCCTTTCGGCCTCGCCTTAGGGGTCGACTCACCCTGCCCCGATTAACGTTGGACAGGAACCCTTGGTCTTCCGGCGAGGAGGCTTTTCACCCCCTTTATCGTTACTTACGTCAGCATTCGCACTTCTGATATCTCCAGCATACCTCTCGATACACCTTCGCAGACTTACAGAACGCTCCCCTACCACTCATACATAAGTATGAATCCGCGGCTTCGGTGCCTGGTTTGAGCCCCGTTACATCTTCCGCGCAGGCCGACTCGACTAGTGAGCTATTACGCTTTCTTTAAATGATGGCTGCTTCTAAGCCAACATCCTAGCTGTCTGAGCCTTCCCACATCGTTTCCCACTTAACCAGAACTTTGGGACCTTAGCCGGCGGTCTGGGTTGTTTCCCTCTTCACGACGGACGTTAGCACCCGCCGTGTGTCTCCCGGATATTACTTACTGGTATTCGGAGTTTGCATGGGGTTGGTAAGTCGGGATGACCCCCTAGCCCAAACAGTGCTCTACCCCCAGTAGTATTCGTCCGAGGCGCTACCTAAATAGCTTTCGGGGAGAACCAGCTATCTCCGAGTTTGATTGGCCTTTCACCCCCAGCCACAGGTCATCCCCTAACTTTGCAACGTTAGTGGGTTCGGTCCTCCAGTTGATGTTACTCAACCTTCAACCTGCCCATGGCTAGATCACCCGGTTTCGGGTCTACACCTTGCAACTAGACGCCCAGTTAAGACTCGGTTTCCCTACGGCTCCCCTATACGGTTAACCTCGCTACAAAATGTAAGTCGCTGACCCATTATACAAAAGGTACGCAGTCACCCCGAAGGGCTCCCACTGCTTGTACGTACACGGTTTCAGGTTCTATTTCACTCCCCTCACAGGGGTTCTTTTCGCCTTTCCCTCACGGTACTGGTTCACTATCGGTCAGTCAGGAGTATTTAGCCTTGGAGGATGGTCCCCCCATATTCAGACAGGATGTCACGTGTCCCGCCCTACTCGATTTCACATCAAGGTTGTTTTCGTGTACGGGGCTATCACCCTGTATCGCCGGCCTTTCCAGGACCGTTCCACTAACTTCCAAGATGCTTAAGGGCTAATCCCCGT